>CAWIKK010000001.1:0-2512891 GCA_963836805.1 uncultured Gammaproteobacteria bacterium
CTACCACCGCCGGCCAGCCGGGCAGTTATCTAAGCCTGCCGTATCATATTTTGGCCGTGCAGTTGCAACAGCCCTTTGATGTCATACTCACGGACGAAGTCTCCAAGCTCAGCGGCCAAGCCGGCGATTGGCTGGTGGATTATGGCGACGGCAGTCTCGGCATTGTCGCCCACGATATTTTTGCGACCACCTACGAAATCTTGAGTTAAAGATGGCGCTGCATCAGACCATTCAACGCGTGCTGCTCGTGGGCAGCCGATTGGATATCCCGCCGGCGCCGCCCGTGCCCAGCCCTCCGGAGCGCTTGCTGCCTCTGATCGAGGCCCTGGCGCCGGCTCACCTCATGTTTGACGCGCGCGCCGTGCACTTCGGCCATCGCTATCGCAGCGGTTTCTGGTCCATTTATCTATTGAGCGCCGTCGCCGTGCTGTTCGCAGTGCTGCCGCTTGCGCTCGGCTGGGACGATCGCCGCCACTTGCTGCACCCGGGCTTAAGATTCTGGGCCATCGCCGAGGTACTGGTGATCGGCGCGGTCAGCACGATTTATTGGCTGGGCCATCGTCGGGATTGGCAGGGTCAATGGCTGCGCGCCCGCACTGCCGCGGAATTGATATGGTATCTGCCATTGGTGGCCCCGCTGATCGATTTTGCACAGCCGGAACCTGCGGCGAACTGGTATATGCGGGTATTCGATCCCGGCAATCACTTGCGCAGCGGCGACGAATTGGAAAGCATTTGCTCGAAAAATGAGTCCCTGGCGCGGACCCTGCTGGATGGCGCCTGGTCGGATCCGGCCTTCGTCTCAATGTATGCGGTCTGGACGACCGGCATTCTTGAAGCGCAGGCGCACTATCATCATCGGGTGTCCATCAAGCAGCACGCGCTGCTGCATCGGGTCCATTCGGTGAACATTGGACTATTTGGACTGACCGCTTTGGGAGCCCTGCTGCATCTGAGCGTGCATACCGTGTGGTTGTCGGTGCTGACGACTTTTTTTCCAGCGCTGGGCGCCTCGTTGCACGGCGCGCTGGCGCAGTCCGAGGCCTATCGGCTGGGTGCAACCTCGGAGCGGCTGTGGGGGGAATTGCAGGGCGCCATCGGCACGATTCGGGCAATACTGGAGCAACAAGGCGCGGCACTCGACCCGGTCCCGATCAAGGAGTCGATCATGGCCGCGATCGAGCTGATTTTGGAAGAGCATCAGGATTGGCACATGCTGGTGCGGCCGCACCATCTACCTCTGGCCTGAAGGAGTAATATTGCGTCCAGTCAACCCCACCGGGAGACCGCAATGAAATACATTCGACCGTTTCGCTAGTTAGTACCGTGAGGCGCCCGAGTACAGCGCTGATCGACCGGGCCTGCGAGCCTTATCGCAGCGCCGGATTATTCGCCTACAAATTCGCCCGCGGCAAATTGCTCGGCGACCCTGTGTTCACGGCGCTGCTCGAAGGCGGATTGCTGCTGGGACGAGGCCGCATTCTTGACCTGGGTTGCGGTCAGGGACTTCTCAGCGCCTGGCTCAAGGCCGCACAGCTCTGCTACGAAAACGGCAGTTGGCCGCACAACTGGCCGCCCGCGCCAAGGCCGAGTTTCACCCGCGGAATCGAATTGATGAACCGCGACGTTGAGCGTGCGCGCATCGCGCTAGGACCCCAATGCGAAGTATTCCAAGGCGATATCCGCGATGCGGAATTCGGCAGCACGGACGCAGTGGTGATGCTCGATGTTTTGCACTACATCACTCCGGAAGAACAACTGCAGGTGCTCAAGAGAGTGCGTGCGGCGTTGCCGTCGCGCGGCCTGCTGTTGCTGCGTATCGGCGACGCGAGCGGCGGCCTTCGCTTCCACTATGGTCAATGGATCGACAAGATGGTGATGGTGTTCCGAGGACATGGGTCGGTCGCCACGCATTGCCGCAGCACGTCGCAATGGCGGCAGTTGCTGCGCGACTGCGGCTTCGAAGTCCAGGCGGCCCCGATGAGCCAGGGCACCCGGTTTGCAAACGTCCTGCTGATAGGTCACGCGCGCTGAAGGCGGGGTCCGGCCATGGCCTCATCCTCGTATACTACCGCGCGTGTCAGCCCACGCGAGAGGCATCCGATGAATCTACCGGCTCGAATTTGCATGATTGTAATTGCCGGGTGCCCCATGGCTCCGGCGGCATCGGTGGCGGAGTCCAGCGCAGCGCTCAAGCCGATAACTCACGAGGCGCTTTGGATGATGAAGCGCGTCGGGGCACCCGTTGCCAGCCCCGACGGGAAATGGGCCGTGTATTCAGTCAACGAACCGTCTTACGACACGGACAAGGCGGTGAGCGATCTTTGGCTGGTTGCCGTCGACGGTGTCAGGCCCCCGCGGCGGATTACCAACACCAAGGCGCCCGAAGGCGACGTTGCGTGGTCTCCCGACAGCGGCAGCATCGCCTTTACCACCAAACGTGAATCGGACGATGTCGAGCAGATCTACATTCTCAACCTCGCCGAAGGCGGCGAGGCCCGCAGGCTGACCACTGTTTCAACGGGCGCCGCAAATCCCAAGTGGCGTCCCGACGGCAAGGCCATTCTGTTCGAGTCATTCGTGTATCCGAATGCAGAAGACGATGAGGCCAACAAGAAAATAGCGGCCGAACGCAAGGCACGAAAGTACAACGTGCGAACTTACGAGCATTTTCCGATCCGATATTGGAATCAGTGGCTGGACGATCGCCAACCCACGCTGATGCTGCAGAGCGTGGAGTCGGGATCGGTTCCCAAAGACATCCTTTCCGGCACGGGTCTGGCGCGAACGTCCGGATTTTCCGGGTCGGAGACCGACACCCATGTCACGCTCGCCCCCCTGTGGAGTCCGGATGGGCGCGAGGTGCTGTTCACGGCGACGACCGAGCGCTGGCACGCGGCATTCGCACACGTGGGATATCACTTGTACCGCATGCCCGCGGACGGCGGCGAACCCCGGATCGTCAGTCCTGCAACCGGCGAGTATGGGGATGCGAGCTTTAGTGCGAACGGTAAAGCGCTTTACTTTGAATACGAGCTGCAGGATTCGGAGGTCTATCATCTGCCGAGGCTGTACCGGGTGGCGTGGCCCGCCGGCGGCGAAGCGTCGCTCGTGGCCCGCGATTTCGACCGCGCTGTATCCCGCTACGCACTGACCCCCGACAGCAAAATCATATATTTATTGGTGCCGGAAGCCGGCAAGGAAAATCTTTATCAAGTCGCCGCTGAGGGGGGCAAGCCGGCCTTGGTGATCGAGCCCGCCACGGGCGGCTATACCTCGCTCGAGATCCCGCAAAAGGCCGCAAAGCCCATCCTCATCGCCGCCTACGGCAGTTCGGTCAGTCCTGCGGAAATCGTGCGCATTGATCCGGCGCGCCGCACGCATGCCAATCTCACGCGGGTGAATACCGCCGCGGCTGCGGCAATCGATTGGCAACCACCGCAGCATTTCTATTTCACCAGTGCAAAGGGCCGCAACATCCACAATATGATCGTGCTGCCGCCGGCTTTCGATGCCGCCAAAAGATATCCGATGCTGGTGTTGATTCACGGCGGTGCGGCCAGCAACAACCCGGATCAGATCGGGCTGCGCTGGAACTATCACCTTCTGGCCGCGCCGGGCTACGTAATTCTGATGACCGATTACACCGGCTCGACCAGCTTCGGCGAAAAATTCGCGCAGGCCATCAAACTTGATCCGCTGCGGACGCCGGGCGATGAAATCAACCAGGCGGTCGATGAGGCCATCAAGCGCTACCCCTTTGTCGATGGGTCGCGGTTATGCGCCGCGGGCGCCAGCTATGGCGGACACCTGGCGAATTGGATTGAAGCGACGACCACCCGCTACAAATGCATTGTCAGCCACGCCGGCGAGGTCAGCCTCACCAGTCAGTGGGGCACGAGCGACGGAATATACGGCCGCGAAGTGACCAACGGCGGACCGCCCTGGGAAGGCAATCCGGTATGGCACGACCAAAGTCCCTTGAGCTATGCGGCAAACTGGAAGACACCGATGCTCCTGAGCATCGGTGAACGGGATTTTCGCGTGCCCATCAATAACACGCTGGAGAATTGGAGTGCGCTGCAGCGGATGCACGTTCCAAGCCGCTTGCTCGTTTGGCCGGACGCCTGGCATTGGATTCTCAAACCCGAGGACAGCCGCCACTTCTACGAGGAGGTTCATCAGTGGCTGGCCATCTATCTCAAGGATGGCGCGCCCGCGCATTAGCGGCGAAGGGATCGCGCAACATCTGCGTTGCGCGATCCGCGGCCGTTTAGTTGCCTTGGTTGCTGGTTCTACGAATGAACCCGGCGACGTTGTCGTGCAGCAGCTTCAGCGACGAGTCTTTGGCGTAGACCATGTGTCCTGAATCATAGAATTTGTATTCGATATTGCTCTGCAGATTCCCCGCGATCGGCAAGTGATGCATTTCATAAACGCCCTGATAGAACGGCGTGGCGAGATCGAAATAGCCGGCATTCAACTGAATCTTCAGGTTCGGATTGATCTTCATCGCATTCGCTAGATCGGGCATCACGTTGGATCCCTGACGCGACGATCCGAAGCGCTGATTTTGCCCCGGCTGCTGGTGCATAAAGCTCCAATTTCTGCCGGCCGAAATGCTGTGCTTGAACTCCTTGCCCTCGCCATAACGAAGCTCTTTGCGGGCATATTCATTGAAAGCGGAAACATAGGCTGACCCAAGCGCGGTGGATTGCGGATCGTAATCCGCGCGCTGGCTCAAGGGATCGATATCGGGACCCGAAAATCGCGTATCCAGCCGGCCGGTGGTCAACCCTAGGTCATCCTGCAAATTCTGGCGAAATTCCCCTCCGTCAATGCGCAAATCCGCCTTCAAGATGTAGTCCACCGAAAGGCCCGTGTACTGGTGCAGCTTCTCGGCGACCGCCCGCTTGTCCGCCGGACTGAGTTCCGAACCCGCCGCCAGCGCGCGCCCAAAGTCGCCCAGCGCAAATTGCTCCACTTCCGCCAGCAATGACTCCAGATCTTTGTGATCGCCCGGCAGTTTCTTGTGGTACCAAGCAGTCGCCGCATAGGTGGGAAGCACCGTCTGGTAAGGAAGGTCGATGCCTGGATTTCCCGTGGGACGATCGGGGCTCAGGTCGAAATTGAGAATTTGCGACAGCAGAATCACGCCGTTGAAATCGATGGCACGATCGGATTCGAGCTGATTGATGAGCACGGCGGAACGCGGCGTTCCGTAGCTTTCGCCAAATAGATACTTGGGCGAATTCCAGCGCCCGTACTTGGACAGAAACTGCGAGATGAATTCCCCGAAAGCATACGCGTCCTGATCGACGCCGAAGAACGCCTTTTCCTTATCCTTGCCGGCGATACGGCTGAAGCCGGTGCCCGGCGCATCGATGAACACCAGATCGGTTGCATCCAGCAAACTCCATGCATTGTTGACCAGGGAATACGGAGCGGCCGGCGTGTGTGCGTCGGTGGCGGTGACTATGCGGCGCGGCCCAAAGGCGCCCATGTGCAGCCAGACTGTCGCGGAACCGGGACCGCCGTTATAGAGGAAGGTCACCGGCCGGGATCCGCCGCCATTCTTGAAATAGGCCACATAAAACATTGAAGCTTCAGCGGTCGGATTCCTGCCCTCGGCGCCGTCATCACCCGCCCCGGGAGTTCCGCGATCCGCCTTCGGGTCGCGCGGAACGTCGTCCCAATCCTTGGGGTGCACGATGAATGTTCCGGCGATCGCCTGATAAGAGATGGCCTGCCCGTTGATGGTGACGCTGCCGGTGCTGCTCACAGACTCGGCTTTGAACGGCTCGAACTTACCGCCATCCGATTTCTCCGGCTCGCCGTCGGCTTTCGGCGCAGCAACCAGCAACGCCGGCAATGCCAACGCCAGAGCCGCGCTAAGCCAAGCGCCGAATTTGAATCGCTTCATGTCCGTCCTCCGATTGAATTCATTTATAAATGTTCTTCGGCCAAGTTTAGCGGGACACCACGCCGGAAGTAAGTCGAAGCTCCTAATGGATTCCCTCAACGCTCATGCTCGCCTATAGTGAGGCGACGCCTCACCTTCTTTGCAAATCTTCACCAGAGCAGACATTTATATGAAAGCAATCCACTGGACCGCAACTCTGGCCTTGGTTTGCGCCTTCCCTTCAGCCGTTCAGGCAGAAGTGCCGCCGGAGAGTAAGGATGGATTGTATTTTCCGACGGCAATCGGCCAGACCGAAACCGATGAATACACTCGCTATGAACTGCTCGCACCGGAGACCGCGAGCTTCAAGATTTACTACGAGGTGACCGCGACCACGCCTGGCGCAAAGTATTACTACAACCCGATTCGCAAAGGCAGCGTCGCGAGCGATGAGAGCGTCTATGACGCCATGAGCGGCACGCCGTTGCATTTCGAGGTGGTCAGCGGCTCGCAGGCGCGAACCGACGCGCTGATGGCAGAGGCGGATCTGGACACCAATTACATCAAAGTGACGCTGGCGCGGCCGGTGCCGATGCACGGCCAGGGCCGGGTGGTAATCATCAAGACCTACCAGGACTCAAAAAGCTACCATGCGGATGGCAAGACCATCGTGTTCAGCCGGCCGTTGGGCGTAAAGCGCAATAAAGTCGTGCTGCCGCCAGGCTATGAAGTCACCGGATTGACCGTGCCGTCGCAGATTCTCACCGAGAAGGACGGGCGCATCGCCATCAGCTTTTTGCATGCGGGGGCCGGTGAGGCTCCACTGGTGTTACGGGCAAGCAAGACAGCGCAGATCGGCGCCGCCGCGTTGCCCAGGCCTTTGGCGGCAACGCGCAGTTGGGAGTCGCCATTTACAGGGGAGACTGAGCAAGAGCGGCTTGCGGAGCGCGCCCATCAGGATCGCGACATCGTTTATTTTCTGCAGCAGCCTGAAACGCATGCGTTCAGCCTGTATCACGATTACACGGAGTCGAGACCGGGCATCAGCGGCTACGCCAATGTCGTGCGCGAAGGCAGCGTCGCGAGCCATCCTTCCGCGAGTGTGCTGGACACGGGAGAGCAGCTCAAGACGCTGGAGATGAGCGGCGCGGAGCTGGCGGCCTCAAAGATCAACGCCGGTGAATCGGCAGCGGCGACCGCGCGCGTCGTGGTAATTCCCTTTCAGCCGATCAAACCGGGACAAACGCTGCGCCTGCGCATTGCGGAGACCTATACCGCGCCGGCGAGCTACAAGCTGGATGGCGATGAGCTGGTGTTCGACCGCAGCTTGGGAAGGCCGCGCAATGCGATCGTGCTGCCGACAGGCTGGTACTGCACCTATAGCGCGGCGCCCGCCACCGTCACGCAGTTGCCGGACAACCGGATCCGGCTGGACTATTGGGACGATCGGCCGGAGCCGGTGGACGTGCTGCTAAAAGGCCGCCGACGCAGCGGCACAGACTGACCCCCGTTTTTAGGTGCCGTTATCGGATAGCGCTGCGCGGCCGGCGCTCAGCTTCAAGGATTGATCTGGCTGACCGTCGGAGACTGCGGATCCTTCGGGGCCGGCGTCGGTTCGACGGGGATTACCGGCAAATGGTAGGCATCCACCTTGACCTTCGATTCCTGCTCCTGGCGCTTCTTGTCTTCGGTCACGCGCAATTGTTCGCGGCTGCGCTCGAAATCTTCGGCCCGCTTCGCCTCGACCGCCGGATCGACCCGCGCTGCGAGGCGCTCGATCGCGATGCGCGCGTTCAGGCAATCTGAATCGCGGGGTGCCTTCTGGGGATCTTGGTTGCACTTCATGAGCACGCCGTCCAGAGCGACCCGGTCCTCCATGAGATCCGATACGGTCATCGGAGGAATACGGCGCGGGCTGCACGCTGCCATCGCCACCACAAGGGCGGCGAAACAGCCACGGGCGATCATTGATTTGATTGACATTGGCATATAGCTTCCCAACAGCAATGTTACCGAAAATGGGGCGCAAAACGGCCTCTTGGTTGTGACGCGCCTCACGACTTGACAAATTCCTACAAGGACCTGCGAGAGGAACATCGCGCGCGGCGCGTTTGACCGCGCCGAAGCGCATGTGTACCGTTCAAATCCCATGCCGACCCCAAAAGCCAGTAGTCAGGAAACGCCCGATTTTGAGACGGCCATGCGCGACCTGGAGGAACTGGTCGAGCGCTTGGAACACGGCGATTTGCCGCTGGAGGAATCGCTGGCGGCGTTCGAGCGCGGCGTGATGCTGACGCGCGCCTGCCAAAGCGCACTCAAGGAAGCCGAACAGAAGGTTGAGATTTTATTGAAGAAGGCCGGCGAACCGGCTGTTGAAGACTTCATGCCCGACGAACCGAAAAACGGCTGAGCGCCATCGTGAATGCGGACGCGATGGAAGCGCGGATGCGTGGCTATCAAGCACGCGTGCAAGCTGTCCTTGATGCCGCACTTCCGGCCGCCGATCTGGTCCCGCAGCGGCTGCATGCGGCGCAGCGCTACGCAGTCTTGGGAGGCGGCAAAAGGCTGCGGCCCCTCCTGGTCTACTTCACCGGAGAGGCACTCAACGTCTCAGAGACCGTCTTGGATGCGCCTGCCGCGGCCGTGGAATTGATTCACTCATACTCGCTGGTTCACGACGATTTACCGGCAATGGACGATGATGATCTGCGGCGCGGACAGCCGACCACGCATCGCGCCTTCGACGAAGCAACTGCGATTCTCGCGGGCGATGCATTGCAGGTACTGGCGTTCTCGCTGCTGTCGCGCGATCAGACGCCCGGCGTGCCCGGCGAAGCCCGCTTGAGGATGATTCAAATTCTCGCCGACGCCAGCGGCACCGCCGGCATGGCCGGCGGTCAGGCGATCGACCTGGCTGCCGTGGGCGCTGAACTAACCCTCGCAGAACTTGAGGCCATGCATCGGCTGAAGACCGGCGCGCTGATCCGCGCCAGCGTGCTGATGGCCGCGGCATGTTCGCCGGCATTGAGCGCCGCGAATTGGGATGCGTTGGACGGCTACGCGCAGGACATCGGATTGGCCTTTCAAATCCAGGATGACATCCTGGATGTCGAGGGAAAAACCGAAGAGATCGGCAAGACCAGCGGAGCCGATGCCGCCCGGGCCAAGCCCACCTACCCAAGCGTGCTGGGCCTCGAGGCCGCCAAGGACCTGGCTCGCGGACTCAAAGTTCGGGCCTGCGAAAGACTCGTGCCTTTGGGCGAAGCGGCCAACGTCTTGGCATGGCTGGCCTCGTATGTCATCGAACGGCGCGCCTAATGACCCGATCTCGCAAAGAACGGCTCAATAGCCTGATTTGAGCCGATCCGCCCCGGTTCCGCCTGTCGGTCGCCGGCGGGCGACGCACGCTCCGCTGCCAAGCCGGGTCGAATCGTCTAAAATTCTTGAGTTGGGCGGTTTAGGCACCATTTGGGTACTAATCGCTGTATAGGAAGTGCATATGAGTGTCGCCGTCCCCGCCAAGAAACCGAATACTGCCGCTGTTGAGGATGTCCAAGGGCATGCCGACACGCGGGAAATACCCATCAATAAGGTGGGCATCAAGGACATATTTCATCCGGTAAAGGTGAAGGATCGCTCTCGCGGCGAGCAGCACACCGTAGCCAACTTCAACATGTACGTGAATTTGCCGCATAATTTCAAAGGCACGCATATGTCGCGCTTTGTGGAAATTCTGCATCGCCACGAGCGCGAGATCTCGGTGGAGTCATTCGGCAATATGCTGGCGGAAATGACCGAACATCTGGCCGCCTCCGCCGGCCACATCGAAATGTCATTCCCCTACTTCGTCATGAAGAAGGCTCCGGTATCCGGGGTCGAGAGCCTGATGAACTACCAGGCCACGATCTTCGGCGAACATCGTGCCGGCAAGACCGAAGTCTGGCTGAAGGTCGTCGTGCCGACCACAAGCCTATGTCCATGCTCCAAGGAGATCTCGGACTACGGTGCGCACAACCAGCGCTCGCACATTACCCTGACCGCGAGGCTGGCCGAGCACATGTGGCTGGAGGAGTTGATCGAACTGGCGGAGCGCCAGGCCTCCTGCGAGGTGTATGGGATTTTAAAGCGTCCGGATGAGAAGTTCGTCACCGAGCGCGCCTACGACAATCCGAAGTTCGTGGAGGACACGGTACGCGACGTCGCCGTGGCGCTCAACAAGGACAAGCGCGTTCGCGCCTATATGGTCGAAGCGGAAAATTTCGAATCGATTCACAATCATTCGGCGTACGCGATGATCGAGCACGACAAAGAGGCCGCTCTGTAAGCTAGGAAGCTCCGCGCTCGGCGCTCTGCAGGCGGCCGATCATGCTGCGCAGGAACACCTGGTTGAAGCGCAGCTGGCATTCAGCCGAGACCTGCTCCAGCAGCGTTGAGCTGACTTTCATCACCGTGACGGAACCGGAGGCGCAAATCGTGGCGGTGCGCTTCGCGCCGCGCACATAGCTGGTCTCTCCGAAGCAATCGCCGCTGTCCAGATAGCCGAGCGCCTTGCCGTTGCGCTGCACGCCGACCCGACCCTGGACAATGATGTAAAAGCGGTCATCCATTTCGCCTTCCTTGACGATCTCTTCCGCGTCCGCATAGTCCTGCCAGCTGCTGGCGCGCAGGACCTCCCAGATCTCGCCGTGCGAAAATTCATGGAAGAATTTCAACTTGCGCAGCAGGCTGAACTGCTCCTGCTGATCGATGCGGTTGTACTGCGCGCGCAATTTCTGATGTACCCGGGTCAATTCGGCGGCGAAATCCAGGCCGGTTTTGTAGCGCTTTTCCGGATCCTTCTGCAGCGCCATCGCCGTTACATTCTCGAGCTCCTCGGGGATCTCGGGTCGCAGCGTGTGGATCGGCGGCGGCGTGGCAAAGACTATCTGATGCAGCAGCTTCTGCAGATTGCCGGCGCGGAACGGGCGGGTGCCGGTGAGCAGTTCGTACATGACCGCGCCCAACGAGTACAGGTCGGAGCGGTTGGTCAGCTCAATGGACTGTACCTGCTCAGGGGACATATAGGACGGGCTGCCGGCAATGCCCTCGATGCGGGAGATTTCCGAATCGGCGACCAGTGCGATGCCGAAGTCGATGATGCGCACGTCGCTGTCGAGAGTCAGCATGATATTGCTGGGCTTGATGTCGCGATGAATGACGCCGCGGCTATGCGCATAGTGAAGCGCACGCGCCGCCTTGTACACCAGCTCGACGACATCATCGATGCGCAGCAGGTTGTCGGGACGGCAGTACGCGGCCAGCGTGCGGGCGCCATGCACGTGTTCGGTGACGATGTAGCAATGGCCGTTTTCCTCGCCGGCATCGTATATCGGCAGAATGTTGGGATGCTGAAGCATCCCCACCATGTGCGCTTCGGACAAAAACATCTTGCGCGCTATTTTTTTGCGATTCTCATCGCCGCTGGCATCGACGTTGTAGACCTTGATGGCCACATCGCGGCCGTAGTAGGGATCGTGCGAGAGATACACCACGCCGGTGCTGCCGCGCCCGACCTCGTTGATGATGACGTACTTGCCGATTTTTTCGGGCAACGACCCGCGTCCCGGCTGGGCTTTCGCAAGTGTAGTGGAGCGAGTATTGGTCAAGGGTAACCGTGCGCCGCGCAACGTCATTCGACTTCAATAGCGCGAGGATACTGGGGCAGCCCCCGCTAAACTGTGATTTGGGTCGAGGCTTGGGCGAAGTGGTCGTAACCTGAGACGCTCGGTGCGAAATCCTCACCGTTCAACGACCACGTCACGCCCGCGCCGGTACGCAGTTCGCCAATTGGGGTCAACGTTAAGTTCAATCGCAGCGCCGCCAATTGCAGCTCGCGGAAGCTTTCCGAAGGCACTGCCAACAGCAACTCGTAATCATCGCCTCCCGCGAGCGCCCAATCGCGCGCTTGGGCTTCTTCGACGGCATTGCGCATGGCCGTGGACAAGGGCAGTTGCTCGACGTTGACATGCGCCGCGAGACCGCTGGCCTGCGCCAGTTTCGGCAGATCGCCCACCAAACCGTCGGATAGATCCATCGCCGCGCTGGCAATGCCGCGCGCCGCGAGGCCGAGCCGCACTCGCGGTGCCGGATAGTGAAAGCGTTGCATGAGTTCCTCAATGTGCGGCGATGGCTGCGGCGGCGGCACCTGCACAAAGGCAAGGCCCGCGGCGGCATCGCCCAGAGTGCCGCTGACCGCCAACAGATCGCCGGCGGCAGCGCCGCTTCGGCGCAGCGCGGATCCGTGCGGAACATGGCCGAGAATTTGCACGCTGACGGTGAGCGGTCCGCACGTCGTATCGCCGCCGACCAGGGTCACTGAGTATTCGTCGGCGAGATCCAGGAAGCCTGCCGCAAATGCCTCGAGCCACTTTGGTTCTGCGCTGGGCATCGTCAACGCGAGCGTCGCCCAGGCCGGTGTCGCACCCATGGCGGCCATGTCGCTCAAGTTGACCGCAAGCGCGCGGTGGCCGATGGCGCGTGCGTCCGCGCTCGCGAGAAAGTGCCGGCCGGACACGATGGTGTCGACGGCAGCCACCAGGTCCTTCCCTGACGGAAGCTCGAGCAAGGCCGCGTCATCACCGATCCCGAGCAGCACGCCGGAGGCGCGCGAAGGCGAGCCGTGCCTCATGAAATAACGGCGGATGAGGCCGAATTCGTCGAGATCGCGATCCAGGCTCATCGCTACCCCGCCGGCTGGCCATACTCGTGCGGCCGCGATTGCTGTGCGGCTCGGTCCAAAACCGCATTGACGAACTTATGTCCATCGGTCGCGCCGAACTGCTTGGTCAACTGCACGGCCTCCGCAAGCGCCACCCGATACGGCAATTCCGGACGCGACTCCAATTCATGCAGCCCCAACCACAGTACCGCGTGTTCGATCGGGTCCAATTCGTGCGGCGCTATCTCGCACAATCCCGACAGGCGCAAATCGAGCGCCTCGCGATTGGCTGCAATCTCCCGGATCAATGCCTGAAAGTATTCCAGGTCGACACGATCTGCCTCGGGATCGTTGGCGAACTGCTTTTGAATGTCCTGCCAGGGAAGCGGATTGATTTGAATCTGATAGAGCGCCTGCAGCGCCAGGCGGCGCGCCAGGCTGCGGGCTCGATGGGCAGACGCCCCCGCGGCCACTTAATTGTCCAAGCGGCGCAATAGATTGGCCATTTCCAGCGCGACCAACGCGGCATCAGCGCCTTTATTGCCGGCCTTGCCTCCCGCGCGATCCACCGCCTGCTCCACGGAATCCGTGGTCAGGACGCCAAAGGCAATGGGCACGCCCGTTTCGAGCGCAATGCGCGCAATCCCGCCGGCGCACTCCCCGGCAACATAATCAAAATGCGGCGTTTGACCGCGGATCACAGCGCCCAGCGCGATCAGCGCCTCGTAGCGGTGCGACAGGGCCAGCTTGCGGGCGATGATGGGGATATCGAAGGCCCCCGGGACGCGCACGATCTCGATCTGCTTTTCCGCGACGCCGTGGCGCTTCAAGGCATCCAGCGCGCCGCGCACCAGCGGCTCCACGACAAAGTCGTTGAAGCGCGCCGCAACCAGCGCAAAGCGCAAGTCGCGGGCCAGCAACTCTCCCTCGATCATTTTAGGTTGGTCAGTCGGCACATGTCATTCCTCGCGTTGGCAGAACTGCAGTATAAGCCCAAGCAGCGCTCAATCATCGCCGTCGACGTAGCTGGTGATCTCAAGATCAAAAGCGGCCAGCCCCTGCAGCTGTTTCGGCGCACTCAATACGCGCATGCGCTTCAGCCCCAGATCCTTGAGTATCTGGGCGCCGATTCCGTAGGTCCGCACCACTGTCGCGCCAACCCGGTGCCGCGCAGGTTTGGCATCCAGCTGCCGGATGCTGTCCATGAAATCGCGCGGCGATTCCTCCGGCCGCAAGATCACGACCACGCCCGAGTCCTCCTTTGCCACGCGGCGCATCGCCGCGCGCAGCGGCCAGCCGAGTTTTTCGTTGTTGACGCCCACGACATCGCGCAAGGTGTCCTTGATATGCACGCGCACCAGCGGCGGCAGCGCCGAGTTCAAGTCGCCCTTGACCAGCGCAATGTGTACGGTTTTGTTGACGTGGTCCTCGTAGCAGCACAGGTTGAATGCACCGTATTCCGTATCCACGGGCTCATCGTAGATCCTCTCGACCGAACGTTCGTTCTTCAGGCGGTAGCGGATCAGATCCGCAATCGTGCCGATCTTCAGCCCGTGAGCTTTTGCGAACCGTTCGAGATCCGGGCGCCGCGCCATGGTGCCGTCGTCGTTCAAAATCTCCACGATCATGGCTGCCGCGGAAAATCCCGCCAGGCGCGCCAGATCGCAGCCCGCTTCCGTGTGGCCGGCGCGCGTCAGCACACCGCCGGGTTGCGCCATCAGCGGAAAAATATGTCCAGGCTGGCGCAGATCCTCGGGACGCGCATTGGGCGCCACCGCGGTTTTGACCGTGTGCGCACGGTCGTGCGCCGAGATGCCCGTGGTGACGCCTTCCGCGGCCTCGATCGACAGGGTGAAATTCGTGCGATGCGTCGTGTCGGTATCGCTCACCATGAGCGGCAGGCGCAATTGACGGCAGCGATCGCGTGTCAACGTCAGGCAAATGAGGCCGCGGCCATAGCGCGCCATGAAGTTCACGTCTTCCGGGCGCACGCATTCTGCGGCCATGATCAAGTCGCCCTCATTCTCGCGGTCCTCGTCATCCATGATGACCGCCATCTTGCCGCGGCGCAGATCGTCGAGAATTTCATCGATCGTATTAAACGCAGCCATATAGTGCCTAGGTCCCGGTTTTTGCCATAAGTCGTTCTAAGTATCGCGCGATCACGTCGATTTCGACATTAACTGCATCGCCTTCGCGCAGCTCACCCAGCGTTGTCACCGCATGCGTGTGCGGAATGATATTGACGTCGAAGCGCGCGCCCGCCACATGGTTCACCGTCAGGCTCACCCCGTTGATGCAGATCGAGCCTTTCGCCGCCACGAATCGCGCGAGTTCCGCGGGCAGCTCGAACTCCATACGCCAGGAACGCGCATCTTGATGCATCTGACGCAGCACGCCGAGCGCATCGACGTGTCCGCTGACCAAATGTCCGCCGAGCGCATCGCCTGCGCGCAGGCTGGGTTCGAGATTGACGTGCGAGCCGGCCTTAAGGCGGCCGAGCGTGGTCTTGGCCAGGGTTTCGCGCGATACGTCCGCAAAAAAACAGGCATCCTGCTTGCGCGTCACCGTCAGGCAGGCGCCCTGCACGCAGACGCTGTCGCCCAGCTTCAAACTTCCGGCATCGAGGCCCGCAGCATCGATGCCCAGCTCCAGATCGCCGCCCCGCTCCGTGATGGACGCGATCCGGCCCTTTGCCGCGATAATTCCGGTAAACATGTCTATTGCTGCTTGAGCTTCAGAATCAGGCGCATGTCGTCTCCAAACTGTTGCGCATCGCGAAAATTCGAGAGGCGGCATGTCCCGCGCCGCGGCGGAATCGATGTGCAGCAGCGGCGCCGCATCGCGCCCCAGCACTTTAGGCGCAACATACAGCACCAGCTCATCAGCGAGCCGCCGCGAGACAAAGGCGCCGGCCAGCGTCGGTCCGCATTCGACCAGCAGCTCATTGACTTCGCGGGCGGTCAGGCGCTGCATTACCGCATCGAGATCCAAGCCGCCGGCGCTGCGCGCAATGCGTTCGACGCTGACGTCGTTGAACGCTCCCAGCGGCGCCTCGGGCGCGGCAAAAACCAGCGCCTCATTATTGTTCAGTATCTTGGCCGTGCGTGGCATGCTCAGCATGGTATCAAGCACCACGCGCAACGGCTGACGTATCCATGGACCATAATTCATGCGTACGTTGAGCTGCGGGTCATCGCAGCGCACCGTGCCTGAGCCGGTAAGTATCGCGGAGCTGCGGGCGCGCCAGGCTTGCACGTCGGCGCGCGAGGCTGCGCCGCTGATCCACATCCGGCCGCCGCCGGGCGGCGCCGTGCGAGCATCCAGGCTCATCGCCAATTTCAACCGCACATAGGGGCGGCCGCGCTCGTGGCGCGAAAAATAACCCACGTTGAGCTGCCGCGCCTCGTCGGCATACGCGCCGACCTGCACGGCAACCCCGGCGTTTTGCAAGCGTTCGATTCCGGCGCCGGAAACCTTGGGATTCGGATCGCGGGTACAGCACACGACCCGCGCGATGCCGGCCGCAATCAGGGCATCAGCGCAGGGCGGCGTGCGTCCGGTATGACTGCATGGTTCCAGACTCACATACGCCGTCGCTCCGCGCGCCTGCGATCCGGCGGCGCGCAGCGCCAGGACTTCGGCATGCGGGCCGCCGGCGCGCACATGCCAGCCCTCGCCCACGACGCGGCCGTCATTTACGATCACGCATCCGACGCGCGGATTTGGATCGGTCGTGTACAGGCCACGCGCAGCCAGATCCAGCGCGTGTACCGCATGCGCCCGATCCTGCGATGTCATGGTCTCGCTCATTTTTCCTGATCGTCGGCTGCATCGCCCGGCAACAGGGGCAGCTGATCCTTGCTCGGCTCGCGGCGGCGGCGATGCCGGCGCAGCTGATCAATCTCGGTGCGGAACGCGTCCAGATCCTGAAAGCTTCGGTAGACCGAGGCGAAGCGCACATAGCCTACCTCATCCAGATGCCGCAGCTCCTCCATGACCATTTCTCCAACCGCGCGCGCCGCGATCTCCCGCTCTCCCAGGCTGCGCAATTTGTGGCATATGCGCGCAGCGGCCGCTTCGATCGCTTCCCGAGAAACCGGACGCTTCTCCAGAGCCTTCTGCATGCCGGTCAGCAATTTCTTGTCGTCGAACGGCTCGCGGCTGCGGTCGCTCTTGACCACCGTCGGCAGCAGCAACTCCGCGGCTTCAAAGGTCGTGAACCGTTCGCTGCATGCGAGACATTCGCGGCGCCTGCGAATTTGCCGTCCCTCGCCGGCGAGGCGAGAGTCAATCACCTTGGTTTCAGTGTGACCGCAAAACGGGCAGTGCATCGGGGCTACTCATCGCTCGCTAACCGTAGACGGGAAATCGACGGCACAGCGCCACCACGTCGGTGCGGATGCGCTCGAGCGCGGCATCATCGCCCATGTGATCCAACAAGTCGGCGACCCAGTGGGCCAGTTGCTGCGCCTCGCCTTCTTTGAAGCCGCGCGTAGTTACCGCGGGGGTGCCGATGCGCAATCCGCTGCTGATGGATGGCGGGCGAGGATCGTTGGGCACGGCGTTCTTGTTGACCGTGATGTGCGCCCGCCCCAACGCAGCGTCGGCATCCTTGCCGGTGATGTCCTTGCCGATCAGATCGAGCAAGAACAAGTGATTGTCGGTACCGCCGGAAACTATCCGGTAGCCGCGCTGCTGCAGCACCCGGGTCATCGCGCGCGCGTTCGCAATCACTTGCGCGGAATAGCTTTTGAATTCCGGCTGCAGCGCCTCAAGAAATGCCACCGCTTTAGCGGCAATGACATGCATCAGCGGGCCGCCTTGAATTCCCGGGAACACCATGGAATTGAATTTCTTGTGCAAATCGGCGTGCGGCCTCGCGAGAATCAAGCCGCCGCGCGGACCGCGCAAGGTTTTGTGGGTGGTGGTGGTGACGACGTCGGCGAAGGGAACCGGATTGGGGTACACGCCGGCCGCGATCAGTCCCGCGACATGCGCCATGTCGACGAACAGGTAGGCGCCGATTGAATCGGCGATGCTGCGGAAGCGGGCCCAATCGATGACCCGGGAGTAGGCGGAAAATCCCGCCACGATCATCTTGGGACGATGTTCCTGCGCGAGCCGCTCGACCTGAGCGTAATCGATGATGCCGGTTTCGGCCACAAGGCCGTATTGGACCGCCTTGAAAAACTTTCCGGAGAAATTGACCTTGGCTCCGTGCGTGAGGTGGCCGCCATGATCGAGGCTCATCCCCAAGATCGTATCTCCGGGATTCAACAAGGCAAAATAAACCGCGGCGTTTGCTTGGGAACCTGAATGCGGCTGGACGTTCGCGTAGGCTGCGCCAAACAGCTGTTTGGCCCGCTCGATGGCGAGGCTTTCGGCAATGTCGACGAATTCGCAACCGCCGTAGTAGCGCTTGCCCGGGTAGCCTTCGGCATACTTGTTCGTAAGCACCGAGCCCTGGGCCTCGAGCACCCGCGGACTTGCATAGTTCTCGGAGGCGATGAGTTCGATATGATCCTCTTGGCGGCCGCGCTCGCCCGCAATTGCCTGCGCAAGTTCAGGATCGAAGCCGGCAATGGCCATGCGGGGGCTATACATGGAGATCTCCAAAAACAGCCGCCAATTGTAGCTTATCGGACCTATGTTCCCTAGGAAGAAAGCCGCACCGTGACAAGCCGCCTGCACTCGCGGATAATTCCGCCGTTTCCCCGCGAATTCCCGCAACCAATCAATTACAGGCAATAGATGGCTCAGTTCATTTACACCATGAACCGGGTTGGCAAGGTCGTGCCGCCCAAGCGCATTATTTTGCGCGATATCAGCTTGAGTTTTTTCCCCGGTGCCAAGATCGGCGTGCTGGGACTGAACGGCTCCGGCAAATCGACCTTGCTCAAAATCATGTCCGGCGTCGACAAGGATATCGAGGGCGAGGCGCGCGCGCAGGCGGGAATCAAGGTCGGCTACCTGCCCCAGGAGCCGGTGCTGGATGAGGCCAAAACGGTGCGTGAGGTTGTCGGCGAAGGTGTCGGCGATGTGCAAAGCCTGATCGATCGCTTCAACGCGATCAGCGACAAATTCGCCGAGCCGATGTCCGATGATGAAATGAACAAGGCTTTGGAAGAGCAGGCCAAGATGCAGGACAAGATCGATGCGGTCGGCGGCTGGGAACTGGAGCGCAAGCTCGAGATCGCCGCCGACTCGCTGCGCCTGCCTCCCTGGGATGCCATGGTCGGCAAGCTTTCCGGCGGCGAGAAGCGGCGCGTTGCTCTATGCCGCCTGTTGCTGTCCAAGCCGGACATGCTGCTGCTCGATGAACCGACCAATCATCTGGACGCCGAGTCGGTGGCCTGGCTCGAGCATTTCTTGGAAGAGTATCCAAGCACGGTGATCGCGGTCACGCACGACCGCTATTTTCTCGACAATGTCGCCGAGTGGATCCTGGAACTCGACCGCGGACACGGAATCCCCTGGCAGGGCAATTATTCGTCCTGGCTGGAACAGAAGGGGCAGCGGTTGGCGCAGGAGGAGCGCCAACAGGACGCCTTGGCGAAGACATTGAAGCGCGAACTGGAATGGGTGCGCACCAATCCGAAAGCCCGCCAGGCCAAATCGAAGGCAAGGCTGCAGCGCTATGAGGAACTGGCTTCGCAGGAATTCCAGAAACGCAACGAGACCAATGAGATCTACATACCGCCCGGCGATCGCCTGGGAGATCTGGTCATCGAATGCAAGAATTTGCGCAAGGGCTACGACGACCGGCTACTGATCGATTCCTTGAGTTTCAATCTGCCGCCCGGGGGCATCGTCGGCATCATCGGACCAAACGGCGCCGGCAAGACCACGCTGTTTCGCATGCTGTCCGGGATCGAAAAGCCGGACGGCGGCGAAATACGCCTGGGGCCCACGGTCAAACTAGCGTATGTCGACCAATCGAGGCAGGCGCTCAATGACAAGAACACGGTCTGGCAGGAGATCTCAGGCGGTTTGGATCTCATCAAGGTCGGCAACTACGAGACGTCGTCGCGCGGCTACGTCGGCCGTTTCAACTTTAAAGGCGTACAGCAGGGTCAAATGATCGGCGAGCTTTCGGGCGGCGAGCGCAACCGCGTGCATCTCGCCAAGGTGCTGAAGGCCGGCGGAAACGTTTTGCTGCTCGACGAACCGACCAACGACCTGGATATTGAGACTCTGCGCGCCCTCGAAGACGCGTTGGTGGCATTTCCCGGATGCGCCGTGGTCATTTCACACGATCGCTGGTTCTTGGATCGCATCGCCACGCACATCCTGGCGTTCGAGGGCGATTCGCAAGTCGTCTGGTTCGAAGGCAACTACCAGGAATACGTCGAGGATTATAAAAAGCGCAAGGGCGAGGATGCCAGCCAGCCTCACCGAATCCGCTACAAACCACTGACGGGTTGAGCCATGAGCATTTACATCACGCCCCAGGACGAATTGCACGTGGAATACCAGGGCATCGCCCTGACCTGTCCGCATTGCCAGACGTTGACGCACTTGACGCCGATCGCGGTGCCCAAATTCGAGGAGCTGAGCCGGCGCAAGCCCAAGCACATCGGCATAGTGTTCCGCTGCGACACCTGCATGGAACCGATATTTTTGAAATTTGCGGTCAAGGCGTACACCGCGCTGCGCGTCGAGCTGGCCTCCAGCTTTATGGAAATCGAGCGCGCACGCGAGCACTTCCCGCTGACTTACCTGCCCGAAGAGGCCGAGGAACTGTTCAAGGAGGCTCTCAATTGCTACTCGGCCGCCTGTTTCAACGCATTCGGCTCGATGAGCCGGCGCACGGCGCAATCCTTGTTTCGCGAACTGGGCGAGCGCGGCAAGCTCGAACTGTTCGACACCCTCCAGGAGATCCGCTCGCTCGCGGACTTGGATGACGATACGTTTTCGGTGTTGCGGGCGGTCCTGTTCGGCAGCGACAGCGACCCTTGGCCCAATCACCCGAACCTGACCTCCGAACATGCCGGGATCCTGTTGGAGGTCATGCGCGACCTGCTCTATCAGACCTTCGTACGCAAGGCGCGCCTCGTGCAGGCCGTGACATTTCGCAGGTTCGTGGCGCCGCCCAATCAGGCAGAAGCGGGGTAGGCCGGGAGGGAACTACTCGCCCAATCACCTGCCTAGGGCGATGGCAAGCTTCGAGGCACTGCTCTTCCGTGCCTCGAAGCTTGCCATCACCCTAGGAACACCCGCGCATTACGAAACAAGCGCATCCAGCCGCCGTCCTCGCCCCACTGTTTCACGGCCCAGGAATTTTGCACGCTGCGAAACACCCGTTCCGGATGCGGCATCAGCGCCGTGACGCGTCCGTCCGTGGTGCACAGCCCTGCCAGCCCTAGGTCAGAACCGTTGGGGTTGAACGGGTAGACCTGCGTGGGTCGATCGCGATGGTCCACGTACTGCAGCGTCATCAATTGACGTTCGAGCAATGCGGATGCGCTCATGCCGGCGTCGAATTCCGCCCTACCCTCCCCATGCGCGACGGCAATCGGCAGGATCGACTCCTGCATACCGGCAAATAGCACCGAATTGGAGCGCGCAACGCGCACGAGCGACAGACGCGCCTCATACTGTTCGGAGCGATTGCGCACGAACCGCGGCCAGCTCTGTGCGCCGGGAATCAATTCCTTGAGGGCGGCAAGCATTTGGCAGCCATTGCAGACACCGAGCGTAAAGGTTGCGCCGCGTGCAAAAAATCCCGCAAATTCGCCGCGCGCACGCGGGTTGAACAGGATGGACTTCGCCCATCCTTCGCCGGCCCCCAACACGTCTCCGTAGGAAAATCCGCCGCAAGCGACCAATCCGTGGAACCGGCCCAGTTGCACACGCCCGGTGAGTACGTCGGTCATGTGCACGTCATAGGCATCGAACCCCGCGCGGCTGAAAACCGCGCCCATCTCGATGTGGCTGTTGACACCCTGTTCGCGCAGGACAGCCACCGCCGGACGTACGCCACTGTTGATGAAAGGCGCGGCGACGTCGGCACTGGGATCGTAGCTCAACGAGGAGTGCAGGCCGGGATCGTCTGCATCCTCGAGCCGCGCATATTCCTCGCGCGCACAGTCAGGATTGTCACGCAGTTCCTGCATGCGAAACGACACCTCGCTCCAGCGGCGATGCAACGCGATGCGCGAACCGGAATAAACAATGCCGCCGTTGGCGCTGACCTGCACTTCGCCGCCCGTCTGGGGCTCGCCAACATCGCGGGTGAGATCCGCCAGCCCGTGCCGCTCCAGCATGGTCCGCACTGAGGCCATGCGCGCGGCCGGGACCTGTATAACTGCTCCCAATTCTTCGGCAAAGGCGGTTGCTATCAAGTCGGGTGCGTTTCCTAAGTCAATCGCCAGACCGCAATGCGTTGCAAACGCCATTTCCAGCAGCGTTATCAACAGACCGCCGTCGGAGCGGTCATGATAGGCCAGTATCAGGGCGTGTTGCTTCATCTCGGTGATCGCGGCGAACAGAGCGCTCAAGAGATCAGGGCTGTCCAGATCCGCGGGCATGCCGCCGGTTCGGCCATGCACCTGCGCCCAACAGGAACCTCCCAGGCGATTCTTGCCCTTCCCCAAGTCGATGAGCAGCAATCGTGACGCCTGCGACAAGTCCAGTTGCGGAGTCAGGGTCGTACGCGCGTCCTGTATCGGCGCGAAAGCCGACACCACCAACGAAATCGGCGCAACCACCGAATGCTCACCGACGGCATCGCTCCAGGTCGTCTTCATCGACAGCGAATCCTTGCCGACCGGAATCGTGATCCCCAATGCAGTGCACAGTTCGCTGACCGCGCGCACGGTCCGGTACAATTCGGCATCCTCGCCCGGTTCTCCGCAGGCAGCCATCCAGTTCGCGGATAAGCGAATGTCGGACAAGCGCGTAATATCCGCCGCCAGAATATTCGTTATGGCCTCGCCGACCGCCAATCGGCCGGAAGCCGGCGCATCGAGAAGAGCCGCCGGAGCGCGCTCGCCCATGGCCATCGCCTCGCCGGTATATTCATCGTAGCTGCTGAGCGAGACCGCGACGTCGGCAACCGGAACCTGCCAGGGTCCCACCATCTGGTCGCGGCTGATCAGACCGCCGACGGTGCGATCGCCGATGTTGATCAGGAATGACTTGTCGGCTATCGCCGGCAAGCACAACAATCGATCCAGCGACTCGCTGAATGTGCTCCCTTGAGTGGAAAGCTGACGGGTGATTTTCTTGAGGGAGCGGGCATCGCGCAGCATGCGCGGCGCCTTGCCCAACAATACCTCAAGGGGCATATCGACCGGCGTCGCGTGCAGGAGCGGGTCGGTAACCCTCAACAATCCGTCGCCGGTTATTTCGCCGACCACGGCAAACGGGCAGCGCTCGCGCTCGCACAGAGCCTTGAACATATCGACGCTGCCCGGCACCAAGGCGAGTACGTAGCGCTCCTGTGCCTCGTTGCACCAGATCTCCATCGGCGAGAGTTCGGATTCGGCATTGGGTATTTTGCGCAGGTCGATCCGGCCACCGCGATGGCTGTGCGCAATGGCTTCCGGCAAAGCGTTGGACAATCCGCCGGCGCCGACATCGTGGATGAGCAGGATGGGATTCGCCTCGCCCAGGCCGATGCAGCGATCGATTACCTCTTGAGCGCGGCGTTGCATTTCCGCGTTGCCGCGCTGAACCGAGGCGAAATCCAGGTCGGACGAACTTTGCCCGCTGCCGAGCGAGGAGGCGGCACCGCCGCCCAATCCGATCAACATGGAGGGGCCGCCGAGAACGATGAGCGGGGCGCCCACCACCACATCTTTTTTCTCGACGTTCTGGCGGCGTACGCTGCCCAAGCCGCCCGCGACCATGATGGGCTTATGGTAGCCGCGAATGGCGGCAGTATCCGCGCTTGGCTGCTCAAAAGTCCGGAAGTATCCGCAGATGCTGGGGCGGCCGAATTCATTGTTGAAGGAAGCGGCCCCGATGGGCGCAGCAATCATGATGTCGAGCGCGGAGGCAATCCGATCGGGCTTGCCGGCCTCGATTTCCCAGGGCTGCGTCATGCCGGGGATCTTGAGATTCGAAACCGAGAAGCCGGTCAATCCGGCCTTGGGTTTGGCGCCGATTCCGGTCGCCCCTTCGTCGCGAATTTCTCCGCCCGCCCCCGTGGCGGCTCCGGGGAATGGCGAGATGGCGGTGGGATGATTGTGGGTTTCCACCTTCATCAGGATATCGATCGGCTTCTTTGGCGCCCGCGTAGCGCTGCGTATAGGGATCCGGGAAGAATCGCGTGGCATCGGCGCCGGCGATAACGGCAGCGTTGTCGCGATAGGCGGAGAGCACGCCGCTGGAATTGCGCGCGTGAGTCGCGCGGATCATGGCGAACAGCGACGCGGGCATCAGCTCGCCATCGATGATGAACTGCGCATTGAAGATTTTGTGACGGCAGTGCTCAGAGTTCGCTTGCGCGAACATCATCAATTCGACGTCGGTCGGATCGCGTCCCAGCGCGGCAAAGGCCTTCACCAGATAGTCGATCTCATCGCTCGACAGCGCGAGCCCCCATTCTCGATTGGCGCGCGCCAATGCCTCGCGGCCGTGCTGGCCCAAAACCACGTTGCGCAAGCTGCGCGGCGGCGCCGCATGGAACAGACCCTGCGGCTCCAGGGAGTCCACCCAAATCGATTCCGTCATGCGATCGTGTAAATGCACGGCCAGCTTATTGAGATCCGCAGGGGTCACAGACGCGGCGGCCTGAAGGTAAAACACGGTGCCGCGTTCGACCCTTGTTACCGCCTCCAAGCCGCAGACATGCAAAATGTCGGTGGCCTTGCTCGACCAGGGCGATTCGGTGCCGACGCGCGGCGTTACCAATATGCGGTACGCGGACTCAGGATCGTCGGGTGCGTCGGAACTGCGCGCCCCGTAGGTCAAAAGCTTTCCCAGAACCTCGAGTTCCGGGCCGCTCAAGCGGCGCGGGACATCGACGAAGTGCATCCAGCGGCAGGCCAGAGCTGAAACTCGCGCATCTTGGGTTTTCAGTACGCGCAGCAGGGCATCGAGGCGAAACTGCGAAAGCGCCGGCGCGCCAAAAAGGCTAAACATGCATCATTCTACAGGAAACAGGCTATTTGCGAGCGCTGGAGTCGCCCCCGGGCGTATAGATCGGGACGGGAAACTGCGCGACATTGGAGCCTTCGAGCGCAACGATTTTGCTTACGCCCTGCTTCTTGACTTCATCGATGCGCAGCACCGAATGCATCGGAAGATATGTGCGCTTTACCTCGTTGAATTCAGCCTTGATTTTCTCCTCGGCCGGGTCGACCACGACCGTCGAGCGCTCGCCGAATACCAGCTCCTCGACCTCAATAAAGCCGAAAAGGCTGCCGTGACTGACCTTCCGGGCGTAGATCTCATAGACCTTGCCCTGATTTACGAACAGAACTTTGAAAATGTGACTCGCTGCCATTTAGAAGGCTCCCAGCATTGCTAGTATTTCACCATATTATACCGGCACTTAGCGCGCGTCTTGAGACCCGCTGGAGGGATTGCCTATGGCCCTGCGCTTGCGCGTCGTCAGCGAACACTCAACCCGCTTAGGAACCCTTGCCACCAAAGTCTTCGGTGTGCACGGGGGCACCATGGGGCGCGCCACCGACAACGAGTGGATTCTACCCGACCCGGAGCGTTACCTTTCAGGCAAACATGCGCGCATCGACTTTCGCGCGGGCGCCTACGTGCTGGTCGATACCAGTTCCAACGGTACCTATGTCAACGGCGCGCAGGTGCCTTTGGGCAAATATCACGACTATGTACTGAAGGATGGCGACTACATTCGCCTGGGCGAATACGAACTGCTGGTAAGCATCGACAAGACCAACGACTTCCCGCCCGAAGAAAGCGCCATCGTCGCCTACGACGGCCAGTCGCCTTCCTCCGCGATCAAAAAATCGACCGCCAATGACCTGGGCGCCGACCTGGATTTGAGCCAGCTGCTCGAACCCAGCGGTCTGTCGATCGCCGACTCCGGCTCGCGGCCGCGCGATCTCTATGGTCAATCGCTGCCGCCGATGGACCAGCCCGCGGACGCGGCGGACGCTGCAGGCACGCCCTGGCATATGATGACCCGGCCTCTGAAGGTCGACACGCCCAAGCCCCCCGCGGTCGTCGAAAGTGCGCCCAGTCCCAATCTCTCTCGTTCGCAGAGCCTCGCCTTGTATGAAGGCGACTTCGACATCGGCTTGGCGGCATTCTGCCGCGGCGCGGGGGTCGATCCGCGCTCCATCAGCACCGACGCCCGCGGCGCGGCGCTGCAGCTCGCCGGGCAGCTGCTGCGCGAGGCGGTGCTCGGTTTGATGGATCTGAATCAGGGGCGCAATGAATTTCGCAACAAATTTCGCATTCCGGCGCCGCCCGCGGATACCGCCGAGTCGCCCCTGAACCTCTCCAAGGGAGTGGACGAGGCATTGGTGCGATTGTTGACCACCCTGTCGACACGCGCCGGATCGGTCGAAGCCATCCGCAACAATTTCCGCGAGCTCAAAGCGCAGAACGCGGCGTCGCTCGCCGCGACGCGCGCAGCGTTCGAGGAATTCTTGAGCCGCGTCGATCCCAAGGAGTTGGAGGACCGCTTTGAACGCGCCGGCAAGCGCGGGGTTTTTGGCGGTCAGAGCAAGGCGAAGTACTGGGAGCTGTATGCCGAGCTGTTCCCCGGCCTGGCGCAACGCCCTGCGGACGGATTTCCACACGTGTTCATCGAAACGTTTGGCAACGTCTTCGAAGCCCGGTTGCGCGCCCTGACCCCGCCCAAGCGCAGTGCTTTCGGCGCAGATCGCGACGAGCCGCAAAATCCCAACGCCCAAGCCGTCGGCGATTAGCGCGCGCTTCGTCTATCCGCGCCTTCCGTAGTAAAGTGACTCGTGCGGCTTTTAATTGTAGAAGACGATGACATCGTTGCCGACGCCATCGTGCGGGGACTGACCGCGGCCAATTACTCCGTGCACCGGGTCATGAGCGCCGAGGCGGCGCAGGCTGCCATTGCCGATGAAGAATTCGCAATGGCCGTGATCGATGTTGGACTCCCCGGCGCCGACGGCTTGACCTTGGTGCGCCGGCTGCGCAGTACCGGCAAGTCGCTGCCGACCCTCATTCTCACCGCCCGATGCACCCTGACGGACAAGGTCAAGGCGCTCGACTTGGGCGCCGACGATTTCCTAAGCAAGCCGTTCGAAACGGCCGAATTGGCCGCGCGCTGCCGCGCGCTCATGCGGCGCACGCACGGCGCCATCGGCGGCGTGGTCAAGCTCAACCGCATGAGCGTCGATTTGTCAGGCAAGCGGCTGCGCATTGATGAGGAAGAGGTCGAACTCACGGCGCGCGAATGGCTGGTGCTCGAATGCTTGACGCGGCGCATCGGGCAAATCGTCTCCAAGGAACGCATGCGCCAAGCGGTAGCAGGGCCCGATCAAGACGTTACCGCCAATGCCGTGGAAGTGCACATCTCCAGGCTGCGCGCCAAGCTGGGAGATGCCGCACTGATCCGCAGCTTGCGCGGTCTCGGTTATCGATTGGAAGAAACGAGGCCCGCGTGACCTCCTCCATCAGCCGGCGACTGATTTTTTGGTTGACCGTGCCTCTCATGCTCATGGCGCTGTGCGGCTCGCTGGTGCATTACTTCAATAACATCGCGCCCGGAGTCATCAACAGCGATAAGCGCTTGAAGGACGCTGCAAATGCGCTAATGACCCGGGTGCTCGTGAAGGACGGCGCAGTCATTCTCGACAGCAGTTCGGATCGCAAGCCGCCCCTCCCCCCGGCCGATTCGATAAAATTCGCACTGCGCGATGCCCAGGGACGTCTGCTTGCCGGCGATGCGCAGCTGCCCCTCGTCCCCATGAGCGACCAAACCAGCCAGCTATTGTCGATGTCGCAGGTCGATCAGCGCAGCTTGCGCACTCTGACCACCCGATTCGATACCCGCGCGGGCGTCATCTTTATTACGGTGACCGATGTGCATCCGCCGAGCGAGCCGGCCGTCCGGTATGGCTTGATGAGCACGCTGTTGTGGGACTTCGTGCAGCTCGACCTCACCCTGGTATTGGTGTGGGTCGGAATTCAGCTCGGGCTTCGGCCGGTGCGAAGACTGCGCGATGAGATTGCACAACGCTCGCCCCTGGATCTGCGCCCCATTGTCGACTCCGGCGTGCCGCGCGAAATAGCCCCGGTGGTGGTGACCTTGAACCGGCTGTTCGCAACGCTGCGTACGGCGGCGCAGTCGCAGCAGCAATTCATTGCCAACACGGCGCATCAGCTGCGCACTCCGATCACCGGCATGCAGGCGCAATTGGACCTCCTGGCCGCGGAGCCGGAGGCCCAGCCCATTAAAGACCGATTGGGCACGTTGCAGGAAGGCATCAGACAATTGTCGCGCGCGGCCAATCAGCTGTTGACCTTGGCGCGGGCCGATCCTGCCGCCAATATCGCGATCAAGAATCAGCCGGTGGATTTGGGGACGCTGGTCGGGGAAGTGGTCGCCAAATTCTTCGATCGCGCGCTGCAGCTGGGCATCGATTTGGGCGTCGATATACAAGCGGAGGTGTCTATTGTCGCCGATCCGTCGCTGCTAGACGATCTGCTGAGCAACCTGGTCGATAACGCCCTGAAGTACACCCCACCGGGCGGCAGCGTCACGGCGGTGGCCGGCGTACGCCTTGGCAAGGCGTTCCTCACGGTGGAGGACACGGGACCCGGCATCCCCGAGGCGGAACGGCAGCGGGTGCGGCAAAGGTTCTACAGAATGCCGAATTCGCCCGGACATGGCAGCGGACTGGGCCTGGCGATCGTCGAGGAAATCGCGGACCTGTACTCGGCGTCGGTAAACATCGGATCAGGGACTGGGGGGCGGGGGACGCAAGTTTCGGTGCAATTTCCTTAGCCCGACGCCCGGCCCTGCTCTGACTTCCTAAAAACTGCGAACCAGCTCTCACTTTGGCGGCCCGCTGCCGCGGCGCAAGGTTCGTGCAAGACAGCTGCCGTACTGTGCGCGCCATGAACACTAAATCGTCCGCACGTTCTTTGCTTGGTCACAGCCGCGCCAAGGGCTTTACGCTCATCGAACTCATGATCGTGGTTGCCATCGTGGCCATTCTCACCACCATTGCCTACCCGAATTACCGCGACTACGTGATTCGCGGGCAGCTGGTGGATGCCACGCAAGGCCTGGCCGCCGTGCGCGCCAATATGGAGCGGTATTTCCAAGACAACCGCACCTATCTGCCGGTGGGCACGTTCACCCCTCCCTGTGCCGCTGCAGTTGTCGCATACGGAAAATTCAACATCAGCTGCGCCGCCACCGCCACCGCATTTACCGCGACGGCTGTCGGCGCCGCGGGCGCTCTGGCCGGCTTTACGTTCACGGTCGATCAAGCCAACACCCAGGCAACGACGGTTACGACCCCGCCGGCCCCCGCCACATTTCAAGGCTGCGCCACCGCGTGGGTCACGAGAACCGGCGGATGCTGATGCAACGCTCGCGGCGCGCGTCGGGTTTCACCATGATCGAAATGGCGGTGACCATGTCGGTCTTCGCCATTATGGTGGCGCTAAGCGTTCCAACCATGACCGCGTGGATCAGGAACAACAAGGTGCGCACCGTGAGCGACGCGCTGCAAACCGGCTTGCGCCTGGCGCAGGCAGAGTCGCTGCGCCGCAGCCGTCAAGTCGTGTTTTCGATGACCAACAGCACCACCCCCAACGCCATTCCGCTTCCTGCCGCCGCCGGCGGCACCTCCTGGGCCATCTGGACGGTGCCCTCGATGACGGATGGGACTGAAATTCCCGAGTTCATCGATTCCGGCGTGTTGTCCAACGCCAGCGCAAACGTGACCGTTACTCCCAGCAATGCGGTGTCCACCGTCTGCTTCAATTCCATGGGCCGCCTGGTTGCCAATGCCGGCCCCAACGTCATCGCCATCACCGGCGGAGACACCTGCGCGCAGCCGGCGGGTGTGCCGCCGGTGCAGACATTCAGTATCACCACGCCCGGCGCCGATCGGCCCTTGCAGGTCAATCTCAGCCTGGGCGGCCAAGTCCACATGTGCGATCCGGGCGTGGCTCTCAGCAACGCACACCCGGAGGGCTGCCCGTAATGAAACGTTTCTCAGAACGTCCGCGTATTACCCGCGCGCAACGCGGCATGGCGCTGCTCGAATGTCTGATGGCGCTGCTGATTTTTTCCGTGGGGCTGCTCGGACTATTGGGACTTGAGGCGCGCGTCATGAATATCTCGGTGGATTCAGAGAATCGCAATCGCGCGGCGATGCTCGCCAGCGAAGTGGCCAGCCAGATGTGGCTGAACAACACGGTGTCGCCCACCGCTCCGGCCATCGTCGCGGCGGGAGCGAACGCCAGCGATCAGACCCAGGGCGGCCTGCCGGGCGGCCTCGTGACAGTCACGCAGATCGGCACTACCAACGCGGCCGACATTACGGTTACCTGGCACGAGGTTTCCGATGCCGCGGGTCCGGGCAGCACGCTGACCACCCGGGTGGTTTTGCCATGAAGCAACGAGGCATGACACTGGTCGAGCTGATGGTGGCCATGGTCATCGGCTTAGGGATAACGCTGGCAATCAGCAGCGTGCTGATCGCCAGCGAAAATCACAAACGCACCACGACTTCAACCAATGACGCGCAGCAGACCGGCTCCTACGGCTTCTACGCGCTCGACAGGGCGCTGCGCGGCGCAGGATCGGCAATCGCAGGTTCGGCGTTCCCGACCGACGTGGGTGTGCTCGGCTGCCGCCTCAACGCCGGCACCGCTCCCGTGATTCTCCCACGCGTCGCCCCGTTTCCCGCACCCTTCGCGGGATTTCTCGGCGGCGCGGCCGGCACGCTGAAAGTGGCTCCGGTGCTGATCGGCCAGAATCAGTCGCAGGATGGCGTCTCCGACGTCATCATGGTCATGAGCGGCTCCGGCGCCGCCGGCGGCGTGTCGCGCCAGATCAGCGGCGGCGGCAACGCCACCGCCGCGACGCTCGACAATACCGTGGGCTTCGCCCACAACGACTTGCTATTGGTGAGTCAAAGCGGCGTGGCGGATTGCCTGCTGGAGCAAGTTGACACTTTCGCGGCGCCGACGCTCACCTTGGCAGGCATCTACTACACGGCGACCGCAGCCACCACCAGCATGGCGGCCCTCGCCGGCAGCACCACGAGCTATGTCACGCCGCTCGGCAATACCGCGGCGAACAATGTCCAATTCACGCTGTTTGGCCTCGACAACACCCGCACGCTCTATAGCTACGATTTGCTGCGAAACCTAAACCTGGTGGGCAACACCGGCGGCGATGTGGCGCAGGCCATCGCCGATGGCGTCGTGCAAATGAATGCCTTGTACGGCATCGATACCAATGGCGATGGTATTCAGGACACCTGGGCCGGGCCCGGTGAAGTCGGCGCCTGGGATGTCAACACCGTCATGGCTTCGCCCACGAAAATGAAACAGATTGTTTCGGTGCGCATTGCGCTGGTGGTGCGCGGCGAGTACTACGATACGAAGCGGGATGCCGCCGGCAACCCGGTCGCGGTTACTCCGCCGACGCTCACCATTTTCAATGGCCTGGTGGACAGCGTCACCACAGCTCCGCTGCAGCAGATCATCAACTTGAACCCCACCGACCAGCAGTTCCGCTATCGCGTGTTCGAATTCACCGTGCCCTTGCGCAACATGCTGTTGCTGGCGGGGGCATGATGAACCGATTGCAGTTCGCTACAGCGGCGCGCCAGCGAGGCGTGGTTCTGATCTTCTCGTTGATAGTCCTCTTGATATTGGCCATCGGCGCGGTGGCTCTGCTGCGTTCGGTGAACAGCTCGCTGGCCAGCGCCGGCAATCTTGCTTTTCACCGCGACCTGATCAATCAGGGCGAGCAGGCGGTTGCGAATGTCGTTAGCGAGTTCAAGACCAATGCGCTGCCGCTCGGGGGCGCAACCACCGCGAGTTTGCTGGCGGCGAACTACAGCGCCTCGACGCTGCCCGCCAATGCGCAGGGCGTGCCCACGGCGTTGCTCGACAACGCCGCATTTGCCGCCGTCGGAACGGCGGCCAACGACATCGTCCCCAGCGCGACCTCGCAAGTGACGATTCGCTATGTCATTGACCGGCTGTGTACGCCGCTCACCGTCGTTGCCAGCAGCACCGCCTGCGTGCAGTCGACCGGCTTGCCCACCGGCGGCACCGCGAACCGAAATACCGCAGTCGCGCCGCCCTCGGCGACGATCTATCGCATCAGCGTACGCGTCGATGGACCGCGCAGCACTCAGGCGTTCCTGCAAACCACTTTCACCAAGCCGGATTAAACCATGAACAGCCCATTTTTCCGCAGTCTCGCAGTCTCGTCCATGCTGCTGCTCGGCCTCGTTTGCATGGCACCGTCGCACGCGCAAACCAGTCTCGCGGACAAGCCGATTGCCGCCGGTGCGGACGTGCCCGGCAACCTGGCGCTCGCGCTCTCGGTGGAATTCCCGACCGCGATCAGTATCGCGAACCTCGGCAACTACTCGGACACGACGCAGTACCTGGGCTATTTCGACCCCGCGAAGTGCTATATCTATATTTACAATACGACGACTCCGGCGAACAGCCATTTCAAACCGACCGGAAGCGGCCTGGTCTCCGGTGGGCGCCACGACTGCTCGCCCTCGCCCAATCAGTGGAGCGGCAATTTCATGAACTGGGCAACGATGCAGACCATCGACCCGTTTCGCTGGGCACTGACCGGCGGCTATCGCAGCGTCGATAACAACTTTGTGACTATCTTGGAGAAGGCTTGGGGGTCCACCCAGGGCTCTGCAGGCGCTAACTTTCCCTATCGCGGCACCAGCCAAGGTGCCGGCAACAATCTAAGCACCTCGGGCAACTTGATCTCCAATCTCACCCCCTTCAACAACTGGTCGCAGTTGAACTTGGGCGTCTGGGGAAACGGCAACACCATGGTGATCTCGGGCGGCGGCGGGTACACGCAGCTGACTACGTCGGGGGCGGTCACCGACTTGACCAACGATCTTTCAGTTTCCAATACGAGCGCCGGCCAAAACGGAGCCTACCGCGTTTACATCCGCGTCTCGGTATGCGTCCCTGGGATGTTGGAGGCCAATTGCGTGCAATACGGCGGCCACTACAAGCCTGAAGGCTTGCTGCAGCAATATGCCAACAAGATTCGCTTCAGTGCTTTTGGATATCTCAATCAGGGCGGCGACGTTCGCGAGGGCGGTGCCATGCGCGCGCCCATGGGCTTCATCGGGCCGCTCATTCCGCAACCGCTCTCCACCACACTCCTTACCAACCCCAGACCCGAGTGGGATGCGACCACCGGCATCATGAACGTCAATCCCGACACCGTATCGGCTACCGCCAGCGGCGTGACGCAAAGCGGCGTCATGAATTACTTGAATAAGTTTGGCGAGTACGGGGCGGCAACCGGGGGACAGGTCTATAAGACGTACGACAACGTCGGCGAGCTCTATTACGCGGCGGTACGATACTTTGAGAATTTGGGCAATGTGCCTGAATGGACCAACAACACGACTCCCGCCATCCTGGACGGATTTCCAGCCCTGACGGTGTATCCCACCGCTACCGACACGACCGCGAGCCCGAACCCGGGCGGCTCCATTCTGTATACCTGCCAGAAGAACTTCATCTTAGGTATCGGCGACGATCACACCTGGTATGACTACGACGTGGGCGGCAGCACCTATGTGGGGCCCGGCGGCCGCGCGATGCCCGCCGCCGTGTCTGCGGACACGTTCAATCAGGCCTCGCTCTGGACAACAGAGTTGCAAAACATCGAAGGCATCACGCCAACGCCGGTGTGGCCGAATCTGTCCGGCTCGACGTATTTTATCGCCGGCTTGGCGTATGGCGTGCACGTCAACGACATACGTCCGCTGATGCCGGGCGCGCAAACCATTTCCACCTATTGGATGGATGTCGCGGAAAACCAGCGCCTCGAAAATCTCAATCCCTACTATCTTGCCACCAAGTACGGCGGCTTCAACACGGGAACCATCCCGCAGGGTCCTCCCGGTTTCACGAACCCCGGCCCTCCCGTTACGGTCAACCCGCCGGCATACGACATGACGAGCGCCATAACACAGAGTCAATTCGACTCGACCGGCGCCACCGTCAACATGGTTGGCAATGTGCATCCGCTGCCGGATAACTACTACAACGCCGGCAATGCCCGGGCGATGGTCGCCGGATTGAAATCCGCATTCACCAGCATTTCCAGTTCAATTACGCAGCTGAGCACCTCGTTCTCGTTCTCGCTGCCCAACGTCACATCGGGGTCCGGCACTCAGTCTTTCGGAGCGAGTTTCGATTCCAACGGCTGGGTCGGCTCTGTGATCGGCTATACGCTGACTTTCGACACCAGCGGCAATCCCGTGCAGACCCCGGCGTGGTGCACCTCGGTATGCACGCCTGCTGCTCCGATCTCAAACACGCTGCAGACTCAGCTCGCGGGCACTGGCTGGCAAACCGCGCGCCGCGTCGCCACCTGGAACGACGCCACCCACGTAGGCGTGCCGTTCGAGATGGCCAATATCAGCCCAACGGAGAAGGCGGCACTACAGCCCGGCTTCTACAGCAGCGGTAACTCCACCGCGGACGAGACCTATTACTTGAATTATCTGCGCGGCGATCAATCGAACGAAGCCGACTCCGTGGTTTCGGGCAGCATCCAGGCGTTTCGCAACCGCAAACTGTTGCTGGGCGATATCGTCGACGCCGGGTTGACGCCCGTATCGACCCCGCAGCAGAGCTTTTCGGAGGCCAACAATCCAGGCTATGCGGCCTTCAAGGCCCTCTGGACCACCACCACGCCGCGGCCCACCATGGTCTATGCCGGCGCCAATGACGGGATGCTGCACGCTTTCAACGGTGTCACAGGCATTGAGCAGTTTGCCTACGTGCCGAGCGCGCTATTCCTGGGACCCAACGGCACACCGCAAGTGGATGGCCTCGCCGAGCTCGGTGATCCGAACTACGTCCACCACAACTATGTCGATGCCACGCCGGCCGCGTTCGATGTCGATATGAACCACACGCTGGGTGCGACCGGCGCGCCGGACTGGCACACCATGTTGATTGGCGGTCTCGGCAAGGGCGGCAAGAGCTTTTACGCTCTGGATGTCACCGATCCGAGTCCGACGACCATGACGTCGGAGGCTGTGGTGGCGAGCGACGTCCTATGGGAATTTACCGATCCCACCATGGGATACAGTTACGGCACGCCGGTGGTCGTCAAAACCGTCAAGTACGGTTGGGTGGTCATATTGACCTCGGGCTACGACAATGCCGACGGCTTCGGATATCTCTACATCGTCAATCCGAAAACCGGCGCGTTGCTGGAGGCGCCGATTAAAACGCCGAGCCCGTCGATCGGACTCACCCAAGCCTCCGCGTTCGTCAAGGATTTCAGCGACGAAACCGCCGACTCTGTGTACGTGGGCGACTTGAACGGGCAGATGTGGCGCTTCGATCTGACCGGGACTCCCAGTTCGTACCCGCAACCGGTACTGCTGGCCACCGTGACGGACGGCAGCGGTGTGCCGCAACCCATCTCCACCGCGCCGCTGATCGAGATCCACCCGGTCACGCGGCAGCGATACGTCTTGTTTGGCACCGGCGTATTGCTGGCAGTCACTGACGTACCCAGTACACAGATGCAATCGTTCTATGCCATCCTCGATGGTACGGCCAGCGGCTTCAACGTCGTCGGTACGCCCATTACCCGGGCGAACCTCACCGCCGTCACCAACGCGCAACTGGGCGGCACTACCAGCAGCCCACCCGTCCCCAACATGTTGCCTGCGGGCTCGAAGGGCTGGTACACCGACTTAGGGATCGACTCTGCTTCAGGCATCGGCTGGCGCGTGGTGCTGAACCCTCAGGCGTTCAATGGCATTGTGACCTTTGCTACGTCGTTGACGACGGCCACCGATCCCTGCAGCCCGCAGGGTTCAAGCCGCGTTTACGCAGTTGACTATGCAACCGTCAACTCAGTATTGCAGCCGACCGTAGCGGGAGATCCCATACCTTCATTCGACCTGTTTGCGGTCGCGGCCATCAACCTACGGTTTGCCGGCGCCAATGGCAGTCCGGAGATCGTCGTCGGATTCACGACCGGAGTTCCTGAAAAGGTGCCCGCGAATCTCACGAGTACTCTCGCGACTCGGATATTGAACTGGCGCGAAATACCGACCGTCGAGTAAGGAGTGCACGCAGCGGTGCGCCCTGCCGGCGCAGCCCAAAAAAAAGCCGCGCACCCTGCGCGGCTTTTTCATTGCACGAGCGAAAGGATCAACGGGCGCTGTAGCCTCGACCCTCGACACAGGCCACCATCGCCCGGTTATAGTCGGAGCCGTTCTGCGCGACCTCGCCTGCCTGATCGGCAGCCCACTTCTGGCACTCGGCCTTGTCGCTGGCCTGCTGCTCCGTGCTCTGACCATTCTTCGGATACATGAAGATCTGCCCCGCCGCGGGTCCGCCGGGGCCCTGGTCAGGCGCGCCCGCATTCCCGCCGGGAGCCGGCCCAGCCCCAGACACATCGGCGGAGCCACTGGAATCGGCCACCGGCGGCGGATCGGTCGCTACATAGCCCGAGTAGCTCGGATTCCAGGTGTAATAGACATCGTTCGCGTAGTAGTAAGGAACGCTCCCATACCAGTAGGTCGCATAGGCCAAAGGCAGAATCGGCAGAAACCAGGCGAACCCGACGCCGTAGTAGGCACGCGGCCAATACCCGCCATGCCAATAGCCGCCATGCCACGGTCCACCGTGCCAACCGCCCCAGCCACCACCGCCGCCGTGCCAGCCGGTGTAGTAGCCGTGCCCACCCGTGTAGCCGGCGTGCCCGGCAAAGTTCGCACCATGGTAGGCCCCGTGGTAAGCCGCCACGTGACCGCCCGCGTAGTGGCCCGGTCCCGCAAAATGAGCCCCGCCCATGGCGTGTCCGACCGCTGCATGGCCGCCGCCCATGTGGCCTCCGCCGCCACCACCGTGGCCTCCGCCGCCACCCATGTGGCCTCCGCCGCCACCACCGTGGCCGCCTCCGCCACCGCCACCGCTATGCTGCGCCCATGCCGGCCCAGCGCCTGCCAGGATGATCCCTAGAGCACTAACCGCCAAAAGAACGCTCTTGCCCTTGATGCGCATTTGCCTCTCCTTACCTACCAGCCGCCTGCCGGCTATGCATATAAGACTCAATCAATAAGACTCTAAGTACTTAACGCGGTTCAGGCCATTTGGTGTACATAACATTAGCTTAATCGCCGGCCTGACTACGCAGGGCGGCATTGAACATTACATAGGCCGTGCGGCCCGGTGCGGGCTCGAAAAATCTCGAATTCGTCTCATTGACGATAACAGAGCCTACATAAGCTCTATTTGTCAGATTATCAAGCCGCGCAAATTCGCTAAATTGCCAGTGCCGGGTCGCTTGCACGAAACCTGCTCGCAGATTCGCCACCCAGTAACCCGAAGCTGCATCCGTGTTGCGGTCGTCGGCGTAGATTTTGGCGCGGTTCAACGTTTCCAACGTAGTTGAAAATCCCAGCGGCGCATAATTCCAACTCATCCCGACATACAACACATTGCGCGCGACGGCAGGTAGGAAATTTCCTTCAGCCACCGGCCGGTAGTTCGCGGGCGGCGGACCGCCCGGATTGGCGAGAGGATTGCACGGCGCGGTGACACAGGTGAAATACGCCTGTGCCACCACCGCCTTGATATAGGTATATGCCACATGTGCGCTGAATCCGGACGCCCACCTCGCATCCAACTCGAGTTCCAGACCCCGCCGCGTGGTCTCGCCGATATTTTGATTGACGCTGCGCCCTCCGGAGTTCTGCAGCACCGCCAGCTCATGGACGGTCTTGGTATAGAAGGCGGCGAGATTGGCGTGCACGAATTCGTTGCCCGCTTTGACGCCGACCTCAAAATTGTCGCTGCGTGCCGGCTGCAGGCCCAGATTCAATCCGGGCAGACTGCCGTCGACGGAGCGGTAGGCCAGATCGTTCAACGTCGGCGTTTCAAAGCCCTTGCCGTAAGACCCATATACATTGACCGCGGAGGTGGCGCGGTAGGTCACGCCCGCGACTGGGTTGACGGCCGAATAGCGCACTTCGCTGTCGGCCGCGTCGAGCACCGCCAAATGTCCGTGTGACGTCACATCCACGAGACTGTTGCGCACCCCGGCGATGAGGCGCCAGCGCTCCGCCGGGTCCCACTGCACCTGCAGATATTGGTCGAAGTCGTACACATGATTGGCCTCATCGCGGCGCAGTGCGCCCTGCACCCCCAATTGCGAGCCGCTGTAATTGAGATAGCCTTTGCGTGCTTCCGCCAAATCGTCGTAACTCAGGCCTGCCACCAGCAGCAGCGGCGTGCCGTTCAAGGTGCGCTGATCGCTGATGTGCGTATCTAGGCCCCAGTAGGAACGATCTAAATCGATGACGCCTCCCGGATACAGTGGCGCGGCCTGCTGCGTCGACTGCGGTATCGCTTGAAATTGAGTGGTGGCGCGATGCCCGGTATAGGCAGCGGCGACGATATCATCGGCAGCGCTCAGTTTGTCGTCATAAACCACGCCGAGTTGCTCTTGCGCGAGCGACTTGCGCGTGTTGTAGGCAATGGCATTGACGCCCGCCTGCGTGGGATCCTGCGCGACCTGCGCGCGCGTCAGGCCCAAAGGGTCTTGCACGAACGGCGTTTGCACCGCATTCGCCACCACCGTCAACTTGCCGTCGTCATTCGGACTCCCGCTCACCTTGGCGTTGAACAGGTTGCGTTCTGCGTTCGAATGCACGCGGTAGCCCTCGGTCTGAAAGTGCGACGCGTCAACCACGTAATTGACGATCCCGCCGTCTCCCGTGGTTTTGAGCGCATAACGTTGCGTACTGAAGGTGCCGTACGCCGCCTCGCCGCCCAGCAGGTAGCCGGGCTTTGCATCCTCGGTAAATATCGCGATGACGCCGCCGGACGAATTGCCGTACAACGCTGAGAACGGTCCGCGCAACACCTCGATGTGATCCGCTGAGCCGAGATCGAATTGCGAAAATTGCCCCTGACCGTCGGGCATGGTGCCGGGAATGCCGTCCGAATAGAGGCGCACGCCGCGGACGCCGAAACTGGATCGCGCCCCGAATCCGCGCAGCGACAATTGCAGGTCCTGGGCGTAATTTTGCCGGCTTTGCGCAGACACGCCCGGGACGGTCAGCAGCGATTCCGACAAATTCACCTGCAGCTGCCCGTCGCGCAGCGTTCGCGCGTCGATCCGATCGATGGATACCGGCAAGTCCTTGCTGTCCTCCGCAACGCGGGTGGCAATCACGACTGTCGAGGCAAGTTCGCCGGATTCCTCGCCGCGCGCCGACCAGGCCACGCCCATGAGCCCGGAGAACAGGACGATGCCGCCAAGTAAAATGGGTCCGCGTATGATCAAAGAGTGCCCTTCCCTACCCCACTGTTGCGTTATGTCCGAAGGCGGTCCGCAGCAGGCCGCTCAAGAACCGCGGCTTTTTGCCGCTATTTATGGACTTGAGCAAATCTTCGCACAACCGGGGCTTGAGCACGGCACGATTCGCATTGATCGTCGCCGCCGGCGTCACTGCGGCCGGCGCCAGGGACGTGCATTCCGACATTGCCGTGAGCGTCACCGTTCGAGCGGTTGCCAATGTTGAAATCAATTCCATGCCCAGCGGTTTGCAGATCTCGCCGGCGGATCTGCGGCGCGGTTTTGTCGACGTCGTGCAACCCACACAATTGACGGTGCGCAGCAACAGTCCGAAGGGCTTCACTCTCGAGATCCTCACCGTCGCGCCGGTGCTTTCGTCCATGATCGTCGCCGGCCTGGATGGCGATCTTGCGTTGGGTGCGGACGGTGGAACGATCGTGCAGCGCTGGCAAATCCCCCGGCCGGCAAGTCTGTCGCTGAAATTTCGCTTTGCGCTCGCGCCGGGTCTGGCCGCCGGCAATTATCCATGGCCGATTCGCGTGGCAGTGCGGCCGCTGGAATAAGCTAAATACGTGGGATAGCTGCTAGTACGTCACCGTCACGGTGATGACATCGCTATAACCGCCCGGCGCTACATCCTGGGAGGCAGGCATCATCCCGTAGAGCGTGCCGGTAGCGAGATTGCTGCCGCCGGCCGGCACCACGAAGGGCCCGGCGCTGCCGGCGAAAGAACCGCCGGTACCGTCGCCGATGATCTGATTGAAGGCCGTACTCCAGTAGATGTTGTAATTGAGCGCATTGACCCCGGAAAACATTTTGCGCGTCGCGTAGCTGCCGCTCAGACCGGTGCTCAACGTCACATTGACGGTAACATTGGCCGAGCCGGTCCCGCTGCCGTTGCAGGTGACGCGCAAAGTGCCGGTGGATGTATTGGCCACCGCGCTCAATGGATTGTAGACGCCAAAGGCGATGCCGCTCGCGCTCGCCGTACAATTGACGGTGGTGGCCGCCGGCGCGCTTTGCGCCAGAAGCGCCATCGCGCACAACGCAGCGGCGAGCTTGCGGACTCTCACGGGTTGCGCACCGTGGTCTCGTGAATTCTGCGGCATTGAACCGTGCCCATATCCGGAAGCGGGTCGTCGGGCGGCGGCGGTTCCAATCGAAAAGCGCAGTGCCCGCCGGCCCAACGCGCCTCGGCCGACATTCCATGGTCGTAGCCGGTGACGTACACCATCCCGTCGAGCACCACGGGGAACTCCGTGCCCTTGAGCGTCACGACAGCTCCCACGGGCACCGGCACGCCATCGTCGGTGACCAGTCGAAAAGTACCGCTGCGCACGCGCTCTACGGGAAATCGAGCAATCACGCCGCTTCGATAGGGAGGGGCCATGATGGTGCTGCTGGCACCGATGGTGGTGTCGAGCGGCAAATCCTCCGGTGTGATGCTGATGCGGTTGGCCTCATAGGGCCTGAGGTTGTAGAGCAGCGCTCGCCCGCCGGCATCCGTATGCGCGGTGAGTTGATTTTCGACGTACACCGGCACGTTGGCGAGACCGGCGACGTCCACCATGGCAAAGCTGCCGTTGACCGAGCGAGTGGTGTTGACCTGGCCATCGAGAAAAGTCATCGCGCCGGATAGATAGGCGCTGCGGCCATCGAGCCCGTGATTGCGCGCCGCCTCCACTTCCAAGTCGGCGCCGCTGAATTGTTGGCGCCAGTCGGCATCATAGTTTCCCGCCGTGGACGCGCTCAGGCGATAGCCGCTGCCGGGCCCCACGGGCGGGCTTTGGGTCAGCGACGCGATGACCTCGTTGGCGGGCGAACCGCCGCCGCTGCCTCCCACCGCGCTCAACGTGGCGGCACGCCGGAAATCCAAGGGAAGCACGAATATCAAATAGGCGCTGGTCGAGTTCTGAGCGGCGGTCGAGAACTGCGCCGCCGTGCGGGTTTGCGTGAGCGTCAAATTGAGCGAGCCCACATGTCCGAAACTGATGCTGTGCGTCAGGCCGAGCGTTTGCTGCGTGGGAGAATCGCGATAGGTTTGCCGCACGTAGGCAAGAGATAGAGAACCGAACCTGCCCAATCCCATTCCGGTCTGCAGCAGACTTCGCTGCCGGATGCGCATGGCCGGATCCAAGGGTTCGCCGACCTGGGCAAAATCGCGGCTGGCCCAGAGGCTGCCGGCGACGAGACTGGTATTCTTGCCGCGATGCTCGAACCCGACGCCGCTCAATGTGCCGGATCCGGCTGAATCGCCGCCGCCGGCCGCGGTGAAATTGACGATGCCGAACTGGCCGATTGCAAAGGCGGCGTTGACTCCCGCAGCGTGCGCATCGCCAGACAGATATTCGCCGTGGCCTTCCAGGGTAAAACTGTCGGTGATGCCGCGGCGATAGCTGACTTCGCCGAGCATCGGTCCGTAATCATTGCTTTCCAAGGCATAGTTGTTGCGGATTTCGCCGACATTCACCGAGTACTGAGAAAGTCCCGGGGCGAGCAGAATGACGCTCGAATAAAACGACTGCGTGAGCACCTGTTCGCGGCCGAGCGCATCGCGCACCACAACGCTGACATCGCCGGTCCCGGATACGGTCGGCAACCGATCGATGACGAATGGGCCCGGCGGCAACTGACTGCTCGTCACCAATTGATTGTTGACAAAAACGTCCACCGTGGACGGAACGGTGGCGATGCCCGACGTGGCCAAAAGCGGTGTCGTCAGCAAGTCCGGGCGTAGGCCGAAATTCCGGCTCCACCGTACGCCGCCATAGCGCACCGCGTTGCCCCAGGTGCCGCCGTCGCTGATGGCGTCGCCGATGTTCAAAGTCTCGAGCGTGGACGGAAAGTCCCGCGTGTAGGTGGTGTCCAATCTGACCAGTTGATTGTCGGTGTCGATTCCGCCGTAGCGCGCCACCGCACTGCTGGTCAGGACGCCGGAACCGGCAAAGACGCCGAGTTCCGCGAACGCGCCGCCGATGTTCTGGCCGTCGATTTGCTGTGCGGAGAGTTGGTAATTGAAAAAAGCACCGGGGGATGCGGGCGTGATGTCGGGTGAGCGCCGTTCCCCCGCACTGAAGCGCGTCATGTCCAACGAGGCCGGCGGCACGAAGATGATTGCGCGCTGCGCGGCTTCGTCGATTGTCACCGTGCAGCCCTTGATGGCCCGCGGTTCGAAAAAACGCCGCCCTTCATGCATCGTGGGCGCGCTGAGCGGCAAGGGCAGCCGCAGGCGCGCAAAATCGCCTTCCTCAAGATAGAGCTGTCCGTCAGACCCGCGCAGCACGACCGTCATCTCGCCGGGTTCGCCGGCGCTCAAGGTCACTTCCAAAACCGCTTCAGTGAGTTGCGGCGGTTCGGCTGCCGGTGCGGAGCGGGCCGCAAGACAGAGAAGCATGAGCAGCAGTGCGGAATATGTCTGCAGCGCATAGGCAATTCGAATTAGCCTTGTCATGGACACGGGCCAATTCGCGCCTCTTCAGAGATCGCTGGGCACAACGTCGGCGGAAAAATCTCCCTGATCGCTATGACCGCGGATCGGTATCGCGCCCTGTCTGTTAGCGTCCGCGGGTGGCGTCAGTGTCCAGCTCATGCGGCTTCCGGGAAGCACGTACTTCGAAGCAATGCCCCGCAGCGGCATCAAGGAACCCGGAAACTGAGCTTCGAAATCGGTTATCTGCAAATGCGCGCTGCCTGTATTGGTCGCAGCGAGTTCAACCTGGCCGTTGGCGAGCCAGCGCGACTGCCACGCCAGCTCGGCGCTCGCCTTGCCGTGTGCGGGAGCGATGAACACGGGGATGCTGAGGCGCAGGGCAACTCGCAGTCCAACGAAATCTTTCGGCGCTGCCTGCGGGACTTCCTCGAAGATCACGCGATAAGTCAGTTCTTGGACAGAGTCGGGCTCGCGCCGCAAAGCCACCCGGATGATTTGCTGACCGTTCGCGGGAATCTGCAGGACCGGAGGCGTGGCCAAGAGCTCGCGCGTGTCCTCGAGCTGCTCTGTGCCGTCATTTTGCGACCAACGCACGACCCGAATTTGCACGACCACCGGACTGTCGTCGGCATTCATAATGGTGAGGGCTTCGGTACGATGGGCGGCCGAGAGCTCGGCGCGAATCGGCGAAATGTTGAAAGTGCTGGCGCCCGCCGGCGCCGCCGCGGCGGCGATCAGGAGCGCGGCCAAGAGCGTTCGCATGTCTAGTAAGTAACGGTGACGGTGATTGTGTCGGTGTAGTTGCCGGGAACCGCCGCCTGGTTTGCGGCATTGTCCGGCAGCTGGCCGAATACGGTGACGGCATTGGCGGTTGCGACACCGGCGCCCGTGCCGGCCACGGTCTTGCTCGTGCCCGACCCGTCGCCGAAGACCTGCGTGAACGTCGCGGTCGTGAACAGGTTGTACTGCAGGGTATTGGCGCCTACACCCATGAGCCGCTGCGCCACGGTTCCCCCGGTGGTCGCACCGCCGTTTAAGGCGATCGTGTAAGGGGTGTTCTTGGTGCACTTGACGCTGATCGTGCTGTTATTGGCGACCGCCCCGCCGCCGGGCGTGTAGGAGCTGAACGCCAACGCAGTGGCGGTGGCCGAGCAGGTCGCCTGCACCGTGGCCGTGACCGCAAACGTGGCGGTGGTGGTTGCAGAATTGGCGACGCCCGCCACCATCGCACCTAAGATCAGCGTCACTGCATGAATCTTGCGCATGAAATCCTCGACTAAAAACCCAATTAGTAGGTGACCGTGACCGTAATTGTGTCGGTGTAGTTGCCCGGTATGGCCGCTTGATTGGTGGCGCTATCCGGCACTTGACCGAACACCTGCACCGTGTTTACGGTCGCGACTCCGAGACCGGTGCCGGCAACCGTGCCTGTAGTGCCGCTGCCATCGCCGAAAATCGTCAAGAGTCCCGCGGTCGTATACAGGTTGTATTGCAAGGTGTTGGCGCCTGAGCCCATCAGACGTTGAGCGAAGGCATCGCCCGTGGTCGAACCGGCGTTCAGCGCGACGGTGAAGGGCGTGTTTTTCGTGCACTTGATGCTGATCGAGGTATTGCCGATCTGCGCGCCGCCGCCGGGGGTGTAGTTGGGGAATGCCAGCGTCGCGGCCGTCGCGGAGCAAGTCGACTGCACCGTCGCAGTCACCGCGAATGTCGTGGTGGTTGTGGCAGCTTGTGCAATGCCCGCAGCCATTACTCCGGTCGCGAGGGTTGCAGTGAGAATCTTGTGCATGAAAGCTCCTGAGAATTTGCCTGTGACGTCATTGCCGGGATTCCCCGAGTGCCCCTATTTTTGCCGGATGCGCCCAAATCGTTGTGACTGCCCTCTCAGATCGGTCAGCTCGAGCTCAAGTTTTGCGACAATCTGCCGGGCCCATCTCAATTTGCCGGCATTTGGCTGAAGATCGGCGTTACGCCGCAGCGGTCCGCTGAGCCGATTTGTGTGAAGCAATTCCGCCTTTGCGCAGACGGTGCTAGCATGAGCATCGGTTGTCAGGTGTTCGCCTTGCGCAAACTTAACGCTCGCCACGAGTTACGCGTCGCGCTGCTTGCAGCGCTGGCGCTGATCTTTGCCCAGCTGGGCGCGATGTCGCATGCCTATTCCCACCAGCCTGAAACCGGTTCGGTTTCCGCGCAGCAGGCAAAGCTCGGGATTCATGATTTTTGTAAAGATTGCTTGAACTTCGCACCGTTGCTCTCGGCCGCCGGCGCTCCCACTGCGCTGCCCTTCTCCCTACCACAGGCCTGCATCATTGCGCCGCAAGCGCAAATCGCCTGTCTGGTCGAACTTAAGTTCCGCCTCGCCTTTCGCTCTCGCGCTCCTCCCGCCACGCATTAAGCCCCTGATCGTCTTTTGCGCCGCACCTCGCGGCCGTGGCTTATTTGGCGTGGAGAACTCGTCTCATGTGCAATTTCAAATTCTTCGGGGCGCCGTTGGCGCTCGTCATTGGCCTTTTGGTTTGTCTGCCGCGCGCCGCGCTGGCGGAGAAGTCCGACACTCCGGATGCTTCCGATACGTCGACTGCAGCAGAAATCGGCAACGGTGCACCCGCCGTCGACGAAGTGGTGGTCATCGCACAGCATCTCAACGAGGCGCGCAACGGCATCCAAACGCAGATCGGAGCGTCTATCTACACGATCAATGAAGCCGCAATCAATGCAGCACCGGGCGGCGACAATCAATTGCTCAATCAGGTGATCATGCAGGCGCCGGATGTGGCCCAGGACTCGTTTGGACAATTCCACGTGCGCGGTGAGCACAACGGCCTCCAATACCGCTTGAACGGCCTCATCCTGCCGGAGGGCATCAGCGTCTTCGGGCAATCGCTCGATCCGCGCCTGATCTCCTCGCTCACGTTGGTCACCGGAGCGCTGCCGGCCGAGTATGGCCTGCGCACCGCGGGCATCATCGATGTAAAAACCAAAAGCGGAGCGATCGATCCGGGCGGTGCCGTGTCCATCTACGGCGGCAGTCACGGCACTGTGGCGCCAAGCTTTAACTATGGCGGCAGCGAGGGAAGCCTGAACTACTTCGTCTCGGGTGACTTTCTACGCAATGATTTAGGCATCGAGTCTCCCGACGGCAGCTCCGATCCCATCCATGACCATACCACGCAATATCATGGCTTCGGCTGCTTCGAGTACATCCTCGATGAGGCTGACCGCGTCAGCGCGGTGTTGAGCAGCTCGGTCGGCAACTTTCAAATTCCCAACCGCGCCGGACAGACACCGGGCATCACCAATGCCGATGGCACACCGCTCACGGTCAATGGCCAAACCACCTATCCCAGCGAGGCGCTCAATGAAAACCAGCGCGAGGTCAATCACTTCGCGATATTGAGTTGGCAGCACTCGCAGGGTGCTCTCGACGTACAGACTTCCGTAACCGCCCGCTATTCGAGCCTGACCTTCATGCCCGATCCGCTCGGTGATCTGTTGTTCAACGGCATCGCTCAGGATGCCTATAAGCAAAACGTGGCCTATGCGCTGCAGTCCGATGCGGCCTACCGGCTCGATGACATGCACACGTTGCGCGGAGGTATTTTCATTCAAAGCGATCATTCCAAGAGCGAGACCAGTTCCGCCGTCATCGCCCTGGATGACGCCGGTAATCAGATCAACGACACCCCGGTGAACATCGTCGACAATGGCGGGAAAACCGAAGGGATCGAGAGTCTCTACTTGCAGGATGAGTGGATGGTTATTCCCGCTGTGACCCTGAACTACGGGGTGCGGTTCGACAAGTTCACTGCATTTGCCTCCGGCCATCAGGTGAGCCCACGCGTCAATGTCGTCTGGCAGGCGCTGCCCGACACTATGGTCCATGCCGGTTATTCGCGTTATTTCTCACCACCCCCCTTCGAACTAGTGGGAACGGAGACCGTCTCCAAGTTTGTCAATACCACGGCAGCGGCGGAAGTGCAGCAGGCCGGCACGCCGCTGGCCGAGGAGGCGAATTATTACGATATTGGGGTGCAGCAGAAGTTCACTCCGCAATTGACGGTGGGCCTCGATACCTACTACAAACAATCGCGCAACTTGATCGACGAGGGACAATTCGGAGCACCCATCATCTTAACGCCCTTCAATTACTCGTTCGGCAAACAATATGGTGCCGAGATCACGGCGAATTACACTCTAGAGGGCTTCAGCGCCTATTTGAATCTCGCCTATCAAAGCGCGAAGGGCAAGAATATCAACTCGGCACAGTTCAATTTCGCTGCCGACGACTTAGCCTACATCGCGCAGCACTACATTCACTTGGACCACGAGCAGGAGTTCACTGCCTCGGGCGGCGTGTCCTATCTATGGAACCACACGACCTTCAGCGCGAATTTCTTGTCGGCCTCGGGGCTGCGCGCCGACCTACCATTGCCCGACGGCAGCTCGATCCCGAACGGCGATCACCTGCCCTACTACACGCAAATAAATCTCGGGGTAAACCACGTGTTCCACTTCACCGAGTCGAGCACCTTGACCGCGCGCTTTGATGTCATCAACGCGCTCGACAAGGTCTACGAAATTCGCAATGGCACCGGCGTCGGCGTGGGCGCGCCGCAATTCGGGCCGAGGCGCGGATTGTTTTTCGGCTTTTCCAAGAGCATTTAGCCGCGGGGCGGCCCGCGGACAACGCGCCTGTCCAAAGTTCAGACAGGCTCTACACTTTCTCGAGGGCGGCGTTCAGATCTGCAATGAGATCGCCGGCATCCTCGATGCCGACCGAAATGCGTATCAGCGCATCGGTTATGCCGAGCCGGTCGCGTGTCTGCTTGGCGACGCCGGAATGCGTCGTGCTGGCCGGATGCGACATGAGGGTTTCGGTTCCGCCGAGGCTCACCGCCAGCTTGATCACCTGTAGCGCATCGAGCAGGCGGAATGCCTCGGGCTCGCCGCCTTTTACCGCGAAGCCAAAGGTCGAGCCCGCGCTTTCGCATTGCTGCTCGAACACGGCGCCGCGCGGATCGCCGGGAGCGAGGAAGCCAAGATAATTTACCGCCGCGATCTTGGCATGCGTGCGCAAGAAATCCGCCACCAGCGCGGCATTTTCGGCTGACTTGTACATGCGCAAGGACAGTGTTTCCATCGACCGCATGATCATCCACGCAGTGTTCGGGTCCAGTTGCGTGCCCAACGCACCGCGCAATTTTTTGACCGGATCGACCGCCGCGCGCGAGCCCACCACTCCCCCGGCGACCAGGTCCGAGTGGCCGCCGACATACTTGGTCAGCGAATACATGACCAGATCCACGCCATGCAGCAAGGGGCGCTGGAACACCGGCCCCAGGAAGGTATTATCGACCGCCACCGGCGGCCGTCCGCCGGCCTGGCGCGTACCGATCATCTCGGAGACTTCGCGCATTAATTTCAGATCCACCAGGCTGTTCGTGGGGTTGGCCGGCGTTTCGACAATGATGAGGCACACGCGGCCCTTGGTTTCCGCGGCTTTTTGCGAAGCCTGAGCGGCCGCCTCCAGCACAGCGGCACGGTCGTGACCCAGATTAAATCCGACTGCACGCACGCCGAAACCCGGCAGTGTTTTTTCGATCAGGGTCTCGGTACCGCCGTACAAAGGTTGGCTCATCAAAATGACATCGCCCGGGCGCACATGAGTCCAAATCACCGTCGATATGGCCGACATGCCGCTCGAGAAGACGGCCGCCGCCTCGCCTTCTTCCCACAAGGCCAAACGATCTTCCAGAACTTCCAGGTTGGGATTGTTGAAGCGCGAATACACCAAGCCGGACGATTGACCTGCAACCGGCTCGCGCCGACCCGAGGTATAGTCAAAGAAGTCCTTGCCGTCCTGCGCCGTCTTGAAAACGAATGTCGAGGTCAGAAAAATCGGCGGTTTCAAAGATCCTTCCGACAAGCTCGGATCGTACCCGTAACCCATCATTTGGGTTTCAGGCTTGAGCACGTGTTTGCCGATTTTGCGTTTATGATACGTGTCGTAACTCACGCTGCCCCCAAAGAAGTAAAGAATGTGGCCCGCAATATAACACCGTGTTACTGCTAATCATTGCCGGCGCGGCGTTCTTGTGCACGCTGCTGGGCGGCTTGCTGGCGCTGCGTCTGCGCGACAAGCTGCACCTGATTTTGGGCTTCAGTGCCGGCGCGGTGATCGGCGTGGCGTTCTTTGACCTTCTGCCCGAAGCGCTCGAGCTGGGTGCGCCATTTCGTTCCCCCGCGGCGACGCTGTCGTGGACTGCCCTGGGCTTCTTGGTCTACCTGGTCCTCGACCGGATTCTGCTGTTTCACGGCGACGCCGCCCATCGCGGCCGATTTGCCGCCGGCGTGTTGTGTCTGCACAGCTTGCTCGATGGGGTTGCCATCGGACTTGCTTTTCAGGCCTCGCACGCGGTGGGATTGGTCGTGGCGATTGCAGTGCTGACGCACGATTTTTCCGACGGGATCAATACGATGAACATCGTGCTCAAGACTCAAGACAACCGCACCCAGGGCCTGGTCTGGCTGCTGCTGGATGCCTCGGCCCCCGTGCTCGGCGTGGCCGCGACTTATTTCTTTACATTGCACACCGGAGAGTTCGGCGCCGCACTTGCGTTGCTCGCGGGTTTCTTTCTCTACATCGGCGCCAGCGATCTCATCCCCGAAAGCTACCATGCTCATCCGAAGTTTCTGACCACCGCCATGACGCTCGCGGGCGCGTCCGTTCTGTATTTGGCGATCGCGCTAATCGGACGTTAGCTCGCGCATGGCGGCACTCCCGGCGGAGGCGGCCACGATGCTGGCAATCGCCGCCCATTGCACCAGTGTCAACATCTCGCCGAGAAAAATCAGCCCCGCCACCGCGCCGAGCGCGGGATTCAAACTCATCAGGATGCCAAAGGTGCGCGTGGGAATACGCGGCATGGCAAACATTTCGAGGGAATACGGCAGCGCGCTCGACAGCACCGCAACTGCGACGGCGGCCGGCAGGATTGCCGGGGAAAAAAGCTGCGCGCCGCTTTGTGCATAGCCGATCGGTACGATCATCAGCGCGCCGATCACCGTGCCCAGCGAGGTGATCTGGCCGCCATGCGCCGCACCGGCACGGCGCCCGAATAGAATGTAGAGCGCCCAGCAGGCACCGGCACCGAGGGCATAGGCGACGCCGAGCGCGGCCAGGGGCCGGCCGCCGAGGCCAAGCGGCAGCAGCGCGATCAGGCCCGCGGCCGCCAGCAATACCCATACGAAATCAATGGCGCGGCGGGATGCAAACAGCGCCACGCCGAGCGGACCGGTGAATTCCAGGGCCATCGTGACGCCGAGCGGGATATGATCGATGGCCAGGTAGAAGAGTAGATTCATCCAGCCCATGGCCACGCCGTAGATGATGAGCGTGCGCAGCTGCGGCGGCGTGAGACGGATATGCCACGGACGCCACACGATCAACAGGATCACTGAGGCAACGCCCAGGCGCAGCGCCGCCGTGCCGCCGGCACCGACGATTGGAAACAATCCTTTGGCAAGCGTCGCGCCCAGTTGGAAGGACACCATCGCGACCGCCAACGCGGTAATCGGCACGGCGATGGGAGATGATTTCGATTGGATATTTAGGAGCCTGTCTGACTCTCCGCGGGGTCGTCCTGCGGATTCTCCGAAAGATGAAGGTGCTTCATCACACGCTTGAGGTTGCGGCGGATCTCATTGAGATGACTGAGGCTCACCGCGGTCCGCAGCGCTTCCTTCAAAGGCTGCAGCGGATAGCCCCCGTATGCCCCGGCAGTCGGAATATCGTTGGTGACCGAGGATCTGCCGGATAGCACCACGTTGTCGCCGACCGTGATGTGCGCGGTGACGACGGAGTTGCCGCCGGTGACGAACTGGCGCCCTATTTTGGTCGAGCCTCCCATCATGAAGCCGGCGGTGAAAAAGCCGTTCTCACCGAGGTCGCAGTTATGCGCAATATGACAAATGTTATCCAGCTTGGTGCCCGAACGGATATGCGTCGAGGTCAGAGTGGCGCGATCGACGGCGCAGTTGCTGCCGATTTCAACGCCATCGCCGATGATCACGTTGCCAAGGTGCGGGATCTTGCGCGGCCTGCCGTTTGGATCGACGGCGTAGCCGAAGCCATCGCTGCCGATGCTGGTATGGGGATGAATCTCGCAATCCTCTCCTACCTGGCAGCGGGCGCCGATGAATACCTGCGGGTGCAGAATGCTGCGGGCGCCGATCCTGGCCGCGTTCTCGACCACGGTGTGAGAGCCGATCATGCAGCCATCGCCGATCTGCGCGCCCGCGCCGATCACGCAATAGGGCCCCAGAAACACGCCTTTGCCGATTACTGCATCGCGATGCACGACGGCGGTCGGATGGCGTTCGCCCCACTGGGTAAATCGAGCTGACTTAGCGTCGAAGTACTTCAGGAGAATCGCCATCCCCATGGAAATATTCTTGACTGAAAAACAGCAGCTCTCCGCGTCCGCGACCGCGCACAGCCGGTCGGCCACATTGGCATGCACGATGAGAATGGCCGGTTTACGGCGTCGCGCCTCGGAAAGTTGCGCAACATCAGTGACATACACCAGGCTTTGCGCCACCGCCTCTTCAGGAACGCGGCAATGTTCGGCGGCGAGCCCTAAATTGCCGTGCAGAAATGTGAAGATATCGGAGTGGTGATTCTTGATGGCCTGAGCGCTTAACATGCTGCGATCTCTTCAGAATCCCGCTTTATTGTTCTATTAATGTCGAACGACCCGGAGACTACCATCGTCGGCGAAACTTCGCGCGAGAAAAAAACCATCCAGCGAATCCCGCGCAGCAGCATACCGTGCGACACGGTGGCGCTGGCCCGCGCTTTGCTCGGCAAAGTCCTGGTGCGTGAATTCAACAGCGGCATGGCGGCGGGCCGCATCGTGGAGACCGAGGCTTATTTGCAGCATGATCCGGCCTGTCATGCGTTTCGCGGCAGGATGACGGCGCGCAACCGCTCATTGTTCCTCGAACACGGCCATGCCTATGTCTACCTCTGCTACGGGACGTCGTACCTGCTAAATGTATCGAGTGAACCCAGCGGCGTTGGTTCCGGCGTGTTGTTGCGCGCGCTAGAACCGCTGTACGGAAGCGAACATATGCAGGGTAACGCCAAGCGTGTCAAGGCGGCGGATCTGACCCGCGGACCGGGGCGGTTGACCGCCGCACTGCGGGTCGACCGTCGTCATGACGGACTGAATCTATTTACCGACAAGCAACTTTGGATCGGCAACGACGGTCACAGGATCGAGTCGATCGGCGAAAGCGTGCGCATCGGACTGACCAAGGCGGCCGATGAGCGGCTGCGTTACTTTGTTGCCGGCAACCGCTATCTGAGCGGCCCGCGGAGGCTCAATGAGTGAAACAGATTCTGTGCGCTCGTCCGGCTTGGTCGGCGCGGCGCTGTTGATGTCCGTTTGTGGGCTTGCGCATGGCGGGTGTGCCGCTCAGGTCGCGGCGCAACTGCAAGTGAGCGCCTCGACGAGCTCTGCGTCGCCATAGATGATCGCAAGCTGGCGCAGCAGCTGCCGCTGCTGCGCACCTGGATCGAGCGGTCCGCCCGCATCGTCGCCGATTATTACGGCCAATTTCCCGCCCCGTTGGTGGTCGTGGAGTTGCGCGGCATGGACGGCAGCGGCGTCAGGGGCGGCCGCACCACCAACGACACGGGGCTGATGATCCAACTGCGCGTGGGCCGTGAAACCAGCGCGGAGGCGTTCGCGGCGGATTGGGTGCTGGTGCACGAGATGGTGCATCTGGCGCTGCCTGAGATCGGCAAGACCCACGACTGGCTGGCGGAAGGACTCGCCACCTATGTCGAAGGCGTTGCGCGGGCGCAGTACGGCAATCGGACGATTGCCGATGTCTGGGCAGAAGACCGGCAATCGATGCCCAGGGGGCTGCCCAAGCCCGGCGAGGGAGGCATGGACCAATCACCCTCATGGGGCCGCACCTACTGGGGCGGCGCGCTTTACTGCCTGCAGGCAGATGTGGCGATACGGGAACAGACAGCGAACCGCATCGGGCTGCAAACGGCATTGCAGGCCATTCTCAAAGAGACCGGGGGCTATGGCTTCGACAGCAACATTGGGGAAGTGCTGCGAATCGGCGACGCTGCCACCGGTACGCATGTGCTGTCCGGGCTCTACCAGCAAATCCGAACCACACCGCAAACGCCCAACCTCGACCTGCTCTGGACCCTGCTCGGCGTTCCTACAGAACCTTTGACGCAACCCTTCGATGATCGCGCGCCACTGGCTGCGATCCGCATCGCGATTACCGCGAAGCCGGACCCGGCTCCTAGTGCTCGGAAAAATTAGGCTCGCGCTTTTCGAAAAACGCGCGCACTCCTTCCACGCAATCCTGGGTCTCGAGAGTCATCTCTTGCGCACTGCGCTCGGCGCGCAGCTGTTCTTGCAGTGAATTATCGAAGGTGGACGCGTGCAAGGTGCGGATCTGCCCAAGAACTGCGCACGGTCCGGTGGCAAGCCGGTGCGCCACGGCCTGTGCCCGCGCAAGGAGCTCGCCCGCCGGGACTACTGCATAGGCCAGACCCCATTCAAGCGCGGTTTTGGCGTCAATTCTTTCTGCGAGCATCAATGACGACAGCGACCGGCCCGCGCCGATGCGTCGCGCCAGATGAAAGGTGATGCCGGCATCGGGCACCAACCCCAAACGCGCAAACGAGGGCAGGAAGTAGGCGTTATCGGCCGCCATGATGATATCGCTGGCGAGCGCGAGACTCATGCCCGCGCCTACCGCCGCGCCATTGACCGCAGCGACGATGGGAAACCTAAAACCGCTCAAGCGGAGAATCAAGGGATCCATGAAGCGCCGCATTTCAAAATGTGCACGCTGCCGGGCTTCAGCCGTCTTGAGGTCGATTGAGTGCAGATCCAGACCGCTGCAAAACACATCGTTGCTGCCGGTGATGACCACCGCCTTTGCGCCGCCCTCACCCTTTTGGATTTGATCGAGCGCCAGATGTATCGCGCGAATAACGGTGATGTCGATCGCGTTGCTGCAAGTCGAGCGTTGCAGCGCCAGGGTGGCAACCCCATCTGATACCGTGAACGACAAAGAATTCATGCTGCAGCCCCCTTATCACTTAAGTCGCGGGCCCCGCTATTCATTGACTTATTTAGTCAAGCCGCCCTTATATCGGGCTCCGCTCGTTGATCATGCCCCCTACCTCTCGCCACTGCAAGGAGACCCCTAGAGGGCTAATGGTCGGGCGGCTAAGGGGCGCGCCCGGAGTTGCAGCGATCCAAATGAGAGCGGCCGAGTACCTACTCGGCCGCTGATTCGCCAATTTGCCCTGTGGGCCGCTATTTTTCGTGCTCGCCCTTTTTCTCTTCGGGCTTGGCATGTCCATGCTGAGGTTGTGGCTGCTTTGGCGCCATCGCAGCACCGGGTTGGCTCGGCTGTCCCGGCTGGCCCGGGCGTCCCTGCGGCTGAGGTTGGCCCTGAGTGCGGGCTGTGCCGGTCGGCTGACCCGGTGTGTGCACGAAGTTGTTCGGCTGCCCTTGCCCCGGCTGTCCGCGGCCCTGAGGTTGGCCCTGGCCCCTTTTGGCCCTGGCCTTGAGATTGGCCCTGGCCCTGAGGTTGGCCCTGAGTGCGGGCTGTGCCGGTCGGCTGACCCGGTGTGCGCACGAAGTTGTTCGGCTGCCCTTGCCCAGGTTGTCCCGGCGCGTGGACGCCGCCATTCTGCTGCGCGATCTGTCCCGGCTCACCGGCATGCGCGGCTGCGCCCGGCGGAGTGCTGGCGCCGTGCGCGCCGACGGCACCTGGCGCGTTGAACGCAGCCGGCCTCGGAGTCGCCGCAATCGCAGGATGACCGCCATTGGCCCGTGCCATGAGAGCAGGGTTTCGCCCGGACTCCTGGAAATGCTCGCGCTGCATCGGCGTGGCGGCAATATGCCGTTCAGCACCTACAGCCCGTTCTTGAGCGGTCATCACGGCCGCCGTCCCGTGGGGACCACCGTTGTAGCTCACTCGGTTCACCGAGACATTGTTGATGACCGTTTCGTGGTAAGTATTGTGAACGACGGTGACGTTGATGTTGGTGACTGCACGGTTGTAGGCAAACGAATTGCCGACCCAGCGGCCGCCTGCGAATCCGGCGCCCACGTAGCCGAAGCCGTAGTTAACACCGCCGTAGTAGCCAATGTGCGGGCCCCAGTAGCCGGCATGAAACGCGTAGACCCCGCCGACGAATCCCCAATAAGGAGGCGTCCAGAGCACGCCCACGCGCGGAGGCTGTACCCAGGTTCCAGGCACCCAATAGTACCCGCCGCCCCCTCCCCAAGCCCAGTATCCGGGGGTCCACAAATAGCCGTCATCGGGGCATGGCGGCTGGTCGTATTCCGGCAACGGAGGAGGAGCCTCGTTTGCCGTCACTTCCCCATCGGATGCCGGCTCGACGTAGTCGGCCGCAGGCGGTGGCGGTGTCGGCTGCACATAGGCGCGCGGCGGCGGCGGCGGCGGTGCCACTTCGCGAACCACGCAGCCTCCCAGCAGCGCTGCAGCCGACAGGATCAAAGCGCCGGCCATCGGAAGTGTTGGATCTAGAGAGTATTTGCGATAGGTAGCCATAGTGTCTGTCCCGCCATTTGATGGTTATGCAATAGCGTACCCAAAAGTACGCGCTTTACAGAACGCATAACGTCACAAATTACCGCTGGGCTATGACCGTGAAGGGAATGTAACGCGAAAGACCCCAAGCGCCGTCGCAAATTTGCGACGGCGCTGAAGCCCGCGGGTCAGATTGGCAGCGCGATGCGCCTAGGCATCGATGGACTGTTTGAACGTTTCCGGCAGAAACAACAAACCCAGCACGAGAGTAATGGCCGCAACTACGATCGGGTACCACAGGCCATAGTAGATATCGCCGGTAGCCGCGACCATTGCGAATGCCGTGGTCGGAAGAAACCCTCCGAACCAGCCATTTCCGATGTGATACGGCAACGACATGGCGCTGTAGCGGATACGCGCCGGGAACAATTCGACCAACAATGCTGCAATGGGCCCGTACACCATGGTGACGTACACCACCAGGATGAACAGCACCAAAACCACCATCGGCTTGTTCATGGCCGCAGGATCCGCTTTGTCCGGATAACCGGCCGCCGTGAGCGATGCCTTCACCTGCTTCTGGAAGTCGCCAATTGCCTTCTTACGATCAGCTCCCTTCACCACCCTTGGATCGGGCGCGTCAAAGGTACTGGAACCGCTGCGAATCTTGGCCACTGATCCCGCCGGGGCGTCTTCGCGTTTGTACGAAACGCCTGCTTTGGCAAGATAGCTCTTGGCGATGTCGCATGAGGTCGTGTCGAACGGATTCTTGCCGACCGGATCAAACTGGAAGGAACACTCTTTGGGATCCGAGACGACGGTGACGGGTGTCGCGGCCTGCGCAGCATACAGCGCCGGATTGGCGTATTTGGTCAGAGCACCGAACAGCGGGAAGTATGTGAGCATGGCCAACAACAAACCCGCCATGATGATGGGCTTTCTTCCGATCTTGTCCGACAGCCAGCCAAACAACACGAAACAGGGAGTGGCCAGCACCAGCGCTATCGCCACGAGAATATTGGTCGTGGCGCCATCGACTTTCACGATGCGCTCCAGGAAGAACAAGGCGTAGAACTGGCCGGTGTACCAAACCACCGCCTGCCCCATCACCGCGCCCAACAGACTGATCAGCACGATCTTGAGGTTGGGCCAGCGTCCAAAAGCCTCCGAGAGCGGCGCCTTCGAGGTCGTACCCTGATTCTTCATCTTGACGAATACCGGGCTTTCGGCCAGCCGCATGCGAATCCACAGCGAGACGATGAGCAGAATCGCGGAAACAAGGAACGGAATGCGCCATCCCCACGATTTGAATGCGTCCTCGCCCAGGCTGGTGCGAGTTGCAATGACGACTATCAATGCGCCGAACAACCCCAGCGTCGCCGTGGTTTGGATAAAGCTGGTGAACAGCCCGCGCTTGCCGGGCGGTGAATTTTCCGCCACATAGGTGGCGGCGCCGCCGTACTCGCCGCCCAGCGCCAATCCCTGCAGCAATCGCAGCGCCACCAGCAATATCGGCGCCAGAACTCCGGCGGTTGCGTAGTTCGGCAGCAACCCGACTGCAAAGGTGGATCCGCCCATGATGCCCATGGTGATCAGGAAAGTGTGCTTGCGCCCGACCAGATCGCCCAAGCGGCCGAACACCAGCGCGCCAAACGGCCGCACCGCGAAGCCTGCGCCGAAGGCAGCCAATGCGAAAATGAAACCGGTTACTTCGTTCACGCCGGAGAAAAATTGCGAGCTGATGACGGCAGTGAGCAAGCCGTACAAATAAAAGTCGTACCACTCGAACACCGTGCCCAAGGAGGAGGCACCGATGACAAGCCAGTTGCTTTGCGCTGCTGCCGCGCTGTTGGGCAATCCTGCATCTGCGGACGTAGTCGCCATTCTATTCCCCTGCTTTTTTATGAAAATCGATCGTCGCCTGGAAAAACCCAGCCCAGCGACTTGCGCTAATGCTTGAGCGTCCCTGCCGTGACCGCCGCCTTGAGTTCGGTCAATTTTGCCTTGAGCGCCTTTGAATTCTGCGGTCCCATCCGGATCAACAATTTTTGCCCCGCGGATCGCGACTCAAGTGCCGGATCGGCAAACGTGTACATGACGTTGGGGCGCACCAGCGCGATCGGCTCCTTTGGCTCCGGCGCCGCCAACAAGTTGTCGATGACCTCGACGAGCCGATCGTTGAAATAGCCGTTGGGATAGCCCAGGCTCTGATACGCCTGCTGGAACAGCGGATAGTAGTGAACGTAGACCGCCGCCAGCTGCTTGGCATCGAGTTTGCCGATCACCGCAACCATCGGTTTGTAGCGCTCGAAGTTGCGCGCATCGAGGGTCGCATGCAACTCGTCGCCCGTGGCCATGAATGAACCGGGTATCGGCGTCGTGGGGCGCTTCTCCACAGCGACCTTTTGCCGCGGCAAATTATCGATGGTCACTACCAACTTGCGGATCAAATCCTGGGGCACCAAAAAATCCTTCACCACATCGGCGCTGCTGAGCTGCGTCAGCGCATCGCGCAGCGGCGCATCGCTGTCGGCCAAGTCAGGCAAAGGTGCAGTAGACCCGGCATTGCCGGCGGCCGACGGCAGAGGATGCGCAATACCCGGCTCGGGCTCGGCGGACGTGGAAGCAACCGGCGCGGTAGGTGCGGCCGGAAGAGGAGCATTGCGGCTTCGCAAGTAAAGCACGCCGGCCGCCGCCAGCACGAAAATCAAGACCGCCACGCCAACAATGGGTTTATTCACCATGCGCGTTTCGGCGGTTAGCTCGCGTTCAGCATGCGCAACTGCAGCTCGTGCCGGCGATAGTCGATGATCAAGGTATCAAGCAGTCCGAGGGTATCCATGCCGATCACAATCGCCGGTTCACTCGTCAGCCGCCACTGCCTGAAGATGTACAAATCGCCGAACGTCACGCCGGGATCGTGAATGGTAATGGCGCCCAACCCAATGGCGGGCGTGTCCATCAATTCGCCCTTTTGAACGTCCTTGGTGGCGCCGATGATGGTATCCATCTTGGATCTTGGCTGCCCGCCGACGCGCGCCAGCGCTTCTTTCAGAGCTAGATTCGCAATGGTCACCTGGCCGCCCGTGTCGATAATCGCCTTGCAGCGAACCTGGCCCACAAATGCGTCCACAACCACCAACGTGCCGCGCAACGAATGAAACGGCACGCTGACGAATCCGGCGCCCGATCGTTCGTTTTTCGAGTAGGCAATGTTGATGCGATCGTGGCGAAAGTCGATGAAGATTCGTTTGCCTACCAAGCCTTCGGAACCGAGAACGCCTTCCGCGCCCCCCAGCGCGTCCGGCACGATGGGCAGTATCGCCTGATCGACCGCCACGTCGCCGATGCTCAGGGTGTCCACGCGGATGGTCGGCACCGTGGCAAATCCCGTTACGCCGCGCAAAATCACCGGCGGCGAGCGGTCTGTTGGAATGCCCAGAGCCAAGGCGACCAAGGCCGTGATCGCACTGTGGCTTGCACCGGTATCGAGCACCAGGCGGAACGGGCCGCGCCCGTTGATCATCACGGGGGCCCAGATGCGGCCAATCTGATCCCGGCGCGTCGGCGACACGTAGCGCGGTTCGCGTGCCTCCACCATGATTTCCGTGAGCTCATCGATAGGATCGATAATCGGCGTCGAGGGCGGTGAAACTTCCGGAGCGGTTGCGCCGGTCCAAACCGGCCAGCCGGCGAGCGCGCCGACCACAACCGCTGCCCCGAACCAGCGCATTCCATGCCGGCATCGGGAGAAAAAGCTGCGTATCGTTTCTTTCAAGTGCCCGCCTAGACGCTGCAACGTCGTTGTGCCGTCGTCGATCGTCCGCCCCGAAAATCAGCGTAATCTTCAGAGCCGCAGCATAGCACCGCGCTTCCTGCGCACCAATATTCTTGCCGTCATAGGTCAAATCTCGCTCTATCGACCTCCCCTGGGGCTGTTGCGCCCGAACCGACGGCTTACCGCACCTTACCGAGCCGCGGCAGCCTGATCGGGGCTGCGCTCGAGGGGCGGCAGCCTGCCGAATTTTCCGAGCCGAAAATCGTTCATGGCTGTTTCGATCTCCTGCTGGGTATTCATGACGAAAGGCCCATAACCGGCGATCGGCTCAGCAATGGGGACGCCGCTCAAAAACAAGAGCGTACTGTCAGCCGTGGCCGTAATTTGTATCTCGCCGCCGCTGCGGTCCAAAAGCACCAGTTCCGCGTCCTTGGCCTCGCGAGATCCATTGACCGTGGCGGCACCGCGCAGCACCGCCACCGCCGCGCTGTGATCTTCGGGCACCTGCAAGATTGCCGTACGCCCTGTCCGTAGCCGCAGGTCCCAGACATTCAGTTCGCTGAATGTGCTCGCCGCGCCTTTCTCGTCGGCGAAATTGCCGGCGATGACCCGCAGCGTTCCGGCGCCGTCGGGCAGCGCCATTCGGGGAATCTGCGCACTCGAAATGCTTTGATAGCGTGGCTTGGACATCTTGTGCGCAGCCGGCAGATTGACCCAAAGCTGCGCCATCTCGATGGTGCCGCCGTGTTGCGTGAAGGACGGCGAGTGAAATTCATCGTGCAGCACGCCGGACGCGGCGGTCATCCATTGCACGTCGCCGGGCCCGATCACTCCGCTATTCCCCGCAGAGTCTCGATGCGCGACCTCGCCCTGGTAGACGATGGTAACCGTCTCGAATCCGCGATGCGGATGTTCGCCGACGCCCCGGGGCCGCGCAGCCGCCCGGAACACCGCGGGAGCGGCGTAATCCAGCAACAAAAACGGGCTTATTTGCCGCCCCAGCTGGTCATAACTGAACAGGCTCCTGACGGGAAAACCATCGCCAACCCAATGACCCTGGGGACTGGGATAAACAGCGATCACGGCCTTGTTCACAACGCCTCCTGAAGCAGTTCGCCTGAGCGGACATCAATGCAGTTCGCCTGAGCGGACATCAATATGGCCGAAAAGGCGCTTTTCCAGAGGCACCTTGGGTTGCGGCATGTGCGATCATGGGTTTAGCGAGGTGCGCGGTGAAAACTTACCAAAATCCGGCGGAACTGAAATCCTTGGTCGGCTCCGAGATCGGCGTCAGCGACTGGATCACCATCGAGCAGTCCCGCATCGACCAGTTTGCGGCCGTGACCGGCGATGACCAGTGGATCCATGTTGATCCCAAGCGCGCCGCCTTGGGCATGTTCGGCGCTACGGTGGCGCACGGATTTCTGACATTGAGCTTGCTGCCTTTCTTCATTCGCAGTTCGCACAAGGTCTTGGGTCCGCGCATGTCGGTGAACTACGGCCTGAATCGTGTTCGCTTCCCGGCACCCGTGCCGGTCGACAGCCGGCTGCGCGCGCACTTCAAATTGCTGTCGTACGAGGACATCGAAGGCGGGGTACAGCTGATCACCGAAGTGACGGTTGAGCGCGAGGGTGCAAGCAAGCCGGTCTGCGTGGCCGAGAGCGTCGGCAGGCTTTACAGCTGATCGAGCCCTCGGGATCGGTCTCAGGCCTCGGATAGTGCTCTGACGTGAGCCACGGCGCTGCGTCCCAAGGCGGATAAGTTGTAGCCGCCTTCCAGCATCGAAACTATGCGCCCCTCGGAATGGCGTGCGGCCACCTGTTTCAGTTCGCGGGTCATCCAGGCGTAATCGGCCTCAACGAGCGCCATTCCGCCCAACAAATCTTCTTTATGAGCATCGAAACCCGCGGAAATAAAAATCATCTGCGGCTTGAAGCTCTCGAGCGCGGGCAGCCACTGTGCTTCCACGGCTTTCTTCGCCGCCGCGCCGCCGCTGCCGGCGGCCAACGGAATATTGACCATGTTGGGTGCGGGATTCGACGTGCCGCTGTAAGGATAGAAGGGATGCTGGAAGAAACTCGCCATCAGCACGCGCTTATGCCAATGAGTAGGACTGAACATGTCCTCCGTGCCGTTGCCGTGATGCACGTCGAAATCGATGATAGCGACCCGTTCCAGGCCCTTCTTTTCCAATGCATAGGCCGCCGCAATGCCAATGTTGTTGAAGATGCAGAAGCCCATGGAGCGAATTTGGGTGGCATGATGACCGCACGGGCGGATGGCGCAGAATGCGTTGGCCGACCGCCCGGCCATCACTTCGTCCACCGCCAATATTCCCGCACCGGCCGCGCGTTGTGCCGCGGCAAGGCTGTGCGGATTCATCGCCGTGTCCGGGTCCAGCTGCACATATCCTTCTGTTGGCGCATGTTCAAATATTGCATCCACGTAGCCGGCCCGATGCACCCGCTTCAAATCCTCGGCGCGCGCCAACGGCGCCTCGAGACACTGCAATTCCTCCAGCAGACCTGAGGAGAGCATCTCCGCATTGACCGCGCTCAATCGATCCGGGCATTCAGGATGACCCGCACCCATTTCATGGCGCAGACAATCGGCATGGGTGATGTAAGCCGTTTTCATGGCGCGATACTACCTTTAGGCGGGTGTGACGGGTTGACTATAGAGACCGCAAGCACGGGCCCGCTCCTGTATCAGCGCCGATACTGCATCGATCACCGGTGTTCTCACCGCGGTGAGCCGGCCCAATTCCTGCACGGCGCCGACCAGCGCATCGATTTCCAGACTACGCCCCCGTTCCAGGTCTTGCAGCATCGACATCTTATGATCGGTTGCGGCGGCCGCACCATCGAGGCGCCGGTCCATCATCTCAGCGGGAATCTGCACCGCAAGCGCCTCGTTGATGGCCCGGGTCTCCTGCATCATGGTCTTGCACAGCGCGCGCAAATGCGGATCGCCGACCATGCGGCCCAAAGTCGCACCGGTAAGCGCGCTGATCGGATTGAAGCAAACATTGCCCCATAGCTTCAACCAAATATTCCAGCGGATATTGTCACGCACCGGGGCGTCGAAATCCGCCGCGGTAAAAACCTTGCTCAATTCCAGCACCCGCGCCGAGCGGCTGCCATCCGGCTCGCCGACAATGAACCGGTTGAACTGATGGTGGGCGATGATGCCTGGCGCGACGACCTCGCACGCCGGTTCCACCACGCAGCCGATGGCGCGCTGCGGACCGATGCAGTTCCACTGACGCCCGCCCGGATCGACCGATTCAAGATACCGGCCCTCGAACGGGCCGCCGCTCTTGTAGAAGTACCACCATGGAATACCGTTCATCGCGGTCAGCACGGAGGTCTCGGGGCCGAGCAGGGGGGCAAAGGCCGGCGCTGACTCGTAGGCTTGATGCGACTTGAGTGCGCAGATCACGACGTCCTGTGGTCCAAAAACGCGGGGATCCGAATCGGCGGCCACCCGGGCGACTTTATGTTCTCCCCTGATCTTGAGCGTCAACCCGCGCTCGCGAATGGCCGCAAGATGGGCGCCGCGCGCGATGACGCACACGTCCTGGCCGGACAGCGCCAGCTCCACGGCGAGATAGCCGCCGATCGCTCCCGCGCCATAGATGCAAAACTTCATCCCACAAAGCTTAAATTAAGTGGCCGCTCCGGACAAAGCCACCCGACGGTCGGCGGGATCTGCGCTTACGGCGTGATGGATAGCCGCGGCTATTTCATGCTGCGTACAGGGCTTCGCCAGCCTCGCGATCCCCAATGCCGCGGGATCGACCGGCAATTCCGCATAGCCGGTCGCCAAAATGATCGGCAGACCGGGATATCTCTGATGAATGCACTCCGCCAGCTGCAAGCCGGTCATTGTGGGCATGGCGTGGTCAGTCAGCACCACATCGACTTTGAGCCCCGAGCCCAACAGGCTGAGCGCCTCAGCAGCCGAATGCGCCTCGACCGCCGTATGCCCCAAATCCAAAATCATCGCGGCGGTTCCCGTCATGACGAGGGCATCGTCATCGACAATGAGCACGGTGCAAGGCTCAGTCACCGGCCTGGCTTCAAGCCCGGGCGCGCGCACCACGGCCGCCGCCGCAGTCGTGGCGCGCGGCAGCCAAAGTTCCACAACGGTACCGGCTTTCGGCTGGCTGTGAATCTGCAGCAAGCCGCCCGATTGCGCCGCCAGGCCTTGGACCATCGACAATCCCAGTCCGGTGCCTTTGCCGGGGCCCTTGGTGGTAAAAAACGGCTCCGTCGCTTTCGCCAGTGTTACTCGATCCATGCCGACACCGGTGTCGACGATGGTGATCCGCACGTAGTTGCCGGGAGGCAGAGAAACGCTGTCCGCCGCGCCACCCAGCGGCTTCACCGAGCCGTTGCCGAGTGCAACGTTCTTCTTGAGTCCTTCCGCGCCCAGGGCAGCGGCTTGCGCCGTGATCTTTACAGTGCCGCCTTCTGCCATGGCATCGCGCGCATTGAGCGCCACATTCAGCAAGGCCAATTCCAGCTGATTCGCATCCACGACCACCGGCGGCAAATCAGGCGGAAATTCGCTGCTGAAAGCGATGCCATGTCCCACCGCGCGCTTCAACAGCTCTTCCATGCCGTGAACCAGCTGAGCAAAATCAACCGCCTGCGGTTTCAGTTCTTGACGGCGCGAAAATGCCAACAGGCGCTGGGTCAGGGCCTTGCCGCGATCCGCACCCTGAATGGCGTTCTGCAATAACCGCCGGATCTGCGGATCCTCGGGAAGTTTTTTCTCGAGCAGCGTGAGGCTGCCTAATACCGCCATCAGCAAATTGTTGAAGTCATGCGCGACACCGCCGGTCAAGCGTCCGATGGTGTCCATCTTCTGCGCTTCGAACAGCTGCGCCAGCGCCAGCTCGCGTTCGCGGGTGCGCTCTTCGATGCGCAGTTCCAACTCTTCATTGAACTTGCGCAGTTCCGCGGTTCGCTCCTCGACGCGCCTTTCGAGGTCCGCATTGAATTGCTCGAGCTGCCGGGTTTTGCGGTACAGCTCGACGAACACCCTGACTTTGGCGCGCAGCAATTCCGGAACGACCGGCACCGACACGTAGTCGACCCCGCCCAAGCGGTAGCCGCGCAGCTGATCGAGGTGGGCCATCATGACCGCGGACACAAAGATGATGGCGGTATTTTGGAAGCGCGGGTGCTGGCGGATCATGGTGGCCAGTTCGAAACCGTCCAGATCCGGCATGCATACATCGATGAGAATCAATGCGACTTCGTTTTTGAGCAGGCACTCGAAGGCTTCGCGCGCCGAGCCGGCCATCAGCAGATTCTCGCCGATTTCCGCGAGCACGACTTCGTGGCTCAGCAACTTGGCCTGCTGATCATCGACCAGGAGGATGTTCACCTTGTCTGAGGCGCTCATGATGGGGCCTTCAGCGGTGCAGCCACATCCGCAGCGCAGACATCAGCTGCTGAATGTTTACCGGCTTCGCCAGATAGTCGGACGCACCTGCGTCCAGGCATTTTTCCCGATCGCCCTTCATGGCCTTGGCCGTCAATGCCAGTATTGGCAGCCGCCGATGGGCCGGGTCCGAGCGAATCGCCTGGATCGTCTCGTAGCCATCCATGCCGGGCATCATGATGTCCATCAAGACGATGGCAACATCGGGACGCGTCCCCAAAACGGCAATTGCCTCGCTGCCGGTGGTCGCAGTCAGCACTTCCATGCCGCGCCGTTCGAGCACGCTGCTCAATGCAAAAATATTGCGCGCATCGTCGTCGACCAGCAGCACCGTGCGGCGAATCAAGTCTTCGTCCGAACCGTGCAGCCGTTCGAGCATGCGCTGTTTGCCGGGAGGCAGATCCGCGACCACCCGATGTAGAAACAGGGCTGTTTCATCGAGCAACCGTTCGGGCGACTCAACGCCCTTCACGACCACGCTGCGAGCCATGGTATGCAGCTTGGCGTCCTCCTCCGGCAAGAGTTCGCGTCCCGTGAACACCACCACCGGGATATCGCAAAGCGATGTATCGTCGCGAATCCGCTCCAATACTTCGAAGCCGGACATATCGGGCAGCTTCAAGTCCAGGACCACGCAATCGATGCTGTTATCGCGCAATTGCAGCAGCGCGCTCGCGCCGGTATCGGCAGTCATGATCTCGATATCATCGGAGCCCAACAGTTCGGTGACGCCCTGGCGCTCCGCCTCGTTGTCCTCGACCAATAACAAGCGCCTGCGGCGCGCCTTCGCGTAGCCCTTGATGCGTGCAAAGGCGTTTTCCAACCCTTGCGTGGTCGTCGGCTTTTGCACGAATGAAAACGCGCCGCGCGCCAAGCCATGATGGCGATCTTCATCCAAAGTGACGATCTGCACCGGGATATGGCGGGTGGTCGGATCTTGCTTGAGCTGGCTCAAGACCGTCCAACCGAGCATGTCAGGCAGGAATATGTCGAGCGATACGGCCGTCGGCCGGTGCGCGCGCGCCAGAGCGAGCGCATCCGCACCGCGATGCGCCACCAGAACTTTGAATCCTTCTTCCTTCGCCAGATCCACCATCACGCGCGAATAGTGCGGATCGTCCTCGACGATCAGGACCACGCTGTCATCCGGCAACAGATCCGCGCGATCGTCGATAACCTGCTCGGTCGGCCTTTCGACAAGGCGCATTGGCGTCATGCCGACGTCAGCGGATATAGCGGCCGCGGCGGATTGCGGTGCTTTCACCGACGCGCTGCCGATATAGGTGAGCGGCAAGTACAGGGTAAAGATGCTTCCGCTACCCGGCGTGCTGCGCAATTGAATTTCACCGCCGAGCAGGTTCGCAAGCTCGCGGCTGATTGCCAACCCTAAGCCGGTGCCGCCGTATTTTCGGCTGGTGCCCGCGTCCGCCTGTTGAAAGGCCTCGAAAATGATGCGCTGCTTTTCCGGAGGAATGCCAATTCCCGTGTCCGCGACCTGGAAGGACACCACCGCGGGCGCATGCTTCAACACCGGGTGATCCACGTTCCAGCCGCCGCTGGCCGGCGATACGCTGAGTTTGACCCCGCCCTCCGCCGTGAACTTGAACGCGTTAGACAACAGGTTCTTCAGCACCTGCTGCAGGCGCTTCGAATCGGTAATGATGCTGCGCTCCAGATCGGGCGCTATGGCGACGTCGAATTGCAGCTTGCGATTCTCCGCCTCGTGGCGGAATGGCCGGCCGATCATGTCGAGCAGGTTGCTGAAATAAACCTCTTCCGCGTCCACCGACACGGTGCCCGACTCGATCTTCGACAGGTCGAGAATGTCGCTGATCAGATTGAGCAGATCCGTGCCGGCGCCGTGGATGGTGCGGGCGAATTCCACCTGCTTGCCGCTCAGGTTTCCCTCGGGATTTTCCGTCAGCTGCTGCCCGAGGATCAGAATGCTGTTGAGCGGCGTGCGCAATTCGTGCGACATGTTGGCGAGGAATTCAGACTTGTACTTCGAAGTCAGCGCCAACTCGGTGGCTTTTTCTTCCACCGCGCGCCGCGCCTGCTCGATTTCCTGATTCTTCGCCTCCACTTCGACGTTGCGGTCGGCGAGCTGCTGCGCTTTTTGTTCTAGCTGCTCGTTGGTCTGCTGCAGTTCGCGCTGTTGGGTCTGCAGTTCCGTGGCGAGCTCCTGCGATTGCTTCAGCAAGCCCTCCGTCTGCATGGTCGCTTCAATCGAATTCAGCACGATGCCGATCGATGTGGTGAGTTGCTCCAAGAAGGACATCTGCAAATCCGTGAACGCGCCCAGCGATGCGAGCTCGATGACCGCCTTGACCTGGCCTTCGAATGACACCGGCAGCACGATGGCATTGCGCGGCGGCGCCCGGAACAGCCCGGAACTGATCGGCACTACTCGCGCGGGCATTTCGGTGATCAGCATGCGCCGCGCGTCGCGCGCGCACTGGCCGATCAAGCCCTCTCCCAGCGCAAGCTGCGCCGGATAGCCGTTGGCGACATCATCGGCGTAGGCTGCCAGCAGCTCCAGCGCGGTGGCCGCCCCGTCGGTTCGCAGTTGGTAGATGACGCCATGCTGAGCGCCGACCAAAGGGGCCAGTTCGGACAGCAGCATGCGCCCGACTGTGCTCAGATCGCGTTGACCCTGCAGCATGTTGGTGAAGCGCGCCAAATTGGTCTTGAGCCAGTCTTGTTCGGTATTGCGGTCGGTGGTCAGGCGCAAATTACCGATCATCGTGTTGATGTTGTCTTTGAGTTCCGCCACTTCGCCGCGGGCTTCCACTTGCACCGAACGCGTCAAGTCGCCCGTGGTCACGGCCGTTGCCACCTCGGCGATGGCGCGAACCTGAGTGGTGAGATTTGCCGCGAGCAGATTCACGTTGCCGGTCAGATCCTTCCACGTACCGGCCGCGCCGGGCACGTTCGCCTGGCCGCCCAACCTACCCTCGACGCCGACTTCGCGCGCAACCGTAGTGACCTGGTCGGCAAAGGTTGCGAGCGTGTTGGTCATGTTGTTGATGGTTTCAGCCAGCGCCGCCACTTCACCCTTGGAGGCGACGGTGAGGTTTTGCTTCAGATCGCCATTGGCGACGGCGGTCACGACCTTCACGATGCCGCGGACTTGCTCGGTCAGATTTGCCGCCATGACATTGACGGTGTCGGTCAGATCCTTCCAGGTACCCGCGACGCCCGGCACCTGCGCCTGCCCGCCCAAGCGCCCTTCGGTGCCCACTTCGCGGGCGACGCGCGTCACCTCGCCGGCAAAGCCGTTGAGCTGGTCCACCATCGTGTTAATGGTGTTCTTGAGCTCGAGAATCTCGCCCTTGACGTCGACGGTGATCTTGCGCGACAAATCGCCGCGCGCCACGGCCGTGGTCACTTCGGCGATGTTGCGCACCTGGGTGGTTAGATTTGCCGCAAGCAGGTTGACGTTGTCGGTCAGATCCTTCCACGTGCCGGCCACGCCGGGCACCACCGCCTGGCCGCCCAAGCGCCCATCGGTACCGACTTCGCGCGCCACGCGGGTCACTTCGCCGGCAAACGAGCGCAGTTGATCCACCATGGTGTTGAGCGTTTCCTTCAGCAGCAGAATCTCGCCGCGCACATCGACGGTGATCTTGCGCGACAGGTCGCCGGTGGCGATGGCGGTCGCGACTTCCGCGATGTTGCGCACCTGCGCCGTGAGGTTGCCCGCCATGGAATTGACGTTATCGGTCAGATCTTTCCAGGTGCCGGCAACCCCGGGTACCTGCGCTTGGCCCCCCAGCTTTCCCTCGGTGCCGACTTCGCGCGCCACGCGCGTCACCTCGCCGGCAAACCCATTGAGCTGATCGACCATGGTATTGATGGTATTTTTCAGTTCGAGAATTTCGCCCTTCACGTCGACGGTGATCTTGCGCGACAAGTCGCCGCGCGCCACTGCCGTGGTCACTTCGGCGATGTTGCGCACCTGACCGGTCAAATTCGAGGCCATGGAGTTGACGTTTTCGGTGAGGTCCTTCCAGGTTCCGGCCACGCCCGGCACGTTGGCCTGGCCGCCCAACTTACCTTCGGTGCCGACTTCGCGCGCCACGCGCGTCACCTCCGATGCGAAGCGATTCAGCTGGTCGACCATGGTGTTGAGCGTTTCTTTCAGCTGCAGGATTTCGCCCTTCACATCCACGGTGATCTTGCGCGAGAGGTCGCCGTTCGCGATGGCGGTAGAGACTTCGGCGATGTTGCGTACCTGCGCCGTCAAATTGCCGGCCATGGAATTGACCGAATCCGTGAGGTCCTTCCAGGTGCCGGCAACGCCCGGCACCTGTGCCTGGCCGCCCAAACGCCCTTCGGTGCCGACCTCACGGGCGACGCGTGTTACCTCACCCGCGAATGAGCGCAGCTGATCCACCATGGTGTTCAAGGTTTCCTTGAGCAGCAGGATTTCGCCCGATACCGATACGGTGATTTTCTTGGACAGGTCGCCCTGGGCCACGGCGGTCGCGACCTCGGCGATGTTGCGTACTTGGCCGGTGAGGTTCGAGGCCATGGAATTGACCGAGTCGGTCAGGTCCTTCCATGTGCCGGCCACGCCCTTTAGTTGCGCCTGTCCGCCGAGCTTGCCCTCGGTACCGACTTCGCGGGCGACGCGCGTTACCTCGCCGGCGAATGCATTCAGTTGGTCCACCATCGTATTGATGGTGTCCTTCAGTTCGAGGATCTCGCCCTTCACGTCGACGGTGATCTTTTTGGACAAGTCGCCGTTGGCAACCGCCGTGGTCACTTCGGCGATATTGCGAACCTGGCCGGTCAGATTCGAGGCCATGGAATTGACGTTCTCGGTCAGGTCTTTCCAGGTGCCGGCCACACCCAGTACGTTGGCCTGGCCGCCCAAGCGGCCTTCGGTGCCCACTTCACGCGCGACGCGCGTCACTTCCGAGGCAAAGGCGTTGAGCTGATCGACCATCGTGTTGATGGTCTCCTTGAGCTCCAAGATCTCGCCCGACACTGTCACGGTGATTTTCTTCGCGAGATTGCCGCTGGCAATCGCCGTCGATACTTCGGCAATATTGCGTACTTGCGCCGTCAAATTCGACGCCATGGAATTCACGTTGTCAGTCAGGTCCTTCCAAGTGCCGGCAACGCCCGGCACCTGCGCCTGGCCGCCCAGGCGGCCTTCGGTGCCGACCTCACGCGCCACGCGCGTCACTTCACCGGCAAATGCGTTGAGCTGGTCCACCATCGTATTGATGGTTTCCTTGAGCTCCAGAATCTCGCCCGAAACGTGTACGGTGATCTTGCGCGACAAGTCGCCGCGCGCCACCGCGGTGGTCACTTGCGCGATGTTTCTGACCTGCGCGGTGAGATTTCCGCACATCGCATTTACCGAGTCGGTGAGATCCTTCCAGGTTCCGGCCACGCCCGGCACCAACGCCTGGCCGCCCAACTTGCCCTCGGTACCGACCTCCCGGGCAACGCGCGTGACCTCCGAGGCGAAGGAGCGCAGTTGGTCCACCATGGTGTTGATGGCCTCTTTGAGCTGCAGGATCTCGCCGCGCACGTCGACGGTGATTTTCTTCGACAAGTCGCCGTTGGCGACGGCGATGGTGACTTCCGCAAGATTGCGCACCTGCGCGGTCAGATTCGAGGCCATGGAATTGACGCTTTCCGTCAAGTCCTTCCAGACGCCCGTCACCTCGCGGACTTGCGCCTGACCGCCGAGCTTGCCGTCGGTGCCGACCTCGCGCGCCACGCGCGTGACTTCCGAGGTAAAAATACTGAGCTGCTTGATCATCGTGTTCACGATGTCGGCGGAACGCAGAAACTCGCCCTTCAAGGGCCGGCCGTCGACATCCAACGGCACGGTTTGCAGCAGATCACCGCGCGCGACCGCGCTGACCGTGCGGGTCACGGCGGTGGTGGGCCACAGCAGATCGTCGATCAGCGCATTGACCGAGCCTTCCATATCGGCCCAGGCGCCGTCCGACAGCCCGAAGCGCACCCGAGTGCGGGTCTTGCCTTGGTGACCCACAACTTCGCCCACGTGCTCGAGTTGTTGCGCGATACGTTGATTGGCGGCAACGATGGTATTGAAGGCATCGCAAATTTTGCCCGCCACCCCGGTTTGATGTCCCGGCAGCCGCACGGAGAAGTCGCCGGCCTGCATGGCGTGCAATGCGTTGAGCAGTTCGTGCTGATCAAGCGCAAGCTCCGCCGGAGCATGGCCATTGGCTGCCTGCTTGCGCGCGCCGCTCTTGGCGGCGCCACCGCGAGACTTGGCCGGGGCACTGCGTGGCTGATCCATGATCGCTCCCTATCCCACGCGCACATCGCACGCGATCCGGCATTGCCTGCCGTCAACGCGAACTAATGAACGAATGTTAAATCGTGTAATAGCCGCTGGCTACGGCTTTTCTCGGTAAGACATGGCGATGAAGCTTGTCAAAGGGAGTGGCGAAAGTCCAAATTTCGCGACAGCGGTAGTTTGGAAATTCGTGTAGGAGATTTCCGACAGCCCAGGCGGGCGGCGGCTGGCCTGCGCCACGGCCGCGCCGGGGCCTAAGTCATTGATCGAGCGCGAGCCAGACCGCCTTAGGTTGGGTAAAGTTCTCGATCGCCGCCTCGCCGTGCTCACGACCCAACCCCGACTCGCCCGATCCGCCCCACGGGAGCCGCACGTCAGTGTAGCCGTAGGTGTTGATCCACACGGTGCCGGCCTTGAGCCCGCCCGCCATGCGATGCACGCGCCCGATGTCGGCGCTCCAAACACCCGCGGCCAGACTGTAGGCCGTGCCATTGGCGATGCGCAGGGCGTCCTGCTCATCGTCGAACGGAATGACGGACAGAACCGGCCCGAAGATTTCTTCCTGCGAAATGCGCATCTCGTGCTCGACATTCGCGAATACGGTGGGCTCGACGAAGTAACCCTGATCGCCGAGGCGCGCGCCGCCGCTGATCACGGATGCGCCCTCGGCTTTGCCGATGGCGATGTAGTCGAGGACAGTCTTCATTTGCCCGGCGGAAATTACCGGTCCCATGGTGGTTTTGGGATCCGACGGATCGCCTACGCGGATCGAGCGTGCTCGATCCGCCAGGCGCTGCACGACCTCGTCGTACGCCGGCCGTTCAACCAATACGCGCGAGCCCGCCGAGCACACCTGGCCCGCGTTGAAGAAAATCCCGGACGCCGCGGCGCGCGCGGCACGGTCCAAATTGGCATCGGCGAAAATGACGTTGGCGGATTTGCCGCCGAGTTCCAGGGTTACTTTCTTGAAGTTGCTCGCAGCACCCTGCATGATTCCGCGTCCGACCTTCGGGGAGCCGGTAAAGGTCACCTTGTCGACGCCGGGATGCTGGACCAGCGCTTCGCCCACCACGCTGCCCTTGCCGCACACGACATTGAGCACCCCCGGAGGCAAGCCGGCTTCCAGGAATAACTCGGCGACGCGCAGCATCGACAGCGGCGTCAGCTCCGCGGGCTTTACCACGACGGTGCAGCCGCACGCCAAAGCCGGCGCGATTTTCCACATGCCGATCATCAAGGGAAAATTCCACGGCACGATGGCTGCCACCACGCCCACCGGTTCACGCACCGTGTAGGTAAGCGCATCCGGGCGCGCGGGTATGACCTGCCCCGTTATCTTGTCGCACCATCCGGCGTAATAGCGCAGCGTGTCGATGACCGCGGCCATATCCTGGCGCCGCACAGCCGCGAGCGGCTTGCCGGCATCCAGACTTTCAAGTTCGATCAATTCCACTTGATGTTGCTCCAGCAACGCGGCGGCGCGATGCAGGATGCGGCCGCGTTCGGCGGCCCTCAGCGAGGTCCATACCTTGAGCGCGGATCGTGCCGCGCTCACGGCCTTGTCGACATCGGCCTTTGCGCCCTGTGCAACCTCGGCGATGGGCTCCTCGGTGGCCGGATCCAGATCGATTGTGTACTCGCCGCCGGACGGCGCCGCGTGCCTGCCATCGATGAATAATTCGTAGCGTTTAAGATCGACTTTCTGGTCCATGGATTCCTCCTTACCGGGATGGAGGCTTTCAGTGTGGAATCAAGCCGCAGGCAGGTCTAATCGTTTGAGTTGATCGCCCGATAAACCGCGGTAATCAAACGAAAAGCTTAGTCCAGAGCCAAATCGAAATGCCGTTGCAGTTCGAGACCGCGCGCAATACCCCACACCGCGGCAGTGATCGGCGCGAGGGCCGGCTGATTGCGCGCAATCAAGCCGATGGCGCGGGTCAAATAGGGCAGCACCGGCGTGGGCTTGATGCGGGAAGGATCGAAAAAATTGAGCAGGCTGTGCGGCACGATACTGAACAACCCCGCCTCACTCACATGCGCGTACAGCGAGAAGATCGAATCGGTCTCCAAAATCACCTCGGCCTTGGCGCCTGCGCGCCGAAACGCCGCATCGATCACCTGGCGATTGCGCATTTTTCCAGTGAGCAGACATAGCGGCAACCGGCCCGCCTGCTCCCAGGTCACAGTCGGCTCGAGGACCGCATCGCGGCTGGAGAGCAGAACATAGCGCTCGTCGAACAGGTGCAGCGATTCAAAGCCATCAATGGTCTTTTCATCGAGGTAAGTCAGACCGAGATCCAGCTCGAACCGGTCCAATCGAGCCGCTATCTCTTCAGTGCTCAACGAGGAAATCGCGTAGCGAATATACGGGTAAAGAGCGCGGCACGGCGCCGTGATGAATGCTGTCACGGTCATGGTGGTCGGAATTGCGCCGACGCGCAGCGTTCCGGCCATGCTGGACTTTGCGACCGCCGCGTCCTCGCGCATATGCGCAAGCGAAGCGAGCGTCTGTTGCGCCCAGATGAGGACCCGCTCGCCCTCGACGGTCAAGCCAATGAAGCGGCGGCCGCGCTGGACGATCATGATGCCGAGTTCTTTTTCCAGGCTGCGAATTGCGGAGGAAAGCGCAGGCTGCGATACGTGGCAGGCCTCCGCCGCCTTGGCGAAATGCTTTTCGCGGGCGAGAGTCACCAGATAGTCGAGTTGCCGGATGAACATGTCAGCATCTTGCCGCAAATCCGCGGAATCTTGCCGAAATATCGCGGAGCGTCTAGATTGGCCGCCCTTTTGAGATTTGCTTAAAGTGCGGAGAATCCGATGACCCTGCCCCGAGAAATGACGGTGGTTGAAATCGCGGCACCCGGTGGGCCGGAGCAATTGCGGAGCGCGGTTCGACCGATTCCGCGGCCTGGAGAGGATGAGGTGCTGATCCGCGTCGCGGCCGCGGGCGTCAATCGACCCGATGTCATGCAGCGCCAAGGCCGCTACCCGCCGCCGCCCGGAGCGTCGGACCTGCCCGGTATGGAGATCGCGGGGGAGATCGTGGCGTTGGGGCCCAAAGTCTCGGGTCTGTCATTGGGCGATAGGGTTGTTTCGCTTCTGCCGGGCGGCGGCTATGCCGCCTACGCCATCGCAGCGGCTCCCTTGGTGATGCCCGTGCCGCAGGGACTGAGCATGATCGAAGCCGCCGCGATACCCGAAACGTTTCTGACTGTCTGGACCAATTTGTTCGAGCGCGGCCGCTGTAAAGCCGGCGATATTGTGCTCATCCACGGCGGCACCAGCGGCATCGGCACGACTGCGATTCAGCTCGCTAGCGCGTGGGGCGCACAGGTGTTTGCCACCGCCGGATCCGAAAAGAAGGCGCGCGCTTGCGAAGCGTTGGGCGCCGTTCGCGGCATCGACTACAAGACCGAGGATTTCGTGGCAGTGATTCGCACGGAAACCAAAGGCTACGGCGTCGATATCACGCTCGACATGGTTGCCGGCAGCTATGTGCAGCGGAATTTGGAGATAGCGGCGCTCGAGGGACGCGTGGTCACGATATCGGCATTGGGCGGCTCGCGCGCGGAAGTCAACATGGGCCTGATCATGATGAAGCGCCTGACGCTGACCGGCTCGACCTTAAGATCGCGGACCGTCGCGCAGAAGGCGGCGGTGGCGGACGGGGTACGCAAGAACATCTGGCCGCTCATCGAGTCGGGCAAAGTGCGGCCGGTAATTTTCAAGACATTTCCGTTGTCCGAGGCCGGCGAGGCGCATCGTCTGATGGAGTCCTCGGATCACATCGGCAAAATCGTACTCACGGTTTGACCCTAGGCGCCCAGGATGGCGCCGAGACAAATTCCAGCCTCGGCGCAAAACTGCGGGGCAGGCAGCTTCTTGCCGCCGTCGTAGCGCAGTTTGAAGATTTCGATCTGCCCGCCCTGTGCTGAAATTCGCATGCTTTCGCCGTCAAGCGCGGTCACCGCGCCGATACGGCCCTTGACCTGGGAGAACGTGCGGGCCGAATGCTTGCGGGCGTCATACAACTGAAGCTTCTTGTGATTGAACAAGGTCCACGCACCCGGTGCAGGATCGCAGCCGCGGATCAGGTCGTAGGTCTGATCCACATGGGTATGCCAGTTGATGCGCGCTTCCGCATCCCGGCACCAACCCTCATAGCTGGCACAGGATTCATCCTGCGTGACTGCTTGCGCGCGTCCCGCGATCACCAGGTCGGCGGCTTCCATGAGCGCCTCAATGCCCATCGGAAACAGTCTGCCGAAATACACTTTGCCGACGGTCTCGTCGGGGCCGATCGGCGTCTCTTTCTGCAGGATGATCGGACCCTCATCGAGGCCGTCCACTGGTCTGAAGATGGTGAGGCCGGTGAGCCTGTCTCCCAAAATTATGGGCCAGTTGATCGAGCTGGGTCCTCGATATCGCGGCAGCAGCGATGGATGGAATTGAATCGTCCCGTGATGCGGGATCGTGGCGAAATCCTGGGGCACGAACTGCAACACATAGGCCAGAATCGCCAGATCGACCTGCAGGGTCCGCAGCGCTTGGCGCGCCTCCTCTACCCTCAAGGACGGTAATGCGTAAACAGGGATACCCAGCTGCTCCGCGCCAAGCCGCAAAGGATCGGGCGCCTCGCCCGGCTTCTCAGGAGCGCAGAAGACACCGGCGACCGTATCGCCACGCTTTACAAACGCATCCATGGCGGCCCTGCCGAAGTCCTTTTGACCCACAATGGCTACGCGCATGATCTCTCCTGATATCTCATATATCATTGATAATCTGGGCGTACAATCGTATCCGCAAACCTGTTCTTAAGACGCCGCAGCCGGGCTAGGATACTCGTTAATTGAGCGGCGTGATAGCAGCATGATCGACGCATATTTAACGGAGATCGACTATGTCAGGCCGAAATTTTTTGTTTGTTCCAGGTCCCACCAACGTGCCGGATCGGGTTCTGCGTGCCATGGCGGTTGCCTCCGAGGACCACCGATCGGCGGATTTTCCTGCGTTAACCCGCGCCTGTATCGACGGCCTCAAACCGATTTTCAAAACCACCGGGGCTCACCCCATCTTGTTTCCTTCCTCGGGCACGGGATGCTGGGAGGCGGCGCTGACCAACTGCTTGAATCCCGGCGCGAAGGTGCTTGTCGCACGATTCGGCCAGTTCAGCCATCTGTGGGCCGACATGTGCCGCCGCCTCGGCTTCGAAGTTGAACTGCTGGAAACTCCCTGGGGAGAAGGCGCGCCTGTCGATCGCTACTTGGCGGCGCTGGAATCGGACCGGCAGCACCTGATCAAGGCGGTTCTGGTATGCCAGAACGAAACGGCGACCGGCGTGGCCAGCGATGTGCCCGCGATCCGGCGTGCCATGGACAGCGTCAAGCACCCAGCACTCCTGTTCGTCGATGCGGTCAGTGCCTTGGCCAGCGTCGACTTTCGCATGGACGAATGGGGCGTGGATGTTTGCGTCAGCGGTTCGCAGAAGGGCCTGATGCTGCCGGCCGGCTTAGGTATAACCTGCGTCAGCCAGAAAGCGCTCGAGATCGCCAAAGGCAGCGCATCGCGGCGCTGCTACTTCGATTTTGGCGATATGGTGGCCGCAAACCGGTCCGGCTATTTTCCGTACACGCCGTCCTTGCAGATGTTGTCAGCATTGCGCGAATCACTCGCGATGCTTGCCGAGGAAGGCCTGGAGAATGTATTCCGCCGCCATCGCTATCTCGCGGGCGGCGCACGAGCCGCCGTCCTGCAAGGGTGGCGGTTGAGAGTTTGCGCCGTTGAACCCAAATGGTATTCGGAGACGGTGACGGCCGTCCTGGTGCCGGAAGGCGTCGATGCGGCTGCAGTCATCGCGCGCGCCTATAAGCGCTACAATTTGTCTCTCGGTGCGGGACTGTCCAAAGTCGCGGGCAAGCTGTTCCGCATCGGACACCTGGGAGACCTCAATGAACTCATGCTGCTCGGTGCAATCGCCGGATCCGAAATGGCGATGCTGGACAGCGGCATGAACATCGAGCCGGGCAGCGGCACCGCTGCTGCGCAATCCTTTTGGCGGAAGAACTGAGCATGCGCGCGGTGTTTCTCGATCGCGCCTCGCTGAAAGCGCGGTTGCGCAAATTCGCGTTTCCGGCGGAGTACATAGAGCACCAAAAAACCGCAAGCGGCGAAATCGTGGAGCGCCTGCGCGAGGCCGACATTGCCATTGTCAACAAAGTACCCCTGCGCGCGGAGACTCTTAGGCAGCTCCCGCAGCTTAAGATGATTGCGGTAGCCGCCACCGGCTACGACGTGATCGATGTGTCTTATTGCAGCCAGCATGCAATCGCCGTGGCCAACATCCGCAATTATGCGGTGCACACGGTTCCGGAGCACGCGTTTGCGATGATTCTTGCGCTACGGCGCAATCTTCTCAGTTATCGCCAGGATGTCGAAGCCGGCGTTTGGAACAAATCCGAGCAGTTCTGCTTCTTCACCCACGACATCGGCGATTTGCACGGCGCCACGCTCGGAATCATCGGCGAGGGCGCGATCGGCCAGGGCACGGCAGCGATTGGGCGGGCGTTCGGGATGCGCGTGTTGTTTGCCGATCACCCTCCTCCCAAAATGGAGGGCGTGCAGTTCACTCCTTTCGATACAGTGCTGGCTGAATCCGATGTTCTGTCTCTGCATTGCCCTCTGCTGCCCGCGACCCGCAACTTGATCGACGGCAATGCGTTTCGCAAGATGAAAAGAAATGCATTGCTCATTAATACCGCCCGCGGCGGACTGGTGGACGAGATTGCGTTGATTCAGGCTCTCGATGAGGGGTTGATTGCCGGCGCGGGCTTCGATGTGCTGACGGTGGAACCGCCGAAAAATGGGCATCCGCTGCTCGATGTGCGGAGGCCCAATTTCATACTGACGCCGCACATAGCTTGGGCGTCGGACGGCGCAATGCAGTTTCTCGCCGACCAGCTGGTCGACAATATTGACGCCTGGGTGGCCGGTAAGCCGCAGCACCTCGTGACCGCTTGATAGAATGTTGCTGGATGAAAAAGCTCCTGTACCAGTTCGACACCGACGCCCACCCTTCCGTATTTGACAACGTCGTCGGCTACGACGGCGGCGCGGACCGCATAACGGCCTACGGCGGCGTGAGCGCGGCGACTGTCGGCGGCTTGGTGGAAGGCGCCATATTTACCCGCGCCCCCCAGGACAAAAAGAACACGGCCATCTTCGTCGGCGGCTCGAACCTGGCGCAGGGCGAGGCGGTGCTCGCGGCGATCCGAGCTAAATTCTTTGCGAAATTTCGCGTCTCCATTATGTTCGATTGCAATGGTTCGAATACCACGGCAGCCGCGGCGGTCGCCTGGCTGGCGCACGGCCGCAGCCTGAACGGCAAACGTGCCGTGGTGTTGGCCGGTTCCGGCCCGGTGGGTCAGCGGGCGGCGGTCCTGTTGGCCCGCGAGGGCGCACAGGTCGCGATCACCGGCCGCAAACTTGCCGTCGTGGAAGCGGCGTGCCAATCGCTCAACGCGCGCTACGCCATCGGTGTGCAAGCGATCGAAGCCGCGAGCAACGACGCACGTGCCGCGGCTCTCGCGGACGCGCAGATCGTGGTCGCGACCGGCGCGTCCGGTATAACGCTGCTGGAAACGAGACACTGGCAGGAGAACAGGTCGTTGGAACTGATTGCCGATGCCAACGCCTCGCCGCCTCCCGGGATCGAGGGCGTGGGCTTGAACGATCGCGGTGTGAGCACTCACGGCAAAATCCTGTTCGGACCGTTAGGGTTCGGGGCGCTCAAGCTGGCGCTGCACCGCGCCTGCATCGCACGCTTGTTTGAACAAAACGATCTGGTACTGGATGCGGAAGAAATTTATGGCATCGCCAAGGGGATGGTCGGCACATGATTGCGCAGCGTCCGCTACACACCTTCTTGGACGAGCTGGCAAGCGGCGCACCTACGCCGGGCGGCGGCAGCGCCGCGGCCATCATGGGTGCGATGGGCGCCGCGCTGGTGTCCATGGTGTGCAACGTCACGCTGGGCAAGAAAGGACAAGAAGCGGTGGGGCCGGAGATGCAGAGCGTGCGCGACGCATCCGAACTGCTGCGCGCGCAGTTGACCTCCATGATCGCCGATGACGTCGCCGCATTCGATGGATTGATGGCTGCCTATCGGCTTCCCAAGGCGAGCGACGCGGATAAGGCTTTGCGCGCGGAGGCGATCCAGAGCAATCTCCGTGCCGCCACGGAGACGCCTCTGGCCTGCGCACGGGCCTGCGCCGAGGTCGTCGCGCTGGCGAGGCGCGCCGGTGAACAGGGTTATTCTGGAGTTGTCAGCGATGCCGGCGTTGGCGTGCTTGCGGCCTACAGCGCCCTGCGCAGCGCCGCGCTCAACGTCTACATCAACGCGCCTTCGCTCAAGGATCGCGGCTATGCGGACGCGGCGCTGATTGAAATCGAAAGGCTGCTGACTGGGTGCGCTCGCGAGAGCGAGGCGGTCTTTCAGCTGGTCCGCGGCCGGCTGGGGTAACGGCCACGGCCGACTGATAGCTCCCGGCTGCTGATTCTCGCCTGCCCGCGCCCGACAAGAACCCCGCTACGTTGCCAAATGCCCCGCTGCAGGCGGCTTAACTGCCCGCGACGGCCTGCGTTTGACATCCTTTTATTAAGCTGGTACCTTTTTGTTACAAGGTAGCTTTATACACATGACGGCCGATCAAAAATTCAACCCTCTGCGCAAAGGCCTGCTGGAATTTCTCATCCTGCAGATCATTTCCGCGGACAAGGTGTACGTCGCCGACATGATGAAACGTTTGCAGGACACGGACTTCGCCACGCAGGAAGGCACCCTGTATCCCCTGCTGAGCAAAATGCGCCGAGAAGAGTTCGTCGACTATGAATGGCAGGAATCCGAGTCCGGACCGCCTCGCAAATACTACCAACTGACCGCCAAGGGGAAAGCCCAACTGGCGGAGTTCAAAGACTATTGGGCATACCTTAACACCACAATCAACCAGTTAGGTCGCTGAGCATGAACACCGTCATCATCATCAATCTGAACGGAATCGCCTTCCATATCGAAGAGCCCGGCTTTCAGGGCTTGCGGGCCTATTTGGAACAGGCTCAAGCGCAGCTCAAGGACAATCCTGACAAAACCGAAATCATGGCCGACCTGGAGCAGGCGATTGCGGACAAGTGCGCGCACTTTCTGCGTCCGCACAAGAACGTGCTCACCGCCGCGGAGATCGACGACGTCTTGAAGCAAATGGGCCCCGTTCAGAGCGAGGCAGCCGGGCCCGGCGCCGCCGGCGCGGGCAACCCGCCGCATGCAGAGGCGAGACCCCACGCCCCGGCCGCCGCTGCCGCCAAGCGTCTGTACCAGATTCGCGAAGGCGCCATGCTGAGCGGGGTGTGCACCGGGCTTGCGGCCTATCTCAACATCGACGTCACATTCGTGAGAATCGGCTTCGTGCTCTTGACCCTCCTCACCAGCGGAATCTGGATTCTGGTCTATCTGGTCATGATGCTGGTGGTTCCTTTCGCGAACACCGGCGAGGAGCATGCCGCGGCAGCCGGCGCGCCGTTCAATGCGCAGGAAGTGATCGATCGCGCCAAAAAACACTATGCGGAATTCAAGGACAGCAAGGAATGGCGCCGGCACTGGCGGCAGCAGCGGCGTGAATGGCGGCGCCGCTGGCACGAGGGTGCGTACTGGTGGGGACACAACTTGCAGCGCAACGTTCACCAGTTCAGCACCACCGCGGGCTATGGCGGTCCCTTGGCTGCAACGCTGCTCATACCCTTCCTCGCCATCTTCAACGCGGTGCTGTTTTGCGTTTGGATCGCGGCAATTGTATCGCTCGCCACGACCGGCGCGATCTTCGGCTGGGCGATCGCCGGCTCGATCCCGCTGTGGGCATCGATTCTGATCCTGATGGTCTTCTACAGCATCATCTCGCGGCCGCTGCGGCACGCACGCCGCGCCATCTATTTCAACACCAGCGGCCACAACTATCTGTGGTTCGCGGCCTGGTATGAAATTCTCTCCACCGGCGTGCTCATTCTGGTGTGTTGGTTCGCCTACACTCACGTGCCGCAGGTGCATGAGTTTTTCGAGCATTTCTCGCAGAACTGGCAAACAATGTGGAACAACGTGGTCGAGTCATTCCGCCACACCGCCTCCCATAAGCCGGGCCCCGGGATAGACGCACGGCTGCCCGCCGCGGCAGCCGCGGCATCCACCAGCGCCTTCCTTGCCATGCGGACGTGATGCGCTTGGGCCGGCAATGATATTCTGCCCGCAAAGGTTCAAGCGCATGGGGAGCTTAGAATGCCGGGCAGATTGGACGGGAAAGTCGCGGTCATTACCGGCGCGACCAGCGGCATCGGCGCAGCCACCGCGCGCCGCTTCGTAGCCGAGGGCGCCCGGGTCATCATTGCCGGTCGATCCGCCGAGCGCGGCAACGCGCTGCAGGGCGAACTCGGCAGTCAAGCAATTTTCCAGCGGGCCGATGTCATGCACGAAGCCGAGATCGCCGCAGTCATCGACGGGGCCGTCAGCCGCTTTGGAAAACTCGACTGCCTGTTCAACAATGCCGGCGCCGCCACGCCGGGCGAACTCGACACCATCACGGAAGAGCAATTCGACCACGGCATGAAGCTTCTGGTCGGCAGCGTCATGTTCGGCATCAAGCATGCGGCGCGCGTGATGAACGCCGGCGGCGCCATCATCAACAACTCCAGCATTGCGGCGCATCGCCTGGGACAGGGAGGAGCTCTCTATTCAGCGGCGAAGGCCGCCGTCAGCCACATCACCCGCATCGCCGGGGCCAAACTCGGCGCCGACGGCATCCGCGTGAATTCGATTTCACCGGGGGCGATTGCCACCCCCATCTTTTGGGGCGGATCGGCCAAGGCCGGGACCTTGAGTGCCGAGGACAATGCCCGCAAGCTCGCGAAACTGACCGGCAATCTGGCGCGGGCCACGCCCCTGCCCCGCTCCGGCGTGGCCGATGATATTGCCTACGCCGCAGTTTTTTTGGCGAGCGATGAAGGCAGCTTTATCAACGCACACGATTTGGTCGTCGATGGCGGCCGGATAGCGCAATTCTTCGAGCGTCCAGCGGGCACCGGTTAGCAAAGGACGATCCATGTTCAAGAGGCTGCTCATCGCCAACCGCGGCGAAATCGCGATTCGCATAGCACGCGCGGCGGCGGACCTCGATGTCGCAACGGTGGCGATTTATTCGCAAGACGATGCGGCGTCGGTGCATCGACGTGCCGCCGACGAAGCGCTCGAGCTGACAGGTGCCGGTCCGCCTGCATATCTGGACGGGCCGCAAATTCTGCGTCTTGCACTCGAGTCTGGCTGCGAGGCGATTCATCCCGGCTACGGATTTCTGAGCGAGAACTCCGCTTTCGCGCGGCTTTGCAACAACGCCGGCGTTGCCTTTGTAGGGCCCTCTCCCGAAGCGCTCACCCTGTTCGGCGACAAGGTGCAGGCACGCGCATTGGCGAAGCGCGCCGGCGCGCCCGTACTCTCGGGGTCTGCCGGCGGGGCATCCCTCGAGGATGCGCAGCGCTTTCTCGACGGCCTGGGCGCAGGCGGTGCCGTGATGTTGAAGGCGGTCGCCGGCGGCGGCGGGCGCGGGATGCGCGTCGTGAACTCGTCTACCGAGATGGCCGCAGCCTACGAGCGATGCCGGTCCGAGGCGCGGCAGGCGTTCGGCAGCGACGATTTGTATGTCGAGCAATTCTTGCCGCGCGCGCGTCATGTCGAAGTGCAAATCGTGGGCGACGGTGCGGAAATATCCCACCTCTGGGACCGGGAATGCAGCGTGCAACGCCAGCGCCAGAAGCTGATCGAGACGGCACCCGCGCTCGGCCTTTCCGCCGATTTGCGGGCGCAGCTGCTGCAGCTTGCCGCGGCGCTGGGCAAAGCGGTGAATTTCCGCGGTCTTGGCACCATCGAATTTCTGGTGGACCAGAACCCAGGAGGCGCCACGCCTTTTGCCTTCATCGAGGCCAATCCCCGCCTGCAAGTCGAGCACACGGTTACCGAAGCGATCACCGGCCTGGATCTGGTGCGGATCCAATTGCAGCTCGCGGCGGGCCTGTCGCTGGCAAAGCTGGGGCTGCGCCAATTCGCGATAGCACCGCCTCGCGGCACCGCCATCCAGGCCCGGGTGAATCTGGAAGTGATGAATGCTGATGGCAGCGCCCGGCCGACCGGCGGCACGCTGTCGCTGTACGAACCCGCAACCGGACCCGCCGTGCGCGTCGATGGATTTGGCTACTCGGGCTATCGCACCAGCAGCAAATTCGATTCGCTTTTGGCCAAGGTTATTGTGCACGCCGCCGACGGCAATCTGGCCGCGGCGGCGCGCAAAGCAGATCGCGCCCTGGCGGAGTTTCGCATCGCGGGCGTGGCGACCAACATTCCGTTCCTGCGTGCGGTGCTCCGGTCGCCCGCCTTTGCCGGCGGCGAGATGCATACGCGCTACATCGAGGAGCATGCAGCAATATTGTGCGCAGAGGCTGTTAGGTTGACGCCGGCCGAACAGCGGACGCACGGTCCCGGCCGCAAAATTGCCAGCGCGGACCCGCTCGCAGTTCTTGATCATGGCAAAAATAATGGCGAGGCGGCCGCGCCGAAACCGGCGCCGCAGCCACCGTCAAGCGAGAGCATGGTTCCGGAGGGCATGATCGGCCTGCCCGCTCCATTGCAAGGAACCATCATCAGCATCGCGGTCAGCATCGGTGCGACGGTACGCGCCGGCGACCCTATACTGATCATGGAGTCCATGAAGATGGAGCACGTGATCGGCGCGCCGATCAGCGGCGTGGTCCGCATACTGAACGTGTTGCAGGGCGATACGGTGTATGAAGGCCACCCCCTCGCCTGTGTCGAGCCCGCGGAGGTTGCCGCCGCCGGCCAATCAACCGCGGCCGACACTGATCTTGATTTTATACGTCCAGATCTGGCCGCGGTGCTGGCGCGGCAACAGGGCACCTTGGATGCGGCGCGTCCTGCCGCGGTGGCACGGCGACGCAAGACCGGGCAGCGCACGGTGCGCGAGAACGTCGAGGATCTGCTCGACCCCGGTTCATTCATCGAGTACGGCAGCCTGGTGGTGGCGGCCCGGCGTAAGCGCCACTCGCTGGAAAAACTGATCGAACAAACGCCGGCGGATGGCCTGGTCATGGGGCTGGGCCGCGTGAACGGCGCGCGCTTCGGCGACGATGCGGCGCGCTGCGCGGTCATGGCCTATGACTACACGGTGCTTGCCGGCACTCAGGGCGCTTACAACCATCGCAAGATGGATCGGCTGATCGAAACCGCCGAACGCTGGCGCTTGCCGACGGTTTTCTTCTGCGAAGGCGGCGGCGGCCGCCCCGGCGACACGGAAGGTGGCGGCTACGTGCGTGGCTTCGAACTCTGGGCCCGCATGTCGGCGGTCGCGCCCATGATCGGCATCACCGCGGGCCGCTGCTTTGCAGGCAACGCCTCGGTGCTGGGATGTTGCGATGTGATCATTGCCGCCAAAGGTTCGAACATCGGCATGGGCGGACCGGCCATGATCGAGGGCGGCGGCCTCGGCATCTTCAAACCCGAAGAAATCGGACCCGTGGAGGTGCAGCAGCCGAACGGCGTCATCGACATCCTCGCCGAGGATGAGGGGGATGCGGTTCGTATTGCCAAACAGTATCTATCGTATTTTCAGGGCACGGCAGCTGATTGGACCTGCGCCGATCAGCGTCTGCTAAGACACGCCATCCCCGAAAACCGCGTGCGGGTCTATGACATTCGCCGGCTACTCGAGACCTTGGCGGATGCCGGTTCGATGCTCGAGCTGCGGCCCAAATTTGGGACCAGCATGATCAGCGCCCTGATCCGGGTGGAAGGCAGGCCAATGGGCGTGATCGCCAACAACCCGGGAGTTTTGGGCGGCGCCATAGACTCGGACGGCTCCGACAAAGCGGCGCGCTTTCTGCAGATCTGCGAGGCCTTCGACCTTCCGGTTTTGTCGCTCTCCGATACGCCCGGCATGATGGTCGGACCTGAGGTCGAAAAGACCGCGCTGGTGCGGCACTGTTCGCGCGTATTCATCATTGGGGCAAACCTGACCGTGCCGCTGTTCAGCGTCGTACTGCGCAAGAGCTACGGGTTGGGAGCGCTCGCGATGACTGGCGGCAGCTACCCGGCCTCGCTGTTCGCGGTCGCGTGGCCGACGGGAGAGTTCGGCGGCATGGGCCTTGAAGGTTCGGTCAAGTTAGGCTATCGCAACGAGCTGGCAGCGATCAGCGACCCGGCGGCGCGCCGCGCAAAGTTCGACGAGATGGTTGCCACCGCCTACGAACATGGCAAGGCGCTGAATCAGGCGGCGACTTATCACATTGACGAGGTGATCGATCCGGCCGACACGAGGCGTTGGATCGTCACCGGGCTGCGTACCTTGCCGGCGGTGCCGAAGCGCGTTGAGAAAAAGCTGCGCTGGATCGATGCTTGGTAGCCGGCGGCGCCTTGCGGAGCAGAACATGCCTTACGTAGAAAATCGCGTAGTCCACGATGCCGACTCGCATCTCATGGAGTTGCCGGACGCGCTCGACGAATTCCTCGAGGCAGAATTTCGCGCCCGCTACGATGCGCTGCCGAAACTTCAGAAGCTTCCGCGGGACGCCGACTACGTAAAGCATGCGCGAACACTGCAGGACGATCCGGCATTTCGTCGGAGTGCCGCCGACAACATCTTGCTGCGCAAGAATTATGAGGCGCTCGGAGCCTTCAGGCGCCACGACCGGCCGCGCGCGCTCGATCAACTCGGATTCGCCAGTCAATTGGTATTTACTACCTGGTGTCTCGGCAATTTCGATCTGGATCAGTCAGGCGATGTAGATCTGTGCTACGCCGTGGCGCGCGCCCACAATCGGATGATGAGCAATTTCTGCTCGGTCGATCGGCGCTTTCTGGGCACCGGTTATGTGCCGCTGGTAAGCTTCGAAGACGCGCTCGCTACTGCGGAAGAGGCGATCAAATCGGGCTGCAAGGCGCTGTTGATTCCATCGCGCTGCCCGCCGGGAATGTCGCCCAGCCATGTCGGGTTTGAGCCGTTGTGGGCGCTTGCGCAGGAAGCGCGGCTGCCCATCCTGTTCCACGTGGGCGGCGAGGAAAAATTGTCCCCCGATTACTTCAACAATGGGCTGCCGCGGGTCAAGGACTTCCATGGCGGGGAGGAGAATTTCACTTCGCTGAGCTTCATGCCGATTCCGAATTCGGTGCAAATCACACTGGCGGCTCTGATCATCGACGGCGTGCTCGATCGCCATCCGCAGCTGAAATTCGGCGCAATCGAACTCGGTGCATCCTGGGTGCCGAGCTGGATGCGCTTCATGGATTCCGCGGCCGCCGCCTTCATCAAGAATGAACCGCGGCTGCAAAAGCTATCCTTGAAGCCGAGCGAGTTCGTGCGGCGGCAGGTGCGCGTTACGCCCTATCCACACGAAGACACCGGTTGGATAATCGCCAACTCGGGCGAGGAAGTGTGTTTGTTCTCGTCCGACTACCCGCACGTCGAAGGCGGCCGCAATCCCTTGAAGCGTTTCGACGATTCGCTGGCGCAGACCAGCGCCCGCGCCGCGGGCCGGTTCTATTGCGACAACTTTGTCGATCTCATGGGCGAAGGACTTCCGCCAGACCTGCGCAAGCTGCGGAATCTAAGCGCCGCTTGAACGCTTAACCAAAAGGTCCGCGCGGCGGCGGTGGAGGCGGCGGCGGACTCCACGAACCCGTCGCGATCTTGCCGCCTTTCGCGGACACAGCCAGTTCTATGATCTTGTCGGTGATATTGGGCTCGTAACCCTCGGTGTGACCTTTCTGTATCTTGACGACATCGGCGACCACGCGGCCGTCCTTGCAATTCGGGAACACATAGACCAGCGCGCGGCCGGATTTGGGGTAGCGGCCCCAGCCATCCGAACCGGGATCCTGCCGGGTCGGATCCCACACATACCCCGGCTTCGGGTCCAGCACCTCCGGCAACTCCTCGCGCTTGCCGCAGCCGAACTTGTCGGCAAGCGGCGAAGTGTCGCCGGGCATGGATTCGTATTCGCCATTCGAAAAGATGAATGAATAGTCGCAGGCTCCGCCCGGGGGACCCGCCGGCGTCGGCGGCAGCCGCAACGGCGGCGGCGGAGTCGCCGCCCCACCGCTCTTGTACACGGGTGTGCCGCCAAAGAAGCCGCGATTGGCCTGGGTCACGGGCCCCACCCGTCCACCCGACAAGCTGATGCGCACGTCGACTTTATCCTTGAAATAGTCGGTACAAACCAGGCGGCTGGACGTCAACCCCCCCTGGCTGTGGCCCGCCAGAATGAAGTGCTGCACGTTTTCCTTGCCGACCGTGGCCACGACCAAGTCGACGATATTGTGCAGATACTCATCGTCCACATCGCTCCAGTAGCGAACCGGCGAACCCGGCGTAATCACGATCAGCTTGTACTTGTCCTTGACGTCCATGGCGGGAAAATAATTCCGTTGCCAGTTTGCGTACGAGCCGTAACCATGCAGGCTCAGTACGATGTTGACCTTGTCGCCTGGCTTGTAATCGGCCGGACAATCAAGAAAAAAAGTACGGCGCGTCTTCAACTCCACCGTATTCCCCGGCTGCGTCACCGCGGCGCCCGGACACTCCGCGTCCGGGCAGTGAAACGCCGGAGGCGCCGCGCAGTCCACTCCCAGCAACGTATGCGCCTGCTGGGCCATGGCCGAACCTGCGGCGAAGACGCACAAGAGCATCAGTGCCCGCGCTGTATTGCGAATGCTCGTTTTCATCGGCGACTCCCTAAACACCATGCCGGAACTTAGTTAATATAATCTTAGTATATTACTGCCACTGGGCCGCTTGGGCCAATTTTTGCCGATAAATGGGCCGCACCTTGAGCAGCAGGACGATGGCCGCAACCGCTGCGCAGAACACCACGATAATCAAGCTGTAGCGGATCTTGGCCGGATCGTGAAATATATGATCGTTGAGCAGCGGCACCAGCGTCGGACCGATACCGAGCCCCAATGCATTTACGACGAACAAATACACGGCCGAGACTTGCGCGCGATATTGATTCGGCGTGACCTGGTTGACCGCCATGGGGCCCACGCCGTTATAGGCATTGAAGGTGAGCCCGGCCACAAAAAGCGCCGTCCAAACCAGAGGCACCGTCGGCATGATGCTCGGCAGGCAGGCAAACACCGCAATACCGCACGCCGAGAGCAAGGCGACCACAATGGGCGCATCGCTCCAACCCTTGCGCGTCAGGCGGTCGCACAGGACTCCCGCAATCAGCATTCCGGAGGAGTTCATGAGAATCGTGGATACGCCCAGCACCTTCCCGACCTGGCCGTAGCTGACTCCATAGGCACGGATGAGCGCGGTCGGCAGCCACGCCGCCACGCAATAGCCGCACATGGACAGCAATGCGAGCGCGACGAAATGCATAAGATAGAATTTCTTGTTCGACCAGACATAGCTGAGAACTTCGCGCAAGGGCGGCTTGAGCGGCGCGGCAGTCCCGCCATCCGTCTGTGTTCGCAGCAAGCCGCGGCGCGCCGGCTCGCGAAAGGTCAACAGCAAGAGCGGCAGCAAAATGCCCGGCGCGCCGGTTACTATGAACACCATCTGCCAGGCGCGCACTTCGCCGAACAAAGGCAGCGTGTAGCTCGCGCCGGCGTGCGATACCGCAGCAACGACGATGCCGCCCACCAGAAACGCCACTCCTGCGCCGATGGTGATGCCGATGTTGTACACGCCAAAGGCAGACCCCAGTCTGGAGCGCGGGAAACTGTCGGTAATGATGGAATACGCGGCCGGCGACAACGCCGCCTCGCCGACACCCACGCCTATGCGCGCAATGAACAGCTGCATGGCAGTGCGCGCCAGTCCGCACGAGGTCGCCATGATCGACCAGATGAACACGCCGGCGGCGATGATTGCGCGGCGGCTGAAGCGGTCGGACAGGCGCGCAATCGGCAGGCCGAGGAAGGTGTAAAGCAGCGCGAACGCCAGGCCTTGCAGCATGCCGATCTGTGTATCGCTGATGTTCAGATCGCGCTTCATCGGCTCGACAATCAAGGAAATTGTCGTTCGGTCAATAAAGGAAAAAATGTACATCACCATCAGCACAGCGACGCTGTACCATGCAGAAAAGGATGAAGGGTAGGAAGGAGAATTGCCGCTGAGCGCTGCCGCGCCGGCATTTGACTGCGTTGCCATTTAACCCCCGCCGAGTGGCTTCAAGCCGATGTCATTTTTTCTTAGCCCGTCCTAGTGCAGGCGGGCCGTGCCGAGCATACTCTTTTCTACCAGACCGCTAAGCGGGTGCAGGCGGCCGCTGGGCTTCAGCCATGGGCACGCCGCGCCGCTCCGGACCCCACAGCACCATCAATATAATGACCACCACCACCGTGCCCACCACGCTCGCCATGGCAAGGCCGTAGTTATTACCATGCGCCTCCGCAATCATCACCTGGATGGGCAGATTCCGCGAGGCGATAAAATTGCCCAGCTGATAGACAACGCCGGGGAAGGTCGCGCGAATCTCTGGCGGAGAAAGCTCGTTGAGATGCACGGGGATGATTCCCCAGGCGCCCTGCACGGAGACCTGCATCAGGAAGGCGCCTATCCCCAGGACCAGCGGCGTGGAGCCAAACGCCCAGAAGGGAATGACCGGCAGCGCCAACAATGAGGCATAAATGATGGCACGGCGCCTGCCGATCCGCTCTGACAGAAATCCGAAGCCGATGCCGCCGCAAATGGCGCCGATGTTGGCGATGGCCGTCATGAGCGACAGGGTCTTGGTATCGAAGCCATGCTGAATCTTGAGAAACAAGTTCGGGTATGCGTCCTGCGAACCGTGGCTGAAGAAGTTGAAGGCCGTCATCAGCAATATGGCGTAAAGAGCCAGCTTCCGTTCGCGGCGCAGTACCGCCCACAAGCTGAGCGTCTGCTTCTGAATGCGCTTCTCGATGAACGCCGGGGACTCATCCACCCCCATACGGATGAAAAACACCAGAATTGCCGGGATGATCCCCAATAGGAACATGTAACGCCAGCCGAGACTATCGTAGAAAAAGTACGAAGCGATCGAAGCGACGAAATAGCCGCTGGGATAGCCGGCCTGCAAAAGGCCTGAAACGACGCCGCGTGCGCGCAACGGAATGGATTCGAAAGTCAGCGCGGAACCGATGCCCCACTCGCCGCCCATGGCGATGCCGAACAAAAAGCGCAATATCAAGAAAGTGGTGAGCGACGGAGCGAAACCAGATGCACCTTCGAGAATCGAAAAGGCCAGGATGTTCCACATCAGGGTGGGCTTGCGGCCGAACCGGTCCGCGAGTCTGCCGAACACGAAGGCCCCGATGGGACGGGCGGCCAGGGTCAAGAATGTCGCTTCCGCCACGTTTTTCACATCCACATGGAACGTGGCGGCGATGTCCTTGAACATGAACACCATCAGGAAGAAATCGAACGCATCCAGTGTCCAGCCGAGGTAGGCGGCCACCACGACGTTCTTTTGACTTTTTGTCCACTGCATTTGCGTACCCCCGAGACTGGCCCGATCCTAGCGGCCAAGGCCGTAATTGTCGACATTCCTCCGGACGGCTTCCATTCTTCGGCTGTTCGGCCGAAACTTCGCGCTGCGAGCAAACTCTTACGATAAACGACTGGGCTTTGATCGGGGGCAAAGATGCTGAGTAGACCCTTGCACGAATATCCGATGCGCGCGCTGAACCGCCCCGAACCTTGCGTTGAGGTGCGGCGGGGCGATGGCGGCATCGTGTACTTGAGTTGCGGCCTGCCCTACGAGCCGGGCTTACCCTCGCTAGTCGATTATTTGGCTCGTGCCGCCGAGCTGCGGCCGCAAACTACGTTTCTGGCCGAGCGCGACAGTGCCAAACAATGGCGCCGCCTGACCTACGCCGAAGCCTGGCGCGACACCGCTGCGGTTGCTACCTGGCTCATCCGCAAAGGACTGGGGCCCGACAGCGCGCCGCTGATGATCCTGTCCGAAAACAGCATCGAGCACGCGGTGCTGATGCTGGGTGCGATGCGCGCGGGAGTCGCGGTCGTGCCGGTGTCGCCGACTTATTCGTTCGGCCATGATCTCGGCAGGCTGGGCTACGCGTTGGATCTCACCCGCCCATCCCTGGTGTATGCCGGCGATGCCGCGCGTTACGCGCCCGCGCTCGAATTTGTGAAGGCCAAGGCTCCGGGCACCCCGACGATTGCCGGTGCAGAATTCTCGGAGCTGCTGCGAGACGTCGACGAGGCCACGGTCGCGGCACGGCGTCGGGCAATCAGCGACGACACGATTGCAAAGATCTTGTTGACCTCGGGATCCACCGGACGCCCCAAAGGGGTGATCAATACTCACGGCAACATCGCAGGCGCAGTGCAAATGGCCCGGATGGTGAGCGAACCGTTCGATCCCGATCGCACAGTCACCATCGTTGATTGGCTGCCCTGGCATCATGCCTTTGGCGGAAATGCCCAATTCAACGGCGTCCTATCGCTCGCGGGAACACTGTACATCGATACCGGCCGGCCGATTCCCGGTTGGTTCGAGGCCACCATCGAGAACTTGCGGGAGATCTCGCCCACCGGTTTTGGCTGCGTCCCCGCTGCCTTCGGCGCGCTCGCCGCCGCTCTGGAGCAAGATGCTGATCTGCGCCAGAAGTTTTTCAAGAACATGCGCTCGCTGGGTTATGGGGGCGCATTGTTGCCGCAGCCCGTTTGGGAACGCATGCAAAGGGTGGCCGTTCAAGAGACCGGCGAGCAACTCCCCTTCGGCACTGGGTGGGGCATGACGGAAACCACCGCAACCGGCGTCGCGGTGTACTGGAACACGACGCGGACCGGTTTGCTTGGACTTCCGCAGCCCGGCGCGACGCTCAAGTTGGTGCCCGCCGGGGACCGTCTGGAACTGCGCATCAAGGGCGTCCACATCATGCCGGGCTACTACAAAGACGACGCCCTGAATGCTGCCGCCTTCGATGAAGAAGGCTACTTTCGAACCGGCGATGCGGTTCGATGGGTTGACGCGGCACGGCCCATTGAAGGGCTGGAATTTGCCGGCCGCATCGCTGAGGACTTCAAGTTGCTCTCCGGCACATGGGTTCAAGCCAGTATCGTGCGCCGCGATCTGGTCGAAGCGCTGCAGCCTTACGTGAGCGATGCGGTGATTTGCGCGCCCGATCATCCCTGGCTGGGAGCGCTGGTTTGGCTGACGGCGCCGGATGACTCCAAGCTGCGCGGCGGACTTGCGCAAAAACTCGCCGCGTTCAATCATGCCCGGCAGGGCGGCGCCGACACCATTGCCCGCCTATTGATATTGAAGGATCCTCCTTCGCCCGAAGCCGGCGAAATCACCGACAAACGCTCCATCAACCAGCGGCTGACCCTGGAGCGCCGCGCGAACGAAGTGGCACTGCTGTACGCGGACCGCCCGGACCCGCGCATCGTGGAAGCCGCGGTCGCGGGCGAACGCTTAGGCTACGGCGCAACGCTGAGCACCGGCAAGATCATCGCCGAGGGATGGCGCTTGTCAAAGTAGATGGTATTGGTCGCCACCCGCGGCGCGGTCGCCGCCGCGCCAAATGCCTCGCCGGTGTTCGGGTTGATTTCAAACTTGGTGGAATTCGATGAAGTCACGGTCACCTGGATCTTGTGGCCCTTCTCGAAAGTGAATGCGGTGTTCCACAGATCGATGTGCAGCTCTTCAGGCTTGCCCGGAGTCATCAGCGCCACATCGTCCGGATCGCGGCCGTTGCGGTAGCGCGTGCGAATTGGGTTGTCGAGAATGATCTGCTCGTAGCCATCCGGATACACATCGGCCAGCTTGACCATGAAGTCCGTGTCGAGCCCGTCGGTTGCGGCCCACAACGTCATGTCAACATGGCCTGCGATTGCCACATTCTTGTCGAGCGGTTGAGTTTCGAATCGCAAATAGTCCTGCCGCTGACCGATCGGCCGCTGATCCAGCGGCCCGGCGGTCTGCAGCAAATTGGAACCGCCGTAGGTCTTGACCGGGTTCGCCGGATCGAAGCGATAGCTGATCTTCGCATCGGATGCCGTCGGCGCTTTGGTGGTCAGGTGCATATCAGCATTCAGGTAGTACCGCGTCGCTTGACTGACGGGCGGCCAGTTCGGAGCCTTGAACACATGACTGGCGGCGGAGGGGTGGCCTTTGCGGCCGGACGCCATCATAAACAGGGTGACGGGAGGCTCTTTCATGATGCCGTTGTCCGTACCTTTGAGCCAATACTCCCACCAGCGCATCTCTTCCGTGGGCGGTACGACCGCGCCGGGCTGGTTGTATTCGACATCGCTTTTCTCGCCGCCCAAGCCGCCGTGGCCGGCCGGCACCATCACGAGCTTTTGATTGCCGCGCGCGCCTTTGGAACCGAAGTTTTGCAGCCAGCGGAAGTTCTCAACGTTGCCGTCGTTGAAGATGTCGTACCACGCACCGTGGTTGTACATGGGTATGCGTATGAATTTGCGCTGGGTGGTCATCGCATGCTCGTTCCAGAATGCGGAATTGCCGGCACTGCTCCTCACGACGTCCAACTGCGCCTGGGTTTCGCCCTGTCCCTTCAGCCAACCGAGCGTGTCTTCATCCTTCAAGACGCCGCCCGGAAAAGTGTTGAGCAGTTGGTCATACGGAGCGACCATGACGTAGGCGGCAACCAAATGCGGAGGCGCGGCCATGGCGGCCAGATTCGTGGTGATGCCGAGCGCCGAGGCGCCGACCATGCCGATTTTGCCGTTAGACCAAGGCTGCTTGGCTGCCCATTCGACGGTGTCGTAGCCGTCTTCGAGGTCGGGAATGAACGCCTCATAAAAGCCTTCGGAATGACCCTTCCCGCGGACATCCTGCAGCACGAAGGCGAAACCGGCGTCGGTGTATTTCTGGGCGGAGTAGCCCGCCAATTCACCGAGTGCGTCCTTGAGATAGGGCGTTCGCGAGAGCACGACCGGAAAAGGCCCCGCGCCCATTGGCAAAAAGACATTCGCGGCAAGCTTGATGCCGTCGCGCGTGGTCATGATCATTTCCGTCCACTTGGGCAGCGCGGCGATCTGCTCCGGCGTCAGCTGCGGCAAAAACCGCGGCCGTGCCTGAACCGGTTTGGGCGCCGCGGCCGGCGCGGTTTGCGCTTGAGAATGCGCAAGACTCGACAGTGCCAACGGTGCGAATGCGATGGCTGCGATCAACAGCGGACGGAAAGGCAACTTCATGACTTCTCCCTAAAGGCGGCGGCCAGCGGACCGTTGCGCGGGCGCCAAGTGTGCGGCGTCGGGCGCAAGCCCGTCAAACGACCATCGATGTACCGGCGCTGCGGGGCATGCCAATATTGAGCCGGGCCGAGAGGTCCCAAGCCTTAAGTCAAGCCTGCGAGGATTCAATGTGAGCAAGAAAGTATGCGTAGTCACCGGATCGTCGTCCGGCATCGGCGCGGCCAGCGCCATGTTGTTCTCGCAGCGCGGGTGGGATGTGTGCGTGAATTATTCGAAGGATCCCGAGCGGGCGGAACAGGTTGCGGCGGCCTGCCGAAAGCACGGAGCCGACGTGCTCATCGAACGCGCCGACGTCTCCGACGATCAGCAGTGCGTGAGTCTCGCGGCACGCGTGCGGACGCATTTCGGGCGCTGCGACGTGCTCGTCAACAATGCCGGCACCACGAAGTTCGTCGAACTCGCGGACCTCGATGGGCTGGGTGCCGCCGACTTTCAAAGGATCTACGCAGTCAATCTCATCGGGCCCTTTCAAATGATCCGCGCCTTCGCGCCGCTGCTTAAAGCCGGCGCAAATGCCGCGGTGGTCAACGTCTCGTCGATCGCTCCTTTGATCGGCGGCGGTTCGAGCTTGGCATACATCGCATCGAAGGGCGCTCTCAATGCGCTTACCTTGACGCTTGCGAGGGTGCTCGGTCCGCAAATCCGCCTGAACGTCGTCGCCCCCGGCATGGTCGATTCTCCCTGGCTCAGAAACGGCCTCGCCCCCGAGCGCTTTGAGGCCATGCTGCATAACTACCAGGCGGCATCGGCGCTCGGGACGCTGGTTCTGCCCGAAGAAGTGGCGGAGACCATTTATTTTCTGGGCGCGGTGGCGTCGAAGACCACGGGCGAGGTGCACTTGGTCGATGGCGGTCGACGTGTCGGACGTTAGCGCGCTAAGCTTCGCTATTCCACTGGAGTTACCCATGCAAGGCAGATTCGAGAAGCGCGGCAACGTAGGCATCATCTGGGTCAACAATCCCCCGGTCAATGCCATCAGCGTCGGCGTGCGGTCGGTCATCATCGATGGCGTCGCAAAACTGATGCAAGATCCGGAAATTCAAATCGGCGTGCTGGCTTGCGAAGGCCGCACCTTCATGGCCGGAGCCGACATCACCGAATTCGGCAAGCCGCCCATGTCGCCCAGTCTGCACGAGGCGATCCATGCCGTGGAAAATTCCGCGAAACCCATAGTTGCCGCGATTCATGGCACTGCTTTCGGAGGGGGGTTGGAGCTCGCGCTCGGTTGTCATTATCGCGTCGCCGTCGCGAGCGCCAAGATCGGCCTGCCCGAGGTCAAACTGGGACTCCTGCCGGGCGCGGGCGGGACTCAGCGGTTGCCGCGCCTGATCGGGATTGAGGCTGCGCTCGGCATTATTGTCTCCGGTGATCCGGTTGCCGCCGTGCAGGCAGCGCAGGCCGGCATCATCGACAAAATCATCGAAACGGACCTGCTCGAGGGCGCCCTTGACTACGCGCGCGGCCTCGCCGGCCGGAAGGCGCCATTGCGCAAGATTCGCGAACTCAACGTCGACAGCAGCAAGATATCTGCCGGCTTCTTCGACGACGCGCGCAAGCGCGTCGCCAAGGAGAAGAAAAATCTCTTTGCCCCGCAGCGTATCGTCGATGCCTTGGAAGCGGCAGCCACGCTCGCTTTCGAGAAGGGCATGGCGCGTGAACGTGAACTGTTCCTGCAATGCGCGCAAAACAGCCAGTCGAAGGCGCTGCAGCACGTATTTTTCGCGGAACGCAAAGCGGCCAACGTTCCGAATCTCGACAAGAACGTCGCCAAGCGCGAGGTCAAGTCCGTGGCGATCATCGGCGCCGGCACGATGGGCGGCGGAATCGCCATGAATTTTCTCAACGCCGCCATTCCCGTGACGCTGCTCGAGATGACGCAAGAAGCACTGGATCGCGGCGTCGGCGTGATCCGCAAAAACTACGAAAATACCGCTGCAAAGGGCAAGCTCACGATGCAGCAGGTACAGCAGCGCATGGGCCTGCTCAAGCCGACGCTCTCCTATGATGACCTGCGCGAAGCCGACCTGGTGATTGAGGCGGTGTTCGAGACCATGGCCATCAAAAAGGAAGTGTTCGCCAAGCTCGATCGGGTGGCGAAAAAAGGCGCGATTCTCGCATCGAACACCTCCTATCTCTCCATTGACGATATCGCCGGCGCGACCTCGCGGCCGGATGACGTCGTCGGCATGCACTTCTTTTCGCCCGCCAATGTCATGCGGCTGTTGGAGATCGTGCGCGGTGCGAAGACGGCGCAGGAGGTGCTGGTGACCGTCATCGATATCGCCAGGCGCATCAATAAGGTCGGCGTCGTTTGCGGCAATCGCGACGGATTCATCGGCAACCGCATGTTGGGCGGGTACGCCTACCAAGCCTCGCTGATGGTATTGGAAGGCGCCCTGCCGGAACAGGTCGACGCCGCGTTGCGCAATTTCGGCATGCCCATGGGCGTGCTGCAAATGAGCGATTTGGCGGGCTTGGATGTGGGCTACAAGTCGCGCAAAGATCGCGATCCGGCGACATTCGATGGGCGCGTGACACGCTCCGCGGATCTGCTGGTGGAAATGGGCCGAATGGGTCAGAAGACTCAGGCGGGATACTACGACTATGCGCCGGGCGATCGTACGCCGCGGCCGTCGGCGGCCGTGGCCGGCATCATCGAAAAAGTCTCAAAGGAGTACGGCATCGTCAGGCGCACATTCAGCGACGAAGAAATCGTCGAGCGTTGCTTCTTGGCGCTGATGAACGTGGGCTGCGATGTGTTGAGCGAAGGGGTGGCATACCGTTCCAGCGACATCGACATCGTTTATTTGTATGGCTATGGTTTCCCGGCGTATCGCGGCGGCCCGATGTTCTGGGCGGAGAACGCGGTCGGACTTCCGGCAGCGTTGGACAAGCTCAAGAAATACAGCGCCGCAACCGGCGGCAAGTGGCTTAAGGTCTCTCCGTTGCTGGAGAGATTGGTCGCAGAAGGCAAGGGGTTCGCCAGCGTCGGGGGAAACTTCGCTTGATGCCTGTAAGAAAGCGCGCCCAGCGCATGTCGCCGGAAAAACGGCGCGAGCAAATAATGGACAGCGCAGTGGCGCTCATCGTCCGGCGCGGATTGTCGAGTTGCACGCTTGAGGTTGTGGCCGCGCAAGCCCGCATCAGCAAGCCGCTCATCTACAAGTACTTTCCACGGCTTGCGGACCTCTTAAAAGCGCTGGTTGACCGCGAATACCGTTTTTTGCGCGGACGCGGCCTTGGCCTGTTGCCGAAAAATGTGCCCTACGAAGAAGTGATCCACCGCTCCAATCTGCGTTCCATGGAATATCTGTACGAGCGCGGCCCGATCATGCGCCTGCTTGCCAGCGATCGGTCGATTGCCGGCCTTGCAAAACGCCAGGACCGCGATGAACGCGCGGTCATCATTGAATACTTCACCAGGCGCTGCATCGAGGTCTATGGTTTTCCCCGCGACGTCGCGCACGTTTGCTCAATCATGACGGTCAACGCACCGATACTATCGGCCCGGGCCCTGCGCAGCAGCGGCATTGCGGCCCAGCGCGCGGCCCAGATCTGGAGCGATTTCATCATTGGCGGCAACAACGCCTTGCAGCTGAAATACTCCAAACGCAAGCCTGCTGGAACGCGCGGGAAGAAAGCCAATTCTTGACGCTTGGGAGCCGGCGCTTATTGACTTGCGGGCCCCATAATTATAACTTGAGTCTACTAATTGACTCGGGAATGGCCATGACCTATGCGACCAACCGTCTCTATTGCGATGCCGACAGCCACATCATGGAAACTCCGGACTGGGTCGCCAAATACACCGACCCGGAGATCCGCCAAAAACTACCGGAGATGAGCCTGCTGAAATCCGGTACCAAGAGCTTCGAGGTGATCAATGACGCGGTGCTCAAGCAGCGGCAGCGAAGTGCGCGCGGCGAAGCGCCGTTCGACGTGGTCAAGGGCCTGAAGGGCTGGAACGCTCCGGGCGCCTTCGATGCGTCGGAAAGAAAGGCTGCCCTCGATGATCTGGGTTTCAAGCGCCAATTGGTATTTTCGACTTTTTCCGCGACGCAATATCTGCACCACGATGACCTGGACGTGCGTTACGGCGGAATCCGCGCACACAACCGGGCCATGGCGGCGTTTTGCGCTTCAGACCCGCGCCTCATCGCCGCCGGCCAGCTGTCGTTAGCCGATCCCGAGCGTTGCGTTGCCGAAATGAGCGAGGCGGTCCGCTTGGGCTGCGGCGCCTTCTGGGTTCCCGGGATGCCGGTTGGCGATATGTCCCCCGGACACCCGCATTTCGACCCGGTCTGGCAGGCGTTTTGCACGCTGAACGTGCCGTTTCTCCTGCATGTCGGTCCCAATAGCTCTACGAAGATCGCCGCCTACGAAAATAATGGGCAGCCGCGCCCAAAGGACATCACCGGGGCTGAGGGCGGCGAAAACTTGCGCGTGCGCGATTTTCTGCTGCTGTCGGTCGGTCCGCAGCAGTTTCTCTCGACGCTGGTATTCGACGGCGTATTCGCGCGCTTTCCGCGGCTACGCGGCGGCGTCATCGAACTCGGGGCCGGCTGGGTGCCGGAATACCTGCGTGCTCTCGATCTCAGTCAAAGGATTTTCAAGCGCACCGACCCATCGGTGGAAGCGCTGCCCATGAAGGCATCCGACTATATTCGCCGTGCAATGAAGTTCACGCCCTTCCCCGGCGAAGATGTCGGCCGTCTGATCCGCGACGCCGGCGCCGAATTGTTCATGTTTTCCAGCGATTACCCCCATCCCGAAGGCACCGACGATCCGATCGGCCGCTTTGAGCGCACCTTCCAAGGAATCTCGGAAGAGGCCAAGAATAAATTCTACTGCGAGAACTTCCAGGAGATGATCGGCTAAAAGCTCATAGGTGCGCGTCCGCGGGCACGGCACCCTTGGGGGTCACTTTGGGGCGCTCGCGCATCGGCAGCTCCGGGATCATCAGGGTTGCGGTGAGCGCAATCACCACCACGATGATGCTCAACAGGATCACGTGCGTGACTGAGTCGGCGATCAGCACGCGAATCGACGCAGGCAGGTCCATCGCGCCGGAATGAATTTGGGCGTCCACCGAGAGGCCGCGCAGCTTCGACAAGTTCATGGCCGGCAAACCCATCGATGACGCCCAGGCGCTGAGCTTGGAGTTGAGGTCGTTGGTCAAGAGCGTACCGAAGATCGCCACGCCCACTGTGGATCCGATCTGGCGGAAGAACTGATTGGCGCTGGTCACGACGCCGATTCGATTCATGGGTACCGCATTTTGAATCGCCACGCTGTACAGACTTTGCAGCGGACCCAAGCCCACGCCAAGAATCGCCATACGCCAGCCGAGATCGAAGCGTGTCGTGTGGTATGTCATCTGGCTCATCAAGAATGTCGCGATCAGCAGGATGCTCATGCCGGCGAGCATGAATGGCTTGTACCGGCCGGTGCGGGTCACCATCCGCCCGCTTACCGTCGCCGCCACTATCAAACCGATCATCAGCGGCAACGTCGACAGTCCACTGGTGGTTGCCTGGACGCCCTGGCCAAGCTGCATGAACAAGGGCAAAAACGCCACAACGCTCAAGAAAGACATGGACGAGAAGAATCCGGCGATGTTCGCCCAGGTGAACACCTTGTTGGCAAACAGCTCCATGTGGATGATCGGATCCTTGACTCTTCTTTCCACGATCACGAACAGCACCGCGCAGATCAGGAACATGGACAGTAATCCGACCACCGTCGGCGAGCCCCACGGATACTTTTGACCGCCGAAGGTCAATGCCAGAAGCAACGGAACGCAGGAAGCCACGATCAGCACCGCACCCAGATAGTCGATGCTGCCCTTAACGGCATGCGAAAGTTTGGGCATCTTCGCGATGACCATGAACAATGCCACCAAGCCAAGCGGCAGATTCAGATAAAACACCCAACGCCAACCCTCCACGACATGGCCGCCGAAGGATACGGTTCCGTGATCCGTGAAGTAGCCCCCGAGCAGCGGACCGACGGCGCTGGCTAGACCAAAGACACCGCCGAACAGGCCGGCAAACTTGCCGCGTTCCCGGGGCGGAAACAGATCCGCGATGATGGCGAAGGCTGTCGTGAAAAGCGCCCCTCCACCCAAGCCTTGCACGGCGCGGAACACGATCAGCTGCACCATTCCCCCACCCAGCAGCGGCAGCGTGCCAAACTCACCCGCAAGGCCCGAGAGCCACGAACCCAGAAGGAACAGGCCGATGCCCGCCAGCAACACCGGCTTACGGCCGTACAGGTCGCCCAATTTGCCCCACACCGGCACCATCACGGTGGAGGACAGAAGGTAGGCAGTCGTCACCCACGCGTACAACTCCAGACCATGCAGCTGACTGATGATCACTGGCATGGCCGTGGAAACGATGGTTTGGTCCAACGCGGACAGCAGAAAAACGATCATCACGCCGATGATCGTGATCCGCCGCTCTGCGTCGGTGAAATGGGCTGTCGTCAAGATTTTAAGGCTCCCTGCAGACTACTGGCGCATTATCGCAGGGCGCCTTCCACGCAGCACAAATTTCTGAATTTTGCCGGTGGCGGTTTTCGGCAACTCGCCCACAAAATGAAAGGCGCTTGGAACCTTGAAGTGCGCCAGCGCAGTACGGGCAAAATCACGCAGCTCATCCTGCGTTGCCTTTGCGCCGCCGCGCAGCACGACAAAGGCGTGGGGCGATTCGCCCCATTTTTCGTGCGGCATACCGACTACCGCCGCTTCGAGCACCGCCGGGTGGCGCAACAAAGCTCCCTCCACTTCAATCGAGGATATATTTTCGCCGCCGCTGATAATCACGTCCTTGAAGCGGTCCCTGATCTCGATGTAGCCATCGGGATGCACGACGGCGCCGTCGCCGGAATGAAACCAGCCGCCGGCGAATGCCGCCGCAGTGGCTTCGGGATCATTGTAATAGCCGCTCATGACCACATTCCCCCGAGCGACGATCTCGCCCATGGTGGTGCCGTCCTGCGGCACATCGCGCATGCCGGCATCCACTACGCGCAATTCCCCGGAAGTAATGAGCTCCACTCCCTGGCGGGATTTGACCGTGGCGCGCTCGGCGCCGGCCAGCCCGTGGTGCTCAGGCAACGGTTCGCAGATGCTGATGAACGGCGCGGTTTCCGTGAGACCATAAACGTGCAGCACCTCCCAGCCGAGATCCGATTCCATGCGTTCAATGGTTGCCGCGGCGGGAGGCGCGCCGGCCGTAATGACCCTGACGTTGCGCGGCACCCGCCTGCGCGCCTCCTCGGGGCCGTTCGCAATGCCGATGAGTACGGTAGGCGCGGCGCAAAGATGGGTCACCCTTTCGCGCGCGACGGAATCGTAGACGCCGAGCGCATCCACCGCGCGCAAACAGACATGACATGCGCCGGCTGCGGTTACAGTCCACACGAAAGTCCAGCCGTTGGCGTGAAACATCGGCAGCGTCCATAGATAACGGTCCGCGGGCGTCATGGGCCAGTGCGCCAGGGCGCCCAACGAATTCATCCACGCATTCCGATGCGTGATCATCACGCCCTTCGGACGGGACGTGGTTCCGCTGGTGTAATTGATCGCCAGCAGATCCGACTCGGCAACCGCCGCAGGCTCGAACGATTCGCCGCCGCCCGCCAACAGCGCCTCGTACGACAACCAGCCGGGTTTCTCGCCTTCCAATGCGATGAAATGCACCACATTCGGCATACGTTCGCGAACGCTGTCGACGGCATCCAGATAATCGGCGTGAACGCACAAAGCCTTGGCGCCGCTATGAGCGGTCACGTACACAAAGTCGTCGGCCGCGAGCCGGTAGTTGATCGGCACAATCACCGCGCCAAGCTGCGGTATCGCGTAGAATTGTTCGAGATGTTGATGCGTGTTGGGCGCTATCGTCGCAACACGATCACCGCTGCCCACGCCCAGTTTCGCAAGCGCAGCACTCCATTGGTCGCAACGCCGGCCGAATTGGGCGTAGGTAAATCGCTGATTGCCGTCGACCACGGCTTCGCGTTGGCCATGCAGCTTGCGCGCCCGGCGCGCGAACTCGAGCGGTGTCAGCGGAGTTTCCATGGGAACCAAAGGGTACCAGATTGAGCGCCATGAACGAGGTCTTCGCTATTCGATCAGAATGGCGCGAAAATCGTTGACGTTGGTGAGCGTCGGTCCGGTGATGACGGAGTCGTGCAGCGCCCCGAAGAAACTATGCGCATCGTTGTTGGCCAGCATGTCTTGCGCTTTTAGTCCCAGGATGCGCGCCCGCTCGAGCGAATCGGGACTTAGGTAGGCGCCGGCGATCTCTTCCTGGCCGTCCACTCCATCGGTATCGCCCGCCAGGGCATGAATGCGCCGATGTCCCTCGAGCGCAACGCCCAGAGATAACAGAAATTCGACGTTGCGCCCTCCTCGCCCCGTGCCGCGTACGGTCACGGTGGTTTCGCCGCCGGACAGTAAAATGCAGGGCGCGCTGAATGGCCCGCCGCGCTCCGCCACTTGATGCGCGATACCCGCAAAAACCTTGCCGACGTCACGGGCCTCGCCCTCGATGGCATCGCCCATGATATGAACTGCAATCCCCTCCTCACGGGCCGCGGCGGCTGCAGCCTCGAGGGCCATTTGCGGCGCGGCTATGATGCTGGCGCCGGCGCGCGCAAGCCGCGGGTCATCGGGCTTGACCGATTCACCCCTCCCGCTCTGCAGCAGCTCGAGAATGGCGGGCGGGAGATCAATGCCGTAGCGCCGCCCGATATTCAAGGCGTCCGCACAGGTGGTCGGATCACCCACGGTGGGCCCCGAAGCGATGTCCACCGGCCGGTCTCCCGGCACATCGGAGATCAACAAGCTCAACACTCGTGCAGGATGGCAGGCGGCAGCCAGACGTCCGCCTTTGATGCCTGAAAGATGCCGCCGAACGCAGTTCATTTCGCTGATGGTCGCCCCCGAAGCCAACAGAGCGCGGCTGACACGCTGCTTCATATCGAGCGTCAACCCGGGGGCCGGCAAGGGTAGCAGCGCAGAGCCGCCGCCGGAAATCAAGCACAGCACCAGGTCGTCTGCGCTCAGGTGCGCCACGAGTTCGAGCATGCGCTCTGCGGCGCGCATGCCGGCGGCATCCGGAACTGGATGTGCCGCCTCGAGAATTTCAATGTGTTCGCAAGGCACCGCATAGCCATAACGCGTTACGACCAGTCCGGACAACGATCCTCCGCGCCAACTCTGCTCCACCGCACGCGCCATCGCGGCGGAGGCCTTGCCCGCCCCGATGACGAGCATCCGGCCGCGGGGCGGCTCGGGAAGATGCGGCGGAATGCACCGGGACGGTTGCGCGGACGCAATGGCCGCATCAAACATTTTTCGCAGCAGTGCTTTGGCGGATTCAGGCTGCAAGGGTGTTTTGCAAAGAGCCGATCCCCTCGATGCTGATATCGACGGTCGCTCCTTCCTTGATTGAACCGACCCCGAGCGACGTTCCGCACGCGATCACATCGCCGGGCAGCAGCGACACATCATGCGAGATGCGGCTGACCAGTTCCAGCGGTGAGAAAATCATGTCGCGGAGCGGATAGTTTTGCCGCTCTACGCCGTCGAGACGTGTGATCAAGCTTGCGGTTTTGCTATCGAAATCAGCCGCGATGACCGGCCCGAGGCAGCCGAAAGTATCGAAGCTCTTCGACCGGCCCCACTGCGCAAAATCACCGTTCTCGAACAACAAATCCATCGCCGTCACGTCGTTGACGCAGGTATAGCCGAAGATGTAATCGCCGGCTTCGTGCAAGGGCACCTCTTTGGCGTGTTTGCCAATCACGATGCCCAGTTCGCCTTCGAAGACGATCTTCCCGTCATAGCCTGCCGGGCGCCTGATGGAGGCGCCCGGACCGGCGACGGAAGTTGCCGACTTGAGGAAAAACAAAGGGTGTGAGGGCGGCGTCTTGCCAAGCTTCGCGGCCAAGGCGTGGAAATTATTCCACAGCGCAACGATTTTGCTCGGCTCGCAGGGACTCAATAGCGAGAAAGTGCCGGGCGCGAGCCGCTCGCCGCTCGGCCGCGGCGCAGCGAGCATGCCGCCTTCGTGCACCAAAATATGACCATTCTCGAATCTGCCGAAGCCGACGCGCTCGCCCGTGCGAAATCGCGCCCAGTGAGTCATGTCACAGCACCGACTTGAGCAGAGTCGCCATTTCCGCGGGATTGCGCGTGACCTTGATGCCGCATTCTTCCATGACCGCCAGCTTCTCGTTGGCCGTGCCTTTTCCGCCCGAGATGATGGCGCCGGCATGTCCCATGCGCTTGCCCGGCGGTGCGGTAACTCCGGCGATAAAACCCACCACGGGCTTTTTCATGTAGGCCTTGATCCAACGGGCACAGGTCTCCTCATCGTCGCCGCCGATTTCGCCCACCATGATGACGGCATCGGTTTCCGGATCATCGTTGAACAGCCGCATGACATCGACGTGCTTCAGTCCATTGACAGGATCGCCGCCGATCCCAACGCAGGTCGACTGCCCCAACCCCAAATCCATCAGCTGACCCACTGCTTCATAAGTCAGCGTGCCTGAACGCGACACCACGCCAATGCGGCCCTTTTTGTGAATATGGCCGGGCATGATGCCGATTTTTATTTCATCCGGCGTAATGACGCCGGGACAGTTCGGCCCGACGAGAATGGTCTTTTTGCCTCGCATACGATTGCGCGTCGCGATCATATCGCGCACCGGCACACCCTCGGTGATGCAAATGACCAAATCCAGGTCGGCATCCACTGCCTCATCAATGGCGCTCGCGGCGAAAGGCGGCGGCACGTAAATGACCGAAACAGTCGCGCCGGTTTGCTGCTTTGCCTCGCGTACGGTGCCGTAGATGGGAATGCCCTCGAAATTCTCGCCGGCCTTGGCCGGATTGACCCCGGCCACGAAACACGCCCTGCCGTTGGCGTAGTCGCGGCACAAACGCGTATGAAACGCGCCGGTCTTGCCGGTGATGCCCTGGGTCATCACCCTGGTATTGCTGTCGATGAGGATGCTCATGCGCGCTGACCCGCGTTGCCGCTGACCGCAGCCACGATTTTCTGGGCGGCGTCCGCCATGTTGTCCGCGGATATGATCGGCAATCCCGAGGCCCGCAACGCCTGTCTGCCCAACTCCTCGTTCGTACCTTTCATGCGCACGACCAGAGGAACATTGAGCTTTACTTCTTTTGCCGCCGCGATGACGCCTTCGGCGATTGTGTCGCAACGCATGATGCCGCCGAAAATGTTCACCAAAATGCCCTTGACTGCCGGGTTCTTCAACATCAATTTGAAGGCTTCCGTCACCTTCTGCGCCGTGGCGCCGCCGCCGACGTCGAGAAAGTTCGCAGGCTCCGCGCCGAACAGCTTGATGGTATCCATCGTCGCCATGGCGAGGCCGGCGCCGTTGACCAGGCAGCCGATGTTGCCGCCCAACGAGATATACGACAAATCGTACTTGGATGCCTCCACCTCCGCAGGATCCTCTTCGTCCAGATCGCGCATTGCCACGATATCGGCGTGGCGGAACAATGCGTTCGAATCAAAATTCAATTTGGCATCGAGCGCAAGTACCTCGCCGCTGCCGGTAATGATCAGCGGATTGATTTCGGCCAGCGAGGCATCGCACTCAACGAACGCACGATACAGTCCGTGCATGAAGCGCCGTGCTTGCGGGACGGAGCCGTCGGGGACACCGATCTTGCGCGCGACGTCGTCGGCTTGCGCATCGGTCAATCCGGCGTCGGGGTCGATGACCACCTTGTGAATCCTCTCCGGATGCTGCGCGGCTACCTCCTCGATCTCCATGCCGCCCTCGGAACTGGCCATCAACGTGACGCGTTGCGTCGCGCGGTCGACGACCATGCCGACGTAGAGTTCCTTGCGGATATCGGCGCCTTCCTCCACCAGCAGCCGTTTGACCAGCCGGCCGGCCGGCCCGGTCTGATGCGTGATGAGCGTCATGCCGAGTATTTTGGCGGCAAAATCGTGGACTTCCTGCAATGACTTTGCCACCTTGACGCCGCCGCCCTTGCCGCGGCCGCCGGCGTGAATCTGCGCCTTGACGACCCAAACCTTTCCGCCCAGCTGGCGCGCCGCCGCATCCGCTTCGGCGACTGAAAAACACGGCACGCCGCGCGGCGTCGCGACGCCGAATTTGCGCAGAATCTCTTTGCCCTGGTACTCGTGAACATTCATATGTAATGGAGCTCCGCTCTACAGTTTTCCTTCATCCAATGTTTTCGCAAGCAATTTGGTGAGCGCATACACCGTGTCGATATGCGGGGTCGGCGTATTGGTGCGCCTGGCCAGCTCGACCACCGAACCCAACAGCGCGTCGACTTCCAAGGTGCGCGCAGCTTCGACGTCTTGCAGCATGGAGGTCTTGTGGTGCCCGACCTTTTCGGCGCCGGCGATGCGCTTCTCGAGTGAGACGCGGAATTTTATGCCGAGTTGATTGGCGACGCTTTGCGCCTCGCTCATCATCGCGGCCGCGATCGCACGGCTCGGCGGAAATTGGCAGATCCCCGCCAACGTCGCGCGGGACAGCGCGCTGATCGGATTGAAGCTCAAGTTACCCCATAACTTCAACCAGATTTCCGCACGGATGTCGCTCAAGATCGGCGCCTGCATTCCGCCGTCGACGAAGCAGCGTGCCACCTGCGTGACGCGCTCGCTGGTGGTGCCATCGGGCTCGCCCACTGGCAATCGATTGCCTTCGACGTGCCTGACGACGCCGGGCGCGATCAATTCAGCAGCCGGATAGACCACACAGCCGATCACGCGCTCGCACGGGATCTTGTCGTGGATCGCCCCCGTTGGATCGACGCTGGTCACTCGCGTCCCCGCGAATGGGCCGCCGTGACCGTGAAAGTACCAATAGGGAATGCCGTTCTGCATGGGAATAACGACGGTCTCAGGTCCGAACAATTTTGGCACATCGCCCGTTACCGCCTCGACTTGGTGCGCCTTCAACGCCAGCACCACCATGTCTTGAATTCCCGCGTCCGCATAACTGTCGGTTGCCTTGACCCGCGGCACCGCTTCCTCGGTACCGTCGGCGCCGACCAAGCGGATACCTCGGGTGCGCAGCGCCTCGAGATTCGCGCCGCGTGCAATAAATGTGACGTCCTGTCCTGCCAATGCAAGCCGGGTCCCGACGTAACCCCCGATGGCACCGACCCCAATAATCGCTATCTTCATGACCGTCGCCGCTTCGCCGACACAAAGAACATCAGTTTGCACTGCCGCGGCGGCTGTTGCACCTACCCGGCAGCCTGCCTGCGACGGGGTCTCGTCCTACAAGGCAGTCTGGAATCGACTGCTAACCGGGAATCAATCCCGCGCCGCGCGCCCATTTGTATTTGGCGCCCAAAACCGCCACCGGTATCTCGGTCGAATAGGCGTAGGCCGGAATGCCGTGCTGATAGAGGTACTCAGCCGCCTCCTCGACTTCCACATCGCCCGCGAGCGAGGCCACCACCGGTTTCTCAATTCCTTTGGCGCGCATTTCCGCAACCACTTCCACCATCAGCTTCGCAAATACCATCGGCGGCGTGATGATGGTGTGCCAGTAGCCCAGGATGAGCGCATGGATGCGAGGATCTTGGAGACCGAGCCGCACGGTATTCTGATAAGTGGCGGGCGGCTCGCCGCCTGTGATATCGACCGGGTTTCCGGCGGCGCCAAATGGCGGTATGAATTTACGGAACGCCGCATCAAGGTCGGCCGGCATCGCCATCAACGACAGGCCATTGTCGACACAGGCGTCCGACAACAGTACACCGGATCCGCCTGCACCGGTGATGATGACGACATTGTTGCCCTTCGGCGTCGGCAGCACCGGAATACCGCGCGCAAAATCCAGCAAATCGCGCAACGACCGCGCACGGATGACGCCGGATTGCTTGAACACATCCTCGTAGATCTTGTCATTTCCGGCCAACGCGCCGGTGTGCGAGCTCGCGGCGCGCGCACCCATGCTGGTGCGGCCGGCCTTCAAGACGACGACGGGCTTCTTTTTCGAGACGCGTTTCGCTACTTCGGCAAAGGCTCGGCCATCCTTGAGATCTTCGCAATGCTGCGCGATGATGGTGGTGTTGTCGTCCTGTTCGAAGAAGGTCAGCAAGTCATCCTCGTCAATGTCGGATTTGTTGCCGAGGCCGACAATGGCGGAAACACCCATCTTGGCCGAGCGCGAGAAGCCGATGATCGCCATGCCGATGCCGCCGGATTGCGAGGACAGCGCCGCGTGGCCCTTGACGTCGTACGCGGTGCAAAACGTCGCGCACAGATTGCTCGGCGTGTAGTAAAAGCCGTAAATATTCGGGCCCATGAGGCGCACGCCATACTTGCGGCCGATTTCCACCAATTCGTTCTGGCCGGCAACGTTGCCGGTTTCGGCGAAGCCGGACGGAATCAATATGGCGCCCGCAATCTTCTTCTCGCCGACTTCGGTCAATGCCTGCGCCACAAATTTTGCGGGGATAGCGAACACCGCGACATCGATGTCGCCCGGCACGTCCTTGACGCTCTTATAGGCCTTCTTGCCCATGATTTCGCTGGCGCTAGGATGGATCGGATAGATCTCGCCCTTGATAGCCGCCGTTGATCAAATTCTTCATCACCGAGTTGCCGATCTTGCCGTTCTCGGCCGACGCGCCGATCACCGCGAGCGCCTTGGGCTTCATGATGCGGTTCATCTTCTCGACGATGGCCGCCTGGCTCGGCCGATCGCGCGGCGGCGGCGGATTGAAATTGAGAACAATGCGCACGTCCGCGGCGGTCGCGCCATGATCGGTGGCAAACACGGGATTTAAGTCCATTTCCGAAATTTCCGGGAAGTCCGCGATCAATGCCGACACGCGCTCGATCATGCCGGACAAGCGCCTCGCGATCGACCGGTTTGGCGCCGCGAACGCCGCGCAGAATTTCGGCGGCCTGAATGCCGTCCAACATCGACAGCGCATCTTCTTTGGACGCGGGCGCGAGCCTGAAAGTGATGTCCTTGAGCACCTCTACCAGGATCCCGCCCAAGTCCAAACGCCACCAGTTTGCCGAAGGCCGGGTCGGTCACCGCACCGATAATGACCTCCTGTCCGCCCGCCAGCATTTGCTGCACTTGCACGCCGAGAATCTCGGCCTTGGCATCGTATTTGCGGGCATTGGCCACAATGGTCGCGTACGCTTCTTTGGCATGTTCGGCGGATTTCACGCCGACGATCACGCCGCCCGCTTCGGTCTTGTGCAGAATCTGCGGCGACACGATTTTCATCACCACCGGAAAACCGATTCCCGATGCCAGTTTGGCAGCCTCGTCGGCGGAGCCTGCCACGCCTTCCTTGGGAATGGTGATTCCGTACGCCTCGCAAACACCGCGCGCCTCGGGCGCAGTCAGTGCCTCACGGCCGGCGGCCTTGGCTTGATCAAGAATTTTGCGAACGGCGCTCTTATCGTGTGACATAACTTAGGATTCCTTAAGATTTCCGCGGACCTCGGCATTGCGCCTTTCCGCCCCGCGAATCAAATGACTTTTTTCAATCTCAGCGCCGCCACATCGCGCCGGCGCGTACCCCAATTCGGCGAGGACCTCGTCGGTGTGCTCGCCCAGCAGCGGCGAACGCGTGACGTGCGTCGGGCTGTCGCTCATCTTGATGGGGTTGCCCACGGTGAGATATTTGCCGCGCTTCGGGTGGTCGACCTCGACGATGGTTCCGGTCTTGCGCAGCGAAGGCTCGTGCGCCAACTCTTCCATCGATAGAATCGGGCCGCACGGGAATATCGTGCTCGTTGAGCAATGCCATCGCTTCGAATTTCGTCTTCGTGCAGGTCCATGCTTCCACCGCCGCGAACACTTCTTTGAGACGCGGCAAACGCGCGTTAGGCGTCGCGAAGTCCGGGTCGGTAAGCCACGCTTCTTTGCCGATGACCTGGCAGATGGCCTTCCACACCGGCGCCTGCGCGATGAAATAGAGATAGGCGTTGGGATCCGTCTCCCAGCCCTTGCACTTGACGATGGTGCCCGGTTGTCCGCCGCCCGAGGCATTGGCGGCGCGCGGCACGGCGCTGCCGAACTTGCCGTTCGGGTATTGCGGATATTCCTTCATCACTTTCGTGCGCTCCAGGCGCTGCTGATCGCGCAACTTCACGCGGCACAGATTAAGAACGCCGTCCTGCATCGCGGCCAACACCTTCTGTCCGCGGCCGCTGGTATTGCGCTGGTACAGCGCGGCGACAATGCCCAGGGCCAGATGCAGCCCCGTGCCGCTGTCGCCGATCTGCGCTCCGGTCACCAAGCGGCGGCCCGTCGTCGAACCCCGTGGTCGAGGCCGAACCGCCCGCGCATTGCGCGACGTTCTCGTAAACTTTGCACTCCTCGTAGGGTCCCGGGTCCGAAGCCTTTGACCGAGGCGACGATCATGCGCGGGTTGAGTTCTTGAATGCGCTCCCAGGTAAAGCCCATACGGTCCAGCGCGCCGGGGGCAAAATTTTCCACCAGCACATCGCAGTGCTTGACCAGCTTTTCCAGCACCTGCTTGCCCGATTCGCTTTTGGTATCGAGCGTCACCGAGCGCTTGTTGTGGTTGAGCATCGTGAAATACAAGCTGTCCACGTCGGGTACGTCGCGCAGTTGTTCGCGCGTGATGTCGCCCGAACCTGCCTTCTCGACCTTGATCACATCGGCGCCGAACCACGCCAGCAATTGAGTGCACGTCGGCCCCGATTGCACATGCGTGAAATCGAGAATGCGGACCCCGTCTAACGCCTTACCCATGGAAACTCCCAAAGAGCCGTCACTTGTACATGGTTTGATTTTTGGTGCCGGGAGCATATTCGCGCGGATCAACCCATATGTTGATCACCGCCGACTTGCGCAATTTATGCACCGACTCGCGCGCGCGCTTCAGAGCCGGCGCGATTTGCGCCGGATCGCGCACTTCTTCGCCGTAGCCCCCGAGCATCTCGGCAAACTTGCCGAACGGGACGTCGCCCAACAGATTTCCGACATTGCCGCGTTGTTCGCCGTACTTGGCAAGCTGGCCATAGCGGATCTGGTTCATGGCCGAGTTGTTGCCGATGACCGCAATGTACGGCACGCCGAAGCGGTTGGCCGTCTCCATATCGAAGGCGGTCATGCCGAACGAGCCATCGCCGTAGTAGCACAGGACCTCTTTTTGCGGATTGGCGAGGCCCGCGGCAATCGCAAAGCCGGTGCCCACGCCCAAAGATCCGAGCGCACCGGGATCCATCCATTGCCCGGGTCCGCGCGGCCGCACCGCCTGCGCGGAAATGGTGACAACGTCGCCGCCGTCGCCGATGTAGATGGTGTTGTCGGCGAGAAACTCGTTCAACTCATATGCGACGCGATACGGATGAATCGGCACGCTGTTCGATTTGAACAATGGCATGAGTTTGTCGCCGGCGACCACTTCGGCATCGCCGAGTTGCTTCAGCCACTGCTGGCGCGCCTGGCGCTTGTCGCTTTTGATGCGGCCGCCGGCGGCAGCCAACACGGCACCGAGAATCGCGCCCGGATCGCCGACCAGGCCAAGGTCGATGTCGCGATTCTTGCCGACAGTGCGGTAGTCCATGTCGATCTGCACCAGCTTCAAGTCCTTGCTGATGCGCTTGCCGTAACCCATGCGGAAATCGAATGGCGTTCCGACGATGACCAGGACGTCGGCGCTCGCGAATGCCTGGGTGCGGGTCCGGTCGAAATGATGCGGGTCGCCCGGCGGCAGCAGTCCGCGGCTGGCGCCGTTGAAGTAGCCCGGAATATCCAGGCCGCGCAGCAGCGCTATGGCTTCCTTGTGCCCGCGCGCGGTCCATACCTGCTGGCCGTAGAGAATCGCCGGCCGTTCGGCGTTTACCAAGAGATCCGCCAGCTTTTCGATGTCGCGCGGATCGCCGATCGATTTGGTCGAAGCCCGATACTTGCCGGGCTGCGGCACAACGGCCTTGGCGATGTCGACTTCACGATCGAGCACATCGCGGGGAATCTCCAGGTACACAGGACCCGTCGCGCCGTTGAACGCCTCGCGCGCCGCCATGGAAATCATGTCCGCCACGCGTTCCGTGCTCGAGACCGATGCCGCAAATTTGGTGATCGGCGTCATCAACTCGACATGCGGCAGATCCTGCAGCGATCCCATTTTGTGCTGTGTCAGCGCGCCCTGGCCGCCGATATGCAGAATCGGACTCTCCGAACGGAACGCGGTTGCGATGCCGGTAACCGCGTTGGTACAGCCGGGACCGGCGGTGGTAACCACGCAGCCAAGCTTGCCGGTCTGACGCGCATAGCCGTCCGCGGCATGTGCCGCAACCTGCTCGTGGCGCACGTCGACGATGCGAATGCCCTCATCGACGCACCCATCATAGATATCGATGATATGGCCGCCGCACAGCGTGAAGATGGTGTCCACACCTTCGTTCTTCAGCGCCTTGGCGACCAGGTGGCCGCCGGAAATCACGCTCGCGTCGCGGCTCTTCCGTTGCAGGGTGTCTTCGGCGGTCGTGGCCTTGGGCGGACTCGAGGTGGGATTTACAGTGGCCATGGGATCTCCAGTGAAATGGCGCTATGCCTCAGGTACTTCTGAGGCCGGCGCCGGTGGCAGACGAGGTTGGAAAGGCGGCACGGCTCTTGGCGAAGTGCTTGACCCGCATGGGTTTCAGCACGAACAGCGCCATGAGCGCCGCAATGAGGTTGCAGGTGACAAAGATTGCGAACACGGCGTTCCAGCCGTGGCTCCTCGCAATCAGTGCGGCGACGGGAACCAGCAGCGAGCCGGCACCCTTGGCCGTATACAGCATGCCGTTGTTGGCAGCCGCATACTTGGAACCGAAAGTATCGCCCTGCGTGGCGGGGAACAGACTGAATATTTCGCCGTACACGCCGAAATACAACGCCGTCACCAGCACGAAGACCACCGGATTCCTTCCCGACTGGCTCAACGTGAACAATGCCACCGCCCCGATGCTAAAGGCCAGCGCCATCGTGTATTCGCGGCCTATTTGATCGGAAAGCCAGCCGAAGAACGGCCGGCCGATGCCGTCGAAAATGCGGTTCAAGAACAGCGCAAATCCCAGCGCCGGCATGAGCATGCCGAACAATTCGACCGGGACCTTGGAGATTTTCATATCGTCGGCGATGGGCGCCATGGATGCAGCCATGGTAAGTCCGCCCGCCGCGATCAATACGAACATGACGTACATCACGTAGAACACCGGACTTTGCAAGACATCGACGGGCGTATAACCGTGCGCCGTTTGACTGGGCTTGACCGTCACCGTCGCGAGACTGGGCGGCGGGACCAACAGCAGCCATCCCAACACGAAGACAATGCCTCCCTGGATCAAACCGAAGGTCAGGAATGCATGCTCGTATCCGGAAGACTCGATCATGCTTCTAATCGGTCCGATTGTGATCGCCGCGCCGGCACCAAATCCGGAGGCGGTGATGCCGGCCGCAAGCCCGCGGCGGCCGGGAAACCACTTGAGCGCATTGCCGACGCAGGTGCCGTAAACGCAACCGGTACCAATGCCGCCGACCGCCGCGCCGAAATACAGCATCGGCAATGAACTTGCGACAGAGTTCAGAATCCAGGCGATGGCGACCAGAACGCCGCCCGTGATCACCACCCACCGCGGTCCGAAGCGGTCGACCATGTAGCCCTCTACCGGAATGAGCCAGGTCTCCAAGAGCACGAACAAACTGAAAGCGACCTGAATCGATGCCCGCCCCCAGTGATATTTCGCGTCGATGGGGTTGACGAACAGGGTCCAGCCATATTGAAGATTGGCCACGCAGGCCATGCATACGACGCCGATGATCAGCTGTATCCAGGGATTCGCGAGAGGCGCTTTAGCCGTAGCTTGTTCGTTCATTTTATAGTTCTCCGTATTGGCGCTGAGAAGTCCCCAATTCGCATGCCGCTCAGGCAAAAAGGGGGCTGGGTAGAGGGTAATTCACTTTTCATATTCCCCAATCACGAAGCTCGAATAATTAAATTCGACACAAGGCCAGCCAGCTTTGCCGCCGTGGTATACCATATATGAAGGCGTTTAGGAGTTCAAGCAAAGGCCCGGGGCCTACGCAATCGTTCCACTTTCGGCTGCAAAGTCCAAGTTGTCTAGAGCAAGACCGGCAGGTGGAATCGCGGGGATTTGGCGTTGCCCGGGCGCCGCGCAATCGGTCTCCGGTGCCGCGCAGCGCCGCAGACGGCGTCACTTATGGGGTAAGAAACTATCTCTTATTCGGTGGGAAACGATCCGTTGCAATGTAATATATCTGCCGCCGATCTGGGCGCGCCTTAAAGAGCATCAATGAATTCCATAGTCACGTTGGTTCAAAGAACCACCACCGCCACTCCCCTGGCGCTTGCGCCGTTGAATGCAACGAGCCTGCGAGATCAAGCCTACGCGCTGCTGAAGAACGCGATCGCGGATACGGACATCTATGACCCAGAGCAGGAATTGCGGCTCGATGAACGCCAATTGACCACCGCCCTGGGCGTCAGCCGCACGCCGATCCGCGAAGCACTGTCGTTGCTGGAGCAGGAAGGATTTATCCGCACGGTGCCCCGGCGCGGCATTTTCATCATCCGCAAATCAAAGCGCGAAATGATCGAAATGATTCAAATGTGGGCAGCGCTCGAATCGATGGCGGCGCGGCTCGCCACGCTCAACGCCAGCGATGCCGAGATCGCCAAGCTGCGCCACTTATTCGATGAGTTTCAGAACTCGCCCCCGTCGGAACACTTGTGCGAATACTCGGACGCCAACATCGCCTTTCACACTGCCGTCATCGCGCTGGGCGGATCGCAGATGATCATCGATGCGACCAAGAATCTGCTGCTGCACGTGCGCGCCATCCGCCGCGCAACGATTACGCAAAGCGATCGCGCCGCGCGTTCCATCATCGATCACTTGAAAATCATCGAAGCGCTGGAGAAGCGCGATACGGAATTATCGGAGCGTCTCGCGCGCCAGCACACGCTTGACCTCGCGGCGCACGTCGACCGGCACTGCGGTTTTCTAGGTTAGCGGACCCCACCTGCCCAGAGTCGGCGGCGCGCTGCTGCCGTCTGTGGCATGCAGATATACGGCGCGCTGCGCGTCCTGAACATCGCCCGCGAGCGCCGCGGGCGCCAGCGCCTGAACAGCTGCCAGCGTATCGGCGGCCAGCACTGCGGACTGCAAGGCTGCGCGATCCTCAAGGGCAGGGACACCGCGCTCGATGCGCAAATAGACCCGGCCGCTGGCCTGGTCGGCAAAATTGACCCAATGGAAGCTTTTGACGCAACGTCTGAGGAAGTCCAAATTCTTTTCCGGCGCCAACTGCGAGCGGTCGGGATATAAAAATTCCGCAGCCGCGGCATCGACGTCGATTCGGGCATAGCGTTCGATGTCCAACATGGCCTTAACATCGAGAACATTAAAGGTCTCGTTGTCGCCGAAGGCGGCGGTTCGCGGCCGCTCGCCGAGCCGCACTGTGTTGTCCAAGAACTCGAATTGAATCCGCTTGTCGCTGCGGCGCACCCAGGTGAAAAACACGTCCGGAATTCCCGAGTATGCCTCCACCGAATGCGCCAAGGTGTCGTCTACCGCCTTGTAACGGCCAAATTCGAGCCCGCGCTTCCAGGCGCGTTCCACCAGCATCTCCGGCGGGGTGATCACGAAAAAGAGATAGACGGTCTGGCCGAATCGAGTCAACAGATTGCTGCCTGCTTCGTCGGAATCTTGCGCGAAGCTGTCGAAACGAAACCGGTCGATCAGCAAATGCGACATGTCGCCGCGCCGATTCTTGGCGGCCATGTAGCGATCCAGCTTCTGATCGATGATCTGCACCTCATCGGAGGTGAACGCGCCTGCGTATTTATATGCGGCGCCGAGCGAGCCGTAGTCCAAAAGCTGCTTGCGCCAGATGTCGGGGCTGATGAGCGCGAAGTCGCTCCATTGAACGCCGATATCGCCGGCAAGCTTCTTCTGCAGCGGCCGCAGCGTGCTCTTGCCGGACGCGGACGGCCCTTTGGTGTTGATCACCACCGGATGCTCCTGCCTCGGCAACAATTTATATTCTTGTTCGCGCGCCGCAGTCTGCAGCATGGGCGCCATCGCCCGGCCGATGCAGTCGCTGCCAAAATCGTTGCCGGCAAGGTCGCATGCCATGCCCGCGATCAATTCCTTCGTCCCCCAGGCAAATCCTTGGGTTGCAAACAATGCCGACATCACCCGTGCGAGGTTTTTGTAGGCCGCGGTTTGCGCCGCCGAATCCGACCCGGCCGCCAGCTGCTCGAAGCGGGCAATCTCAGCCGGTCCCCAACTGCGGCTCAAGCGCGAGCAGGCGGGCTCGATCAGGGTGTGAACCTCGCGGCGTGCACGCTGATGAACCTCGACAAGCTCGTGCATCGCGGGTTCGAGATAGCGCGACAACAGCAGCCGTGCAATCTCGCGAAAGTTCAAGCCCAGATCCTCTATCCGCGTCCCGTCGGGAACCGCGAAGTCCGCCGTGACGCGCACCAACAGCTCATGCAACGCCAGACGCTGCGGCCGAAATACCACCAGTTCGCTCAAACCGAACCCGGTCAGGCCGCACAGTTCCGTGGCGGAGGCGATGCTCGTGCAGGTATTCTCGCTGCGAAAAATCGTCGCCAGATGACGCAGCTCCCTCGGCACCTGCGACTCTATGCCGGGATTCCACGGACCGTCGCGGCTATCGGACTGCATCAGCATCGAGTTTGGTGCTGCCCGGATACATGCGCAGCGGCGGCACTTCGCCGCGCTGCAGTTTTTGCTGCACCTCCAGCCAGTACTGCACGGTCAGCAGGTCGGCATTTTGCTGGCGAAAACAGCGGCGCGCGAAGTCGTTCTTGAATTGCATGCCGTGCTCGAGTTCCTCCGGCAGAAATATCACGCCTTCCTCGAAGAACCAAGCGGGCACCTCGTCCTCCCCCGGTTCGCGGTCCGCGTTGCTGCGGATCTTGACATCGGTCAGCTTCTCGACCGCGTCGTAGTCGAATAGAAAAACGCGCTCATACCGTCCAACTCCGTAATTCCTCGAATCCAGGTCTTTGTTGAAGATATTGGTGGCTGCATTGTTGCGGATGCAGTGCCCGAGGCCGGCAATCACCGCCCGAATCTCGGCCTCGTCGGCGCGCTCCAGGTACACCGGCAGCGGGGTTATCTTCAGCTGCACGATCAGTGAGCGCAGGTACACCCCGTCCTCGACCACCTGCACGCTTTCCGAGGCCTCGGCGCTGATTTCCCGCAATAGCGCGGGCTCGAATATCTCGCGATCGAGGCGCATGTTGAAGTACATGACATTGTCCAGCATGCTGCCGGCGCGGTTGATCTCATGCACCACCCGGTACTTCTCGGTAACGGCGGCCACGCCGGGAAACGCGCCCCATTTATAAGACTGCGTAGGATGGTCGCGGATGACCTTCAAATGATACGAGCAGGCGTCAAATGTAAACCCCAGTGCCACGGTGCCCGGCACACCCGGGGAACGCTTGAATTGCCCGCCGTTGCGCAACTGCGCGGTGATCTCGTTCAAAATGGCGACCTTGCCGAGATGGTTGTAGCCGATGGTCGAATAATGCTCTCCCAACGGGCGCCTCGGCATCAGGCTGAATAAAAAAACGCAGGTTTGATAGTAGAGAGGTGTGCTGACGTGCAGATTCGCCAGGGTCGAGCTGAACAGGTTGTGAATATCGGCGATACGGTGCAACACCGCGTCGGCGTAAATTCCGTCCGTGCCGTTCAACAGCGCCACCACCAGGGGCACCACGTGCTCGTCGGCATAGACCCACCGGCCGACGACAAACGCGCTGCGATCGCGGAAAAACCCCGCCTCGACGACATCTAAGGCCTCCGGAGTCCCGGCCTCGCCCTTGTCATCCAATAATTGCTCGACACGCAGCCGGATCTTGCGCGCATCGGCTTTCAGATCCCTGAACGGCACGGAAAAGCCGGGTATTTGCAGCGCTGTGCAAAACAACTCGTCGTCTATGCGGCCGGGCACCGGTAAGCGGCGATGTACCGACGCCATCGACAGCGCGCGCAACTCGCTCGGCGGCGGAAACGAATAGGCGACCGGCCGCCACAAGCCGTGGTGGATATTGCGGCGCACTGAGTGGGCGAAGCTGAAAGCGATGTCGGCGTCATAACGATCGACGATCATGGCGGCAAAAAGCCGATCGAGGGAATCCCATAGATGCGGCGCGACCGACAGGTCCGGGAACGCGGAGCGGATCCGCGGTCCGTGTTCCGCGATGTAGCGGGTGTACAAGCCGAGGCGCTCGGTGCTGACGGTCACCGAAGCGCGCGGATCCCTCTCTTCGAAGGCGCGCTTGGCTCGATCCGAGTAATCGCAGAAGGTTTTGTAGAATTCATCGAAGATGGCCAGGATGAGCGATGCGGTCGCGGTGATGCGATCGGCATCGTCCGTTGCCGCGGCGAGAAGCGCATAGCCCTCTTCCACCGGCGAGATCTTGCCTTCGGTTGGCATACTGAAGGAGTCTGTCTGAGTATTCAGACCGATTCCTAACCGCTGTTGCGCAACGCCGTCGCAATGGCGTTGATGGAAAGCTGAATTCCTTCACGCACGCGCGGATCGATCTCCCCCGCACGGTGACGCCTCAACAATTCAACTTGCAACAGATTCAGCGGCTCAATGTATGGCAGCCGCAAACGAATGGACGCGTCCAGCGCGGGATGTTTCTCCAGCAGGCGTGTTTGGCCCGTTATCGTCAAAAGGCAATCGTGGGTGGCAAGCCACTGGCCGCGGATGCGGCCGAACAGCGCCTCGCCGAGGGACCGGTCCTCGACCAAGGTGAGATAGCGCGCCGCGATCCCCATGTCCGATTTCGACAGCACCATTTCCAAATTGTCGAGGGTCGCGCGAAAGAACGGCCATGCCTCCTGCATCTCCCGCAGCAGTCCCACATCGGACGCGGCCATCGCCTGACCCACGCCATACCAGCCCGGCAACATCACCCGCGCCTGCGCCCAGCTGAACACCCATGGAATGGCACGCAGATCCTCGATGCGTTGCGAGTTGGTGCGCGACGCCGGCCGCGAACCGATCTTGAGTTCGGAGATCTCCAGCAGCGGCGTCATCTGCCGGAAGAATGCCGCAAATCCGTCGGTTTCATAGACCAAAGCGCGGTAGGCGCGAAATGCGTCTCTGGAGAGCATGTGCATCGCATCCGCGAAGCGGCGGCCGCTGTCCTCTGACAGGGAAGGCTTCTCCAACGAAGCCAGCATCGTCGCGGCCGCTATCGATTCCAGATTCGCAGCCGCGCTGTCGCGCGTGCCGTACTTCGCGGCAATGATTTCTCCCTGCTCGGTGATGCGTATCCGTCCGCGCACGGTACCGTGAGGTTGCGCGCGGATTGCCGCGAACGACGATCCGCCGCCCCGGCCGACAGCACCGCCGCGGCCGTGAAACACCTGCATGGCAGTCGATGATTTTTCGAAAACAGCGGCGAGCATGCGGGTGGCGAGATGCAAGCTCCAAACCGAGGTCAGATAGCCGCCATCCTTGTTGGAATCCGAGTAACCCACCATGACTTCTTGGAATCCGAACGCGGCGACGATCGCCGCGGTCTCCGGAATCGCAAGCCACGCCTGCATGATGGCGGCAGAGCTCTCTAGGTCGGCAATGGTCTCAAAAAGCGGTACGGCCATGATCGCGGCCGAGGCGCCGCCCTGCGTGCGGTACAGACCGGCTTCCTTGAGAAGGATATTGACCTCCAACAAGTCCGAAACGCTCTCGCACTTGGAAATGATATAGAAGCGGATGCATTCGGGACCGTAGCGGGAATGCGCTTCCGCGGCCGCGCGCACGATGCCAAGTTCCGACATCGTCTCGGGGGAATAATTGGCGAATGGACTCGCCAACAGGCGTTCGCTTGCCAGTTCGCGGCGCAGCAGCTCCGCGCGCTGCATTTCGCTCAGCGCCTCATAGTCCGGTGCCACCCCGGCCACCTTGAGCAATTCCGCAACGACCCGAGCATGGACGTCGGCGTTCTGGCGAAGATCGAGCGACGCTAGATGAAAGCCGAACGTTTCGACGGCGCGATTCAACCGCGCCAGCGCACCGCCATTGAGGCCCACCCGGCTTTCGGATTTGAGCGAGTCCTCGAGGATTTGCAGATCTGCGCGCAGGCTCGCAACGTCGGGATAGGCGCGCGCTTCTACGCTGGCCGGCCGCTGCGGCACGCGGCCGGTCAAGGTTTGATAGGTCGCGGCCAGGCGCGCATACATGCCGGTCAGGGCACGCCGATACGGCTCGTCGGCGCGCGCCGCGTTTTGGTCGCCGCCGGCGTCCGCCAGCGCCGCGAGCGGCGCAGAGACCTGTGCGAGTTCACTGGAGAGCGACAGCTCCGCGCCGATGGCATTCAGTTGCTCCAGGTATTCGGCCACCAACGCCTGGCTCGCGCGGCCTAACGCCAGCCGCAAGGAAGCCGCCGTGACATGCGGATTGCCATCGCGGTCGCCCCCGATCCAGGATCCGAGCCGCAGAAAACTCGGCGGCCGCCTGCCCAACAATCGTTCCCAGCGCGCATACAGCGCCGGCACGACCGGCAGGAAAATATCGCGCAGATAGGTGAGTGCTATATCGACTTCATCCGCAACATACAGTCTCTCGTGCCGCAGAGCCCGCGTCTGCCACAAAAATGCAATCTGGGCGGCGATCGCGTCGTCGATCACTTCTCCGGCGCTGGTTTCCTGGCGGCCCAGATCCCGTTGCGCCATCAACGCCGCAATTCGGTTGCGGTGATCCAACATGCTCTTGCGCATCACTTCGGTTGGATGCGCAGTCAACACGGGCATGATGAGCGCATGGTCCAGGAGCGACGCGGCCTGCTCGCGCGTGACCCCCTGGGCTTCAAGGAAGCCCAAAGCCGATGCCAGGGTGCTGTCCTTTTCCGCCGCCGTGCCCTGCCGGTCCTCGGCGAGATTCGCGAGCATGGAAAACAGCATGAAGCTGCGCACAAAGGCGACCGTTTCATCAAGCGACAGGCTCTCCCAACCGGCCGCCAGGCCGCGCGGATTGGCAATGCCGCGAAATCGATCGACGGATGCGGCTCGAATCGCTTCGATTCGATCGAGCAATCCGCTGCCGCCGTAAGTGCGGATGACCTCGCCGAGCAGCTTCCCGAGAAACCTAACATCCGCGTTTTGGGCAATTACCGGGGCGGCTGTCATAGGAAGAACCATTATAAAGGAGGCAGCAAACCCTTTTGGGAGCTATAAGGCATATCCTACAGGCGTGCCCGCAACCCGCTGATTAAGACGGCGGGGCATTCCGGATAGCGTGGGAACCATAAGAATTTTTCGCGGCCGCGCGCTTCTCACCCGTCGGAGAAAAATCATGTCCTCGAAGTTCAAGCTTCTCTCATTGGTATCCGTCTTGCTGCTAGCGCTCTCGCCCGCGCTCGGCATGGCGCAGGTCAGTGTTTCCGTCACTGTCGCACCGCCGGAACTGCCGGTTTACGACCAACCCCCCATACCCGGGGACGGCTACGTCTGGACGCCCGGTTACTGGGCTTGGGGCGACGACATCCAAGATTACTACTGGGTGCCGGGCACTTGGGTCGAAGCACCTCAGCCGCAGTATTTGTGGACACCCGGATACTGGGGCGCTGAAGGCGCCGGCTTCCTGTGGCATGCCGGCTATTGGGGACCTCAGGTCGGCTTCTATGGCGGCGTCAACTACGGCTACGGCTACGGTGGCCGCGGCTACGAGGGCGGCTACTGGCAAGGCGGCCATCTTTTCTACAATCGCGCGGTCGTCAATGTAGGCTCGGCGCACATCACCAACGTCTACAACAAAACGGTGATCAACAACGTCAGCGTGACCCGGGTCAGCTTTAACGGCGGCAACGGCGGCGTCCGAGCACAACCAACCGCGGCGGAGACCGCGGCCGGGCGCGAGCGCCATATCGAAGCCACTTCCGCGCAACGCCAGCACGTCGCGACTGCGCGCACCAATCCCGAACTGCGCGCCAGTTCCAACCATGGCCACCCGTCGATTGCCGCCACTCCCCGAGCGGCCAACTTCACCAACGCAGTACCGGCGCGCAACGCCGCGACGGTGGGGACCGAGCACGGGAATCCGCAGCCGCGATTGAGCACGCCGCGGCCGACGGAAGCTGCGCCCAAAACGTCGGCTCCTCCTCCCACTCGAGAAGCTGCAGCGCCGAACAAAAACGTAGGGGCACCGGCCCACGAAGTGCGGCCGATGACGCCGACTGGAGCGCCGCCGCAGCAACATCCGCAGGAGCATGCGCAACCGCAACACCCGCAGCAGCATGCGCAGCCGCAACCGCAGGAACACCCGCAGCAGCATGCGCAGCCGCAACCGCAGGAACACCCGCAGCAGCATGCGCAACCGCAGGAGCATCCGCAGCAACACCCGCAGGAACACGCCGCGGCGCAGCCTAAGCCGGTTGAGCCGCGCCGCGAACCGGAGCACACTGCGGCGGTAAAGCCTGCGCCAAACCCGCAGACTCACCCAGCACCGCGTCCGGAGGAGCATCCGGCGCCGCATTCAGCGGAGCATCCCGACGAACATGAGCATCATTAGTCATGATCAGAACGCAACACGGTTTACCACAGAGGTTGACGGCCATGCGGCGGAATTGGACTACACACTCGCCGATGGCGTGATGACCATCACTCACACCCGCGTGCCGCCGGCCATCGGCGGCCGCGGCATCGCGGCCGAGCTGATGGGGGCAGCACTGAAACTCGCGGCGGAGCAGGGTTGGTCGGTCAATCCGGCCTGCTCCTACGCCGCGGCCTATATGCGCAGGCACACTCAGCCGGAGGACAAGGGCCACATGGATGAACTATTGGATGAGGCCTTGGAGGAGTCCTTCCCCGCCAGCGATTCCCCGTCCGTGGGCGGCAGCAGCTAAAGCAGAAACGGTTACCTGCTATTTGGCCAACATGGGGTGGCCTTCATGGGCGACGAGCAAGTCGTGCATGTCGTTCGCATGCTCTTCCTCGACCGTCAGAATTCCTTCCAGCATCTTGCGGGTCCCCGGATCGTCGTCGCCGAAATAGCGGATCAATTCGCGGTAGTGGTCGACCGCAATGCGCTCCGCAATCAGATTTTCCTTGATCATCTCAATTAAATTCTGTGCATTGCCGTATTCCGAGGCGGCGCGCGTCGCCAGACCGGTGGGATTGAAGTCAGGCCGTCCGCCCAGCTGGTTGATGCGCTCGGCCACCTCTTGCATATGGCCCGCCTCTTCCTTGGCGTGCTGGGCAAACTCTGCCTTGACGCCTTCGCTGGAGATGCCTTGTGCCGCCACCGCGTGCATGGTGTAACGCAGCACACAGACGATTTCGGTTGCCAGAACGGCCTGCAAAATATCGATGGTCTTTTTCACGTCCCCTTGGTATGTGAATGTCACGCCCCCGGTATCAATATTTTTTCGCGCCCGCTCGCGCAGGGTCTTCACATCCGTCAAAAACGGCTCGGCTTTTGTTTTTGGCTTGTCCACTGCTTATTGCTCCTAGGGCTGCGACGCAGCCGTATTTATACACCGGCCGACAGCCTTTTTCAGAGAACCTCGGGGCGTAACCTCGTCAGACGACAGGCCTAGCAGCTGTCGGGCATGGGCTGACAGATCAGGCTACCGGCCCCAGAGCTGCATCCAGCGCGGCCATCAGAGGTCCCAACTTCGGGGGATCGGCTTCCAAGGCAGGAGCGACCCCGTAGCCGCGTAATGCGCGTGAGCAAACCGGACCGATTGAGGCCACGAGGGCGCGGTTCAGATGGCCGGCGAGTTTTGCCGCGCTTCCGGCTTTCTCGGCGATCGAATACAGGTTGTGAATTTGGACGGCGCTGGTAAACACGATGGCATCGACGCTGCCGCGCGCCAATGCCTGCAACAGGTCCGCGAGAGGCTGCGTATCCGCAGGCAGAGCCCAGCGGTAGGTGGCGATCTCCTGCACCGTGGCGCCTCGGGCTTGCAGCTTCGAGGCGAGGGCTTGATTGGTTTCACCATAGCGCTGTACCAGGATTTTGGCGCCCGTGACATGCACATCGGCAAGCGCCGCAAGAACCATTTCGGTGGTAAAGGGAGAAGCAGCCTTGATATCGATGCGGATTTTGCGCGCGTTCAGTTCGCCGACCGGCTTCGGCCCGCGCACCACCACCGTCGCGGCAGCCAAGAGTTGCTGCAAATCTGCGGTCAAATTGGCGCGGTCGGTGGCGGCAAACAGCGCCCGAGTGCCGACGCCGGTTTGAAAAATACAAATTTTGAAAGGATCGACCTGCCAGCGACGGAGCAAGGCATGCAACGCCTGCGGGTCGACATCCGGCACCTCTTCCAAAGCCGGTGCAAGCAGGGGTACGCCGCCGCGGCGCGTCACCAGTTCGGCGAGATGCGCGCCGGCGCGGGTTTCCAAAATCGCCACGACTTTAGATTTCATGCCCGCGCCATTCAACCATCATAATGGGGGGATGTCGACTTGGCTCGTGAGGCTGCTGGGCGCCGCAATTATTTCAGCCTTTGCGCCGATGCTCGCCGCGCAGCCGCTCGCCGCGCGCGATGAATTCGTCGCCGCCATGCAGCGCGTCCGGCTGCATCAGCCCGACCTCGTGGATTCGCCGACCTTGGAAGCGTATGTCATTCACGACTATCTGATTGCCGCGAGAATGCGGCGCGACTTGAGCCTCAAGGCGGATGAAGATCTGGACGCATCGATCGATGCATTTCTGCATTCGCGAGGTGCACAACCGGTGACCCGGGGGTTGCGGCGCGATTGGCTGGCAAGTCTGGCGCAGCGCCGGCGCTGGGAACTATTTCTATCGCGATCGGCGGAGGTCAGCGATCCGGCATTGGTTTGCGACAGGCTCGAAGGCCGCTTGTCCACGGGCGATACCCAGGGTCTCGCCGCCGCTGCGCTGGTGCGGTGGATCGTGCCGCAACGAGCACCCGCCGAGTGCAGCGGCGTGTTCGCCTGGCTGCGGCAGCAGCGCCTATTGACGCCGGCGCTCGCGCTGAGCCGCACCCGGGCGGCGTTGGCGGCCGATGCCCCGCGATTGGCACGCGAATTCGCGGCCGATGTCCCCATCGACGCGCGCACTGCGCTGCTACAGTGGTCCGATTTGCTGGACTCACCGAAATCGGCGCTCAATGTTCTGGCGACGCATCCTACCTTGCCGGTCGAAGCGGAAGCATTGGCCTCCGGGTTTGAGAAGCTCTCGCGCACCGAGCCTCGATATGCCTTGGATTTGCTGCCGCAGCTCGATGCGCGCGATGGACTGACGCCTGAGATCAAGGACCGGCTCGCACGCGCGGCTGCGCTCGGCGCGGCATACGACCGTGATAAGCGCGCGCTCGCGGCCTTTGATGAACTGCCGCCCGCGGCAGCCGACGCGCAAGTGCAAGAATGGCGCGTTCGGGCCGCCTTGTGGAACGGCGATTACGCCAAAGCACTCGCCTGGACCGAACAAATGCCCATGGGCCTCGCCGCGCTGCCCCGTTGGCGTTATTGGCACGCTCGTGCCGTCGCGACAATCCGCGGCAACGAAGCGGCCGCGCCGTTATTCAGCGAGATCGCGGGGTTGCGGGACTACTACGGATATTTGGCCGCGGACCGCTTGGCGCAACCCTACAACCTGAATGTGCGCCCATCGCCGCTCGATGCGGCCGCGCAAGCATCGCTCGCCCAAGCGCCGGGGGTGATTCGCGCTCGTGAACTGTTCGGTTGCGACATGGCGGACGAGGCGGCGTCGGAGTGGAACGCCGCGCTGGAAGGCGCCGACGCTGCCTTGAAGGTGCAGGCGGCCCTCCTCGCCTCGCAGTGGGGCTGGTTCGCTCAATCCATCACCACACTGGCTCAGAGCGGAGAATTCGATGATGTGACGCTGCGCTATCCACGGCCCTTTCTGGAGTCGGTAAGCCGCGCGGGTAAGCTGGCGCAATTGCCACAGGACTGGATTCTGGCCCTCATGCGCCAGGAAAGCTTGTTTCGCAAGGACGCGGTGTCTCACGCCGATGCCCGTGGCGTCATGCAAATGGTCCCGGCGACCGCCTCCGCGGTTGCGCGCCGTTGGCACCTGGCAGCGCCGGGCCGCGACGGCCTGTTCGACCCGGCCATCGCCGTGCCGCTCGGCGCCGCGTACTTGCGCGAATTGCTGGACCGCTACGGCGAGCAGCTGGCGGTAAGCCTTGCCGCCTACAACGCGGGGCCGGCCGCAGCCTCCCGCTGGCTGCCGTCCTCGCAGATGGATGCCGCGGTGTGGATAGAAAATATTCCCTACAACGAAACACGCGCCTATGTGCAGCACATTTTGGAGCATATCGTGGCCTTCGCATCCGTGAGAGGCGCGGACGCGCCGCGGCTGAATGTCTTATTATCCGATGTAGAACCGGCGATGCCCTCGTTGTGATAGCGTGGCAAAAAAAATAGCCAAGGGGATGAAAATGCGATCGAGCCATATTTTGCGCGCGGCAATTTTTGCCGCCGCTGCGCTGGCCCATGGCGCCATGGGCACCGCGTTTGCCGACACTGTGGTGGTCAGCGCCGACCGGATGGTCGATGTGCTGACGGGGCGCATCGTCGAGCACCCGCAGGTCACGATTATCGATGGCCGCATCGCGGCCGTCGGCACGCAAGGATCGACGACGCCGGCGGAGGCACGCCGCATCGACCTTTCCGGCATGACCTTGCTGCCGGGACTGATCGACATGCACACCCACCTAACTTCCGATCCGCATTTCAGCGGCTATCGACACCTGGAGTTCACCGATAACTTTTGGACCGTGGTCGGGGTCGCGAACGCGCAAAAGACTTTGCTGGCCGGCTTCACCACCGTTCGCAACGTGGGTTCGGCCAACTTCGACGATGTTGCCATCAAACAGGCCATCGATCAGCACATCGTTGCCGGACCGCGCATTGTGCCGGCGACCTATGCGATCGGCGCAACGGGCGGCCACTGCGACGCGACGGCCTATCCTCCGTCGGTCTCGCTACCGCGGCCGGCCGTGGCAAACGGCCCCGAGGAAATCCGCGCGACGGTACGCAAATTGCGCAAATACGGCGCGGAGGTCATCAAATTTTGCGGCACGGGCGGCGTGCTTTCCAAATCCGACACCGTGGGCGGACAGCAGTATGACCTGGCGGAAATGAAGGCGCTGGTCGATGAAGCCCACATGCTGGGCATGCGCGTCGCGGTACATGCCCATGGCACATCGGGCATCAAGGACGCCATACGCGCCGGCGTGGATACGATCGAGCACGCCAGCCTTGCGGACGATGAAGCATTTTCGCTGGCGAAGCAGCACGGAACCTGGTTTTCGATGGACATCTACAACGATGATTACATCATGGCCGAAGGCGAGAAAAACGGCGTCTATAAGGAGTCGCTGGAAAAAGAACGGATGATCGGCTTGAAGCAGCGGCAGACTTTCCAGGCAGCCGTCAAAGCCGGCGTCAAAATGGTATTCGGTACGGATGCCGGCGTATACCCGAACGGCTACAACGCGCGTCAGTTCGTCACCATGGTCAAGTGGGGAATGACCCCCATGCAGGCAATCCAGGCGGCCACAGCCAATGCCGCCGAGGCGCTGGGCCGCCAGAGTGATGTCGGCGCTATCGCGGTCGGGCGCTATGGCGATCTCATCGCGGTCAACGGCGATCCGCTCGCGGACGTCGCGCGGCTTCAGTCGGTGGCGTTCGTCATGAAGGGCGGCGAAGTCGTCAAGGCAGCGAACTGACCCGCGACCCGTGTTTGTTTCAGCTGCCGCCGATGAGGCCAGCCGTGACGTTGATGGCAAATCCTAAGATGGATGCGTTGAAGAGAAATGAGATCAGGGTTTGCGCCACCACGACCTTGCGGATCCCGGCGTCCTGTGTCGATACATCCGCAGTTTGGCAGGCCGCCGCGATGGTGAAGGAGAAATAAGCGAAATCCCAAAACACCGGTTCCGGAGTATTGGGAAACCGCAGCGGCCGATGCTCCTTCGTTACGCTATAAAACCGATCCGCGTAATGCGTGGTGAACATCACGGGAACCAGCACCCAGGAGTTGATCAGCGTGAGCGCGGCCAGCGCAAAATGCGCGGCGCGCACCGAGCCGGTTACATGCTTGATGGTGGCCAGCGGTTCAACAATGGCAACGAGACTGGCAACTGCTGCGATCACCACAACAGCGAGGATAAAAGGCGCCGTCTCGTCCTCTTCAATGTACTTGGTGCAGATCTGCGCGGCGGTGAGGCGGGTCATCCAGAAAAAGATCAGAGCCAGAAACAGCACAACGCCCGCGTTCCAACTCAGCAGCACGCGGCTCAGGGCCGACCAGTCGGCGGGAAGAAAAAAGAACAGCCCGCTGCCGGCGACAAATGAGATCCACAATCGCGGGTGTCCGAGGAATAAATTTCTCATGGAATCCATCGGAAACCCTTTTTTGCATGCCTGGCGGATTGGGCCGGAAGCTACTTGGTTTCCTTTGCCACCAGGAACTTCACCAACTCAATCAGCTGATCGGTGCCTCCGGCCGATTCCACATGCAATCGATACTTGCCGTTGACCACGATGGTCGGGGTGCGGTCCACCTTGTAGGCAACCAACAGGTCCTGAGCCGTGCGAACTTTGAGATCTGCCGAAAAGGACTTGGAGGTTGCGATGAATTTTTCCACCGGAACGCCGGCGTGCTGACTGTAGAACTTGGCCGCATCCTCAATGGTCGGCATGCGGCTCTTCAGTCCGCGGGTGGCCGGATCGGTGATGCTAAGGTCGCCGCCCTTCCACACCGCGTCGAACATGGCATCGTGCGTTTGTTGGTCCACGCCCAGGATCTGCGCGGTTATATACGCCAATTGAAACATCGGCCAATCCTCCGCGGTATTGAAGGCCGCGGGAAGATAGTCCACCACCACGTTGGCCGGCATCGAATGCTTCAGCTTGCGCATGATCGGCTGAAAAATATTGCACGCCGGACACGCGTACGAGAAGGCTTCGGTGACTTCGATCTTGCCCGCCGGCACCGACGTCGTTCGCGCCGGCTGAATCAGAAAATAGTTCACACCCTCTGTCCAAGCTTCAGCACCGTGGGCGGACATCGATGCAGCCCAGGCCAGCGCGACCCAGCATGCAGCGGACTTGTTCAGTTTCATCGAGTCTCCTTAATGTTTTGGGGCGGCCCGAATTCTAGCATCCGGGCCTCAAGGGATTGCGCCATTCCCGCCGGCAGGCCGCTTATGTCCTCAAGATTCAGGGGTCAGTATTCACAATACTTTACATTGGCTTATGAACTTTAGAGTATTCCGCTGCTCTACATGCATGCTGCCATTGATCAGTGTGTAGTTAACGGTCGAATCTGGTTATAGTCTGCGGCTCGCCCGAATGATCGTTTGGCAGTGCGTGCCACGGAATGGGCCCGCGTATTGGTGAATTAGTGACAACCGAACAAGAAGATCCGCAGTTTCTGGCGCCGCAGCGGGACACTCGACCTTTCATTGCCAGACACTGGCGTGCACTGATCATTGCGCTGGTCATCGTGGCGCTGTTGGCCGCCTTCGTGCTCTACCTGCGCAGCAAGCAGCCGGTCGCCGCCCCGCCGCGCGGCCGCGGCGGACAGAATGGCCCGGTCGCAGTATCGGTGGCCACCGCCTTCTCGGGCGACATCCAGGTGAAGATTCCGGCGCTGGGGACCGTGACACCCCTGGCCACGGTGACCGTCAGAACCCAAATCACCGGGACGCTGCAAAAGATTTTCTTCACCGAAGGCCAATTCATCCGCCAAGGCGACGCCTTGGCGCAGATCGATCCCCGCCCCTATGAAGCCGCCCTGCAGCAGATGGAGGGGAATTTGAGGCGCGACCAAGCGCTGCTGGCCAACGCAAGAGTGGACTTGAAGCGCTACGAAGGCTTGGTCAAAGAGGATTCCGTCGCCGAACAGCAGCTCGACACGCAACGCGCGCTGGTTGACCAGTTGGTCGGCACTATCCAGGCCGATGAAGGGCAGGTCAAGACGGCTCAGGTGAATCTGGTGTACACACACATTACCGCTCCGGTGACGGGTCGGGTCGGGTTGCGCCAGGTCGATCAGGGAAACTACGTGACGCCGGGCGACGCCAATGGCATCGTGCTCATCAATCAACTGCAGCCCATCACGGTGATCTTCTCCATTCCGGAGGACAATGTCTCCGCGGTGATGAAGCGCGTGCAATCCGGCGCCGCCCTCCCCGTTGAAGCTCTGGATCGCACCAACGCCACCAAGATCGCTGAAGGCAAGCTGCTCACGGTCGACAATTCGATCGACATCACGACCGGCACCATCAAGCTGCGCGCGCAGTTCGACAATACGGACTCATCGCTGTTTCCAAATCAATTTGTCAATATTCAACTGCTGCAGGACGTGCTCGCCAATCAAATCATCATGCCGAATGCAGCGGTGCGCCGAGGCGCGCCCAACGGTGTTGCCACGACCTTCGTCTACGTCGTCAATCCGGACAACAGTGTGAGCGTGCGTCCGGTAACGCTGGGTGTGATCGACGGCGAGAAGGTGGCGGTGACCGCGGGACTCAAGGCCGGCGAGGTCGTCGTCACCGAAGGCGGAGACCGGCTGCGCGACGGCGCAACGGTGCAGCTGCCGAGTTCGGCGCCGGCTCCTGCCGCCGGCGCGAAACCGGCCGGCCAGCCGGCTGCGCCCGGCACTCCCGGCGCGGGACGCGGCAAGGGGCGCGGCAAACCACCGCCATCGAAGTAGTGCCGTGAACCCCTCACGCATCTTCATCCTGCGCCCGGTCGCCACGACCCTATTGATGGTGGCGATTTTGATCGTGGGCGCGATGGCCTATTTGCAGTTGCCGCTGTCGGCACTGCCAGAAGTCGCCTACCCCACCATTCAGGTGCAGACCTTCTATCCCGGCGCAAGTCCCGAAGTGATCACTTCCGCGATCACGGCGCCGCTCGAAAAACAATTTGGACAGATGCCCGGCTTGAGTCAAATGTCCTCGACCAGCTCCGCCGGCGCCTCGGTGATTACGCTGCAATTCAACTTGTCCCTGGCGATCGATGTCGCGGAACAGGAAGTGCAAGCCGCCATCAGCGCCGGCCAGAACCTGCTCCCCCAGGATCTCCCGGCGCCCCCGATCTATGCCAAGGTCAATCCAGCCGACGCGCCCGTGCTCATTCTCGGCATTACATCGAAGACCATGGCGCTCACGGACGTGGAGGATTTGGTCGACACGCGCATCGCGCAGAAGATTTCTCAAATCAAAGGCGTCGGCGTGGTCAGCATCAGCGGCGGCCAGCGTCCCGCCGTGCGCGTGGTGGCCAATCCACGGGCGATGGCGGCATATGGAATCAACCTCGACGACTTGCGTACCACCATCAACAATGCCAATCAGAATGGTCCAAAGGGCACGCTCGACGGGCCTGCCAACGCCTATACAATCAACACCAACGATCAGATCAGAAACGCCGATGACTACGGCAACATCGTGGTGGCCTACAAGAATGGGGCACCGGTACGCCTCAAGGATGTAACGACCCTGGTTTCGGGTGCGGAAAATTCCAAACTGGGCGGTTGGATGAATTCCCTGCCGGCGCTGATCCTGAACGTTCAACGGCAGCCCGGAGCCAACGTCGTCGACGTGGTCAATAGAATCCACGAGCTGCTGCCGTCGCTCAAGGCAGATTTGCCGGCGGGCGTGGACGTGGCGTTGCTCACGGACCGCACGGTCACCATCCGCGCTTCGGTAAAGGATGTCGAATTCGAATTGATACTGGCGGTCGTGCTGGTGGTGCTCGTGATCTGGCTCTTCTTGCGCAACATTCCGGCCACAATCATCCCGAGCCTGTCGGTTCCGCTGTCGCTGATCGGCACATTTGCGGTCATGTATCTGGCTAATTTCAGCCTGAACAATCTGTCGCTGATGGCGCTGACCATAGCGACCGGATTCGTGGTCGATGATGCAATCGTCATGATCGAAAATATTTCCCGGTACATCGAAGCCGGGGAATCGCCGCTCGAGGCGGCGCTCAAGGGCGCCGGGCAGATTGGATTTACCATTATTTCCCTGACCATTTCTCTGATCGCCGTGCTGATTCCCCTGCTCTTCATGCAAGACGTCGTCGGCCGGCTGTTTCGCGAGTTCGCCGTCACGCTTGCGGTTACGATTTTGATCTCGGCGGTGGTCTCGCTCACGCTGGTGCCCATGATGTGTGCGCGGCTGCTGAAACACCGGCCGCAAAATGAGCGCGCGCAGACGGACTCCGGCAAGTGGTTCTCCGCGGTCGTCGACTGGTATGGCCGGCGCCTTACCTGGGTTCTCGATCATCAGAGATTGACCCTGTGGGTCGCGCTGGGGACGCTCGTGCTCACGGCGCTTCTCTACGTGCTGATTCCCAAGGGCTTCTTTCCCGATCAGGACACGGGCTTGATCCAAGGCGTATCCGAAGCGACCGAGTCGATTTCCTACGGCGCCATGGCCACACGTCAGCAAGCTCTCGCCGCCGCGATTCTCAAGGATCCGGACGTGGTCAGCCTCTCCTCCTTCATCGGCGTGGATGGCAACAACGTCACATTGAACAGCGGCCGCTTCCTGATCAATCTAAAACCGCGCGCTGACCGCTCCACCACCGTCACCGACGTGATCCGGCGGCTGCGCGCCGAAACTGCCGATGTTTCGGGGATTACGGTCTACATGCAACCCGTGCAGGACCTCACGCTGGATAACACCATCAGCCGCACTCAGTACCAGTTTACCTTGGAGAGCGCGGATTCCCAGGCACTGTCGGCCTGGACGCCAAAACTGGTGGCGGCGCTGGCGCAATTGCCGCAGTTGGCGGACGTGGTGAGCAATCAGGAAGACAACGGACTTGCAGCGTACGTGACCATCGATCGCGATAGCGCAGCGCGCCTGGGGATAAGCGTGGGCACCGTCGACAACGCGCTTTACGATGCCTTCGGCCAACGGATCGTTTCAACCATATTCACTCAGCAGAATCAATACCGCGTGATCATGGAGGCAGATCCGAAGGCCTACCGGTCGATCGACGATCTGGCATCCATTTATGTCCCCTCCGCCGGCGGCGGTCAGGTGCCTTTGTCGGCGATTGCCAGAGTCGACGTGGAAACACGTCCCATATTGATAAATCATCTGGCGCAGTTCCCGGCGACGACGGTGTCATTCAATCTTGCGGCCAATGCCTCGCTCGGCGCAGCTGTCACCGCCATCGAGGAGGCTGAGCGCACCCTCGGCATGCCGATCAGCATTCGTACGACGTTTCAAGGCGCCGCGCTGGCATTTCGCAGCAACTTGAGCAATGAATTGCTGTTGCTGGTCGCCGCCGTGCTGGTGATGTATATCGTGCTCGGCGTTCTCTACGAAAGCTTCGTTCACCCCGTTACGATTTTGTCGACACTGCCCTCGGCCGGCATCGGAGCGTTGTTGGCGCTCATGCTGTTCGGCGACGATCTGACCATCATTGCGCTGATCGGCATCATTCTGTTGATCGGCATCGTCAAAAAGAATGCGATATTGATGATCGATTTTGCCATCGTCGCCCAGCACGATGAGGGCCTGTCGCCGCGGGACGCCATCTACAAGGCCTGTCTCTTGAGGTTTCGTCCGATCTTAATGACCACGGTTGCCGCTATTTTCGGCGCACTGCCCCTGATGTTCGGCACCGGCACCGGATCCGAGCTGCGGCATCCACTGGGCGTCAGCATCGTGGGCGGCCTGTTGGTCAGTCAAGTTCTGACGCTTTTCACCACGCCGGTCATTTACCTGGCGTTCGATCGTATCGCAGCGCGCATGCGCGGCCGCTTAGGAACTGCATCCGATGCGCCCTTGGCGGAAGGCCCGGCATGAATATCTCCGCGCCCTTCATCAAGCGGCCGGTGGCCACCACGTTGTTGACAATCGGGGTAGCCCTGAGCGGCGTGGCGGCCTTTGCACTCCTGCCGGTGGCGCCGCTGCCGCGCATCGACGTCCCCGCGATATTTGTGTCGGCGCAGTTGCCCGGCGCCAGCCCGGAAGTCATGGCGGCCACGGTGGCGACTCCCTTGGAGCGGCATCTTGGAGCCATTGCCGATGTCGATGACATGACGTCGACGAGCGGCGTCGGCACCACCAGCATCCAGCTCACGTTCGGCATCGACCGCGATATCGACGGCGCGGCACGCGACGTACAAGCAGCGATCGCCGCAGCGCATGCGGATTTGCCTACCTCCCTGACCCGCAATCCCACCTATCGCAAGCTCAATACTTCCGCGATTCCGGTGATTGTCATTGCGATGACTTCCGACGTGCTTACTCAAGGGCAGATCTACGATGCAGCGGATGCGGTCATTTCCCAGCGCCTTTCACAAATATCCGGGGTGGGCGGCGTCAATGTCAACGGCAGCGCCCTGCCTGCGGTGCGCGTCGAACTCAATCCCCATTCGCTGTCCAAATACGGCATCGGTCTGCAGGACGTGCGCGCCGCCATCTCGAATTCGAACGCCAATGCCCCCAAGGGCGCGATCGAATCGGATGATCTTCACTATCAAATCTATACCAACGACAACGCGCGCGATGCGGCGCCATATCGCAATCTGATCATCGCCAATCGCAACGGCGCGACCGTGCGCCTGGGCGATGTCGCAACCGTGCTCGATATGGAGGATGGCGCCACAGAGAATGTCCGCACCTACGGGTTGTACAACGGCAAACCGGCGGTGTTTGTGACGGTGACGCAGCAGCCCGGCGCGAACATCATCGAAACCATCGACGCGGTCAAGGCCGAGCTGCCGGTCCTAAAAAGTTCGATCGATCCCAAGATCGATCTGCTGGTGAGCTTCGACCGGTCCGTGACGATCCGTGCCTCGGTACAGCAAGTCGAGCGAACGCTGGTACTGGCCGTGGCGTTCGTGATCTTGGTCGTCTACATCTTCTTGAACAGTTATCGTGCGGCGCTGGTTCCCGCGATTGTGGTGCCGGTGTCATTGGTCGGCACTTTCGGCGCAATGTACCTGTTGGGCTATACCCTGGATAACTTTTCACTCATGGCGCTGACCGTGGCCACCGGTTTCGTCGTCGACGACGCCATCGTGGTGATGGAGAATACAACGCGCCATATCGAAGCCGGCATGACCCGCACGGCGGCAGCGTTCTTGGGCGCCCAAGAAGTGGGATTCACAGTTCTTTCCATGAGCTTGTCGCTGGTCGCCGTCTTCATTCCTTTCGTGCTCTTGGGCGGCATTCCGGGCCGCCTATTCCGCGAGTTCGCCATGACGTTGTCGGTGTCGATTCTGATCTCCTTGGTCATTTCTCTCACCACCACGCCGATGATGTGTTCCTTGCTGCTGCAGAACGCGAAGGAACACAAGTCCACCCGCTTTGGCAGAGCCTTCGAGCGCGGTTTCGCACACTTGCGCCGCAACTACGCAGCGAGCTTGGATTGGGCGCTGCGCCATCGGCGGATCATGATCTCCATTTTTTGGGCGACCATCGTCCTCAATGTTTTCATGTACGTCGTGATCCCGAAGGGCTTTCTGCCGCAGCAGGACACCGGTCAGCTCCAGGGCGGAATTCGCGGCGATGCCTCGAGTTCGTTTCAGTTGATAAAGGGCAAGCTTCAAGAGGTGGCGGGCATCGTCCAGGCGGACCCTGCCGTCAACACCGTGACCGGTTCGGTGGGAGCGGGCGGTTTCGGGCCCTTTGGCGGCGGAGGCGCCAGCGCCAATCTCACCATTGCACTCAAACCTCTGAAGGTGCGCCGTATCTCGGCCGACCGCGTCATTGCGCGCTTGCGACCGAAGCTTGCCGCGGTCGCGGGAGTGAACGTGTTCCTGCAGGCGGTCCAAGATCTCGGCGGCGGCGGCGGCCGGTCGGCCAATGCCCAATATCAATACACCTTGCTCGGCGACGACCTGACGGAATTGCGCGCCTGGTCGCAAAAGCTGCGCGTGGCGCTGCAAGACATTCCGGAAATAACCGACGTCGATACCGATTTGCAGCCCGGCGGCCTCGAGACCGATCTGATTGTGGATCGCGACAGCGCGTCGCGGCTGGGTTTATCCGAAATACAAATCGACAATGCGCTGGGCGATGCGTTCGCCCAGGCGCAGGTGTCGAACATCTACAATCCCTTCAGTCCGCAGCAATACCACGTCGTCATGGAAGTGGCGCCGCAATATTGGCAGAACCCGGAAATACTCAAAGAGCTGTACGTCAGCACCGCGGGCGGTGCCGCATCCGGAACGCAGTTGACCCAGGCGGTGGCAGGCACCACGGTGATCAAGGGTACAACGGCGGCATCCCAGACTTCGGTGGCGCAGGACGTTGCCCGCAACCTGTCATTGAATTCCTTGGCCAACTCAGGCAGAGGCAACACCTCCACCGGTTCGGCGGTCAGCGTTGCGCGGGAAACCGTCGTTCCCTTCTCGGCGTTCAGCCATTTCACGACCGGGACGACGCAGATATCGGTCAATCACACGGGCACGTCGGTATCCACTTCCATTGCCTATAATCTGCCGGAAGGCGTATCGATCGGCACCGCGCAAGATGCCATCGCCAAAAAAATGATGGACATTCATATGCCCGTGGGTATCCGCGGCGGCGCCTACGGCACCGCGCGGCTGTTTCAACAAAGCAATAGCAACACGCCTTTGCTGCTGCTGGCGGCAATCGTCGCGATCTACATAGTGCTGGGCGTGCTGTATGAGAGTTATTCGCAGCCGCTGACAATTCTCTCAACGCTGCCGTCGGCCGGACTCGGCGCGCTGCTGGCCCTGATGGCCACGGGCACCGAATTCAGCTTGATCGCAACTCTCGGAATTCTGCTGCTAATCGGTATCGTCAAAAAGAATGCCATTATGATCGTGGATTTTGCCTTGCAGGCGGAGCGCACCTTAGGAATGGATCCGTTGCGTGCCATCGAGCATGCCTGTTTGCTGCGCTTCAGGCCGATCATGATGACCACCTGCGCTGCCATCGCCGGCGCGCTGCCCTTGGCGATCGCCACCGGAGACGGCACCGAGATGCGCCGACCCTTAGGAATAGCCATCGTGGGCGGCCTGCTGGTGAGCCAGCTGCTCACGGTGTACACGACTCCGGTGGTCTATTTGTATTTCCGCCGCTATTGGAAACACCTGAAGGAGGGTAAGTACTCTGCGCCGCCGAAACCAGTCGCCGGTACCGGCGACCGCGACTTCGGTTCATTGGGAGTCGCCACGTGACCCGCTTCATCGCGCGGGCTCTCTGTGTGGGCCTGGGAGCGGCGCTCGCGACTGCCTGCGCGGTGGGCCCGGACTATCACCGCCCGCAGTTCGATGCCGCCGCGAACTACAAAGAGGCCGGCAACTGGAAGCCCAGCGAGCCGAACGACGTCCTGTCGCGGGGTCCGTGGTGGAAGATCTTCAATGACGATGTGCTCGATGGGCTGGAAGCGCAGATTGATATTTCCAATCAAACGGTGAAAGCGGCCGAGGCCGCTTTCGAGCAGTCGCGGGCGCTGGTTTCGCAGGCGCGCGCGGGATTCTGGCCGACCATCGCAGGCAACTTCGGAGCGCAGCGGGGAGGTGCTCCAATTGGCGTCACCAACGCCGCAGGCGTGCCGATCGGCGTCGGCACACGCACCGAAAATACGGTCACCGGGGGCGTGTCGGCCAACTGGGACATCGATATCTGGGGCCGCATCCGGCGCACCACCGAAAGCAATGTCGCTTCGGCGCAAGCCAGTTCAGCGGCATTGGCCGCGGCCCGGCTTTCCGCGCAGGCTGAATTGGCCACGGATTACTTCGAATTGCGCGCGCAGGATCAATTGCAAAAGCTGCTGGACGATACGGTGGAAGCGGAAACTCTATCGCTGCACATCACGGAGAGCCGTTATAGGTTCGGGGTAGCCGCCCGCGCCGACGTTGTCACCGCGCAAACCCAATTGCTGGGCAGTCAGGCGCAGCAGGTGAATGCCAAGATTCAGCGGGCCATCCTGGAACACGCCCTGGCGGTACTGATCGGCAAACAACCCGCGGATTTTTCTGTCGATCCTGCGAGTATGCGCAGCGACGTGCCCACGGTGCCTGCCGGCGTGCCTTCCACTTTGTTGGAGCGGCGGCCCGACGTCGCGGAGGCGGAGCGCAAAATGGCGTCCGCGAATGCGCAAATCGGCGTCGCCAAAGCCGGCTACTTTCCAGATCTCACCTTGAGCGGCCAGGATCAGTATTCGAACAGTACCTTCATGCGCCTGTTTCGCACCACCAATCGCGTTTGGTCCGTGGGGCCCGCGCTGGCACTGACCCTGTTCAACGGCGGACTGGTCAGCGCCCAGGTGCGCGGCGCCCGCGCCGCCTATGACGGAACGGTTGATAACTACCGCCAAACGGTGCTCGCAAGCTTTCAGCAGGTCGAGGATGAAATCGTGACGCTGCGCGTGCTCGAGCAGGAAGGCGCGATCGAAGATGAAACGGTCAAAGCTGCGCGCGAAGCCGAAGCGCTGACGCTCAATCAGTACAAGGCCGGCACGGTCCCGTATAGCAGCGTCATCACCGCTCAAACCACCCGCTTGGCTGCGGAAGAAACGGCCCTGTCGGTGCTGTCGACCCGGCTGCAAACCAGCGTGGCGCTGATCGAGGCCCTGGGCGGCGGCTGGGATGCCTCCCAGGCCACCGAAAAATAAGTACTTCGGCGCAGTGATTTTGAGCGGTTGGTGCAGCGTTCATCAGGAAGCATAAGAAGACTCAAGGCCCGAGGGCAACAGGGCCTTGAGTCTTCTTACGCTTCCTGACGAGTGCTCGAGCCGATCAATATCACTACACCGGCACTAGCGGTGAGCGTCGGGCAATACTGTTTTTACGGCCTACGAATACCCATGAGGCCATTCAGTCCTCCAGCACCGTGAGATCGAGCGTCGAACCTGGAAGGACTGCGGGGATGGGAAGCTTCAAGCACGGAAGAGCGCAGTGCCTAGCGTCGGCATGTGATATCGATTGGCTCGAGCATTCGCCAGGGAGAGTGAGAAGAATCAAGGCACTGTTTCTTCGTGCCTTGATTCTTCTCGCCCTCCCTGCCGAGCGCTACACCAACCGGTCAAATTCAAAGTGCCGAGGTACCAGGCGACTCCAACTCGTCCAACGCCACCGGCGCATGCCGGCGCAGCAGCGCAACTTGCGCCTCCCACTGGTCTTTCGGCTGCAAATCCTCCAGGTACTGAATCTCACCGGCCGCCAACGTCGCGACAGGCAGGCCGTCTTTGAATAGCAATCGATTGCCGGCAAGGGAGGACAACCTCGCTCCCGGCGTGATGATGCCGATCAGATTGAGAGGATCCGCGGCCGAGAACGATACATAGCTGTCGTTCGGCGGCTTGCGGCGCACATCGCGCAGCAAGCCGATTGCTTCCGGCGTCGCGAATTGCTCGCCGGAGAATCCCGCCACGAAACGGCCGCCGCGAATCTCGCCGCGCGCCTCCAATCGACGGCAGCAGCTCAAGATCTCGCGCCACGGGGGCAACCAATCGGCTTCGCGTGTAAGCAATTTCCAAAAAATCACGCCCCAGCGGCGCAGCAGGGTGCGAACGATCTGCTCGATTGCCTCATCCCTGCGCTCGTTGGATGCGTCTGTATTTCTACGCACCAGCGCCCATCGTCCCGCATCCGCCATCCCGAAGAGCGCCAAGCGCCGCTTGTGGCGCGACGCATAGGAGTTCGCCCGGCCGCCGCGCCGCCCGCTCGGCATCAGCAGCACGCGCAATCCCGCGAAGCTGTCCGAGTTCACCAGGCCCACCGCCACCAATTCCGACAGCGCGTCCTCGACCTCCGAGGGCAGCATTCCGACGTGTTCTTGGATCTCGTCGAAGAAAGATGCGCCCTGTTCGCGGATGAAGTCCGCGACCGCCTGGGCTTTGGAAGTCAGCAGTCTCGCATCCGATTGATCCGCAAACATCGACCAAAACGGCACGTTGCGCCGTGCCAGCAAGACTATGGGAGTGGAGCGAACCGGAGAGGCGCCGCGCGCGGGGGCCTCATCGGCGCGCGCTCCGCCGCGGGCTGCGAGCCGCGTCCAGATAAACCGCCCGGCGCGGCAATGCTCGTCGAGCCACTGCGGCTCATATTCGGTGATCCTCGCGGGAAGCACTTCGGTTTCCCACGCACCGGCCGGGGACTCGAATCCCTCCAGTTGCGCAAGTATCGCCGCCAACGCGTCCGATCCTTGCATCCGTGCGCCTGGCAGTACTCGTTGCCACTCGCACAAGAAGCGCAAAAAATCGCGCGCCGGCACCGGTTCGATCTCGGCCCGCAATCGCTTCACGGTGTAGCGGTGAATTCGCGCCAGCAAACGCCTTTCGCACCACTCTTCTTGCGGTGAGTCGCCGGTGAAGTGTCCGCGCATCGCGAATCCCTCCGCCTCCAGTGCGATCAACGCGCTGTTGATGGCCGCATCGCTTAACGCCAGAGAGCCGCCGATCTGCGCTGCGGTCACGGGACCCAAGCCTTCCAGCCTGCCGCGCACGATATCGACCAGAGATTCATCGAGCGACTCGAAAAGCGCGCGCCGCTCGGCCGCCGCCCACACGGCACCGGCCTTGAGGGGCATGCGCACGATCCGGTTCTGGCGCGCGAGATCTTCCATTAACGCGGGCCAGGAGGGGTTGGATCGGCCCTCCTCCTCCGTCATGAATGTGAGCCACAGCAGCGCGTCGTGCAGTTCGTCCGGCGTACCGGCATCCGGCCACGCTTCCGCGCGGACGCGTGCGATGGCCTCCGCGTCGAGTTTGCCGATGTCGGCCGCCTCAGCGGGATCCAGCCACCGGCGGCTCATGACAGCCTGGGTGCGGCGCTCCTCAAGCGGAGCATCGTCGAGGTAGGCGTAAGGCCGCGCCGAGAGCGCCTCGAGCGCCATGGGCGATGGTTCCGTCAGGTCCTTCGCCACAACGCGCAGATCGCCGCTTTCCAGACGCCGCAGCAGCGTTTCGAACTCATCGATGTCCATGGCGTCTTCAAGGCAATCGCGGATGGTCTGTTTCACCAGCGGATGATCCGGAACTTCGATTTCGCCGGGCAGATTCTCGGCGCAGGCGACCTGATCCGGAAACACGGATGCGAGCAGATCTTCGGCATTCATACGCGCAATCTGCGGCGGAATTTTCTTGCCGCCGCGAAAGCGCGGCAGCGCCAGGGCAATGCCGGCGTCCCAACGCCAGCGCACCTCGAACATGGGCGCCGCACACAAGGCTTGAATGAGCACATGACGCACGGTGTTCGAATTCAAATAGCGCGCGGCGTCCGCCAGTTCGAAGCTGTGCGCATGGGTCAGCGACAGTACGATGTGATCTTCGGTCGCCGCCGCTTGCAGCTCAAAATTAAATGTGCGGCAAAAGCGCTTGCGCAGAGACAGCCCCCAGGCTCGGTTGACGCGGCTTCCGAACGGAGAATGAATGATGAACTGCATGCCGCCGGATTCATCGAAGAAGCGCTCGAACACCACCGTATCCAAGGTGGGCAGCGTACCGAGCGCCGCCTTGCCCGCGCTTAGGTACTGAACGATTTGAAAGGCGGATGCCTCATCGAGGCCAACCGCTTCGATCAACCACTCGAGCGCCGCCGGCGGATCGCTTTCCAGGCGCCGCTCGACTTCCTTGCGCAGATCCGAAACCGCCGAGGACAGTTCCATCGTGCGTCCGGGGGCTTCGCCCAGCCAAAACGGGATCGAGGGCGGTTGTCCGCGGGCATCTTCGACGCGCACCGTACCGCGCTCCACGCGCAGGATTCGATACGACGTGTTGCCGAGCTGGAATATATCGCCCTGCAAGCTTTCAACCGCGAAATCTTCGTTCACCGAACCGACAATGATGGATTCCGGCTCGAGCATCACGCGATAGTCGGCGTTGTCGGGTATCGCGCCCCCGGAGGTGATGGCGGTGAGGCGGGCGCCCTTGCGGGGACGCAGCATTTTATTGATTGCATCATGATGCAGCAACGCCGCGCGGCGTCCACGCCGTGTGCTGAAACCTTCGGCGAGCATTTTCACGCACTCATCGAATTCTTCGCGTCTGAGATTCCGATAGGGATACGCGCCGCGCATCAATGAGAACAGCTCATCTTCAGACCACTCGCGGGCCGCGACCTCCGCCGTGATTTGCTGCGCCAACACATCAAGGGCGTTTTCAGGAATCTTGAGCCGGTCCAGTTCGCCGCGGCGCACCGCATGCAGCAGCGCCGCGCATTCGATGAGTTCGTCGCGCGAGAGTGGAAACAAACGCCCTTTGGATATGCCGCCGACCTGGTGGCCCGAACGCCCCACCCGCTGCAGAAATGAATTGATCGAGCGGGTCGACCCGATTTGGCAGACCAGGTCCACATCGCCGATGTCGATGCCCAGTTCCAGCGACGCGGTAGCCACCAGGACTTTTAACTCGCCCTGCTTGAGGCGCTGCTCGGCGTTGAAGCGCCTTTCTTTCGACAGGCTGCCGTGATGCGCGGCGACGTTTTCCTCGCCCACTCGTTCCGACAGGTGCCGCGCCAAACGTTCGACCATCCTGCGCGTATTGACGAATACCAGCGTCGTGCGATGCTCCCGCACGAGCGCCGCGAGACGATCATAGACTTGCGTCCAGACCTCACCCGACATCACCGCCTCCAGCGGCGCAGGCGGCATTTCCAAGGCCAGATCGCGGCGGCGCACATGACCGCTGTCGACGATGGTGCACGGCACGGGGTGAGCGCCGGTTAAGAACTTCGCCACTTCTTCAATCGGTTTTTGCGTGGCCGACAAGCCGACCCGGGTCAGCGAGGCACCCGCCAGGGCTTGCAGGCGCTCCAGCGACAAGGCCAGATGCGCGCCGCGCTTGTTGCCGGCGATCGCATGAATCTCATCCACAATCAGCGTGCGGCAGGACTTAAGCATGTCGCGCCCGGACTGCGAGCCCAACAGGATATACAGCGATTCCGGCGTGGTTACGACAATGTGCGGCGCCCTGCGCCGCATGCCGGCGCGCTGCGATTGCGTGGTATCGCCGGTGCGCACAACGGCGCGTATCTCCACATCCGGTAACCCGAGCGCCATCAGCTCATCGCGGATGCCGTTTAACGGTGCCTCGAGATTCCGCTGAATGTCGTTGGACAACGCCTTGAGGGGAGACACGTAGACCACCCGCGTCTCATCCGGCAGCGGACCGCTCATGCCCTCTTTGACCAGCTGATCAATCGCCGACAGAAAGGCAGCAAAGGTCTTGCCGGATCCCGTGGGCGCCGCAACCAAGACGTGCTCGCCGGCCGCCAGCGCCGGCCACGCGCGCTGCTGCGCTTCCGTCGGTGCGTCAAACGTGCGCGAGAACCATGCGGCAACCGCGGGATGAAAGGTGTGAAGAACGCTCATTGCTGCTCGTTCGAAGAAAGTGCCCGGTAACAGGAGTACTGTATATAATAGCAGTCGTTTAGGTCATTCGCTATTCCAAGCGCCGGGTGTTCCGCGATGATCGTGCGCGCATGGTTTTGCCTGCATTTTGGCGGCGTATACTCTGCGACGCGCCGGGGCGCGCGTAACCAATAAGAGCAGCGAGGAGCACAAGCATGAGTGTAGCCATTCATCCGGCTGTGGACGGCGGCGTCAAAGCTGGAAACCCTTCCTTCAGCGGCGGAACCTTGAAGTGCAAGTGCGCGCAGGCAGCGGTGGCCGTCACCATCAACGGCAACGTGGCCTTCAACCATGTCTGCGGCTGCACCAAGTGCTGGAAACCGAAGGGAGCCATGTTTTCGTTGGTGGCCGTCGTGCCGCGCGACAAACTCTCCGTAGGAGCCAATGCGCAAAAATTGAAGGTGGTCGATGCGAATGCCCCGATCCAACGGCATGCCTGCAGCGGCTGCGGCGTACATATGTATGGACGCATCGAGAACAAGGGTCATCCGATCTACGGGTTTGATTTCATTCACCCGGAACTGCTGGATGCGAATGGCTGGGCCGCGCCGGAATTCGCGGCGTTCGTCTCCTCCGTGATTGAATCCGGAACCAAGCCCGAGCAGATGGCTGGCGTTCGCTCACGACTCAAGGAATTGAAGCTCGAGGCCTACGACTGCTTATCGCCGCCATTGATGGACCTGATTGCCACCCATGCGGCCAAGGCGAAGGGCGTTCTCGCCTAGTCGGGCCGGACTGACCGCCCGGCCTTAAGGATTCGTCGAGCAGTTCGACCGGCCCGACAGGGCGCAGTCCTGCACGCGTGCCATACCGCCCAAGATGTGGGTGAGCAGCAGGCCTGCGCCCATCAAAATCACGATCATGATGAGTCCGATGACCGCCCCTCGCCGCGTTGTCGGGGGCGGTTCCTGCTCCGGCTCTCCGGGCTGCCAGGGATCTGGATTTCTCACGCTGTAGCTTTTACACCACGATTAGTTACGGGTCTTCCTAACGGTCAAATCAAGCACGTGGCGCCGTTTGTCAATCAAATGTCGCGCAAAGCGTGGTGCTTGCGCCACGCTTTCCGTAGGCTCAAGATACGCAACTGGCGGGAGTGCGTCCACAAGTCTAAGGATAGCGGAGACTGAATGTTTCTGACGCTGGGATTAGCCCTACCTCTAGGCGATGCGTGGCAGCGCGGCCAAATTGCGCAAATACCTTCGATCTAACTAGGTGAGTGCCCGTATGACAAATCCAACCTTGATCTCGAGACGAGTGATTACTCTCCTCCTCGCAACGTCCGGAGCTCTTGCCGGCGCGCACGCCCTGGCGGCGGACGCCTCGACTGCCCCGGTATTGGAAGAGATCATTGTGACGGCCGAGAAGCGCGCCGAAAACCTGCAGGATGTGCCGATCTCCGTGGTCGCCATCAACTCGCAGCAGGTGCAGGATGCCGGCATCACCAACATTAGAAACCTGGCCATACTGACCCCCGGCCTCACGGTCACCTCCGAGGGTAATGAAGCCATCACGACGGCGCGTATCCGCGGTATCGGTACGGTCGGCGACAATCCGGGCTTGGAATCCTCTGTCGGCGTGAACATCGACGGCGTCTATCGGCCCCGCAATGGCGTGGCCTTCGGCGATCTCGGCGAGATCGAACAGATCGAAGTGCTGTATGGCCCCCAGGGCGAACTGTTCGGCAAGAACAACGACGCCGGCGTGATCAACATCACCACCAAGCGTCCGTCGAGCACCTTCGGCGCCACCGCGGAGGTGACCGGCGGAAACTTCGATGACCAGGAGTACCGCGCGTCCGTCACCGGACCCCTGAGCGACATCATGTCGGGCCGACTGTACGCCGGATTTCAGCAGAACAAAGGCTTTCTGCAAGTGGTCAATGGCATCGGGCCCAGCATCCAAAATAATACCAACGATCGTCACGCCTACAACGCCCGCGGTCAGCTGCTGATCACGCCCAGCGACGATATCGATTTTTTACTCATCGCCGATTACGCCAAGCGTAATGAGTCCTGCTGCAGCGCCGTGGTGGAGTATCCGGGGCCGTTTCAACCCTTGGTCAATGTGTTTGCCTCGACGCCGGCCTTGGGCGGCGTACCTGGAGGCCTGGGCAACTCTCCGCTCGTCGGCCAACCGGGCGTGGTTCGCTTGCCCCCCAGCTACGTCGCGTATGACAACCAGATCATTACTCAACATGTACGCGACATGGGCATTTCCGGAGAACTGAACTGGAATCTGGGATTCGGCAAGCTGACCTCGATCACCGCTTGGCGCGACAACACCGTCTCCGGCGGCAATGACGTCGATTACACCGGCATTGATCTTTTGTACTTCCCGGACAGCGGCAATGCCAACTCCACTGACTTCAAGCAGTTCAGCGAGGAACTGCGCTTGGCCGGCAAGGCCGGCTCCTTGGACTGGTTGGTCGGCGGGTTTTTTAACAATGAAATTCTCTCGACGCGAACGCTGGGTGCGATCGGAAGTCAATTCGAGACCTACATCAGTGCCGTGGCATCGGCCTCGATCGGTGGGCCGTTCAATCCGCTGTTCGTTTCGCAACTCACGGGCGATGCGCCCGGCGCCACCTTCGCCGGCACCGGCTATAACGACGGCTATGAGCAAACCGCGAGAAGCTTTGCCCTATTCACCAATGAAACGTGGAACATCACACAGGGCTTGGATCTGACAGTCGGCCTGCGCGGAACACAGGAGAAGAAGACCGCGACGGCGAGCTACAATGATACCGGCGGCGGCCCCGGCTGCGGCGCGCTGCTCAAGTCGCCGGGCCTCTTTGCCCCACCGCTGAACGGAACCAATGCGCAAGCGTTCTTGGTGGGCTACGGATGCTTTACGGGATTGAACCCGCTATTCACGGGCACCGGGTTCGACCAGTCGAATACCGAAGGCAATCTGTCCGGCACAGTCAAGCTGTCCTTTCGCTTCAACGAAGAAGCAATGGTCTACGCCTCAGCCGCAAATGGCTACAAGGCGGGCGGCTTCAACTTGTCGCGCGTCACGTCAGCGCCTTCTGCCGCGGATCCGATCGGGTTGACGCCGAACTACGACACGCATTTCCCGCGCGAGACGGTCGATTCGGGCGAAGTGGGCATCAAGACCACGCTGTTCAACAAGACCCTGCGTTTGAATGCGGCGGCGTTCTATCAGCGATATACCGACTTCCAGCTGAATACCTTCACCGGCATTCAATTCGTCGTCACCTCCCTCGACAAGGTGGTTTCCAAGGGAGTTGCCGTGGACTTCGCGTGGGCAACGCCTCTCCCCGGCCTGACCTTTGCCGGCGGTGTGACCCAAGCCCTGACCAACATTGACAACTTCGGCAATGCGCTGCCGGACTTCTGCGGCGGTCCGGGCAATGGTTGCACGGCGCGCGATAACAACCGCCTATCCTTCGCGCCGCTCTGGTCGGGTGCGCTCTCTGCGGCCTACCTGCTGCCCCTGTCCAGCACCTTAGGGATCCGCACCAGCGTCGAAGAGAAGTACAACTCCTCTTACAACACGGGATCCGATCTCGACCCGCGCAAGATTCAGGCGGGCTTCGGCCTGCTGAACGCGCGCCTTGGGGTCGGCGCGCTGGATGAGTCCTGGGCGGTCGAGGCGTGGGGCGCGAATCTGGCCGACAAGTACTACTACGCGGTTGCCTTCGATTCGCCGTTCCAATTCAACACGATTTCTTCTTACCTGGGCGCTCCGCGGACCTTCGGTCTCACGGTGCGGGTGAAATTTAAATAAATTGGGTTCTCGAAATATAAGTTGAATACAACGGCGGGCCTGAACACCCCGCCGTTTTTTTTCCCAAAATATTCGTGCAGTGAAGGGGAGCCTCCGTGGAAAAAAAGATTGACGCCGATCGGGTCGACCCAGCAACCAGCCGCCGCGACTTCTTGAAGTCCTCTGCGCTGACTATCGCGGCCGCGGGTGTGACATCGCTGGCAGCGCAAGGGCAGGCGCAGACACCTCCCGCGCCGGCTTCGCCGCGAAGCGCGCTGGGCGGCGGCGCCACCGGCAGCATCTTCGTGGAAACCGATACCGTCTACGGCAAAGTTCAAGGAATTCAGAACACGGGCATCAAAGAGTTCAAGGGAATTCCGTACGGCGCGCCCACCGGCGGCCGCAATCGATTCATGCCGCCGAAAAAGCCCGCTCCCTGGAAAGGCGTGCGCGAATGTTTTGCACACGGTCAGATCAGCCCGCAAGCGCCGACCGATCTGCGCTCCGACTACGGGATGATGATTCACTGGGACTATCAGCCGGGCGGCATGGGCGAGGACTGCCTGACATTAAATATCTGGACACCGGGCCTTAAGGACGGCGCAAAGAGAGCCGTACTGGTGTGCTTCCACGGCGGTGGCTTCACCACCGGATCCGGCAATGCCATTGGTTTCGACGGCGCGCAACTGGCGCGGTTCGGCGATGTGGTCGTGGTCACGGTGAATCACCGTCTCGGCGCCTTGGGGTACACGCAGCTCGCCGATTTGGGCGCGCCCGCCGAATTTGCCTATGCGGGATGTGCCGGCATCATGGATTTGACGGCATCGCTGGAATGGGTCCGCGACAATATCGAGAACTTCGGCGGCAATCCGCGCAATGTCATGATTTTCGGCCAATCAGGCGGCGGTGCAAAGACCAGCTCCATTCTGGCCACGCCCGCGGCAAAGGGTCTGTTTCACCGCGCTGCGGTGCAGAGCGGATCGATGCTGAAATTCGTGCCTAAGGAAAGGGCGACGCAAGGCGCGGAAGCGCTGCTCAAGCAGCTGGGCATTGTCAAATCGCGCATCGCGGATTTGCAGAAGGTGTCGTGGCAACAGCTTTTGGAAGCACAGGTGGCAGCCGGCGTCGGGATCGGCGGCGGCCCGGTGCTGGATGGAAAATATCTGACGCATGATCCATTCGATCCGGGTGCCCCGCCCGAGTCGGCGGACATTCCGCTCATCGTCTCGACCACGCTGGAAGATGCGGCTTTGAGCCTCACCAATTTCACTATCAGCGAGGCTGACCTTAAAGGCATTGCCGATAAGCGCTATAACAACAAAGGCGCCGAGATTTTGGCGCTGTACCGCAAATACTACCCGGAAAAGTCGCCGTTTTTGATCCAGGCAATGATGTTCACAGATGGGGGTTTTCGGCGCTCGGCCTTCAGGCAGGCTGAACTGAAGGCATCACAGGGCAAGGGCGACATTTATATGTATCAGTGGGAATGGCCCACACCGGCATTCGGCGGCCGCTACGGCGCGGTGCACGGATTGGATGTGTCCGGATCATTCCGGGAAGCGCGCGATGGCAACGATATGGCGCGGGTCGCTGATCAGCTCTCATCGAGCTGGGTCGCGTTCGCCAAAACCGGCAACCCGAACAATTCCCGCATACCGCCTTGGCCGACCTTCGATGCGAAGACGCGGGCGACGATGATCTTTGGCGCACCGACACAGTTGGAAAATGATCCGCGCAGCGAAATTCGCAGCTTTTGGGAGCACATGCCGCCGCCGGCCGGGCCGCTCGGCTGAAATATAAGCGTTTGGCGGCGTTGTGCGGCAAACTACCGCGGGCATGCCGGTCATATGGGGGAGTAGAATAAATGTCTGTTAGTCCGCAATCGCTCGAAGGCGGCGCGCCCGCGGGGCCGGCCACCGGCGTCATCGCCAAGGCGGCCGTGGGCGCCAAATACGCCCTGTTCCTGCTGTTTGCCATCAACTTGCTGAATTTCTTTGATCGTCAATTGTTGGGCGCGCTGGGCGAGCCGATCCGCCGCCAATTTCAATTGAACGATACAGCGCTCGGAACTTTAGGCACCGTTTTTACCATCATTTATGCCTTTGTCGGCCTGCCGCTGGGCGCGCTCAGCGACCGCTGGCATCGCAATCGATTGATTGCCATCGGCACGGCATTCTGGAGTCTGCTGACTGCGGCCACGGGCTTCGCGCAGAATTACGCGCAGATATTCATTGCACGCTTAGGCGTCGGTGTTGGCGAAGCCACTTGCGCGCCGGCCGGTCAATCTCTGATCGGCGATTTGTTTCCGCAGAATCAGCGCGCCAAAGCCATGGGTGTGTTCATGCTGGGCCTGCCGGCGGGCATTTTCCTGGCATACATCAGCGCCGGCGCCATCGCCACCAAATTCGGCTGGCGTGCGGCCTTCTGGTTTGCCTGCATCCCGGGAATCATCTTGGCGCTGATGGCGCTGCGCATTCCCGAACCCACGCGCGGCGGCCTGGATCCCGGACGTGTCGTGACCACCGCCAAGGCGGGCGGTAAGGAGGCCTTCATGACTGTGCTGGGATTGCCGACGATGTGGTGGATCATCATGTCCGGCATCTTTCACAACTTCAATATGTATGCCATCAACTCGTTCAACTCGCCGTTCCTGCAGCGCTTTCATGGCATGAGCCTGCTGAACGCGAGCTTCACATCCTCCATTTCCGTCGGCGCGGTCGGCGCCATAGGTCTCTTGGTGGGCGGTTGGCTGGCGGACAAGATGAGCGCGAAGCGGCGCAATGGTCGGCTCGTGTTGTCCTCCGCGGCGATGACCATCGCGGCGCCCTGCATCTTTTTAGCGATCAATCAACCCAAAGGCTCGATCACCGCGTACATCATTTTCATGTCGGTGGGCACCATCACCATGTTCGTGTATTACGCGACGGTGTATGCGGCAATTCAAGACGTCATCGAACCGCGCCTGCGCGGCACGGCGGTGGCCCTGTACTTCTGCTTCATGTACATCCTGGGCGCCAGCATGGGACCCTACGCCACCGGCCGCTTGAGCGACTATTTCGCGCACAAGGCGATGGTCGATGCGGGCGCCGGCAACATGACCGAGGTGTTCAGGGCCGTCGGCCTGCACAATGCGATGTACGTCATCCCTGTGTTGGCATTGGCGGCCGCCGTGGTGCTGTTTGCGGCCTCGCGCACCATGGAAAAGGACGTGCGCAAGCAGGAGATGGCGCACACGACCTGAAGGCCGCTGGAGGACGAATCACGGGGCTGCGGGTCTCAATGTCTCGCTGAAACTTGCCAGGTGATGGTCGGCATCGCCCAAGCTCAGGTCGATCATCGTCAGCCGCTTGAAATAATGGCTGACGATGAGCTCGTCCACAACGCCCATGCCGCCGTGCATCTGCACGGCATTCTGGCCAACCAGCCGGCCTGCCTGACCGATATAGGCTTTGGCGGCCGAGACCGCGCGATGCCGCTCAGCGGCATGGTCCGAATCGGCATTGACCGCCGCGATGATGGCCATCGAACGCGACTGCTCGGCGGCAATCAGCATATCGGCCATCTTGTGCTTCAGCGCCTGGAAGGTGCCGATCGCCACTCCAAATTGCTTGCGAGTTTTCAGATAACTCAACGTGGCTTGGTTCAACGCGTTGATGATGCCGACTGCCTCGGCGCATAGTGCGGCCACGGCGCGGTCCACCGCGCGCTCGATGATGGGCAAGGCGCTTCCCGCGGCTCCGATCAAATCCGCGGCAGTGGCGGTGACATTTTCCAGCAGCAAATCGGCGGCACGGGCGCCGGATTGCGTGGGATAGGCTGCGACAGTCAGGCCCTTCGCGTCGCGCGGCACCAGAAACAAGGAGATGCCGTCGCGATCGCCCACCTTCCCGCCGCTGCGCGCGGATACCAGGAAGAAGTCAGCGGATGCGCCATCCGGCACGACCGTCTTGCGGCCCGACAGGCGCCAGCCGCCGCCGCTTTGCTGCGCTGTGCCGCCGACATACGATAGATCATAACGCCCGGCCGCCTCATAGGCTGCCAGCGACAGCTTCAGGGTGCCGGCCGCAATCTGCGGCAGCAATTTTTGCTTGAGTGCATCGGAAGCGGAATCCTGAATCAGGCTGCCGCAGGTCACGACGGTGCTCAAGTACGGCTCCAGCAGCAATCCCTGGCCGAATTGCTCCATCACCAACATGATGTCCACGGCGCTGCCGCCCAGTCCGCCGAATTCTTCCGCAAACGGCAGCGACAGCAGCCCCAGTTCGGCGTACTGACTCCAAGCGGCCGCGGAGAATCCTGCGGCCGACGCGGAGAACGCACGGCGCTTGTCGAAGTCGTAGTCGCGGGAAATGAAGCGCTGCAGAGTATCCTGCAATGCCAATTGTTCTTCGCTGTAATTGAATTCCATAGATGCTCTTTTACAACCCCAAAATCATCTGCGAGATGATGTTTTTCTGTATCTCGCTGGAACCCGCGTAAATCGTGGTCTTGCGCTGATTGAAATATTGTCCGGTGATCGGCGGCGCATAGGAGCGATAGTGGGCGCCGAGCAGGGGGTTGCCCACCCAATCCATGTCGAGGGCCTCGCGCACATAGGGCAGCGCATCATGTCCGAGCGCATGCATCTTGAGCTCGGCCAGCTGCTGGATGATCTCCGAGCCCTTGATCTTGAGCACCGACACCTCCGGACCCAGTCCCCCATGCTCTCTGACGGTCGCCGACAGCACCCGTAGATTGGTGATCTCCAGCGCCATCAATTCCATCTCCACTTGGGCGATGCGGTCGCGGAAGCGCGAATCCTCGATCAGCGGCCGGCCGTTGGACATCTGTTCGGCGGCGATTTCTTTGAGCTTCTTCAGCGCGCGCTTGCAAATGCCGATGCCGGCGTTGCCGCTGCGCTCGTGCGTCAGCAGAAATTTCGCATAGGTCCAGCCCTTGTTCTCCTCGCCGATCAGGTTCTGCACGGGTACTTTGACATTGTCGAAGAAAATATCGTTTATCTCATGTTCACCGTCGAGCATGATGATCGGCCTGACCGTGATGCCCGGCGACTTCATGTCGATCAACAGAAAGGAAATGCCCTGTTGCTGACGGCCTTCGCTGCTGGTGCGCACCAGGCAAAATATCCAATCGGCATACTGGCCCAGGGTGTTCCAGGTCTTCTGGCCGTTGACGATGTAATGATCGCCCTGGCGCACCGCGCTGGTCCGCAGCGAGGCCAAATCCGAGCCCGAGCCCGGTTCGGAATAACCCTGACACCACCAATCCTCGCCGGAAAGAATCCGTGGCAAGAAGTACTCCTGCTGTGCCGCATTGCCGAAGGTCTGCATGACCGGCGCCAGCATCTTGAGCGAGAACGGGTTTTGGCCCGGCGCGGAAGCGTCGGCACGTTCCTCTTCGAAAATGTGCTGCTGCACGATGTCCCATCCGGTACCGCCGAAGGATTTCGGCCAGTTCGGCGCGCCCCAGCCCTTGCGGAACAGAATCTTCTGCCAACGCACCATGTCATCCTTGGAGATCCGCCTGCCAAGCTGCAGCTTGGTGCGAATGTCGGTGGGAAGTTCGGCGTCGAAAAAGGCGCGCACTTCGGCGCGAAATTTTTCTTCCTGCGGGGTGTATTTGAGATCCATGCTTGTTTCCTTTTAAGGCGCGTCCTTCAACCCACCGTGACCACGATTTTGCCGCGCGCCGAGCGCGAGCCTAGTCGCGCGATCGCTTCACCGCCGCGCGCCAGCGGAAATCGTTCGGTCACCGCCGGCTTTATTTTACCATCCAGATACAGCGACATGAGCGCGGCGACATTGGCTGCGTGCTGCGCCGGATTGCGGTGAGTGAACTCGCCCCAGAACACCCCGACGATCTCGCAGCCCTTGAGCAAGGGCAGATTGAGGGGCAACTTTGGAATGCCGGCGGTGAAGCCGATGACCAGATGCCGTCCGGCCCAGGCAATGGCACGCAATGCGGCCTCGCTATAATCGCCGCCGACCGCATCGTAAATAACGTTGGCGCCCGCTGCTCCGCAGGCCGTCTTGAAGCTGTCGGTCAGTGCGCGGGCGGCATTCTTATCAAGCGGTCCTAAACTGTACTGGACGCCCTCATCAGCGCCGTGTTCGCGCGCCAGCGCCAGCTTTTCCGCGCTCGAAGCCGCGGCAATCACTCGCGCCCCCATCGCCTTGCCGAGTTCCACCGCGGCGAGGCCCACGCCGCCGGCGGCGCCGAGCACGAGCAGAGTTTCACCGCTGCGCAGCTGCGCGCGGTCCTTCAGCGCGTGTTGCGAAGTGCCGTAAGTCATGAGCAGCGCCGCCGCTTCATCGAAGCTCATGGCGTCGGGAATTTTCCAGCAATTACCTGCCTGCGCGACAGCCTTTTCCGCCATGGCGCTGCGTACCGGGCTCACCAAAATCCGATCGCCGATACCGAGGCCGGTCACCCCTTCGCCCAAGGCTTCGACCACGCCAGCAAGTTCCCCTCCGGGGGAGAATGGCCGCGGCGGCTTGATTTGATACAGATCCTGGATGATCAGCAGATCCGGGAAATTAACGCCCACGGCGCGAACGCCGATGCGAACTTCGCCGCGCCCCGGCTGCGGATCCGGAACATCTTCCAGGGTCAGGGTTTCGGGGCCGCCGGGTTGCCGGCTGAGCAGTGCTTTCATAATGATGCCGCCATGGGTGAAGTCGATTTTGCGTTCTCGCGCTCCTGCAGTTCGCGCCACATGATCTTGCCCGAGCCCGACTTGGGCAGTGCATCGACGAATTCGATCAGGCGCGGCACTTTGTAGGCTGCCATGTGCTCGCGGCACCAGTCGATGATGGCCTGCGCCTCGATGCGACCGCGCCATTCGGAACGCGGCACAATCACGGCTTTGACGGTCTCGCCGCGATGCGCATCCTTGGTTCCGATGATGCAGGCCTCTTGCACTGCCGGGTGCTGGTACATGAGCGATTCGACTTCGGTGGGCCAGACCTTGTAGCCCGATGCGTTGATCATGCGCTTCAGACGATCGACGATGAAGAAATAGCCGTCCTCGTCCATGCGCCCGAGATCACCGCTGCGAAAGAAGCGCTTGCCGTCGAGCTCGATGAACACCTGCGCGGTATCCTCGGGCTTGTTCCAATACCCTAAAAATACCTGCGGCCCATGCATGACGATCTCGCCGATTTCGCCGGGCGGCAGTTCGCGCAAGGTCGCCGGGTCGATGACACGCGAATCGGTATCAAAGATGGGTATCCCCAAGCATTGCTGTTTCGGGTGATCGGCGGGATTGATGTGGGTGGCGCCGATGGTTTCGGTCAGTCCGTATCCTTCCACATAGGTGATGCCCACATTCGCGAGCCGTTGCGCCACCGCAGCAGGCATCGCCGCGCCGCCGCCGCTCAAGCGGCGAATCGACGACAAATCGTATTTATCGATATTGGGATTCAAGAAAAAATCCTGGATCATGGTGGGAATCGCAGTCCAGCTGGTGACCTGGTAGCGCTCCACGCACTGCGCGGCGACCTCACGGTCCCAGCGCGGCAGAAGCACCATGGTATTGCCGGTGAAAAGCGGTCCATTCATGCCCCCTTGCATGCCCGTCACATGAAACATCGGTGCTACTGCCAGCAGAGTCAGTTCGGGCTGCAACGCAAACCACTGCATGCCGCCCACGGCGGTATGCATCACCGTGCGGTGGGTATGCATGCAGCCCTTGGGTTTCCCCGTGGTACCGGAGGTGTAGGGCATTACACACAAATCGTCCGGGCCCGCGGTCAGCGGGCCGGGCGCAAGATTGGCGGCGAGCACATCCTTCCACAGCGTCAGCCCGGGCGCCCGATGATCGATGCGCGGCGCGGTGATGAAATCCGGCACGGCCAAAGTCGTAGCCTCTTTCAGATAATCGGAATAGGCGGCGACAATTACATGCCTGAGGTCATTGCCCTCAAGCAGCGCTGCGACGCGCGGATACAGCTCCTGGGATACGAGCAGAGTCTGCGCACCGGAGTCCTGGGCGTAGTCCAGAATCTCTTGCGTCAGATTCATCGGATTCAAGGGCACCACCACGGCATTCGCGCGCAGGATGCCGTAATAGCCGATTATGAATTGCGGGCTGTTCTGCATGAGCAGCAGCACGCGGTCGCCCTGGCGAATCCCGCAGCGCTGCTGCAAAAATCCGGCGATGCGCTCGGCTTCGTTGTGAAACGCAGAGAAGCTTATCTGAGTGTCGTAGTACACCAGGAACGGTTTGTCGGGAAAGCGCCGCGCCGAGACTTCGGCGTTGTAGAACAGGTTGGTGGCCGGCGCATACAAGTTGTGCATCGCCTGACTCGGCCAAAATTTGAAATGCGCGTTGCCCATGCGTTCAGGCCTTGGGCCGGTAGCGCGACAGCTCCAGCTTGCCGACCTGCTCGCGGTGTACCTCATCCGGGCCGTCAGCCAGCCGCAAGGTGCGTGCGCCGGCCCACAAAGCCGCCAGCGGAAAGTCATCGCTGACGCCGCCGCCGCCGTGCATTTGTATGGCCCAGTCCAGCACCTTCAGAGTCATGGTGGGAGCGGCCACCTTGATCATGGCAATCTCCGCCTTCGCGGCGCGATTGCCGACGGTATCCATCATGTAGGCGGCGTTCAACACCAGCCAGCGGGTCTGATCGATCATGATGCGCGCCTCGGCGATGCGCTCGAGCGTCACCCCCTGCTCCGACAGCCGCTTGCCGAAGGCGACGCGCGATTGCGCACGCTTGCACATCAATTCCAACGCGCGTTCGGCGACGCCGATGGTGCGCATGCAATGATGGATGCGGCCCGGGCCTAAACGGCCCTGCGCGATTTCGAAGCCCCGGCCTTCACCCAACAGCAGATTTTCCGCAGGCACACGTACGTCGACGAAATCGACTTCCGCGTGCCCGTGCGGCGCGTGATCGTAGCCGAACACGGTCAAGGTGCGCAGGACTTTGACGCCGGGGGTTTTCATGGGCACCAGAATCATGGATTGCTGGCTGTGGCGCCCCGCCTCCGGATTGGTCTTGCCCATGAAAATCAGGATTTCGCAGCGCGGATCGCCGGCGCCCGAGGTCCACCATTTGCGGCCGTTGATCACATAGCTGTCGCCGTCGCGCACGATCGAGGACTGGATGTTGGTGGCATCGCTCGAGGCAACGCTGGGTTCGGTCATGGCGAACGCCGACCGGATCTTGCCGTCGAGCAAGGGCGCAAGCCAGCGTTGCTGTTGCTCCTTGGTGGCATAACGCGCCAGTACTTCCATATTGCCGGTATCGGGCGCCGAACAATTGAAGGCCTCGGGAGCGATATGCGAACGCCCCATGATTTCGCACAATGGGGCGTATTCGAGGTTGGTCAGTCCCGCGCCATGTTCGGAGTGCGGCAGAAACAGATTCCACAGACCCGCGGCCCGGGCTTTTCTTTTCAGATCCTCCACCACCTGGGTCACCTGCCACGGGTTGCCCGCGCGCCGATTTTCCTCCAACTCCTGGTGATAGAGCGGCTCGGCCGGATAGACATGCTGGTCCATGAACTGGTTGATCCGCTCTTGTAGTTCGCGAACTTTCTCACTGTGCGAAAAATCCATGGGAGTCCTTTGGCTATTGGTTCAGGCGTCGAAAGATTGTTGCACGAGCTTCCAGCCGAGCTCGGCCAGCGGGCGGGCCCTGCGCCCTGCTTGCAATGCCGTGGCGCTCGAAGCGTTGCCCTGCAGCGCGCGCGCGAGCACGCCCTGCAAAATGCCGGCCAGGCGAAACATGCAGAATGCAGAATAGTAGGCCCAGTCCCTCTGCGGCACCGGCGCGATGCCGCGCAGCCGGCAATATTCGGCCACGGATTCCGCTTCGCTGGGAAGTAGATAGCGGTGTGCATCGACGCCGCCGAGACCGCGAAACTCCGCTACCGGCAGGTGAAAGCGCAGGCAGTAATAGGCGAAATCGACCAGAGGATGGCCGAGCGTCGAAAGTTCCCAATCAAGCACCGCGAGGATCCGCGGCTCGGTGGGATGGAAAATGACGTTGTCGAGGCGAAAGTCGCCGTGCACGATGGACGTCTGCTCATCGGCGGGGATATGTTGGGGCAGCCATTCCATCAGGCGTTCCATCGCGTCGAGTTTCTCAGTCTGCGAAGCTCGATATTGCTGGGTCCAACGCGAAACCTGCCGCTCGACGTAATGGCCGGGCTTGCCGTAGTCGCCCAGACCCACGACCGCATAATCCACCGAGTGCAGGGCCGCGAGCACCCGCACCATTTCGCTGTAAATGCTGCGGCGTTGCGCAGCCGCGACCTCGGGCAACAGGGCATCCCAAAATATGCGGCCCTCGACGTAGTCCATGACATAGAACGCGCTGCCGATCACCCCGGCGTCCTCGCACAAGGCGTGAACAGGCGCCACCGGCACCGAGGAGTCTTTGAGCGCGGCCAGCACGCGAAACTCCCGGTCGACTGCATGGGCGGAAGGCAGCAGCTTGCCCGCCGGCTTGCGCCGCAACACATAGCGGCGGCCCGGAGTTTGCACCAGAAATGTCGGATTGGATTGCCCGCCCGCAAATTGCTGCACCTCAATGGGCCCGGCGAATCCCGCAATGTGTGTTTGCATCCACGCCGCCAGCCGTGCCGTATCAAAGGCATGCTGCGGCGGGATCTGCCGCAGTCCCGCTGCGGGAATGTCCATCGTCATGTACTTGAGGCGCCGCCATCCACGGCGATGTACTGCCCCGTGACGTGCCGCGATGCATCCGACGCCAAATAAACGGCCGCTCCCTGCAGATCGGTATCTCCGCCGATTCTGCCCAAGGGCGTGCGCGCGATCACGTCCGCCTTCATGGATTCGAGCAGGACGCTCGCCATTTTTGAAGGAAAAAATCCCGGGCAGATGGCGTTGACGCGGATGTTGTACTGACCCCATTCGCCGGCGAGCGCGCGGGTCAAATGCAGCGCCGCGGCCTTCGATGAGTAGTAGGCGACGGCCTTCATTTGCATTCCGGCGCGCAGCGCCGCAGTGGAGGCAATGACAATGATGTTGCCCGATCTCTGCGGTATGAAGCAGCGATTGGCGACCGCCTGGCTCAAGGCGAACACACTGGAGGCGTTCAAAGTCATGACCTTGTTCCAGGCCTCGAGCGGGTGCTCCTCGGCCTTGGCCCCCCAGCTCGCGCCGGCGTTGTTGACGAGAATATCGATGGCACCGAAGTGCCCGACCACCGCATCGACCAGCGCGGGAATCTGTTCCTGCTTCGACAGGTCGTTGGTAACCGTGAGCGCATCGATGCCGTGCTTTTTAAGGTCCGCCTTGGCTTCCTCGAGTTCGGCCGCCTTGCGCGCACTGATGGCGATCTTCGCGCCCATCTCGCCCAAGCCCTTGGCGATTTGCAGACCCAGCCCGCGCGAGCCGCCGGTGATCAGCGCCACCTTGCCGCCCAGTTCAAACAGATCGCGTAATGCCATCAGGCCACCTCGAACAGACCAGCCGCTCCCTGACCGCCGCCGATGCACATGGTGACCACCACCAGCTTGGCGCCGCGGCGTTTGCCCTCGATCAATGCGTGACCCGTCAGACGCGCACCGCTGACGCCGTAGGGATGCCCCACCGCGATTGCGCCGCCATTGACGTTCAAACGTTCATCGGGGATCCCCAGTTTGTCGCGGCAATAGAGCACCTGGCAGGCAAAAGCCTCATTCAGCTCCCATAAATCAATGTCGCTGACCTTGAGCCCCGCGCGCTTCAGCAGACGCGGCACGGCAAAGACAGGCCCTATGCCCATTTCGTCGGGCTCGCAGCCGGCCACCGCGAAACCGCGGAAAATGCCCAACGGCGAAAGGCCGCGTTTTTCGGCAAGTTTGGCCTCCATGACCACGCAGGCGCTGCTGCCGTCGGAGAACTGGCTGGCGTTGCCCGCGGTAATCACGCCACCCGGCAGCGCGGAACGTATTTTCGAAACGCCCTCCAAGGTCGTGTCGGCGCGGATGCCCTCATCGCTCGAGATTGTGACCTCGCGCGTGCCGATGGCACCGGTGTTCTTGTCGACCACGCCCATGGTGGTGGTCATCGGCACTATCTCGTCCTGGAACTTGCCCGCTGCCTGACCGGCGGCGGCGCGCTGTTGGCTGCGCACGCCGTATTCGTCCTGCGCTTCCTTGGAAATGTTGTAGCGCTTGGCCACCGTTTCGGCGGTCTGCAGCATGCTCCAGAACAGCGTCGGCTTGTGCTCATCGATCCAAGGATCGCGGCGCATATGCGAGTTGGTTTCATTCTGCACACACGAAATGCTTTCCAATCCGCCGGCCACGATCACTTCCGCGCCCTCGATCATCACGCGTTGCGCCGCCAAGGCGATGGACTGCAATCCCGAACTGCAAAACCGGTTGATGCTCAGGCCCGCGGTGGTGATCGGCAGACCTGCGCGCAAGGCGATTTGGCGCGCAATATTGCCGCCGGTGGTGCCTTCGCCGAAGGTCGATCCCATGATCACATCCTCGACTTCCGCGGGATCGATGCCGGCGCGCGCTACCGCGTGCTGCACGGAATGAGCGCCAAGCGTGGCGCCGTAGGTCATGTTGAATGCGCCCTTCCAGCTTTTGCCGAGGCCGGTGCGCGCCGTGGATACGATGACTGCTTCTGTCACGTGTCTGATCCTTTATGTGCGCTGAATGTTTTGCCTTCCTGAGCGAGGCGCGCCAACAGGGGCGCGGGAGCCCAGAAAGCCGAGTCGGCGCGCGGTTGTTCGGAAATCGCCTTCAAGGAGCGCGCGACTTCGCTCAATCCGACCTGGTCGGCATAGAACATGGGTCCTCCCCGCCAAGGAGGAAAGCCATAGCCATTGAGGTACACGATATCGATATCCGAGCTGCGCTGCGCGATGCCGTCTGCGACGATGCGTGCGCCCTCGTTGATCAGCGCATAGATGCAGCGTTCGACGATTTCCTCGTTGCCGACTTTGCGCGGCGTGATGCCCTTTTGCTGGCGGTACTTTTCGATGATCGCCGTGACGGCGGGATCGGGGATGGCGTTGCGCGAACCTGCCTCGTAGCGATAGAAGCCGGCACCGGTCTTCTGTCCAAAGCGCCCCGCTTCGCACAATTCGTCGGCGACGTTCGATAAATCGCGATCCGGAAATTCGGCGGCACGCCGCTTGCGCGCGGCCCAGCCGATATCAAGACCCGCCAGATCGCTCATCCGGAAGGGCCCCATCGCCATGCCAAAGTCTTCCAGCGCCTTGTCGACCTGATTGGGCAATGCGCCGGCCATGATGAGATCGTGGGCGGCCGCGCCGTAGCGGGCCACCATGCGATTGCCGATAAATCCGTCGCAGACGCCGGAAATGACCGCGACCTTGCCGATTTTCTTGGCCAATTGCATGGCCGTCGCGAGCACGTCTTTCGCGGTCTGCGCGCCGCGCACGATCTCCAGCAAGCGCATCACATTCGCCGGACTGAAGAAATGCAGTCCGATGACGTCCTGCGGCCGCTTGGTAAACTTCGCGATTTCATCGAGATTCAACGCCGAAGTATTGGAGGCGAGAATCGCGCCCTGGCGCACGACTTGATCCAGTTTTTCGAACACCTGCTTCTTCACGTCCATGCTTTCGAACACAGCTTCGATGACCAGATCGACATCCTTGAGCGCGTCATAGTCCAGCGTCGCAGCGACGAGTGCCATGCGTTGATCGAGCGCCGCCTCGGTCAAGGTGCCCTTCTTCAATGCGCCGCCGTAGTTGCGCCGCATGGTGGCAAGTCCCTTGTCGAGCGCCTCCTGCTTCATCTCCAGCAGCACGACCGGAATTCCGGCGTTGATCAAACTCATGCTGATGCCGCCGCCCATCGTGCCGGCGCCGATGATGCCGACTCTTCGGATCGGACGAGCGGGCGTGTCATTCGGAACGTCGAGAATATGCGACGCCGCGCGCTCGGCCTGGAATACATGACGCAGCGCCGCGGATTCCGGCGACAGCATGAGCGTCGTGAATAGTTCGCGCTCGCGCTTGATGCCGGCATCGAAGGGTCGATCGAAGGCGGCAGCAACCGCTTCGACGCATGCTACCGGCGCGGGATAGCGGCCGGCGACCGCCTTGGCGGTATTCCGGGCGAACTGGAAAAAGGCCTCATGATTCGGCATGTTGACCTTCAGGTCTCGCACCCGCCTCACGCCCAGCTTCTCAGCCACGACCTTGCGGGCGAATGCGACCGCCGCATCGAGCAAGTCACCCTCGGCGAAGGCGTCGAACAACGGGGTGCCGCGCAATTTTTCTGAAGAGACTGTCGCACCGGTGACAATCATGTTGAGCGCGGCTTCGGCGCCTATCACTCGAGGCAGCCGTTGCGTGCCGCCGGCACCGGGCAGGAGACCCAATTTGACTTCCGGGAGCGCAATTTTTGCGCCTGCCGCCGCCACGCGATAATGACAGCCGAGAGCCAGTTCGAGGCCGCCCCCCATGCACACACCGCCGATGGCGGCGATCACCGGTTTGCTGCTGCCTTCAACCGTGTCGATAACGGTCATCAGATGCGGCTGCGTCGAAGCGCGCGGCGTGCCGAATTCACGGATGTCCGCACCGCCGGAAAATCCCGCGCCGGCACCGATTAAAACAATGGCGTCGGCCTTGGGATCGGCATTGGCACGGTGGATGCCCTCTACGATTGCCTGGCGCAGCTCGAGCCCCAGGCTGTTAACAGGCGGGTTATCAAATTTGAGAACCGCAATACCATCTCTGGTCTCCAAACCAGCTTTATTCATACTCATTCTTTATTCCACTGTGCAGAACTGGGTTCCGTGGTTTCGGCCGAGTAATGTAACAGCGCACAGTGCCCTTTGAGAAGAAAGGGGACGCCGAAAGAGGGGAAAATCAGGGCGGTGCGCGGCGGCGGCAAGGCCGCGGCGGCTTAAGCGGACGTGCGCCCAAGCCGCCGCAATTCAAAGAGTTAGGTCACCGCGCGTTTGTAAAGCGCGGTCAGTTCCCTCCAGGCCTTTTCCGCGCCGGCCTCGTTGTAGAGCGGTTTTCCATCGGGGCCGTTCGGCATGTCCTTGACGCACCAGCCGTGCATACAGCCCTCATAAACTTCCTGCGATTCCGGAAGATTGGCGGCCTTGAACGCTTCCGCAAGCTTGGTCTTGGCATCCGGTTGCCGTTGATCATCGTTGGCCGCGATGGCGAAATAGAACTGCGCCTTCATCGTCGGCACTTTCAGATGCGGACTGTCCGGCTTGTCGGTGACCAAACCGCCGCCATGGAAAGAGGCCCCCGCGCCCACTCTGCCGGGGTTCGCGGCAGCCGCTTGCATGGTCATCGGGCCGCCCATGCAGTAGCCGAACACGCCCATCTTGGCTTTTTTGTTGACCACTGACTGCGCGTCGAGAAATTTCACATAGGCGCTCGAATCGGACATCACCGCCGCGTCGGTCATCGGTTCGCGCACTTTGGCGATTTTCGCGCGATCATCCGCGCTGGTGAAGTCCAGAGTGCTGGGCAATCCGGGAGCCTTGGTCGTGCGGTAATAGGGATTCGGCACGAGCACGGCATAACCGTTCGCCGCCAGACGTTTTGCCATATCGCGCATGGTCGGCCGCAGACCGAATATGTCCACGAATAAAATAACGCCGGGCCACGGACCCTTGCCCTGCGGATGGATCAGCGCAGCCTCGCAGGTGCCGTCGGCAGTCTTTATCTCCACATCGCTGTCGACCATGCCGGCGCCGGACGCGCCGGCGGCGGCCGCCGCCGTGACGCCGGCCGCCAGCGATAGTGCCGTGAATTCGCGGCGCGAAATTCTGTTTGTCTCGTCGGTCATGCCTTCCCCCCAGGAGCGAAAATCGTTGGTAACGCAGCCAACAATTATAGGCCCAAGCCATGCTGCTTGTGCATTCAGGTGGGCGTTGCCTGCAGCGGAACATACGGCGATACTTCCGGCGAAGCTTCAGCCGCAGAAATATGGGGACGCATGAACGCACTCAAAGGCAAGACCGCCATCGTCACAGGCGCCGCCAGCGGCATCGGGCGGGCAAGCGCAATGCTGTTCGCCGCCGAGGGCGCGGCGGTCGTTGCCCTCGACCGTGCGCCGGAAGTCGAAGCGACTGCGGCGGCAATCCGTGCCGCGGGCGGCCGCTCGCTTGCATTGATCAAGGACTCCTCCAGCGAAGCCGACGTCGCCGCAGCAGTCGCCACAGCGATCAAGGAATACGGCAGCCTCGATGCGTGTTACGCGAATGCCGGCATCAGCGGCGGGCTCGTGCCCTTTTTTGAAGAGACCGTCGACCATTGGACGGAAGTTCTCAAGATCAATCTGATCGGCACGTTTCTGCTGGCCAAGTATGCGGCGATGGAAATGGTGAAGCAGAAACGCGGTTCGATCATCTGCACGGCATCGGTTGCGGGGCTGCGCTCCGGCGCGGGCGGGGTGCCCTATAGCGCCAGCAAGGCCGGGGTGATCAGCCTGGTGCAAACAGTTGCCTTTCAACTCACAGGCACCGGCGTGCGCATCAATGCGATCTGCCCCGGCCTGATCGAAACTGGCATGACCCGGCCTATGTTCGAACGGGCGCGCCAACGCGGTACGCAGGGCAAAATCGGCCAGTTGAACCCTCTACAGCGCTCCGGTGTGCCGCAGGAAATCGCGCAGACCGCGCTCTTCTTGGCCTCGGATGCGGCCTCTTACGTCAATGGCCAAGCCATTGCTGTGGACGGCGGGCTGTCGAGTTCGCACCCCGTCGTCAGCACGCGCCACCAATCATAAAAAATGCCGCGCCAAGGGGCGCGGCATTCTCATTTCCCGACGCTACGATCGGACTACTGCTTCTTCGTTCCACCCGATGCCGGCGCAGCTGCCGCCGTCTTGTTCGCCGCGGCTGCCTTGGCCTTTTCCGCGGCGGCCGCTTCGTCGGCGCGCGCACCTGAGAGAATCCCCTCGAGCGCGTAATTGCCTTCGTGGCAGGCGTACTCAAAGATCCGTCCCTTTGCGGCGCTGAATTCGTATTCACCGCTCCAGGGCCGATCCCATACCGTCGGATCCTCGGCTTTGAATTGATAAAGAATTCGATGCGGTCCGACTCTGGTGAAGCGTTCGGTCACCTTCAATTCCCGCCATGCGCCGCGCAGCGCGGTCGCTTCCGGGAAATTGGTGGTTTCGACCACCAACGTCGGTCCCTCATACCAGCCTATAGAATCCCCCATCCACGGACGCTCGCCATCCGAACGATGCTTGGCGCCGATGTGAATCATGCGTACGTCGTGCACCATTTCTACGACAATAGCGACCGTGTCCTTGCTCTGTGCGATCTCGTAATTGTTGTTGTACAGCAGCGGCAGCATCACCGGACCTGCGCTGTAACCGAACGAGGTCAGACAGCGCTCTGCCAGCGTTTGATTTTCGGGATTCTCGCCGTAGTGCGCGCGCATGTACATGTTCGGCACGGTGACGCCCGGCTTGTACGGGGGCAGTCTGCCGTCGGCCGGATCTGTGATGAACGAGGTCCGCGGTTCGCCATTGACCCGCATTACCGTCGTGCCCGGGTCGATCCAGGCGGAGTTGTAGCCGCAACCCGCGCCGCTGAAGCCGCGGCCGCACTCGTGCGGCAGATCTGTGGTCTTTACCTTAGGATCGGTGGGCTTGTTGCCGTCAGCCATGAGTTTAGCGTCGTCGCCTTCGACTTTCTTCACTTCTGCATCGCTCATGGCGCGTCGAGTGCCGTATTCCTTGGGGCGCTCCAAAACGGTCAGGGACGCATTGGTCCAAGTACCCTCGAGGTCCGGCTGGCCATAAGCATTCAGGGGGGCTTTGTACGCAGCGGTGGCCGGCGCCGACGGCGCGCCGGACACGGCTCCCGCCACGAACGCCGTTATTGCCGCGCAAGCCACCAAACCGGTCGATTTCTTGGTGCTCATTTGAGGGGCTCCTTACGCAAGTCGCCATACATCAGCTCTTCAACAAACTCGACACATTTGAACTGCTGCAATCGCGCGTCCTCGCCGAGACGCCGGTACATGAGCATGCTCATCTTCCAAGGTTTCGTGAAGGTTGCAGGATCGGTGATCTCGGCTTCGTAGTGAATGGTGTTCTCGTTCATCAGGGTCCAGCGTTCGACCACTTTCATGTCGCCTGAATGAAAGTTTCCCGCGCGGTCAAACCAGGTGCTGTCATTTTGACCGGTGACCGTCACGATTAGGGTATCGCCGTCCCATTTTCCAACCGATTGGCCCATCCAGCTATCAATCGGTGCAGGACCGGGGTCGGTGAACAGAATGTCGCGCACCGCGCCGTCATACTCGTACGAAATCAGCATGGTCTTTGCTGACTGCACGATTTGAAACGGGAAAGGCATATAGTTCGCGCGCGGCACACCGGGCAGGTCGCACTTTACTTCCGGATCACGCTCCAGATAGTGCTTTTGATTGTCCTGCTTTTGGGCGAGTGCTTCGGCGGTATAGGGAATCTTTCCGCCCTCAACCACGCCCATTCCTGCCGGCACCGAGCCCACGGCGCCGAGCGCCACAATGGCCTTGGCGGGCACCGGAACCACCGGACCCGGACGCAGCTCCAGCGCGGCGCTGGCGAGATGCGGCTCGATGTCCCAATTTGCCGTATTCATGACGGACCAAACCCCGCTGAAATTGGGGTGTCCGCCCACCCGCCCAATTGTTCCGCCGCCGGGTGTTTTGTGCGCGGCCGCCGTTGGCGCCGCATAGCTCTGGGTCAGCGCAGTCACCGAGCCGCCGGTTAACGTGACCAGGGCCAATAGCTTCATCTTCTTATTCAGAACGTCCCCCTCGTTGCGCACTGCCTCTTAATTTATTCGCAAAAGCTTATTTCTCGTTCGGATCCGCTCCGTCCTTCGGTGCACCCGTGCCGCTCGATCCCATGAACACCTTATGGCCATCCAGGAATGTCACATCGCGGCCATTCGCCTTGCACGCCGGCCGGCAGCGGGCGTCCTTGGCCCGATAACCGCGAACAATAATTTCTTCTCCCGCTTTCAGAGAGTCGCGCGTCAGCCCTTCGCGCAGTAGCGTGTTGGGCGTTCCCGCCTCGACCATCCATTCTTGCGAGACGCCCTCGGCTACAACGACCATGTGCACCCAGGTATGCGGATTGATCCACTCGACCTTGGTGACTTTGCCCTGAAGCATGATGGGTTGATTGCCGTCGAACTCGGCCTGAAATGCGTGATGCGCCAGTGCGGGTGCGCCCATGGCGGCTGCCGCGATCAAGGCGGCTGCAATTCGCGCAACTTTATCGGTGCGTACTTTCATTCGAGATCTCCAGTATCCATATCTTGCTTGCCGCGCCGTGCATTGCTGGACGCCGCGAAAAGGGCCCGTATAATCACTGCTTATAATCGCTTTAGATAGCTGTTATTGCAATACAATTTCCCTTGCGCCCTTGATTGCCCTGGCTTTTACAAAGGGTGAGCATGGCTGATATATAACAAGCGGGGAGCCGATGCTCGAGGAACTCGTCACCAAACTTGCGGACACGCCTTGGAGCATCGCACTGCACGAATCGCTCTACATGTATGCGATCACCGAATCCACCCATGTTATGTCCATCATGCTGTTTGTCGGAACCATTGCGATGGTGGACCTGCGCCTGTTAGGTATTTCCTATACTAAGGTGCGGGTTTCACAGATGCTCTCCAGGATCCTGCCGTGGACCATCGCGGGGTTCGCGCTCTTGGTGATCACCGGATCAATGCTGTTTTTGGCGATACCCGTTCGCACCTACCACAGCATATGGTTCCGGCTCAAGTGCCTCATGATTCTGCTGGCGGCGATCAATATTGCAGTCTTCACTTTCAAGGTGGAACGCGACAAGGCCAACTGGGATGTGGGTCCGGTCCCGAAAAAATCCAAGATTTGCGCGGTCATTTCCTTGAGTGCCTGGGCCTGCGTAATCGTTTTTGGGCGGCTCATCGCGTACAACTGGTTTGACTGCGACAGCATTACCTCTCCCGCCATGGCGGAGCTCACGGGCTGCCCTCTGGACCCCGGCTAAGCCATGACGCTGTATCACACCGCTCAGAACATTGAAGCGTCCGCTCTCGGCCAAACCATCCGCGAATCGACTTGGTTGTTTCCGGCGATCGAATCGACGCACCTGCTGGCGTTGGCGCTGCTCGGCGGCTCCATCCTGATCATGTCCCTGACGGTGTTCGGGTTTGGATTGCAAACCCCGGTCGCTGAACTGTACAAAAGCGCACATCGCTACATGAATGCCGCAGTCATCGTGCTGTTGATCACCGGAGTACTGCTCGGCGTTTCCGAGCCGGTAAAGCTCTATGGGCGGCAGGCTTTTTGGGTGAAAATGATTTCATTGGCCGTTGCGCTGCTGGTCACGTACTTCGCCTTCAACCCTCTGATCAGGCGCGGCAGCTCAGGGGCGGCCTTGCGCGGCGTAACGCTTCTGACCCTGGGCGCATGGCTGATGGTTGCCATGGCAGGCCGCTGGATTGGATTCTCATAACTAGAATTCGGATTTAGGGAGTTTAGAATTTCATGAACATTTATCAGAGCTGGATCGGCGGCGCCGTCCTGGCAATCGCACTCGGCATCAGCGCACTGGCCCTGGCGCAAGAGTCGGCGGCGCAACGGCCGAGCGGCGAGACGGTATTCAATACGCGCTGCAAGAGCTGCCATGAACCGGCGGTAGAGCGCGCCCCCACCCGCCCAGAGCTGGCATTTCGCTCGCCTGCCGACATTGTCGCTGCATTGACCACCGGCGTGATGGCGCCGATGGCCAAAGGCTTGTCGCGGCCCGAGATCGAAGCAGTCGCATTGTTCCTGGCACCCGGCCAGCAATTAGGATCCGCCGGCTCGGACCAGATGTGCGCAAGCAACGGGCCCATCAAGGCGGGCACTTCCGATTGGCCGGCTCTCGGTCCGGACGAGAACTCCACCCGCTTTCAAGCGAATCCCGGATTTCGGGCGGCTGATGTGGCCAAGCTCAAGGTGAAATGGGCATTCTCAATGCCCGGGGGCGGTCAACCCACCGTCATCGGCGATTGGCTCTTCATCACCAACCGCGGCGGCAAGTTCTACGCCTTGGACGCGAAGACCGGCTGCGTGCACTGGGCGGTCGAGGACGCCTCCTCGCGCACGACACCGATGGTGATTCGCTCGTCGATTTCGCCCAGCGGCTGGGTGACCTTCATCGGTGCCGGCAAGCGTGTGGTGCGCGCATTCGATGCACAATCCGGCAAGGAAATCTGGCACAGCGAATCGCTGGAAGACCACCCGGCATCGAGCATCACCGGCACACCGGTGGTCTCGGGAGATCAGATTTTCGTGCCGCTTTCCTCCGGCGAGGAAGTGGCCGCGATGCAGCCGAATTATTCCTGCTGCACTTTTCGCGGCAGCCTGGCCGCGTTGGATTTAAAGACCGGCCGCAAACAATGGCAGACCTCCATGATCACGGAGCCGCTGCAGCCGACGCGCAAAAATGCCAATGGCGTGCAAATGCAAGGCCCGGCGGGAGCTCCCGTCTGGGCCTCCCCGACAGTCGATCCCAAGCGGGGTTTGGTTTATGTGGTCACCGGCGACAGCTATACGGATGCGCTAACCGGGGGCGACGATGCCATCGTGGCATTGGAAATGAAGACCGGCAACGTACGCTGGAAGAATCAGGTCACCACCAATGATAATTTCATCGTCGGTTGCAGCGGTCCGATCAAAGTGGCCAATTGCCCTGCGCCGACCGGGCCGGACTTCGATTTCGGTGCCACGCCGATTTTGTTCAAGCATGGCAACAAGCAGATCCTGGTCGCGGGCCAGAAGTCCGGTATCGTATATGGCGTCGATCCTGACAGCGGAAAAACGCTGTGGAAGACCGCGGTCGGAGCCGGCTCGCCGTTGGGCGGCATCGAATGGGGTATCGGAGCCGATGCCAGGTACGTGTTCGTTCCGAACTCCGACATCGGCGCGGTCTTCACGGAAATCGCGGTGGCCGCCGGCGCGCCGTCGCCCGCGCCGGAGAGTAGCGCGCCCGGCAAGCCGGGGTTATCGGCGCTGGATCCCTTTACCGGTAAAGTGGTGTGGTACACGCCCGCCCCAGCCGCCCCTTGCCACTATGCCGGCGATCGATCGAAGGATTATACGAAAGGCGCATGCGTGCGGGCCCAATCCGCAGCGCCGGCAGTGATGTCCGGCATCGTTTTTTCAGGAACGCTGGACGGCTGGTTTCGCGCCTATGACACGTCCACCGGAAAGATCGTATGGGAATTCAGCACGACGGCGCAGACCTACAGCACCGTCAACGGTAATCCGGCGCAGCCAGGCGGCGGCATCGACGGCATGGGACCGACCATCGCAGGCGGCATGGTGTACACCATGTCCGGATTCAATGGGGCAGCGCGCACCGGCAGCAACGGCGTCAATGTATTGTTGGCTTTCTCGATCGACGGAAAGTAGCGATCGACGGAGAGGAGCGGGAAGGCAGCGCGCACCGGCAAGCGGCCTTGCGCCTTATTCGAGACAGACCACGAGCTTGGCAGAGTGGGTGCGCCAATTGATGGGGATGACGAAGGAGCGCGCATAGGGAGTTGTGACCTTCTCCAGGTCATGCGCGATGACAATGGGCACGGAGATGTTGAAGTTCTTGCCGAAATCGCGGCGCGCGTTGCCGGAGATGGTATTGGCAACTTCCCCGACAAGGTCCTTGATATTCTCGTCGCTGGTATCGGTCTCTTGCATGCGCATCAGCAATACGGTGAGCATTCCACGCGGCGCGGTAAAGTAGACGATACCCTTGCGCGCCCCGGTAATGCCGATGACGCCCGTGTACTCGTAGGCTCCCGGCTTACCATCGGTAACGAGATACGGCGATCCCACTGTCGCCGATTGCTGCGCCGAGGTTTCGAAGTAGTTGGTCGTCCCCTCGATAAACGTGCGGATTTCTGCTTCTTTGAACATTCTCAAGACTCCGAAAGCAGCTCTTCCAACGCATCGTTGAGCTGCCGATCGGTGAACGGCTTGCACAGAAATCCGTTTGCGCCTTTTTCGATCGCTTCCACTGCCGTCGCCTTGTCCGCAAGCGCTGAGACCACCAAAATGAGCACATTGGAGTTGATCGCGATCAACTCCTCCACGCATTCAATGCCATCCATCTCCGGCATTGTCAAATCCATGGTCACGACATCCGGTTGAGTCCTGAGGAACATTTCCACGGCCGCACGCCCATTGCTCGCGGCTCCGACCACTTCCAGGCGCGCGATTTGCTGGGAACGTTCTATGCGGCGACGAATGATATTCGAATCATCGACGATCATCAGCTTCAGGGAAGCCTTGGGGGCTGCCGAGCTGTCCATCAGGCTGCTGCCGTATTCCCCGCGCGCTTAGCCGGGGGCAGGCTTAACGTGAGGCGGGTAAATTTTCCAGGCACCGTGGCCACGGAGACTTTTCCGCCAATCTGCTGCATCAGCCCGGCCATCAGGTTCATTCCGACCCCGCGTCCGGCATCCTTGGTGGCGTGCTCTACGGTTGAAAATCCCGGCTGGAACAGCAGGGAGAAAGTTTGCTTGGCATCGAGCGTCGCGGCTTTTTCGGGGGTTATGAAGCCCTTCTTCAGAGCGACTTCCTTGATCTTTTCGGTCGACAAGCCCTGCCCGTCGTCTTCGGCGATGAGCTTGTAGCCGGCATCGCCGAGGTCCTGGAATATGAGTTTCAACTGCCCGTGGCCCGGTTTGCCGGTATTCACGCGATCGCTGGTCGACTCGATGCCGTGCACGATCGAATTTCGCACCGCCTGCACGGCAATGTCCTTGACGATGCGCCGATATTCGTCGGGAACCGTGTCGAATCCCATGCACTGCAGCGCCGCTTCCTTGTTGTTTTCGCCGGCGACGCGCGTGGTGAGCTGCTGCAGCATGGAAGTGAGGCTGCCATCCGGCTTCGGCAATTCCGGGCTGCTGCCGTGCTCGATGACGGCCGTCTCCGTATGCGATTCCGCCTCGCCGCTATTGGTCGCGGCAACATGCAGGCGCGCAAGCCGCGACACCAGATCGCCCACGGATTGCAAATGGGTCAGCAGGTCGTCCAATTTAATGACCAGCGGCAGGAAGTCATTGCCGGATAGGTCGGATTTTTCGCGCAGGATCTTCAAATCGTCTTCGAAGGAGTGCGCGCGGCTTTCGATCGACGACAGCCCCAGTGCGGCCGCTTCGCCCTTGACCGAATGCACCTGCCGGAAAAGAGTGTCAAGCTTCTTGCGGAATGCGCTTTCTTCCCGCGCCGGCTCGCGCAACACCGCATTGATCATTTTCATGGCGGCATTGGAGTCATTCAAGAACGATGCAAGCTGCGTCGGGTCGACGTGCAGGATGCCGAGCAAGGTGTCAACCTGCGCCTGGGCTTGATTTTGCGAGGACTGCAGCTCGCGGGCCAGATCGACGCGCGCGCTGACGTCCGATACTGCAACCAGCACGTGGGTTATCTTGCCGTCGACGCGCACCCGGTGGAATTCAAACTGCAGATAGCGTGTGGAGACCTTGCCGGGCCCCTCGACGTTGACCTCTACCTCACCGAGCGGATTGATGGTCTTGACCAAGTTCTCTTTGGTGCGCTCGGACCACAGCACCGCGACGAATTTCAATGCCGTGGCCAGGGTCTTTTCCGAGACCACGCCTTTCAGCAATTGCTCGAAATGCAGCCCGGCGAAATCGCTGCGTTGGAACAGCGCTTCGAGCGCGCTCGAATAGGACGCGCCGATGACGAGATTCTCGTCGAGCAGGAACAGACCGTCCTTGACGGTGCGCAGGATGTCCATGGTTTGCTGGCGGGCCTCCCGCAGCGATGCATCCTGTCGGTTGCGCGCCAGCAACAGCGTACCGACAAGCACGCCGAGCACAATGGCGATCAGCAGGCCGGTCAACATCACCAGCCGCAATTCGGTGGCGGAACGCGCGTTGTTGGACTGCAGGTCGGAAACAATTGCCGTCAATTCGGCGTCAAGCTGCGGAATCGAGCGTCGTCCCACGCGCAAAGCCGCCGTAACATCGCGCTCCAATTGCCGGCCGCCTTCATTGAGCACCGTGCCCGTGGTTTCATTGTCCTGATATGGCACGCCGGTAAATTTCAACAACGGTTGCAATGCTTCCTGCTGCGTGGCCCATAGTTCGCGCAGCGCCGCGGCGTGCTTGCCGGAAATCGGCTCGCCCTTGGCGGAGGTGTCTCCCGACAAGGCAAACCAACTCGCCGGCCGCGACTTGTTCATTTCACGCAGGCCGGCATCCAGTTTGGCGCTGGCATCGCGCAGCTGATCCAAGGATTCCTGAATGTAGCCGCGATTGGTCAAACGATCGTGCATCGATTCCAGCGAAGCGCGGATGAGCGCCGGATTGCGTTGCTGCTGCCCGGCGAATTTCAGCGCAATGCTGGTGTCAGCCAACTCGCTGGCAAGTTCCAAACCGGGTATCAATACGATTGCCACGAAACTGAAGGCGAGGACGATGACCAGCACCATTAGACCGCCGGCGGAAAAGCGCGGCACTAAAGATCTGGCAATGCGAGAGTTCATGAATCAAGCACTCCGCTGTGATTTGCCGGATTTCCGGGAGAGTATTTCCGCACGCAGGGCATCGAGGGCATCGAGAAAATCGGCCGCCGATGCGTAGCGGTCATTCGGGTCCTTGGCGAGCAAGCGATCGACGATCGGCTGGTAAGCCGACGCCTGCTCGGGCAGCCGCGGTACGGGCGCCGACCGGTGCGCCGCCAAAATATCCGCCAGGGTCTTGCCCGTGAAGGGCAACGTGCCGGAAAGCATTTCGAACAACACCACGCCAAGGCTGTAGAGATCGCCGCGCGCATCCGGCTCCCGGTCTTCGATCTGTTCCGGGCACACGTAGTATGGCGTGCCGGTGCAATCGCCGGAACGCGCCAGATCGCTCGGCATGAATTGCGCACGAGCCGAGCCGAAGTCGATGAGCACCAGGCGATTTTCATTGGTCAGCATGAGATTCGAGGGCTTCAAATCGCGGTGCACGACCCGCGCCGCGTGCACGATCTGCAATGCTTCGCCGATCTGATGCGCGTAATTCACCGCATCTGCTTCGCTGACGGGATGCTTCAGCCGCTCGCGCAGGCTGCCGCAGGGAAAGTATTCCAGGGCCAAATACAAATAGTCGTCCGTGGTGCCGAAATCGAGCACGTTGGCGACCGAACGGTGATTCAGCTTGGAGAGAATCTCGCATTCCTTGGTGAAACGCTCGCGATCGGCCGGCGTTACGACGTGCTGGCCTTTGATCGCCTCGACTTTGAGCGCCACCGGCTGCGGGAACTCGTCATTGCGCGCAAGATAAACGCCGGCTGCGGTCGACTGGGCTATTTTCTTCATCATCGTATAGCCGGCGATCTCCGGCTGCCGCCAGCGATCGGCCGCCGCGTCGCTCGCGCCGGGCGCCGGCGGGGACGGTTCGATCAGCGGCTGCAAGGCGCTGCACAATTCGCCGACAATCACCGAGTGGATGGGCCAGTAGTCGCTGGCGCCGAGCTTCATGGCGCGCGCAGCGCTGCGCTCATTGCCGCCGCGGGCGAACACAAATATGGGCAGGCTCGGCGCCTGCTCATGCAGGCGCTTGAGCGCAGCCAGCGAACCGGCAGCCGCCTCCGGCGGGCTGAATTCGACGATGAACATCACAGCTACATACGCTCGCAGACGTTCGATTGAAATGGCATCGAAGCCTGCGCGCGTGACGGTGTCCGCATCGATTTTCGGCATCGCGCGGCGCACCAGGCCCGCCAGCCGCAATCTCAACTCCAATTCGTCGTGCACAATAAGACATAAGACCGTGCCGCGACTGCGTTCACCGGCCGCCGGCGGAGCCAGCGCTGTGGTTGTAATCGTTGTCGACGTTGTCGTTGCCGTTGTCGTTGCCGTTTGACTGCTCATCGCCTGCCCTTATTTTGGTACGCGATACACGATGCGCACCTGCGTGCCAACGGCGATCGCCTTGCCGTTCTGAATCACAGGCTTATAGCGCAGGTGGGTTACCGCTTTGCTCGCCGATGCGTCGAAAGTCCTGGGAGGCGACGAGTTCAGGATCTGGACATTGCTGACAGAGCCATCCGCACCCACGGTGTAGCCAATTTCCACCCAGCCTTCGACGTTCGTTTGCAGGGCACGCGCCGGATACTGGACGTCCAGCTTGTTGATGCGCGTCAGGGATTGCTCGGGCATCTGCAGCACATCGCCGCCCGCCTTTCGCTGGCGAATCTTGTCGTTCAAAGCGTCGAGGTCTGCGGAGGCACCGAGACTCGCGGCTTTTTGCAGCAACGCCTCGGATTTTTCCGTGTCGCCGGCATCGAGCGCGGCGCGGGAACGCTCGAGGATTTGCGCTTGTAGTGCGCCGCTGATCTGAGCGAGAGCGCCGTTCTTCGGGTCGGTGCTGCGCAGCTGATTCACGTAGTAAAGAGCGTTGTCGTTGTCCGGGTCCGTCAATTTGCCCTGCGTCAGGCGCGACTGCGCCAGTTCGAGGTATTGCGGTTGGTCGGCCTTTTGCGCAGCCTGCTGACTGCGCGCACTGTTCAAATCGCGCTGCAGGCCGTTGAGGCTCGCTTGTGACGCGCCGAGCGTGTGCAATTCGGCGAGTACTCGTTCCGCATCGTTGAAATTGCGCTGCTGGATCGCGCTATGTGCCATTTGCGTCAGCCGCTTCTGCACTTCCTGGACCTGGCCCTGCAGGGCCGCCCCGGCGGCTCCCGCTTGCTTGGCTTGATCGAGGTAGTACAAGGCGCTGTCGTTGTGCGGATCGATGACGTGATCCTGCTGCATGCGCGCATCGACCAGCTTGAGCAACCGGTTGACTTCAAAATCGTCGCGGCGCCGATGAACCTCGTCGCGCAGTTGCGCCAGTTTCGCCGCAGGCAGCGCTTTGGCGCGCGCCGCTTCGTCAATCAGTTGCGCGGCGCGATCGAAATTCTGCGCATTGAGCGCGGCCAGGATTTGCGCGGGTCCGAGTTCGGCGCGCAGGCTCGCTATCTTTTCATCGAGCGCCGCAAGGCGCTTGTCGTTGGCATCGATGCTTCGTGCGGTTTCCAGGAATTGCAATGCGACGTCGAACTTACGGTCGTCGAGCGCCGACTGCACGCGCGCGATCAAGATCTCGGACAGGCGCTGCAAGCCTTGGCGGGCCTCGCCGTTATCCGGCTGAATGATCAGCACCTCTCTATATGAGGCGAGGGCGCTGCCGGCCAGGGGGTCGATGAAATGCCGATCGATCATGGCTTGCTGCGCCTTTTCGATGAGCGCGTCCACCTTTTCATCCGCTTCCGCCGGCGATTTGGCCGCCGGTGCCGGGGGCGCCGCCCTTTGGCTCGTCGGCGCGGCCGGGCCGGGCTTGACGTCCGGCGAGCCGCCGCGCATGAGCATGTAGGCACCGACTGCCGCGACCACCACGACGCCGATCACCGCAGGCACGAGCCACGGCTTTTTGGGTGAGCCGGAGGCCGCAGCAGGCAGCGCGGAGCCGTCACCTAGCAGCGCCAAACGTGAATTGACTTCTTCTTGAGCGCTGTCCAGCACGCCCGCTAAAATGCTATTGACGATCGGAACGCCCACGTGCGCGACGACCTGCCGATGTTGAATGGGGAGGGTCCACGGATCGGCGCTGCTGGCCTCATCGAGCGCTACGATGGCATAGCGCGACGAGTGCAGATGCAGCCGCGACAGCACCCCGGCGGGGTCAGGATGATTGCGAGCATCCCAGAGGACGATCGCCGCCTGGCCGGACGGGGTGGAATTGATCAGCTCATCGATGGAATCGAGTTGTTTGAGAAGCAGTCCGGAGCCCAAGTCAGCTCCAACCTGCGGCCACAGCGACTCGTCCTCGGTAACCAAAAGCACGCTCAGTTTTTGCTTTTTGACCGATTGAACCGCCGGCCGCTCGGCGTGCTCCGGTTCGGTAAGCTCTTGTTTTCTCAAGCCTTTAGGCATCGTTATGGTCCCATATCGCGATCGCCATCTAACCCGCCTTGTTGCGCTGCGATCACATTCGTGCACTACGAATGTCCGGTGCTTCGCTTAACACAATAAGGTTCCGGCAAATCAGGGGTTTCCGACATGCTTTGGGTCACATTTGGCCGTGCCCGCGCCGCCGAATGGGCGTCGCAGTCGGGGTAAACACGAAAGATGAGAACTGCTTCGCACAGTCTGGCTGCGCAACGGCATGAATCCTTGGGCGAGGCCCGGGTTTCAAGCTGGAGAGCGAAACGCGGCGAGAAACCGCGCGCTTGATCGCACCTAAGGGGAGCGATCTCGCCCTTAAAAGGTCGTTGACGAGAGACCGGCTCGAGATTACTGCTTGGCGCCGGTAAAGGTGCCTTCACCCAGTTGGCCAAGCGACACTTTGCCGCTCATGGTCTTGCCGTCGGTCTTGCCTGAATACTTCACGGCAAGGCTTCCGGCCTGCCCCTCGACTTTATACTCGATGATGACGTCGTCGCCTTTTACGCTGCCGGTCACCTGCGCCTCGCCCAACTGCCCTTTGTAGCTGCCCGAAAGCGCTTCGCCCTTCTGCACCAAAACAAAGGTCGGCGAACCGCTGCCGGCGCCGGTTTCCACCGCCATGATCCAGGTTCCCGTGACATCCGCGGCTGCGGCGACCTGCACCAACGCCAAGGCAGCGATCGCCAATATTGCAGCCAATCCTGTCTTCAATTTCGTCATGCCATTCCCCCTGTAGTTGACCGGTCGACGCATCACGTGCCCGCCGTTTTAGCGGGCTACCAGTTTCATCGGGCTACTATGATACGTGATCGGTCTTCTGCTTCTACAGCGAATTCAAGAAGGCGACGAGCTGCCGCTTTTGTTCCTCGGTTAGATTCATCGCAAAGCGTTGGTTGTAGAAATTCACCACCTGCAACAAGTTGGCAGCGGCGCCGTTGTGAAAGTAAGGCGCCCTCCCCGCCAAACCGCGCAAGACCGGACCCTTGACGCGATTCACATCGCTGCAAAGGCCGCTGATCATTCCTTTGCCCAAGTCCGTGGTGTAGAACGATACCGGCTGACCCGCACTGAACGGAGTCGGGCAGCCGCTGACCAGAAAAATCGGCAGATCCGGCTCGTCGAGTTCCGCGATGCTCTTTTCGATATTGGGATCGTTCTCAAAGCCGGCGCGCCTTGTGTGGCCGATGCCGATATCCAGCGGCAGCGGCAACGAGTGATTGCCCACATTCGGCGCATCATGACAGCTGGTGCACGTGCCCTGGAAGGAAACCGGGTTGTGCAAGGCTGCGCTATCGTTGAGACCACGGACCGCGCTGATGGTCAGGGGCGCGCTATTGAACAGCGCCTCTCCGGCCGCGATATCGCTGCGCGCTTCGCGGCGTTCGAACCCTCGGCCGCGCTCCTCTTCCGGCTGGCCGCCGTTTTCCCATGCCGCGAACAAAGTCATGCTGGTCCCGTCGAACGCAATGTGGTCGGGATCCGCTCCGAGCACATCGTTGATGCCGGGATAGTAGTCTTCACCGGCCAGAACGCGCGCGCCGCCGAGGGCATCGTCGGCGTGTAGGTCGCCCGCGAGCCGGTCATGGACCTGGGCCGTGGTCAACCCCATTTCGAAATTCACGATGTCGCTCACCTGGCGGCTGGTGGGCGCAGCGGCCGCTTGGGCGTGACCCAAGGTCGCGTCGATTGCCTGCTGCGTCAGGTCCGCCAGAAGATTGGCCTTGAAGGTGGACACCGTACCGAGCGCCGATGCGGCAGGCGACTCGCGGCCGTCGAACATGAGGGTGCTCAAGAATCGCAGGTTGGTGGTCGGCAGCGGCCGGCGATAGGTCGACAGCGTTAGCACGCCGGTCTTCCGGTCGGAAACCAGGGCGCAGCCGTACGGGTCGTGCACGACGGTCACCGTGAACTGAGCATTGCTCGGCATCGGCAGCGGGATGCGAATCAGACCATGCGACAGCAACAGGCTATGCGCGGCGGCACCGGAGGACTTGCCGTCCGGGCAATTGGCTCCGTCGAAGGCGGCAAATAGCGGATCACGGCCGTGGCTTTGCGCGAAGCGTTCGCGGATCTGCGGCGGAGACATGCTCATGGCTTGGTCGGCAACATGGCACGTCGAGCAAGAGCGTCCGTTGGTACCCAGGCTTTGGAAGAACGCGCCCTTGTTGTTGCTGGTACCGTTGCTATTGATGGTTTGCAAGAGACCGGTAGGATCCGCAAAAATTGACGATTTCTGCTCATGCGCTGCAGCGGCGCCGGCGACTAGCGCCATGGCCACGAGCGACACTGAGTATCCGCGCGACTGTGTCTTGTTCATCTTTGTGCCCCATGCGTCGTGACCGTTCTTACGAACTAGATCGTAAATCGCGCGGCGATGAGGACATGTGAGCGGGCGGCTCGCGATTGCCGCCGCATTCTGTTAACTCTACATAGCAGAGTACTTGACGGTGCACGGCGAGCCCGGTAGTGTCGCGGCGTGGGCAACACGGTAGGTCTCGATTCGCACGCTGCGGCCACGCTGCGCTACATCCGGTCCTCGATGGAGGGGGCCGTGTTGCTGGCCGTCCCGGGATCCGCCGGCATCGTACTCGGCACGATAGCTTTGTGTGCGGCGGCTCTGTGCATCGCCCCCGGTCTGCACAAATATTGGTTGCCCATATGGCTCGGTGCGGCGCTGCTCGGCGCGGTTCTGGGCAGCATATTGATCGTGCGTGAGTCCTCGCTGCGCGACCTGCGGCTGGACGGGACGCCGCTGAGAAAATTCGCACTGTGCCTGTCGCCCTCCTTGGGCGCGGGACTCGTCATGACGGCGGTGCATTGGTTCGGCGGGAATCAGCACGCAATTCCCGGGACGTGGCTGCTTCTTTACGGATGCGCCTTGTTGACGGCGAGCGCCGCGACCACGCGCATCATCGCCGCACTCGGCGCTCTGTTCGTGCTGTTTGGACTCGCGGCGCTGCTGCTGCCGGACGGCCTGCAGATCATGATGCTCGGCGCCGGTTTTGGCGGACTGCACGTTGTCTTTGGATTTTTGATCGGACGCTTGGGACATGGCCGCAAAATCTAACGTGCGCGCCGTCGTCGCAACCGGGCAGAAGCGCTCAAAGCTCGCGGCCGTTCCGGCGCCCCCTGCGGATCATGACGCGACATTCGACCGGCTGGTATACGAACGTGTGCGCCTGGGAATCATGAGCGCGCTGGCGGTCCGCGAAGAATTGACTTTCAATGAGCTGAAGTCGCTGTTCGATGTCAGCGACGGTAATTTGAGCGCGCATGCGCGCAAGCTCGAGGAAGCCGCGTACTTGACCTGCACGAAATCCTTTCAACAGCGCCGCCCGCGGACCGTTTACCGGCTGACCGCACTCGGCAAGACTGCCTTGAACCGCTATCTCGATCATGTCGAAGCGGTGATCAAGGCGACGCGCCGTAACTGATTTTTTTCAGCAATTTACTCTGTGGTACAAAGTATATAATCATGCACATTGCAATCATCATGGATGGCAACGGCCGTTGGGCGGCGCAGCGCGGGTTGCCGCGCCCCGCCGGACACCGCGCCGGCGCCAAGGCAGTCGATAAAGTCGTGGAGGCGGCGGCGCGGCACGGCATCGCGACCTTAAGCCTGTACGCATTCTCAGCGGACAATTGGCGCCGACCTCGAACCGAGGTCAGCGCCCTGTTCGGACTATTGCGCCGCTATCTGCTCACGCAAACGCCCCGCTGCCTGGAGCAGGCGATACGGATCAACGTGATTGGCCGCCGTGACCGCCTTGCACCGGAGGTGCTGCGCACCGTCGAGCACAGCGAGCGCACCACCGCGCACTGCACGGGGATGAGATTGCGCATTGCGGTCGATTACTCCTCGCAACACTCTTTGCTGGAGAGCTGCCGGCGAATGTCAGCCGAATCCAGCACCGACCGCGCCCGCTTCACGCAGCATCTGGCCGATGTTGACCATTGCGCGAGCGCCGCGCCGGACGTGGATCTTCTCATCCGTACCGGCGGCGAAAAGCGCTTGAGCGATTTTTTGCTGTGGGAATGCGCGTACGCAGAATTGCACTTCGTCGAATGCTTCTGGCCTGACTTCGATGCGGCCGCCTTGACGCAGGCCATCGACGACTTCGCGAAGCGCGAGCGGCGCTTCGGGCAGGTTGGCGCCATCGCGCAGGACAGCGCCCGCGCCGTAGGCCGCGCCTGACAGGCTCAGCACGACGCCGCACCAATGCGTGTGCTGCTGGTCGAAGATGACGCCATGATTGCCCAGGGGCTGCAGACTGCCTTGCGGCAAAGCGGATTTGCGGTGGACTTGATGCGCGACGGCAGAAGCGCCGCGCATGCATTGCAAACTTCGGTGTTCGATGTCGTTCTGCTCGACCTGGGCTTGCCGCATCGCGACGGTATCGACGTGCTGCGCGAGCTGCGCCAGCGCGGCGACGCCACGCCGGTCATCATCCTTACCGCGCGCGATGAAATTCAGCAGCGTATCGGCGGTCTGGATGCGGGCGCCGACGACTACATCGTCAAGCCTTTCGACCTCGACGAAGTCACCGCGCGAATGCGCTCTGTCCTGCGGCGCGCGGCAGGACGAGGCGACCCCGGCATTCGGCACGGCGAGCTGCGCCTCGATCCCGTGGCACGCACCGTTGAGCGCAACGGAGTCGAGGTGAGCGTCTCTGCCCACGAATTCGCCGTTTTGGAGGCGCTGCTGCAGCGGCCCGGGGCGGTGTTGTCGCGTGCGCAATTGGAGGATAGGGTGTACGGATGGGATGAGCAGATCGGCAGCAATGCGGTCGAAGTCTATATTCACGGATTGCGGCGCAAACTTGGCAATGAATCCATCCGTACGCTGCGCGGTGTCGGCTACTTCGTGCCCAAGAAATGAAATCCATCCGCGCGCGCCTGCTGATCGCATTGAGCATTTTGGTGGCGATGATATCGCTGTTGGCTGCCGGCGTAACCTATCGGCGCGTCTTGAGCGAGACCTCGACGTTGTTCGACTATCAGCTGCGGCAAATGGCGCTGTCGTTGCGCAGTCAAATCTCACTGGCTCCGCGCATCGAAGTACCGCCGGATCAGGGCGATACGGATTTCGTGGTACAAATATGGGACGTATTCGGCGCGCGCACCTACCTGTCGCGGCCGGGCTTGCCGATGATCAACCAAACGGTGCTCGGCTACGCAGATCTGTCCCTGCGGGGACAGCGATGGCGCGCCTATGGATTGCAGACCGTCGATGGGGTGATTCAAATAGCGCAACCCACCCAGGTGCGCGAAGCCTTGGCGCGCGCGGCAGCGGCGCGTGTGGTCATACCCCTCATTCTGTTGCTGCCCATCATGATCGGGGCAGTTGCATGGATCGTGAGCCGCGGCTTGCTGCCGCTGCGCTTCGTAACCACCGAGGTGCAGCGCCGCGATGTGCGCAGCTTGGCGCCCTTGGTCACCAAGAACCTGCCGCGCGAGATAGCACCCTTGGTCGGCGAGTTGAATCGGCTTCTGGAGCGGCTGCAAGGCGCCTTCTCGGTGCAACGGGCATTCATTTCCGATGCCGCCCATGAGTTGCGCTCGCCGCTCACGGCGCTGCGGCTGCAGCTGCAATTGCTGGATCGCGCACCCGATGAGGCCGCGCGGCACGAAGCCCGCGGACGGCTGGGCGCCGCGGTCGAACGCGCAATTCACCTGGTCGAACAGTTGCTGGCGCTGGCCCGCAGCGAGCCTCAAGAAACAGTCGACGACCTGCAGATGGTGGATCTATCGGCCGCCGCCGCCGAGGGAATCCAGGACACCCACGATTTAGCGTTGTCGAGAAACATCGACCTGGGGTTGGACGCGACGCCAAATCTGCAAATCAAAGGCGATCGCGAAGGTTTGCGGACGTTGGTGCGCAATCTTGTGGACAATGCGGTGCGCTACACGCCGCCCGGTGGAAGCGTTCAGGTGCGTAGCCATACGGTTGCCCAGGATGCGGTGCTCGAGGTGACCGATAACGGACCCGGAATCGCTGCTGCGGATCGCGAGCGGGTGTTCGACCGCTTCTATCGCCGCGCCGCGGAGCAAGAAAGCGGCACCGGATTAGGACTGGCAATCGTCAAGGCTATTGCGGGACGCCATGCAGCGCGGGTGAGCCTTGACCAGGCAGCCGGCGGCGGTCTGCACGTGACGCTGAGGTTTCCGCGAGGCTCTTAAGATTGCCTTAAGGAACGAATGTGATGCTGTGCGCTGAAGAGCAACTGCGCTCGGCATTCACATTATAGGAGACCCTCATGCAATTTCGCACCAAGACATTGGTATGGTCGGCGGCAGGCCTGCTCGCCGTCGCTACCGCAACGGGCTTGTCTGCCCAAGGGCTGCTGGGCGCGCACTCGCCGACTCCCGCGGCGGCAATCGATGCGCCCCAAGCCGCCCCATCGCAACCCATTCCGCTCATGACGGCGCCGAATTACCGCGCCATTGTGTCGCGCAACCAGGCTGCCGTCGTCGGAATCACGACTGCCGGCCCGATTACCACGTCCGGCCCGCAGGAATTCAGCTTTGGCGGTCCAAATGACGATGACAATCCGCTGGCGCAATTTTTTCGCGGACGCATGCCGCGGCCGCATGGCGTCCAGCATGCTCAGGGCTCGGGATTTCTGATCTCCGCCGACGGCTTGATACTCACCAATGCGCACGTCGTCGACGGCGCCAGGGAAGTCACGGTCAAGCTGGCGGATCATCGCGAATTCAAGGCCAAAGTTTTGGGTGCCGACAAGAGCAGCGACATCGCCGTGCTCAAGATCGATGCGCGCAATCTGCCGGCGGTCATGCTGGGCGATTCGGACAAGCTGGGCGTAGGCGACTATGTACTGGCCATCGGCGAACCCTTCGGGCTCGAAGAAACGGCGACGGCGGGAATCGTGAGCGCGAAGGGCCGCTCCTTGCCCGGCGATGGCTATGTTCCGTTCATTCAAACGGACGCTGCCGTTAACCCCGGCAATTCCGGTGGCCCGCTGTTCGACGCCACGGGATCCGTGGTCGGCATCAATGCACAGATCTACAGCAACTCGGGCGGCTTTCAAGGCGTCTCATTCGCCATCCCGATCAACCTGGCGGTGCAGGTCAAGGATCAAATCGTCAAGACCGGCAAAGTGGCGCACTCGCGCTTGGGAGTCGAAGTGCAGACGTTGAACCAATCCTTGGCCGATTCGTTCAAATTGAATTCGCCCAACGGCGCGTTGGTCGCCAAGGTTGTACCCGATAGCGCGGCGGCACAGGCCGGCATAAAGGTGGGCGATGTTATCCTCAAATTCAACGGCTCGCCGATCATCGATGCAGGTCAGCTGTCGCAACGCGTGGGAGTCGCCGCTCCGGGCGACAAGGCTACCGTTGAAATTTGGCGCGATGGCAAGTCGCTGGACTTGACCGCGGTCATCGGCAATGCGGCAACTTTGGCTGCGAACGACGATGCTGGCGGCGATTCATCACAGGCCAAATTGGGGTTGGCCCTGCGACCCTTGAGTCCGGAGGAACGTCAACAAGCGGGTGTTCCTGGCGGCCTCGTAGTCGAAGATGCACAAGGGCGTGCGGCGGAAGCCGGCATTCAGCCCGGCGATGTGGTTCTTTCGGTGGACGGCGCGCCTGTCCAGAGCGTCGCGCAATTGCGCAAAATGGTAAAGGATCATGGCAAGCAGATCGCATTGCTCATACAGCGCGGCGATGCACGTCTGTTTGTTCCGGTGACCCTGGGCTGACCTGAAGTAGGGGATCGCCGGTCGCCTGCGAAGCGTACCGGCGGATCGCCGTGGCTATATCCGCGCGGCGAGCGGCCGGAAGCGCCTGTTGCGAAGCCGCAAGAGGATTGGGCTTGTATTTTGCTGTTTTGGCTCTAATGTTGCTGATGACACGGTTCAAAGGACCATTGGATGGCAACAGGCTGGGCAAAAGAAGGCGCGGTTCAGGATCAGATTGACGCCACCGTCAAGGATGCGATCAACCTGGCGAAAAGCCGCCTGCCGCAAGGTCCGAGCTTGAGCCATTGTGCGGAGTGCGGCGCCGAAATTCCGCAGGCGCGCCGCGAAGCGGTGCCGGGCGTACGCTTCTGCGTTGCTTGTCAGGACACCCACGACCAGGAAACCGTGCACTCCGGCGGATATAACCGGCGCGGCAGCAAAGACAGCCAGCTGCGCTGAGTTCCCCTCCCCGCGGCGCGAGCGCCGTGGCCGCTCTAACGCGTCTTCAGTTTTGCCGGCGCCTTGGCCGGCGCCTTGGCCGCCGGCTTGCGCGGCTTGCTTGCCACGCCCGGCCGTTTCTTGGCGGCCACCTTGCGAATGGACAAGCGTTCTCCTGGATTGAGCGAGTCGACCAGCTTCACGAATTTGGCGATCAGCAACTTGATGTCTTTTTCGCGTCTTCCCATGGCAATTCCCAGTTCTCCTTTGACTGACGGCATTATGGTGCAGCAACGCGCTGCACCGCCATCCGAACTGCGCAAGTCCGCGTAGGGGATCGCCGACATTCTTGCTATTACCATGGTACATAGGTACCATCGGTTTTTTGCGGGGGAATCCAAATGATAGAAATCGAGCGCGTACAAACGGGTGTCCGGATCGAAAAGCGGCTCTTGAAGGTGCTCAAGGGACTGGCTGAACTCAAGGATCTGTCCCTCGGCGATCTGCTTGAGGGCATAGTCCTTCATGCTTTTGAGGGGAAGGCCGCGTTTTCCAAAGAAACGCTGGGGCAAATCGCGGAGCTCAAAAAAATCTATCGCTTGACGCTGCGCGCCGGCGACAGTCATCAGCTGAAGGAGCGACCGGCGTGAAGATGCCGCAGCTGCTGTCGATGGTGCGCCTATGAAATAGAAATCTTTACAACGGCGTTACAGGCGACCCTGCGCGCTTCACCCCGTTTCAGCGAATTAAATGGATTCTATAGATATTGTCCTATTGACGATTTAGCAATTGACGTGCAGTTTCGTTTGCGGGCTTCAAAGAACACTAATCTCCTGAGTCCGCGCGCGGACCTGAGGGTTCGCTATGCTGACCAAAGTAAATTTGCAACGCCGACAGCTGCTGCTCGGCAGCGTGGCCGCCGGAATCACGGGTGCAACGGCGGCTGCCCTGCACGATGGAGAACTCGGGGCGCCCCCGCAAATCATCAACGGTTCCGTCCCTTGGAAGGAAGGAACCGCTGACGCGCCGCCAGGCGTCTCGGGTACCGGCTACGTGTATTTCACGCCTGTCGAGGCAGCCTTTATCGAAGCCGCCATGGCGCGATTGATCCCCAACGATCCGGTCGGACCCGGCGCCCTCGAGGCCAACGTTCCTTTTTTCTTGGATCGCCAACTTGCCGGCCCCTTCGGCAGAGGTGATCACTATTATCTTGGCGGTCCTTGGCCCAAGGGCACTCCGGAACAGGGTTATCAAAGCCGTTTTAATCCCGCGCAACTGTATCGCGCAGCGATTTCCGCCGTCGACCAATACGTGAGCGCCAATTTGGGCGCAGCTACCTTTGCGAAGCTAGCCCCCGCCGATCAGGACAAACTTCTAAAGGGATTGGAAAGCGGCGACACCAAGCTGGACGGCGGCGTCGACGCAAAGGCTTTTTTCGCCATGCTGCTGCAAAACACCAAGGAGGGATATTTCTCGGACCCCATTTACGGCGGCAACAAGGATATGGGCGCGTGGAAGATGATTGGTTTCCCCGGCGCGCACTACAACTATAAGGACTGGGTATCGCGCCACGGCGAACTCGTGCCGTTTCCGCCGGTTGGATTCAAAGGCCGCGCGGGCTGGACAGAGACTTAAATGGCCACCACGCTCAAACCGGTCGATGCGGTCTTGGTGGGATTCGGCTGGACCGGAGCCATCATGGGGCAGCAATTATGCGATGCCGGACTGAACGTCCTCGCACTGGAACGCGGTCCGTGGCGGGACACGCCCACCGATTTTGCCACCGGGTTTGCTCAGGACGAATTGCGCTACATGTGGCGCCACCATTTGTTTCAAAACCTGTCCGACGATACGCTCACCATTCGCAACAATGTCAATCAAGAGGCGCTGCCCATGCGCCGCCTTGGCTCGTTTTTGCTCGGCACGGGCGTCGGCAGCGGGGGCGTACACTGGAATGGCCAGATCTGGCGCTTTCTGCCGACCGATTTTTTGACCAAGAGCCATAACGAAAGGCGCTACGGTAAGAAAGCAGTCTCGGCCTACGACATGACGGTTCAGGACTGGGGCGTGACGTACGATGAGCTCGAACCGCACTACGATCAGTTCGACAAATTGTGCGGGACCAGCGGCAAAGCCGGGAATTTGCAAGGCAAGATCCAGCCCGGCGGCAATCCGTTCGAGGGGCCGCGGGCGAACGAGTACCCCACTCCGCCCATGGCGCAAACCTACGGACCGACTTTGTTCGGCAAGGCGGCCGCAGAGCTCGGACGGCACCCCTTTCCGCATCCCACCGGAAACATGTCGCAGGCCTATACCAATCCTTTGGGCGCGCAGATGGGTGCCTGCACCTATTGTGGATTCTGCGAGAAGTTCGGCTGCGGCAACTATTCCAAAGCCAGCCCGCAAACCACCGTGCTGCCTTATTTGCTGCAAAAATCGAATTTCACGCTCAAGACCGAGTGCGAAGTGCTCAAAGTGGAACTTTCAAGCGACAAAAAGCGGGCGACCGGAGTCACTTACGTAAACAGCGCGGGCGAAGAGTTCTTTCAACCCGCGGAGATGGTAATTCTCTCTGCTTACGTTCTGCAAAACGTCAGGCTGCTGCTGCTCTCCGGCATCGGCAAGCCTTACGACCCCAAAACGGGAGACGGCGTGGTGGGCAAGAATTACGCCTATCAGACCATGTCTTCGGTGAACGTCTTCTTCGACGACAAAATCCTCAATCCTTTCATTGGTGCGGGCGCACTGGCCACCGTCATCGACGATTTCAACGGCGACAACTTCGATCACGGCGGCTTGGGGTTCATCGGCGGCGCCTACATTGCCGGCATGGTCACCGGCGGCCGCCCCATCGAGATGATTTATACGCCGCAGGGCACGCCCGCTTGGGGGCTGGAATGGAAGCACGCCGCGGCGAAGAATTATCTGCGGTCGTTCTCCTTGAGCATCCATGGCTCGTGCATGAGTGCGCGCGGCAACTACCTGGACTTGGACCCAACCTATCGGGACATCCATGGCCGGCCGATGCTGCGAATGACCTTCGACTTCACGCAGAACGATCACAAGATGTCGGACTATCTGACCGACCGCGCGGCCGAAGTGGCCAAGGCGATGAACCCGCGCGAAATCAAACTCAATCGGCGCACCGGCTCATGGAGCGTCACGCCCTATCAGACAACGCACAACACGGGCGGCGCCATCATGGGCGACAACCCGCGAACCAGTGCCGTCAACAAGTACCTGCAGTCCTGGGATGTGCCCAATGTTTTCTCGATGGGCGCCGGTGCCTTTCCACAAAACGCAGGCTATAACCCGACCGGCACACTGGCCGCACTCGCGTACATGTCCGCCGATGCGATTAAGTCGCAGTATCTGAGAAATCCTGGACCTCTGGTAAGGGCTTAGCCATGCGGCGATTACTCACCCTGCAAAAGTTGATACAGATGGGCTCCGCTTTGGCCCTTGTCGGGATTGCCGGCCTCGCGGTGAGCCAGATCCTCGCCTTGCCGGCGCATCCCAGTTCAGCCATTACTCCGCAGGGCCTCCTCACCGGGCATGTGGATGACGCGGCGCAGAATGTCGCGCAACTGCGCCGCGGGCAATACTTGGTGGCCGCAGGCGACTGCATTTCCTGTCATCTGCGCGAGGGCGGCCAACCGTTCGCCGGCGGACTGGGCTTGAACACTCCGTTCGGCGTGATTTACACCTCCAATATCACTCCGGATCGCAATACTGGCATCGGCGCCTGGACAGCCGAGCAGTTCTACCATGCGATGCACGACGGCAAGGGGGCGCACGGAGAAAACCTCTACCCCGCCTTTCCCTATCCGTGGTTCCGGCGCGTAAGCCGCGAGGACGACGACGCGATCTTTGCATACCTGATGTCCGTTCCGGCGGTCAGCTACGCGCCCCCAAAAACCGATCTGCCCTTCCCATTCAATTTTCGCTCCTCCGTGGCTGCCTGGAACCTGTTGTTCCTCGATAGTCACGGGTTTCAATCCGATCCCGGACAATCGGCGGAATGGAATCGCGGCGCCTATCTGGTCAACGGTCTCGGTCATTGCGGCGCCTGCCATACGCCAAAAAACTCCCTCGGCGCGGACAGATCCAAGCAGGAATTTCATGGCGGAAAACTCGATAACTGGGTTGCCCCCGATCTGACCGGCAACATCCGCATTGGCTTGGGCGACTGGAGCGTGGATGATATTGCCGAGTTCTTGGCATCGGGGCGCAATGGCCACGCCGCCGCGGGCGGCGCCATGGCCGAGGTCATCACCTATTCCACCTCATTCCTGAATGACGCAGATCGGCGCGCCATTGCCGTTTTTCTCAAGAGCCAACCATCGAGTCCCATGGAGGCATCTTCCGTGCCCGACAGCGGGGCGATGCGCAGGGGCACAGAAATTTACTCCGACGCGTGCTCATCGTGTCACCTGGATAATGGTCTTGGCCAGTCCCGGCTGTTCCCGCCGCTCGGCAAAGACGCCATGCTGCAGCAACCCGACCCGACCGGCCTCGAGCATCTGATCCTGGCAGGCACGCGCATCGGCGTCAGCGCATCGCGTCCATCGCCATTGGGCATGCCGAGCTTCGCCTGGAAACTCACCGATCAAGAAATTGCGGACGTATCTACCTACATTCGCAACAGCTGGGGCAATCAAGCGGCGCCGGTGGAGGCCCGGCAGGTTGCCGACCTCCGTAAGACACTCGGTCTGCAAACCGTGCACCTGACCAACAATTCGGGCGATCACGAACCCTAAAGCCTCACACCGCGCGCCGCCAAAGCGGCGCACACTTGCGCTGTTGAGCGCGCCGGATGCACACTGGAAAAGTCAAACGAGGGGATCTTATGAAAAAGCTATGGCGAACCTTGGCGCTCATGCCGGCGTTTATCCTATTCACCGCCGCTGCGCACGCGGCCGACTATTCGGGCACCATTGCATTGTTTGGAAACGCCGGCGCCAGCGGCACGTTCTTCAGCAGAAGCTATGCTTACGCCGTGTTTCCAACGGTCGGTTCGGGAGCGCTGGTGGTCGGCGGCGCGTATGGCAAGGGGCGGGTCTACGTGCACGGCGTGTACACGGGAGACGCCTCTCTCGCCCAGGTAAGCGTTGGGTTTCAGGCCGGCGGCAAGGCGTACAGCCAAATCATTTTCTTCGAGGACAAACGGGCACTCGATGAGTTCGAGTCGGGCAACTTTGAGTTCGGCGCCGATGCAAGCGTGGTGGCAGTCACTGCGGGTGCGAATGCCGGCGCGGCGACCAATGGTGCGAGCGCCGGGGTGAGCGCGGGGCAGAATGACGCCACAACCCGCGGCGACTATCAGAAAGGCATGGCGGTCTTTACGGTCGCGAAGGGAGGTCTGATGTACTCTGCCTCCATCGCGGGCCAGAAGTTTTCGTATGTGCCGCGGAGTTCGCGCGAAGCCGGCCACACGTGAAGGTGGCCGTGCTGCGGTGTAGTTAGGAAGGCCGGCGCCGCTGCGGGCGCCGCAGAAGGGAGTCCAAATGAAAAGTCTGTTGCTGGCGGCGATACCGGCGCTGCTGTTCTCGGCCATGGCGGCAGGTCAATCGGCACCCGAGATTGCCTTCGACTCCAAAGCGGACTTCTTCAAGCTTCCCGAGGGCACCTATTTCGGGGAGGTGTCCGGCATCGCCGTTAACTCCAAGAAGCACATATTTGTGCTGTCGCGCGGCAACACCAGCGGTCCCGCTTATGGAGCCGCGGCGGCGCAATTGCTCGAGTTCGACGCGGCTGGCAAGTACGTGCGTGAGATCGGCAAAAATTTGTACGCGTGGTCCTTCGCACATGCGGTGCGTGTCGATCGCTACGACAATGTTTGGGTTGCCGACAAGGGCTCAGACGTGGTGGTGCGCTTTGACCCGCAAGGCAGGGTAACCCGCGTGTTCGGCCGCAAGGCCGAAGCTTCGGATGAGAGCGCGCATCCGTTGGAGCATCCGAAACCGCCGCTGCCGCCGGTCGACGGCCTGTTCCGGCAAGTCACCGATATGACTTGGGATTCGGACGACAATCTTTACATCAGCGATGGTTACATCAATTCGCGCATCGCCCGATACGACAGGGATGGGAATTGGCTCGGATCTTGGGGAGAACCCGGGTCGGGGCCCGGGCAATTCAATACTTTGCATTCCATCGCAATCGATTTGCAGAACCGCATTTACGTGGCCGACCGGGGCAACGTGCGCATTCAGGTGCTCGACACTTCGGGCAAGGTGCTCAACACGATCAAGATCGACATTCCGCCGCCCCCTAATACTGCCGTGGCGATCGGCAATCGGCCGACCGACGCCAGTCCCGGCAACATGCATCCAGGTTCGCCGTGGGCGTTGTGTATAACGCCTGGACCCGTGCAATATCTATACGTGTCCGACGCCTACCCGGGTCGTATCTACAAATTGACGCTGGACGGCAAAATCCTAGGATGGCTCGGCGGTACCGGCAAAACTTTGAAAAAATTCGGCTGGATTCACGAGATAGCCTGTCCGTCCGAGAATGAACTCTATGTCGCGGAACTGCTGAATTGGCGAGCGCAAAAACTCACACTGCATCCGTGATGCATCATTGAACGGCACTAACAAAAGATAGACTCAAAGCGCTGTTCAGACCGCGGTCGGAAGCCGCCTACTGCGCGCGCCAACGCCTGCGTACAAAATGCGGCGCAATCGCCGATGCGGTTATTCCTCGCTCGGGCTCAGCATGCTCCAACGATAAGTTCGCTTAACGGCACTTCTCGAAATCACCCTTCAATACCAGGAGCTAATCATGATGGAATCAGATCAGGCAGACTACGTCTCGCGCGACACCTACGGAATGTACAAGGGCGGAAGCGGGCATGGTCCTGGCCCCGCACTAATGGGCGCAGACACCTTGCTGGGCAACGATGTTTACAATGGGGCTGATGAGAAGCTGGGTTCGATCAAAGAATACATGATCGACATGGCAACCGGCAGGATCAGCTACGCGGTGCTCTCATACGGCGGCTTTCTCGGGATGGGAGATCGATTGTTTGCCGTGCCTTGGCGCGCGTTGAAGTTGGACACCGTCAACCATCGATTCACCCTCGATGCCAGCAAGGAAAAATTGAAGAATGCGCCGGGGTTTGACAAGGACCACTGGCCGAGCATGGCGGACAAGACTTGGGCCTCGGATGTGCACACCTTCTACGGCGTCCCCTCCTCCTTCAGCTAGACAATTCCTGTCACCCACGCGTTCGCGTAAACCGCGAGAGCCAGCGCGCCCCACGCTGGCTCTTTTTTGCGCCCGTGGGAGGAGTATAATTTCGCGTGCCTGGGTGTGCGCTTATGGTTTTCGAGCGAGGTTGCCGCGATGGAATTCCTGGGAGAAACGGCGGACGGCCGTGCGGTGCGCTACATCGATAGAAAGCGCTACCTATGGCTGTGGTCGCTGACGGGCGCCTTTAATCCGCCGATTGCCGTCGCTCTGTACTTCGCGGCCGGCCGCAACCCCCTTATGTTGCTGTTCCCCTTGCTGTACACGTTTGCGGCAATACCGGCCATCGATGCCATCATGGGCGAGGATCATCACAATCCTCCCGAGGAAGTCGTTCGGCACATGGCGCGCGATAATTATTACCGCTCGCTGCTCTATGTCGGCATCGCTTTGTTGTTCGCCAGCTTCCTTGTGGTTGCTTGGTTTTTGGGAACGTATTCGCTGCCCTGGTGGGCCTATGCGGTTCTGACTCTCGGGACCGGGTTCCAAAGCAGCGGCGCGATATTGCTGGGCCATGAGTTGGGACATAAGAACAATCGCGCCGACCGAATCGCCGCACAGGTTGCCAACGGTCTGGTGGGCTACGGACACTTCTGCATTGAACACAATGTCGGGCATCATGTTCATGTGGCTACGCCTGAGGATTGCGCAAGCGCGCGAATGGGCGAGAGCATATATAAGTTTGTGCGCCGCGAGATTCCGGGAGCATTCAAGCGTGGTTGGCTGCACGAACGCGAACGCCTGGCGAAATCAGGTCACGCGCTCTTCAGCTGGCGCAACCCAATTCTGCTGTCCTGGATATTCACCTTGGCAATCGGCGTCGCGTTGATCGCGATGTTCGGCTGGATTCTGCTGCCCTTTTTATTGATCCACCATCTGTACGCGTGGTATGGACTCACCCAGGCGAATTACGTCGAGCACTACGGATTGATGCGCCAGAGACTGCCGAATGGCCGCTACGAAACGTGCAAGCCGCGCCACTCTTGGAATACCAATCACATTTTCTCCAATCTGCTGACTTTCCACCTGCAGCGTCATTCGGATCACCATGCCAACGCGCTGCGCCCCTATCAAACATTGCGCGATTTCCAGGACTTGCCGCGCCTGCCGAGCGGCTACCCCGGTTCGTTTGGACTGGCCGCTTTTCCGCCGCTGTGGTTCAAGGTAATGGATCGGAAGCTCATGCACTGGGCGGGCGGGGACATAACCAAGCTCAATGTGGATCCTGCCAGCCGCGAACGGTTATATGCCAAATTCGCGACGCTTTGAGCGCCCTCCATCCCGCGTGTGATTCCGCCGCTGCGCATTGCGCAACGCTGGCGTCGAATCCCTTGCATCCAACCCTGGTTTTGACCACGACTATCCTGGCTTCCGGCCTGGCATTCGTGGACGGATCCGTGGTCAACGTCGCCCTGCCCACCATTGCCCGTGCGCTCAATGCGAATGCCGGCGCCCTGCAGTGGGTCGTCAACGCCTACTTGCTGCCGTTGAGCGCACTGCTTTTGTTAGGCGGCGCGGCCGGCGACCACTTCGGGCGCCGCCGAATCCTGATTGCCGGAACCGCGTTATTCGGGGTCGCGTCCTTGGGTTGCGCAGTGGCGGCGGATCTTGCGACCCTGCTCGGCTGCAGGCTGCTGCAAGGCATCGGCGCCGCCATGCTGCTGCCCAGCAGTTTAGCGATACTCGGCCAATCGTTTTCGGGCGAATCCAAGGGACGAGCGATCGGCATCTGGGCGGCCACCGGGGCAGCCATGGGTGCAATCGGACCGGTTGTCGGCGGATGGCTCATCGACTTGGGCAGTTGGCGGGGGATTTTTCTTCTCAATCTGCCGCTCGCGGCAGGCGCCGTGATCCTGGCATCGCGTTTCGTGCCTCATGATCAGATCCCGCGCGGGTCCGGGCTTGATGCTGGAGGCGGATTGTTGGCCACCGCGGGCCTCGCCGGACTGACCTGGGCGCTCACCATCGGCTCCAGCGGCCGCGGTTGGACGTCTGCCGCGCTGGCCGTTGCCGCAGCCTCGGCAGCCTTGCTGATTTTTTTCCTGCGCTTTGAAGGGGCGCGCGGCGCCCAGGCGATGATGCCCCTGCATTTGTTCGCCTCCAAACGCTTTCTCGGCCTGACCATTTTCACTTTGTTGCTTTACGCAGCGTTGGGAGCATTATTTGTGCTCGTACCCTACGTGCTCATCAAAGGCGCCCGCTACTCAGCAACCGCCGCGGGTGCGGCGCTCGTTCCGTTGCCGCTGCTGCTCGCGGTGACTTCACCGCTGGCGGGCGCGTTTGCGAGTCGCATCGGGCCCAGGCTGCCGCTCGCGATCGGCCCCCTCGTCGTGGCCCTGGGATTCCTGCTCGCGCTGCGGATTGATGCCGGCGCCAATTATTGGACCGAAGTGCTGCCGATGATTCTGCTGATCGCACTGGGCATGAGCGCCGCTGTCGCGCCCCTCACCACGGCAGTCCTGAGCTCGGTTGACGGCGAGCATACCGGCTCGGCCTCCGGGCTCAATAGCGCGGTGGCGCGCACTGGCGGCTTGGTGGCTACCGCGTTGCTAGGATCCGTACTGGCTGCCGAGGCCGACCGCCTTCTGGCCGCATTTCACATCGCTATGCTGTTTTGCGCAGCAATCTGCATTGCCGCCTCGGCGAGCGCCTTTGCACTCCTCGACAACAAGACAAATGCTCACGGTGCGTCGGCGCCCCGGCTGCAACAATAGCCGTCTTACAAAGTTTGGGATTTTCGCCTACAGACAAGAATTTTCGGGATGGTCAGCATCGCGGGTTCAATCCAACCGGCAGAAAGGATTCCAACAAATGGAAAAGCATTTCATGAGCGCGCGCGAAGCGGATATTTGGTGGCCTGCGAAACTCGGTCAACCCGCCACCTGCGGAGCGCAATACGGCAGGCGCTATGCTTATTTCCGCGAACTTCGCCGGCTAATCGTGGAGTCTTGCGGAAAACTCGCCATTTACCATACCGGTGATTTACAGATCAGCGGAATCTGCCCCAACAGTAGTCGTGCAATGTCGCTGACGTTTTACAGTCAGGAAGGGTTGGTCGACATTGATGAGTTAAGACAGATCAGCTGAACGAATCGACGCCAGTGCCGCTGCGAGCGCGCGTTGCGTGAAGGGCTTGGCGAGCCTGCCGATGGAGGGGCTCACCCCCTGGGGCAATTCTGCGTACCCTGTCGCGAGAATTGCAGGCAGAATCGGCCGGCTCCTGCGAGCGGTCTCGATCAGCTGAATGCCCGTCATCCCAGGCATCGCCTGATCCGTAATGAGCAAATCGATTTCCGATGCGGATTTGATTTCCTCCATGGCTCGCGCGCCCGAGCCCACCGCGATAACTTTGTGGCCCAAATCCTCGAGCATCGCCGCGACATTGGCCAAGACCAGACTGTCGTCATCCACCGCCAGTACGCGCAGTTGCCGCTCGACGGAGACAATTTGCTGTTCCTGCCGGGCGTCGCGCTCGGCCGTCTCGACAGACCCGGCGAAGACGGGCAACCAGAGCTCCACCGTTGTACCACGCCCTACCACGCTGTTCACCAGCAGTTTGCCGCCTGACTGTCCCATCAGGCCGTCGACCATTGAAAGGCCCAACCCTGTGCCCTTGCCGACCCCCTTGGTGGTAAAGAACGGCTCGCCGGCGCGCGCCAGGGTGACCTCATCCATTCCACGTCCCGTGTCGCGTACCGCGAGGCACGCGTACCGGCCCGGCGGCAAATTCGTCGCGTGCCGCCCGTCGATGACGTGTTCTGTGACCGAGATCGTAATGGTGCCGCCATCCGTGATGGCATCGCGGCCATTGATCGCCAGATTCAAAAGCGCGGTTTCGAGTTGATTGGCATCGCTGCGCACTCGCACGGTTTCGCGCGGAAGACGCGTCTCAATATTGATGGCGGGTCCGAGCGATCGTTCCAGAAGTTCCAGCATATTGTCGACCAAAGCGCCAAGGTCCACCGCCTCATGCTTGAGTTCCTGGCGCCTGGCGAATGCCAGCATGCGCTGGGTCAGCGACGAACCCCGCTTGGCCCCGAGCACTGCGTTGTCCAGCAGACTGAGGAGACGCGGATCGTCCGGCAACCGTTTGCGCAGAATCTCAAGGCTGCCAAGGATTGCCATCAGCAGGTTGTTGAAGTCATGCGCCGCACCGCCGGTGAATTGTCCGACGGCCTCCATTTTTTGCGATTGACGCAGTCTCGCCTCAGCAGCGCGCCGCTCGGTGATATCGCGGGTGATTTTGACAAAACCCACCAACTCGCCGCCGCTATGAATTGCGTCAATGATGACGTTGGCCCAAAACCGCGTGCCATCCTTGCGCACGCGCCATCCTTCGGTTTCCAACCGGCCTTCACTTGCCGCCGTCCGCAACCCGGATTCAGGCACCCCCGCCGCTTGGTCCTGTTCGCTATAAAAGCACGCGAAATTCCGGCCAATTATTTCCGCCGCCTCATAACCCTTGATGCGTCGCGCGCCCGAATTCCAACTCACGATGCGGCCGGTCGGATCGAGCATGTAGAGCGCGTAATCCGTGACGCTATCAACCAGAAGCTCAAAGCTGCGCTCGGTGTCCTGCAAACGGCCCAGCGCCGCCTGCAGCTCCCGGGTACGCTCCCGCACCTTCTCCTCCAATGCGGCATTGAGCTGCTGTTGCATCATTCCCGCTTTTTTCCGCTCGGTCACATCGGACGTAATGGCAAGCTGCGCGATGCCGCCGTCTTTCAATGCGAACGGGGTGGCGCGCGTTTCCATATTGCGGCGAGCGCCTTTCAAACCGACAATGTCAAACTCCCACACGCGGATTTCACCGTTGCACACCCGTTCGTGATTCGCGATCCAATCATCCTTGTGCTCGGGTGCAATCAGGTCGAAGGTGCATGCGTGTTCGACGCTCTGCCACGATTCAGCCTCAATCGCCGCGAGACCGGCCGGATTCATTTGCACCAAGCGGCCGTCTCGGCTGATTACGCTGATGCACTCCGGACTGGTCGCGATTATGGCGCGCAGCATCTCCTCGCCGCCAAACGGGCCAGCGCTCGCCGATAAAGGCTTGTCATGCCGACTGCCGCGGAACACAGCTACTCCTCTCCCTTATCCTGCGTGGCAGACCCCGAATCTACACTGATAATAGAGCAAGCGCTGCGCTTCCGCTGAGCGATACGCGTAGGAAAGTACTGACATCCGAAGCGATGCGGCGGGACTTGAGCCGCGTTCCGATGAAGCCCATCGTAGCGGACGTTGATTCGAATAATTCGAAAAGAGGATTTACCATGCAAAAGCTACTCGTTCCAGTCATCGCTCTGCTGTTCGCGGCAGCCGTTTCTGGCTGCAACAACGCCAAATCGCCCGATGCCGTGGCCAAGGATGTCGCCGCGGCCCAAGCCAAGAGGGCTTCGGAAGTGGCGGATGCGAAGCAGGACGCCGCAAAGGACGCCAATAGCGCGGAAGCAAAAGTCGATGATAAGACCAACGACCTTAACAACGTGAATGCCAAGGGCGCCTATGATGTCGCCATGGCGCAGGCTGATGGAGACCACAAGGTGGCACTGCAAAAGTGCGATGCTGTCTCCGGAGATGCGCAGAAAGCCTGCAAGGATCAGGCGGATGCGAAGTACGACCTCGCGAAGGCCAATGCCAAAGCCATGTTGGCGGCGCAAAAGCCCTGATACTGCCCTCGAAAGGCGGCCCGGACAGGACTGACCGGGCCGCCAGTCATGTCGGCCCACGGTCTTGACCAATAAGACTTGCTGTCAGGATGGACACTCATCGGCTAGAACAATATTCCGGCCATTTTTTTCACCAGTTCATTCAGCGGCATCATGGTCAGCGCAAGCGGCACGATCGGGGCAATCACCGCGCATCCAAGCACAATGAGCATCTCCTTGCTGATGAGCGTCGTGCGCATCGTCTGCACCACCTCGATGCTGTTTCCCATGTCGGCAAGCGACTGAATGTCGGACGCACCCAGCAGCGGTTCATCGGGCGCCGCGCCGTCGTGCAACCACTTGGCATAGAATTCGCGCCCGTATCGCTGCGCCAGCGTTCCGTAGACGCGGCGAGCCGTGCGTTTGGTGTGGGCGAGAAGCGGCGTAAACACCAGCAACGGGCCACCGACCATGCACAGCAGCAGCACCGTCAAGGTGATGACTTCGGGCTGGAAATCAAGGAGCGTGGCCCGGAGATAGAAGATTCTATTGGCGATGCTCCCGGCCAGCAGCACGCCGTGCGCGAGCAGCACCGGCACGAAGGCGTGCACCATGCCGCTCAGAATTCCCAAGCCGCCGACGCGATCCGGATTGGTGGCAATCAAGCACAGCTTGATGCGCGACACCTGCCAAAGAAATCGGGCCCAAATGAATACCCGGAAGTACCAGCGGACGAGCAGAAACTGAAACAACGGCAGGCTGACGTAGCCATACCACAATCCCGCAGGCGAGAACCGCGGCCCTTCGGCCGACGGGGTCGCGTACCAAGTGGTCGCGTCGAGCGCAGTGTAGTGCCTCCAGACGACCAAGACACCCACGCCGTAAACTAGAATGAGCAGTAGAATCTCGGCACGTGCAGAATTGCGCAGCCGCAGTGCCGAGCTGACAATCTCCTTGAAGCGCGCCAAGGAATTTTCGGGAACCAAACGGCGGTCGAGAAACACCCTGACTATGTCGCGCATGCGCAGATGAACGACCAACTCCGCGCTGATCAGCAACGGTACCGCAAGCAGAAATCGCAGATGAACATCGAAGTCCAGCAGGAAGGGCACCGTTGGTTTACCCCCGAGCAATTCACCGCCCGTGGCCGAGAGCAAAAGCAGGGGAAGCCAGCAGATCGACGCGATGACGATTATGCGCCGGCGCATCAGGTGCAGCGCCTCGTCTGAGAGATGCGCCCGACGCAACAGCTGGAACAACGGACCGCCGAGGACGATCGAGAAATCCGGAGGGTCCCGCAAGAAACTGTCGGCGGAAACGGACGCTGCCGAGTTCATATTCATTCGAGGTGCTCTATTCTTCCCTCGAAGTTAACTTCGCGGACCCTTCAGGGCAATGAGACTTTCAGCCCATGGCGCCTGCCTTTGCAGAGGCCTCTGCAAAGGGCCTTTCGCGTGACCGTCCTCCCTGCAAATTAATTGGTCCGATTGAATCCGATCCGTCGGGCGGCTCGAAGTGATCCGCAGCTAGCCTGATTTTATTCAGAACCGCAAAGGAGCCGCTTCGATGAGCAGGATCAAACACCGACAACTACTGATGGGGGTGCTCGCCGCCTCCGTCGCCGGCGGCGCGCTGGCATCAAGCCATCGCGAAGCGCCCTTCATCAGCACGCGCCCCAGCGTCGATGGCGCGGATTTCTACATGTTCAACAGCTACGAGCCGGGCCGGGCTGGATTTGTCACGTTGATTGCCAACTATGTGCCGCTGCAAGATCCACAGGGCGGCCCCAATTATTTCAATCTCGACGACAACGCCCTGTATGAAATTTCGATCGACAACACCGGATCGGGTAAGGCGAATTTGACCTTTCAGTTCCGCTTCACCACCACGACGCAAGGTCTTGCGGTGCCGGTCGGCAGCAAGATGGTGCCGGTTCCCTTGACCAATATCGGTCCGATCAGCGCAATGGACAGCACCGCTCAGAATATCTCGCAAAGCTACACGGTAACCCTGGTCAAGGGTGACCGGCGCACCGGGATGGTGTCGGCGCTGCAAAACAGCAGCACCGGCAGTACCATGTTCGCCAAACCGCTGGATAATATCGGCAACAAATCGCTGCCGAACTACGCCGCCTACGCCGCGACCTTTGTCTATCCGGTGATGATCCCGGGATGCGGACAGGGCAAGGTGTTCGTCGGACAACGGCAGGATCCTTTCTTTCTCGATCTGGGCGGCACTTTCGATCTGGTCAACTACCACTATCCGGTGGAGCAGCTGGTGCCCGCCGGCATGAATACCCGCAACTTCGGCACCAATTCGCTGGCGGGATTCAACGTGACTTCGCTGGAGCTCGAGGTCCCCGCCGCGTGCTTGACGAACGGCTCCGATCCGGTGATTGGCGCCTACACCACCGCGAGTCTGCGCCAGGCCTCGGTGCTGAATCCGACGCCGCAGAGTGCAAAGAGTGCCGCCAGCGTCGGCCCCGTTGCTTCGCCCACCGGACCTGAGCTGGCCGGCGGCGCATGGAGCCAGGTCTCACGTCTCGGCATGCCGCTGGTAAATGAGCTGGTGATCGGCTTGCCGGACAAAGATCGTTGGAACACCACGACGCCCGTGCAGGATGCGCAGTTCGCCGACTACGTGACCAATCCTTCTTTGCCGGTTCTGGTGCAGGCGCTGTTCGGCAGCGCCGGTGTGCTCGCTCCGAATGTGTATCCGCGAACCGACCTTGAGGCGGTGTTCCTCACGGGCATTGCCGGTGTGAATCAGCCGGCAAAAGTACAGGCACCCGCCGAAGAGCTGCGCTTGAACACCAGCACCCCCGCGACTCCGTACGCCTCGCAAAAGGATTTGGGCGTTCTAGCCGGCGATTTGGCCGGTTATCCCAATGGTCGCCGGCCGATCGACGATGTGGTCGATATCACCTTGCGGGTTGCAATGGGCGTGCTGCTAAAGCCATATGACGGGAGTTCCGCGGACCCTGATCCGGCTTCTGACGCGTCGCGTCAGCTTGGCTACACCGACGGTGTGCAAGCCAATCCGGCCAACTTCCTGCCCGCGTTCCCCTACCTGAACACCCCGATCGCGGGTTCACCCAACTTTTGAGGTCAACCATGAACGCGAGAATCGCAGTGATGATCGGCGCGGCGGCATTGAGTGGCGTGCTGTTGACGGGCTGCGGAAGCAGTCATCATGGCCCGGTGCAGACGAGCGGCGGCCCACCGCCGCCCCCTCCTCCTCCGCCGCCGACTCCCAAGCAACTGGATACGGCCGCCGTGTTGGCCGTCGTGCAGACACAGACCTCGGAAACCACTGATCCATTCGAGGTCGACAATGGAGCGGTCGCTGTAACCCCTATGGGAGACGAGACGAGTTCGCCCGTGGCCGTGGACGCGCCGTGAGTCGAAGCAACAGCCTCCCCCGCCACGGGCGGGGCAGGCTTTTCACTTTCGCAGCGGCGATCCTCCTCAACAGCGCCGCGCCGAGCATTATGCAAGCGGCCGCCCGGATGCCCGTCAGCGATGAGCTCGTGCTGGCCGAACTGTCTGCCGGCACTCGCTATGCCGATGTGTCGGCGCGCCGGCTCGCGCGCGGCAGGATCGATGTCGCGATTCCGCTGGCGCAGTTTTATATACAGCAGTCTCGCGTCAGCGGCGATCTGCGCTTCCTCGGCTACGCCGAGGCCGTACTCGCGCCGTGGCTGACGCAAGATCCTCCGAGACCCGACGCCTTGGTACTTCTGGCGACGCTGCAACAGAGCCGGCATGAATTCGCGGCGTCGCTTGCCACCTTGGAGCGCTCGTTGGCAGCGCGTCCCAACGATCCCCAGGCGCTGCTGATCCGCGCCACCGTACTGCGCGTACTGGGCCGATATTCGGAGGCTGCGGCCGCGTGCGAGCATTTTTCCCGCCTCGTGGAGCCGCGCTTGGGAGCACTGTGCGTTCAAAGCCTGCGCGGCCTCAGCGGCCATTTAGAGTCCGCCTATGCCGCCCTGACGCAGATCTCCCCGCAGGGATGGCTGAGTTCCGAGAAATCCTGGCTGTATTCCGAATTAGCAGAAATGGCGGTGCGGCTCGGCCGCGACGAGGAGGCGACTCGTTGGTTTCAGCAGAATCTTAAAGCGGCGCCGACGGATTTCTATGCGCGCGCGCATTATGCGGACCTATTGTTGCGGCAGGGGAAGCCTGAGGAGGTGCTGTCGCTTTTGCAGGGCCACGAGAGCTTTGAACCCTTGTTGCTGCGGATCGCGATCGCACAACGGCAGCTTCACGACCCCGCCCTTAAGATCAGCAGCGCGCGCTTGCGCACGGCTTTCGCCGCCGAACTGCAGCGCGGCGAGGCGGTGCATCGGCGCGAACAAGCGCGATTCTTGCTCGAGGTCGAGAATCAACCGCGACAAAGCCTCGAGGCGGCGGGCGAAAACTGGACGGTACAGCACGAGCCCGACGACGTCCTGGCGCTGCTGCGTGCGGCAAGCGCAGCGGGTTCTCCGGCCGCGGCCCGCCCCGCCCTCGATTTCATCCGCGCTCAGAACCAGAGCGATACGCGCGTCAGCGCCCTGACGGCGGCCGCGGCTTCACGATGAACAGGCTTCGCATCTTCGCTCTGTTGATTTTCCTGGCAGCCGGCCCCGTGGCGCGGGCACATATCGCCAGCAATGGTTTTTTGACGCTCAATGTCGCCGGCAAACGCATCACAGGTTCGATCGAGCTTGCAATTCGCGACGGTGAGCTCGCGGTCGGATTGGATCACGACGGCAACGGGAAAGTCACCTGGGGAGAACTTAAATCGAGCCAGGAGACGCTGCAGAATTATATTCAAGGACACATCCGCTTGGCGGGCGAGCGGCCATGCCGGCTGCAATTTGCGCCTGTCGAGGTAAACGATCGCGTCGACGGCAGCTACTTGTGGCTGCCGTTCGTCGCCGAATGCGGAACCGCCCTCGCGCGTCTGTCCATCGACTACACCGTGCTGCACGACGAAGATCCCTCGCATCGAGGTCTGCTCACGCTGACGGCGGACGGCGCCGCGCAAACTGCCGTCCTCGGCGCAGGCCTGCGTCAAATCGAACTCCATCACCCGTCTTCCTCTGCCGCCTTCGGCGAATACTTGCGAGCCGGGATCTGGCATATCTGGAGCGGCATAGATCACCTGCTCTTCTTGATGTCATTGCTGCTGCCCGCGGTTCTCACGCGGCGAAGCCATCGCTGGGAGGCGGTTCCGATTGCGGCACCTGCGTTCCTCAACATCCTCAAGGTGGTTACAGCCTTCACCCTGGCTCACTCGATTACCCTGTCGATGGCTGCATTCGATCTGCTGCGTTTGCCGAGCCGGCTTACCGAATCGACTATCGCAGCATCCATCATCATCGCCGCCCTGAATAACGTGTTTCCGAAAGTCACGGAAGGACGCTGGCGCATCGCGTTCGCGTTCGGCTTGCTGCATGGCTTCGGATTTGCCTCCGTTCTCGCTGAGATGGGTTTGCCCGACGGCGCGCGATTGGTGTCGCTGGTGGCTTTCAATCTTGGAGTGGAGGCGGGACAGCTGGCGGTGGTACTGGGAGTCATGCCGCTGGCGTACCTCCTGCGCTCAACGGCATTTTATCGCCGCGGCGTGATGCCCTGGGGCTCCTCCGCAATTGCCTGCCTCGCATTGTTCTGGTTGGTGCAGCGCGCACTTCTGTGAGCTTTCCACGTGCTGCTAGACTACGCGCACGGTGGCAGCAGCGCGAATCACTCGGATCCTGGACACCTTGGAGTCCCTCTACGGGGTGCTGCGCGCCAAAGCCCCCACAGACCCTTATGAATTTCTGATTTGGTGGCAAAGCGGTTACCCCGCGAGCGAGGAGCGTTGCCAGAAAGGCTGGCAGGCCTTGATGGATCACATCGGCATCTCGCCCGGGCAGCTTAGAGCTGCGTCCAGCGCCAAGCTTGCCAAGGTTCTGAAAGCGGGAGGGATGGTTCCGGAAGTGCGCGCGGTCAGGGTCAAGGAAATCGCGACACGCGTGCAGGTCGAATATGGCAACGATTTGGGCTGCGCGCTTTCGCAACTGACGGCGCCCGACGCCCGCAAAGTCTTAAAGACCTTCCCAGGCATCGGCAATCCCGGTGCCGATCGCATCGCGCTGTTTGCCGGTCTCTCGCCCGTGGCAGCAGTTCCGTCCGCATGCCCGCATGTCCTGGTCCGCATCGTGCATGGCGCGGAAGGAAATCAATACACGGCCGACTACGCGGCCGCCCAACGCCTATTGGACGATCTCCCGGCAACCTATGAGGCGAGGATGCGCGGCTACTTGCTGCTCGCGCATCATGCGCGCGAGCTTTGCAAGCGCAACGCGCCTGCGTGCGGGCGATGCCCGCTCGAGTCGGACTGTGCCTTTGCAAATCGAGCGGAGAAATAACCATAATGGGCCATGAAAATCGTGACCTACAATGTCAACAGCATCAATGCGCGCCTGACGAATGTGCTGCGCTGGCTTGCAGAAGCTTCGCCCGATGTCGTCTGTCTGCAGGAACTCAAGGCGCCGCAAGATAAATTTCCCGAAGCCGCCATTCGCGCTGCCGGCTACGGCGTCATTTGGCACGGACAAAAGAGCTGGAACGGCGTCGCCATTCTTGCCAAGAACTCAGAGCCTCAGGAAATCCGACGCGTCCTTCCCGGCGATCCTGAAGATGTTCACAGCCGCTACATTGAGGCGACCGTCGCGGACGTTGTAATCGGTTGTCTCTATCTGCCCAACGGCAATCCGGCCCCCGGGCCTAAATTTGAGTACAAGCTGCGCTGGCTCAGCCGCCTGCTCGCCCACGCCGCAGAATTGCTTCTGTCAGGGGCGCCCGTGGTTCTCGCGGGCGACTTCAACGTGATCCCGACCGAGGCGGATGTCTATAAGCCGGAGCGCTGGGTGGATGATGCGCTGTTTAGAATCGAAGTCAGGGAGGTCTTTGCGCATTTGCTTAAACATGGCTGGGTGGATGCCATACGCGCCATGCATCCCAACGAGCAAATTTATACATTCTGGGATTATTTCCGCAATGCCTACGGGCGGAATGCGGGACTTAGGATAGATCATTTGCTGCTCAGCCCCTCGATCGCACACCGCCTGCTGGGGGCAGGCGTGTACCGCGACGTGCGAGGCTGGGAAAAAGCCAGCGATCACGCGCCAACCTGGGTCGAGTTAAGCGATTCCTACGGTTAAGCCTGTTTCCCAGGGGTCAGCGGGTAGCCGGCCTCCCGCCAGGCTTTGAGGCCGCCATCAAGCGCGACTGCTCCCGAAAATCCCATACTGCGCAGCGTTGCCGTTGCCAGCGTGGAAATTCGCCCAAATTCACAACAGACCAAAATGCGCCGGGTTGGATCCCGCAACTCGTCGTTGACGCGAAGCTCCAGTTGTCCACGAGGCAGGTGCAGCGCTCCCGGCACATGCCCCATTTCATAGGCGTCGCGTTCGCGCACATCCAGGACGATCATTTCGTCCCGCCCATTTTCGATATTGGCCTTCAGTTGCGCCAGCGACATGAACGGAACCGATGCAGCAGCATCGGAAAGCATTTGCGCCACAGTTTTTCCGCCGCTCATATTGGTGCGCAGGGCTTCGGTAACATGGGTCGGCATGGTGAGATTGAGGCTCTGCATCATTGCAAGGAACTCGCCGCGCTCGGTCTTTTGCAGCCGCGGGTTTTCAGCCAGTTCTTGGCCAATGGTGGAATGCGTTCGGCCCTTGTATTCGTGCGCGGGGAAAACCATGAGTGAAGGATTCAGCTTGAGCACGCCCTGAAACAGGCTCTCGTACAACGCAGCCGCATCGCCGGTCGGCAGGTCGGTTCGGCCGGTTGCGCCGATCAACAGCGTATCGCCGGTGAACACACGATCCTCGAGACACAGGCACATGGAGTCGCTGGTATGTCCCGGCGTATGCAACGACTGCAGGCGTAAGCGCCCGATCACCAGCAACTCGCCGCCATCGAGGCGTAAATCGACGAAAGGGGCCGGGCTCGCACGGTGCATTACCACCGGAACATCCAGCAGTTGCGAGAGTTGGCGGGTAGCCGAGAAGTGATCCGCGTGCGTGTGCGTGTCGACCAAGTAGTGAAACCGCAGGCCATGTCGAGCGGCCAACGCGTGGTAGCGGTCGATCTGACTGAGTTCAGGATCGATCAGCGCCGCCGCGCAGGTCTCATCGCAGCCCAGCAGGTAGGAACGGCAACCCCCGCTCGAAACAGCCTCGAATATCATGGCCAAATTCTAGCATGCACCAGCCCGGCACCCCCCAGGGCATGCTACCGCTCGCGACCATCCCATGCCGCTGGCGCCGTGGATTCGCCGATCTGGCGCACAGCCGCCCAAAGCCTGGGCAAGCGCCTACATTTGCCCCATTGGTCCATCGCGGCGAGAAACAGCCGCGGTGAAGGCCGGGTCAGGCGGGTTAACGCTTTGCTGCATTTTTTGAACACTTGGAGATTACCGTGAACTACCGATCAATGATTCGACTTGCTTCTGCCGCGATCTTGTCGCTGTCCGCTGCACAGGTGTTCGCGGGGGATTTCTATGAAGAGAAAGGCGTTGCGCTCAGCAGCTACGACGCCCTCTCCTATTTTACGCCGGCCCCTGAGCCCATGCTCGGAGTGACCAGTCTGAGCTACGACTATAAGGGATCGAAGTTCTACTTCATCACCCCTGCACATCTGCACACCTTTGCGAGCGACCCCGAAAAGTATGTACCGCAGTATGGCGGCTTTGACGCCTACGGCGTTTCGCAAGGCCGCAAGGTGGCTGCGCACCCGCGCGTCTTCGCCATTGCCGACGGCAAGCTCTATATGTTCAGTGATCTCGAATCACGCAAGAACTGGAAGAAGGACGTCCCGGGCAACATCGCGCGCGCATCGGAGCAATGGTCGGAAGTCTCCAAACTGGTGGCGCAAAACCGCTAGCAATCGGACTTCAGCTCCCACAATACTCATCGGGCTGGCGCCGCCGGGCGCCGGCCGGATGCTTTTCAATCAGTTTCTTTTGAGCGCGTCTTCCAGCGCCTCGCAGTGCCGGACCGCGTGATCGTACTCCAGACTGCCTCCTGCGCTTCCCGATAGTTGTAGATCTTACAACTCTGAGACCGCGATTGACCGCATTTTTTAATGCAAGTAGATTCGGTCAAGGGAGACACACTTCGCATGAAACACTTTCTGCCTCTCATCGGCTGCGCACTAGTGTGCTGTCTCGCAAGTACACGCGGCAGTGCGCAAGTCAACGTCACTACACATCACAACGACAACGCGAGGACGGGCGCGAATCTTTCTGAATCCATTCTTGCGCCGGCCAATGTCAATGCGGGGCAATTTGGCAAGCTGTACAGCGTGCCTTTGGATGGCCAGGTTTACACGCAGCCGTTGTACGTGTCGGCTCTCGCGATTCCGGGCCAGGGACCGCGCAATGCCGTGTTCGTCGCGACCATGAACAACACCGTCTACGCGCTCGACGCAGACAATAATGGCCAGGAACTGTGGAAAGCGAACTTTGGAACGCCGGTTCATCCCTGCGACGTGGAGTGGCACCAAAATATCACTCAGGGATCGTCGATCGGAATCCTCGGGACACCGGTGATCGATCTGGCGACCAAGACCATCTATTTTGTTTCGCGCAATGAAAGCAATTTCGACCCGGCAAAATGCAATTGGGTTGCGCCAGGTCATTGGACCGGAGTCAATCAGGGCGTCGTCACTCACTATCTCAATGCTCTCGACATCACCACCGGCGCGCCGAAGTTCGGCAGCCCGGTGCAGATTTCCGCCCAGTATCACAGCGCCGACAATACCCTGACCTTCAATCCCAACATTCAGAATCAGCGTGCCGCGCTCACGCTCGCCAACGGCCAGGTCTACATTGCCTACGCGTCGCATGACGATGTGGGTCTCTATCACGGCTGGATTCTCGCTTACAACGCGCAGACGCTGCAGCAGACCCATACATACAGCGACACCACGCGATCATCGTCATCGAAGGGAGGCATCTGGCAGGCGGGCAGCGGTCTGACAGTCGATGGCGCAGGCAACATTTATGCCTCGACGGGCAACGGGGATTTTGGCCCCTCCGCGAACGGTGTCATGCAAACCGGCAATAGCTTCATAAAGCTGTCTCCATCGCTTGCGCTGTTGGACTACTTCACTCCCAGCAACAGTGCGGCCTTGAACAGCGCCGACCAAGATCTGGGCTCTTCCGGGGTCCTGGCGATTCCGGGCACCCACTTTGTCTTCGGCGGCGGCAAGCAGGGTCGCGCCTACCTGGTCGATACCACCGCCATGGGCGAATTCAATGCGTCCGCCGACAACGTACGGCAGGAGTTCCAGGCAATTTTCGGGAACGGAAGCCAGCATATTCACGGGACGCCCATCTATTTCAACAGCCTGACAATGGGCCCCTCAATTTACGTGTGGGGCGAGAATGACTTCTTGCGCGCATTTACATTCAACCAAACCACGCAGTTGCTGAATGCGGCGCCGTTTGCCATGAGCACCATGACGGCCCCGGAGACCAACAACAAAGGTGCCATGCCCGGCGGCTTCTTGAGCCTTTCCGCGAACGGCAACAGCAACGGCATCATCTGGGCGTCCACCCCCTATAGCGGGGATTCTTCGCAGGCGACTGTCGAGGGCGTGCTGCATGCGTTCGATGCCAACACGCTGCGCGAACTATGGAATGACAAAATCAATGAAGCCCGGGACGAGATCGGCAACTTTGCGAAATTTGTTCCGCCCACCGTTGCGAATGGCAAGGTATTTGTGCCGAATTTCGGCGCGCTGAAGTCTCCCGACGGATCGGGATCGCTCAACGTGTATGGCCTAATTGCAGGCGGTAGTTCCCAGCCGCCCCTGGTAGCGGACGGTACCTATGAGATTATCAGCCGCCACAGCGGCATGGCGGTCGATGATCCAAATTTCTCGCAGACCGCCGGAACGATCCAGGAGCAGTGGACCGTCAACGACGGCGCCAATCAGAAGTGGATATTGAACAACGTGGGCTTGAACGTGGTTTCGTTAATCAGCGCTTCAAGCGGCATGGCGCTCGAAGTAGCGGGCGGGTCAACAGCCAACAGCGCTTGGGTGGATCAAAATCGATTTGCAGATGCCCGCTCTCAGCTTTGGACCATCGCATCAGTGGGCGGCGGATTCTTTAAGTTGATCAACGTGAACAGCGGCCAAGCACTCGACATCTATCAGGGAACAACTACGCGGGGAACGAAACTCGATCAATACCCCTACAAGAATGTCGCCTGGCAACAATGGAGTTTCCGTTAGGGCACGCGGATCGCGCGGACTGCTGCTCGCAGCAGCGGCCGTTTTCAACGCGCACACCGCGACCGGTGCGGCCGAGGCGGGGCCACCGGCAGGCTTGCGCTACACGGTTGTCGACTTGGGCTACTTTCAGGCGCGCGAGCTGGATGAAAGAGCCGGTCTCAACGATTCGGCTCAAGTCGCAGCATGGCGCGTCGTCAGCCAGACCCGAGTCGCCGCGGTGCAGCTTGCTGCAGACGGCTCAGATACCGTTTTAGGATTGCCCGACTCGGTCAACAGCTTCGCTTTCGGCATCAATAACCAGGCCGAGGTGGTCGGAATTCTGGAGTCTCCGGAGGACTTGCGTGATTCGCGGGCCTTCCTCGTGCAGCACGGAGCACTGCAGATCCTGCCTACTCTTGGCGGGAGGACGGCGGCCGCGCGATACATCAATCGCGGCGGTCTGATCGTTGGAAACGCGCAAACCGCCGCGCTTGAAGTGCATGCCGCCGCATGGGTTGAAGGCGCGGTACGTGATCTGGGGACTCTCGCGGGCGGCAATTTCAGCCGGGCATTCGCGGCGAACGACCGTAACGACATCGTGGGTGAAGCCAATAGCAGCATGAACGGCAAAGCTCGAGCCGTCATCTGGTTGCAGAACCGCATCCGCGGACTCGGTCTCCTGCCCCATGGCTCGTTCAGCAGCGCGCAGGCCATAAATGGCCGGGGTGTGGCAGTGGGTTATGCAGACGATGCTCAAGGACGGGTACAGGCGGTGCGCTTCCAGCACGGCCGGGTCCGCTCGCTGGGTTCGCTAGGCGACGATCCAAGCAGCGCGCTTGGAATCAATGAGGCCGGAGAAATTGTTGGCAGCTCGTCAATTGCCGAAGCCATGATGCGCGCGTTTCTCTGGAAGGGCGGCCATATGTATGACCTGAATCAACTCATCCCGAGACAGTCAGGGTGGCTGCTGCTCGGCGCTTATCGCATCAATACCAACGGGGCGATACTTGCTTACGGCTTCCGCCAGGGGCGCACGCACCTATGTGTGCTCGCTCCGACGAAGCCCTGATGTTCACGGCAGCATCTCATCGCCCCGGTGCCGCCATGCAACGACCTTTTGGGTTTGCGTGCCGAGCTTTTCTATCCCTAGCTGCATCTCATCGCCCGGCTTGAGAAAAATAGGATCCGGTTTATGGCCTAGCCCGACGCCAGGCGGTGTACCCGTGATCAACAGGTCTCCGGCGTAGAGCGTCATGAACTGGCTGACGTAGGCAATCAGCTGCCGCACCGGGAAAATCATTCTTCGGGTATTGCCGGTTTGCATGCGGCGCCCATTGAGATCCAAAAACATCTCGAGATTTTGCGGATCGCCGACCTCATCCGCGGAGACCAGCCAAGGCCCGATCGGCCCGAACGTATCGCAACCCTTGCCTTTATCCCACTGGGTGCCCCGCTCCATTTGAAAAGCGCGTTCGGAAACATCATTGGCCAGCACATAACCCGCCACGCACTCGAGGGCCTGCTGTTCGCCGACATAACGCGTCGTGCGTCCGATAATGACGCCCAACTCGACCTCCCAATCCGACTTGCGCGAGTCTTTGGGCAGCATGACTTCATCGTTGGGCCCGCTCAAACAGCTGATCGCCTTGGTGAACATGGGCGGCTCGGCAGGTATCGCCAGATTGGCCTCCTGGGCGTGATCGGCATAATTCAATCCGATGGCGATGAACTTGCCGATGCCTTTGATCGGGATGCCGAGGCGCGGAGCACCGCCGACCAACGGCAACTCGTCGCTCTTGAGGGCGGCAAGGCGTGCCAGGTTATTCGCTGTCACAGTTTCCGGCGTAATGTCGGCGATAATGGCCGAGAGATCGCGGATTGCCCCATTGTGGTCGAGAAGTCCCGGCTTTTCGCGCTTCGGCGCGCCATATCGCAATAGTTTCATAGGCAAAGATCTTAAGTACCGAAGCGGCCTCCCGCAACTTAATCTCGCTAGGTGTTGACCTCTTCAATTCTGCGAAATTCGACGCCGTCGATCCAAAGCAGATTAGGCTTTCCCGCGACGAATTCCGAATACTCGACGACACCGGGGCTCGTCGGGGCCACCCCTATCCTGAATAAATGATTGCCGATTGCAATCAGGGGATCCGTGCCGCCCATCCACAATTGGCGTTGGCGCTGCACCACGCGAACGGTGCCGAACCAAGGATTCTCCGAATAATATTCTCCGACGTATTTATCCAGGTCCGGGGACGGCTCGAGTGAATTTTGTCCCGGCACTCCGGCGCGCGCATACCACTCCGATCCATAGGCGAGCGCCGTGACCGGAGGTTCAGATTTGGCGCTCGCGCCGGCCGGCGCCTCGGCGCGTTCAAACACGATCGGAAACAGATCAAAACCGGGCTGATCGGCGAGGAAGCTTCCGTCTTCGGTCTGCTGCAGTCGAATCGTACGACCCGCGGCAATGAGATCGAGGCGGTCGGAGGCGTTCTTGATTTCGATGCGCCGGCCCGCACCGGAAGTGTAGACACCGCTATAGCTCTCGGCAGACTCAACTTTGGCCGCCGCATCGAATTCCGGCGGCGCCGGCGCCTTACCGTGTTCCTTGTCAGCGCGCAGCAGCTGCAGGGCAAACTGCGCCACCGGATTGGGGCGATACCCCAATTGTGCATTGACGGAGGCGAACGCGCCGAGCTTGGCGTCCAAATCCAAATGGATTGCCGACATGAATGACACCATGCCGCCGGTATGCCGCAAACGCACATGTCCGTCGAGCTTATCGACCGCGATCCCATAACCGTAGCCGGCGGTCGGACCGAACGCCGGCGCGGCGATGTGCGGCGTCGACATCAGCTTGAAACTCTCTTCGGAAATCACGCGTCCACCGCGAATCCCGCCGTGATTGAGCAGCATTTGCATGTACAGCGACATATCCTTGGGCGTCGATGCGATCGACCCTGCCGCAAATTCCACCGCCAAATTGCCCGCGGGAACCAGCGCGCCGTGCCGTGGATACGGCCGATCATCGTGTAAGGGCACATAGCTTTGCGCGATGCGCGGGCGGACGGCGCTGGTAATCGTGGCCGAGGTATCGGTCATCCCGACGGGCTGCAGGATGCGCGCGGTGACGGCGGCTTGCCACGAACGGCCATCGACTGTTTCGATCAAGCGGCCGAGAACGTCATAGCCCCAGTTGCTGTAATGGAATTCCGATCCGGGCTTGAGTGTTTGCTGAGGCCGGCGCTCCGGCGAACTCGGAAACAAAGGCGCATCGTCAGGCATTCCGCTCGAATGCGTCAACAGATGATGAATCAGAATATCGCCGTAGCGGGTCTCCATGGCGAGCCATGGAAGATAGCTGCGGATCGGCGCTTGTAGATCGATCTTGTGCTCTTCATGCAATTGCAAAACAATCAACGCCACGAACGATTTTGTGATCGAGCCGATTTCGAACAGATGCGAAGTGGCAACAGGCACTTTCGCGGCCAGGTCGACATAGCCATAGGAAGCAACGCGAATCGGACCTTCGGCATTGGCCAGTCCCAGCGTCAGGCCCGGCGCATTCATGGCCGCGCAGTAACCGGCGATGAAACGGTCCAAGGTCCGCATGGAATTGGCAGCGGGCGGCACCGCTGCGTCTGCCAATCGTGCGAGAAATTCCAGCGGCACGGCTGCCAGCACACCGAGCGCCAGCACGTCGCGCCGGCTCAGGGACTTCATATTCATTGCCACGTTCGCCTTTTATCCGCTCAGTGCGGCGCCGGCAGCGGCGGATTGCCGCTGAAACGCTGGAACCAGCTCATCATGTAAAGCTGGGTGCGCATCCAGTTCGACGGTTTGACCTGCCCGGTGCCGTGATACTCCTGGTCGAAGCGCAGCAATGCAGCCGGGACGCCGCGGTACTTGAGCGCCTGATAGAACTCTTCGCTCTGAGGGATGGGCGTGCGCCTGTCCAGCTGGCCGGTCATGATCAGCGTGGGAGTCTTGACGTTGCCCACGTGCATCAGCGAGGACTCTTCCAGCCAATCGGTCGGGTCCTCCCAAAACGGCTTCTTGAAGAAGCGGTAGGTAAAGAATGGGATGTCCGTTTCTCCCGCCATGCTGATCCAGTCGATCACCGGGCAGCGCACTGCCGCTGCGGCGAAGCGATTCGTATGCGAAATTACCCAGCTCGACAGCACGCCGCCGCCGCTGCAGCCCGACACGTACATGCGGGATTCATCGACGCTGCCCTTTTTGATCACCGCGTCGACACCGGCCATCAAATCGTCGTAGTCAGGGCCGGGATAGTGCTTGGCAATCGCATCGGTGAAGGCGAACCCATAGCCGGTCGATCCCCGCGGATTGACAAACAGCACCACGTAATCGTTGGCTGCGAAATTTTGAAACTGCGCGCTGAAGCCCACGTTGTACATGGCATACGGGCCACCATGGATTTCGAGCAATAATGGATAGTGACGCTTGGCATCGAAATTCGGCGGCTTCACCACCCAGCCTTGGACCCGTGCCCCGCCGCTGGAGTCGTACCATATCTCCTCGGCATCGGCGAGTGCCACGTCTCTGAGCGCTCCATCATTGAGATGGGTTAGTTGTTGCACACCTTCAGGCCGTCGCGGATTGATGAGAACCACATCGTTCGGCGAGCGAAACGAGGAGCGGGTTGCGGCAATCTCGCCCTTGCTGACGCTCGGACTGGAGAGCACTTCCGCGCCATTGGTCAGCTGATGAATACCCTTGGCCTTAGACCATGAGTACAGGTGCACGCTGCCCTTGTCCTCGGCAGTGAAATACAATGCGCTGCCGTCTTGTGCCCACTCGAGGTTCTGAGGTTCGCGGTCGAAACCCTGGGATTGAATGGCGGCATTGGAGCCGTCGATGGACATCGTCCAAAGGTCAGCGATGCGCTGCGAATCGGTTTTGGTGTAGCCGGCGTAGGCGATGGTTTTACCGTCCGGCGACAGCGCAGGACGTATCCAGGTGCCGGGTGTGGTTGTGAGGCGATTGGTGGCTCCGGTTTTCAGATCAACCGAGTAGATATAGCTACCCCGGTCATTATGATCGGAGTCCCCTTCCTTGAATCCCTCGATGATGGCGGAGCGGCCGTCCGGAGTGAACTCCCACACCGCATTGGTGCCGATTTCAAACGACGCGGCGCCAACGCTCCATTCGCCGGTGGTAACGTCCCGCGGCGCACCGCCGTCCCGGGCAATCAAAAAGAGATGCCGCCAACCTCGCTCCGTGAAGCCGGCTCCGTCCCTAAAGGAATGAAATCTTTCGGTATACAGCGGCGTGCTCGCCCATTTGGCACCCTCCGGGGCCGGAGGCAGGTCGACCGACCATTTTTCAGTGGCCGGGACCCTCATCGTGAAGCCAAGCCATTTTCCGTCCGGAGACCAGTGCAGGTCGCTCACCGGTTCGCTAACGGTAGTGATTTGCGTCGCAGGCCCCGGAACGCCCAGGTCCAGCACGAAAATCTGCATGCCCTTGGGTTCGCCTTCGGCCAGAAAGGCGATGCTCTTGCCATCGCGTGACCATACTGCTCCGCTGCCCTTGGCCAGAAATCGATGATGTGAGCCGTCTGAATTGACGATCCATATCGCGCTCTGATGCTTGTCCTCTTGCTTATTGATCGAACCCCTCGTGTAGACGATCTGCGACCCATCGGGCGAGATTTGCGGCGCGCCGGCCGACTGCAGATCCAGGTATTTGCCTACCGTAAATCGGCCGGCAGCTCCCGAATCGGCGCCGTAACCCGGCAGAGCGAGACTTAACAGTGCGAGTAGAACAAGCTTCCGGGTCATGATAGGCATGCAGATCCTCAATGATTTCTTATTGAACTTGCGAAAAGAGCCATCAAGCGTGGCTTTCCGGGTGAGTCAAATCCGACAGATGGAGTATGCCTCCATCGCGCAGGTAATGGGAGAGAAAAAAATGCGGGTCAATTGAAATCGACCGCTTTGCCGGCCCTGCTAGCATATTGGGACTTCGTCAGTCTCTTGAGGATTTCATGACCACGCTGTTTGACCCCATACATGTCGGCCGGCTCACTTGTCCCAATCGTATCTGGATGGCGCCTCTGACCCGCGGCCGCGGTACCCGCGACCATGTTCCAACCGATCTTATGGCCGCCTACTATTCGCAGCGCGCCTCGGCCGGTTTGATTATCACGGAGGCAACCCACATCAGCCTCGAAGGCAGCGGTTGGCCGTATGCCGGAGGCCTATGGAGTTCCGAACACGTTTCCCACTGGCGGACGGTCACCGATGCCGTGCACCTGGCGGGCGGCCGTATTTTCGCGCAACTTTGGCACATGGGGCGCCTCGTTCACCCTTCCTTGCACGGCGTGCAGCCCGTTTCCGCGAGTGCAACCATCGCGCCCGGCAAAGCGCACACCTACAATGGCAAACAACCGTACGTCGCAGCGCGTCCTCTGTCGGCTGAAGAAATCCCGCGCCTGATCGGCGACTATGTTCTGGCCGCCCGCAACGCCATCGATGCCGGATTTGACGGCGTGCAACTGCATGCGGCCAACGGTTATCTCATCGACCAATTTTTGCGGGACGGCAGCAACATACGCAGCGATCATTACGGCGGTCCCATTGAGAACCGGATCCGATTGCTGCGTGAAGTCGTGCAGGCAATCGTCGATACCGTGGGAAAAGAACGGACCGCCGTGCGGCTTTCGCCCAACGGCGAGTCGCAGGGAGTCGATGACAGCAATCAAGACGAGCTCTTCCCGGCCGCCGCCGCGGTCCTGGATAAGCTCGGCACCATCTTCCTTGAATTGCGCGAACCGGGTCCTGACGGTACATTCGGCAAATCGGCTCGGCCGCCCGTAGCGCCTTTGATCCGCCAGGCATACAAGGGAATTCTGGTGCTGAACTCAGACTACGACCTCGCCCGCGGGCAGGCGGCGCTCGCCGGCGGTGTTGCGGATGCGATTACCTACGGCAGAAAGTTCCTGGCCAATCCGGATCTTCCGTACCGCTTTGCGCACAATCTTGAACTGAATCCCGATGACCCCAAGACCTGGTACTCGCAGGGACCCGAGGGTTACATCACCTATCCGGCCCATGCTTGAATACTGGTCATGACGCGCCTTGCCGGAGACTATGACTGCATCATCGTCGGCGCTGGAACCGCGGGATGCATTCTGGCGAATCGCCTGTCCGCTGAGCCCTCGCGGCGCGTTCTGCTGCTCGAGGCCGGCGGCCTCGACAATTGGATTTGGTACCACATTCCGGCGGGCTACCTCTTTACCATCGGCAATCCGCGCTCCGACTGGATGTATCGGACCGAATGCGAAGCCGGCCTCAACGGACGTTCGCTCGGCTATCCGCGCGGCAAGGTGATTGGCGGATCCTCATCGATCAATGCCATGATCAGTATGCGGGGTCAGGCGGCCGACTACGACAGCTGGCGCTCCCTCGGGCTCGAGGGCTGGGGTTGGCACGACGTCTTGCCGGTTTTCAAGCACCTGGAAGATCACTATTTGGGCGAGAGCGACCACCACGGCGCAGGCGGTGGGTTGCGGGTTGAGGCGCCGCGCGTAGCCTGGCGGGTTCTCGACGCTGTACGCGACGCCGCCGTACAGCTGGGCCTGCCGTCGATCGATGATTTCAATCTCGGCGACAACGAGGGCGTTTCTTATTTTCATGTCAATCAAAAGCGTGGGCGGCGCTGGTCGGCCGCGCGGGGATTTTTGAAACCGGCGCTGACACGTAATAATCTGCGCCTCGAAATCCACGCGACCGTCCTGCGCCTGATTATCGAGAATGGCCGTGCCTGCGGCGTAGAGTTGCGCCGTGACGGCGAGACGTTCGAAGTCCGAACGGCCGGCGAAGTCATTCTATCGGCCGGCGCCATCGGCTCGCCGCAACTGCTCAGCCTGTCGGGAGTCGGCAGACATGACTGGCTGGCTCCGTTCGGCATCAAGACGCTGGTCGAGCGGCGCGGTGTGGGCGCGAATTTGCAGGATCATCTGCAGCAGCGCGCGATCTACAAAGTCAGCAATGTGAACACGCTCAACGAGGCCTATCACTCGAGGGTCGGCCGCGCCTGGATGGGCATTGACTATGCCGTGCGGCGCCGCGGCCCGCTGACCATGGCTCCTTCGCAACTGGGCATTTTCATGCGCTCCGATCCGCGGCAGCTGCGGGCGAATATCGAATTTCACGTGCAACCTCTGTCGCTCGATAAATTTGGAGATCCGCTGCATCGATTTCCGGCAATTACTTTGAGTGCATGCAATCTGCGCCCGAGTTCCCGCGGCAGTGTGCGGCTAAGATCCGCCGATCCGCTGGATGCGCCGAAGATCGCCCCGAACTATCTGGCGACCGCGGAGGACCGCGCGGTTGCCGCGGATGCGATCCGCGCGACGCGGCGCCTCATGGCGCAACCTGCGGTGCTAGGATTTGCCCCGGAAGAGCTGCTGCCGGGGCCCCGCGTCGGCAACGAGACTGATGCGCTCGCGGCCGCTGCCGGCGACATCGGGACCACGATTTTTCACCCGGTGGGAACCGCCAAGATGGGTGCCGCCTCCGATCTAGAAGCAGTGGTTGATGCGCGGCTGCGGGTTTACGGCGTTGCGCACCTTCGAGTTATCGATGCCTCCATCATGCCGACGATCACCTCCGGCAATACCAATACGCCGACCGCGATGATTGCCGAAAAAGGCGCGCAGATGATCATCGAGGATCTGCGCAGGCCGGATGCGCGCTAGTGATGCACCGTAACCGACGGATCCAGAAGCGCCAGCGCGTCGGCCGCCGAAGTTCTGCCAGTTCTGTCGATATCCTCGCTGGAAAAATTGCGGCCATATCCGCGGCACTTGGACGCATCACTCGAAACGCGGCTGCCCGTATCAGTGAGGCAATTTGGATGCTTGACGATCGCCGCCGACGCCGGCGGCTTTGCTTTGGCGTTCTCAGCAGGAGCCGCACAGCCAAACAGACAGGCACCCGCGACTATCAGCCCGGTAATACGCATGTAGTTCGTCATATAGATCTCCTGTCCACTGCACCAGCTATAGCGCGCGACTCAAGGCTTGTCTAGGGGCGCCGGGATCAAAATATACGCCCCCGCGCGCAATTTAATGCGCTGCGGTCCCAGCCTCCAAGGGGAGGTTGCGCCTAAACCGCTCAGCGGCGCTCATAGCAGGCCACGGTCTCCACGTGGTCGGTGAAGGGCATGAGATTGAATGCCGCGAGCGAGCGCAGATGCAGCATTCCGCCGGACGTCAATCTTGCGTTGTCATGAATAAATGACTCCAGGCCGCAACTTATATAAATGAATCGCTCCGGGGGGCAATCGCGCAAATAGTCGGCCAGTTCAGCGTCGAGGCCCTTGCGAGGCGGATCGGCAATGACAATCCGGGCACCCGCGGCGGCTGTGCGGGATGCGCCCGCCTCGCCGGCAATGACCGAAGTCTTGGCCCGGTCCAGGGGGTTGAGCTGTTCGATTCCGAGCGCAAGCCCCCGCAGCGAACTCGCGCCGATCTCATTCATTCTGATCTCGGCGACCCGGTCCAGCAGCGACAAGCCGATGGCGCCCACCCCGGCATAGAACTCTGTTACTTGCGATCCTGCCGGCACTTGGCCCCGCACATACTCAATGATGCGCTGCGCAATCTCAAGATTATTCTGGCCGAACGCGCCTGGCGGGTAGTGCACCGCTGCACCGCCAAATCGTTCCACCACGCTCTCAGGTCCGCACCAATTCTCGAAGTCCGCACCCAGAATGGTGTTGGAGCGTTCAACGTTCGAATTGAACCAGAGGCTGTGCAGGTCCGTCCCCAAGCGCTCGCGAATCAGGTTCAAACATGCCGCGAGAGATGCGGGAGCTGCAGCGTTGGCGACCAGGACGATCTGTGCGGTTTGCGAGCTGCGCTCCACCACCACCTGCAAGTAGCGCGCGACCCCCATGTGAGCGGCATCCGAATAACAGGTGACGCGGGTCTCGACCAGAGCGCGCCGAACTATATTCGCGGCGTGATTGATCAACGGATGCTGGATCATGCAGCTGGGGATATGCACCACGCGGTGGGTGCTCAGTTCAAACAACCCGAGTTTCGGCGTGCCCACGCGGCCGCGGATGGCCAGTCGGGCGCGATGACGAAACCCCAAAGTCGCCCCGGAAACCACGTGCACTTCGGGCAGGCCGTGAGCCGCGGCCAGCGCGTCAAGCGCAGCGCGCGCGGCGGGCGCGATGCCGGACTCGCCAAACCTCGGACAGCCCGGGCACGGCGGCCGATGAGGACAGCTCAGCAATGCTTTACTGACATCTTGAATTTCGCGCAAACGCTCGAGTTCCCGCCGTTATGGCGTTTGCAGCATACTCCGACCCCGGCGACGGCCCGGAAAGTTTATTTCTGCGGAGTAATGATGCACCAAGCTACGAACAACAGATAAATCGCCGCGCCTAAACCAAGATAGAGTTTATCCATACCTTGCCCCGTCTAAGGTCACCGCCCGCCCTGGCAATGAATATTGGGTCAATCACTCGTCGAAGTTCCGTCAGAAAAACGCTCAAAACACAGTCGGACTCCTTGCGAGTCGCAAAATGGGGACAGGAGCGCGAGGGATGCAGTATCTTTCCCGTGAATCAATGGGAGACCGTTCTTGAATCACCCGCCTTTGCGGCTGCCGTTGGCCTTCACGCTCATGCATCAAGTGGTTGCCGACGAAATCGACGAGTATGCGCACGTCAACAATGCGGTTTATCTGCAGTGGCTGGATCGGATTGCCTGGACTCATGCGGCAGAACTAGGCACGCCGTTGGCGCACTGTCTTGCGCTACGGCGAGGCATGGCAGTGCGGCATACGCGCATCGACTATCTGGAGGCCGCACTGCTTGGCGATGAGTTGCTGCTTGCGACCTGGCTGGTGGCCTGCGACGGACGCCTGCGGTGCACGCGTCGATTCGAGATCGTGCGGGTGTCGGACGGCAAGCGCATGATTGAGGCGGAAATCGAATATTTTTGCATGAACTTGGATACCGGCAAGCCGTGCCGCTTCCCCTCCGAATTCACGCGGTGCTACGCCGTGATTCCCGATGTAGCCGCCGCGTACCGGCAGCTGCCGCGCGAGATGTGTCATGTGGGATACTCGCGCGGCGCCCGAGATCATCTCGGCAAAAGCGAATGACCATCGTCTCCTTGGAGGCGACGGCTTTGAGCAAAGCCATCCACTCGCGCGCAGTAAGCTGCGTTGAGGTCATGAATGCCTACCTGGATCACATCGATCAGCTCAATCCGAGGGTTAACGCCATCGTCGCGCTCCAAGATCGCGGCAGCCTGCTGGCGCAGGCAAGCGAGCGCGATGCGCAACTAGCCCGCGACGAATCCTTAGGACCCCTGCATGGCTTTCCGCATGCAGTCAAGGATTTGCAGGCAGTCAAAGGCATCCGCATGACGATGGGATCACCCATCATGAAGAACTTTGTGCCTACGACTGACGGAATTATGGTGGAAAGACTGCGCCGGGCGGGCGCCATATTTATCGGCAAAACCAATACACCGGAGTTCGGCCTGGGCTCACACACCTACAACCCCGTGTACGGGGCCACCCGCAACGCCTACGACACCGCCCGATCGGCCGGCGGCAGCAGCGGCGGTGCCGCGGTGGCGCTGGCTCTGCAGATGTTGCCGCTCGCGGACGGATCCGACTATGGCGGCAGCCTGCGCAATCCCGCCGGCTGGAACGGCGTCTTTGGATTTCGCACCAGCATCGGGCGCATCCCCATCGACACGCGCGATGCTTGGCTGCCGTCAATGGGCGTCGCCGGCCCCATGGCCAGAAACGTCGCTGATCTTGCGCTGTTGCTCTCGGTGCAAGCCGGTTTTGACCCGCGTCTGCCGTTGTCTCTCGACGGAGAGGGGACCCGGTTGCAGGGCCGGCCGGAGCGGAGTTTCAAGGGCACGCGCGTTGCGTGGGGTGCAGACTTCAAGGGTCATACGCCCTGCGAACCCGGGATCCTCGAGGTTTGTAGAACGGCGACGCAGACACTCGAATCGCTGGGTTGCCTGGTCGAAGAGGCGGTTCCGGAATTCGATTTCGAAGTCCTGTGGCAGGCCGCGATGCGCCTGCGTGGCTGGCAGCAGGGCAGCCCGCTTCTCGCCTACTACAATGTTCCAGCCAAGCGCGCCCTGCTCAAGCCCGAAGCGATATTCGAGATCGAAACGGGACTGCGGCAATCGGCCTACGATATAACCGCGGCATCCATGATCCGCACAGAATGGTCGCAGACGGTGCGCCGATTTTTCGAGCGCTATGACTTCCTTATATTGCCCACCGCGCAAGTATTTCCATTCGAGGTCGAGCAGCACTGGCCGCAGGAAATTGCCGGCCGGAAGATGCAGACCTATCATGAATGGATGAAGGCCACGCTGCTCGTGTCAATGTCAGGCTGCCCTTCACTTGCGGCGCCCGCCGGGTTCAACGATCGTGGCTTGCCGATCGGCATTCAGATCATCGCCGCCAATCGCCAGGAATTGAGCTGCCTGCAATTGGCGTCTGCCTACGAGCGCGCATTTAATTGTGCGAATCGCAGGTCGCCGGCGTTGCTCGATCGCGCCTAGGCGTCGATGACTCGAGACCGCAGCCTTGCGCTTTACAAAACTTTACCCGCCCTGCAAAGACGGCTAACAGTCGGCGCGTACTCTGTTCATCGTGTTCTCTCCACCTAGAAGGGCTCGTTATGAATACCTCCTCAGAACCCGGCGGCTCGCCCCGCCGTTCCCTCTTCAGCCGCATGACATTGGTAGCTTTTGTCGCCGGGGCCGCTCTGGCCGGAAGCATCGCCGCGGTGGCGAGCGCAACCGGGATGGGCGGGTGCGGTTGGCATCACGGCATGATGAACGGCTCACACGGCACCGCGGACGTCTCGGCGCACGTCGATCACGCGCTCAAACACTTGTATGTTGAGATTGACGCGACGGACGCTCAAAAAGCACAGATCACGCCGTTGGTGAAACAAGCTGTGGATGACCTGCTGCCGATGCATTCACAGCTGCAAGCCGCTCGCGCCCAGGCCGTTCAGGCCCTCACGCAGAATACGGTTGATCGAAACGCGTTGGAGGCCGCCCGCGTGGCACATCTGCAATTGGCCGACCAAGCTTCCAAGCGGCTGGTACAGCTCATCGCCGACGTGGATGAAGTGCTGACCCCGGCACAACGCAGCGCACTGGCCGCGCACCTGAAACAAATGCACGCCAAGACATAGCAACGCTGGTATTGACGGCTCTCTCTCTTTAGAGTCGCCGAACGATGGTTGAGCGAATTCTGTTGGTTGAAGATGATCCCCGCCTGGCCGATATGCTCTCTGAGTATCTGGGTCAGGCGGGATTCGACATTACCATTGCCTCGCTGGGTGCTGTGGCGCTCGACCGACTGTCTGAAAAGGTCTATGACGCCGTCGTGTTGGACCTGATGCTGCCCGACATGGACGGCTTGGACGTGTGCCGGCAAATGCGAACCAAGAGCGAGACGCCGGTACTGATGCTGACCGCGCGCGGCGATGCGATCGATCGCATCGTCGGTTTGGAACTCGGCGCCGATGACTATTTGCCGAAACCCTTCGAGCCGCGTGAATTGGTGGCGCGGCTGCGTGCCATCATGCGGCGCGGCGGAGGTGGCGGAGCAGCGGCGAAGGCTCTGCGTTTCGGCCGACTGGAGATAGACACCGCCGCCCGCGCGGTCCGGCTCAACGGCGCCGACTGCGAGTTGACCGGATATCAATTCGACCTGTTGGTTGCGCTGGCAAAAAATGCCGGGCGGGTCTTGTCGCGGGAATTCCTGATGGATCAAGTTAAGGGGGAGGAATTTGAATCCTTCGACCGGTCCATTGATGTACATATCTCGCGCATTCGTGCCGCCATTGAAGATAACCCCAAGAAGCCCCGCCGCGTCATCACGGTGCGCGCTGCCGGTTACGTGTTCGCCAAGGCGCAAGACTGATGCTGCGCCTATATGTGCGCTTTTATATTGCGTTGCTGGCGAGCCTCGCCCTGTTCGGTCTGGCCGCCGGGGTGCTGGTGCATTTTGCCAGCGGCCCGATGGACCAGGTTGGCGCAACGGTTGGACGATTGGTGCAAAACGTCCTGCCGCCGGCATCGGCGCCGCCTCCGGAGCAGCAGCTGGCTCTGCAAAAACTCGCCTCAGGACTCAAGGCCGACGTCACGCTGTTTGCCCAGGATGGTACGGTAATTGCGGCGATCGGCCGCCCGCTGCCGATTCCGGATGCACGCCGTTCCCACCTATTGAGTTTCAAGCATTGGCAAGGCGGCACCGTTTCCAGTATCCGTCTCGCCGACGGTCGACTGCTGGTTGCGGCAGCTGCAATCGGCTTTGGCGGCTCACGCTTGAATTTTCACCTGCTCTTGATTTTCGCCGCCGTAAGCATCGGCTTGGCGGCATTTCCCATCGTGCGACAGTTGAGCGGCCGTCTCGAACGCCTGCAGCGCGGCGTTGATTCGTTGGGCGCCGGCGACCTTGCCGCTCGTGTTGCCGTGGAAGGCGACGATGAAGTGGCGCGATTGGCGCAGAGTTTCAACCGCGCAGCCGGCCGGATTGAGCAGTTGGTACGCGCGCATCAGTCCCTTCTCGCCAATGCGTCGCATGAGCTGCGAACGCCTTTGGCGCGCATCCGGCTTGCTTTGGAAATGCTGAAAGCATCGGCGGATGCCAAAACCAGGGCGGGCTTGGAACAGGATATTGCGGAGCTGGACCAACTGGTCGACGAAATACTGCTGGCCAGCCGGCTGAACTCTGTCCAGAACGAGGTACACGAAGAGATTGATTTGCTCGCGCTCGCCGCCGAAGAAGCCTCCCGTTACGATGACGTGCAATTGGAAGGCAAGCCGCTCAGAATCCACGGCGACGCGCGCTTGTTGCGGCGGCTGCTGCGAAATCTATTGGAGAATGCCAAACGTCACGGCGTGCCCCCCACACAGGTGCGTCTGGAGCAGGAAGGCGGCATGGCCGTGTTGAGGGTGTGGGATGACGGACCTGGACCTGCCCAGGCTGAATTCGAACAGCTGTTCACGCCGTTCTATCGGCGCGGTAACAGCGAAAACAGTATCGGGACTGGATTGGGTTTGTCCTTGGTGCGCCAAATCGCGCGCCGTCACGGCGGCGATGCCCGCTGCACGGCAATGGACGGCGGCCACAACGGTTTTATGGTCACGCTCGCCGTTTAGTCTATTGTTCAGCGGCGCCGCACGAAGCGGCACGTCCCAAGAGCAGCGTCCTTTCGCGCGCATTCTGCGCGAGCCCCGCTGCGCGCGTAAATTCGCCGCGCGCTTCGTCGAAGCGCCCTAATTTCTCCAGGAGATCGCCGCGCACGCTCGGCAGCAGATGATAGCTGTCGAGTCGGGAATCAGTGCCCAACCGATCGACGATCTCGAGCGCGGCGGCAGGACCGAAACCCATGGATACCGCCACAGCCCGATTTAGATCGACCACCGGCGAAGGCGCAAGCTGCGCCAGCGCATCGTACAGCGCAACGATCCTCACCCAATCTGTGTCGGCCGCGGTGCGTGCGTTTGCGTGGCAAGACGCGACCGCGGCTTGCAGCGCATAGGGCCCGAGTGCGCCGCCCATCGCCTCCGCGCGTTGCAAGGCAGCGAGACCGCGCCGGATCAGCAACTGACTCCAGCGGCCGCGATCCTGCTCGAGCAGTAAAATTGGCTGCCCGGCGGCGTCGATGCGCGCACCGGCGCGCGAGGCTTGAATTTCCATGAGCGCGACCAGTCCGTGTACTTCCGGTTCCTGCGGAGCGAGTTCCGCCAGAATGCGCCCAAGCCGCAGCGCCTCCTCGCACAAGGCTGGACGCATCCACTCATCGCCGGCAGTTGCTGCATAGCCCTCATTGAATATCAGGTAGATCACTTCCAGCACCGAAGCGAGGCGGCTCGACAGTTCTTCGGCGCGCGGCAATTCAAATGGAACATGCGCTTCGGCGAGCGCGCGCTTCGCGCGTACGATTCGCTGCCCGATGGTCGGCTCGGGCACCAGGAAGGCGCGGGCAATTTCCGCGGTATTAAGGCCGCCCAACAAGCGCAGCGTGAGCGCTACGCGCGCCTCCGTGGAGAGCACCGGGTGGCAGGCAATGAATATGAGGCGCAGCAAATCATCGCCCACTTCATCATCCAGCGCCTCATCCGGCGCCGCAGATGCCGGCACGAGCAGCTCCGCTTCGTGTGCCATGGTCTGATGCTTGCTCTGCAAGAGTTTGAAGCGACGCAGTTGATCGAGCGCACGATTCCTTGCGGTGACCATAAGCCAGGCTCCTGGGTTGTGCGGAACACCGGACACGGGCCACTGTTCAAGCGCCGTCACGAGGGCATCTTGCGCCAGTTCTTCGGCGAGACCCACGTCGCGCAACATGCGGCCGAGTTTTGCAATGATCTTGGCGGATTCCATCCGCCATACCGTCTCAATTGTGCGTTGGATGCCGGGCTCAGGCATGACGACTATTCCACTTTGCGCCAGCTATTCAAAGCACGGGCCAAGTTCACGGACTTCAATGGTCGTGTACGCCGCGGCCGGGCATTCCGCCGCGATCGCTATTGCTTGCTCCCGCGTCGCGCAGGTAAGCAATAATACGCCGCCGATCATTTCCTTGGCTTCGGCGAACGGACCGTCGACCACCGTGGTTGCGCCGCCGCGTACCCTGACACGTGCACCGCGGGTATCTTCTTTCAACGATTGACTCATTGTCAGCAGCCCGCGAGCCTTGAGCGTCTCGCTGAAGCGCACCATGGTGTCGTAGAGCGCACGGCCCTCCGCCTCAGAGCGCGTCCGACGTTGGCCTGCAGGTTCGTGAATCAGCAGCATGTAACCCATGTCAACCTCTGGAACGTCCGAATACGGGCAAAGTAACGTGCAAATCCGGCGGTTGAATTTCTATCAGTTGAAGTCTTCCGCCTCAAATAACGGACGAATCTCAATGTCCGAGTCCGTGAGCATGGGATTGGGGCAGCGTTTCACCCATTCCACGGCCTCCTCGATCGACCGCACCTGCCACAGCCAGAAGCCCGCCACGAGTTCCTTGGTCTCGGCAAACGGTCCGTCGATCACCGTGCGGTTGCGGCCCGAGAACCGCACGCGCTTGCCCTGCGCACTCGGGCGCAGGCCATCCGCGGCCAGCATCACGCCTGCCTTGATGAGCTCTTCGTTGAATTTACCCATCTCGGCGAGCAGAGTCTGCGTCGGCATGACGCCCGCTTCGCTGTCTCCGGTCGCTTTCACCAACACCATGACTTTCATGTCGCCTCCTGAATATTGCCGTATGACACTACGACGGACCAACCGTCGAGATTTCGACAAGAGTTCGAAAAGTATCATCCGCGCTGCGCTGCAATCGAAATGAGCACTCTGGTCAAACAGCATGCCGCAGCGCCAAGCTCCAGGCCATGCCGAGGAACAAGATTGCGCCGACACCCGCGGCGATTTGCCGGCGCCTGCCGCGATGACCGGGTACTCCGGCTCGGATGTACAGCCAGCCGAGGCCTAGCCCGAAAAGAAAGCCCAGAACGTGTCCCAGCACGTCAACGTGCGCATTGCCGGCTCCCAACAGCGTCAGCAGGCAAATCCCGGCAATCAACGGCGCCCATCGATACCAGAAGCGCTCGCGCTGACTGAGTTGTTGTCTCCAGGCCATCCCCGAGAGCAACCCTAACGCCGCAAATACGGCCGTCGACGCGCCCAGCGCGCGATGTGCGATCGGTGTGATGAGTGTTTCCGTCAAATTCGCCAGCGTAGCGGCTCCGAGGATGCTCGCCCAGGCAACGCCTGGCCCAAGCAATCGACTTGCTGCGATTCCCGCCACCGCTCCAAACAGCACATTGCCCAACAGATGTTCTTGGTCCAGGTGCAATGTCAGCGCCGTCGCGGCTCGCCACCATTCGCTCCTCGCAGCGCCATCGAGCGCCCCCGCCGACAACCAATCGACGCCGAACATCGCGTTGCCGGCACAATAAGCCGTCAGCAGGAGAATGAACACGTACAGGAAGACTCCGACTGCCGCTCCAGAATGCGGCTGGACCACTTCGAAGACGCGGCGTGGAACCGTGCGTTCTGCGGAATAGCGGCTGATCTCATCATAGGCCTGGTGGAGCAGGCTCAAGGGCACCCGCAGTGCCCAAGCGTCTTCGCACGCGCGAGCGTCGTACTCAATACCGCGGGCTTCCAGCACCAAGCCGTATTCGTGACAGAGCCATTTCGAGCCGCGGAATACCACCGCAAACGCAGCAGCGGCTTCCGGGCTTTCGGATCGATCAGAGGATGATAAGTTCAATGCGCGCTCCGCCCGCAGGCTGTCGTTAGCCCCTATGGGGACGACGTGCGCTTAGTCAACGGTGGCGCCGTTATTTACTCCAAGTCCACTGTTGACTGCTGGCACGGCAGCCGCCCCCGGGGGCTCCGCTCCAAGCGCGGCCGCGGACGAATCGTCCGCTCGGCAGCCCCGTGGCTTTGCCGTTGTCCAAGGCCTGAACTCCGTTGATCCAGACTTCTTCCACGCCGGTCGAGAGCTGGTGGGGGCGCTCGTATGTCGAATGATCTTGCACGGTATGGGGATCAAAGATGACCACGTCCGCAAAATACCCCTTGCGCAGCATGCCGCGATCTTTCAGCGATAGATTTTGCGCGGGCAGTGCGCTCAGCTTGCGCACTGCCTCCTCGAGGGAGATGGCCTTATCGTCGCGCACATACTTCGCGAGCACTCGCGCAAAGTTTCCGTAGGCACGCGGATGCTCGTTGGACAACAGGAACACGCCCTCGGGTGCAGGCGCGCTTGCATCTGACCCGAAACTGACCCACGGCAGCGCCACTTCACGGCGAACGTTGTCTTCAGACATCAAAAAGTAGGCCACCCCCACCCGCGATCCGTCCTCGACGACGAGCTGCATCGCGGCCTCTTCGGGGCTCACGCCGCGCATGGTGGCCACTTCCTCCAGCGTCTTGCCCGTGAGCGGCTTTAGGGCCGGGTTTCTGAATTCCAGCAGCAGCGCGCCTTTCGCGCCGGCGCGCTGCAATAGGTTTTCCCAGGTGGGCGACGGGTCGCGCATTTCAGCCAGGACGCGCGCGCGGATCGCCGGATCCTTCAGGCGAGCAATCCACTTATCGAGGCCGCCTTCCTGAACCCACGCAGGCATCGACACGTCGAGCCCCGTGGCACCGGCCGTGTATACATACATGTCGGCCGTGATTCTGGTACCTGCGGCACGCGCGGCGTTAACTTGGTTGATGACCGCATCCAGCTTGCCCCAATTGACCCGGCCGCCAACCTTCAAGTGGTAAATCTCGGCCGGAGCGCCGGATCCCTTTGCGATGTCAATCGTTTCCTGCACCGCCTCGACAATGCGGTCGCCTTCGCTGCGCATATGAGCGATATACATGCCGCCGCAGCGGGCCGATTCCTCCGCCAGCGCTGTCAGTTCCGGCGTTTTGGCATAGGTGTTCGGGTTGTAAATCAGCGCCGTCGTCACCCCCAGCGCACCCTCTTCCATCGCTTGATGGACCAATCCCCTCATTTGCAGGAGCTGCGCAGATGTCGGCTGCACATTGTCTTCGCCCAGCACATTGATGCGTACCGTGCCCGCACCCACGAACGCCGCGACATTGGGTGCAATGCCCTTGCTCTGCAACCTCTCGAGATATTCACCGAGCGTGGTCCAGTCAATATCGTAGTGAATGTCGCCCTCATGGCTCTTCATTTCCGCTTTCATCGCCGGCGTCAACGGCCCCATCGAGTCCTCGCCCATGACCTCGAGCGTCACGCCTTGCGTGATGTCGCTCAGCGCCCGCTTATCCACGAGCAGCGATTCTTCGGGATGAGCAAGCATATTGATGAAACCGGGCGACACTGCCTTGCCGTGCGCGTCGACTATCGCACGTCCCGTGCCGGGCGCATGCGGGCCGGCGTAACTGATCCGGTCGCCATCGATGGCGATCTCGCCCGCGTAGGGTGGCTTGCCCGAGCCGTCGTAGATCAGACCGTTGCGAATAATGATGTCGTGATGAATCTTGGCGGATTCGGCCACGGCAGGCGGCGCAATGCCGACAGCCATCAGGATCAGTAGATTCAGTCTCATGCGGCATCTCCCTTTGTATTTGCGCCAATCATACTGATAATGTGCGCGCAAGACTCAAGCAGTTTTGGGTGCGGCGCTCGTGTGTGCCTGCAGCGCCATGGCGATCAAGGCCACGCCGCCGAAAAGAAGATTGATGCCGACGATCAATCCAATCGCCCAGACCGCCGTGCCGGGAAGGCCTGCGAGGATTAGGCCGGCGAGGACCAAGTCGACGATTCCGCTCACCAACATCATCCCCCAGCGAGAAGAGTTCTCGCGGCGGTGCGCCAGCGCATACATGATCGACGCGACTCCCTCGAGCGCCAGAAAGACTGTCAGCAGAAAGGTCAACGAAAGCACGCCCGTGAGCGGCCAAATCAGCAGCATGCAACCGACGAGGATTCCGACCACAGCTGATAACAGCGACCAGCCAAACCCGGGGGAACCCCGAGTCTGAAAGGTCATCACCAGACCCAAGACCCCGCTTAGCAAAATGAGCCAACCCACCAGGAACTCGACAGTTACCGAGGCCAAAGGCGGCACGCAGACGGCGATTGCTCCCAAGATCAAGAGCACGATTCCTTCAATGAGGAAGAACTTCCAATGCGTACGCAGGGCAGAGAGTGCTGCGGCAGCATCGCGAACGTCAATTTTGTCAGCGGACATGGTTCATCTCCTCTTCTCGACGCACATTAGCCGTCGGCTCCGGCACTGTAAAGACATACAAAAAATCCGCAATTGCGCGACAATCGAAGCGCTGCACATCGGCCTCGATACTAGGGAGCGAATTATGAAGCTTCGATACAAGGTGCTCGGCACCTTCGCAACGGTATTGATGGTAGCGGTCGCAGCGATGGCTGTGGTGATGAGTCACGATTCCCCCTGCACCGCAGGGCCGCCGTTGGCCGCCAACACGCCTTCGATGAAGGCCATCGTCTACCGCTGCTACGGCCCGCCGACGGTACTTAAGTTGGAAGACATCGCCAAGCCGATACCCGGGGATGACCGGGTGTTGGTGAAGGTGCACGCGGCATCAGTCAACCCGCTGGACTGGCATTACATGCAAGGCAAGCCTTACATCATGCGGCCGGGAGCCGGCTTCGGGAAGCCGACCAGCATCCACATGGGCGCGGACTTTGCAGGCACGGTCGAGGCGGTCGGAAAAAATGTTACCCGCTTCAAGGCGGGCGATGAGGTGTTCGGCGACCGGGACGGCGCATTCGCCCAATATGTTAGCGTTTCCGAAAACGGTGCAATGGCGATGAAACCAACCAACATGACGATGGAGCAAGCCGCGGCGGTGCCGGTTGCGGGTATTACCGCACTGCAGGCATTGCGCGACAAGGGGAGAATACAAGCCGGACAGAAAGTGCTGATCAATGGTGCATCAGGCGGCGTCGGTACTTTCGCGGTGCAGATTGCCAAGGTCTACGGCGCTGAGGTAACCGGCGTGTGCAGCGGCAGAAATGCGGCGATGGTCAGTTCGCTCGGCGCGGATCATGTTATCGACTATACGAAGGAGGATTTCACCCAAGGAAGCGCGCGGTATGATCTCATCATCGACAACGTCGGCAACCACTCACTCTCGGAGTACCGACACGTGCTGAATTCCAACGGTGCACTGATCGTGGTGGGCGGGCCGAGCGACAACTCCTGGCTCGGGCCGATAACGACCTTGGTGAAGGTTTATTTCGTCTCGCCCTTCGTCAGCCAAAAGATGACTTTCATGCTGGCCCGGGCCAACAAGGAAGATCTCGACCTGCTGCGTGATCTGATGCAGACCGGAAAAGTAACACCGGTCATCGACAAGAGCTACCCGCTGAGCGAGACGCCCGCCGCCATCGCATATCTTGAGCAAGGCCACGCCAAGGGCAAGGTCATCATTTCGGTGGACTAGACGCTCTGCAGCGCGCCCGCTAAAAGCGCAAGGACAGGCAGCTCAATCCGCCGTCCATCTTGGCAAACTCCGACATATCAAGAAGCCGGATGCGATGTCCCAGTCTTGCAAGAGTGGTGGCCAGCCGGGGAAACCCATCTGCGACCAGTACATCGTCATTGACCCTGACGCAATTGGCCGCATAGGTCTCGCCGGCAGCGACCTCGATTCTTTCGTCTGCGGCGATTTCTGCAACCGACGGAAATCCCGGCGCCACGAGAAATCGACGTTCACCGAGATAGGCAATGCCCGATTTCAGATGCAGCAGCGAGGCGTGATCGCGAATATCAATCATCGATGAGGTGTAGCGATACCGTGCAAGTATCGCAGCCAGTTGCGCGGCGCCCGCCTGGTTGGTGCGCCCGGACACCCCGATGAGAAAGTGATCCTCCACTTGGCAGACATCGCCCCCGTCCACCGTGCCGGGCAATTCGATCCGCTCCCATTGGGCGCGAAAGCGACGCAGCACCGCCGCCACCGCGGAGACTTCGCCCGCGCGACTCTTGGCGCCGGGCCGCGTGGCGATTGCGACTCGATCCGCTATCACGAAGGTATCCTCGACAAAGGTTCCATCCGGATGCTCTTCGTCTGCCGCCATGACGGTCACTTCAAGACCGCATGCCCTCAGCGCGCGGCAGTACGCAGCATGCTGCTCGAGGGCGGTGCCTATATCGGGAGGAGACTCCCCTCCCGACATGGTCAGGCCCTGGGCAAACCTTGCACCGGGAAGGCGGACAATCGCGTTGCTGAAAGGCATTTAGGCGTGCGGATCAAACTGGCGTGGTCACCAGATCCGGACCCGCTCATTCGGGGGCAAATAGTATGTCTCCCCCTGCTTAACGCCGAAGGCCGCATACCACTCATCGATATTGCGCGTAGGACCGATCACCCGGAATGCGCGCGGCGAGTGCGGGTCAGAGGCGACCTGCTTGCGAATATAGTCCTCTTGAACTTTGCCGCGCCACGCCTGCGCCCAGCCGAGAAACACGCGCTGATCGCCGGAGAAGCCGTCGATCACGGGCGCGGGCTTGCCGTTCAGTGAACGGTGATAGGCCTCCAGCGCTACGTTCAGACCACCTAGATCCGCTATGTTCTCCCCCATGGTCAGCTCGCCGTTGATGTGAGCGCCGGGAACCGGCTCATAGCCCGAATACTGCGCGCCGAGTTTTTTTGCCCTGGCCTCGAATGCGGCAGCATCCGCCGGCGTCCACCAGTCGCGCAGTTGCCCGGACGCATCGAGCTTGCGCCCTTCGTCATCGAAGCCGTGGGTCAACTCGTGTCCGATTACACCGCCGATCGCTCCGTAATTGACGGCTGGATCTGCCGCAGAATCGAAAATCGGCGGCTGCAAAATGCCGGCTGGAAAAACAATGTCGCGCAGCGATCCGTTGTAGGCATCGTTGGTTTGCGGCGTCATCGACCAGTCCGAGAGATCCACGGGCCCATTCAAGCGGGACACGTAGAAGCGCCAATCGGCCTCGGCCGCGCGCTGCACGTCGCCGACCAGATCGTCCGAGCGAATCACCAACGCAGAGTAGTCGCGCGGGTGATCGGGATAGCCGACTTTGATCTGATAGGTCTCGAGCTTCTTCTGGGCCTCAACTTTCGTGGCCGGACCCATCCAGTCAAGCCGCGCCAACCGCGCCTGCATGGCGGCCTTTACATTTGCGACCAGCGCTTCAATTTTTGCCTTTGCCTCGGGCGGAAAGTAGCGCGCGGTATAGAGCTGGCCCACTGCAAACCCCAAATTGCCGAAGCAATCGACCCGATCGCCGCTGCAATCGGCGCCGCTCACGGCACGAACCCCGCGCTTCCAACGCACCGGTTCTTGCTGCTGGCCGGAAAGCGTTCTATCGCGAAACTCGGAGCGCGCATCGGAAAACGGCTTCGACAAATAAAAGGCCGCGTTATCAGCAACGGTAAAAGCCTGCCAAGCCTTCAAGACATCGAGCGGCGTTGCTTCATAGACCGCCGCAATGCGCACGATCGCGGATTTTTCGGCGACCACGAGGCGCTGGACGCCGTCGAGTCCCGCTGCCCGCAGGAAACGCTGCCACGCAAAGCCCGGCGTCAAAGCGGCGAGCGCTTGCCTGTTTTCAGGGTTATAGATTTTGTCGATATTGCGCTGTTCGGTCTTGGTCCAACTCGCCTCGGCGATCTTGGATTCGAATGCCACGACGGCGGATGCACTCGCGTTTGCTTCCGGCCAGCCGATGAGTCCCAGGAGCTTCGCGACATAGGCTTGGTAGGCGGTCTTCTGTTTGGCAAAGGAAGCTTGCAGATAGTAATCGCGATCCGGAAGCCCCAAACCCGCCTGGCTGGAATACACGGCATAGCGCTTGACGTTCTTCAGATCGACGTCAATGCCGAGCGTAAAAATGGTGGCAAAAAAATCACTGCTATTGCGGCCCATCAATTCAGCAATGTCCTGCCGATCGCGGGCCGCACGGATGGCCTTTATCTGCGGTGCGATCGGGTCCGCACCGAGCATGTTGATTCTTGCCTCGTCCATGAAGGCGCGGTAGAAACCGCCCACCTTCTCTGCCAGCGTCGTTGGCTGCGCGCCCGCCATCGCGGCGGCCTGGGTCATCAGATCGTGCAGCCGCGCTTCCGTGAGGTCGCTCATCAGGTAGCGAAGCGACGCCATCGGCTTGTCCGCCGGAATTTGCGTGCGAGCGAGCCACGAGCCCGAGGCAAAGCGGTTGAAATCATTGCCGGGTTGGACGCTCTTATCCATTGCGGCGAGATCCACTCCCCACTCGCCATACTGCGGCTTGCCGGAGGATTGGGCAGGCGCCTGGGTCGCGGCGGCCACGCCGGCGAGCAGGACGCAGGCCGAAACAATCAGTTTGAAATGCATTTCATCTCCGCTCGGCGTCAGGAGCGCGAAGTATAGGGCGCGACTGCATCTCAGGGCAAAAGCGTCCCCTCAATTCAGATGGCGATTCAAGTAAGCGTCGGTCGCTTTGAACAACTCCATCCACGATGAATAGCGCGCGAGGTCATGAATTTCGTTCGGCATCATTATTTCATCGTGGTCGATGTGATGCAGCCGTAGATCTTCGATCAATTCCAACGACTGCTGCATGGGGACATTTCTATCGTCATCGGCTTGCACAACCAGCACCGGGGAGCGCCATTGATCGATGCTGGCGATGGGCGATGAATCAAAGCCGCGCCGGGTTGCCTCACCGGGCTCGACCGGCACACCGAGCGAGGCGAGCATGGTGTCCCAGTTGTATACACCCGCATAGTCCACCCCGGCAGCGATGTCCTTCGATGCGCGCGCAAGCCCCAAGGCGGTCATGAGCCCCCCGTAGCTCGCACCCCAAATGCCGATTCGCCGGGCATCGACATCCTTCCTTCCCTGTAGATAACTCACCGTGCCGAGAAGGTCGTCCAGTTCGCTCCCGCCATCGGGACCGAAGTTTTTTGCTTCGCGATAATCCAGGCCGTAGCCGATGCCGCCACGGTAATTGACGGAAACGACAATGAACCCTTCGGCGACGAAGTGCTGATTGAGCGCGTACATCCAGTTATAGGCCCCCATTGGATTGAATCCAAGCAGCATCTGGCGTCGAGGCCCCCCGTGGAAAAACATGATCGCCGGATGCGGCTTGGCGGCACCGCCGTCGTGCGGCAGAAATAACTGCGCATGCACGAGTTGGCCATCCTTCGCGGCAAATGACACAGGCTCGGGTACGGTCAGCTTTGAAGAGGGAAATGCCGCCGAACCTTCCGGGACCAGCGCTTGCCACCGTGCGCCGGCTAAAATGACCGGCTGCAGCGGCTTGGTTGCATCGCTCTGTAATGCGAAGATTGTTCCATCGCCGCTGATCTGCGGATAATCTTCGATGGCGTGACCGCCGGAAACCGCGCTCGGTCCGCGCTTGAAGTCAGCGCTCCATACGTGCATTCGGTCGAGGTCCTCGTTCGAGGAATACACGATACGATGGCGATCCGCACTCAACACCATATGCACAATTTCGAAGGCACCGCTGGTGACCGAGCGGATCGCACCGCCTTGCGCCGGGATCGCATACAGCTGTAGCCAGCCGGTCTTTTCCCAGGGAAACACCAGTTCATCGTTAGAATTCCACAGCAGATTCTTGGGCGACAGCGTGGGGTGAAATACGCTGCCCACGCCGTTATCGGCGCCCCAGACGCGCCTGCCGGCGCCGCTCGCGGCATCGGCTATCCATATCGACCAGGGTTGACCCGCGCGATGCGAGACGAATGCAGGGTTCTTCTCGGACGGGATTCGAATGAATGCAACCTCGGAACCGTTGAGCGAGAAACTTGGCGAGACGTCGTGATCAAGGCTGGGAGTCAGCCAAGTGATCAGCTTGGTGCTGAAATCATATACACCCACAATCGAGTGCTCTTTGCGCACGCTGACGAAGGCTAGTTTCTTTCCGTCGGGCGAAAAAGTGACGGAAGCGATGCGGCCCGAATCAACGATCAATGAACTTGCGGCTGACGCGGCGTCCGGTGGGCTCGAGAATATTCTGCCCTTGTCGATGAACACCAGCCGGGTCCCGTCGGGCGAATAATTTGGAGAATGACCGGCGCCGGCTTTTCGCGGATTCCCGCCCGCGGTAGGAATCACCCATACCTCGCGCGGCGACGCACCCTCCGCCGAACTATTGACGTTGGCAGGAAGATCATCCTCCAAAGATTGGCCGCGCACGTATGCCGCCAGAGATACATCCGGCGACAACGCCAGATCGCCGATGTCGAAGCCATCATCCAGGGTGTATGAAGTAATCTGCCGTGACCGGTTACCCTGCGCCAGCCAAATATTGCGGACCCCCTTGGTATCGAATATCCATGCGGCGGAATTTCCGGCAGCGGCGACCAAACTCGAGGGGTACGGCGCTTGCATCACTTCTTCGATGGTAAAAGGCGCCGCGTGAGTTGCCGCGAACGCGGACTGCGCCATGAGCGCCGCAACCATGACAACACCTTGCGGAAATCGGTGGCTCGCGTACATATAAATGGATCCCAATAGGAGAAATTGCCGGCGTAGTTAGCCTCACGAGAGAATTCATGTCAACGACATAGCCGTGCGACTCGTGCCGCCCCGGCCGTCGCGTGAGCGACGATTCACGGATAACAACTAGGCCGAGGTCGATTCGGCTTCGTTGGCGGCGAGGCTGATCAGCTCGCTCGCGAGATTCGGGTCCTCGCTCGAGCACACGCCGAGCACCAGCGCGCTTTCGCAGTCTTTGGCGACATAGGCATGCCCCATGGTGCTGTCGATATAAATGCCCTGGCCAGCAGAGAGTTTCACTGGATTGTAGAACTGCAAGTGCACTTCGATCGTGCCTTCGAGCACGAATATGAACTCTTCGCCCTTGTGCTTCAGAGGTTCACCGAATTCGGCGATGTCTTTGGAGCGGATTCGGGTCAAGATGGGCACCATGCGTTTTTCTCGAAGATCAGCGCACAGATACTCGTAGTCGTAATTTGGAGTCGAAATTTGGATCGAATTGCTGCTGTTGGTAAGGCTGCGGCGTGCGGTGAATATCGCCGGTGCAGCGGCCGGCGGCGTTTCCCCCTGCGCAAGAAACTCCGTCATGCTCAAGCCCAACCGCGCGGTGAATTGCTGCAATTTATCGTAGGTCAGTGACAGTTTGTCGGCTTCCACCTTGGCCAGCGTTGAGAGCGGAATTCCGACCCTTTCGCTCAATTGGCGCAAGGTCCAAGAGTTCTGCCGCCGCACCAAACGAATCAAACCGCCTAACGTGCTGTGCTTGGTCACCATGACAATACCTACGGGCTTATGCGAAGTTGTTTGAGCGCAAGTATCGAGGTATTGCGGCCGGGAACCAACCCTGCGGAGAGAAAACAGGACGTGGGGGCCTTCCAGCCCTGGCCGTAACATGCTGTTTTGGCTACCTTATCCATTCGCTTTTCGAGTCCTTCATCGAACTCTTAATTTCTCTAGGTTGACGTACAATTTTGACCTCCCACGGTGTATTTAGGCTATGGATAGGGCTGCTTGAGGATACGAGAATGCGCCAACTGACTGTTTGTTTGAGCCTAGCCGCGTCTCTTGCGATGCTGCCCGCGATGGGGCATGCCAAGGGCTGCCTGAAAGGAGCCGCGGTCGGTGGCGTCGTCGGCCATGTGGCCGGCCATCATGCCGTCGTGGGGGCGGCTGCCGGTTGCGTCATCGAGCATCATCGGGAGAAGGAGAAGGACAAAGCGGCAAAGCAGAATGCCCAATCCCCCAATAGCGGCTCGGATGGCGCAGCGCGTAGCACTGCCAAATAGCGAGCAAATTCGCCGAGGAGACTGCGATGACCTTGAGTGACGACTTGAGCAAGCTGGAAGAACTGCGTGCGAGCGGCGCCCTCACGGACGAAGAGTTCCGGCGCGCGAAGGAGCGGCTCTTGAACGCCGGTAGCACAAGCGTTCCGCCGCCCTTCGTGTCTGCGGTGAATACGTTCCGGCGCAGCCGCGACGACCGGTGGATCGCCGGCGTGTGCGGCGGCATCGCACGGACCACAGGCATGGAATCCTGGGTCTGGCGGCTATTCTTCACGGTCTTGTTCCTTTGCGCGGGCACGGGCCTATTGGTGTACCTGCTGTTGGCCATCTTCGTACCGAAAGAGTGAGCGCGGTTAAGGCACAGGCCGAAATATGGATTCGAGCCGATCCGGGGTGCCCTCGATGCGCTCCAGACGCGGATATTTCAATCCCTCTTGATAGTCGATGCGCGTGGTTTGATAGCGATCCGCTTGCCTGAGCAACAGCTCGATCGGCCGGCGCTCCGATTTTGCCGCAACGATTGCGGCCTTCATCAATTCTGGCTTGTATGCCTTGCCGTTGATGGCGACGACGGTGAACCCCTGGGAGAGTCCGGCCTTGAATGCCGGTCCGTCCCACAGCACATCCGCGATGCGCCCAGTGGCATCGAGCGTCAGGCCGATGGAATAGTAAAAATCAGCCACCTTTCGATAGGCCTCCACGTCCTTGAAAAAGTCTGTCGGTGTGTCGGTGTAAACCAATTTCCAACCGGCGCGCGCGATGCCCGCCAGCGGTGCACCGGGGCCATGTCCTTCGAGCCGCGCGCTCAAGAACGCGCGCCAATCGTACGGCTGGACGGCGTTCAATGATGTCACCACCTCGCTGAATGTATAACCCAATGGTTGATGGCGTCCGTTCTCGACGCCGAAAAAGATGCGCGCCCAGTCATCGAGCGACTGCTTCTCGCCCGACAGCTCGCGAATCTTCGTATCCACATCCAGCCAGATCAGTTCACCCTCGCTGTAATAGTCTTCCGCGCGCTGATATGACATCCACCCGAGCGGCCGGCGGCGATTGATGATCGGTTCATTGGTGGTGTCGGCCAGAGAGCGCCAGCCGCGGCCGATACGATGGTCATACAGGGCGGCGGTTGCCGCAAGCCCCTCGCGCATCTGCGCGGTCTGCACCAACCCCGAACGCGCTCCCAAGACGTGCCCCCAATAGCTGGTCGCACCCTCGTAGACCCACAATAACGAATCTTGCATGGGCAGATTGAAATTCGAAGTCAACTGATCCGCCGGCCGGCGAAATTTTCCATCCCAAGAATGCGCGAACTCATGCGACACCAGATTGGAGCGCCAGGACTGCTGATGGTCCCAATCTGAAAAGTAGGTGGTGCGTACGCCATTCTCGCCGGACTGATGATGCTCCAAACCTGAGAAGCTGAACTCGTCGCTCAACGCCATTAAAAAATCATAATGATCGTAATGATGCGAGCCGAACAACTTGTAGGCCTGCTGCACCAGTGCGCGGTGCGCGTCTATTTGCTGGGTCGTGGCCCGCAGATTTTCCGGGCTGTCCGCCACCATGTTGAGAAACACCGGCACCTTGGCACCCGGATCAAGGTCGATCCGCTGGAAATTCTTGCCGGCATACAAGGGCGAGTCGATCAGCTCCTCGAGATTGACCGCCTTGAAGCGCGCCGCGGCGCCCGGAGGCTCGGCCAGTTCAAGCGCGCCCGCATATTGCCAGGTTTCCGGCAAGGTCACGGATGCTTGCACCATGATGCCGCGCGCGTAATAGCCGGCCGGGTACAGCAATAGCGTCTCCCAATGCACGGCCAACATCTCTCGGGTCATGAGGATGGCGCCTTGATTTCCCTCGAGGGGAGAGAGAAATTCGAAATCCGCGTCGAGCGCTGAAACGCCCGCCGGTACGGTCGCGTGGAAGGCGTGCATGTCCAATGGATCGCGTCGCCACTCAATCCGACGTTGCCCGGCGCTAAGCGTCAACCCGGCGAATTGCGCCAGAGAACTATCGGCCGGGGCGTGAGCCCCCAACAACCATTGCGGATACAGCAACGTCACCGCTCCGGGCGTCACCGGAATGCGTTCGTGCACCTTATATATTTTTTGACCCACGTTGGTTGCATCGACGTGCAGTTCGATGACCCCGGGGTATTTCCGATCTACCGGCTTTGCAACTTCCTGCGCGCGCGTCAATGTCGATAGGCACAAAGCTATCGTCATGATTGTTATAGACTTCATGAAGATCCCGAGTTTCGAATTATAGTAAGCGCGGAAGACTTACACAGACGCGGAGCGTTATCAATCACAGTCCGCCCGCGATGGCGCTGAGAAGGTTGTTATGAAAATCGGATTTATCGGCATCGGACAAATGGGCGCAGGTATGGCGGCACTCGAAGCAGTCGTCTTCGAGAACGGCGGCATTCTGGCAAGCCTTGGGAAGGGGGCTGTGATCGCCCGTCTAGCGGCGCGCGATGCCGGCTTGCCGGCGAAGAGGCCTGCCACGTAAATTCGCCGCTCTCATCAGCGAGCCGCCTGGTCAAGCGCAGCCACTTCGGAGGCGGTAATTGAGTCCGTGTATTGATTTCCGAAGTGCGTTCGCACGTAGTTGATGACGGCCGCTATCTGCGTTTCGTTTAAAATCACCGCGGGCCCGCCGAATCCGATCGCGCGCTTCGCGCCGAATGCCGGCATATTGCGCCTGCCTTGCAGAATCGTCAGCGCCATATATTGGCGCGATGCCAAGGTCAAATCCTTCGCGAGCGCCGGGTAATGTCCGGCTCCCACGGCGCCGCCGGCGTCGGCCATGTGGCAGCCCTGGCAAATGTGCTCGTAGATTTGCCGGCCATCGGTCGTGCTCACAGGCACGGAATCCAGAATGCCCGCGGTATCGGCCCGCGCCGGCGCCTCCAAAAACACCACGGCCGCCAAGCCAAGCGCCATCGCGGTGCACAGCGCCATTGCGGCGGTCGCGGAAAAGTGTTTCCGGTTCATGCCGCCGCTCCGGCAACGTGTGCCCGTTGGTGGAGACGGTCAATCGCATCGAGCGCCGAGGTCACGGCGCCTTCCTGCCAGGCGGGCAGGTACGACGCATGCTCTCCGGCAAGCACGATTCGCCCGTCGAAGGCGCACAAATTGTTGTAATGCTCTGCGCGGGTCGCGTCCGTCCATAATCCGAAACAGCCCATGGCCGACGGAACACGGTGCCAGGCAACCGCGATGCCATTGTCGAATTCGCGGGTGTATTGCGGGTGAATCTGGCTGCCATATTCAACCGCCTTTGCCACACGTTGCGCCGGCGTCATCGAAGTAAAGTCCATGGAGTTGACCATGTCCCAGATGTACGCGCCCAGCAGAACGCCCTTTCCGTCGGCGAAAAAGCGGCTGCTCGGATAACTGATCTGCCCGATCGGCAAGTCGGTATACGTGATCCCGCCATAAATCTGCTCGTCCTCTTCCCAGAAGCGGCGCTTGAACTGCAAGCCCACTTTGAGTCCCGTACAGTAGGGAACGGCCGTGATCGCCTTCGCCATCGGACCACCGACATTCATCGGAATCTGGCCCAAAATCGACAGTGGGATGGTGCAGATACACCAATCAGCGCGTGCCGTCTGCCGGCCGGAACCCGCGCCTAGATCCTCAAAGGCTGCGGTGACGCCGCGTTCGTCCTGGTGGATGTCCACGATCTTCGCGTTGTAGCGAATCAACGGCGCCAGCTCGCGTCCGAACGCCTGGCCCACTTGGCCCATGCCGCCGACCGGCTGAAACATGGTTGTTTGCATGTCGTACAGTTCGCCGAACGACAGCGCCGCCCAGAGGCCGGATTTCAACATATCGGAGAGGGCTACCGGTTCGGAGAACACCGGCCGTGCGCTCAAGCCGCCGCCCGGATCGCGGTCGAAGCCGCGCCGTTCGCTGCTGTCGGAACCCTTGACGAACTTGTAATTCTGATCGAGCGCGCCGCTGGCGCGCAGCGAATCGAGCAGAATCGCGCGGTCCTCGGCGGTCACCTCCGCGTCGAGCGCGTGGCTCTGCGTCGCCTTCGCCAATAGTTCAGCAATATGGCCGTCATAGTCTGCCTTGACGGTCCGCAATCGTTGCGGCTTTCCAGCGAACGCCTTGCGGCTGTGCAGGTAGGCGTTGTAATTGATTTGCACAAACGGCTCGAGCGCCACCCCAAGCCGCTTGCAATAGCTCAGCATGCCGCGATGATGATAGGGCAAGCGCCACGGCCCGGGATTGATGTAAAGACCCGGATCGAATCCGCACTCTTGAGTCTCTCCGCCCAATTCTGTGTAGCGATCGCCCCCGCGCAACGTCCAGTTGCGGCCGCCGGCTCGCGGGTTGTATTCCAACACCTGCACCTTGTAGCCTGCGTTGCGCAATTCGTAGGCCGCGACCATGCCGGCAATGCCCGCGCCCAACACCAAAACTGAAGCGCCTTTCGGCGCCGCACTGAGACGGATCGGACCCCGGAACCTGGATTCCGCCGCAAATCCGAGACTGTGCATGGCCTGATACATCGCGGTGCCGCCGGCACTCAAGCCAATCATGGTCAACAGACGTCGCCGCGATATCGCAGTTGCGGATTTCTCTGTCATGCTAGTTTCCTGGTGGATGGATGCAAACAGGATAACGCGAACCGCGCCGGTCGCGTGGGTGAATTGGTGGCAAGACTCTTCTATGCCTCGATCAGCCGTACGCGAGTTCCGGCGAGCATAACGCTGCCTTCGCCGGCCACCAGTCCCCTGGCCGCTGCGACCGCGCGAACCGCGGCACTGTCGCGAACCGACACATCGAATGCCGCCAAGCCCTCGCCTCGCCCGTCGCCATCGGCGACAAATCTGATCTCGCCGTCGTCCAGTCGAATGCGCCAAACGCTGTCTTCCAGAACGGCGGATCGGCCGATGACCTGCGCCCATCGCGCTGCCATCTGCGCGGGATTCTGTGACTGGAGCTCGGCACCGGCAATCTTGAGGGCAGTATCGGTGCAAATATGCGACTGCCATTCGGGGCCGCCCCATTCCCACCGTTCCCGAGGAACCATGAAGTCCAATGACAGAATGGCACCGCCGATGTCCTTGGGATGAATATGCGTAAAGGCGGCGCCATCCTTATTGCTCTGATCGGCGATGCGCGCCGAAGCGTTGCGTATCCGGGTCAAGGCTTCGGGCAAGTCGTCCACTTGCAAAATCACCATATACCCGCCGTCGCCGCCGCGCTTTTCCAGCAGCCTTCCGGCCGTCGTGCCCGGTTGCTTCGGCGATACCACTTCCAAAAAGGTGTCGCCGATTGGAAAGACTGCGTTGCGCAGCCCGTACTTGCCGACTCCGGGATCATCGAACGCGTAATCGACACCGAGCACCGCTGCGACGTCAGCCCGAACGGCAGTGAGGTCTTTGGCCACCAGCACGATTTGTCGTAGACGCATTGTCTGTCCCTACACGTTCAGCGCATTCACCGGCCGCGAAACACCGGCTCACGCTTCTCGACAAACGCCCGCACGGCATCGCGATAGTCGTCGGTGGCGACGCAGTGGATATGATGGGTTGCCTCCAAATCCAGACAGTCGTCCACCTCGCCCGCCATGGCACGATTGAGATTCTCTTTCATATAGCGATAGGCAACGGACGGTCCCCGCGCCAGCCGGCCGGCGATTTCCTGGGTGCGAGCCGCCAGCTCGTCGGGCTCACAGACCCAGTTGGTCAGTCCCAGGCGCAGCGCCTCCTCGGCACTCACGCGTTCAGACAAATAATACAGTTCGCGAGCCTTGGCTGAACCGACCAGCTGGGTGAGAAAGTAGGTACCGCCGTAGTCGCCGGAAAAACCGACGCGGGCGAACGCCGTGGTCAGGATCGCCGTGCGTGACATGATTCGCAAATCACAGGAGAGTGCCCATGCCAATCCCGCGCCGGCGGCCGCGCCCGGCAGAGCCGCCAAAGTAGGCTTGGGCATTTTGAACAATCGGCCTGCCGTTGCGCGTTGATTTACCCGCTGACGGTATATCGCTTCATCCACCGTCTCGGCTCGAGCCGGTTCTGCGCTGCGCTCGGCCATGCCTTTGACATCTCCGCCCGCACAAAAGCCTTTGCCTGCACCGGTGAGAACCACGCACTTCACCGCGGGCGCCAACTCAGCCCAGGCTAGTTTCTCCGCCAACGCCTGATTCATGGCCTCGCTCATGGCATTGCGGGCCTCGGGCCGGTTGAGCGTCAAGGTCAGCACGCCGCCCTCCAACGTGGCCAGCAGGTCCTGAGTGCCCGTTTCGATACGATCGGTCATAAGCTTCCCCGCACGTTGTTGCCGCAATGAATGAGTGGCTCAAAATTGTTACTCGCAGGTGCCGCGCAAGCTCGCGATCCAGGTCTCGATGAGTTCGACGCCCTCGCGGTGCGTGGTCGTACGCCCCTGCTCCGGCATCATCACTCCCGGCTCGTTCGATCGCAGGCGATAAGGCAGGATCGAGTCCTGCGGCTTGCCGGGAACAATGTCGAAATAGTGATCGCCGGTGCCTCGGCCGGCGGCGACCGGCGGCTTGCACACGCCGAGATAACGATCGGCGGCCGCGAAGATGGTCAGATCGAGCGCCGTGGTGTTTGCCGGCCCCTTGGCATTGTGGCAGTGCCCGCAATTGACATCGAGATAAGCGCGCGCACGCCGATCGAGCGGCTGCGCCGTGTCGCGCCAGTCGGAATTCTTCGGTGCGCTCGTCGCGTTCGACATGCCCGTGAGATACCCGACCTTCGTCCAGTGAACCAGCTGATTTTCATCGGCCGCCGCGTACTCATAGTTTCGATTCAGATGCCGCGCCTTGGTCCCGATCGGTGCGATTTGCTTGCTCTTAAGATCCACCACGTGACAGCCGGCGCATTGGTTTTCATTGGGCACCACGTAGGTGAACGGCTCGCGCGCACCGTCGTCGGCGACGAGTTCCAGCGGCTTCGCATCGCCGGTGCGCGCCAGAACCGCCTCCCTCTGCGCAGCATCCCAAACATAGGGAAAGGCCTGCCATCCGCCGTCGCGGCGTACCAAAAGACGGGTCTCGATGAGACGCACCCGGGCAAGATCCAAATCCCGTTTACCGTTGTGATGATCGCTGAAGTCGCGCGATTGATCATAGGTGCGCGCCACCGCTTTGGAGTCGTGGGCCGCACCTTTCGGCAGCGGGTAATAGAACGTCTTGCTGATAATCGTGCCGACGGGAAATTCGAAATTTCCGTCGGCACTGTAGGTCGCGACGCTGCCGCTCGGCATCCAAACGGTACGCAGTTTGTGGGCATAATCGCTGAACAACGGCGTGTTGAGGTCATAGGGAACCACGCCCTCATTGAGTTCCAGACTCCCATCCTTTGATGAGACCACATGCCAGTCACTGAGTTTGGAAGGCCGGCCTTCGGCAAAGAAATGCACGGGCTGCGAAGCGCCGGAACAAGCGGCCAGCGCCAGCATGCCGGCGCACACACCGAGGCCAAGGGCTCTTGAGACTTGACCGCTACCCACGGACAGTTGCATCAAGCATGGCGCAAGCTTCAGCTGTGCGGCAACTCAACGGCGGCGAGCTTGGGCAATTCGCATTGAAAGGAAGCCTTGTCGACTTTGGGATTTTTGTACTTGTTCGGGCCATCCGCGTTGAGCACTTCGCTATCGCCGTTCTGGACGCAGATACGTTCTTCGGCCGGCGGCTGGCCGTTGACGAGACTCTTCGAGTCCACGTACCCGTCCCAGAGCACATCCGGGAAATGCCCGTTGATGCCGAACATGGCAACCTTCAAGGTCTTTAATTCCAAGCCGTCCGGAGAATCGCCGCCGCCCTTGAAACGATTGCCGTATACAAATATGGCGCGCGGGTACGGATCGTACTTGGGATCGACACCGCGGGCGTTGTAGTAGTTGGTGGAAAAATAACTGGAAATGATCAGGTTGGCCGTGTGATTGCCGCCGATATCGTTGTCGAAGATCTCGACCTTTGGATTTGAGTTGATCACCACGCCGGATCCCGCCGGCACACTGGCCACCGCGGCGCCCTTGGCGGCAAAGTTGGCCAGGTTGTTGTCGTATGATTTGTTGTTGAATACGCGGGTCGACCGCCCAGGCTGTGCAAGATTTGGCATGTTGAACACCAAGATTCCGCCCGTATTGCCGGTCGCGGTATTCTCGTAGACGTCGGCATCGATCGTGTTTTCAATTTCGATGCCGGCGACATTTTTCTCGGCGTGATTGCGCCGCACAACGACGCTCTGCGACTGGCCGACATAGATGCCCGCGTCCGAGGCGCCGATCGACGAGGAATCCTCGATCAGTACATTTTTACTCTTGACCGGATAAATACCGTAGGCGCCGTTGGTGGTTTTGGGGCCGCCGGTCCACTCCACACGCACGTCGCGAACGGTGATGTTCTCGCCATCGTTGATCTTGAGACCATCGCCCCTGCTGTCCTCGATGGCCAGATGCTCGATGGTGAAATCGCTTGCATACACCAGCATGCCTTCCGGACCCGAGATCTCATTCTTGAACGAAAGGATACTTTTATCCGAGCCGGCACCGCGAACGGTAACGCCGTTCGCGCGCAGGGTTAGGACGCGATCGAGCGCATGCCGGCCGGCGGGAATTTCGATCACCGAACCGGGTTTTGCGTCGAGGAACTGTTCCTGGAGTTTCTGCTGGAATGCAGCATCGTCCGCCGACAACCCTTGCGGCCCGCTTCCGCCGCCGCAGCCGGCGGCAATGGCGCACAAAACAGCGATAGCGACTTTGCTCATGGTTTTCTTCCTGTCTTTTTCTATCGAAAATCGCCGATTTTTCATCGGCGGAAGCATAGCAGACGCCGCGCGATTCTACCGGCCGAGATCGCCAAGCGCCTCTTTCAGATCTCCCAGCCACGGCTCGAAATGGCGCCATTGGTCCAGGCTCTCGGCGAACAGCGGCTGGCGCACCTGCTCGGAACTGGCGGTCTGCACGACGCGCTGCGTTTCGTGGAATCGCAAGCATTGCTCTTCGAACGGCAAACCGCAGTATTGAAGCAGCCTGCGAACCTCGCCCTCGAGATCGCCAACCAGGTCTTCGTACTGGACCCGATGCACGCGCCCCGGCAGAACGCGATCGAAATGAGACATCAGCTCAACGTAATCGCGATAGTAGCGGCCGATGTCATCGAGGCGGTAGGAGAACCAAACGCCGGCTTGGAAGTGCTGTTTGAAGTTGGCGAAGCAGCACGCGAGGGGCGAGCGCCGCGCATCGATGATGCGCGCATTCGGCAGAATTAGTTGGATGAGTCCAACGTGATAGAAATTGCTCGGCGTCTTGTCGATGAAATACGGCGTAGCGCGCAGCCGGTTGGGCCGTGTCTGGTCGAGATATCTTTCACCCAACGCCTGAAGACCATCGTGCGTCAGGTTCTGAACCGAATCCGCAAACTTCCGCGACTCCGCGCGCGATTCGCTGAGGCCCAGTTCCAGCGCGACCCCTTGAATATCCGGAAGCTCACGCGTGCCTTCCACCGCAGAGTGGCCGGCTAGGATCTGCTCAATCAGCGTGGAGCCCGAGCGCGGCATGCCCACGATGAAGATCGGGTCCGGGGCCCCGCACCCCGCGTCTCGCCGGCGCGCGAAGAATTCGGCGCTGTACATTTCTTGCAGGCGTGCGACGAATCGGCTGTTGGCAGCGGCCTCATAGGAGACGGTACGGCGCCGCAACGCATTGCCGCGGGCGTAGTGTTGAAATGATTGCGCAAATTCTTGCGCATCTTCGAGTGCCTTACCGAGGGCAAACTCCAGATGCAGGCGATCCTCGTCGGCGATCCCCTGCCGATCCGCCTGGGCCCGCATCGCGCCGATTTCCGCATCGCCGAATCTAAATGTCTTGAGATTCGCCAGGCAAAAATACGCCTCGCCGTAGCCGGGGCGCAGCTCGATGCCCATGCGGTACGCGGCGACGGCTTGCGCCGCGAGTCCGCCGGCCCGCAGCGCATTGCCATAAGAAATGCGCAGCTCCTCATTGCGCGGATGCTCGTGGATCAAATCTTCAAGAATTTCCAGCGAACGCGCGTTCTGTCCCAAAAGCCCTAATGCCGACGCCTGAAGCGAGCGGTATAGCAAGTTGCCGGGCTCAATTTGCAACAACCGCTCCAACAGCGGCAGCATGCGCTCAGCCTTTTGCTGCAGGTGCAGCGTTCGGACCAGATCCAGGCGCGCGCGGCTGTAGCCCGGTGCAATTTCCAGGCATTGCGCAAACAACCGGTCAGCCTCGACATAGTCCTCGCGCTCGGCAGCGATGAGGGCCAACACGCGCAGGGCCGCCGCGTCTTGGGAATCCTTGGCTAGCTGTATTCGCGCCAGCGACTCAGCGGCCTCAAGTCGATGATTGGCCAAGGCCAATTCCGCTTCCGCAACATGCTGTTCCGTCAACGCCAGTCGCAGAAATTTCACGTAGGCGAGGTCGCAGGCGAGGGGGTTGCGCAGCTTCGCGTACAGACTTGCCAGTTCGCGCCATGCCGGCGCGAGATTTGGCTCCAATTCGACCGCACGCTCCAGGGCGGCGAGTGCCTCCGCATCGCGGCCTTGGCTCGCAAGGGTTTTGCCCAATTCCAGTCGTACCGGCGCGTAGTTCGGCTCTGCCGCCGCCAATGCGCTGAGGGGGTTTGCGGCATCGGGATTGCCGCTGTTGCGCCGTGCCGTACCAAGCAGCAGCAGTGCGGTAGCGTGACCCGGATGCTCTTTGAGAATTTCCGCAGCTTCTCGCGCCGCAGCCGCCGGATCGCTATCCAGCAGTCCCGCGGCCCGCATCAACCTCGCATCGAGCGCCATCAGTCCCGCCAAGCTGCTCTCCACTGACAAAATCGCAGTAGAATACGCGGAGCCGCAGCCCCCATACCAGAACTGATATGAAAACTGCCCTCCTTCACTGCACCGTCGTCCTTGCCCTGTTTGCCGGCTCCGTGCTGCACGCCGATGAAATCACCATCGTCCGTGACGTGTTGGGCCCTGAAGGTCCCTTGTACGTCGACGGCAACCTGTATTACGTGGGATGGGTGTCAAATACGCTTTCAAAATGGGACGGCAAATCAACGACCGTGATCAACAGCCTCGCGGGCTGCAGCCACAATGGATTGGCGCTGACCCGGCGCAAGACGTTCCTGCTCGCCTGCACCGACAACCACGGCGCGATTCTGGAACTCGACATGACGGGTAAACAGTTGCGCCGCTGGGATGCCGACGACAAGGGCAACAAGTTCGAGGGCGGCATCAACGATGTCACGGTTACGGCCAAAGGCGGCGCCTACGCGACCGTGTTCGGGCCTCCTGAAGACCTGCCGACCGCAGTGGCCGGAAAGATTCTCTACCTGGCAGCCGGCAGTCAGAAATGGATCGAGGTCGCCAGGGATCTTAACTATGCCAACGGCATTGGCGTCTCTCCGGACCAAAAAACCTTGTACGTCAGTGAAACGGTCGGAAACTGCATTTTAAAGTTCACGGTCAATCCCGATGGCTCGCTCAAGGATCGCTCAAATTTCGCGCTGCTGAATCTTCTCACGCCGAACAAGGCAAGTTCCTGGTGGCTGGGTCCGGACAGCATGAAGATCGACGAAAAAGGCAACATGTACGTGGCCCAGTGGTTCGGCGGCAAGATCCTGAAAATATCAGCGGCCGGCAAGCTTCTGCGGGTATTTGAGATCGTTGCCGGCGACGGCACGACCAATGTTGCGTTCGGTCCAGGCGAGAAAGAATTGTACGTAACGGTCGTGAAGGATCCGAACGACCCCAAGGCCCGCGGGAGCGTCGTGAAGATTCTCAACGACTAGAATTGATATCGCAGATGGACGCGAACGGTCCGGGGAACGCCCGGATGCACAGCATAGTCGGCGACCGGCGATGGCTCGTTCCTTAGGCGCGATACGTAGTAATACTCGATGTCGTTCCACCTCACATCGGCGACATTGAAAATATCGATGGCAGCGAGCCAGTTCGCCGCGCGGAATCCGGCCTGGGCATCGACGGTGGTGTAGCCAGGCGATCGGGCGCTGTTATCCTCCACCAAGGGCGACCCGCCGAAATGGCGGGCGCGAAGCGCACCGAACCAGCCGGAATTCCGCTGCACTATCAGTCCTGCGTCGCTTACGTTGGTGGGGCTGTTGGGTACATAGCGGCCAATGATGCCAATGGGCTGAGCGCAAGGATTTGCGGGCGCCGCATCTGCGCAGCCCAAGTCGTCCGGCGGTGTATTGCGGTCAAAGCGGGCCCGCGTGAAGGCAGTGTTGAGTTCCGCGGACAGCCAGTTGTTGAAACGGTAGGTATTGACCCACTCAATGCCGGTGCGGGTCGTAGCGCCGCTCGGCGCGGTGACTCCCGCATCTCCATCGAACACCAGCTCGGACTTTAATTTCAGTTTGAATATATCCAACCGCGTGTCGAGATTGGGAATGAGCTGAGCGGCGATGCCGACCTCGCCGCTGATGGCTTTGGTCAACGGCGTTACCGGACCTTCAGCCGGGTTCTCGCCGCTGCGAGTAACGCCGCGTGCGTCGTTGCTGTGATAGCCCTCGCCAACATTGATGAAGTAGGTGATCTTCGCCCACGGACCCAAAATGAGCCCCAGCTTTGGACTAAAAATGGATGCTCGCTTGTCGCCTGTGACGCAACCCAACGGATCGCTGTTGATGTCGCAACTACCATTGGGATTTCGCATCTTGTCTTTCACGTCGAAACCAAACTGATCCTCTCGCAAAGCCATGATCGTTTGCACCGTCTCGAGCCACCGAGTGGCCGATTCTGCATACACCGCGGCGTTTGCTTCCAGGACGCCTGCATTCTGCGTTGTCCCCAGCGTTCGGCGTTCGAAAGTGGAAAAAATTCCGACGTCTTTAATGTCATCGAAGCGTGCCTGCACCCCGATGAGATTGCTGCTCGGGGCGCCGAAAAAGCGGGTAAACCAGCTCTTGGAGGCCTTGATCCCGTAGACCGTTCGATCGTCGCGCTGCTGCATCTGATCGCCCTGGACTGGATCCTTCAGGAAATAAGTAAACGTCGACCAGAGATCCAGTTTGTAGCGAATAACATAGGCCGATACTTGCAGCTGATCGTTATCGGTACGCTTGACTCGGCTGAACGACAGACTCGAGCGGCTCGAGGTGCCGCCGTCGCTCGGATTCAGCGTTGCGAATCGATCGATCACGCCTGCGCTGACAGCGCGCTGCGGTACCTGGTCGGTGGAGCTCCAATTTCCCGAGTAGGCCATGGCCGTCAGGGTGAAATAATCCAATGCATCGCCGCGAAAATATCGCGCGACCCCGTTCAGGCGCGTGTAGTCATCGGGAACGTCGAAGGGGCCGTCGTTATGATAGACCTCGCCGGCGCCGATCAAGGTACCGCCGAGAAGGCCGGTCGATCCCAGCAACAGTCCGCGTCGATAGCCATCCTGCCCGAAGCCCACGATTGCGCTCGGGGGCACCGCGTTCAAGAGCGCGATCCGTGCGGTTCCGGCGGTGGAAAAATCGCCTTCATCGGCATGGTAAGGGCCCTTCTTGTAGTCGAGATCTTTGACAAGCTCCGGAATCACGAAGTTGAAATCCGCATAGCCTTGGCCGTGAGCGTGGGTTGGCATATTCACCGGCATGTCATCGACATCGAGCGCAAGATCGGTGCCATGGTCCAAATTGAAAGCGCGCAAAAAGTATTGGTTGGCTTTTCCCTCGCCTGAATGCTGCGTAACAATGAGACCTGGAACGTTCTCGAGCAGCGCCGCTGGGCGCAGCAGCGGTTCCGCCTGCAACCGCGCCTGGCCGATATCGCCTGCCGAGGCGGCCGTCATGCCGAGTCCCACTGCCACCACGGTAACGGTATCGAGCGCTTCGTCGGAGGGATCAGCACTTTCGCTGCAATAGGCACGAAAAGCCAATAAAAGCAGCGCGCCGGCTCCAAAAGCAGCGAGTCTGCGTACCGCCGCGTGGAGACCCATTACGTCCGTTCCTGAATACCTCTGCTGCCAAGGTATTCGTGGGGCGCGCCGGATCGGATGCGGTTTTTCTAAAGCTCTGTTTCACGCCTCCGCGGGCTGCCCCGCCGGCGATCGCACGCGTGCCAACAACCAACCCAGTACGACACAGGCCGACAAGCTGGCGCAGGCATCCACGATGTAGCTGCCGGCCACCCCGCGCCAGGCATAACCCCAGCCATCGACGATCAACATGTAGGTATTGGCGACGTTGAAGGCGGACACCAACAGACAATAGGTGGTCGCCGCGAACGGATTGGCGCGTCCGATGATGGCAAAGGTAATCGCAGTCGAGGCCGTGATGGACAGGGACTGAAATACATTCTCGCCGATCAGCGCCGCCGCAAACGTCCAGGGCGTGCGCGGCAACACCAGCAACATCAGCGTGAAGAGCGCCCCAACCCCGCCGATGGCCAGATACAGGTGGCGCACCGGCAGCAATCGATCGACCAACGGAAACATCAAACAACCGGCGACGCCGGCGATCAGAACGCCCGCTCCGCCCACCAACCCCACGAAGTGACTCGATGCATGAAAGTCGTTGCCCAGTCCGCCTAAAATATTCACCAGAGAGAAAGTTGCCGCCGGTGCAATGAACAAAACAATGGCGATCAGGATCTCGCGGCGCTTGAGTAGGCTGATCACTTCGGCGAAGAACTGCGGGAAGCTTTCGCGTGCCAGCCGCCGATCCGGACCGGGCGCCGGCATCCAACAGAAAATCAGCGTGGGAAGCAGGACGATGGCCCCGAGAACAAGAGCCGCCGAGCCTGGGGACAGGCGCTGGACAATCTCACCGGTCATCATGGCCATGGCGCCGCCGCCGCTGATATTGGCGATGGTTACCCACACGCTCAAGGAGTGCTCTTCGTCCGACGCAATGATGCTGGAGAGCCAACCCCCCAATGCGCTTTGATAGAGGTTGGCGAAAAAGAACCCCGCGACCAGGAAAAATTCCACCCACGCGAGGTGCTCGAGGTTGATCAGAGCGAGCGCCAGCAGCGCCGCGGCCAGGAACGCCGTTAACACTGAATACCAGCGGCGGCTGAACCTCACATCGAGGATCGGGCTGAGCAAAAAGGCCCAGAATCCCGGCGAAATCGCGGCCGCCGTCATACCCGCAATCGTGGCCTCCGCAACATGGCGGGCGCTCAGCAATTGCGGAACGGCAATCACCAGGATGCCCCCGTACATGCCGAACAAGGAATTGGTCAGGCCCAAAAGCCACACCGGCGCTCTGCGACTTGTGCCGCTCATGGAGTTTCCCAGCGGCCGGAGACCGCGGAGCGGTACAGCGCGTCGATCGCGCGCATATTGGCGATCGCATCCTCGATCGGAAATTCCTGCGGGGCCTCGCCGCGAAATACGGCGGCCGCCGAGTCGCATTGCAGGGCATACTGATCGACGGCGGGAAAATGCTCGAATTCCACCGAGGTGCCGTCCAGGCTTTTGCCGCTGTCGATCGCCAGTCGGCACAAATGATCCTTGCCGGGCGTGAATGGCACCGCAATATCGATGCGGCCCTCCGTCCCCAAGATCGTGACACGTTGAAAGCTGGCCAAGCGCAACGCGCTGCTGAACAGCAATTGACCTCCGCCTGGAAACTCCAGCAGCCCGCTTGTCAGGGTGTCTACTCCCAATTCGGCGTCGCGCCGGATAAGGGACATCACCCGCGCCGGCTCTGAGCCGAAGACATAGCGCGCAGTTACCAACGGGTAACAGCCCACGTCGTACAGCGCGCCGCCGCCGATGTCCGCCTGATTGCGCACGTTCCCCGGATCAAGCACCGTAAATAAAAACGCGGAGTGAATGGCCTGCACCGTGCCGATTCGGCCGGCGTGCACCAGCGCGCGAACGCGATGCCACTGTGGGTGGTAACGCACCATGAAGGCCTCAATGACGGATTTCCGGCTGCGGTCCCGTGCTTCCACAATGGCCTGCGTCTCCGCCGCATTGAGGCCCAACGGCTTTTCACACAGCACATGCTTGCCGGCGTTCAGTGCCTTAACGGTCCATTCCACATGCAAGTGGTTGGGCAACGGATTGTAGATCGCATCGATATCAGGATCCTCCAGCAGCGCTTGATAGCTGCCATAGCTGCGGGGGATGGCAAAGCGCCCCGCGACTTCCGCCGCGCGGGACGCATTGCGCGAGGCGATCGCGCCGACCGCGCCGCGGGTGCCGCTCAAGATTGCCGGGACGACCCGCTTGATGCCTATGTTGGCCGTACTGAGAATGCCCCATTGGATTTTTCGCATAATTGGCCTCGGCTTTTACCCCATAGTAAACGTTGCCGGCGAATCGGGACGACGAAACTTAAGATCGCCTATACTCGGTCGGCAGCTCGTGCATTCCCGGAAGGACCGTCGGTGGCCACAACATCAAAAGCGACCGCAACTCTCGCAGGGCTTGCGCCTCCGCCGCTCAAGGCCGCCTCATTCTTAAAAACCATGCGTGCCTCCAAGGGCAATCCCTTCGAGGTCATTCCACTGCAAGCCTTCGAGCAGCCGGTCTATCTGGCCAGATCACCACTTGGGCAAGTGCTCATGGTCAACGATCCGGAGGGGATCCGTCGCATCTTGCTGGACAACGTTGCCAACTATCCGAAGCACGCCCTGGGCGATGAGTTCTTTTCGGCCATGTTCGGCGAAGGCCTGTTGAGCGCACCGGCCGCCAAATGGCGCACGCATCGCAAAGTCATGGCGCCCTCTTTCGGCACACGTTCCGTCGAGGCCTATGCACCGGCGATGGTCGACACCACGGTTGCCTTTGCTGAGCAGTGGGAAACACTGCCGCACCTGGCGCAAATCGATATTGCCCAGGAGATGAAGGCGCTTACCTTGAAGATCATCTGTCGCACGATGTTCTCCTCGGATGCCGAGGAATTGGCGCAGTGCTCCGGCGGCGCACTCGACTTCGCGCAGGCATCCATGGAATTTGGCCTGCTGGACGTATTGCCCATCATCGGTCCGCGGCGGATAAGGCACAAACAGGAGGCCATCCGTGCGCACTTTCAAGGCATGGATGCGGCAATCTACCGGTTGATCAACGAACGCGAAAGCATCCGCAACGAGGCTCCCAAGGATCTGCTGACCCGCCTGGTCGCGGCAAAGGATCCGGACGACGGCGCGGGATTGAACGCGGCCGAAGTGCGGGATGAGGTAATCACCATATTCATGGCCGGCCACGAGACAACCGCGGTAACCATGACCTGGGTATGGTATCTGCTGTCGCAACATGCAGCCGAAGAGGCCAAGCTGCACGCAGAATTGGACGCCGTTCTGGGAAGCCGGGTTCCGACGCTAGAAGACCTGCCCAACCTACCTTACACCCGCATGATCATCGAAGAGGCGATGCGCGTGTATCCGCCGGCACCGGGGATCACCATCCGCGAAGCCAGGGAAGCCGACGAGATTTGCGGCTACAAGGTTACGCCGGGACTGCAAATCATGATCTCGCCGTGGATTCTGCACCGTCACCGCCGTCTCTGGCACGAACCAGAGCGTTTCGATCCGGATCGCTTCACCAAGGAGGCCAGCGACAAACGTCCGCGCTTTGCGTACCTGCCCTTCGGCGGCGGTCCCAGGGTCTGCATAGGCGCAGCGCTCGCCATGACCGAGGCGATATTGATCCTCGCGGTGCTCGCGCAGCGATTTCGCGTGCGGCTCAAGGTGCCGCAGGACATCAAGCTGCAAGTTCGTATCACACTGCGCCCGAAAGACAGCTTGATGACGATCCTGGAGCGGCGTCGGCGACCGCAGAGAGAAGCGGCTACGCACACCGCCTGACCGCCACGCCACCGCCTCAGGCCGCGGAAGCGTCTCTGAGTGGCAATATGCACCGCCACGTCATGCCTCGGTCCGCGTTGTTCTCCGCCAACAATTGGCCGCGATGCGCGCGCACAATATCCGCACAAATTGACAGTCCCATGCCGACGCCGCTCGCCTTGGTGGTGAAGAACGGCTCCAGCAGCTTCTCCATATGGTCAGGCGCAGATCCGGTGCCTTTATCCTCCACTTTCAACTCGACGGCGTTCGAGCGGACGATTGTTACGACTCGTAACTGGCGTTCATGAATCGGGATTGCGTGCATGGCCTCGATCCCATTGAGCATCAGATTGAGCAGGACTTGCTGCAGTTCACCGGGGTCGCCGTTGATTTCAGCATTGGCAGCGTCCAATCTGGTGGTCAAACGCACTTGATGCAGCACCAGGTCCGAACGCATCACCTGCGCCACCTCTTCAACGAGCCGGTTCAAATCAACTGCCATGTAGGGCACGCGTTCTTTTCGCAGCAGCGCTCTGACGTGCTGGATGATATCCCCTGCCCGCTTGCCGCTATCGGCTATGTCCTGAAGCAGCGCGCGCATTTCCGAGGTCGGCTCAAGATCAGGAGTATTCAGGCCGGCCTCGGCATTGCTCACAACCGCCGTGATCGGCTGCAATAATTCGTGGGCCAGGGAAGAGGTCAGCTGTCCGACGAGCGCAACCCGGCCGATATGCGCCAGTTCCAGTCGCGCCCGCTCGATCTCAATCTGCGACTGCCTGCGCTCGGTGACATCTTGCAGCTGAAAAACGAGGTACAGCGGTGCGTTCAACGCGTTCCTGACCAGGGCAACATTGAGCACCGTCCAGATGGTCCGCCCGTCCCTATGAACATAGCGCTTTTCCACTTCGTATTGCGAAATCTCGCCGGCCAGCGTGCGTTGCAGATTTGTGCACGAGGCTTCCAATTCGTCGGCATGTACCAGATCGTGGTGGTTGATTGCCAGAAGCTCACTCTCGGAATAGCCGAGAATGCGGCACAGGGCGGCGTTGACCTGCAACCAACGTCCGTCGAGCGAGACCAAGGCAACGCCAATGGCAGAGTGGCTAAAAGCCACTCGAAAGAGCGCCTCGCTTTCCCGCAACTTGTTCGCGGCCCGATGGCGTTCGGTGATATTGCGCACCGTCGTAACTATGGCACCGTCATCCCGCCGCACCATGCGCGCCTCAAAGTGCCGCTCCTCGCCTGCAATCCGCATGACATACTCGTGCTCGACCACGTCGCCGGTATTGGGAGCCCGCTGGAATAGGGCTCGAAATGTCTTGGCCATCTCTGCCGGGATGACTTCTTCCATGGTCCGGCCCATGAACCGCTCCGGCGGCACGTATAGATCAAGGGTTTCCGGACAGTGATACTCAACGTACACGCCGTCGGAGTTGAGTACGAATATCAAGTCCGGCAAGGCCTTCAACAGCGCCTTGTTGCGCGATTCGCTGACGAGCAGGGAGCGTTCGGCACGCTGTCTAATGAGCGCGCTCGCCAGAATTTCGCCGACGAGCTGCAATCTGCGCACCAAACCGGCGGGCCACTTCCGATAGGTGCGTAGTGTGGTGCACGACATCACGTACACCCCTGTACCGGTCGGCAGCGGAATGCCGAGCACGGACTTTGCGCCCACCCGCAGCACGTGCGTTAGTTCAAAAGTGGCTGCCGCAGGAACGTCCTCGGGCACTCGCTCCCAAATGATGGTCTTGCCCTGGCGATATTGCTCGCTGGTCCACGGAAAATCGGTGCTGAGCAGCACCTTGGGTGGACTATTCCTCAGTCCTGGACGCATATAGAAATGTTGGCGGTGCATTTGCACGCCGTCGGGATCGCACTCCCACAGACTGATCCGATCGAGTCCGATGAATCCCGCGAGCTTCTCGATCCACTCATCGATCCCTCGATCCACGGAATCCGCCGGCGCTTTTGCGAAGTACGCGGACAATTCGAGTAGAAATGATTCGAAACGCAGGCGCCCAATAATATTGGCGGCGGCTTTTGGGCGCGCGGTCGAAAGGGCGCCCGCCCGCTTGCGTGTTGCACGCTTGCTCTTTTTTCGCTCCCCTGCGGAGCTCGATATTCGCTTCAAAGACCTCCCCCTCATTGCGCGAACTTTCTTCTGGCAGAATCCAAATTAATCGGTGCCAGGAATTGTAAGGCAAATTCCACCTGAGCGATGTCAGCCAGGTGGGAAATGCGAGATTCGTGGAATTATGCCGGTTCGCCGCGCGCTCGAAAAGCGTGCGCCTCGAGCCGTATACGCGGGAGGAGGCCGGCTTGGTCCAGATGAGATGATTTGGCGTCCAGGCGATAGTTTCTCGCCTGACATTCCGCGATTGTTGCCCCATTATGTACGGGCCATCATCAGGATCACGCATGAGCCAAACGCCCAGACACTACTTGCTCGCCTCGGACTTCGATCAGACCTTGAGCTTTAAGGATTCCGGCGTCGTGTTGAGTGAGTTACTCGGAATTTCGGGATTCGAACAGCGTGTTGCGGGTCTCGCCCGCAGCAACTTGATTCAGCAAGGCGGCGAATTGGCCTATCTCATTCGTCACGATCCGGAGTTTCGCGGTGTGCGCCGCGAACACCTGGTAGAAACCGGGCGCCGGGTCCGTCTTAAAAGCGCCATTCCAGCCCTCATGGACTTCATGGGCCGGGGTGCACCCGGGCTCAAGTTTTCCTTTTTCGTCATTTCAGCCGCCCCGCGCGAGATCGTCACTTCTGCCTTGGCATCAGTGGTGCCGCCGGAAAATATCTACGGCACGGAACTCGAATTTGATTCCCGTTCCGGAGAAGTTACCGCGATCAATCGCGTGCCCGCAGGCTACGGCAAGGTGGCAGTCATCGAGGAGCTGCAACACCGCCTCGGTATTTCCCCGGACCGCATCATTTACGTCGGCGACGGCGGCTCCGATGTGCATGTGATGCTGCACGTCAATAATCACGACGGGTTCACCATTGCGGTTTCCGAGAATCGACAGCTCGCACGAATCGCGAAACGCATCGTCGTCAGCGACAATGCCTTCAGCATCATGGTGCCGATCCTCGATCAGCTCATGCATTGGAAAGCGGGTGACATCCGCGAGTTATTCGAGACTCACGGACTGACCTTGAATGACTGGGAAAGAGATCGAACCGACCGCGTCAGCATCGGAGAAGTCCTAAATTTCGCCGCCCCCGCGACGGCTGCCGCACGGTGAATCATTGGGTCGAAGGCTTGGGCTGGTTGGCTACCGGTATATTTGTCGCGTCGTATTTTTTCACGCGACCCTCGCTGCTGCGCGGCGTTCAGATGCTCGGTGCGCTGCTATGGGTGGTTTACGGAGTACTGATCCACGCCTCGCCTGTGATCGTCGCCAACGTGCTGGTGTTTTCCGCCGCTGCGTGGACCGCGATTCGCCGGTCCTCCCCCGACGGGACGAAAGCCGAGCGTGCGGTTTGATGCGGCGCCGCATTCAGCCGGTTTCGCCGATGCTGGCCTGCTCGTCACGATCGGGGTTCAGCACAACCTTCGTAACATTGTCGAAAATCATCGTTGCCCGCGTCTGCGGCTCAAATGCCGGCCAGCGCGGCAGCTGCGGATGATTCGGATCGCCGCTGCGGGCAAACTGTAGCCACGCATCCGACATTTTCGCCGCCAGGGCGCGGGCATCGGCGCCGCCGCCGGTCATCGTTTCGCAGCGATCCGTGTTGTCGAAGACGAACGCGATTTCCGCACAATGAAATGCGCGCGGACGTCCGCTCAAGATCGGAGTCTGCCAGGTGAACCAGTACAAGTAGGCCGGTGCGCGGCCTTGCGTGGATTTTAGGTTTGCCTGCTCGATTGCGCTTGCCCGCACGCCCGCGGCGGCAATCCGCGACCACAGATCGAACGGTTTCGCCGCGGGGGTACGAGCATGAAAGGCATCGATAACGGATATTGCCCGGTCGCCATAGATCTCGCGTGCCCGCGAATACAGATCTGCATCGGTCATCGCTTCGTATTCTGGGTGATTGATTGCGGTGACGAATTCGTTCAGTGTGCTGCCGATGATCATCGGTATATCGGCCGACATGGCCGGCGCTGCCGGACTAAACGGATGATTGGGAAGAATTCTGCCATCGACCACGGGCGCAAATCCCAATTGGTCCACGGCGCCGCGGAAATTGGGAATTCCACCCGGGGGCCGCGAGCGGCGTTGTTGCAGCACCTTGCCCGCGGCCTCGAGGATCTGTTGGGCGGATAGAGTCTGGATCTGCCCGATCGTGGTCCGGGTGAGACCAAGTTCTTTCACGATGGCCTCGCTTAGCTTTTGCGCGTTCTCTTGAGCCATGCCGCGCAGCAGTGAGCCGCTCTCGACGATTGCACGATGAAACAGACCTTTGGCTTCCGGCATCGCCATGAGCGTCGAAACCTTGCCGCCTCCTCCGGATTGGCCGAATATCGTGACGACGCTCGGATCGCCGCCGAAATTTTCGACATTGTCCCGCACCCATTCGAGTGCGGCGACGATGTCGAGCATGCCGACGTTGCCCGACGCGGCATACTGATCGCCATATATCGACAGGTCGAGATAGCCGAAGGCGTTCAGCCGGTGATTCAAGGAAACGACGATCACATCGCCGCGGCGCGCCAGATTCTCTCCATCATAGGATCGAAGTTCCTGACCGGAGCCGGCCGTGTAGCCGCCGCCGTGCAGCCATACCATGACCGGCCGTTTTTTGCGATCTATCCCCGGCGTCCACACATTTACTCGCAGACAATCCTCGTTCTGCACGCCATCGTCCCAGGCAAACATGAAAGCCTCTTCGTCGTATGCCCAGCCGCCACGGGGACCTTGCGGCGCGACGTATCCGTATTGGCGTGAGCTGCGAATACCTTCCCACGGTTTGGGTTTGGTGGGCGGCATGAAGCGATTGGCCGCCCCGGTATCGCCGGCATACGGTATGCCCTTGAAGATGCAAATTCCATTGCGGACGTAGCCCGCCACCCGCCCCGCTCGAGTGTGTACGATCGCTTCCCCGTCGCCCGCACTCAGCGGTTTCTGGCTGCGGTCTGGCGGCGCGCCGATCGCCAGGGGCGCTGCGGCCGAACCAAGAGTTCCGCATGCCAGCGCCACTGCACCCTTGAGCATTTCGCGGCGCGGCAGCGCTAATCCCTGGTCGGCGCTGACTTTGCATGGCAAGCCTGGTTTCCTTTTCATGGGATCTCCATTCAAATCGCCGATCGCAGCAAGCGCAACTCTTACGGCTCGCACGAGTGCTAGGTGCTCGCCATCATCGCCGACCAACGGCGCTGCATTTCTTGTGGCGTGATGCGTTCCTTGCGGGTGGCGACCATCCACTTATACCCGAAGGGGTCTGCAATTTGGCCGGCGCGGTCGCCGTAGAATTCGTCCTTGACGGGCCGCAGCATGGTGGCGCCCGCCTTGAGCGCGCGCTCGACAAAAGCGTCGGCATCGGCAACGTAAATTTGCAACGCGATTGGCGAGCCGCCCAAAGTTTGCGCACTGACGGCGCCGAAATCCGGATATTCATCGGACAGCATCAGTGTCGCGTTGCCGATGGCAAGCTCGGCATGCCCGATGCGACCCGATGGCTCGGTCAGACGGTATAGCTCCTTGGCTGCAAACGCTTTGACGTAAAACGCGATGGCGCGCGAAGCATCCTTGAAGCCCATGTAGGGCGAGATTTGACTGACCGTATCTGCCGTTGCCAGAACTGGGTTCATGACCGCCTCCTAATATATTTACGTTCCGTACCGTAACGTATATAATCTTAGGATGTCAACCAAAAGGAATATGCGCGAGGCGCCGGTGCGCTCCCGCGGCCGGCCGCGCAGCGCCAAGGCGCATGCCGCGATTCTTGCTGCGGCGCATAATATTCTCATGGAAGAAGGGTTGACCGGCGTCACGGTTGAAGCCGTTGCAGCCCGTGCGGGCGTCGGCAAGCCCACGATATATCGAACATGGCCGAACGCATATGCCGTTGCCATGGCCGCTTTGATCAGCGCCGATGGGGCTTCTGAGAAAAAATTGCCGCCTTCGAAGTCGGCGCTCACCCAGCTCAAACTTCAGTTGCGCACGGTTGCCGCGGTATTTGCCTCGCGCACCGGTCGCCAGGTCACCATGATGATTGCCGCAGCGGCCTCCGAGACGGAACTATCCAAGTCCTTTCGCAATCATTTCATCCTCGCCCGACGCGAAGAGGGCCGCTCCATCGTTGCCCGTGCCATTGCCCAGCGCGAGATCCGCGCGAACATCAACATGGACGTGGCATTGGATATGATATATGGCCCGATTTTTTACCGGCTGCTCATGGGCCAAGGCTCCCTCGATAGCGATTTTACCGATTCGGTGCTCGAACAGGCGCTTCTGGGAATCGCGAAAAACGCATAGCAGCTGATTTAGCCCTGTGAGCCGCGGCGAGGGCGCCCAATTGGCGCCCGGCAACGCAACGTGCTAAAGACTTAAAGCACCACGGTTCAAAAGCCGACTATCGAATGGCTCGAATTGCTATTTTTGCATTCGCGATTGGCTCGCTTGCGCTGGCAAGCTGCCGCACGCCTCAGCAGGTGCCGCAGAGCGCGCCGCAAGCAACGGTTCCGCGAGACGCGCCACCTCCTGAACAGGCAGCACCGGCAGCACCGGCTGCTCCCGTGCTGGCGCAGACCCCCGCGCCACAGGTGCCGGCTACGACCCCGAAACCCAGCAGCCCTAAGACAATCCCTGCTGCCGGAAAACAGGCGCCGCCGCCGGTTGCCGCGGAGCCAAAAGCCCCGTCCGCGCCTGGCGCCGTCCCGGCTCCCGCTCCGGCGCCCGCAGCCGCCAAGGCTGCGGCGCTGGATCTCAACTCTCTGGAGCAACGGCTCAAGGACACGCGGGCGATTGGCGTGTTCACGAAGCTTTCTTTGAAGAATCAGGTGGACGACTTGTTGAGCGAGTTCCGTGCATACCACAAGGGATCATCGAAGACACCGCAATCCGAACTTCGCCAGAAATTCGATTTGCTGATGCTCAAAGTGCTGTCGCTGTTGCAGGATGGCGATCCGCAGCTCGCATCGGCGATTGCGTCCTCCCGCGAAGTTCTGTGGGGCATTCTGCTGGATCCTCAAAAATTTGCGAAAATCTGAACGTAAGGAGCGATTGTGAGCACGCGAATATACAGTTTCGTCTTTGCCGCTCTGGCAGTGAGTGCGGCAACATGGTCCGAGGCTGACACCTCGAACGGAAAGGATTTACAGGCAACCATTGTCCTGAATGGCCAGCCCTGCGATCAGGTGGTCGATGCCAAGCGCAATGCCGACAGCGACTACACGGCGACCTGCAAGGACGGCAATCGCTACCGTGTTTTCGTCAACCCTCAAGGCCGCGTGGTCGTGCAGAAACTGTAAAGGGCATTAAGTTATCAATCGCGGCGGACCGCCCATTTCCGCGGCGCCGCTGGACGGAATCTGCCATGCTTGAAATGCGACCCAATTGCGAATGCTGCGACAAAGATCTGCCGCCGCAATCGCCGGACGCCCGAATCTGTTCGTTTGAATGCACCTTCTGCGCGTCCTGCGCCGGAGGCACCCTCAAAGGCAGATGCCCCAATTGCGGCGGTGAGCTGCTCGCCAGGCCGCGCCGCGAAGGCAACGCGCTCGATCTTCATCCCGCCTCCACCCGGCGCATCACTGCGCGCTAACCCAGCCGGATCAAGGCGTCCGTGGGGCTAACCGGCAAGCCCAGCTGGGCTTCATGCACGGCCACCAAATCGCGATCGTCGTGCTGCCAGGGATGGAAAGCAGGCCGGAAGAACGCCAGCCAGGCCGGGAAGATCTGCCGCAAGAGACCGGGGTAAATCACCAGATACGAGAAAATGCGCAACCAGGTGCGCGGTCCATCGATACCGTCCTGCTTGAGGAATTCCCGCATTGCGCGTATGCGGCCCCGCAAGAATGTGTAACTGATGTGCAGCATTACCAAGGACCGGAACTTCCAGCGTCTGTATGCAGACAAGCTCTTGGTGGCGGCCAGAAAGGTATCGTACGCGACGCCTTTGTGCTCAATCTCCTCAATCGCATGCCATTTCCAAAGACGGGCCTCCTGCGCCGATGCGCCCTTGAAGTGTCGCTCGTTCTTCAGGCAGGCGTGCGCGATGATGGCGGTGAAGTGCTCGAGCGCCACAGTGGTTACGAGGCCAAAGATGGGCGGTTTACTCTGCAATTCCGCCAACCGCGCATCCAAGTCCGCGTGCATCGGCGCCACGTCATATCCGGTCTGTTCTACCTGGCTGTTCAAGTGGCCGTGCTCGCGGCTGTGCGCGGCTTCCTGCTTGATGAAGGCATCGATTTGCGCCTGCTGGCGCGCAGGCACCTGCTCGCGAAAATTCCGCACGCTCTCGATGAAGAATGCCTCGCCCTTCGGAAAAGTGAGCGACAGGCTGTTGTAAAACGCCGTCGCGATCGGATCGCCGCCATTCCACCAACGCGCCGCGCTGCGGCCGCGTGCAAACATCACATTGCGGGGTTGGATCGCCAAATCCGCGGGAGTGGGAGACTCGGGTTCCATGACAGCCTCGAATGCGAAATTCCGGGGAAGCCTTAACTTAGTCGCTATTTATGCATCCGTCAACATACTATTGACGGCCGCATAAATTACTGCTCCCGCAACGCAGCAAGTGCCTGGGCGAAGTAATCGCGCCGCCTGGCGGGTCCCGCCCCCAGGACATCGCCGAGCAACCCGCCCACGGAGGATTCTGCATAAGCGGCGAAGGCCACGATCAGGGCGATGCGCGAAATGCGTTTGGCGTCGGTTTTTGAGCTGGGGCGCGCGCGGCTTGCGATGAATTCGGTCATCATACGATTCACAGGCTGCAGCCGGGAGGTCTCTCCCGAGCGGACCAGCCATCCCAAAACACGCCCTAGCCCGTTCTGGCTGAACAGATCGAACACGCGATCCACCACCGCCCGGTAATCGTGTTCGAGGTTGTTCATCTCGACGCCAACGGTTTGCAAGCCGGCCAGAAGCTCGCGCACGAGATCCTCCGCAATCGCCGCGTGCAGCCCCGCGGCGGACCCGAAATGGTGGCTCAAATTCGGATAGGTCACCCCGGCCGCATCGGCCACCGCGCGCATGGTAAGGATATCGTCCGGCCCTTCCACAATCAGTCGCCGGGCGGCGGCCAATGCCTGCGCGCGCATATCGGACGCTGCACGCCGAATCCGGCGTGGACGCGCGGCCTTTGCAGTTTGCTTCTTCACGTGCGCGAAGTCTGCGCGATGGCATCTATCGTGGCAACTGCACCCAGCATGATCCGCGTGCGATTTCAGAGCTTTAAGAGCAGAATAAACTCCGCTCGATGAACAGAATTACGCCCCGGGAATTTCGCAACGCCTTTGTCGCGGTCATGCAGTCCGAGCAGGACGCCTTTCGCACGGCGGTCGGTTTTGAGAGTAAATCCTATAAATACTTCATGCGCTCCACGATCTATCCGAGGATTGCCAGGCAACTCGGGTTGTCGTCCTGGAATAAAGAGTACTACACGCTTGATGGCATGCTCTACGAAGAGCGAGGCGTCGATGCAACGGGCAAATACGCCTCGTATGCAAATTGGGTTACGGTCGCGATAGAACACGAGATTGACGCCACCCAGGCCCACGAAACCATGAACAAACTGCAGATGTTCAACGCGCCATTGAAGGTGTTGATCACTTATGCGCAATTGGGCAATGCGACCGAGTCGCTATTGCGAAAATACGAGCAGATCATCAAGGCATCGGATGTATTCAACGACGTCGCCACCCTGCGGCAGCAACTGGTGATCCTGGGTACGCCGAAGACTGTCGCGGAGTGGCACCTATACGCGTATGAAAATGACGGCTTTGTCTTGATGCTGCCTTGAGTCTGAGCTTTTCTTAAACCACAGTCAGAGGAGCCGCCCATAGTGTTTGCAATTCGCGTCAAGACGGTTGGCAAAGCAACCCGGCAATGGCGGCCCAGTTCGGCCGTGTTCGCGCTCATCGGAGCCCTAATCGCGGCGCTACCGGCATCGCTGTCGGCGGCGGGCCCCAAGACCACGACCGCCGGGTTCAAGGTGTACATCTCCGTGGACATGGAAGGCGTCGCGGGCGTCGTTACGGCGGATCAGTTGATTCCGGGCGGATTCGAATATGAGCGGTTTCGCCGTTTCATGACCGACGAGGCAGTGGCGGCGGTTCGAGGAGCAAAGGCGGCGGGGGCCACAGAAGTCGTCGTCAGCGATTCACATGGCAACGGCGAGAGTCTGTTGATAGAGCTTTTTCCAAACGACGTGCGCATTGTGCGCTCCTGGCCGCGCCACGGGGAAATGATGGCGGGACTTGACTCCAGCTTCGCGGCGGCGTTGTTTGTCGGCTATCACGCTTCGACGACGAATCCTCTGGGCGTGCGCGCTCACACCATTTCCAGCGCACACTTCACGCGAGTAGCGCTCAACGGCACCTCGGTGACCGAGGCAGAGTTGAATGCCGCCTATGCCGGCGCGCTCGGCGTCCCCATCGTGTTCATTTCCGGTGACGATGCCGCCATCAGCGAGGTCACCGCGCGTCTTGGCAACATGGAATCGGTGATCACTAAAAAGACCCTTGGATTTCATTCGGCCGAAACGCTCACGCCGGCCGCAGCGTGCGAAAAGATCTATCAGGGGACGCTCTCCGCAGTTTCCCATCGCGGGCAGCGTAAGCCTTACGTGGTGGCGGCGCCGGTCAGCTTGGAGATTTCGTTCAAGAGCTACACCTCGGCGGAAATCGTAAGCTACCTGCGCGGCGTGGAGCGCACAGATTCTCATTCCATACGTTTCGTGGGGCGCGACATGGCGGAAGTCATGGATTTCATTGTTTTTCTGGACTATTACAGCCCGGAGATGGCTCCATAAATCCGCCCCTTCGCAACGGCTGTGCAGCCGGAACCTTACCCACTATCGCGGGTCAATGAATCAGGCGGAGCGTGCTATTTCGCGAGCCAGGGCTGGAGATGGTCGAGCCAAACCCAAGAACATCGTCACGACCCACTATTCTATTTGTCGTAGTGGCGCTGCACGCGGCCGTGGTAGCACTGCTTTTGCTGTCTGCGCGCAGCCAACACACCCAACTGCGTGCGGCTGAGCCTCCTCTGCAGCTGCTGTTCCTCCCTCCGACGAAGACCTCGATGGTCCACGTCGAAAATGTCCGCCCACAACAGTTGAGCACCAATATCGCGATCGCGGTCTCGCCGCTTGAGCTTAGTTCATCGCTCCAAGCGGGTGCAGGTTCGGCGTCAGACGGCCGCGGACCGGCAGTGAATTGGACTGCGGAAGCGCATCGCGCCGTACGGGCTTTCGAAATCCGCCGCAATCAAGGTTCGAACAGTGCACTGTCAGTGTCATCCTCGTTGGATGCGTCCGGAGCGAGCGAGCACCACGCTGGTGATCGATTCAAGACGGAGAGCGGCGATTGGATCGTATGGATCAATGCCGACTGCTACCAGGTGGCAAGCTGGCATTCAGACGCTACGGTGCTCGACACTCTCTCGCCCCAGACGATCTGCCGCAAGCCGATCGGCCCCACGCATAACGACTGAGCGTCTCGGCCGCGCTGCGGCCTCATCATCGATGCGCTGTACCTTTAGTAGTAAGTCTACATAGAGGTTTCCCCGCCGCGTGCAAAGCCCGGAAAAAGCGCGAAAACGTGGCGGCGATAGCAAAAATTTGCCGGATTTCGAGACCCCGTAGGTATCCGCCGGGTGGAGAAGCAGGCGCAATAGCGCTAAGTAGAGTCAGGAGTGAGCCGTGCTTCGCGGATTTAAATTTCAAGTAGTGCTCCCGGTCGCGGCCATCGCCCTGCTGCTCATCAGCGTCGGTGCCATCGGCTTTTCCATTTGGGCGATGCAGCACGAAGAAGCACAGGTCAAACAGGAGGTCGCGGACAACATGACGTCGGTCCGCGGTGTATTCCAGACCACGGCGACGCTGATGGATGAGCGCGTGCGCATGAGCATGGCACTGCTCAAGGAACAGATCAGTGCGCGCGGCGGCGCCGACAAAGGTGCCTCCCTCACCCTCGCCGGCAAACCCATCGCCGATATCGTCGTCGCCGGCAAGGGACAGGCGGGAAACTTCGAGTTTGTCGATTATGTGACCCGCATGGCCAAAGGCACAGCGACGATTTTCTCCAAGGATGGCGACCGTTTTGTGCGCATCACCACCAACGTTTTAAAGGACGACGGCAGCCGCGCGGTCGGCACCGAACTCAACCAGACCACGAAGGCGTACGCAGCCTTGATCAAAGGCCAGCCGTTCTACGGCGTGGTCGACATCCTGGGCAATCCCTACATCACCGGCTACGAGCCGCTCAATGCAAAAAGCGGCGATTATATCGGGCTGACCTACGTGGGCTACAAGGCCGAGCTGCCGGTATTAAGCCAGTCCTTGGAACAATCGCGGGTGCTGAAGAGCGGCTTCGTTGCGGTGGTCGACGCCAAGACCGTACGCTACCTGCCGTCCTGGATCACCAAGGAAGAGGTGCAAGAACACATCGACAATAAGGATGGGTCGTGGGTCATCGACCGCCTACCTCTGGAAGAATGGGGACTCACCATCGTCTCCGCCTACCCAGTCGCCGAGTTGCACTCGGTGGGCCGAAAAATCGGCTATGGCGTCGCCCTGGCGGGGTTGATTATTGGCGCCGCGATATCGATCGCCCTGTTCTTCCTGTTGGACTGGAAGGTGCTGCAGCTGCTCGGCGGCGAGCCGCGGGCGGCCGCCGATTACATGAAGAAAATTGCGGCCGGCGACCTGGCGGTGGAAATCGCCGTTGATGGTAGTCGCCCCGACAGCCTGATGGCGTCGCTAAAGCTGATGCAGATGAAGTTGAAGAATTTAATCTCGGCGGTGAGCGGCGCCGCGGCCGAGGTCAGCGAGCAGTCGCACAAATTCGAAGCGACATCGGCCGCCTTCCAGCGCAGCCGCGACGAAGCCACGGTGCAGGAGTTGTTGCGGCAAACCAAGGGGGTCGGCAGAACGCTCACCTTGTTGGAGAAGTCGATCGCCCGCTTCAAACTGTAACGATCACAGCCTCACGACGCGGTGTCGTTGATCTCGCGCACGCAGGCGATGAGCAGCGGCAAGCGATCGCGGTGCTGATTGAGCAGTTCCGCCCGGATCAGATTGAGCGTTTTGTGCAAACTGGGCACATCGCTGCAACGATTGACCGCGTCCACGAATTCCCCTCCTTGGACGCCGAACTGATTGAGGCAGAATTCGGACAGCGAGAAGCGCGCCTGAGCCAGTGAAATGCCCGATTGCAGGCGCATGGGATCGGGTTTATGACCGCTGCTTGCGGGCGCAGGTTTGGCGACGGCTGGCGGCGCAGGCTTGCCCGGCGCAGGCTTGCCCGGCGCAGGCTTGCCCGGCGCAGGCTTGAGCGGCGCAGGCTTGGCCGGCACGGGCTTCGCAGCGGGCGCCTGGGGTTGCGCATGAGAATCGGTCGCAGATGCGTCGTCGGTTTCGTTGAGCTCACGAATACAAGCGGCCAGTGCGGACAGCCGCTCGGGTAAGCGTTCGTCGATTTCGGAGCGAATACTGTTCAGCGCCTCCTGCAAACTCATGATGTCATTGCAGAGACTCACCGCATCGACAAGGTATTGGCCTTCGGTACCGAACTCGTCCATGCAAAAGTTGGACAACGCGAATCGAGCTTGGCTGGGCGACACGCCAAAATTCAGCCGCAAATCGCGGCGTCCGGAGCGCCCGGGACCTGCTGAACCGCCGCGGCCAGCCGGTTCGTCATCGGCGATGACGACGAATTTGTTGGTCAAAAGCCTGCGCAGGCCGTCCACCACCGTATTGTGCGGAAACATGGAGCGCTGCAGGATGGCATCGGCGGTTTTACAGCCTTGCTCGATCAGCGACAGAATGTTCCGCGCGGAGACGTCGAGCTGAAACGCGTGTTTGCGCAGTTCTTCGCTACCTTTCGAGGTGAGAATCAAGACCTGCTCGCCAGACTTCATGGTTTTGCCGGCTTCGGACCGCTTGTTATCCCGAAATCTTAAACTGAAAGCGAGCCCTCCGTCAGAGCTTCGGTGGCTTTTTCGCGGGCGGATCGGCGTCGAGCATGCGCCGCACCGCACTGCATCAAAAACGCACCCGTTGCAGCTGCGCCTGCCTTGCCGAACCCCGGACCCCGTAAGATGTCCGGTGAACTTATTGGATTGGGTTGAAGTCTTAGCGTCCGAGGCTGGCATTTCTAGTGGAGTATTTATTGAGAGTTTCAAGGCGTTTATTTATATCCGGCGCCCTCGCCGGAGCTGCCGCCGCTGCGTTCCCCCCCGCATTTGCACAAGTTCTAGGCGAAGGTCCGATTGATCCGAGCCTGGTGGGTCGCGCCCGAGATGCCTTGGAACGACATCGCGACAGGATTGTTCACAGAGACCTTATTGGCATTGCGGATTTTTCGCTGCCCTCGAGCGTACCCCGCTTTCATTTGCTGAATACGGCAGACGGCCGCGTCAAATCGCATTTGGTCGCCCATGGACGAGGCTCCGATCCGTCGCACACTGGCTGGCTCGAGCGCTTCTCCAACGAACCCCACTCATACGCGACGTCAGCCGGTGCCTACCTGACGGACCACCAGTATATCGGCGGCCATGGCGAGTCAATTCGTCTAGAGGGACTGGATGCCAGCAATTGCAATGCCGCGGCGCGGGGGATTGTGGTGCACGGCGCCTGGTATGTGAGCGAGGCAATGGCCCGGGATCATGGCGTGCTGGGGCGCAGCGAGGGGTGCTTTGCCCTGGCTCCTTCGAGCCTGCATGAAATATTGGCGGCACTCGGCCCCGGCCGATTGATCTACGCGGACAAGGTTTAACGCAAACCCTAGCGCGCGACCAGGAAATTCGTTTCCGCGGCGTCGAAACTAAAATCTCCCGACGCAACACGGTTGATCCAGTGCGCCGTCTCGATCACACCGCCAAAACTGTAGAAATGGGGCGCAGCAACGCGCGTCGAGCGTGGCAGCTGCACTAAGCGCATCACGTGCTGCTCAGGGGTCGTGGCGAGTTCGGCAAGCGCTCCGACCGCGCTTAAGTTGTGCATCACGGCGCGCAGCGACGCACCGATTCCACAACGCATCGCATATTTGATGAGCTTGGAGAGCGGTGCCGGACCTGCAATCCCGGCCAGGATCGGCATGCGTACGTCCATTCGCGCGAGTTCGGGTTCCCAGTTGCGCAGCGCGCTGCCATTGAAGCCAAATTGCGTGACGATGAACAAAGGCAGGCCGGTGCGATCCGCGAATGCCTGCTTTGTCTTGAGTGCGCCGGCGAGCAGCGTGGGCCCGATACCCCTTTGCCCTTCCGGATATCCGGCAACTCCGATTCTCTTCAGACCGGACTTCTCGAGAAGTCCCGACGCGAACACATCCAAGGTGCTTTCGAATTCTCCCGCCGCGTGCTCCGTATCGCCGGCCACCAGCAATACCTGCGCGACTCTCGTGAGCGACCAATTCGGCCAGCGCAGTACGCAGAGTTTCGGGATAGTTGAGGCGCCGCGCGACAATGTGCGGCGTCGCCTGAAACCCCGCGGCTTGCACTGCCAGCGCCGTCCTGATGACCTGCACCAAACTGGCGCTGGGAACATGCGAGATGTAAATCGAAGTCCCCGCCGGCAACAGATCGCGCAACGCGGGCAAATGGTGCTGGTCCGAGCTCGTGATCTCGATCGAAGCCGCCCGCACAAAGGCGGCGATGCGCGCCTTCAGCTCCACGTATGGAAAGACCCATGGTGGTGTAGCGGCGAATTCACCAGCGCTGCCTCGCGCGCAAAACGCTCAGGTCGCTCGCCGGCCGGCACCCGCTACCATCTGCGAGGTGATGCGCGCCACGTGTTCGCCCTGAAAGCCGCACATTTCGAGTTCAAGTTTGCTCGGCATGCGCAGTTCGCTGCCGGCTCCGGTCACGCAGCTGGCGCCGTAGGGCGTTCCACCCGTGATTTCGCGCATGGTCGTCAGGTCTTTGAACGTATAGGGCAGACCCACGATAATCATGCCGTGGTGAAGCAAGGTGCTGTGAAAGGAGGTGATGGTGGTCTCTTGTCCCCCATGCTGGCTGGCGGTGCTGCAGAACACGCTGCCGATCTTGCCTACCAATGCGCCTTGTCCCCACAAGGGGCCGGTCTGATCAAGAAAATTGCGCATTTGCGCCGCCATGTTCCCAAACCGCGTCGGTGTTCCAAAAATGATCGCGTCATACTGATCCAGCTCAGCCGGCGTCGCCAGCGGCGCCGGCTGATCAAGTTTGAATCCCGAGGCTTGGGCGACATCGAGGGGACACAACTCTGCCACCCGCTTCACCGTGGCTTGCACGCCCGCCACCCGCCTCGCCCCTTCCGCTTGCGCATACGCCATCGCCTCGATGTGTCCGTAGCTGCTGTAATAAACAACGAGAACCTTGGCCATCACGGCTCCTCATGAATTGAATTGTAGTGCGCCCAAGACAAAGCCAACCGCCCGGCAGTGGCGGGGAACAAGAAAATTCGGATAGCGAAATAATTTTCGCTTTCAGGCTACGTCTTGCCCGCGGCAGCGTCAAGCCGCGCTTGGCATCCCTTAAGTTTGTGCACTCAAGGAAAGCCAAGGAACGATTGCCAGATCGCTCGAGATCTGGCGGCTGACCAGCTGCAGCATGGCGAGGCGCTCGCGAATCAACTTCGTCTTGGTGGTGCGCCGTGAATGGCTCGATGAGTTCAGAGACGCAACCACCCTGCCGGTCTGATCGAACACGGGAACGGCGAGCGCAATCACCCCAAAGGCCAGCTCGTCCTCGACCGCGGAATATCCGCAGCGCCGGCACTCATCGATCAGCGCACGCAGTTTTAGCGGATCCGTCACCGTACGCTCAGTGAGCGCTTCGAGATTCGCAACTTCAAAATAGTGCTGCAGTCGCTCGACGCCGACGCCCGCCAGCAGCACGCGTCCGGTCGAGGTGGCATGCGCCGGAAACCGGCTGCCGACATGCGCTTCCAACCGCAGCAGTGTGCGCACGGAAGTACGCGCCACATACACTATTTCCACCCCGTCCAAGACGCATAGGGCCGCCGAGTCGGAAGTGTTGCGGGCCAGCTCCTCCAGATGGTTCTTGGTGAGTTGTTCGATGTTCATCGATTCAAGATAAGCAGCACCGAGCTCGAGCACCTTGGGCCGCAGCAGAAAGTCGCGGCCGTTGCGGGTGATGTAGCCCAGCTCCTCCAGCGTGAGCAGGCAGCGCCGTGCAGTCGCGGCGGGGATACGCGCGCTGCGCGCCACCTCGCTCAGGCTCAATGCCGCATGGTCGCGGGAAAAGGCCCGGATTACGGCCAAGCCCTTGGCGAGGCCCCCCATGGCCTCACGGCGCGGCGGCGTTGTTTTACGAGCTGGCACGCGTTTAAGTCTATTTCGATATCCGAAATCGGGAAAGTGCTTTAGATCAGTCGCTTGACGATTGCTCGGAGCACGGTTCACTATGCTTTCGTATACCGACGTCATTTTCGGTATACGAAATAACCAGGGGGAGTATTTGAAGATCGGGCGGCAAGACCGGCGCAGTTCGGCGATTTCGACCTCGAACGAGGCCACCATCGTCGTCCGTGGGCGCGATCTGGCGCAAGAATTGATCGGCTCGCTCAGCTTCACGGAGCATTTCTGGTTGCTCGTGACCGGCGCGATGCCTACCGATGCGCAGCGTCGGGTGCTCGACTCCACACTGGTCGCCATAGCTGAACACGGACTCGTGCCCAGCGTTCAGGCATCCCGCATGACATTCGCCGCCGCACCTGAGGCGCTTCAGGGCGCGGTCGCCGCCGGCATCTTGGGTTGCGGCTCGGTTGTTTTGGGCTCCTCCGAAGCCGCAGGCCAATTGTTTGCGGCCATTGCCAAACGCGCTGACGGTGGCGCCGGCATCGCTCAAGCAGCCAAGGATACGGTTCGCGAATATCGCAGCCAGAAGCGTCAGATCCCCGGCTATGGACATCCCCTGCACAAGCAGGCGGACCCGCGCGTTCAACGGCTATTTCAAGTCGCGAGCGAGGCAGGCAGCAGTGCCAGGCATGTGCAAATCGCGCGTGAAGTGGAAACCCTGCTGCCGGAATTGGTGGGCCGGCAATTGGCGCTAAACGTCTCGGGCGCGATTCCCGCCGTACTGCTCGATGCGGGCTACCCGCTCGGGGCGCTCAAAGGCATCCCCATTCTGGCGCGCACCGCCGGTCTGATCGCGCATCTTCTCGAGGAGCAGCAACGCCCCATCGGTTTTGTCCTCTCGCACGCCGGTGCACAGGCAATCGACTACGACGGCGATGTGCCCGCCGGCTTTGAATTGAGCAAGGACACCTGAGGCGCATGAGTACGCAGCCAACACTGGCGGGAATCCGCGTCCTGGAGCAGGGCACCTTCATCACAGGACCCTGCGCCGGGATGATGCTTGCCGACCTCGGGGCCGACGTGATCAAGGTCGAGAGCCCGGAAGGCGACCCATACCGCGCCTACCAAGGCGGCCAATATTCACCGCACTTCCAGGCGTACAACCGCAACAAGCGCAGCCTAACGCTGGACATGAAGCTGCAAAGCGACTGCGCCTTGTTCGATAAGCTGGCAAGCGAAGCGGATGTCTACATCCAGAACTTTCGGCCGGGAACGGCTGAGCGTCTCGGAGCCGGTGCCGCACGGCTGCAGTCCTTAAATCCGCGCCTGGTGTGCTGCTCCATCAGCGGCTTCGGCTCCAGCGGTCCTTACTATGATCGTCCCAGCTATGACTCGGTCGCCCAGGCCTTGAGCGGATTCCTGAGCGTGGTGGTCGATAACCGGCGGCCACAGTTTTTGGGCCCTGCACTTGCCGACGCGATTACCGGCATGTACGCCTCCCAGGGAATTCTCGCAGCTCTGGTGCAGCGCGGCCGCACCGGCCGCGGCGCTCATGTCGAAGTCTCGATGCTGGAGGCCATGACGCATTTTGCGATCGAGCCGTTCGCCGCTTTTTTTGCGCTGGGCGAAACGCCGACCTCGGCCGACCGGCCGCGCCTGGCGCAGGCCTACATTCTGCACACAGCGGATGGGCGGCTCATCGCGATTCATCTGTCTTCGCTGGAAAAATTCTGGCAGGGATTGTGCACGGCGCTGGACGCGCCTGAGCTGAAGCTAGACCCGCGCTTCAATCCGCGGCAGCGACGCATTGCCGAGTACGAAACGCTGCGTGTCGAACTCGACGCGCGCTTCGCGCGCAAGCCGCTCAAGTACTGGATGGAGCGCCTGCAGGCAGAGGACGTGCCGTACGCACCTGTGAACCTCCTCGACGATGCAGTGCGCGATCCGCAGGTCGAGCACATGGGGATCGTCGTTCCGATCGAATCGCCGCACACGGCGACACGGGCCGTGCGTCCCGCCGCACAGTTCGACGGCAGACGCGCCCACTCCGTGAGCGCGGCGCCGCTCCTCAATCAACATGGAGAATTGATTCGCGCCGCCCTGAGTAACGCAACGACCTGGCCGGAGGCTGTACAAGCCCAGCGCGGAGGGAAAATCTAATGCTGCTTCCAACAACGCTGGTCGGCAGCTATCCGCAGCCGGAGTGGTTGATCGATCGCAAGCGCCTGGCAGGCCGCTTTCCGCCGCGGGTTCGCGCCCTCGAGCTGTGGCGCGTGCCCGAGCCGTATCTGGCCGAAGCGCAGGACGATGCGACGCTCATGGCCATCAAGGCGCAAGAGGAAGCGGGGCTCGACATCATCACCGACGGTGAAATTCGGCGCGAGAGCTATTCGAACCGCTTTGCCACCGCGCTCGACGGTGTCGATCTCGACAATCCGGGCACCGCGCTCGACCGCAGCGGACATCCCAATCCGGTGCCGCGAGTGGTTGGAAACATCCGCCGGCGGCACGCCGTCGGCGTGCGCGATCTTGAATTCCTGCGCCGTCACACGCTGCGGCGCGTGAAGGTGACGGTGCCCGGGCCCTTTACCATGGCGCAGCAGGCCCAGATCGACCATTACGGCGGCAGCCGACAGCTCGCGGCAATGGACTATGCGGCTGCCTTGAACGAGGAAATTCGCGATCTCTTCGATGCAGGCGCGGACGTGGTGCAAATCGACGAGCCGTACATGCAGGCGCGGCCCGAGGAGGCGCGCGCATTCGGTCTGGCAGCGCTCAATCGGGCCCTGGAAAACGCGGCGGGCACCACTGCGGTGCACATCTGCTTTGGCTATGCGGCAATCATCCATTCGCGTCCGTCCGGTTATTCTTTTCTGCCGGAATTGGCCGAATGCGGCTGTACGCAGATATCGATCGAGACCGCTCAATCGAGCCTGGATTGCTCGGTGCTCACGCAGTTGCCGGGCAAAAAAATCATGCTGGGCGTCATTGATTTGTCCGACCCGGCCGTCGAAACCCCGGAGATCGTCGCGAACCGCATTCGGCGCGCGCTGCCTTTCGTGGACCCGAGAAATCTTTTGATAGCGCCGGACTGCGGCATGAAGTATCTGCCACGCGAAACGGCCTTTGGCAAGCTGCAAGCGATGGTCGCTGGCGCGCAGATGGTGCGCGCCCAGCTGATAAATGCGAAGGCTCCGGCCTGAGCCTTAAAAAACGAACAGGGGGATCTTACATGTTTACTGTTATGCGCCGAACTCTGTCAATGCTGGCGGCTGGGTTGGGAATCATCGTCATCGCCGAGCCGGTCTGGGCACAGACCGCGCCGCCGGGAGCGCTCGAAGAAATCGTGGTTACAGCGCGCAAGCGCAACGAGAACTTTCAAGACGTACCGATGTCGGTAAACGTGTTCACCTCGCAGGAGATTGCAGCGGCTGGAATCGAAAGCCCGCGCGACTTCATCGCCATGGTGCCGAACATGACCTTGGTGGAGACGCAGAACATCGGCAACTCCTTCATAACGATTCGCGGCATCTCGCAGGCTCGCAACAGCGAGCCGTCGGTTGCGGTACTGGTTGACGGCGTGCTGGAAACCAATCCGTACCAATTCACTCAAGCACTCTACGATATCCAACAGATCGAGGTCCTGAAAGGGCCGCAAGGCGCCCTTTATGGCCGCGATGCCATCGGTGGCGCGATCATCATTCGCACCGCGGACCCAGCCGATCATTTCGAGGCCAGCACACGGGTTGGCTTAGGCAACGGCCCGTCAGAAAAAGCCCAGCTGAACTTGAGCGGGCCGCTCGACTCCGCCGGAACCTTGAAGTACCGCGCCTCGTTCAACTACTACAATACCGACGGCTTTCTGGAGAATGTATATCTCGACCGCAAGGCCGACCCGTATCGCGACTATTCGGGCCGCTTGCGCCTGCTGTGGACGCCGGCTGACAACTTCAGTGCGGACCTGCGCTTCAACTACGACAAGGCGGAGACGACGGCGTACTACTTCGTCATCCCGCGCAGCGACGAGGCGAATCCGTTCAGCGACTTCACCACGCCCGGCAATGCCAATGACACCACCTCGCCGATCCAGAACAACAATCTGGGCACCGACGATCGCTCCATCGTGGATGTGGCGCTCAAGCTCGATTACAACCTATCCTACGGTACCGTCACTTCGATTACGGACTTCAACCACACCAAAGAGATCGACACCGGCGACGCCTACGACTTCCGGCCCGTGACAACCTCCGTGGAATACGCGCTCACTTCGTTTGCAGGGCCCATACCGACACCTGCACAGGGTGGCCCGTTTGACGAAGGCCAAAGCCAGTTCATCGACGTCAAGACGGTAAGCCAGGAGCTGCGCTTTACTTCCCCTGTGGTCGGAGGCTTCTCGTGGATCGCGGGCGGCTACTTCGTGCATACCAAGCGCTTCATTTCGACGGGTAATCTGGCGGACCGGGGCGAGGGCGTTCCCGAGGTGTTCTACAATCCGATCGTCGATCCGGCCAATCCCTACGCGACCAACACCAACCAGACTTTTCTCGCGGACAGCCAGGACAACAATGCCTGGGCGGTGTTCGCCGATGCCACTTACGAGTTCAACAAGCAGTGGGAACTCGATGTCGCGTTGCGCTACGACCAAGATGAACGCCAGAACACCACGGAAACCCCGACCGCGTTCCTGCCGTCCACGTCGGCGGTCACGGGCGAGGTTCGCAAGGCCACGTTCAGCGCGACCCAGCCGAAGGCCACATTGCGCTTCAAACCCGACGATGACTGGACCTTGTATGGCGGCTGGAGCCGCGGATTTCGCAGCGGCGGCTTCAACCAGACGGGTGTGGGCGATGTAGCGCGCGCCAATGGCGTGCTGGGCGTCAACGATCTGTTCGAGGCCGAGATTGCCGATACCTACGAAGTGGGATTCAAGAGCCAGTTTTTGGATCGGCGCCTGAGTTTGGAGGGCGATGTATTCCACACGCAATCCAAGAACGGCTACTTTTTCGTGTTCATCGCCGCGGACTCAACTCAGAATCTGGGCAATCTCAGCGCCACCTACAAGGGAGCGGAACTATCGCTCACCGCACGTCCGACCGATCGGCTCGACCTGTATGCCGGCGTCGGATTCACGGACAGCCGTATCACGGCGATGGCCGATCCGACCGTAATCGGCAACCAGGCGCCGCTGGTGTCGAGGAACACAATCAACGCCGGCATTCAGTACAAGCAGCCCGTGGGCGACGGTTTGACGGGCACAATCCGCCTGGACTACAACGAAATCGGCCGCACCTGGTGGGAACCGTACAACATTACCTCGCGTGACCCGGTCTCCTTGGTGGATCTGCGGCTCGGACTGCAATCGCAGAAGTGGGCGGTCACGGCCTGGTCCAAGAATCTCACCAATACGATCTACAATGCGGAATTCTCGCCTGGCAACGTCGGTGGTGCAGGATTCTTGTGGCACGCTCTGCCGCGGCGCTACGGCGTCGATCTCGACTACAAATTTTGATGCGGAGGTAGTTCTCATGACCAGCACATCCAAATTGCCCTCACGGCTTCATCACACAGCCTATGTAACGCGCGACCTGGAAGCGACGCGCAAGTTCTACGAAGACCTCATTGGGCTGCCGCTGGTTGCGACCTGGTGCGAGGTGGATGAACTGTTCGGCGCCGAACGCGTCTACTGTCACCTGTTTTTTGCCCTGGGTGACGGAGGCGCGCTCGCCTTCTTCAAGTTCGCGAAGCCTGAGGACGAGGAATTGTTCGGTCCGAAGATGCCGCCCTCGCCGTTCCATCACATCGCCCTCAACGTCGATCAGGCGACGCAGCAGGCGATTGAGAAGCGGCTCGCCGCCGCGGGCTACAAAGAACCGCAGACCTTTGTACTCGAGCACGGCTATTGCCGTTCGGTTTACGTCACCGATCCTAACGGACTGATTCTGGAATTCACGCTCGACGCGCCGAGGGCGGAGGAGATCAACAGTACCCGGCTGAAGAACGCGCACGCCGACCTCAAGCGCTGGATGGCGGGGGACCATACCTCCAACAACACCTACCGCTGAACAGCCGCTCATGAGCGCGACCCACGGTCTTCCGGGCTCCATATCGCCGCGCTCGCAGGCCGAAGCCCGCGACGGCGCCAAAGCTTCGGCCGCCGTTCCCTTTCGCTTCTACGACAATCGGCAAAAGTACCTGGCCTTTGTCACAACCTGCAACGAGAAGTCCGCGATCGCGCGCCGTGCCGGCCACGAGATGACATTGTTGCGGCCGACGCCGCCGGCGTTGCGCATCTTCGATGCGGGAATGGGTGATGGCACCGTGATTACGCGCGTCATGCGCAGCACCCATCAGCTGTTTCCGACCGTTCCTTTGTTCGTGGTGGCCAAGGAAATCAGCCTCGAGGATGTCCGCTTGGGGCTGGAGAAGCTGCCGGAGCGGCTGTTCGAGCATCCCGCAACGGTTTTTGTCGTCACCAATCTGAATTATGCCGAAGCGCCGCGGCTGATGCCGCGCGACGCGCATTTGGCGGCGGCGCTCAATTGGCAGGAAGTACGGCTGACCGGATCGACGGCCCACGAGTATGCCGAGCAGATCGAGGATCTCGCTCCTGCGCTCGCCAACGGCTGGCAGACCAAGCCCAGCCCCAAGACCGGCAACCCACAGGTGGTGCGCCCATCGGTACTCGTCATTTATCGCGAGGACCATAAATTTCTGCTCGACACGGTGATTCCGAAGCCCGGGAGCATCTTTGAGCATTACGACTTGGTGATTGCCTCGCAGCCTTGGCGGGCGCGAATGGGAGCCGCATTCAAGGTGCAGAAGGTACTGGCTCCCCTCGCGCGCAGCCTCGCGCCGGGCGGCAGGCTGCTTGCCATTCAGTCGTATGGCCGCGACCCGGGCCTGGAAATCATCCAACAGCTCTGGCCGGAGGAGCGGCCCTTCCAGGTCGACCGCCATGAACTACTATCGACGTTGCGCCGCGAATTGGGTCGTGATGTCCGCGACTTCAGCCTGGCTGCGCCGCCCGAAGACAAGGCAGTGTTTCGCTACGATATGCATACGCTGCCGTCGGAAATCGGCGACCGGATCGGGACCTCGACATTGTTCGCCGCGTGGAATGCAGCGATCTATGTGAATCAGATCGAAGACGAACGGCTGGACGAAGTTGTTCCGAGCGGCGCATACCTTGCAGCCACGCAACACGTGCTGCAGAAACATGGAGGCCTGTGGTTCAACGACGAAGCCTTTGTAGTCGCGCGGCGGCGCAGCTGAGCGCGCCTTAAGGAGTTCTTTATCAAGAATTACACGCCCTTATCCGTGACCGAGGCCGTGCTGGAGCAGATGGCGGACACGCCGGATCGGCGGCTGAAAACCATCGCGGAAAGCGCGGTCCGCCATCTGCATGAGTTTGCCCGGGAAGTGAACCTCACCCCGGCAGAGTGGCTCAAGGCGATAGAATTCTTGACCCGTGTCGGCAAAACCTGCACCGAAACTCGGCAGGAATTTATCCTGCTGTCGGACGCCGTCGGATTGAGCACTTTGGTGAACACGTTGCACGATGCGACTGCCGTTGAAGAAGCAACGTCCACGAGCCTGTTGGGACCGTTCTTCCGCGAAGATGCGCCGCAACTGCCGCTCGGCGGACAGATTTCGAATCGCGACAAATCCGAGGAAATCCTGTTGTGGGGCAACGTGCGCAGCGCTGCCGGCAAGGCGATCGCGAACGCCAGGCTCATGGTCTGGCAGACATCGAGTTCCGGTGTTTACGACCTGCAGGAGGATGATGGCCGCGCCATCGATTACCGCGGCACGTTCCATGCGGATGCCGAGGGCAATTACCATCTTCGCACTGTGCGGCCGCTCGGCTACTTCATTCCGATGGACGGTCCGGTGGGCGACCTCATCCGTGCACAAAGGCGTGAGGGCTGCAGACCTGCGCATATCCATTTTCTGATCGGCGCACCCGGATTTCGCGAACTGGTGACTGCGCTTTATTTTCCCGATCAATACGTTGAATCGGATGTGGTCTTCGGCGCATCGCCGGAACTGGTGGTGAACGAGAAGGCAAACGACCCCGACGCACCGGTCAAGGGTCTGACCAGCGTGCACTTCGATTTCACTCTGGCGCGTGAGGGGTCCGCGGATTTCGCGGGCGGACGGGTCGGCGCCGACCCCGGCAAGGTCGGCGCTTAGCCGGTTAGGATCGGCGCAGCCGCGCTAGAATCCCGGCGGCCGCGCAGACGCGACGCCAAACGCGCGTTCCAACGCAAGACCGACCCGGCCCAGCACACCCTCATCGAAGAGCCGGCCAATCAACGTGACGCCGTGTGGTACGCGCCGCGGCGGGTTGAATTTAGGCAGGGGGTGCTGCGGATCCGGGGCCCAATCGCTTCTCGCCTCGGATACCTCGACGAAACCAGCGCGAATGGTCAAAGACGGGTGGCCGGTGAAGTTGGTGATTGTGAGCATCTCGTCGCGCAGCGACGGCACGAGCAACAAATCGACGTGCGAAAATACACGCGCCATCTCCACGGCGACTTTGCGCCGCATCCGGTCGGTTTGCACAAAGTCCACGGCGGATAGAAATCGCGACTGCCTGAAGATGTTGGGCCATGCATCCGGTACTTGCATCTTCAGCTTGTCGGCACCGCCGCTGAGCGTGAGCTCTTCGAACGACGCAGCAGCCTCGGCAAACAGAATCAGATCCAATGAGTCATACGGCCAATCGGGAATTGAAACCTCCACGGGCTGCATACCGAGGTTCTTGGCCGCATCCAGGGCGGCACGGTCCACTGCGGTTGCCTCGCGCATCCAATCCGGGAAATAGCCGACACGCAGGCCTTTGACCGGCGCGTTCGCGTCGTAGTCGAAATCGCTCGCAACGCTGTCCCCGTCGCCGCCGTCCGCCCCTGAAATCGCCTGCAATACCAGCATCGTGTCCTCGACGCCCCGGGTCATCGGCCCGAGCTTGTCCAAAGACCAGCAAAGCGTCATGGCACCGGTGCGGGCAACCCGCCCGAAGGTAGGACGCAGTCCGTTGACGCCGCAACGCATGCTGGGGCTGACGATGCTGCCCCCGGTTTCGCTGCCGATCGAAAAGCCCACCAGTCCGGCAGCGGTGGCCGCGCCGGGACCGGCGCTCGATCCCGAGGCGCCCTCCTCCAGGAGCCACGGATTCACCGTCTGACCGCCAAACCACACGTCATTCAACGCCAAAGCGCCGAGGCTCAATTTGGCGACCAGCACCGCGCCTGCTTCATGCAATCGCCTCACGACAAAGGAGTCCGAAGCCGGGACACGGTCCTTGAAAGGCTCGGCGCCGTAGGTGGTGCGGATGCCCGCAGTATCCAGTAGATCTTTGGCGCCCCAGGGAATGCCATGGAGCGGACCGCGGTATTTGCCGGCGGCAATCTCGGCATCGGCCTGCTTGGCCTGGTCCTGCGCAAGTTCCGCCGTCAACGTGATGACGCATTTGAGCTTGGGATCGAAGCGTTGCAATCGCTCGAGATAAATCTGCGTCAACCGCAGAGAGGTGAGCTGTCGTTGCTCTATCCAGCGCGACAACTGCGCCACGGTTGCGAAGGCGATATCTTCATCGCGTTTCGGCAGCGGCTTGCTTTTTGACTGGAAGCGAACGAAATTGCGCTGTAGCACCGGTTGCGCAACCCCCGGAAGGCGGGGATTCCAGCGCGATGCCGGCGCGGCACCCGCTTCCAGCGTCAGTTTTTTGGGTCCGGTACGCCGTTCGTACAACCCCGCCATGGCCACTCGCCAACTATCGGCCGCCTGCGTCAACTGACGGTCGCTCAAATCCACGCGAACGAGTTTCTCGGCCGCGGCAAAGGTGGATGCGGAGACTTCCGGTCCGGCCGGCGGCGCGGTCGCGAACGCCGACGGGGTGCCGGGCGGCGCGCCGGGCGCGGACGGCGGCGTATCCGGCGTACTTGCAGCAGGCCGGCTCGCGGCTAGCGTGGCCAGCACGCCGAGAGAAGTGTGGGTGAGAAAGTCCCTGCGCGATTTTTGCATTTTTTTGCTTTTGGTTGATTGGATAGTGAATATCGTAGCCTACTTGACTTCCCCACGGCCGGCTTGCGCTTTGTGCCACTGGAATCGGTGCCACACCACGCCACAATGGCCGCACGGTCTTGCCACAATCCGCTGCAAGACTCCTCCACTCGAACGGTGACCAATCAACTGTGGGAGTGGCGGGAATGTCTCGCTTAGATACGCTGCTGGAGTTTGCCCAACGGGCCCTGATCGACCCCTTAAGCCGTCTCGCGGCTGCAACGAGCCGGTCTGCTCGCGCGCTTTTTGAAATGGCGGTCCGGCGCCGCCGGCGTCTGGTGACCGCAGCGTTGCTCGCCCTGCTCGCCTACGGCATCTATGTACGCCCGCCCTTCGCCACCGTACACCGCGGCGAGATACTCGTGCGCACCAATGTTCTTGACGGCTCGGCGAGCGGCTATTCCGCAGGCGCCGTGCTGGTGCTGCCCGCCGTCCATCAAGTGCGCCGCTACTCGACCCGCGATCAGGTATACCGGCCGGTCGAAAGCGCGAGCGCCAGGGGTCCCGCACCATTTCAGTCTATCGAAGGACTGTCGCTCGGCATCGATTTGGCAGTGCGGTGGACCATCGATCCGGCGCGCATCGCGCAGCTGTCGAAGGAGTTCCCCGACGACATCAACAGCGATCTCGTGCGTCCGGCCGTACAAGGCGTCATATTTCCGCTGTTCGCCCGCTATTCCGTGCGCGAAATCTTTTCCAGCCGGCGTGCCGAAATGCAACAGGAATTGGTTGCCGAGCTCAAGCCGAAGCTCGCCGCTCTCGGGCTACTGCTGCGCGGAATTGATGTGGGAAAGGTGGATCTGCCGCCGGAGTATCGGGCGGGGATGGAGAAGCTCCTCGCCGAGGAGCTGGATACGGAGAAGGTACGCTACACGCTGACCCTCAAGGAAGCGCAGGTGAAGCAGATGCAGCTCGAGGCTGAGGCCGACAAGGTGCGGCGGCAAACGGCGGCGGAGGCGGCAGGCGTGGAACAAGTCATTGCCGCGCGCGCGCAGGAGGAGACCATGAAGCACATCCTGCCTTTCAAGCAAAAACAAATTGAGCAACGCAAACTTGAAGCCGAGGCCGAGAAAGTGGCGCGCATCCGCACCGCCGAGGGCAGCGCGGAAGCACGCCGCATCGAGGCCAAAGGCGAAGCTGACTCGCGCCAAAAGCTCGCCGATGCAGAGGCCTACCGGCTTGAGCTCGTGGGCAAGGCCAATGCGGGCCAGATGGAGCGCGAAGGCGCGCTGATCGCCCGCTACCCCTTGTTGATCCAAAAGACACTGGCCGACAAACTGTCGGACAAGGTGCAGGTCATCATCGCTCCGACGCCGGCCGCGGGGCGATTTATCGGTTCGAACCTCATCGGTACGCGGGACTCCGCCGGCATGGACGATGATGCCGCAGCTGATGCGACTCCTAAAGCCGAGTCCTCGCGATGATCCTCGCCTTCGTTGCGACCCTCGCCATTGTCGTTCGGGATCACACGCCGATCCGGGCTGCGCCGAGTTCAAACTCTGCCGAAATGACCACCCTGTCGCAGGGCGATGTGCTCGAAATCCGCGGCGAGCGGGCCGGATACTTCAAGGTCTACAATTACCGGCGCGAGCGAGGCGGCTATTTGCGCAGCGACACCGTCCGTCGGCTCGGGCTCACCGAGACCGATGCGCCGCAACTCCTCGCTGTGCTGCGCTTCCTGCGCGACAGCCCTGGATCCGAAGCGCTGGGCATCAGCTATGGCGCGGCCTATCTCAAGGCCGTACCGCCTCAGGCACTTTCGGGCGAGCCCTTCGATGCCATCGGTCAGATGGCTGAGCGGCTGGCGGATGCAGTGTCCGGCAACGGCAATCGCAGCTCTGAATCGGCGGCGCATCGCGAGGTGGTGGAGCAATTCGGCATTCGCATGCGAAGCTTCGAACGAGACGGCCGCGTGCAGGTGTGCTACGACGGCGAAATGTTCCGCCGCGTGCTGGCGCAGACCGGCGCGAGTTCCGAAGAACGCGCACGTGCCGCGCTCGGGCTTTCGCGCCCGGACTGCATCGATCCGGACTTGGGTCCTGTGCCGCGAGCAATCCTCGATCATGAACGGCGCGACTTGCTCGACGGGATCGATGAGCGGGAGCTGAGCTTGATGAGCAAAAGCCGGCTTCATGTTCGCCGTTCCGGGGTCTTGGCATCAATTGCCTATGAGCAGGCGCGGCGCGGCGAATCGCCCCGTACGACAGCAGAACGCGCACTCGCCGAACTTCTCGCCGTAAAGACGGAGGATCTACGGGATGATCAGCGCATCGAGTACCAGGAGGCCCTGGTAAGAGTGAGCGCAGTCCGTTGGGCGGCGAGCGAGCCGGTGGCGCAAGCCGGCCCCCTGCAGCTGACTGCAGAGCCGGGCACTCCCGGTCAACGGTGCTTTACATTGACCGACAGACGTTCGGGAGACGGCGCGCCGCTCGCGCGTCGCTGCACTTACGGCATCGTATGGATGGCCTCAGCGCAGAACGTCCTCAAAGGGCCAGCCCTGGTCCTTGCCGTGCAGCCGCTCGAGAGCTGGCGCGAATTATGGGTGTTCCACGAGAAGGCGGGAACCTGGACGATCGACGTGCTCTCACCCGGAGCAGACGAGCCTGAACAAGGCTACGTGGATTTTGCGGGTTTCGCACCGGGCAGCAGGCGGCTTCTCATCGCACGCGAGGTGAAAGAACGCGGTCGATTTCGGCGCCATTTCGAGGAGCTGCGGCTCGAGGATCTCGCCGTGGTCCGACAGGCGAGCAGTCCGGAGCTGCTGCGGGATTTCGGGTGGTGGCAGGACGTGGCATGGCGGCGCGAAACCCTCGCCCTGCGCTGATGACCGCTCCCAGCGTTTCGCTCAGTACACTTCAGGTACCAGCATTTCCGCGGATACAGCCTGGCGCGAATAATGCTCGTGATGCTCACGCGCCGGCAGCACAAAGGCAGGCTTGATGACTTCTTTGTAAGGAAACTGCTGCAGCAGATGATGCATGCAATTGAGCCGCGCGCGTTTCTTATCGACTGCGTGAACCACCCACCACTTCGCTTCGGGGATGTGCGAGCGCTCCAACATAACTTCCTTTGCCTTGGTGTAGTCCTCCCAGCGGCGGCGCGATTCCAAATCCATGGGACTCAGCTTCCACTGCTTGAGCGGATCGTGGATGCGGCCGAGGAAGCGAGCATACTGCTCTTCGTCCGTGATCGAAAACCAGTACTTGAGCAGCCGAATCCCGGAACGCACCAGCATCCGCTCGAATTCCGGCACGGAGCGGAAAAACTCCTCATATTCCTCCGGCGTGCAAAATCCCATCACCCGCTCGACGCCGGCCCGGTTGTACCAGCTGCGGTCGAATAGCACGATCTCGCCGGCCGCCGGCAGGTGCGGCACGTAGCGTTGAAAATACCACTGGGTGCGCTCCCGATCGTTGGGCGCCGGCAGCGCCACTGCCCGGCATACACGCGGGTTCAAGCGTTGGGTGATCCGCTTGATCATGCCGCCCTTGCCGGCGGCGTCGCGTCCTTCGAAAACAATCACCACCTTCTCCCGGGTCTCCACCACCCAGTCCTGCAGTTTGACCAGCTCGGTCTGCAGGCGAAATAGATCATTGAAGTAGCGCAGCCGGTAGGCCTTTTCGGCCTCGGCATCCCCTTCGTTGGGCAGGCGGGCCGGCGACCGGTCTTCGATCTCCATTTCCACTTCCTCGTCGTAGCTGTCAGCGAGGTCGCGGCTGATCCGGCGAATCAATTCCTGGGGATCGAGCTGCTGCGAGTCAGTCATGTACAAACCCTCTTTATGAAATGGGGCAGGCGCTCGCGCCCCAAATATCCTTCGCATATTCGGCAATCGTCCGGTCGCTCGAGAATCTTCCCGAAGAAGCCACATTCAGGATTGCCTTGCGTCCCCAGCCGCGCGGGTCAGCATACCAAGCACGCATCTTTTCATCTGCACCAAGATACGCCTTTAAATCCGCCAAATGCATGTAGCGATCGCCCTGCGTCAGCGCACCGCACAGGGGCCGAAACAATCCGCGCTCGGAAGCGCTGAAATGTCCCGCGGCAATCAGATCGAGCGCCGCGCGGGTCTCCGGATCGTTATCATAGTGCCAGCGCGGATCGTACCAGCCGCGGCTATCGGTGACCTGCTGTGCGGTGAGGCCGAACAGCAAAAAATTCTCCTCGCCGGCTTCCGACGCCATCTCGATCGTTGCGCCATCGCGGGTTCCCATGGTCAAGGCGCCGTTCATCATGAATTTCATGTTGCTCGTGCCGCTGGCCTCGTAGCCCGCGGTGGAGATTTGATTCGAGACGTCGCTGGCGGGAATCAGTTTTTGCGCCAATGAAACATCGTAGTCCGGCAAAAATATTACGCGCAGCTGAGCGTTCGCCGCCGGATCGGCCGCAATCGTGCGGGCCAAGCTGTCAATGAACTTGATGATGAGCTTCGCCAGATGGTAGGCAGGCGCAGCCTTGCCGGCGAAAAAGAACGTTCGCGGCGGCAACTGTACTTGCGGATTGGTGCGCACTCGATTGTAAAGCACGACGATGCGCAGCGCGTTGAGAAGCTGCCGCTTGTATTCGTGGATGCGCTTGATATGGCAATCGAATATCGTTTGCGGGTCGACGTTCAGTCCGAATTTCACTTTGAGCCATTGCGCGCAGAGTGTTTTGCTCTCGCGCTTCACCTGCATGAACTTGTCGAGAAAATTTGCATCCTGCGCGAGCGGCTTTAGCCGGCGCAGCTGGTCAAGATCAGTGATCCACGCGCCGCCGATGGACTCGCTGATCAAGTCGGCCAACGGTGGATTCGCCAATAGCAGCCAGCGCCGCGGCGTGACGCCGTTGGTCTTGTTGCCGAAGCGCTCCGGAAACATCTCGGCCAGGTCCTTGACGGTAGTCGTGCGCAGCAGTTCGGAGTGGATCTTTGCAACCCCATTGGTGCTGTGAGAACCGACAATGGCCAAATTGGCCATGCGCACGTGCTTTTCAGATCCTTCTTCAATCAGACTGATTCGCTGCACGCGCCCTTCGTCGCCCGGGAACCGGGCGCGCACGGCGTCCAGCAAGCGCCGGTTGATCTCGAAGATGATTTCAAGCTGACGTGGAACGAGCAATCGAAACCATTCGAGCGGCCACCTTTCAAGGGCCTCCGGCAACAGGGTGTGGTTGGTATACCCCAAAGTGCGGCAGCTAAGGCTCCAGGCCGTGTCCCAGTCCAGATGAGCTTCGTCCAGTAGAATGCGCATCAGTTCTGCGACCGCGAAGCTCGGATGGGTGTCGTTGAGCTGCAGCGCCGCTTTTTCGGGGAGCAGGCGCCAATCGCTGTTCTGCCGCTGAAAGCGGCGAACGGCATCCGCCAGCGAGCAGGCCACCAAAAAATACTCCTGCACAAAACGCAGCCCCTGCCCGAGGCTGGTCGAGTCATCGGGATACAGCACCCGGGTCAACGACTCGGCCTCAAGCTCCTCGGCAATCGCGCCGACGAACTGTCCATGGCTGAAGGCTTGGAAGTCGAAATATTCCGGCGCTTTTGCTGCCCATAGGCGCAGCGTATTGATGGTCTTGCCGCCGTAACCCACGACCGGGCGATCGTAGGGAACTCCAATGAGACGCGAAGGCTTGCCGACGATTGCGCGCAACGTGCCTTCGCGTACTTCGTAGGAGCAGTTGAGTTGAACCTCGACTTGATCGCCCGCCCGGCGTATTTCCCACGGATCATGGTGCGCCAGCCAGTTATCCGGATATTCAATTTGCCACCCGTCTTGGATGACTTGCTTGAACATGCCGTACTCGTACCTGAGCCCGTAGCCCATTGCGGGAATCTGCAGCGTCGCCATGGAGTCCAGGAAGCACGCCGCCAGGCGCCCGAGACCCCCATTGCCAAGTCCCGCGTCCGGCTCCTGTTCCAAGGTGGCCAGCCAATCCAGATTGCTGTCTTTTAACGCGTGACGAACATCGGAATCCAGGAGAAGATTTTCTACATTGTTCGCGAGCGATCGGCCGATGAGAAATTCCATCGACAGGTAATACACTCGCTTGGGATTCTTGCGCGCGTAGGTGCCTTCGGTGTCCACCCAGCGTTGTGCCATGACTTCACGCACCGCGAGCGCAAATGCCGCAAAGCGCTCTCGAGCGCTGGCATTGGCCGGATCGACGAGCTTGTCTATCAATAAGTGTCTTTCGTAGCGCGCCTTGTCCACCTGCGAAGAGGGGCCGCCGGCCTGCGCGACGCTCTTTGCTTGCTCGGTGCTCATGATGCTGGGCCTCCTGATCGTCGTGTTGGCAATTGCTGCAAGCTACAGCACCCACATTGGGATTTTGTGAATGGCTGCGCAATAGCAGCGAGCGCTCCAGCGACTAAGCCATTGAACGGTATAGGCCGAATCCGCTATCTTTTGCCAAGGGTCACTTTGAGGAAATGATATCGATAGCTCGACTAAATCCCCGTGCGCGGGCAATTGCTGCCTGGACGATGAGGAGGCAGGGCAGATTGCGGCTGTCGGATTGCCAAAATGATGCGGCTTAGCCTCGAGGGCCCGCGCTTCATTCCTTCACCATGAGGAAGCGTGAGTCCTTTTGCGACCACCGACCCTCCACCGGCGTCGCTGCGCATGTGTAGTCCGCCGCCACGTTTGTAGCTGCCTGCTGGAGTGCATTGCGGCACTGCTCCAAGTTCGGATACGCAGCCACCGTCTGCGCCCCGCCCGAGTGCAACTGCGCCACTAGAATAAACAGCATGGATTTCATACGTCCCCTCCATCGTTATGACTGATCCGGTAGCCGTGGATCAAAATCGCCGCCGGCTACTTTCGACCACGCCTTCTGAGCGGCTCGCGAAGCGGCAGGATCTGCGTCGCTATTTTGGACATGTGCTGCCGCCACCCGAGTCCCGGCAGCGCGGGAAACGGAACTGACGCAAAAGAGCTTCCAAGCGCGGAACCGTTACCGTTGCGTTGCATCCAGCACCCCCCGGCTCGACCTAGCAAAAGGAATGATCAGTGACAACGATGCTGGTGGGATCCTCGCTTTGTGGCAAGGCATTGGCTGCAAAATCACGGCGCCTGTCGCAGGTCGAAAGGCGTTATGTCAGCAGCGAGGTTGCGTTGCCGGGTAGAGCGCGCCTAAATGCGAGTCTTGAGGGTTAGAAACCCCGCGGCCATAAACTTCGCGATCCGTTGCTTCACGGCGGGAAAATCATCGGAATGGCAAAGGCCTCCGGAGAGCCGGTCGATGCGTCCTGTACGCGCCAACGTGTTCATCAGCGCGCCGGTCACGAAATGGTAGCCCCAAAATATGTCCTCTTCCGGATAATCTGGCAACGCGCGCTTCAAGATGCTGACCAGACGCAAAACCACCGGATCGAAGTGAACATCCATGAGCTCGGCTCCTTCCGGCGTATTGCTGACGCGGGCGCACAACGCAGCATAATTCATCCACGCTTCGCCGCCCTCATAGTAAAGATCCAAGTCCGTGTCCAGAAATGCGTGCAGGGCGCCTTCAACGGTCGGGCGATCCTTGGCTTCTGCTTCGTAGTGCTCGAGCGCAGCGATTCTGCGGTCGCTGGTGACGCTGGCTCGTCGGCCGAAAACGGCATCAAAGAGATTGCGCTTGTCCTCGAAATAGTAATGCAGAAGCGTGGTGTGGATGCCGACTCGTTGAGCGACGTCGCGCAGCGTTACACCATAGAGTCCATGTTTTGAGAACAGATACTCTGCCGCATCGAGGATTTGTTCCAAGCTTTCAGCGCGCTGCTGCGCCTTGCTGCGCCGTTGGCGCTTCGGAACTTTCGGCACCAAGCTAGCCCTTTTTGTCGACCGCGAACATTTAATCGGCTGAAGTCCGTTCGTGATTTGCTTCAGTCCGCGGTCAGTTTCCCATTTGCGTAGTCAGCGCGCAATTGGTTCTTGTCGATCTTTCCGGTCGCGGCCAGCGGCATGGCAGCAACCGTCAGGATCTGGTCGGGAAGCCACCAATGGGCAATTCTGCCGCGCAGAAACTCGAGCAGCGCTTGCGAGTCCGCGGCGCAGCCGTGCCGCGGCTCCACAATCAGAACCGGGCGCTCGCCCCACTTTGCATCGGCCCGGGCGATGACTGCCGCGAGACCTACTGCCGGATGAGTACCCAAAATCTCTTCGATTTCAGCAGGATTTATCCACTCGCCGCCCGATTTGATCAGCTCCTTTGAGCGCCCGCAGATCGACACATTGCCGGCATCATCTATGCTGGCCAGATCGCCGGTGTCAAAATAGCCCTCAGCGTCCAGAGCAGTGGTCTCGGCCTTGAAGTAGCGCTCGATGACGCTCGCGCCCTTGACCTTAAGATGGCCCATCACGCCGCGCTGCCGAGGCAGTGTGACTCCATGAACGTCGGTGAGCTTCAGGTCGAGTCCCACCACCGGCCGGCCGGCAGCTCGCGTTACGCTCGCCGGCGAATCAGGGGAGGCGATCGTACCCACGGGTGAAAGCTCCGTCATGCCCCAGCTGGTCTGCACGGTCGCGCCGAGGCGCTGCTCCATCCTGCGGATCAACGCATCCGGGCAGTTCGAGCCCCCGATAAGGACCCGTTTCAGCGCGGGCAGGTCCCCGCCCACGGCATCGAGATGATCGAGCACGCCGACCCAGAGCGTTTGTATGCCCACCGCTAGGCTCACCGCCTCGTCACGCATGATGGCGGCAAAGCTCGCGCCATCGTTGCGCCGCCCTGGCAGAACGATTTTGGCACCCACCGCCGGTGCCGCGAAGGGAAGACCCCAGGCATTCGCGTGAAACATGGGGACCGCTATCAGCACCACATCGCGCCCCGTCAGGGCAAGAGCGTCTGCCTGCAGTGAGCGCAGCGTGTGCAAATAATTGGAGCGGTGCGTGTAGAGCACGCCCTTGGGCGCGCCGGTAGTGCCGGAGGTGTAGCAAAGCCCCGCCGCAGTCTCTTCGTCGAAACCGCCCCACTGGCTCGCAGCGCCGCGCGTTTCGAGCAACGCCTCATAGGTCCACACCTGCGCGCGGTGACCGCGCGCCAAATTCGCCTCGCTGCTTTCGCCGTCCATCAAAATGATGTGCTCGAGATTGGGACACAGAGGTGCCAACTCGGACAGCAGCGGCAGCAGATTGACGGCCACGGCGAGCGCGCGGTTTTCAGCTTCGTTGATCATGGCCGCGAGATGCGCGGCGGTAAGACGCGGATTCAAGGTGTGGCAGACCATCCCGCTGCCCATGAGCGCGTAATACATTTCCAGGTGATGTTGCGTGTTCCAACCGAGTGTACCCACGCGATCGCCGCGACGCAGGTGCAGCGCGGCGAGCGCGCCGGACAGACGGTTGCTGCGCGCTCTTAAGGTCGCGTAGTCAGTGCGCCGTACCGTTTCTGCGGATGCCGCAGTAACAATCTCGCGATTGCCAGACCATTTGGCGGCGTGATCGAGAAACTTGTCGACGGTGAGGGCGAAAGGTTGCATGCACGGCAAAGTACGTGAAGTAGAGGTATGGCCGCCCGGCTTTACAGCAAGGCGGCCGTTATGTTTGCCATTAGAACGTCGCCAGGAACCGTATGCCGTATTGGCGCGGATACCCTGCAAAACGCAAACCAGAGTTCAGGGCCGAAACATAGTGCAGATCGTTCACGTTGGTGCTGTAAAGCGTCGTGACATAGTGCGCGTGCGTCCAAGCCAGTTGCGCGCCCCAGATGTCGCGCCCCGCAAGATGGTCTCCCAGCGCTTCATTCTGGAACAGCGTTGCCCACTGCGGCCCGACGTAGCCGAAATTCACGCGCGGCGTGATGGTGTCCTGCGCCCCCATGACGAATCGGTACTGGCTGCCGAGATTGAAGGTGAAATTCGGCGCATAGGTCTGCGAGTGTCCGGTCAGATCAACGCACGAAGCGCTCGCGGGACCGTGCTCCGGATCGCAGGGGGTGAAGCTCGGAATTCTCGGATCCGTGGCAAAGAACTGCCCGAGCTCGCTGTGCATGAAAGCGGTTCCGGCGTCCAGGGAGAGATTCCCGAACACCGCCTGAGTCTGCAACTCGACCCCGTAGATATGGGTCGGGTTCGGGTTGTTCAGCTCGAAGCCGAAGGTCGGAAACTGAGGATAGCCGACGATGACCTGGAAATTTTTGTAGTTGTAGTAGAAGGAGTCGAGCTGCGTGCGCAAATGCCCGTCAAAGCCGGTCCACTTCCAGCCCAGCTCGAAGCTCGTCAGCTTCTCGGAATCAAACGCTTCCGGCGTGCCGAGGCCGACCGGAACATTTAAGCCCCCGGGGCGAAAGCCCGTGGAGACAAAGGCGTAGAGAAAGTTATTCGGATTAACGGTCCAGTTCAAGGAGACCTTGCCCGAAGTATTGGTATATTTTTGCGATTGCTGATCCGAGATGGGGAGTCCGTACTGAAGCACATCGACATGATTGGTGGTCTTCGCATCGGTGTAGCGGCCTCCGATCTGCAGCTGCCAAGCGCTTGATAACTGGAAACTCAACTGACCGAATGCGGAAATCGCCTGCTCCGGGTTGGTGCCCTGAAGGCGGTACTCGAACGCCGGATTGGAGGGAACGACAAGCGGAGTGGCGATCAAGAATTGATAGGGCGGCAGAAAATTGTAGGTGTCGTGGTCAAAATAGACACCGGCGATCCAGGTCAGAAAGCCCTTGTCCGGTGAAATGACATTGAACTCCTCGGACCAAAGTGTCTCATCGACCGTATCTGAAAAGAAATCGTTTGGCAGAGGAATAGGCACGCCGCCAACCTTGATCAAGCCATTCGTGCCGTCCAAATCGGCCTGATAAGAGGTGTTGCCCTTTTGGTAGCCCGTGACCGAGCGCAGCGTAATGCCATCGGGGAGCACATAGTCGACTTTCAGCGCCGCGCGACCGAAGCGGTCGAGCGCCTGTTGCGGAGAGTTCACGCCGATATGGAACAGATCTTCCGTGGAGTAATACGGATCCGAGGGATAGGCACCGAAATCCAGGTAATTGTAATCAATCTTCAGCAGCACGCTCAGTGCCTCATCAGGCTTCCACAGCAGCCCGAAGCGCCCGCTGGCCTCGCGCAGATTACCCGGATTGCCCGTGTAGGGACCGCCGTTAGGACCGGCGATATTGTAGAAGCTGTCGCGCGACTCGCTGTTAAACGCGAAGCGCGCCGCCAACGTATCGTTGATCGGCAGATTAATCGCGCCCTGCACGGCGAAGTCATGATAATTGCCGATCTGGCCCGACCCGTAGCCGCTATAGCCGCCGCCGATGACCGGGTCATTGGTGTTCACCAAGACCGCCCCGCCGGTGGCGTTTTGGCCGCCGAAGGTGCCTTGCGGCCCCCGCAGGATCTGGATATTCGCGATGTCGTAGTACGGCTCCCCTTGGAAATACCCCGGGAAGGTGGCGACGCCGTCGCGGTACGTGACCACCCCGACGGTGGTCTGGGAGTTGTGCTCCCCCTTGCCGACGCCGCGAATGTTGAAATCATTTCCTTGGCCAAAATTATTGACCGTCGCACCCGGGGTGGCGAACTGCAGCTGATCGATGGTGAAGACGCCCAAATTGGCAAGGTCTCCGCCACTCAAGACCGTCGCGGAGATCGGCGTTTGTTGCAAGTCCGTGTGCCGGCGTTCCGCCGTGACCACCACCTCGGCCAATTGATCCCCAGAAGCGGCGGTTGCAGACGCTACCGTCTGCGCGGCAGCGGTACCGCACCAACCTATGACGAGCGTGGCTGCGCTCAAGCACAAATGTTGAATTTTCATGGGCTCCCCTTTGCGTTGCGAATGCGCTCTCTCGGCGCCTGCGCGGATATTCACACTAACTAATTGCGCAGTCAATATTCACTATAACGTTAACGAACGTAGAAAACAGCTTCGCAACCCTGGGAATTTAGGGCCTGGCCCGGAGGAGATATATCAGCATCGGCCAACCAGCCTGCCCCCTAAATCTCGAGGGGCGCGAAATCCAATGAGATATTCTGGCATTCCGAACAAGGATCAGGAATGACAACAAAAAGACCGTATGGGACCTCCCCCCATCACAGCGACGCTCGATCTCTTGGGCTGGATCGCAATATTACTCGCCGCGATTTCGTCGGTGCCACCCTCATCGGCACCGGCGCCGTCCTGCTGGGCGCACCGGCGCCGGCCTTCTCGCAGGGCCTCGGCTCGGCATGGAACGGATATGCGGGTATCGGCGACTACAGCCGCTCGAACGGCAACATCGCCTCCGTCGTCAACGCGGCACACGGCATTCGCGACGGCATCTACGAAGCGCGAATTGAGACGGCGCAGCTGCTCGACGAAACCTACGATCTCATCATCGTTGGCGGCGGCTTTGCAGGCATCATCGCGGCGTACGAATTTCATAAGGCTCGTCCCAACGGGCGCTGCCTCGTTCTCGACAATCATCCGGTATTCGGCGGCGAGGCCAAACAAAATCAATTGCTCGTCGACGGCGTGATGTTGACCGGCCCGCAGGGCTCCAACGACGCGGTCATCCCCGCGGCGGACAATAACTATGCACACGTTGCAGGGCTCTGGGACGAGATCGGCATGCCGCGCTCCTACGACTTTGTCGCCCCCACCGGAACGGCATCGTCATTGAAATTCGCGCGGGATCATTACGATCCCATGTACTGGAATGAGAACGCGAGTTCACTCGGCTACTACTTCGATGAGCCATTCGCGACGAGGCGCGCGTGGGTGGTCGATCCTTGGTCCGACGATTTGCGCCGCGCGCCTATTTCATCAGAAGCACGCCGCAGCTGGCTGCAATGGAAAAAGCATTCACCGATCCTCACTCACGGTGATGAGGCAGCCACGAATCGCTGGCTCGATTCGATGTCTTACGGCGATCTGATCATCCGTGAACTCGGTCTTTCCAAGGATGTGTTCCGGCTTTCCGATCCCCTCGTGGCGACCGGCGACTACGGCGTGAGTTCGGACGTCGTTTCCGCCTATGGCGCGAAATTGCTCGGTCTGCCCGGCACCGGAGAGAACATCATCAGCGACGATGTGTTTTCCTTCCCGGGCGGCAATGCCGCCATCATGCGGCACATCGTGAAGGCGATATTGCCGGATGCCATTTCGGGTACGCGATCGTTCGCCGATGTGCTCTACGCCCCCATCGATTTCGCGGCGCTCGACCGGCCGCAGCACACTCGCATTCGGCTCGGCGCCACGGTCCTAGCCGTACGGCATGAGGGAGAACCGCAGAGCGCGGGCGGCGTCAACGTGACCTATCTCATTGGCGACCAACTCGCGCGCGTGCGCGGCAAAAGCGCCATCGTTGCCGCCGGCGGATGGATTGCACGCCGAATCGTGCGCGATCTGCCGCCCTCCTACGTCGCCGCGTATTCGCAATTTCATCATGGCCCGATACTGGTCGCCAACGTGGCCGTCCGCAATTGGCGGGCCTTTGCGAAGCTCGGCATTTCGTCCGCACACTGGTTCGACGGCTTCGGTTTCTTCGTAAACGTACGTCAGCCAATGAAGATCAACGGCGTCCCGGTGCCGCTCGATCCGTCCAAGCCGGCGATGCTCACGTTCTACGTTGGATTTCCGCAGTCCGGGGTGCCGATCGACCGTCAAACCGCCGCGGCACGCGGCCGGTTGTTCGCCACCACTTACGCGGATTTCGAATTACAGATCCGCAGACAGCTGCAAGGAATGTTGGGCGATTCTGGATTCGACGCCAAGCGCGACATCGCGGGTATCGTCATCAACCGCTGGGGCCATGCCTACATTGCGCCGCAACCAGGATTCTATTTTGGAACGCCGGGGAACCCGGCGCCGCTCGAAGTCATTCGCGAGCGTCATGGACGCATCGCATTTGGCCACAGTGAGTTGTCGGGGAGACAAAGCTGGGGGCGAGCCGCGCAAGAATCCCGGCGCGCGCTCAAGCAGGTTTTGGAAGTCATGGGCTAAGCGCAGTCGAGCAAACCGCGCGGGACTTGCCACAATTGCCCACGATTCCATCGGCGATCGGCCATTTTCGCAATGCACTCTGTCGGTGAATTAATGCTGACGGAGAGATCATGGCGTGGAACATATTCGAAGACCGCCCCCTGGCCGGCAAGATTGGGTTGATCGGACTGATTGTTGTAGGGCTGATGATTCCGCTATCGATGCTGCGCGGATTGATCGCTGAACGCAGTCAGATGCGAACCCAGGCCGTGGCAACGGTGGCCAAAGGCTGGGGCGGCTCATTGTCCGCAGGCGGCCCGATAATACGGGTCCCGTTCGATGTCGAAAGAAAATCCAGGACGGGTGAGATCTCCATCGAATCCCACCAACTTTATATTCTTGCTGATGACTTGAAAGTGCAGGCGACGCTCGAGCATGCCGCCACCCGTCGTGTCGGAATCTATGGTGTGCCCGTTTACCTGGTGCACATTAACGTAAACGCCGGCTTCAGGATGAGCGAGGTGCTCGCCGCGGCCGAGACGGGCCCCTACGCCAACATGACCCTTCACTGGAAAGAAGCGCGCATCCGCCTGCCCTTGTCCGACGTGCGCAGTGTCCGTGAGATCGGCAGCGCGGCCGTCGGGCAGCATCCATTGATGTTCGGTCCCGCTCTGGCAAACGGCATTCCGGGCGTCGAGGCTAAAATCGACCTATCGGAATTCTTGCAGCAGGAAAGTTTGCCCTTTTCAGCGCAGCTCATCTTGGCGGGCAGCGAATCGCTGAACTTCCTGCCGACCGCGGCAAAATCAACCTTGGAGCTGCAATCGAACTGGCCCGATCCGCAATTTCAAGGCGCCTTCCTGCCGTCGCAATATCATGTCGATTCGCACGGCTTTCAAGCACAGTGGCAGGTGTTGGCGTTGAATCGTGCCTTCGCCCAATCGTGGGTCGACACCCAAGTGGATGCCGCCAAGTTGGCGAGCGCCGAGTATGGAGTGGGTCTATTTCAGAGCGTCGATGTCTATCAACGCAGCGAGCGGGCGGTGAAGTATGCTCTGGTTTTCATCGCCTTGACCTTCCTGTCTTTTCTGGCCTGGGAGGCGCTCGCGCAAATAGCTGTCCATCCCGTTCAATACGGGCTGGTGGGACTTGCGCTCAGTACCTTCTATTTGCTTCTGATCGCCCTTGCCGAGCACCTGCCCTTCTGGTTGAGCTACTGGCTGGGAGCGGCTGCGCTGGCCGGTCTCCTCGGCTTTTACATCTCCGGGGCTCTCAACAGCGTCCGGTCGGGGGCGATCGTCGCCCTGATCATGAGTTTGGTCTATGGATTGCTCTTCATGCTGGTTCTGTCGGAAAGCTACTCGCTATTGATTGGCGCGATTGCCTTGTTCGCTGTATTGGCCGCGGTGATGATCGCAACACGCAGGCTGCGCTGGGGGCCGCCAAGATCCGGATCGCGCGTTGTCTAGTACCGGTGCCGCGCGTTAGCATGGCTCTCATGATTTCGCGGCGTGCGTTCAATCTTGCGGCCATCAGCTCGATGGCGGTACCTCATTTTGCGCGGGCCGCCTCAGACAACGTGCCCAAATCTCTTGACCACATCATCTTGGGCTGCAACGACCTCACTGCCGGCATCGAGTATGTTTACCAGCGGCTCGGCGTACGGGCTGCGGCCGGCGGAGTGCATCCTGGCGCGGGAACGAAAAACGCATTGCTTTCTTTGGGCACGTTGCGATACCTGGAAATCATCGCGCCCGATCCATTGCAGGCGGCCTCGAGCGATCCTCGTCATGTGTTGGATTTGAAAGATCCTGCACTGGTGGGTTGGGCCATACATAGAAACGATCTGAACGGATTCGCATCGGACCTGCGAAGCGCCTCGGTCGAATGCGTTGGTCCCAATCCGGGTTCGCGAGCCCGTCCAAACGGGACCACGCTGAAATGGAAATCACTGACCCTTAAAGACGACAGGGATGGCGTTCTACCCTTCTTCATCGAATGGGATCCTGATTCACTGCATCCTTCGGTGGACGCGCCCGCGGGGTGCCGGCTAGCCGAACTCAGAATTGCCACGCCCGACCCGGTTGGGCTCGAATCGTTATCGGCAAAATTGCAACTGGATGTACAGATCCGACAGTTCAACAAGCTGGGTTTAGCAGCCACCCTCGTCGGGCCCGCAGGCTCGTTGCCGCTCGTTTCACGCTGATCCGAATCGCTAAGCACTGGGAAGATTTTCAATCACGGAGATCATGCGCCTGCGCATAGGCTCGTCCGGAAACGGACCCACTCCGCCAGCCATATTCTCCAGCATATGGGCTCGTTGGCTGGTCGCCGGGGTCACAACCGTGATCGCCGGGTGAGCGATGACAAACTTCAAAAAGAATTTCGGCCAAGTATTCATGCCCGCTTCAGCCGCCCATTGCGGCACCTCGGAACCGGCGACTCGCTTGAACAGGTTGCTGCGCCCAAACGGCACATAGCCGAGCACGGCGACGCCGCGATCGATTGCCAGCGGCAGGATCCGCTTCTCTACTTCACGATCATCGATCGCATAATTTACGCCGATAAAATCAAGCCGCTCACTGCGCATGCAGTTCAAAAGCTCTGAATACTGGCCCGGAAATGTTGTGGTCACGCCCAGATAACGTATAAGCCCGCGACCTTTGAGGTCCTTCAGAACCGCCAATTGGGTTTGTAGGTTGCCGAGATTATGCACCTGCACCAGGTCCAGTTTCTTCACGCCCAGTCTCTTCAAAGACTCTTGAATTTGCGCGCGCGCAGACGCGCCGCCGTCGCTGCCGTAAGACGGTTCGGTCTTGGTTGCCCAAAAAATTTTGTCCGCGATCGCCAACTCCTTCGCGATGCGCCCGGCCGCTGCCTCGGAACCGCCATAACTCGGTGCGGTGTCAAACACCTTCGCACCCTGATCAGTCATGACTTTGAGCACCTCGGAGAGGCCTTGCAGATCGCTGCGGTTGGCCGACTGCTCGAAGGAGGCCGAACTGCCGAGGCCGATCACCGGCAGCCGCTCGCCGGAAGAGGGAATGGCGCGCTGGCTTATGCTATCGCTCGAAGTTGCGCGAACCCAACGGGCCGCGAGCGCCAGCGGAGCGCAAGTCACCCCAACGCGCAACAAACGCCGCCGGTTGATCATGCTAACCCTCCCCTACTTGGCTTCGAAACCTTCTCTCAGTTCATTTGCACCGAGCCGGCTGAAAAGCGGCGCGAAATTACGTTGAGCCGAAACACTGGCATCTTTATTGACCACCAGAAACTCCATTTTAGCGCTGCTCCAGGCGGGCCAATCGGGTAGTCCAGGCGCGTTGGGATCCCCGGATTTCGCGAAATTGGTCCAATAGGTCTGCAGTAGGTTCGAGAGCGCTGCATCATCGGACGTTGACGGCAGCCATTGCCACTCAGAGTCGCCCAGGCTTCCGAAGACATACGGAACCTCCAGGCTGTGAAATGCGCCCAATTCAGCCTCGCCTTTGCCGGGAATCGACCGGTCGAAGCGGTACACAAATACCCGCCGGCCGGAATCATGGGCGAGATTCGCCATGGCGCCGACCGGGCAGGCGCCGATCAGATCGTTGGCAGCCTGATCAAGCCCGGCGGTTCGACTCACGAGGATCTTGCCGAAATAAAGCGCGATGGCCGGATTGGTCCAGCTTCCAAAATACGGGCGGGCGGCGGCAGAGAATCTATTAAAACCTGCGGATTCTGCGACGCTGTTCTGGTTCCCTGACGATTTGGCCGCGGCGGCGGCGGAAAGACGAAAAGCGCTGAGCTCACGTCCGTTGATGCCGATCAACAAATCAACTTTTTGAATGGCACCGCTGAGGAATGCCCTCTGCGGCGACTGCGTCAGCACCCAACCGTCGCTCGTCGCCGAAGTAATATCGGCCGGTAAACGTTCCTTGGCCTTGACCACCAGTTTTTCAACTTCGGCGGCTGACAGTGCGCGCAGCCGTTGCAGTGCCGTTGTCCGTGGGTCGGCCGGCGCCAGCGCGCTCACCGCGCTTCCGAAGGCTTCCGCCTCAGACAATGTTCGCGCCGGCTCAAACGCCGGACCGCTTTCGGAAATGACACGCCGGAACAAACCCGCCGAGAGCGGCGAGGTCATGAGCCGCGCGGCATCAATCGCCCCGGCTGACTCGCCAAATAAGGTCACATTGTCAGGGTCGCCGCCGAACTGAGCGATGTTTCGTTTTACCCACGTGAGTGCGGCGAGTTGGTCCAGCAATCCATAATTTCCCGAGCTGTGATGCGGCGACTCTGCGCTAAGTTCAGGGTGACTAAAAAATCCCATCACCCCGAGGCGGTAGTTCAGGGTAACCAACACTACCCCGTGCTGAGTGAGCGAAACGCCGCCATAGGTCGACTGCGTCCCGCTTCCAACCGTATTGCTGCCGCCGTGCAGCCAGACCATGACGGGCAGCGCTTGTTTAACCGGCCACTGAGGCACCCAGACATCGATATAAAGACAGTCTTCGGACGATTGCAGCGGCGGTTGCGAGAAATTTGCGCCATACGCCTCGGCCATCGGCGCAATAAAGGGAATGAGACCCTCCGCACGCTGTGTGCACGCACTTCCAGGCTGAGCGGCCTGTTTCACGCCTTGCCAGGGGACCGGCGGCAATGGCGGCTGCCACCGCAACTCGCCCACCGGGGGACGCGCATAAGGAATCCCTCTGAATGCGAGGGTCGAGCCGACATAAGCCCCGCGCAGGGTTCCTGCATCGGTTTGCACGAGGGTCTCGCCCGGCGCTGCGGCGCTTGGCACCGCAGGCGGGCGTTTCGGGAAACTGGCGGCAGGATAATTTGGGTACTGTCCGCCTCGTCCCTGTAGGTACAGCACAAAGGCAAAAATCCCCAGCAGTACCGTACCGGCCGCCCAAAATATCCTTTTCCAACTAGACCGCACGACACCGTCCCCTAAATACTTCCGGCTGCTGGCTGCTGGCTGCTGGCTGTGGCTTCAGTGTTACTTCGGCTTCTTGAAGCGGAATAAGAACTGATCGGTGTGACCGCGCACCGAGGGGTCGAACACATTTTTGCTGTGATCGTCGTCCTTGTTGGCGAGAATCGAGCTCTCGGCATCCAGTTTGAAGCCTGCTGCCAGCACATCCGCCTTCACCCGCGCCGGGTCGATGCGGTGGAGGGTATCGGTTGCGTCGATTCCTGAGCCCGCGACGGCGGCATGATCCAGTACCACATAGACTCCGCCGGGCTTGAGTGCCGCGAAAACCGCCTTGTTGAAGGCCGGCACATCCGCAGGTCCCATGAACTTGTCGTAAAGATCGTGGTAGTTCTGACGAATGAACACGGCATCGAGTCCCGACGGCAGCGGAGTGGTGATTGGATCATCGCTGACGACGACATTGGGCGACTGTGCCGCTACTGCTTTCATCCTGTCCATGATTTGCGGATGGCCTTTGACGATCTCTGCAGTTTCCACCGCATAGACTTTCCCGGTGGGCCCGACGGCCTGCGCCAGCGATGCCGTTAGACGGCCGCCAATGATATCGGCCACCTTATCGCCCTTCTTCAGGCCGATGAACGCGATAACCTCCGGCACTTTCCACGCCGGATCAGGCGCCGGTGCAGCAGACTGCGGGGACTGCGACGATGCCGTAGTCGCCGCGCCGATTGACAGGGCCAGCAATAAAGTGAGCGCGATTTTCCGCATGTGCCAACTCCAGTTTCTTTGGTTTAACCGCCCAGTATCAGAACCCCAAACCATGGGAACATGCAAGCCGCCATCTAGTTGCTGTCATTAGAGCCACTCTGAGTGTTAAAGGCAACTTGGCGCCGTAAAGCGGCAGCGATTGCCTCCATCGCGGGATCGCTGCCCGCGCTAATCATCGCAAAGGAAAGCGGCGCCGAAATTTCGGGATCCAGTGTCGGCACGGAAATGGGGTAAATCCAATTCACCCAATAGCACGGTCCGAACCAGCGGCAGCCGTGCCGGTAGTCGTGCAAGCCGGTCGCGTAACTCATGCCGATACCGGAATTCGGCAGTGCGAAGGATCGAGGCTCGCCGTAGAAAATCAGCCTGTCTCCGCAGGGTTCGCCGACAATGACTACTCGTCCTGGGGCCGACTGCTTTGCGAACCCGACGCTGGTGATGGCCGCGGAGAACGTAGAGGCGTGCGTGATCACGAACACTCGCCCCGGAGCGGGAGTCATTCTCGCCAACCCCGACATGAATGACGCGGTTTTGGTGTAGTCGCCGCCGCCGTTGAATCGCATATCCAGAATGATATTCTGCGGCCGCGCCTGAGCTATCGCTGCCCGCGCACGCGCGAGAAACACGCCGATTTGTTCTCCATCCTCAGCATCCGTATTGACCTTTAGCTGCAAGTAGACCGCGGCCAACGCCGGCACCGGAACGAGTCGAAATGCCTGATCCGGCTCTTTGAGCCACAACGGCACTGCGCGACCCGCAAGTGCGCTCTGCCACTCATCGCCTTCATTGCGCAAGCGTTGCGCAGACAGGTAGCGCAGCCGAGTCACATCCGGTTCGCCCGCATCCGGCGGCAGCGCCTGCAGGACGACCTCCCGGGAGGTATTTTGGCGGCTGACGGTCAGGGTAACCCGGTGTTCCAACTGCGCGATGCCGGCAGCATGCAGCAGCTGCGGAGACTCGAGCAGGCTGATGTTGTCATGGTTGCGAAGATTGGCCGGACCACCCTTATAGACGGCCAATTTCTGCAGGATCCTTGACGTCGCGATGCCGTCGATCGCATCGACCCGCATTCCAAGCGTGGCGGCACCGGAGCCCTTCGCGCGCAGCACGAACACGCCATCCGCGAACAACATCAACCGCACGGGAAGACGGTTCATGCGTCCCGAGCGGGGCCCGCTCCAGATCGTTGAGTGGCCATTGTCGGCGAGTGCGACTACGCGAGCGACTTGCAGCTCGAAGTCGGCCTGCGACCACATTCCCGCTCCGCCCTCCGATTCGCTAATGGCTTGCAGTGCGAGTTCCCGCTGCTGGCTGGAGTAAGCCGCATCCAGTGCTACATAGCGGCGCAGTTGCGCCAAATCCTGCAATTGCGAGGCGCGCACATCGGACGGCTGGGCGGGTCCGCCTGCCCAGGACGAGCCGGCGCCCAGTACCCAGATAAGCACCAAAAGGGTCACAGGGGCAGTGATGGGATGGCGCATTCCTTACAACACGCAGGACCCGGAAAATTGCCAGGGTTTTGGCCGCGGTCATTCGCCGGGACTGGCCGTGCATTCACCGAATATCGCATGACCCGCAAGCTACCCCGCGGGACCATGGCCCCATCGATCAAGTACGGGAGCAAGGTTATGGAATCCCCAGCCAAAATGCCTGCGGGTATCCGATTGATTACGGGTACGATATTGGTCATTGCAGCGGCCGCGGCAGCCCTCGGGAAGTCCGGGCTGGTGAGCGCTGTCGATCTACAGCGCAGTTGGCCGTTGGTCGTAGTTGCGCTGGGGCTCGCGCGCCTTACCATGACGATGCGCAGTCCGCGTCTCAAGGGCTGGGGGTTGCTACTGTTGGGTGACTGGCTTTTCATGAACACCATGACCGATTGGGCCTATCAGAAATTTGCGTTGGCACTCCTCGTGGCGGGTGTCGACTATTGGATAATCGCCGGCGGAATGACCCGGGCGAAGTCCTTGCTGAGCAAAGGCACTCATGTCGCCTGATATGCAACAGCCCCCGCCCCCGGGACCGGCCTCGGCTCCGAGAATGCTCATTGGGGCGTTTCTGGTGTTGATAGGCCTGCTGCTGGCCCTCCACCAGTTAGGCTGGGGAGAAGCCGATCATCTGATGCGCTTCTGGCCGCTGTTGGTGGTGCTATATGGTCTGGCTATTCTGCAGCGCGGCGGACGCGGCGTAGTCACCGGCAGCATCGTGGCCCTGATCGGCGTCTGGTTGTTGCTCAACACTCTGCACTGGCTGAGCCTGGCGCCGTGGGAATTTTTATGGCCGTTGGTCTTGGTGGTGGTGGGGGCGCGAATTCTAATGCGAAACGGCGCACACCTGCCCCGGCCCGCACCGCCGCCCGCCGCCGCCGCCGCCGCTCGGCGGCTACCCACCGTCGGCGAATCCAAACCCTGTGAGCGGTTCGCCGCAGGTATCGGATCACATATCGATGTTCGGCATGATGGGCAGCACGAAACAGCGTGTGTCTGGCATGATATTTCGCAGCGCGGATGTGACCTCGTTCATGGGAGGTTGTGAACTTGATCTGCGCGATGCCTTGCTCAGCGCCGATGGTAGCGCGTATGTCGAGGTGTTTTCTCTCATGGGCGGGGCGCACATCTTAGTGCCGCCGAACTGGAGAGTGGTCATGCAAGTGACGCCCATCATGGGTGGTGTTGAGGATAAGACCCGTCCGATCATGGGCGGCACTCAGTTTCTCTACGTTCGCGGCACCGTGTTGATGGGCGGCGTCGAAATCAGTAATTGATCGGCGCCGGAGCTTAAGGCCGCCATGCATCCTATTTTCACCAATGGGAAGCAGCTGGCGCTTTATATTCTCGGCTACCTGCCGATCGGCGCCGTGCTGGTGATCGGCTTCGGCCGTGCGAACGCGTGGGGCACCGCCACGGCCTTCTTCCTGCCGCTCACCATACTCTATGGCTTTCTCGGAATGACCGCGTACTACGTGTGCCGTGCGTTCCCTATCGGTCAGCAGTATCGGGTCTGGCGCGCGCTGCCGGCTCTCGCCATGGCCGCAGTGACCGCCGGCGGATTTTCGGTCGGTATTGCCTGGCTATGGTCGGCGATACTGGAAACACTCAATCTCGATGTTCATCCCAAAATGTATCTGGATCAGCCATGGACGCTGTTCGCGGTGGGGGTGCTGCTTTTCGGACTGGCGATTGCCTTTCACTATGCGCTCATCGCATCGCTGGACGCCCAGCGTTCGGAGAGTCAGATGCTGGAATCGAGCCTCCTGGTGCGCGAAGCCGAACTCAAGGCATTGAGGGCACAGCTCAACCCGCATTTTCTGTTCAACAGCTTGAATTCCGTGAGTGCACTGACCACGAGCGATCCCGCATCCGCCCGAAACATGTGTCTGTTGCTGGCCGACTTCTTGCGCGATACCTTGAGGCTGGGCTCGGCTCAGCATATCTCGGTGCGCGAAGAGTTCACGGTATTGCAACGCTACCTGGCGATTGAACAGGTGCGCCTCGGCTCGCGCTTGAGTGTGCAGTGCGACGGCAGCGATCAGGCCCTGCAAGAAAAAATCCCTGCGCTGCTCTTGCAGCCGCTGGTGGAAAACGCCGTGGTCCATGGGATCACGCATCGCTTGGAAGGCGGTACCGTGTCGATTCACGCGGAGTGCCGCGATTCAGTACTCATGATAAGCGTCGTGAATCCAACCGATGCCGATCGGCCGCGCAGCCACGGCAGCGGCTTGGGATTGAACTTGGTGCGGCAACGGCTGCAGGCACACTATGGCGCTGCGTACCTGTTCGAGGCAGTTGAGGCGCAAGGTACCTATCGAGCCAGCATTCACGTGCCGGTGGCCAAAGAGGCGGCAGCATGAGCGAAACGGATGCTCTTACGGTGATCGTGGTCGACGACGAATCCCCCGCGCGAGGCTTGGTGCGCGAATATCTGGCGGCCCATACGGACATGCGGCTGGTCGCCGAATGCGCCAACGGCTTCGAGGCAGTCAAAGCCGCCAATACGCACAAGCCGGACTTGATGATCCTGGATGTGCAGATGCCGAAGCTCGATGGATTCGAGGTCCTGGAACTGCTCGGAAACGAGGCTCGCGGCGTTATCTTTACGACTGCCTACGATAGCTACGCGCTTCGCGCCTTCAACGTCCATGCCGTCGATTATTTGCTCAAACCCTTCAGCGCCGAGCGCTTTGGCGAGGCGCTGGCGCTGGCACGGACGCAACTGCGCAAGTCCGAGCCCGTGCCCGCCCGCGCGCTGCTGGAAACCCGCCGCGACGGCGCTGCGCTCGATCGCTTGTTGATTCGCGACCGCTCAAATGTCCATGTCATCCCCGTCGACAGCGTGGATTTCGTGGAATCGCAGGACGACTACATTTCGATACGAGCGGCGGGTAAAAACTACCTGAAAGAACAGGCGATCAGCGATTTGGAACAGCAATTGCCGCCGCAAGAATTCGTGCGGATTCATCGGCGTTTCTTGCTGAATATTTCGCGGCTTGCGAAAATAGAACTATCCGAAAAGGAAAGCCGCATCGCTATACTGCTCGACAAGACTCAATTGCCAATTTCACGGGCAGGCTACGCGAAACTGCGTGCGGTGCTGGATCGTTAGGCGCCCCTCCGGCACCTGCAGGTTTATCAACAGAAATGACGCATTTGGTAAAGCCAGCAGTGGGCGTCCTGCTCACCATCGTCGCATTGGACGTGGCCGGCATCGGTCTGACTCTGCCGATTATTCCGCGCTTGCTGGCGGAGGTCGCACACACCGCCGAGCTCGGTTGGCGCTTCGGCGCGTTCTTGAGTCTCTATGCGCTCATGCAATTCATTTTCTCGCCGATCCTCGGCGCTTGGAGCGATCGTATCGGCCGGCGGCCGGTACTGCTGTTCTCCCTCGCCGGAGCAACCGTGGACTATGTGCTCATGGCCGGTGCGCCCTGGCTGGGGTTGTTGTTTCTGGGGCGTGCGATTGCCGGAATTACCGGCGCAAGCCAGGCGGTCGCGTCCGCCTACATCGCCGATGTGACCCCGGAGACTGAGCGGGCGCGCCGATTCGGACAGCTCAATGCCTGCCAAGGTCTCGGTTTCATCGCCGGGCCGCTGTTGGGCGGCGCGTTGGGGGAATATTGGGTTCGCGCCCCGTTTATCGCAGCGGCCCTGCTGAATGCCATTACCTTCCTCGTGACCTTGAAAGTATTGCGCGAACCTGTCCGCGCAAGCGCCGCGCACACCCCGACCCTGCGCTTCAATCCCTTCGCGGCATTCCGCTGGGCGTTTTCCATGCCCGGCCTACGGTCGCTGCTGTTGATATTTATCGTCATCTCGCTGATCGGCCAGGTGGGCGGCAGCATTTGGATCATCTACGGCGCGGATCGATATGGCTGGTCGCCCTTCTGGGTAGGCACATCGCTGGCTTGCTTCGGACTGCTGCACGCGTTCGCGCAAGCATTCATCGCCGGTCCGTTGACCGAACGATGGGGCGAACGATTTGCGATCCTCACCGGCGTGGTCACGGACACGCTTGCCTCCGTGCTTATCGCCTTTGCGAACCGGGGCTGGATGCCGTTTGCTCTGATGCCGCTTTTCTGTCTCGGCGCAATCGGATTGCCTGCTCTGCAATCGCTGTTAGCCAAGCGGGTCGATGCTGATGCCCAAGGCAAGCTGCAGGGCGTATTGGCAAGTCTTCTCAGCCTCACCTCGATCGTGGGGCCGGTGGCGGTGAGCGGCGTCTACTTCGCAACACGTGCCTCGTTTCCAGGCCTGGTCTGGCTGGCCGCCGCGGCGCTGTATCTTTTTACTCTGCCCATACTGGTCAACCTGCGGCGCAACGCTCGATCGGCGACCGCGCAAGGACCCGGAGGTTGATCGCGTCTTTCAGACCGCTTTCAGCCGGATGGCACCGTCGCCGGTATGAATGGTCAGCGTCTGGCCGCCGCCGTTCAATTTACCGTGGACTTGAGATTTGCTGATTGACCCCTGGATGGTCAGCGGCACCTCCGTGCTGACGCTGCCGTCGCCGCTGTGGGCCTCCACATCGGCAGACAAATCGCTCGGTATGGCGACCTCAATGCTGCCGTCGCCCGAGCTCAGGCTCCAGCTATCGTCCAGCTTCGAACCCTTTAGCGCCCGTACCTTGATGCGGCCATCGCCGCTTTTCGCCTGAAGGACGTCGAATCGGCCCTCGAGGGTGATATGTCCGTCGCCTGACACCGCCGAAATCTTGCCATCGATGTTGTTGGCGTCAATGCCGCCGTCGCCGGTGCGCATCTGCAAGGATCCTTTGATTGCGCCCACGGTGAGATTGCCATCGCCGGAGTGTAGGTCCACCAGGCCGGTCAGATTCTCGGCCTTGATCGAGCCGTCGCCGGTTTCCACGCGAAGATCGGCATCCGCCGGCATGCGTACTTCGATGCGCAAGCGGCGAAGCTCGCCGAGGGTGAAGTGCCATCCGTTCTTGATCCGCGCCGTCAACGTAACATTGTCCCCTGCCTGCTCAGAGTCGATGCGCAGATTCTTGTCAATCTCGTAGCCAGCATAGTCGACATGGAATTCCACTTGCTTGACGTCGGGGCTGGTAATGATATTGACGCTGCCATCATTGGTATCGACATGCACATTCGCCCGGTTGGCCACCGTGAATGACTTGGAGTAGTCCCCGGCATGCGCGTTACCGGCGATGCCCGCAGCCATGAGCAATGCCGCGCCGATGCAAAGCGTATGCTGCGCCGCCGTTTTCTTCGATTGAGGGTTCATTGCTTAAGCTCCCTTGTCATGTAAGAGAATATCCACTCCGCCAAGGACCCCGCAGCCCGCGAAAAGTTGCGAGGCCGTCGAGCTCTTGCTCAGCGCGCCGCCTGTTCGCGATCACCCGGATGGTAGTCGGCCTCCACGTTTCCGGCCAGCTGGCTTTGGTCGAATAGAACCGGCTTGGTCTTCATCGCCACGAACAGCGGCGTCTGGTCGGCGTAGTGGGGCGAATGCGCATCCAATGTGGCCGACCCGAACTGGTTGATGCTTTCCGAGGATAAGACGTGCGTCTTATCCCAGGTCACAAACATAATCAACGTATCGCCCGCCACCGCGTTCAAGGTGCCGTCACTCTGCGCAGCCCCGTAGACGGCGCGATAGGTATCCGGTCCGCCATCGATGGGCAGATCGAGAGTGCCGCGGCGGATCCGGTTGACCTGCCCCCACTCCGGATCGATGCGCCCAAAGCGGCTCTTGAGCGCCTTGACTGCCTGGCGCAGCGCTTCGATGGTCGGCACGGCGGGAGGGTGGTCGGAATGCGCGGTCTCGCGCATCAACACCGCCAGCGCTGCCGCTCGGCTGCCTGTGTTGGTGCGCCGGTCCCAGTCCTTGAGCAAGGCTTGAGCGGCACTTAAATCGTTGTCCGAACCCGGGTCCGCCTTGATTACCTCAGCAATCTCGCGGGCAATGTCGGAGCGCTCACTATAAGCAAGATCGAACTTGTAGGTCCGGAACGCCTCAGCGGTAATGGCCGCGTCGGCACCAAAGGTTTCCTCGGCACGATAGGCTCTGTTGGTCATGTCGGTCTGGATGCCCATGGCGGGGCTGAAGTCGGTGCGCTTCAGTGCATCCTCCGCTCCCGTGGCCTCGAACGGCGTGTTGTTGGAGTTGAACACGTAGCCGGACTTGGGATTCCAAATTTGCGGCACTCGCTCGAAAGGCACATAACCCTGCCAGATAAGATCGGATCGATCGCCGGGCTGGACCTCGGTCCAGTCCCGTCCCTCCGCCCGTAGCGGGAACTGGCCGTTATAAACATAACCAATGTTTCCTTCCTCGTCAGCGTAGATATAGTTGATGCTGGGCAGCGCCTGCAGGCGCATGGCCGCCAACCAAGCCTCGCGGTTGGCCGCCTTGTTCAGGCGATAGTACTGCAGCGGTTGGCGCGCCTCGCCCATCCCGGCGTAGCGGATTGCGAACATTCCATGGTCGGTCTTGAGTACCGGACCGTGCGCCGACCACAACAGCGGGCGGTGCACCGTCCAAATCAGCGGCCCGAAGATTTTTACGCGAATCGCCGCATCGCCCTTCTCGAAGGCCTTCCACTGCCCGTCCAAACGATACTGATCCGGATTCGCGGGGTTCACGTCCAATCGATAGACCGTCGATACATTGGGAGCATTGACGGTGTTGGCCCAGCCCAAGTGTGCGTTGTGGCCGTGAAGCATGAACGGCGAGCCGGGGAAGAAACCGCCGGCCACATGCCAGCCCTGCCCGGAGTCGAGCACCGCCTCATACCAGGCGACCGGCCCGACATAGGGCTGGTGTGAATTAACCAAAAGACGGGTAGCGCCGTCGGCAGATTTTGAGGGCGCCACAGCGATGCCGTTGGAGCCGATTGGCACAGATCCGGTCATGATCATGGCGACCTGACTTGCTTTGGGCACAGGCGCCATGATCTTCCCGAACACATGGTCAAGACCATAAAAGAACGGCGTTCGAAACACGAATCCGGCGGCCACGTCCTGGCCGCTCATCGGCAGCAAGCCCCGCTCGACCTTGTCCGGATGCAGGGCGGCGTAGTAATTGACCCCATCGGCATAGGCCCGCAGGACTGCGCGGGCATCTTGCGGCAAGACGCTGTCGTATTGCGCCGCCACGGTTTCGCGCACTTTCAGAAGCCGCACAAGATAGTCCGTTACGGCTCCCCTGGCACCTGCGACGCTTGCCAGCTGGCCGCGCGCGATCAGCGCCGCGTCCTGAATGGTGGGAAAATCATCCTCGCAATGCGCGAAGGCTAATCCGAAGGCCACGTCAGGATCCGTAGGACCGCTGATGTGCGGCACACCGTAGCGATCGCGCTGGATGCGGGCGTGATAGTGAGCCGCTTGAGCAATGAGCGTCGCGCGCGCCGGTGCGGAAGGCTGGCTCAACCGATCGCGCGCGATCACGGCAATCAGGCAGACAAGCACCACTGCCGCGAGCGAAGCCGCGCCGATCTTCAGATGCCGCATCATGCATTTTCTCCCGACGTTTGCGCTGTTATCTAATCAGGTTAAACTTGGGTAGGACTTGAGGCACGCAAGGAGAGACCCATGATTGGCTACGCCACCCTCGGAACCAATGATCTTGCGCGAGCCCAGGCATTCTACGATGCCTTACTGGCGGAAGTGGGAGCAAAACGACTGATGGAATTGCCCCATGGCTTCACCATGTACGGGGTCAGAATGGATCGGCCCGCGCTGGCAATTACGCCCCCCTTTGATGGCAAGGAAGCGCGGCCCGGCAATGGCAACATGTTGGCTCTGGTGCTGAACGAGCGGGCAAAAGTGGATGCCCTTCACAAGAAGGCCTTGCAGCTTGGCGGATCGGATGAGGGCGCGCCGGGTGTTCGCGGCGAAGAAGGACCGCAAGCCTTTTATGCCGCTTATTTCCGAGATCCCGAAGGCAACAAGCTCTGTGCTTACCGTGTGGGTCCGGCATAGACATGGCCATGGCGGAAAATTAATCAATTCACCCACGACGACGGAACTTCACCATGGAACAAGCACAGCTCATTCAGGCAGCCGCGAGCATAGCCGGAGGAATGGCGGCGGCGCACTACGATAGGTTCAGCGGTCTGGTTGCCTCCCGAATCACCGAGATTGCCGAAACGGCCGTGAAGATAGCCAAGGCCATTGAAATTGAAGCGCGCAAGCTCCCGTAGCCGGAGGGCACGACATCCGCCTAGCGGCTCGGGCCTCGAGGGCGGCGCTATGCCGCGCGCGACTGCGCAGCCGCGAACAACTTTGTGATCTCACGATTGAAGGCGGGAATATCTTTTGGATTGCGGCTGGTAACGAGATTGCCGTCCACCACCGCCTCTTCGTCTACCCAGCGGCCTCCCGCATTTTTAATGTCGGTTTTGAGCGAAGGCCAAGAAGTCATTACCCGGCCCTTGGCGGCGCCCGCCTCGATTACGGTCCACGGTCCATGGCATATCGCACCGACCGGCTTTTTCGCGTCGAAAAAAGCCTTCACGAAGGCGACCGCCTTCGCGTCCATCCGCAGGTTGTCCGGATTCATTACACCGCCCGGCAGTACCAGCGCATCAAAGTTTCTTGCATCGACCGAATCGATCGTTTGGTCGACCTGCACTTTCTCGCCCCATTCCTTGTGATTCCAACCTCTGATTTCACCCGCCTTTAGCGATACCACCTCGGTACTCGCACCCGCGTCGTTCAGAGCCCTTCGCGGTTCCAATAGTTCCGACTGCTCGAATCCATCCGTCGCCAAGATCGCCACCCTCACGCCCGTTAGTTCCGTTGCCATGGCCCTCTCCTGCGTTATGCGCCGATGGTCATTCTCAGCCCAAAGCCGGGTTGCGCATGACAGAAACCGGCGCCATCAGCTCTCGGAATACGCTGACGAGTGGGGAACCAGACGAAGATTAATTTCTCGTGCGGTTGCAGTCGCCGGTGCGCAGTCCGCAACCCCGTCGACAAGTGACTAAAGTCACTTCCAATGTGTACCGGCCGGGCCGCATGATCCTAAGCGTGTAAGTGTGACTGAGGTAGCGGTGACGGGTACCGAAGAGGCTCGCCTCCCCATGATTCGCATCGTCATTGCAGAAGACCAAGCGCTGGTTCGCCGCGGCGCGGCCATGCTGTTATCTATGGAGCCTGACATGGAGGTCGTGGGAGAGGCAAGCAACGGTCTCGAAGCCGTAGAGCTGACCCAGCAGCTGCATCCCGATGTCGTCCTCATGGACCTGCACATGCCTTACAAAGGCGGCGTGGCCGCTACCCGCGAAATCACACGGGAATTGCCGCAGACGCAAGTATTGGTCTTAACGACCTTGGATGACGATGAAACGGTGTTTGAGGCGGTTCGCGCGGGCGCGCAAGCCTACTTGCTGAAGGATGCCGACGAAGGCGAGTTGCTCGAAACAATCCGGGCGCTCAAGCGCGGCGAGTCGCGAATGACTCCGCAAATTGCCCGCAAGGTGATTGATCAATTCCGGCAGCTTGCGGCCGAAGCCTTGAGTGAGAAGGAGGAGAGAGTCCTCGAGCGGATCGCCGAGGGAATGAGCAATCGCCAGATCGGTGCGAGCCTTTTTCTGGCGGAGGGGACGGTCAAGAACTATGTAAGCAGGATCATGCAAAAGCTGCACGCGAATACCCGGACCGAGCTGGCCATGCTCCTGACAAGACAGCGCCGTGGCGACTAGAGTGACTAAGGATTCCGCATGTCCGTTGTCGAAATTGCGCTGAAACGACCCTACACCGTGGTCGCGGTGCTGATCTTGGTCTCCCTGATGGGAATCGGCGCCGCATTGCGCATGCCGGTCGATATCTTTCCGGAGATCGACATTCCGGTGGTGGCGGTGGTGTGGACCTACAACGGAATGAGCGCGCAGGACATGCAGAATCGCATCCTGACGATGCACGAGCGTCAGCTCGCCTCCTTGGTGGATGACATATCGAGGATCGAGGCGGTGAGCTATCAGGGCGTGGGAGTCGAGAAGGTATACCTTCACGAAGGCGCGGATGTGACTCGGGCCATATCCCAGCTCGCCAGCAGTGCGTTGGTCGTTCTCAAGTACATGCCGCCCAACATTACGCCGCCGCTGGTGCTGCGCTACGGAGCCACCGACGTCCCGATCATCCAATTGAGCTTATCCAGCAAGTCGCTCCCCGATACCAAGCTCAACGACCTGGGCCAGAACATCATCCGTCCGGCGCTCGCCGTGGTGCACGGCGCTGAAGTGCCCTACCCGTATGGCGGCAAGCCGCGCGTCATCATGGCAGATTTAGACTCGCAAGCCTTGCAGGCCCGCGGCTTGTCGGCGTCTGAGGTCAGCGCCGCCCTGCAGCGTCAAAACGTTATTCTGCCCTCGGGCGACGTCAAGATCGGCGACAAAGACTACGCGCTGGCCATGAACAATTCGCCGGGCGTCATTGAAACCATCAACGCCTTTCCCATCAAGGAAGTCGATGGGCGCACGATCTTCATGCGCGATGTGGCGCATGTGCACGACGGATTCCAGGTTCAGACCAATTCTGTCGCCGTGAACGGGACGCCCGGCGCCTTGATGAACATTCGCAAAACCGGAGGCGTATCGACGCTGGCGGTGATCGACGGGGTACGCTCGGCGCTCGAGGATATTAAAAAGGTCGTGCCGCCAGGCGTTGCCATTCAGCCCCTGTTCGATCAATCTGTGTTTGTAAGAGCCGCGCTGAACAGCGTCGGGTTGAGCGCCGGCATGGCGGCGGCGTTGACGGCGCTGGTCATTATTCTATTCCTCGGCAACATGCGGCTGTCCCTGATTATTCTCGCCGCCATTCCCCTTTCGATCATCACCGCCGTGCTGTTCATTTATTTGACCGGCCAGACCCTGAATACCATGACGCTGGGCGGTTTCGCCCTGGCGATCGGCATCCTGGTGGACAACGGCACCGTGGTCATTGAAAACATCGAACGCCACGTTGCCATGAACGAACCCTTGCGCCAGTCCATCGTGGTCGGCGCCAGCGAGGTGGCGGTACCCACCTTTCTCTCGACTCTGTGCATCTGCATCGTGTTCGTTCCTGTGTTCCTGCTGCAGGGCACCGCCAAATATTTGTTTTCGCCGCTATCGCTTTCCGTGATCGGAGCATTGCTGGCAAGCCTCGCGCTGTCCTTCACCATGGTGCCGGTATTGTTCAACATGCTGATGCGCGGCCCGGTTCGCGCTTTTCACGATGAGGCGGCGCATCGTCCCGTGGGTCAGCACGCGCCGGCGCGCAATCCGTTGGTGCGTTTGCAAGCCGGCTTCGAGCGCGGTTTCGAATCCTTTCGGGAGAAATATCGCAACGCCCTGGCCTGGACACTCTCCGAAGCTGCCGCGACCGTGATCGCGTTCGGGATTTTGATCATCGGCTCGGTATGTCTTTTTCCGCTTCTGGGACGCGACTTCTTCCCGCAGGTCGATGCCGGCCAAATGCGCCTGCACGTGCGTGCGCCCCCCGGCACGCGCCTGGAGAGAACCCAGCAATACTTTGCAGAGGTTGAAGGCGAGATTCGCCGATTGGTGGGCAACGAGCAGATCAATGTGATGCTCGATAACATCGGTCTGCCGTACAGCGGCATCAATATCGCCCTGAGCGACTCCGCCACCGTGGGGCCGATGGATGGCGAGATTCTGATTGCCTTGAACGAAAAGCATACGCCGACCGCACAGCTGATCGCCAAATTGCGCCGGCAGCTGCCGCCCCGCTTTGCGCAGCTGCAGTTCTTTTTCCAGCCGGCCGACATTGTCGATCAGGTTCTAAATTTCGGTCAGCCGGCGCCGATCGATGTCAGGATTTCCGGACCGGATCAGAACGAAGCATTCACCTTGGCTTCCACCATCGCGCGGGGACTGGTCGCCGTGCCGGGAGTGGTCGATTCACACGTTTTTCAGGTCCCAAATGCCCCGGCCCTCACGGTGGATTTGGATCGCGCGCTCGCCACTCAAATCGGCGTGACGCAACAAGAGGCCGCCAACAATGTCTTGGTCGCCACGAATTCGAGCGCGCAATCGGCGCCGAATTTCTGGGTCGATCCTCGCAACAGCGTCAGTTATCCCTTGGTCGTGCAGGTACCCCCCTACCGCATCGGTACCTCGCAAGATCTCGAAACCATGCCGGTGACCTCCGGCAGCGGCAGTGGACAGGGGCAGCTGCTGCTGAATCTCGCGGCGTTTGGCCGTGAGGCCATTCCGATGGTGACTTCGCAACTCAATATTCGCCCGGTGTTCGATGTGCACGCGAATGTGCAAGGCCGCGACCTCTATTCCGTCGCGCAAGATATCGATGCGGTCCTGGCGGCTAACCAACCGGATTCCGCCAAGGCTTTGAAGGTCACTCTCAGCGGCCAGGTCGAAACCATGCGAGAGAGCTACGCCGGATTGTTCACCGGCATCGCCTTGGCCATCGTTCTGGTGTACTTGTTCCTGGTCATGAATTTTCAGAGCTGGATCGACCCCTTGATAGTGCTGATGGCCGTGCCTTTCGCGCTGGGCGGCGTGTTGTGGATGTTGTTCTTGTCGCAAACGCCGATGAGCGTACCCGCACTCATGGGCACCCTGATGTGCATCGGTCTGACCACCGCCAATAGTATTCTGGTGGTGAGTTTCGCCAATCAGCGCATGGCCGCCGGAGACGACCCGCTGCGGGCCGCCGCTTCCGCGGGCTACACGCGGTTGCGGCCGGTGTTGATGACTGCCGGCGCGATGATTCTCGGCATGGTGCCGATGGCGTTGGGCATAGGCGAAGGCGGCGAGCAGAACGCCCCGTTGGGGCGGGCTGTCATCGGCGGGCTGCTGTTCGCCACATTTGCGACCCTGGTTTTTGTCCCCACGATGTACCGCTTGCTGCGCCGCCGCCCGAGCGCCGCTCTCGATTCTTCTGTTACAGGTAGCGCCAATGCAACCGCATGATCTCGAACCGCGCCACTCTCCGGCGGAATTTCCCGACGATACCTCGCGAACGGAGCATGGCCCGGTCTCCACGGAATTCAAGCCGGGCACCGGCAGGATCTTGAAAATCGGCGCCGGTATCGCTGCCGGGGTTCTGGTGTTTTGCTTCTGCGCCGTCATGCTGATTCGCCTGGTCGAGGCACATTCGCTAAGAAAGAGTGCGCAAAGCGCTTACTCCGCGGCGCCGCCGGTCGACGTAATCACCGCCCGCCCCGCCTCGGTCGGACAGGATTTGGTGTTGCCGGGCCAAACCGCGGCGTGGTTCGAAACGACAATATATGCGCGCGTGAACGGCTATGTCGCTAAGTGGCTGGTCGACATCGGCGACCATGTGAAAAAGGGGCAGGTGCTCGCTGCGATTGAAACCCCGGAACTGGATGCCGAACTCAATGCCGCCCGTGCACAGTTAAAGACCTCCGAGGCGCAAGTTTCTGCGCGTCAGGCGGAGGCCGAATTCAGCAAGACCACCAACGAGCGCTGGCGCGACTCGCCCAAGGGCGTGGTCTCGGAGCAGGAGCGGGAATCGAAAAAGGCTGACTACGAAAGCGCGAACGCTCGCCTGTATGCCGCCGAGGCGCAAGTGGCGCTGGATAAGTCTAAGGTCGAGCAATATAGCGCGCTCGCACAGTTCAAGCAGGTCGTCGCCCCCTTCGATGGCACCATTACAGAACGCAAGATCGACATCGGCAATCTTGTCACGGCCGGCAGCGCTTCGACCACGACCCCCCTGTACCGCATCGCGCAGACCGATCCGCTGCGGGTGTTCGTAGACGTGCCGCAGAGTTCAGCCAACGAACTCATGAAATCCGGGGTCCCGGCGGAGATTCGCTCGAGCGGATCCAACGAAGTATTTACCGGGACCATCACCCGGTCGGCCGAATCCATCAACGCCCAGGCGCGCACCATGCGCGTCGAGGTGGACATGCCCAATGCCACCCACGCATTGCTGCCCGGCACATACGTCAATGTGGCATTCAAGCTGCAACCCCGGGGCTTGGTGGAAGTCCCGGCAGCAGCACTGATCTTCCGCTCGAAGGCAACGCAAGTCGCACGCGTCGATGCCAACGGCAAAATTGTTTTTCGAAATGTCACGATTGCCCGCGACAATGGCAGCCTGGTAGAACTCGGTTCGGGCGTGGATCCCGGCGATCGGCTTGTGCTGAACATCAGCAGTCAGATTGCCGCCGGTCAAACCGTCACGGTCTCCGATGCCGGCGCGGCGCCGAGCGCAACCTTGGATGCCGGGCGATGAGGGCCGGGCCCGCAAAAGCAGGGTTGTCGTTTCTCGGCGGGCTGTTGCTTATCTTGAGCGGCTGCGCCGCGGGCCCCGACTATCGCACGCCGAAGCCCGACACGCCGCAGAGCTTTGCGGCCGGCGCCCCCGTAAATTCTGCGGCTCCGGCGGGCGCCGCGCCCGATCTTGCCACCTGGTGGCACGCCCTCAACGACCCGGAGTTGGATTCGCTGGTGGAGCGCGCCATCAAATCCAATCCGGATTTGGAAATTGCCCTGACCCGCCTGCAACAGGCTCGCACCTATGAAGCCGTGGTGGTCGGGCACGCGCTTCCTGAAATTGACGCCAGCGCTGCGGCGGGGCGCGGTACGGGCTCGGACCTGGCGCGCGGCCGGGCTGACCAAGGCCTGGTCTCGGCGGACAACACCAGTGGCCTGCAGCACATCAATACCATTGCAGGATTCGATGCGGTATGGGAACTCGATATATTCGGGAAGTACCGCCGCGCGTTCGAAGCGGCACGCTACGACGCCCAGGCGGCTGCGGCGGCTCGCTACGCGGTCATTACCTCCCTCATCGCTGACGTCGTCCGCGCCTACGTGGATCTTCGCGGCCTGCAGGTTCGCGCCGGCATCCTGCACAACGAGAGCGACGTGCGGCGCGAGTCCCTGCGTATCGTGAATATCCGCTACCAGCGGGGAATCACCAACGAGCTGGACGTCGCACTGGCAACGCGGGAACTCGATACGCTGCAAGCTCAAATGGCTCCCTTGGATGCCGAGGTAAATGCCGGTGAGTACACGCTTGCGGTGCTGCTCGGCGAGTACCCCGAGAAAATCATTAAAGAGCTGTCGCCTCCCAATTTGATTCCCTCGATGCCGGCGCCCGTTGCTCCAGGCGCTCCCCTGGATCTCCTGAAGCGGCGGCCGGATATCCAACAAGCCGAGCGCGAACTCGCAGCGGCTACTGCGCGCATTGGCGTGGCGACGGCCAATCTCTTTCCGCAGGTCGCGCTGGTCGGATCGATCGGGTCGCAGCAACAGGGATTGGGAACCTTACCAACCATATCCAAGCATATCTGGTCTTTTGGACCGGCCGCCGTCTGGCCGCTGCTGGATTTCGGCGCGCTGGATGCTCAGGTGGACATCGCGCATTTGGCCGCGCACGCCAGTCTGGTGAACTACCGCAAAACCATCTTAAGCGCCGTTCAGCAGGTCGATACCGCTCTCGATGGATATTCGGCTCAACAGGATCGCCTGAAGTATCTCGGCGACGCCATGGTCGCCGGGCAACGCGCCGTCGACCTGGCGACCGCGCGATACAACCGCGGCTTGACCGATTTCCTCAATGTCATAGACGCGGAACGGCAATTCTACGACCTTCAAGAGCAGTACGCCGCCGCACAAGTCAGCCAGGGAGAGCAATTCGTCCAACTGTATAAGAGCCTCGGCGGCGGCTGGCAGGGCTATCAAACCGTTCCGGGGATCCGCACGCCGCAACCGGCCATCATTGCGGCATTCCGCCGCACATTGAGCAGCTCGGCGCCGTGATGCGCAAGCGGAGGGCATCCGTGTTTACTAGCGCGACATGGCGCTGATGAAGTTAGCCTTGCCGAGGCTTAAACCCTGATTCGCCCGATCCCAGCACCTGGCGTGCAGCCGCGGCGCCCGTGGCCAGCGCCGCATGCACCGTTCCCCAATGACCCTCGGTATCGGTGTGCTCGCCCGCGAAGTACAACGTGTCCTCGACCGGCCGCCGCAATTGGCCGGGTGCATCCAATGCGCCGACAGGCACGTAGCTATACCCGCCGCGCGTGTAGGGGTCGCGCTGCCAATCGTGCAGATGAACGCTTGCGAGCTGCTGCTTAACATCAGAAAGCGGCATGCGAAATATTGTAGAAAGCGTGCCCAGGCATCGCGCGACCAGCGCACTCGCGTCGCCTTGCGGAGTAACGAGGCGCGACAAAACTTCGGCCTTGGGACCGCCCGCCCACCCTACGAGCACGGGCGACTCGTGCGGCATGGGCGTCCACCACGTCGCGGGAGATTCGGAGGGCGCATACAAAAAGCCCAATGGCGCATTCCACCATTTTTCCTTGAACACCAAGTTCAAGTGCAGCGCCGCTCCCATCACCAGACGCTGCGCGTGAGATAGAACCGCCGGACGCGGCAGCCACTCAATCGTGTCCGCTTGCAACACTCCCAACGGTACAGTGACGATGGCTTGAGCCGCATGAATCCCCGCGGACGCACCCGGCACGCCGATTTCAACGGCTCCCCGCCGCCAGGCAATTCTCGTCGCGGCGGTCCCGAGCATGAGCGAACCGTCCGCGGCGACAAACGCATCCGCCAAGTATTGCGGAAGCGCAGCGTAGCCTGCTTCCACTCGAAACAGCCGGTCCGTGGCAAGGGCATCCTCTGCACGCTGCTGCTTGGCGAGCGCAGCAACGGAAATACGGTTTCGATCCGCCGCGTTGAAGCCCTCGACATAGTTGCTTGCCGCTTGAGCGGTGCGCGGGTCCAGCGTTTGGGTCTTGAGGTAGTCGGCGAAACTCATATCGGCCTCACGCGGCCGCAACAACGCTGAGCGCGTCATGGTCTCGAGCACGCTCTGCGCATCCTCTGGTTGCGGACTTTGCGCCATCAATCGGCTGCCGTCGAACCAAAACGGCAAACCGCCGATCTCGTAAGTGCTCAAGGCCGCTTCTTCAATGAGCGACCAGGTTTCGACCGGCAGGCCGTGAATGAACTCCGCCCCCAATTCGACGGGCAGCGATTGCGAATTTGCCAGTGAAATGCGCCGGGTCCAGATGCGCCCGCCAACCCGATCGCGGGCCTCCAGGATGGCCACGCGACGGCCTGCGGCGGCGAGCAGCCGGCCTGCATTCAGGCCCGCGACGCCCGCGCCGACGACAACGACATCGTACTGAGCTGCCTTCACGGCATTGAGCCTGCCGTGGGAATTACCGCGAATTGCCGATGTGACGTAATCGCGCTTTCGCAAATCATGGCGGGTCAACCGATCGCAGACGCAGGCGTTCTTAGTTTCATATGGGCTCCCATGGGCCGCCGCGGAACGCGAAGTCTGCGCATTGTTAACTCAATTTTTGTAAACAAGGAGATCACATGTTAATCAAATCCAAGGCACTTTTGCTGGCCGGACTGTATTCGGCAACATTGGGTTCCTCGCTGACGATGGCGCAGACCGTTCCGGATCATCCGCGGGTGAACGAAGTCAATCAACGGCTCGATAATCAACAGGCGCGCATCAATCAAGGCCTTGCCAACGGCACGATGACGGGTAAGCAGGCGGCACGAGACGAAGCGCATGACGCCAACATCGCCAAACGCGAAAGCGTTGATGAGGCCAAGCACAATGGGCACCTCACCAAGGGCGAACAGCAGCGTCTCAACAAATCAGAAAACAAAAACAGCCGGCGAATTTATCGCCAGAAACACTGATCCAGATTCGTCACGACTTGATGAAGGCTAACGGACCGGCATCGATGGTATCGGCTTGGGGGGGGGTGCAGATGCCGTGCGAGAATCCCTAGTGGCCCATTACCCGGGCGAATAATGCCGCTACTCCGGCGTTGATGGCGAAGCCCCCGACCATCAACCAGCCGAACAGCAGCGCCGCCAGAGCCAGCGGTTTGACCCCGGCCGCACGGATGGAGGCGACCTGTGTGCTGACTCCGAGCGCTGCCATGGCGGTTGCCAGAATGAGCGTATCCGCTTCGATGGCGGCCGCGACCATCGCATGCGGCAGTATTGACATTGAATTGATTCCCGCGACCGCGATAAATCCCAGCGCAAACCACGGGATGACCCCGCGCCAATTTGAGTTCGCGCTCGGCTGGTTCGTGCCTTCCTCGGCATGGCGCGACAAATAGGCTGCAAGCATCACCAGAAACGGCGCCAGCATCATGACACGCACCAGCTTGGTGATGACGGCAGTGTTCGCGGCAGCGTCGGCGACCGCCTTGCCCGCAGCGACCACCTGCGCCACCTCATGAACGGTGGAGCCGGTGAAAATACCGTAGGCGAAGGGCGTCATCGACACCCAATGCAGCCGATCATTCAAGTGGTAGAGCGCCGGATAGATAAAAATGGCGAGGGTGCCGAAGGCAACCACCGTCGAAACCGCGACACACACTTCCTCAGCGCGTCCTCGCACCACGGGCTCGGTCGCCATCACCGCAGCCGCACCGCAAATCGAACTGCCGGCGCCGATAAGCATTGCCGTGCGGCGATTCAACCCGAACAACCGGGTGCCGGCCCACCAGGACAGCGCGAAAGTGCTGCTCAAGACGATCGCATCGATGATGATGCCGACGGCGCCCACGCGGCCGATGTCCTGGAAGGTGAGGCGCAAACCGAACAAGACGATGCCGGCGCGCAGTAAAATCTGCTTGGAAAAGGTTACGCCGCGCGCGCTGAACCCGGAAATGCGCGGGTAAAGCGTGTTGCCGACGATCAGGCCGCCCACAATCGCCAGCGTAAGTGCGCTGATTCCGTGCGCCTGCATCCAGGGGCTCTTGGACAGTTCGGTTGCCACGATGGCAATGGTGCCGCTCACGAGAATTCCCGGGAAGAAATCCTTCATTCGCTGACCAAGGCCCCCGGGCAACGCCAGGGAATTCGTCACTGCCTGCATGTTGATCAGCGGCTGCACGCTGGATTGCGCACTTGAGACTATGCGCGCGATTTATCTATCTGTAAAATCGATTATTTTGCTATAATCAATCGATTACATGAGTCATAAGTCCCTGTGCACATAACCTTGCGGCAACTGCAGATATTTCGCGCCATTGCTTTGCGCGGCAGCACGACGGCGGCCGCCGCCAGCATTCCCCTGTCCCAGTCCGCGGCCAGCGCAGCACTCAAGGAATTGGAATTCGTGCTCGGCGCCCGCTTGTTTGACCGGGTCGGCAAGCGCCTGCTGCTGAATGACGGCGGCCGGGCGTTGCTGCCCATGGCGCTCGCAGTATTGGATGGCGCGCAAAACCTGCAAGCCGCCTTCCTCTCGAACCAACAAGCGCTCCCGGTGGAACTGCGTATTTTCGCCAGCACCACCATTGGCAATTATATTTTGCCGGCGCTTCTGGCCAGATTTAGAGAGACGGTTCCCAGCGCGCGGCTCGAGCTGCGGATCGGCAACACCTTGGATGTGGTCACCGCGGTGCGCGATTTCGAGACCGATCTGGGGTTCATTGAGGGGCCGTGCCATGCCAAGGACATCGTTGTCGTTCCCTGGCTGGAAGATGAACTCGTTATCGTCGCCTCGCCCTCGCACCCGCTGGCCCGAACTGCGAAGCAGCGCAAGCTCAGCGTCAAGCAACTCGCGGCAGCACAGTGGCTGCTGCGCGAGACCGGATCCGGTACGCGCGAGACCGTTGAACAGGCGCTGCTGCCGCACCTGCTCGACATGCCGGCGTCGATGACTCTGGGCAGCTCGGAGGCAATCAAGAATGCGCTGGCCGAGGGTCTCGGGGTGAGCTGCCTATCGCGCTCGGTGGTGCGCGATCTGCTCGCGGCCAAGCGTTTGAGCGTGCTGGCAACGGCACTGCCGCGCCTCACGCGGACTTTTTTGATGATTCATCATGAACGCAAAGTCCTGTCCGAACCCTTGCGCAAATTTATCGCGCATTGCCGGCAACCGCCTTAAGGCACGCCACTGCAGCGCGACTGTGCAAATGCCGGCGTCTTTTCCTCCGTCCCGACTTCGATCGCATCCTGCAGAAACTTCAGCGCGCTGGCCGGATCGTCCGCGAACGCAAACAGCTCCATATCCTCGGGGCTGATCATCCCATGGCGCGCGAGAGCCTCAAAGTTGATGATCTCGCGCCAATAACTCGGGCCGTACAGGACGACCGGAAGCTTGCGCGCCAGCTTCCGGGTCTGCGCCAGCGTGAGGATTTCCATGAGTTCATCCAGGGTTCCGAAGCCCCCCGGAAAAACCACCATGGCGCGCGCCAGGTGTGCAAACCACAGCTTGCGCATGAAAAAATAGCGAAACTTGAACAGTAATTCCGGAGTCACGAAGCGGTTGGGCTGCTGCTCATGCGGCAGACTGATATTAAGACCGATGGTACGGCCGCCCGCGTCGCGCGCTCCCCGGTTGGCGGCTTCCATGATCCCGCCGCCGCCCCCCGAGCAGATGACGAAACGATGCAGGTTTGAGGTAAAGCCCAACGACCAAGTGGTGATCAATCGTGCCAGCTCCCGGGCTTCGGTGTAGTAGCGCCCGAGCGGCCCCTCCTCCGCCAGACGCGCGGAGCCGAAGAACACAATGGTGTCGTGGATGCATTGCCGGCGCAGGCGGCGCAACGGATTCAGGTACTCGGCGATGATGCGCAACGGCCGCGCATCGTCGCTTGCCAGAAATTCCGGATCGAGGTACGCGAGACCGGTATCCGCCGCGGCAGCTTCTTTCATGTTTATTTCACTCTCGCAAAATCGATGAAACCGTGGGCGACATCCGTGTGCAGCAGCGCCACGCGCACGCGATCGCCGACATCCAAGCCTTCGAACCCTCGCACAACCTTGCCTTCGGTGGTCGGGGCGGAAATTCGCACCCAGGTCCCCTTATCGGAGGCACCGGTGACGATGGCATCGAACTTCGCGCCAATGCGCGATGACAGCAGAGAGGCGGCAGCGGCCTTGTTGACCAGGCGCTCCACCTTTGCTGCGTTGTGTTCTTGTTCGGTACAGTGCGCCGCCAGGTCAGTCAATTGTGCATCGGCGTAAGGCGCGGCTTGATTTGCCAGCGCCGCCTTGACGACGCGTTGGCTGATGAGGTCCGGGTAACGCCGGTTCGGCGCCGTGGAATGGGTGTAGTCCATCACGGCGAGGCCGAAGTGTCCTTCGATGCTCTGCCCCGGCTTGTCCAACATGTACTCGCCCGAGCCCAATAGTTTGACGATCGACAGCGACAAGTCCGGATACAGCGCAGGATCGCTCTGCCGGCGCTTCGCCAGAAATGCATTGAGCGCCGGCGCGCTGGGTTCGGCCGGCAAGGCCTCGCCAAGTTCCCCCGCCAAGGCGACGATGCGATCCCAGCGCTTTGGTTGACGCAATACCCGCCGCAGCGCGCTGAAGCCCCTGCGGGAGAGAAACTGCGCGGTCACGCCGTTGGCCGCGACCATGAACTCCTCGATCAACTGTTTGGCGCGATTGGTTTCATCGGGGCGCAGATCGCTCAAGACCCCCGCGCTGTACACCGGCTGCGCCTCGATGGTCTCCAAATCCAATGCGCCGCGTGCACGGCGCCCTTCGCGCAGCCGCTGGGCCACTTTGTCCTGCAACCGCAACTGCTGTTCCATGCCGGCGACGGCGGCCACACGCGCCGGTGCAGGTTCAGCGCCTGTAAGCCATGCGCCGACCGCGTTGTATGCCAGCTTGGCGCGATTCAACACGCGCGCGCGATAGATGTCCGAGGCCGTCACCGCGCCGCCGGTGTCGATGGTCATCTCGATCACCAGGGACAGACGCTCGACGCCTTCGCCCAGCGAGGTCAGGTCGGTGGAAAGCCTCTCGGGCAGCATCGAAAATATCGCCGCCGCGGTATAAACCGAAGTCGTGTTGGTCTGCGCATGACCGTCAATGGGCGACCCAGCCTTCACCACCGCGTCCACGTCAGCAATCGCGACCAGGATCCTGACCGCGCCGCCGCTCAGTGGATCCGCGACGGTGAGTTGATCGAGGTCGCGCGAATTGTCGTTGTCGATGGATGCCCATAAGAGCTGCCGCAGGTCGCGTATCTCCGGGCCCGCGTCGGCCGACGCCTGCCCGATGGTTTCCAGTTGTTGTAAGGCAGCCGGACCAAAATCCGGCAGCAACCCGTTGTCGGTCATGGCCTGACGCGCTACGCGCAGAAGAAGACCGCCGGCGGCAGCCGCAGAACTATTCATAGGTATCCTTCAGGAAAACCAGCAGTTGGTGGCCACTGTGATGCGCGCGTCGCTGCCGTAGAACGGCGTCACTTCGTGAAAAACATAGGATGGAAAGATCACCAGCTGACCCGCTTCGAGTTTCAGTTCCACCGGCGCCAGTGCAAAAGGACGCTGCAGCGTCGCATTCGCCGGATCGAGATAGGCGTTGGCACCCTGGCGCACATCGAGGAACCGCAACAGGCCGCTGTCGGGGTGTTGCGGAACGTTTTCGCCGGCGCGCACGCAGTACACCGCGGACCACGAGGCCAAGGGGTGATTGTGGGCGACGAAGGATCCTGCGTAACGGGAGATATGAAACCAGGTGTGATTTTGAAAGGTGAGCTTGGCGATATCCTGTGCCTTCAGCGAGGTGGTTGCGATCACCATTTGCGCCACCGAATTCAGCACGAAGTTGCGTAATTCCAGCACGCAGGGATCAGTCCAGCGAAACAGGTTGAAACGGCTCTCGAAAGTTTCCTGCTGCGGGACGTGGCTCGGCGTGGGATTACGATGCTCTTCGGTTTCGCGCTCCAAGAACAACGCTTCGAGATCGCGATTCAGGCGTTCGCATTGGGGCAGCCGCACCTCGCCGAACGGCGTTGCGAATAGCGGCCGTACCGTGACGGCACCGCCTACCATCGCGAAAATCCTTGCTGGCCGAGCGCGACAAAACGGCTGCGCGCCGTCACCAACACCAGATCTCCCGCAGCGCGCAACAGCGCCACTTCATGGGTGAGCGATGCGGGAAAGACAATCAATTGTCCGGCCTCCGGGCGCCACGCGTAGTGCGACCGGGAATAGGGAATCCGCAGCACCGAATTGGTGGCATCCTGAAACATGGTGCCCAAGTTAGACTCATACAGACGCACGACGCCGCTATCGGCGCGATCATCCGCAAGCACCGGCGCGGCTGCGCAATAGATGGCGCACCAAGCGCTTAAGGGGTGGCTGGCCGCCGGCACCGAGCCGTTGGGGCGCACGACAGTGAACCAAGCACGCATCTCAAACCGGCAGGAGCGCAGCTGCTCCTCGCCGATGGCGCTCACGCTGCTGACCAGAGAATGAACCGCTCCCGCCATTGCTTGCGCCAGCCGCTGCGCCGGCGATTCCGGCCATTCGGTCAGGTCATCGCCGCTCAGGAAGCGCAGCGGATTTTGCGCCGGCCGACGATCGGCTGCCATGCGCTGCGCAAACAGCTCGTTCAATTCGGGATTCAGCTGATCGGCATCCGCAATCATCGCGATGCCGAGCGGCATCGCAAGAATGGGCATGACGGTCATCGCGGCGTTCATAACAGGTCCGCAAGATCTTCCCGCAACTCCTTGAGCTCGTTGACGTAGTGGCTCGAGCGGCCCGAGGATCTCTGGTACAGCGGCTCGCGCACCTGCCACACGCTGGCGGTTTTAATGGATGTATTGCGCGCGGCGACCTGGGGTATGTCTCCCGACCAAGGCACACCGACAAAGTCGCACAGCGCCTGGAATTGCTTTTGGGGGTCTTTCACCAGGGCATCGTAGTTGAAATCAAAAATATCGCCCGCGAATTCGCGCTGCCAGTGCGCCATCAAGCGCCGGTATTCCCGATAGAAGTGGCCGATGTCCTTGAGATTCAAAGCGTAGCTTATCTGCTGCTCAAGGTGCAGAAAGAAAATGGACAGGCAATTGTCCAATGGATTGCGCGTGGTATGCACGATCTTGGCGTCGGGAAACAGCCGTTTGATGAGGCCGATATACAAAAAGTTGTCGAGACGCTTGTCCGTCACGAATTGGGCGCCGGCCGCAACGCGCATGAACTCGGCGCGATAGCGGGCCGCCATGCTGTCCAACCGATCCGCCGTCATCGCAGCCAACGATTCAAAAAAAGGTGAAAGCTCACTGTTGATCAGCTGCGGCAGGAAGTTGATCTCGCCGCCGGCGGAGACGCCCGGAACCCCGGCGAGCAGTTGTTCGGCCAATGTCGAACCGGAACGAAACATCCCGACGATAAACAGGGGGCGCGGCGCAATATCCGTAACGGCCGCGCGCGCGCGCGGTGTGCCTTCCTTGATCATCTGATCGACAAACGCGGTCTGCCGAGATCGATCATACGGAACGACGTGCGGCCCCGCGCTGTCGCGGCTCGCCCGATTGGCATCCGCATAGGCGGCAAAAGCTTCGGGGTAGTGTGCCTGGGCGTCGAGCAAGCGGCCGAGCGCAAATCCCAGGCTGGCTCGGTCGCTGGGCGCCACGGCAAGCCCTAAGGCGCCGCGCACCCGGTCGATGAGCGAGCTATCGACGCCGTCGCCAGGCTGCAGATTGGCAAAGCGCGCCAGCGCTTCGAAGGCCTGCGGGTCGATGGTCAGAATGCGCGCATACAATGAGCTGGCCTGCGCCCGCTTGCCCAAGTCCTCATACAGGTTGGCAAGATTTAGGAGCGCCGGCGTATAGCCGGGATTCAAGGTGAGCGCCTGCTGCAGTTCAGCGGCCGCGGCAGCGTGATCACGTAAAAAATCGCCGAAAATCACGCTGCGATTCAAGTGCACTTCTTCCGGGCGGGAAATTCCGGCCGCGAGCGCCCGTTGATAGGAATCAAGGGCCTGCTCGAAACGAAATGTCGTGCGCTGCAAAACCGCCAGGTTGTACCAGGCGTCAGGAATTTTCGGCCAGCGCGTCAAGATCGCGCCATACGCCGCCATTGCCTCGGTTACCTGATTTTCGCGAAACAGCTGCGCTGCCTTGCTCATTGCTTCGGAAACTTCGCTCAAGATCACCCCTGGTGCGGCCGGCCGGTGCTAATTTTCCCATATCCGGCCGATTCCGGTAGCCTTGAGCGCAAACAAATAGCGAACAGATATGGCCCGCGATCTCGATACTGACTTGGAAACGCTGCGCACGGTGCTGCAACTGGCGCAAAATCGCGATATTGCGGCGGCGGCGGCCTTGGCCGAGCGAACCCTCGCGGAAGGCTTCGAGCACCCCATGCTGCTCAACGTCGCCGCCACGAGGCTCGAGCAGGAGGGCAAGTATTCCGAGGCGCTCAAGCTGCTGGAACGCGCAGTGAGCATCGCCCCGAACGATGCCGGCGCGCGCAATGCACTGGGCTTATGCCTGCTCCGGCTCGATCGACCGGCGGAGGCCCTTTACCATTTTGATGAACTCATCAAGCAGCATGGCGAGTTGCCGTTCGGGTATGTGAACCAAGGCAATGCCCTCATGGCCTTGGGGTTCCTGGGCCGCGCCAAGCAAAGCCACTTGCGCGCCTTCGAACTCGAGCCCAAGAACTTCTCGGCCACCGCGGCTTTGGGCTCAATCGCCACTCATCGCGGTCAACATGAAGAAGCCAAGGAATGGGCGCAACGCACATTGAACATCGTTCCCGGTTTCCCCGACGCGAACCTGTCGCTGGCCGCCGCGGAGTTGGCCGGCCGCGATCGGGCCTCTGCGGAGGTGCGCCTGCGCCAAGTCATCAATGATTCGCGCGCCAGTGCGGCCGATCGGGCGCGCGCGACCGGTCTCTTGGCGGACGTATTCGATTCTGCCGGCCGCTACGAAGAAGCCTTCGAGGCCTACAGCGCCTGCAACCAGGCGTTGCGGCAAATTCATCAGCGCTTTGCGGGCGCCAACGTTGCCGGATACGCGCGCGCCCTGACGACGGCGATGCAAAAAACGACGGCGATGGAAGGGTTGAACGCCGGCAACCGGGCAGCCGCGCCGGCGGGCACTTCTGCGGCGGCGGGACACGTGTTCCTGTTGGGTTTTCCGCGCACCGGCACCACCTTGGTCGAGGTCGTGCTGGACGGCAATCCTCGCGTCGTCAGCTTGGAGGAGCACGAGCTGCTGGCCGACGGCGTCCTCGCCTTTATGCGCGAACCCGTGGATTTCGAAGCCCTCGCTCGAGCAGACGGGGCCGCGTTAAATTCTCTGCGCGAAGCCTATTGGCGCCGGGTGCGAGGCGCCGGCGTCGAGGTTGCCGGCAAGGTGTTCGTCGACAAGCATCCTTTGAACACCTTGAAGCTCCCCCTGATTGCCAAACTGTTCCCGCAGGCAAAAATTATATTCGCGGTGCGCGACCCGCGCGATGTGGTCTTGAGCTGCTTCCGGCGCCGCTTTCAAATGAACCCGTCGATGTACGAGTTTTTGACTCTCCCGGGTGCCGCGGCCTTCTACACCGCCGTGATGCAATTCGCACTCACCGCCAAGCGCGTGCTCAATCTCGATTGGCACGAGGTGCGCTACGAAAGCTTGATCGCTGATTTCGAGTCGGAGATGCGCAGGATTTGCGACCACGTTGGTCTTGATTGGGCCGCCGGCATGGGCGAGTTCGCGCAGCGCGTTCAGGCCCGCGAGCATGCCACCCCCAGCACGGCGCAGCTGTCCCAGGGACTCATCACCTCGGCCACTGCGCAATGGCGCCACTACGAGCCGCAGCTAAAGCCTGCCTTGTCCACACTCGAACCCTGGATCGAACGGCTGGGCTATTAGCCGCGGCTATTTGAGCCGCCGCACCCGGTAGGAATGATTCGAGGGCGTCTTCATTAAAAATGATCCCGCCGATGCGCGCTTGATGGTAATGGCATCGCCGCTCGCGAGACGTCCGTCATTGTCCAGCACGGTCCAGGTCTGGCCGTTATCGAGCACGATGAAAGTCTGGCCAGACTGATCTGAACTCAGGATGGAGATGTGCGTCGCGATGGATTTAGGGCCCGCATCAGCGGTGTGCGTCTGCGCAGGCGTCAGGCCAAAATTCTTCGGGTCCGCGGCGATGGCTGCGGCCGAGGCCCCAGCCGGCATTGCAGGCGCAGCCGCTGCCGTCACCGCAGGCGCAGCGGGTGGCTGGACTGCCGGCGCCGCTGAGGCGACGGCTGCCGCAGGCGGTGAGGCCGTGACGGCGCTCGCCGCCTTCTCGGCCGGCCGATGCGCAAGCGCGTCGTAGCAGGCGAGGCGCGACTCGGGTGCCGGGATGACTGCACAACGCGCCATGTCATCATTGCTCGGCGCGGCCGATACACTCGTTGCCATGAGGATCGGCAACAATACATTCCTGAAGCCTTTCATGCGCCGCTCTCCGGACGCTGCGAATAATGGCGGCCGTAAACTTCGGTCGCCGTTTGGATCATGTCGCGTTCCGCCGGGGTCAGCAGCGGATTCCATATGTCGAAAATCAAGACTGCCCGCGGCGTATCCGAAAGATTCCAGGCTTCGTGCTCGATGGTGTCGTCGAACACCCAGGCTTGATCGGGAAGCCATTCGCGCGTCGTGGCGCCCACGCGAAAGCCGCAACCGGGAGGCACAATGAGCGGCAGGTGCACAGTGCAGCGCGTATTGGTAATGCCGGTATGAGCGGGAATCCGAGTATTGGGGTCGAGGATGGAGAAAAACGCGGTGGGGGCCCGCCCTTGCACCCGGCAACGAGGCACGACTTCTTCCAGAGTGCGCGCCGTCACCGGACAGCGCGCAATATGCCCGGCGTTGGCCACGCTCTGATTCCAGAGAAAGTATGCGCTCCATTTTCTGGAACGGTTCAATTCCCTGAACTGATCGATGGGCAGGCCGTCCGGAAAATCGATGTAGGGCTGCAAGCCCTCGCGATCGGCGACCAGAACCCGCATGAGTTCAGTGCGAATCTCCGGACTTGCGGCCTCGAGCGCCGGAAGCCACGGAAATAATGAGCGGTCAAAAAAGTCGATCGCGGGCAATTCGGGAAAGTACATCCAGGTCGGCTGCGAGTGATACACGCGGCGCTTGCCCATCAAGGTATCCAAGCAGGCATCCACGCGCCGCTGCGGCTCACCGCCATGCCGCTCGCGGAGGGCCGCCAGTGATTTTTCGAGTTCCGCGCTCAAGATTGAACGGTCCGCTTCCACCTTGGTTCTTGCCAGCTCGAAGGCGGATTTCAAGTGCGGCGGAACCGGCATCCCGTTGGGAAGCGAATCGAGGGCCGCCTGATAGGTCTGTGCGGCATTGCGCGGATCGCCCGCCTGATCGAGATAATCGGCTTTCTGCAGCAGCGCCGATAAATGCCGGGGCTCGAGCGCCAAAGCCTTCTCAATGGCATCGAATTCTTCGAGGCGCCGGCCGAGCGCCTTGAGGCTGCTGGCGAGGTTGGCCCAAATCGAGGGCTGGTTGGGATTTGCGATGGCCGCGCGGCTGAACAACAGCTGAGCCTGATCCGCGGCGCCGCGCGCCATCATGCGCACGCCGAGCTCGTTGAGGACGGCCGGATGGTTCGGCGCGCGTTGCGCGACATTGGCCAGCATCTGGTCGGATTCGGACATACGGCCCGCGGCTTCTTCAGCCTTCGAAGCCTGCAAAACCCGAATAATGGTCGCTTCGTCGAGCGGCGCGGGGGCAGCGGAATTCATCGCGCCATTGTATAACACCCACCTGCGGCAGGTTAGTTGAGGAGCATTTGACATTGAGCGGCTCGATCGATCTTGAGCTCATGCGCGCATCGACGCTGCTCGAGACCGATCCGGCTGCCGCGCTTCGGCAGGCCGGCGCAATCCTCGCAAGGCATCCGGGCCATGATGCGGCAAGCCTGCTGTGGAGCAGCGCCTGCCGGCGGCTGGGCGATTCGTCCGGCGCGCTGGAAACCATGCAGGGCTTGAGCCATGCACAGCCTGGATCGGCCCTCGTACAGATGGAACTCGGCCGCAGCCTATGCCACTTGCGGCCGCAACAGCGAGGCCACGTCCGCGCTGGAACAGGCCACGGCATTGGATCCCGGACTGGCGGAGGCCTGGCGCGAGCTGTCTGAGCAGCGCCTGCTGGCAGGCGAAACGGCTGCAGCGGACCGTGCCTATCTGCAATTCCGTCGGCTTGCCGCCAATCCGCCGGATCTCGCCGATGCTTATGCCGTCTTCGACCAGGGTCGCTTGGACACCGCGGAATCCCTGGTGAGCCGGCGATTGCAGGAAGGCACCAACGAGGTGGCCGCATTCACTTTGTTGGCTGCCATTGCGGCGCGCCGCGGCGATGATCTGTCCGAGGAAGCGTCGCTCCACCGGGTATTAACGCGGGCGCCTTGCGACAATGCGGCACGTGAACAGTGGGTTCGTCTGCTGATTCGTCAAGGCCGCACCGACGATGCGCTGCCGCTAATCGAGCGGCTGCTGGCGGCTGAACCTGCCAACAGCGCCTACAGGGTTCTTCAAATGCACACGCTGCACGCGGCGGAGCGCACCCTCGAAGCCCTAGAGGCCATCACCCAGGTGGTCGCCGATCATCCGGACAATCCGGAATTTTGGCTGCTGGCAGGCAACCAGCAGCGCTACAGCGGTCATCCGCGCGAGGCCATCGACGCGTCCCGGCGCGCCATTGCGCTGCGGCCGCAATTTGGCATGGCCTATTGGGCCCTGTCGAACTTCGAAACATTCCGCTTCACGCAGCACGATATCGAAACCATGCAGCGCCAGGCGCTGATCGCGTCCGGCGCTGATGATCGCGCCGGCCTGCAGTTCGCCCTGGGCAGAGCGTTGGAGCAGCGGCGCGAATTCGCTCAGTCATTCGCCTGCTATGAGCGCGGCAATGAACTTGCCCGCACCCTGTTCAATTACGATGCAAAAGCCATGACTGCGTTCGTGCAGCGTTTCAAAGGCACATTTACCAGCGGCTTCTTCGCGGAACGCGAATGGTGGGGAGACACGGCGAGCGACCCGATTTTCATCGTCGGCCTGCCGCGTTCCGGTTCGACGCTGATCGAGCAGATATTGGCGAGCCACTCGCAGGTCGAGGGCACGCGCGAACTGCCCTACATCCCCACGATTGCGCGCGAGATGGCCGGACCGCCGGAAACCGCGGCAAGGTATCCGGAAAATTTGGCTTCGCTGGACAGATCACGCGTAGAGACGCTGGCGCTGCGCTATCTGGCCAGCGCCCAAAAACACCGTTTGCTCGGCAAGCGGCGGTTCGTCGACAAGATGCACGGCAACTTCGCCAGTCTCGGCCTCATCCATCTCATGTTTCCGCGCGCGGCGATCATCGATTCGCGGCGCCATCCCATGGCCTCAGGCTTCGCCTGCTACAAGCAGTTGTTCACTGCCGGCATGAATTTCGCCTACGATTTGACAGAACTCGGCCTGTACTACCGCGACTATGCCGAACTCATGGATCATGTCGACAGCGTGCTGCCGCAGCGGGTGTATCGGCTGCACTACGAACGCCTGGTCACCGACACCGAAGGCGAGGTGCGCCGGCTGCTGGACTATTGCGGGCTACCTTTCGAACCGCAATGCCTGCGATTTCATGAGAATCGGCGCGTAGCGCAGACCATCAGTTCCGAACAGGTGCAGAGGCCCATTCATAGCGAGGCATTGGAGCACTGGCGGCATTTCGAACCGTGGCTGCAACCGCTGCGGGTCGCGCTCGGGGATTTGCCAGAATAAAAAAACGGCGGGCACCGAGCCCGCCGTAATTTTCTGCGAGAGACTTTTTATACTTCGACTTAGAACTTCACACTGACATGCGCGTACAGGTAGCGGCCCAGCGTGTCATACGTACCAACCCACGTGTTGTCGTTGCATGACGTGTTGGGGCACTCCGAGTAGCTGCCGCTGGGAATGATCGGCGGTGCTTTGTCGGTTATGTTGTTCACACCCACCCGCAGATCGACGCCGGAGGACGCGATCGGCATGGAAAGCGACAAATCGAGGTAGTTGTAAGATGGGATCTTGGAAGTCGGAATATAATAAGTCGAGGCCAGCTGCGGATCTTGACTCGAATGATCGGTCTGGGAAGTACCGATGAAGCGCCAGCGCAGCGATACGTCGAGGCCCGCCCACGGCGTCAGCCAATCGGTATTCAGCACGTGCCGCCAGTGAGGCGTCGGCGCACCGCAAGTGGTGCCCCAGTAGCCCGCGCAGTCATAGGCCGCGCCGCCGGCGATCGGTGCCGTAAAGAAGTTGAGCACTCGCGTACCCAAGAACTGCGCCCCGAACTTGCCGACGCCCGTGTCGATCGAGTAGTGCATGGCCAGGTCGATGCCCTTGGTGCTGATGGTGCCGATATTCTGTTCGGTCGCCGTCACATAGTTGGCAGTGTTGAACCAGAGCGAACCGGTGCCGGGGCCGCGATGGATCAGGTCGCAACCAGAATTGTTTTGTCCGCAGTTATTGACGATGGTGTTCGAGGTCAGCGACTCGATCGTGTCCTGAATCCGGATGTAGTAGAAATCCAGCGACCCCCCGAAATTGGGAATGATGCTCGGCTGGAAGACAAAGCCGACCGTGAAGGTATCGGCGATTTCCGGTTTCAACGCGAGGTTGCCGCCCACCGAGGTGTTGATCTGCGCCGCGGGATTGGTGGCAATGTTGCCCCACTCCGCAGCGGTCACGCCGGTTCGCGCGCAATACGCAAAGTCGTGACCCTGGATGGTACCCGTCGTACCGCCTGTTCCGCCCACCACCGGTCCCCAGCACGGATCCGCGGTGCCGCCCGCGCCGATGACCGCAGGAGCGAACAAATCACCGACGCTCGGCGCTCGGACTGCGCGGTTATAGCCCGCACGCAGCTTCACGTCGCGAATCGGCGCGTATTCAACGCCGAATTTATAGGTGTTGGTGTTGAACCCGGAAGTGTAGGACGAGTATCGATAGCCGGCTTCCACCGACAGGTCATAAGCGCCCGGAATGTCATTCATGATCGGCAAACGCGCCTCGGTGAAGATTTCCGAAACGTGGAATCCACCGTTGATAGCCGATTGCGCGCCATTGCCGCCGGAGTTCAAGCCGTTCGCAAAGATGTAATCCGGATCCAAAACGTAACTTTCCGAGCGATATTCGGCGCCCAGGTTGACGCTGGGTCCCGAGGATGCGGTGGGCAATTTCATGCCCATTTTTTCCAAATCCGCCGTGACCGACCCGTCGACAATGAACTCTTTGGTTGTCACCGAGTAAGTCGCCGGAACGTCGATGTAACCGATCGCCGCCGGCGTCACGCCGCCCTTTGCGAAGATGTTCCAGGGCACGCAAGTCGGCGAGGTGCCATTCAGTGCCGCTACGCAAGCCGGCTGCCCGGTCGCCGGATCCGTGACCACGTTCAGGGCGTTGGTCCCACTGGTGGCGTTGATATAATTCCCTTGAGAATCATGCATGGTATTGATGCCGACTTGACCATACAGATCGTACGTCAGCCCTTCCATCCACTTACCCTTGACGCCCAAGGTCTCGCGGAAGGAGTTCGACAAATAATTGTCTTCGCGCGGGCCGTTTTCCACAGCGCGACGGCCAACATATAAGTTGATGTTGTTGGTGCCCGCGTTTTGCGGGAACGCGGCTTGGTTCGCCGCTACGGTCGCCGGGGCGCACAAAATCCCGACTTCCGCCGGGCTCAGCAAGGGATTGACGCCTGCAACTCCGCCGCAGCTGATGGTCGCGGCGGTATAGGTGAACAGGCCGCTGGGTCCGTAGTTCGCCTCGGAGCTGTTGCGTGCGTACATGAAATCCGAATACACGTTGGTGTTGTCGTTGATGTCGTAGTTCAAGAACGAACCCGCCGTGTATCGTTCCGCTGCGCGCTGCAGGAAGCTCAGACCGCCGTAGTTGTAGCTGTCGGTGGCGTTGCTGTAAGGGCGGAAGGCGCCCGTGGCCGGGTCGACCGCATAGGAATGCGCGGGTGTCACAGGGCCGATTCCACCGGTGGCGGTTATTCCGTAAACCGCAAAACGTCCTGTGGCAGGGGTTCCCGAGCCGCCGCAACTCAAGCCGCCGGGGCCGGGCAACACGCTGGGCGTATTCAAGCTGCAACCCGCATAGTCGTATTGATAGCCGACCGCCGGTGAAGTCTTCAAATAAGTGGCATAAACCGTGGCGTTGCCCTTGCCGTCGGCGAAATTCGAACCGGCAAGAAAGGAGACATCCTTGTTGAAGCCGGCGTCGGTCGTGCTGGGGGGCAGCGGATCACCCTTCGCGGTGAGATTATTCAGCAAATCCTGATGATCGTTCGAGTAGCGGCCAAAGCCGTAATTGGCATCGATCCTGACGCCTTCATAGTGGGTGTTCAATACAAAGTTGACCACGCCCGCGACGGCATCCGCGCCGTATACGGCGGAGGCGCCGCCGGTGAGCACATCGACGCGTTGAATCAGATCCGCGGGGATTTGATTGATGTCCGCACTGCTGGTGGTCGTGACGCCGAGTCCTGCGCCGGGCGCCATCCGGGTGCCATTCACCAGCACCAAGGTTCGCTGCGAGCCCAGGCCGCGCAAACTTACCGTGGCGGTGCCGTTGGAACTGATCGAAGTACCGCCGCTCTGTTCAGCGACGACCTGGGGCAGGTTGTTCAACAGATCTTCGGTGCGCACCAAGCCCGATTTCTGAATGTCGAGCGAATCCAGGCTGGTGACCGGACTGATCGATACATCGTTCGGCGAAATTGCGAGGCGCGATCCGGTGACGACCACCTCTTGGAGTGCGGTGTCATTTGCGACGGCAGGAGCAGTTTGCGCGTACGCCGGCCCGACGGCCGATGCAGCAGCAGCTGCCAGCACAGCACGCACCGCGTACTGCAGTTTAGTATTCCCCATTCGTATCTCCCTTGAGTTTAAAACGATCCCAAGCTCTCTCGAGCGCCATGCCGCCTGATTCATCCCGACGCGGTCAGCGCATTTGTACGAGGATTACAACACGCCGCCTGTTGGATGGGAAGCCATCTAGCGGAGCCAAGAAAAGTTAATTATTTGCCGTCCGCTCACCACGACGCCGCGAATTCGTGCGCTGAAGCCGGCGCGCGCACCTGCCTCATCTTGAGTCACCACAGCGACGTTCGCGCCCCATTTGGTCCCGCTCGCGCCGTTACTCACAACTCTCTGTTACTTAAAGGGAATACCTGTCGATGTCGCAACGCAGAATCTGCTCAAGGCGCAAGCTCGCGGCTTCGAGCGCTCATCGAAAGTGCAAGGACGCCACTCTTGTTCTTGGTATATCAGTATCTAAACTCAGTCAGGATTCTAGCGTGCCTAAGAGGACCAACGGCATCCTGACGCTTTACAAGCGGCCCAGAATTCCGGCGTGCGAAAAAAACAACGCCCGCAACGGCGCCGTGGAATGGTTTTTTAAGAGCGGCGATTTGAGCTATGGTTGCGGTGGCCTTGCTCCTGTGCATCAATGAGTCCATAGAATGATAAGAAATTTAGCCGTGGCAATGGTTGGTCTCCTCGGATCTTTAAGCGCCGGATTTCTCAGTGCCGCCGCTGACCCTCCCTTGCCCCCCGGCGGCGCCGCCATCTTGATGTGGACCCCCGAGCAGCAAGCCTGGGGTTACCGGAACATGGAAAAGATCGCGCCGTTCCGGGTCTTCAAGCACGGTAAAAACGTTCACCGCTTAAGCGTTGCAGCCAAGCAGATTGATCCTACGTTTACCGCGGGTGATAAAAGCTATACCACCGAAAGCTACATGCGGGAGTTTCGTGCCTCCGGCGTGCTGGTGATCAAGAACGGCAAGATTATTCTTGAGCGCTACGGATTGGGCCGCAGCCCGACAGATCGTTGGACCTCGTTTTCCGTGGCGAAGTCCCTGACCTCCACGCTGATTGGCGCCGCGATCAAGGACGGCAAGATCAAGAGTCTCGACGATCCGGTCACGCTGTACATCCCCGAACTGAAAGGCAGCGCCTATGAGGAAGTCACGGTTCGGCACCTGATCACGATGACCTCGGGCGTCAAATGGGACGAGAACTATACCGACCCGAACTCGGACGTCGCCAAGGAGGGTTTGAGCATCCTCGAATCCGGCGTGAATCCCGTCGTCAGCTATATGCGCCGTCTGCCGCGGGAGGCCACGCCGGGGTCGAAGTTCGTCTACAAAACCGGCGAGACCGACCTGGCCGGCATTCTGCTGTCCAATGCCGTGGGTGAGCCCCTGGCGGAGTATTTATCCGACAAAATCTGGCGGCCCTACGGCATGGAACAGGATGGCGTCTGGGTGGAGGATGTTGCGGGCCATGAACGCGGCGGCTGCTGCATGAGCATGACCTTGCGGGATTACGGCCGCGTCGGCGAATTCCTGTTGGGCCACGGGAAATCGGCGGGTGATGGCGTGTTGCCGGCCGGATGGATCGAGGACGCGACTGCACAGCACGTCGCTGATCCTCCTTACGGTTATTTCTGGTGGCTTACCCCCGGGGGCTATGAGGCCAGAGGAATATTCGGACAATCCCTGTCGGTCTTCCCCGAGGAGAATTTGGTCGTGGTCATCAATTCAGCGTGGCCGGCGGCGACCTCCAGGGACATCAACGCCATACGGAAGAAGTATTTAGCGGCGCTGCGCGCGGCAGCGCGATAATCGCGTCACGGCAGTCGGGCATCGCTTGAAATCATTTCGTCCTCCATCAAGGCAATTGGGATCATGCCCGCTGCATTGAAGCGATCCAGAAAATCGCGCAAAACGAATGGCCGGCCCGCGGATGCCAGCTGCTGGGCATATTCCGACAGCAGTTGGTCCAGCATCACTTTGCCGGTGATGTAGCTGGTGCCGTATCCGGGCTGCCGCAAGTACAACAGCTGCTCGAACCCGGTGAGCGAATCCTTGGGGTTGGCCCAGCCTCGCGGCGTCCAGGTTGCGTGAAAGCGGCCGGCTTTCTCCAAATCAAATTCGTTGGCCTGGACGTACAACGAAGCGAGACCGCGCGCCGCGCGGTTGGCCAGCATAATCCATACCAGTTCCTTGGCACGCGGATTGCCGTCGTACAGGCCTGCGTGCATCAGGATCTCTTCGAAGGCGGTCGCAAAACCTTCGGCCCGGCCATCCCAGATGTTCGAAAGCGACGCGCGGCGCCGAATGGGGCTTGAATTGGGCTCGTCGCGCATCCGCGCGAGATCAAACCAATGGTAGTCGTGCGACAACAGCAGCATCGGTTCGCGATGCGTCACACGGGAAAAGAAGACGCGCTGTTCTTCCGGCACGAAGTGCCCCAACTGCGGAATCAGCGCGGCTCGCAGGTAGGGTTTATCGGGAATGATTTCCTGCTTCACCAGAAAATCGAGGAATTGATCCAGGCGCGCATACTTCAGTTGATCGAAGCTCGCGGCATCGGCTGCCGGCTCGAGCTCTTTGAGCCTGCGATTATGGTGTTCCTCGAGTTTGAGCGCGACTTGCGCGCGCTCCAACTCGCGCCGCAGCAGCACCACTTCCTCGCCCCAGGTGAAGGGCGCGAAATGCACATTTTGCTGATACCAGGTGTAATCTTCCTTGCCCACGCCGGACGGGCCGCTCTTGCGCGGCGCTTCGCGCTCCAGCCAGGCGACGAAATCCTCAGTGGCTTTCTGAGCCTGGAGGACCGACGTTCTCAGTTCGGGCGAGGCGCGGCTGATATCGGCATGCTGGCTTCCTTCCAAGGTGCTCACGGTCAGCGTTCCTGCCGCCAGGTCCCGTAGGACGTGCGACTGATTGCGCAGCTCCTGCACGCCGAACACCCACAGATCGCGCGCGTTGCTGCCTGCGAGATTCACCTTGGCTTGAACCAGAAGTGCCGGTATAGCGCCGATCCTGGCTGTGAGTTCGCGCTGCGCGGCGTCCGAGAGCGGAAAACCATAGGCGTAAAGCTCGATCTCTGGATGAACGATCGGCGCTTCCCTCAGGGGGACATCGGTGCGGGCGGCCCAGACGCTGACGTAAAACGCAGGATCGCGTGCCCATGGGCGCAGCACTCTCAAGTTGAAGTCCAGACCGTTCATTTCGGCCTTGACCAATTGGTAATCGTTCAAATGCTCGATTGGCCAGCCCTGCCTGTCGATGGCCTCAAGGCGTCGCTGCCACCCCGGCAACGCCGCGGCCTTGGCGGCCATCGCCGTCGCCCCATAATCGGGTACGTTGCCGTGCATGATCGGATGCTCGAACTCGCGCCACTGTTCAAACAGGTTCACCAAGATTGCATAGCCCGGCGGCTCGGACGCCGGGCCGGCCGCGACGCCCTGCGGCAGCGCGCCGAGCAACAGAGCGGTGGCGGCGACCGCGGATCGAGTGTCTGAGATTCCCATGAGTGGCCTACTGCTTGCTGATGTTGACGTAGTAATAATCGGATTCAATATCGAAGTCGTCTTTGGCGATATCGGTGCTCATACGCTGCCAGGTTCTTGTGGGATGAATGATCTGCCAGCTTCCCTTGGCGCCCACACGTATCGGCATGGCAAATGCTTTCTCCTGCGCCAGCCAGCGATACGACACCGAATGCGCAGGCTCATCGAAGCGTAACTCGAGCGTCGGTATCGCGGCATGTCTTAGGTATTCATCAAAAATCGGCTGCCAGTGCCTGCCGGTGCGCCGATCGAAGAAGGCGATCATGTCGGCAGTCATGATTGTCCGGTACTTGAAGTGCTGGTAGTAGTCATGCAGCAGCGAAAACCATTGCGGGTCGTTGTCGAGCACGCTGCGCACGGTGTTTAGGAACAGCGCGCCCTTTTTATACTGATCAGGCGGCGGTGTGCTGAAGACCCCCTGCGGCGAGATCACCGGGAATTCGTTCTTCACCTTGTCCTTGCCGGTATTCAGATGTTTGATCGCGTCCTTCTTGCCCCACATGTATTCGACGAACAACACCTCGCTGTAGTTCGCCCAGCCCTCGTGAATCCACATGTCGGAACGGTCTTTGGCGGTAATGCTGTTGCCGAACCACTCATGCGCGCTTTCGTGCACGATGATGAAATCGAAACGCGTCGCGATGCCCTCGGCCGGATGGCCCACGTAGCCGTTCTCGAAATGATTGCCGTAAGTGATGGCGGTTTGGTTCTCCACGCCCGAGTAGAGCGCTTCGACCAACTTGTAGCCGTCCTTCGGAAAAGGGTAATCGCCGAAGTAATAGGTGAAGGCATTGAGCATGTCCTTCACTTGCACGAATTGCCGCTTGGCCTTTTCCAAATCTTCCGGGAACACGTAGTAGTCAAGGGTCAAGTCGCCGTAGCGATCGCTGAAATGCGCGTATTTACCGATGTTCAGCGACACGTCGTAGTTGTTGATCGGATAGTTGACGTGCCAATTCCAGCGGGTGTAGCCGTCGGGTAACTCCTGCTTGCCTTGAAAGCGGCCGCCGGACACTTCCACCAAATCGCTCGGCGCTTCGACACTGATGTCCATGCTCTCTACCTCATCGCGCCATTGGTCTTTGTTAGGCCACCAGACGCTGGCCCCCTCCTCCTCGCAGGCCGTGTTGACCAAGGGCCGGCCCATGGGATCTTTGCGAAACACGAATCCGCCAAATCGCCCCATCTCGACCGGATGGCCGGAATAAAAAAACTCGATGGTATAGATGCGGTCTTTGAGCAGCGCTTTCGGGAAATCAACGTAGACGGTTCGTCCCGCCGCCCGTTCAAAGCGCAGCGGCAAGGGCGCGCCGGTTCGCTGATCCAAGAGGATTTTCTCAATCTGGAACGCGGGAACCAGGTCGAGCTGGATCCGCCTGCCGTCCTTGAGCATCTTGAATCGGATCGAATTCTTGCCGCTTATATGCTGCTTGTCGGGATCAACCCTGATGTCCAAATGGTAGTACAGCAGATCATTGTTGGCGCGATAGGGGCCATAGCTGCCCCGCAAATGATCGGCCTCCGAGAAAACCGGCGTCGCCGGCTGTGTAAGCGCGATCGCCGGCGCGCACAGGGCTGCGAAGATTAAAAATGCTCGGACATGGGCTCGCACGACAACTACCGCTAAGATTGCGCCGGGGACACGAAGCGCATCGTACATGAGGAAAATAGTCGCATGACACGCAAAAGCTTGAATCGGCGGCAGCTTGTCGGCATGGCGGGCGCCGGCCTGGCGTTGCTGGGCGGCGCGCGCGCCACGCGCGCGGCAGCCGCGCTACTGGACTGGGCATCCCCCGATGTTGTGATCCTCAACGCCAAGGTCTACACCATGGATCCGCGGCAGCCGAAGGCCGAGGCGTTCGCCGTTAAAGACGGGCGCTTTGTCGCGCTGGGTTCTACACGCGACCTAAAAACGTTGGCCGGCCGCGCCACCCAGACGATCGATGCCGGTCAAATGACGGTCGTTCCCGGCTTCATCGACAGCCACAATCACGCTCCCGGCAACGAGTTGCTGTACGAGGTCCTGGTCGGCAATCCCTACGAGGTTGAATTCGTCACCATCGAGGGCATCATCGAGAAGCTGCGCGCCAAGGCTCAACAGACGCCGGCGGACACCTGGGTGGAGGGTTACTTCTTCGATGACACCAAGGTCAAAGATCAGCGCCCGCTCAGCCGCCAGGATCTCGATCGCGTTTCGACCCAGTTGCCGGTCATGGTTCAGCACCGCGGCGGGCACACCGCGTTTTACAACAGCAAAGCGCTGCAGATGGCCGGAGTCGCCCGCGACACGCCGAATCCGTCAGGCGGCACATTTGACCGGGATGCCAAGGGCGATCTCACGGGCCGAGTCACGGACCGCGCGCGCGATGTATTCGGCAAAATCGGCAAACGCATGAGCTACACGGGTGAGGAAGCGCTGCGCCGCGATCGCGACGGGCTCGCCTTCATTTCCAAGCAATTTGTACGCTACGGCCTGACCAGCGTGTGCCACGAGAGCGGCAACTTGCAGGCCCTGCAAGAGGTGCGGGCTCGCGGCGCGCTGCTGCATCGGGTGAGCTATGAGGCCGAGGGGCCTGAACTTGACGCGATGTTGAATGGCGGTATGTCGACCGGCTTGGGCGACGAATGGATTAGACTCGGCGCCACCTGCGAGCATACGGCCGACGGGTCATTCTCCGAACGCACCATGGCGATGAGCGTGCCGTATCCAGGCAGCAACGGCTATCAAGGCAACGTGACGGAGACGCAAGAGGATCTCAACCAATGGTGCGAACGTGTGCATCGCGCCGGAATCCAAATGAACTGTCACGCCAATGGCGATGTGGCGATCGATCATGTGCTCACCGCCTACGAGCGCGCGCTGAAATTGAAGCCGAGCGCGGATGCCCGTCCCAAAATAACCCATTGCACCCTGATCACCGCCGACTTGGTGAGGCGCATCAAGGCGATAGGCGTTGTGCCGGCGCTGTTCACCTCGTACGCCTACTACAATCCGGACAAGTTTCATTTTTACGGCGAAGAATTGATGAAGCGCTGCATGGCCTACCGCACGCTGCTGGATGCGGGCGTGCCGGCGGCGGCGGGCTCGGATTTCGATCCGGGTCCTTTTTCGCCCCTGATGGGCATCCAGGGGATGGTGACGCGCACGGGGTGGAACGGCGAAATCTGGGGTGCGAATCAACGCATCACCGTGGACGAGGCCCTGCGGGTCAACACGCTGAATGGCGCCTATGCCACTCGTGAGGAACGGATCAAGGGTTCGATCACACTCGGCAAACTCGCTGACTTTGTCCTACTGGCCGAAGATCCGCACACAGTGGATCCGGCGAAAATCAAAGACATCAAAATCGTGCGTACGGTGGTCGGCGGGCAAACTCAGTTCGCGGCTTAGGATTCAGGCGTGCGCCGCCCACGCGGCCTCGCCGGCGGTGTAGGGGATGCAGGGGTCGAAGCGGCCCGGCGCCTCAACGTAGCGCAACGCCTGAGTGCAGCCGACCTTCGAGGTGAAAAAGCCCAACAAAGCGAGCTCTTTCATCATGCGGAAGTAGTGAGCCGGCGCTTTGATGTCCGCAGACGCCGAGGCTGCGGGGGCGCCGGACAGCGGCGCCAATCCTTTCTGCTTACGATCCGCTGCTTCGCGCGCGTCCATGACCTGCTTCTGTTCGTGGTCCAGCGCCGTGAGTGCCGCCAGGCGCTGCGGCGTGGTCGCGGCCATGAAGGAAACGTTGTTCGCCTTCCTCACGGCATTATCCACGTTGCTCATGCCTTCACGGAACACTTTCTGCTCACCGGGCCCGTAGCAGTCGGTGACCATGAGCGCCATAAACGCGCCGGTCTTGGCCGCCTTCGCTCCCGGCGTTTTCGTGGCGGGCAGAATGGTTTCCGCGATCTCATCGAGAAACGCGATGTCCTGGACGCTGAACTCGCCGATCGCTCCGCCGCTTGCCGGTCTCGCCTTCTCGGCCGCCGCCAACAAATTGCTGCCGCCCACGAATGCGATCCCTCCGAGCAGCGCGCTGACGCGGCTAATGGCCTCGCGGCGATTAAGCAAACCTTCCTGCTCCGTTTCCAATGACGCTCCCACGCCCCCCCCCTCACAGATTTCGGCGATTCAACTCATCCACCGCATGGTGCACCGCCCGGGCGGTAAGTGCCATATAGGTAAGCGAGGGGTTTTGACAGGCGCTTGAAACCATGCACGAGCCGTCGGTGACAAAAACATTGGGGGCATCCCACACCTGATTGTGAGCATTGAGCACCGAAGTTTTCGGATCGCGCCCCATGCGCGCTGTGCCCATCTCGTGAATGCCCATCCCGGGAAATGAGCCGGCGTCTTGGGTCTTGATCATTTTCGCCCCGGCCTGCTCGAGCAGCTCCGCCATGTCGTTGATCATGTCCTTGCGCATCAAGCGTTCATTTTCCCCCGTTGCACAATCAATCTCGAGAACCGGCAGTCCCCATTTGTCCTTCTTCGAGCGATCGAGTCCAACGCGGTTCGCATGATTCGGCAGCATCTCGCCAAAGGCGGTGGCCCCGAACTTCCAAGGTCCTGGTGTCGCCAACTCGTCCTTGAACTGCGCGCCCAAGCCCAATTCCTTCACGGCCCGCTGCCATCCGTCCCGGCTCGCGGAACCCTGGTAGCCGAACCCCCGCAGATACTCGCGCTTGTCGCCGAATAAGTTGCGGTAGCGCGGAATGTAAATGCCATTGGGGCGACGGCCGTAGTAATACTTGTCATTGAGGCCCTCCAAAGTCCCTTCCGCTCCACAGCGGAAGTGATGATCCATGAGGTTGCGGCCCAGTTCGCCTGAACTGCTGCCCAGACCGTCCGGCCAGATGTCTGTCGCGGATCGCATGAGCAGCCAGGTCGAATTCAAGGTGGAAGCGCAGACAAAAATGACCTTGGCCGAATAGTCCGTGGTCCGCTCCCTGACAGCATCCAACACGCGCACGCCGCTCGCGCGCTTGCGATCCTTATCGTAGATGACCTCGGTCACGATGGACCAGGGCTTCAAGGTGAGCCGGCCTGTTTTTACCGCCGCCGGCAAGGTCGAGGATTGGGTGCTGAAGTAGGCGCCATACGGGCAGCCCAGCCAGCACGCGTTGCGGTACTGGCAGGGCGCACGTCCCTGCAGGGGCCGCGTTGCATTTGCAGTTCGACCGATGATGATGTGACGTTTCCCGCCGAACGCATTCTTCACCCGTCCGGCAACCATTTCCTCGCCGCAGTTGAGCGGCATGGGAGGCAGGAATTGCCCGTCCGGAAGTTGCGGAAGATTCTCGTGCGAGCCGGAAATACCGGCGTGCTTCTCTACGTGATCGTACCAGGGAGCGAGATCCGCATAACGAATCGGCCAGTCGACCGCGATGCCCTCTTTGGCGTTGGCTTCAAAATCGAATTCGCTCCAGCGGTAGCTTTGCCGCCCCCACGTCAACGAGCGGCCGCCTACCTGGTAACCCCGATACCAATCGAAGCGCTTGATTTCGGTGTAAGGCGACTCCTTTTCATCCACCCAAAAGCTGAGGTTCTTCTCGTTGAGCGGATAGTCCCGCTTGAGCACCGGATAGGCTTCTTCCATCGCATGCGTCCTGCCGCCCCGGTGCAAATAATCCCAAGGTGCCTTGGTCGCATTGACGTAGTCCTTCACGTGCTCGACATTGCGGCCCCGCTCCAGCAGCAGAACTCGAAGCCCCTTCTCGGTGAGCTCCTTCGCTGCCCAGCCGCCGGAGATGCCCGAGCCGACTACAATCGCGTCATAGACAACTGATTGCATCGATATTTCCCCTGATAAGCCTGTGCGCAGCGCTTTTCGATCTATTCTATCCCCATTCAAGAGTTTAATATCGTTATCAGGTGATGCGCACTCCCGAGTCATTCCATCGCATCAGCCGCCGCACTGCGCTAGGAGCGCTGGCGATCGCGGCCGGCGCCATTGCCGCACCGCTGCGCACGGTTGCCGCTCTGCCCTCCGCGCGACTGAAGCAGTCGTTTTGCCGATGGCCTTATGCGCGCACGCCGCTGCCCGAACTGTGCCGCCGGGCCAAGCAGATTGGTTTCGCCGGCATCGATCTTTTGTACCCTGAGGAGTGGCCGGTTGCGCAAGATGCGGGCCTCGTGGTCTCCATGGGATATGCCAGCCGGCGCGAAAAATTCATCGCAACGGGGTTCAACGACCCGGCCAATCACGCGCTGCTGCTCGGCGAACTGGAAAGTATCCTGCCGCTCGCGGCAAAAGCCCGTGTCCCAAGCGTCATCGCGATGTTCGGCAATCGAGTTGCAGGCATCGACGATTCATCAGCGATCGCCAATTGCGCCGCCGGCCTCGCGCGCATCGCGCCGGCCGCAGAACAGCACGGCGTGACGATCTGCGTGGAACTGCTCAACAGCAAGGTGGATCACGCCGGCTATCAAGGAGATCACACGGCCTTTGGTGCAGCAGTGATGAAGGCGGTGAACTCGCCGCGCGTCAAGCTGCTGTATGACATCTACCACATGCAAATTATGGAGGGTGACGTGATTCGAACCATCCGCGACAACATCAATTGGATCGGACATTTTCACACCGGCGGCGTGCCTGGGCGCCATGAAATAAACGCCAGCCAGGAGCTGAACTATCGCGCCATCGCCTCGAGCATTGCAGATGCGAACTTTCCGGGTTTTGTAGCGCACGAGTTCGTGCCGACCCGCAGCGATCCCTTCGTTTCACTCACCGAGGCATTTCAGCTGTGCGCGGTATGAGGGGGCTGCCCGCGCTCTCGGCGCTCGCGGTGTTTTGTTACGGCGTCGCCTTATCACAGACTCCGCAGGGCGACCCAAAAGCCACCGAGCAATGGGAGCCGGTCCCGCCGCTGGTGTCATCCGGCGCACGCGATGGCGCACCTCCGGGCGACGCCATCATCTTGTTCGATGGCCGAAATCTGGACGAATGGGTCAACACCAATGATCATGCACCGGCCCGCTGGAAGCTTAGGTCCGGCGTTTTGACCGTCGATAAGTCGGTCGGAAACATTGAGACCAAAAAGCAATTCCGAAATTATCAATTGCACCTTGAATGGCAGGTACCCAAAGGGATTACCGGCGAGGGGCAGCTGCGCGGCAACAGCGGCGTATTCTTAGCCTCGACCGGTTCCGGCGACGGCGGCTATGAAGTTCAGATCCTGGATTCCTGGAAGAACGCCACTTACGTCAATGGTCAGGCGGCGAGCATCTACAAACAGTCGCCGCCGTTGGTCAACGCGATGCGCCCGCCCGGGGAGTGGCAGACCTACGATGTGGTGTGGACGGCCCCGATCTTCGCAAGCGATGGGACTCTCAAGGCCCCCGCCTTTGTAACCGTGTTTCACAATGGCGTGCTGGTGCAAAATCATTTTCAGCTGACCGGCGAGACCCGCTACATCGGTCAGCCCAGCTATCGGCCGTATCAACGCGCGCCCATCAAGCTGCAAGCGCATGGCGATCCCTCGGCCCCGATCAGCTTTCGAAATATTTGGGTGCGTGAATTGGGTGAGATCGAGTCGAAATGAGTCTCTGTCGAGTCACCATCACGGCGCGCGCGCTGCGATCGAGTCCGGCCACGGATCGGCCGTGCGCTGCCAGCTCTTGTCCGGATTGTAAAGTTCCATGCTCTTTGCGATCTTGAGCGTGTCACGCCCAAGATCCTTCTGGTACACGATGCCATCATAGCCGACGATAAAGGTCTTCACGCCTGTCACGCGGTATCGTGCAGGGGCTGCGATCAAGGCAACTCCTCCGATCATGGCGCCCTCCATCACATAGTTGAGTCTGGCCAACGGCGCCGCGGCGGCCTGTCCTTTCCGTATCTTAAAGTAGTAGCCGTGATACATGGATTTTCTGTCGATCGCGTAGCGCTGGCCGCTCACCCGCCCCTCTGCAACGCCGAGGTCGGCCGCGTACTCGCGTTGTGCCTCGACAAAGCCCCGGCAGATCTGAACTGCGTCCAATTCATTGCTGCCGATCCGGCGATCGAGGTTCTCGCTTCGATCCTCTTTGGCGCTGAATGTCCAACCGCCCTTCTTTTTTTCCAGCGGAACCGGCAACTGCCGCCGCGCTTTGCCCACCAGCAGGATCGCCCGGTTGGGATTCTTCGCATCGACCACAACGGAATTCGATTTGCGCGCAGCATCGGCAAACGCGAGGGCGTAATTCTTGTCCTCTATTGGATCGCCGGAGGAAACGAGGTCCTTGGCGGCCGGACCAAAGATGCCAAGCAACGCGGGAACATCAAATTTTCCGGCAGCCTCAATCAGCGCATTGGCTGCCTGTTGCGGTGTAGGGAATGAAAGCTGCGCCTCCGCCGGAGTGGCTCCGCCGCCAGGCGTGTTCGGCTGCTCGCCTGCGTAAGAATGTGCTGCGACACCCGCCGCCAACAGCATCATCAATTGGTAAAGCTTGCGAATCATGGGACTCATTTGGTTGTCTGCGGCGTCCGCCGCAGCTTCCCGGTTCCGCAAACTTGCCTCATGGCGCTTCAGCGACGGAAGCAATCGCTTTTTGCCGCATGGATCCCTTGGCGCAGTAAAGCGAGTGCGATGGCAACTCGCCAAAAAACAAACGGTATTGTCGGGAAAAGCGGCCCAAGTCCCATACGCCAAATTGCGCACAGATTCTGGTGATCGTATCCTCCGGCGCTGCTTGCCGTATTCCGGATCGAATCGCGTGAAGGCGGCGTACCATCAGATACCGATGCGGGCTCATTCCGACATAATTTTGGAATACATTGCGCAGCGTGCGCTCCGAAACGCCGGTCGCCGCGCACAAATCCTCGGTGCGTATCGCATCCTCGTTGCGCAGCTCAAGCAGCCGCAACGCGCTGTTCAACAGTTTCATGTGATTTGCGCCTCGCCGATGCGGATCGGGTCCTCGGGGAACGGGCAACAACAGGCCGAACAAGGCATCTAGCAGTTCCGTGCGCGCAGCTTCCTCGGCTTCCGGCGTGTGCAGTTGCTGCGATTGGTATTTGTTCATCCGATAGAGACGTCGCACCAGCGATATGAGCGAAAGCGGCGATTGCGACGTCCGTCGCACGAAATTTTCATTAAGCAATCGTGCGTCAAACTCATCTTGATGCTCGGCGGCCCACTGCAGCACCAGCTCGGCCGAGATTGCGATGTTCAGCCAACGCAACGGTTTGTCGGAGCTGGTCAGAAAGGTTTTATTGGGCACGATCCAGGCAACAGTTCCGGAATCAAACTCAACGCCGTTCATCGTCACGCCGTAGCCATTGCCGAGAACCATAAAAATGTGAAACCAACCATCGGCCGCCCGGCCGTCGTACACCCGGCCCGCGCCCTCCGCTCCGAGCATTACTGTGACGCCGTTGAGATCCATCGTTCGTAAGCGCCAATCACGGACTTGAGCGGTCCGCAAAATATAGCTGCCGTGCAAACCGCTGAAAGTTTCAACGAATTGATCAAATTCCCGCGAGACAAATAAGTCCATTCTCTGCCCTTCGATTGTCTGCCATTCGGTTGAGGGAGGAACGCAATCCCTTAGGTTCTGATCGCAGCAAAGGGGATTGAACATGGTTCACTCTTGGCGCGGAATAGGACTTAGGTCTGACAGTGGCCTTGGGAGCAATAACTGCAATGATCGCGCTACGTAATTCCGGCAATTACGCCTTTCGCAAGCCTGCCGGCAACCGTTGCCGGCGAGGCTGAGCAACTCATTGATCCGCATGAAACGCAGCCTCGAATCGCTTCGCACGCAATCATCTTGTCGTCGTGCCAAATTTACGTAGCGAAGTTTCGTCGGCTTTGCGATTTTTATCGTTGAGATGCACCGTACTCAATTGGATTTGGGGCGAGATGATCCGCAAGGGCTTCGCGACAATTAGATCCTCCGAGCGATTGCCGGGGATGCGCCGGCCTACAACAGCGCGCGCGCGCGCTTTGGCGCGCGTGACCACGCTGCTGCAATCCGACGGCGCGCATGTCTTGCGCCTGGCGGATCTGTGTCAACTTGCAGATGTGAGCGAACGCACCCTGCGGACCATTTTTCTGGAATCGTTCGGCATGAGTCCCGGACGGTTTTTGCGCGCGCGGAAACTTCATGCCATTAGAGCGGCTCTGATTTGCGCTGACGCGCGTTATGAGACGGTGTCAGGCATTGCCACAAGATTCGGGATACGAGATCTGGGGAGAATGGCGGGGGATTACCACCTGCTTTTTGGCGAGTACCCCCACGCAACGCTGGTTGGGCAGCCGCTGAAGTCCTCCGTGCGGCTGACATCTCGTCTCAAAGCAGGAAACCACCAAGCGATTTGAAAACCACGTCAAGTGGTACCGAAATGAGCAGCAACGAGACAAAGGGAAACACGATAACGGCGGCCAGAAAGATAATGCTTTGCGCATCCACCGGCACGAATCTCATTTGGTAGGCGTTTGCGACCACCTGGTAAAGATCGGTTGTTGCCGAGAAGGCGGACGTTTGCATGGGATCTTCGTCAAAGGGTTCCGTGCGCCGCTTGAACCAGTTTCGCTCCAGCTTATGGCCGACGCGTCCTGCCAGCACACTGTAATACGGCAACGCGAGGCGCCATGTCTTCATCAGGTTACGGTAGAACACTGTCAGGGGCGCCGCGTACAAAACGATTAGGCTCACGACCAGCGCCAGGACCTGGTATCTGTAGGTGAACGGTGAATGCCCCTCATGTAAGACACGGTTTCCCACTGCGCCGGCGGCAGTGAGCGAAATTGCCAAGGCGGGCAGCGCCCACGTGCGCAGTGAGAAGCCGACGAAGAGCAGACCTGCCGCGCGATCCGGGTGTGCCGCAAGCAGATGTAGATCCAAACGCGAAATCAACCATAGCATCCGATACCAGAGCACCAGTCTCCATAACCAGCCCAACTGAAATATCAGCAGGATCGGCAGGCTGACGAGTATGGCCCACCACCCCGCCGCAGAGTAGCCAGTGCCTCCATTTCCGCGGTGCCACGCGGGAAGATCCGACACCGGTGAGTTCATCAAGGCGGCAACGATGAGATAGGCGATGATGAGAACGCCGATCTCCGCGATTTTCGAGTCTCTCCAGCGCCGCGTCGACGCCAGTATTGCCTCAAACCGGACGCGTTCGGAGTCCCGAATGAGATCGGATTCTGCGAACTGACGCGCGATTGCTCCGAAGCGTGGAATGCAAAAGGACTCCGAGATGACGAGAAGCGGAAGTGCGAGCAGAAATCGCGCGTGAACCGCGATGTCCTGCAGAAACGCCCCCGAATCCGGTGCATGCACAAGGTCCCCGTGTAATGCGGCCAATACGAGAAGGGGAAGCCATGTAATCGCGGCAATGAGGCCAACCAAACGCACCACAGGCCGCTCGTTGGGCTTGCGCAGGCGCAACCATACCTCCAATTCAGAGGGTAGCCCGCCGTCGAAGATTTCGTTTTCCACTACTCCTCGACTATTCGACGAAACGGCAATCAGACGGCCGATTTGAGCCGAAACTCCCCAGCCCAACAATAAGCCCTTGGTCGTACGAGATTTTGTCGTGGTCGAGTCGCTGGAAAACCCGAACGTTTCTTAGGTGGACAAGAGCCAAGAGCCGCGAGTTTCAGGGCGCCGGCGGCCGCGTCGCGCGCATGGATTCCCGCTCGGCAAACCCCGTAAACCATGCGGCGAGCTGCGGACAGCGGTCGCGCCACGCCGTCGAGGCGTACCTGAAATCAAGGTACCCCAGCGCGCAACCGATCGAGATCGTGCCGACATCGATACGTTGCCGAAGAGTGCCGGCGCGTTGTTCGATCTCGGCGAGGCCGCAATTCACCTTGTCCATTTGGCCGTCGATCCAATCCTTCCATTGCAGGGCCTCGGGGCGCGCGAAGGTTTCGTAGCGCACTAAAATTGCCGCCTCCATCAGGCCGTCCGCGAGTGCCTGATCCCGATAGGCCTCCCAACGCGCCGGTCCTTGCGCGGGCAGCAGGTGTCCACGCCCCAACTCATTGAGATAGTCGCAAATCACCCGGCTGTCGTAGATCACAACACCCTCGTCGGTGACCAATGTGGGTACCTTGCCCAATGGATTGATCGCAACGAGAGCGCGGTCGCGATTGACGGGATGCGGAGCCGCCGACACGAGATCTATTCGCTCCCGTAGTTTAAGTTCATGAGCACACACCAGACATTTGCGAACGTAAGGCGATGTCGCGGAATAGTAGAGTTTCATGGCGTGCTGATCTAGTTCCTCAAATCGAAGCGGATGCCGAAAGCGTAGCAGGAATTCACCGGCTGCCCATTCTCGGTGGTCGCGCGGTAGTGTCCGGACCCGGCTCTCGCAAGCTTCAGTGCAGCCTCGTCCAAGCGCCCTTTGCCAGTGGATTGGACAATGGTTGGGGCGGCGGTGAGCCTTCCCGCAGCATCGACGCAGGCTCGCACCGTCGCGACGCCCTTTTCCTCCAGGCGAATCGACTGCGAGGGATAAAAGTCTGCCGTGTTGGGAAATCCGGCACCCGGTTGACCCAACACGCGTTTGACTTCGGCAGGCGGCGTCAGCGGCGGATCGGTGGGCGGAGTTTCGGCCGGCGCCTCTTTCACAATGCTTTGCATCGTTGGCTCCCGCTCAATTAGCAGCAACTTCTCCATGGGAGGAATATCAATCGCCGTCGCCACCATTTTCGGCTCCGCGGGCCGCACCACGTCGATGGGCGGATGTTGCTCGATCAGCTTCGGCACCAACGGATCCGGAATCACCGCCTTGGTGAATTTGGCGCTCAGCCCGACGGCCAGTGCGCAAAATACAGCTGCGTGCAGCGATGCAACCACCAGCAATGTTGCGCCACGCCGTGAGAACACCGAGAAATCATTACGCGCAAACCCCATGTAGCCTGCCGTCGCCGTTGCAGGACTCGCGGCCGCGAGTGCGCGCTGCTCACGCGCGATGGTATAGGTTGCCCAGTAGCAACCGGCTGCCAACCTCAAGCGAGAAAATCCGGTGGGCCGCTCGGCCATGTCCGCCAGCCATTCCTCCTCGAGACGTTGCGATAAACCCGCAGGTACCCGCCACGCCGCTCGATGAATCAATGCCTGCGCAAGTCCATCCATCCAATCCAACTGTCGTTCGGAAGTCATGGTTGCTCCTTGGGACCGGCGGACCTACCGATTTATGCGAAAACACCCCGCTTAAAGCTTGCAAACACTTCGCCGGCGCGCCTAAGGCCGGTCGGCGTCAGTCGATAGAGACGGCGGCGCGGTCGACCGGCGCTCGAGGGATTAATCGACTCCCAGCGGCTGACAAACCAGCCTGCCGCTTCCAACCGTAAAAGTATGGGATACAACGTCCCCGAGGCGAGGCCGCAACGCTGATGGACCTCGGCCCCGGACAGCTGTTCGCCGGGGTTTTCTAGAAAGGCCTCCAGCACCTTGAGGGTTTGGAGGGACATACGGATTTCACGTTCTTGCTTACCCATAGTAGTAAGTCTACATAGGGTTATAGACCGATGCAAGCCCTAGCAAAGCCTGTTCGGCTGCGTGCTCCAGCACCCGGTGTCCGGCTTCAGTCGGATGAATGGCATCCCAAAAGAGGTGCCTGTCCGGATGGGCGCAAATCGGGTCAATGGTCGCGAAGAAGCGCAGGCATGGAGTCTCTGAGTCTTCGATTCCGTGCGCGGCAGGATCCGCCACGACGGCGTCCAGCAATGTGAATACATCCAGGGAGGCGATCTTGACGCCGGGCAGTTGGCGCAACTGCGACAGCGTAAGTCCGAGATTGTTGTTGTACGCCGCGGCGAGCTGCGTCGCGACAGTGATTGCCGGCTGTCCCAGGGATTGCACTGCCGGAGTTGCGCCAAAGTCCGGCAAATTCGGCACTAAGAACTGACGCGCGCCGGCAGCCCACAACAGCTGAATATTTGATGCGACCGCGCTTAGGGCCGATTGCAGGATGGCTGCACTTTGTGCCGGATCCAACTGCGCCGCGGCAAGCGAATCATCCAGATCATTTGCACCGATCCAGATGACATAGGTGGCATCGCGCGGCGCTTCACCGCCGAAGTCTCCCAAGAAGGCTGTCACTTGGGTGCCCAGGTCATAGGGGGCGAAGGCCGACGCGTTCGGGCGTGCACGGGCTCGCCCGACTGCGTAGTTGGTGAACACGCCTGGCCGCACGAACGCGGGCCGGCCGCTCTCCGGGTTGCCCAATTGAATCGTCAGCAGTTCGATCCAAGTGGGGCCGTTGGTAAAGCGATGACCCCGCTCGTCATAGGGCGCGCTGGGAATCGGCGCAAAGGGCGGCTCAGACACCTGACGGTAGATGAAATAATAATTTCCGGGGTCCGAGAGACTGTCGCCGAAAATGACGAAGCGATTGTGCGGGTCACCGGCGAAAGCGGCTGCGGAAAGCAGCATCAGCGCCAAGCACCTGAGCGCCATGCTGGTGAGCGGTTGCATCAACATAAATATCTCCGTAGGGTAGCAGCGGTAATTTTTCTGGCCATTGCCGCTTGAGAGCGCGGCTGCGGGCCAGATTACGGATGGACCGACACGCGGCTCTTACAGGCCGCTCACAACTTGCTTACAAATGCGCTGGATCTAACGGCGCAGTTCGACAAAGCCGCTGTATTCCCACGGGCGCATGGCCACCGCGAAAGCGATGCCGAACTGGTCCGGCGAGCCACGGTCGCGCTCGGTGATTTCCATGCATTCGCGCACCGCCTGCTGCAAAGCGCGCTTGAGCTTCGCCAGCCCAAGTTCAGATATCACGTCGCCGTGGAAAAAAAATTCTTCACGCTCGCCGGCGAAGTGATCGGCAAAGAATTCGCGCAGAAGCTTCTGATAGATATAGCGCTGCACCGGACCGCCGCGGCGCCAGCTGAAGCGGCGGCTGACCAGCAGCCGCACGCGGTTCCCCGGCTGCAGCTCGAGCACCTTGAGCCGGTCCAACCTGATCAGATACCGCTGCACCTCTGCGGCGCTGAATTTATAGGTTTTGACCATGTCCTCGAACGAGGTGCGGCTCAAAGTAAGCCACGCAATCAAGAACAGACCCGGGTCTGAGATGATTTCTTTCTCCTGACTCAGCGACAGCTGATTGAGCGGCGCGCGGTAATCCTGTGCCCGGTCGAGGAGCACGGGCAACTCCAGTCCGAGCAGCTCGCAGATTTGGTCGACCCGCTGCAGCGTAAAGTCTTCTTTGGAGAACAGACGTTTCACGCTGGCAAGGCTGAGCTTGAGGTGCTTCGCGACCGCCGCATAGGTAATGCCCCGCTCGCGCAACGCTCGCTTGAGTTCCGCGACAATCAGCGTCTGGGTTGCCATTGCTTTCGCTCCATCTATGACAGAAAAGTATTATTGGACGATACCGTAGGCGTAGTTTCGCGCAACTTTCGAGAAAACAGTATCTTTTTCTTTGGCTCGTTCATAGCTTATCGGCCGGACGCCCGCATGCGTTCGAACCGAGGATCGCCTTTGTGGATGAATCAACCACACGCTTGGCCAAGCTGACGCGCCCTGCTCTCAATGCCGCATTCGCGCGCACGCGCCTGTTTGAGTTCTTGGACCGGCACTGCGGGTCCCCGGTCATCTGGTTGGCGGGGCCGCCGGGCTCGGGGAAAACCACCCTCGTGGCCGACTACACCGTGCGCCGCGGCCTGCACGGATTGTGGTACCAAATCGATCGCGGCGACAACGACCTCGCCTCTCCGTTTTTTTACTTGTCCGAGGCCGCTCGCGCACAGGGTCGCCGCGCGGCGTTGCCGCCTTTTCAGCCGAGCTTCTTGGGCAATGTAGAGGCGTTCGCGCGCACTTTTTTTCGCGAACTTTTTCGAACCCAGTCGCCGTACCTGGTGTTCGACAACTACCAGGATGCAGTGCATGAGGGTGTCCGCGATAACATCGTGCGCATCGCCATGAACGAAGTGCCGGAAGGCGGGCGCATTTTCGTACTCAGCCGCGGCGACCCTCCGGCGAGCTTCGCCGCTCTGCGCGCGCGGGGACACATGACGGTGCTCGGCTGGAACGACCTGAGACTGAACCGGGAAGAGTGCCGCGGCGTGGTCAAGGCACGTGGCTTGCCGTTGAAAGACAGCGAAGTCGATGAGCTGCACGCCCGCACGCAAGGATGGGTCGCCGGCCTCGTGCTGCTCCTGCAGGGGTTGCGTTCAGGCGGGATGACGCAGGCGCCGGCAACCGGCCGATGCCCCGGCACCCCGAGCGTCATATTCGACTACCTGGCCGAGGAAATATTCGCGAAATTCGCGCGGCCGGTACAGGATTTCCTCCTGCAAGCGGCCTATCTGCCGCAGATCACCTCGAGCATGGTGCGGCGGCTCGCAATCGGCGACGAAGTGCACGGCGAGCTGCGCCATATCACGGCGAGCGCGTTTCTGGTCACGGAAGTCCAAACGCATCCGGAACTCATTTTTCAGTTTCATCCGTTGCTGCGCGAGTTTCTGCTCGCGCGCGCCGAGCAGTTCGGCACTGCGGTGCAGATCGAAGCGCGGCGTCGAGTGGCAGCACAGGTACTGCACGAGCATGGTCACTCCGAGGAAGCGGCCAATTTGTGTATTCGCAATGGCGACTGGCAGGCGCTGGCCGGCATCATCAGCAAGACTGCCGATGATCTCTTGAAGCACGGGCGGGGAAGAACTCTGCAAGTTTGGATCGAAGCGCTTCCCGAGCCTGACCGTGCTCGCGATCCCTGGATTACCTATTGGTTGGGCGCGGCCCGCTATCCTTTCGCTCCGCGCGAAGCACGGCAGTTGTTCATCGAAGCCTATCGAGGCTTCAACGGCGTCACGCCCATCGACCTCCCGGGCGCGGTGTCGGCGTTCGCCAGCGTGATTGAAACCATCATCAACGATCCGAACGATTTCAAGCTGCTGGATACCTGGATAGAGGCCAGCACTCAGTGGGCGCCGCGGATGTTTGAAATTCATTCGCGCGAGCTGCAAGCGCGCATCTCAGGCAGCGTGTACCTGGCCATGGCCTTGCGTCAACCGCTGCATCCGGATATTTCAATTTGGCGCGCGCGAATTCAGCAGCTGACGCAATTAGCAATCGATCCTAATGTGCGGGTGTCTTTGCTGGCAATGATTGTTGCTCTCGGGGCGTGGTTCGGGCAATTCGCAAAAGTCGAGGGACTTCTGGCGGAGATGCGCGACGCGCTAAAGTCTCCTGATATTTCGGCGGTCGCGGCCACCAAGGCTGCGCAGGCCGAATCCATGTTTCATATGCTCGCAGGCAACCGCGAGCGCTGTGTCGAAGCTTCCTTGCGCGGATTGGACATCATCGAGCGAACCGGCGTGCGCATCTGGAACGACACCTTCCTCATCAATGCGTTATGCGGAACCGTGGCAGAAGGCGATGTTCAGGGCGCCCGTGCATTTTTGCAGCAGATCGAGTCGCGGCCCATCGCGGATCGGAAATTCGATGTTTTCCTGCGAGCCTACGGCGCCGCGTGGTTTGCGATGCTGCAGGGCGACGCCTTCATTGCGCACCGCCATCTCAAGTTGGCGGTCACCACTGCCGCGGAAGTCGGTCTGCCTTTTTTTGAGGTGATTGCCGGGATCGGCCTGTCGCAAGTGCTGTTCGACAATGGCGATGATCAGGGGGCGCGGCAGGAACTGGCCCGCGTGCAGCAAATCGCTGTGAAGCTGCGCAATCGTCTGCTCGACTTCACACTGTCGATGTGCCGCGCGCACATGGCATTGCAGCGCCGCGAGGGCGCCGAGGCTGAGGATCTTTTGCGCGCCGCTCTCAAACTGGGACGCGAGCGCGGGTTGATGCACTTCCTCTGGTGGCAGCCACAAAAAGTGGCCGAGTTATGCCAAAAGGCCCTGGAAGCTCAGATCGAGACCGACTATGTGCGGCGTCTGATTTCGCGCCGCGGTTTGATGCCGGCTCGTCCGCCCTACCATCTGTCCAGTTGGCCGTGGCGCTACCGGATTGAGGCGCTGGGGAGTTTCCGGCTATCAAGATCAGAGAGCGGCGCGTGCCCCAATGCAAGACGCGGCGGCAGACCACTGGACCTGCTAAAAGTGCTGGTCGCAAACGGCGGCGAAGCGGTAAAAATGGAGAGGGCCGCGGAGGCCCTCTGGCCGCACGTCGACAATGACTACGCCATCCGCTCGTTAACCACGACCTTGCACCGCCTGCGAAAAGATCTGGGAGACGATCACGCCGTCCTGGTGCAGGCCGGCGAGCTATCGCTCAACCGCGAGCTATTTTGGCTGGACACCTGGGCCTTCGATCAGGCCAGCGAGACGGCACAGACCCTTGCGGCAGGCTGCCGGACCCTTACGGACGTCCCCGCGATCATCGAGGCGGCGCGCGCCGCCCTGCGCTGCTGCCGCGGCACGCTGCTTGCCGACGATCTGCAAACCGCCTGGACCATTGCCCCGCGCGAGCGTTTCCGCGCGCGTCTCTTGCGATTGCTGACCACGGTAGCCGCGGTCCTCGAAAAGCATGGGCATATTGAAGAGTTGCTGGACTTGTATCGCCACGCTCTGGAGTCTGATTCACTCAACGAGACGCTTTATCGCCGCTTGATGATGTCATTGATGAGCGCCGCGCGGCCGCATGAGGCCGGCGAAACCTACCAGCGTTGCCGTGCCGTCTTAAAAGCAGAACAGCACATGGAACCTTCGGCGGCAACGCAGGAGCTGTATCGATCGCTCTACCCGCTTAAGAATGTAAGTTCGCTGTAAGACGACTGGCATGGAGCTGTAAGCGGGCCGCTGCGGCCGCACTGATAGATTCAAAGCGTCGAAGAATCCCTCGACCGCGTGCCCTTTTTGGGCCCTGCGAACTTTCGAGCTGTAATCGCGCAGCGGGAGATTTGCGATGACTCGCGACCGAATTCAAGGAATTCTCGCCTTGACCATCGCCACGATGTCTGCGGTGTTCGCGCCTTGTTCGCCGGCACGCGCCGCCAATGAGCCGTTGGGACGATTGTGGGCAGACCTGGGCGTGGGATACGGCAGCATGCGCACCAGCGTCAGTCCCGTGACCGGCAACGCCGGCGGACTATGGGTGGACGTGCAGCTCGGCGCCCGCATCAGCAGCCGCTGGCTCGCCGGTGTGGACATCAGTGGTTTAGGGTTGCACGCCGGAACTGCAAACGATGACCCGAACAGCTACTACAAGACCACCTTCGGCGAGAACATCAGCAATGTGTTCCTGGTATTCCAATACGAGCCCAAATCCGATCACGGCTGGTTTCTGGGCGCCGGCGCCGGCGAAGTACGGTACAACAATAAGAGCTTGGAAGACCTGACGGGCAATGCCTACAGCGGCAACGGTCCAGGTGCGCTGGCGCGCGTCGGCTATGACTGGCCCTACGCGAAGCGCCGCGGTCACTTCGAAGCGGTATTGAGCTATCAGGTGGACGCCATTTCGCTGAATGAACCGCTCAACGGCAACTTTCACAACTCGATTCTTGCGGTAAGCTTTCACGTGGCTTATCACTGAGGCTCGACGGCGCAATCGCCGCCCACGCGGCTTTTTTCGCAAATTGCAATACGGCGTTGGTCCCACAGCTGCCGCTGCGGGCCGATGAGATATTTGAAGCTGGGCACAAAAAGGGTTGAGATCGATCCAGCGACTTGTACCACGAGCGAACGCTCGCATCGTTCTCCCTACGATGCCGTCGTAAGGTAGATGTCTGCCGTTGTGACGGCTGCGGTTTCAATCGTCCAGTTGCCCCCTGACCCGGTGTCGTAGAGAAGCCGACGCCGGGCCAGATTTTATCTCGGCATCTGCAGTCAGTCGGCAACTCGATGGGACCAAGGTCCGATGTCAGTCGCGGCGCCGCAGGAGTAAAAAATCCTTCCGTGCGTGTTAGCGCGCTTTGTATTTCTACAACCTTCCAGGAGCAGCCATGTTCAACAAAATCCGCCCGGCGATGCGGCGCAAGCACATAGTTTCAGCAGCGATCCTCAGCGTGGCCTGTGCCGCTGCCTTGAGCTCCGGAATTGCCCGGGGTGCGGAGCCTGCGGCGGTCAATGAAAAGTACGGCGACGTGCAGGCGGCGATTGCCGAGCTGCGCCAGGCGGCCGGCCAAGATCGACGCGAGCTCGTCAAGAAGAACATGCTGCTCACCAACTCCGAAGCCGCCATTTTTTGGCCGCTATACGATGAGTACCGCGCCTCTCTGTCCGAAGTCGGCGACCGCAAGGCGAAGCTCATTTCGGATTTTCTGGCCAAGCGCGACTCCATGACCCAGGACGACGCTGAGAAGCTGACCAAGGAGATGTTCTCCATCCAGGAGGACTCCCTCCCGCCCAAGGAAAAGTACCAAAAGAAGATGATGAAGGTCTTGTCAGCCCGCACCGTGGCGCGGTTCTTCCAAATTGACCAGAAACTCGATGCGGTGGGCGATGTTGTGTTGGCGGCGAGGATCCCTCTGCTTCACTAGGGAAGCGGGTCGGTTCCGTCGTGCGTGCGTGCGGCAGTCGCAAAATCATGAGCTTCTGATCTAGGGAGATCGGAATGAATCGAAAACCAAATTGGTTGGACGGAAGACCGGTGTACGACGACGGCTATTCTCAATACCACATAGTAAAGCGCGGCGAGACCCTGGTGAAGATCGCCGCAGACTACTATGGCGACCCAAGTTTCCTCGATGCGTTGCTTGCCGCGAACCGCGATGTGCTCGCCAAATCGGCGGAGATTTTTCCGGGGCAGAAACTGCGCATCCCCTAAGGAGGGTCCCGTACAGGGGAGCGAATTGCGCGATGCATCGCTATGCCGCGCCGCCCGACTCCTCGATGGCCGCGGTAATGACCGAAATCAAATGCTCGCGGCGCAGCGGCTTGGCAAGGTACGCTACGGCGCCGTCGGCCAGGCACTGTTCGCGTATGGCGGGCTGATCGTGAGCGGTTACCACGATGATGGGAATTTTAATTTTGGCAAGCGTCAATTGCCTCTGGACGTCCCGCCCGGTGAGGCCGGGCATCTGAAAATCCAGCACCGCGCAATCGGGAACGCGGGTTTGTAGGTAATCAAGAAACGATTGACCGGAGGAAAACGTCACCACGTCGAAGCGCGAGACGCGAAGTGCGCGCGACAGCGCGCGCCTGACGGAATCCTCGTCATCCACGATGGCAATCAAGGGACGTACCTCGCTCATGATCCCTGATTGGACGCCAGCCCCAAGGCCGGGCGATAGTGGATCTTCGTCCTATGCATCGATCCTCGCGGTGAACCGTAGCATCGCACCTCCCGTCGCGCCCGGTTCGGCCCAGAGCCTGCCGCCATGAGCCTCGACGATTGAGCGGCAAATCGCCAGGCCAAGCCCAAGACCGTGCTTTTTGGTCGTTACAAATGGCTGAAAAATGCGCTCTTCATCGCCGGCCTCGATGCCGCGTCCTATATCCGAGACTGAACATTCGATAAAGCTGCGATCGTCCGCGACCCGGGTGGCAATACTAAGCCTTCGTTCCCCGGGTGGCACGTCCGACATCGCTTCGCAGGCATTGACGATGAGATTCAGGACGACCTGTTGCATTTGGACCCGGTCGGCCAAAACCGGCGTCAGGTTGGCATCGAGCTGCATGCCGACTGAAACCCCCCGGGTGATCAGGTCGCTGCGTGTGAGATCCAGCACTTCGCGCACCACTTGATTCATGTCTACGGGTTGCCGCTGTATTTCGCCCCGGGCCATCATCGAGCGCAGCCTTTGAATGACCTCGGCCGCGCGCACGTCGTCCTGGACGATGTCGCGCAGGATATTGCGGATCTCCTGTATATCTACGGGCTGGCGCATCAGCAGGCTCAACGCCGCCTCGGCATTGCCGAGGATCGAGGTGAGCGGCTGGTTCAGTTCGTGCGCCAATGCTCCGGAAAGCTCGCCAAGCACCGCGGCCCGTCCGAGCAATGCCAATTGCTGGCGTTGTTCCCCTGCCTGCAGCGTGGCGCGCTTGCGTTCGGTGATGTCGGTTCGGATAATCACCGCTCCGCCCTCAGCGCGCCGCAAGGGTTCAATGCTGATTTCGAACCAGAACACGCCGTCCGCCGTATCGATGCCGAACTCCAAGCGGCGCCGCGCGCTCAGTCCCTCGAGAACGCTGCGCACGCCGGCAAGCAGATCCGCGGCCATTGCGTCTCCGGACATGGCAGCCGTTGTGCAGGCCTCCAGGTAGTGGCTCCCGATCTGCGCGCTCTCAAAAGGCCGGGTCGCCGCAATTTCGACGAAGCGGCGCCACGAATCATTGACCTCGATAATGATGCCCGCGGCGTCCAACACCACGATTTGATCGCGTACGGAAGCCAGAATAGCTGCGTGCAAGAGATCCGTCTGGCGGCGCCCCTCCTCGGCGAGTCGAACGGAAGATAAATCCAAGGCAAATGAGACACCCTCATTGGCACGTCCAGGTAGGGCAAATGATTCGACCAGAACCGGGATGCGCCGCCCGTCGCGGAGAACGAGTTCATGCTCCTTGGTGTCGATTTCCGGTGCACGCCTCGAGAGCGGCCCCGTTGATCCTGCCAAGGGCCGCGTCATGCCGAGTCCCTGAAGACGGTCGCTGTCGATGTCGCTTCGATCAAATCCGGTCATGCGAAAGAACGCGTCGTTGGCGTCGATAATTTTCCCGCCGGCTTGCCAGATGGTGGTTGCCACAATATTGCGCGAAAACAAGGCGTCAAAGCGTGCCTCGCTGGGACCCTGTGCAGCCTGCAAGGTGTTGCGTTCGGCGAGCGCAGCGGCCAGGAGCAACAGCGGTATGCTCATGACCACAAGATAGAGAATGACCGACAGCGCATCAAGCACCGGCGATTGTGCGATGAACGGCCCGGATTCATTGAATAGCCCCCACACGCCGAGCGCCGCCAGCAACAGCATCGAACCGCAGGCGCCGACTACTCCGTAGCGCATCGCGGCCCACAGCAGCACCGGCAACGGTGCGTACAGCAATGCCGTGGACTGCGCTGTGTCAAGAATCGGCGCGGCGAACACCATGATGCCGAGGGTCGCAAGGGTAACGACCAGCAGGCATGTCTCTCCGGCCCGCAGCGCCGGCAATGACCGGCCCGTTGCGCGTATCCAGGCTGCGGCATGCACAATGAGCGGCACCAGGGTCAGGACAGCGAACGCGTTGGTGAGGGTCCGGGCCATCGCCACGATCCAAAATTCCTCGAGCACCCCCAACGCGACGAACGTCGCAGCCAGCAGTACGCTGGTCGTAATTGGCGCCAACACCGCACCAAAGGCAATCAGAACCAAAATACCTTTGAGGCTATCGAAGCGGCGGGTGTCCGGAGCAAGCGCCGAAAGAGCAAAGGCGCCAATCAGGGCTGTCGAGCAATTGACCACATATTGAATGGCCACGATCAGCAATGGCGTGGCGTTGATCTGAAGCAAAAGATGCGCCGGCAGTGTCAGGCCGATGTATATCCACCAGTCTTTGCGCTTCGCCAAAATCAGCGCAGCGAGCAGGATCGCATTCGATATCCAAAACATCCGGGCGAGCGGGAAGGGCAATGCCAGTGCGTCGCCGATCACCGCACCCAAATAGTAGGCTAAACCGACGCACGCTGCGCGTAAAATGGGTACCGATTGCAGCCGCAGCCTTGTCGAGCGCGACTCCTCGCCTGGGTTGGCGTGAGACGCGATGCTTGCATCCTTCTTCATATTTCGGCAACTCTAAGAAGAAACTGCACGAGCTTGTCGCCGGAAGCCCAGCCTCATGTTATCGCGGCATCCGCCGCGAAGGGCGATTGGACCTAAGTCCGATAGCTGCACCGATCGCTTGCTCGCTCCACCCCGCCGGCTGCAGACTCGGACGTGCGCGGCCGCGGCTCCACTTTGCAAGGAAGGGTGAATCGCAAAGTTGCGCCCGGTTCCTCGTTGGTCGCCCAAACATTGCCGCCATGCGCCTCGACGATGGTGCGTACCAAGAACAGGCCCAGACCCATTCCATCGGGTTTCGTGGAAACAAAGGGCTCGAAGACCTTCGACAGCCGCTCCGGCGGAATGCCGGCACCGTTGTCAGACACGGAAACGTTCATACTGCCGGACTCCTCCAAATCGCTATAAACCCTGATCTCGCGGCGCTCGGGCGGCAGGTCCTTGCAGGCGTCAATGGAATTCAACAGCAGATTGAGCATCACCTGTTGCAATTGCACACGATCCCCCTCGAGCGTCGCCGCGGCATCGCACAGCTGCAGGGAAATGCTGACTTGCTGCGACTTCACCGCCGGTTCCACCATCTTCACTGTTTCCAAAATGATGTCTTGAAACACGATGATCTGCCGCTCAATGACCTGCTTGGTCAAGAGTCCCCGGAGTCTTCGAATCACCTCAGCCGCACGAATATCATCGGCGCCGATGTCATCGAAGATTTGCTTTATTTCCTGAAGCGGAGGGTTTTTCTGCGACAGCAAAAGAGCACCCGCCTCCGCATTGCTGAGAATCGCAGTCAACGATTGATTGAGTTCATGCGTGATGGATGCGGTCAGTTGACCGGCCGACGCCAGACGGCCAGCGCGCGCCAATTCGGCGCGCTGCTTGCGCACTTCGGCTTGCGCGCGTTTGCCGAGGCCGCGCTGATACCAGAATGCCGCCACCAGCGGCGCCAGCACGCAGAGCAAAATCGCGCCCGCAATTGCGTCGGATCGGTGTTTGGCAAGAAACGATTGTTCACGGAATAGAATCGTGCAGCCCGGCGGTATGCGCGAGGCGTCCAGCCCCCAATGCTGCACCGCTCGCCAATCGATTGAACACACAGGTAGCGCCGGCCGCGGTTTTGGAATGTCGGATGCCGGTTCTCCATTTAGCAGCCGCCTCGCGATTTCTCCGATCGCCAGCGATTTGGCTTCGCTCGAGAGAGCAATCGACCCGCCCATGACTCCGAGGCCTATCAGCGATCCGTAGGGCGAATAAACCGGCGCGTTGGACGCCGCGGCAATTTGCTGCGCGACCTCGGTAGTCAAGTACGATCGGCCGGCCTGATCGCGCGTCACACTGATATAGAGCACGATCGAATCCCGGCTCATGTCGCGGACCGCTCTTAGAGTCTCGTCAAGGGGGCGATCGTCGGTCGTCTGGATTTCTATGCGATCCCGATAGCTGTCCAACATTCGCAGCGCATGTCGGCCCCAATACCGATCGTGCTCGCTCGTGCCGAATATAACCGTGATCCGCCGGGCCGTTGGCTGCATTCGCTGAGCGATGCCAATCGTTCCGGCAAAATCCACGCCGACCGTGATCTTCGGAATCTCCGGCGCGACCTCACCCGCGAGTATTCGCTGCTCGGCAACATCGACCAGCATGAGCGGTGTGCGCGGCCAGAGTGCTGCGCGGTGGCGCAAAACCACGGCAAACATTTCTGCATGTGCGACTATGAGATTCGGGGGATGAGATGCGTACTTATGCAGCAGCTCCTCAATGAAAGCGGCCTCTTGCAGGTGCGCACCCGTCAGCCGCAGTGTCTCAAACCCCTCGGAATGAATTTCGATCGGCTGCGGCAATGCGGCGAAAAGCGCGTCACGAGTCGCCTTATCCGCCAGCTCCACTTCGCGCGCATGCAGATCGTCCGGATGCAGAAGCAGGATTTGAACCGGCTCATCGGTTCGTGTATCCGACGCCTCAGCGCGAAAGGGCGTCAAAGCCTGCAAGATTGCAGCAAGCAGGCAGCACAGTATTCGGCGCACGACGACATGGCTCGCGACGCGCTTGGCATCAGACGCCGCACTTCCGGCACTGCAACACACGATCGAGAGCCATCGCGATCCCGCGTGCGCAAATGCCAAAGGCACGACGTCCAGAAGATCAAACCCATCTTCCATGACGCGGCTCTTTTCGGGCACCACTGCTGCCCGGACTTGTGTTCTCCCCACCTGGGTCTAGTCGGTCCTATTGCTACCGTTCTTGTGCAATGAGCTATTTTCACCCTAATTTGGTTTGTTCCGCCAGCGTAATCCCCAGATATATTAGTGGTGGCCTCAGGGAATGTACTAGGGTCGTGCTAGGGGCGACGGCTGTGCCAGCATCGCCTTGCCGACGCGCGCCATTTTGGTTCACGCCCAGAAATCATAGCTGGTTAATTATCGTACAATTGAGCTTGCAATGGGTCTTTAGTCCTACGGCCTTTGCGGACGGGGCGGGCAATACTTGAATTTGGGCATTCAAGGACTGCGATCGAACAACGGACGCTTAACTGCGGCGGGTAAGCATCGTTTCTCTCCGGCACGATGGCAGCGCATGTATACGTCCGCGGTATTGTCGGAACTTCCGATCCCAATGAGCCGATTGCCCCACTGGGCGGGCGCCGCATTTTTAGACGGCGCCCGACCCAGATTTTGCTACGATGGTGAGGAAACGTTATCGTGTTGCCTGAAGCACGGGATTGAGTGGCAACAGAATGGATGGTCTAGGGAGGGCGGCGGCCATGGATACACCGGTTGTCTTTTTGTTGGATGACGACAGATCGATTGTTGAGGCGCTTGGGCGCGTACTGCGAGCGGAGGGCTTTCCCGTTCGGACGTGGACTTCGGCTCTCGAATTTCTCGAGGAACACGAGCCCGACGTGCCGGGCTGTCTGGTAGCTGATGTACTTATGCCGCACCTGTCAGGGCTGGAACTGCAACGCGCCCTTCAAGACTGCGGCTCGCACAGGCCCATCGTATTTATCACCGGCAAGGGTGACATTCCGACGTCGGTGCGGGCCATGAAGGCCGGCGCCGTGACGTTCCTTTCCAAGCCTGTCGCGCGCATCGAACTCCTCGGAGCCGTTCGTGAGGCGATCGAGAAAGACGCGGCGTTCCGGGAGGCCAACCATGAACGCATTGCCATTCAGACACGCGTGGAGAGTTTGACCCCGCGCGAATTGCAAGTGCTGCATCTCGTCACCCGCGGATTGCTGAACAAGCAGATTGCGGCTCAGCTCGGAGCCGCGGAGAAGACCATCAAGGTTCACCGCGCCCGTGTCATGCAAAAAATGCAGGTGAGATCCGCGGCGGCCTTGGTCGGTCTATTGTCCGGACCGCAAGCTGAGGACGTCATCCCGGCGCGTTGACAACCACATAGCTCGTACTGGATCCGGAAAATTGCGGCTGGTACCACGTACTGCCGCATTGCTGATAAGTAAGGCCGTTGACCACGACCGCCGCGCAGGACGGCGGTACCGAATTGACTATAGAACCCACGACCGCTGCCGTGACAGCGACCGTCGCCGTGACCGCAACGGCGGCGGCCACGGGATGGTAGCAGCACCCGCCGCCGTAATATCCGCCGTGAACGTTGTTGTTGACGTTGACGTTCACATTCTGGTTGACGTTCACGTTCTGGTTGACATTCGCGTTGACGTTGCGGTTTCCATTCGCATTCGCGTTGAGTGCGGTTTCACTCGATTGGTTTCGTTGCGGTTTGCATTGGTGTTGGGGCTCGCACTGGCGTTGCGATTCACGCTGGTACGGGCACCGCCCCCACCGCCACCGCCCCCACCGCCGCCACCGCCGCCGCGCCGCTGCGAGTCGGCAATTGAAGCCAGGCTTAGCAACGCAATGCCCAGAACAATTGACATACCTATCCGGGTTTGACGTGTCACAGTAGCCTCCTACTTTTTCTTGTCGTCGGACGGCGCAGCCGCGCGATATTCCGCCAACACAATTTTATGGGCGTCCTTGGGGGGTACAAACGCGAATGCCGAGTCATCGAAGGACGGCGCGAGATTCCAGGTTAAGACTGCACGGTGTTTGGGACGAGCCGGATCGCTGGTCGTCGTTAACACAATCTTGCGGGGCAGGGGGTAATCCCCATTCTGGATCCATATCTGCCAGTCGAGGCCCGGCTGGCGAAACCCGTATTGTTCGCAGGTGACTCCCAGCACCTGGCTTGGTCCGAAGTCCGTCGCGACCGTGATCTGCGCAGAGCTGGAACGCGGCGTGCCCCAAGAAAACAGATCCTCGAGCGGCAAGCCGATGTTGTACTTGTCATTGAGTTCATCCGCGAGCTGAGCGATCGTGGGCGGTGCGGGAGCGGTGGCGTAGTAGTTGACCAAATCGGCCCAAACTGCGACGGTTTTACCGTCGTAGAAATATATTCGGTGCTGGTCGTCACTTGTGACTTCGACTCGAAGATGGTTTGGCACTTGCACCAAGAGGTCGGAAACCGCGTCGCTCTCAACGACCTCACCGTCGTCGGTTACTGCGTCGGTGCTGGTCGCGGCACTCACTTGGAACGCCTTTAGCGTGCGCAGATACTTTCCCATTTTATCGAGCGCCGCCATTGCCGCGGGTTGGACTGCGGGCGGGGTCTTGGCGGCCGCCTTCTCGGCCGCACGGCTTGATTGAGCGCCAGACATGGCGATGCAAATCAGGGCAACCGTCAGTGTTGAGTCATGCATAGGACGCGTCATGAAGATCTCCGCTGCGGGCGCTTACCGCGACGATGCGCTTGAGGGACGGTTGTACGACGTCGGTAGGTGATGCAGCATGGGACTTTGGTCCAATTGGTTCGGGCGGCGCGTCGGTTCAATACTAAGCGCACACGTGTACAACGAAAGGAAGCATGCGATGAAAATCTCTAAGTGGCTAGTGTGCTCGACGGTCATTTTGCCGTTCGCAATCCATGCGCCGCTGGTAAATGCCCAGGTGGATCCGGACAAGCTGCCAAAGGTAAATTGTTCCAGCCTGACCTTCAGCCAGGAGTTCATTGGCAAGTACCCCAAAGCGGGTGCCGCTTGCCAAGAGGCTCGCGTGTATAAAGGCAAGCGTTACGCAAAGTTCAATGGAAAAATCGCTTCCAAGGACCCCGAGTCCTTGACGGTGGAAGTCCACAACGTGGCGGGCGACCCGCTCGACAAGGTGGTCTTCAAGCCCAATTCAAGCGCGAAACTATTGGTCAACGGCAAACCCGAGGCTTTTTCCGAATTGCGGGTGGGAGATCCGGTAACGTTCTGGATATCCGAAAACCGATTTTCCTTCTACAGCTCGCCCGGTCAGGTTGCGGGTCAAGGACTGCCGCCGCACTAGATTGAGTGCCGGCAATTGACATTGGCGCGCTCACAGGGACGTGAGCGCGGGGCGCATGATCACGTGAACCTCGCCGTAGAACCCAATAGGCGCGCCGTTCCTCGCGCGCCTTTTCTAGCACTTGGTACCTAGCACTTGGTTCCTAGCACTTGGTTCCTAGCACTTGGAGTGCTTCGATTGTCAAAACGACGCGTTGACGAATATCCGCGCGCCGCCGTACCGCCACTTCAGGCTTCCCTGGAAGCTGCTGCTGTCGACGTCGACCCGGGTAAGGAAGTAGTCATACCCCGCTCCGAGTCCTACATTCTTAATCGGATGCCACAATAACGAGGCAGTGAAGTTTTCCAATCTACCGTCATAGGGGGAAATACTGATCTTGAAGAACTGTGCCTGTCCGTCGATTGACAAGCTGTCGGTCAGTTTCCAGATCCCGTGCAGGCCAATTACCGGTAAAGGACCGTTGGCAGATGAGGAATTAGAGGTGCTGGCCGCGATCGTTCCGGCAGTCGTGGACAGTCGCGACTTGAACTGCAAATCATGAATACCGGCTGTCCCGGCAAGCTCCCACGTATCATTTTGCACAAACGCGTACTCGTACGCGGCCTCAATGATGAGCATATCGAACTTGCTGTCTATCTGTGTATTGATCGGATAGGTTGTGCCATTGAATGTAATGTCCTTTGATATGACATGCGACTGCGAACGGTTCAGATCGAAGTACATGACGCGTACCCTGTGCCGCCGCGCGAATCGCCAATAGCCGTCGAGCCGGAAACTGGTCTTATCTCCCATGCCAAGATCCCGTTCGGCGTCAATCTCGGTCCCGCGAATGCCTTGGCCGTTCACGGCCAGCTTCGTCGACGTATTAAGAATGAACGTTCCGATATCGAGCGAGAAGGTATCGGTCAGAGGATTTCCTGCCTCCGCGTGCGCCCAGGATTCGGCCATGGTGGTCAGAAGGGACAGGGCAGCCAGGCGCGATATTGTGGTTTTCATGGCTCGATTGAACTGCCCGGCTGCGGTCCCAGCTATGAGACTTTAGTGCCATTGCCAGACCTGCGCTCGCAGTCAACGCTATTCGGAACTCAACGGGCCGATGCCTCCGACCATGGCGACGATGGCCATCACACCGATTACGAGCAGCAGGACCGCGACCATCAGTGTGAGCGACAGCGGAAAGTGGCTTTCGGCGTGGATCAGTCCGGCGCGCTTTAGCGAGTCGCGCAGTCGGCGCAATCCGCCCATGAACGCCACGTGATAGCCGATTCCGACCACCAGCATGGCGATTCCAAGATAGACCAGAGATTCGCCGAAATTTCGCGGGGTGCGGGCGGTTTTGATGACTCCGGCATCATGCAGTTTTTGAAACACCTGGAAGATGGTGAAGCCGAAACCGATCAAGGAAAGAGACGTGCGGATAACAGACATCAGCGTGCGATCGGCGCTCATGCGCGTGCGCTGAAAGGACATCCCCGTCCGGCGCGAAGACAATTCGACCGAGATACTGTCAGAATCGGACTTAGAGTCGACGGGCTCGGGCCGAATCTCATCCTGCCGGGTCATGACTGACTCCACGATTGCTATCGCGCTGCAGGCTGCGGGTGTCTTGCACTTCACGGTCCAGAAAGAAGCTCAAAAAGGTGCGAATCACGGCGATCGTGCCGAGTCGGCCGAGTTCATCCCAGGTCGGTTCGAACGATGTGTTCACAATGTCCGCCGCCATTTGGAAAGTGAGAGCGGCAATCAGCCAGCGCGCAAACTTTAGCCAAACATCGCGCCGTTCACGATTGCTCGTCTCGGGATGAAATGCAGTGCGAACGATCTCGACAACCGCCTCCAAAGAACCCGCCGCAATGATTGCAATCGCGACGGCCTCGATCCCAAGGGCAATGTAACCCGCAATCCCGTGCAGCAACGCTTCCATGGCGCTTGGCCTCGCTCAGCCCTTCGCGGGCGCGTGGGAAACGCAGCGGAATCCCAGATGGCACGTGGAGGTGTCGACGGGCTGAGCCATACGCGCCGCCGGGCGGTAGCGTCGGCAGTAGTTCGGCGCGCACAGATACGAGCCGCCCTTCATTACTTTGCGCGGAATGCGCACGACTGGAGTGCGAGGATCATGGCTGTTCTCGGCCGGGCCGCCGCGCGGGTTGTCCAGCGTGCAGCAGGCCTTTTGAATCTTGCCGTGATGCTGATACCAGTCGGATGTCCACTCCCAGACATTGCCGATCATGTCATATAGACCGTAGCCATTGGCAGGAAAGGATCCAACCGGCGCCGTCCATTCGAAGCCATCCTCGAGGAGATTCTGCCACGGGAATTCGCCCTGCCAGTTGTTGGCCATGGGCTTGCCGCCCGGCGTCATTTCCTCGCCCCAGGCATATTCGGCGCCGTCCAAACCACCGCGGGCTGCGAACTCCCACTCAGCTTCCGTAGGCAGCGATTTTCCAGCCCAACGCGCATACGCTTCGGCGTCTTGGTATGCCACATGTACCACGGGGTGATCCCACAAGCCTCGCAGCGAGCTATCAGGCCCGCGCGGATGGCGCCAATCCGCGCCGGCCACGTATGTCCACCAGTTATGGGGATTGCGCAAATCAACCGGTCCATCGGCCTTCCTGAACATCACGGACGAGGGAGCCAGCAGTTCCGCCTTCGCCTCCGGATAGTCCTTGGCGTTGGCTGCACGTTCGGCCAGGGTCACATGCCGGGTGTTTTCGACGAATTGCAGAAAATCTTCGTTGGTTACGGGATACCGATCCATCCAAAAGCCATGCACACGCACTTTGTGCGCGGGTGCCTCTTCCGGGTAGTGATGATCCGATCCCATGCAAAATGTGCCGCCGGCGATTCTCACCCGCTCCGCGAGCGCGTGTGCCGTCTCAAACAAATGCGCCTCCAATGCGCTCACGCTGTGCTGCTCGCCTTGCGCGACTCGGCATCGGTTTTCGCTCTGCGCCATTTTTGATAGGGCGCGCACACCACCATCGCCACGACAAGACTGAGCAGAATCGCGGCGAGTGTGGGTTTTGGCTCGCTGACGGTTCCGGAGGTAGCGATGGCCAGCGCCACGGCCGGATGACGCGAAGCCGTCGATACCGCCAATGCCGTGCGGTCTCCCGGGCGCGGGCCGCCAAGCAAGTGTCCGACAAGAAGGCCGATCGCGGCGATGATGGCGAGCATGAGTACGACGCCGTTACCAATAAAAATCTTGATCATCGGCCACAGGCCGAACAACAGCGCCACGACGGAAACCAGCAGCAAGATGCCTGCAGCGGCAATTGTCGGTCCCGAGGCCTTTTCCGAGGTCGGAAACCAATGTCGAATCGACAGACCGACAAGCAGCGGCGCGAGCACCGTGGTCAACATGATCTTCCCGACGGCCACGGGTCCGATTCTGGCGTCACTGCCAAAGTACCGACCGAGAATAAAGACCGCCAACGGCACGAGCACGACGGCAAGCAGCGACATGGCCACCAACAATCCAGCCACGTATTCCTCGCGGCCGCCTGCGGCCACCTGCTTCTTCGGGATCATGGGCGGCATGGGGGAAACCGAGAGCGCCACCAATGCGACCTTTATCTCAAACGGCAACGCGAACGTGGTCGCAAAAAACGCGACCACAATTGGCATCACCACATTCATCGAGAGGAACGCGCGCAGCAGCAACGCCGGGCGGCGAAATAGGTAAGTTGCATCCGACCAAGTCACGGTCAGGCCAAACCCGATCACCGTCAGCATGATGCTGCCTTGTAGAACCAATTCGAGCCACTGTGCGGCCGTCATCGGCTCGACAATGGACGAGACCCCGCTCAGCCGGAATTGGACCAAGGTCCGATGCGAAGGCCCCTGCAATAAGTACTAAGTCCCAGCGCGTCAGCCCGCCGGTATGAGCAATATTGGTGGTGGGCACCGGGAAGCCGGATCGCCGCGCATCGCCCCCCACGATTGCGCCGAAGACTCGGCATCCCATTGCCCCCTGGCCTGGCGTCAATGAACGACGCCAGGCCGGCTTTGGGCTGTTGAATCAGCGTTGCCGCTGGTCGATCCGGGATCAGGGTGCCGGGCGCGGCTTATAGGTAAACTTCTGGCCCGCGACCGCGGCCTCGTACATTGCGCCGCCTTTTACGATGGTGAACACGGCGACGCCCTTGTGATATTTGCTTGCGGTTGTCGCATCCTTCTGGCCGCCGCTCGCGCTGCCGCTGGTTCCGCTGGTGCCGGCTGAACCCGAGGCCGCCGCGGTGATCGCGACCGCGCCTACCTGGGCGTCGAACTCATAGTTGCCCGACGTGAATTCATCGAATGCGCGCTTGTCTTCAAGGAAGACAATCTGGGTGTACGCCTGACCGCCGGCTTGGAAACCGACGCTCACCTGAGTCATCGAGGTGTCGCCGACATATTTATTCTGAGCGTACACATGGCCATCTCCATGCGCTGCGCCCACCACGAGGCCGCCCTTACCGATGTTCGGAAAAACGGCGTAGCCATAGCTGTTCTTGAAAAAGCCCGCGCTCTGTCCGGCATTCTTGAATAGCGCGATCGTATCGGAATATTTATCCGCGAATGCGTTGCCGCCCAGCAAAATGAGGATCGAAGCGACCAGAAACACACTGATTTTTTTCACGGTTCTCACTCCCATGTCAGGATTCCTCAAGCTTACGCCAAGCTCGCCGCTACACCCATGCGTATTTTCTGCAATCGTTGTCGGATCAAAGACTTATTGCCAGACCGAAGCAGCAAGACCTTTGGAATCGGCGCTCAAAATCGGCAGCTAAGCGTAAAGCCGATCCCTACCACTTTCTCGTTTTGCGGTTGCGTGTCGCGTTGCCATCCGAGGTAAAAGTCTGCCTCAAGCCGGCGCCCGAAAGGAGCGGTGACGCCGGATCTCACGCGGTACCGGCTCACCGTGCTGAAGCGGGTGTCGTAGCTCACCTCAAGGTTGGCATAGGGCGTTACGGTGGAGTTTGAAAATTTTATCTCTTGCTCGTACTGCAGCCGGTTGCGTATTCGATAAGAAGTATCCCCTGCTATGTCGCGGACATCGAGCCGCGAGCGATCGATAAGTTGACCGCTTTCACCGACCTTCCAGCGATAGTTGAAGTCGAACACGTAGCGGCGCTCAATGCTGTCGCTGGTGCCGGGTCCGGTTGACGGACTTTCTCGGTAGTTGAAGCCGGCCCTGAACGAGATCTGTGCGTTCATCCGATAGTCGAGATATCCCTCGCCGTCGCTTTTCGTTCGATCACCGCTGTCATCACGCGTACTGTCATAGGCGAGCAACATTTGTAGGCTATCGGTGAGCCTGGCCCAGATGTCGAGTTCCGGCCAGAACTCGTGGTTTGTTTCGGCTTGGGTCGAACCCGCCAAGGCCAAACCCAGGCACGTCGCGCTTATGCGAACGGCAATTGAACTGCGTGGCGCGGCTGCCATGCATTCATCTACATCGACAATGCAAGTCCTCGCATCGGACTTAAGTCCACTCACAGCCGCCGCGGCTGGCGCTCACAATCTGACAAACTTGCGAGCTCGACGCCTTAGGACAAGAAGAATGCGCATACTGAGCCGGTCATTGTGCATTGCACTGGGTTTCCTCAGTGTGCTGCTGTTTACAGGGGTGGACGCGGCGCAAAAAGCACCCGCTGCCGGTAGCCCGCCCTCCCCTAATAAAAGTCCGCCTCCTGCCGGCAAGGACGCTCCTGCATGGCTCACCGCAGCCAATTCTGAAAAATGGACCGGCGATCTGGATGGGATGATGAAGCGGCGTGTCATCCGCGCCCTTGTCGTCTATAGCCAAACTTACTTTTTCGTCGACAAGGGCACCCAGCGCGGCGCGAGCTACGAGGCGCTCGTCGGCTTTGAAAAGGGCCTGAACAAAGCCCACAAGACCAAGAACCTGCGAGTCCACGTCATATTCATTCCCGTTAAGCGCAATGAACTCATCCCGGCGCTCGTCGAAGGCCGCGGCGACATTGCGGCTTCCGGCCTGACGATTACCCCGGCGCGCGACGAATTGATTGATTTTTCCAACCCCATTTTGCAACCCGTGAACGAAATTGTGGTCACCGGGCCGGAATCTCCCCCTGTCGCAAGCCTCGAAGCGATGTCCGGGCAGGAGGTGTTCGTTCGCACCTCCAGCAGCTACTACGAGCACTTGCAAGCGCTCAATGCCCAATTGTCCAAGTCCGGCAAGCCGCCGATTAAGCTGCGCGCGGCGCCCGAGAGCCTCGAAGATGAAGACCTGCTGCAGATGCTCAACGCCGGACTGGTGCATTTCGTGGTCGCGGACGATTCGAAGGCGCGTCTGTGGAAACAGGTGCTGCCGAAGATCGAGCTGCGTCCCGATCTGGCCGTGAATTCCGGCGGCGCAATCGCCTGGATGGTCCGCAACAAGAGCCCGCTGCTGCTCGCCGAGATCAACGCTTTCATCAAGCGCCATCCGAACAGCGACGCGGTGCGCGGCGAGATCGTGCGAAAATATCTCAAAAGCACCAAGTATGTGAAAAACTCCACTTCACCGCAGGAACTGCAGAAGTTCAACGCGACCATCGAATTGTTCCGCCGCTATGGCGACAAATACAGCTTCGACAGCCTCTTGATGGTTGCGCAGGGCTACCAGGAATCCCGGCTCGATCAAAAAGTACACAGTCCGGCCGGCGCCGTCGGAGTGATGCAGGTCATGCCGGCGACCGGGAAGCAAATGGGTGTCGGCAATATCAAGGACATCGGCCCCAATATTCATGCCGGCATCAAATACATCGCTTTTGTCCGCGACCAGTACTTCGCCAACCTGCCGATGGATGACTTGAACAAGGGCTTGTTCTCATTTGCCGCGTACAACGCGGGCCCGAGCAGAATAATGTCGCTGCGCACACTGGCAACCAAGCGTGGGCTGGACCCCAATGTCTGGTTCGACAACGTCGAGGTGGTGGCCGCCGACAAAATCGGCCGCGAGACGGTAACTTACGTTCGCAATATTTATAAGTACTACATCGCTTACCGGCTGGTGCTGGATCGAAAAAAGGAACGCGACGACACGCTAAAGGCCGCGCAATCGACGTCGCTGCCGGCGCGGTGAGTTCAGGCTTAAGCACGTTGGCGCGGCTCTCTAATCCGGTGTTTTGTGCCGGCGCACCGTTCCGGCGGTTAATCATCGACATTGGACCAAAGTCCGATGTCGGTGGTCCCGAGCGCAGGAAGACACTTCATTCCATGGCAAACGCGAATCGGGAGAGCGGCATGACAAGGTCTAATGCTTTGAGCGCATTGCTGAGGGTCTCCTTACTGATGATCATCGCTGCTCAAGTCGACGCCCAGGCACCTCCGCCCCCGCCTCCAGCCTCGACCAATGGGCTCACGACGCCGGCGCAAAGCGTCGGGTTATACGTGTTTCCACAGAAAAATCAGACCGCAGAAATCCAACTGCAAGACGAATCGTCATGTTATGGCGCCGCCAAGACAGCCTCCGGCGTTGATCCCGCGAACCCGCAGGTGGCAACCGTCCAAGCCCCGCAAAGTTCGGGGGGTGGCGTCAGGGGCGCGGCGGGCGGCGCCGCGGGGGGCGCCGCCATCGGCGCAATCGCCGGCGATGCCGGCAAGGGCGCGGCGATTGGCGCGGTAGTCGGCGGAGTTCGCGGGTCTCGGCAACAGAAGCACGCGGATGCGCAGGCGCAGCAACAAGCGGCACAGCAGACGGCCGCGGCCCAACAACAGCAAATCAGCAACTTCAAACGGGCGATGACCGCGTGCTTGGAAGCACATAACTACTCGGTCAAATAGCCGCTCTCAACCGCGACCGCGCGCCGATCGTCTCGCCGGCGCCGGCCGGCTTAGTGCATCAACGGCACCCGAACTGCCAGCGCAAGATCCACGGCAGCGTCCAGCTTGTTGTCGATCTGAAAGAATCGCGTGACCGTGCGGGCAGAAAGCACCTTGGACATCTTCGAAACATAGTCCTCTTTGATCGCAATCTTCTTTTTCTCGATCGAAAAGGCTTCATTTCTCAAGGTTACCGCTTGATCCTCGGTCATGCCGTCGCGCTCGGCAATGAAGTTTTTGATCAAGCGAAGTTTGCGATCCCCCAGTTGGTGCTGCTCGGCGCGGTATTGATCATAGAGGGGCCAGAAGATCTCGCCTTCGGACGGAGTCAGCAACATCGACGCCGCCACGATGTCGCGGCGGTCCTGACCGACCTCGGCACGCAGCATTTTGATTTCTGCCGTAACGTCGGGATATTTTTCCGTCACGGGTGCCGGTGCATCGGCCGCCGCGCCCAATGCCGGGGTCGCTAACCATGCGATCGCCAACATGCCGGATCCCGCAACTGACCAGAAACGACTGTGGTGAGGATGCAGGCGCGCATCCGGATGGTTGGGCATGGCTGTTCCTCGAGAGAACCGGATTCCCAGCATGCTGCTGACCGACCCGGCAGACCATAGGCCCTTGAGAGTATTGACCCGGCAGCATCCAATCCAGCTCTCGGCATCGCACATGCAACCGGCTAGCGATGGCCCTTCGCGTAGCTGTCGAACGCCACCGCAGCGACGATGATCAATCCGATCACCACCTGTTGCCAGTAGGAGGATACGTGCATGATCACCAAGCCGTTGGTGAGCACGCCGATCAACAGTGCCCCAATGAGGGTGCCCCCAACACCGCCGCGGCCGCCGGCGAGACTCGCCCCGCCAATGACCACGGAGGCGATGACACGCAATTCATATCCAACCCCGCCGACCGCTTCGGCCGCACCGAGCCTGGCGGACAGCAAAAATCCCGCCAGACCCGCCAGGGCTCCGACCAGCAAGTACACGCTGGTGATGATGGCCGCCACGTCCACTCCATTGAGGCGTGCCGCTTCGGGATTTCCGCCGACCGCGTAGATATAACGTCCATAACGGGTATAGCGTTGAGTAACGAATCCCATAAGCGCAATCAATGCGAAGAAAAACACCGGCACGGGCACGCCCCAGATTGAACCCGTCCCCCACCAGCGATAATTCGCGTTGAAGCCGGCGATAGGCGAACCATCATTGAGAATCAAGGTGGCGCCGCGCCAGATGGTCATGCCTCCCAAGGTGACGATGAAGGGCGGAATGCTGAATAGCGTCACGGTCTTTCCTTGCAAGTACCCCGCCAGGGCGCCGACTCCGGTGGCCGCGGAAATCGCCACCAACCAGCCTAAGGGGTAATCAGTGCCGATGGCATTCATGAGATAGGCGCCCGACATGCCGGCAAATGCCAGCAGCGAGCCGACCGCCAGATCGACGCCCGCCGTCAAAATAACGAAGGTCATCCCGACCGCAATGATGCCGTAGATCGAAACTTCCGTGAGAATGTTGCTGAGGTTGCGCAGCGTCAGAAAACGCGGATTCTCCAGCGCAAAAAACACGGCCAACGCCGCCAAAAACAACGGCGTTCCATAGCGGCGCAGCCATCCCACGGCGTCAAAACCTTTACCTGCGGTCGATCGTTCAGAAAGACTCATAGCGCGGCCGCGCGCGGCCCTGGGGCGCCCCTCGAAATGGCCATCAGTTCCATCAGCTTGGCTTCGGTCGCGTCTTGCGCCGTGAGGACGCCGCTGATGCAGCCCTCGCGGAAAACCACAATCCGGTCGCTGAGCGCCAGGACCTCGGGCATCTCGGAAGAAATCACGATCAAGGCAATGCCGCTCTGCGCCATCTCGGACAGCAATTGATGAACTTCGGCCTTCGCACCCACGTCGATGCCTCGAGTGGGCTCATCGACGATCAACACCTTGGGCTCGAGGGCCATACAGCGCGCCAACAAGACTTTCTGCTGATTGCCCCCCGACAAGCTGCCGATTGCGGCACCCGAATCGCGCATCTTGATGCGCAATGCTTTTTTATACCCTTCGACCAGGCGCCGCTCCTGCACTTCGTCGACAAAAATTCCCCAGCGCGCGATTCGCTTGAGGATAGGCAACGTCATGTTGTGACTGATCGACTGCTCGAGAAAACATCCCTGCTGCTTGCGGTCTTCGGGCACCAGGGCGATTCCGGCGCCGATTGCATCTTGCGGCGACCGCAGTGGCCGCATTTCACGGCCGTCGAGGTATATCACCCCGCCATCGCAGCGATCGGCGCCGAAAATAATTCGTGCCAGTTCCGTACGCCCGGCGCCGATCAGCCCGGCAAACCCCACGATTTCACCGGCCTTGACCTCCATCGAGAGATTTTGAAGGGCAATGGCGTGGCCGCGATCGGCATTGCGCGCCCGCGATATGCCCTGGGTGGCAAGACGGATATCGTCCCGCGGTGCGCTGCGCCCAAACTTGTTGAACTCCACGTCGCGGCCCACCATGAGACGCACCAGAGCGCGGATTTCTACATTCTTAACCTCGCCGCCGGCGACGTAACGGCCGTCCCGCAACACGGTGAAGCCGTCGCAGATCTTCTTTACCTCCTGCAACCGATGCGTGACGTATATGAAACTCACTCCGCGCGCGCATTGCTCGCGAATGACCGCGTGCAAGATATCTACCTCGCGGCCGCTCAAGGCCGCCGTCGGCTCGTCCATAATGATCAGCTTCGCCTGCTGCGCGACGGCACGGCCAATTTCGATCATTTGTTGCTGGGCGACGCTCAAATGGCGAACTTCCTGCCCGGGATCCACGTTCAGGCCCAGGCTTGCCAGCAGGGTGCGCGCGTTGCCGTACATCGCATCCCAATCGATGAGCCCGAAGCGGGTGGGTTCACGGCCGAGGTACAAGTTCTCCGCGATCGACATGAAAGGCAACAAATTGAACTCTTGGTAGATCGTCATTAACCCCAGGCGTTGACGCGCACGCGGGGTATCGCTCGGGTCAAGATTCACGCCATCGAGTTCTGCCTCACCCCGGTCGGCACGCAAAGCGCCTGACAGTATTTTCAAGAGCGTGGATTTGCCGGCGCCGTTCTCGCCGAGCAACGCGTGTACTTCCCCAAATCCCACCCGCAACTCCACGCCGTCGAGCGCTTTCACGCCCGGGAACTGTTTACTGACGCCGCGGACTTCCAAGAGAAGCGCGGCGGCCATCAGCGCGCTACCTTACTTCGCCGATGCGCTCGGCCTGATTGACATTGGCCTGCGCAATCAGGACCGGCGCGATGCTTGCGCCCGCCATGGGAATATTGTGGCGGATACGCGCCACCAGTTGCTGCAGCGCTGTACGGGCCTGACTAATTGGCGATTGCTCAATGGTGGCGGCCATATCGCCGCTGCGCACGAGCTTGAGCGCCTCGGGCGTCGCGTCGAATCCAATGACCTTGACACCGGTGACGCCGCTCGAACGCAGCGCTTCCAGGGCACCCAGGGCCATTTCGTCGCTCTCCGAGACAATCGCCTGCAATGTCTGGCCGCCGAGCGAAGTCAGGACGTTCTGCGTCACCGTGAGACCCTGCTCGCGTTTCCAGGTGGCAGATTGCTCGGCGACGATTTGGTACTTAGGTCCGGCCGCCGCCAAAGTCTCTTTGATGCCGCGCGTGCGATCGATGGACGGACTCGATCCGAGTTGCCCTGTGATCAGCAAAATCTTCGCGCCGTTCGGGAACGAGTCAATCACCCATTGCGCCATGATGCGCCCGCCGGCGACGTTGTCCGCTCCCACATGCGGCACTTTGACGCTGGTATTGTCGACCCTGCGGTCCAGCGTGACGATGGGAATCCCCGCCTTGATGACCTCTTCGACTCCCGGAGCAAGCGCGTTGACATCGTTTGGAGCGAGAATGAGACCCTGCGTGCCCCCGGCGATGGCAGCCTCGATGTCCGCCGTTTGCTTGGCCGAATTGGATTGGCCGTCCTCCACCGAAATGCCCACCCCCAGCCGGGCCGCCTCGGCCTCGAGTTCGCGTTTGACCGCGACGAAGAAGGGTTCCGTCATGTCGTGCAGACTCGCCACGATCTGGACTGAATTCCCCTGAGACTTACCGGAGCAGCCCGTAAGCACCAGAGCGCCGGCCAATATGGCGGCAGCGGCCAAGGCGGTGCCTGCAATCTTTCTAAATTCAAGTGCCATGCGATTTCCGGACTTGGGCCGCTCGTCAGTGCGGCGTTTGGGGCTTGGCCTGCTGTGCCAGCCACTCATGCTGAGGATCATTGCGATAAACCCAATTGCGTTCCGGCCCCGCCATGACGTTCAGATAGTAAAGATCGTAGCCATGCGCGGCGCCCACGGGATGATAGCCTCGCGGGACCAACACCAGATCGCCGTCGTGCACGCACACCGTTTCGTCGATATCCCGCTCATCGGTATACACGCGCTGAAAGGCGAATCCCTGCGGCGGCTTGAGGCGGTGGTAATAGGTCTCCTCCAGCACGGTTTCCTTACCCAACGCCGCCGTATCATGCTTGTGCGGCGGATAGCTCGACCAATTTCCTCCCGGCGTAATGACTTCCACGACCAGCAAACTATCGGCCTCTTTGCTTTGCGGCAGAATATTTCTGACGTAGCGTGTGTTCGATCCCTGACCGCGTACCTCTTTGCTCATATCCGCGGCCGCAATCACCCGCGCTGAGTGCCCCGCGTTGCCCGGAGCTGAGCATACCGCCAACTCAACATCGCCCTTCGCGGTTACCGCATAGTTTTGGCCGGCGGGGGCATACACCGCGCCCGGCGCCGCGTCATCGAACACCGACCCTCGATTGCCCACGTTGCTGAATCGGCCACCATCGACCGCGATATCCGCAGATCCCGCCAGCACCACGAGACAAGTTTCCCGCTCGGTCGCGCCGCCTTCAACCACCTGCCCATCTCTAAGGCGGTGAATCTGAAATCCGATGTACTTCCAACCGGCGCTCTGCGGCGTGATATTGAGCACGCGCCCCGCTCCATCCGGTGCACGCGATTTAACCAGAAGCTTGCTCATGACTCACCTTACCTCACGCAACATCGCCGCGGCAGCCTCGCGGCGCAGAGTTTGCAATCCGATCGCCGCATATGCCTTGGGATTTGCAACAGCCGGGTCTTGCTCCGCCTCCACGATGATCCATCCTACATAGTCCTGTTGAGCGAGCGCTTGAAACAGGGGCGCGAAATCAAGATCGCCATCGCCGGGCACGGTAAACATTCCGCCGAGCACCCCGCGCAGGAAGCTCCAACCTTCGGCTTGCACCTGCGCAAAGACGCGCGAGCGGATGTCCTTGCAATGCACGTGAGCGACGCGGTCGGCATGATTGCGAATGAGCGCCAAGGCATCCACGCCGCCGAGCGCCGCGTGGCCGGTATCGACCGTCAGCCCGACTGAGCGGCCCGTGGATTCGAGAAATCGATCCACGTCGCGCTGCGATTCCACTACCGTACCCAAGTGATGATGATAGGCCATGCGCAGGCCTGCTTCTTCCAGATAGTCCCCCACTTCGGTCACTTTGCGGCCGAACTCATGCCATTCGGAATCGGCAAGCCGCGGTGTCGCACTCAAGGGGCACTCTTGGTTGCCGTGAACCGCATTGCTCGTCTCAGCAAGAATAAACACGCCGCAATTCATTGACTTGAGCAGCGCCAGATGGCCCTGCAAAGCCGCGATTTCTGTTGCCGCCGAATGGGTCAAGAGGCTGGCGCCATACCAACCGCCCACGAGTGCGAGCCGATGTTTCGCCAGCAGGACCGCAAGCACGGCCGGGTCCCGCGGAAACGATCCTCCAAGTTCAATGCCGGAGAACCCAACATCATGCGCATCGGCGAGAACAGACTCCAGCGGCGTACCGGCCCCAAGTGCAGGCAGATCATCATTGATCCACGCGATCGGACTGACGCCGAATTGAATGCTCACGCGTTAATCCCCCAATCGCCGGTGCTTGCGTTGTTCGAGCGATGCCGCTCGAGCGGCATCGACCTCTGGACGCGAGGAGACCTCCGGGATGGCCACATCCCACCACGCACCGCCCTGCTCGGTGCTGAGGGACGGATCGGTATCGATCACGATCACATGGGTGCGCTCGGATTGGCGGGCGTCTCGCAGCGCTCGCTCCAATGCCTCAATCGAGTCGACCTTCTCTGCGAGGGCACCCAGGCTTTTCGCGTGCGCCGCAAAATCGATTTCCATGGCGGCCGCACCGTGCGCGTCCTCCGAGAGCGTGTTGAAGGCAGCGCTGCCGGTCGCTCTCTGCAAGCGATTGATACAGCCAAAGCCGCCGTTGTTCAACACCATGATCACCAGCTTGTATCTCAGCGCAACCGAGGTAGCTATTTCCGAATTGAGCATGAGATAGCTGCCGTCGCCGACCAACACATAAACGTCGCGATGCGGCTGCGCCATTTTCACCCCCAAACCGCCGGCGATCTCGTATCCCATGCAGGAATAGCCGTATTCGACGTGATAGTCATCGTGCCCCCGCGAGCGCCACAGTTTGTGCAGTTCCCCGGGCAAACCGCCCGCCGCGCATACGACCACGGCGTTCTCGGATGAGTTGCGCCACAGCGCGCCAATCACCTGCGCATCCGACGGAAGCGCTGCGCCCGGCGTTGCGGTGACCTGTTCCCAAGCGGCATTCCAGCGCGCAATTCCCGCATTATGAATCGCCTCGTCTTGAGCGCTGCGCCAACCGCGCAAGCGCTGCAAGAGTTCCGCGAGAACCGCGCGAGCATCGCCCACCACTGCCTCAGCTTCGTGCTTGACTGCGTCGTAGGCGCTGATGTTGATTTGTACCAGCCTTCGCTTGGGGGCGGTGAAGAGCGCTCGCGAGCCCGTGGTAAAATCCTGGAGCCGCGTGCCGACGCCAATCACCAGATCGGCGTTTGCCGCCGCCGCATTGGCAGCGCTGGTTCCCGTGACGCCGACGCTGCCGAGATTGAGGGGGTGATCCCAAACCAGCGCACCCTTGCCGGCCTGGGTTTCGGCCACAGGAATCTGCGTACTGCCCACCAATGCCGCGAGCGCTTCTTCCGCACCGCTGTAATGAACTCCGCCGCCGGCGATGATGAGCGGCGCGCGCGCCGCTTTCAGCAACGCCGCCAATTGCTCGATCTCATGCGGATCAGCCGGCGGCCGGCGAACGCTCCACAGCCGCCGGCGAAAAAATGCCTCCGGATAGTCGTAGGCTTCGGCTTGCACGTCCTGAGAAAATGCGAGGGTGACCGGGCCGCAAATGGCCGGGTCCAGCAATGTGTTCATGGCGCGCGGCAATGCGTCGATGAGCTGTTCCGGACGCGCGATTCGATCGAAGTAACGGGACACCGGTCTAAAGCAATCATTGGCCGAAACGGTACCGTCGCTGAAACTCTCGATTTGCTGCAGCACCGGGTCGGGACCCCGCGTGGCGAAGGTATCTCCGGGGAGGAACAGCACCGGCAGACGATTGGCATGCGCCAGTGCTGCCGCTGTCACCATGTTTGTGGCGCCGGGACCTATCGAACTGGTACAAACCATGGCGCGGCGTCGGCGCAGTTGTTTCGCATACGCGATGGCGGTGTGTGCCATGGCCTGTTCATTGTGGGCGCGATAGGTGGGAATCTCGCCGCGGGCGGCGTACAGCGCTTCGCCGAGAGCCGCCACATTGCCGTGGCCGAAAATCGCCCATGCGGCCGCAAAGTAACGAACTTCTCCCGAAGGGGACGCAACGTATTGACCGGCCAGATAGCGGATGGCCGCCTGCGCCGCCGTGCATCGAAGCGTTTTCATGCCGCAACCGCCCCTCGTGCGCCCAGCCACGCGCTTGCCAATGCCCAAAGCTTGTTCGTCATCGCCTCAATGGCCTCCGCATCGCTCATGGAGCCCGAAAACCAAAGGCGGGCCGCGTCATGAAAAATGGTCCTGCCGATTGCAAAACCCTTCACCATTTCAAACGGCGCTGCCGCGGCGAACCACGCGGCCAGTTCCGCCTCGCTCGCCGCCGACCCCAGGAGAAGGACCCCTCGGCACATGGGATCTTCGCGCTTAATCGTGTCTTGAATGGACTGCCAGTTGGCATCGCTCGGGCCGGGAGGCAGTTTCCACCAATCCGGGCGCACATCCAGCCCGTAAATGCAGGCGATGGCGCGCGCAAGGGTCTCGGAATCCGCAGGCATCTCTTGCGGCAAAATTATTTCCAGCAGCAACTCGTGACGCGTCTTGCGGCAGGCCGCGAATAAGCGCCGCAGCTGGTCTTCTTGCCGCCGCCGCAAATCGGCCGGATCGTCCGGATGATAAGTCACCAGGCATTTGACCACTTGATTGAGCGGCCAGCTCGAAAGCTCCGTGGCCACGTCGGGCGAACCCTCGAATTCGAGCGGCCGGGACTTCGGTATTTCGATCGGTCGGCCAATCCAATACGGCAGATCTGCAGCCTCGCTCAAGGCCGCGAATCCGTAGCGGCCATCCAGCAATATTCCAAAGCGCCTGTCGCGGCGCGCGGCTGCATGCAATGCCCGTAGACCCAAGGTTTTTAAGCGGGCGATTTGATCGTGCGTCAACGCGCCAAAATCCCCGCCGTCCTCAAACTGACTGCGATGATCGATGGCAAAGACCATCAGCTCCGGATAATCGCATCTCCGCGTCTCGGCCCAGTGAACCTGATCCAGGTGCTGCACAAACGCTGAACTGCGGCGGTCCTGTTGCGCCGATAGGAATAGCTGCAACTCGTGCCAGGTCGGCATGGCGGGAGCGCAGCCATGGCGCGACACCACTATTGCCCCGCCCGCATTGCCCATACGACAGCACTCCTCGAGGGAAGCGTCGCGCAGCCAGCCGCGCAAAAACGCGCCCATGAACGCATCGCCGGCACCGAGCACATTCAATACGTCTACCGCAAATCCGGCCACAAGCCCCAACTCCATATCATCGGGGATTTCGCCGGCAAAGGCCACGCACCCGCGTTCACCTCGCTTGCAGATCAACGTGGCCTTGGTATGCCTTCTGATGATCTGGATTGCGGCGAGCGTCTCGACCGAACCCCCCAATATGCAAAACTCTTCCTCTGTGCCGACCACCAGATCGCAAAGAGGAAGTATGCCTTGCAGGCGTTCGGTCACCGCGGCATTGGACACGAAACGATTTTCACCAAGATCCTTGGCTGTCAACCCCCAAAGGACCGGCCGATAATCCACGTCGAATATCACCCGCCCGCCGCGTGCTTTGACGCGTTTCGCTGCGCCAACACTGGCGCCATAGACGCCGGGCGTGGAAAGATGCGTGCCATTGACCAGCACCGCGCGCGCTGATGCGAGAAGCCCTTCGTCAAGATCCTGCTCGCACAGCGCCATGTCGGCGCAGTTCTCTCGATAGAAAATGAGCGGGAAGGACTCTTGATTGCGGATCCCGAGCAGAACCAGTGCCGTCAGTCGTTCGGGATCGGCGCGCACACCCCGTACATCGACGCCTTCGCGCACGAGTTCCTCGCGGATAAAGCGCCCCATGTGATCGGCACCAACCCGGGTCACCAGCCCGACCCGCAATCCAAGTCTGGCGGCCGCGATCGCGGTATTGGTCGGACTTCCGCCAACATACTTGGCAAATGACCCCATGTCTTCCAGACGGCCGCCGACTTGCTCGCCGTACAGATCCACGCTCGAGCGGCCGACGGCAATCAGATCAAGGGTGTTATCGGTGATCGGCAAGATCTCTCGCAACGATAAGCGTTTGATTATACTCCGCGCTGGCGGGATCGTCGGGGGCAGCTGTGTTCAAGGTAGGCATATTGGGGGCCGGACGCATCGGACAGATTCATGCCCGCAATGCCGCGAGCTCGCGGCAATTGGCGCTTAAATATGTCGTCGATCCAAACCGCGCGGCGGCCGAAGCACTGGCAAGTCAAACGGGCGCCGCCGTCGCGGACTTAAACGCCGTCCTCGGGGACGGCTCGATCGACGGCGTTATCATCGCTAGTGCCACAAACACGCACCTTGATCAAGCCATCGCCGCCGCTGCCGCCGGCAAGGCGATTTTCTGCGAAAAGCCTTTGGACTTGGATTTGGCGCGAGCCCGCAACGCTGCCCCGCAATTGAGCGGCGCGAGGATGCTGCTGGGCTTCAACCGGCGCTTCGATCCGCATTTCGCAGCGCTCAAGGCGCGGATCGATTCAAAAGCGATCGGCAAACTCGAGAGTTTGAATATCGTGAGCCACGATCCCGCGCCTCCGCCGCTTACCTACATCCGCGTTTCGGGCGGTTTGTTCAAGGACATGGCCATTCATGATTTCGACATGGCTCGCTGGTTGTTGGACGAGGAACCCATGGAGGTTTTCGCCAGCGCCAGTTGTTTGGTGGATTCCGCCATCAAAGAGGCTGGCGACGTTGACACGGCGAGAATCCTGTTGCGCACCGAGTCGGGCCGGCTCTGCGTCATCAGCAACACCCGCCGTTCGGGCTACGGATACGATCAACGGATCGAAGCCTATGGATCCGCCGGCACCGCGCGCGTGGACAATGTTCTCGTCAGCACGGTTTCCACCGCTACAGATCGGGGTTGGGCGAGCGATTCGCTGCAGAATTTCTTTTTAGAGCGCTACGCCGAGGCCTACCGCCGCGAGATGGACCACTTTGCCGCAATCTTAAGCGGCGCCGCGCCCGCGGTCGGCTATCGCGACGGTGTTGCCGCGCTGGTACTGGCGGAAGCGGCCGCACTCTCAGTCAAGCTCAACAAACCGGTCAAGATCGCTGCCTGACGCAGCCCGAGGCTGGCCCCTGCCGGCTAGTCAATGCCATGAATGCGCAGGTTGACCAGTTGCTCGAGGGTCAGGTTTTGCATGCCTTTGGAGCGCAAGCCCTCGATGTACTCAGGCGTGACGCCATGAATGCGCAGGGCGATCAACTGATCCGGCGGCGCATGGGGGTAGCCCAGGTGGCTGATCTCGCCGGCGAATTCCGCGGAGACTCCATGAATGCGGAAACGCGATGAGCTTGTCCGCATCCGCCGCTTCGAGTCCGGCGCCGCGCAGGTCCTTGACAAATTCCGGAGAGACGCCATGAATTCGAAACGCCAGTAATTTGCCGGCATCGAGACCGCGCACCGCCAGGGCTTTTAAGGCGCGTGCGAATTCGAGACTGACATCGAAAATTGCGGCCGCGAACAGATCCTTTTCCTCGATCGAATAGCCCAGTTTGCTCATTTCCTGCTGGTATTGCGGATTGGACTTGAAGGTGAACAATCCGGCTCCGCGCTGATCCTGAAGAAATCCTTGGCCGTCGATGGTTCCGGCATCACGTGCAATAGTGAAATGCACGTCGTGCTTCGCGGCCGTGGTCCAATCGAGCCCGCGGAAATCCGCGAGCTGCCTGTCCGACGACGTGTTGAAGTGATGACCGCCGTTCCCGCCCTGCAGCGAGAATTGAACGGTGCCCGGTTGCTCGCCCGGGCTCAATTCCCAAGTTCCATTCTCGATCGCTCCGCCCAAGGCGGCCAGCGGGAGCAAGGCCAGAATTGCAAGAACGCGTGGGATACGCATGGGTGATATTCCTTAGGAGATGCCGGCCATCTTCAGCACGATCAACTGATGCAGCGTCAGGTCTTTAAACCCATGGCTGCGGATTTTTTCCACGAACTGCGGCGTGATCCCCTGAATCTTTGCCGCCAGGTAGTCATGCACGCGCAGATTTCCCAGACCGGCTGCTGTCAGGCCGCGAACATATTCCGGCGTCACTTCGTGTATTTTCAATGAGACCAGCTCCGGACTACTGGCTTCAATCCCCACGGAGCGAAGCTCACGAATGTAGTCGGGCGTGACCCCATGAATCTTCAGAGCGATGATCTCATCGACGGTCAGGTCTTTAAGTCCCGCCGCTTGCAGCCCGCCGATGTACGAAACCTCGCTGGTCTTCGCGGCATCGGAGTCCTTGGAACTACGGCTTGCCGCGGTATCCACCGTCCCCAATCGGGCTAGATGCATGTTGAAGTGCACGTGAGAGGCCATTGGAGTCATCGGCGCGGGCGGCATCTCCGGCGCAGGCGGTATCTCCGGCGCAGGCGGTATCTCCGGCGCGGGCGGTATATGCACTACGGGCGCTGGGGGCGCTGCGGGTGCTGCGGGCGCACTAGGTGAAACGGGGGCCGGCGGCTCCACGGCGGCAGGGTCTGGCAGCTGGACAACCGTGGTTCCGGCCATGAGAATGCCCACGACGCACAAGCTGCCGATGATGGCCAATCCTGCCGTGGACATGCTGCGCGCTGCGCGTTTCAGACCAAGCAAACGGCCGATGCGGGAAGTCAGCACACCGCCATTCGCAGCCACCGCCCACATGGGTGCGGCACGCGACTCCTCCAGCAAGGCGAGCGCGCGGGCGTAATCGCGCGCATTGCCGCAGGCCGCGACGGCAACATCGTCGCAGCAGTGTTCGCGCTCATTGCGAATCACTCGATTCACCCACCACACAGCCGGGTGGTAGAACAGCAGCGTTTCCGTGACGATTTGAAATGCGTTGACCAGCAGGTCCCATCGTTTGATATGCGCCAGCTCGTGAGCAATGATCGCTTCGATTTGCCAGGGCGACAGGCCGGCAAGCGCCGCGAGCGGCAGTACCACCACCGGACGCAACCAGCCGAATACGGCCGGTGAATCCGCGGCTTTCGAGCATACGTAGCCCACCGCTTGGGAAACGCCGAGGCGCCGTTGCAGTGCCAGGCAGCTTGCGAGCAGATCGCCCGCGATCGGATCGGCGCGTTGCCGCCGCAACCGCGTGAGCAGCATCCACCCGCCAAGGGTGCGCAGCGTGAACATGTAAACACCAGCAAACCAGGCAAGAACCGCGTAGCCCAGCCAATCGATCGACATCGCATGCGGCACGAAAGGCAGCACCGGCCGGACATCGGTCGCAGCAGCGATTACCGGCACCGCTTCGAGGCCGTTTCTGATTTCGGCAAGTCCGTGCGCCGGAACTGGCGCCGGCGAATTTGCAGGCAGCTGCAAAATCGCGAGCGTGAGAAACGGAACGACCATCATTGCGGCCAAGGTGCATACGGCGCTTGCGTACCGGGCCTTCGGGCTGCGCAGGCGCGACAACAACGCGCACAGCACGAGCGCCAAGATGGCCCCCTGCCATACAAAATGGAGTAAACACCAGCCCAATACTCGTATCGTTTCAGGATTGGTCACTTGGTTTTCCCCTCATGTTCATCCAGCATGCGGCGAATTTCATCGATCTCCGCGCGCGAGGTTTTCTTACCCGACAAGGCGTGCATCATCAATTGACTAGCCGAGCCCGAAAAAGCGCGCTGCACCAGGTCGCTCACCAATTGCCGCTTGGTGCTTTCTGCCGGCTGACGCGCTTCGTACACGTGGGCACGCGCATCTTCGTTGCGGATGACCATTCCCTTAGCCGTCATGATCTGCAGCATCTTCAGCACGGTGGTGTAGCCGGTGGATTTCTGTGAATCCAGGACTTCATGCACTTCACGCACGGTGGCGGGCCCCCGTTCCCATAAAACTCTCAGGATCGCCAATTCCATGACCGTCGGCTTAGGAGTCGCGAGCTTTTGCATATAGCGATGCTACTACGAATTAATTCGTAGATGCAACGAAAATCTTCGTAGAGAGCTATCCCTGCTCAATCGCCCGCCTGATCATGAACAATCCTGCTCCGATGGCAACAGTTCCAAGGATTCGCGCAACGCGCCCGCCGTGCGGCGCGAATCGTTCGAGAGTGTTCGCCGCGGTCACGACTGCCATCGCGCGCAAGTCCATGACTCCGACGACCAATAGGATTGTGGTCGAGCCGGCACAACAATAGCTGCAGTGAAGCCCGAGGCGCAGACCGTGCCGCCAGGCCAAGCCTGCATCCGCCCGCAAGATGGGTCCGGGCTCCGGCGCTTCCCGGCAAAAGGCAAGGTGATGCGCCTTCCAGCCGCTGTACTGCACCGCACCGGCGATCACGACCACCGCTCCCGCGCCGATCGGGACGGCGCCGGCCAGCGCCGGCAGGTGCATTTCGATCGCCGCCAGCGCAACACCTGTGGGAAATACCACGACGCCAATCGCCGCCCACACCAAAAAATACCCTGCGCCAACGAGCGTTGTCAGCCGAGCTAGGTGCAGCTCACCTCTGCGGCGGACGGCCTCGCGATAGCGCCATAGCATCGGCATCAAGGATGGCAGCATCATCGCGGCCATCATGACCATCCACATGCTGAAGAACGACGCCGCGCTGCCCAGCCATGTTTGCCGCGGCATCGGCATCCACGCCATTGACATCGTCCAGCCGCCGGGCATCGCCGCTGCGCCCTTTCCGGACATAGACCCGCACCAGGCGATCGTGATCGCCGCGCACGCGGCGAAGAGCACTCCCGAGATGCAAAGGAAAGCCCTCTGGGAGGCGCGCTCCGACGCCGTGCAGCACGTCCCGCCATGAGCGGGCACCGGTGTCATGGCTGTGCAATTCCTACTATCTTGAGCCAGCGCGGATCGGGCGAAGCGTCGGCAGCATAGTTGTCGTGCCAATTGATCCATCCGTACGGCGGGGTCTGCGGGTAGCCCGCAGGCGAGTCCTCCCACGCCTCCTGACGCCCGAGCGCAGTAATGTCGAGGTAGTTCCAAGTGTTGCCCATTTGCTCATCGCCGCGGTTGTTGATGAAGTAGGTGCGGAACACGCGCTCACCGTCGCGGAAAAACACATTCGTGCCGTGCCACTGATCCACGCCAAAGTCGGCGTCGAAGCGGTCCGTCAAGCTGTACCAGGGCATCTGCCATCCCATTCGCGCCTTGAGGCCCGCGATTTCCGGCTGCGACGCGCGCGAGACGAATACAAGTGCAGTGTCGCGGGCATTTAGGTGCGCAACATGGGCGACTTGATCGGCCACCTGGGAACAGCCGCGGCAGGCATGCTGAGGCCAGCCGAACACTCCAGGCTCGAAGAAGGCGCGGTAGAGGATCAGTTGCCGGTAGCGGCCGAACAAACCGAGCAGTGTCGCTTTGCCCTCGGGTCCTTCGAAGTGGTATTCCTTATCGACCGCAATCCAGGGCATCCGACGACGCTCGGCCGCCAATGCGTCGCGGGCGCGCGTCAAGGCTTTCTCCTTCACGAGCAGCTGCTGACGCGCGGCCTCCCACTGCTCGGGCGACACGATCGGTGGCGCGCTCATGTTCAAGTCTTTCCGGCCGCTCTTTGGGGATGTCTTCATGGTCATTGCACCTCGTGTTTGCTAAGTCGTGAGATAGTTATAGCGCCGGGCATCGAATGGCGGGAGTTACAAGTGTGACGGGATTGCGATGGACTCACTGATCTCGGCCGCTGCACGCGCACTCGCGATGGGCGATCCGCTGGGGGCGTTGAAACGGGTCGCGCTGCGCAATGATGCGCCGGCACTCGCGCTTCGAGGCATCGCGATGGCGCAGCTCGGCGATCTATCCCGGGCGAAGGCGCTGCTGCAAAATGCCGTGCGCGCCTTTGGTCCGAAGGAGGCCGTGGCCCGCGCTCGCTGTGTGATCGCCGAGGCCGAAATCGCACTTGCGTCGCGCGACTTGGGCTACTCCCCGAAGGCGTTAGAGGCAGCACGGGCGACGCTGGAAGCGCATGGCGACCGGATGAATGCCACGCATGCCCGGTATGTCGAAGTTCGGCGCCTGCTCCTGATCGGACGCCTCGATCAGGCCGAACAAACCCTGGCCGAGCTTGACCCCACGCCGTATGGGCCCGTATCGAGAGCCCTGTACGAGCTCGTGCGCGCAGGAATTGCGATGCGCCGCCTGCAAACGAAACCGGCCCGCGCCGCGTTGGCGCGGGCACAGCGCGCCGCCCGCCAGGCAGCCATCCCGGCGCTGACGGCGGAAGTTGACGGCGCCTCGCGCATGCTGGACACGCCCGCTGCACGGCTGATTGCCCGTGGCGAACAACGGCTCCTCTTGCTCGAGGATGTCGAAGAATTGCTCGCTTCGAAAGCACTGGTCGTGGATGCCTGTCGATATAACGTGTCGCAAGGCGGGAAGCCGGTCTCGCTCGCAAAGCGCCCGGTGTTGTTTGTGCTCGCGCGCGCGCTCGGCGAGGCGTGGCCCGAAGAGGTGCCGCGCGATTTGCTCATTGCGCGTGCATTTCGCCTGAAGCTCGCCGATGAATCGCAGCGGGTGCGCTTGCGGGTCGAAATCGCGCGACTTCGCACGCAAGTGAAGTCATTGGCCGAGGTGCGGGCGACCAAGCGCGGCTTTGTGCTGGTACCGCGCCGCGCACGAGAGGTCGTGGTATTGGCGCACCCGGTCGAAGCGCAGCATGCGGCAATGCTTGCCTTCCTGGCCGACGGAGAATCGTGGCCCAGTTCGGCCCTGGCATTGGCGCTTGGGACAAGTCAGCGCAGTGTCCAGCGGGCGCTCGATTCGCTCGCGGCGGCAGGCAGTGTGCAAGCGTTCGGCCGCGGTCGATCGCGCCGCTGGATGACTCCGCAGGTTCCCGGATTCGCGACGATCTTGTTACTCCCCGCTCCTCTGCCGATTGACTAAGATGTCGCCATGAACAGAGCAAGCGCTGAGATTGTGCGTGAATACGGTCCCTTTTCAGGTGTCGATCAGGTCAATGGCGTCACCTACGATGGCGAGAGGGTCTGGGTCGCTGCCGGCGACAAACTGCAGGCTTTCGATCCTGCCAGCGGAAAAATGCTGCGCTCGATCGATGTCGCGGCACATGCCGGAACCGCCTTCGACGGTGCGCACCTGTTTCAGATTGCCGAGGATCGCATCCAGAAGATCGATCCTAAAACGGGCCGCGTGCTCGCTTCAATTCCGGCGCCGGGTGGCGGCCGCGACTCGGGACTGACATGGGCTGAAGGGACGCTGTGGGTGGGACAGTATCGGGACCGTAGAATCCACCAAATCGATCCACAGACCGGGGCGATTCTTCGCACCATCGAGTCCGACCGATACGTCACCGGAGTCACCTGGATCGATGGAAATCTCTGGCACGCTACCTGGGAAGCGGAGCAAAGCGAATTGCGGCGGGTCGATCCCGAAACAGGAGAGGTCTTGGAGAAGCTCGAGATGCCGCCGGACGTGTACATTTCGGGGCTCGAGTCCGATGGAGCAGATCACTTTTTCTGCGGGAGCGGAAAGACCGGAAAAGTACGGACGGTGCGCCGGCCAAAGCGCGGCCGGTAGCGAAGAGGCCCGCTAAGTCAGCGATCGGAGCGCTTCCTGTGCCTCTTTCTGGTAATTCTGAAGGGCGGCTATTCCCGGGATTCGCGGAGACTTTCCCGAGCGCTGTGCCATCTTGCTCATCAGCGACAGGAGCCTTGGAGAAGAGAATACCCACCGCATCAAAGTTGCGGCCATGCGGGAATCCCCCATGGCACTGCTGTTGCCCGGTGGCGCCAGCGGCGGCAAAGTCTGTTGCAGCCACAACATCACCGTCCGCTGTGCCGGATCGACTTGCCACCAACCGCCGAAGAGACCCGGCCAGCCAAATGCCCCTAAGGATCCCAAGCCCATCCATGAATTCCTTTCAGGATCCGTAACCATGGATACGCCCAACCCGAACCCCTGCGCCATAAAAAACGGCATGCCGAACTGACTGTCACGTCGTTGAGCGGGCGTCAGTCGATTCGTGGTCAACAAGCGAACCGACTCTTCGCTCAATATGCGTTTGCCGTTGAACTCCCCGCCTTGCAGCAGCATGCGCGCAAACGCGAGGAAATCATCGGCGGTTGACACCAATCCTTGTCCGCCGGCGGTGATGAACGGCGGCGCGTCGTCCGTAAAACCGGACAGCGCCGTCGGCGTAAATACGCCCGGTGCAGGCGATCGATAGAGTATGGCCGCGCGATCGCGCTTTTGCGGTGGAATCCAAAAATCCGTATCCGCCATGCCCAGCGGAGCGAACAATAACTCCTGCATGGCCTCGCGCACATTGGAACGCGCCGCCCGGCCGATGATGAATCCCAAGACGTCGGTCCCGTGACTGTAGTTGAAGCGCTCTCCCGGAGAATAGCTCAATGGCAGCGCGGCGAGCGCGCCCATCCATTCCTCGGGCGAGCGCCAGTGTTCCAGCTTGAGTCCGAAGCGTTCATCCAAGGATTTCGCCAGCGGTCCTTTCGCTGTGAAGCTGTATGCAAGGCCCGAGCGATGGGTCAGAAGATCCTCAACGGTAATGGCGCGCGGTGCCGGATACGCATCCTCCAGGGGTCCGTCAGGCCGCCGCAACACCCGCATTTGCGAGAATTCGGGCGCCCATTTCGCGATGGGATCTTCAAGCCGCATCACCCCTTGTTCGATCAATTTCAATGCGGCGACCGAGGTTATCGGTTTGCTCATCGAAGCAATGCGAAAGATGGTATCGCGCTCCACCGGCAATTGTGCCTCAATGTTGCGCAGTCCCAGCGTATCCAACTGCAGCATCGCACCGCGCCGCCAAACGAGACAAACTACTCCGGGAATATCGCCGGTTGCGACGGCCTGTTGGGCCGGCGCTGCCATGCGCCCGAGTTGTTCCGGCGACAACTTTACCGGCGGATCCGCATCATTCTGATCAGCAAGCCTCAGAGCGTCATTCATGCTTTTTCTTGGGGCACGTGCGTTGGCCGCGGCTCAAGGCGCGGAAAGTTCGTCTACCATCGATATCACGCCCATTAAAACCGCGCCGCTTACCCGCAGCCGGCATTCCTCAATCTCCTGTCGATTGAATGATCTCTGCGCCGTTCTTCCCTTCACGGCAATCTCGATGGTGGAGCCGCATAAGACACTATCCGCCGTCTCGACGTCGCGATACGTGACCTTGCCGAAGAATCCATGGATCACAAGCCGGCCCTTGATGTCATGCCTGATCCTCGCCAGGGCCGTATCGAACTCCTCTCTATTTTGGTCGTCGTTCACGCGCCGTCCCTCATCATTTGATCGCTAGAGCACGGATCTTACTCGTTTGCGCGCGCCCATGGTTCGAGCGCCTCGCTCGGCGCGCCTCGGCGATCGGGATTGGGGATCAGGGCAACTTAGTCTGTATACGCTGCGATCAACGCACGCGCGGCTTTCGCCGCACCTTGCACCGGGCCGTCCGCACCCATGGTGATGCGAGCCACATAGGCGCCTTCCCATAACAGCATCAGTGAGTCGCCCAGCGCATTCGGTTCGCGCGCTCCCATGTCGCGCGCGAGCTGGCGAAAGCGCCGGCGCATATCGGCCTTGTACTTCTCGATCACGGGACGCGCGGGATGGTCCAGCTCGGTGATTTCCACAGCGGCATTGGCAAGCGCGCAGCCCCGCGAATCTTCTTCGCAATTGTTCTGCACCAACACGTCGAACAGCGACTCAACCTGCACACGCGGATTGCCCGCATGCGCCGCCAACGTTTCATCCCACCAAAGCAGACCCTCACGCTCCTCAGCGCGCAAATACTCCGCCACCAATTCGTCTTTGGAGGCGAAATTGCGGTAGAAGCTCATCTTGTTGGTACCGGCTTCGTTGGCAATGGTATCGACGCCCACGGCGTGAATGCCGTAGCGATAAAACAGATCGCTGGCCGTTTTCATGATGCGATCGCGAACCCGCGACTTCGGCGCGGAAGAAATATTCTCTTCCTCTACAGCCACTTGCGTCGTCTTAGCTCGATTCATAAGGACTCCACTTGACATGTGACTGACCGGTCATTAACGTATCAGTCAGGGTTACTGACCGGTAACACACGGACATAGGATCGATGTGTTTCAGCCGTAAGTCAAGTCCCGCGGGTCAGCCCCGGTTACTGCGGGGTGGTAGTTCGAATATCGGATCGGAGACTGCACGTGCCTCTCAACCGCTTCTTTCACAAAAGCTCTTTCCCCGTTCTGCTTGGGCTCGCCGCCATTGCAGTCTTTGCACTCTATTCCACCGCTGGTCACTCTCGCACCAAGCCGCCGGCCGCGGCCCAGCCCTCCCTGCCGCAAGTGCAGGTGGCTGAGGTGATCCACCGGCCGCTGCGTGAATGGCAGGAATTCAGTGGTCGGCTGCAAGCGGTGAACACCGTGGATGTCCGGCCGCGAGTGAGCGGCTATGTCGACCGCGTTGCCTTCACCGATGGTGCGCGCGTGAAGAAGGGTCAGCTGTTGTTTCAGATCGATCCACGTCCCTTCCAGGCGGAAGTTGAGCGGCTGGTCGCGGAGCGTACGCGCAGTGTGTCTGACCTCGAACTCGCCAAGGCCAATCGTGCGCGCGCCGAACGGCTGATCAGCGCGCACGCCATTTCGCGCGAGGAATATGAGCGGCAGGTGGCGGCCGAAGCCTCGGCTCAGGGAGCCTTGGGTTCGATCGATGCACTACTGCAAGAGGCGCGTCTGAATCGCGAATTCACCGAAGTGCGGGCCCCGATCGATGGCCACGTGTCGCGCGCCATCATCACTGCAGGAAACCTCGTTACCAGCGCCAGCCTCATGACCACGCTCGTTTCAGATGATCCGGTGTACGTTTACTTCGACGCCGATGAGCAGACCTATTTGCGCTACGCGAAGGCGAAGCATGACCACACCGGCGCAAGCACCGGCGCTTCCGACGTTTATATGGGACTCGTCGACGAGGACGGCTATCCACACCCCGGCCAGGTGGACTTCATCGACAACCAAGTCGATCCCACCACCGGCACGATTCGCGCGCGAGCCGCACTGGCAAATCCTGACGGCCGCTACACGCCAGGTCTGTTTGCGCGCGTGCGCCTCATCGGCGGCGAAGATCATGACAGTGTTCTCATCGAAGATCGTGCCGTAGGAACGGATCTTTCCAAAAAATTTGTCCTGACACTGACCAAAGATAACCGCATCGAGTATCGACTGGTAGAACTCGGGCCCGAAATCAATGGCCTGCGGGTCGTGACGCAGGGCCTTGCCGCGCACGAGCTCATTGTCGTCAACGGTTTGCAGCATGTCCGGCCTGGCCAGAGCGTCGCGGCCACGCGCATCGCCATGAGCGACATCGCCGGCGGCCTTACCCAGGTCGCCGCGCAACCCAGCGCGCCAGCGGCGGGCGCTGCGAAAGCTGCGGGTTCGGTCGATGCGGTCTCGCGTCTTGCGCAGACGGCCGTTGCTCTTCACGTGGTGCGTTAGCTCATGAAACTCTCGCAATTTTTCATCAGCCGCCCGATCTTTGCGGGGGTGCTGTCGGCCTTGATCTTCCTCGCCGGCCTGATCGCGCTGCCCAAGCTGCCGATCAGCGAATACCCGGAGGTTGTCCCGCCGACGGTGATCGTGAAGGCGAACTACCCGGGCGCAAATCCCAAAGTCATTGCGGAGACGGTCGCGAGCCCACTCGAGCAGGCAATCAATGGTGTGGAGGGCATGCTCTATCAGTCGTCACAGGCCACCGCCGATGGCGTGATGACTCTGACCATCACGTTCGCCTTGAGTACCGATGTCGACAAGGCGCAGGTGCAGGTGCAAAACCGTGTGGCGCAGGCCCTGCCGAAACTCCCCGACGTCGTGCAGCGTCTCGGTGTGGTGACCAACAAAGCCTCTCCTGACCTGACCATGGTCGTGCACTTGGTCTCTCCGGACAATCGCTACGACACGCTGTACTTGTCCAACTATGCCCTGCTGCGGGTCAAGGACGAACTCGCCCGCCTGGACGGTGTGGGCGATGTGCAGGTGTTCGGCGCGGGCCAGTTCTCGATGCGCATTTGGCTCGATCCTGACAAGGTCGCGAGCCGCGGCCTCACTGCGGATGATGTCGTCAAGGCAATCCGCGAGCAGAACATACAGGTCGCTGCCGGCCAACTTGGTGCACCGCCGTTGCCGAGCGCCACCGAATTTCAAGTCGCGATCAACGCCAAGGGCCGCCTCACGACCGAGGAAGATTTTCGCAGCATCATCGTCAAGACCGGCGCCGCAGGGCAAGTCACGCGCTTGAAGGATGTGGCACGCGTCGAGCTGGGCGCCGACACCTATGCGCTGCGCGCACTTCTGGATAACAAGGCGGCTGCGGCGATTCCGATTTTCCAGCGACCGGGCAGCAACTCGATCGCGATTTCTGAACTGGTGCGCGCGAAGATGCTGGAGCTCAAGCGCGACTTCCCGCAGGGCGTCGACTATCAGATTGTCTACGACCCCACGGTTTTCGTGCGCGGTTCCATCCACGCCGTAGTGCACACGCTGCTCGAGGCCATTCTGCTGGTGGTGTTGGTCGTCATTGTTTTCCTGCAGACCTGGCGTGCCTCCGTCATCCCGTTGATCGCGGTCCCGGTATCGCTGGTTGGAACGTTCGCGGTCATGCACTTGTTCGGCTTTAGCTTGAACGCGCTGTCGCTGTTTGGTCTGGTGCTTGCCATCGGCATCGTGGTCGACGATGCGATCGTGGTGGTCGAGAACGTCGAGCGCAACATCGCCAATGGGTTGAAGCCCATCGAGGCGACCCGTCAGGCGATGCGCGAGGTGACCGGACCCATTATCGCGACCGCTCTGGTGCTGTGTGCGGTGTTCGTGCCCACCGCCTTCATCAGCGGGCTCACAGGCCAATTCTACAAGCAGTTTGCCTTGACGATCGCCATCAGCACGGTGATCTCGGCCTTCAACTCACTCACACTCTCACCGGCACTGTCTGCCCTGCTGCTGAAGGAACATGGGGCGCCGCCCGATCGCCTGACGCGCATCCTAAATCGCCTGCTCGGCGGCTTCTTCCGCCCATTCAATCGGTTCTTCACGCGGTTTTCCGCGGGCTACGTCGGCGGCGTGGGCCGCGTCGTGCGCGCCGGCGGTATCGCACTTTTTGTATATGGCGGGTTGATTGGGCTGACTTACGTTGGCTTCGCGCACACGCCGACCGGCTTTATTCCTCCCCAAGACAAGCAGTACTTGGTGAGTTTCGCGCAGCTTCCCGATGCGGCCACCCTGGATCGCACCGAAGCCGTGATACGGCGCATGGACGCGATCGCCCTGAAGCAACCCGGCGTCGACCACGCGGTGGCCTTTCCCGGGTTGAGCATCAACGGGTTCACCAACAGTCCCAACTCCGGCATCGTGTTCGTGACCTTGAAGCCCTTCGAGGAGCGCAAGTCCAAGGAGCTGTCTGCCGGCGCCATCGCCGCTGCGCTCAATCAGCAGTACGGCGGAATCCAGGAGGCCTTCATCGCGGTGTTTCCGCCGCCGCCCGTCATGGGTTTGGGAACCATCGGTGGGTTTCGCATGCAGATTGAAGATCGCGGCGGCCTCGGGTTTGAGGAACTCTATAAACAGACCCAGAACCTACTTGCGAAGGGCAATCAGACCCGCGCGCTACAGGGCCTCTTCTCCGGCTATCAGGTAAACGTTCCGCAGATCGATGCGGAAGTGGACCGTGAGAAGGCGAAATCGCAAGGCGTGTCGGTGCAGGAACTCTTTGACACCATGCAGGTGTACTTAGGATCCCTCTACGTCAATGACTTCAACGCCTTTGGCCGCACCTATCCTGTTACGGCCCAGGCCGAACCGAATTTCCGGCTGCAGGCCGAAGATGTCATCAGGCTCAAAACCCGCAATGCCGCGGGCGACATGATCCCGTTGGGATCCTTTGTCACCGTCAAGCACTCCGCGGGTCCTGATCGCGTCATGCACTACAACTCCTATCCTACCGCCGAGATCAACGGCGGCCCGGCCGTGGGCTTCAGTTCCGGTCAGGCGCAGGCAGCGATCGAGCAACTCGCACGGCAAGAACTGCCCAACGGCATGAGCTTCGAATGGACGGAGCTCACCTATCAACAGATCATCGCCGGCAATACGGCGGTGCTCATTTTCCCGCTGGTGGTGCTGCTCGTGTTTCTGGTGCTCGCCGCTCAGTACGAGAGCCTGAGTTTGCCCCTCGCGGTCATTCTGATCATGCCGATGGTGCTCCTCTCGGCCATCACCGGTGTTGAGCTCACGCACGGCGACAGCAACATATTTACGCAGATCGGCCTGATCGTGCTGGTGGGGCTCGCCAGCAAAAACGCCATTCTCATCGTGGAATTCGCGCGCGACCAAGAACTCGAGGGCGTAGCCCCGCTGCAGGCGGCGCTCACTGCCGCACGCTTGCGGCTGCGCCCGATTTTGATGACCTCCCTCGCCTTCATCATGGGCGTGGTGCCGCTGGTCATCTCGACGGGTGCGGGCGCCGAGATGCGGCATGCCATGGGAATCGCCGTGTTCTCCGGGATGCTGGGAGTGACCGGCTTCGGGCTGTTTCTGACCCCGCTGTTCTATGTGTTGGTTCGCAAGCTTTCGGCGCGTGCTCGTGCGAGAAACCCTGGCGTGCCGGCAACCCTTGCCGAGCATCCGCGTTTGAGTGATGAAACAGGGTGATGACACCCGAGGTAATGAAAGTCCCGCTATGAACAAGTCCTTTGCGATTTTCTTGGCATCACTTCTTTTGGCTGCCTGCGCTGCCGGACCTGACTACAAGGCACCTCCGGTCGCGCCGGCTGTGGTGCAAAACGCCCAGTCCGCCCAATTCGTCACGCAGTCCCCCGAGGCGCTGTGGTGGCAGGAGTTTGGCGACGCCGGACTCGATGATCTCGTGCGCCGCGCGCTTGCAGCCAATCTGGATCTGCGTTCCGCGTACGACCGAGTCCGCGCGGCGCGAGCGGTATTCGTGGAGAGAAAATTCGACTATGCACCGCACGTGCAGCTCGAGGGTGCGTATTCGCACTTTGATGAACAGCAGCCTGGATTTGGGGCCGCCAGAATCAATGCACAAAGCGCCAGCCTGGGGTTTGACGCTGCGTGGGAGATCGATCTGTTTGGACATGTGCGCCGGTCGGTCGAGGCCGCGCGCGCTGACCTAGGAGCTGAGCAGGCAAACTATCAGGACGCGCAGGTGACCGTCGCCGCCGAGGTGGCGCGCAATTACTTCGAGCTGCGAGGCGCGCAAAAGCGTTTGTCGGTGGCGCGAGAGAACCTGAGCACCGAGCATCAAACGCTCGAGCTAACCCAGCTACTGGACGAGACAGGCCGTGGTTCGGAACTCGATGTGCAGCGCAGTCGTGCTCGCCTGAAGGCCACAGAAGCCACGATTCCGCCGCTCGAGGCGGCAGAGAAGCAGGCGGGCTACCGCTTGGCCGTTCTCCTGGGCGAGCGTCCCGGCGCGCTGGATGCGGAGCTTAAGTCAACTGCCGTCGCAACCTACGCCAAGGAGCTGCCGATCGGCGACACTGCCGAACTACTGCGCCGACGGCCCGATGTACGAGCGGCCGAACGCCAGCTCGCCGCCGCAACGGCGCGCGTCGGCGTGGCGACCGCCGACTTGTTCCCGCGCGTCAATGTGACGGGTTTCGTCGGTTTTCTCTCCGGGGATGTGGGGCGACTATTCGGCACCACCTCGGACCACAATGCTCGGGCATGGTCCATTGCGCCCACCGTAAGTTGGGCCGCATTCGATATGGGGTCGGTACGGGCGCGGTTGCGGGCAAGTGAAGCACAATCCGACGCCGCGGCGGCCAACTACGAGAAGGTGGTGCTGACGGCGCTCGAAGATACTGAAAATAGTTTTGTTGCCTACAGCACGCGGCAAACGCAACTGAAGAGCCTGAGCGAACAGGCACAAGCCTCACGGCGCGCCGCCGAACTGGCGGATACGCAATACCGGGAAGGCGTCGCGGACTTTCTGGTGTTGCTGGATGCCCAACGCACACAGCTCGACGCCGAGGACTCGGTGGCGCAGGCGGAAACAGCCGTCAATGTATCGGTGGTCGCAATCTACAAGGCACTCGGCGGCGTTGGGCAGCCGCTGAACGACGCTGCCCCCGCGAAGGTGGCGCGAGTTCCATGAGGGCACGAATCGTCATCGCCTTGAACTCGTATTGGGGAGTCATCGTATACGCCATCGAGATGATCGCGGCGATCGGCGCGCTCGGCGCAGTCGGCGGCTTGCCGGCGATTCTCAATGCGCTTACCCAGTACACGCGCGTCGCCCTGAGGTGGTTGCACGGTCTGCAATCCCGTCCGGTGCGTCATCTGTGAGCCGCATGTGCAATAAGGCATGACCATGCAACTGAGACTCCCCCTCATCATTCTCTTAAGCGGTCTGACTCTGCAAGGGTGCGCGCAGACCACGATTCGCGAGCCGACATCATCGCAAACCGACGTGCCGAACGCGATCCGCACGCTCGGGCCCGATCAGCGCTTTACGACCCTCCCCTCGCAGAGCGTCGCAGGACGCGTTCGCGCGCAGAGGGCGGGACAGCCTGTCAACATCCTTGCACTCTCAGGCGGCGGCGCCGACGGCGCCTTTGGCGCTGGCGCACTGGTCGGTCTCACGCGATCAACCTCGCGGCCGCAGTTTTCGGTCGTGACCGGCGTCAGTACCGGGGCGTTGATCGCTCCCTACGCTTTCTTAGGATCGGACTGGGACGATGAGCTCGTTGAGGTCTACACCTCCGGTCGCGCAGAGCATCTGCTCAAGTCCCGCGGATTGGGAGCGCTCTTTGGTTCCAGCCTCTACAGCGGTACGCCGCTCAAAGAGCTGGTTGACCGGTACGCCACCGATGCTCTGATCCAAGCCGTGGCGCGCGAGGCGTCGACCGGGCGCCTGCTGCTCGTGGCCACAACGGATGTAAGCACCGGAGAACCGGTGATATGGGATTTGGGCTCGATCGCAATGAACGGCGGTACGGGCGCACGAGCGTTGTTTCGCGATGTGTTGGTAGCCTCAGCCAGCGTGCCGGGACTGTTCCCCCCGGTCGTCATCCGCGTGCAAGAGCAGCAGGCGCTTTACGACGAGGTTCACATTGACGGCACGATTGCTGTGCCGTTCTTCGTTCCCCTGGCATTCGTCGAGCCGGCCCGGAACGCAAACGATCCGTCGACCGGTACGGCTGTTTATGTCATTGTCGATGGGCGGTTGAGCGAACAACCCGCCCCGATCCGATTACGCACCCGGTCGATTCTTTCGCGCAGCGTCTCCGCCGGTCTCAATCACATGCTGAGAACGACTCTTGAATTGACTGCCACCGATGCGGAACTCAAGGGCGCACAGTTTCAGTTCGCGGCCATTCCCGTCGTCTACCCTCAGCTCAACTCGTTCGACTTTCGCACGCCGACCATGAAATCGCTGTTCCAATTCGGTTACAGGTGCGCCCAGGCGGGTCGGCTGTGGACTCCATCGCGAGGCGTCGGACGTGACGCTGCCAGCCGCGACGCGGCCGGCACCGGCCAGTCCAACCCCTGTCCGGCCGATGACGAATCTATCGGCCGCTTAGCCGTGCGCTAGCCCATCAACTCCGCAGCCCAGGCGCCAATCGCCAGCATCGATGAGGCCGGGAATGCCGACTTAGAACTCAGATGTCCTACACAAATCCTCGCATCCGGGTTCGCCGTTTCGTTGTAGCCTAGAGGGCTCCCCTCACACCGACAAACGGAGACAGACGATGGCCAAAAACGTAATTTGTCTTTGGTATGACGGCACGGCAGAGGAGGCCGCCAGGTTCTACGCTCAGACCTTTCCAGACAGCGTTGTGACTGCGGTTCACCGCGCTCCGGGCGACTACCCGGCCGGCAAACAGGAACAGGTGCTCACGATCGAGTTCACGGTACTCGGGGTGCCCTGCCTAGGGCTCAATGGTGGGCCGGCGTTCAAACACTCTGAAGCCTTTTCATTTCAAGTCATCACCGATAACCAGGCCGAAACAGACCGCTACTGGAACGCCATCGTCCAAAACGGCGGCGCCGAGAGCGCGTGCGGATGGTGCAAGGATAGATGGGGCTTATCCTGGCAAATCACCCCGCGGGCACTGCTGGACGCGATGACCGATCCCGACCGTGCGGCCGCCAAGCGCGCCTTCGCGGCGATGATGGAAATGAAAAAGATCGACATCGCCGGGATCGAAGCGGCACGGCGCGGTACTGCTCGCGCGTAGTGCGCACCAAGGATGGCGTCTGGTAGCCGCGGGAAGTTGAGCCGGCTGCCCGAGCGACCGTAACTGACCACAGCTTCACCCGAGGAAGCGGTTTGGACTAAAGAACTCGATCGGCTTGTCCGTTGCTCGCGTCATCGCGAGATCCGCGAGAACCTCTCCGAAAATACTCGCAAATTTGAAACCATGACCCGAGCACGGCGAGGCAAGAACGATCTGGGAAGCGCTCGGATGTAGACCCAACACAAAATGCTCGTCGGTACTGCGAGTGTAGATGCACACATGTGTCTGCCGGATACGGCCTGCAGCTGCCGGGATGAAGCGACCCACAAAGCGCTTGAGGTGCGCCTTCTCTTCGTCCGATACCTCGGCCCGAGTCTCATCGGCGCTCGTCAGTTCGCCGCAGGATATGTGCGATGCCACCTTGACGCCGCTGCCTCGAAAGTCAGGAAAGCCATAGATGAGATCGTCCGGAGTGTGGAAGAAGAACACCGGCATGGACGGAGGCCGCACCAATTGCCTCTCTTGGGGCTCGAACCATATCAACGGTTGACGGGTCAGTCTCATCTTGCTTCCAAGCTCCGGAACGAGTTCTTGAATCCACGGACCCACCGCGAGCACAGCAGAACCCGCTTCAATTGTCTCTCCGGTCTCGAGGTGAACTTCGACGCGGTCACCCACCGGGCGCACGCTCCTAACTCGCGTGCCCAATGAAACGGTCGCACCGAGTGCGCTCGCCGACTTCACGAACAAATTGATGGCCTTCTCGGGCTGCAAAATACCGGCGTCCGGCTGGAAGACACAGTGCCATTCAGGCGGGATCGAAAATGCGGGGAAACGTTTGTTCACCTGTCCGGGGAGGAGCACTTCATGAGGAAGCTCGTGCTGAAGCGCGGAGCGCAGCGATCCTTCTACAAGCGCTGAGCCTTCCATTCCGGCCTCAAGTATTCCGGTGATCGTCAGAATTTGCTCGCCGGTGTGGCTCTCCAACCGCTCCCAGGCCTCATAGGCCAATCGCAATAAAGGCACATAGACAGGGTCTTCGTAGTAAGCCATGCGTATTATGCGGCTCTCGCCAAACGAAGATCCGAGATGATGTCCCGGTTCAAAACGGTCGATCCCGATAACTCTGCGGCCACGCTGCGCGAGCGCATACAATGCGGCGCTGCCCATCGCGCCCAGGCCGACAACCACCACGTCATAGTTACGCATCAGAGATGAGGCGACAGATGCCTAACGCGGCGTCGCGCCGCTGGACGCCAGGGGCGGTCCCATGAATTCCACCTCGATCGAGAAGTCCACCAAGTCGCCCACGCCCATCGTGGTACCGGGGCCGGGCACACCAAACTTGATGCCGAAATCCGAGCGCTTGAATTGCCCGTGCGCCGAGAATCCGACGCGAGCCTGCGGATCCATCTGGGGCATGCCTGCGTAACCGCCGTTGTAGCTAGCCTCGAGAACCATCGGCCGGGTAACTCCATGCAGCGTGAACGCGCCCACAATCTCCATGGAATTGGCTCCCGTCATCCGCACCTTCTGGGACTTGAAGAGGATTTTGGGAAATTTCTTGGTATCGAGCATCTGCTCGCCCCTCATGATGTCCAGGCACATCGACGGTGCGCCGTCCATTTCGAAAGAATCGGCGTCGATCGTTGTCGAGACTTGCGACGCGGCGATCCGGTTGGGATCGAAAGTGAGCTCTGAGTCGAAGCGGCTGAACCGAGTGGTGTAGGTCGAGAACCCAAGGTGGTTTACGCGCATGACCAGACTCGCATGGGATTTATCCAGATGATACTCGCCCGCGGGCGGCATAGACGGCGTCGGCAGAGCGGCCGGCTCGGCGCTGTGAGCCATCATCACGGGAATGCTGAGGAGCAGTGCCAGCATTGCCCCGAAGTTCGACTGCGATGCGGCGGTAGTGAGTGAAGTCATGATAAGTTACTCCAAATTGGGCGTGGAAGTCTCGCGCTGATTTTATGGCGCGCCACAGGCATTATCCACTTGGCCCCCAACTCTATACACGCATCTCTTCGACCTCGTGTAAAATTCTTCCCCAAGCAAAAGCCGACCTAATTCTAGGTATGGGAATAACAATGCAAAGCCGAATTGCGCGCGCTCTTCTTTTGGCATTTATCGGACAAATGTCCTGTTCGTATGCCACCGACGCGAACCACAACACCTCAACAGAAATCGACGCGCTTGTATTGAAGTACGCTGACTGCTGCTCATTCTCCGGCACAGTCCTGGTTTCGCAGCACGACCGGGTCATCTTCAAAAAAGGTTATGGCCTGGCCAATCGCGAGTGGAACATTCCCAACGCGCCGAACGTAAAATTCCGTCTCGGTTCGATCACCAAGCAATTTACTTCCATGCTGGTCATGCAACAAGTGGCCAAGGGTTCCATCAAGCTCGACGCCCAACTCTCCGACTATCTCCCCTACTACCGCCAAGATACGGGTTCAAAAATCACGATCAGCCAATTGCTTGCGCATACTTCAGGTATCCCCAGCTATACCGACGATCCCAAATTCTTCAATGACGTTTCTCGCAACGCGTATGCCGTCGATGACTTCGTTAAAAAATTCTGCAGCGGCGATTTGCAGTTTGAGCCCGGAAGCAAGTTCCACTACAACAACTCGGGATATTTCATTTTAGGAGCGATTCTGGAGCATGTCACCGGGAAGACCTACGAAGCGCTCTTGAAGGGAGACATTTTCGTGCCCCTGGCGATGAAGAGCTCCGGCTACGACCACCATGCCGACATCCTCCCGAGGCGGGCGGCAGGGTATCAACAGGATTTAGGAGGCGTCGTGAACGCTCCCTACCTGGACATGTCGATTCCCTATGCCGCCGGCTCGCTCTATTCCACGGTCGAAGACCTCTATAAATGGGACCAGGCGCTTTATACAGACAAACTCCTTCCCAACGGCCTGAAGCAGAAGCTATTCACGCCAAATTTGGAAAACTACGGTTACGGTTGGTTCATTCGCGCCATCGCCCCGGGCGAGCCGGGTGGCGGACAGACCATGATCTCTCACGGCGGCGGCATCAATGGGTTTAACACGCTCGAGCAGCGACTCGTCGGCGATCATGACCTCATCGTCATTTTCAACAACACACCAGGAGCGAGCCTCGACGAGATGGCCAAGGGCATTCGCGCCATTCTTTATATGCAGCCGCCGGCCTTGCCAAAACGCTCGCTTGTCCATGACCTCGGATCAACGCTGGTTGATCATGGAAGCAGCGCCGCAATCGCTCAATACCAACAACTCAAGCGGTCAAGCCCCAATGGCTACACCTTCGATGACCGCGCCCTGGCGCAGCTCGGCTCCTTACTTCTTGAGAAGGGTCGCAATTCCGACGCCATCGCCATCCTCAAACTCAACGTCGAGGAATACCCAAAATCCGTCACTGCCCATGACAGCCTGGCCGAGGCGTACGCCAAAGACGGCCAAAAGGCGCAGGCTATCGCCAACTACCATCAATCCCTCGAACTTGATCCGAAAGGTCAGAACGCAACAGACAGACTCAAAGAGCTAGGGCAAAAGTAAGTTCCTCGTCGACGACTATTCTCCAGTCCTCACCTCCAAATGGAGCTGCGAAATTCGTGTGGTTTGAGCTTTTATAATCTCGCGCGCGAATATCAGCTCGGCGCACGCTGCTCGGGCATGGGCAAGAGTCCCTGGCGCGCCAAAGAAGCCCTGTTCGACAATGTTGCGAAGGGTGCGATCGCTAACCGGAGCGTCGGTGCGCGCATCGTTTGAGACTACCTGCTTCATGATCCATATCCCCTGCTGCGCGACATCAAATGAAATGATTGGCAACGGCTGAGATTGCACTACTTTCAAGCATCAAACGTCGAATGCGCCACCATTTCGTGGTCGAGCCGTGCGATGCGGTTCAAGGAATAGGCGTAAGAGGGGTTTCCCCCCTTTGCTGGATCATCTTTAAGTACGTTTCGCCTACACGCGTTCTAACGTATCGCCGATCCTGCGCGCATGCCCCGGGTGCGAACCTGTGTTGGCGGCGCTACGCCACTTCAATGAATCGGAGAATTGTATGTCGAACGAAAGCAACAGCGGGACCGTTAATGATCCCAATCGCATGAGCAACGAGCCCAAGAGCGGACAACAGTCCCAAGGCACGACTCCTCAAACCGACAAGAGCGCTGGCCAGCAGGGCGGCTCGGCGCAGAAGAGCGGACAGCAGTCCCAAGGCACATCGCAGAAGGACAGCGATGAAATGAAGCGCGCCGGATCGGGCAACGTTTCCGATCAAAAGACGGGCAACGACGCAGCACAGCGCCCCGGCTCACCCAAGTAGGCAGACCAGTCGGTATGTCGGGGCATACGACCCCGACATCACCGAACTGCGCCACACCCTATTGCGGTTGCCAATCGCACACGAGCTTCATCTCTCCATCCTTAATGGTGTCTACCGGGACGCGATGCCACGCGGCTGATTCAATCATCTTTGAATCCGCAACCCAACGCGTGCCGTCCTCGTAGTAGTCTGTTCTGGCGTCCAATTTTACTCGCTCTTCGCCGCAGTCGAATTCCCAATGATCCATCGCATAGTTCACCCATTTACCCATCCACTTTTCGCTATGTGGCGGAAAGACGTGTTTTTCCCATAACGATCGCAAGTTCCCGTCACCCTGGAAGCTTGCGGTATTCACAAAGAGCTCTCCCGTTGTCTCATGCAGAGCCGTGACTCGCACCCAATTGTTGGCCGCAGGGCTTTCTTTTGCACGCGGCACAATCAAGGGTGACCGGGATGTGGCCGACTCCGTAATGAGCAGGGTTTGCCGTTCGTTATCAATCGACCAAGATTTAAGTCGCGATAGAAAGCTCTGCCCCAGCAACAATAAGCCCCCAGAATCGCCTACCGACGCGATGACGTCTTGAACTTCCAAGTTACCCACTCGTAAAGATCGAATGCGAAATCGCTGCGAGAGTTCTGCCGATCCGTCCGCAAGTTTGTAAACCCGCTTATCCAGCAAATCCTGGGAAGACACAATGCCATCGCGAGTGAGACTAGAAAAGACGGTCGCAGGAATAGAAACATCCGTCGCGCCGCTGTCGATTGTGAAATTAAGCGAGATCTTGCCATTGATAACGACAGGCACCTGCAACGTGCCTTGCGTATGAATGAGCGGTATTGAATCCGCATACGCGGCGCCACAGGAAAGCAGGATTCCCAACACTGCCGCGCTCGACAACTTGATCATCTTGGCGTGCATGCGCAAGTTCGTGTTACTGGTTCCCAGGCACTACCATCGCATTCTAAACCTCCCGCCGTCACGCCTCTACCGCCGCCGCGGAGCCTTATCGCCGTTACCGCAATTGTAGCCCGGTTGCTATAGGTGGCGTATGGTTAGGGCCGATGCATTGCATACCTGCCGCATAGTTGGGAGTGAATATTCATGATCCGCAAGGTCTGCCTGCCAATCGTCGCCCTTGCGCTCATCGCGCTTGCATCCGCCGGCTGCTTGCGGTCCGCCTGCGCGTCGGATACGCCGTCGAACACCGCGGCGTCGGTGCATTTCGACGCGGATGCCGCAACCGCCGCGTATCTCGCGACAATGACGCCGGCTGCGCGGGCGCGGTCGGATGCCTACTTCCAGGGCGGGTATTGGTTAATGCTTTGGGACTTGCTCTTGGGACTTCTGCTCGCATGGGTGCTGCTCGGTTGGCGGTTTTCGGCGCGGATGCGGGACTTCGCCGCACGCTTGGTCCGCTTTCCCTGGGCGCAGACTGCGCTCTACGCAATTCAGTATTTCATCCTCACTACGGTGCTGACGTTGCCTTGGGCTGCCTATGAAGGCTATGTCCGCGAACGCCAGTACGGTATGTCCAACCAGGGCCTCACCGATTGGTTGGGGGAGCAGGCCAAGGGGCTCGTCATAACCCTGATCTTCGGTACGCTCGCGGCAGTCGCAATCTACGCCGTCATTCGCAGGCTGCCGAAAACATGGTGGCTGTGGGGCTCCGCGGTCGCGATTCTGTTCCTGATTTTTCAAATAGCCCTTAGCCCGACCTACCTGGAGCCTGTATTCAATCAGTTTTACCCTTTGGCCGAGAGCCCGCTCAAGCAGCGCATTTTGTCGTTGGCGCGCGCCAATGGAATTCCGGTCGAGCAGGTTTATGAATTTGACGCTTCCAAGCAGACTACCAAGATGAGCGCGCACGTCAGCGGTATGGCGGGTTCGGCGCAAATCAGTCTGAATGACAATCTGATGAATCGAGCTTCTCCGGAGGAGGTAGAAGCCGTGATAGGTCATGAGATGGGGCACTACGTGCTGAACCACGTGTACAAGGGCGTGCTGGCATTCGGCGTCCTCGTCGTTATCGGTTTCGCCTTCATGTCGTGGGCATTCGGCCGAGTCACACTCAAGTTCGGCGCACGATGGGGATTTCGTGACGTCGGCGACGTCGCCGGGTTGCCCCTACTGGTCGCGCTGTTCTCGGTCTATGGTTTTACGCTGACACCCGTGTTCAATACGATCACGCGATCTATGGAGGCGGAGGCGGACGCGTTCGGTCTCAATGCGGCGCGACAACCTGACGGGGCCGCGCAGGCGGCGCTGCATCTGGCCGAGTACCGTAAGATGCAGCCGGGAGCGGTCGAAGAAGTGATTTTCTTCGACCATCCGAGCGGCTGGAATCGTATTCATCGGGCGATGGTTTGGAAGGCCGAGAATGTTTCAGCGGCGGATATTGAGCGTTAGGCAGAGGTCTATTGCGGGTCAAATGCTCATCTTGGCCTTGAACAAACGGGCCTGCCGGCGAAATCTCCACTTCGGGACCGTCGCGCAACTGCGCATGAAGACGTCCATTCACGCCCAGTTCCACACTCTCGATGAAGTCCAAGTTGATGATCTGGGATCGATTGGCGCGAAAAAACCTATTTGGATCGAGGCGTCGCTCGAGCGCGGCCAGTGCGCGCCCGAGCAAGGGCTTTTCCTTTCCCCACGACAAGCGAATGTAGTTGCCTTCCGAACTTAGCAGCCGTACTTCGCGCAGCGGCACGAACCAGCAGCGGGTGCCGTCGCGCACAAAGATTTGTTCCAACATGTCGCCGGGCTGGGGCGTGCGAGCGGCTTGGGCGCCTCTGGCTCTGCTCAGCGCTTCTGCCAGGCGCTTAGGATCGATGGGTTTCAGGAGGTAGTCGAGCGCGTCGACCTCGAAGGCGCGCACCGCGTGCGCGTCGTACGCGGTGGTAAAAATCACCTGGGGCAGGTCATCGAGACGGCTGAGTAGATCGAAGCCGGTGTCCCCGGGCATTCGAATATCCAGAAACAGCAGGTCCGGGGCGAGCGATGCGATCAAATCCGCCGCTTGGTCCACATTGCCGGCCTCGCCCACCACCTCCACCCAGGCGAAATCCTTGAGCAGCCGGCGCAACTCACGGCGTGCAGGCGGCTCGTCATCGATGACGATTGCCCTCACGAGTTCACCGGGATCCGTAAGCGCGCGGTGGCGACCGCGGCTTTGGAAAGATCCAGCTCCAAACTGGCGCGTCCGTCGAACAGCAGCCGCAATCGATCGCGCGCATTGCGCAAGCCGACACTTTCATGCGTCGCAGGGTTTTGCGCCGCGGGCAGAGGATTTTCCACCTCCAGTGTGAATATCTGATTCTGCAAGGTTGCCGAGATGCGCAGCAAACCGCCCGAGGGTAATTCGGCGATACCGTGTTTGATGGCATTCTCAACCAGGACTTGTAGCAGCATCATCGGGATCCGCACCGCGGCCGCGTCGTCGCGGACGTCAATCTCAATGCGTAGCCTGTCTTCGAATCGCATCGATTCGAGCTGCAAGTAGTCGGCGACGATATCCAATTCCTGCGACAGAGTGACCAGCTCGTCTTGGCGGGAGCTTAAGGTATAACGCAGCGTATTGGCGAGGTGGGTCACGGCGTTTTGCGCGCGCGCGGGATGGTCGGCGATGAGCGAACGTACGGTATTGAGGGCATTGAAGAGAAAGTGCGGATTGAGCTGGGATTTCAGCAGGCGCAGTTCTGCGAGATGCAGCGCACGTGCTGTCTCCGACTGTTTTAGCTGCGCGGAACGGTGACCGCGCACCGCAAGGGCTGTAAAGTAAATCGCGAGCCAGGCGATGAAAACACCGGCCCAGTTGGCTATCTGCAAGGCGATAGCGAACGGCAGTGCCAATTGGAATTGGAAGGCTGGAGCGTACTCCCTAAGTAGAAATTCCGGGATCCACCAACGCCGATAGGTAGGTAAATTGCGTCACGATCCCAAGCGGAACGCCCAATACGAACCCAGCAATGACAATCCGAAATGTTAGCCTGCGTAGATTTAGTTGCTTCCAATGATGACGCCGCACGAATTCGCGCAGCCAATGGGAAAGCACCAATCCCACTGTGTTGATCAGCAGCAGCTCCAGCAGGAGACGCGCCCAGGCGAGATCAAGCACGGTGACGCCGCCGATGAAGCGGCCCAAGGTTATTACTCCCCAGCCTGTCAGCTGAAAAATCCAGTAGACCAGCTGCGACTTCTGTTGCGCGATTGGCCGCTCGGTGTCGTTCATCCGTATCCTATGCCGATTCAGTGGTCTATATTCCTCGCAGCGCAGAGGCCAAAGGCGCACGCGCCGCCCGGATGGCGGGGAAAGCGGCTCCAACCATCCCAATGATGCAGGCCCACAGCACCCCCAAGCCAATCAGGTTCAAGTCGACAGCGAGAGGAACGGACAATTGCGTCAGTCCTCCTCCGTTGGTGCTCACGGCATGTCCATTGAACAGCAGCCATGCGACGCACCCCCCTGCCGCACCGCCCAGAACCGCCAGCAATAAGCTTTCCGCGAACACCGACACGATGACTGCGGAGGCGCCAAATCCCAAGACCCGCAGCGTGGCAATTTCCACGGTTCGCGTGCTCACCGCAGAATACATGGCGTTGAGCGCGCCGAATACCGCCCCGACCGCCATGATGCCGCCGATCAGGTAGGCGACGACGGACAACAGCCGAGAGAATGCCTGTGATTGTTGCCGATTGTAGTCGGCCTCGCGCATCACATCTACGCTAAGCGCCGGGTTGCTGGTCAATGCCGCCTTGAATACTGCAAACGAATCCGCCGATTCGAGCAACACGGCGATGGATTGAAGGGTATTTCTTTCGAACGTGGATTGCAGAGTTTCGGTGCCGGTGATCATTTCCGCTTCATGCGAATCGCCGTGACTTTCGAACACACCGACCACGGTCCATTCAGCACCTCGCACTAGAGATTTCCCTGCCGAGATCGAGGTCGCGAAACTGTCGCTGTAAGGTGCGGCCCACGATGACCTCGCGCACGGCGGCGCGGAATAAGCGGCCCTCTATCAGGTGGATTTCCGGACGAACGGCCAAGCCGGCCCCACTCACGCCGCGCAGCGATACATTGCCGCTGCCGCCGCCCCGTTTGAGCGGCAACCTGACGATCGCTAGTGCTTCAGCCGACGCCAGCGGCTTACCGTCGAACCCAAGCTTGATTCCGGGCCCGTCCAAGATGGTTTGGGCCGCTTCCCGCGTGATATTGCTCAAGGTCTCGAAACTTGCGCCCGCACTCACGACGATGGCGCGATCAGCGCGGCCAGTGCTGGTCATCATTTGCGAGAGACCGCCGACCATGGCGAGAATGCCGACTAACACGCCGACCACACCGGCGATGCCGATGACAATCACCGATGAGGCGCCGAGGCGTTGCGGCACGCTCTTGATGTTCATCAGCGTAACAGCGGCGATCTGTTTGAATGCATAGCATTGCAGGGTTCCTTTAACGACCGGCTAAGGCTTCGACGATGACCAGGCGCTGTGCGCGCCATGCCGGCGGCAGGCCGCTGATGCATGCCAGCGCCACCGAGATAGCCAACCCTAGACCGACGACCTTGAGCGGCAGCGGGGAGCCCGCTATTCCAAGCACGGCGGTAACGGGGAAAATTGCGGCTGCAGCGGCAAGTCCCAAGGCGGCGGCCAACACGCAGAGCAGTACCGACTCGATGAGAACCAATGCGGTCACCGCTCCATCCGGAAATCCAACGGTTTTTAAGATGGCCAGTTCCGACGTGCGCTCACGCACCGACTGCATCATGGTATTGCCGGTGAGAAACAGCAGCGTGAACATGACCGCGGCGACGATGGCATTGGCCATCAAGCTCACATCGCCTAATTGCCGAAGCTGGCCTTGCACGTACGCCTTCTCGTCTTGCGTCACGGTCTCATTGGCGGAATTGACGAACAGCGCGTCCACCGCGGCACAGACCTGCGCAGATCGAGCGGGGTCGCTAACTGCAGCGACAAAGGCCCACACCGTGCCGCGCTCGAGCAGACGGGCTTCGTCGAAGTAGGCGTAGTTGATGAGAATGCGGTTCGCTTCCAACGGCGTGGCGGGCACATCGTAAGTTCCCACAATTTCAAAATTCCAGTCGGCGCTGCCATCTCGTTTCATCACGGAGGTGCGCAAGGGGATGCGATCACCGACTTTCCAGCCAAACGCGCGCATCAGGGGCACCGCGACAATGGCACCGGCGCGGGTGCGGCTCATGGCCGCGAGATGCTCCGGGGCTACCTGCCAATCCGGATACAGGGCGAAGAAGGCCTGCACATCCGTGGCGAAGGCCACCAATGAGTTGCTCTTTTCCTGATAGAAGCCGGTAAAGCCGGCGATGTACGTCGACCGCCGAATCCCAGGCACCATCTCTATTTGAGGCAAGTAGGAACTGGGTAAGGGCTGAAGCTGGCTCACCCGGCTCACGACATAGACTCGATTGGCATTGGATCCGGAACCAAAATCGCTCGAACCAAGCATTTATGCCCTGCAGCAGGCCAAAGAGGAGAAACGCAATCGTGATGGACAGCAGCGTAAAGATCGTACGTGCCTTTTTGCGCCACAGGCTGGTCCAGACCAGGGGAAAGAATTTCATGCGGCCAAGCTCGAATGTGCGGCCGGCAATCGTCCCTTGTCCAGATGCAGCTGACGCGTCGCGCGCTCCGCCGCCTTCGGATCGTGCGTGACCATGATGATGGTTTTGCGCTGCTCGCGATTGACGATCTGCAGTAAATCGAGCACCTGCTCGGCCATCTCCCGATCGAGATCGCCCGTGGGTTCGTCGCACACCAGAAGCGTGGGATCGGCGACCAAGGCTCGCGCGATCGCGACGCGCTGCTGCTGACCCCCCGAAAGCTCCGCGGGCTTGTGCGTGGCCCGGTCGGCAAGGCCGACGAGTTCCAGCGCGGCTCGAACATTGTCGCCGCGCTGTTTCTTGGACAGATTCGTCATGAGTAAGAGGCAGTTCGACATTTTGCTCGGCGGTGAGCAGCGGCATCAGGTTGTAGAACTGGAACACGAAGCCGACATTGCGAGCACGCCACTGCGCCAGTTCGCGCGCGTTGAGGGAATCGATGTGCCGGTCGGCAACACGCAACTCACCCTCATCCGCGCGATCGATGCCGCCGATGAGATTCAGCAAAGTTGTCTTGCCCGAGCCCGACGGGCCCATGAGCGCGAGGAATTCCCCCTCCATGATTTCCAGATCGAGGCCGTGCAACACCTGCACCCTTTGTTTGCCGCGTACATAGCGTTTCACGATGCCTTTTAGTGAAACGAGTGCCTGGGTCATGCTTGTTCCTGATCAGTGTTGGCGCGGGCGGCTCCGCGAGATCCAATATAAGTCGCGCGCAAGGTTTGCCTCGCATTTTGATGTCGAACGGTCGATGCGCCGTGATGAGCGGTCAACTCCTGGTCAAAGACAGCGAGCTCAAGCCGATTGACCGGGTGCCAATATTCCCCGGAGCTGCCTTTTGGAGCCTTGGCCGACCGTCCTCGCGAACCGCTTGGCCTCGAATATCGACCGCTCGTCATCGCTCAGACGTCCGGCGTTCCGGTCATCTTAGGCTTCCATGCAACGAGCGCTAACCCCAAGCGCTGTTTTTGGAGAGGCATCCGCCTTGGATAAGACATCGCTACTGAATCAATTGCGGATCGATCGCAGTCAACCTGCCGCGCCGAGCTCGTCGCGCGTTGTTTGGTGGGCGTCCGCGGTGTTCGTTGCGATCAGCGCCGGGAGCGTAATGGCGTGGCGCAGTTCGCATAGCGCAGCGGCAGTGCCCGCCACATCCGCGGCCGCGTTGAAATCCACCCCAGGAGCGGTGGCGCCTAGGATTGAGAGCGCGCCGACTGCCGCCTCGCTGCTAGATGCCTCGGGCTACGTCGTGGCTCGGCGCCGAGCGACCGTGGCATCCAAGGTCACCGGCAAAGTGGTCGAGGTCTCGTTGGAAGAAGGTCAACGGGTCAAGGAGGGACAAATCATTGCACGTCTCGATGACTCGAACGCCCGAGCGTCAGTGGCGCAAGCCGAGGCGCAAGTGAAACAAGCCGAGGCGGTCGTCGCCGCCGCGCAATCCGCGTATGACGATGCGCTGCCGATTTTCGAGCGCGACCAAAAGCAAAAAGCCGTGGGAGTGATCAGCGCACAGAGCTTCGATCAGGCGCGATCTCAGTTCGATGCGGCGAAGTCGCAGCTGCTGGTCGCCATGAGTGGCCTGGATGAGGCGCGAGCCGCGCGCCAAGTCGCGCAACGCGATCTCGATGACACGGTGGTGCGGGCACCCTTTGCCGGTGTGGTCACCGAAAAGGCGGCGCAAGCAGGCGAGATGGTTTCGCCGATTTCGGCCGGCAGCGGTTTTACTCGCACCGGCATCGGCACGATCGTCGATATGAACTCCCTGGAACTCGAGGTCGACGTGAGCGAGAACTACATCGGCCGCGTGCTGCCGCGACAGCCGGTTCGCATCAGGCTCAATGCCTACCCGGAGTGGGATATCTCCGGCGCTGTGATTGCTGTCATTCCCGCTGCGGATCGCGCCAAGGCGACCGTGAAGGTTCGCATTGGCATTCTGGAGAAGGATGCGCGAATTCTTCCGGATATGGGCGCTCGGGTGTCTTTTTTGAATGACGTGGTTGAATCGAACATGAGGGTCGCGAAATGATGGCACCGACGAATAAGGGGTCGCTGGGGAGCGCTATTCGTATTTTGCGGACACGCAACGGTTGGACGCTGCGACAGATGAGCAAGAAGGTGGGCATTCCTTTCTCAACGCTTGCCAAGGTCGAACGCAACAGACTGACGCTGACTTACGAGAAACTGCGGCAGGTATCGCGCGGGCTGAATATGACGATGAGTGACTTGCTTGACCAAGCCGAGGCACCGACGCAGGGGGCCCTGGTCGTCGGCAGGCGCAGCTTGGGGTCCGCCGGCAATTCGGTGACGGTATCGTCGCCGACGAGCAGCCACGAGTACCTGTGCACGGATATCCGTATGAAGCGCATGGTACCGATTATCAGCCGAATTCTCCCCAGCGGCATCGGCGAATTGCGGGAGCCAGTCCGATGCACGGGGGAAGCATTTCTGTTCGTGCTCGAGGGAACGATCGAAGTCCATATGCACTGCTACTTGCCCGTTACGCTGGGCCAGGGCAACTGGATCTATTTCGACAGCGCCATGGCACAGGCGATTGTGCCGAAAAACTGCCAAAGCGCCATGGTGCTCAGGTGTGTGGCGGCGAGGATCCCGAGGTGGCGGGTGCTACTCTCGAGTGTAATTCTGTTCGCTCCGAGCGCTCCAGTGATACAGATTCTCATCCCCACAATGAGGGCACTTGATCGCAGTCAGTTGATCATCGAAATCCGTCAAGGCTTTGCCGCCCAGCGCTGCCGCCGCAATCGCGATCAGTCGCGCACACAATCGGTTTTTGCACAGCCACCCTACATAGACCTCGCCGGGTACCATTTGCTGCAGCGCCCTGACATCGACGTGGCGCAACGGCGCCGACGCGGCCGGCTTGTGTGATGACGTACCCTTGGTTTTTGATGGACGTTTGATCGCCATACCGCCTCCTGCTTGGTGCGCTCGTAATCGATCGCTACTTCTTGCGCATCGTTGCCACGATTTTTGCCCACTGCTTGCCCACCCCCGAGCACTTCTCTTGGGTGTAGAACGATTCGTGCGCAGAGATTTCTTTCTTCATCATGTCCCACCCCTCCTGCACATAAGCGGATTGGTCGGGACCGCCGTTGGCGCGCATCCTTTCGAAAAACGACTTCGCAGCTTCTTCAGCACTTTGATCACTCTTGGCAAGAAACCCTTTCTTGACGCAAAGATCGTACTGGGTAGCGGTCCCGCCTACTAACATGCCCAATTGCCGGGCTTGTCCTTGATCTTGCGTCGCGGTAGCGTTTTGCGCATTCACCGCGCCGCTCCACAGGACCAATCCCAAAATGAGGAGTTTCCCCATGGATGTAAATTCCGCTGGTGTACAACGCAAGTCCGACAATCTCAAGTTTAATCCCTCCGGACAACTCTTAAGGCTCCGCAACGCGAATTTACCACTAAGCGATGCGCAGGCGGCACACCGCCGCCACTGCCGCGATTGACAGCGGTGAAATCGTCAATCCCGACGGCATCCGCAATCAGACTGAGGGTGGAATTTTGCAGTCCATGAGCTGGACTCTCTTTGAATCCGTACAGTTCAACCAGACCCGCGTGACCACGACGGATTGGGCCTCCTATCCGCGTCGCGACGCCGTCGGCTCCATCAGTTCGATCCGATTGCCGAACGGATCGTCAACGTAGGCGCGATGATACCCTTCAAGCTGTTCATCCTCGCGCACCTCATGTCCCGCTGACTTCAGGCGGCGGACCAGAACTTCCAGATCCACGACCAGCAACGCGGGGTGCGCCTTGCGTGCCGGGCGGAACTCGGATTCGACACCGAGATGAATCTTCAGATCGCCCCGCTCGAACCAACAGCCGCCGCGCTTCGCAAGATTGGGTGGCTTCGGGACCTCGGGAATTTCGAGAACGACGCTGTAGAACGCTCGTGCAAGCGCCTCGCCTCCGGACGGCATCGCCAACTGCACATGTTCCAATCGATCAATTCGCATTGATGGCTGTTTCTGCGTGTCAGTGATCTTAAGTCTACGAGACAGCCCCCTAGGCGCGCCGCCAATAGTTGTTGGCGGCGGCGATAGTCTGAAATTCGATGGCAACGACTTGACCTGCTGCAATCAGGCTCTCGGGATTCGCCGCGTAATTCGGTCGACCGGCTTTGAGAACGTCGAGATCTGGCTGAATGTTGTGAATCGTGTGACGTGCAATCGCAAGCGCCAGAGCACGCCCTTCTTCTGGCGTGGCGGTCAGCAGCGACCCGCCTGGTATGTGAACCAACTCCGAATCGGGAACGCGATTCATATTTAATCCTTGCAGGGTCGGTGAGCGGGAAGCCACTATAGTCTTCTTTCCGGGTCCCGCTCAGGTATCCCTAGTATCGGGTGCCGAAACTGATGAGATGAAAGCTCCATGTTAGCCATAGCGTCAATAACGCAGCGAGCACCAATAGCATGCTCCAAAGCCGCGCGAACCAGCCGCGATTGCTCTGCCAGACTCGCCGCAGGTTCCAAAGCGCAGTGACGCACAGACCGACAAAGCCCGCTGTTCCCGCTATTTGCAACAGCCATATCCCGCCATCGAGGCTGGTTTCCGACCCCAGCAATGAAAATAGCCACGCCCATCCGCCGATAGCGGCGAGCACCAGCCAGGAGAAGCCGCGGACCCAGCGATAGGATTTGAGGTCCGGGCCGCTCAGCGCCATTGCTACCCCGAGGCGGCGTCGGCTGATAGCGCCGACCGGCCAGGACAACGCCGTTAGCGCGACGATAACCAAAGCTGCCACGAATGACGGGCTCAGCCAGGTTGCATCTCGGTACCAGGGAGCCCGGTTCCAAACCATGAAGGGCGATACCGGATCGAGGCTCCAACGCACCACCCGGCCATTCGCGGCAATGGCGCCAAGACGCCCGTGACCATAGGCGTCCTGCCACACGAAGGGCGCGGTCTCGATCCACGTCCGCTGTGGGCCTCCCAATATCTCGGGAACGAACGGCCGACCATCTTTATCCAGGGTGATTTTGACTTGGCCCACGAAGTTCCCGGTATCGACGAAATTCGAAAACGAGCCACGACTCGAAATGTAACTCCCAGCCAACATACGGGCGTGCTCTTTGGCAGTCGGTAGCTCTACGGGTGCCGCGGTGCTCGCGGAGAGAAAATATCGATCGCCGAACTGCTCAAACAGCTTCACGCGAATCAGTTCGGTTAAACCATGCTCGCCGGCACTGTTCATCGAAACAAAGAGACCGACATTCTTGGTTGGAAAAATCCACATGTCGCTATGAAAGAAATTCAGATCGCCGCCATGTGCAATCGCACTCAGGCCGTTGACCTGCAACTCGTAAAAGCCGAGCGCCATACGGTCGGTACCCGGCACGGTCACATGCGTCGGATCGTGCATCAGCAGCGCCGTCTCAGGCTTCAGCAACCCAGCGCCTTGGTTTAAGTGCGCAATCATGAATTTAGCCATATCCGCCGCGGACACGGCGACCGAGCCGGCTCCCGGTATGGAGATCAGTTCGTAGGGTTTGGCCTCCACCGACGCCTTCGGATACCCCTGTGACATGAAGGGCGCCAGTTGCGCAGGCAACGGTTGACGGAAAGACGAGTGGGTCATGTTGAGGGGCGCGAAGATGTTGCGCTCAACGTAGTCCTCGAACTGAACACCGGAGACGCGTTGGACGATGTAGCTTGCGAGGCCGGCGCCATAGTTGGAATAGGCCGGCGTCGTGCCCGGCGCATAGACCCGTTCGGGCAACATGCTCTTCAACACCTCGTCCAGCGGCGGCACCGTGCCGCTGAAACGAATACCGCCCTTGAACGCTTCCTCAAAACCCGGCGTATGCGTCATGAGGTTGCGTATTGTGATCGGCTTGCCCTGGTACGGTGGAATCTTAAAATCCAAATACTGGTTTACATCCGCATCCAAATCGATCTTGCCCTGCTCCACCAATTGCATCACCGCAGTCCAGGTAAACAGCTTTGAAATCGATCCGGCTCTGAACATCGTTGTCGCCGGGTCCACCTGCTTACGCGCCCCCTTGTCCGCGTAGCCGAAGCCGCGCTGGGTAAGCACTTGGCCGTCTTTGACGATGACAACCACGGCGCCGGCAATGTCGTTCGACTCCAGCGTGAACGGCATGAAACCGTCGAGCCAGGCATCGGCATCCGACTGTGTGAGCTCTCGCGATGCCTCAGCGGGCGCCGAATTGACCGCCGTTGCGAGAGCTGCCGGGCCGATTAAAGCCGCGATGATAAGCATTGCCGCTGCCGCTGATCTGCCGATGGTTGTCCGCATGCTCGCCGTCCCAAAGTATCCTAATTAGGATAGAATGATCCCATTCAGAGCAATAGTAAATATCAATAGCCCTACTGGAGCCCCATCGTGAGACCTAAGGTTCAGCGCTTGTCGATCGTCCTTGTGTTTGCGTTCCTGCCTGCGCTTGCGAGTTGGGCAAACCCGCCGCCGGCGCTGCCGATTTCGCCAGCAACGATCGATGCGACGGTGGCGCACGCCATGAAGGCCTTTCAAGTGCCCGGCATGGCCGTGGGCATTATCAAAGACGGAAAGCTGGTCTATGCCAAAGGGTATGGCGTGCGCGAACTCGGTAAACCGGCACAAGTTGATGCCGACACGCTGTTTCAAATCGGCTCCAACACCAAGGCATTTACCGCCGCTGCCCTCGCGCTGCTGATCGACGAGGGCAAGATTCACTGGGACGACAAGGTGATCGACTATTTGCCGCAGTTTCGCATGCAAGACCCTTACGTGACGCGCGAATTCACGATTCGCGACTTGCTCACGCATCGTAGCGGTCTTGGCATGGGCGCCGGCGATCTGATGTTTTTCCCGACCACCGACTTCAGTCGAGACGAGATTATCCACGGCCTACGATTTCTCAAACCCGTCTCCGGATTTCGCAGCAAATTTGACTACGACAATCTGCTCTACATGGTGGCTGGCCAGATAATTCCCGCCGTGACAGGAAAGTCGTGGGAAGATTTCGTCACGGAACGGATTCTGGATCCACTGCAAATGCGACCCTGTGCCGCTAGCTATAGCAGGATTTCAGATCGCAGCGACGTCGCCGCCCCCCATGTCGTGATCCAAGGCGAGCTGAAGGCGATTCCAGTCCTCGACATGGACGCAGTCGGGCCGGCCGGGACCATCAATTGCAGCATCAATGGCATGGCGAAGTGGCTCCAAACCCAACTCGCCGCCGGTAAGACGCCGACAGGAAAGCAACTGTTCAGTGCTGAGCGCGGTGAAGAAATGTGGAGCATGAATACCATTGTCCCCGTGAGCCCGTTGTTCGCTACGATGTATCACACACACTTCAGCGGCTACGCCTTGGGATGGGGAGTCCAAGATCTACTCGGCTACAAGAAAGTCGCGCACACGGGCGGGGTGCTGGGCAGCGTCACCTGGGTCGCCATGATCCCCGAACTTCAGCTGGGAGTGCTGGTGTTCACGAATCAAATGTCGGGCATCGCCATGGAAGCGGTCGGTGATCAAATCCTCGATGCTTACGTGAAAGCACCGCGACGCGACTGGGTCGAGATCGGCTCAACCTATAGCGCAAAACGCGACGCCGCTGCCAAGACGATCGAAGAGGCTGCCGCCAAGATAGAGGGCTCGTCGGGATCCCCCTCGTTGGCGCTTGCGGCCTATACGGGAACGTATCGCGATCCTTGGCGCGGCGATGCCACGGTGCGCCTCGAGAACGATAAACTGATCCTCAAAATCAGTCGGACGAATTCGCTAGAGGGTCCACTGACGCCCTACAGCGGCAACATTTTTATCGTCCACTGGAACGATCGGAGCCTAAACGCGGATGCCTATGTTCGCTTCGAACAAGGCTTTGACGCCAAGGTGGCCGAAATGACCATGCGTGCGGTGTCGCCTGCCACTGACTTTAGCTTCGACTTCCAGGATCTGGATTTCAGCAAGGCCGATAGTTCGCAGTGATGGCGGACAGGCGCCTTGCCAGCCTTGAGCGACTGGCAAGGCGCAGCGCGCGCAATGAGGATGAGATGTGATGAATGAGAATTTGCCCACGCTGGGCAAACTTATGCTGGCCCTGCGCTCGCGCAATGGCTGGACACGCAAAGAGATGAGCGAGCGGACGGGCATTCCATTCTCGACGCTCGCCAAGGTCGAGCACGACCAACTCACGCTCAGCTACGATAAGCTTCTGCAAATCAGCCAGCGGCTCAAGATGCGCATGTCTGAGCTGCTCGCCCATGGCGATACTCCCGAAGCCGTAGTAATGACAAGGCGTAGCATTGGGACAATGGACACCGCGGTTCGCGTCAGGTCGCCCAATTACGACTACTATTTTCTGTGCCCCGACTTGCGCAAGAAGCGCATGATTCCAATATTTGGCCGCCCGCGCGCGCGAACCCTGGAAGAATTCGGTGAGTTGGTTCGACACGCGGGTGAGGAATTCATTTATGTTCTGACGGGCCGCGTTGAAGTGCATACGGAGTTTTACGAGCCCGTTGTCCTGGAGCCCGGCCAGTGTATGTACATCGATTCTGGGATGGCGCACGCGTATCTACTTGGCCCTGGTTGCGACGAGGCCTCCGCGATATCCGGCTGCACCAGCGAGGACGGCGACTTGTTTGATTCGCTGACCAAATCAGAGACTCGCGCAATTTCCAAGCCGCCCGGCAAGCCGACTCATGTCGCTGCAAAACGACCTAGAAAAGCGGCTGCTCGGGCGAAAGTAAGCCGGCGCTGATACGAAGTCTTCTTAATCCTGGCGCCGATCCGTCAATCGTTCTTTGAATGATCTGTCAAGCGGGTCGGCGAGAGCGCGGCTTCTGTGATCCCGAACGAGAGCAGATCGTCCTCAATGGACCTGCCCATGACAAGTGCTGCAGCCACCCGGCTTAGGGCGGGCGCCGTCTGAATGCCGTACCCGCCCAGCGCGGCGTGCCAGAAAAACCGGGGTTGACGCGGATCATATCCGGCCACCGGCGAGCGATCGCTGACGAATGAACGAATCCCAGCCCATTTGTGAGTGACACTGGTCACGTTGAGTGTCGTGGCGCGTTCGATCCGATCTACCGCGACTGCAATATCCATCTCGTCGGGCTGAACGTCGCAGGGCTCACACACCGTCTCGTCCGCGGGCGACAGCAACAACATGCCGGCATCGGGCTTCAGATAAAATTCTTCTTCCGCATCGATCAACATGGGCCACTCTTGCACCCTGTGTCCCGGCGGCGCCTTGATCAAACACGCAGTACGTTTCCTGGGCTGTAAACCCACATCGATTGCGCCTGCGAGTTTTCCGATCTCACCGGCCCAGGGGCCTGCGGCATTCACGACCAGTTCGGCGCGGAAGGTATCGCCGGCTGCGATCACCGACCAGGTGCCTTGGTTCCTTTCCAGATGTGTGACTTGCGCCCCGGTGGTGAGTGCCCCGCGCCGCGACTTAAGGAGTCTCAAGTATCCTTGATGCAGCTCATGAACCTCGATATCGCCGGCGTTCTTGGTATAAGCGCCTCCCCATAGATCATCCGCTCGAAGCACCGGGTGGAGTGACAGCGCCTGCTGCGCAGTTTTTACCTCGATACCATCAGCGGCAACCGCCGACGCCAAAAATCGTGAAAGGGCGGTGGTCTGGTTGGTTCTTGCGATGAGAAGAATGGCCCGCGGTTTGATGAGGTCCGAAGCTGTGAAATCCGGATCTGGCGAGTAGAAAAATTCGCGGCTGGCGCGCGTCAATGCCCGAACGGTATCGTTCCCATACGATGCTGAAAAGACGGCAGCAGATCGCCCAGTAGAGTGATATCCCGGTTTCGGCTCCATCTCGAGAAGTCGCACCGAGGCGTGCTCAGCCAAGTGCGCTGCAATCGAGGCGCCCGCCATTCCCGCGCCGATCACGACAATGTCACTGTCGAAAATCAATGGCGGCGAAGATCGAAGTGCATTTTACTCAAGAGCGGGCCGTCCTTGCGGTTTTTCAAAGCGTGTCGAAAAGAAGGATCCTAAGTGGGAGCAATGATCCTGTCCAGACATGTTCATGCGGCCGCGCTGCTCTGCGTCGCCGATGGTCCGGCCTTAATGACGCTATGCTGCCGCATTTACCGAAGGCGGACACCATGGAACACACTCAGAAACAAAAGATGCTGGCCGGTCAGCTCTATCATGCGAGCGATCCTGAAATTCAGGCCGATCAGCAGTCGGCAAAGGCCTGGATGGTGCGCTACAACGCGGCCCTTGGCGCCACCGCCCATGAGCGCGGCGAATTGCTGCGAGAGCGATTGGCGGCCGTGGGCAACGGCGCCGTAATCCGTCCACCCTTCCATTGCGACTATGGCTACAACATCTCGCTGGGGGACGATGTCTTTCTAAATTTCAATTGCGTGATTCTCGACGTGGTGGCAGTGAGCATCGGCGCAGGAACACAGATTGGACCTGCGGTTCAGATCTACACGGCCGATCATCCCCGGGATCCCGCGGTACGAGCGACGGGTGCCGAGTTTGGCAGGCCGATTGCGATCGGGCGCAACGTGTGGATTGGCGGCGGCGCCATTATTTTGCCCGGCGTCGCGATCGCTGACGACGCCATCGTCGGCTCGGGCAGTGTTATTACGCACGATGTGCCACGGGGCGCGACCGTTGTCGGCAACCCCGCACGAGTGCGGCGCTAGCGATGTGCCGGCCCTGCTTTAGAACGAGGTGGCTACCCTACCGAGCAGGAGATTCCGGACTGCGGCAAAGCTGATTGACCAGTTGGATGAGGTCGTTGCCTAAAAACGGTTTTACGAGCACCGACACGCCGTAAGATGCAATCGCCTCCATCGTTCTGGATCTTGTGTCACCAGTCATTATGATCGCAGGAAGATTCCAGCCAAGAGCGGCACGGAGTGACTGAATGCTCTCAATACCGTTCATGGGACCAGGGAGGTTGTAATCACATAACACTAGATCTGGACACAAGTCCCTCTGCTTCATCAGGGCGGCACCGTCAGTCACCGTCGCAGCTTCAATGACACCGATGCCCGTCGAGGTCAGCATGCGGTTGAGCGCAGACCGCACTGAGGTCTCGTCTTCGATGACAAGGACAGTACCGTGGAAGAGCTCACCATCAAAATCAGAGCTTGTTTTTGTTTCGGAGACTCCGACGTATGCGCGCCCGCGCGGAATCTCAATGGAAAAGCGGGTGCCCTTCCCCGGCGTCGAGCGCACGGCAACCTTATGGTCCAAGATCTCTCCCAGTCGCCTGACGATGGCGAGCCCGAGTCCAAAACCGCCGCGTTCAGCATCGCAATAATATTCCTCAAATATGTGAGGCAACTGATCTCCCGGGATGCCGATGCCGGTGTCCCAAAGTTCGATTCGAATCATGTCGCCGGCACGGCGGCAACCCAACAGAATTTTGCCTCGATCTGTGTACCGAATTGCATTAGAGAGTAGATTCCGGATCATCTCCTCGAGCATGCGCTTGTCGCTACGGACTACGAGATCACACGGCACAACGCGCCATTGCAAGCCCTTTCCCTTGAGCGGCTGGAGGAGGTCAGTGGCCGCAGATTCAAATATTTCTCTGACGGCAAAGTCGCTCTTCGACGGGCGGAGATTTCCAGCCTCGAGTCGATTGATATCAAGCAAACTCGACAGCATGCTGGACATGGTATCAATCGAATGTCCGATGCCGGCGGTAATCGTTTTTCTCTCGCTATCCGGGTGGTCCTGTTCCAGTTGTCCGTGCAAGAGTCTCAAAGTCTGCAGAGGTTGGCGCAGGTCGTGACTTGCGGCAGCGAGAAAAATGGATTTGGTGCGATCTGCCCGTTCCGCCCGTTCCTGTGAACGTGAAATCTCTTCTTCGAACCTCTTTCGTTGGGTAATGTCGGTCGTCAAACCGCGGAAACGCAGCGGCAATCCCTCTGTGTCGAATTGCGCCGTAGCCACCTGCTCTAACCACACTTCGCTATCACCGCCCGGTCGTAGATAACGGAAGATCACTGAATAAGAGGGATTGCCGGGGTTGAGGCTGCTTAAGCAGGCTGTCACGTTAGCGCGATCATCCGCGTGGATTCGCCGTAGCATTTCAGACCCGCTGACAACATCTTGCGATCCTAATCCGAGGATTTGCACCGCGTTATGGCTGTGACGAACTTGATCGGCTTGGAGATCCCATTCAAAGGCAATCACGCCGCCGGCCCGTAGCGCCTCCTGGACCCGCGCCTCCCGGTCGAGAAGTGCGATCCTTTGCAGCCTTCTCTCGCTAAACAATGCGGTCAGGACCAGCGCGCCGAATGAGATCGCCAAAATACTCGCTTGCGCAGACTGGATGCGCTCCTCAAACGACAGGAAGGCTTCGCCAAAAATGCCAACGGCGAATGTTGTGGTCGCGACTATGGTGATGGCGAATATAAACGTTGCCGCGCTGGTTATACCGGGCGGCAGGCGCGCCGCGATCCAAACGAATAAAGGGCACAGCGCGATCGTAGCCAACTCGAGCGTCCAACGGCTATTTGGCAGGAACACCAGCAATGCGCACAAGATGCCTACCACCGCGAGCGCCAAAGTACTCTCTGCGGTTTCCCACCTTGACGGGGTGTTGCGAATCAATGAGGCAAAACCGATCACGAGCGGTGCTACGGTGAGCGCGCCGAGTCCGTCGGAGGCGAGCCAGTGAACCCACACGGTCGGGATGGATGCGATCTCAGCACCGTGGAACCAGACGAACCCCATCGAGCCGACAATGCCCGAGACGGCCGTTCCCACGAACGTCGCCGCAAACAATGCCATCACGCGGCGTAGTGTATTGAGCTCAAATCTCGGGCCGCAGGATCGCTCGATCAGCGCCGCAACGATGGCCGCCTCACTTGCATTGGCAATGGCGAAGACAAGGGAACTCCAAACGTTGCGATCGCCCAGCAGATTCGCCGCGATTGTCGCCGCCATCACTCCGACGATCATGGGCCACCGAGCCGCAGAACCCGCGACGATTAGCACGCCCGCGGCGACGCCCGCAGCTGGCCAGAACACGGCGACGCCGTCGGGCTTCTCGAGGAGGGCCAGGCTCAGCCGAGCTGAGAGGAAATAGGCCATCGCGACCGCCACCGTGACCAACACGGTGATCGCCCAGGGCGGCGCCCTTGTCTTATATATGCGTACAGCGCCCCTTATTAGTTCCGACGGCAGAACCATTTTCTGACTGCTCCCTACTACCCCCCCCACCTACAATGACCTGCTTGCGGCTTCGGCCGCAACTCGGGCGGCCGACTCCTAAAATCAGGTGCAAGGCGATTCTTTCATACCGTACCCGCCTTCGCCCACTGTGCGAATCATATATCAGCAATGTCGCTAGGAAGAGAGTCGTTACACGTACCGTAGTCCAAAAATGGCATCGGAACCATGACGAGTTACTGTCTTGCCTTCTACGTCGGCAATCGCGGTATAAATGGGCTGACCGATCCACCGTATAACGGGCACGACTTCCGAGTATTATTCCAAGCTACGCCGAAACCGACCGCGCCGCCAAAGGAGCAACCGCAATTCCCCTATGAACGAATCCAATCCCTCGAACCCCACCTCGCACCGCCCCGTCCTCAAATTGAAAACCACCGCGCGAAAATCATCGCCGGAGGTCAAAGCGCCTACTCAACCGCAGCGAAAACCGAACCAAAAACCAGGCGCTGCCTGGTCAGAAGAGCTCAAGCATCGAATGCAAGAAGAGATGGATGCCTTGATGCGGCGTTGACCGGCTGGTCCATTGGCGAGTTTAATTTGCGGCCATTCCAGCCAGCGCAGCCTGACATGCCGCCAATCCTTGGCCTAACGCCATTCCCTGCCACGTTGGATCATCCGAGTGAAAAGCGCCACGGATCATTGCCTTAATTGACTTCGCAACAGGTGAATCAAGATCACCGTGTGCGTGCAGCCACGCGTCGGCCCTGAGCGCAAGCGCCACCTCATTGATGGGGCGAATTCCACATTCAAGAGCAACCACATCGACCACCGCATGGGGCAAAAGGGTCGGCAACACGCTCAGGCTATCGCCCTTGATTTCCGCGGAGGCCGACCCATCGCCATAGAGAGATTTCGCGGCAGCGCCAATCCAAGCGCGAGTACGCGCAAATGCCGGGTCTGCGAGCGGGCGGCCAACAATGGGCTCCGCGTAGCCGTAAGGGCCCAATCCTGTATGAAAGTCGATGACGCACACCCGCGCGGCGGACTTGAGTTTGGACTCGATGATGTGCGTCAGGATTTTTCGCGACCAACTCGGCGCGACGCCGCCAAAGAACAGACCTTGCGGGTGCAACCATTGGCCGCCAGAGACCGCTTGCTGAAACGCCGCAAAACCGCGCTGCTGAATCCATGCATTCAGCCGCGCACCTGTTGCCGCCTGCGTTTCCGTTGACCAATCCCTGGGACATAGATCGGCAGAGAGTTGTTCGTATAACTCATTTTCCGGGAGCGCCTGATCGAAATTGATCCAGTTTCGATTGATATCGATGTTTTCCTCGTTAGTTCGCCTCAAGTATGCAAATCCATACGGATTGACCGCATGCACATGCAGCACTGCGGTGTGCTTGGGCAACGCCGCCACCTTCGCGCGCCGCAGCCACTCAATTTGCGTGGCCGAACCAAAGAAGCCTTCGACACCGTGCACGCCGGAGATCGTTGCGAGTACTCGCGGTGCCTCAGCCGCGCCCACCCACGCCACGTCGGTGGCGAGCTCGCCGCCGTCGGGCCCTCGCATTCCGACGGGAAACGAATGTAGAGCCGCGCCCACGTCTCGCGCAGCGCACTTAAATTTTTCTCGGGCTTCCGCGTAACTGTCGCTAAAGCAACCGTTCATGTTCGATCTCTCCGGTATTCTTCGTCAGCCAAGCTGATCGCTGCAACCGCCTTAGTCGCCGTTCGGGTTCACAAAAGCCCGCAAGACCTCCGGTGTCAAATTATTCTAGACCTTTATGAAGTCGTACCCGTTGATCTTTGCGAGACGAGGAACGCCGTCCGTGGCCAGTAGCCCTAAAGTCCCATGGTCGGCAGCGAACCCAGCTCGCAGAGTAAGCCTGTCATCGGGTTAGGAGTTGCACCGCTGCACCACAGGTGGTGTCTCGAGCGGGTTGGACCGACGGACCGGTTAGAGGAGGAGTGTCGTGATCTTGCAAACGTCCATAAGTTGTGCCGATCGCGGGAGCTGGATCGCTTCCTGCAGTGCCCGCGGGTCTTTCCGAACTCTGGCGCTGCTAGCGATTGTTTCTCTGACCTTCGGCTGCGGGCATAGCGCGCCTCCAAGCCCCCCTGCTGCCGAGAGCGCTGCGCCCCCGCCGCCGAGAACGCTGCGCCCCCGGCGAGCGCCCCGCTGCCCGTGCCGAGCTTCTCAGCAGCGCAGAAGGTCGGCATGTTCGTCTTCGCCCAGAACAATCAGAATCATGATCAACAGCTTCGTGACGAGCTCGACTGCTACAACCAGGTGCAGCAGCAAACCGGCATCGCTCCCGACAGCCCGCCCCCGCAGCCTCCCTCTAGCGCGCAGGTTCAGGCCGCGCAGCAACAGGCCGTCGCACAAACGCCGGAGGCGGAGGGCGGCCGTGCGAGGGGCGCGGCGCGAGGGGCGGTGGGCGGTGCTGTCGTCGGGGGCATTGCCGGCGATGCCGGCAAAGGGGCCGCGATAGGCGCCGCGGCCGGGACCGTGCACGGGGGTAGGAAACAGAAAGCGGCGAATGATGCCAACCAGCAACAGGCGGCTCAGTCGGCGTCTGCGCAATTGCAGCAACAGTACCAGCAAGCGCAGGCTGCCTACGGCCAGCAACAAGATACCTTCAAGAGGGGCTTGAGCGCCTGCTTGGACTCCCGCGGTTACTCGGTGAAGTAGACGCAGACCAATCCGATCTCAATCTGCTGCTCATCGAAACGAGCGGATCCCCGTTCGTCAGGACTGCCCCATGGAATGCCGACTACGCACGCCGATAGCATCAATGCCGACCTATTGACCTTCATCAAGTCGGCATCGTAATCCCTCCTGCAAGTGGGCCTTATCGGCGCCGCGAAATAGGTCGCGCGAAAAACCCTGGGGCCCGCAAAGGGCCCCTTCTGCTGTCTGACCCATCGCCAAGGAACTTGGATTCCTAAGCCCGTTCACTCACCGTTTTGCGGCTCGCTTCGGCTTAGCGTCTTCATCCTCGCTGTCGTCGTCTTCGGCACGCATGCCCATTTTTTCCATTAATGCCAATTTGCGTTTGAGCATGGAGGCTCCCAGGGCCTCGGTGTCGATACTCGCCTTCTTCGCCTTGGGAAACATCTCGCCCTCTTCTTCCTTGACGTGATGGTTAATCTGCTCGCCCAGCACAGTCACTTTGGCGTCATAAAGATCATCATCGGGACTTGCGTCTTCGAGCTGAGCAATCAGGTCTTTGGCCCCGGCATGTTCGACGAGTGCCTCATCCATCAAGTCCGAGTCGTCGATGGCTTTACGAACGGCGGGATAGAATATCTCCTCTTCAATCTCCGAGTGAATCTTCAGTTCACTGCATATTTGATCGACGAGCGCCGCTTTGTCCTCATCGCTGCCATCCTCCTTGATCTTGTCAAAGTCGGAAAACAACTTCTTCACTTTCTTGTGATCCGCCGTGAGCATTTCAATGGCGTCCTGTGTTGTGCCGCCCGGAGCTTTCTGGATACTTGTTGGCATAAAGAGTCCTCGATGTTGGAATGAGTCGCATCTATGGGTGCAAGCGACCGAGGCGCTAAGGCTAACGAGAACCTCGCGGCAGATCAGCCGTCAATCGCGCAAGCCGGTGTAGGAACCTGGCGCTGATTCTTGTGCGGTTTGCGCCGCCATTAACACACGTGAAGACGCTGCGTCAGGCGCCGGACCGAGAGCCCGTGATTGGTGCCGGCAACGCTTCCGGTGCACGCACCTCGACCGACGGGGCTTCCGCGTTCATGCGCGCCGCAACATTCGCAGACGCCTTGATCATGGCGGCAGGGTTGCCGCTGACCGCATCACAGGCGCTTTGCATTATTCGCCAATCCAAAGGCGCAATCCCTTTCATGACCTCTTTCTGGAATTCCCGCGCAGCGGATGCGGAGGCAATGGCCGCCGCATTAAGGCCGATCCAGGGCGTAAGCAGCCGTGCAGTGCTGACGAGCGCAACGATCCGCCAAGCATCAGGCTCAGCAATTTGCTCCGCCAGCGCGCAGCTGACCAGGCAAGCTACATGCCCCACGACCGCGCGCTGACGAAACGCCAGCGACTCCTCACGATCGGCGACGTAAAGCGCGACGCCCGTTTCGACGATCAGCACCGTGGCGCGCGCCAAATCGTCGTTGTCTTGAGAGACACCCCGGGGCGCGGGAACAATCCCTCGCGCTCTCAAGAATTTCTCTAACGGTGCCCGACGCAGTCGGGCCTGCAGCGCTCCGTCCCAGCGGCGGGCCACCGCCTTGCTTGGATATACGATTCCCATAGATCCATTCCCGCGTGCAGTGCACGATAGCGAGAGGAAATCTCTTCGCTACAATCGTGGCGACACCAAGATTCATAAGTTAATGCCACAAAGGCGCGAGGATCTGCGACGCACGTCTTGAAAAGCGTTATTGACCCCGACGAAGCACCGGATTTTCCAAATCAACAGGCACCGATAAGCGGCAAAACTTCTTTCAGAGGCCGGGAACCCGATCAAGCTACTAATTGTCCTTTAACCGGACGGATATGGCAGTAACGGATACGCGGAAGCGGAGAATGGCAGTGTTCCTGCTGGTACTTCTATTGCACGGTCTTTTGGTTGAAGTACTGCTACGGGAGCAAAAGCGGATCCGATTCACTGGACGTCAATCTTTGGATCCTTTGCATGTATATTTTTTTTCCCGTGAAACGCTTCAGGCCCGCGATGTTCCCGCCGCGGAGAGTCCAGCGAAAGCGCCGCGTAAGAACAGCACGCTTAAAAGAAATATGCCACCGGAGAATGCATCCAGCGCCCCAGTAACTCCACTCGTCGAGGCGGCGCCACCGACGCCGCGGATTGACTGGCCGCACGAGTTGGAATTGTCTGCGCAGAACAGGGTTGCGGATGAAGAAAAGGGAAAGGCCTATCGCGACTTGGCCAAGTCCCTGTCACCGTCGCAACTGGATTGGCTGAAGCAGCACCACATGGAGCCGGCTTCTCCCGGTTTGGCTTGGAAGAGTCCACGAGTCGAAGTCACAAAAGAGGGAATTCCAATCGTTCATATCAGTGATCATTGTGTTCTTGTTCCGCTGCTCTTCGTGCCAATGGTTTTTTGCAGCATCGGACACATAGAGCCAAACGGTGATCTGTTCAACCACATGCACGATCCAAAGCCGCCTTAGGGAATGGTCGGGAACTCCTCTCCGGGCAGGGTTCACATCCGCCGCGGACTCTAGGGCCCAATGTCCTTGCCTTCAACCAGGTCGAGGCGACTGCGAAGCTCGTCGGCCCAACTTCGCATCATGCGTTCCGCCGCTGCCCGGTTGCTGACGCTGCTCGAACGCTGCCCGTACATACTGGGGTCCGCCTTTCCGTCGACCACTCGCGCAAGGATCTCGTTCGACACCGAATCCCACAGTTCGAGATAGAGGGACATCGAGCCGGCCGATTCGACAAACGTCGTGCTGCGGCCCGCCGTCATGAGATCCGGAGCGCTGACCCGGACATTCATCAGCGCCGGACGCAGAACCAGCACATCTGCGCCGCCGGAATCGGTAACCTGATATCGCCCGCCCTCCTGAAGTTCTTCGGCGAATATTTTCTTGAAATCACTTTGCAGCGCAGTCTTCGCACGGTCGAGGTCGCTGTCACGGATCTTGCGCGACGGATCCCGCTGATCGCGGTTGTAGTCCTTCACCCAGTCCTTGGAGAACTCCACGTAGCAGTCGAGGACTGCCACGCGCTTGTACTGCGTGAATGTTGCGCCTGGTCTGACGTAGACGAGCCGCTGCTTGGTCTGCTTGTAGAGGTGCAGGCCTTCCTTGGTCACTTCTGGCGGTGACTCCTTGGCGGCAACTCCGGCCGGGCACACGAATACAAGGCAAGCGCACAGCAGGGCGATGGCCACGAACGACTGGTTATGAGGCCTCAATGTTTTGCTCCGCGATGCTCAGTGGACCCGGCGTCCTGCCCGATATGCCTTGGCAAGATTGAACTTGACTCAAGTACTCGTCAAGCGCGTCCTCAGGGACCATCCCTACGGGCGCAAGGCGCGCTGCAGTGCCCTAGTTTCCTCACCGGCTTGAGCGATGAGGCTTTTACAGGCCTCAGCCGTTAAGTCGAGCCTGGCGAAAGCTCCGCCCGCGTTCAGGCTCGCGGTGTCGTAGCTGTTCTGCATTCGCGTTGCGAGGCGAATGCTCGCGATCAAAACGTCTGTCAGTGTCGGCGAACCGGCTCTTACGATGTTCAGATCCGCCTGCGCGCCCACCGCTTCGCAAACCGCCTCATCCATCTGCCAGTTTTTGAGCACGGCTTTGGCAATTGCCGGATGCCACGCCTCGACGATCGCAGCATTCAATGGAACTCGGGGGTGCGACGCACCCCGCTTCACGCTCTGCACCATAATGTAGAAGCGTCCGATGCTGTGCAGCAGACCTGCGGCGAACGCGCCTGGAAACGGCAGCGAACTTCGCTTGGCGACCGCTTCGGAAAAATGAGCGACTGTGACGCATTCGGACCATAGCTCATCCAGCCGCGGGGCGATGGATCGCAGTGTTTCATCCTGCCGGATGTGCGCCACGGCATGCCCGAGCGCGACACTATAGACCTTCTGAGCGCCGAGGCGATTGATGGCAACGCCCAGATCGATTATCACCCTCCCCGTCGCGTTGAACGCCGTCGAGTTAGCCATCTGCAGCAGCCGGTCGGCAAGCGTGCGCTCGGCCGATATCACGCGCGCAACCTTCTGCGGCGTGTAGTTCGGATCCTTAAAGGCTTCTTGCACCTTGATCACGACCTGCGGAAAAGCGGGCAGATCCACGGTGCCGGCCGCCAAGGTGTCCGCCATATTGCTCAAGAATTCGAGAGATGGAAGGTCCGCAACCGTCACGTCCGACAAGCTCCTGCGACTGGGGCACCGGTTTCTGAGTTAAGCACGCCAGTATAGCAATCGAGGCATTGGAGAACGTCGGTGAGCTCGAATCGCGCGCAAGCCCGTCATCTCGCTGGTGCGATCGCGTTGAAATAAGACCACGACTGGCAGTACTACCTGTCGTGAGACTTTGCATCTTCCTTAGTCGTTATATGAGTCCGCGCGTTGTTTCACTACGCAACATTTAGCAGCATTTCATTGGAGCCAACGATTTCCATGTCGTTCACAGAGCGGTCCGAGGTCAATAATAAGACCTAGGTCCAATAGCTCCAACGCCAACTCAGGTTCTAACTCCTAACATGGAATTGTATGCAGTAGCTTGATGGGCAATCAGCCATTTCTTTCTGCAGCCAATTCTGGCACGCACGCCTTCCTCTATAGAGTGGACTGCAACGTTGTCGAGCCGCTAATCCAATTTTTCCGGTCAGAGTTCCGTGGGACCAGTGCGTCCGGTTGTTCGTGGGAATGAAAGATCAAGGGGGAGAGATATGGAGCTTAGTCAGCGATCGGCTTTGGCAACCACTCGCCGTGCTGTGGCCATGAGAAGCGCCGGGCTGCGTAGTCTTTTGCTGGTGAGCGTCGCGGCGGTCGGCACGGGCGCCGCGTTGCCGGCGGCGGCGGCGGATCAGTCATTCGAGATTTACGGCTTCGCCATGGCGGATTTCATTCAAGACTCCAAGCGCGTCGACCCCAGCTGGCAGGACGCGTTTCGTCCCTCAAGAATAGCGGACCCAGAGGGCCAGTTTGGTACCAACGGTCAGTCGAGCATCAGCGTCAAGCAGAGCCGCTTCGGCGTCAAAGGAACCCTGCCCACGGGCGATAGCACTCCGCCGGTGAACTTCAAATTCGAGATCGATATGTTTGGCGTCGGCGTCGATGCGGGCCAGACGACCATCCGCCTGCGCCATGCGTATGGCGAGTGGGGTCAGATACTCGCCGGACAGACGCACAGTCTGTTCATGGATATCGACGTATTCCCGAACGTCATCGACTACTGGGGACCGAGCGGCATGGTGTTCTACCGTCTGCCGCAGATTCGTTGGACGCCCTTTAAGACCGAGACGGGCCAGTTTGCCATCGCCATTGAAAAGCCCGGCAACGATGTGGATGCAGGCAACATCCGCCTGGTTGAGGAATTCCAGAATGCCACCGTGCGCGGCAATCAGACACTTCCGGACCTGACGGCGCAATACCGCATGGACGGTGCATGGGGTCACGCCCAGATCGCCGGTATGTTGCGCAAAGTCGGTTACGAGTATCAGCCCACTCCGAGCGTCGCGTTCCAGAAGGGCAGCCAAACCGGCTGGGGCGTGAATCTCAGCAGCACCATCAACCTGTTCGCCAAGGACAAGCTGCTGTTGCAAGTCGTTCACGGGGATGGAATAGCCACCTATATGAACGACGGCGGAATGGATATCGCACCGAACGCGGCATATCAGCCGGTCCCCAATCCGTTGGCGCCGACCGCACCGACCAGTACACCGAGTTTGTCCGCCGAAGCGGTGCCGCTCACCGGAGTGGTGGCCTACTACGATCACTACTGGAACAGCCAGTGGTCAACCACCCTCGGCTACAGCGAAACGCAAGTCAACAATACCAACTTCCAGGCGACCACCGCATTTCACAAAGGCCAATACGCCTCGGTCAATCTGCTGTGGTATCCCATCAGCAAAGTCATGCTCGGCGGAGAATTGATGTACGGCAAACGCACCGATAACTCCGGACAGACGGGCGATGATGTGCGCTTTCAGTTCTCGGTCAAGTATGACTTCGGGATAAAGCTTTGAGGCGAATCGCTGAGCCGCTACTTCAGCACACCGACTACACGCAATCGAAGAGGATCAAGCTCATGAAACAAAAAGTAATTGCAATGGCGGCGTTTGCGGTGGCGGCCGCTACTAGTATGGCGCATGCGGCCGACGATCCGAAGGCAAAATCCGCCCAGCCGGGCATGCGCCTTGAACACGATCTCTTGGGTGATAAGCAAGTGCCGGCCGGCGCGTACTATGGAGTGCAGACCGCGCGAGCGCTCGAGAACTTTCAGATCTCCGGCGTTTCGATGGCCCACTACCCGGAGTTCGTCGATGGTTTCGCGATGGTGAAGCTCGCCGCCGCACGTGCCAACACCCAGGTGGGCGCCATGAAGCCGGAACGCCTGGCAGCCATTGAAAAAGCCTATCAGGCGATCATGGCGGGCAAGTATCGCGATCAGTTTCTAGTGGACTGGTATCAGGGCGGCGCCGGAACTTCGGCAAATATGAACGCCAACGAAGTCATGGCCAACGTCGGGCTCGAGCTCAGCGGTCACAAGAAAGGCGAGTATCAATATCTCGAGCCGCATGACGACCTCAACATGTCCCAGTCGACCAACGACTCCTATCCCACGGCGATCAAGATCGCGTTTCTGCTGCGCAACGACAAGTTGGTGGCGGAGTTGACGCAACTCGCCGCCTCATTTCATGCCAAGGGAAAACAGTATCTGAGGATCCCCAAGATGGGCCGCACCGAACTGCAGGATGCGGTGCCGATGACGGTGGGTCAGGAGTTCCATGCTTTTGGCGGCGCGCTCGAAGGGGAGATCGCACTGCTCAAAGACGCAGAAAAGTATCTATACGCCGTCAACATGGGCGCAACCGCCATCGGTACGGGCATCAACGTGCCGAAGGGCTATCCGAAGGCGGTAGCGGCGGAGTTGGCCAAGTTGACGAAGAAACCCATCGTGCCCGCCCGCGACATGATTGCGGCGACATGGGACCAGGAAGGGTTCGTGGTTTACTCGGCGGCCCTCAAGAGCGTGGCAATCAAGCTCTCCAAGATCTCCAGCGATCTGATCTTGCTCGCGTCCGGTCCGCGGGCTGGTCTTAATGAAATCGATTTGCCGGCAATGCAGCCCGGCTCCTCGATCATGCCGGGCAAAGTCAACCCGGTCATGCCCGAGCTGATGAACGTCATTGCTTTTCGCGTGATCGGTAATGATGCCGGGGTCGGCGTGGCTGCCCACAGCGGCCAGCTGCAGCTCAATGCGTATGAGCCGCTCGAAGGCTTGTCGGTCATGGAATCTCAGCAGATCCTGCTCAACGGCTCCAAGGCGTTGCGCACCAAGTGCGTGGACGGCATCACCGTCGATGAAAAGGTGCTGGAGCACTACATGGAGACGACAGTGGGCATCGTCACCGCATTGAACCCGGTCATCGGCTACGACAAGGCAACTGAGCTCGCGAACGAGGCCTACAAGTCCGGCAAGGGACTGCTGGAAATCATTCGCGAGAAGAAGATATTGACTGAGGCTCAGATCAAGGACCTGCTCGACCCGGTGAAGCTCTCGAATCTCGACCCCAACTTGTACAACTAGCAAATGCGTGACCGCCTCTCGTGGGCGGGTCTTGCCGAGGAGAAGAATATGTTCGTGTCCAGAATGCCCTTCGCGCTATTGGCCTTGGTGCTGATGTCGCTGACCTCTTGGACCCCTGCGTCAGCGCAATCCAAGCTGCCACAAATCGTCATTCTCGCCACGGGAGGTACGATTGCCGGTGCCGCCGCGACCGGCACCCAGTCGGGATACACTTCTGGTGCCGTAACGATTGACGCCATGCTGGCGGCCATACCCGGCATCGAAAAGCTGGCAACCGTCAAAGGGGAGCAGATTTCGAATGTCGGGTCGCAGGACATGTCGTTCGATATTCTGCTCAAGCTGGCCAAGCGCATCAACGAACTCGCCTCGAAAGGGGACGTGGATGGCTTCGTCGTCACGCACGGCACCGACACGATGGAGGAGTCGGCGTACTTTTTGAACTTGACCGTCAAGACCGACAAGCCGGTCGTCATGGTCGGCTCGATGCGGCCTTCCACGGCCTTGAGCGCCGATGGACCGCTCAATCTCTACAACGCCGTGGCGGTCGCCGCCGACCCCAAGGCTAAGGGCCGCGGCGTGCTGGTGGTGATGAACGACACGATCCACGGGGCGCGTGCGCTCAACAAGACCAGCAGCACTTCCGTGGAGACGTTCCAATCGCCGATGAGCGGTGAAGTGGGTATTGTCGCCTACGGCAAGACCAAGTTCTTCAACACGCCGATCTGGAAGAACACCAGCCGGAGCGAATTCGACATCACCAACGTGACCAAAGTACCTCGCGTGGACGTGATCTTTGCATCCATGGACATGTCCCCGGATCTCATCGACGCCTCCGTCGCCAGTGGTGCGAAAGGCATCGTCATCGCGGGCGTCGGCAACGGCAACATGAATAAGGTATCGGTGGACGCCGCAGCCAAGGCGGCCAAAAAGGGCGTGATTGTGGTCCGCAGCAGCCGCGTACTCACGGGCGTCATCGGACGCAATGTGGAACTCAAGGACGACGATCTCGGCTTTGTCGCCTCCGATGAACTTGACCCGGAGAAGGCGCGCATCCTGCTGACGCTCGCACTGCTCAAGCCGAGAACTCCCGCCGATGTTCAGAAACTGTATTACAGCTATTAACGGGCAGGTGACAGCGGGAACAAACTGTGAACAGCAAGTCCGTCTGGCTCGCGGGTGCGATCTGCTGGCTGCTGGGATTGCCGGCGGTACACGCGCAAACCGCCGCGGCGCCCGCAGCGCCTGACCCGGCCGCAGCGGATCCCTCGCTCGACAACCGGGTCGAAGCAGCCGAGGCCGACGGCGATGAGCCCCGCCGAGAGCTGGTCAAATGGAACCAGTACGAAGGGCCCTACATTACCGCGCGGCTGGGTGGCGGGTTCCTGTATGACTACGCGGCCTATGGGCAAAGCGCAACGAGCAAGGATCAGATCAGTCTGAGTCCGAAAGATGGCCTTCGAGACTTTCGCGTTCTGCTCAAAGGCAAATTCCCGCAGTTACCCCGTCTGAGTTATACGGTGGGGTACATGTATGACGGTGCGCTCAAGGAGTGGCATTTCCGCCAGACCGGCCTGATGGTGGAAGTGCCCGAACTGTTCGGCGACGTCTTCATCGGACGCACCAAGGAAGGCTTTTCGACCAACAAGATCATGGTCGGATACCAAGGGTGGACGCAGGAGCGGGCGACGGCCAACGATGCGTTCATTCCCATCCTCGCGGACGGGATTAAATGGTCGGGTTATGTTCCGAGCGGCAAGCTCGTCTACAACGTCGGAGTCTTTCGCGACGATCTATCGGAGACGGAATCGTTCAACAAGAACGACAATCAGGCCGTGGGTCGCGCCGTGTGGCTGCCCTTCGGCGGCAAGGATGCGACCGTTTTGCACCTGGCGCTGGAGGCCCGCTACGGGCAATCAAACGACGGCTACTTCCGCTATCGCTCCAAGCCGGAGTCGTTCCTCGCGCAGGACTACGTGATCGATACCGGCAAGTTCCCCGCCTCGCATTCCAACATGATCGGAGTCGAGACCTACTATCGACCCGGCCCTCTGCTGTTCGGCATGGAATATTTCATCAATCAGGTCGCTTCGCAGCAGGCGCGCGACCCTACGTTTCACGGCGGTGAGATATTCGTGGCCTATCTGCTGACCGGAGAGACCCGCCCGTACAATGCGCGCGGCGGCTACTTCGAGCGTATCTCCCCGTCGGCACCCGTATTCAACGGCGGTCTCGGCGCTTGGGAACTCGTGCTGCGCTACTCCTACAGTGATCTGGACTCTGGAACCATTCAGGGTGGCAAGTTCTGGCGCATCACCCCGATGGCCAACTGGCACATGTCGGATAACATTCGACTCGAATTCACCTATGGCTATGGTGAGCAGGATCGCTTCGCTCGAAAAGGCGGCCTGCAGTTCTTTCAAATCCGCCTGCAGACTCAGCTCTGACGCGCTAGACCTCCGCCGCAGGCCGGGTGTTTTTTTCATCTTTTTCCGGCAAATAAGACCTAAGTCCAATAGTTCGAGTGCGCCGCAGATGTTCGAGTGTCGCCATGGAACCGCTCATCCAATATTTCCAGTCAGGGTTCCATGGGACCCGTGCGTCCAGTTGTTCGTGGGAATGAAAGATCAAGGGGGAGAGATATGGAGCTTAGTCAGCGATCGGCTTTGGCAACCACTCGCCGTGCTGTGGCCATGAGAAGCGCCGGGCTGCGTAGTCTTTTGCTGGTGAGCGTCGCGGCGGTCGGCACGGGCGCGGTGTTGCCGGCGGCGGCGGCGGATCAGTCATTCGAGATTTACGGCTTCGCCATGGCGGATTTCATTCAAGACTCCAAGCGCGTCGACCCCAGCTGGCAGGACGCGTTTCGTCCCTCAAGAATAGCGGACCCAGAGGGCCAGTTTGGTACCAACGGTCAGTCGAGCATCAGCGTCAAGCAGAGCCGCTTCGGCGTCAAAGGAACCCTGCCCACGGGCGATAGCACTCCGCCGGTGAACTTCAAATTCGAGATCGATATGTTTGGCGTCGGCGTCGATGCCGGCCAGACGACCATCCGCCTGCGCCATGCGTATGGCGAGTGGGGTCAGATACTCGCCGGACAGACGCACAGTCTGTTCATGGATATCGACGTATTCCCGAACGTCATCGACTACTGGGGACCGAGCGGCATGGTGTTCTACCGTCTGCCGCAGATTCGTTGGACGCCCTTTAAGACCGAGACGGGCCAGTTTGCCATCGCCATTGAAAAGCCCGGCAACGATGTGGATGCAGGCAACATCCGCCTGGTTGAGGAATTCCAGAATGCCACCGTGCGCGGCAATCAGACACTTCCGGACCTGACGGCGCAATACCGCATGGACGGTGCATGGGGTCACGCCCAGATCGCCGGTATGTTGCGCAAAGTCGGTTACGAGTATCAGCCCACTCCGAGCGTCGCGTTCCAGAAGGGCAGCCAAACCGGCTGGGGCGTGAATCTCAGCAGCACCATCAACCTGTTCGCCAAGGACAAGCTGCTGTTGCAAGTCGTTCACGGGGATGGAATAGCCACCTATATGAACGACGGCGGAATGGATATCGCACCGAACGCGGCATACCAGCCGGTCCCCAATCCGTTGGCGCCGACCGCACCGACCAGTACACCGAGTTTGTCCGCCGAAGCGGTGCCGCTCACCGGAGTGGTGGCCTACTACGATCACTACTGGAACAGCCAGTGGTCAACCACCCTCGGCTACAGCGAAACGCAAGTCAACAATACCAACTTCCAGGCGACCACCGCATTTCACAAAGGCCAATACGCCTCGGTCAATCTGCTGTGGTATCCGATCAGCAAAGTCATGCTCGGCGGAGAATTGATGTACGGCAAACGCACCGATAACTCCGGACAGACGGGCGATGATGTGCGCTTTCAGTTCTCGGTCAAGTATGACTTCGGGATAAAGCTTTGAGGCGAATCGCTGAGCCGCTACTTCAGCACACCGACTACACGCAATCGGCAACACGATTGACGGTGCTCAACCAAGGAAACTCGACATGAATACGAAGCGATTTTCAGTCTTAGTGGCGATGGCCGCCGTCGCACAAGTCTTACTCCTCGCCCCGACGTGGGCCCTCGCGGCCGCCAAGGCAAGCCCTGTCGCGCCCGCGCGCGAGCGCGTGGAGGCCATCGTCAAGGAGGCCTACAACAAATTCAAGGGCGACACTCGGGGCAAAAACGCCGATTACATCCCCGTGCTGGCGAAGGTGGATTCAAAACTGTTTGGCATCGCGATTGTCACCACCGATAACCAGGTCGTGACCATCGGCGACGTAAAGACACCCTTCTCCATCCAGTCGATCTCGAAGGTTTTCTCACTTGCACTCGCGCTGGAGGAGTTGGGAGCAGAGCCGGTCTTTCAGAAAATCGGCTCGGAACCCACGGGACGTGCCTTCAATTCCCCGGTGGCTGTCGTTGATATGCCGACGCACTCGGGGAATCCGTTTGTGAATGCAGGCGCCATCGCGACCGTGAGCCTCATTTCCGGCAAGACCCCCGATGAGAAGTGGGCCAAGATCCTCGCCTTTTACAGCAAGACTGCCGGGGAAAAGCTGGTGCTGCTCGATGAGGTCTACAAATCTGAGGCGGCGACCAATACAGGCAACAAGGCACTGTCCTATCTGCTGGCGAAGTACGATCGCATTTACGCCGACCCGTTCCAGTCGGTGGATGTCTATACCAAAGAATGCTCGGTTGGGGTGAATGCGGTGCAGCTGGCGCACATGGGAGCCACGCTGGCCAACAACGGCGTCAGTCCGGTCACGGGCGAGCGGGTGATCAAGGGCGAGAACATTCCGCACATTCTCAGCACGATGATGATGGCTGGGCTGTATGACGGTTCCGGCGGTTGGTCCTGGCACGTTGGCATTCCCGCCAAGAGCGGCGTGGGCGGCGGGCTCGTAGCGATCGTACCCGGCAAAGGCGCCATCGCGGTGTTCTCACCGCCGCTGGACGAAGCTGGGAACAGCGTCAAGGGCCAGGAAGTAATCGAATACGTCGTGAACGCATTGGACTACAACGTCTATACGCCCGCCTCTGTCGGTCTGAAATAGACCGTGGGTTCGGGCCGATACACGGGCATTCATTTTTTCGATCGGGAGCGACTGGATGGCAACAGAGAAGAAGCCGCGAGCGCAGGCATGGCATATCGCATTCACGCTTGCAGCACTGACTGTCAGCGCTGACGCAGCGGCCGCCCCTTCGTCGCAGGACTCCCAAGCGGCGATCGCGACGGATACCGACGCGGGTCAGGCGCAGAATGCAGATACGAGTTCGCAAGGGCCTCAGACGTGGGGAAAATATACGGAAAATTTAGGCTACAGGATTGTCAACACCGACGTAGGAACCTCAAATCTGAGCATCTATACGTATGCGCGGTACCTGAACCAGAAGGGCACCGATTCCACTTATAAAGACTCGTTCGGGAACGTCACGTCTCTTCAGGAGCGCCAGGAGATTCAGCTGCTCAAGGTGCAGATAAAGTTTCTCGGCTGGCTGCTCAATGAGAAGTTCCGCTACTTTGTGTACGCATGGAGTTCCAATGCGACCCAAGGGCAGGGGGCACAGGTGGTGCTCGCGGGCAACCTGAATTACGACTTCAATGAGCACCTGACCCTATCAGCCGGAATCAGGTCTCTGCCAGGCACCCGCAGTGTGGAGGGCAATTTCCCCTTCTGGCTGAATGTAGACAACCGCATGGTGGCCGATGAATTCTTTCGGCCGTCTTATACCGATGGTATCTGGGCCCAGGGCGACATCGTCAAGGGGTTGGAATACCAGGTCATGCTCGGGAACAACTTAAGCACGCTGGGAGTGAGTTCGGGACAGCTTAACAACAAAATCGATACGCTTTCTAGCTCGCTCGTATGGATGCCGACTACGAAAGAATTTGGTGTGGGATTTGGCGACTTCGAGACTCACCAAACTCTGGCGACGCGCCTCGCGCTGCACTACACACACAGCGTCGAGGACAAGCAAGCGCAGCCTAACACGGACGCATTCGAGAACACCCAGATCCGCCTCTCGGACGGCACAGTGGTTTTCACGCCCAACATCTTTGGGGCCGGCATCACCGTCAACGAGCTTCGTTACCAGATGGCCACCTTGGACGGGGGCGTCAAGTATCACGGCTTTGCCCTGGAGGGGGAGTACTACTATCGTCGGCTTGATAAGTTCGAGGGGCCCGGTACGGGAGGGCTGCCCCATCTTCACGACACCGGCTTTCAACTGCAGGCTTCCATGATGGCGATTCCAAAGACGCTGCAGCTCTACTTGGCTGGATCAAAGGTCGAAGGACAATACGGTAATCCGTGGGATACCCGCGTGGGCATGAACTGGTTTCCTGCCAAGAACAGAGTCGTCCGCTGGAATACCCAGGTGATGTATATCAACAGGTCGCCGGTTGGGTACAACTCTCTGACGTACAACGTGGGGAGCACCGGAGTCATCTTCAACACAGACTTCGAGCTGGCCCTGTGAGGCGCTGCACGTCTGAGCCCGAATTGTGTGCTTACCCGACGGCACCTGAGTACTGCGCGGACTGGCCTGCACTCGCGATGCGGTAACTCCAGCGACCTGATGACGTCGTTCCTTCGCTAATGACTCCGTAGCAAGCGAGGTGGTCATGACCAAAACACATCGCGCTCGCCCGCCTCTCGCTGACAAATGCAGATCTCGCGGAGCCAATTCGGTTCAACGTATGGGCGCTAGCAGGGGTTTGGCGCACCACCGTTGGCATCCGCCGTGGGCCGTGGCGCTCTTTGTATTGCTCTATGTGCCGGTCAGCCACACGGCGTGGAGTTTCGACCGGGACAAGAGCGATGTCGTTGTATTACGCAATGGCAATAACATCAATGGCGACATTGTTTATCTGCGGTTCGGAATCCTACAGGTTTCGACCAACGATATGGGCACGCTGAATATCGAATGGCCCTCGGTGCGTTCGATTTCGAGTAAATTCTCCTTTGCTGTGGAGACCACGGAAGGGGTTAAACTTTATGGGCTGATTGACACCAGCAGTGATGGTAAAGAGGTGATCATTCGCGAGGGCGAGACCGCCACCAAGATCTCCTTGGCGAATGTCGAGCGCATCGATCAATACTCTCCGAGTTTTTTGAAGCGCATCAACGGGAATCTGGCGGTCGGTTTCTCTTACTCCAAGTCGAGTGCGATCTCCGTGGGCAGCGTGAATTTCGACTCGAACTATCGATCGACCAGCAACGATGTGTCCCTGGCGTTTAGTTCAAACTCGACCAAGGATACAGACGGTTCCACGACCAGCCGCAATTTAATTTCTACCACCGTGCTATTCCTGCGCCAGAGTCGTAACTTCTGGGGCTTGGTCGGTTCGGCGGAGCGGGATCAGGAGCTCGGGATCGACGCACGTCTGGTGGGTGGTGCGGTGCTGGGGCGCCGTCTCGTACAGGCTTCGTGGACAGAATTGACAGGGACGATCGGTGTGGTTGCGGCTCAGGAATGGATCGCGGGAAGTTCAGCTGCCGACACCAGCACGGAGGGCGTTATCGGAGCGTCTTGGCGCGTGTTCAAGTTCAGCGCGCCGGAAACCACGCTTCAGTTTGATCTGCAGGTCTATCCCAGCATTTCGGATACCGGGCGGTATCGTGCAACCGGCGATTTCAGCCTGACCCACAAGCTTATCGGCGACTTGACGGTGGGGGTGACCGGTTACCTAAGTTACGACAACAAGCCCCCTGTGGCGACCGCAGAGACCAGCGACTACGGTGTTACGTTCAATCTAGGCTATTCGTTTGGCAGGTAGCACCTGCCCCAGCGCCTCCGAGTCGGGGCACATCTCGCAATTGCACTGAAGGCAGCGTCACTTACAAATTGGCGGAGCCTTGTAGTCCAAATTCAACAAGCGAAAGTAGTTGTCTCCCAGGGCGATCTTTTGAAACGCCGTATCGTTCAAAACGCGATTGACGCGGCTAGTGATCTCCAATTCCTTTGCGTAGTCATCAAGGGTCTTATTCGCAGCCGCCACGAAGTCCGATCCATTCAAAATGCGATCGGGATAGGCGTTGAAGAATGCTACAAACTGCTGGCCGTATTTATTGTAGTTGTTGTAGAGAACATCCCAGGAAATATCCAGCATCAAGTTCGGGTCGGAATCGAGCGCCTGCTTCATGATCGCAATGTGCTGCTCCGCCGGCATCTTAGCGAGCTCCTTGGAGAGCCCCATGTGGGCCCACACAATCTTGTTGTTAGGGTACTTTTCGAGTATGTGCTTCATGAGATATACAAACTTCGTCGGCTCCGCGTCATTGCCGAGATCCGAGTGGAGCGTTACCGGAATGCCTCTATCCTGCAGAATCTTCATGAAAGGCGCCCACTGATCGATACTTTCCAGGGTCGCGGGCTCGTGATTATTTTTGAGCAACGCCTGCTTAATTACATTCAGCTCGCCGGCCCATTTGAACATCCCAGGATATTCTTTGTCGTAGAGCTTGATCATTTCCACTGCATTCTGCGGATGCGCGAGATCGATGAAGGTCATCGACAATATGATGTTCACATTAGGGTGGGGTACGACTTTGACTTCCTCGCCGTTGACGAAATCATTTTTTATGCTTGGCAGCGCATTCGTGCCGGGACAATCCAGGTAGTACGTACAGGTCGAGGTCATGTCGATCGACTGGCCGATCCCGAAATAGTTGACGAATCGCACGCCGGTTTTATCGAAGAATCCAATTAACTTTGCCGGCGGTATTGCCGCGCCGCCGAACGGTCGCGGATGGAAGTGCGCGTCCACTACGGCGATGTATGGCTCCGTTTTTCGGTCGAAGCACTTGGGATTTGGATTGGATTTGGCAAATGACGCGAGGCTGCGCTTGGATTTTCCGAGCACGGCAACCGGTGGTGCGGGGGTGTTTGCTGCCGAAGGTTGCGTAGCCGCGCGAGACGCCCCGACCGAAAAACCAGTCGCGATGGATATCGACACCGCTGCCACAATAAGAACCTTGCTATTCCTCAGCATGCTCTGACTCCTTTGGCAAGCATCGGGTACTAGGCGACCGGCACACCGCGCCGCTATGACAGCTGCGCTGCTGCCCACGGCCTAGCGCTGTGCCGGCGCCTTCAGCGAAGGGTTGGGCGGCGTGGACGCGACAACGGAAGGGTGTTTCCCATGAACAGGAGCACCCATTCTTCGGAGTAATATCGGCTTGCGAAGACCGGGGAACGATTAGACCAAAGGCCTATTTGCAGTTGCGCCGCAACTAATATTTTCATCCCGACGCAGCGTGAATCAGTTCACAGCGCGGCCGGCGCTCTTCCAATGCGTTTTGCGCAATTCCGTTTTTAAAATCTTTCCAGCGCCTGACAAGGGCAGCGCTTCCTGACGGAATTCAAAAGATCTTGGTCTTTTGTAGCCAGCGATCAACTTCGCGCAGTGTGCGGTCAATTCATCCTCCGTGGCACCGCACGCCGGGCGAAAACGAATGACGGCATGGACGCGCTCGCCCCATCGATCATCCGGCACGCCGATGACAGCACATTCCAGCACTGCAGCGTGCTGAGCGAGCGCATTCTCGACTTCCGCCGAATACACGTTCTCACCGCCGGAGACGATCATGTCTTTGACGCGATCGACGAGAAAGAGAAAGCCATCGGCATCGATGTAGCCGGCATCACCGGTGCGTACCCACCCATCGACGATCGTCGCGGCAGTCAGTTCGGGCTTTCTCCAATAACCTTGCATGACATTGGGGCCGCGGACGAGAATTTCGCCGACAACGCCCGGGGCAAGTGTCGTGAGATCCGGATCCACGATGCGCAATTCCACGCCCGGGACGGCCCTACCCGCCGAGCGTAATTTGCCCGGCGTCACATGATTCTCATGCATTAGCAATGTCGCGACAGGAGACAATTCTGTTTGACCGTATGCCTGGGTAATGCGCGCATTGGGAAACATCTCCAGCGCGCGCCTCATCAGTGTCTCCGAAATGGGCGAAGCGCCATAAGTCAGTCGACGCACGTCCGCCAATGGCTGCGGGTTTTCGCGCAAATACTGATCCACCATTCCGATCATTGTCGGTACCAAAAGCAGCGAGTTCACGCCGCAATGCTTGATTGTTTCGACAACCAAGGCCGGGTCGAAACGTGAAAGAATGGCGTGTGTGGCGCCGATGAGGGTCAGCCCGAGGAGCATGGTGGCATCCGCCAGATGAAACATCGGCGCCACATGCAGATAAACGCAGTCGCGCGGATGGGGCTCAACCGTGCAGCAGGCCAGGAAGTTAACAATGAGATTGTCGTGCGAGAGAATGACGCCTTTGGAAGCCCCGGTCGTTCCACCGGTGTAAAAGATGGCCGCAGGCATGCTATTAGAGCCGCTGTTATCGGCGATTGGCGATGAGCGGCTGATAATGTCTTCGGCGACGAACCGCCCTCGAGCCTCTCCCATGTAGATCACGCGATCGCGCAGAGCGGGCGGCAGGTCTGCCACGATTTGAACGAAGTGCTGATCGACCAGCAGCAGTGAGGGTTCGCAATCAGCAAGTGCCGCGAGATGTTCGGCGGCCGCCCAGCGCGTATTGCAAGGCACTGCGAGACAACCGGCCCACAAAATCGCATAGTACGCTTCGAAGTAAACGTCCGAATTCAGGGCGAGGATTGCGATGCGCTCGCCGGGCTTTGCTCCCAGTGCAACCAGTCCGGAGGCGAGACGCGCAACGCGATCAATCACCTCTGCGTAGGTCCTGCGTCGATTCTCGAAAATGGTCGCGATTCGAGTGGGGTGATGAGTGGCCGATTGCTGAAGACCCATTGTCAGTCGCATGTCACCTTCCTTTCTGCTCTGTCAAATATGCGAATCAATCGTTGGCAATTATTCAAGCAACTTGCGTGCAATGAGATCTTTCATTATTTCGGTCGTTCCGCCGTAGATACGCTGCACCCGAGAATCCGCATACAAACGCGCGATCGGGATATTCGGCCATGTAGCCGTAGCCGCCAAAGAGCTGCAGGCACTCGTCGGTGACCTTGCCTTGCTGCTCGGTGCACCACCACTTGGCCATGTAGGCGGCCTCGTCATCGAGCGTGCCGTCGAGCAAGCGCTGGGTGCAGTCATTGAGGAAGCTGCGCACCACGTGCGCGATCGTGGCGCACTCGGCGAGCTTGAAGCGGGTATTTTGAAAATCCGCGAGCGGTCTGGCCAAAGGCCTTGCGTTGCTTCGTGTACTCAACCGTGAGTTCGACCGCGCGTTCTGATCGCCGCAGCCGCCGGCACGCACGAGCAGCAGCCGCTCGTATGGGAGCTGACTCATCAGTTGGACGAAGCCCTTGCCTTCCGCTTCGCCGAGCAGTTGATTTGGCGGGCACGCTGCACATTGTCGAAAAACAACTCGGCGGTGTCGGAGGCATGCTGGCCGAGCTTCTCGAGGCGGCGGCCGACGCGAAAGCCCGGCGAGCTTCTCGGTCTCCGTCGACGACCAGCGAAACGCCGCGGCTGCCCGCTTCGCCGGTGCGCACCGCCACCACCAGAAGGTTGGCGCTGAAGCCATTGGTGATGAAGGTCTTTGCGCCGTCGATGACGTACTCGGCCGCCCTCGCGCCGGGCGCTGAGTCCGCAGCGACTTCAGGTCGGAACCGCAGCCCGGCTCGGTGAGGGCGATGCCGGCGAGCAGTCTCGCCGCTGGCCAGCCCGGGCAGCCAGCGGCGCTTCTGCGTCCTCGGTGCCGTAGTCGAGGATGTAGTGGGACGGCGATCGTGTGCACCGCCGTGTTGGCCGGCACCTCGGCCTTGGCCAGCTCGTCCTGCACCACCAGCTGGTAGGCGAGCGTGACGCGCCCGCGCCGCCGTGCTCCTCGGCGAGCTCCGGCAGCATGAAGCCCATCTCGCCCGAACGGGCGCCAGACCTCGCGCGGGATGTAGCCCTGGCGCGCGCCAGCCGTCGAGGTGCGGCACCAGCTCGCCGAGGCGACGTAGCGGCGGACCTGGTCGCGGAAGGCCTCGATGTCCTCGTCCATCCACGGATGGCGGTGAGAGTTGCGGCAGCATGGCTTCAGATCCCGGTGAGGCCGCCGCTGCACATCAGCGTCTGGCCGCTCACGTAGTCGGACTCGGGGATGCAAAACAGGTACACCGCGCCCGCGGCCTCCTCCGGGCGTGCCGCCGCGGCCCGAGCGGGATGCTGCGCTCCATCGCCGCCATCAGGTCCGGGTTGACGCCGACCTTGATCTCGCGGCCATCGATGTTGGCGGTGGCATCGCCTGCCGCGCTGACCGTCAGCCGGGTCTTGATGAAGCCGTAGGCGACGCAGTTGACCGTGACGTTCATGCGCCCCCACTCCTTGGCCAGCGTCTGCGTCATGCCGACGATGCCGGCCTTGGCGGTCGAGTAGTTGGCCTGGCCGGCATTGCCGAAGAGGCCTGCCACCGACGAGATGTTGACCACCTTGCGCACGATGCGGTGGCCGGCTTCCTTCTCGGCTCTTGCGCAAGCTTGCTGAATGACTGGGTTGCGCCGCGCGCAGGATGCGAAACGGCGCCGTCAGGTGGCAATCGATCATCGCGTACCACTGCTCGTCGCTCATCTTCTGGATCACATTGTCCCAGGTGTAGCCGGCATTGTTGACGACGATGTCCAGCCCCCGGTACTCGCTCACGGCCGTGCCGACGAAGCGCTCGGCGAAGTCCGGGGCGGTGACGCTGCCGATGCAGGCCGACGGCCTGGCCGCCGGCCGCGCTGGATGGCCTGCACCGTCTCCTGGGCCGGTTCGCCATCGAGATCGTTGACGACGATGCTCGCGCCTTCACTGGCGAGCTTGAGGGCGATCGAGCGACCGATGCCGCGGCCCGAGCCGGTGATGAGGGCGACCTTGCCTGTCGAGTTTGTGGGTCATGCTGACTTCTCCATGTGAAAGTTCAAGGCAGCGCGACGAGCGCCTCGCCGACGATCTTGATTTGGCCGAACTGGTTGGCGCTCTGCAGCTCGATGCGCACGCAGCGCTCGCCCTCATGCTCGAGCTTTTCGACCACGCGGCCGCTGCAGCGAATCGCGTTGCCGAGATGGGTGATGCCCTGGAAGCGGACGTCGAAGCTGCCGCAAGCCGGCTTTGCGGCGCCCAGCCGGTGATCAGCCGCGCCGAGCCAGGCCATGCCCAGCATGCCCTGGGCGAACACGTCGGGCATGCCGGCGCGGCGGGCGACGTCGAGGTCGATGTGGATCGGGTTGTGGTCGCCGGAGGCGCCGGCGAACAGCGCCAGCGTCGTCCGGTCGACCGGCGGCAGCTGCAGCGCGCGGCAGGATGATCGCCGACGGCGACGGTGTCGAAGGTGGAGGTGGTCATGGCGATCTCCGGTCAGTGGCGGCAGACGAGCACCGAGCGCATCTCGGCCACGAGCTCGTCGCGCTGGTTGGTGGCGCGCGAGGTCTTGACGACGAACTCGAGCGCCCCGTTCTTCTTCTCGTAGATGTCGCTGACCGTCGAGCGCACGGTCACCGTGTCGCCGACGCAGGCCGGCCGGTGGTAGCTGAAGCTCTGCTCGCCGTGCAGCAGCTTGGCGATCGGGATCTGCAGGTCGCTAGCGATCAGGCGGAACGCGGCCCCCGAGTCGAGCTCGGCGGCGAACAGGAAGGTCGGCGGCGCCGGCAGGTCCCGGTAGCCGGCGTCGCGTGCCGCCGCGGCGTCGGTGTAGACGGGATCGGTCTCGCCGATCGCCTTGGCGAAGAACTGCAGGCGGCTGCGCTCGATCGGCAGCACCGATGCGGGCAGCTCGTGGCCGATCCATTTCTTGTCGATCATGGCTGATTCGTCCTCAGACGCGTTCGTAGAGGGTGACGACGCAGGCGCCGCCCAGACCCAGGTTGTGCTGCAGCGCCAGCCGCGCACCCTCGACCTGGCGCTTGTCGGCGCGGCCGCGCAGCTGCTGGACCAGCTCGGTGCACTGCGCCAGGCCGGTGGCGCCGAGCGGATGGCCCTTGCTCAGCAGCCCGCCCGACGGGTTGGTCACGACCTTGCCGCCGTAGGTGTTGTCGCCGTCGACGACGAACTTCTCCGCCCCGCCCACCGGGCACAGGCCGAGTGCCTCGTAGCTGATGAGCTCGTTCTGCGCGAAGCAGTCGTGCAGCTCGACGACGTCGACGTCCTCGGGGCCGATGCCGGCGGCCTCGTAGACCTGCTGCGGCCGCTCGCGGGCCATGCTGAAGCCGACGACCTCGCGCATGTCGCGCGCCTCGAAGGTCACGGGGCGGTCGGTGGTCATCGCCTGCGCCCGGATGCGCACGCGGCGGTCCAGGCCGTGGGCGCTTCGCGAATTCTTCAGAGCAGATGATGGCCGCGGCCGCAGCCGCAGGTCGGCGGGCAGGCCATCAGGCGCGTCATCACCCGGGCCAGAGCATCGGCGAATTCATCACCTCTTCTTCGGCGTCACGACGTTGCGGAACAGCGCCAGCGGGATTGTTCGCGGCATGCCGGCTGGCCTTGGCGCGGATCTTGGCGAAGGTCGAGAGCTGCGTGCCGTATTGCTCCATGTGCGCCAGGCCGGCGCCGCCGAAGTAGCGCAGCGCCAGCGGAATCTCGCCGTGGCCGACAAGCTCGTGCGTCGCTTCGTCGAAGCGGTCGAAGGGGCTCGGCCGGTCCTTGAACACCGCGCCGAGCGCGCCCGGGCTCATGTGCTCGAAGCCCAGCGCCAGCACGCATTCGGCGGCGCCGCTGGCCACCGCCTGGCGCGCAAGGAAGAGGGCGGTCGAGCCGGTGGAGCAGTTGTTGTTGACATTGACGACCGGAATGCCGGTCATGCCCACTTCGTAGACCGCGCGCTGGCCGGCGGTCGAGTCGCCGTAGACATAGCCGACGTAGGCCTGCTGCACGCGCTCGTAGCCGATGCCGGCGTCGGCCAGCGCGGCGCGCGTCGCCTGGGCAGCCATCTGCGGGTAGGGCTCGCCGGCCCCCGGCTTGGTAAAAGGGATCATGCCGACCCCGGCAACGAAGACGTCACGGCTCATTGCATTCTCCAGTCACTTCTCGACGCAGCTGAAAGGCGCCGGCGTTTGCATCACATCTGCCGCGATACTTTGGCCATGTGGGAGTTAGGCGCCTATGCCCTTCACTTGTCAGTGGGAGCCACTCGGACTCGTACAACGGGTCTCGCTCGCTGAAGAGCTGCGACTTGAAGCGGCGATTTTAGGATAGGCGCAGACAAGTTCGGTCTCACCCATAGGTTCTAGGCTCGAATCATATGCCGGAGCGAACGCGTTCGCCGTGTGCCGGGCAAGCAGAACTTCTGGGGCAACTCCGGACTCGACCCAATGCTCAAGTGCTACAGACATATCCTCTCGGGGATCTGTCGATTTGGTGGGAACGCCGTATTGTCCAAAGGAATTCGGGCCCGGGCCGCCCAGGCAGTGCTGTACTCCCGGCAGCATAAACAGCCGGGCCACCTTGTCGGCGTTTTTGGCACCCATGGTCGCGCGAACGCGCTCAAAGTATTCCACCGTACGCAGAGGCGGCAGTCCTGGGTCGGCCCAGCCATGCCAGAGAATCAATTTTCCGCCGCGATCGGCGAAGCGCTGAAGATTCGTATCCGTCGCGTCGATGGTGGGCCCGAGCTCGGCTCTGAAAGTGGCAAAGTCGCGATTAAAGTCGAAATGATCGATGTCGGTTTTCAGCGTGGTGGTGAAATAGGCGAGCATTTCTCGCGGATAGGTTTCCTGGTGACTCGAGGCATTGGGCGGCGCCAGCATCCAGCCGTCCCAACCATTTCCCGGTGGCACGCCTGCCTCCGCACCGGAAGGCGGAAATCCCGGATAGATCTGCTCGCCGCGCGAGCTGCGAGGACCTAAGTAGATCTTGCGCAATGAGCCGATTTGCGCGGCAGTCAGGCAGGAATCGGCGTCGCCATTGGCGCAGAGCAGTACCTTAGGATCGAAATTGCAGGCTTGCGGATTGGCCACAAATCGATCGTCGCGACCGCACGCTTTACGCACAGCTGCCTGAAGCGCGGGGACTTTGGATATGGGAATCGCTGCACCTGGCGCGCGCAGCGCGCGAGTATTCCAGATGAAATCCGCGGCGACGCCGGTCCAATCCAGCGCCGGTGCGCCCGCGATAATGCCGTCGTAGTCTTCGGGATAGCGCTGCGCCTCCATGAGGCCCTGGCGTCCACCATTGGAACAGGAAGTAAAGTAAGCGTGGGTGGGCGCCTTGCCGTAAAAGGAAGCGGCGATGGCCTTGGCATCGACCGTGGATAAATGGATAGCCCGGTATCCGTAGTCTTTGAGTCGCTCCGGATGTCCCTGGGCCCAGCGACCGTCTTCCGCGCCGCCGCTGTGGCCCGTGTCGGTGGAAACGCCGACGGCGCCTCGCTGTACAGCGCCGGCAAGGCCGGGCACATACGATAGCGAGCCGGCAAACCCGCCATTGCCGGCGCCATACATCCGGCCGCTCCAACCCGATAGGGGCAGCCAGACCTCAAATCGAATGTCTGAATCTGCAGTAGGCGCGATGCGACCTTCGACTCGACAGAAGGCTGGCACTTGGACTTCAATGGGTAGCGCGTCGGATTTGAAGGGCCCCGACGGCGTGGCTTTTGCCGCGGTGATCGTGGTGTCCGCCAGCGTGAGATTCGCCAGCGACGTGCATTGGGCCGATGAGTCGGCGTCGAGCGCTGCAACGGGAGGCGCCGTTGGCGCAGCAGTTATGACCGGCTTGGCATTCAGGCGCCGCGCGAGAAATCCGGCCATGGCTTGGTATGCCTCGTCCGTTTCCGGCGCATCGATATATCCCCAAAAAGCGTGGGGCAAACCATCGTAGACGATCAGATGCACGGAAACGCCGTCGCGATCCAGCCGGCGGCAGAAGTTAACGGTGCCACTCAGCAGCACGTCTCGCCCGCTGGCGATGCACAATGTCGCGGGAAACTTCGTCAGGTCGCCGTAAATCGGAGACAGGGCGGGGTTGGTCAACGCGGTCGATCCGGCATACGCCGCCACGACGGCGGCATAAGTTTGCCCACCGGTTTGAAGGGGGAACAGCCGTGCGGAGTCGCCGGTGCGGGCGAGATCGGAATCCCCGGAAAATACCCCGAGAGCCGCCGGAATGGGGAGTTTTTCGGCGATGATGCGCGCAATCAATTCGGGCCCCAAAACGGCACCCGCAGACGTGCCGTAAACCGCAATGTCTTTGGGCTGATGGGTCTTAAGCAACACGCGATAAACCGCCAACGCGTCATTCACCGCCGCCGGGAACGGATTCTCGGGTGCGAGGTGATAGCGGACGGCGATGACCGAGATCCCCGTGAGCGCCGCGATTGGGATGTTTTCAGTCAACGAACCTGAGTCGATTTCAAAGCCTCCGCCATGCAAATTCAGAAGAATGCGCTGGCTATCCGTGGCTCCGGCGGGCGAGATTCTGCGCACCGGTACCCCCGCGATGACATCGTCCGCGATGATCACCGCGTACTTGGCTTTTTGCCGCGCCGACCAAATCTGCTGAAACTGATCGGAAAAAGCCCGCATCTGCGTCACGGTCATCGGCGCTGCGTTGGACGGCGCGCTCGCGGCAGCCGTGAGCTGCGCCCGCGCCTGCTCGCTCAAGCTCTCCGGCGGCGGAGGCAGCGCGACGCCTTGCGAGAAGGCCTGTGACGCGTACAGCGACGCCATTAGCAAGCCGACACGCGTAACTGTTGATGAAATAACAATCCTCGAAAATCTAGAGATTGTATTCAAGTGCTACTTCCCAAACGCGTAGCGCAGCTGCACACCGTACATACGCGGAGGCCCGTAAGTTCGAGTGACAAAACCGAATGTGTTGTAGGCGTCGAACTGGCCGATTGGATAGATCTTGTTTGCAAGATTCGTCACATACAACGACGCATCAACTGAACTCTGATAGACGCCGCGCCAATCGAGGCGGGCATTGACCAGGCCATAACCGGGGATATAAGGATAAACCGTTTGATTCGTTTGCGCGATCGATTGGGCGCTCTGGTAGCTGTAAATGCCCATGATTCCGAGATCGCCGACCGCTTCGCTGAGCGGCAATCGATAGCGGGCGCTAAACGAAACCTTGTTTCTCGACAAATACGGGAAGGGTGCGCCTTCCAGAATCAGCACCGCCTGCGCATTGTCAACCTTGGTGTATTTTGAGTCGGTGTATGCGTAAAGCGTCGAGAGTTCGACGCTCGGAATCGGCAGCAACAGTCCTTCGAATTCGAAACCCGAAATCCGGCCTTCCGCCGCGTTGTTGGTCACGTTGACCAGCACGCCGTTGGACACGACGTTGGTGGTTCTCTGAATGTTGGTATATTTCCCGCTGTAAACATCCGCATTCACTCGCGCTGATAAGTCGCCGCTGTGAAATTCTGACTTGATGCCGACTTCAACGTCCTGCAGTTTCTCGGGCTCGAACGTGGCAAACGGAGATGTGGGCGGCAATTGCGTGTTGAGGCCGCCGGCCTTATAGGCGCTACGCGATGCGAGGTAGGTGAGAACGTCGGGGGTCCACCGATAGTCGAGGCCAAACGTGTAGCTGCCGTAGTTCCACTTGCCCGTTCCGCTGACAGCGGGCGGCACAGCGATGAGACTGTAGGAAGACAATTCATCATGGGTATAGCGATAACCGCCGGTGACGCTGAGACCGTTGAGCGCCGACGATAGTTTGCCGAGGTCGTAAGTCAATTGGGTAAAGCCCGCGTGACTGCGGGTGCCTTGACTCTGCACTGCAGTAATTGGCCCGCCCAACAATACGGACAGCGGAAAATAGTCGAACATACCGGTGCCGTCTTCGGTCGGCCACTGCCGATCGACAAATCCGCCGATTACATACTGCAAGCCGTCATCGAGCGCTCGGCCTTGCAATTGCAATTCCTCGGTAAAGTACGTTTCAGCGACGGTCGGAAGGCTGCCGCTGGTTTGGCCGGCGATCGGGTTGACGGTCGCATCGTAGTCATAACCATACGAGAACTCGGCCTTCGAATAGCTGATGATATTCTTCAGCTTGAGTGCATCGGAGAACGAATAACTGGTGGTGTTGATGAGCTGATTGTAGTTGGATCGATCGTATTCATCGATGTTGTAAGCGACTTGGCGAGGCCCCCGGGCGAGCTGCTCGCCGAGAAGTGTCATGACATTCGGAAAAAAAGCGCTCACAGAAAACGGCGGCTGTCCTGCATTGGGATTGAACGCAATCTGCGAGGTACCGGGTCCGTTGTCGCTGGAGTGGTAGTAGCGATATAGCGTGTAGTTCTCGAGGCCCTCGATGGGACGAAGGAGCAGCTCCACCCGAAAAGACTCATAGCCGAGGTTGTCGTATTTCTTTCCTGGAAATAGCGGTCCGACATCGGTGGTGTAGCCGTCGCGCCGCGCCACCGCGCCCGCGACTCGCAGCATGACCTTGTCCTCCCACAGAGGTAGATTGATCGCTCCTTCAAATTCATGATCGTTGAAATTGCCCGCCTGACCCTGGACGTACCCGCCGAATTTATCCGTCGGTTTCTGCGGCTCGAACAGCACATTGCCGCCGGTGGCGTTTTTGCCGAACAGTGTGCCTTGTGGACCTTTGAGCACCTGCACGCTCGCAAGATCGAAGTAAGTTCCGGGTCGACCGTCGATGGCGATTACGCTATTGGGTACTTCCGAAAAATAGCCAATCGTACCCGGAGTCGCGCCGAACGCGGGGCCTTGACCGCGGATGGCGAAGCCGCCGGTTTCGGGCGGTTGACCGCTGGAGATGGCCACCAGGGAGGGGGTATTGTTGGCCAGGGAGAGTTGATCGGTGATGTTATGCGTTTTCACATCCTGCGCCGAATACGCGGTGATCGACGCCGGAACTGACTGGGCGCGTTCCTCGCGACGCCGCGCGGTAACCACAATTTCCTCCAGCGCGGGTGCGGCATGATTGTTCGCCTGGGACGACAAAGATGCGCTGCTGTCTGCCCCGACGAGGACTGCAGTCGACGCAACACGTCCGGAGGCCCCGTTACCATATCGGGCCGCCGCGCTGGTGTGGGCTTCGCGACGAATGCTTACGGTACTCGGATTCACCGCATCGAAATCAAGTTGCGTTCCCTGCAGCAGCTGAGCGAGGGCCTTGCCTGCGGGAAGCGATCCCTTGACGCCTGCCGACTGCTTGCGGTCCACCAGATCAGCCGCGCTGGTGACTTGAATGCCGGATTGCGCGGAGAATTTGAGCAGCGCGCCAGGAAGCGGGCCGGCGGGAATGTCGAATTGAACTACGCTGTCCAAACCCGAAGCGGCGAAACCGGTTTGGGTGCCTGCACCAATGAGTAAGAGCACAGCCAGGCACAATGCCGCAACGCGATAAACCATAGATTTCCCCCGTAGTCATACTTGTTCGTCCTTGGCTAAGACGAACAGCCCGGCGGAAATTGCAATCTGAACCCATCGCGCGCATTAATTGCAAAATTCCAGGGGTTCTTCGTCTCACCAATAACATGGGCAATGAACAAGCGAAAGCGGCCGACTCGGCAAACGCAGCCGATCAGGATGCGCATGCACAACTGATTGAGCGTCTGTTCCGTGAGCACAACGAGGCTTTGCTGCGATTCCTGCACACCCGATTGCGCTCCGCGCAGGAGGCCCGGGATGTTGCGCAGGAGGCTTATGTACGGCTGTTGAGCCTGCATCAACCGGAGGCCGTCAGCTATCTGCGCGCGTTTCTGTTTCAGACGGCCGCGAACCTCGCGCTCGATCGGCTGAGACGCGATCAAGTCCATCACCGTGCGACCGCGCAACCTATATTCAATGAATTCGTCGACAGCCGTACGCCCGAGCGAAGTCTGGCAGGTGCGCAGGAAATAGAGCGGCTGCAGTGGCTGCTGCGCTCGCTGCCGCCGAAATGCCAACGCGCTTTCCTGCTCAATCGTTGCTACGGCATGGATTTCGAGGCGGTGGGCCAGCATATGGGCTTGAAGCCACGTATGGTGAGAACCTACGTGGTCCGGGCATTATTGTTCTTAAGATCTCGAATGGATGAGGATTCACACAGTGATTAGCGAAGGTCGGATAGACCCGGAAAGCGATCCGACTTATGCAATCGCCGCCGATTGGTTTGCGCGGCTGCACGATGCGGAAATTTCGGTTGAGGAAACCATGGAGTGGCAGCGATTGATGGCGACTGACCCGCAATTTGCTATCGCCTATGTACGGATTGAAGAAGTCTGGAATGCTTGCGAAGGAATTCCCGAGCCCGCGCTCGTGGTGGGCGATGCCGAAAGACGCGATCGCTATGACGGATCCGTTCCCGTTTCGCGCTGGCTCGCGGCGAAGAGCGCCTGGCGTATTCCAAGGAATTACCCGGCGCTATTGGCTGCGTCAGTGGCCGGCCTCGCGATCGCAGCCTACTGGGTGATTTCAGGCATTTCGGCGCCTGTGCGGATTCTTCAGACGGCGGCGGGTCAGAATCAGGCATTCATTTTGGCGGACGGCTCGCGACTGAACCTCGGTGCCGACACGCGAATCGAAGTGCGCTTCGGTGCCACCTCTAGACAAATCAATCTCGCGCGCGGCGAGGCGTTCTTTGCCGTGGCCAAGGATCATGCGCGGCCTTTCACGGTACGCGCGGGCGAGGCCAGTGTCACCGCCGTGGGTACCCAGTTCAGCGTCAATCGCGGGGCGCGTCAGGTGGTGGTCGCGGTCATCGAAGGCCAGGTACTGGTCGCGTCGTCCGGGGGAGCTCCTGATGTGCAAAGCGCTGCGCAATCCAAGCCGTTGGCGGCCGGCGAACAGGTTTTGGTGGAAACCGGCGGCGGCAAGAACTCAGGCGCGCTCGGCAATGTCGCTGTCGCGATTGGATGGCAGGATGGGCGCTTGGCATTTCAAAGCGAACCGTTGAGCCGGGTGTTGCTGGATGTAAATCGTTACGCACCGAAGCCGATTGCCGTCGATGACCCGTCGCTGGGCGACTTGATGGTGACCGGCACCGTCGCGCGCGAGGATTTAACTGGCTGGCTCGAAAGTCTCGAGCGCGTATTCCCCGTGCGGATCGTCCAGGATCAGCAACACATCACCATTCGGGCGCGGTAGTTGATGAGAGCATGGATCGCGACGGGGATGCTGGCGAGCACGCTGGCAATTGCCGGCGTCGAACCTTCAGGGACGGTGACATTTTCAGCGGGCAAGATTCCATTCTCTGTGCTTGCCTCGGAGGAAGCGCGATTAAAGGTCGTGGAAATCTTGAGCCACCCCTCGGGACCAGCCCCGGGAAGCTCAATTGAGGCGACACGCCGCTTTTACGATGACTTCAATTCCCAGTTGGTCGAGCGGATGCGGCTTCGATTCACGGTGGACATCAAGTCGGAGACCATCGGAGGCGTCAAGACCGACGTCGTAACGCCGACACTGGGAATTCCCCCGACTAACAAAGCCCGCGTGCTGATCAATTTGCATGGCGGCGGCTTCATGTGGGGCGCGCACAGCGGCGGTTTGGTCGAGTCCATCCCCATCGCCAGCATTGGTAAAATCAAGGTGATCACCGTCGACTACCGCGAAGCGCCCGAAAACTCATTTCCCGCTGGAAGTGAGGACGTCGCGGCGGTTTACGCTGAGCTACTGAAGACCTACAAATCTCGCAATATCGGAATTTACGGCGGCTCAGCAGGGGGAATTCTCACCGCCGAGTCGGTGGCTTGGTTCAAAGCTCATGGTCTACCGAACCCCGGCGCGATCGGTACGTTCTGCGGTTCGATCACGGACGTGCAAGGGGACTCTGCCTACGTCGCACCTCTTCTCACTGGGCAGCCGATCGCGGAGAAGCCGCAGTCGATGCTCGATTTTCCCTACTTCAGAGGTGTCAATCCGAAGGATCCGCTCGCCGTTCCGGGAAACTCCCCAACGCTGTTGGCGAAATTTCCACCGACGTTGTTGATTAGCGGGTCGCGTGATTTCGCACTGAGCTCGGTGCTGCGTAGTCACGATTTATTGGTGCAGGCCCATGTGGATGCGGAATTGCATGTTTATGAAGGGATGTGGCACGGTTTTTTTGTATATCCGGATTTGCCCGAATCGAATGCCGTTTACGATGTCATCGTGCGCTTCTTCGATCGGCACCTCGGCAACTGATTGGCGAGACCTCATGGTGCGTTGTGTCCGTTGATGTTGCCTCAGCGTTTATCGAGCTGCGCGATCGACTTCTTAGAGAGGGAATCGATTACCAGCAAGCCTTGAGCAGCTTTCAATGGCCTCGCGTCGATTATTTCAGCTGGGCCAATGACTATTTCGACCGGATTGCGAAAGATAACGATTGCCCCGCGCTTCGCGTTGTCGACGACACAGGTCGTGATGAGGTGGTCAGTTTTTCGGCACTTTCGCGCCGATCCAACCAGGTGGCGAACTTCCTATCCTCTCTGGGCATTGGTCGCGGCGAACGAGTGCTCATCATGCTCGGCAATGTCGTGCCGCTGTGGGAGACGATGCTCGCCGCGATGAAGCTGGGCGCCGTGATGATTCCGGCATCGACGTTGCTGCAGCGCGACGAGCTGGCAGATCGATTGGAACGCGGTCGAGTGGCGGCGGTCATCACGGATCGCTGTTTCACGGGTCGATTCGAGGGTCTGCCGGGCGCCCCGGTCCGGATTGCCGTGGGTGGCGCCGAACAAGGATGGATCGCATTCGAGCGCAGTACCGATTCGAGCATGGCTTTCCAAGCAGCGCCCATTGCCGCCGATGACTTGCTCCTGCTGTATTTCACCTCAGGAACGACCGCAAAGCCAAAGCTGGTGGCACACACGCAGACAAGCTACCCCGTGGGACACTTGTCTACCGCTTATTGGATCGGCCTCAGGCGAGGCGATGTGCATCTGAACCTGAGTTCACCGGGGTGGGCGAAGCATGCTCGCATCCAGCATGACGCGCGCCACATCGGCCCGCGCGACCTTCGGCAGGCCAGCTACCTTGCGCACCCGGGTCATCGGGCGTACCTCGACGTCATCCGCCCGCGGTCTGTCGGTCAGGATCACAGGATAAATACTGGTCCATTTCAGTGCCGAACCCGGCAGCAGCGCTTCTGAGCGCTCCTTGTCCTGATATATAGCGCCTACCACTGTGCTGTGCACGACACGCGCGACCAACCCTGCCGTGCGAGCCGTGTCGCCGACGCCGTAGGCTGACAGCAGCACCAGCCGCGGGACATTGGCCTCCTTCATAGCTGTGATGATCGACGGCAAGCTTTTCTGCATCAGGTCCACATTTTTCTTCATCCTCTTCCCGTGGGTGCCGAGGCAGACAAGCACTGCGTCGGCGCCGTTGATGGCGGTCTTTAGGGCGGTCATATCGTCTAGTTGACCCACCGCGATCTGCATGCCAGGATTCGCGGCGATTCCTTGGCGATTGCGTACGTAGGCGACAACCTCATCACCTCGCGTCAATGCTTGCTCAACTACCTGACGACCCGTCCGGCCAGTGGCGCCCAATACGACGATCTTCATGTAATTCCCTTGATGCGTGAAGCGGAGCAAATAGGTCTCATGACAAAGCACCGAATATATACAACCAGCTTCGCAAGTGTCTATCCTCTCTACGTTGCCAAAGCAGAAAAGAAAGGACGCACGAAAGCAGAGGTCGACACAATTGTTCTTTGGCTAACCGGATATAGCCAGAAACAATTCGAAGCCCAAATCGAGAAACGGAAAGACTTTGAAGCCTTCTTCGCGGAAGCGCCTCGCCTAAATCCTTCGCGGACTTTGATAAAGGGCGTGATCTGCGGTGTCCGGGTGGAAGAGATCACGGAATCCACAATGCGGGAAATTCGCTATCTGGATAAGCTGATCGATGAGCTGGCGAAGGGCAAAGCAATGGAGAAGATCTTGCGGAAGTAGTTCCGTCCAATTCCGGTGAGCGCACGCGTCCCTTCCTACCGGCCAACGGCGCTAATTGCCGGGAGGATCAATATGCCCCCATGAAATCACGCTTGCCGATAGGCAACCCATTGTGGCGCAAAATCGCGTAGGTGGTGGTGATATGAAAGAGAAATTGCGGCAAGCCGTAATTGGCCAGATAGGCCTGACCATTCAGTTTCTTTTCTTTAGGCGTACCAGGACGCAGTACGATTTCGTTCGTTTCGCTACCTTCAAATTTGGAAAAGTCAACGCTATCAAGAAATTCAAATGTCTGGGCCAATAGCCCGTCGAGTTCGGCAAAGCTCTTCTCCTTGCCCGCATAGATGGGAACATCAACCCCTCCAAGGCGTGCCGAGATCCCGCGCGCAAAATCGGCAGCAATTTGCACCTGTTTGACCAGAGGAAACATGTTCGGATAAAGACGTGCCTGTAAAAATGCGTCCGGCTCTATCGAGTTGGCGAGAACGTATGCATCAGCCTGGGCGAGAATCGCTTTCAAAGCCGTCAACAATTGCTTGAAGACGGGAACCGAGTTGATATACATAGGGCTAGTCATGGTCGTCCCTTGGTTGGAATGTCTGCGTCAGTCGCTCGCGTAGCCTACCTCAAGCCGGGAACGATGCTTCAGGAATGATCGTCAGGGCGGCTGCCGCTTCGTCTCATGCTGGGGCGGACCGCTGTATCCTGACGCCGGCCCGCAGAAATTTTTGTGCATCCAAAACGCCGTAGAGCTGGATCAGACGCGCAGTCAAACCCGTCCATCCGGTGTGATAACTCCCACCCAGACCTGCACCATTGTCACCGTGGAAGTACTCGAAGAACAGGATGCTGTCGCGCCAGAGCGGACCTCCGGTGGGCAGCGCCACTTTTGCGGAAGTAATGTCCTTCGGTCGGCAGCGAATCAGCGAATTCCTACAGCCGGTGACACTTCAGGCGGGTATCGAGGTGGGATATCCGGTCGCTATAGTCATCAAATAACGGCCAACTAAAACCAGGCCCCCCATGTCGAAAAATCCTCCTAGACATCAGCATTTCCCCAATCGATCGACCCTGGCGCGACCGACCGAATGGTTCGTGGCAGCGGTGTTGGCGTGCTGGATGGGGGGATGTGCATCGGCTCCACCGGGAGCCAGCTATCCGAAGACTGCCTCGGTGGCGCTGACTGATCCAGAGATCACTAAAGTAGGGCGGGAATTTGCGGCCTCCGCCACTGAGCATGGCGACAAGACGGCTTACCGCATCATTCCCGTGGGAGTCGACGGATTTCTGCTGAGGATGGAAATGATCAACTCGGCGGAGCGCACTCTCGATTTGCAATACTACATTTTTCACAGCGATGAATCCGGCCGGTTGCTGACGGATGCGCTGGTTCGCGCCGCGGAGCGCGGCGTACGTGTGCGTCTGTTGGTGGACGACGGAGAAGCGGTGCCGGGTGATGAGCAACTCTTTGCGATCGCCAACCGGCCCAATATTCAAATTCGAGTTTTCAATCCGTTCGCATACCGCGGCGAGAATCGATTTATCAAAGGCAGCGAGTATTTATTTCATCATTCGAGGCTGGACTATCGAATGCACAACAAACTGTTGGTCGCGGACAACGGGATGGCCCTGGTGGGCGGCCGCAATATCGGAGATCAGTATTTCCAGATCGATCCTGAATCGCAGTTCGCAGACGACGATGTCTTTGTGGGCGGTCCTGTGGTTCCCGACCTGTCCAAGACCTTCGATGATTATTGGAACAGCGCTTTGTCGATCCCGGCCGAAGCGCTGCACGCCACCCATCCCCACGTGAGCAAGCAAAAGCCTGGCGCCGACAAGGTCGACAAGGCTGGCTTTGATTATCGATCCAAGCTTGATAGCGGAGAACCGCTGGCCGGAATATTGGCCGGCCGGCTGCCGCTGACCTGGGCGCGCGCTCAGGTTGTTTGCGATAGTCCCGAGAAGGGGAAGTCCCATGGCCCGGGGGCTGGGAGCCTGATGTACCAACCGGTGGCCCAGGCAGTCGCGGAGGTGCAGACCGAGCTTCTGATAGTGTCGCCCTACGTTGTTCCGTCAAAGGATGAGCTGCATTTGCTGAAGGATCGGCTGGCGCACCAGGTGAGAATTCGGATTCTGACCAACTCGCTCGAATCCGCCCCCGAGCTATCCGCCCATTCCGGCTACATGCACTATCGGACCGAGCTTTTGAAAGACGGCGTGGAGTTGTATGAGGTGCGGTCGCGGCTGGGGAATTCCCGCGGCAGCGGCCAATCCACGAAAATCTCACGCTATGGGAACTATGCCCTGCACGCCAAACTCTACGTGCTCGACCGCCGGCGCCTTTTCATAGGCTCCATGAACCTTGATCAGCGATCCAGGCGCCTTAACACGGAAGTCGGCTTGATCATCGACAGCCCGGAGTTGGCGCAGGAAACCGCCAAACGATTTGAGGCTATGACTCTTCCGGAAAACTCGTACTCCGTCGTGCTGCCCGTTCAACACTCGTCCCAATTGGCCTGGCGGACGGTCGAGAACGGCGCGACCGTCGAATATAAGAAAGAACCGGCCAGACATGCGTGGCAGCGAGTCGAGGTTAAGTTTCTATCGCTATTGCCATTGGACCGCGAACTATGAAGCTACGAATCACCCCGTCGCCTAAACCAAACCGCTGCCCTACTCAGGGCTTGAACTCGACCAGCTTCTGCCTCAAATAGGCCTCCGACGTGACCTCGCGTCCATCCGCGAATCTAATCTGATAGGGCGTTCCGGAGACTGATGAGGCCGACGCACAGAGTCGGATGAAATCGTCAACTGTGGAGACTCGGGAGCCGGCCATTCGAAGCTTCAGACGTAAATGGTCTGCGGCGGACTTGGCGTTGTAGGCGGTGCCGTTACGTATGAATTGAGCGCCCTGCAACGTTTCAATTGAGGCTATGAGGAAGTCGATTTTTCGGCCTTCAAGTGTGGAGTCCTCGGCGTGACCGAGCGCGCTGATTGAGAGAATGAGAAGGCAAATAAGACCGCGCATGCGCTGATACTGAACGTTTAATCGCCATTTGGGCGTGACGAAAAAATCCAACGACATTGCAATTATCCTTGTGCCGCGGCTAGGCGAGACATAAGCGTTAGTTTAGCGCTACTCGCGACGGAGCAGCAGTGGCCGGCTGGCACGCGCGGGAGACCGCTCGTCTTTTGAGTGCTCCAAGCAACGGTAAGAGCTAGCCACATCAGGTCACAATTTCTTTCAGCACGTCGCCGATTTCAGCGTGAAGAACGAGATCCGCCCTTCCATCCATGTCGGTTGGCTCGCGGTTAATGATGGCGAGCGCGGCACCGTTCGACTTTGCGACCATTGGTAGTGCCGCGGCGGGATAGACCGCCAGCGACGAGCCGAGCACGATAAACAGGTCGCACGCACGCGAAGCGGCTTCGGCACGGCGCATCGCTTCGACGGGCATCGGCTGACCGAATGAGATCGTCGCCGACTTCACGATACCGCCACACGTTCGGCAGGTTGGCAGCGTGCCTTGCTCCAGAAACGGGTCGCGTAAGTCCATCAGCTCGTGTCGCAGTCCGCAGATAAGACACGTGGCATAGCCGGCGTTGCCATGAAGCTCGATCACCTGATGTGCGGGCACGCCTGCGTCCTGGTGCAGATTGTCCACGTTCTGCGTAATCACATGGCCCACCTTGCCGGTGTCGACCAGGCGCGCAATGGCAAAATGACCTTCATTCGGTTTGGCGCCGACCCAGCCGGCCGTCCCGGAGAAGGTCCGCTGCCAAGCCTCGCGCCGAGCATCTTCGTTGTGCATGAATGAGTCGAAATCGATGGGTTTCATCCTGCTCCAGACTCCGCCCGGGCTACGGAAATCCGGAATGCCGGATTCAGTCGAGATGCCGGCGCCGGTGAAGACGGCGGTTCGCGCCGAACCAGCAAGAAGGGCCGCGAGGCGGGAGATCGCAGTCATGGCGGCGTTACGCGGCGTGCCAAAAACGCAGGGCAATCATATTCAGAAGCGCCTCCAACTGGCTGTAATATCGCGCCGCGTATCGATCATGTCGAGGAGCCTATGGCGAGTCCCAGAAAACTGCCGCAATGGATCTGAGTTCGGCTCGGTGCAAAGCAGCCAGTTTCATCAAGAGTCCATCGCCTTTTTTCATCAAATGCACCTGCACTTCGCGGCCGTCGCGGGCGCTCGGTCGCCTTTGCACCAGGCCGCGCAATTCGCAGCGGGAAATGAGCGCCGCGACGCCGTGCGGTTTGGCCTGCAGCCGTTCTGCGAGTTCTCCGACATAGGCAAACTCGCGTCCGGGAAAACCCTTGATGTGAAGCAGCAGCAGGTACTGCAGCGGCGTTACACCATTGGCGCGCGACGCTGTTTCTGAAAATCGCTCGAATTTCCGCATTTTATAGCGAAATTCGGAAAGGCCTTCGAAGTCCGATTTTTCCAGTGTCCGACCATCGCTTCGATTCTTCACGTTCGATCTCTTGGGTATTATTTAATATCACAGTGTGCCACATCGGGCGTGACCGCTAGCGCGACTTAGTAAATATGTTTATTACTATCAATTAGTTACCGCGTACCGCCGTCGCAATCGGCGCTCCCTACTGGATGCTGGCGCTCGCAGAATAGAATCCAGTGCCACAAGCATGACGCAGAGATATACTTCATACTCAATACTTCATACCGCAAAGTCATTGAGCACCGTCGTTGGCAAGCAACCAGATTCAACAAGATGCCATGGGTGAAAGGCGCGGCGCAGCGGCTGTCGGATTGCAAGCGGTGCTGGTGTTTGCAAAAGTTGGGTGAGTGGCGATCGCAATGAAAAATCCTAATTTCACGACGCAGCGTGTGCGTCATTGCATCCGGGGGGTATAGAACTATGAATGCGGCTCAGATAAACACACCCATCCAGCAGGCTGGATTGAAAAACCGATGGGCGCAGTTGGTCATTGGAATCATCTGCATGGCGATGGTGGCCAACTTGCAATACGGCTGGACGCTATTCGTGAATCCGATGCACGATAAATTCGGATGGGACAAGGCGGCCATCCAGGTCGCGTTCACCATTTTCGTGCTTTGCGAAACGTGGCTGGTTCCGGTGGAAGGCTACTTGATGGACAGATTCGGCCCACGCCCGGTGGTGTTGGTGGGCGGCATCCTGGCGGGGCTTTCCTGGATCATGAATTCATACGCGACCTCGTTGGGATTTCTGTATTTCTCCGCGGTAGTCGGCGGAATCGGCGCCGGTGCCGTCTACGGAACTTGCGTAGGCAACGCGCTGAAGTGGTTCCCGGACAAGCGCGGTCTTGCCGCCGGGCTCACCGCCGCAGGTTTCGGCGCGGGCGCTGCACTGACGGTGATTCCGATCGCCAACATGGTGAAGGCAGGCGGCTACGATAAGGCATTCTTCACCTTCGGGATGATCCAGGGCATCGTGGTCCTGGTGTTGTCGCTCGCCCTGATTCGACCGCCCGTCACAGCGATTGTCGCTTCGCTTAAGGGCGCTGTGAATCCGATGGCCCGGCGCAACATCGGTCCGGCCGAAATGCTCAAGACGCCAGTGTTCTGGGTACTCTACCTATGCATGGTCCTGGTCGCCTCCGGCGGGTTGATGGCCGCAGCGGAGATTGGTCCGATTGCCAAGGATTACGGCGTTGACAAGCTCCCGGTTACCGTTCTTTGGGCGACCCTGCCGCTTCTCACGATGGCCCTGTCGATCGATTCGCTCGTGAACGGCTTGACTCGACCTCTCACTGGTTGGATTTCGGACCATCTCGGCCGCGAAAACACGATGGTATTGGTGTTTATCGTCGAAGGAGTGGCGATCTGGGGACTGATGCAATTCGGTCACAGCACCGCGGGCTTCTTGATCTTCGCACCGCTGATCTTCCTCGGCTACGGCGAAATCTTTTCACTCTTCCCTGCTGCGAGCGGCGATACCTTCGGCCCCAAGTTCGCGGCGACCAACAATGGTCTGCTATACACCGCCAAGGGAACGTCTTCGCTGCTGATTCCCCTGGCCAACGTGTTGAAGTCGTCTGCCGGCAGTTGGGTACCCGTGCTGTGGATTGCTGGCGCGTTGCCGATTGCCGCTGCCGCGCTGGCGATATTCGTGCTTTCGCCGATGCGCCGGAAGATGCTCGATAAAATGGTGGCCGAACCCGTTGAGAAGGGCGTGCAGACGCAGCCGAGTTAGCGCAATGGCGTGATGATTGGCCAAAATGGGGCGGTAGCGCCCCATTTTGTTGATCCAAGATCACCGAATGCGAGCTTTTGAGTGTGGTGGGGGGGGGATTCCCGCCTCTAGATTGGTGGTGAGAGAGGGACTCGAACCCTCGACCTCGGCATTATGAGTGCCACGCTCTAACCAGCTGAGCTACCTCACCACAAAGAGCCGCGGATTGTGTGGAGCTACGCGCTCGCTGTCAAGCCGAACCTGAAGGCGATACTCGCAAAATCAAGGAGTTAGCACAATCCGAATCTGCCACGCTCTTGTCTAGGACGACTCGCAGAGAGTGCTACACGCCGAATCGGCGGCGCGGCCCATCGCGCCGCTGCAATCGGGGCTCACCCTCAGGCGTTGCGCCAAAAATCTGAGTTGATAGTTCTCTCGACGCCGGAACAGGTCCGCTTAGCTATTTATCCCCTGCCCGCCCAATCAGCGTCAAGACGCAAATCTCGCCGTTCTCATGAATTACGTATCAGGCTTACACGTTGAATCGAAAGTGCATGACATCGCCTTCCTTGACGAGGTACTCCTTGCCCTCTAAACGCAGCTTGCCGGCTTCCTTGGCGCCCGCCTCGCCCTTGAATTTTATGAAGTCATCGTAGGCAATGACTTCGGCGCGAATAAAGCCGCGCTCGAAATCGGTGTGGATGACGCCGGCGGCTTGCGGCGCGGTCGCGCCGGCATGCACGGTCCACGCCCGCACCTCTTTGACTCCCGCGGTAAAATAAGTCTGCAGTCCCAGCAAGGAGTATCCGCCGCGGATCACGCGGTTCAGTCCCGGCTCGTCGAGCTTCAATTCTGCCAGGAACTCGGCGCGGTCGGCCTCGTCGAGCTGGGCAATCTCCGCCTCAATCGCTGCGCAAATCGGCACAACGATGGCGCCTTCGGATTGGGCGATCTCGCGCACGCGGTCGAGGCGCGGATTGTTGGTGAAACCCGTTTCATCCACATTGGCCACATACATCACCGGCTTGTCCGTAAGCAGATGCAGATCGCGCAGCAAGGCATGGTCGTTCGCATCGAGCTTGAGCAGCCGAACCGCCTTGGCTTGATTCAATTGCGCCCGCACTTTCTCCAGCAGGTCCCGCATTCTCACGGCGTCCTTGTCCGCAGCCTTGGCCGCTTTCAGCGCCTTTTGGTAAGCCCGCTCGACGCTGTCGAGATCCGCCAGCGCCAATTCGGTATTGATGACTTCGATGTCGCTGGCCGGATCGATCTTGCCGGCGACATGAATGATGTCGTCGTTCTCGAAGCAGCGCACCACATGCGCAACCGCATCCACTTCGCGGATGTGCGCCAGAAATTTGTTGCCCAATCCCTCGCCCTTGGAGGCTCCCGCCACCAGACCGGCGATGTCCACGAATTCCACCGTGGTCGGCAGAATCTTCTCGGGATGCACGATGGCTGCCAAAGCTTGCAGGCGCGGATCCGGAACGGGGACCACGCCTACATTCGGATCAATGGTGCAAAAGGGATAATTCTCCGCCGCAATCTGCGCCCGCGTGAGCGCATTGAAAAGCGTGGACTTGCCCACGTTCGGTAAACCAACTATTCCGCAGCGGATGGGCATCAGACTTTTCCTGTACGGCTGTGCAATCGGGTCATGGCGCGTTCCGCGCCCTGTTCCAGCAGCAGCGGCATGCAATCGACCGCGGTGCCGACCGCATCCAAAATCAGATCTTCTTCGACGCGCGGCGCGCGCGTGAGCACGTAGTCGATCACCTCGGCTTTGTTGCCGGGATGTCCGATGCCTAAACGCATGCGCCAAAACGTCTCGCCGATGTGCGCGATGGTGTCGCGCAGACCGTTGTGCCCGCCGTGGCCTCCGCCCTGCTTCAGGCGTACTGCGCCCACCGGCAGATCGAGCTCATCATGAGCGACCAGAATTTCAGTCGGAGGAATTTTGTAGAACTCGCTCAGCTGCCCGATCGACAGTCCGCTGCGATTCATATAAGTGGTGGGTTTGAGCAGCACGACCTCGTGCCCCTCGATGCCGATCTTGGCCGTTTCGCCCGAGTACTTGCGGTAGTCGCGAAACTCGCCGCCGTGGCGGCGCGCAAGCAGGTCCACGAACCAGAAACCCGCATTGTGCCGGGTCACCAGGTGTTCGGGGCCTGGATTGCCCAGACCAACAATGATGCGCAACGGTAAACCCGCCATTTCGATGCCTTTAAAAGACAAGGGCCGTCAAACCGACGGCCCTCATGAGACAACGCGTAAGAAAACTACTTCTTGGCGTCTTTCTTTGCCGGTTCCTTCTTGGCTTCATCCTTCTTCGCAGGCTCTGCCTTCTTCGCATCCGCTCCTGCCGCCGCCGCGCCCGCTGCCGCCGGTGCCGCTGCCGCACCTTCCGCCGCGCCCGGCGCTGCTGTTGCCGCTGCCGCCGTTGGCTCGGGCTCTTCAGCACGCGGGCTATGGATTGCCACAACCGCCGCATCTTCCTTCGCCAATTCCACCAGCACTACGCCATCGGGGACCTTGAGCTGAGATAAGTGCACGCTTTCGTTCAAGGACAGCCCGGAAATATCGACTTCGACGTATTCGGGCAAGTCCTTCGGCAGACAAGAGATTTCCACTTCGGTGCGCATATGCGAAACGAGGCCGCCCTGCGACTTGACGCCCGGCGAAACCGCGGCGCCGGTGAAGTGCAAGGGGATGCTGATGCGGATCTTCTCGTTTTCTTCGACCCGCTGAAAATCGATGTGCACGATGGCATTCTTGAACGGGTGCCGCTGCACGTCCTTCAATATGGCCGCTTGCGACTGATCGCCCACCTTCAAATTGAGGATGGTCGAATAAAAGCGCTCGTTCTCAAGCATGATCAGAAGCTTCTGATGGCTCAAGGTCAGAGTGCGTGCGGCTAGATGCCCGCCGTACAGAATTGCCGGTACTTTTCCGTCATGACGCAGGCGGCGGCTCGCACCTTTGCCTTGCGTATCACGGAACTCGGCAACGAGTTCGAAAGAGGTTTTCATAATCTTCTCCAGTTACATCGCAAACACAGCACCCTGGCATCGCGACCAATTGCAAGGGCACCGACCTAATCTATATACAGCGAGCTCACCGACTCCTCGTCGCTGATGCGCCGGATGGTTTCAGCCAGCAAGCCCGCCACGCTCAGCTGGCGTATCCGCCGGCACGCCGCGCCGGCCTCCGACAACGGTATCGTGTCGGTTACCACCAGCTCGTCCAGCACCGAATTCGATATGCGCTCAATCGCCTTGCCCGACAGCACCGGATGCGTGATGTAGGCCACCACTTTCAGTGCGCCCTCATCTTTGAGCGCCTGTGCGGCTTGGCACAGCGTGCCGGCCGTGTCCACCATGTCATCCACCAATACGCATGTCTTGCCCTCGACCTCGCCGATGATGTTCATCACCTTCGACTCGTTCGGCCGCGGCCGCCGCTTGTCGATGATGGCAAGCTCAGCATCGTCCAATCGCTTCGCCAGCGCTCGCGCGCGCACCACGCCGCCCACATCCGGCGACACCACAATCATGTTGTGGTACTTCTGCTTCCAGACCTCGCCGAGCAACACCGGCGATGCATACACATTGTCCACCGGGATATCGAAAAATCCCTGAATCTGATCGGCGTGCAAATCCACCGTCAGCAGTCGATCCACCCCCGCGCGCGTCATCATGTTCGCGACCAACTTTGCGGTGATGGCGACGCGCGTCGCACGCGGCCGCCGATCCTGCCGTGCGTAGCCGAAATACGGCACCACCGCGGTCACTCGCTTCGCCGATGCGCGCCGGCAGGCATCCGCCATCATCAACAATTCCATCAAATGCTCGGCCGGGGGATGTGTCGGCTGCAGAATGAACACGTCGCGGCCGCGCACATTCTCTCTTAGCTCGACACTAACCTCGCCGTCGCTGAACCGATCGACATCGGCACGGCCCAGCGGCACATGCAAATGCCGCGTGATCTCTTGCGCCAGCGGTGCATTGGCATTGCCCGTGAACACCGCGATCGACAAAGAATCGAATTCATTATTTTGCGACATCGACCTTGCTCAAAGTGGCTGGGGTGGAAGGATTCGAACCTCCGTATGGCGGGATCAAAACCCGCTGCCTTACCGCTTGGCGACACCCCAACTTGGAAAAAAAACGACGACCGGCCTTCATCCGGTCCGCAATCCCTCAAGCAAGGGCGAGTCATTCAGTCCGCGAGCCAAAAAGCCTTCAAACTCCGACGGTAACTTGCGCATAATCTCTTGCCCAAGCTCCTTGGTCTCACATGCCAAAAAGACACAGGCCCCAGTGCCAGTCAGGCGCGCAGAACCATAGACCGATAGCCAGTCGAGCGCACGTGCAACTGCAGGATACCGGCGTCGCACCACGCCCAAGCAATCGTTCCTTCCACCAGACGCCAGGAAACCGTGAATTGTGATGGGCGCAGAATTCCTTGTCAATTCAGGATCTTGAAACACCTCCGCGGTACTGACAAAGACATTTGGCTTCAAAATCAAATAGTTAGGCTCCGCCGGGGCCATTGGCGGATAGAGGGGAATCAGGCGTTCCCCGACCCCTTCGGCCCAGGCTGCCCGGCCGTGCACGAATACCGGCACGTCGGCGCCCAATTTCAGCCCGAGAGCTGCCAGCTGTTCCGTAGGCCAGTTGACGCCCCACAGATGATTCAGGGCGACCAAACAGGTGGCGGCGTCAGAACTTCCGCCGCCCAAACCGCCGCCGATCGGGATTCTCTTCAAGAGACTCAGGTCTGCGCCCCAGCGCACACCCGCCGCTTCTTTGAGCGCGCGCGCCGCCCGGATGCAAAGATCTGCGTCCGCAGGCACACCGGGAAGATTCACGGCGCGCCGAATCTGTCCGTCGCTGCGCACGGTGATGGTGATTTCGTCGCACAGATCGACAAATTGAAAGCAGGTTTGCAGCTCGTGGTATCCGTCGGGCCGCCTTCCCAAGATATGCAAGAACAGATTCAGTTTCGCCGGCGCGATCCACACCGATGAACCGTCGCTCATTTCGGCCAATCCCAGTGATCGATGATGATGCGCACCCGCACATCCGCGCGGCTCATGACCAGCCGCGTCGGCAACACGCCTGCCGCAGCAGGCTGATAACGATCGTAAGCGATGCTCCAACCGTCTTGGGCGATGGTCTTGGCGCGATCCTGATCGTTGCGCGCAACTTCAAAGGGCGAGCCGGGATTCGGCACGCCGAGCAGCCAGTAGCGCAGGTTCTCGATCGGCAGCTCGAACCCCAATTTGTCTTGGACCTGGGACAGCACGGCATCGCTGGGCGGCGCGCCATTGAGCGACAGACCCGCCGGGCTCTGGTTCAACACCAACGCGCCGATGCCGAAGGGGCCGGACAAATGCACTTCCGCCGCATCGGGGGTTTGCTGCCAATTGAGCGTTGCCTGCCAGCCTTGCTGCCCCAAGGCGACTGCCGCCCGCCCGTCGAGCCGCCACTCGCGGGGACTTTGCAATTCCGTCATGCGTTCATCCCACCCCGTTGCGGGCGGCGGCACCGGGCGGGTGGTCGCGCACGCGGCGAGCGCGCAGCAACCGATCAACGTAAGCGCACGCCGCATGAGTTGTTAGTTTGCGGAGGTCAGCCGACGCCGGGTCGACTTCAGCAATTGATTGTCGGCATCCATTGCGCTCGCTTCAGACCAGATTCGCAGCGCCTCGTCGTGTTGACCGAGATGCCACAGCACTTCGCCCAAGTGCGCCGCGATTTCGCCGTCTCGGCCGTCTGCGTAAGCGGTTTGCAAAAAAGGCAGCGCATCGGCGGCGCGCCCTTCGCGGAAATACACCCAGCCCAAACTGTCCAGAATCGCCGGATTTTTAGGCGCTGCCGCGTGAGCACGCTCGATCAGCTTGCGGGCCTTGGAAAGGTCTTGGGTGTGATCGGCCAGGGTGAACCCCAGGGCGTTCAATGCCGCCGGATCGTTGGGACGGGACTTGACCACTTTGTTCAATTCCCGCAGCGCCGAGGTAACCTGACCTTGCTCCTCGTATACCGACGCGGCTGCGTAGCGCAGTTCGACACTGTCCGGATATTCCAATTCGCCCTTTTCCAGGACGGCAAACGCCTTGGGCAAATCGCTCGACTGCGCATACATGCGTGCCCGCGCAGTGAGAATTTCCGGCGCGCGCTGCGGTTCGTCCTCCATCAAACGATCGAGCAGCTCGTCAGCGGCGCTCGGCGCACCGTGCTTGTACAGCAAGGCGGCGGCTCGCAGCAATGCCGGCACCACGTTCTCGCCCTTCTGCACTTGCGAGAAAAAGCGCAATGCCCGCTCAGGATCGCCATTGCGATCCGCAATCAGCGCCAAATAGTAGAAGGCGTCGTCGCCGAATTTACCGGTGTTGAGCAGCTGTCTGAACTTCGCCGACGCGACCTCGAAGTGGCCCTGCTGAAATTCCAGCAATCCCAGGAGGCGCAGCGCCACCGCAGTCGACTCCGGACTGCGCGATAGAATCTCCAGTTGCTCGGCGGCTTCGGGCAATCGCTGCGCGGTCATGAGTAACGCGGCATAGTTGAAGCGATTGGTGGCGGAACCGTCCGCCTCGAGCTGCGCTTGCGCGGCTCGCAGCGGCTCATCGACATCGCCCGCCAGAATGCGGGCACGCAGCAGAGTCTGCGCCAATTCCTTGTGCGCGGTCTGTTTGGATTCGTTGCTGCTCCCCGCCTCCATCGCCACCGCATTGCTCAGGCTGTGCACCGCCGCGGCCGGATCATCCGCGCGCATGGCGGCAATCCCTTGGATGCGCAATGCGGACGAGGAGCTGGGAAAATAGGAAGCCAATCGATCCGCGATCTGGTGCGCACCGAATACGTTCTCGTCGGATCCTAAGTCCGTCTCTACGTCGGCGAACCCCGCGTCCAGTCCGGAGGGAGAATTCAGCAGGACAACTCGATAATGTGCCGCCGCCTCGTCCACCCTATCGAGCGCCAGCGCGGCTCGGGCCGCGGCGCGCCGTGCTTCCACCGATTTCGGATCGACATTGAGCCAATGGGCGGCGACGCCGGCCATCAGCGAAGGCTGCAGCGTTTCGGCCGTCACCTCGGTGGCGCGTTGCAGGAGCTTGGGATCGGTCTGGTGCGCAGCCGCCATGGCGTACTGAATGGCGGCCACGCGCGGTTCCTGCCGTGCGAGCGCTATCTCGCCCGTGACGGTATAAAATGAGTCGGGAGCTCGGGCTTCGGACTTGCTGCGAGTTCCTGCGCAGGCGCCCAAGGCGAGCACGCCAAGCAGTAGAGCAGCCCTTGCGATGATGGAAAACGAGAACACGCCCTCACTATAGCGAAATGAATAAGCAGATGCCGCGGATTCATCCTTGATCTAGCGGTGCGTCATACACCAGAATCCCTTAGGACTTAGGCCGAAACGCTTCCATGGCATTCAATATCCTCGGTATCAATCATAAGACCGCACCGGTCGCGCTGCGCGAAAAGGTGGCGTTCAGCGAGGATCGGTTGGTCGCGGCTTTGCGGGCCCTGCGTGACGATTTGGGGGTGGCCGAGGCGGTCATTCTGTCGACCTGCAATCGCACCGAAGTGTATTGGTCGGGCACCGCCAGCGGCGCGGAGCTATCGCAATGGCTGGAACGCCATCATGGCAATAACCTCGACTTGGGCGCCAGTCTCTACGTCCACCAGGAAACACGCGCGGTGGAGCATGCCTTCAGTGTGGCCTCCGGTCTTGATTCCATGGTCTTGGGCGAAGTGCAAATCTTGGGGCAGCTGAAAGACGCCTATCGCGTGGCGCATGAAAGCGGCAGCACCGGACCAATTCTCAACAAGCTGTTCCAGGCCGCCTTTTTCGCCGCCAAACGCGTGCGCTCGGAGACTCGCATCGGCGCGAATGCCGTCTCCTTGGCCTCGGCCACGGTCAGCTTGGCGCGGCGTGTGTACGAGGACCTGAGCGCCCACAATGTCTTGGTTGTCGGCGCCGGCGACATGAATGCGCTGACGGCGCGTCATTTCATGAGTGCCGGCATAAAGCGCATGGTCATTGCCAACCGTACCTTGAGCAAAGCCGAAGCGTTGGCCCGAGAACTCAAAGCTCATGCCGTGCCTTTGAGCGATTTGGACAAGGAATTGGCGGAGGCCGACATCGTGATCAGTTGCACGGCCAGCCCGGTGCCCCTCATTGGCAAGCGCGCGGTCGCGGCGGCCATCCGCGCGCGCAGGCGCCGGCCGATTTTCATGGTGGACCTGGCCGTGCCGCGCGATATCGAGCCCGAGGTGGCGGAACTGGAAGACGTCTATCTTTTCTCCATCGATGATCTGCAACAGCTGGTGAATGAGAATATCCAGCAGCGCGAAGTTGCCGCCGGCGGTGCCCGGCTGGTCATCAATGAGGAGGTCGCGCGCTTTCTGGCCGAGTCGCGCGCGCAGGACGCGGGCCCTGCAATTCGTGCGCTGCGGCAGCAAGCCGACGCCATTCGCCAGCAAACGGTTGAGCAGGCGCGCCGCATGCTGGCGGGCGGCAAGAGCACCGATGAGGTGATCGACTATCTTGCCAATACGCTCACCAACAGGCTGCTGCACGCCCCGACCCAGGCGCTGCGCCAGGCTTCGGAATCGGCCGATTTGGCGCTCGCCGAGGCCGTTACCCGCCTGTTGACCGAGGAGCGCGATCGGCATTAGGAGCCTGACTGGGCCGTAAAGGCCGCTATAATCCGGCGCCATGAAAGATTCCATCCGGCGCAAGCTGGAAAAGCTCGACGAACGCTTCGAGGAGATCAGCCGGCTTTTGTCCGACGCCGGCGTGATTTCCAAGCAAAACCAATTCCGCGAACTCTCGATGGAGTATTCGCGCCTGGGAGATTTGGTCGAGCGCTACCGGCGCTTCTTGGGGTTTGAGGGCGACGCGGCGACCGCCAAGGAGTTGGCCGCGGACAAGGATCCCGCCACCCGCGCCATGGGCGAGGAGGAACTGGCAGAACTCAATCCGCGTATTTTGGGCGAGGAACTGGAACTGCAGCGCCTGCTCGTGCCCAAAGATCCGCACGATGACAACAACATTTTCCTGGAAGTGCGCGCCGGCACGGGCGGCGATGAAGCGGCCATTTTCGCCGGCGACCTGTTCCGCATGTACACCCGCTACGCCGAGTCCAGGGGTTGGACTGTCGAGGTATTGAGCGAGAGTCCCGGCGAGCATGGCGGCTACAAGGAAATCATCAGCCGCGTCATCGGACGCGGGGCGTATTCATTGCTCAAATTCGAATCGGGTACGCATCGCGTGCAGCGGGTACCGGCCACTGAAGCACAAGGCCGCATTCACACCTCGGCGTGCACCGTGGCAATTCTGCCGGAGCTCGAAGAAGTCGAGGCCGTGGACCTGAACCCCGCCGATCTACGCGTCGATACCTATCGGTCTTCCGGCGCGGGCGGCCAACACGTGAATAAAACCGACTCCGCCATTCGCATCACGCACCTGCCCACCGGCATCGTGGTCGAATGCCAGGACGAGCGTTCGCAGCACAAGAATCGCTCGCGTGCCATGTCCCTGCTCAAAGCGAGATTGTTATCGGCGGAGCGCGAGAAGCAGCAGAGTGCCCAGGCGCAGTCGCGCAAATTGCAGGTCGGTTCCGGCGATCGCTCCGAACGCATCCGCACCTACAATTTTCCGCAAGGACGCGTAACCGACCACCGCATCAATTTGACGCTGTACAAGCTGGACGACGTGATGAATGGCAATCTGGACGAATTGGTGGCAGCGCTCAATCAGGAGCACCAAGCCGAGGAGCTTGCCAGCCAAGTCGAATGAACGCGGTGCCCACCATCTCAGAAACCGTGAGGAACGCCATGAACGCGCTGCAGGCGCACAGCGAATCGCCGCGGCTCGACGCAGAACTGCTGCTGGCAGAAATCTTGAGGCTGCCGCGCTCGGCCTTGATTGCGCGCGGCAATGAAGTTATCGCCGCACCCGATGAGCGCGCCTATGCCGACCTGATTTCGCGGCGCGCCCGCGGCATGCCGGTCGCCTACCTTACCGGCACTCGCGAATTCTGGTCGCTGCCGCTGCACGTATCGCCGGCGGTGCTCGTACCGCGGCCCGAAACCGAGTCCTTGGTCGAGCATGCGTTGGCCTTAGTGCCCCGCGGTGCGTCCTGCGCAGCCCTGGATCTCGGCACCGGCAGCGGCGCCATTGCGTTGAGCTTGGCGCACGAACGGCCGCACTGGGCCATCACCGCCGTTGACATCTCGGCCGCCGCTCTCGAAGTTGCCGCGCGCAATGCGCAGCACTTGGGGCTGACGCGCATTCAATGGCGCCTGGGCAATTGGTTCGACGCCGTGCCCGGCGAGAGATTTCATGTGATCGTGGCGAATCCACCGTATCTCGCCGCGGCGGATCCCGCGATTGCGACGCTGGCGGCTGAACCGGTGATTGCGCTGGCTGCCGGCCATACCGGCCTCGAGGCCTTCAATGCCATCATTGCCCAAGCGCCCCGGCACCTGCACGCAGGCGGCTGGCTGGCGCTGGAGCATGGAATCACCCAAGCGCGGGATGTCGCGCAATTGCTCGAGCAGCATGGCTTTGATTCGATCCGCACCCATCCCGATTTTTCAGGCAGGCCCCGCGTAACACTGGGCGTTCACACACAACTTTAGGAATCCTCATGATCCGCTTCGAAACAAACCTGGGCAATTTCAGCATCGAGCTTTTCGAGAAGGAAGCGCCCGAATCGGTCGCCAATTTCCTCCGCTACATCGAGGAAGGATTTTTCGACGGCACCATTTTTCATCGCATCGTTCCGGGATTCGTCATCCAGGGAGGCGGCTTCACCGAAGACATGACGCAAAAGAAGACCAAGCCGCCGATCAAGAATGAGGCCGACAATGGTTTGAAGAACAAGCGCGGCACCTTGTCGATGGCGCGCACCAACGACATCAACAGCGCCACCTCGCAATTTTTTGTCAATTTGAAGGACAATGATTTTCTCGACCACTCGCGCGGCAATTTCGGCTATGCGGTATTCGCCAAGGTCATCGAAGGCATGGACGTGGTCGACAAGATCGCGGCGGTTGAAACCGGACGCAAGCGCGGCTTCGACGACGTGCCGGTTGAAGCGGTCACCATGAAAAACGTGCGCCGCGCGAAACCTTAAGCGGGTGGCGCGGAAGAAATCATTTCTGCGGCGCCTGGTCTGGTCGCTGATTTCCTTGGTCTTTGCTTGCATCGCGATCAGCGTGATCGCGGTGGTGCTGCTGCGCTGGATTGATCCGCCGTATAGCGCCTTCATGGCCGAGACGCAAATTGCTGCGTGGTCGATTCATGACCGCACCTATGTGTTTCGCCATCGCTGGGCCGACTTGAATCAGATTTCGCCCAACCTACCGTTGGCAGTGGTCGCGTCCGAGGACCAGAAATTCCCTGCGCATTGGGGTTTCGACGTTGAGGCCATTGAGAAGGCCTACGAGATGAATCAGCACAGCCACCGCGTACACGGCGCCAGCACCATCAGCCAGCAGGTGGCCAAAAACCTGTTCCTCTGGTCGGGCCGCAGCTATTTTCGCAAGGGTCTGGAGGCCTACTTCACGGTGCTGATCGAGGCGTGCTGGCCGAAACGGCGCATCATCGAAATCTACCTGAATATCGCCGAATTCGGCTATGGCACGTACGGTGCCGAGGCGGCGGCGCAACGCTTCTTTCACAAACCTGCGGCAAAACTTTCGCGCACTGATTCGGCGGTGCTGGCTGCGGTGCTGCCCAATCCGCAGCGCCTGAATGCCGCGGCGCCGTCGGCCTACGTACAGCAGCGGCGCGATTGGATCCTAGGACAGATGCAGGCGCTCGGCGGAGCGGAGATGCTGGATGAGATCGACGCCTACCCGAGCCGGCACCGCTAGAATTTTTTCGAGGATCTCGGGAATTTCGAACACCGCCCGATTGTGCATGCGCTTGACGCCGGCCCGATACAGATCGATGTGTTCCGCGACTTGGGCAACGCCGGCGCGGATGGCCTTGAACGAGTCCAGCACCACGCCGACCGAATTCTCTTCCACCCACTGAGTGTTGTAGCGCTCCTGCGGCATGGTCCAGGCGTTGCGCACCACGATGACCGGCAAGCCCTGTTGTACAGCCTCACTGATGCTGCCGGGACCCGGCTTGCCGATGAAGAAATCGCACAGCTGCATGTAGTAGCTGATCTGCGAGGTGAAGCCGACCACGACCCGCGGCGCCAGGGCCGGCATGGCGCGCAGCTGTTGGGCGAGCACGGCGTTGTGCCCGCACGCCAGGATCAGCTGCACATCGTCGAGGCGTTTGGAGATTCTGCGCATGGCGCGCGAGCCGTGGCCGCCGAACATGACGAGGCCGGTGGGTCGATCCGGATCCAGCTGCAATTTCTGCATCTCGGCGCGCCGGTCCACTGTTAAATCGCGGTAGAAATTCGGGCTGATGATCATCCCCGAAGTCTCGTGCACCACGGCGTCGTTGGCCTTTGCAGCATTGGCTTGTGCAAGCGCGCGCGGCGTTCCGCAGATGAAGTGTTGCGCCTGATTCGGTTCGATCCAAAAGTGCGGCGGAAAGTCGGCCAGGTCGGTGAGAATGGTCGTAAAAGGAACGTGGGGCCGCGCGCTCGCCAACGCCTGAAACATGGCCCGGTTGAAATTCGGTACCAGCGAGACCACCAGATCCGGTTTGCTTGCCTGCCAGTGCCGCCGTAGCTGGCTCACCAGAGACTTATGGGTCAGGCGGATCAGCATCTGCAGGATGCGCAGCTCCTGCGCCAACCCGATCGTCCAGCCGCGCGCCAGGCGCACGTTATAGTAATCTTCCGGCTTGACCCCGGTGGTTCGGCGAAATACGTCTTGGGGATCGAGGACTTCGAACAAATTGACCAGTCTGACCTGCCATTCCCTGCCCTGCTCGCGGATCGCCATCTCGAGGGCGGTGGCGGCCGAGCGATGCCCTCCTCCCGCATTGATGTACACGAGGTCAATCGTTTGCATTCGAGGTCATTGTGCGTGGCCAGTGTGACCAACGGATGAAATCCCTCAAGGTATTGACGATGCTCCTGCTTTTCAGCAGTTGCGCCGGCGCTGATCCCACGCTGTTGAGCCATGGCCGCTTCAAGGATCTCATCGTCTACGCGCCGGCCGCGCAACCGAAGAGTTTCGTCCTGTTCTTGTCGGGCGACGAGGGCTGGAATGGCCGCTCGGCCGCCCTGGCAGAACAACTGACACAACAAGGCGCCATGGTTGCGGGTATCGACTGGCGCAAGTTCAAGGCCGCGCTCGAAGCGGACGGGGCTGAATGCGTATTCCCCGACGGAGACCTGGAAAACTTAAGTCACTTCTTGCAAGCCTATTTTCACAACCCCACCTACCTTGCGCCCTGGGTTGTGGGGACCGCGTCCGGCGCCGGCATGGCCTATGCCGTACTGGCGCAAGCGCCGAAAGACACCTTTGCGGGCGCGGTGAGTTTGGGTTTTTGTCCCCACCTGAATTTGGACAAGCCGCTCTGCAAAGGCTCGGGACTCGAGGCGACGCGCGGCGCCCCCGGTTCGGGTTTAAGGCTGCAGCCGATAAAATCCTTGAACAATCCCTGGGTGATCCTGCAAGACAGCCAGGATTCCAAGTGCCCCGCGTCGGCGGCCCGCGACTTCAGCGCGCAGGTGCGGGGGGCGGCGATCGCGGTACTGCCGCAGGTGAGCGATCGCTCGTTTACCGCGGCATTCGCCAAGCTCGCCTCCGCGAACCGTGGTCACGGCATCGCGCCGCCGCCCGCCGAGCTGGGCGCACTTCCTGTCATCGAAGTAGCGGCTCAGCCGAACGCCGGCCCTGCAGATTCATTCGCCATCATCATGTCCGGCGACGGCGGCTGGGCGGGCCTTGATCAGGACATTGCCGCGGCGCTGAGCGCGAAGGGCATACCCGTCGTGGGGCTGGATTCTCTGCGCTACTACTGGACCGCACGCACGCCAGAAGGACTGGCCGCGGATACAGACCGGATGATTCGCTACTACTCGTCGCACTTCGGCAAGAAGCGCGTGCTGCTGATCGGCTATTCGCAGGGCGCCGATGTACTGCCCTTCGCGGTGAATCGCTTGCCGAGCGCCACGCGCAACCTGGTCGCACTGACCGCCATACTGGGGATGTCCGAGCACGCGCTCTTTGAGTTTCATGTCAGTAGTTGGATTTCGGACAACAATTCCGGTCCGGCGACCCTGCCCGAGGTCGACCGCATTACCGGCGTCCCGGTGCTGTGCATTTACGGCGAGGATGAGCACGATTCGCTGTGCCCGAAGCTCGACCCGAAAAAATTCAAGGTCGTGAAAGTCAAAGGCGGCCATCATTTCGACGGCAACTACGCGGGTCTCGCCGACGAAATCTTGGCGGCTGCAAAACCCTAGATTCTTCCTTCCGCCTTCATCCAGTCATAGCAGTCCTTCACCATCTCTTTAAGGGGCACGACCTTGTAGCCGAGATCGCGCTGCGCCTTGAGCGAGGCGGTGCTGACCTGCCGCCCCATCAAGCTCGCAATCTCGGGCGTGATGGGCGGTTCCTTGCCGGTGACACGGCTCATCAGATCGCCCGCCAGCGCAATGACGCGCAGTAGCGCCAGCGGGGTTTCTTTGCGGGGCGCGGGCTTGCCCAAGAGCGCGCTGATTTGGCCCACCAATTCCATCATGGTCTTGTTTTCGCCGCCGAGCAGGTAGGAACCGCCGTTCTGTCCCCTGTCGGCGGCGGCAATGTGCGCCGCCACCACTTCACGCACATGCGTGAAGGTCAACCACGAATTCGGGACACCCGGCAGCTTGTTGTCGCGGACCATCACGAACAGCCGGGACCAGGTCCCGATATCGTAGGGTCCCATGATGGCGCCGGGCTGCATGATGACGACTTCAAGCCCTTTGGGAACGGCGTCGAGCGCAAGCTCCTGCGCCTGCCACTTGGTTTTCTGATAGTTGACGCTTGAGTTTGCCGCAAGACTCAGCGTCTCCTCGGTAATCTCCCCCTCCACCGGACCGTATGCGGAAATGGATGAGGTCACCACCAGCCGCCGGATGCGCTTCGCCAGCGCGGCCTCGACGACGTTGTGCGTGCCCTCGACATTGTCGCGGGTTTGCTGCGCATTCCCGCCGCGCCACATATTGGTGTTGCCGGCCACGTGGAATATCGTGTCGGTGTCCGCAGGGATGGCCGCCAACAGCGAATTGGCATCGCTTAACACGCCCGCCGCCAACTTGGGCCGAAAGCGCTTGAGAAGTTTCAAGTCCGAGGAAGGCCGATGCAGCGCGGTGACGTCCCAGCCGCGAATCATCAGCTCCTTCACCATATTGAGACCGACGAAACCGGTCCCACCCGTGACGAAGGCCGCGCGCCCCGCGCTAGGCGGCATCGGCCGCATCTCCGACATCGGGTTCGTAGCCTAAGATCGGCGATAACCAACGTTCTGCTTCGTTCACGGTGAATCCCTTGCGCTGCGCGTAGCTGGCGACCTGGTCGCGGTCAATTTTGCCGACGCCGAAATAATGCGCCTTCGGGTGGGAGAAATAAAACCCGCTCACCGCAGCGGTCGGAAGCATCGCGAAAGACTCGGTCAGACGGATCCCGGCCGTGCGATCGGCATCCAGCAGCCGCCAGAGCAGCGCCTTCTCGGTGTGATCGGGACAGGCCGGATACCCCGGCGCGGGCCGAATGCCTTGATATTTCTCGTCAATCAGGCCCGAATTGTCGAGATGTTCATGCGGCGCATAGGCCCAAAACTCGCGCCGCACCCGCTCGTGCAGACGTTCTGCGAAAGCCTCGGCCAGCCGATCCGCCAAGGCTTTCAGCATGATGCTGCTGTAATCGTCATGCTGCGCCTCGAAGCGAGCGATGTGCTCTTCGATGCCTATCCCCGCGGTCACGGCGAACGCGCCGATGTAGTCGGCGCGGCCGGTGTGCGCCGGGGCGATGAAGTCGCTCAAGCACAGCTGCGCTTGATCTTGCGGCTTGGATTTTTGCTGGCGCAAATTATGCAGACGCAAGAGCACGCTTTGCCGCGTGTTGTCGGCATACACATTGATATCGTCGTCCGCCACGCTGTTGGCCGGGAAGAAACCGACGACCGCCCGGGCCTTGAGCCATTTCTCCGCGATCAGCTGTTTGAGCATGCGCGTGGCATCGGCATACAGATTGCTCGCCGCCTCGCCCACGACCTCATCGCTGAGAATATCGGGAAACTTTCCGGCGAATTCCCAGGCATTGAAGAAGGGCATCCAATCAATGTAGGGCAGCAACTCTTGCAATGAATAGTCGTCAAAGGCCCTGATCCCCAAGACGCTCGGCACCGGAGGCAAATACGCAGTCCAATCGATTTTGATTTTTTTGGCGCGGGCCTGGGCGAGCGACAATTGCGGCGCTTTGGCGCCTTTGTTGCGGTGCTGTTCGCGGCGTCGCTCGTGATCGGCTTTGAGGGTGGCGACGTAGGCATCGCGCGTTCCCTTGGTGATCAATTGTTGACAGACACCCACCGAGCGCGACGCATCCTTCACGTACACAACCGCGCCGGCATACTGCGGATCGATTTTAACGGCGGTGTGCGCCGGCGACGTCGTGGCGCCGCCGATCAGCAGCGGCTGTTTATAGCCGAGGCGCTGCATTTCCTTGGCGACGTGCACCATTTCGTCCAAGGACGGCGTGATCAACCCGGACAAGCCGATGAGATTCGCGCCTTCGCGGGTCGCGGCCTCGAGGATTTTCTCGCAGGAGACCATGACGCCGAGATCGACCACCTCGAAGTTATTGCATTGCAGGACCACGCCGACGATGTTCTTGCCGATGTCGTGCACATCGCCCTTCACGGTGGCAATCACCACCTTGCCGTTGGAGCGGCTTGCGCCTGACTTCTCCTTCTCGATATAGGGAATCAGCACCGATACGGCTTTCTTCATGACGCGCGCCGACTTCACCACTTGCGGCAGAAACATTTTGCCGGCGCCGAACAGATCGCCCACCACATTCATGCCGTCCATCAGCGGGCCTTCGATGACGTCCAGGGGCCGCTTGGACTGCAGGCGCGCCTCTTCGGTGTCCTCGAATACAAATTCGTCCAATCCCTTGATCAAGGCGTGCTGCAAGCGTTCTGCGACCGGCAACTTACGCCATTCCAAGTCATCGCCGCGCTTCTGGCCGCCGCCGCCCTTGTAGCGCTCCGCGATTTCGAGCAGCCGCTCGGTGGCGTCCGTGCGGCGCGCCAGAATCACATCCTCGACACGCTCGCGCAGTTCGGGCTCGATGTCCTCGTAAATCGCCAGCTGGCCGGCGTTGACGATACCCATGGTGAGCCCGGCGCGGATCGCGTGATAGAGGAACACCGAGTGCATCGCCTCGCGCACCCGGTCGTTGCCGCGGAACGAGAACGACACGTTGCTGACACCGCCGCTGATATGCACCAGGGGCATGCGTTCCTTGATGGCCGCGGCCGCCTCGATGAAGTCCAGGCTGTAGCGATTGTGCTCTTCGATGCCGGTGGCGACCGCGAAGATGTTGGGATCGAAGATGATGTCTTCGGGCGGAAATTGAATGCGTTCCGTAAGGACCCGGTAGGCACGTTCGCAGATGCTTAGCTTTCGCGCAATGGTGTCCGCCTGGCCCTGCTCATCGAATGCCATTACCACCACGGCGGCGCCATAGCGCAGGCACAAGCGCGCGTGAGCCAGAAACGCCTCCTCGCCCTCCTTGAGACTGATGGAATTGACGATGCCCTTGCCCTGGATGCACTTGAGGCCCGCCTCGATCACGGTCCACTTCGAGGAGTCGATCATGATGGGAACGCGTGCAATATCCGGCTCGCCCGCGATCAAGCTCAAAAATTTCACCATGGCGGCCTGCGAATCCAGCATGCCCTCGTCCATGTTCACGTCGATGATCTGCGCCCCGTTCGCCACCTGCTGACGCGCCACATCGACCGCCGCCGAATAATCACCCGCCTCGATGAGCTTGCGAAACTTGGCCGATCCGGTGACGTTGGTGCGTTCGCCCACATTGACGAACAGACTGTTGGCATCGATGGTCAAGGGTTCCAAGCCGCTCAAGCGGCAGGCCGATTCAATCTGCGGGATGGCGCGCGGCGGCAAGCCTGAAACGGCGCCGGCGATGGCGCGAATGTGCTCCGGCGTCGTGCCGCAGCACCCGCCCGCGATGTTCAGGAAGCCGCTGGCGGCGAACTCGCGCAGAGTTTCGGCGGTCTGCTCCGCTGTCTCGTCGTATTCGCCGAATGCATTCGGCAGTCCGGCATTGGGATAGGCGCACACATAGGTGTCCGCGATGCGGGAGAGTTCCTCGACGTAGGGCCGCAGCTGCCGGCCTCCCAGCGCGCAATTCAGGCCCACCACCAAGGGCTTGGCGTGACGGATCGAATTCCAAAACGCCTCGGTGGTCTGGCCCGACAGGGTGCGGCCCGAGGCATCCGTGATTGTGCCCGAGACGATGATCGGCAGCTCCGTGCCGGCCTGGTCGAATACCTGCCGTACCGCGAACAGCGCGGCCTTGGCATTGAGCGTGTCGAAAATGGTTTCGATCAAAATCATGTCGACGCCGCCTGCCATGAGCGAGCGCGTCACTTCGGTATAAGCCCCGACCAGTTCGTCGAAACTGATGTTGCGAAAGCCTGGATCGTTCACATCCGGCGACAAGGACGCGGTCCGATTGGTGGGACCCAAGGCTCCGGCTACGAACCGCTGCAGGCCGCTGGCCGCGGTCACCTCGTCCGCAACCTGGCGCGCGAGGCGCGCCGCGCATAGGTTCAGTTCGCCGACCAGGGACTGCATCCCGTAGTCCGCCTGCGATACCGAGGTGGAATTGAAGGTGTTGGTGGAAATGACATCGGCGCCCGCCTCAAGGTAGGCGCGGTGAATGTCGGCAATGATTTGCGATTGGGTAATGCTCAGCAGGTCGTTGTTGCCGCGCACGTCGCTGCGCCACTCTTTGAACCGCGCGCCGCGAAACTGCTCCTCGCTGAAGCGATGGCGCTGGATCATTGTGCCCATCGCGCCATCGAAAATGACCACACGTTTTTCAAGTAGCGCGGTGAACGCCGCGGTAAGCGATGCGCGCGCCATCAAGCCACCCGTACTTCGCTGAGGCGCGGCCGCAGGCCCAGTGCATGGCAAATCGCATAGGCGAGTTCCGCGCGGTTCAAGGTGTAAAAGTGGAATTCATCGACGCCATGACGGCGCAGGCGCTGCACTTGTTCGATGGCCACATTCGCCGCAATCATGCGGCGCGTGTCGGGATCATCATCCAGGCCATCGAAGCGGCTGCGCAGCCAATCGGGTATGGAGGCGCCGCAGCGCGCGGCGAAGCGCAGCAGCTGCGGAAAGCGGGTAATCGGCAGGATGCCGGGAACGATGCTGACGTTGATCCCAGCGGCCGCGCAACGGTCGCGATAGCGCAGGAACAAATCGGTCTCAAAGAAAAATTGCGTGATGGCGCGGGCGGCGCCGGCATCGACCTTGCGCCTCAAGTTCTCCAAGTCCGCATCGACACCGCCGGATTCCGGATGTCCCTCCGGGTAGGCCGCCACCGACACTTCAAAATTGCCGGCTTGACGCAGGCCGCCCACCAGATCCGAGGCGTAGGCAAATCCGTCGGGGTGAGGCCGATAACGTCCCTCGGGCGTTAGGTTGGCAGGGGGGGCATCGCCGCGCAACGCGACCAGGTCCCTCACTCCGAGGTTCCAGTAGCTTTGCGCGATCGCAAGCACCTCCTCGCGCGAGGCACCCACGCAGGTCAAATGCGGTGCCACGCGCAGATCGGTCTCGCTCAAGACGCGTTGCACGAATTCATGGGTGCGGGTGCGGGTCGAGCCGTCGGCTCCATAGGTCACCGACACGAAACTGGGACGCAGCGGGGCAAGCCGCTGTACGGATTGCCACAGCTGCCGGGCCATGGCCTCATCCCCGGGGGGAAAAACTCGAACGATACGGCTGGATCGGACATGACTGCTCTTCAGGGACTGCCTCGACATTAAGCATGCGCGAGCCTACTATTTGATTCAATCTCATTATTCTCATATGGAGAATGAATTAGGCTCATGTCGTCTACGGCGTTGGAAGTGAGGCATTTAGAGACTTTACTGGCCCTGGCCGAGTGCGGCAGCCTGTCGAAGGCGGCTGCGCGCCTGTTCCTCACTCAGTCCGCCCTGTCGCACCAGCTCAAAACCCTGGAAAGCCACTATGGGGCAGCGCTGGTGGAAAAGAATGTGCGTCCCTTGAGGTTTACGGCGATCGGCCAGCGCTTACTGGCCCTGGCCCGGGTGGTGTTGCCGCAAATGGCCGAGGCGGGACGGGACGTGGCGCGTTTGGCTCAGGGTCATGCCGGTCCTTTGCGAGTCGCCGTGCAGTGCCACAACTGCTTCGATTGGCTGATGCCGGCTATGGATGCCTACCGGACACTCTGGCCCGAGGTTGAACTCGACATCATTTCCGGCTTCCTGATGAACCCATTGCCGCTCTTGGATCAGGGCGACGCCGAGTTGGCGATTATCCACGACCGCCAAGAGGCCCATCCCACCATTACCTTCAGCCCCCTGTTTCGTTATGAAAGCGTGGCGCTGATGAGCCCACGCCACCGTCTGGCCGCCAAACCTTATTTGGAAGCCAGGGATTTCGCCGACGAAACGCTCATTACCTATCCGGTTCCCGATGAAATGTTGGACGTCATGAAGCACTGCTTGACGCCGGCCAATATCAATCCGAAGCGGCGGACGGCGGAATTGACCGTGGCCATTCTGCAGCTGGTGGCGAGCGGGCGCGGCATCGCCGCGCTGCCCTCCTGGACGGTGGGCAACTACATCGAGCGCGGCTACGTGGTCTCCCGGCCCATCGGACAATCGGGACTGCGCTGTGAGCTGTACGCGGCGACCACCCGTGCGGGGGCGGAGGCCGCCTATATCAGGGAGTTCATTTCCCTAACCCGCGTGCAGAGCCTCACCGAACTTGCGGGCGTCTCGGCGCTGTAGCAGACGCGCGACGCTGCACTAGCCGATGCGCGCGCTTTGACCGCCGTCCACCGGCAGCACCACGCCGGTAATGAAAGCCGACTCGTCGGAATGCAGGAACAGCGCGGCCTGCGCGACATCCCAGGCCGTGCCCATCTTGCCCTTGAGCGGCACGCGCTTGTCGCGCTCCGCGCGCAGCTCCGGCTTCGGGATATTGCGCGCCTTGGCGTGGCCCTCGATCGCCATCGGCGTATCGATCAATCCGGGCATGACGGTATTGACGCGAATGCCGTACTTGGCGTGGCTCAACGCCAGCTGCTGACCTAGCATGTTCATTCCGATCTTCGATAGCTTGTACGCAGTGAGTCCCGGCGCGTACGCCACGGCCGCAAGCGAGGAAATATTGACGATGGTGCCGGAGGCCTGCTCGCGCATCACCGGCAACACTGCCTGACAGGACAGCAGGCACCCTTTCAGGTTGATCTGCATGATGCGATCGAAGGGCTCCTCCGCCACCTCCGCCGGCGGCCCGTCGCCTGCCCCCGTGCCCACATTGTTGTGCAAAAAATCCACGCGCCCCCAGGCGGCAACGCAGGCCCGCACATACGCCCGGCAGTCAGCTGCGCGCGTCCAGTCGCCCGCAAAGCACTGCGCCTGTCCGCCCTCCTGCGCAACGGCCGCCGCCGTCTCTTGCGCGCGCTCCATCTCGCGATCGACCAGCAGCACCTTGGCGCCTTCGCGCGCGAACAGCATCGCCGCCGCGCGTCCGTTGCCGATGGTATCGCCCGGCGTCTGGCCGGCGCCCACGACGATACCCACTTTGCCCTTGAGTCTCATCGGCGCGCGCCCGGCAAGAAATCATCGAGCGGCACGCCGAAACTGTTCAGTGCCCAGGAAACCAGGTTGTACTGCCCGATGGTGAAAACCAGATCGATCATTTGCTCGGTGGAATATTTGTGGGCCAGGGCAGCCCACGTGGCATCGGACACCACGGAGTTCTCGAACAGGTCATCGACCGCTTGCAGCAGCGCGGCATCATCCGCGGCCCAGCCGGCACCCGGCCCTCGGCAGATTCGTTCGATCTCCTCCGCGCTGATGCCTTCGCGCTTGGCAATCTCGACATGCTGCGCCCATTCGTATTCGGATTGATTGAGCCAGCCAATCCGCAAGATCAGAAGTTCGCGCTCGCGCGGCGGCAAGGTTTGCTTGCGCAGCACATGGCCCGCGAACACCGCCCAACGCCGCACCAGCGTCGGATGGTGCATTAATACTTTAAAGAGATTTAGGTCGCGGCCGTTGACGCGATGCTTGGCAGCCGTGTCGGCATCGTCGGCCGACAGTTGCGAAAGATCGCGCATGGGAATGCGCGGTTTGCGCTCGATCATAAGGCCCCCTTGGTGAGGACCTTTAAGTATACGGTTATGCGTTCAAGGCAGCGCGGCCGGCGCCGTGGGGGTGCGTCCTAGGGAGCCTCGAAACCGTCGCTCAAGGTGCGCAAAAAAGCGACGATGTCGGCAATATCCGCTCCGCTCAAAGCCGGTGCATCGCCCGCGTGCCGGTCAAACGGCGCCTGCCGGTCCAGATTGGCGCGGTAAATTTCGGGCAAATCGTTGTATTTTAGTGTGCTGCCATCGGCCGCGCGCGGATACCAGCTCTGCGGCTGCGTATCGCGCTCGGCGTAGAACCGCACCACGTCGCTCAGCGAGTTAAAGACGCCGTTGTGCAAGTACACCGCCCTTCGCGCCGCGTTGCGCAGCGAGGGCGTGCGGAACAATCCGCAGTATTCGGACCTGCGCTCAAGGTCCGTGCGCAAGGGTCCGCACAGCCCGAGATCGTAATAGCCGCCCACATTGGCGGGAATCCCGGGATTGCGCGGGGCGCCGATCGCCGCGAAGCCAAAATCCGTGAACTGCGGAAATGCACCCTTTTGCAAAGCGCTGGGATGGCAGCGCGCGCAATTGCCTTTTTCGGGATCGTTGAACGCGGCCAGTCCGCGCAGCTCCTGAGCGTTCAATGGCGCTTCATGCCTCAAGAAGGCGTCGTACTTGCTGCTGTAGGGATAAAACTCATCGGGGCTTTGCTGATAGGTCTCGAGCGCCATGAGCAGGCCCTTGAACGCCAGCGCCTTGTCCGCAAAGATCCGCTCGCCGAAGAGCTGCCGGAATCGCGCGCCGTAGCGCACCTGCAGCCTGGCCGTCACGGCATCAGCGTTCGCGTTGGCCATTTCGAAGGCCGAGAACAACGGCAGCCGCGCCTGGTCGTGAAAGGATTGCGCCCGCCCGTCCCACATGCGTCCGCCGGCAGGTCCCTGATCGACGCTGTCGTCGCCTTCATCGTCGATGTAGTGTTCCGTGAACGGCGGCACGTTTTGCGTGTACTTGAGCGACGGTACCGCACGCATTCCGAAGCTGTTGCCGTCGCCGCCGCCGCGCTGCACCGCCTCGCCATTGGCGGGCGCGAAGTCGTGCTTCGGATCGTGGCAGGTCGCGCAGGAGATTTTTCCGGACGCGGACAGCACCGGATCCGAAAATAGGGCGCGGCCCAGCGCGGTCAGCGCCGCGGCCTCGGGTGTGCGTTCGAAGGTGTTGGCGTAAAAGGGCTTGACGTCGGCGGCAGACGCCGCGGCAATCAGCGCCGCCCCCAACAGTGCGGCGCCCAAGACAATCCGTTGCGGACGCGTGGCCGTAAAAACTTAGTGCAGCGAACCGCCGCTGTCGGCGGCAACCGGCGCCTTGAACAGCTGCTCCACGTCCACGGTGTCGAACACATAGGCGCGATTGCAGAAATCGCAGCGCACTTCCACATTGCCGCGTTCCGCGATCACGGAGCGGGTTTCGGCTTCGCCAAGTCCCTGCAGCATGCCGGCGACCCGCTCGCGCGAGCAGCGGCAGCGAAAATACACCGGCGACGGCTCGAACAGCCGCAAATCGTCTTCGTTGAACAGGCGATGCAGAATTTGCGCATCGGCGAGCGTGCGCAATTCCTCCGGCGTCAAGGTATCGCCGATGAGTTGTAAACGCACCCAAGCATCCTCGATGGCCGCCGCATCGGGCGCCGCTGCCGGCAGCGTGCCGCTGCCGGGCAGCTTCTGCAGCAGCATGCCGGAGGCGCCGGCCGCATCGGCGTGCAGCCACAGCCGGGTCGGCAATTGCTCGGAATTTTGGAAGTAGGCTTGCAGCGAGTCGGCCAAGCGTTCGCCTTCGATGGGCACAATGCCCTGGTAGCGCTGCGCGCCCTCGTCGGTCTCCAAGGTCACCGTGAGATTTCCCGCGCCGATCAGATCGCGGATGTCGTGCGATGTATCGGCGGGCAGGTCGCGATGACGCGCCAGACCCCGCACGCCTAAGCCGCTGGTACATTGCACGAGCAGCAAATGCATCGGTCCGACGCCCTGCAGCTGCAGCGACAAGACTCCTTCGAATTTGATCGTTGCGGCCAGCAGCAGCGACGCTACGACCGCTTCGCCCAGAGTTTGGCGGATTGCTTCCGGGTAATTGCGGTGCTCGATGAGCGCACGCCACGCGGCATCCAAATGCACCAAGTGCCCGCGAATCGGAAAGCGCTCGAACAGGAAGCGGTGCAGCGTGTCGCGGTCATGCATTTCCGCCGCCGCCCAATTTTTTCTTGAGCAGCTCGTTGAGCTGCGCCGGGTTCGCCTTGCCTGCCGTGGCCTTCTGCGCCTGTCCGACGAAGAAACCGAACAGCTTGTCCTTGCCGGACCTATAGTCGGCGAGCTGCTTAGGGTTCGCGGCCATGACTGCATCGACGATGCCCTCGAGCTCCCCTAAATCGGTGATCTGCCGCAAGCCTTTGGCTTCGATGATGGCATCCGCCGGCTTGCCCTCGAGCCACATGGCCTCGAACACTTCCTTGGCAATCTTGCCGGAAATCGTTGCATCCACGATTCTATGCAGCAGACCGATGAACTGCTGAGGGTCGACCCGCGAATTTTCGATCTCGACATTGTCGCGGTTGAGTGCACCGGACAACTCGCCCATGATCCAATTCGCCGCAAGCTTCGCGTGACCCGCGCCCAAACCCGCGACCACGGCCTCGAAATACGCGCCAAGCTCGCGGCTGGCGCTCAAAACTCCGGCGTCGTACGCCGAGAGTCCAAAGTCCTTGGCGAAGCGAGCCGCTTTCTGGTCCGGCAGTTCGGGCAACGTCGTCCGCACCGCCTCGATGAATGCCGCATCGATTTCAACGGGCAATAGGTCCGGATCGGGGAAATAGCGGTAGTCGTTCGCCTCCTCCTTCGAGCGCATCGGGCGGGTTTCATCCTTGTCGGAATCGTACAGCCGCGTTTCCTGCACGACCTTGCCGCCGCTTTCGAGCAACTCGACCTGGCGCGCAACCTCATACTGGATTGCCTTTTCGACGAAGCGAAAGGAGTTCAAGTTTTTGATCTCGGCACGCGTGCCGAATTTCTCCTGCCCCTGGGGTCTTACCGACACGTTGGCATCGCAGCGGAACGAGCCCTCCTGCATGTTGCCGTCGCAGATTTCCAGATAACGCACCAGCGTGTGGACCTTCTTCATGTAGGCCACCGCTTCCTTGGCCGAACGCATGTCCGGTTCGGAAACGATCTCCAGCAGCGGCGTTCCGGCACGGTTCAAGTCGATCCCCGAGGCGTTCGCCAATCCTTCGTGCAGCGACTTGCCGGCGTCCTCCTCGAGATGGGCGCGTGTAATACCGATAATTTTTTCCCTGCCGTCGTCCAGCATCACTTTCAGCGAGCCGCGGCCGACCACCGGCAATTCGTACTGGCTGATCTGATAGCCCTTGGGCAGATCGGGATAAAAATAATTCTTGCGCGCGAATACCGAGCGATGCGCGACGCTGGCATCGACCGCCAATCCGAACTTCACCGCCATTTGCACCGCGCGGCCGTTCAAGACCGGCAGGACGCCCGGATAGGCTAGGTCGACCAGGTTGGCCTGGGTGTTCGGCGGCGCGCCATAAGCGGTCGCGGAGCCCGAAAAAATCTTCGAGCGCGTGGCGAGCTGCGCGTGAATCTCGAGCCCAATCACGACTTCCCAGCCGCTCATGACTCGTATCCGCGCGGCGCGTGCCGGTGCCAGTCCGTGGCTTGCTGGTACTGATGGGCCGCATTCAGCAGCCGGGCTTCCGCAAAGTGCGGTCCGATCAGCTGCAAGCCCATGGGCAGGCCGTCGATGAAACCGCAGGGTATCGATACGCCGGGCAGCCCCGCGAGGTTGGCGCCGATGGTGTAGATATCGTTCAAGTACATGAGCACCGGATCACTCATCTTGGCGCCGATCTCGAAGGCCGGGGTCGGCGTGGTCGGTCCGATCACCAAATCGACCTGGGCGAACGCTGAACGAAAGTCATCGGTGATCAGGCGGCGCGCCTTCTGCGCCTTCAAATAGTATGCATCGAAATAGCCGGCGGACAACACATAGGTGCCGGTCATGATGCGCCGCTTCACCTCGGGCCCGAAGCCTTCGCCGCGCGAACGCTTGTACAAATCCATCAGATCCTTCGGACTGTCGCAACGGTAGCCGAAACGCACGCCGTCGAAGCGCGACAGATTCGAGGAACACTCTGCCGGCGCGACCACATAGTAAGTGGGCACGGACAGGGGCAGGTGCGGGAGACTAACCTCGCGTGTTTCCGCGCCCAACCCGGTATAAATACTCAACGCGTCCTCTATCAGTGCCGCGTTGCGCGGTTCGAGCCCATCGAAGAATTCGCGCAGCAGTCCGATCTTCAATCCCTTGAGCGGTGCGCCCAACGCCTGCGAATAATCCGGTACCGCCACATCGACGCTGGTCGAATCGCGCGGATCGAAACCCGCCATGACCTGCAGCGCCGCTGCTGCATCGGCCGCGCTGCGCGCGAACACGCCGGCCTGATCGAGGCTGGAAGCGAAGGCAATCATCCCGTAGCGGGACACGCGGCCATAAGTGGGTTTGAGCCCGGTGACGCCGGTCAGGGCTGCGGGCTGACGGATGGAACCGCCGGTATCGGTGCCGGTGGCAAACGGGGCGAATCGGGCCGCGGTCGCGGCCGCCGATCCTCCGGAGGAGCCGCCCGGGACTCTGCTGGTATCCCAGGGATTCTTGACCGGTCCGTAGTAGCTGGTCTCGTTGGACGAGCCCATGGCGAACTCGTCCATGTTGGACTTGCCCAGCATCACGGTGCCCGCGGCCTTGAAGCGCGCCACCACGGTGGCATCGTATGGCGCCACGAAATTGTCCAACATGCGCGATCCGCAGCTGGTCTTAACCCCATCGGTGCAGAAAATGTCTTTATGAATGAGGGGGATGCCAAGCAGCGCTCCCCGCTCGCCCTGGGCCAGGCGCCGATCAGCTGCCGCGGCATCGGCCAGCGCTGCCTCGCCAGTCAAGGTCACGAAGGCATTGAGCGCGGGATTCAAGCGCTCGATGCGGCTCAATAGGTGCCGGGTGAGCTCCACGCTGGAGATTTCCCGCTTGCTAAGGCGTTCGGCGAGTTCGCCGATAAAAAGGTTATGCATCGCTCAAAAATCGCTTTGGTTACTCGATTACCCGCGGCACCACGTACAGACCGGCCGTCACCGCCGGCGCGTTGACTTGATATTTCTCGTGGTGGTCGGTGTCGGAGACTTCGTCGGGCCGCAAACGTTGATGCTGGCCATCGAGCGGATGCGCCATGGGCAGCACGCCTTCGGTATCGGTGCGCGACAACTCGTCGACGAAGTTGACGATGCTCGAAAGGCTGCGCACATACACCGGCATCTCCTGCTCGGTTATGGAGAGTCGCGCAAGGTGCGCAATTTTTTCGACGTCTTGACGGGTTAGGCTCATAGGGTTGGTGCTCAAAATGCGCAGCAACTCACGCAAATTAAGCTTCAGGGATGATACACGTTGCCTTGTGATATGTCGTGTCGGTTGTTACATTAGCCGATCCTTTTTTAACCCCAAAAGCCTGCGAAAAATTCCCCATGTTCAAACGCCTTAGAGGTTATTTCTCCAATGACCTCTCAATCGATCTTGGAACCGCCAATACCCTGATTTACGTCCGCGAGCGCGGCATCGTTCTGAACGAACCATCGGTCGTCGCAGTGCAGGATGAGCCCACACGCGGGGGCAAAATCATCGTCGCCGTCGGGGTCGAGGCGAAGAATATGTTGGGCCGCACGCCCGGCCACATCACCGCCGTTCGCCCCATGAAGGACGGGGTAATCGCTGATTTCACCTATACGGAGAAGATGCTCCAGTACTTCATCAAAAAGGTGCATGGCAACCGGTTTTTGAGCCCGAGCCCCAGGGTTCTGGTCTGCGTGCCTTTTGGGTCCACCCAGGTCGAACGCCGCGCCATCAAGGAATCCGCCGAGGGCGCCGGTGCGCGCAGCGTCGATATCGTGCCCGAACCGATGGCCGCCGCCGTGGGTGCCGGCCTGCCGGTGCAAGAGGCCCGGGGCTCCATGGTGCTCGACATCGGCGGCGGCACCTCGGAGGTCGCGGTCATCTCCCTGAACGGCATCGTGTATGCGGCCAGCGTGCGCATCGGCGGCGACAAGTTCGACGAGGCCATCACCAATTACGTGCGCCGCAACTACGGCATCCTGATCGGCGAAGCCACCGCCGAACGGATCAAGCTCGAGATCGGCTCTGCCTATCCCGGCCAGTCGGTGCGCGAAATTTCCGTCAAGGGGCGCAACCTGTCCGAGGGCGTGCCGCGCAGCTTCACCCTGAACTCCAACGAGATCTTGGAGGCGCTGCAAGAACCGCTGCAAGGCATCGTCGGCGCGGTCAAGCAAGCCTTGGAACAGACACCGCCGGAACTCGGCGCGGATGTCGCGGAACGCGGCATCGTACTCACCGGCGGCGGCGCATTGCTGCGCGACGTCGATAAATTGCTCATGGAGGAGACCGGTTTGCCGGTGGTCATCGCGGATGACCCCCTCACCTGCGTTGCGCGCGGCGGCGGACGAATCCTCGAACTCACCGAGGAACACGGACCCGGCATTTTCGGATTGGAGTAATGCAAGCGACCGGAAGCCTGTTCCAATATTCCGCCCATGGTCGCGTTTCGTAGCACCGATGCCTCCGGCAGAACCACGGGACTTTTGTTCCGCTGCGTTCTGTACTCGCTGCTCGCCCTCGCGCTCATCATTGTGGACAAGCGCTACGATCATTTGGGGAAAATTCGCCGGCTGCTCTCGGTGGTCGCCTACCCCGTGCAAATAGCGGTCGCGTCCCCCTTTGAAGGCTGGAACTGGTTTCGCGACAGCGTCACCACGCGGGACGCCTTGCGCTCGGACAAGGCCAAACTCGAAGCGGCCTTGCGCGTGGCGCAATTTCGGCTGCAGCGCTACGAAGCCCTGGAGGCCGAAACCCAGAGGCTGCGGGTACTGCGCGACAATACCGCCGCGGTGACTGACCGCTTCGTGATCGGCGATGTGATGAATGTGGACCTGGATGCCTTTCGCGAACGAGTGCTGGTGGATAAGGGCGCGAGCGACGGCGTTTATGTGGGACAGGCGGTCTTGGATTCCGGCGGCGTGTTCGGCCAGGTCGCGCGCGTGGGGCAGCTCACCAGCGAAGTCATTCTGGTAAGCGACGCGGCCCATGCCATTCCCGTACAGATCAACCGCAACGGCCTGCGCACCATTGCCGTCGGCACCGGCGATACCAATCGGTTGAAATTGCCCTACCTGCCCACCAGCGCCGACGTGGTGGCCGGCGATCTATTGGTGACATCGGGCTTGGGCGGCGGATTTCCGGCGGGCTATCCGGTCGGCACCATATCCGAGATCAAGCGCGATCCGGCACAGTCGCTCGCCGACGTCGAGGTCAAGCCGGCTGCCGCTCTCGACCGCTCCAAGGAATTGCTGTTCGTGTGGCTCAAACCGCAGGCCGCGGAATTGCCGCCGTTGCCCAAGGCCGCCCCGGTGACCAAGAAATGATGCGCGAAACGCGAATCCGCCGCGTGCCCATGGCGCTGTCCGCCTTGATCGCCCTGGCGCTCGCAGTGCTGCCGCTGCCGGCGGTGCTCGATGCATTCCGTCCCGATTTCCTGGTGCTCGTGGTGTTCTATTGGTGCATCGAATCGCCCCGCGCGGGCGGCCTGACGCTGGCCTTCTTCGCAGGCCTTGCGCTCGATGTCATTCACGGCGTAGTTTTAGGCCAGCATGCGTTGGCACTGACGCTGATGGGCGCGTGGGCCACGCATCTGCGCTTGCGGATCCGGGTATTTTCCCTGTTGTCGCAATGTCTGGTGATCTTCGCGCTGCTCACCGGCTATCAATTCGTGCTTTTCTGGGTCGACGGCGCCACCGGCAATCCGGTCACCGCTTTCAGCCGCTGGCTTGCGCCCATCATCGGCGCGCTGCTATGGCCGGTGCTCACCAATCTCATGGGTAAAGTACATGAGCGTTAACGCATGATTTACGATGAATTCTCGCCTTCGCGCACGCGCAGAACGCTGACCGCCGGAGGCCGCACTTTGCGCGCCCTGGGGCTGGACGGTCCGCTCACGGGCGTGCTCGCCATCATTGTCGTCATCGGCATACTGGTGGTGTACAGCGCATCAGGCCAGAACTGGAAAATGGTGCAGCACCATTTGATGAACATCGGCATCGCCGTGGCCGCGATGTTGGCGCTCGCCAAGTTCACGACGCCGCAATACCTGCGCATGTTCGCACCCATCGCGTACGTGCTCGGGGTGCTGCTGTTGATCGTGGTCGATGTCACCGGCCACATCGGCAAGGGAGCGCAGCGCTGGCTCGATATCGGTTTCATGCGCTTTCAGCCCTCCGAGATCATGAAGCTCGCGGTGCCGATGGCCTGCGCCTGGTACATGCACGAACGAACGCTGCCGCCCACGTTCCTGGACTTGATCGTGATGGGCGTGCTGATCGCCATTCCGACCGCGATGATCGTGACCCAGCCGGACCTGGGTACGGCCCTGCTGATTGCCGCCTCGGGCCTCATCGTCATGCTGTTGGCGGGATTGCAAATCCGGCTGATCCTGATTGCCATTCCGCTCCTGGCTGCCGCAGCCTGGGGAGGCTGGCATTTCATTCACGATTATCAACGCCAGCGAATTTTGACTTTCTTGAATCCGGAGACCGACCGTCTCGGCGCCGGCTACCACATCATTCAATCGCAGATCGCCATCGGCTCGGGCGGCGTGTTCGGCAAGGGCTACATGAACGGTAGTCAGGCGCAGCTCGAGTTTCTTCCCGAGCGTTCCACCGACTTCATCTTCGCCGTGATCGGCGAAGAATTTGGACTGATGGGACAACTCTTCATCCTGACGCTCTACGGCTTGGTGATCGGCCGCGCCTTGTACTTGGCAATGCAGGCGCAAGGAACCTTTGCGCGCTTGACCGGCGGCGCCGTGGCGTTGAGCTTTTTCGTGTATGTGTTCGTCAACTCCGGCATGGTGAGCGGTGTTCTGCCGGTGGTCGGCGTACCGCTGCCCTTGATCAGCTACGGCGGCACCTCCATGGTTACGCTGCTCGCCGGCTTCGGCATCCTCATGTCGCTGCATTCTCACCGCAAGCTGATTGGCTCGTGAGTACCGTGCGAATTTTGACAGCCAGCGTGGCATTGGCCGCCGCCCTCCTGGCGGCCGGCGCCAAGCCCGCGGCCGCCCTCGACATCAAGCGCCCCGAAGTCAAAGAATTCATCCAGCACATGGCCGATGCCGATGGCTTCAAAAAACGGCCGCTGCGCAAGCTGTTGAAATCGGCGCAGAGCCAGCCGGCCATCATCGATGCCATGAGCAAACCGGCCGAGAAGGCCAAGCTGTGGTACGAGTACCGTCCGATCTTCATCAACGAGCGGCGCATCCGCGAAGGCACGGATTTTTGGGCCGCCCACCGTCAGGCGCTGGATGAGGCCAGCATCAAGAGCGGCGTCGCGCCCGAGTATCTGGCCGCGATCCTGGGCGTGGAAACCTACTATGGAAGACTCACCGGCAATTACCGGGTTCTCGACGCCTTGGTCACCCTCGCCTTCGACTATCCGCCGCGCGAGAAATTTTTCCGCGATGAGTTGGAACAGTACCTATTGCTGACGCGCGACAGCCACCTTGACGCGCAGATTCTGAAAGGCTCCTATGCCGGCGCGATGGGCGCTCCGCAGTTCATGCCCTCGAACTATCGGCGCTACGCCGTGGACGCCGATGCCAATGGGCGCATCGATCTGTGGAGCGACTGGCCGGACGTTTGCGCCAGCGTCGGCAACTACTTGAAGGAGCACGGTTGGAATGCCGGCGAGCCGGTTCTCGCCGAGGCCACGGTGCTGCCTGAAAAGGCCGGCGATCTCGATGGCCGCAAGTTGGCCCTGTCCGAAACCGTGGGCTCGCTGGCGGCAAAAGGGGTCAGCTTCGAGGGACCGCTGCCGCCCGAGGCGCCTGCCATCTTGATTGCCGCTGACGAACCGGACGGCGTTCATTGGCGCGTCGGCTACAACAATTTCTTCGTGATCACCCGCTACAACCACAGCGCGCTCTACGCCATGGCCGTCTACGAACTCGCGGGCGCCGTGAAGCAGCGCATGCAGGCGAACGACACCGCGGCGCCCGCACCCCCCGACTCACCCGCGACACCGCCGTGAGATTGTCGCGCGCGCTGGCGCTGCCGCTCTGCGCCATGGTCGCGGCCGGGATGAGCGCCTGCTTCAGTTCACCTCCTCGCCGCCAAAGCCCCAGTCCCGCGCCGGTGCTGCTGCCGCCCGCGGAGACGGCGCCCGCGCCCGGCACCGTTCCGGACATGGTGCCGCGCGCCGAGCCGCGCTCGCGCACCGGCAATCCCCCGTTCTACGACGTGCTCGGCAAGCGCTACTTTGTCCTGTCCTCGGGCGTCGGCTACGTGGAGCGCGGCGTCGCCTCCTGGTACGGGCCAGGCTTCCACAAAGTTCGGACCTCCACGGGCGAGCCCTACGATATGTACGCCATGACGGCCGCGCATAAGACGCTGCCGCTGCCGGCTTATGTGCGCGTGACCAATCTGCAAAACGGGCGCAGCGTGGTGGTTCGCGTCAACGATCGCGGACCCTTCGTCGGCAACCGCATCATCGACCTCTCCTACACCGCGGCATCCAAACTCGACATGCTGCGCAACGGCACCGCCATGGTCGAAGTGCGCACCCTCGAGCCGGCACCGCTGGGCAGCGCGCCGCTCACGGCAGCGGCAGCGGCGCAACCTGCGGCGGCGCAACCTGCGGCATCGCCACCCGCGGCATCGCTGGCCGCGGCGACGCCACCCGTGGCGGCGGCGTTGACCGTAACTCCCCTGGAGTCTCTCGCGCCGGCGGAAGTCCCCGCGGATGCAGCCGCTCCCGACGCCGTCGCGCATGTGCCGATTCCGCGCGCGCTCTTCATTCAGGCCGGCGCGTTCAGCGATCCGAAAAATGCGCAACGGCTGGCCGACCAATTGCGCGGCGGCGGATACGGCAAGGTATTCGTGCGCGACAATGAAATTGCCGGCCGCCGCATGTACCGCGTACGCATCGGCCCCGTTGCGAACGTGGCCGAATTCGATCGCATCGTCGCGGACCTCGAGCACGCCGGCATCAACGACGCCCACCTGGCACTGGACTAATCGCTATTGCCGCGCGGCGATACTTCCGTAAACTAGCGGGCCTTTAATAGGGTATGCACTAAACCATGTTTCGATCGATTCTCGTCAGTCTTTCCGTTGCCGCAGTCTTCACCACAACCTGCTGGGCTGCGAAGCCCCACCCAAAACACACCGCCGCAGCATCGGCTGCCGCACCCGCCGCAGTTGCGCCGGCCGCGTCTGCGCCGCCCGTGTCCGCACCGCCGGTGGCGGGGATGGCGATTCCCGCTCCGCCGCAGATCGACGCACGTTCCTACATTCTCGTGGATTACCAGACAGGCAAGGTTCTCGCCGCGAACAACGCGGCCGAACGCATGGAGCCGGCCAGCCTTACCAAGCTGATGACCGCCTACATCGTCTTTCACGAACTTAGTGCAGGCAAACTCAAGCTGGAAGACATGGTCACGGTCAGCGAGCACGCGTGGCGCTCAGAGGGTTCGCGCACCTTTATCGAGCTCGGCAAGCCGGTGTCGGTGAACGATCTCATCCTCGGCATGATCGTGCAGTCCGGCAACGATGCGACCATCGCGCTGGCGGAACGCATCGCCGGTACCGAGGAGACTTTTGCGCAGCTCATGAATTCGACCGCCAAGAGCTTGAACATGGTCGGTTCGCACTTCGAAAACAGCTCTGGGCTGCCTTCGCCGCAGCACTACACCACCGCGCGCGACATGTCCCTGCTGGCGATTGCCATGATCCGCGATTATCCGCAGTACTATAAATATTATTCAGTGCGCGAGTTCGAGCACAACGGCATCAAGCAGCAGAATCGCAACGGACTGCTCGAGAAGGATCCGAGCGTCGACGGCTTGAAAACCGGCCACACCGATTCGGCGGGATTTTGCCTGGTGACCTCGGCGCATCGCGAAGGCATGCGCTTGATATCGGTGGTGCTCGGTTCCGGCAGCATGAAGGCGCGCGAGAATGCCAGCGCGTCTCTCTTGAGCTATGGCTTCACCTTCTATGACACCAAGCTCATCGTCAAGGGCGGCACCGCGCTGGTCACCACGCACGTTTGGAAGGCTTCGCAGCCGAATGCAGAACTGGGCATCCGCGATGATCTGTACCTGACGCTGGCGCGCGGTCGGGCGGATGCCAAGACCGCGATCGACGTTCAGCCCAAACTCATCGCACCGCTGGCATTGGATGCAAATGCCGGGACCCTGCACGTCATCAACGACGGCCAGATTGTGGCTACCGTGCCGCTGCATCCGTTGAAACCCGTGCCGGCCGGCGGTTGGTGGCGGCGCCTGATTGACACAATCCGCCTGTGGTTTGCGTGAGCGGACCCCTCCCCATCTGCTACTTGAACGGCGTCTACCTGCCGCTCAAAGAAGCCGCGGTGTCGCCTTTTGATCGCGCCTTTCTTTTCGGCGATGCCGTTTATGAAGTGGTGCCGGTGTACGGATCGCGTCCCTTTCGACTGCGCCAGCACCTAGACCGGCTGAACCGCAGCTTGAACGGAATCCGCATGCCGCCCGCCCTTTCGCACAGCGACTGGGCGCATATTTGCCGGGAATTGATCGAGCGAAATTCAGCCGGCGACGGCCACCTGTACATGCAGGTGAGCCGCGGCGCGGAGTTCGGCCGCAATCACGCCTGGCCGGAAGGCTTGCGGCCCACCTTGTTCGCCTACTGCACCGAACTGGATCCGCTGCCGATCGCGCAACTGGAGAACGGCGTCGCCGCCGTGACCGCGGCCGAGACCCGCTGGGCGCGGCGCGATATCAAGGCCACGGCACTCTTGGCCAACATTCTCTTGAAGAAGCTTGCGGCGGATGCCGGCGCGTTCGAAACCATCATGCTGGAGGACGGCGAATTGACGGAAGGCTCGTCAACCACGGTGCATGTGGTCAAGGACGGCGTCATTCATACGCCGCCCAACAGCCATCATATTCTTCCCGGAACCACCCGCGATGTAGTCACGGAACTGGCCGATCTTCTGTCGATACGGAACATAAGCGCCCCCGTCCCGGAAGCGGCGCTGCGCAGCGCCGACGAGATCTGGCTGGCATTTTCCACGCGCGGCGTGCTGCCGGTCAGCAAACTCGACGGCGCGCCCGTAGGCCGTGGAGTGCCCGGCCCGCTGTTCAAGCGAATCCACCTGGCATTCGTCAACTACATCCGCGAATTGGGCAAGATGCCGCCGTTATGAGCACCACACCCCAGGATTTTCCCAGCGACTTCCCTATCAAGGTCATGGGACGCCATGACAGCGATCTGCGTGCGCTCACGCAAGCCATCATCGAGCGCCACGCCGGACCGCTCGCCGATGCGCAGATCAAGACCCGCACCAGTGCCGACGGCAATTTCCTCGCCTTGACCTATATGGTGCATGCCACCAGCCGCGAGCAACTCGACAAGATCTATCGCGAATTGACCGCCTGCAAATTGGTGCTCATGGCGCTGTAGCCGCGCGCCGCGGCAAGCCCTTGATAGCCCAGCTGCCGCAAGAGATGGGGCGTGAGATCCCTGGCCACGCTTTCCAAGCTCGCAGCGACGCCGTGATCGGCGAGCCGCGTAACATGCAAATCCTTGTAGCCGCACACATTGATGCGCTCGAAGGGCTGCGGGTCCAGCGACACGTTCAACGCCATGCCGTGATAGCAAGCGCCGCGGCGGATGCGCAGGCCGACACTGGCAAGCTTCGCGCCGTCGACATAAACGCCCGGCGCTTTGCGCGAACCTGCGGCTTCGATGCCGACGCCGGAAGCATAGGCAATCACGGCGTTCTCCAGCGCCACCACCAAGTCGCGAACCCCCAGCTTGAGCCGCCGCAAGTTGAGCAGCGGATAAATCATCAGCTGGCCCGGGCCGTGATACGTCACCTGGCCGCCGCGGTCGATTTGCACCACGGGGATATCGCCCGGCGCCAATAGGTGTTCGCGGCCGGCATTCAACCCCAAAGTAAACACCGGCGGATGTTCGGCGAACCAGATTTCATCCTCCGTGGCGTCGTCCCGTTCATCGGTGAACTTCTGCATCGCGCGCCAGGTCGGCTCGTACGGCGCGAGCCCGAGATGGCGGATCAGCGGCGGCGCGCTCATGAGCTAAAGCCACCGGCGGCCTTGACGGCGAGCTTGGCATTGTCGAGTCCCGCATTGTTGCGTGCCAGCGCCTGTTCGGCCCGGTAGCTGGATCGCACCAAGGGGCCGGACACGCACTCCAGAAATCCCAAATCCAATGCCCACACGCGATATTGGTCGAATTGCTGCGGGGTGACGAATCGCTCCACGCTCAGATGATTCGGCGTGGGGCGCAAATACTGGCCCAGGGTCAGTACATCGACATTCGCCGTACGCAGGTCCGCCAAGGTTTCGCGAATCTCCCCATCGGTTTCGCCGAGCCCCAACATCAGGCTGGTCTTCGTCAGCACCGAAGGCTTATAAGCCTTCGCGGCACGCAGCACATCGATGGTTTGTTGGTAGCCGGCGCGCGGATCGCGTACCGGATGCGTCAGACGCTTCACGGTCTCGATGTTTTGCGCAAAGACATCGAGCCCCGAATCGAGCACCTTGCGCACATCCGTCATCACGCCTTGAAAATCCGGCGTCAAGGCTTCCACCGCCGTGTCGGGATTCAATTGCTTGATGGCGCGGATGGCGGCCGCATAGTGAGCCGCGCCGCCGTCGGCCAGATCGTCGCGATTGACCGAGGTGAGCACCACATATTTGAGGCGCATGAGCTGCACCGACCTGGCCACATTCTGCGGCTCTTCGGCATCCAGCCAGCCGTGCGGATTGCCGGTGTCGACCGCGCAAAAGCGGCAGGCGCGCGTGCATACCGCACCCATCAGCATGATCGTGGCGGTGCCGGCGTTCCAGCATTCGCCGATGTTGGGACACTTCGCTTCTTCGCACACCGTGCTCAAGCGATGTTCGCGCACGATCTGCTTGACTGCGCCGAAGGCGGCGCCGGCGGCCAGCGGCGCGCGCAACCACGCGGGCTTGCGCGGATTTTCCGCGGGCGCGTGCGCCTGCTTGACACCGTCCTTGATGGCCGTAAAGCCTTGTGGCGTCGTGTATTTCTCGCCGCTGCGGGTTGGCCGATGATCCGACATACCCGCAATTGTACTCTACCGAGCCCGCGCGTTCAGCGCGGCCAACCGCTCGGGGGTCCCCACGTCCTCCCAGGGCCCCGTATAGAGCTGCGCCGAGCAACGGCCGGCCGCCATGGAACGCAGCCACAGCGGCATCATGGGGAAAACTCCGTCGCGGCAGCCGGCGAAGAACGCGGGCCGATAGACGGCAATGCAGCCAAAGGTGAACAGCTCCGAAGCGGCGGCCAGAGCCTGACCCTGCTTCAGACCAAAGTCACCGTGCAAGTAGCTCGGATTGGGCACCAGCACCAGATGCGCATCGCGGTCCGCGGCCAGTGTCAGGGTTTCCAATGGAAAGTCGCTGTAGATATCGCCATTGACCACCGCGAAGGGCCCGCCGGACAAATGCGGCAACGCACGGAAGATGCCGCCGCCGGTATCGAGCGCCTGCGGCGCCTCTTCGCTGTAGGCGATTGCAACGCCAAAGCGCGTGCCATCGCCCAAGTACTCGCGAATCTGCGATCCCAGCCACGCCAGATTGATGACGATGCGCCTGATGCCTGCGCGCGCCAGATTTCTCACGTGCCGCTCAATCAACGGCTCATCGTGCACCGCGAGCAGCGGCTTCGGAGTCGCGTCGGTCAGCGGGCGCATGCGTTCGCCGCGGCCCGCCGCCAAAATCATCGCCGCCTGCGGCCGTTCGAGCGCCGCGCTCATGACAGAGCGCGCTGCTGCGCGCCGGAAAATTCTGGGTCGATGCGCGCCGCGATGAACTGCGCAAAGCGCGCGGTCTCTGCATGGCTTGAGGCGGTGTCGCGCGCGTAGTCGAGCACGCGCGGCAGGTCCTTCAGATATTGCGGCTTGCCGTCGCGGTAAAAGAGGCGCGCAAAGATGCCCAGCACCTTGATGTGCCGCTGCAGTCCGATCAGGTCGAACCAGCGCATGAACTGTGCGGCATTCGCCCCGAGCGCGAATCCGGCTCGCAGCAATTCTTCCCGATAGGCCAAGGCCCACTCGCGCACGCGCGCCGGCGGCCACGCGATGTAGCAGTCCTTCAACAGCGATGCCAGATCGTAAGTCACCGGACCCCACACGGCATCTTGAAAATCCAGAATGCCCGGATTGTGCTGCGCCGTGACCAGAAGATTTCGCGAGTGATAGTCGCGATGCACGAAGGCCGCGGGCTGCGAAAGCGCAGCATCCGCCAGGCTTTGAAACAGATCCGTCAGCATGGAGCGCTCGCGCTCGTCGAGTGCGAGACCTAAATGCCGCTGGACGAACCATTCCGGCAGCAGTTCCATTTCCCGCAGCAGCATGGGACGATCGTAGCGGGGCAAATCCTGCGAAACGCGGGCATCGGCGCTCTGCATAACGCGCAGCGACTTGAGTGCGTCGGCGTACAGCCGATCGGCGGCACCCTCCTCGGGCAGCTCATCGAGATATTGGCGCGAACCCAAATCCGAGAGCAGCAGAAAGCCGCGCTCCATGTCGCTCGCCAGCACCATGGGTACGTTAAGATTCATGCCGCCCAATATTCTCGCCACCTTGAGAAAGGGAGTCGAATCCTCCTTGTCCGGCGGCGCATCCATCACAATGTAGCTGTCGGAGTCTCGGGTGACGCGAAAATAGCGGCGAAAACTCGCGTCCACGGACGCGGGTGCGATCGCCGCGCCGCTGAATCCCAAGTCCCCGATCACCCATTGCGTCAAGTTCGCCAGGCGAGAATCGCTTGCATCCAATAGACCCATGCTTGACCATTCGCACACCGCAAATGCGGCGATTTAAGTATACCGACTAAGGCGATGCATATTGTCCAAGGCTTGTCACGTTCGGACCGCATGGGTTTTCTTCTGCCTCGCCGGCCCCGCGGGCTACGCCGCTGACGTCTGCCCCGCCCCGCCAAAGTTCACCTATACGCGTCCTCCTGACATCGCCGCCGACGATCATCTCATTCACATCGACAGCAACGATGCTCTGCTGGGCGCCGACGGCCATGCCGTGCTCACCGGCCGGGTCACGGTGACCCAGGACGAACGCAGCGTCTCGGCCGATTCGGTCACCTACGACTACAACACCGATAAATTGACGGTCAAAGGCAAGGTCGATTTTCTGGACCCGAAGCTGCGCGTGCGCAGCGATTCCGGCAGCTACGAAACGGCCGGCGGCGCCAACTTCAACGAAGCTTTTTTCCAGCTCATGGACCGCAACGGTCGCGGCTTTGCCAAGGACATCGATGTCACTCCGGAAGGCAAGGTGGCGTTGGACCAAGCGCGCTACACCAGTTGCCCGGTGGGAATCGAGGATTGGAGCCTGAGCGCAGCGCAGATCAACCTCGACACCAGAGCCCAGGAGGGCAGCGCGCACAACGTAATCATGCGCTTCAAGGACGTGCCGATATTCTATTTTCCCTACATTTCATTTCCCTTGGGCGACGAACGCAAGAGCGGCGTGCTGTTCCCGAGCTTCGGCCATTCCGGCAGCAACGGCTTCGATATCGAAGTGCCCTACTACTTCAATCTTGCGCCGAATTACGACCTTACGCTCACACCGGCGGTGCTGACCGCGCGTGGCGTGCAATTGGCCGAGGATTTCCGCTATCTGACCTCAAACTCGCACGGCCAGCTCGATGCCACGTTTCTGCCCAACGACAAGCAGGAACATGCTGATCGCAGCTATGTGCGCTACACCGACATTACCGACATCCGGCCCGGCCTGAGATTCGACGCCGATATCGCCGGCGTCAGCGACAGCAATTACTTTCAAAGTTTTGCCGTGGGAACCGAGCAGACCAGCGTGACCTACCTGGAACGGCGCGCCGACCTGCTGTACTACGACGACGCGTGGCGCATCCGTGCGCAGCTGCAAAATTTTCAAACCATCGATACCACCGTGGGCAGCTTGGATCGTCCCTACTCGCGGGTGCCGCGCGTGCAGGCCAGCGCGCTCTACCCGATCGCGGACAGCAAGTTCGAGTTCGTATTCGACAGCGAGGCGGTGAATTTCCTGCGCGAGGCCGGGCCCACGGGCGTGCGCCTGAATCTGTCGCCTGAAATACGCTGGTCCAGCCGCGGCCCGGGCTATTTCTTCGAACCCGCCGTCGGTTACGACCTCACGCAGTACGATTTGCAGCACGCCGGCGCCGGCCTGCCGAGCTCGCCGACCCGTGCCCTGCCCTATGCACGCTTGGATACCGGCCTGGTATTCGAACGCAACGCCGGTTCCCAAGGCCAGCGCACGCAAACCTTGGAGCCGCGGCTGGTATATAGCTACGTTCCCTATCGCAACCAGAACGAGTTGCCGATATTCGACAGTGGATTGCCCGATCTTAATCTGACCGAACTATTCCGCACCAACCGCTACGTGGGGTCGGACCGCATCGGCGATGCCAATCAAGTGGCGCTCGCCATGACCACGCGGCTGTTCGACGCGATTTCCGGCACCCAGTACCTATCCGCGACGATCGGGCAGATTCGCTACTTTTCGATCCCACGGGTGACTCTGCCCACCGATCCGCTCGTTGCCGGTGCCGCACAGTTCGCCCAGGGCATCCCCATCGTAAATCCCCTGGCATTGCCCGGCGATGCGCTCCTTGTCGCCCGGGGCCAGCCGCTGATTCCCTACTACGCCGGCTATTACCCCGGCTACTACGCCTATGGCCTGAATCGCAATGGCCCGGTTCAGCCGCTTGGGCTGACCCAACAGCCCGGTGCGTTCCCGGCCTCGGACATCGTCGCGGAGGTGGCCTTGACGGGCTACAAGCACCTCGGCATCAATTTTGACTATCAATGGAATCCGTACACCTCGCAGACCGAGAAATCGGAAATATCGGTCCAATACCGCCCGGACCCCAACCGGGTGGTGAACATCGGCTACCGCTTCCAGGAGGGCATTATCAAGCAGTGGGACGCCTCTTTCGCGTGGCCGATTGCCGCCCACTGGAACACGGTGGGTCGGTGGGTCTATTCGCTGCAGGATCGCCAAACCATTGAGCAAGTGGCCGGATTTGAGTACAAAAGCTGCTGCTACAAGGTCCAGTTGGTGCAGCGCCGCTACCTGAGCATCCGTCCCGGCACCACCAGCGCGGGGGGCACACTGGACACCTCGATTGCATTACAATTGGAACTGACGGGCCTAAGTTCGGTCGGAAAGCGTGAGGATTCCTTCCTCGAACAGTCGATCCGCGGGTACTCGACCCGTGACCCGAACACCCAGTAACCAGGTAAGTTTTAGGATTTTGAGTCATGCGTAAAGTGTTCCAACTCTGTGCGATCCTTCTCGCGCAGGTGCTGCTGCTGTCGCCATCCCATGCCCAGACCCGCGACATCAGCGTTCACGGCGAATTGCTCGACCGCATTGCCGCCATCGTCAACGATGGCTTGGTGCTCAAGAGCGAACTCGATGCGCAGATGGACTCCGTGCAGAAGCGCCTGCTCGATCAGAAGGTCGAGCTGCCGTCGCAAAACGTGCTGCGCCAACAGGTGCTCGATCGCCTCGTTTTGCAGGAAATCCAATTGCAGCGCGCCAAGCACGTCGGCCTGACCATCACTGACGAACAGTTGAACAGCGCGCTGCAGGAAATAGCCGCGCGCAATAAGATCCCCTTCGATCAGCTGCCCACCGCCCTGGCGGCACAGGGCGTCGATTACAAGCAGTACCGCGAATCGATGCGCAAGGAATTGACCTTGAGCACCTTGCGACAGCGCGATGTGATCGCCCACATCAATGTTTCGCCGCATGAACTCGAGCAGTATCTCGCGCGCGAACAAAATGCCGCCGCCAATGACGAGTTCAACGTCTCGCATATTCTGTTGTCGCTGCCGGCCGCGGCCACGCCGCAGCAGCTCGAGGAAATCTCCCGCAAAGCGCAGGATGTGGCGTCCCGGGCCGGGAAAGGCGAGGATTTCGGCCAGCTCGCCATTGCCAATTCCAACAGCCAAACGGCGTTGGACGGCGGCCAGCTGGGTTGGCGCAAGGGCGCGCAGCTTCCGCAATTCATCCTGGACCTGGTGGTGAAAATGAAGCCGGGCGATGTGAGTACGCCGGTACGCACGCCGAGCGGCTACCACATCGTGAAGCTCAACGAGCGCCGCAGCGGCGAGGCGCCGGTAATCATCAATCAGATACACGCGCGGCACATTTTGATGAAACCCAATGAGCTGGATGACGACGCGACCGTGCGCGAGAAGCTCGCCAAGCTGCGCGAACGAATCCTCAAGGGCGAGGATTTCGCGGGCATCGCCTCGACTGCGTCCGAGGATCCTGGCTCGGCTCCCGACGGGGGGGACTTGGGCTGGAGCGGCCCGGGCACTTTCGTGCCGGAGTTCGACAAGGCGATTGCCGACCTCAAGGACGGCGAGATCAGCGAGCCCTTTAAGACCCGCTATGGCTGGCATATCGTGCAAATGCTGGGCACGCGCACCTACGACAGCACCGACGATGTGCGGCGGCAGAAGGCGTTTGCCGCAATCCGCGAAAGCAAGGCGGACGAAGAAACGGAGTTGTGGTTGCGGCGCCTGCGCGACGACGCCTTCGTCGAAACCAAGATGTAGTGTACATACCGCGTATCGTCATTACGTCGGGGGAACCCGCCGGTGTCGGGCCGGATGCCTGTGTGGTGTTGGCCCAAAGAGATTGGGAGACCGATCTGGTGGTGGCGGCCGATGCCGAGCTTTTGGCCGGCACCGCATCCGCACTGGGGCTGCCGCTGGTCCTTGAACGCTACGACCCCACAAGGCTCACCCGGCCGCATCGCAGCGGCACGCTGCAAGTCCTGCATATTCCGACCCGCTGCAAAGTTGTGGCCGGCCAACCGGATGCGCGCAACGCAGCCTACGTGATTGAAATGCTGGATCGCGCCTGCGACGGCTGCACCAACGGCGAGTTTGCGGCCATGGTCACGGCGCCGGTGCAGAAGAGCACGATCATGGATGCCGGTTACCGATTTAGCGGCCACACCGAATATCTGGCGGAGCGAACCCGCGCGGCGCTGCCGGTGATGCTGTTGATCAATGACCAGCTGCGCGTGGCGTTGGTCACGACTCACCTTGCCTTGGCCGACGTGCCGCAGGCCATCACACGCGAGCGCTTGGCGGCGACGCTGCGCATCGTCAACATGGATTTGGAGCGGCATTTTTCCCTGCAGCAGCCGCGCATCGCGGTCTTGGGACTCAATCCGCATGCGGGTGAAGCCGGACATTTGGGCCGCGAAGAATTGGACATAATCACGCCGGTCATCGGCGAATTAAAAGCCGAGGGACTTGATCTGGTGGGACCAGTCCCGGCGGACACGGCCTTTACGCCGCGCTTCCTCAAGACCGTCGATGTGGTGGTCGCCATGTATCATGACCAGGGATTGCCGGTCATCAAGCACCTGGGGTTCGGCAATGCCGTGAACATGACCTTGGGCCTGCCCATCCTGCGCACCAGCGTGGATCATGGCACCGCCTTGAGTCTGGCGCGCACCGGAAAAGCCGAGACCGGAAGCTTGAGCGCCGCTCTGGCGCTTGCCATCGACCTCGCGAGTGCCGGCGTAGCCGCTGACGATCATGCCGGTCCGTAAGCGCTTCGGTCAGCACTTTCTGCATGATCGCGGCGTCATAAGACGAATCATCGACTCGGTGTCCCCGGCTCCCGGCGAACGCATCGTGGAAATCGGTCCCGGCCGCGGCGCATTGACCTGGGATCTTCTGCAACTCGCGAAGAATCTGGACGTCATCGAAATCGACCGCGATCTGGCACAGGCTCTCAAAAGCGATGCGCGCGCCTCGCAGGGACTTCAAGTGCACGTGGCAGACGCGCTGCGCACCGACTTCAAGCATTTGCGCGCCGACGGTCCGCGGTTGCGCATCGTCGGCAACCTCCCCTACAACATTTCGACGCCCTTGCTGTTCCGGTTGTTGCAGCAGCACGACGCGATCGCCGATATGCACTTCATGCTGCAAAAGGAGGTCGTTGACCGCATGACGGCCGAGCCTTCGAACAAAACCTACGGCCGGTTGACGGTCATGCTCGCGGCAGTGGCGGAGGTGGAAAAGCTCTTCGACGTCGGACCCGGCGCGTTCCGGCCGAGGCCCAAGGTTTGGTCGGCCATTGTGCGCTTGCGGCCGACGCCGGCGCCGCGCTTCGACATCGGCGATGAGGGCGTACTGCGCATGTTGGTTACCGCCGCTTTTTCGCATCGGCGCAAAATATTGAGCAATGGCCTCAAAGGATTCCTGTCGCCGGAGGAAATTGAATCCTGCGGCATCGATTCGCAGCTGCGCCCCGAAGCACTGACGCCCGCGCAATTCGGCCTGCTCGCCGCCCACCACTCTCGGTTATACTCAAAAGCGCATGGCCGGCTACAAGAAAATCTTGGTATTGTTGGATCTGACTGACGCCAGCGAACAGATTGCGGCCGCCGGACGAGATATGGCTGCTCACTCCAACGCGGCGCTGGTGATCCTGCATGTGGTCGAATTCGTGCCGAGCGAACCCATGGGTGAGACGTTGATGCCGACCGTGCAAATTGAAGAGGATCTAGAAGATCGCGCGCGGGCTAAGCTCACTGAACTCGCCGCCCGGCTCGGCGTTGCGCATGCCGTCACCCGAGTGGAAGCCGGCAACAAGAAGACCGAGATCCTGCGGATCGCCAAAGAGGAGGCCGTCGACTTGATTGTACTCGGCAGCCGCGTGCGGCATGGTCTCGGCATTTTGGTAAATTTCACCGAAGACACGGTGCTGCACGCCGCGCACTGCGATGTGCTTGCCGTGCGGCTGAGCTAATTATGCAGATTCCCGCGGCTGAACCTGTGAATCCCAGAATTCGCGTCGAAGTGGAGACCTCCTATATCGAGGAGCAGTCCGATCCGCGCGACAAGCGCTTTGTATTTTCATGCACCATTACGATCCGCAATGAAGGCCAAGTGCCGGCGAGGCTCCTGACGCGCCATTGGATCATCACGGATGCGAACGGCAATGTGAAGGAAACGCGCGGCGATGGCGTGGTCGGCGAGCAGCCCTACCTGAAGCCCGGCCAGGGATTCCGCTATTCGACCGGGGCCGTGATCGAGACTCCGGTCGGCACGATGCAGGGCAGCTACCAAATGGTGGCGGATGATGGCGAGCAATTCGATGCGCCGATCGCCCCGTTCAGATTGGCGATGCCCGGAGTGCTGCACTAGACCCCAGGGGTGCCTGATGGCGCTGTATGCGATCGGCGACGTGCAGGGCTGCGACACGGAACTGGGCGCGCTGTTCGCGGCGCTGAAGTTCTCACCCGATCGCGATTCCGTGTGGTTCGTGGGCGATCTGGTGAACCGCGGCCCGGACTCCTTGAAAGTGCTGCGGCGCATTCGCGCCTTGGGCGATGCCGCCACGGTCATCCTCGGCAATCATGACCTGCACCTCCTGGCGGTGGCGCACGGCGCCGGACGCCTGCGCAGCGACGACACGCTCGATGACATATTGAGCGCTCCAGACCGCTCCTCGCTGCTCGATTGGCTGCAGGAGCGGCCGCTGATGCACGAAGACACCCATCTGAACGTGTGCATGGTGCATGCGGGACTCGCGCCGCAATGGGACCTGAACCGGGCGCGCAGCTGCGCCCACGAGTTGGAGAAAGCGCTGCGCCGCAATCCGCGCAAGCTGTTTGAGCGGATGTACGGCGACCAGCCGGATCGCTGGGAAGATGGTCTCGAGGGCGATGAGCGGCTGCGCTTCATCGCGAACTGCCTCACTCGCCTGCGCTACGTCGATGCCGAGGGCCGCCTGGCGCTGCGCGTCAAGGGGTCGCCCAAGAAGGCGCAGAGCAAATCGCTCATCCCCTGGTTCGAGGCGCGCGATGCCCGCTGGCGCGGATCGCGCGTCATTTTCGGCCACTGGTCGACGTTGGGTTTCTTCAGCAATGCCGATGTCACGGGGCTTGATACGGGCTGCGTTTGGGGGAACCGCCTCACCGCGTTGCGGCTCGATGTGCCCGATGCCAAACCGGTGCAAGTGGCCTGCGCCGCGCCCCAGAATTCACCCGCCGGCGAGGCCTAGGCCCTCAGGGAATCTTTGCGGCCCGCAAAATCTCGCCGCGGACGAAGAAGCGGCTGCCGCTCGCTTGATACGGCACGCAAGTAATGTCCTGTTTTACGTTTCGGGCGCTCAAGCGCGGCAGGATCTCGCGCGCAAACTCCTCCACCAATTCGCAGTCCCCGACGCCGTAGTTGCGGAATGCGTCGCTGGTGAGGGTGAACAATTCGTAGCGGGCGTCCACCGGCAACAGGTCGCCGGCATGCAAGGGCTTGGCTGAATTCCCAGGCAGCACCGGCGTTGAGAAGACCAAGTACAGACGCGGACCGATATAGCCTCTGCCCAGAGGCGCCGACTCGTCGCAGCCGAGCAGCGATACCTGCAAATCGCGCCGCGCCCCTAAGTCCAGCAGCAGGGAACGCATCTTGTCGCGCAAGCCCTGGCATGAATAGCGGGACGTGCGGCCAAGGTAGGAGAATTCGACGCGCTGCTCTTTCCATACCGCCTGTACCGGAGTACCTGCGAGCGGATCGGCCGCCTGCGAGGGCAAGGCAAATAACAATCCGACGCCAACGGCCGTCCAAAGGGTTCGCATGCTGCCTCCAGCCACGTTTGACCGCAGCAAACACGACGAAGTTCATCGCCGTATAATGACGCCATGCCTGCCCCGCCACCCTTCAATCTGCGCCGCTGGATCGACCAGAACCGCGGGCTGCTCAAGCCGCCGGTCGGCAACAAGTTACTCTTCGAAGACAGCGCCTTCATCATCATGGCGGTTGGCGGACCGAATTCGCGCAAGGATTATCACCACGATCCCAGCGAGGAGTTTTTCTTCCAGATTGAGGGCAACATGGTGCTGAAGACCGTGCAGGAGGGCCGCTTGGTAGAGGTGCCCATCCGCGAAGGTGAGATGTATCTGTTGCCTGCCGGCGTGCCGCACTCTCCGCAGCGCCCCGCGGGCAGCGTAGGGATTGTGGTCGAACGGCGGCGCGGTGCCGATGAACTGGACGGTTTTTCTTGGTACTGCGAAAACTGCGGCCATCGGCTGTATTTTGAGCAGGTTCCGGTCGGCAACATCGAGACGCAACTGCCGGAAATTTTTTCGCGATTTTATTCGAACTTGCAGCTTCGCACCTGCAGCGTATGCGGCACCGTCATGCAGGCGCCTGCCTGAGCGCGCTTGACCTCAAAGCCGAGGCCGCGGCCCACGACGCGGCAGACCCCCTCGCCGCTTTCGCGCACGAGTTTCATCACCCGCACGATGCCCGCGGACGGAAGGTGCTTTATTTCGGCGGGCATTCCCTGGGATTGCAGCCCAAATCGGCCGCCGGCTTCATTGAACAAGAGCTGGCGGACTGGCGGCGTCTCGGCGTCCTGGGGCATCACGACGCGGCGCGGCCGTGGATCCCCTACCACCAGCGCGCGGCGCCCGGGCTGGCCGGATTGACGGGTGCGCTGGAAAGCGAAGTCGTTGCCATGAACTCCTTGACGGTGAACCTGCACCTCATGATGGTGAGCTTCTTCAGGCCCGATGCGTCACGCAACAAGGTGTTGATCGAGAGTTCGGCATTCCCCTCGGATCGCTACGCGGTGGTGTCGCAACTTGAGTTTCACGGCCTGAACGCCGCGGAGCATTTGATCGAAGTTCGGCCGCGCGGCGGCGAGCGCAATTTGCGCAGCGAGGATTTGCTCGAGCACATCGAGCGCGACGGATCCCGCCTCGCGCTGGTACTGCTGCCGGGCGTTCAGTATCTCACCGGCGAGACCCTGGACATACAGGCGTTGAGCGAGGCGGCGCGGCGTGTCGGGGCAGCCGTCGGCGTCGATCTCGCGCACGCCATCGGCAACATCCCGATCCGCCTGCACGATTGGGATTGCGATTTTGCCGTGTGGTGCAGCTACAAATATCTCAATGCCGGTCCCGGTGCGGTCGGCGGCTGCTTCGTGCATGAGCGCCACGCGCGCGAGTTCACACTGCCCCGGTTTGCCGGCTGGTGGGGCCACAACCAACCCAAACGATTTCTCTACGACCCCCAGTTCGATCCGATCGAGGGAGCGCAGGGGTGGCAAATCAGCAATCCGCCCATTTTGTCGACGGCGCCGTTGCTGGCCTCATTGGAGATTTTTGAGCGAGCCGGCATGGCTTCCTTGCGCAAAAAATCCATCGCGCTGACCGGTTTCATGCAGCATCTCATTGAGCAGCGCCTTTCCGGCCTCGTGCAGATCATTACCCCAAGCGCAGCTGAGCAACGCGGCTGTCAATTGAGTTTGCGGATCGCGCGGCCCGCCGCCGCCGCCAAACGCTGCCAAGAGCAGCTCACGGCCGCCGGCGTGGTGGGCGATTGGCGGGAACCCGACGTCCTGCGGCTGGCGCCGATCCCCTTGTACAACTCATTTGCCGACGTATTCGCCGCCGTGGACATCCTGAGCCAGGCCGTGCGCATGTGATTGACTCATGATACGCATCTTGGGCGCCGGACCCACCGGCGCGCTGCTCGCCATTCTGCTGGCGCGGCGCGGCCAGCCGGTGGAACTATACGAAAGCCGGCCCGATCCGCGCAGCGCACCCGTTGAATCCGGCCGGTCCATCAATCTGGCGCTGGCCGATCGCGGCATTCACGCGCTCAAAGCCGCGGGAGTGTTCGACGAGCTGAGTTCCGCACTGCTGCCCATGCGCGGCCGGATGATTCACTACCAGAATCGCGGCACCGATTTTCAACCGTATGGGCAGCGGCCCAATGAAGCGATTTATTCGGTATCCCGGCATCGGCTCAATCAAGCATTGATCGAAGCCGCAGCCGGCCGCGCCGGTGTGAAGCTGTTTTTCCAGCATCGCTTTGAAGGCGCCGATTTCACCGCGGGGGCCGCGCGAATACACGACCTAAAGAGTGCGCGGCAGTTGAGTGTGCCAATGCAGCCGCTGCTGGCCACGGATGGGGCCGGTTCGCTCATGCGCCGGGAGATGGCACGGGCGGCGATGATTCAGGCCGCGGAAACCGATCTCGAGCACGGCTACAAGGAACTCTCCATACCTGCCGGGCGCGACGGCAGCTTTCGCATGGCCAGCGACGCGCTGCATATTTGGCCGCGCGGCAACTTCATGCTGATTGCCTTGCCGAACTCCGACGGGAGCTTTACCGCGACCCTGTTTCTGCCCAAGCACGGCCCGGTGAGCTTCGCGGCACTGCGCAATGAAAATGGCGCGCGGCAATTCCTGGCGCAGCACTTTCCCGATGCTTGCGAACTCATGCCGGATGCGGCGGCCGAATTCGACGCTCATCCCGTTGGATTCCTGGGGACCGTCACCGCGAGCCCCTGGCACGTACGCGGACTGGCAGCAGTGATCGGCGATGCGGCACATGCCATGGTGCCGTTTCATGGCCAAGGCATGAACTGCTGCTTCGAGGATTGCCTGGAATTCGACGCCTGCATTGCGCAGCCATCGCCGCGCGCGGGATGCCGCTCGTGGCAGGCCGTGTTCGAACAATTCGGGGCTGCGCGCAAGCCCAACACCGATGCAATCGCGGCCATGGCCCTGGAAAATTATCTGGAGATGCGCGAGACCGTGGCGGAGCCCAAATATCAGCTGCAGCGGGCGCTGTCCCTGGAACTCGAACGGCGCTTTCCGCGCCGTTTCATTCCGCGCTACTCCATGGTGATGTTCCACCACGAGATTCCCTATCTGACGGCGCAGCAGCGGGGCGCGACGCAAACGGAGATTCTGAACAGCCTCACGGCAGAGGGCGTCGATACGCTGGCACAAGTCGATTTCGAACGCGCAGAACGCGAAGTGACCAGCCGCCTGCCGGCGCTCTAGGAGCCGGCGCTCTAGCGGCCGGTGCGATCGAGGGTGAGAAAGCTGTAGTCGTAGGCGTTCTTTTCGTCGGCCGGGTGGCGCTCGCGGCCGGATTCAATCCATTCGGGTGCACGCCATGCGGAAAAATAGGTGTCGCCGTCATTGATCTGCGCGTGCACCAGGGTGAGGTGAATGCGCCGCGCCAGCGGCAGGCACAGCCGGTAGATCTCGGCGCCGCCGATCGCCATCAGCGGCGATTCGCTGCCGACGCCCGCTTGGGCCTCGTGCAGAGAGCTGACCACCTTGCAGTCGGCCGGCGCGAAATCGCTCGAACGGCTCAAGACCCAGTTGACTCGCCCGGGCAATGCCCGGCCGATCGACTCATAGGTCTTGCGGCCCATGAGAATGTGATGCCCCAGGGTCAGGCTTTTGAAGTGCCGCAAGTCCCCTGACAAACGCCATGGAAGCTGGTTGGCGCGGCCGATGACATCGTTTTCGGATACCGCTACGACCAGTTCCACATCGTCCGCCATCCGTCGATTCTCAAAAAAGGAAAACGGATTTATACCCTCGCCGGCGCCGCGTAGCCAGCGATGTGTCGCCGGCTCAGGCGACGCGGCACTCTTTCAAAATCCAGCGCGTCAATTCCTGCAGATCCTCGCGCGCGCGATCTTCGGGCCGGTGCAGCAGATAGTAGCTCTCGTTGGTGGTCAGTTCCGCATCGAACAACTTCACCAGTCCGCCGGCGTTGAAGCGGTCGGCGCTCAACCGCGAGGGAACCAAAGCGATGCCGACGCCCTGTTCGGCGGCCCTTACCACGGCCGACATGGTGTCGAGGCGAACCAGCCGGTTGGGCTTGATCGGCTCTATGTGCAAACCCGCCGCCCACTTCTCCCAGGCTTCGCGGCGCTCCTCGTGCAGCAGCAGCGTCTTGCCGTTGAGATCCGCATAGGAATCGATCGGGTTATCGAGCAAAAACGACGGCGAACAGGCGGCAATGAAGTTCTGCGCGAACAATTCGTGCACGATGAGGCCGTCCCAGGGACCCGCGCCGACAACAATGGATAGGTCCGCTTCCGGCGGATGGGTCTTCGGCGCGGAAAAGGTGGTCTCAATGCGGATGTCAGTTTCCTCACGCGCCTGGGAAAAGGACGCGAGCCGCGGCAGCAGCAATTCATTCGCGAAAAACGAGGGCACGTTCAGCCGGATGATGGTGCGGCCGTAACGGACTTGCAGTTGCTCGGTGACCGATTCGAGCTTGGAGAAGATATCGTTGATGTGTTCAAGATAGTTGGCGCCGGCATCCGTCAGCGTCAGGGTGCGTACGCCGCGCTGAAAAAGGCTCACGCCCAAATGCTCCTCCAGCGCTTTGATTTGATGGCTGACGGCGGAGGGGGTGACAAACAATTCCTCAGCCGCTGCCTTGAAGCTTTGCAGCCTCGCCGCGACCTGGAAGGTCTTCAAGAATTTCAGCGACGGTAAGCGCATACGCGGGCAGTATGATACATGAACATTACACAGCAACATTCATGCCAGAACCCAAATTGCCTTGAATTGCCGAGATTCCACTTAATGTGGCGGTTCATGCCTCGTTCGCGAGCGGAGCTTGCCGCTTCCCGCGCGAAACTGGCGCGCGAGAATGCCACTGGCCCGCGATAATGCCTCAGGTTCCATACAATCAAAAGCTTATATAGAGGAGAACCGTCATATCCTGACTCAAGCGCACGTCATTACCGGAAGCTTCGGCAGCGGCAAGACGACCGTCATTCGCAAGCAGATGGCACTGAAGCCCGAGGACGAGTTGTGGGTGGTCATCCTCAACGAATTCACCGACGCCGGAATCGACGCACTCAGCGTGGCGCAGTCCGCGCGCGGGAGCTACGACGTGCGCTTGGTCGCAGGAGGCTGCCTGTGTTGCGTCGGCGAACTGGAGTTCGGCAAACAGTTGCGCGATATTCTGCGCAATCTCAAGCCGGCTCGATTGTTGATCGAGCCGAGCGGCGCCGGACACGCGGCGGACATTGTCGACACGCTTGCCATCTACGAATCTCAGCAGGCGCTCGAATTGCACAGCGTCATTTGCTTGGTGGATCCGCAAGACGCCGCCCAAATCCTCGCCAAGCGGCCGCTCAGCGAATGGTCGCAGATCCAATCGGCCGACGCGTTGCTCCTGTCGAAACCGGATCTTGCCGGCGCGGCGGAACGTGGAGCCTTCGAGCGACTAGCGGCGGAACAGTATCCGCAGGCGCCGTTTGTGGGTACCTGCCTGCACGGCGAACTGCCGCCGCAGGCGTGGCGGAAGTTTGATCGCGGGCCGCGTTTTTCCCTCGTTGCCAAGTCACGGGAAGCCGCCGCGCCCCTGTCGATGCCATTTACCGTCGGCGGATTAACGGGCGCAGAAACGCACGCCCAGGCGCTGGGGCTCTGGGCGGTGCAATGGATGCTGCCGCGCGAACTGACTTTCGCGCGTGCGGTACTTGAGCCGCGGATGATTTGGCTGCTCGAAACCAATGCTGGATGGCTCAAGCGAATGAAGGGAGTCTTTCGTACCGGGGTGGGGCCTTCGTGGCTGGTGCAGGCGCACGCACACGGCCTCGCCGCCGAGGACAGCGCCTATCGCCGCGACAGCCGCATCGAAATCCTGACGAGCGCCGCGCCGAGCGAAGAATTTCTGCAGGCTTGGCGCGGCCTGCTGCGCGACGCGGCAAACCCGCCGCGCAGTTAGCGGTTGTCGGCGAGGGGCGCCTCGCGCTCCCGGTACCACCCGCTGATGCTGAACCGCTCGCGTTGCGAGGGCAGCACCTCGTGCTCGCGGCCCGCGGTCAAGAAACAGACCAACCTGCCGCCGAGCGGCTCGACATCGACACTGCGCCCATCGGCGCTGTGAAAGCGCAGCTTGCCGCCATCGGCGGTCTGCCACTGCGGATTCAGATACAGGGCCAGGGAAACGATGCGTCGCGTGCTGCCGCGGGGTTGATCGACGTGCCGGGCATAGGCGGCTCCCGGCGGATAGCGTGCGTAGTGCAGCTCCAGGTCGAATAATCCCAGGTAGTTTTCGCGGTTCAATTCCAGGCGCAGCGCCTCGAGCTGCTGCAGCAGCACAAGCTCGGGCGGCAGCAGCGGCTCGCGCAGCCAGCAGGTGAAATCGCCGCGGATACCGTCGACACGTTGTTCCGCTCCGGGCCCGCCAATGCGTGCCGCAAGGAAATCTCCATGAGACTCCCGCGCCTTGGCGCAGCCGCGCAGCGCCTCGACTTGAACGGGTGTAATGAAGTGATCCCGAATCGAGATCCCGCTCTGCTGCAACTGCGTGCCTGCGTTCACCGCCGCCGTTTGCGCTTGGGCCTGGCAGTCGGCTTGGACTTCGACCGTAGTTTGGTCTTGGACTTCGGCTTCTTGCGCGGTTCCAGCATGCTGCCGCGGCATTGAGGCGCGCCGCAGCGGCAGGCAAATACCTCGTCCACATTGGCGGGATCGTCGCCATCGCGCTGTATGGAATAATCGTACGCCAGCTCTTCACCCGGTCGAATGGTGCGGATCGCTTCGATAAAAATTCTTTTGTTCGAATCGACTGCCTGGCAATTCGGATCGCAGCCGTGATTGACGAAACGCGCCTCGTTGCCGTTGACGCCGGCATCGATCACCGTTTTCTTGTCCACGGTGAACAGGAAGGTATGACCATCCAGCGGATCCTTATCCTCGTACCGCTCGTTGGCCAGTTCGTGGCTCACGCGGTCGCCGAGATACTCGACGATGGTGGTGCCCATGCGGATGCGCCGCAACGCAAATACGCCGTAGCCGTGAACACGCGAGTGGCGGACCTCAAACAGAGGCGTTTTCTTGGGGCGGGCAAGCTTTTTCATACGGCAATCGGTGCTTTGATCGCGGCATGAGAGCGATAGTCGACGATTTCAAAATCTTCGTAGGCGTAGTCGAACAAGGTCGGCGCCTCGCGCAAAATCTTGAGCTGCGGCAAGGGGTACGGCGTACGCGACAACTGCAAGTCGGCCTGTTCCAGATGATTCAAATACAAATGGCAATCTCCGCCGGTCCATACGAAATCGCCCACTTGCAGCCCGCACTGCTGCGCGATCATATGCGTGAGCAGCGCATACGAGGCGATGTTGAAGGGCACGCCCAATAGCGCATCCGCGCTGCGCTGGTACAGCTGGCAGGATAAACGGCCGTCAGCCACATAGAATTGGAACAAGGCGTGACAGGGCAACAGCGCCATGCGCTCGAGTTCGCCCACGTTCCAGGCGCTGACCACGATGCGCCGCGAGTTCGGATTGGTTTTGAGCTGCCGGATCACCTGCGACAGCTGGTCGATATTCCCGCCGTCCGGCGTCGGCCAGCTGCGCCATTGCTTGCCATAGACGGGACCTAGGTCGCCGTTCTTGTCGGCCCATTCATCCCAGATGCTGACGCCATGTTCGTGCAGGTATTTGACATTGGTATCGCCGCGCAGGAACCACAGCAGCTCAAAGATAATGGAACGCAAGTGCAGCTTTTTGGTCGTCACCAGCGGGAAGCCGGCGTTCAGATCGAAGCGCATCTGATAACCAAACACGCTCACCGTGCCGGTGCCGGTCCGGTCGTCCTTTGAGGCGCCCCGCTCGCGGATATGGCGCAAAAAATCCAGGTACTGCCGCATCAGGCCTTCGCGGGAATCAAATTGCCGGTGGGTGCATTGCGGCGGTAGGCATAAATCATCATGGCGGCGCCGATCAAAATCATCGGCGTGGTCAGCAGCATGCCCATGGTCAGCCAGTTCCCGGCAAGATAACCGATGTTCGCATCGGGCAGGCGCACCCATTCGACCAAGAAACGGCCGCAGCCGTACAGCAGCAGAAACAACCCTGTCGGCGCCAACCGCGGACGCGGCGTATTGGTGAACCACAGAAGTATCAGAAACAGCACCAGACCCTCGAGAGTGGCCTCGTACAGCTGCGAGGGATGCCGCGAAACCAGGACGCCTTGCGCATCCGGGACGCCGAATCCCCAGGGCAAATCGGTGGGCTTGCCCCACAACTCGCCGTTGATGAAATTGCCGAGCCGCCCGAAAAACAAGCCGATGCCGGGCAGCGGCGCCACGAAATCCAAAACATCGGGAATTTTCTTGTGCTTGACGCGGGCAAAGACGATGCCGGCGATCAAGACGCCGGTCATACCGCCGTGAAAGGACATGCCGCCGTCCCAAATGTGAAAGACATTGAGCCAACTTTCTGCAATCACGTCGTGGCCGTAAAAAATGCACCATCCCAAGCGGCCGCCGACGATGACGCCGATCGCGCAGTAGAAAATGAGGTCATCGATCTCGAGCGGCACCCAGGTCGACCCCGGTCGCCGCGCCCGGTGGCGCGCCAACCACCACGCCCCCACGAATCCAATCAAGTACATGATGCCGTACCAGTGCACCTGCAGAGGACCCAGGCCAAAAATGGGGCCGATGGACACGGCGATGGGGTTGATGTGCGGGTAGGTAATCATGACCGCTACTTTAAACTTTCATTGACCCGACAGAAATAGGCTTTGAGGTAGCGAGTTTCCGGAATGGCCGGGTGCACCGGATGGTCGGGGGCCTGGCCGCCCATTTCCAGGATTTGCAAATGCTTGCCGGCGCCGCGCGCGCCTTTGGAAATCGCATCCTGCAATTCCTCCGCACTTACATGGAAGGAGCAGGAACAGGACACCAGCACGCCCTCGTCCGCGGTCACTTGCAGCGCGAGCTGATTCAGTCTCTTGTACGCCGCCAGTGCCTTGGGTTGGTCCTTTTTGCGTTTGGCAAACGCCGGCGGATCGACGATGACGATATCGAATCGCGCACCCTGCTTGCCAAGATCTTCCAATACGTCGAAGGCATCTCCCTTGTGCACGGCAAGCTTGGCGCCATTGCGCGCGGCGTTCGCGGCGGCCATTTCCAGTGCCGTCGCAGAACTGTCGACGCAGGTCACGTCGCGGGCACCTGCTTTCGCCGCGCGCACGCCCCACGCGCCCACATAGCTGAACACGTCCAAGACCCGGGCGCCCTGACGCACATACTTGCTCAGAGCGCGTCGATTGGCGGCCTGATCGAAGAACCAGCCGGTCTTTTGACCCTCGAGCAACGGCGCCTGGAATTCGAGGCCATCCTCGATCACCAAGGCGGGTTTGTCGAAACTTCCAATGGCGGCTTCAACGTAGTTCGGCAAACCCTCCATCTCACGCGCCGAACTGTCGTTCTTGAAGAGAATGGCTTCGCAGCGAAGCACTTCGCTCAAGGCCGCTTGGATTTGAGGCTTCAGCTGCTCCATGCCCGCGGTACTGATTTGCACCACGCAGCTGGCGCCGTAGCGGTCCACCACCAAACCGGGCAGGCCGTCGGACTCGCCATATACCAGGCGATAGTACGGCTTGGAAGACAGGCGCTCGCGCAGGGCCAGCGCGGCCCGCAGGCGCCCCGCCAGCCACGCCGCGTCAGGAATCTTCCAGGTCTCGAGCATGCGCGCCGCAATCAGCGACTTGGGATTGACGTAAGCCAAGCCTAAACCTCTGTCGTTGTGCGCGAGCACCCGCACCAATTCTCCCGCCTTGAACTTCGCCAGAGGCGATTGGCCCGTGTCGACTTCATTGCTGAAGATCCACAGATGCCCGGCGTGCAGACGGCGATCTTCGTTGCGCTTGAGGCGCAGCACAGGCAGCTGCGCCACTTCACGGGTGTCAGACATGGGGAGGTCTTCGGCTATAGTGATCAGCATTCTAACCGACTTGGGACTCTTGAAGATGCTGCGCAATCACCTCGCCGAGGAGACCAGCCCGTACCTGCTGCAGCACGCCGACAATCCAGTTGATTGGTATCCCTGGGGCCCAGCGGCGTTGATGCGCGCCGAGCGGGAAAACAAGCCCATTCTCTTGTCGATCGGCTATTCGGCCTGCCACTGGTGCCATGTCATGGCGCACGAATCCTTCGAAGATCCCGCGACCGCGGCCCTGATGAATGAATTGTTCGTCAATATCAAGGTCGATCGCGAAGAGCGGCCTGACCTGGACAAGATCTATCAAGTCGCGCAGCAAATGTTGACGCATGGCTCAGGCGGTTGGCCCTTGACCATGTTTCTCACGCCGCAGCAACAGCCGTTCTTCGGCGGCACTTACTTTCCGAAAGAGCCGCGCTACGGCATGCCGGCGTTTCGCGACCTGTTGCGGCGCGTTGCCGGCTACTATCGCGGGCAAGGCCCGGAAATCGCGGCGCAAAATGAACAGCTGCAGGCGGCCCTGGCCGCCATGCTGCCGCAGCCCGCAAGCGCCGTGGTACTCGACGATTCGCCCCACCACGAGGCGCGGGCGGCGCTGGAACGTTCCTTCGACGGCATCTACGGCGGCTTCAGCGCCGCGCCGAAATTCCCGCATGCGAGCAGCATCGAGCGCTGCCTGCGGCACTGGTATGCCGCCTCGGCCACGACCACGCCCGATTTGAAGGCCCTCTACATGGCGAGCCTGACGCTTACCCGGATGGCCGAAGGCGGCATCTACGATCAGCTGGGCGGCGGCTTTGCGCGCTACGCCGTGGATGCTTCCTGGATGATTCCGCATTTCGAGAAAATGCTCTACGACAATGCGCAGCTGCTGTGCGAATTTGCGCGCGCCCATCGCGCCACCGGGGAAACTCTATTTGCAAAGACCGCGCACGAGACGGCCGATTGGCTGCTGCGCGACATGCGCTCGCCCACGGGCGGCTTTTACTCCAGCCTGGATGCGGACTCCGAGGGCCATGAGGGCAGGTTCTACGTTTGGAGTCCGACGCAAGTACAGAGCCATCTCGCGCCGCGTGAATACGCGGCATTCTCGCGAAGATTCGGTTTGGATCGCGCCGCCAATTTCGAAGGCGAATGGCACTTGCATACATTTGCGGCCATCGAAGAAATTGCCGCCGCGCTCGGGGAGTCCCCGCACACGGTGCGGGATCTGCTTGCCGCCGCGCGCGCGAAATTATTGCAGGTGCGCAACTTGCGCATCTGGCCGGCGCGCGATGAAAAGATCCTCACGGCGTGGAACGCCCTCGTGATCAAGGGGTTGGCGATCGCCTCGCGCGTTTTGCAGCGGCCGGATCTCGCGCACGCGGCAAGCGCGGCCGTGGACTTCCTGCGGCACCATCTGTGGCGCGACGGACGATTGCTGGCGACCTACAAAGACGGCCGCGCGCACCTCTCCGCCTATCTCGACGACTATGCCTTCCTCGCCGATGCGCTGCTGGAATTGCTGCAAACCCGCTGGCGCAGCAGCGATCTTGAATGGGTCTGCCAACTGGCTGACGTGATGCAGGATCAGTTCGAAGATGCCGATAGCGGCGGATTTTTCTTCACCGCCAGGGAGCACGAAAAACTCATCCACCGCAGCAAGACCTACGGCGACGAATCTGTGCCGTCCGGAAATGGCGTCGCCGCCTCCGTGCTGTGCCGGTTGGGCTATTTTCTCGGGGAAACGCGCTACCTGGATTCCGCGCAACGCACACTTGAGAGCGCGTGGGCGGGAATGAAAGAATATCCGCAGGCGCACATGAGCCTGGTGAATGCGCTGGAAGATTTCTTGTCCTCGATGCAGATCCTGGTGATTCGCGGCGAGGGCAGCGCCGCAGAGCAATGGGCCAAAGACTTGAGCGTCTTGTACGCACCCACCCGCATGATTTTTGCAATTCCCAGCAATGCCGCGCTGCCGCCCACGCTCGCGGCCAAGCGGCCGGGGCCGGAGCCGGGTATCGTGGCTTACTTGTGCAGCGGCATGACTTGTTCGGCGCCGCTCGGCAGTCTTGCCGAAGTCTCCCGCGCGTTGAAGCCGAAAGTCACCTAGTTGCGTAGTGTTTGCGCAGCTCCATACCGACGCGCCGTTTGAAGTCGCCGTGCAGGGCATCCGAGTACAGCGGTGCGGCGTTCCAATCAAGCGCCCAAGGCTGAGCGGTGCGGGTGTTTTCAGGTTCTGCGCTATCGCGGGGAAAGATATGCGCATGCAGCGCCGGATCCACATTGCCGTAGATCGCGTAGTTGATGCGTGCGGCTGCGGTGATGGCCAAGAGCACATCGCCCACCAGCGCCATGTCGAACATGAATTGCGCGCGCGCGTCGGCGGCCAGCGCATTCAAGTGCGGCACCACCGGATCCGGCAACAGCAAACAATACCCGGGCAATACCTGGCGCTCGCCCATGATCACCCAGCCCGAGGGCAGCTTGGCAATGGCCGCCGGCAGCTGCGATGCGCGGCACCGATCGACCAATGCATGGATGGTGGTTGACATTTATTTCTCGCGCGACTTGGCAATCGTCGCCACGTCCACCGGCGGCGCGGAATTTCCGAAATGGGTACGAATGTAGGTCAACACCGCGGCTGCGTCCGGATCGCTCATCCAACCAAACAATAGCATTTGCGTGGGATAGCGGCCCGCCGGAATGCTCGCCGGCCGCTTCTGGCTCAACACCCACTGTGCCAGCTCGATCGGATCGCCCAATACCGCCGGCGAGCCGGCGAGGCTGGGAAACACTTTGGGGACGCCCTCGCCGCTCTCGTGATGGCAGGGCACGCAGTTCTGCGCATACAACGCAGCACCCCGATCTGCGGCGGCCGCCGCACCGGCACCCGGAGCGGCGGATCCCGATTGTTGCGAGCAGCCGGCGGCCAGCATCAGCAGAACTGCGGGCACCAGAGTTCGCACGCTAGCCGCGCCAGGTGCGAAACGCACCCGTGTCCAAATGCACGAAATCCGACGCGCGGTAGTAGCCGACGCCTCCCTGCTTCAAGTCTTTTGCGCTCGCTGCCAAATCCTGGCAATTCACGCCGCTCATGCGCACATCGATCGCCCGGCCCTGCACGTGCAGACTGCGCTGCGACACACCACTGCTGTGTCCGTGCAATCGCTCATGGGACTGCGGCGACCTGTAGCCTGAAATCACACTGTATGCCGGCGGCACGCCGATTTGGCCGGCCACAGCGACCAGATAGTCCATGAGCCTGGGATCGATACCGTGCTTCTCGCCGTTGCGCAGGTCGCGCAACAGATTTTCGAGCGCCGTCAGTGCATCCGGCAGGTAGTCATTTTCGCGAAAGTACTCTATTTCTAGTTGTTCGCCGCTGTGCAGATTGGTGAGTGCAATTCGCCTGCCGGCGGCGCTGGAGCCGGCGAATAGCGCGCCGCCCGGCCACACTGCCGCACTGACCGTCACCAGCCCCGAGGCGGCCAACAGCCGGCGGCGAGAAATCATGATTGGCCCGGGTCTGCGAGCAGACGGCCCCGATCCAGCGCCAGCACGGTGGCCTTGGGGAAAAAATTGAATTCCGACGCGGAGGCCCAGGTGTAAGCGCCCATCACACGGCCGATGACCAGATCGCCGATGTCGAGTTTCGGCAGATCGAGATGTTCGCGGATGACATCGATGCTATCGCACGTCGGACCGGCCAACACCGAAGGGAAAGTCTCCTTGCCCGGAAGCAAAGCCCCGACCGGAAATACCGAATGGTCGTACATCTGGCCGCTATAGCTGCCGTACAAGCCATCGTCGAGGTAGTACCACCATCGGCCGTCGCGCAGCGCCCGTCCCATGACCGAAGCCACGGCGATGGCCGCGGGCGCCGATATGTAGCGGCCTGGTTCGGCGATCACCCGCACGCCGGCCGGCAATCTCTTGAGCGCCGCATTGATCGGCGCGCAGAATTCTTCGATAGCCAGTGCCGGCTTGAGATATTGCACCGGAAACCCGCCGCCGATGTCGAGGATGTGGACCGGGTGTCCGGCCGCCGCCGCATTTTGCATGAGATCAGCGCACACATTGATGGCCCTCACCATCATCGCGGAGTCGGCATTCTGCGAGCCGGTGTGGAACGACAGGCCGTCGATATCGATGCGCAGTTCCGCGGCGAGCCGGAATAGATCCTCCACCGTTTCCGGATCGCAGCCGAATTTACGCGATAGGTCCACTTGCGCATCGGGACTGCGGAAGGAAACACGGATCAGCAGCGAACAGCGAGTGCGGAATTGAGCGAACTTACGCAGCTCATCGGGATTGTCGATCACGAATCGGGTGACGCCGAAGCTCAACGCGGTGCGGATATCGCTGTCGCGCTTGATCGGGTGCGTGTGAATGCAGCGCTCCGGCGGTACGCCCAAGCGGCGCACCAATTCGACTTCGCCATTGGTCGCAAGGTCGAAAAACGCGCCCTCCGCCATGAGCGTGACGATCAGCGAGGAATGCGGTAACGGTTTCAATGCATAGTGTAGATCCACGCCGGGCAGTGCAGCACGAAGGCGGTGGTATTGATGACGCACCCGTTCGGCATCGATGATGAGCAACGGCGAACCGTAGCGAGCCGCCAAATGCTGGATCGCCTCTCGCGAGAAAGGGTCTTGGGTGAGGTCGAGTTCCATTAGGAGCCAGCCGGCTAGCTGACGCTCAGCTCCAGGGAATCATCGCCCATGCCGCAGGCGCGCTGCAAGCGGTCGAGAATCGCGGCCCAGCGCTCTTCCGGCGGCAGGCTTTGCACGAATATCTTCACGCAGCCGATGCGATCCAAAGTGCGCAGATGGTTGTAGAGATTGTGCGCATAGGCATCGGGTTTCTTGCCGGCGTTGATCCAAGTCATGTGGCGTTGGGTGTGCAGCGGGGGCCGCATCGCCAGCACGGCCACTTTTTCATCGCGCGCCACGATCTCGCCGGCCCGAACCTCGAGGTCGTCCGAGTCGACGATTTCCAGCGGCGTCGAAGGCGCGTAATGCAAGGCACGGTCGCCGGGGGCACGCGGCACCGGTCCGTTCACTGCCATGGCTCCGACCACCTGCTCAAGTTGCGAGCGGGTGATGAACCCAGGCCGCAGCAGACGGGCTTGATTGTCGAGACAGGAAACAATGGTGGACTCGAGCCCGATAGGCGAGTCGCCGCCGTCGAGAATGACTTTGATGGCATCGCCCAACTCATCGCGCACATGCTCCGGCTTGGTCGGACTCAAGCGCCCGTAGCGGTTGGCAGAGGGCGCGGCGATACCGCCGCCGAAGGCATTCAGCAGCTGCTGCGCCATCGGGTGGGAGGGCACGCGGATGCCGATGCTGTCCTGGCCGCCGGTGACGATGTCATTGACGTTGTCGGCCTTGGGCAGAATCAGGGTCAGAGGCCCCGGCCAGAACTTATTGGCCAAGTCTTCGGCCACCGCCGGCATTTTCGACACCCAGCGGTGCAAATAGCGCGGATCGTCCAAATGGACAATGACCGGATGATCGGGCGGCCGGCCCTTGACCTCGAAGATCTTGCGCACGGCCGTGGGATCGGCAGCATTCGCGCCAAGTCCGTACACGGTCTCGGTCGGAAACACCACCAATTCGCCGGCCCGAAGTGCTTCGACCGCTGTTTCGATGTCTGTCTGTGTAGCTCTTACCACACGCTCATGATATCAAGACTCGGATGCATGCACGGGCTGCTTGGGGCTTATGAGCGCGGTTTTACAGTAGCGTGATGATTTGTAGTGGAAAGGCGACACTGCAGGAACACCAAGTCGAGCCAACGTCCGAACTTGAAACCCACCTCATGAAAATGCCCCACATTGGTGAACCCTAGACTCTCATGCAGCTTTATGGACGCGGCATTGTCGGCATCGATCCCGGCGATCATCACGTGCTTGTGCATGGCAGACGCCTGACTCATGAGTTCGACCACCAACAAGCGGCCGATACCCTGACCGCGCCTGTCATGGCGGACATGGACGGTGTGTTCGACGCTGTGTTGGTAACAGGGCGGCCCGCGGAATTCACCGAAGGTGCCAAAGCCGGTGATACCTGAGTCGTCGTGCGCGACAATGAAGGGAAAGCCGGCGGCGCGTTTCCCGCCAAACCACGCAGCGCCGCGCTCCTCGCTCAATTCCACCTCCGTGTACACGGCTGTGGAATTGCGGATGACCTCGTTGTAGATCCCCAGGATTTCGGGCAGGTCTTGCGGGGCGGCGGCCCTGATGCCGCTCAATCAAGATACCCCGGAGGCTTCGGCAGGCTCTGAAAGTCCTTCGGATCGTGCTGAACGATCAATCGTCCATGAGTGTTCTTCAGTATGGTCTCGACGCGGCCCATCGAGGCCAGGGTATCCGCGCGGTCCGCGTTATAGACCGGCACCCGTTTGAACTGCCGGTTGGTGCGCAAATGATAAAGATCGCCGGAAAGTATGACCGTGCCGCTTTTCGGCAATTTAAGCTTCAATACCTGATGTCCAGGCGTGTGGCCGGGCGTTCGCAAAATCATGACCGAGCCATCCCCGAATACATCGTAGTCGCCCTCGATGGCCTCGTTTTTCGCGGTCTTGTAAGCGCTCCAGGTCTCGGGCAGCACGCCGCCCGGAGGCGGCATGACCTGCGCCCAGGCAAGTTCGGCCTTGTTCATGATCCACACCGAGTCGGGAAACTCGTTGGCATTTCCCGTGTGATCCCAATGCAGGTGTGAAAAGGCAATGAAATTGATGTCCTTGGGCGTCAACTTGAGCGACTGTAACTGCGCCAGCAATGTGACCGGCACCGTGACATGGACTCCCGGCGCAGCGTCGCTGCCCTCCTTGGGGTAGTTGTAGTGATCACCCAAACCGGCGTCCCACAATAGATCGCCTTTGGGATGGCGGATCAAAAAGCACGGGGCCGCGATCTCGCCCCGCTTCCCGTCATATTCACCCGTGTCCGAGAATCCTCCCATGTCCGTGAAGGTCGCATGCCCGCAATCGAGCACGTACAGCCGCAATTCAGGGGAATGCGCCGGCGACGGGGTTGCCCCCAGGCAAAAGAGCGCCAGTGCCATCGCCGAAAGCGTAGATTTGCAAGACGCGTCAATCATGAAACCGGCCTCCTCAAGGGAGCCTTATAATACTCGACCATCATGAGCGAACACGACCACGACCACCCTCACGAGCATGCCCAACGAACATTGAGTCCGCTGGAACTGCGCGTCAAGGCGTTGGAAGCCCAGCTTACCGAAAAGGGCTACATCGATCCTGCGGCGCTCGATGTGCTGATCGATGCGTACCAAACCAAGATCGGGCCCCGCAATGGTGCACAGGTCGTGGCGCGCGCTTGGTGCGATCGCGAATTTCGGCGCTGGCTGCTCACGGATGCCACTGCAGCGATAGCATCGCTGGGATTCAGCGGACGCCAAGGCGAACACATGGTCGCGGTGGAGAATTCGCCGGAGGTGCATAACATGGTGGTATGCACCTTATGCAGCTGCTATCCGTGGGCGGTGCTGGGCCTTCCGCCAACCTGGTACAAGAGTGCGCCCTATCGCGCGCGCGCAGTGAAGGATCCGCGCGGGGTGCTGCGCGAATTCGGTGTTGAATTGCCGCAATCGACTCGCATCCGCATTTGGGACTCCACCGCCGAAGTCCGCTACCTGGTGCTGCCGCAGCGGCCGGCGGGTACTGAACATTTGAGCGAGCGCGAACTCGCAAATCTGGTGACGCGCGATTCGATGATCGGAACCGGTCTGCCGGGTGCCGCGGCGTGAGCTACGTTTCGCACGCCGACCTGGGCGGTCAAGACGTGCGCGGCGCCATCGTTCCGGAACCCGAGGGTGAATTATTTCATGCGCCGTGGGAGCCTCGCGTAATGGCGCTGGTGGTCGCCATGGGACCCACCGGCATGTCGAATATCGACATGAATCGCTCCGCGCGCGAAACGCTGCCGAATTATCGCGACCTCAGCTACTACGAGGTCTGGCTGGCCGCGCTGGAAAAGCTGGCGCGGCAAACCGGCGTGCTCGGCGGCTCGCCGCCGCCGCCAAAGCAGGTGCTGCACGCCGGCGCGGTCATTACCGCGATCACACAGGGTACGTCGGTGTCGCGGCCGGCGGCACGTCCGGCACGCTTTTCGATCGGCGACCGGGTGCGCACGATCCGAATGCAAGTGCAACATCACACGAGGCTGCCCGCCTACGCGCGCGGCAAAGCGGGCACGATTGAACGTCTGCACGGCGCACATGTCTTCCCGGACACCCATGCGCACGGCCTGGGCGAAGCGCCGCAATGGCTGTACACCGTCGCATTCGACGAGAAAGAACTCTGGGGCGAGCGCGCGCCGGCGCAGCACTCCACCATTTCGGTGGACGCGTTCGAGCCTTATTTGGAGCCGGCATGAATCAAGAAGCCCTGCGCACCTTGCCGGGAATTCCGCTGCATGCGGATGGCCCTGTTTTCAGCGAGCCCTGGGAGGCCAAAGCCTTTGCCATGGCGGTGGCGCTGCACGAGCGGGGCTTGTTCACCTGGCCGCAATGGGCCGAGGCACTTTCGCGGCAAATCAAAATCGCGCAGGCCGCGGGAGATGCGGATTCAGGGCACACCTACTACCAGCATTGGCTGCTGGCCCTCGAGTCCCTGGTCAAGGATCTGCCGCCCAAGGGTTAAGGACGCAATGCCGCCGTCACGTCCGGCGGATCGAGCGCGGTTCTGACCCACGTCCCGTCTTCCTGACGATTGAGTTCATATGCCGGCCAAAAGTGCTTGTCCAGCTTCAGCGTAATCACGTCGGTCTGTCCGTTCCAGCTGATGGTCTTCAACCGCAAGGATGCCCGATCGGGTTTGCCGCTGACCGCCTTGATGAAGGCATCGAGGTCGGGCGTGGCCCGGCCATCGACTTCCGTGATGCGCCTGCCCGCATACAGCCCGTAATGCGTCGCCGGCGAACCATAAAAGAAAAACGAGACGAATACGCCATAGGGGGCGATGCCGCGTTGTGCCGCCATCGCGCGATGCGGCGCCTGCAACGTGGCGCCCGCCCAGATCAATACTCGATCGATGTCGCGCCCGTTCAACGCCACGGTTTTCATCTGCAGAGTTTTTTCGGCGCGGTCGCGCCACACCGTCACGCGGACCGCGGGATTCTGGACCGCGCGCTCCACCTCGCGAAATCGATTGACGACTTTATCGTCGATGGCAAGCAGCAGATCGCCCGGCTCGAGCATGGCTGCGGCAGGCGAGCCCGCGACCAGCCGGTTGATGCCGAGCACTTGCCGCCGCTGCGGATTGTGTGCTTCGAAGCGCCGCACCCATTCGTCAGGCAGACCCAGCTCGCGCGCCCCGGCCAACGACTGCACGTCGAACTCCGCTTCGAACGAGTAGAGAGGCCGGCCATCGGCGACCACGCCGATCATTTCGCTGACCAGATCGGCCGGGATGCCGCGATTGATCTGTTCCAGTTCGCGCTGCGACTCGAATGCGAAGCTCGACCACATCGCCAGCACGTCGCCTTTCTCATCGGCCAGCACGCCGTCATAGTCGCCCGGCGGGTTGATGAGGCTCACCACCTCCAGATTGCTGTCGCGGAAGCGCAGCGTGCGCGACAAGGGAAACGACACCACATCGACGCTGGAGATTTGAGTCTTCTGCGATTGAATCTTTGCATCCGCCCGCTGACCCACCACCCACACATCGTCGCCGGGACTTAAGGGGCGAGTGACCAACGTGGCCGCGCGCACCGGCGTGGTGCCGATCGATCTGGGGTCATAAGAAATGACCGCGAGATTGTGCAAAGGATGGATGAACACCACCTTGCCCGGCACCTCCACGGTGCCCGCAAAGGTGATGCGCACATCGCCCATGGCCACCGGCACGGTATTGCGATCGATCGCCACCAGTCCGCGCTGTGCATCCACGATGACGCCGGTGCCGTGATAGTTTTTTTCGGTTACGCCCGAGGTTGAATAGGGCATGTCGAAATTCACCAGCACCAAGGAAGGCGCCAATCGATCGATGCGCGCATCGCCGGTTTTGGCAAACTGCGTCGAAGCAGGTTTGATGACGGACGGCGGCGGCCCCGCAGCGATGCTGATGCACGGCCAGGTTCCCAGGGTGTCATCGCGCTTGCATTGCCGCGCCGGGAACCAGCGCCGATCCATGCGAATCACCTTGAGCTGGGCGGCGCGCGGATCTTCGATTGTGACGTAGCGGACCGGTGCCCTCGCGCCGTCTGCGAGTTCCGAAAGCGCCGCCGCGAAATCCGCCAGATTGTCGACCTTCTTCCCGTTGAACGATGAAATCAAGGCGGCGCGCGGAATACCGGCGGCGCCGAACACATAGCCCGGGTTGGCGACATACACGCCTTTGATGGGTACGTTGAAATGGCGCGCCTGTTGATAGGACAGGGTGTGCACCACCGCCTCGCCGAATTCGATGTATTCGTCCGCGGTAATCGCACTCAAGGACTGCACCTCGAAATCGTGCTGCAGCGTTTGGCTGCCGCGCTGCACTTCGACTTTCACGCGGCGGCCGACATGGTTGTCCAGTACCTCTTCCAACGCGAAGAACTCAGGAATTGGCTTGCCGTCGATCGCCACCAGAATATCGCCGGGCGCCAGGATTCCATCGGCGCCGGAACCGGGCTGCACGTCATCCGCCACCAACATGCCGGTGAGCCTGGGATACGCCTTGCGCATGTTCGCTTCGGTGTCGGCGTTGAGCCCGAGCCGCTTGAGCTCATCGTAGGGGGTGTATTTGAAAACGGTCTCCAGCGTACCGCGCGGCACGGGCTTGCCGACCTCCAGATACTTCAATGCGCGCACCACCGCGGTCAGCGGCAGGTAGAAACTCGAGGCCGCGCCGGTGGCGCCGCCCGCGTTGAGCGCTACCACGCGGCCTTCGATATCGATCACCGGCGAGCCGGACGAACCACCGGAGGTACTGGAGGCCGCCTGGTAGTAAAACGTGTTGAAATCGTTGTACTTGCCATAGCCGTACTCCGGCGCTTCACGGTCGAGGCGCGCCAGCGTGCCGGCAAGGATCGACAGTTGTTCGCCCGCGTCGTTGCCCACGACGCGTATTTCACGGCCGATGAGCGCGCCTTGCGGATACAGCGGCAGCTCGGCCGGCTGAATGAAATGCAGCTTGGTCGGATCGTAGTGATAGATGCCGAAGTCGTGAATCGGATCGCGGTAGATCGGATAGAGCGGCACTTCCTCTCTGTTTAGAAAAATCGCCTGCGCGGTCACGGGTCCCGGAGTGACTACATGCCGATTGGTCAAAATCAGCCCGCGCTTGGCATCGATCACGAATCCGGTGGCCTGCGCCGTCGTGTTCCACTCCGTGTCAAAGGCGCGCGTACTGTCGATTTGAATGGTCACCACGCCGGTCGCGATCCGCTCCAGGGTCTGTGCCCAGTTGGCCGGCGTATTGGGGATGCCCGGGGCTTTGGCCGGGGAAGCAGCCGGGGCGGCAAGTGCTTGGGTAATCGAAAATGCGCACAAAGACAGAAACAACGAAATGCGGGACATGCCGATCCTAGGGGGTTAAATACGTTTAGTGCCCGGGATCGGACAGCCTCAAGGGCCAGCGGGTTCCTATTAAGCAGCGGTTACCTTCCAAATGAGGTCCAGCTGCTTAGCCGCGCGCACATCGTCCAATCGTCGGACAGGCATTGTATGCGGGGCTGAGGTGAGTTTCTCCGGATCATGGCGCATTTCCTCGCGAATCGAGGCCATTGCCTCACAAAACCGGTCCAGATCTTCCTTGGCCTCCGTTTCGGTGGGCTCGATAAGCAGGCATTCGGGCACCAATAACGGGAAATAGGTGGTGGGTGCGTGGAAACCATAGTCCAGCAAGCGCTTCGCCACGTCCATCGCAGAGACATGATAAGCCTTGTGCTCCTGCTTCAAGGTAATGATGAACTCGTGGCTGGCGCGGCGCTCCGGGTAGGCCGCTTCGAAGCCCAATGCTTGCAGACGCTTCATCAAGTAGTTGGCATTGAGTGCGGCGAATTCCGCCACCCTGACCATGCCGTCGCGGCCCAATAAGCGCATGTAAATATAGGCGCGCAAATTCACGCCGGCGTTGCCCATGAACCCGGACAGGCGTCCGATCGATTGCGGCAGATCGCGCTCAGCCAGCCAGCGATAACGCGCGCCGTCCCTGCCGACGATGGGCAGCGGCAGAAAGGGCTTCAGCCGTGCGCTCACTCCCACGGCACCCGAGCCGGGGCCCCCGCCGCCGTGCGGGGTCGAAAAAGTCTTGTGCAGGTTCATGTGGATTACGTCGAATCCCATGTCGCCCGGGCGCACTTTGCCCAAGATGGCATTTAAATTGGCGCCGTCGTAGTACAGCAGGCCGCCGGCCGAGTGGACGATGCGCGCAATTTGCACGATCTTGCGTTCGAACACGCCGAGCGTGGAAGGGTTGGTCAGCATGATGCCCGCAGTAGCCGGGCTCACCGCCGCCTGAAGCGCATCGATGTCCACATCGCCGTTGGCGTCGCAGGGTATTTCCTTGACGGTGAATCCGCACATGGTGGCGGTCGCCGGATTGGTGCCGTGCGCGGCCTGCGGCACGATGATCTCCGTGCGCGCCGAATCGTTGCGCGCCCGGTGATAAGCGCGAATCATCGCCACGCCCGCAAACTCACCTTGCGCCCCGGCCATCGGCGTCAAGCTGACCGCCGGCATGCCGGTGATCTCCTGCAGCATCTCTTGCAGCTCGTACATGCAGGCCAAAAATCCCTGGGGTTCAGGGCCCAGCGGGTGCCTGCCCAGAAACTCCGGCAACATCGCATAGCTGTTGCAGGCCTTGGGGTTGTACTTCATGGTGCAGGAACCCAAGGGATAGAAATGCGTGTCGATGGAAAAATTCATCTGCGACAGGCGGGTGAAATGGCGCACGACCTGCAGTTCCGAGACCTCAGGCAATGCCGGAGGCGTTTTTCTGCGCAAGTTTTCCGGCACTTGCGCCGCGCCGGCGACCGCCGGCGGGAATTGGCTGACGGCGCCGCGGCCGGACTTGCTCAATTCAAAAATCAAGGGTTCGCGTGATTTGAGTTCCATAGACTCTCCTAGGCTGCCGCTCTCGAGGCATTCATTACGTCGGCCAGCGCCGCGGCATACGCATCGATATCGGCGCCGAGTTTGGTTTCGGTCGCGCACACCAGCAGCGCGTGCCCCAATTCCGGATAGCGCTCGCTAAGATCCAGTCCGCCGAAAATTCCCCGGCGCGACAGCGCCGCGAGAACAACCCCCGGCGCACGATCCAAAAGCAGCACCGTCTCGTGAAAATGCGGCGCGGTGAATGCACGCTTCACGCCCGGGATCTTGGCCAAAGCCGCGGCCAGTTCTTCGGTGCGCTGCATGCAGGCATGCGCCACGGCCTCCAAGCCGCGCGGCCCCAAGAGACTCAGATAGATGGTGGCGGCCGTCACCATCAAACCCTGATTGGTGCAGATGTTCGAGGTCGCCTTGCTGCGGCGGATGTGCTGTTCGCGCGCCTGCAGTGTCAAGCTGAAACCCGGGCGGCCTTCCACGTCCACCGTGCGCCCGACGATCCGGCCCGGCATCTGCCTCACGTACTGCATGCGAGTCGCCATAAAGCCGAAATAAGGACCGCCCGATGATAGGGGCACGCCGAGCGCCTGTCCCTCGCCGCAAACTATGTCGGCACCCTGGCCGCCGTCGCTGCCGGTACCCCACTGCGCCGGCGGCTTTAGGATTGCCAGCGCCGTGGGATTGACCACGGCGATCAGCAGGATCTTGTGCGCATGCGCCCAATCCGCCAGCGCGTCGATCTCCTCGAGGCTGCCGAAAAAATTCGGCTGCTGAAGCACGAGCGCCGCGAAATCCTGGCCGGCAAAGGGCTTGAGAGCCTCCAGCAGCGTGCGGCCGGTGGCGCGGTCGAAGTCCACGGGCACGAAGCTGATGTCTTGATTGCCGGCAATCGCCTGCGCCACCTGCGCATAGGTTGGATTCACGGCGCGCGGCAGCAAAATGCGCCGCGAACTCGAACTGCGATTGGAGCGCACCGCCATGAGGCAGGCTTCGGCCAGCGCCGACGCGCCGTCGTACAGGGAGGCGTTCGATACCTCCATGCCGGTGAGCGCGCACATCATCGACTGATACTCATAGATCAACTGCAGCGTGCCCTGGCTCGCCTCCGCCTGATACGGCGTATAGGCGGAATAAAATTCGCCGCGCGTTGCAATGGCCCACACCGGTGCCGGGATGTGATGCTCGTAGGCGCCGGCGCCGATGAAATTCAAAGGGCGGCCATCGATCGCGGCGCGTTCGGTCATCAGCCGCGCGATTTCCATTTCAGACAGCGCGGCCGGTACATTCAGCGTTCCGGCACGCAGCTCCGCGGGAATCTCATCGAACAGATCTTCGATCGAGCGTGCGCCGATCACTTCCAGCATGCGTGAAATGTCGTCGGCCGTGTGTGGAATGAATGCCATGGATAACCCCTACTCGGCTTCTTCCGCCAAAAAACTTTCGTAGGCGCTCGGGCTGAGCAGCTCGGATACATTGGCGGCACCGCTCGATTCCAAGCGGAACAACCATCCTGCGCCGTACGGATCCTCGTTCAGCAGTTCCGGCTTGCTCGCGAGCGAGCCGTTATTCGCGATGACCTTGCCCGCCAGGGGGCTGTACACGTCCGATGCCGCTTTCACCGACTCGACCACGGCGCAGGCCTCGCCTGCCTTCAAGGCGCGCCCGACATCGGGGACCTCGACGAATACCAGATCGCCCAGCGCGCTCTGCGCGTGATCGGTAATGCCGATCTCCAGGGCGCCGTTCTGCGCCACGCGCACCCATTCGTGGCTCTTCGTGTACTTCAAATCGCTTGGTATGTTATTGCTCATGTTGACCCCTAGCTAATATCGATTAATGGCTTGCCAAAGCGCACGAACGGCGGCTTGACGATGCGCGCCGCATGCAGTTTGCCGCGAATATCGACTTGCACGGATGTCTGCACAGTTTTCGGCACGCGCGCCAATGCGATGGAGCGATTCAAGGTGGGCGAAAAAGTTCCGCTGGTCACCTCACCCGAAACGCCGCCGGCATCCGCCACCTGCACTTTCTGATGGCTGCGCAGCACGCCCCGATCCTCGAGCAAGAGACCGATGAGTTCACGGCCGGTCCCGCGCTGCGCATTCTGCAGCGCTTCGCGGCCGATGAAATCCCGATCCGCGGGCTCGAACGCAACCGTCCACGCGAGACCGGATTCCAACGGGTGAAAGTTCTCATCCATGTCGTTGCCGTACAGATTCATGCCCGCTTCCAGCCGCAGCGTGTCCCGGGCGCCGAGGCCTGCCGGCTTGACGCCTTGCTCCCGCAGGCGATTCCACGCGGCAGCGGCTTCCGCGGCGGGAATCATGATTTCGAAGCCGTCCTCCCCGGTGTAGCCGGTCCGCGCCACGAACCAGGAACCGAATGCCGCGCCGAAGAAGGGTTTCAATTCAAGAACGGCTCCCCGCTGCTCAGGGTTCAGCAGCAGCGCCGCCTTGCGCCGCGCGTTGGGACCTTGGACGGCAATCATCGCCAATTCCTTGCGCTCCGCGACCGTCACGCCGTAGTCAAGCGCATGCCGGCGAATCCACGCTAAATCCTTGTCGCGCGTGCCGGCATTGACCACCAACCGGTACCAGGTCTCCGACATGTAGTAGGCGATCAAGTCGTCGATCACGCCGCCTGTGGGCAGGAGCATGCAGGAGTACAAAGCCTTGCCGAAGCTCTTGAGGCGAGCCACGTCGTTGGCCAGGAGATAGCGCAAAAAATCGCGGACGCGGCCCCCGGTCAGGTCGACAATGCACATGTGCGACACATCGAACATGCCGGCATCCAGGCGCACGGCATGGTGCTCTTCGATCTGCGATCCATAGTGCAACGGCATATCCCAACCGCCGAAGTCGACGATCTTTGCGCCTTGCGCCACATGCGTGTCGTAAAGAGGAGTCTTAAGGCCCATCGCAACCTCGTGGCGAACGAACACAGCAGCCTAAGCACCTTCGTGCTTCGCCCCTCTGTCCTTAAGACCTGAGAGATTGCGCGCTTACGTTAAGCGTTGCTCCCCTTCGGTGGATCGCCTGGCGCGATCGCTCTCCAGAGATCGCGAGAGTCTGCCGTTCGTGTGCCTGAGCGTTTCCGGGCGGTTGCGCCTTCGGCGGCCCTAGTAAAAGGACTCTCTCCAGACAGCTCTTATCGCGATGGGGCGGCATGATACAGAAGAGCCCCTGGGGATTGAAGCGCAAAGACCTCATATATCTTGTGCATCCTCAACCGCCCGATCTTTTCGCCGGCCAACCCATTTTTATCAGCTCGGCGACGATCACATCGCGATGGTCACCTTGGATTTCAATGATACCGGCGCGCACCGTGCCGCCGCATCCGCAACGCTTTTTGAGCTTGGTGGCGAGCGCCTCGATGTCCGACGGCGATAGGGGTAACCCTGTAATGGTGGTAACGCCCTTCCCTGCCCGACCCTGAGTCTCGCGCGCGACCCGCACGGCCGCAGGCTTCGCAGCGCCCGGTGCGCCCTTGGGACACACGCACTCGCGCACCGGGCGTCGGCAATTGGGGCAGAGACTGCCAATGCCGGTTGAATAAACAATTCGCGTCGACATGGGCGCATTATGCCAGTCACGCAGGGACGTGATTTGCGCTTAGAATTGCCGGCCTCTCATCCTACGCGAGCCCAAGCCGTGCCCACATTCTTTGCATCATTTAGCTTAACTCGAAATATCGCCGTCGCGCTGCTCATCACTCTACCCACCCTGGCGCTGGCGGACACCTACACCTATTCAGTTATCTTCGGCGAGAAGAAGGTCGGGCATCTGACAGCTGAAACCAAGGGCGAGCAAACCACCATCGACTACGATGTCAAAAATAACGGTCGCGGTCCGACGATCGCAGAGACGATCACACTCGATGCAGCCGGCTTGCCGACCGAATGGAGCGTCAAAGGCACCACGACCTTCGGCAGCAAAATCGCCGAACACTTCGTACGCAAGGGCACGCGCGCCGAGTGGGTGGACTCCACCGGCAAAGGCCATTCAACCGTCCATACGCCCAGCATGTATTTGGCGCAGAGTTCCAGCCCCTGGGCCAATGGCCTCTACGCTCGCGCGCTGCTCAAGGCCGGCAATCAATTGCCCGCGCTGCCCGGCGGCTCCGTGCGGGTGGAGAAGGGCGAGACCCTCACCGTACAGGGAGAGGCCGGTCCTCTGCAGGTGACCCGCTACGATTTGATCGGCATCGACCTGGATCCGGAAACGGTGTTGCTCGACTCGGCCAACAACCTATTCGCCGACGTCGACGCCAGTTCGATTCTCGTTCGCACCGGATACGAAGGCGAAGAAAAACGGCTGCGCGACATGGCGGCCGCCTGGTCGAGCCAGCGGTTTGTGAAAATAGAACGCGATGTCGCCCATCACTACACAGGCCCCATTCGCATTCGCAATGTCAGGTTGTTCGACCCGAAAACCTCAGCTCTGACGCAGCCGATGGCCGTCCTGGTTCAAGGCAAGGTCATCGCGGCCGTGGAACCGCCCGATAGTCCCGCGACGCCCGGCGAAACCACCATCGACGGCAACGGCGGCACCCTGATCGCCGGCATGTACGAAATGCATGCGCACCTGGGCCAAAGCGTGGCGCTTCTCAACGTCGCCGCGGGCATCACCACGGTACGCGACATGGGCAACGACAATGCCGTGCTCGACCAGCTCATCCAGCAGATCGACAGCGGCATCATCGGCGGTCCGCACGTCATCCGCTCGGGCTTCATCGAGGGCAAGAGCCCGTTCAACGCGAACAACGGCATTTTGGTCGACAGCCAGGAGAAAGCGGTCGATGCGGTGCGCTGGTACGGCGCGCGAAACTATTGGCAGATCAAGATTTACAACAGCATGAATCCGGTTTGGGTACCGGCCATGACCCGGGAAGCCCACCTACTCGGCATGCGGGTGGCGGGTCACATCCCCGCTTTCTCGAATGCCGACGCCATGATCGAGGCGGGCTATGATGAAATCACCCACATCAATCAGTTCTCCCTCGGCTGGGTAATCCAGCCGAACGAGGACACACGCACCCTGTTCCGATTGACGGCCCTGAAGCGCCTGCCCGCTCTTGATCTGCAAAGCCCGAAGGTGCAGCACACCATCAACATGATGGTGGAGCGCAAGATCGCCATCGACCCCACCTTAGGGATACATGAGCAACTGACGCAGCGGCGCGACGGCAAGATTCCGCCGGGTGCGATCGATTATTTCGATCACATGCCGATCGGCTGGCGCCGCGACAACATGAAAGCGTTGGCGGATACTTCTGCCCCGGGCGACGATCAAGCCTACCGTCAGGCTTTCGAAAAATTGGTCGCAGTGGTGCGCATGCTGCACGACCGCGGAGTGTTCATCGTATTTGGTACGGACACCGGCGGCTCCTTTACCTATCACCGGGAGTTGGAGCTCTATCAGCTCGCCGGCATGACGCCGGCCGAGATCTTGAAGCGCGCCACCTTCGACTCAGCGCGCTATGTGAGCCAGGAGCAACGCCTGGGATCGATCGAGAAAGGCAAGCTGGCGGACTTCTTCTTGATTCCCGGGGATCCGATCAAGGATTTAAAGGCGATCAAGACCATCAGCATGGTGGTCAAGGACGGAACCTTCTACTACCCGAGCGAGGTGTATCCGAAATTCGGCATCCAGCCCTTCGCACCGCCGCCCAAGATCACGCCTCAGTAGCCTCCGTCCGCTCCCCCGCCGCTGAAACCACCGCCGCCGCCCCTGAAGGGCGCGGCGTGTGGGGCCGCTGCCGGGGAGAGGCTGCCGGCCCCGGCCAATTGCAGGAGATCCAACGCGGCAGTGTCCTCGCCCAGTGGACGCGAGGTGATGCCGCGACGCGTCGTGCGCAAATATCGATCCAGGCCCACTGCCGCGACCAGCGCCGCGCTTCCCCACACGATCAACTTGAGCTTCAGCGGCAGCGCGGTCAAGTCTCGCAGCTGATAGGCGACGCATCCGAGCGACGCCATGCAAGCCAGCAGCGGCGCGTGGCTCCGCCGCCGAACCCCGGCGATGAGCGCGATCAGCGCGAAGATGCCGCTCGCCAATCCGGTGCCGACCCGAATAGCCGGCGCATGTTGCGCGGCAAGCCAAAGGAATCCGCACAGCGGCATGATGACCATCAGCCAGTTCAGCATATGGTCGTGGGACGGCCTTAAGAAGGGGATCCGCGCGAGCCACAACGCGATTGCGCCCACGCCGTAGCAAACGAGGCCGGCAGGAATGGCGATGTCAGCCTCGCCCATGAGCCGGTGGCCGCCCGCAAAGTCGATGGCGATCGAGGCCGCGACAAATGCCAGCGTCAATAAAAGCGGATTGAGCAATCTGAGTGCCGCGACGGCCAACACCAGCGCGATGGCGACCGCCCAGCCCAGTTCCCCGGCGGCGGCTACGAAGTGCACGGTAAGCAGCAGTAATCCGCCGGTCCATAGAGCCTCTTCCACACCCGCGTGGAATAGACGCTTGCCCAAGATCAACCATTCCGCGGCGATGAGCAAGGTCACGCCGGCCGCGAGCAGGGCCGCGGGTCTCAACAGTATTTCGAAAACCGCCCCCGTGAGACCAACGGCGACCACGCCCAACACGAAGAAGGCGCAGCGCGCAATTAATGTGGGCGTGCTCCAACCGCCGATGCGTTGCGCAATCCAGGGATGATTGCGCGTGACCTTGAACCGGGCGGCTGCAGCGATCCAACGCTCCTGCTGCGGATTAGGAAGCGGTTCGATCATGCGCGTGCCGCCGCGTGGCGATGGAAACTCCACAACAACAGCGCACCGGCAACCACGGTCGCCAACTCTAGCAGCAGCACGGCAAGCCCGTATCTGATGACTTGCGCCTCCAAGCAGCACAGCGTCAGCGCGAAATAGGCGGTGCCGTACACCGCAAAGATCTCCTCCCCGCTGCGGCGCGCGTGGAAAATCGACGCAACCGCCAGCACCGCCAACAGCCCCAGGCCCAAGAGTCTCGCGCCCGGCGTGAGGCACAACTCAAGGACGCCCAAGAAACCGATATTGGCCGCGAAATTGTCGAACACGGATTCAAAGGATTGAGGTCCGCCGAGACGGCGATTGGCCAGGCGCCAGAAAAGCAGGGTGCCGGCGCAGACGATGGCGTGGCTTCCCAATCCGGCGCCGGACCCTTGGACGCTGAACCAGGGTGCGGCCCGGCCCTCGATGCCAAACCAAGCCGCCAGCGCCGCGATCGAAGTGCACAGCACGAGGCGCGAACGCAGGCCATAAGCGGTCGCGCCGTGGAACGCCGCCAGGATCAACAGGTACCATTGCCACTCGCTGCCCAACCAATGAAATTGGGACTCGGCATATCCCAGATCGGCGCTGGTGATCAGCGCGCCGAGCAGCAGCAGGTAATCGCCGCCGATCGAGCGTTCCTTGCCGCGCCACGCCGTGCGCAGCGAGGTCGCGTAGCAGACGGCCGCCGCCAGCGCCAACACCGCAATCAATGTGATGGGTCCGATGCGATCCAAATTGTCTTTGACGATCAGGCCAATGCCCGCGGTGATCGCGGCAACCGCTGCATAGAGAGCAAAACGCAGTTCTTCGAAAACCGAAAAGATCGCACCGCGCTCCAAGGCCGCACCTTGCATCGCGGTAGCCGCATCTATCACATCGGCCGCCGCAAGTTCTAAGCACTCCGGCTCAAGCGAGTTCATGCCCGGACTATACGCGCCTGACCCATTTGGCCGCTCCCTGTATAATGCCGGTATGAGATCTCGTCGACATTCGCTCTCCGTCAAGGTGGGCTCAGTTTCCATAGGGGGCACATCGCCCATCGTCGTTCAATCGATGACCAACACCGATACGGCCGATATCGAGGGCACGGTGGCCCAGGTTAAAGGCGTTGGCGCGCGCGGGATCCGAGTTGGTGCGCGTCACGGTCAACAATGATGAGTCCGCGGCCGCGGTTCCCCACATCCGCGAGCGCCTGGATGCGCTCGGCATCACCACTCCCTTGGTGGGCGACTTTCATTTCAACGGCCACAAACTGCTCAAGGCGCATCCGGCCTGCGCCGAGGCGTTGGGCAAGCTGCGCATCAATCCCGGCAATGTCGGGCGCGGCAGCAAGCGCGACCCGCAGTTCGCCGAAATGATCGAGACGGCGGTCAAGTATCAGAAGCCGGTGCGAATCGGCGTGAATTGGGGCAGCCTCGATCAAGACTTGCTGACCCGCATGATGGATGAGAACTCGAAGCAGGCGGAGCCTCTGGCGGCCATCGACGTCATGCGCGAGGCCATCGTCGTTTCCGCCCTGGACAGCGCGAAGCGCGCCGAATCCTTAGGGCTAGGGTCCAACATGATCGTCATCAGCGCCAAAGTCAGCGGCGTGCAGGATTTAATCGCCGTATACCGCAATCTGGCGGGCCGCTGCACCTACCCCTTGCACCTAGGGCTCACCGAGGCCGGCATGGGCAGCAAGGGCATCGTAGCCTCAACGGCGGCCATGGGCGTGTTGTTGCAGGAAGGCATCGGCGACACGATCCGCGTCTCACTGACGCCCGAACCCAACGGCGATCGGACCCAGGAAGTCATCGTCGCGCAGGAAATACTCCAGACCATGGGCCTGCGCGCCTTCACGCCCATGGTGATCGCCTGCCCGGGCTGCGGACGCACCACCAGCACCTATTTCCAAGAGCTGGCGCAGAAGATCCAAAGCCACATTCGTCATCGCATGCCGGAATGGCGCAAACAGCGCGAAGGGGTGGCCGACATGACCGTGGCCGTGATGGGTTGCGTCGTCAACGGTCCCGGCGAAAGCAAGCACGCGAATATAGGCATCAGTCTTCCCGGTACCGGCGAGCATCCGGTGGCGCCGGTCTATGAAGATGGCGCCAAGACGGTGACGCTCAAGGGCGACAGAATTGCAGAGGAGTTCCAGGATCTGGTCGAGCGCTATATCGAGCGCACTTACGCCAGAATTCACACGTGAAAATGTTATCGGAAAAAAAGTGCGCACCCTGCGAGGGCGGCGTAAAGCCGCTCACGCCAGCCAGGGTGAAAATTCTTGCCAAACAGCTGCATCGTGATTGGAAGATCGCGAAGGACTCCAAGAGTCTGACGCGCTCGTTCAAATTCAAGGATTTTTATCGCACCATGAGTTTCGTCAACGCAGTCGCCTACATTGCGAACAGCGAAGACCATCATCCCGACTTGCAGGTGGGCTATGACCACTGCGAGGTCACCTATTCAACCCACTCGATCGGCGGCCTGTCGGTGAATGATTTTATTTGCGCCGCGAAGCTAGATCGTCTTTAAGAATTCCGGCACGTCGCCCGCCAACCCGAGTGCGCGCTGCGCGAGCTTAAGTTTCATCGAAGGAATCCTGGCCACCGCGGTCAAGCCTGCGCTACGCAAGCCGGTACTAAGCGCATCCGAGTTGGAAAACAATCGCTCAAGTCCATCCAACGCCGCCGCCGCCAGGAGGTTCTCGCTGCGCCGCCAGCGTTCGTAGCGCCTTAAAACTCCATAGTCGCCGTACTTGGCCGCGCTCCCCGCCTCGCCCAACACCTGCGCCAGCGCGGCGCAATCCAATAAACCTAAGTTCAAGCCCTGGCCCGCCAGCGGATGCACCACATGCGCCGCATCCCCCAAGAGAACCGCCCGCGGCCGCGCATAGTGGAGGGCGTACTGCAGCTTCAATGGAAACACCGCCAGCGGCGTCGTCAAGGTGCACTGGCCGAGCGCCTCACCGCTGGCCGCGGTCAAGGCTTCGTTGAAATCCGGAGGACTCATTGCGCGCAACTGCGCTGCTCTGGCCCGCGCAACGCTCCACACAATGGAGGAGCGGCCATCGTTGAGGGGCAGAAATGCAACAGGCCCCGTGTTCAGAAACCGTTGCCAGGCGGTATTTCGGTGTTCCTGTGCGGTTCGCACATGAGCTACCAGGGCATCTTGATGATAGGCATGGCCGGCAGTCTCGATGCCGAGCATCTCCCGGATGGGGGAATCCGTGCCGTCGGCCCCCACCAGCAAGGTGCCGCGCAACTCCCGGCCATCGCGCAGATGCACCATCACCTCTTCGTTCCCGGCAACCACCGCCTCGACTGCCCCCTCGATCAGCACCACGCCCAAGGCACGCGCCGCTTGCAGACACCGCCATGGCAGTTCGCGTCCATCCACGATGTGGCCGAGATTCGCCTCGCCGATGTACGCACAATCGAAGGTCAGCGAACCGGCACCTGCGGGTGTGCCGCCTGCATCCCAGACGCACATGCGTTCATAAGGAACTACACGGTTCGCGGGCAGCAAGTCCCAAACGCCGCAGGTCTTGAGAAGCCGCTCGGAGGCGCGGCTCAAGGCAAACACGCGCAAGTCCCAATCCGCGCCGCTCGGCGGCCCGGCAGCAAAGCGATCTGCGATCACCGCGACCCGGGCCGCCGGGCAAAGCTCGCGCGCGACCAACAAGCTCGCCATGACGCTGCCGATCACGCCGGCTCCAATTATCATCACGTCAAAATCGCCGGGGCGCGGCCGGCTCATGTGAGCGCCACGCCACGGGCGAGTTTTGGGATGCGGCGGCTGCCGCCGGTGCTCAGGCGCGACAGCGCCGACTTCGCAGGCGGCAGTAAATCGAACGCCAGCAATCCTAAGTTGCGCAGCCGGCGTACGGAACTCAAGGGATTGGCAAAGACGCGCACCAGTCCGTCAGTAAAGCCGATGACGCCGCGGCGATCCGCGGCGCGCCACGCATCGTATTGCAGCAGCAGTTCGCGGCTTCCAGGATCGCGGCCCGCGTGCTCGGCAATCAGTTCAGCGAGACTGGCAACATCGCGCAGGCCCAGATTGAATCCCATTCCTGCAACCGGGTGCAGACTTTGAGCGGCATTGCCGATGATGGCACAGCGCTCGGCGCTGGTGCGGGTGGCTTGCGTCAAGGAGAGCGCATACGGTACCCGGCGCCCCACTTTCAGAAAGCGCCCCAGCCGAAACCCAAAGCGGCGCTGCACTTCGGCGAGAAATTCTTGGTCCGACCACGCCATGGCTGACTGCGCCGCCTCCCGGGCCAAGGTCAAGACCAGCGTGCAGCGGCCGCCGTCCAGAGGCAACAGCGCCAACGGACCGCTGGGAGTGAAGCGCTCGTAGGCAACGTTATCGTGAAAGCGTTGCGGCAACACCGTGGTGATCACGGCGGTTTGCTCGTAGTCGCGCACTTCGGCGCCGACGCCGAGCGCAGCACGCACGGCGGATTGCGCGCCGTCGGCGGCGACCATGAGCCGGGCCTCGATCGTGGTTTGGCTGCCGCCGGCGGTGATTTGCAGAGACGCCCCCGCATCGTTCGACCTTACCTGCGATACCTCGGCCGGGCAGAACACGGTGAGACCGGGGATTCCCGCGAGCTTCGGCCACAGGGCGCGGCCGAGCGCCCGGTTGGGCACCACATACCCCATGGCGGTCAGCCCCTGCTCGGCTGCATCGATGCGCGCGAAGCCGAACCGCCCTTGGTCCGACACGTGAATCTTAGCGATAGCCGTCACGTGCGAGCTCAACGCCGGCCACACCCCGATCGTCTCCAAGATCTTGCGGCTGCCGTTCGACAGCGCCGTGGTGCGTTCATCGAAACTGGGTTGGGCGGCTGAATCATGTGGAATGGCTTCGATGACCGCGACGCGCAATTTCAGGGGCGCGAGGGCCACCCCCAGGGTCGCGCCCACCATGCCGCCTCCGACGATGGCGACGTCAAAGTTCATCGCAGCGACTCGATGGCGTCCGCCGTCTTTTCCAGCGCGCCGGTCAGCACCTCCGGCGCGGCGGCGGTTACCAGCACCTCATCCTCGATTCGAATTCCAATGTTCCAAAATTCCTTCGGGACCTTGGGGGAGGGTCGAATATAAATTCCCGGTTCGACCGTGAGCGCCATTCCGGGTTCCAGGACGCGCCACTCGCCGCCCACTTTGTAATCGCCTACGTCGTGCACATCGAGCCCCAGCCAGTGGCCGGTGCGATGACTGAAAAACGGCAGGTAGGCCTGCTCCTTGACCAGTTTGGCCGTGGTGCCCTTGAGCAGGCCGAGCTTGACCAGACCGTGAGTGACTGCGCGCACGGCCGCTTCGTGCGGCTCGTTCCAGTGGTTGCCGGAACGCACCTTGTCAATGGCCGCCAATTGCGCTTCCAGCACCACGTCGTAAACCGCACGCTGCACCGCGTTGAACCGGCCGCTGACGGGAAACGTACGCGTGATATCGGAGGCGTAGTAGTCGTGTTCGCAGCCGGCGTCGAGCAGCAACAGATCGCCGTCGCGCAACGGCTGATTGTTGTCTCGATAGTGCATGACACAGGCATTGGCGCCCCCGCCCACGATCGGCTGGTAGGAAATGTCCGCATTGTGGGAGCGGAATTCATGCAGTACTTCCGCCATCACTTCGTATTCCATTCGGCCCGGACGGGCGAAGCGAATGGCGCGCCGGTGAGCGCCCACCGCGATCTGCGCCGCACGCCGCAGGCTGGCCTGCTCCGGGCGGCTCTTGTACAGGCGCATGTCATCGAGCACGTGGTTCAGGGCGATGAATTCCTGCAGGCCGCCGGCGCCCTGGCGCGACTGCACCCGCAGGCCGTTCACCCAGCTCAAGATGCGCGGATCGAAATCCAGATGCGTTCCCATGGAATAAAAGATCTGCGAGCGCTGTTCCATCAACCCTGGCAGGATTTCGTCGATATCTTCGATCGGGAAGGCGTCGTCCGCCCCAAATTGCGCCACCGCTCCCTCGGTGCCGGCGCGCGCGCCATCCCAGGACTCTCGCAGCGCATCGTGTTCGCGTACGAACAGCAAATATTCTGCTTGCGGGCGTCCAGGCACCATTACCGCCACAGCATCCGGTTCCGAAAAGCCGCTCAGATAATAAAAGTGGCTGTCCTGGCGGTAGGCGTACTCGATATCGCCGTTGCGGTGGCGCACCGGAGCGGCAGGCAGGATGGCGATGGCGTCCTTGCCGATCATGCGCATGAATTGGCGCCGCCGGCGTGCGAACTCCTTGCGATCCATTAGGAGCCCGTGCTCAGTGCAGCCGTTGCTGCGCCGGATAGACCTGCCTGCGAAGCGGCAGCAGTTCTTCGAACACGACTTGAGCTGCGACACGGATGAACTCAACCAGCTCGGCGTACGCCTGTTCGTTCGATTCGTCCCCTTCCGCATCGTCGCCGGTGGCTCGCGAGATCTCGGTGAAGTCCCGGACGATTTCCCCGACATCCCCGCTCAAGGCGTCAAGATCGGAGACATAACCGGTACCCAAGCCATAGAGAAATCCGGTGCACCATAATGCCAGTGCGTTGGCGCGGCCGTTGAGCGGCTGGCCATCGTCGGGCAGCAGGGGCTCGAATTCCATACCCTGTTCTCCGAAGGAGGTCGCGGTTGCGGTAAAGACCCTTTCGATCATCGCTGAGGACTCTTCGCTCAAGGCGGCACCGTCCGGCAGAATCTCATTGATCCAATCCTGCATTCTGTAAGGCGACACCGAACACAGGGCGCCGCATAGGGATCCGTGAGCCTCGGCGGCATCGGCCAGGCCGCCGGCGGTCGCCAGCACATCCTCAAAGTCCTTGAACCTAATATCGGACATCATCTTGAGGCTAATAATACCGCAGTCCCGGTCCAAACCGCCCTTTGCATTGCGCTATGCGCCGCTCTATATTGGAGCCCATGAACGAAGCCAATCCGAAGTCAGCGGTCGAACTCGAGCTGAAGCGCTTGGAAAAGCGCCTTGAAGATCTCATCGTAACCGTAAGCCATATCAAGGAAGAGAATCGGGCATTGCGGCAACGCCAGGATACTCTGACTTCCGAGCGCGCGACGCTGTTGCAGAAGAATGAGCAGGTACGCGCCCGCGTCGAAGCGATGATCGGCCGGCTGAAATCGATGGAACAGGCATGAGCGACAATCAAGCGCGGGTCAGCGTGCGCATTCTCGAAAAGGAATATCACATTGCGTGTCCGATCGAGGAGCGCTCCGACCTGCTTGATTCCGCCGAGTTCCTGAACCACAAGATGCGCGAAATCCGCGATAGCGGCAAAGTGGTCGGTTTGGACCGCATTGCGGTGATCGCCGCGCTCAACATGGCAAATGAATTAATTCGATTCCGCAATCGTGACACTAATCTCGATACCGACGTCGGCGGACGCTTGCGTATCCTGCGCGAGCGCGTAGAGTCGGCCTTAGAGAAAGGCCAGCAGCTCGAACTCTGAGCGGGTGTTTCTCGACTTTTAAATTTGGCGCTGCCTGCGGTGTTCGATGCGGATCGGGTTACCTCCTGACCCTAATTTTGTAAACCCCAGGGGCCAATGCTTGCTGGCACCATTGTGCAAGTCCGCCCCGAGCGGAAAGCCTTAAGTGCCGCAGTCGGTCCCACCTGTTGCTCAGGTCGGGAGCAACGGTCCAAAACGGCATCTGCGGGTAGCGCCATCCCGATTTTTTGTGAAAGCAGCCCTTCGTAAACAATTGCGCGCCCTGCGCCGCGCGTTGAACCCCTCGGAACATCGGCATCGCTCGCTCGCGGCTGCCAGGGCGGTGATGCATCTGCGATTCTTCAGCGCCGGCAAGCGCGTCGCTCTATATCTGCCCTTCGACGGCGAATTGGATACCGCCGCCTTGATCGCCGCCGCGCGGCGCCGCGGCGTGCAGCTGTTCGTCCCGGTCATCAGCGACCGCCGTCATTGCCGCTTGCGCTTCTATCCTTTGACCGGCGCCACCGGCTCCGGCACGTTTGGAATTTCCGTTCCGCGCCGGCGCTTGAGGCCGGTGGCTCCTCAATGGCTCGACTTGATCGTCATTCCATTGGTCGGCGTCGATGGCGAAGGCCGGCGCCTAGGGATGGGGGGCGGATACTACGATCGAGCGCTCGCGTTCCGCCGCCGCCGGCGCTGCTGGAAGGGTCCGCACTTGCTCGGACTTGGCTTTGCATGCCAGCGCACCACAGCCAAGTTCGCGGAGGGCTGGGACGTACGCTTGAATTCCCTGGCAACCGAATCAGGAGTGGAGCATTTCCTATGAATCATTGGCTGTTCAAATCCGAACCCGCCGCCTTCAGCATCGACGATCTCGCCAAGGCGCCGAAGAAGACCGCGGCGTGGGATGGGGTGCGCAATTATCAGGCGCGCAACATGCTGCGCGACTCTATAAAGACGGGTGATTTAGTGTTTTTCTACTATTCCAGCTGCGCTGTGCCCGGCATTGCCGGCATAGCGGCCGTCACCCGCGACGGCTATCCGGATGTCACCGCATTCGATCCCAAGCATCACCACTACGATCCGGATTCAAAGAAGGACCAGCCCGCTTGGTACGTCGTCGATGTGAAGTTGCTGCGCAAGTTCAAGCGCATCATCACGCTCGATGAGCTGCGCACGCACGCCTCCGGTGCGCTCAAGGATTTTGTTTTGCTGCGCCGGGGGAATCGTTTGTCGGTGATGCCGGTGACGAAGAAGGATTGGGATTTCATCCTCGCCCTTGAGTGACGCCGCTCACATCGCTAGCACATCGGGGTGCGTGCGTGCGACCTATTGCTTGTAAATTAATTATTCGTGTATATACTCGGACCCCGGACTAACCCGATAACGGAGTTTCTATCATGGCAGCGAAAGCAAAGAAGGCGAAGAAGAAGGTAGCAAAGAAAAAGGCCGCTAAGAAAAAGTAAGCCTTCGAAAGTAATCAACTGTGCCCGCGTAAGCGGGCACAGTTGTTTCTGAAGGCAGGAAATTTCGCATGCCAACGGACAAGTCAGCGGGAAAAAAACGCCGCGCAGCCGAAGCCGCCATTCCCTACATCGTAAGCGGCATGGTGTTGGGAATAGGCACCGGTTCCACGGTGAACCAACTCATAGAAGTACTGAAAGACCGTAAAATCCAGCTGTCCGGCGCAGTCTCAAGCTCGCGCCAAACTTCCGAAAAACTGAAGGCGGCGGGCATTGAGGAACTCGACCTCAACACCTCGGGAGATCTTCTTCTCTATGTCGACGGCGCCGACGAGGCCACCGCGGACGGCGTGCTGATCAAGGGCGGCGGAGCCGCGCTCACGCGCGAAAAGGTGGTCGCTGCCGCCGCGCAGCGCTTCATCTGCATCATCGACGATTCCAAGTTGGTACCGGTGCTGGGCGCCTTCCCGCTGCCGGTCGAAGTCATCCCAATGGCCCGGTCCTATGTCGCGCGCCAACTCGTGAAGCTGGGCGGACAGCCGGTATGGCGTGAAGGGGTGCTTACCGACAACGGAAATCCGATCCTGGACGTGCACAATCTCAAGATCGCCGACCCGAAGGCCTTCGAATCAACGGTCAATCAGATTGCGGGTGTGGTGACGGTCGGCCTGTTCGCCCACCGCCGCGCCGACATCCTGATCGTCGCGTCGGACGACGGCGTACGCACCTTGGAGCCCTAGATCTCCAGGCGGGTGCCGATTTCGACCACCCGGTTGGGCGGCAATCCATAGTAGTCGGCGATCACCTGCGCACCGCGCGCCATCTGCATGAAGGCCCTGCGGCGCAGCGGCGGCAGGTCGGAGCGGCGGCCGGGCAGCAATTCTTCGCGGCTCAGGAAATACGTGGTCACTTCCGGATCGTAGGGCACGCCGTGACTCTCCGCCTCGCGCAGAATGGCGGTGATGTTGGGCTTCTCCATGAATCCCACTTGCGCCACCACCCGCACGATGCCCTCGCAAACCGGAGTGACGGTCAAACGCTTGGCCGCCGCAACGCGCGGCACCTCGCGGGTGACGATCGTCAACAGCACCACCCGCTCATGCATGACGCGATTGAACTTGATGTTGTTGAGCAGCGCGCGCGGTATTCCCGAGGCCTTCGCGTCCAGGAAAATCGACGTGCCCGCAACGCGCACCGGCGGATCGAGCTTCAGATCCTCGATGAAATCGCGCACCGGTTTCTGTTCGCGCAGCAGCCGCGCCATGAGCGAAGCACGGCCGCTTTGCCAGGTCTGCATCAGCCAGAAAATGGTAAGGCCCGAGACCAGCGGCAACCAGCCGCCGTCCTCCAGCTTGGTGAGATTGGCAAGCAAGAAAGCGATGTCCACGATGAACAGCAACGACAGTCCGCCGCGCAGCAGACGGCTGTTCTTGCCGGTCCGGGACTTGATGAGGCTCAAGGTCAACGGCGTTACGATGGTCATTGCACCCGACACCGCCAGGCCGTAGGCGCCGCCCAATGCGGCCGAACTGCCGAAGCCCATTACCAGCGCCAACGCGGCTACCATGAGTATCCAATTCATGGTCGGCACGTAGATTTGCCCGGCCACGTCCGCCGAAGAATGCTCCACGCGCAAGCGCGGCAGGAGTCCGAGGCTCACTGCCTGCGTGGTCACCGAAAAGACGCCGGATATGACAGCCTGAGAAGCAATAACCGTGGCCGCCGTGGCAAGGATCACCAAAGGCCAGAGAGACCAGGCGGGCGCCATTAAATAAAAGGGATTGCTTATCGCCGCCGGGTTCTCGATCAGCATCGCGCCCTGACCGAAATAATTCAGCACCAGCGCCGGCATCACGACGCACATCCAACCCAGGCGTATCGGCCGCTTGCCGAAGTGGCCCATGTCGGCATATAAGGCCTCGCCGCCGGTGACGCACAGGAAGACGCCGGCGAGCACCGCCAGCGAGCCGATCTGATGTTGGGCCAGCATGCCGATCGCGCGCACCGGATTGATCGCCAGCAGCACGCCGGGCTCGCGCACAATCCAACGCAGACCCATTACCGTGAGTACCGCGAACCAGAACAGCATGACCGGGCCGAAAATTTTTCCGACCGAGCCGGTGCCTTTTTTCTGGATGATGAACAGCGCAACCAACACCAACAGGGTTATCGGCAGCACCGGGATCTGCGCATCGGGCGCCGCCACATGCAGACCTTCGACGGCGCTCAACACGGAGATCGCCGGCGTGATGGCGCCGTCCGCGAAAAATAAGGACGCGCCGAGAATGCCGAGCGTCCCGTAAACCTTGCGGCGCGGACTGGCGCGCGCGGTATTGATCACCAAAGCCGTCAAGGCCAGCACGCCGCCCTCGCCTTTGTTATCGGCGTTCAGCACCACCAGCACGTACTTGAGCAGGATGACGAGAACCAGGGACCAGAAGATCAGCGACAGAACGCCGAACACATGATCCGGGGTGACTGCGATGCCAGGCCCCACGAAACACGCCGACACGGCATACAACGGGCTGGTGCCGATATCGCCGAACACGACACCGAGCGCCGCTATCGCCATGGGCGCGAGTCGTTGGCTCGAATTGTGCTCGCCCGACATCTTTATCCGTTCACCATTAAGAGAAGGGCCCACAACGGTGGGCCCTGTTTGGCTGGGGGACTAGGATTCGAACCTAGGTAAACGGTGTCAGAGACCGTTGTCCTACCACTAGACGATCCCCCAAAATCCGATCGATCGTTTAGCTTAGGAGGCCGAATGCACTCTCGCGATTATCGTTTGGAGAACTGCGTTCCGCGGCGCGCTTTGCGGCGCCCGACCTTCTTGCGCTCCACCTCGCGCGCATCGCGCGTAACGAAGCCGGCCTTGCGCAAAGGCGATCGCAGCGTCTCATCGTACGCCATGAGCGCGCGCGTGATGCCGTGCCGGATTGCGCCGGCTTGGCCGGTGATCCCGCCGCCCACGACATGGGCTTCGACGTCGAATTTGCCATCGAGCTGCACCGCGCCGAAGGGTTGCTGCACGATCATGCGGCCGGTTTCGCGGCCAAAGAATTCATCCAGGGTTCGACCGTTGATCGATACCTTGCCGGAACCTTGACGCAGGTAAACCCGCGCACTGGATGTTTTGCGGCGGCCCGTGCCGTAGAAGGAATTGGCGGCTGTATTTGCCATTGATTGTCCTAGAACTCTTAGATTTCCAGCGCCTTGGGCTGCTGTGCTTGATGGGGATGATCTTTGCCGCCGAATACGTGCAGCTTCTTGTACATGCGGCGGCCCAAGGGGCCCTTCGGCAACATTCCCTTCACGGCGAACTGAATCGCGCGCTCCGGATGTTCCTGCAGCAGTTTGCCGAGCGAGATGCTCTTTAGATTGCCGACATAGCCAGTATGCTGGTGATAGAACTTGTCGGTAAGCTTGGCGCCGGTGACGCGCACCTCGCCCGCGTTGACGACGACGATATGATCGCCAAGGTCTTGATGGGGCGCATAATTCGGCTTGTGTTTGCCCTTCAGGCGATGGGCAATCTCCGAGGCGAGACGGCCCAGGGTTTTGCCTGCCGCGTCGACCAGGAACCAGTCGCCACGTGTTTCTTCAGGCTTGGAAAATACGGTATACATGGATTGCTCAACAGTAGGTCTTGACGAAAGGCGCGAAAGTGTACAGAACAGCGGCCGCAGATGCCAGCCTTAAGTCGGCAGCCTGACACACCTATAATATAATGTGTCCATGGACAGCCGAAGACTAGGATCCCTCGACCGCTTAATAGGGGGATTCGATAGATTAATCAAGGACTTGACCCTCCCACCGAGGGCCTCCAGAGAGGTGCCGCACGCCGGAGCGGGTGAACACTTAAGAGAAGCTGACCGGGCGGAATCGGTACGGCTGATGCGGGTGAACCACGCCGGGGAGGTTGCCGCCCAAGCCTTGTACCAGGGTCAGGCCCTGACCGCACGGAGTCCTGAGGTCAAAAAGGCCATGCATCAGGCGGCCGCCGAGGAAGCCGATCATCTGGCCTGGTGCGGACAGCGGCTGAAGGAACTGAAAGGCCGTCCGAGCATTTTGAACCCGGTTTGGTACTGCGGCTCGCTGGTGCTGGGAGCGGTTGCGGGCGTCTTGGGCGACCGGGCAAGTCTTGGCTTTATCGCCGAGACCGAAAGGCAGGTCGAGGCGCATTTGCGCGGTCACTTGGAGCGTTTGAGCCCCCAAGATTTACGCAGCCGCGCCATCCTGACGCAGATGACTCACGACGAGATGCAACACGGTGCAAAAGCCGCCTCAATGGGAGGTAAACCGATGCCGTTTCCAATAACATTGGCGATGCGCGCGACATCCAAACTAATGACCCGCGGCTCGTATTGGCTATGACCGATTGCCTTTAGTGCTTGCGATTCCGGGACTTATGTAATAAAACGTGCGCCAGCAGCGGCGTTTAAACGACTAAAAAACAGTGGGAGTGAACATGGAAGAAGGGGCAAAAGCCTTAAGCGATATCCCAGCGATCAATCGTTTCTTGAGCTACTGCCGCATTCGGACAGTCCCTTCCAAGACCGTGATCATTCATGCCGGCGATCTGCCGGACATTCTGTACTACATCATTTCGGGCTCGGTCGAGGTCATGATAGAAGACGAGGACGGCAATGAAATGGTCCTCGCCTACTTGAACAAGGGCCAGTTCTTCGGGGAAATGGGCCTGTTCTACGAGCAGCCGACCCGCAGCGCGTGGGTCCGCACTCGTCAGCAATCCGAACTCGCCGAAATGACCTATCCGCGCTTTCGTCAGATCGCGGCCGAAAGCCCCGGTTTGATTTTCGAACTGGCGACTCAGTTGGCCACCCGCCTGGATCGTACCAACCGCAAACTTGGGGATCTGGCGTTTGTCGATGTCACCGGCCGTGTCGCACACGCCATCATGGATCTGTGCGGCGAGCCCGATGCGATGACCCACCCCGAAGGCATGCAGATCAAAGTCAGCCGGCAGGAACTGTCCCGTTTGGTGGGATGTTCGCGCGAAATGGCCGGACGAGTCCTCAAGGTTTTGGAGGAGCAGGGACTGTTGCGCGCCACGGGCAAGACCATCGTGGTTTTCAACGCGCGGCCGAAGGTGAAAACACGCCCGCTGATCGTTCCGGTGAAAGCCGGTGCGAACGCCGGCGGCGCCAAGAATACGCGCACCGAACAGCCGGGTGACGAAGACGACGAGGATGACGAGGACGACGAATAGGCCTTGGGCGCAGCGCGCGCCTGAAGCGCTTAGGACTTATTTTCGCGCGCTTTCTATGCGCGCGCGCAGGGTCTTGATGGTTTGCGCGTAGTCCGCGCTGCCGAAAATCGCCGAGCCGGCCACGAATGTATCCGCGCCCGCCTCGGCGATGGCTGCGGCATTTTCCACTTTTACTCCGCCGTCGATTTCCAAGCGGATATCGCGCCCCGCTTTTTTGATGCGCGCGCGCGCTTCGCCCAGCTTCGGCAGCACTTCGGGAATAAATTCCTGCCCGCCGAATCCTGGATTCACCGACATCAATAAAATTACGTCGATCTTGTCGATCACATAGTCCAGCCAATTGAGCGGCGTGGCGGGATTGAACACCAAGCCCGGCTTGCAGCCGGAATGGCGGATGAGCTGAATCGTGCGGTCCACATGCTGGGTGGCTTCCGGATGGAAGCTGATATTCGTCGCGCCCGCCTTGGCGAATTCCACCACCAAGGGATCGACCGGCGAAACCATGAGATGCACGTCGATCGGCGCCTCAACTCCGGCCTTGCGCAAGGCCTGGCAAACCAGCGGACCGATGGTGAGATTCGGAACGTAGTGATTGTCCATGACGTCGAAGTGAATCCAGTCCGCTCCGGCCGCGAGCACCGAGTTGACCTCTTCGCCAAGCCGCGCAAAGTCGGCGGATAGGATCGACGGTGCGATGATGATGCTCATCGCATGCCTCGTGCCGCGCGTATGCCTTCGTAAGCTTCCTGGATGCGCTGAGTTTTTTCCTTCGCCATTTGTGCCATCGACTCCGGCAGGCCGTTGGCAACGAGTTTATCAGGATGATGACGGCTCATTTGGCGCCGATACGCTTTGACCAGTTCTTGATCGCTGATGCCGGCATCCACCTCGAGTTCAGCGTAGCATTCGGCCAGGTTGCCGGATTTGCCCGTCGTCGATCCGTGCCGTGCACGCAACGACGCCTCCATATGCGCAAACTCGAGATCCGACAAGCCCAGACGCCCTGCAACCCCTTTGATTATTCTGCGTGCGGGCGGCGACAGGCCGTTGCCGGCAAGCGCTGCCCGCAGCTGCAGATCCACGAACGTACGCAGCAGGTCGTAGCGCAGTCCGCACGACTCGCGCAGCCGTTCGATGCTGAGTTCGGCGTCGTAGCCCGCCGACTTTCCGGTCCTGAAACAGGCGATGGCCGCGCTGGTATCCGCCGCGCCCAGGTTCAAATCCTGCATCAGCCGGCGCGCGGCGTCGATTTCAGCCTCGGATACGCGGCCGTCCGACTTGGCCACATAGCCCATGATTTCAAAGGTGGTGCGGAAGAATTCGCTGGAAATCGAGGTCGTGCTCGGCGCGGCCGCCCGCCCCCCTGCGCCCGGATCGAGCATATAGCCGAGGATGGCGCCTACCACGGCTCCCCAGACGTTGCGGCTGACCAGCAGACCGATCAATGCCCCAAAAAAGATGCCCTTCCAACTCATTCGCGTTGACCTGCACGCCCCGTCCCGCCACAATCGCCGACCTTCAATGGTAGCAGTCGCGAGCGCTTTCACATGGAACAGTCTTCGCATTCGGCACCGCTTTTTGAGACGCGTCTACGAAGCCTCAAAAAGATTCACCAAGGGAAGGTGCGTGATATCTACGATGTCGACGATCAGCATCTGCTCATCGTCGCCACCGACCGGCTGTCGGCATTCGACGTGGTTCTGCCCGACCCCATTCCCTTCAAGGGACAGGTGCTGACCCAGATCTCGCTGTTCTGGTTTGCGAAGACCGCACACATCGCGCCCAACCACCTCTCGGGTGTTCGCGTCGAGGACATCGTCAGCGACCCGCAGGAGCGCGCACAACTGGCCGGGCGCGCCATGGTGGTAAAAAAGCTCAGCGCTCTGCCGCTCGAAGCGGTGGTGCGCGGTTATCTCATCGGCTCCGGCTACAAGGACTACAAGCAGCACGGCTCGGTATGCGGTATTGCCCTGCCGGCCGGCCTCGTCATGGCCGAGCGTTTGCCCGAGCCGTTATTCACGCCTGCCTCCAAAGCGCCGGCCGGCGCCCACGATGAAAACATCGACTTCGACGCCATCGTCAAACTGGTCGGCAGCGAGTGCGCCGCGGATATCCGCCGCATTGCCCTCGATGTCTACGGTTTCGCGGCCGAGCATGCCCGCGCCCGCAACATCATTATTGCCGACACAAAATTCGAATTCGGCGTCGACAAGGCGGGACGGCTGTTTCTCATAGACGAAGCGTTGACGCCGGACTCCTCGCGCTTCTGGCCGATGGCGTCCTACAAGCCGGGCATCAGCCCGCCGAGCTTCGACAAGCAATTCGTGCGCGATTACCTGGAGTCGCTGCACTGGAACAAGAAGCCGCCCGCGCCGCATTTGCCGCCGGAGATTCTGGCGCGCACCAGCGATAACTATCGCGAGGCCTTGAAGCTGCTGACGGCCTGAGCCGGCGCCCCGCGCATGTTCAAGTGGTTCGAGCGTGTCGAGGATGTGCTGTTCACCGGATCGCGCAGCATGGATGCGCCGTGGGGTCCGGTCCTGCGGGTGGTGCGCTATCCCGCCGCGTTGATCCGCGACTGGCTGCGGGGCGAGATCAGCGTGCGCGCCATGAGTCTTGCCTATACGACGCTGTTGTCGATCGTGCCGCTGATGGTGTTCAGCTTTTCCATCTTGAAAAGCCTCGGTGCCCGCGGCGACCTGCGCTTCATTCTCCAGGAATTCTTCGCGCCGATGGGCGGCTCGTCGGATCAGTTGACCGAAAGCGTGTTGCAGTTCGTCCGCAACATGCGCGGCGATCTTCTGGGGTCGATCGGCCTCGCCTTCCTGGTCTACACCGTCGTCACGACGATTCAGAAAGTGGAGACCAGCTTCAATTTTCTTTGGCGCGTGGACCGGCAGCGCAGTTTTTTGCGGCGCTTCAGCGAGTATTTGGCGGTGATGACGTTGGGACCGGCGCTGCTGGCGGTTGCGCTTGGTCTTCTTGCCGGCGCCGAACGCAGCCCCTTCGCGCTGTGGCTGGATGCGATCAAGCCGTTGGCCTGGATCTTGAGCGCGGTCGGAAAAATGCTGCCCTACGTGATCGTCACGGTGATCTTTACTTTCATGTATGTCTTCATCCCGAACACCAAGGTGAACTTTCGCGCTGCCTTGATCGGCGGCATCACCTCCGGCGTCGTTTGGGCGCTGGTCGGCAAGGTGTTCACCGCATTCATCGTGTATTCCTCGTCCATGGTGGCGATCTACACCGGCTTTGCCGTCGTTCTGACCACGCTCATCTGGGTGTACCTAAGCTGGCTGATCTTGCTCATCGGCGCGCAGCTGGCGTTTTACCTGCAATTTCCGCAGTACCTGCGCCATGGCCAGGCATCCTTCGAGTTGACGGGAAGGGACCGCGAGCAGGTCGCGCTGTCGATCATGTACCTGGTCGCGCGCGACTATTCAGCCGGCGAGACGGTCTGGTCGGCGAATGCGTTGGCGGCTGAGCTCGACATCCCCAACATTGCCCTGGCGCCGGTGCTGCATTGTCTGGAGCAAACCGGCTTGTTGTTGGCCACGGAACGCGAACAATTCGTGCCCGGCCGCGACATTGCGAGCATCAAGCTCGCGGAAATTTTCGAGGTCGTTCGCGCGCTGCACAGCGGCCGATTGGCCATCGCCATCCGCAGCGTGGGCCCCGCCGTCGCGCTCTTGAACCAGGTGGAAGCGTCGATCGAAGAGCCTTTGAAGGGTCGGTCCTTGAAGGATTTCATCGCGACCAATTCCTGAATCATTCTCCCGCGATGGTCATTTCCTGCAATAGAATCGAACCGACGCGCACGCCGCCTCGGGCATCGATGTCATCGCCCGCCGCCGCGATCCCGGCAAACATCGAGCTTAAGTTGCCGGCAATGGTGATCTCCGCCACGGGATATTGAATCGCACCGTTCTCGACCCAGAATCCTGCTGCCCCGCGCGAATAATCGCCGGTCACGGTATTTACGCCCTGCCCCATGAGTTCCGTCAGAAGCAAACCCGTGCCCAGGCGCGACAGCAGCGCCGGCAGGCCGCCGGCGAGCGTCGGCGCCACAATGAGATTGTGGGAGCCGCCGGCGTTGCCCGTGGTCTGCAGTCCCAGCTTGCGGGCCGAATAGCTCGACAGGATGTAGCCCGTTAACACGCCATCGGCGATCAATTCGCGATCGCGGGTTGCGACTCCTTCGTCATCGAAGGGCGCGCTGCCCATCGCCTTGGGAATGTGCGGCCGCTCGGCAATCGAAAACCCGGAAGGAAACACCTGCTGTCCTGCGGAATTCAACAGAAAGGATGCCTGCCGGTACTGGCTGCTGCCGCGAATCGCGGCGACGAAATGCCCGATGAGGCCGCGCGCCAGTTCCGGCACAAACAGCACCGGCGCGCGCCGCGTACTGATCTTGCGTGGTCCGAGCCTGGCTATGGTGCGCTGCGCACTTTCCCGGCCGACAGACTCGGCATCCTGCATTTCGCGCCAGTCGCGCGAACTGGTGTACCAATAATCTCGCTGCATGTCCTCGCCCGACCCCGCGAGGACTACACAGCTCAAGGTGTGCGATGTGGTCGGATAGCCGCCGACGAAGCCGTGCGTATTGCCGTAGACATGCAGCCCTTGGTGCGTGCCGACCGATGCGCCTTCGGAATTGTTGATGCGTGAATCGAATCCCAGCGCGGCCGCCTCGCAGGCTTTGGCAATTTCGATGGCGCGATCCGCGCTGACATTCCACGGATGCGACAAATCCAAGTCCGGCGGCGAAGCAGCCATCAATGCCGCATCCGCGAGGCCCGCGCTCTCGTCTTCAGCGGTAAACCGGGCGATGCTGCAGGCCTTGGCGACGGTGGCGCGCACCGCATCCATCGAAAAATCCGCGGTGCTGGCCGACCCCTTGCGCCGGCCAAAGTACACGGTGATTCCCATGCTGCGGTCGCGTTGGTGTTCCAGAGTCTCCACCTCGCCCAGCCTCACCCCCACCGACAGGCCCGTGTCCTGGCTGACCGCGGCTTCCGCCTGGGAGGCGCCGCGCGCCCGGGCTTCCTCGAGGGCGCGCTCGATAATCGACTCCAAGTCCGCCTGGGTCAGGCGCGCAGGGGCATTGGTCGCTGCCATCACAACTCCTCGTCGGGTCCATCAATCCGGACAGTGATTCTACCGGGCCGAGTGATAGCATGGGGGGATATGACCAGCGAGAATGAAGTCCAGGATTCGGGCGAATCCGAGGAACAGAGACTCAGCAAGAGCGCCCGCAAGCGGGAGGCGGCGTCTTTGCAGGAGCTGGGGGTGAAGTTGTCCGCTCTTCCCGATCAAGAGATCAAGGCGCTCGATTTACCCGAAAGTCTCTTTATCGCATTGCGCGACCTGCGCCGCCTGCCTTCCCACGGTGCGCAGGTCCGGCAACGGCAATACATCGGCAAGCTGATGCGCAAAATCGATCCGGAACCCGTGCTTGCGAAGCTGGCGGAACGCAAACAACGGCATGATGTTGAAATCCGGCATTTCCAGCAGATCGAGCGTTGGCGGGATCGATTGCTGTCCGAGCCCGCGGCCCTGGGCGAGTTGCTCGAGGAATATCCGAATGCCGACCGTGCGGCGCTGACGCGTTTGCTCGAAAAAGCCGAAAGAGAGCGTCTGGAACAGCGTTCGCCGGTGGGCGCCCGCGAACTTTTTGCGTTTCTGCGCCAGTTGCTCGGATAGATTGGTAAACTTGCCCTGATGAAAGCCTTGGTCGGAGTCATTATGGGATCGTCTTCCGACTGGGAAACGATGCAGGCTGCGGCCGATACCTTGGCCAAATTGGGCATCGCGCACGAGGTTCGTGTGATCTCGGCGCATCGCACCCCGGATCTCTTGTTCGAGTACGCCGCCGCCGCGCGCGGCCGCGGCCTTAAAGTCATTATTGCCGGCGCCGGCGGCGCGGCACATCTGCCGGGCATGACGGCGGCCAAGACTTCGATTCCTGTGCTCGGGGTGCCGATCCAATCCAAGGCATTGAACGGCATGGACTCCATCCTGTCGATCGCGCAAATGCCGAGCGGCATTCCCGTCGCGACCTTCGCCATCGGCGCCGCCGGTGCCATCAATGCCGCGCTGTTCGCCGCCGCCATGCTCGCCAACGAAGATGCCACCGTGCGCACGGCCTTGGATGCATTTCGCGAAGCACAGACCGCGGCGGTGATCGCCAAGCCGGATCCGCGCAGCTCTTGAAGTTGATGCGTGTCGGTATCGTTGGGGCCGGCCAATTGGGGCGCATGCTCGCCCTGGCCGGATATCCCATCGGCGTGCGCTGTCTGTTTCTTGATCGCAATGCCGAGACGCCCGGCGCCCAGGTTGCGCCCAGCCTGATCGGAGATCTCGAGGACCCGGCGCAACTCGCCGAGTTGGCCGCGCGCAGCGACGTCGTCACGTTCGACTGGGAAAATATTTCCGGCGCCGCGCTCAAGCCGCTGGAGAAAATCACCCAGGTCCGGCCGCCGCGCGGCGCATTGGAAGTGTCTCAGGATCGTCTCACGGAAAAGGCCCTTTTTACGCGGCTCAAAATCCCCGTGGCGGCGCACGCCGCCGTGGACAGCCGCGATCAGCTGCTGAAAGTGCTCCAGAAAACCGGCGTGCCCGGCGTGCTCAAAACGCGCCGCATGGGCTACGACGGTAAAGGGCAATGCTTGCTGCGCCGGATGAGCGACCTAGAGGCCGCCTGGGCAGCGATCGGCGGCGCCGGGCTCATCTACGAGAGATTTCAAAATTTCTCCATGGAGATTTCGCTGGTGGGTGCGCGCTCTCCCGCGGGACAGACGGTGTTCTATCCGCTGTCCGCCAATACTCACGGCGGCGGAATTCTGCGCTATGCGATCGCGCCTTTCAGCAATGCAAGGCTGGAGCGGACCGCGCGCCTGTATATGAAGCGCGTCATGAACGCGCTCGATTATGTCGGGATCCTTGCGATCGAGTTCTTCGTGGTGAACGGCCGTTTAGTTGCCAATGAAATGGCGCCGCGCGTGCACAACTCCGGGCACTGGACCATCGAAGGCTGCGTCACCAGTCAGTTCGAGAATCACCTTCGCGCCGTCTGCGGACTGCCTCTTGGCAGCACGCGCGCACTGGGGCACACGGCCATGATCAATTTCTTAGGCACGATGCCCCCGCGCGAAGCGCTGCTGGCAATCGAGGGGCTGGCCTACCACGACTACGGAAAAACCCCGCGTCCCGGCCGAAAAGTGGGCCATTGCACCATCCTGAAGCGTCTGCCCAAGGAGCGCAATTTGGCGCTCGCGAATGCACTAAAATTGATCGAATGGGCCTAAACTCCGCAATTACATGTACTTAGAACTCTTCAAATTGCAAGAACTGCCGTTCCGGCTTAGCCCGGATCCGCAATTCCTGTATTTGAGCAAACAGCATGCACGCGCCAAGGCGTACATGGAATCGACCATCTGGTTCACCGACGGGTTCGTGGTGATATCGGGCGAGATCGGCGCGGGCAAGACCACGCTGATCGAGACGTTTTTGCGCGAACTGCAAAGCGATGTCATCGTGGCGCAGATCAACCAGACGCAGTTGTCACCCACGGCTTTTCTGCAGACCGTGCTCGTGCAATTTGGCTTCGCGCCATTCGACATGAAAAAGCCCGAGGTTCTCGCGACCTTAAATCAGTTCTTGATGGAACAGCACAGCAGCGGCCGCAAAGTACTGCTGATAGTCGATGAAGCGCAAAATCTCACCAATCGCGTGCTCGAGGAAGTACGCATGCTGTCGGGGGTCGAGACCACCAAGGAAAAGGCGCTGCGCATCATTCTGGCCGGACAGCCTGAATTGAACGACAAACTGAACTCTCCGGAACTGGTGCAGCTCTCGCAGCGCGTGCGCCTGCGCTTTCATCTCACAGCCCTGACCAAGGCAGAGACCAACGCCTACATCGATCATCGATTGGAGGTCGCCGGCTCGCAGGGGCGGCGCATTTTTGCCGAGGATACCTACGCCACCATCTACAAATATACGGGCGGCGTGCCGCGCCTGATCAACACGCTATGCGACACCGGTCTCATGGCGGCCTACGGCAAGGACCGCGACACGGTGTCGGCCGCGGATCTCGACGCCGCGATCCGCGAATTGCAGTGGGTCGAGTACACCGCCGGCACCCACCGGATGAGGACGGCGATCGTGGAGCACGCGGCCGCCCCGGGCCCCGACTCCGCCCACGTCGTGGGCCGGATTCTGCTGGCGAGCGAAGGCAAGACCGTGGTCGAGCGGGAGTTGAAACCCGGGCGCCTGGTGATCGGCCGCACCCCGGACAATGATCTGCAAATCGACAGCAAATTCATCAGCCGCCATCACTGCCAGATCGTGACGCAGCAGGACTCTTGCCTGATCGAGGATCTCAACAGCACCAACGGCATCTCCGTGCAGTCGAAGCGCGTGCGCCGGCATAACTTGAACGACGGCGATGTCGTGCAAGTGGGGCAGCACGAAATCATGTACATCGATGAACGCACGCCGCGCGTGAGAAATTCCCTGGACCCGGTGGATACCGGCGTGGTGCCGGGAATCGCGGAAAAACCCTGAGCGGAGGTCGGATGCTCAGCTGTTGAGATTGGACGGAAGGTCGATTGTCTCGCCGGTGTATTCGCGGCTCAACTCGCGGCAATCCCGGCGCCGTAAAAACAACGTGAGCGCCGCAGTCTCGGCGAAGACACCGATGAGAAACGCCGCCTTGCCGGCAAACCCGGGCGGATTGATATAAAAAAGAAAAATTGCTGCTGCGCCGATCAGCATGTAAATCAGCGGCAAGCTTTCGTAGACCGGACGAGCCAGGCGCATAAGACAACCCTCCCCCGCCGCCATAGTAATGCGGATGCAGGGGGGGCAGCCAAGGTATTTGACTTAAGGCCGCAGTTTCAGGCCTCTCCTACGCCGCGCGTAAGCAGTTCCTACGCTTACGATCAGTCCTTGCCGACTAGCATTTCCGCAAGGCGCGACAACCAGGAGTTACGCCATCCCTCGACATGCAATCGATCGTTCTTGGGCTTGGTGCGCTTTGCTTCGGACAGCAGATCCTGGGGGATCTTGAAAGTGCCCGTCATAGAATTGTCGGCCATGGAAACTCCGTCGTGTGTTGACGGACTGCAGACTACCGAGTCGACGCTTAAGGCCGATGAGAACTGGCGCACGCTGCGCCGGATTCGCAGGCGCCGCGGCGCGCGCGCGTCGCCGGGAAGCGACGTATGCGCCGCTTCCCAGCTTATGACATAGACGTTATGTCAGCGAGCGACGCCATGCAGGCGGGTCGCCTCGAACTCATCGCCCGGCAGCCAATTCACCGTGCTCTTCGCCAGCATGGCTTGCCAGCCCAAGGCGAAACCGAATTTGGCAACCGCCGCATCGCTGGTGAAATCCATGCTCGGCGTGAATTCGTCGCTCGGGCGATGGTAGTGCTTCGCGGTGTACTCCTCGTGCTGCGCCCTGCCCCATTCGTCCGGGTGACCGGCGAATTTGACCCCGGTATTGACGGAGAACGCCGGCACGCCCGCACGCGCCATGCTGAAGTGATCGGAGCGATAGTAATGTCCGGCGCCGGGCTCGGCATCCGCTTGAATCGCGAAGCCAAACACCGCCGCCGTCTTTTGCACCGTGGGATAAAATGACGTGCGCTCCGCCCCCGTGACATTGACAGATTGAGGCATGCCCATCGGCAGGATGGCATCGTAGTTCAAATCCAGCGCTATCTTGCCGGCCGGTATGGGCAAATGCTTGCCGAGATAATTCGACCCCAGCAGCCCTTTCTCCTCCGCGGTTACCGCGGCAAACAGCACGGGTGAGGGCGGACGCTCGCTGGACGCCGCGAAAGCGCGCGCCATTTCCAGCAGTATCCCGCACCCTGTACCGTTGTCGACGGCGCCGTTGTAGATATTGTCCCCGCTCATGGTGGGATCGATGCCGAGATGATCGTAGTGAGCCGAGTAGGCGACAGCCTGTGAGCCGCCCTCTTTCCCGGGCAATAGACCCAGCACGTTATACGACGCGAACTTGCGCACTTTGCTCTCGATATGCGCCTTGAATCGCACCGGCAATTCCCGGGCCGAGAACTGCCGCGTACCGGCAGCGGCCATCTCCTCGTCCAGGTTCAGATTCGCCGCGCTCAGCAATTTTCGCGCGATTTCGAGTTGAATCCATGCTGCGGCCTTGAGTTTCGGATCCTGGTCGTTGCCCAAGGCCACCTGCTCCGCGCTCCAGGAGTTACGCACCACTTCCCAGCCGTAGCTCGCCAGATCGGTGCGATGAATGATCAGCGCACCGACCGCTCCCTTCCGGGCGGCTTCCTCGAATTTATAGGTCCAGCGGCCGTAATAAGTCAGCGCCTCGCCGTTGAAGAACTTCGCATCCTTGGATGGCGGTTCATTCACGATCACGAGCACGACCTTGCCTTTGACATCCACGCCCTTGAAGTCATCCCACTTGTATTCGGGCGCTTCGATGCCGTAGCCCACAAACACAATGGGCGCGTCGATATCGACGCTGTCGGTCCGGGTTTGATTGCCCGCCACGAAATCGTCGGCGAGCTTCAGTTCGATCGCCGGGCCATGCGCCGGCCGCAGCGAGGCCGAGGTGCCCGTCGGCACGGTCTGCACGCCGACAAAATCCACTTTCTGCAGATAGGTGCCGCTGTCACCTGCAGGTTTCAGTCCGTACAAGGCAAATTGCGTCGCGATGTAGTTCGCTGCGATATCGCCGCCGCGCGTGCCGGTACCGCGTCCCTCGAGCAGGTCATTGGCAAGAAATTGCACATGCTCAGCGATTCGATGGGCGTCGATTCCCTGCATCGCTGCCGCGGCATCGGGCGGCAATGCCAGCTGCTGACCCACATCCGCCGCGCCCGCGGCGCCTGCCGACAATGCCGCGCTCAAACTTAAAGTTAGCGCCGCCGCCCGATAGATTTTCATGCCGACTCCAAATGAACCATGGGAATTCGCTCGAGGCCCAAGCGCCGCGAGCGCGATCATGTCACAAATCTGCTGTTCGCCGCCAAGTCGCGGCGCAGGCGCGCGTTGCCGTAGTTCATCGGGGCGCATTAGCAGCACAGGTAAGGCGCGGACGAGGCGCCATTGGCGCTTCGCGCCTTGCCCGCGCCGCGGTATCAGCATCCTGCATTTTCCGAAACTTGAGGGTTTCTTCCTGAAGAGTACCGCGCGAGGATTTTTCCATGCGCGGCGCTTCGTGCGGAACCGGCAAACGCGGTGAGATTATTCAGAAATGGCTATAATGCCGCGTGGCCAACCTGCCCGCAGCGCAAGCCATGCGCGAATTCTCGGGACTGGACTGCGATGTGATCCGGCGCGACGTGCTGCCGGACAAGCGGCCGGCCGTTCTGCGCGGCATCGTCAGAGATTGGCCGGCCGTCCGGCACGGATCGGACTCTCCGGGCGCCCTGGTCAAGTATCTAAACCGTTTCGACAATGGCAAGCCGGTCGATGCTCAGATGACTCCGCCGCAAATCGACGGTCAGCACTACTACAACGAGGCGATGACCGGCATCAACTTCATTCGCAATCGCCTGCCGCTGGCTGCGCTTATCGAGCAGGTACTGCGATACGCTCAGTTTCCCAATCCACCCGCGGTCGCGGCGCAAAGCGCGCTCATCCGCGATTGCCTGCCCGGCTTCGCCGAAGAGAATTGCCTCAAGCTGGTGGCCGACAACGTGCTGCCTCGCATCTGGCTCGGCAACCGCATCACGACTCCCACTCATCTCGATGAATGGAACAATGTCGGCTGCGTGGTCGCCGGACGCCGCCGTTTCACCCTATTCCCGCCTGAACAAATCGAGAATCTCTATATCGGTCCGCTGGATTTCGGACATACGGGCGCCCCGATGAGCATCGTTTCGCTGCGCAATCCGGACTTCGAGCGCTTCCCCAAATTTCACGCGGCCTTGGAAGGGGCCGTCACGGCAGAGCTGCAACCGGGAGACGCCATCATCATTCCGCCGCTTTGGTGGCATCACGTCGAGTCGCTCGAATCATTCAACGTGCTCGTGAACTATTGGTGGCATGACAATGCCGAGGACGTCGCGCGCGCGGATTCGGGTTTCGATGCACTGCTGCATGGCATCTTGTGCATCCGTGCCTTGCCGCCGGCCACACGGCGGGCTTGGAGCGGCTTATTCGAGCAGTACGTGTTCGGCGACGAAGCCGCGGCGACCGCTCACATTCCACAGGAGCGGCGCGGCATCCTCGGACCCCTTTCCGCCGGGCAAATCGCCGCGCTGCGCGCGCAACTGGTGAAGCGGCTTTCGCGCTGAATGTTCCGAAGGCTGTCTGGGCGTTCCCCGGGGCTGGGTGTCTCTGGGGCCGCGTGCTCCTAGCCGGTACCGCCTACCGTGAGCGCATCGATGCGCAGAGTGGGCTGCCCGACTCCGACCGGGATCGATTGGCCTTCCTTGCCGCAGGTTCCGACACCGCCATCGAGCTTTAGATCATTGCCGACCATGCTGACGCGCGTGAGGACATCCGGTCCGTTGCCGATCAGCGTCGCGCCTTTGACCGGCGCGCCAACCTTGCCGTTCTCGATCAAGTACGCCTCGCTCGCGGAAAACACGAATTTGCCGGAGGTGATGTCGACTTGGCCGCCGCCGAAGTTGACGGCGTACAGGCCCTTGTCGACCGACGCGATAATTTCCTCGGGAGCGCGCGAGCCGGCGCGCATGTACGTGTTCGTCATGCGCGGCAGTGTCATGTGCGCGAACGACTCGCGCCGGCCGTTGCCGGTGGGCGCCATGCCCATGAGTTTCGCGTTCATTTTGTCCTGGATGTAGCCGCGCAAAATGCCGTTTTCGATCAGTGTCGTGCACTGCGTGGGCGTGCCCTCGTCATCCACATTCAATGAGCCGCGGCGCCGGCTGAGAGTGCCGTCATCGACGACCGTCACGTCGTCCGCCGCGACTTTCTGGCCGATGCGGTTCGAGAAGGCGGACGTGCCCTTGCGGTTGAAGTCGCCTTCCAATCCATGGCCGATCGCTTCGTGCAGCAGAATGCCCGGCCAGCCCGGACCCAATACCACCGTCATGGAGCCCGCCGGTGCCGCCACCGCATCCAGATTCACCAGCGCCAGGCGGACCGCTTCGCGTCCATGTTCAAACGGCGCGTCGCCCTGCAGCAACTCGTCCAGACCGAAGCGCCCGCCGCCGCCGCTGTAGCCTTGTTCACGGCGCCCGTTCTGCTCCACGATGACCGACACGTTGACGCGCACCAAGGGGCGCACGTCGGCCGCCAGCGTGCCGTCGCTAGAGGCAATGAGCACGATCTCGTGCACCGCCGCCAAAGAAGCCATCACTTGCTTAACCCGCGGATCGAGACGCCGCGTGTCCGCGTCGATACGCATCAACCAGGCCACCTTGTCCTCATCCTTGATGGTGTCGAGCGGATCGATCGGCAGGTACAACCGGTGGCTCACCGGCCGCTGCCAGGTCTTTACCGCCTGCTTGCCGCCGCTGCGGGCAATGGCGCGAGCCGCATCCGAGGCCTCGAGCAGTGCCGGCAACAGCACTTCGTCGGTGTAAGCAAAGCCGGTCTTCTCGCCGCTGATGGCACGCACGCCGACGCCTTGTTCGATGCTATGCGCGCCCTCCTTGACGATGCCGTCCTCGAGCGACCAGGACTCCTCGCGCGATAATTCGAAGTACAGGTCCGCATACTCCACGCCCCGACTCATGAGCGTGTCGAGTACCTGGCTCAGGCGCCGCTCATCGAGGCCCGAAGGAGCCAGGATCATCTTCTCCGCCACCGCGAAGGTCGGCTGCAGCATTTCGGCCGTGCGCGCGTTCATGCCGGGACCGCGCTGTTGACCACACCCAATTGCCGATTGTCCAAAGCCGGGAAGCGCGCGCGCGACTCCGCCTGGCTCGCAAGATCGAAGTCTGCTGTGATCACGCCGGTACCCTTGGCCAAGCGCGACAACACCTGACCCCAATAGTCCACGATCAGCGAGTCGCCGTAGGTCTCGCGCCCGCTGCTATGCAGGCCGGATTGCGCCGGCGCAACCACGTAGCACAAATTCTCGATGGCACGGGCGCGCAGCAAGGTCTCCCAGTGAGCCCTGCCCGTCGGGACGGTGAAAGCCGCGGGCATTGCGAGCCATTCGGCGCCCTGCGATACCAGTTCACGGTAGAGTTCCGGAAAGCGCATGTCATAGCACACCGAGAGCCCCAGCTTGCCGACCGGCGTATCGGCAACGACAGGCTCGCGGCCGGGAAGCACATGGGTGGACTCGCGATACTGCTCATTGCGGCCGGGAATGGTGACGTCGAATAAATGAATCTTGTCATAACGCGCAACGCGCTTGCCGCTCGCATCGACCAGCAGCGACGAGTTCGCCACGCGGCCGCTGTCCCGGGTGCGCAGCACGATAGTACCGCCCAGGATCCACATATTGAGCTGCCGCGCGGTATCGCTGAGGAAGCTCTGAACGCGGCCGTCGCCGTCCGCCTCGGCAACCTGCAGCTTGTCCGCATCCTTGAGACCGATGAACGAAAAATTCTCCGGCAGACAGGCGATCAGCGCTCCTGAATCCTTGGCCTCGCGCAACAGCTCGCCGGCCGCCGCCAGGTTTTCGGCGACAACGTGGCTGGATGTCATTTGAATTGCGGCAACTTTACCCATCTATCTCGGTACCTCGGCAGTCGCGGCGGCCGCTTCTGCGCTCTTGATGCGTTCGACGGTCGGATTGTCCCAACTGCCGGTAATACGATAATACCCTCGCGCCAGGCCCTTCAGCGGCTGTTTGAACACCTGGGTGAACAGCAACGCCGCGGCGCCGCATACCGGCCCGCAAACCAGTGTGCTTGCGACCGGGATCGAGAGCGAATTGCCGACACTGCCGGTTACCACTGCTGTTTGGTCATAATCCCTGTTTTTCAAGCCGACCCGGCCGATCAGGCCGATTTCAGCGGCCGGCCCCTTCAGCAGCACGTTCTCCGTGTAGGCATTGCCGTCGCGCAAGTCAAAATCCCCGTGCACACTGTCGAATGCCAGCCCCTTGTCGGTCAGGTCGCTGAAATCGAGCGACAGTCTTCGAGGCAGCGCGGCAATGCTGGCCAGTCCCATCACGCGCCCGGCGCCGGGGTTGAGCCCCGTAACCTGACCTTTCTCCAATGACAGCTGGACGTGGCCGATCACGTGGGCGAAAGCCGCGGTTGTCGGCGCGCCCGCCCAAGTCAGGTCAAATTCCAACTTGCCGCTTTTGGCCTGGATCACATCAGCATATCCTAAGTCCTTGAGCGTGAGCTGCACGTCGCTGCTGGCCAGCGTCCCCTTGATGCGGCTGACGCCCGCTTCTTTGCTACGCCATTCGCCTTGCGCGCCGACGGTGAAAGTCGGGGCGGCGACACTCAAGAATTTGAGGCCGAGGCCCTCGTCCTGTTTTACGAGGGTCGCGGTGACGTCGCCGAATTGACGTTCGCCCCAGATCAGTTGCCTGGCATGAAAATTGATCGCGGGGATGTCGCGCGGATCGGCATCGGCAGGCACGTTCTCGGCCGCGCCGCCGGGTGCGGACTCGTCGATTTCCGCGATATCGAAGTGCAGGCGATCGAACTGCAGGTTCCAGGGATCGCCGGACCCCTCGCCGCTGGGAACCGAAATCGTGCCGGCGACATTGGGCCCGCCGACGTTGATGCGCCAGCTGCGATCGAGGACCGTCAGATCCAAGGTCACATCGCGAAACGCCAGGCCGAGATAGTCCAATTCCGCCACACTGAGTCTGGCGTTGCGCATGTAGTAGGCCAACGGCTTCGCATTCTTGTCAGGCGTACTCACACGCAGCCAGCCGCCCAAATCGAGACGCGGCACGCTGCCGCCGACATTCAAAATCTGCGCATCGCCGCCGCCGGCGTCGCTTCCGCCAAAATTGATGGTCGCGTGTGCAAGCCGCACGCCGGCCGCATCCGATTCCAGCGCATAGGAGCTGCTTACCAAGGAGCCGAGCGCCAGGCTGCCCGTGGGTCCGCCGCTCTGCGGCCATTGGACTTCAAGCCACGAGGGCAGCGGAGCGGCCGCACTCTTGTCCAACGGCGCAGGCAGTTTCATTTCGAATCCGACCAGCGTGCTGCTGATGCGCAAGGAGCGTTCGCGCGCGGGTTCGGGCGTGATTTTCAGGACGGCGCGCCAGTCGGTTTGCCCGCTGATGGACATGGAAGCGGGCAGCGAGAAAGCCGCGCGTACCGCGTCTGCGCTCACGGTGCCGCGAAACTCCAGCTGCGTGCGGGTGACCGGTTTGTTGCGCGGCGTGCGCGCCTGCATTTGAAAGCCGCCGCCCAGCAGCTGTCCATGAATGTCGGCACGGGCGACCTGGCCCCCATCGATGTCGAAGTCACCGGCCACTTCGGTGGCTTGTGTGCTCGAGCCCGGCTTGTTGATGGAGGCGCCCTCCAGGTGGCCGTGAACCAGCGCCTGTCGACGTGCGAAATCTTTGAAAGGCAGGAATAAATCGATCGTGGCCTGCAGCGGGCCGCGCGCCTCGACGTTGGAAAACGCATGTTCGGCGAGCTCGTCGAGAGGCGTCGCGCGCAAAAAGCCAAGCGCGCCCGCGGCGTCGCCGCGCGCGTCGGCGCGAACCTTGAGCTCACCGTTGCTGAAGTCGGGAAACCGCGCATCGCCGGACTCCAGCTTAAGATCGCCGATATGGCCGCCCGCCAGGCGCGCACTCATTCCCTCATTGCGAAACTCGGCGGATGCGGAGAGATTTTCCACCGGCGCCCAGCCTGCGCGGTAGTTCAAGGTCATTGCCTCGATGGCACAGCGCGCCAGAAAAATACCGCTGCCGTCGCGAAATGGGAAATTCCGCACCGGCCCTTGAAACAAAATGCTGGCCCGCAGGTGTCCGGCCACGAACGCCTCGTTGAGCCATGCGAGCGCGCCAGGTCCGATCAGGCCGTTCGGCAGATAGTTGCGCGCATTGCCCGCATTGCCGTTTTGAATGGCCCCGACCAACGTCAACAGCGGCGAGGACGCATCGCTGGGTTGCCGCCATGCCGCTTGTCCACGAATCTCGCCATCGTGAGTTTTGATCTCCCAATCCGGCGACGCGATCAGCAGCTCTCGAGGGGTCCGCTTCCAGTAAATGGTTGCCTTGAGGTGCTCGAGTTCAACCGCGCGCGGGAATTGCGCCGGCCAGTGAAATACTCCGGCCGGCGTGTCGATCGCGAGCTCTCCCCCGCGCTCGTTGCCGGCGATCGAGCCGGCGATGCCGCGCAGCCCGGGGACGCCGTTCAGCGACGCATAGCCGGCGTGGGTAAATTTCGCCTGCACATGCATGCGCCACGGCTCCTCGGGCGTGCTGCGTTCGAATGCGATTGATGTGTCCGTCCATTCGCCGCTCGGCGCAATTTCGCGCAGCCGGTCGCGCAGATCCTTCTGCGGCAGGAATCCGGTGAGCGGCAGCAGCGTTTCGGCGCGCAGGTAGCTGGCGCGGACGCTCAGGCGCGAAAGTGCGCCCTGCGTTTCCTGCCAGGTGACGTCGAATGCGGATTCTGGATCGCTGCGCCCGACACGTACTCGCTGGCCGGCAAGGCTCCAGTCGTCGCCGTTGTGCACCAGGTTCAAAGCGCCGCTCATCTGGTCGAATTTAGCGACGGGTCCTTCAGGCAGCTGCATCACCACATCTTCTGCGCCGAAAACCACGTCGGCCCGCGACAACATCGAGCCCTGGCCGAGCGCCGCCATATCGAACGCTCCGGTGCCGGAATCCAAGTTGCTCAGGTATTCCGGTAGCAGCTTGTGCCATCCGGGAAACGATATGGCCCGGGCCCGCGCCAGGGCATCCCAGGAGAGGGTCTGCACATCGCCGCTGCCGCGCGCATGTCCTTCGAAACTCACCGTTCCGCCAAGCTCGGGCGGCAGCTGTGCGCTGACTATGAATGCCAGATCATGCGCATCGCGCCGCACATCGATATCGACGCCCTGCAGCGTCAATTGCTGCAGCTCCGGGTTCCAGTTCTGCATGGAAAGTACCGCATGCCGGATAACCAGCCTGCCGGCCGGCAGGTCGCTGAATCGCAGCGACCCCATCGAGGAGTCCTCGCCGCCCAGCTCGATTTCGGACGCCACTGCGAAACGAGCGGCTCCCAAGCGTACGACCGCGATGTGGGGCGATTCCACTTCGATCCGGCCCGCCAACAACTTTCCGGTGCGCATCCATTGCCAGATATCGGCGGCGACGCGCCCGCCGGCGGCGCGCGCCAGCACGCGCTGGTCATCCTTGGAGCGCAGCTCCAACCGGTCGAAGTACAGTTCCGGGCCATACCACCGGAATGCCGGCCAGACGCGGGCAAAGCCGATGTGGTACCCGGTCTGCGCGTGCACCCATTCCTTGATTTCCGCCTGGTACTGCGGAGCCCGATCGAGTGCGATCTTCAAAGCCAGCATGGCGAGCAGCACCAGCAGCAGCAGGCCGCCGCAAGTAAGACTCAAGATTTTGCCGATCCTGCGCCAGCTCATTTACATCAGAACGACGTCGTATTGATCGACGGTGTACAGGGCTTCGGTCTGCAGGCGTATCGGCTTGCCTGTGACCAGTTCCAACTCGCCCAACGCCGAAGATTCCTCATCGAGCAGGCGTTCGATAACGTCCTGATGCGCCAGCACCATCAATTGCTGGCACTCGAACTGGCGGGCTTGCCGCACAATTTCGCGAAAAATTTCGTGGCAAACCGTTTCCACCGTTTTAACAAAGCCTCGGCCTTCGCAGGTTGGACAAGCATGGCACAGCAGATGTTCCAGGCTCTCGCGCGTGCGCTTGCGCGTCATTTCGACCAGCCCCAACGGCGATACCGAGGAAATGTTGGTCTTGACGTGGTCCTCATGCAACGCGCGTTCCAGCGCCTGGATGACTTGGCGGCGGTGTTCCGGCTCCTCCATGTCGATAAAATCGATGATGATGATGCCGCCCAGATTGCGCAGGCGCAGTTGCCGTGCGATGGTGACGGCCGCCTCGAGGTTGGTGCGGAATATGGTCTCCTCGAGGTTTCGATGTCCGACGAAGGCGCCGGTATTGACGTCGATGGTGGTCATGGCCTCCGTCTGATCGATGATCAAATGGCCCCCGGACTTCAAGGACACTTTTCGCTCCAGCGCCTTTTGGATCTCCTCCTCGACGTGATGCAGCTCGAACAGCGGGCGGGGTTCGCGATACAGATCGATGCGCGGCAGCGCTTCCGGCATGAAGGACGCGGCGAACTCCAGCATTTCCCGGTGGGCGCTCGGTTGATCGATCAGCACCTTGTCGACCTCCGGGTGCATCAGGTCGCGCAGCACGCGCAAGTGCAGCGGCAAATCCGCGTGCACCAGGTTGCCGGGCTGTGTTCGCAAACCCTTCTGGCGCACGAACTCCCACAGTTTGCGCAGGTAGATCATGTCGGCGCGCAAGGCTTCGGCCGCGGAGTCCTCCGCTGCGGTGCGCACAATGAATCCGGCATTCTCCTGCGGCAGGACGCCCGCTTCCACCGCGCAGCGCAGCCGCTCGCGTTCGGTTTCTTGTTCGATTCGCGCCGATACGCCCACGCCACGGCCCTTCGGCATGTAAACCAGGTAGCGGGAAGGCAGTGTCACGTAGGTGGTGAGCCGGGCCCCCTTGGTGCCCAACGGGTCCTTGACGACCTGCACGAGTATCTCGTTGCCCTCCGCCACCAGCGAACGAATGTTTTCGCCGTGCTGCGGCTCGATGCCGGTGTCGGCATGGCGCGGGTCGAGTATGTCGGACGCATGCAGAAAGGCAGTGCGTTCCATGCCGATGTCGATGAAGGCCGCTTGCATGCCGGGCAGCACGCGCGATACGCGGCCCTTGTAGATATTGCTGATCAGGCCGCGCCGGCTGGCGCGCTCCAGGAATACTTCCTGCAGCACGCCATTTTCCACGACCGCCGCGCGCGCTTCGTGCGTGCTGGCATTGACGAGGATTTCAGTGCTCATCGCGCTGCCAGCGGGAAATGCCGGCTGCGTGCAGCAGCTCGGCGGTTTCGAACAGCGGCAGCCCCATCACGCCCGAATAGCTGCCCTTAAGATCCGCCACGAACACCGCGGCATAGCCTTGAATGGCGTAGGCGCCGGCCTTGTCGCATGGCTCCCCGGTATGCCAATAGGCCCGGGCTTCGGCGGCATCGATCGCCCGAAACGTGACCAGACTGCGGCTGAGCGCGAGCGCTTTGCCGGCGGCGGTGCGCAAGGCGACCGCGGTCAGCACTTGGTGGGTGCGGCCGGACAGCTGCAGCAACATGGTCGCAGCGTCGTCCAGGTCCTTGGGCTTGCCGAGAATCTTGCCGCTCAAGACCACCGCAGTGTCGGCCGCCAAGACCGGCGCACTGGCGGAGGCTCGGCTGTGGTGCCATCCGGCGGCCGCCTTGGCCTCGGCCAATCTGGAGACATAAGCCTCGGGAGCCTCGCCGGCCAGCACAGATTCATCCAATTCGGCACCGATGACCCGAAAGGACACGCCGATCTGCTGCAGCAATTCGCGCCGCCGCGGCGAGCCTGAGGCCAAGTAGATGAAGTTTCTGGGTTTCACGCGCGATGATAAGGATGCCCGGCCAACAAACTCATGGCCCTGTAGATCTGTTCTGCCACCACCACCCTCACCAAGGCGTGCGGGAGTGTCAAAGGCGAGAGCGACCAACGCTGATCGGCCCTTTCCAAGACCGCGGGAGCCAGTCCGTCGGGACCGCCGATCAGCAGTGCCAGCGGCCGCGCATCGCGCAGGCGCTGCGACAGCCACGCGCTCAACCCTTCCGTGCTCATGGACTTGCCGGCGATTTCCAGCGTTACCACATAGTCATCGCGGCCGATGGCCGCCAGCATATCGGCGCCCTCCCGTTGCACGGCGCGCTGCGAATTCTCGCCCGCGCTGCGGGTCGCCAGGGAGATCTCATGAAGCTCCAGAACCAACGGGGTGCGCAAGCGCTTTTGATATTCAAGGAATCCGCTGTTGACCCAGCCAGGGAGACGGGTACCGGCAGCGATCAACCGGCATTTCATGCCAGGATCAGGCGCGCGCGGCGCGCTTCGTGACAGTCATGTCCCACAATTTCTCCAGCCCGTAGAACTCGCGAACACGCGGCAACATGACGTGGATGATCATTTCGTTAAGGTCAATGAGAACCCAATCGCCGTCCTGCTGACCTTCGACTCCGTGCGGCCGAAAGCCTGCTTCCTTGGCCTTCTCGACCACCCGCTGCGCGACAGAGCGTACGTGCCGGTCGGAGGTTCCACTGGCGATCACCATGAAATCAGCGATGTCGGTCAGGCCTCGGACATCCAAAAACTTCACATCGAGAGCCTTCATGCCGTCGAGGGCGTCGAGTACCGTGGTCTTGAGAGAAGCTGCTTTGGGTTTGGCGGAAGCCGCTTTGGGCTTGGCAGACGCCGTTTTTGGCTTGCGCACCGCCTGGGGCGGCTGGGCGGTGGATTTTGTCTTTCGCTTTACTGGCACTACGTTGTCCGGTTCCTGGAATAACACTGGGTATCTAAGATCAGTTTACGCACTGGATCGGGCATGAGGAAGCGCGGATCGCGGCCCATCGCAATGAGTTGCCTGACCTCGGTGGAGGAGATCTCCAATTGGGTCACGGCGTGAATAAAGATGCAGCCGGCCCGCGATTCATGCAAATCATTGATGCGTCCGGTGCCACGATCCACCAACAGCTCTCCGAGCGGCCCCATGCCCGGCGCGCGCCAGCCGGGACGGTGCGCCACCACCAAGTGCGCCAATTGCAGCAGTTCCTGCCATTGATGCCATTTGGGCAGGCTCAAAAAGGCGTCCATGCCCACGATCAGACACAGACTGCGGTCCGGATACTCATGCCGCAGCTCGGCCAGGGTTTCCACCGAATAGGAGGGGCCGGCCTTGCGTACCTCGCGATCGTCGACCACAAATCCCGCCTGTCCCGCAGTGGCCAATTGCACCATCTCGAGACGCAGCTTGGCATCGGCAATGGGTTGGTCGCGATGCGGCGGATTGCCGGCGGGAAGAAAACGGATCTCCTTCAGGCGCAGCGCCTGCTGCAGCTCGAACGCGGTGCGCAGATGCGCGTAGTGAATCGGGTCGAACGTACCGCCAAAAATGCCCATGGGATTCATCGGCCTACCCTGCCTGATTCCGTACTCGCTTGCAAAGCACCGGCAAATGCGCCGGTGAGACCGGTCAGCGCGCTCCACGCATCTCCCGGCGCCAGACCTTTGATGACGCGGTCGGCATGGCTGGCTTGCAGCAGCAAAGGCGCCAACGGCAGGCGCTTGAGCCGCCCGAGTGCGCGGGCCGATGGCGTCGCTGCCAGGTTCCACGGGCTGCCGCGCGCAGAGGACCGCAATCGCTCCCGCTCGCGTGCCTGCCACATTCCGCGCAACTCCCGCAACAGGGCCCACAAAATCAGCGTAGGCTCCACGCCCTCGCTTTTAAGCCCCAGCAGCACCCGCAGTGCACGCGCCGCATCGCCGCCGGCGGCGGCCTCGGCCAGCTGGAACACATCGTAGCGTGCGCTGTCGCCCACCGAACTCAGAACCAGGTCGACGCTGATGGGGCCGCCGTTCGCCAACAAAGCGAGCTTGGTAAGCTCTTGCTGTGCCGCCAACAGATTGCCTTCAACGCGGTCTACGATGAGCTGCGATGCCTCCGGCTCGACATCGACATTCAGCATTTTTGCCCGGGTGCGCAGCCACGCGGGCAGCGCCGCGGTTTCGACCGGGAAGATCGCCAGCCATACGCCGTGCTTTTCGATTGCTTGGACCCAGGGCGTGTCGGCGGCCTTTCTATCGAGTTTGTCGGTGATGATCAGGTAGGTCAGATCCGGCGCCGATTGGGCGGCGAGTTCGGCCAGCAACGCGGCGCCCTTGTCGGGCTTGCCGCTGGGCATCCTCAATTCGAACAGACGTCTCTCGGCGAACAGCGACAGAGATTGACCGGCGAGGCGCAACTCGTCCCAGCTAAAGCTGCGGTCGATGAAGAATACCTGGCGATCCGCGTAGCCGGCGGCGCGCGCCGCGGCACGGATGGCATCGGCGGCCTCGCCGACCAGCAAGGGCTCATCGCCGGAGACCAGATAGATCCCGGCCAATCCTCGTGCCAACGCTGCCGGCAATTGTTCGGCGCGTAGACGCAATTAGACCGGCACCGGCATGGAAGCGCTCAAGCGCCGCTGCTCAGAAACTGAAACCGGCGCGCGCCGCTGCATACTCGCCCTCCATCCGTGCAACCAACGCTTCCACGCCCTCGACTTGGTGAATGCCGCTGACGCTTTGACCTCCGCTCCAAATGTCGCGCCACGCTTTCGCCGCGGTGTTGCCGCCGGTTCCAAAATTCATCTTGGTCTTGTCGGCTTCCGGCAAATGCTCGGGATCGAGGCCGGCATGCGCGATGCTGCCGCGCAGGTAGTTGCCGTTCACGCCGCTGAACAGGGATGTGTAGACGATGTCCTCGGCGGCGCTGTCGACCAGCATTTGCTTGTACTCCGGCGGAGCGTTGCCTTCTTCCGTCGCGATGAAGCGCGTTCCCAGGTACGCCAGATCCGCGCCCAGCGCCCGCGCCGCCAATACGTCGGCCCCGGTACTCATGGCGCCGGACAGAATTATCGCTCCCGGATACACTTCGCGAATTTGCTTCACCAGCGCAAACGGGCTCAGCAAGCCCGCATGCCCGCCGGCGCCCGCGCACACCGCAATGATACCGTCCACTCCCTGCGCCGCCGCTTTTTCCGCATGACGCAGATTGATGACATCGTGAAAGACGATGCCGCCGTAGCCGTGGACGGCCGCCACCACTTCGGCCGGCGGCCGCAGACTGGTAATGACGATGGGCACTTTGTGCTTGACGCACAATGCCACATCCTCTTCGAGACGATTGTTGCTGCTGTGCACGATTTGATTGACCGCGAAGGGCGCCACCTTGCGCCCCGGGCTCGCGCGGCGATAGTCCGCCAACTCTTCGCTGATCTGCGCCAGCCATTCGTCGAGCTGCGAGACCGGCCGCGCATTCAACGCCGGAAAAGATCCCACGATGCCCGCCTTGCATTGCGCCAGCACCAATCGGGGAGTGGATACGATGAACATCGGCGCGCCGATGACGGGTAAGCGCAAGCGATCGCGCAAAATCTCAGGTATTGGCATTGAGCGGGCTTTGGCAACTAAGGAATCTGGACCGGCAGTCTGGCATTATGGCGCACTCCAGCAAACACCTCACTGCCATAGGGAAAAAAAATTGAAACATCTAGCTTTGGTCTTGCTGCTGACTGTCCTCGCCGCTCCGGCCGCCCTCGCCGCTCCGGCGGCGGCGCCCGCCGATCAGCCGCCCCTGATCGATCGCAATCTGTTTTACGGCGAAGTAGCGATCGCCGGCGCGCAGATATCGCCCGACGGGCACTATCTTTCGTTCCTCAAGCCCTACAAGGGAACCCGCAATATCTGGGTGAAGGGAGCCGATGAACCTTTCAGCGCGGCGCGCCCGGTGAGCGCCGAAGCGTCCCGGCCCATCCGCAGTTATTTCTGGAGCCACGACTCCAAGTACATCCTCTATGTGCAGGATGCCGGCGGCGACGAAAATTTCAACGTCTATGCCATCGATCCCAAATTGCCTGCGGATCCGGCCAGCGGCGTGCCGCCGACGCGCGCGCTGACCAGCTTGAAGGGCGTGCGCACCCAAATCTTTGCCACTCCCAAAGCCAAACCGGACATCCTGTACATCGGCCTGAATGACCGCGATCCGAAGTGGCACGATTTATACGAACTCAGCATCTCGAGCGGCGAGAAGAAACTGCTGCGCAAGAACACCGACGAGATTGCGGCCTGGCAGTTCGACGACACCGGGACGTTGCGGCTCGCCGTGCGCACCACCAAATCCGGGGATACCGAGATCTTGCGGGTCGATGCCGACGGATTCAAAACCATCTACAGCTGCAGTGTATTGGAGAATTGCGGTGCGTTCGATTTTGACGCCGGCGGCAGCAAGGTCTTCCTCGCCACCAACAAGGGCGCGCTGGATCTTACCGAACTGCAGATGTTGGACGTCGCCACCGGCGCAACCACCAAGGTGCAGGACGATCCGAACAAGCGCGTCGACCTTCACAACGTGGAGATTTCACAGGTCGATCACCGCCTCCTGTTCACAGAATATGAAGACGACATGCTGCGGCGCTACTTCCAGGACAAGTCCTTCGAGACGGACTTCCGCTGGCTGCAGTCCAAGTTGCCTGCGCTCGAACTCGGCTTTGGCGCGCGCTCAAATGACGAAAACATCTGGATCGTCAGCGCCCACAGCGACACCGAACCGGGCATTGTCTATGTGTGGAACCGGACTGCAAAAACCCTGGCGCTGCAGTACCGCGTGCGCGAAGAAATTCCGCGCGGCTCTCTGGCGCAGCGCAAGCCCTATCACTATAAATCATCCGACGGCCTCGACATTCCGGCGTATTTGACCCTGCCGAAAGGCCTGGCGGCAAAAAACCTGCCGCTGGTGGTGTACCCGCACGGCGGACCGTGGGGCCGCGACTCCTTTGGCTACGACACCAACGCGCAATTCCTCGCCAATCGCGGCTATGCGGTACTGCAGCCCAATTTCCGCGCCTCCACCGGCTACGGCAAGAAATTCCTCAACGCCGGCAACGGGGAGTGGGGCCGCAAAATGCAGGACGACATTACCTGGGGCGTAAAATCGCTGGTGGCCGGCGGTGTTGTGGATGCGAAGCGCGTCGGCATTTCCGGCGGCTCCTACGGCGGTTATGCGACGCTCGCCGGCGTTGCATTCACGCCGACTGTTTATGCAGCCGCAGTCGCCTATGTGGCACCGTCGAACCTGATCACCCTGCTCGACGCGATACCCCCCTATTGGGAGGCAGGGCGCAAACAGATGTACACCCGCATGGGCGATCCCACCACGCCGCAAGGCAAAGCGCTGCTGGTTGCGGAATCGCCTTTGACCCAGGCCAAGGCGATCGTGACGCCGCTGCTGGTGGTACAGGGCAAGAACGATCCGCGCGTCAATGTCAGAGAGAGCGATCAGATCGTCGCGGCGGTGCGCGACAACGGCAAGCCGGTCAGGTACATCGTGGCCCCGGACGAGGGTCATGGCTTCGCGCGGCCCATCAATACCTTGGCGTACATCACCGCGATGGAGGACTTTTTCGCCCAGTACCTGGGCGGCCGCAGCCAGAAAGACGTGCCGGCGGATGTCGCCGCGAGGCTCAAGGAAATCACGGTCGATCCTAAAACGGTGAGCGGCGCCGTCAGCCTCAAAGGCGCATTGGCGCCTGGACGGGCTAAATAACCGGCTAGGAGCGTCGGCCTATCTTGCCGACGGGCACGCGGATTTCGGCAGGCGATTGCGGCACTGAAGGAGACTCAGTGCCGCAATTATCGCATGCCCCGCACGCCTCTTGAGTTTTGCCGGAAGCGGCTTCGAGCCGTTGCGAGACTTGCCGCAGATTCAAAAATGCCGGCGCGGCCCCGGCGATCCGGCTCAACGCCGCGATAACGCGTTTTCTCAAGGATGCCGGGCCGAGCTTGAACGCGGCGTAGCCCAAGCTCGCGATCAGCACGGCGCCGACGAGAAAGTCATCCAGCACAGCGTTCATCCTAAAAGCTCGCCCTCAAGTTAACGCGGTTGCGATGCGAAACGTAATCCATGAACCTACATAGGCCAGCGCGAATAAATATGCCGCCATGATTAGGGGGTAGCGCCAGGAATTGGTTTCGCGTTTGACGGTGGCCAGCGTCGATAGGCACTGAGGCGCGAATACGTACCACGCGAGCAGGGACAGCGCGGTCGGCAGGCTCCACGATTGGGTGATCAATGGCGTCAAGGCGCTGCTGACATCGTTGCCGGTCGCCGATAACGCGTAGACGGTTCCCAGGGCTCCGACCGCAACCTCGCGTGCCGCCAAGCCCGGCACCAAGGCGATGGATATTTGCCAATTAAAGCCGATGGGCTTGAACAGCACGGCCAGCCACGCGCCGAGATGCCCGGCAATGCTGTACTGAATCGCCGGCCCGGTGGCGCCGGGCGGAGGCGCCGGAAAGGAACTCAATGCCCAGAGAATGACCATCAAGGAGAGAATGATCGTGCCGACGCGGCTCATGAAGATTTCCACACGCTGCCACAGGCCCAACCCCAAGTTTCGCAGATTCGGCCAGTGATAGGCCGGCAACTCGAGCATGAGTGCCTGAAATCCGCCGCGGCTGCCTAGGCGCTTGAGCACGAATGCCACCGCCATTGCGCCGGCAATGCCGGCCATGTAAAGCGCAAACAACACCACGCCCTGCAGTTCCAGGCCGCCCCAGACCGTACGACGGGGAATGAACGCGCCGATGATGAGCGCGTACACCGGCAGGCGGGCCGAACAAGTCATCAGCGGCGCAATCATGATCGTGGCCAGGCGATCGCGAGGATTCTGAATGGTGCGGGTTGCCATGATCCCGGGAATGGCGCACGCGAAGCTCGACAGCAACGGGATGAAGGCGCGGCCCGATAAACCGACGCTGCCCATGACGCGATCCAGCAGGAACGCGGCGCGCGGCAGGTAGCCGGAGTCCTCGAGCACCAAGATGAAAAAGAACAGGATGATGATCTGCGGCAGAAACACCAGCACGCTGCCGACCCCCGCAAGCACCCCGTTGATCAACAGGTCCTTCATGAGGCTGGCCGGCAGTGCCGCTCCCAGCCAGTTGCCCAGGGCGGCAACACCCAGTTTGATCTCGTCCATGGGCGCCTGCGCCCAGGCGAATACCGCCTGAAACACCAAAAATAGAATCACGGCCAGAATCATCGGCCCCATCACCGGATGCAGCACCACGGCATCGAGCCGATCGCTCAAGGTCACGCCGTCGAGGCGGTCGCCGCCGACGGCGCCTAGGATTCTGCGCACCTCTTCCTGGTCGTGCTCGATGTCCGCTCGGCTCAAGGGCTGCCATGCCGGCGTTTGGATACTGCGCCCTGGGATGGCGGTGGAATCGAGCACTCTGATCAAGGATTTGACGCCCGCCGTTTTGACGCCAACCGTCTCCACCACGGGGACGCCGAGTTCAAGAGCCAGTCGATCCGCATCGATGACTATTCCTTTGCGGCGCGCAATATCGGTCATATTCAGCGCCACGACCATGGGCAGTCCCAAACGCTTCAGGCTCAACACCAAGCGCAAGTTCTGCCGCAGATTGGTCGCATCCGTGACGCAAACGACGAAATCAGGGGCGGTCTCGCCGGTGCGGCGCCCGAGAAGCACATCGGCGGTCACTTGTTCGTCGGGAGTCAGCGGATCCAAGCTATAGGCGCCGGGCAGGTCGAGAATTCGAATGCGCAGACCCGAGGGCGTGAGCAGCGATCCTTCCTTGCGTTCAACCGTAACGCCGGCGTAATTGGCAACCTTCTGGCGGCTGCCGGTTAGAATATTGAAAAGTGCCGTCTTGCCGCAGTTGGGATTGCCCACCAAAGCAATCAGAGGACTGAGAGCGCTTGACGCGGCGTCCATGGAATTTATGGAAGCTGCGGCTGCTCCGGACATACGCGGATACAGGCGGCCTCGAATAGACGCAGCGCAAAGGTTCCTGTGCCGATGCGCACGGCGATCGGCGCGCGTGCCAGCAGCCCCCGCGCCACGATACGCACCGCCTCGCCGGGCAAAAAGCCCAACTCGGCCAGGCGGCGGCCCACATCGGCGGGTGTCTTGGAATCGGCCCCGGAAACGGAAACCACGCGGGCAGCGGCCCCCATGCCCAATTCCATGAGCGGAATGTCGGCGGTAGCCGCAGGCACCAAAGGGTCGGGACGAGGTGTCAGCATGAACGCAATTCTATATGAGAATCGTTCCCATTACTATTACGCGTCTCACAATCCTATCCGATAGCCTCAGCAGTTCCTGATAGTCTTGAAGGCCCTAGGAATCATCCGAGGCGTATGAAATGCCTACGCTTTTTGAGAAGATCATCGCCGGCGACCTACCGGCAACCGTGCTGTACCGCGACCCGCGGGTGATCGCGTTTTTGGACATTCGTCCCGCGGCGCCGGTGCATATACTCATTGTCCCGAACAAGCCCATTGCGACTGCCAATGATATCGCCGATGAGGACGAATCGCTGATCGGCCATATGTTCATCGTGGCGCGCGATCTCGCGCGCCAACAGGGCATCGCCGAGAGCGGCTATCGGCTTATCATCAATTGCAATGCACATGGCGGCCAGGAGGTGTACCACTTGCACGTGCATCTTTTGGGAGGGCGGCCTCTCGGACCGATGGTGGCACGGACCAAGGACCCTGTTTGAGCATGCCGCGTGACCGCGAGCGTGGAATACTCAGACGGGCTCCCGGATGCAAAAATAAAGAGGACCAGAGATGAAGAAGAAAAAGGTCGCGCAGGCCGGATCACGCGCCTTGCCCAGGGCGGCGGTGAAAAAGCCCTCCGTCAGCGCGGCAAAATCCACCCGCGGCGTCAAGGCCCGGGAAATTTCCCGTCCTACACCGCGCAGCGCGCCGCGCCGCGAGTTGTATCCCGCGCTCGAGCCCTACCGGCACGGCTACCTGCGCGTCTCGGACATCCACGAGATCTACTACGAAGAAAGCGGCAATCCCGCCGGCAAGCCGGCTGTTTTTTTGCACGGTGGTCCGGGCGCGGGATCCGACAAGCGCGCCCGTCAATTTTTCGACCCGCGCCATTACCGCATTGTGGTATTCGATCAGCGCGGCTGCGGACGCAGCCGGCCGAGCGCCAGCCTGATCGAAAATACCACCTGGCATTTGGTCGCCGACATCGAGCGCCTGCGCAAGCACTTGAACATCGAGCGCTGGCTGGTGTTCGGCGGCTCCTGGGGCAGCACCCTCGCCCTGGCCTATGCAGAAGCGCATCCGGAACGCGTCAGCGAAATCGTTCTGCGCGGAATTTTCCTGCTGCGCTACGCCGAAATACGCTGGTTCTATCAGCATGGCGCCTCGGAGATTTTCCCCGATGCCTGGGAGGCCTATCGCGATGCCATTCCTCTCGATGAACGCGACGACTATTTGAGCGCCTATCACAAGCGGCTGACCGGCACGGATCAGCGCGCCGCCTTGGCCGCGGCGCGCGCCTGGTCCGTGTGGGAGGCAGCCTGCAGCTTTCTATACAGCAACGTCGATAACATCAAGAAATGGGGCGAAGATCAATTCGCCCTGTCGGTCGCCAGAATCGAGTGCCATTACTTTGTGAACCGCGGCTTCTTGCGCAGCGAGAGTCAATTGATCGACGATGTACCGCGCATTCGCAATATTCCCACGACCATCGTGCAAGGCCGTTACGATGTAGTGTGTCCCGCGACCAGCGCATGGGACCTGCACCGTGCCTGGCCGGAGGCCGATCTGCGCCTGGTGCCCGATGCCGGACACTCTGCGTTCGAACCGGGCAATGCTCACGAGTTGGTGCAGGCAACCGATCGTTACCGCAGCCGCTAAAAGGGGAGACGAGTGTCTGAACTGGCTTATATCGGTTTGGCGCGCGCAACCGATGCGCGCGAAATTGCCGAGATGTCCCGCGATCTCATAGAACAGGGATTAACCTGGTCGTGGACGCCGGCGCGGGTTCAACATTTCATTTCCGGACCGGAATCCTCGGTCGTCGTGGCGCGCCGTGAACAGCGGGTCGCGGCATTTGCCATCATGCATTTCGGCGACGACGTCGCGCATCTGAACCTGCTGGCCGTGGCGCCGGAACACCGTCGTCAGGGCTTGGGGACGCAACTCATGAACTGGCTCACCCGGACCGCAATTGAGGCCGGCGTATTCCGCATCAATCTTGAATTGCGCACGCACAACGACCATGCGCGAATGTTTTACGCACGCTTGGGCTTTGACCAGCTGGGAGTCGTTCAAGGCTACTACCAGGGCCGGGAAGCGGCGCTGCGCATGTCGCGGCGTCTGTCAAAAATCTAGGATCGGGACGCGGAGCGGACGCTTCCATCCTTGAGACCGGTATTTGCATTGATGCTTGGCACGGGTGCGGCCGCGCCCAGCGGGAAAATCACGGTTACCCGGCAGCCGCGGCCGGGACCGGTATCGACTGTCATTTCACCCGCGGCATCGCGCACGCGGTCCGCAACGCTCCACAGACCGAAACCGTGCGCCCGCGGTTCGAACAGGCTCAATTGCCATTCAAAGCCAAGCCCACGATCTTCGACGACCACGCGCAATTCCTGCGAAGCGCGCGTCACATTGACACTGGCCGATTGCACGCCGGCGTGCTTCACCACGTTGCGCAGCAATTCCCTGATCACCTTGAACACCAGCACGCGCAGATCGATGCCGATGCTCGCCTCATCCACGGCCACTTTAAGATCGACCTGCAGATTGTCCTTGCCGCGCATATAGACACTGAGCCATTTGAGCGCCGGCTCCAATCCGAGTTCATACAAACCGGGCGGACTTAAATCGGCGATCACGCGCTGCGCTATGGCTTGCACCTCACGCACGGTTGCCGTCGCCTCGCTCAGCAGCAGGCGAATCTCGGGAGGCGAGCGCGACACCAGTGCTTCCAGCGTCATCGACAAGCCCACCAGTTGCTGGCCGATGCCGTCGTGCAAATCCACCGCTGTAGCGCGCCGCGCGCGCTCTTCGGCTCCGACCAATTCGCGCGCATAGAGCTTGAGCCGATCCTGGTTCTGGCGCAGCCGCTCGCTGAGATCCACCAGTTCGGTGACGTCGCGGGCGACTCCCCACACTCTCACCAGGCATCCCTGTTCTATCACGCCGCGAAATCCGGTTATATAGGTCCGCGGCTGCGAATTGACTGTGACGGTAAATTGCAATCCGTCCATCGTGTAGGCCTGGTGCGAAGCCCTCCCGAGGTGTTTGACGAACATGGCGAACCAGGGCATGTCGCTGCGCCACTCCTGCGCCTCGGCTTCCGAGCGGCCCATCTCGCGGTTCATGCGCAAATAAGTCCGATTGCTTTCCGCGACAAACGCGTGCGTCTGCAGCCATGCGATTTGATCGTCCACCGGCAGACCAGGATCCATGGGCGCGGACAATTCGATCCGCCACACCGCTTCCGAGCTGTGCTCGATGAAATTGCGGTAGCGTTCGTCGCTGGTGCGCAATAGCTGATGTGCGTTACGCTTCTCGAGCAGTACGACGGTGAGCAGGAAATTGATCACCACCAAGGTTGCAAGATAGAGTTGCACCGCGCCGACGCGCACGAAAGGACTTTGATCCCCGGCGAAAGGACCGAGGCCGCGGCTGGCAAAGTACGCCACCAGGATTGCAGCCGCAGCAGCGAGTGCGGTCGACCAGCGCGGCGGCATGCGGAATGCGGCGACCACTACCAAGGCCAGCAGCACGAAGGGCATGTCGAGTATGGTGGTCTCGCCACCGGGCGGCGCTGAGAACACCCAACTGGTCATGGCCAGCATCGCAGAACCAATCAGCAGCATTTCCACCGCGGGACCCGCGGGCGCAGAATGCTCGCGCGCGCGCAAACGCACCGCCCAGCCCATCACAATCGGCGCGACGCACAGCGATCCCAGCCAGTTCCCGGCCCACCAAATCTGCCATTCCCGCGCATAGTCCGCGCCGCCCAGCATGCGGGTGCTGCCGTACGCGCCCACCACGGCGCTGGCGGCGGCGCCGACCGCCACGGAGGCGATGAACAGCAGCACGTTGCGCATGCGCGGAACTCGCGGATTCGCGATCAGCCGCGAGGCCACCGTGGCGCCCACCATGCCGTCGATCGAATTGGCGAAGGCGTACGGCAGGTAGGCGCCGAATCGGTAATGTTCGGTCATGAGCGCGCCTGCTGACAGTTCGATGGTCAGCTGAATGCCTAAAATCCAAATCCAACTGCGGCGCGGCGCCAGCCACAAGGCCATGAACAACAGGCCCGCGGCCGGCCATATGATGGTCAGTTCCTCCGTGTTTTCGTGCAGCTTCAGGCCCAATAACACCAGCAGCAGGTATAGGCCGGCAAACACGGCGAGCGATGCGGCGGCTGTGGCGATGCCGCCGCGGGTGAAATCCCATTGAAGGCCAGGCGGCCGGTCTGCATCTGGCGAGGTCCGCGTCGGCACTATCAAGACCTCCCGGTATTAAGGTGATTGTGCGCCTGTCTCTTGCAATACACTAAAGCATAAATGGCCTCCAAAAGCACTGCGCGTACGTTCGGCACGACGCGGCGTACCGTCGCCAGCGTAGGACAAGGCACGTGGAAAATCGAAGCGGCCCACGGCGATGCCGCCGCGGCGCTGCGCCGGGGACTCGATCTTGGGCTCACGCATATCGACACCGCGGAAATGTACGGCTCCGGGGCCTCGGAAAAAATCATCGGCAACGCGATTGAGGGGCGGCGCAATGAGGTGTTCCTGGTCTCCAAGGTCCTCCCCGGCAATGCCTCAAAAAATGGCGCGCTGGCCGCTTGCGAGAAATCCTTGGCACGCCTGCGCACCGATCGCCTCGATTGCTACCTGCTTCACTGGCGGGGCAGCGTGCCGTTGGAAGAGACCATTGCGGCATTCGAATTGCTGGTGCGCCAGGGGAAAATACTCTCCTGGGGCGTGAGCAATTTCGATGCCCGGGATCTTGAGCAGCTTGCCGCGATCGCCGGGCCCGGCCATCCGGCCTGCAACCAGGTTCTTTACCACCTCGAAGAACGCGCAATTGAGCACGCGGTCCTTCCTTGGTGCCGGACGCATGGCAGCGCGGTAGTCGCCTACACGCCGTATGGCCAATCATCGAGAATCTTTGACGGCGGCTCCAAGTCAGCGCGCGTGCTGCGTGAAATCGCAGCGGCGCATGGCGCCACACCCCGGCAGGTGGCGCTGAGATTTTTATTGCGGCACCGGGAAATATTCGTCATCCCCAAGGCATCCGACATCGAGCACGTGACCGAGAATGCGGGCGCTTTATCCTTGGCCTTGAGCGCTTCCGACATCGCCCGAATCGATGCGGCATTTCCTGCGGGAAAAGAGCCGCACGACCTGCCGATGATCTAAGATCCGTCGGCGTTCAGATGCGTAAGATATGCGGTCCCACCGCATCGATGGTCGAGGTCCCCGTGAGGGCCAGCGTGACACGCAATTCGTTGCGCATGATTTCGATTGCCCGGGTCACGCCTGCTTCGCCCGCCGCCGACAAGGCATAGAGGAAAGTCTTGCCGATCAAGGCACCGCGCGCACCAAGCGCCAGCGCCTTTGCGATATCCTGGCCGGAGCGGATCCCGCCGTCGAACATGACTTCGCATCCTCCCCCGACCGCCTCGACAATTTCGCTCAACACCGAGATCGAAGACGGCGCGCCGTCCAACTGGCGGCCGCCATGATTGGAAACGACAATCGCGTCGGCGCCGGCGGCGACGCCCAGGCGCGCGTCTGCGGCGTCCAGCACACCTTTTAGGATCAATTTCCCGGGCCAGCGGCTCCGTACCCACTCGACATCGCGCCAATTGGCGGACGCATCGAACTGCGTCGCGGTCCACTCGGCCAAGGTATTGATGCCACTCGAGCCGCCGATCCTGCCGACCAAATTTCCGAACGTACGCCGTTTGCCGAACAGCACCTTGAGGGCCCAAGAAGGTTTGGTTGCAACATCCCAGGCATTTCGCAGGGTCAAGCGAGGAGGAATGGTGAGTCCGTTGCGCGGATCGCGGCGCCGTTCGCCGATGACCTGCAAATCGAGTGTCAGCATGAGCGCGGAACATTGCGCCGCCGCCGCGCGATCGATCAGTTCTTGATTGAAGCCGCGATCCCTCATGAGGTACTGCTGAAACCAAAAGGGCTGCTGAGTGGCGGCTCGCACATCTTCGATCGAACAGATCGACATGGTGCTCAAGCAGAAGGGAATGCCGCAGGCAGCGGCGGCCCTGGCACCCAGTATTTCGCCATCGGCGTGGAATAATCCTGCGAGGCCGGTTGGCCCGATGGCCAGCGGCATGGTCACCGGTGAGCCGAGGAAGGTGGTGCCGAGGGAGATCTTCGATACATCGACCATGACCCGCTGACGAAAGGTCATCGCATCCAGATCCGCAGCGTTGCGCACGATGGTGCGCTCATCATAGGAACCACCGTCGGCATAATCGAAAATCGCGCGCGGGATACGGCGCTTGGCGAGCTGCCGCAGGTCATCGATGTTCAAGATCATTGACATGAGAGCAAGTGTACGGGCGCCCTGGGCCCGACAGCAAATAAGGCACGGCCGAAGAAGTACCCATCCAACTCGATGTTAGCTAAGCTTCCGGTATCCTTCAGGAGATCCTGCTTGCTGACAAAAATATTTTGGGGTGGCGCGGCACTGGCCTGGCTGCTGGGCCCCGCGCTCGCCCACGCGGCGGCCAACGGTGCAGGAAACGTGGATGCGGCACGCCTGGAGGCGGCGGACTCCGAGCCGCAGAACTGGTTTACCGGCGGCCGCGACAAGGACGGCACGTACTTCTCCCCACTGACCTCGATCACCGCGGCCAACGTCAACCAGTTGGGTTTTGCATGGAGCTACGATTTGGGGGAGCCGCAACGCGGCCAGGAAGCCACGCCGCTGGTGATCGATGGCGTGATGTATACCTCGGGAACCTGGGGTTACGTCTATGCGGTGGATGCGGCCACCGGAAAAGAACTCTGGCGCTACGATCCCAAGGCCGATTCCTTCATGGCCCGCAATCCGTGCTGCGATCTGGTCAATCGCGGCGTGGCGATTTGGCAAGGCAAAGTGTATGTGGCGTCGGTGGACGGACGCTTACATGCGCTCGATGCAGCAACGGGCAGAAAGCTGTGGGAGGCCGACACCATCGTGGACCGCAAGCTGCCTTACTCCAGCACCGGCGCCCCGCAAATCGCCGGCAGCGTGGTGGTAATCGGCAACAGCGGCGCGGATATGGGGCACGGCGCCGTGCGCGGCTACATATCGGCCTATGATTTGCAAACTGGCGCGCTCAAGTGGCGCTTCTTCACGGTACCGCCCGCGGTCGGGCAACCTTACGAGAATCCCGAATTGGCAGCGGCCGACAAGACCTGGGATCCGCGTCGCAAACCCGAGTACAAAGGGGGCGCGACCGCGTGGGACGGGTTCGCCTACGATGCGAAGCTCAACCTACTTTACTTCGGCACTGCCAACGCGGCCCCTTATGATCTGCGCCAGCTAGGAACGAAACAGCTCGATGGCCTGTATGCCACCTGCATCATTGCGGTCGATGCAACGACCGGGCGCATGGCATGGTATTACCAGGAAACGCCTCATGACAGCTGGGATTACGATGCGGTACAAAAAATGGTGCTGGCGGACCTCATTGTCGATGGCGCGCCCCGCCAGGTCATCATGCAGGCCTCCAAGAATGCCTTCTTCTATGTGTTGGACCGTAAGACCGGCACATTGCTATCGGCCAAGAATTACGCGTTCATGAATTGGGCGACTCATGTAGACATGAAGACCGGCAGACCGGTGACGACCAGGCAGTCCAATTGGTACAACACGGCCAAGCTCACCTACCCTTCGTGGTTTGGTGCGCACACCTGGAGTCCGATGTCGTATAGCCCGCAAACACGGCTGGCTTACATTCCCGTCATTGACGTCCCGACCATCTGGGTCGACCTCCTGCATAACGGCAGCAAGGTGGATTACGTCGAAGGGTTCTTTACAGTGCAGGGCATCATTCCGGATGACACCTACGACGCCAAAGATGCGGCCCGTTTGTTCGGCCCCGTGCCGGACGAGCAGGCAGTGAAGGCTGCCCGCCACGTCAAACCCGTACGCGAACTGATTCGTGCCTGGGATCCGGTGGCTGAAAAGGTTGTGTGGGAGCACGAAACCTCCTCCGGCATTCGCGGCTACGACGGCGGCGTGATGTCGACCGCGGGAAACTTGGTGTTTCAAGGCCGCGGCAGCGGCGAGTTATGGGTTTATGCAGCGGATACCGGCAAAGTACTCAAGACGCTGAAAACCGGCAGCCACATCATGGCGGCCCCCATGACCTATGCAATCAAAGGTGAACAGTATGTCGCGGTTCAAGTCGGATACGGCGGTACGGCGATCACCGTGGCGCAAATCCCCCCGAGCAGCGCCGCCCTCAAATATCAAAATACCAATCGAATAATTGCCTTCAGGCTCGGCGGCGGCGCGGTGCCGACGCCGCTTGCGCGAACCGAGCCGCTGTTCCCGAAGCCCCCGGCGCAGAAGGCGGCCCAGGCGCAAATCGATGCGGGCGAAGTGATCTTCATCGCGCAATGCACGCGCTGCCACCAGCTGGGGCCGAGCACCACGCCCGATCTTCGCAAACTCAACGACGGACTGCACGTTGCCTTTAAGGACATTTTGCTGCGCGGCGCCCTGGCGCCTGCCGGCATGGAACGCTTCAACGACATCTTGAGCGACCAGGACGCGGACAACGTTCACGCCTACCTGATCGAACAAAGTTGGATCGCCTACCGCGCGCAGCAAGGCGCGGCGGCGGCCAAGTAAGTGCTCAACATGATCCAGCCAGGTCTCATGATGGATCGGCCCCTGCTGATATCCGAGATCATCGAGCATGCCGCGGCTCAGCACGGCGAGCAGCAGATAGTCTCCCGGGAAACGCACGGGCCGGTGTTCCGCTACACGTTTGCCGCATGCGCACGGCGGGTCAAAAGGCTGGCCAACGCTCTCGCCGACCTCGGACTGCCCGCGGGCGCGGCGGTCGGCTCGCTCGCCTGGAACAATCACCGTCACGTTGAAATTTACTATGCGGTATCCGGCAGCGGCCTGGTCATCCATACCTGCAATCCGCGCCTGCACCTCGAGCAATTGATTTATATCATCAACCATGCCGAGGACCGGGTGCTTTTCTTCGATTGCACTTTTGCTCCGTTGATCGAAAGCATTGCCGGACGCTGCCCGAACATCAGCGCCTGGATCTGCATGACCGATGCGGAAAACATGCCGCCCCTCAACGGTGTCGCCAACGTCTATTGCTACGAGACGCTGATCGAATCCCAGGATGAGTTGTTTGAATGGCCGCAGTTCGACGAGCGCGCAAGCGCCGCCATTTGCTACACCTCGGGCACCACCGGCAACCCCAAGGGCGTGCTCTATTCGCATCGCGCAATCGTGCTCGACGCCATGACGATTTGCATGCCGGCAATGCTCGGCCTTTCCAACCGCGAAGCGATGCTGCCGGTCGTGCCGATGTTCCATATCAACGCCTGGTGCGCCCCCTATGGCTGCCTCATCGGCGGCGCGAAGCTGGTGTTGCCGGGTCCTCGCTTGGATGGTCCGGGTTTATACGAATTGATGGAAAACGAGCAGGTGACGGTGAGTGCCGGCGTGCCCACGGTTTGGCTGGCGCTGCTGCAGTACGCGGAACACCACAGCTTGAAATTCTCCAGCCTGCAGCGGGTTCTGTCCGGCGGCTCAGCCGTGCCGCTCGCCCTGATCGCCAAATTCGACCAGAAATTCGGCATTGAGGTGCGGCAGGGCTGGGGAATGACCGAGACCACGGCAGTGGCAACGCTGGGCTGCCTGAGCAAGGAGCAGCTGCAATTGCCGCCGGCCCAGCGGCATGCCGCCGCCGCCAACTGCGGCAAGTCGGTGTTCGGCATCGACATCAAGGTCGTGGCCGAAGACGGTTCTGATCTGCCCCGCGACGGCAAGTCTCAGGGCGAATTGATGGTACGGGGACAATGGATCGTCAGCGCCTATTTCAAAAGCGACATTTCACCTCTGCGGGACGGGTGGTTTCCCACCGGCGATATCGCCACCATCGACCCTCAGGGCGTACTGCAGATTCGCGACCGCTCCAAAGATCTGATCAAGACCGGCGGCGAATGGATCAGCTCGATCGATTTGGAGAACACCGCGATCGCGCATCCGGCGGTGGCATCCTGCGCGGTCATCGGGGTCAAGCATCCCAAGTGGCAGGAGCGGCCGCTGCTGTTCGTGGTGCGCAAGCCAGGACACGATCTGGAAGCCCGGGAGATATTGGCGTTTCTCGCCGAGCGCATGGCAAAGTGGTGGGTGCCCGAGGAGGTCGTTTTTTTGGATTCGCTTCCCGTAGGCGGCACAGGCAAGGTGCAAAAGGCACTCCTTCGGGAAAAATACGGCCATGTTTTCGACTGACGGAGCCAGGCCTGGGCATGGCCTGGCCCGCCTTCCTCAAGACTCCCTAGCCCAGCGCGTACAGATACTCGACAAACGAGGCCACAGCACCGTCCAATCCCTGAATCTTTGGATTGGTCGACTCGATCAAATAGTATTCGTCCGGCGCGTGCGCGCCGGTGCCGTGGCCCAAACCAAAATGGCCCGCGGGCAGACTCAACGGTGCATCGGTAAATACATAGCCTGGCCAGGAGCCGGCGGAACGCGGCCACAGCAGCGGTTCGAGCCCAAGCTTGCGATACGTCGCCAGTTGAGTCTTGATCAATTTACTGTCCGGGTCGGTTTGCGTCGGATTGTAGCCGCCGCTCATATTGACTTCGATGTCGGCGAACCCGTGTTTCGCCAGGTGCGCTTTTAATTTGGCCAGCGTATCCGACGCGGTCATGTCCGGAACCAGTCGCATGTCGATCTTCGCCACCGCCTTGTGCGGCAGCACCGTCTTGCCGCCCGGACCGGTATAGCCCGCCACCAGCCCTTCGATATTGATGGTCGGACGCGACTCCAACAGCAGCAACGAATCCGGCCAATTCTTATCGTGTACCCAGTGCTGCACACCGAGCGCCTTCTTCACCGAACTTTCCGGAGATTTTGCCGCGTGATCTTTGATCATCTGCTCTTGCGCCGCGGTCAGAGGCTTCGCCCTCTCGAAGAATCCCTCCACCGCCGGCGTATGCCCGTCCTTCTCAATCAGCGTGTTGAGCGCCTGAACCAGATGCCACGCAGGTGAATCCACCTGCGCCTCGAGGCTGGAATGCACATCATGAGCAGGGCCGCGACCCCACTTCTCGCCGCTGGAAATAAGCTCCAGCTCGACCACGCCCTTGGCGCCGAGGGATACTTGAACGCCGCCGTCGCGATCCTGGCCGGCCTCGGGCATGAAAACGCCCGCACACTTCTTCAGCTCCGCCATGACCTCGGGATTCTTGATCACTTCCTGAAAATGCGGCGATGCTATTTCTTCCTCGCCTTCGCATACCAATACCAGATTGACGGGCAGCTTTTTGCCGGCCGCCTTGAATGCCATCAAGGCGCTCAAGAAGGAATTCTCGGGACCTTTCTGATTGACCGCGCCGCGGCCCATGCAAACCGTCCCTAATCCTTCCTTCTGAACGAGTCGCGCCTCCAGCGGCGGCGAACTCCATTCCTCTGGCACGAACTGCTTCACGTCGTACATGAAATAAATGGCCATGGTGGTTTTCGCACCGGCATCGATCTTGCCGAACACTCCGGGCTTGCCTGAAGTCGGCACCAGCTTTACGCCGGTAAATCCCGCGTCCTGCGCGAGTTTCGCCATATGCTCAGGGCCTTGCGGAAAATTGCGGTTCTCGGCAGCGATTGAAGGCAGCGCAATCCAATCTTGCAGACGCTTGATGTTTGCGGCATGCATTTTCGGTATCTGCGCCAGAACGGCTGCCTTATCGGAATCATTCGCCGTATCGGCGGCGAATGCTGCCGCCGGGACCGCGGCAAGCATCGCGCCGGACACCGCCCCTTGCACGAAATCACGCCGGTTGAATCCAATACCCGGTTCATTGGCCATTCGCTTCTCTCCCGTTTGAGCGATTCTTAAAAGATTGGGGCCGGAATAGTAGCACTGCTCCGCCTCAAATGAGCTTCAGGTGAGTCCGGTAGTAGGCGCCGCGCCCGGCATAATTGGCGGCGACCTTGAGCAGATTCTCCCGCTCCTGCGCGGTGAGTTCACGAACCGCCCTGGCGGGCGCGCCCATGATGAGCGTGCCGTCGGCGAACACCTTGCGCTCGGTGATGAGCGCGCCCGCTCCGACGAGACACCCTTTGCCGATGACGGCTCCGTTCAGAACGATCGCTTGGATGCCGATGAAACTACCCTCGCCCACCGTGCAGCCATGCATCATGGCCTGGTGTCCGATGGACACATTCGCGCCGATGTTGAGGGGAAATCCCGGATCGGTGTGCATGACCGCGGCATCCTGCACGTTGCTGCCGGCGCCGACGCTGATGGTTTCGTTGTCTCCGCGCAGCGTCGCGCCGAACCAGACCGTGCTGTTCTTCGCCAGCACGACCTTGCCGATAACCGCTGCAGTCGGGGCCACATAGGCGCTCGCGGCGATCAACGGCGAATCGTTCCCCAATGAGTACAAGCTCATGCGCGCCCGCTCCGTTCCAAGCCGCGAATGTACGCATCATCAGGCCGCGCGCGGGCCGTGCGCAACACGGCGTGCGGCAAGCTATGATCTCGAGAATGGAGTACGACTCAATTCCGGCGGCGTCCGAAGCTCCCGCGGCACCGCCCCCGGTCCCGCCGCAAGAACGCCGACGTTCTGCGGCGTTGTTGCTGCGGCTGTGGACATTGAGAAAATTTTCGGCGCCATCGCCGGCCACTTCCCTGTTGATTTACCTCGGCATTTCGTGGCTTGCCCTGTGGGTGGCGATCGATTGGTGGCAGGCGCAGCCTGAGCCGAAGTTTCTCGGTTCCGGCGCCCCCGTGCTCGCGTGGTACGCGCTGGCAATCTTGGCCATGGCGGCGCTGCTGCAACGGCTCTCAAAGCCCCGCGCGAATTATGCCGCGGCACTTTTGCTGTCCTTGGGACTGGTGCCGATGCCGTTGCTGCTCGGGGCAGTTCTGGCGCCCTATTTGGATCCCGCTTGGCTCGTTGCCGCGGCAATCGCTGTGCTGATTTACTCCTTATTTTATCTCGCACGCGGCCTGCGCGCCTTCACGGGTGAGCCGCAACGGCTGGCCGCGCTCGCCGGCGTCGCCCTGCTGGCGGGTTTTATTTGGGCCAGCGACGCGCTCGACGCAATTCCGGACGTGTGGACCGCGCAGGAAGCCGCGGAACCTGAAGCCGGCAGCGATTCTCAGGCCGACGCGGAAGAATTGCTCTTCGGGCAGTCTGCGCGCATCGATCAAGCCCTGGCCGCCATTCATCCGGATGCCTCGCCAAGTGCGAAGGGTTTTTTTCTTGGGTTTGCGGGCGTCGGTGAACAGAAGGTGTTCGCTCAGGAAATCGGCCTGGCATCGCGCGTGTTGTCCGAGCGTTATGGCATGGAAGGCAGAAACTTGTCGCTGATCAACGATGAGCGCGATCTGGAGAGTGCGCCGTTGGCCAGCGCAGCAGCGTTGAGATATTCACTGCGCGGACTTGCCGGCCGGATGAACCTGGATCGCGATGTGCTGTTCCTGGCGATTTCCTCGCATGGCGCGCCGGATCCGGCAATCGCTGTCTCGAACTCGGATCTCCCATTCAATGACTTGAGCGATGACGACCTGGCCGCTGCCTTGGGTGATGCCGGCATCAAGTGGCGTGTAATCATTATTTCGGCCTGCTACGCGGGCGGCTTCATCGAGTCTTTGAAGAATCCTCGCACCATTGTCATTACGGCGGCCGCCGCCGATCGCACCTCGTTCGGCTGTTCGAACGACAGCGATCTGACCTACTTCGGCGAGGCCTTTTATCGCGACGCCCTGCCTGAGGCCCGCTCGTTGCGGGATGCCTTCGACAAGGCCAGGTCGGCCATCGCGGCGCGCGAACGCCGCGAGCATGTCGATGCTTCCAAGCCGCAGGCCTATTTTGGCGCTGAATTGGAAGCAAAACTCGCCGCCATGAAGGACCATGCGCGGTAAGCCTGCTACGCTAGCCCCATGAACGAGATCGGCCATCGCACCGTCGAAGTTAATGGCATCCGCATTCATCTTGCCGAACAGGGCAGCGGACCGCTGGTGCTGCTTTGCCATGGATTTCCGGAATCCTGGTATTCATGGCGGCATCAACTAAAAGCGTTGTCGGCCGCCGGCTTTCATGCCGTGGCGCCCGACATGCGCGGTTATGGCATGAGCGATCGGCCGGCGGAAATCGAGCGCTACACCTTGTTTCACCTGGTCGGCGACATGGTCGGTGTACTCGATGCGCTCGGCGAAAAAACCGCGGTAATCGCCGGACATGACTGGGGAGCACCGGTTGCATGGCATGCAGCGCTCATGCGGCCGGATCGATTCCGCGCGGTCGTGGGACTCAGTGTGCCGTATCGGCCGCGCGGCAGCATCGCACCGACAAGCGTGATGCCGCAAAACGCCGATGCCCAGTTCTATCAGCTCTATTTCCAATCGCCGGGCGCGGCGGAGACCGAACTCGAGGCGGACGCACGCATCTCGCTGCGCAAGATCTTGTACTCAGGATCCGGGGATGTGCCGAGACGCAATCCCGGCGCGCCGAGCGCGGGCGCCGGCATGGTGCCGCGCGCCGGCGGATTTCTCACCCGCATGCCTAATCCGGATACGCTGCCCGCCTGGCTTAGCGAGGCGGACCTCGATTTCTACGTGCAGCAATTTCAGCAGGCGGGATTTCGCGGCGGCCTCAATTGGTATCGCAACATCGACCGCAACTGGGAATTGTTGGCGCCGTATGCGGGCGCCGCGGTGACCGTGCCGGCGTTGTACATGGCGGGCGATCTCGACCTCGTGGTGTCTTTTCCGCGCATGAAGGAAGTCATCGCCGACCTTGCGCGCTACATACCCCAGCTGCGCGGCACCGTCATGCTGGCGGGTTGCGGCCACTGGACGCAGCAAGAGCGCGCCGGCGAGGTCAACCGGGCGATGATCGATTTTCTGGCCGGCCTCTAGGCCGCATACGATTACCACCCGAGGCCCGCCAATGATCCAGTCGAGTATTCCGCAACAGCCCGAATCCGCGCATCAGCTCAGCCGCTCGCTGAAAGGGCGGCATCTCGCGATGATCTCAATCGGTGGCATCATCGGCGCGGGTCTGTTTGTCGGCAGCAGCACCTCGATCATCGCGGCAGGTCCGGCCGTGTTCATCAGCTACGCCGTTACCGGCCTGTTGATTTTGCTGGTGATGCGCATGCTGGGTGAGATGGCGACGGCGCTCCCGCACGTGCGCTCGTTCACCGAATTTGCGCGCTCGGGGCTCGGCGATGGTGCGGGCTTTGTGGTCGGCTGGCTGTATTGGTATTTCTGGGTCATCGTGGTGCCGGTCGAAGCCATTGCCGGCGCGAAAATACTGCAGCACTGGCTGCCCTCCTACACGCAGCTGCAGATCGGTCTTGGACTCATGAGCATCATGACCGCGGTGAATCTCATGTCCGCCCGCTCCTATGCGGAGTTCGAGTTCTGGTTCGCGTCCATTAAGGTCGCCGCAATCCTGGCATTCATTGTAATTGCGGCGTCCTATGCCTTCGGCTGGACGTCGCCCGCCGGCAGCAGTTTCGGAAATCTTTTGAACAATGGCGGCTTCACGCCGCGCGGATGGATCGCCGTGCTCGCCGCGGCGCCGACGGTGTTTTTTGCCATGACCGGCGCCGAGATTACCACGGTGGCTGCCGCGGAATCTGCGCAGCCCGGGCGGGCCATCGCCAAAATGACCACCACCGTCATATGGCGCATTTTGATTTTCTACGTGGTTTCAGTGTTCCTGATCGTTTCGGTGATCCCGTGGAACACGGTGCGTTCGGGGGAATCGCCGTTCACGCTGGCGCTCAATACCATGCATGTACCTTGGGCCGGCACGATCATGAGCTTCATCATCCTGACCGCGGTGCTGTCGTGTTTGAACTCGGCGTTTTATGTCAGTTCGCGCGTGCTGTTCATTCTTGCGGAGCGCGGCGACGCGCCGCAATCCTTCATCAAGTTGAACCGTCGCCGCGTACCGGTGGTCTCGGTGCTGATCGGCGCAGCGGCGGGCTTCTTAGGGATCATCGCTGCCACCGAAGCGCCGCAGAAGGTGTTCGATTTTTTGGTGAGCTCATCCGGCGCGCTCATCGTTTTCATCTATATGGTGACGGCAGCCGCGCAAATTGCGCTGCGTCGGCGGCGCGAGCGCAACGGCGAAGCAGCGCCGCCGGTCGCCATGTGGTTGTTCCCCTACCTGAGCTATCTGGCCATCGCCTGCATGGGCGCGGTATTGGTCGCGATGGCCTTCACCCCCGGCCAGCAGCAGGACTTTAAGTTCAGCTGCATCACGCTGACGGTCGCAGTGGCCGCCTACCTGATAGTGCGGCGGGTGCGCCAGCCGCGGGCCGCTGCATCGCCGGCGGTCTGATTTTCGAGCGCCTGATTAGAACTTCTGCGCCTAAGCTGGTGATTTGCGGTAATTGCGAGGGGATAGGTTGCTATGACTTTAGGCGGGTGGCCGCAATTATTGCAATAATTTCAATAGGTTATTTGGTCATTACCATCGACAGTTGGTTATGACAACTGATTAAAACTTAACTGTCGAATATAAAGTGTACCTTTTTCTTTCATGGGGTTTTGGCAGGATGGAGTTGAGTTTAGGTGAATCTCGCGCCGGCAAACCAGCCAACTCCCCCGCTGGTGCGATATCCCAGCGGCGTGGGCCCAAAATCCACGCCGTTTTTTCTTTTTATGGCTTGCGCGCCAACCCTTCGATCAAGGTGCATGCCCGCTCGACCGCAACAGCGGGGTCGATGCGCGCGGCGTATTGCCGGCGTCGCTGCGCCGCCGTGCGGTCGCCCAGAATCAGTTCGATGGTTCGAGCCACGCGCTTCGCGCGGTAGCGGGTTTCGGGAAGGGTGCCGCCCAATCCGAGTTCCTCGATGCGCCATCCGCTGTCGAACTGATCATAGCCATGCGGTACCACCAAGTGAGGTACGGCAGCTTTGATGCCTTGAGCCAGGGTTCCCACGCCGCCGTGATAGACCAGCAATGCCGCACGCGGCAGCACCCGACTGAACGGTAGGTAGCCGAAGACTTTGATATTGGCCGGCAGGCTGCTCGGAACCTGTTCCGGATAGTTGGTCACCAGCATGGCGCGCATGTCGAGTTGCCCCGCGGCCCGCACCGACTCCTGGAAAAATCGCTGCATTGTTGAGCCGGCCGAACCCGGCGTGAAAACGATTGGTGCCGCCCCTGCATCGAGAAACTCCTCGGCGTCCGCCAGGAGCGCCGCGTCGCCATCGGCGTCCCAGAGAGGGAAACCGACGGTGTGAGCATTCGCCGGCCAGTCAGGCTGGGGCGCCGCGAACCATTCGGGGAAGAACGCGATCACCAGTTGCGGCGAATGCATCCAACGATGCATCACCCGGTCTATGGGCGGCAGCCCCAGTGTTGCGCGCAGCGCATTGAGCGGCTTTTTCAGGCTGCGGTCCAATACCAATGTGTCGACCAGGCGAAACAGGCCCTGTTTGAACCATCGCGGGTGCGAAGCAGACAGCCGGATGTTGCCGAACATACCCTGATCGGCGTAAGTACGGATGACGCTCGGCTGTAGATGCACCGAAGCGCTTGTTACCCCTAGTTTCTCTTGCGCCAAACGCGCGCCGAAAGCCAGACTGGAAAACGCCACCACGGTATCGGCGTCCGCATGCTTCTCAATCAGGCGATAGACATCGGCGACGGCGGGCACGATCACTTGCGCAATGATTTTAAAGCCTTTGCGCAAATGCCAGAGATCCGGATTTGCGATCGCATTGTGCGCTTCCTGCGAAGTGCCGACCGGCAGAAAATTCAAGCCCTGCGATTCAATCAATGCCTGAAAGATGGGATTGGTCAGAATTGTCGCGCGGTGGCCGCGCGCTTTGAGCGCGGCGCCGAGGGCAATGAAGGGATGCACGTCGCCGGCGCTACCCATGGTGGGCAATAAGACGTTAAGCGAACGCCTGGCGCCGCTGGGTCCGGGGTTCACTTCAAGGCATCGTCGCAGGATCGCAGCGCGCCGCGCCCGGCGAAATCAATCACCGTGAGCACATTGGCATAACGACGCAGTTCCTGGATCAACGTCGTGCGCTGATCCTTGGTCAGTGCGGCCGGCTCCGTGCCGAATCGATGCATGTCCTGCCAGATCGTCAGTCCTTCGCGCTCGGTATCGACGAACAAGCGCAGCGTACCGTACGCCTGCGCGTAGCGCGTGACCGCATCGAATGGCAACTCATTGAGCGCCTGCGTCGCGATTGCCGTATCCCAGCTGGCCGTGGAAACGATATCCAGGGAGATGCCGGGATAGTCGATCGGATCCCCGGCCGTCCCGACCGGCAGCGCCGCGGCCAGCCGGGAAATCGCCGTTTCGATTTTGCCTTGAAGTTCCGGCGTTCTCGCCAGCACATCCTTGACTTGCGCTTCGTTGTAGCCCAGTTCCTTGCGGAATCCCGCGACGGCAATTTTTGCCAGATGGGCGCGGTGCTGCGCTTCGACCAACTGTTCGAGGCCCAGTGCAATCAAAATGCCCAGCGTAACGACGCCGATATGCACGAAAAAATCTTTGACGGAGCGAACCGGTCCGCCCGGGGGATGCAAATCCATTTACCGCTCCTGATTCACCGTTCAAACTTTGTCGACAGAATGATCGAGGAGGTTGTGCGCTCCACTCCGTCCAGCGCCCCGATTCGATCGATCACCAGATCCATTTCCGCGACCGAAGCGGTAACCGCAACAGCAATCAAGTCCACTTCGCCGCTCACGGAATGCAGCATCCTCACCTGCGGAATCTCCCGCAACGCCGCGCTCACGACGCGCGCCTCCTTCGGGCCCACTTTGATCATGACGTGAGCGCGCACGGCGCCCGCCCCGTGCTCCGGTGCCAGGCGAACCCCATAGCCAATGATGATTCCCTGTTTCTCCAAGCGTTCGATGCGGCTTTGGACGCTGGTGCGCGAGCGCCCGACCAGGCGCGCCAGCATGGCGGTCGAGACGCGGCCGTTTTCACGCAACGCCGACAAAAGCTTCTCGTCAATGGTATCCACGGCAGTTCGTCGTTATTACCCTTCGTAATGTATTAATTGTACCTTAATTATGGCGAGAATTACCCTACCATTTGCCATGCGTTCAGATAAAAATAGCTCCCCTTAGGGAGGCCGTATGAAAGAAATTGTGGTGGTGGGTGCCGGCAAGATCGGCTCGATGATTGCTGAATTTCTTGGTGGTTGCGGCGATTATGCCGTGACGGTGGTCGATCGCTCACAGCCGCAATTAGATCGGCTCGAAACCTCCGCGCCGATCAACAAGGCCGCGATCGACATCACGCAGGGCGACGCGCTGCGCAAGTTGTTGTCGGGAAAATTTGCGGTACTGTCCGCGGCGCCCTACCACGCCACGCGGCTGATCGCCGAGGCCGCCAAATCGGGGGGCGCCCACTATTTGGACCTCACCGAGGATGTCGCCAGCACCCGGGCGGTCAAGCAGCTTAGCGCGGGCGCGCGCACTGCCTTCATTCCGCAATGCGGTTTGGCGCCGGGGTTCATTACCATCGTCGCCGCGGACCTGGCGTCGAGATTCGAGCAGCTCAACGATGTACGCATGCGAGTCGGCGCATTGCCCGAATTTCCTTCCAACGCGCTCAACTACAACCTGACTTGGAGCACCGACGGCGTCATCAACGAATACTGCGAGCCGTGCGAAGCCATCGTCAACGGCCAGCTGCGCGAAACCCAGCCGCTGGAGGAATTGGAAGAATTCTCGCTGGACGGCATTTTATACGAAGCCTTCAACACCTCGGGCGGACTCGGCACCCTGTGCGAAACGCTGGCCGGCAAGGTCCGCAATCTCAACTACCGCACCATCCGCTACCCTGGCCACGCCGCCATCATGAAGGCGCTGCTGAACGATCTGCGGCTGCGAGATCGGCGGGAATTGCTCAAGGACATCCTCGAGAACGCGGTTCCGATCACGCTGCAAGACGTGGTCATCGTCTTCGTTACCGTCAGCGGCATGCGAGCGGGTCAGCTCATGCAGGAGACCTATGCCAACAAAATATATGCCGCGCCCCTGGGCGGCAGGGTGCGAAGCGCCATCCAGATCACCACGGCGGGCGGCATTTGCGCAGTCCTCGACATGTTGAGCGCCGGCGAGATTCCTCAGTCCGGCCTCATCCGCCAGGAAGAAATCGGTCTGAAGGCCTTCCTGGCAAATCGCTTCGGCAAGGTGTACGCCTTGGCTGCGCCGGCGGCTGCGCATGCGGCTGCGCATGCGGCTTAAGGTCACCCCGGCCGGCCGATGAAGGTTTGAATGTCGGCCAGCGTCGGCGCCCTGCCGCGCAAGAGCGCCGTCAGGGCGGCCGCCGTATCGGCATGCGCCATCTTGGGATAGAGCTTCAAAGTCACCGGGACACCCATCGCCTGCAATGCGGCCGCCAGATTGCGCGAGTTCTTCGGCAATACCGTCTGGTCTTCCAGGCCGTGCACCAACAGCATCGGCGGTGCATCGGCACGCACGAAATTGATGGGCTGCGATTGCGGGTAGATCTGCGGCGGACCGAACATGTCCCGCACGTCGGGCTCTATGAACGGCAAGAAGTCATACGGCCCGGACAAACCGATCACGCCGGCGATCGACGGGGCGGGGTCTGCGGCCGCGGCAAAATAACGGGGATCGAGGCTCAGCAATGCCGCCAGGTGCGCGCCGGCCGAATGCCCCATCAAGTACAGTTGCGTGGGAGCGCCGCCGAACTCGCCGGCGTGCGCGGCGGCCCAGCACGCGGCAAGCGCTGCGTCGTGCATGAATCCGGGCATTTTGACCTGCGGATAGTGGCGATAATTGGCCACCAGCCCCACGTAGCCCGACTCGGCGAGCGCGGCGCCGACGAAGCGATAATCCGTTTTGTCTCCGTAGCGCCAATGGCCGCCATGCCAAAACACGACCACCGGCCGGGGTGCGCCTGCGGCCTTGTCCGGGACGTAAACATCCAAGCGCTGTTGAGGATCGGCGCCGTAGGCGATGTTTGCGTGGCGCTTGAACGCACCAAACACGGCCGGAACATTTGCGGCAAAAAATCCCAGCCGCGAACAGCCCTCCAGAAAAAGCGCGGTCGCTGCCGCCAGCGCGGAACGGCGCACCGCCGGTTCCGCCCTAGCGGCAGGCATAAGTGGGGCGGCCCTGGGAATCCAGCACGCCGTGCCGGATAAGCCAGGCGAGCGCATCGTCGGCATCGTGCTCAAACCACCGGGCGGCGCTTCCCAGCCTGAATGTATAGCCCCACGCATCCATATCGGCGCACATCCGCTGTGCTCCGACATTCGGCAGTTGTCCGGCCAGAATGATCTGCAGATAGCACACGGCATTTTCCTCGGCATGATCTCCGCCGGCATCGGTATCCAGACCAGCGCGCCGCTCGGGCGTCATGCAGATGAAGTGAGCACCTTCATGCAGCACTGAATGCAGGGGCGTGTCGAGCCGTGAAAATATCTTTGAGCCCATCAGGCCTGCCTCGCGCTCTCCCCAATACGAGCCGGGAATAACCTCCTCCGGCGCCACCAATTGCAACATCAAGCCATAGCGATCCAAGAGTACCTGCAGGGAGAGTCGATCAATGGCATTGACCAAGAGCACCGCGGAATCCTGCTCCAGCGCTACTTCAAGCTCGTCAGTCTGCGCATGGCAATAGATACCAGGTCGCGCGCCATTTGCTGGCGCAGGATATCGGCTTCGTGTTCCTTGGCAAGCTGCAGCGTCTCTTCGTAGCTGAAATCCTTCGACAAGCTGATCGTCTGCGGCGCCAGCAGTTCCCTGCCCGAGCCGTGCACGCTGAATGTCACGGTGTAGGTGAGTTCATATTCCGTGGGAATGTTCTTGGCCGAAACGGCGAGCGTGCGTTGCTGCACCAGATCCTTGGTGACATCGACGGTCGCCGTTGCCCCGTCGCGCGTCAACTGCGGAGCCGCGCCGGAAGTTTTGAGCTGATGCTCAAATTCGCGCGAGAAGTCCGTATAGGGATCCTTCAGCGATAAATAAGGGCGCGCCATGACCGCCGGCAGCGGATCGCTGCCCGCCAAGCGAAAGCCGCAGCCGGTCAGCGCGCAGACGCACAGTAAAATACAATCTCTTGCGGTGACCACAGGCCATTACACCACGATGTTCACGAGCTTGCCGGGCACGATGATCACTTTGCGCACCGCCGAAATGCCGGTGAACTTCTGGACATTGGCGTCCGCGAGCGCCGCGCCGCGCACCGCGGCTTCGTCGGCGCCCACCGCAATGGTGATATGCGCGCGCAACTTGCCGTTCACCTGTACGACCATTTGCACGGTGGGCGATTGCAGCGCCTCGGCATCGGCTTCCGGCCAAAGCTCATCGATAAGCCCGGTGCGATGACCCAGCTCACTCCATAGCGCGTGCGTGACATGCGGAATGATGGGAGATAAGGTCATCACCGCAATCTCCAGAGCCTCCTGCACCACGCTGCGGTCCTGCGGTGCGGTCTGCGGAAATTTTGCGACCGCATTCAAAAGTTCCATCACCGCTGCAATGGCGGTGTTGAAGGTACGGCGGCGACCCACGTCGTCGGTGACTTTCGCGAGCGTCTGGTGCGACTGGCGGCGAAGAGTTCGCTGCGCCTCGGTCAGCGAGGACTTGTCGAGAGGCGGTGCCGCGCCCCGCGAAACATGATCATGAACGGCTTTCCAGAGGCGCTTGATGAAGCGAAACGCACCCTGCACACCCTCATCGGACCATTCCAGCGTTTGTTCCGGGGGCGCCGCGAACATCATGAACAGCCGCGCAGTATCGGCGCCGAATTCGTCCACCAGCACCTGCGGATCCACGCCGTTGTTCTTTGACTTGGACATCGTCACCACGCCGCCCGATTCAACTTCCTGGCCATCGCTGCGCAGCACGGCAACGCGGCGCTGGGTGTTCTTGTCGGTCGTGACGGTCACGTCGGCGGGATTAAAGTACTGCACGCGGCCCGATTCAGGCTTGCGGAAGAAGACCTCGTTCAGCACCATGCCCTGGGTGAACAAGCGCGCGAACGGTTCTTTAAACGAAAGCGCGCCCATATCTCTCATGAAGCGCGTCCAGAAGCGCGCATACAAGAGATGCAAAATGGCGTGTTCGATGCCGCCGATGTACTGATCGACCGGCAGCCAATATTGAACACGGTAATCCACCATGGCCTGGTCATTGTCTGCACAGGCGAACCGCAAGAAATACCACGATGAATCCACGAACGTGTCCATCGTATCCGTCTCGCGCCGCGCGTCGGCGCCGCACTTCGGACACTTGACGTTAAGGAAGCGCTCGTCCTTCAGCAGCGGGTTACCGCTGCCGTCGGGGACCAGATCGACCGGCAACACCACCGGCAGCTGCTCATCCGGCACAGGCACCGCACCGCAAGTCTTGCAATGGATGATGGGGATCGGGCAGCCCCAATATCGTTGCCGCGAAATCCCCCAGTCGCGCAGCCGCCAGGTAGTCCGCTTCTCGCCCAAACCTGCGGCGCTCAAGTCCCGGGCGACGGCATCGACCGCACCCTGATAGTCCAAGCCGTCGTACGGTCCGGAATTCACGCAACGGCCGTGCTCGGAGTACCACGGCTCCCAGGCCGCGGGCGAATACCGGCGTCCCTGCACATCGATCACCTGTTTGATCGGCAGCTTATATTTCTTGGCGAATTCGAAATCACGCTCATCGTGCGCCGGCACGCCCATGACCGCTCCTTCGCCGTAGCTCATCAGTACGTAGTTGCCGACCCAGACGGGGACGGGCTCGCCGCTGATGGGATGCCGGACGTACAGACCGGTGGCCATGCCCTTTTTCTCCTGGGTGGCGAGTTCAGCCTCGACCGCCGGGCCGCGTTTGCACTCCGCGATGAAGGCCGCCAGCTTGGCATCGCCTTGTGCGGCGAAGGCGGCCAGCGAATGTTCGGCGGCGACCGCACAAAACGTCGCGCCCATCAGGGTGTCGGCCCGCGTGGTGAACGCCTGGAGCACGCCGCCTTCGCCAATATCGTGGGGAAAACCCACACGGACTCCGTCGCTGCGCCCGATCCAATTGGCCTGCATGATGCGCACCCGCTCGGGCCAATCCTGCATGCTCTTCAGTGCATCGAGCAGATCCTCGGCATAGGCCGTGATCTTCAGGTAGTACATCGGGATCTCGCGCTTTTCGACGATCGCGCCGGTGCGCCAACCTCGGCCGTCGATTACCTGTTCGTTGGCCAGCACGGTTTTGTCAACCGGATCCCAATTGACGATGCCGGTCTTCTGGTAAGCGATGCCTTTTTCCAGCATGCGCAGGAACAGCCACTGATTCCAGCGGTAGTATTCCGGGCGGCAAGTGGTCAGTTCGCGGTTCCAATCCAGTCCGTAGCCCAGGGATTTGAGCTGCGCCTTCATGTGGGCGATGTTGTCGAAGGTCCATTTCGCCGGCGGCACGCCGTTGGCGATGGCGGCGTTTTCGGCGGGCAACCCGAATGCGTCCCAACCCATGGGCTGCAGCACATTGCGCCCGTTCATGCGCATGAATCGCGTCAGCGCGTCGCCTATGGTGTAATTGCGCACATGCCCCATGTGCAGGCGGCCGCTTGGGTAGGGAAACATGCACAGGCAATAATATTTTTCGCGGCTGTCGTCTTCCTTGGCCTCGAAGCTATGCTGTCGGTCCCAATAGCGCTGTGCCTCCGCTTCAACAGCGGCGGGTTCGTATCTTTCTTGCATGATTGGGCCTCAGAATACCCGAGATGCCGGGCGGCCGTGAACTGCTGTTAACCAAAGGTCGCATGCGAAACTTGAATTTTTATGGTGCATTGGGCCTGAGTACCTTAAGCGGTTGCCTGTGGTTCTTGAGTGTCACACCCTTTGATTTTTCCCTGCTTGCCTGGGTGGCGGCGGTGCCGATGTTCATGGCCGTTGAACGGGCGGGAAGTTTTCGTCGCGCGCTATTCTTTGGTTGGTGGGCCGGACTGATCGAGACCGCCGGCGGATTTTACTGGCTGATCGATGTCATGCGCCGCTTCGCCGATTTTCCCTGGATCGGAGCGGCTCTGGTGTTTCTGCTCTTTTGCGCGACGCGTGCCATCATCTTTTTGTTGTTCACGGCGGCCGTGGTCCCCATTCGCAGGCGGCTGGGGGTGCCGATGACGCTGCTCGGACCCGTCGCCATGGTGAGCTGCGAGTTGCTCGTGCCGCAGCTGTTTCCTTGCGGCCAATGGATCAGCCAGGCGTGGAACCCTCTCGTCATTCAAATCAGCGAGTTGACCGGACCATTGGGCGTCACCGCATTGCTCATGATGATCAACGGCTCGCTTTACGATCTCATGCTGAACAGGCGCGCCGCGCGCTATCCGGCCATCGCCTCGGCACTGCTGCTGGCCGCCGCGTTCATTTTCGGCGCGGTGCGCATGCATCAAACCGACGCACTGATCGCGCGCGCGCCGCGCCTTGAAGTCGGCCTGATCCAACCGAATTTTGCCTACACCATCAATGGCGAGTTCTCGCGCGATGAGGCGCTGCGCCAGTTGACCGCCCTGCAAGAGCAATCGCGCCGCTTTGAAAAGGAGGGCGCACAGCTGCTGGTGTGGAGCGAGGGGAGTTTTCCGGTCGCGGTGCCGCGCGATTTCAGCGCCGATTTCTCCGCGGATTCATTGGCGATGATTCGCCGCGGGTTCAGGGTACCCACCCTGATCGGCGCCGAGATGTACGACGCGACCCGCGAGGATGCCTTCAACTCCGCAATACTCCTTGACGGCGACGGCAGGGTGGCGGGCCGATACGACAAAGTACGGCTGCTGGCGTTCGGCGAGTACGTACCCGGGATCGAGACCTTTCCATGGCTGCGAAAATTTCTGCCGGCAGGCGCCGGACGCTTTACCGCAGGCACCGGTCCGGGCGTGATCACTATGCAGGGGCCGCGGGGCGACACTTGGCGCTTGGGGCCGGTAATTTGCTACGAGGACATCCTGCAGGGGTTCCTGCGCGGCGTCGGACAGTTGCATCCAAACCTGCTGGTCAATTTGACCAGTGATTCATGGTTTGGCGCGGACACCGAGCCGTGGGAACACATGGCGCTGGCGGTATTCGCCAGCGTGGAGCTGCGGGTCAGCATGGTGCGTGCGGTCAATTCCGGCGTTTCCGCGCTCATTGACCCCAACGGCCGTGTTGTTCGGAAGACCTATGCCAACGATCCGTACCGAAACCCCCGCGGCGCGGACGGCATGCTGGTGACGGCCCCGAAAATGTCCGGGGGGCACACGGTATTTGTGGCTGTGGGCAACCTGTTTGCCTATCTGTGCCTGGCTGCTTCGTTGGCACTGCTGGGCGGCACGTTTTGGATTGCACGCCGCCCCATCCACAGCTTAAGAGAGAAACTCATGCTGCGATGCAATAGTGATATTGTGAACGCGAAGCCTGTCGGTCTGCACGCTTCTAAAGAAATGAAATAAAATTATCGCGCTGCGGTAGCGGCGCATTTGGCGCCTTTCGGAAAGTTATGTCCTCACAAAGAAAGCCGGCAGCCCCTGCCCCTGGAGCCGATTTCCTGGTGGGCGGCGGCGTGGCCGGCAAACTCATGCGCGCGAAGCGCTGGGAAGAGACGCCGCTGGGGCCCCCCGAGTTGTGGCCCCAGAGCCTCAAAACTGTCGTGCGCATCCTGCTCACATCGCGCTATCAAATGTGGATGTGCTGGGGATCGGAACTCACCATGTTCTATAACGACGCCTATGGTCCGACCCTCGGCGTGAAGCAGCAATGGGCGCTCGGGGCGTCCGCGCGCGAGGTGTGGAAGGAAATCTGGCCGGATATCGGCCCGCGCATCGAGCATGTCCTCAAGAGCGGTGAAGCGACTTGGGACGAGGGACTGCTGCTTTTTCTGGAACGCAGCGGCTATCCGGAAGAAACCTACCACACATTTTCATATTCACCCCTGGCCGACGATGACGGCAGGATCGTCGGCATGCTGTGCGTGGTGACCGAAGAAACCGAACGCATCATTGGCGAGCGGCGCCTCTTGAGCTTGCAGGAAATTGCCGCAGAGGTCGCAAGCAACAACACTATGGCATCGGTGCTCCAGGCATTGCAGCGTCAATTGAGCTGTAACCGGAAAGATCTGCCGCTCACCATGACTTACCTGTTCGACGAACACGGAAACGCCCGATTGGTGTGCGCCAGCGGCATCGACCCAGGTCATCCCATGGCTCCGACGTGCATCGAATCCGGCGACGCTGATCCGGTGTGGCCGGCGGCGGAAATCCTGTCGCGCAGGACCGTATTGAACCTCAGCGACCTGAAGGAGCGCTTTGCGGCAATCCCGACGGGAGCATGGGACAAGCCGCCTCGCGAGGCCATCATCGCGCCCATCGCGCAGCAGGGTCAGGATGGCCTCGCCGGTTTTCTTGTCGCCGGCATCAACCCCTATCGCCGCATGGACGATGCATATTTGGGTTTCATCAATCTGATCGCCGGGCAGATCACCTCGGGACTCGCCAACGCTCGAGCCTACCAAGAGGCCTGGCAGCGCGCGGATGCCTTGACCGAGCTGGATCGCGCCAAGACCGCCTTTTTCTCGAATGTCAGCCATGAATTTCGAACCCCGTTGACCCTGATGCTAGGTCCGCTCGAGGATGTACTGAATCGAGCCGACGATCTGCCGCTGCAGGATCAACGCCAGTTGCTGCACATCGCGCACCGCAACGGCGTGCGGCTGCTGAAGCTGGTGAATACGCTATTGGACTTTTCGCGCATCGAAGCCGGCCGCGTACAGGCATTCTTCGAGCCGGTCGATCTCGCCTCTTACACCACGGAACTTGCCTCGAATTTCCGCTCAGCGATCGAGAAGGCGGGACTTCGGCTCGCTGCGAGTTGCGCGCCGCTGCCGCAGCCGGTCTATTTGGACCGGGACATGTGGGAAAAAATCGTCCTCAATCTGCTCTCAAATGCATTCAAGTTCACCTTCAATGGCTCGATCGCCGTCGAGATTCGCAGCTCCCTCGATGGTCAGCGCGCCGAAGTTACCATACGCGACACCGGCACCGGCATCCCGGTGTCGGAGCTTCCGCACGTGTTCGACCGATTCCGCCGGGTGGAAGGCGCACGCGGCCGTTCGATCGAGGGCAGCGGTATCGGGTTGGCCCTGGTTCAAGAACTGGTCAAGGTCCATGGCGGCACCATCGGTGTCGAGAGCGAGGTCGGCCGCGGCACCGCCTTTACCGTATCGCTGCCGTTCGGCAGCGGGCATTTGCCGGCCGACAGGATGGGCATGGCGCGGACGCAGCACGCCGGGGAGAGTCGCGCGCAGGCTTATGTCGACGAGGCCCTCGGTTGGTTGGCCGACGCCTCTCGCGAAATACAGGCAGCGAGCGCCGCCGCGGTGGAATTCAGCGCGCCGCCATCCATCTTAAGCGCCGCCGGGCAGAGCGTGCTCATTGCCGACGACAACATTGATATGCGCACCTACTTGCAGAAGCTGCTGCGAAGCGCGGGCTTTCAAGTGGCCGTAGTCGCCGATGGAGAACAGGCATTGGCGGCGGCGCGGCAACGCAAGCCCGACCTCGTCCTCTCGGACGTCATGATGCCAAGGTTGGATGGCTTCGGTTTGCTCGCGGCGATGCGCCAGGATCCGGATTTGCGCGACGTTCCCGTGCTGCTGTTGTCGGCGCGCGCCGGCGAGGAAGCGAAGGTCGAAGGCTTCGCAGCCGGTGCCAACGACTACTTGGTCAAGCCCTTCAGCGCGCGAGAGTTGATAGCGCGGGTCCGCGCCAATTTGGATTTGGCGACGGTGCGCCAGGAATCCGCAGAGGCCTTACGCCGTGTGAACGAGTCGCTCGAAAAGCAGGTCGCCGATCGCACCGCCGATCTGCGCGGCAAGGAAGCGAAGCTGCGCACCATTTTCGGCACGAGCTATACGTATCAGGGTTATCTGTCCACCGCCGGCACCGTGCTGGATGCCAACGCCACCTCCCTCGCCGGCATCAAGGCGCAATTGCAGGACGTCGTCGGCAAGCCGTTCTGGGAGACCCCGTGGTTTTGCGGCACGCCGGGCATGACGGATGTGATGCGCAGCGTCGTTCCTCGCGTCGCCGCCGGCGAGATCGTGCGGCAGGAAATCTACGTCAACCTGCCGCAGGGCGGTTGGCGCTGGTTCGACTTCCAGATGCGGCCGGTGCGGGATAGTCAAAATAAAGTCATTGCCCTGGTTCCCGAAGCGGTGGAGACCACCGAACGTCGCTCAGCGGAAGAGGCGCTGCGGCAGGCCCAAAAAATGGAGGGCATCGGTCAATTGACCGGCGGTGTGGCGCACGATTTCAACAATCTCCTGACCATCATTGTCGGCAGCCTCGAGACACTGCGGCGGCAGATCAAACAGCCTGGACTCGACGCTGGCAACATCGAGCGGTTGGTCGAGAGTGCCATGCGCGGCGCGCAGCGCGCGGCTTCGCTGACCCAGCGGCTGCTGGCATTTTCGCGCCAGCAGCCCCTTGACCCCAAACCGGTCGATGTCAGCCGGCTGGTGACGGGAATGTCGGATCTATTGCAGCGGACCCTCGGCGAACAGATCTCGATTGAAACCGTGCTGGCAGGCGGTCTGTGGCGCACCAACATCGATGCGAACCAACTGGAGATGGCCATCATCAATCTGGCGGTGAATGCGCGCGACGCCATGGCCGACGGCGGCAAACTCACCATTGAAACTTCGAATGTGTCGCTCGATGAACGTTATACCGCCAATCAGGCGGAGGTCGTTCCGGGCCAGTACGTCATGCTGGCCGTCACCGATAATGGCGTCGGCATGGCACCCGAAACCGTGCTCAAAGCGTTCGAGCCTTTCTTTACCACCAAGGATGTCGGCCACGGAACGGGATTGGGGTTGTCGCAGGTCTACGGGTTCGTCAAGCAGTCGGGCGGGCACGTGAAGATCTACAGCGAGCTCGGGTCCGGCACGTCGGTCAAACTCTACTTGCCGCGACTTTATTCCCACGATCCGGTGGCATCCACTGAGCCGGCGGCGAGCGTCGCAAAAGCTCAAGAGGGCGAAACAATTCTCGCGGTCGAGGATGACATCGATGTCCGCGCGCATACCTGCGGCATTCTGCGCGAGCTGGGATACCGGGTGCTGGAGGCGGCCACCGGCACCGCGGCACTCGACACGCTGCGAGCCCACCCCGAAGTCGACCTGCTCTTCACCGACGTCGGGTTGCCCGGCGGCATGAACGGCCGGCAACTCGCGGGTGCGGCACAAAAATTGAACTCCAGGCTCAAGGTCCTGTTCACCACCGGCTATGCGCGCAATGCCATCGTGCATGATGGCCGCCTGGATCCCGGCGTGCAGCTGATTACAAAACCATTTACCTATGCGGCGTTGTCCGGGAAGCTCCGCGATCTATTGAATACTCTCAGCCGGGCCCAGCGCGTGCTCGTCGTGGAAGACGAAGAACTGATTCAAATGCTGCTTCGCAGTCACCTCGAGGACCTCGGGTTCGAAGTGGAAGTCACCGCCTCAGCTGCCTCGGCGAAAAACAAGCTGGCGTTGCTGCAAGGCCAGGTGGATGCGGCCATCGTTGATTTGGGCCTTCCCGACTCGAAAGGCGATTCCCTGGTAAGAGAGCTTCGCACGCTGTATCCGTCTCTGCCGATCGTGATAGCGAGCGGCTACGACAAGGAGACGCTGCAAGACCAATTCGCAGCGTATCGATCGATCGAATACTTGAGCAAGCCCTTTACCGCGGAGCAGCTCGAAGCTGCGTTCCGCGTTTTAGGGCTCAAGCCATAACGTTGATCTTGGAACCTGGCGCTGCGGCGCCTGCCGCTGCGGTGCTTGCCGCGGCGCTTACTGCGACCGGACTGGCTGCGGCCGGCGTCGGTTGCATGCCGATGAGCCGCTGCAGCGAACTGAACAGGCTGCCAAAAAGGTTCTGCGCGGAACCCACCGGAATTTGCGCAGCGGTACTGCTGGAGGAATCGCTGCTGGGATCCAGCGGCGAGCCCTTTTTATGGCCATGACCATGCGGATGAATGTTCACTGCCGGCAATGTGGAGGTCGCGGCAGAGGGAATCGTGAGTGATGACATTGGCTTACCTCTTAAGAAATGAATCGCGAGCGGCAACACTTTGCCGCTGGCGGTCGGCAACGGCGAAATCGTGCCGTCCGCGGAGACTGCAAACCGAACTGAAGCGGGTTCGAATCATGCGAATACTGCATAGCCTGCTCAATCAAGCAGGTTTCGTGCCAAGCCCGCAGCTTCGATCTCCGCGCGCAGGCGGCGAGGGTCGATTCGATGCAGCGAGCCGGTATCTCTCAAGCCCGACCCCAGATCAGGTCGAGCTTCTCCGGCACGTGAAAATTCTTGGTCGCGTCGCTTATCACCGACACATTGGCTCCGCGGGCCGCCGCGGATCGGACAGCGCACGCTCTATGGCTGGAGACTGGATGTCAGCATGCGCCGACAGCAAAATGCACGACAGCGAAAATGCGTACGCGGCAAGATAAGGAACTGATTTCATCACGGCGGGTCCCCTAATGACGGACTCGAGAAGCCTACGGGTTGAAGTGCAGTTCAGGTCAAGCACTCCTCGGCGCCTTTGGACCACCTTTGGAGAAAACTCGTGGGATTATTGATTGGCGAAGTTGCGCGGCGTGCCGGACTATCAACCTCGGCCTTGCGCTATTACGAAAAAGCCGGATTGTTGCCGCCGCCGGCGCGGGTTTCGAAACGGCGGGTCTACGATGCCAAGGTATTGGGCCGTATTAGGGTAATTTTGCTGGCTTTGGACGCGGGATTTACCGTGAAGGAAACGAGGACTTTTCTCAGCGGCTATCCGATCACCACCACGCCGGCCGAACGGTGGCGGGCGCTGGCTGCGAAGAAGCTGGCCGAATTGGACGCCCAAATGACCCGGCTGGGGCAAATGAAGGCGATACTCAACGATAGTTTTCACTGCCGCTGCGTGCGCATTGAAGATTGCGAAAAAGCGATGCCGCCGGCCAATCTAATTTCTTGATGAACGATGCCGGCGTAAGCGAGGACGTCAAACTCGGCGAGCACGACCTGCTGTCATTTCTCAAGCCCGACTCGCTGTGGGGCGCGCTCATCTACCTGGTGATTTTCGTTTTGATAGCATCGCTCGCATCACGAGTATTGCGCGCCGCCGTGCATGCGTCGATGACCCGCCGGGGCCACCTCGACCGCACCACTATCGGCTTCCTGCAGCAGTTCGGCTCCGTGCTGATCTGGGTTGTGATGCTGATCCTGTATGCACACCTCATTCCCATGCTCAGATCCATGGGTACCGCGTTGCTCGCCGGCGCGGGCGTCGTCTCCGTCGTCATCGGCCTCGCGGCGCAAAGTACGTTGGGCAACCTGGTGGCGGGCATTTCCATCGCCATCTATCGGCCGTTTCGCCTGGGCGACACGCTGCAGGTGACGGCTCCCACCGGCACGGACATCGGCGTCGTCGAATTGATCTCCCTGGGATACACGACGTTGCGCGCGCCGGACGGCCATTTCATCGTGCTGCCGAACGCCATTGCCGCCAGTCAAGTGACGATCAATCTGAACACGACCTACGCGCCATGGCCTATGACGCTCACCATTCGCTTGAATCGCGATGCCGATATCGACGCAGCCCGGCAACTGGCGCTCAGCACGGCAGCCGAAATTGCCGGTGAACCCGCGGTGGTCGGCTGTTTCCTTACCAAGATCGACGCCGCCGCCATAACGCTGGAACTCAAGTTCAAGGCCGCGGATGCCGCAGGACGCGACACGCTGCGGTCCAAAGTGTTGGCCGCTCTGCCGCAGCGATTTGCAGAAGCCAAGATCGGTTCGTCCGGCACCGAGCTGCCGTCGTTCTCCTAGAAGGGCAGCGGCCTCAAGTCGGGCTCCACCCAGCGGCTGCGGGCCTCGACGGAGAAAAGCCGCGTCTGCGTCCAGTAGGCCAACAGCCAATCAGACCTGCCGAACGGCGATGCCATCACTGCATTGCAAGTTGCATACAAACTTCGCCTGGAATCCTCGAGCAGAAAGCTGCTCGCCGCACGCAGAGAGGCCTGGGTAATGGTTTCGTGATAGCCCTCAGTGTCGGTATTGGCAACGCCCGTTGCCTCATTGTAGGCACGAATGAAACCGGGCATCGCACGCGCTGCATCCAGATCCCGGCGGCAGGCCATGATCCACAATGCAACGGCAAAGTGAGCCGCATGCGTCCAACGCGCCTTGGGCAGCGATAGATCGAGAACGCCCTGACCGATCGCGGCAATCTCATCGTCTGACGTAAAAGGACTAAACGGGCTAAGCGGGTGCGTGGACATGGAGCGCTGATGTTAGCAGCGCCTGGTCCGCTATTCCCAAGCAACGGTGCTTGTAAGCGGTGCGCGAACAGGCTTACGCTTGCGCGCCGCGGAATCCTATTCATCATGCAGCAAACCAGGAAATCTCATGACCGCATCGGCTGTCGCCAAGGTACGCCTTTACGAACTCGCGCTGGCAGACGGCCGCTCGGCCAGTCCCTTCGTATGGCGCATCCGTTACGCACTGGCGCATAAGGGCATCCCCTTCGAGACTGTGTACTTGGGTTTCACCGAGATTCCGCGGACATTTGGCGGCAGATTCAAGACCGTTCCCATTCTGGAGCATGGAGAAACCGCGCTCGCGGAGAGTTGGGACATCGCCGAGTACTTGGACCGCGCGTTTCCGCAGCAGCCTCTGTTGTTCAACACTCCGGTCGAGCTCGCCTTGGTGCGGTTCATGGACGCCTGGTTCATGGGTGAAATAATGCGCAAAATGTTTCGGGTCTATATCAAGGATGTGCACGACGCGGCTCGCCCGCAGGATCAACCCTATTTTCGCGAGAGCCGCGAGAAAAACATGAAGGGCAAGACGTTGGAGAGTTTCACGGAGGATCGCGCCAGCTATCTGCCGGCCATTCGTACCTCGCTGGCGCCGCTGCGCACACACCTGCGCAAGTCGGCCTTCCTCGGCGGCAGCGCCCCGAATTTCGCCGATTATATTGCGCTCGGCGGATTCTATTGGGCGGCCAGCGCGGGAACCTTGCCGCTGCTGGAACGCGACGACTCGCTGCGCGACTGGCTCACTCGCGGCTTCGACTTATACGGCGGAATTGCGCGCGACCCGGGAATCAAACCGCTGTTCGAATAGGCTACTCGCCGCGGCGGCGGCGCAATGCGGCGAGCCCCAGCAATGACAGCGTGCCGAGCACGACGGGGTAATTGCCGGCGCGCGCGTACGGCGTAAGTCCGGTCATCGGCTGCAGCGTCGTGCGCAATACGCCTTCCTTGAATTGCGCCAGCCGCGCGACGATCCTTCCCTGCGGGTCGATCGCCGCGGTAATGCCGTCGTTTGCCGCGCGCACGAGGAAGCGGCCGCCCTCGAGCGCACGCATTCGCGCAATCTGCAAATGCTGATGCGGCGCGGTCGAGTCGCCGTACCAGGCATTGTTGGTCACGTTGATCAGCAGGGTTGCTTGCCGCAGCACTTCAAGCTGTTGACTGCCGAACGCATCTTCGTAGCAGATGCTCAGGCCCAACTTCTGCCCGGCGGCGCTCAAGACGGACTGGCGCGAAGTACCGGCGGTGAAGTCATCATAGGGCAGGCTCATGAGCCGCAGCCAGGATCGCACGAAAGCCGGTACCGGAAAGTATTCGCCGAACGGCACCAAGTGCTGCTTGTAGTACCAACCATCCCCGGCAGCGCTCAAGACCAATATGCCGTTGAAGTATTGTTTGGCCGCCGGCCGGTAATCGACCAAGCCGATCGCGAAATCGGCGTCGTGCGCCCGCCCCTGCTCCTTGAGGCGGCGCAGGTAATCGGGAATATCGGTCGACAATACCGGCAGCGACGCTTCAGGCCAGATGATGAGCTCGGCTCCCCACGCGCCGCCGGTGAGGCGCAGATAGCGCTGCATGGTAAGTTCGCGATTTTTAGACTGCCACTTTTGATCCTGAGGCACCGCGCCTTGCACGGCGGCAATTGCGATCGGCGACCCCGCAGGATGCGTCCACTGCGCGTGCGCCAGCACCGTGGGCACGGCAAACTGCAGCCCCGCGGCGGCAAGTGCCATGGCGCGCCGCGCCGGCGTCACCGCCGGCATCAGTGCGACATTGATCGCCACCGCAACTATCGCCGCCGCCCAGGTCACGCCGTACACGCCGAGCAGGGGAGCCCAACCCGCCAATGGTGAATCGATCATGGCGTAGCCGACGGACAGCCAGGGAAATCCGCTCAACAACCAGCCGCGCAACCATTCGAGCAACACCCACAACGCCGGCAAGACCAACCAGTCGCGGGTCGCGCCGGGTTTTAGCCAAAAACGATTTGCCAGATAGCACAGCGCTGCGGGGTACAGGGACATGGCGGCGATCAGCACGGATTGCAGCACCAGCGTGAGCCAGACCGGCACCAGGCCGAACACGTGCAGGCAGGTGTACAGCCAATACGTCCCGAAGGCGAACAAGCCGGCGCCGAATGCCGCACCCGCAGCGCCAGCGCGGCGCGGCGGCAACCCACGGATCAGCGCGAACAACGCCGCCGGCGCGGCCAGGGCGATCGGCCACCAGCCAAAGGGCGCGAAGCCGAGGTTAAAGCTCGCGCCGACGGCAAAAGCAGCCGTCAACCGCGCCAGGATCTGTTTCCACTGCGCGGTCAGCGGGCCGCGCACAGCGACGCTCAAGGGCTGGACTCGTTGACGGCCGGCGGCTCGATGTCAAAAGGAACGGTCACGTGCAGAAGATCGATGCGGCGCCGATCGGCGCGCAAGATGCGAAACTCAAGATCGCCGACCCTGATGGTCTCACCGCGCCGCGGCAGCCGGCCGAACTCCTGCATCAGCAGCCCGCCGATGGTGTCGTATTCGTCGTCGGAAAATGCCGTGGAAAAATACTGGTTGAAATCGTCGATCGGCGTCAAGGCACGCACCGTGAATTCGCGCGGACGCTCCTTGCGAATGGTCTGGTCATCCTCGACGTCATGTTCATCGTCTATTTCGCCGACGATCTGCTCGATGACATCTTCGATGGTCACCAGGCCGCACACGCCCCCGTATTCATCAACCACCATGGCAATGTGATTGTGGTTGCGGCGAAATTCCTTGAGCAGCACGTTCAGGCGTTTGCTCTCCGGCACGAAAACGACCGGACGCATGTACTCGCGGATCTCGAAGTCCTCGTCGGCCGCGGCCTGCAGCCGCAGTAAATCCTTGGCGAGCAGAATCCCCAAAATCTGATCGCGATCCTCGCCGATGACCGGAAAGCGCGAATGACCCGACTCGACCACCAACTCGACCAATCTCTCGGGCGACTCGTCGCGCTCCACAAACACCATTTGCGAACGCGGCACCATGATGTCCCGCACCTGCATATCGGCAACGGCCAGTACGCCTTCTAGCATCACCAAGGCATCGCCGTCGAATAAACCGCGCTCACTCGCCTCGCGCAGGTTCTCGACCAGCTCCGCCAGATCCCGCGGCTCGCCGGACATGGACTGTGTGATGCGTTTTAACCAGCGGCCGGTGGTGCCGCCATGAGGCTGTTCGGACATGGATGCAGAGCATACCGGATCAGCGGTAGGGGTTTGAAAACCCAAGCCGATCAAGGATTTGAATCTCGCGGGCTGCCATTTTCTTCGCTTCGGACGCGCGCTCATGGTCGAATCCCAGTAAATGCAGAACTCCGTGGACGGTCAGATGCGCCCAGTGTGCGTGCAGCGTCTTTTCCTGGTCCCGCGCCTCGACCGCGACGAGGGGGGCGCAAATCACCAGCTCGCCGAGGTACAGGCGTCCATCCGGGGCCATTCCGGCACCGGCAAAGGACAGCACATTGGTGGGTCGGCTTTTATGCCGGTAATGAGAGTTCAAACGGCGGCTGCCGGTCCTGCCGACGATGCGCACCGAAAGCACAGACGGCTTAGCCAGGGCGCCGAGCGCGGCTTTGGACCATTGCTTCAGCAGCCGGGGACTCGGCACCCAAGGGCTTCGCGATGCGTAGCTCACCTGCAGTTCGAGCCGCGCCGCCACCCTTAGTCGCCGTCGCTGGAAGCGCTTGCCTCGTAGGCTTGTACGATTCGCTGCACCAACGGGTGGCGCACCACATCGCGCGAAGTGAACATCGAAAAGGCAATGCCGCGCACACCGCGCAGGATATCGATCACCGTGCGCAGGCCGGATTGCTTGGAGTTCGGCAAGTCGACCTGCGTGATGTCGCCGGTCACCACCGCTTTGGAGCCGAAGCCAATGCGGGTCAGGAACATTTTCATCTGTTCGTTGGTGGTGTTCTGCGCTTCATCCAGGATGACGAAGGAATCATTCAGCGAGCGTCCGCGCATGAACGCCAGCGGTGCGACTTCAATTACATTGCGCTCGATCAGCTTGGCGACCCGCTCGAAACCCAACATTTCATACAGGGCGTCGTACATCGGCCGCAGATATGGGTCGACTTTTTGCGAAAGATCGCCGGGCAGAAATCCCAATCGTTCGCCCGCCTCGACCGCCGGACGGACCAGCACGATGCGCCGCACCTTTTCCGACTGCAGCGCCTCGACCGCACAGGCCACCGCGAGATAAGTTTTGCCGGTGCCGGCCGGGCCGATGCCGAAGGTCAGGTCATGAGTGCGGACATTGTTGAGATATTCGGTTTGATTGGCGCCGCGCGCACGGATCGCGCCGCGCGCCGTGCGGACTTTCAACTCATCCGATTCAGTCTTCGGGCCGGCATCGTTGCCGTCCATGTCCAGTTCCTGCAAAGCGATGTGCACCCGCTCCGAATCCACCGGTTCGCGCTGCGCGCGCGCATACAGATCCTGGAGCACCGATTCCGCGCGCTCGATCGCCGCCGTCAGGCCGACCAGCTGAAAGCGATTGCCGCGCCGTCTCACTTCCACGCCCAGTCGCGACTCGATCAGGCGCAGGTGCTCATCCAACGGGCCGCACAGCTCGACCAGGCGGATGTTGTCGGCGGGAGCGAGCAGCACATCCCGGGTGACGGGCACGGTACTCACGCCGCACCTTGGGAGGCAAGACGGCCGCGCAGCGAATTGGGCATGGCCTCGGTGATGATGACGTCGGCAAATTTGTTCATGAGCGATTGTGGATTATCGCCCGGCCCGTCGAAATTGACCCAACGATTATTATCGGTGCGTCCGGCCAGTTGCGCCGGATTGCGTTTGGCCGGGCGCTCCACCAGCACCCGCTGCCGGCTGCCGACCATGCCCTGCGAAATCGCACGCGCCTGGCCGTTCAAGCGCTGCTGCAGCAGCTCGAGCCTGAGTTGTTTGAGCTCGTGCGGAATTTCGTCCGGCAACGCCGCGGCGGGGGTGCCGGGTCTACGGCTGTAAAGAAAGCTGAACGACTGATCGAATCCGACTTCGGCCACCAGGTTCATGGTCGCCAGAAAGTCCTCATCCGTCTCTCCCGGAAAGCCGACGATCAGGTCGGTGGAGATGCAGATGTCCGGCCGCACCGCCCGCAACTTGCGCAGCTTCTGCTTGTATTCCAGCACGGTGTGTCCGCGTTTCATGGCGGCCAGAATGCGGTCGGAACCGCTTTGCACCGGCAGATGCAGGTAGTTGTTGAGTTGCGCAACGTTGGCGTACGCTTCGATCAAGCTGTCGTTGAATTCCAGCGGATGCGATGTGGTAAAGCGAATGCGCTCGACGCCTTCGACGCCGGCGACGAAATGGATCAGCGTCGATAGATCCGCGAGCGTTCCGTCCGCCATCGGACCGGCATAAGCATTCACGTTCTGGCCGAGCAGCGTTATCTCGCGCACACCCTGCTCCGCCAGGCGTGCAACTTCCGCCATGACCTGATCGAACGGGCGGCTGATTTCCTCGCCGCGCGTGTAGGGGACCACGCAGAAAGTGCAGTACTTGCTGCAGCCTTCCATGATGGAAACGAAGGCCGTGGCCGCACTGGTGCGCGTCTCGGGCAGGCGATCGAATTTTTCGATTTCCGGAAAGCTGATGTCGATCTGTGGTCGGCCGGACTGCTTGAGGCCCTGAATCAGGGCCGGGAGGCGGTGCAAGGTCTGGGGCCCGAACACCAAATCGACGAAAGGCGCGCGCGCGGTGATGCCCTCGCCTTCCTGGCTGGCCACGCAGCCGCCGACGCCGATAACCACATGCGGGCGCTGCTGCTTGAAAAGCCGCCATTCACCCAGCAACGAAAATACCTTTTCCTGCGCCTTTTCGCGCACTGAGCAGGTGTTGACCAGCAGGACGTCCGCCTCGGCGGGATTGTCGGTGCTCTTCATGCCATGCGCCGCTTCCAGCACATCCCGCATCTTGCCGGAATCGTATTCGTTCATCTGACAGCCGAACGTCTTTATGTATAACAGGCCGGGCATTTACAGCATGGGCTCCCAGGGAAAAGGCCGTTAAGATACTAGGAACCATGGCAATACGCGAAGTTCTCAAAATGGGCGACCCCCGGCTGCTGGCAGTCGCGCAGCCGGTGGCCGAATTCGGCACGCCGGACCTTGAAAACCTGCTGACCGATATGCAGGACACCATGCGAAATCTCAATGGCGCCGGGCTCGCGGCGCCGCAGATCGGGGTGGGCCTGCGGGTCGTCATCTTCGGCTTTGAAGAGAATCCGCGCTATCCGGAAGCGGATGCGGTGCCCTACACGGTGCTCATCAATCCCGAACTCACGCCGATTGGCGATGAGCTCGAGGAGGACTGGGAGGGATGCCTGTCGGTTCCCGGCATGCGCGGCCTGGTGCCGCGCTACCGTGAGCTGCGCTATACGGGCTTTGATGCGGCGGGGATGCCGATCGACCGCACGGTGCAGGATTTCCATGCGCGCGTGGTGCAGCACGAAGTCGATCATCTGGACGGCATTCTTTATCCACGCCGTATCCGAGATTTGACCCAATTCGGCTTCAACGACGCGTTGTTCCCCGGGGAAACGCTGCTCGACGAATGATTGCCGCGCTTAGGCCGGGGCGGGTTGCCCTCAAGGCAGGTCAAAAAGGATGACCCCGCGTCCCTGCTTTCCGGCGTTCAAGTCCGCAAAGGCGCGCGGCGCCTCGTCGATGGAATAAGTCCGCGTTATCAGTTCATCGAGCTTGAGACGGCCGCTGCGGTACAGGCCGATGAGCCGGGGGAAATCCAAATGCGGGCGCGCCCCGCCGTACATGCTGCCCGTCAAGGTCTTTTCCGTGGTGGCGACCTGTTGCGCGCCCAGAGTGATCTGCTCGGTGGGCCCGGCAATCCCCACGATCACCGCAGTACCGCCGCGTCGCAATACCCCCCACGCCATTTCCGAGATCTTGCCCGCGCCCACGCAGTCAAACGCATAATCCGCTCCGCCGCCGCAAAGTTTGTACAAATCCCTGCCCGCGCTCGGTTGACCGGTAATGTTGTAGCCGTGCGTCGCGCCGAATTGCTTCGCCATTTCCAGTTTCTCATCGCTGGTGTCGACGGCCACGATCATTCCGGCACCGGCAATCGCGCAGCCTTGAATGGCGTTCAAGCCGACGCCGCCGCATCCGAAAATGACGGCGATCGATCCCGCTTCGACCTTGGCGGTATTCACAGCCGCGCCGACTCCCGTCATGACGCCGCAGGCAATCAGCGCCGCACGGTCCAAGGGCATTTTTGGGTCGATTTTGACCACATTGTCCCTGTGCACGGTCGCATATTCGGCCATGACGCCGCAGCCGCAGAACACGTTCAGATCCTGTCCGGCAGAATCGCGGGTGCGCACGGTGCCGTCGGGCAGCGTGAACAAAGACTTCAGCGACTGCACGCAGAGCTGCGGGCGCCCGGTCTGGCAATAGTGGCAATGGCCGCACATGCTCACGAATAAACTGACCACGTGATCGCCGACGGCATAGTTCTCGACGCCGTCGCCGACCGCAACGATGACGCCCGCGCCTTCATGCCCCAATACCAGGGGCAGCGGATACGGGATCGTGCCGTTGGTCGCGGACAGATCGCTGTGGCACACGCCGCAGGCCGCGATTCGTACGGTCACCTCGCCGTGCCGGGGCGCTGCAACTTCGATTTGTTCAACCAACACCGGCTTGCCGACTGCGCGCGCCAGAACTGCTTTCGCCAAGTGAGCCATTGAGAGTTTTCCTATTCGCGGGTGAGCGCAGCGTAGCGCTGCAAATGTGTATCGCTATCGCCGAACATGAGCTCGGCCGCGGTCAGGCGCTTGAACCAATGGCTGACAATGAGTTCGTCGGTCATGCCCATTCCGCCATGCAACTGCACTGCCTGCTGTCCGATGTAGCGTGCCGACTGTCCGACGACGGCTTTGGCCGCCGACAAGGCGCGGCGGCGCTCGGCGACATTCTCATCGCAGCAGCGCAGCGCGGCCAGGTAGCTCATGGATCGCGCCTGCTCCAGATGAATCAGCATGTCCGCGATGCGATGCTGCAAGGCTTGGAAGCGGCCGATGGCCACGCCAAATTGCTGACGCGACTGTACGTAGGTAACGGTGGCATCGACCAACGCCTGCATGACTCCCACCGCCTCGGCGCAGAGTGCCGCGAGACCTGTGTCCAATGCGGATTCGATCGCCGGCAATGCCGCACCTTCCGCGCCAAGGAGGCTGCTTGCCGGCACTTCGACCCCGTGAAAATACACATCGGCGGCGCGCTGGCCGTCAATGGTCGGATACTGATCCAAGCTCAATCCCTTGGCTTCTCGCGGAATCCGAAACAGCGAAACCCCTCTCCCATCCTGGGGCGCGCCGGAAGTACGCGCCGACACCAGCAGTGTGCCGGCGGCACCCGCATGCATCACGACGGCCTTATGGCCGTCCAAGATGTAAACCTCGCCCGACTTGCGCGCGCGGGTCGTCACCCACTGCGATTCGAAGCGCGAATCGGGTTCGTAATGTGCGAGCACGGCGATGGCTTCGCCGCCTGCCATCCGGGTCAATAATTCGGCGGCGGCATCATCGCCGAAGCTGCGCAGCAAGGCGGTGGCGATCACAGCGCTGCTCAGGAACGGCTCGAGCAGCAAGCTGCGCCCGCAGGCACCCATGACGCTGAGCGTTTCCAAGGGGCCAAACCCCAGCCCGCCCTGTGCTGCCGGCACGTTGAGCGCGAGCACGCCGAGTTCGCCGAGACCCTTCCATGCCGCTTTGTCCCAGCCCGCGGCCGATGCGTTGATGGCCCGGAATTTCTCGAACGTGTATTGCTCGATCAAATAACGATCGACCGTTTCCTGCAGCTGCCGCTGCTCGTCGCTGAATTCGAAGTTCATGGGATTCTCTGCGGTTCTCTAGAGACCAACGATCATCTTGGAAATGATGTTCTTCTGAATTTCGTTGGTGCCGCCGAAGATCGACAGCTTGCGCTGATTCAGGTACGCCGCAGCCAGCGTCGAGGCATAGCGCGGACCGGCTGGCTCGAGCGCCGGATCCGCTTGCCATCCGGCCGCCATGGCTTCGCGCCGGAACGGCAATGCATAGGCGCCGACCGCCCGCATCAGCAGTTCAGAGATGCGTTGCGCGATTTCCGTGCCCCGGATCTTCAAAATAGAGGCTTCAGGGCCCGGCGCTTTGGCGCCCCGCTCGCCCGATAACACGCGCAAATTGGTGATCTCCAGCGCCCACAGATCGATTTCGACCTGCGCGATGTTGGCCGCGAAAAGCGGATCCTCGATGAGCGGCCGGCCATGTTTGCGCTCGGTCGAAGCGATCCGCTTGAGGCGGGCCAGCTCGCGCTTGGCGCCGCCGATGCCGGCGATATTGGTGCGTTCGTGCCCGAGCAAGAACTTGGCGTACGTCCAGCCCTTGTTCTCCTCGCCGACCCGATTCTGAACCGGTACCCGCACATCCTCGAACCAAATCTCATTGACCTCGTGACCGCCGTCCAACAGCGTGATCGGCCGCACCGTAATCCCGGGGCTCTTCATGTCGATCAAGAGAAAGGTGATGCCGGATTGCTGCTTGGCGGCCGCGTCGGTGCGCACCAAACAGAAGATCCAATCGGCGTACTGGCCCAGCGTGTTCCAGGTCTTCTGGCCAGTGACGATGTAATGATCCGCGCCTAAAACCGCCCGGGTCTTGAGCGAGGCTAAATCAGAGCCGGCGCCCGGTTCGGAATAGCCCTGGCACCACCATTCGGCGCCGGAACTGATCGGCGGCAGAAACCGTTGCTGTTGGGCGGCATTGCCAAACGCCATGATGACGGGCGCAACCATCTTGGTGCCGAAGGGGATCAGGCGCGGCGCGCCAGCCAGCGCGGTCTCTTCCTCGAAGATATATTGCTGTACCGAGTTCCAGCCGGGACCGCCGAACTCTTTCGGCCAGCTCACTCCGCCCCACCCGCGCTCATGAAGGGTGCGTTGCCACAGCACATGATCGTCGCGGCTGAGTTCAAAGCCGTTGAGCACCTTGTCGCGTATTGGGGGCGGCAATTTGTCCCGAAGAAAGGCGCGAACCTCCTCGCGGAAGGCTTGTTCCTGTTCGGTAAATTCTAGACGCATCGGGACTTTCCGTTTAAGTATTGTTCTGCAGTACAGAATTTAATTCTGAAATAGGGCAAAATTATGGAGAGGGGGGTTGGGAGTTGTCAATGATACTGGCCAAGAAGTCGAACATTTCCGCGGTTACCGCGGCAGCCAAAGCCGACCGTCACTTCGTCAACGCCCTGGGCAGGGGGTTGGAGGTGTTGGCCTGTTTCCGTCACGGCGATCGAATGCTCGGCAATCAAGATCTCGCCCGCGCCTGCGGCCTGCCGAAATCCACCGTCTCCCGCCTGACCAACACCCTCACCAAGCTGGGCTACTTGGTGTATGTCGAGGAGAGTGCCAAGTACAGCCTCGGCATCGCGACTTTGAGCCTTGGGAGTGCCATGTTGGCGCGCTTGGACATCCGCAAGCTGGCCCATCCACGAATGCAGGAACTCGCCGAGTTTGGCCAGTGCATGGTAAGCCTCGGCACACGCGATCGGTTGTCCATGCTGTATATCGACGTGGTACGCGGATCCGGTGCTGTCACTTTGAGTCTCGACATGGGTGCGCGAATTCAGATCGCCACCTCGGCGATGGGCCGCGCCTACATCACCGCCGTACCGGAAAGCGAGAGAAACGAAATCATGGAGCGGGTGCGCGAGCTGGTTGCCGATGATCGCTGGCTGGAGATCAAAGCGGGCATCGACCGCGCCCTGCACGACATTCGCGACCTCGGCGTCTGCTGTTCCTTCGGGGAGTGGCAAAAAGACGTCAATGGCATCGCCGTGCCGGTGCGCCCCGGCGGCGGCCTGCCGCCCATGTCGATCAATTGCGGCGCGCCCGCCTACATGGTCGCGAAGGACTTTCTATTGGAGAAAGTCCGCCCTAAGCTCATCGCGCTGGCGAACGAATTGGAGACGTCGCTCGGCACCTTGAGCTAGCTGTCAACCGCCCGCGCGCAATTGTCGATGATGGCCGCGGCGATTTCCGGAATGAGCCGCTGCGGGAAGTTGTGCCCCATTCCCTCCAAGATCAATAACTTGCTGCCCACAATGCCGCGATGCAGCTGCTCAGAGCGGCGCGGCGGAATGAGCGGGTCATTCCTGCCGTGAATGATCAATGTCGGCACATGAATGTCGCGCAAGCGGGCTTTGAGACTGCCGGTCGCCGTTGCCGCGAGCAATTGGCGGATCGAGCCCTGCGAGTCTGTGGAACGCTCGACGCTCAATCTCGCCATTTCGTGCAGCGTCGACTCAGGCAAGGTTTGGCCGGGACCGGCGATCACCCGGTACGTATGCATACGCATGCGAATCAAGTCTTGCTGCGTGGCGTCGGCCGGCGCGCGCGCCATCAGCACCCTGCGGGCTTCGGCAGTCGAATCCCAGGGCGGCGGCGCACCGGGGCTCGACATGATGGCGGTCAGAGTCGCCACCCGCGAAGCGTGCTCGGACGCCAACAGCTGCGCGATCATGCCGCCGAGCGATGCGCCGACCACATGCGCGCGCTCGATTTTCAGAGCATCCATCAATCCCACCGCATCTTGTGCCATGTCTTGCAATCGATAGGGTGCCTTGATGGGAAGATGCAGCAGGCCGCGCAATATCGCAGCGCGCACATCCGGCACTCCGCTGGACTCGAACTTGGTCGACAATCCCACGTCGCGATTGTCGTAGCGGATCACCCGGTAGCCGGCGGCAGCCAGGCGCCGGCAAAAATCCATGGGCCACGCGATGAGCTGCGTGCCCAAGCCCATGATCAACAGGATGGTGCCCTTCTCGGCGGCACCGAATTCTTCGACCTCAAGGCTGAGTGCGGCGCCGCCGCTCTTGACGGGAACCTGCACAGGCGCCGGGGACTTTACGCGGCCGTCTCGTTGGACGGAAATACCCCGGCAGCGGCACGCCAGTCGGAGGGCGATTGTCCGGTCCAGCGGCGAAAGGCGCGCGTGAAGCAGCTGCCCGCGGAGAATCCCAGCAAATAGGTGATATCGCTGAGGCTGTGCCGCGGCGCGCTCAAATAAGCCAACGCCAACGCACGGCGCGTCTCATCGAGAATGTCCTTATAAGTCGCGCCGCTTTCGCCCAGTTTGCGCTGCAGGGTGCGGGCGCTCATGTTGAGAATCTCCGCGACGTCCTCTTGCGAAGGCTCGCCGTGCGCCAAACGTTGCGTCAAGACTTCGCGCACGCGCACTTCGATGTTGTCGCGCTCGAGTTGCGACAGATATTGAAGTGCGATCGCGTCGTTGTGCCGCGCCAGCTCCGGATTGCCGCCATCCAAACGGCGTTCGACGCTTTCACGGTCGAACACCAGACGGGTCTGCGGCGCGTTGAACGCCAACGGCGCGCGCAGCAAATTCACGAAATCATCGAGCCGCGCCGGCGGCGGACGCCGAAACTCAATGCGTAGGGGAGAATATTCCCGGCCTATCAGCGAGCGGCACATGCGCAGGTACAGTCCGACCACCGCATCGATGGGCGCATCGCCCAGCTCGGTGGTCGGCGAAATGATGAAGTGATATTCCGATCCGCACAGGTAGAACTGATAATCCACCGCATCGCTAACGATGTGGCAGTAGCGCTGCGCGCGCTCGAAAGCCTCTTTCAAGGTCGAACTTGCGGACATGCCGTAGCTCATGGCGTGGAAACTGGTGGGCCGGATATAGCTCGCCACCTTGAGCCCGAAGGCGGGATCGCCCGTGGCCGCCAGCGCAATTTTCCACAGGCGCAGGCTGTAGGTTACGGGGCAGCGCGCGGTGGGACAGTCGAGCGACTTGGCGTCCAAGCCCGCCTCGGCGAGCAACGCGGCGCTATCACACCCGGCGGCTTCCAGGGCACGGCAAATCGCTTTGATCCAGGAGCAGAGCGTGGTCTTGCCGCCAGTCGAATCAGCCGCCGGTGTCCGCACTGCCTTTGCGCCCAAGTCCCCTCCCCGAGCTCAGAACGGAATATCGTCGTCGAATTCCTCTTTTCCGCCGGCGGGAGCCGGTGATTGATCGAAGTCGTCCCGTGGCGGCGCGCTCGCACCTGAGCCGCGTTCGCCGCCGCCCATGCCGCCAGCGCCACCGGCACCGCCACCGCCCGCACGGCCGCCCAGCATTTGCATATTATCGGCGATGATTTCCGTGGTAAATCGGTCGTTGCCCTGCTTGTCCTGCCATTTGCGGGTCCGCAGCTTCCCCTCGACGAATACTTGAGAGCCCTTGCGCAGATATTCGGCGGCAATCTCGCCCAAACGGCCGAATAAGGCGATGCTGTGCCATTCGGTGCGCTCTTGCTGAGCTCCGGACGCCTTGTCCTTCCAAGACTCGCTGGTGGCGATCCGAATATTGGTCACCGTCATTCCGCTGGGCATGGATCGCGTTTCAGGATCCGCCCCAAGGTTTCCGACCAGAATTACTTTGTTTACGCCACGCGCCATGTCCTAATCCCCCGCCTCGATTCAATGCCGTACATTGTACACGGCGAGCCTAGCCCCAATATCGTCGTTCAGGCGCGCAATGATGCAGATTCACGCGCCCCAACCAGCCCCCGGGGTCGTTTTACCCGCGCTTGACGCGGCGCGTATAGTAATCGGTTAGATGCAAAATATCCGAATCCGGGGTGCCCGGACCCACAACCTGAAGAATATCGACCTGGACCTGCCGCGGGATCGATTAATCGTATTCACCGGCCTATCGGGATCCGGCAAGTCCTCGCTGGCCTTCGACACCATTTATGCCGAAGGTCAGCGGCGTTATGTGGAATCCCTGTCCACCTACGCCCGGCAATTTCTCTCGATGATGGAAAAGCCGGACATCGACACCATCGAAGGTCTCTCCCCGGCCATCTCCATTGAGCAGAAATCGACCTCGCACAATCCGCGTTCCACCGTGGGCACGGTTACCGAGATTCACGATTATTTGCGACTGCTGTTCGCCCGTGCCGGCACGCCACGCTGCCCCGATCACAAGATCGACCTGGCGGCGCAAACAGTCAGCCAGATGGTGGATGCGGTGCTCGAGCATCCCGAAGGAACGGCGCTGATGCTGCTGGCGCCCGCAATCGCCGAACGCAAAGGCGAACACGCCGAACTACTCGAGGAACTGCAGGCCGGCGGTTTCGTGCGCGCGCGCATCGACGGCAAGGTGGTCGAACTCGACCAGGCAGCGAAGCTCGACGTGCGCCGCAAGCACACCGTGGAGGCCATCGTCGATCGCTTTAAAGTCCGCCCGGACCTCGGCCAACGGCTGGCGGAGTCGTTCGAGACGGCGCTGCGTCTCGGCGAGGGCGTCGCGCGCATCAGCTACATGGACGATCCACAGCGTCCGGAACTGGTGTTCTCCGATAAATTCGCCTGCCCCATCTGCAACTATTCCTTGAGCGAGCTCGAACCGCGCCTGTTCTCGTTCAACAGCCCCCTCGGCGCCTGTCCGACCTGCGATGGACTCGGCACCCAGGATTTCTTCGATCCAGCCAAAATTGTGGCGAATCCGCATTTATCCTTGGCGGGCGGCGCAGTGCGCGGCTGGGATCGCCGCAATGCCTACTATTTTCAATTGATCCAATCGCTGGCGCGCTATTCGAAATTCGATATCGAGGCCCCGTTCGAGTCGCTGCCGCAGAAGATCAAGGATCTGGTGTTGTTCGGCAGCGGCGATGAACAGATCGAATTCAAATACCTGGACGGCAAAGGAGGTACGGTATCGCGCCGGCATACCTTCGAGGGCATCGTCAGAAACCTGGAGCGGCGCTACAACGAAACAGAATCCGTGGCGGTGCGCGAAGAGCTCGCCAAATACCGCTCTTCGCGCCCTTGCCCCGATTGCCATGGCACGCGCTTGAACCGCGCCGCGCGAAATGTCTTCGTCGGCGGCGAAAGCGTGCCGGAAATCTCGGCCCTCTCCGTGACGCGGGCCTTGGAGTTTTTCGGCAAACTTACACTGCCCGGTTGGCGCGGCGAGATCGCGGTGAAGATCGTCAAGGAGATCAATGACCGCCTGGGGTTCCTCGGCAACGTCGGGCTCGGCTATCTGACCTTGAACCGCAGCGCCGACACGCTGTCGGGCGGCGAAGCGCAGCGCATTCGGCTGGCGAGTCAAATCGGCTCGGGATTGGTCGGCGTCATGTACATTCTGGACGAGCCCTCGATCGGGCTGCACCAGCGCGACAATCAACGTCTGCTCGACACACTGGTCAATCTACGTGATCTCGGCAACACCGTAATCGTGGTCGAACATGATGAGGACGCCATCCGACAGGCCGACTACGTGGTCGACTTGGGGCCCGGGGCGGGCGTGCACGGCGGCAACATCGTGGCGCAGGGAACGGCAGCCGAGGTGGCCGCGCACCCTGATTCGATCACCGGACAGTACTTGAGCGGCCGCCGACGCATCGAGATCCCGGGTCTCAGGCACGTTCCGGATCCGAAACGCATGCTGCGCGTGATCGGCGCGACTGCCAACAACCTGAAAAAAGTCACCGCGGAGTTTCCGCTGGGACTCATGACCTGCGTCACGGGCGTTTCCGGTTCCGGGAAATCTACGCTGATCAACGACACGTTGTTCCGCGCCGTCGCAACGCAGCTGAATCACGCCTCGGCGGGAACCGCGCACTTCGATCGAATCGAAGGCCTCGAACACATCGACCGCGTGATCGAGATCGACCAGAGCCCGATCGGCCGCACGCCGCGCTCCAATCCGGCCACTTATACCGGGCTGTTCGCGCCGATTCGCGAAATTTTCGCTGCCGTGCCGGAGGCGCGCGCCCGCGGCTATGAAGCCGGCCGTTTCAGTTTCAACGTCAAGGGTGGTCGCTGCGAGGCCTGCCAGGGCGACGGCGTCATCCAGGTCGAAATGCATTTTCTTGCGGACGTGTACGTGCCGTGCGATGTGTGCAAGGGCAAGCGCTACAACCGTGAGACCTTGGAGATCCGCTTCAAAGGCAAGAACATCCAGGAAGTTCTCGACATGACGGTGGAGGATGCGCTGCCTTTTTTTTCAGCGGTGCCGACCGTGCAGCCCAAACTCAAGACGCTGCTCGACGTCGGCTTGTCATACGTGCGCCTGGGCCAGAGCGCGACCACTTTGTCGGGCGGCGAGGCGCAGCGAGTGAAGCTCGCGAAGGAACTCTCGAAGCGCGCCACCGGCCGAACGCTGTACATTCTGGATGAACCGACCACCGGCCTGCATTTCGCGGATATCGCGCAGCTGCTGGTGGTGCTGCAGCGCCTGCGCGATGAAGGCAATACGGTCATCGTGATCGAGCACAATCTCGATGTGATCAAGACCGCGGACTGGGTCGTGGATTTGGGTCCCGAGGGCGGCGATAACGGCGGCCGCATCATCGCGGTGGGCACTCCCGAACAAGTTGCGGCCAACAAAGCCTCCTACACGGGCCATTATCTGCGCGCGACGCTGGCCGCACCGGGCAATTTCGAGCGCAAACGCGCGTGAACGACACGTGCGCGTGACCGGTCAATCCGCGCCCCTGGTCGGCATACTGATCGGGGGATTGGGGGGCGCCATCTACTGGCTGGCGCTGCAAGTCTGGCCCTCGAGCGTCGCGGTGATTTTGTCGATGACTGCGACCGCTCTGCTGACCGCCGAATTGCGCGCGGTGGCGGCTACGCGCATCGATGTGCTCGGCCGCGTGCTGTGCCTGCTCATCAAATACAACGCACTGATGGCCTTATCGGCTGCCAAGCTGCCCTTCGCGGCGCCTGCGAACATCCCGCTGGCGCTGATCATCGTTTGCGGCTACGGCGCAAGTTTCGCCATGTCGGCGTCGGCCATGGCGATGCGGCCGGAAAAGTCGGCGCGAAAAATCGGCCACGGAGCGTTGAGCCTGGCATTGCTGATCGGTTTCGCCCCCGCGGCGCTGCTCGGGATTCCCGGCCTCATCGGCTTGGCCGCGGCCATCATCGCCGGCATGATGCTCATCGCGTTTCTCAAGCACAAAGGAGCCGCCGCAACGGGCGAGGTGCAGGATTTGACGCAGCTGGGCACTGAAGCCTGCTTTTATCTGGGGGCGCTCGCCACCTGGGAGTACGTATGAGCCGCGTCGCGCCGGCCCTTGCGCGGGCCGCATTGCCGGTACTGACGCGCATCGATCCTGAGCTCGCGCACGATCTTGGTTTGGCGGGGTTGAAATGGCTGCGGCCGCTGTGGCCGCCATTGCAGCACCCCGCGTCGCCGGCGGTATCCTGCTTTGGGCTGCAATTTTCCCATCCCTTGGGGTTGGCGGCCGGCTTCGACAAGAACGGCGATTACCTGGACGCGTTGGGCGCTCTGGGATTCAGTCACATTGAGTTGGGCACGGTAACGCCGCGTCCACAACCCGGCAATCCCAAACCGCGCATGTTCAGAATTGCCGCAGAAAGAGCGCTGATCAACCGCATGGGCTTCAATAACAAGGGAGTCGACCATCTGGTCTCCCAGCTCGTGCGCAGCCGTTACCCGGGAATCCGCGGCATCAGCATCGGCAAAAACTTCGACACCCCCATCGAAAACGCCCAGGATGACTATGTTGCCTGCCTGCGCAAGGTCTACGACCTTGCCGGCTACATTGCGGTGAATGTCTCCTCGCCCAACACCGAACGTCTGCGCGAACTGCAGGCGCGCGACGGGCTGCGGCGCATTCTCGGCACGCTGCTCGAGGAGCGCGTGCTTCTGCAGCAGCGCTTTGGCAAGCGTGTGCCGCTGTTGGTCAAGGTAGCGCCGGACTTGAGCCGCGAACAGCTCGTCATGCTCGCGCAAGAATTGCGTGCCGCCGGGATCGACGGCGTGATCGCCACCAACACCTCGATTGATTTGCATCTCCTCAAGACGCCGCCCGCGGCCGAACAGCGCGGAGGCTTAAGCGGTGCGCCGCTCCATCCGCTCTCCGTAAGGGTCATCGCTCAACTGCGTTCCGAGCTTGGCGCGGATTTTCCCATCATCGGAGTCGGCGGCATCGTCAGCGCGGACCACGCGCGCGCCAGCTTAAGCGCCGGCGCCAACCTGTTGCAGGTGTATACGGGCTTCGCCTACCGGGGCGCGGTGCTGCTCGAGGAAATATTGCGCGGTCTGCAGTCATGATCGACGAGGACACCGCCGGCTCCATTTCCCAGTGCCATGGTGTTCGCAATCATGAATAGAATTCCCTGGATCGTATTTGCGTTGGCACTGCTGTTTGCGATTCTATTTTTCGCCAACACGGTCTCGAGTCTTCCGCCGTCGGTGGCAGCGCATTTTGACAGCAGCGGCTTTCCCACGGCCAACATGACGCGCGAGTTCTACGCCAAATTTGTCTTCATCATGGGCGTCGGGTTTCCAATTGCCATGGTCGCGCTGCTGACCGTGCTTTATTCTCGCGCCAGCGACATGAAAATGCCCAATCGCGATTATTGGCTCGCGCCGGAACGCATCGCGCAGACGCGCTCGCTGCTCGTTACGCACGGTGTTTGGTTCGGCTGCCTCCTGACCGCCATGGTGTGCTACGTCCATTGGCTGGAGCTGCGCGCGCATTTGACGATGCCGCCGCATCTTTCCAATCAACTGGTCGGCGGCGGCTTGTTCGTTTTCTTTGTCATCACCGGCGGCTGGATCGTCTGGATGCTGCGTTACTTTCGGCGGCCGCGGGTCGTCCCCTAGAAGGCCTTCCAACCGTTAGCGCAGAATTGCGGTCAGGGTAATCTCAGGAACGCCGGCCAGCGCTTTCGACAACGGACAGTCCTGCTTTGCCTTGGCGGCGATTTTCTGAAAGGCCGCCTCATCCATTCCCGGGACATCGGCCTCGAGCCTAAGAGCTATGTGTTCGATGGAAAAGCCTCCGCCCTTCAGCGTCAACCGCACCGCGGCCTGGGTGTCGACGGAGGTCGTGGAAAACCCCGCTGCATCGCAACCAAAGGAAAAGGCCATGGTGAAACAGGCAGCATGCGCTGCCGCCAGCAGCTCCTCAGGATTGGTGCCCCGCTTATCATCCTCGAAGCGGCTGGCATACCCGTACGGATAAGCCTTCAGTGCCTCGGTCTGAGTGCTGATCCGGCCGACGCCCTGCTTGCCCCGACCTTCCCAATGTACCGTCGCGGTCTTGTCGCTCATCGTTTACTCCTCATCAGTTGAGATTCACGCCGGCCAACCATGCGCCGACCCGCTTTATCATTGCGCAGGCAGCGGGATGAATTCCGTCTCGCCCGGCACCGGCGCGAATTGCCGATTGGCCCAGCGCTCTTTTGCCTGCGAGATGCGTTCCTGTGAAGAAGCAACGAAGTTCCACCAAATATAGCGAGGCGACGCAAATCGATTGCCTCCCAAGAGCATGACCTGGGCCTCTTGCTCGGCACGCACGCGCACCGTCCTCGAGGGTTCGAGCATCGCGAGCTGGCCTTCGCCGATCTTGCGGCCATCGATATCCAGTTGGCCATTCGCCACATAAACAGCGCGTTCTTCATGTTCGGCGGGGACTTCAAGAACGGCACCCGTCGGGAATTGGGCGTGCACGTAAAGGGTCGGCCACAGCGTGACAACGGGTGAGCGCAATCCCAAGGCTTCCCCGGCAACCACCGAGAGCTCCACGCCGTCGAGCGTCCGCCGCGGAATCACGCTCGCCGGGTAGTGGGTGAAATCCGGATCGACATCCTCGCGACCATCGGGCAGCGCAACCCAACTTTGGATGCCGTGAATTTTCTCGCCGGCCGCGCGCGCGGCATGGGGTGTTCTTTCCGAGTGCGCGATACCCCTCCCCGCCGTCATCCAGTTGACGTCGCCGGGACGGATTTCGCGCACATTGCCCAGGCTATCGCGATGTTCGAGCGAGCCTGAGAAGAGGTACGTGACCGTCGCCAGCGCGATATGGGGATGCGGCCGAACATCGATTCCATGACCTGGATCGAATTTCGCCGGTCCTAAATGATCGAAAAAGATGAACGGACCCACCATCTGCCGCCCTTCGGCGGGCAGCACTCGGCGCACGCTAAAGCCGCCAAGGTCGCGTGGCCTTGCACTCACCAATTGTAAAATTGTCATAGCCGCTCGCAGGAATGGACCTTCGCCATTATGGCATTGGAGAACATCCGGCCCCTGAAGTTCGGCATGTCTGTAAACGCTGACAACGCCGCCGGATCTTGAGTGACTGTTGATGGTATGTTCGTATGGCTGTTGGGCGCGAGTTCTTGGCCCTGGAGGCTGGCAATGACGGAGACCGAAATCTGGACAAAATGGGAGAGCCAGGTTGTCAACGGAATCTATCCTCTGCGCCGCTTCTTGGGCAGATCCAACCATAGCGTCGTCTTTCTCACCGACTGCAAGACGCAAAAGCTGCCCAACGCCGCGATCAAGATCATTCCGGCGGATCCGGCACGGGCGGAGATGCAGCTGTCGCGCTGGCGTACCACTGCGGCGCTCGCCCACCCGCATTTGATCCGGCTGCTGGATGCCGGCCGCTGCAAGCTCGGCGGGCACCCTTTTCTCTTCGTCGTCACCGAATACGCCGAACAGAACCTCGCCCAGATCCTCCCTCATCGCGCCCTGACATGGGATGAAGTCCGGGAAATGTTGATTCCTACTCTTGACGTCTTAGCCTTCCTCCATCGCCAAAATCTGGTGCACACCCAGCTGAAGGCGCCCAATTTTCTGGTCGTCAACGACCAGCTCAAGCTGGCAAGCGATACGATCCGGCCGGCGGATCTGGTGACCGACGCGGATGGTGATATCCGCGGTCTCGGTGCAATCATCGTGGAGGCTCTTACCCAAACTCCTGCCGGGTCAGATGACACATCCTCGTTGCCGGGACCTGTTCCCGCCCGATTCGCGGACCTCGTCTCGCGATGTTTGGGCCGCGACCCATCGCGCCGCCCCAGCCTTTCCGACCTCGCGGCGCTCATCAATCCCGCGACGCAGGTGCTTAGCCAACCCGTCGCGCCGTCTCCGCCGGCTGTGCCTGGGCCGGCAGCATCTGCGCCGATGCCATCTGCGCCGATCGTGTCGCCTCAGACAGCTGCACCGCCTGAACCGGTCGCGATCGTTGGTTCCGTTGCGCACCCCCGATCTCAACCGGGTCAGAAACCCGCGCCCGCTCCGGTCGCGCCGCCCGGGCTCATCAGGGCAGCGGCGGTGGCGCTCGTGGTTTTAGTGGCGATCTGGGCCGGCGTGCGCGCATTGCGCAACCACCCCGGTTCACCGCCGCCGTCTGTGAGCGCCGCGTCGTCGGCACCGCAACACGCAGAACCCGCAGTATCGCCGCCGCCGGCGGCCTCCGCTTCCGCCACCCCCGGCGTGCTGCATGAAGAAATGCCCGTGATTTCGCGCAGCGCGCGCGAATCGATTCGCGGCCAGATCAAAGTTGCCGTACGAGTGACCGTGGATCGCTCCGGGAACGTCACCGCTGCGAACGTGGAAGTACAAGGCTCCAGCAAGTATTTTGCGCGCGCGGCAACGGATGCCGCGAAGAAGTGGAAGTTCTCGCCCGCCGATGCCGGCAACGCGCGCGAGTGGCTGCTGCAGTTCGAGTTCTCACGCAATGGCGCGACGGGACACGCGATTTCACGCTAGAACGCTGTCCGCTTAACCTGCCGGCGTCGTAAGCGCCTTCAAGAACTGATAGTAAAATTCCACGCCGGCGTAGTACGCGTCCGTTTTCAGGCGCTCGTCGCGGCCGTGCGCTCTATCGTCAGCGCGTTCGACGGCAACTCCGCTGATCCCATAGCTTGGTATCCCGGCATTCATGGTGTAGATGCTGTCGGAAGCGCCGGCCTCCATGATCGGCAGCACCACGAAACCCGGCCACAATTTGCCTGCGGCGCTGCGCAGCGAATTCATGACATCGTCGCGCAGCGGCGGCGGCGCCATGGCTTTGCGATCCGATCCATGGTCCGCCAATTCGCCGGTGTCGCTTCGGTAGCGCACGTCGAGTTTCGGATCGTTGAACAGCTTGACCAGCTGCAACCGGATCTCTTCCTGGGAATGGCCCGGGAAAATGCGGCAGTTCACGTTGGCCTCGGCCCGTCCCGGCAGCGCGTTTGGCGCGTGACCTCCGCTCAACATGGTCGCGACGCAGGTGGTGCGCATGACCGAGTTCATATGCGTATCCTGCGACAGGCGCTCAACCGCCTTCGCATCCGGGGGCCCGCCCAAGATGGCGCGCAGATCCGCGGCCGTCTGCCCGGTCTCGATCTTCGCCATTTGCGAGAAATACTCGCGTGTCACGGCATTCAGCTCGAAGGGAAATGTCCACTTCTGCAGCGCCACGAGCGCATTGGCCACGTGGTAGATTGCATTGTCGGGTGTGGGCAGCGAACTATGGCCGCCGGGGTTGGTGGCGAGCACCTGAAAGTCGCCGTACAGTTTCTCGGTTGCCTCGAATCCCACAATCTGGGGCTTGTCCGGCCGGACGCCGCCGGCGTCCGGATTCAAAGCAAATTCGGCATCGATGAGTTCGCGGTGATTTTTGAGCAGCCAATCGACGCCGTTGGACTTGCCGTTCTCTTCGTCCGCCGTCAGCGCCAGGATGATGTCGCGGTCGGGGACGAATCCTTCATGCTTCAAGCGGATGAAGTCGGTTACCGCAATGGCGTCACTGTCCTTCATATCCTGCGTACCGCGACCATAGAAGTAGCCGTCCTTCTCGACGAACTGGAACGGATCGGTGCTCCAGTCTTCGCGCTTCGCTTCGACGACATCCAAATGTCCGATGATCAGCACCGGCTTTAGCTTCGAGCCCGGCTTGCCGCGATAACGCGCGACCATGTTCCCCTTGCGGTCATTGGGCCCCAAGACCACCACGTCCGCCTTGGGGAATCCCGCCTGCAACAGGCGTTGCGCCATCGCTTGCGCGGCCACCGTCGTGCTGCCGGCCGAGTCCGTGGTATTGATCTCGATCAGTTGCTTGAAAATGTCATGCGCGTTCTTGCGCGTCACGGCATCGTCTGCCGAGGCCGGCGCGGCGGCTTGCGCGCACAAACCAAAAATAATTGCGGCCAAGCCGCCGACGGCAATGCGGTATTTCAAAACCTGTTCTCCCCGATGAACCTTAGGAATAGGACTAGAGCTCCCATGCTATCGTATGTGCCGTTTGCACGGGTGGCGATGGAGACCGCGGATGGCCAGGAAGACGACTCGCAGGGTGAGCCGGACGTCGGCGGAATCGGCCGTGCAAACGCTGTTGCGCTGGGCCGGCGAGGATCCCGGACGCGAAGGTTTGCGCGATACGCCCAAGCGGGTGGTGGACGCCTACCGCGACTGGTTTTCAGGCTACGCCAGCGATCCCGGCGCATATCTGCGCCGTACCTTTGAGGAGGTCGAAGGCTACGATGAAATGGTCGTGCTGCGCGACATTTCGTTCGAATCGTTCTGCGAACATCACATGGCGCCGATCATCGGCCGCGCGCACGTCGGCTACCTGCCAAGCGACCGCGTGGTCGGCATTTCCAAGCTCGCGCGAGTTGTCGAGGGCTTCGCGCGCCGTTTTCAAGTTCAGGAAAAGCTCACCGCGCAAATCGCGGGATGCATCAACGAGGTGCTCAAACCGCGCGGCGTCGGCGTGGTGATCGACGCAGTTCATCAATGCATGACCACCCGCGGGGTCCACAAGCGCGGGGTATCCATGGTCACCAGTAAAATGCTCGGCACATTTCGCGCCGACGCAAGCACGCGTGCGGAGTTTCTGCGCTTCATCGCCATCGAGGGCAGCAACCAGCGGTAGTACCTCAGCCCGGCGATATTGATCGGTTGGTGTAGTGTTCGCCGGGAGGGTAAGAAGACTCAAGGCACAAAGGCAGCAGTGCCTTGAGTCTTCTCACCCTTCCTGGCGAGAACTCGAGCTGATCAATATCACAGCGCCGACGTTTCCTGCGGGTGTCGGGCGACAACGAACCTCGTTCCCCAGTACTGCGAGTTTGGGCGTCCGCCTAAAGCTCTGGGGTGATAGAAAGCTTCGAGGCACTGCGCTCTTCCGTGCCTCGAAGTTTTCTATCACCCTGGAATATGCACGCCGCACAAATTCACATTGCCGAGGAACTAGTTTCTCGGTGGAGGGATTTTCGGCAGTGGCCGCACGGGCACGAGTTCGACCGAGAAGCTGTAGTTGTGACGTTCCCCGGGTTGCAGGGCGCCCACGCCGACAACCTGGCGGGTGATTTTTTCACCCTTCTCGTTGCTGATCGCGATCACCACGCAGTACTCGCACTGCTCGCCGCGCGCGGGATGATGAATCGAACCCTCGATGCGCATGGCGGACACCGCTTGTGCAGCCGGTTCCGCGGTGCCCGTGTTGAAGCGCAGATGATGCTGGCAGCCCGGGCAAATGTTCGCACTTTGCAGGACCGTAGCCTTGCAGTGCGGACATACCCGGGTCGCGCCGAGGGGGGTGCTCTGGCGAGCGACGCTCATAGGAGCCTGTCCTAGCTGCCGCTGCTGACCAAGCCCTTAATTTTCCCTTTTTCGTCTTCCCAGCCGAACTCGACATGTCCGCGCATGCGCGAACCGGCCGCAACGGTGATGGATCCGGCCTTCACGTCGCCGACGATGACGCCGCCCTCCAGTACATCGACGCGCTTGGCAGACTCGATGTTGCCCTGCAGTTCGCCGCCCACGACCACAATGCCGGCAAGCACCTGGCCCGTCAGATGCGCGCCGCTATCCATGGTGAAATTGCCGTCGATGCGGACATCGCCCTTGAAGCGCCCGGCCATGCGCACATTCCCCGAGCCCTCGATCTTGCCTTCGATCGATAGATTCGCGGCGATGACGGACTCTCCGCCCTCCACAGCGGTCTTCGGGGTGGGACGGCGCGGCGAAACGGCCAGTCCAGGGTCGCTGCCGGTACGCTCCGGGGGGCTTCTGTCCGGCACCATTGCCGGGGAAGGAGCAGATGATCCCGCCGGGACGGGCGTGGGGTTTTCTTTCCAAAGCGCCATAAGGTAACTCTCCCGCTGATGAGTGGCTAAAGCGTACACGCTAACGCCGGCAATTGTCATCGGCCTACTGTCTTATATTGGAGACGGTGAGTCTTCGACCTCCGAAGTTGGGCGATGGATATAATGCGCGCTATTTGAAAACAGGGGCGTTAACTTTTGTTTCAACAACTCGAGCGGCTGATCTCCGATTCCATTCTCGGATTAATGGCGAAATATCGAGCAGACCCAACCCCACATAAAGTCGACCTCGGGGTGGGCGTTTACCGCGATCTGTCCGGCAATACACCTATTCTCGATTGCGTCCGTAGGGCTGAAAAAGAGGTTTTGGCAGCCCAGACCACCAAATCCTACGTCAGTGCAGCCGGCCGCGAAGAATTCAATGTGGCGGTCGAGGAATTGGTGCTGGGCGCGAGCCATTCGGTGCGGCGCGACAAGCGTGCCCGGACGCTGCAGGCCCCGGGGGGCTGCGGCGCACTCAGGGTGGGTGCTGAACTCATCAAAGCCGCCTCTCCCACTGCTGTGGTGCACCTAAGCGACCCGACTTGGGGAAATCATGCTCCCTTGCTCGGGGGCTGCGGGCTGAAGCTTGAGCGTTACCCCTATTACGACGCCGCTGCCCATGAGCTGCGTTTTACAGCGATGCTGCAACGGCTTCAGTCCGCCGCCGCGGGGGATGTCGTGCTCATTCACGCCTGCTGCCACAACCCCACCGGCGCCGATCTTTCCACCGAACAGTGGCAGGCCGTAACCGAGCTCTTGCAGCAGCGCCACCTCATACCCTTTTTGGATCTGGCCTATCAGGGATTCGGCACTTCACTGGAAAGCGATGCTGCGCCGATACGCGCCGTCGTGGAGCGCGTGCCTGAAGCGCTTATCGCCGTGTCCTTTTCAAAAAATCTCGGCCTATATCGCGAGCGCGTCGGCGCACTGATCGCGGTGAGCGAAAATGCCGAGCGCGCCGATGCCGTGTACAGCCACATGCTGCACATTGCGCGCAGCATATATTCAATGCCGCCGGATCATGGCGCAGCCATTGCCGCACGAATCTTCGGCGAACCGCAATTGCGGCAGGAGTGGATCCGGGAACTCGCCGCGATGCGCGCACGGATTCAGGAGATGCGCGCATTGTTGGCCGAACAGCTCGCGCAAGCGACGGGCGGGAATTCGTTCGATTTCATCCGTACCCAGCACGGCATGTTTTCGCTGCTCGGCGTGTCGCGCGATGCCGTGGAGCGGCTGCGCGAAAAACATCACATCTACATGACCTCGGACAGCCGCATGAATCTCGCGGGAATCATGCCGGACAATGTGGCGTACGTGGCCGAAGCGTTCGCGGCGGAACGCGGCACTTAAGACTAATCGGCCAGGGCTTGAGTCAAGGCGGTGACTTCCGCGGCTGAATCCTGCATTACCGCATAGGTCTTCGATTGGTCCATGCCGAGGCGTTTGGCGGCCGGCAAATCCCGCAATGTTTGTTCCAGGCCGGCGATATCGGTGCCGGAGGTCACCATCAATATGGCAACCCCGACCACGTCGGACAGATCGGGCGAATCGAGGTCGGGACGGGAAAAGTCCTCCTGGCCGACGGCACGCGCCATGGTCTCGGAGAACTTCCAATTCTCCAGAATTGCCTTGCCGATCGAAGGATACCAATCGTTGATGATGTCATTGAGCACATCCTCTGTGGCAAACAATTCAGGATGGCCGGTGGCGCGGGTCAATATGTAGAGCTTGCCGATGCCGTGCATCATGCCGGTGAGCATTGCCTCGTCAGGGTTGACGCGGGTACAGGTCCTGGCAAGCACATAGGCGTACGCCGCCACATAGGTGCTGCGCTCCCACAGATCGTTAAGATGCGGCGCCAAACTCGCCAGCTTATTGGCCGTGCGGATCTGATTCATGGAGAAAGACATGGACGCGCTGCGCACCATGTTGTGGCCGATACGCGCAATGGCTGCACGCAAATCCGTGACATTCTTGCCGCCGCGGTTGATGGCAGCGGAATTGGCGATGCGCACCAGCCGCGCCGCCAGTGCCGGCTCCGAGCCCACCACCCGCACGATCTGCTCCATCTTGGTATCGGGATCGGAGAGGATCCGTCTGACTTGCAGCGCTATTTCCGGAAACGAAGGCAGGTCCACCTGTCCGCCGGACAATTCCCCGGCAAGGCTGCGGATAAAATCAAAGGCGACGTTGGTTTGCGGCTGCACAGGATTTAAGTAATCGACCGGATTGACTGATTCTTTAGCGTCATAATGCCCAACCGCGCCGAAAGCGGCCTATTTCTTCGAGGTCGAGGATCGGCTCGCGAACCGCTGCTGCACTTCGCCATTGCGCGCCCTTTCCGTGAATCGTCCGGCGCTGTAGCGCGCCACCACGTTGCGCCAGAATGCCACCGAACCCGGGTGGCGCATGTACTCGACAATTTCCCAATCCCCCGCGAAACGGTCGAAAATCAGCGTGGCTGCATCGCGGCCTATCCCTGCGCGCCGGTACTGCATGCGCACGAAAAACTCCGACATCCGATAATCCGCGGCCTTTTCTCCCGCCTTCGCAATACGCGGCCGGGTAACCAAGGCAAATCCCACGGAATCGGTTCCCTTGAGAATCAGGAGCGGGTGCGATTGATCGTTGGAAAACCAGTTGGCAAAAATCTCGGCTTCGTGCGGATTGTTGGCGCCGATGACGGAAAATAAACCGGTGTTCAGATCCGCCAGGGATTCGATGTACTCACCGTAGACACTCTGGATCCACTGGCGATCCTGTTTCGAATGTCTGACGTCGCGAATACTGACAAGCAACGAAACTTCATCCTAGTCTAAAAAAGACACAGCCCGGACGAACATGCCTGATGGCAGCCCGCCCGGGCTTGTGGATCAGCTATCTCCGAAGCGTGTTACGGCTTCGCAGCTGAGGCTGCGCTGGCAGCCGCATCGGCGGCGGCGCTCGCAGCAGCGGCCGAATCAGCAGCGGCAGAGGCAGCAGCATCCGCGGCAGGAGCGGCGGCCGGAGGAGGAGCAGCGGCCGGGGCAGGAGCCTCGGTCTTGCTGCCGCAGGCACTCAACATGAATGCAGCGACAAGGGCGGTAAGAGCAAGTTTAGTCTTCATCTATCGATACCCCAGAATTTTTGAAGGTAAAAAATTTAGGCCGAGCGTGTTGTTTTTGGGCCATTACCCAAACGTCCCGGCCGATTTTAGAGTGTTTTCGAGCATTTTCATATCACTTTCGAGAATGCCTAAGCCCCTTTAACGCGCGAAATCGCGGCAGGGGTTAAAGGTCTATCGCTAAAAAGCGACGCGGGCGCATAATTTGAGCAGCGATTTTCCAAGGCGGAGGACCTGTGAGCGATTCCAGTCTCGATCAACTCTTCGCCGCGCACCTGGCAACTGTCATGCAGCGCACAGACCGCGCACTTGCTGCGTGCAGCTTCGATGCGTTGGTGGTCTGTGCAGGCCGTCCGCCGCTGCAGTTTCTCGACGACCAGGACTACCCATTCAAGGTCAATCCGCAATTCAAGGCGTGGGTGCCGATTGTCGACAACCCGCGCTGCATCCTGGTGTACAGGCCGGGCGTGAGGCCCTTGGTCCTTTTCTATCAACCCAATGATTACTGGCACAAGGCCGCCGATCTGCCCACGGCGCCCTGGACCGCCTCGGTAAATTTGACCACGATGCCGGATGAGTCGAAGGCCGCTGTCCACTGGGCCGGCTTAGGCCGCGTGGCCTTTTTAGGTCCCGAGGACGTCGTTTCTGGCGCGGATCGGTCGAGCCTTAACCCCAAGGACTTGATGGCGCTCCTCGACTATGAGCGCGCCGTGAAAACCCCTTACGAGCTGGCGTGCCTGCGCAAAGCCAGCGACCTGGGCGCTCGCGGGCATGCGGCCGCATTTGCGGCCTTCCAGCGCGGCGGCTCCGAATACGACGCGCATATGAGCTACCTGGCGGCCTGTCAACAGCGCGAAGAGGAGATGCCTTACAACAACATCGTCGCCTATAACGAGCATGCGGCGGTTCTGCACTATCAGCGTTTAGGACGGTCCGCGCCGTCACCGTTGCGCTCGTTCTTGATCGATGCAGGGGCGCAATACCGCGGCTATGCGGCGGATATCACCCGCAGTTATGCGCGAGGGGCCGGGCGATTTGCCGAGCTGCTCAAAGCCATGGACAAGGCCCAGTTAATGCTCTGCGACGAGATCGTTGCCGGCCGCGACTATCGCGACGTGCACCTCTCGGCCCACCGGGTGCTGGGCGATGTGATGCAAAAGATCGGTCTCACCAAGCTACCCGGCCAGGCGGCTTTGGAAGCGGGCGTCACCAGCGTGTTCTTTCCGCACGGGATCGGGCATCTGCTGGGGCTCCAAGTGCACGACGTCGGCGGTGTCATGGGCAATGCGAAGGGACAGGAGCGCGAACGGCCCAGGGGTCATCCCTATTTGCGTCTTACCCGCATGCTCGAGCCCGGGGTGGTGGTAACGGTGGAGCCCGGCATCTACCTGATCGACTCGCTGCTTGCGGAAGCTCACGCAGACGAGCGGCGGGCCCACATCGACTGGTCGGTTGTCGAGGAACTCAGGCCCTATGGCGGTGTGCGCATCGAAGACAATGTCGCCGCCACGGAGGCGAAACCGGAGAATATGACCCGGGACGCGTTCGCGGGAATCATTGCCGCGAAGGGCGCGGCTGCCTAGGCGCCGGCCCGGCCCTCAAATCAGGCGGCCGCTTTCTTCTTGCGTTTCGGCTTTGCTTCCGCCTCGCCCTCATCCGCGGCGGGCGCGGCCTTCTTGGTTTTCTTCGCAGCCGGCTTGGGCTTTTTGGCGGCCTTGGCATCGTCTTTCTGCTCGGCCACAACGGCTGCGGAGTCCACCAGCTGCATCAGCGCCATATCGGCGTTATCGCCGGGCCGGGGCTCCATTTTCAGGATTCGCGTATAGCCGCCGGCGCGCGCCTTGAAGCGCGGCCCCAGATCGGCAAACAACTTCTCCACCACTGCATCATCGCGCAAGCGCGAATGCGCGAGGCGGCGCAGGCCGATCGAATCGACCTTGGCCATGGTGATCAAGGGCTCGACCACGCGGCGCAGCTCCTTCGCCTTCGGCACGGTGGTGCGGATGGTTTCGTGCTGCAGCAAGGAGGTCGCCATGTTGCGCAACATCGCATGACGATGAGAGGCATTTCGCGATAGCTGACGCCCGCTGTTTCTATGACGCATGTTCTTCTCTTAACTCTTGATCGCTAATTCAAATGCCGTCGCGCTCGTCGTCGCGCTTCAGTCCCGGCGGCGGCCAATTGTCGATCCGCATGCCCAGCGTCAAACCGTGGCTCTCCAAAACCTCTTTGATTTCGGTCAAAGACTTCTTGCCCAGGTTGGGCGTGCGCAGCAATTCGACTTCGGTGCGCTGCACGAGATCGCCGATGTAGTGGATGTTTTCCGCTTTCAGGCAGTTGGCGGAGCGTACCGTCAGTTCCAGCTCATCGACCGGGCGCAGCAGAATCGGATCGAACTGCGTCTCAGTGGCCTTGGTGGTCGATTCGTCCTGGCCCTGCAGATCGACGAATACCGACAGCTGATCCTTGAGGATGCCGCCGGCGCGGCGAATCGCCTCCTCCGGATCGATGGTGCCGTTGGTTTCGATATCCAGGATGAGCTTGTCCAGATCGGTGCGCTGTTCGACGCGCGCGCTCTCGACGTTGTACGTCACCTTGCGCACCGGGCTGAACGACGCGTCCAACTGCAGCCGGCCGATGGCGCGGGTCTGCTCCTCGAAAGCCATGCGTTGCGCCGCCGGGCGGTAGCCGCGGCCGCGCTCGACTTTCAGCGACATGGACAGTTCGCCGACTTTCGTCAGGTTCGCGATGACCAGATCCGGATTCAAGATCTCAATATCGTGATCGCCTGCGATGTCCCCGGCCGTCACCGGACCCGGGCCCTTCTTGTGCAGCCGCACTTCGGCGACGTCGCGCGTATGCATGCGGATCGCCACAGCCTTCAGATTCAGCAAAATGTCGACGACATCCTCTTGGACGCCTTCGATCGCGGTGTACTCGTGCAGCACGCCCTCGATCTCAATCTCGGTGATCGCCGCCCCCGGCAGGGAGGACAGCAACACCCGGCGCAATGCATTGCCCAGGGTGTGACCGAAGCCGCGTTCAAACGGTTCGATCACGATGCGGGCGTGTCGCGGCGACACGGGCTGTACTTTGACGACCCGCGGCTTCAAAAATTCATTGATCGATCCCTGCATGGATTTCACCTACGTTAACTAACCGGGAACAATGCAGCGAAGCGCTGCATCGCAAAAACAAAGCCAATTCCTACTTGGAATACAACTCGACGACCAGGCTCTCGTTGATGTCCGGAAGAATCTCCTGCCGATCGGGAACCGACTTCAGAATTCCGGAGAATTTCTTGTCGTCCACTTCGACCCAATCCGGAAACCCGACCTGGGTCGCGATCGTCAGCGCCGCCGTGACGCGTGTTTGCTTCTTGGCGCGTTCGCGCAAGTTGATCACGTCGCCCGCCTTGCACTGGTAGGAAGCGATATTGACCAGCTTGTCGTTGACCGAGACGCCCTTGTGGCTCACCAGCTGGCGCGCTTCAGCACGCGTGGCGGCAAATCCCATGCGGTAGACCACATTGTCCAGGCGGCATTCCAAGAACTGCAGCAGGGTCTCGCCGGTGGCACCGGGACGGCCCGCGGCCTTCTGGTAATAGTTTCTGAACTGACGTTCCAGCACGCCGTACATGCGGCGCAGCTTCTGCTTCTCGCGCAGCTGCAGTCCGTATTCTGACAAACGCTGCTTGCGCTCGCTCTTGACGCCGCCCGGCGGTACCTCGAGCTTGCACTTCGACTCGAGAGGCTTCACGCCGCTCTTCAGGAACAGGTCGGTTCCCTCGCGACGGGACAGCTTGCACTTCGGACCGGTATATTTTGCCATTGCGAACCTTTTAAACGCGACGCTTTTTGGGCGGACGGCAGCCGTTATGCGGAATCGGCGTGACGTCTTCGATATTGGTGATCTTCAGCCCGCAGCCGTTCAAGGCACGCACTGCGGATTCGCGGCCCGGGCCGGGCCCCATGACGCGCACTTCGACATTCTTCACGCCATGCTCTTGAGCCGCGGTGCCGGCGCGCTCGGCGGCAACCTGCGCCGCGAACGGGGTCGACTTGCGCGAGCCGCGGTAGCCGCAGCCGCCGGAGGTCGCCCAGGACAGCGTGTTTCCCTGCCGATCCGTGATCGTGATGATGGTGTTGTTGAACGAGGCGTGCACGTGCGCGATCGCGTCCAGGACATTCTTGCGCACCTTCTTGCGCGCGGGCTTCGCGCCCGACGCATTGGCGGCGGCTTGCTGTGCGTTTTGCTTTTGATCAGCCATTGATAGTTACCTTGATTAGACCTTGCCCGGCGGCGCATTCATCTTGACCGCCTGCTTGCGCGGACCTTTGCGCGTGCGCGCATTGGTGCGCGTGCGCTGGCCCCGCATCGGCAGGCCCTTGCGATGACGGATGCCGCGATAGCAGCCCAAGTCCATCAAGCGCTTGATGTTCATCGAGACTTCGCGGCGCAGATCGCCCTCGACCGCGAACTTCGCGACCTGGGAACGCAGCGACGCAACTTCAGCGTCGGTCAGATCCTTCACCTTGACGTGATACTTCACGCCCGCGGCATCGCAAATGCGCGCGGCCCGGCTGTTGCCGATGCCGAATATGTGAGTGAGGCCGATGACGACATGCTTGTTCATCGGTATGTTGATGCCGGCGATACGCGCCATCTATTTCTCCACCCGCGCCCTCAAAAAAAAGCGCGCTAGTATATTAGAAAACTCTCTAAAGATCAACTGGCTAGGCGCTTCGCGCCAACAGTCAGCCACTTATCCCTGTCTCTGCTTGTGACGGGCATCCGAGGAACAAATGATGTAAACGATGCCGCGTCGCCGCACGACTTTGCAGTTCTTGCAGATCTTTTTGACCGAAGGACGAACTTTCATTTTTTAGCTCCAATGCCTCGAAGGCTGGCCTTTTTCATCAGGCCCTCGTATTGCTGCGACATCACATGCGACTGCAGTTGCGCGACGAAATCCATGACACCGACGACGATGATCAACAGCGATGTTCCGCCGAACTGAAACGGAATGGCCGGATTCACCATGCGGATGATTTCCGGCAACAAACACACTGCCATGATGTACAGACCGCCCCACAAGGTCAGGCGCGTCAGCACCTTGTCCAGATATTCGCCGGTCTGCAGCCCAGGCCGGATGCCCGGAATGAAGGCCCCGGCCTTCTTGAGGTTTTCGGCCGTATCCCGGGCGTCATACACCAGGGCGACATAGAAGAACGCGAATCCGATCACCAGCAAACCGAACAGCACGACGTGCAGCGGTTGACCATAATTGAGGATGGCGGCGATCTTTTGCAAGGTCTGCTGGATTACATTGGGATTCGGGCTATTGCCGAAAAACTGGGCAATCGTTGCCGGAAACACCAGCAAGCTGGAGGCGAAAATCGGCGGAATGACGCCCGCCATGTTCAATTTGAACGGCAAGTGGGTGCTTTGGCCCTGCATCATGCGCCGGCCCACCTGACGTTTGGCGTAATTGACCTGAATCTTGCGCTGCGCGCGCTCCACGAACACGCAGAACAGGGTCACCAGGCCGACGACCACCACGATAAGCGCCACCACCAGGGCATTCATTTCGCCGGTTCGCACCATTTCCAAGGTATTGCCGATGGCACGCGGCAGACCCGCGATGATGCCGGCCACGATGATCATGGTGATGCCGTTGCCGATGCCCCTCTCGGTGATCTGCTCGCCCAGCCACATCACGAACAAGGTGCCGGTGGTGATCGATATGGTCGCCACGAACAGGAACTGCGGCCCCGGACTGGGTACCAGATTGCTGCCCGAGTTCTGAATGGCGAGCGCGGCTCCAAAGCCCTGGAATGCAGCCAGTCCCACCGTGCCGTAGCGCGTGTACTGCATGAGCTTGCGCCGCCCGGATTCGCCGTCTTTGCGGATCTGATTCCACGGCGGATAAACCATTGAGGCCATCTGCACGATGATGGACGCGGTGATGTAGGGCATCACATTCAGCGCAAAGATGCTGAAGCGCTGCAGAGCGCCGCCGGAAAACATGTTGAACATGCCGAGCAGCGTGCCGTTCTGCGTCGAGAAGAACGCGGCAAATTTAGCCGCATCGATGCCCGGAACCGGAATAAAGGTGCCGATCCGGTACACCACGAGCGCGCCCACCAGAAACAGCAGCCGCTTGCGCATTTCTGCAAAGCGGGTGATATCCCCGAGAGCGGCGGCGGCGTTGGTGCTGGATGTGGCCACGATTGTCCCTTAAACCTCGAATTTCCCGCCCGCCGACTCAACAGCGCCTTTGGCGCCCTTGGTCGCGGTGATGACCTTGTCTTTGATGATGAAGGGCTTCGTGACCTTGCCCGATAGAATGAGCTTCACGACCTTGGTGTACTCGGGCACCAAATTCGCTTCGATCAGGCCCGCCAGCGTGACTTCGGCACCGGGAACCCGCATGAGATCCGTGAGGGTCAATTCGGCACGCGAGGCCTTCATGGCAGAGCGGAAGCCGATCTTCGGCAAACGCCGCTGCAGGGGCATCTGGCCGCCTTCGAAGCCGACCTTGTGGTAGCCGCCCTTGCGCGCGCGCTGTCCCTTGACGCCGCGGCCGCAAGTCTTGCCCTGGCCGGCGGAAGCGCCGCGGCCCACCCGCAAACGGGTTCGTTTCGAGCCGGCGCCCGGCTTGATCGTGTTTAATCTCATAGACTTTCCTAGACCTTAAGCCTGCTCAACTTTGAGCATGTGACTCGCCGCATTCACCATGCCGCGATTGGAGGGCGTATCCGCCACCACCACGCTATGACCGATCCGGCGCAACCCTAAGCCTTTGACCGATCCGCGAATACTGGCCAGCTGCCCGTAAACGCTCTTGATCAACGTGACTTTGAGCGCCTTGTCGGCGGCCGCCTTGTCTTTGTGTGCCTTCGCCATGATCAACCAACGATCTCTTCGACCGACTTGCCGCGCTTCGCGGCGATATCGTCGGGCGTGCGCAGCTTGCCCAACGCGTCCATGGTGGCCCGCACCACATTGATGGGGTTGCGCGAGCCGTAGCTCTTGGCCAGCACATTGCGCACACCGGCGCACTCGAATACGGCCCGCATGCCGCCTCCGGCAATGACGCCGGTACCGTCCGCGGCCGGCTGCATGTACACCCGCGTGGTCCCATGCCTGCCTTTGACAGCGTAAAACAGCGTTTCGTTCTTCAAAGAAACCGTGACCAGGCTCTTGCGCGCCTGCATCATGGCCTTGGAAATCGCGACCGGCACTTCACGCGCCTTGCCGTAACCGAATCCGACCCGGCCGGCGCCGTCGCCCACCACGGTGAGCGCAGTAAAGCCGAATTGCTTGCCGCCCTTGACCACCTTAGCGACACGGTTTACCGCGACCAGCTTTTCGAGCAGGTCATCGCCGGACATGGGTTTTTCTACTCTCGCCATAAGTTGCCCTTAAGACCTTTCAGTTAGAACTCGAGACCCGCTTCGCGCGCCGCCTCGGCCAGCGCCTTGACGCGCCCGTGGTACATGAAACCGGAACGATCAAATGCGACCTTCTCGATGCCCTTGGCCTTGGCGCGTTCCGCGATGGCGCGGCCCACTGCCTTGGCAGCCTCGATGTTGCCGGTGGACTTCAATTCCCCGCGCACATCCTTCTGCAGGGTCGAGGCCGCAACCACAACCTTGTCGCCCTCGGGTGCAATGATCTGCGCATACATGTGCTGCGGCGTGCGATGCACCGACAGACGCAGCGCGGCCAATTCTTTGATCTTTACCCGTCCGCGCAGTGCACGGCGCAAGCGGGTGTCTTGTTTGGTTAGTTTCATGCTTACTTCTTCTTCGCTTCTTTCAGCGAAATCTTCTCGTCGGAATACTTGACGCCCTTGCCCTTGTAGGGTTCCGGCGGTCTAAAACCGCGGATCTCCGCGGCGGTTTGTCCTACGCGCTGCCGGTCGATGCCCTTGACGATGATTTCGGTCTGGGTGGGCGTCTCGATCGTGATGCCGTCCGGAATCGCATAGTTGATCAGATGCGAATAGCCCAGGGTCAGGGTCAGGTTCTTGGCTTGGACCGCGGCGCGATAACCGACGCCCACCAATTCCAGCTTCTTTTCGTAGCCCTTGGTCACGCCCATGACCATGTTCGCCAGGTGCGCACGGGTCGCACCGGCGATGGCATTCATGCCTTCAGCCGCGGTGTCGGCCTGCACTTCGAGGTGCTTCTCCTGCTGCACGACTTTGACGCCCACTTTGAGCGGCAGCGTCAGAGAGCCCTTCGCTCCCTTGAGCGTCACGGCTTCCGCGCCGATCGTGGCGGTGACGCCTTGCGGCAAATCGACCGGCATTTTTGCGACTCGAGACATAGTTGAAACCTACCTATCGAAACCTTATTGGACGACGAACAGCACTTCGCCGCCGGTGCCGGCCGCGCGCGCTTGCTTGTCGGACATGATGCCCTGCGGGGTCGAAACCACGGCGACGCCGAGGCCGCCAAGCACCTTGGGCAACTCGTCCTTGCCGCGATAAATGCGCAGGCCCGGACGGCTGATACGTTCGATGCGGTCGATCACGGGGCGGCCGTCGTGATATTTCAATTCGATCGACAGCGTGCTCTTGGCGCCGCTGCTATCGACACCGAAATTCGCAATGTAGCCCTCGGCCTTCAGCACCTTGAGAATGGCCACCTTCAGCTTCGAGGCGCCCATGCCCACGGTCGGTTTGCCCGCGGATTGCGCATTACGGATGCGGGTCAACAAATCGGCAATTGGATCAGTCATGCTCATTGTGCGCGCCTCACCAACTCGCCTTCGACAGGCCTGGAATCTCACCGCGATTGGCGGCCTCGCGCAGCTTGGTGCGCGCCAGGCCGAATTTGCGGTACACGCCGCGTGAGCGGCCGGTAATCGAACAGCGATTGCGTTGCCGCGTGGCGCCGGCATCGCGCGGCTGCTTCTGCAGCGCGGCTTGTGCAGCTTCGCGAGCCTCGTGCCCGGTCTTCGGGTCGCGGATCAGCTCTTTGAGCTCAGCGCGCCGCTTAGCGTATTTCTTCGCTATCTTGAGGCGTTTTTTCTCGCGCATGAGCATATTCGTCTTGGCCATGGGCTACCTACTTACGGAACGGAAAGTTAAAGGCTTCTAACAACGCGCGCCCGTGCTTGTCATCGCGCGCCGACGTGGAGATGGTGATGTCCATGCCACGAATTTGATCAATCTGGTCGTACTGAATCTCAGGGAAAATGATCTGCTCCTTGACTCCGAGGCTGTAATTTCCCCGGCCGTCGAAGGAACGGGTGCTGATGCCGCGGAAATCTCGGATGCGCGGGATGGCGATGCTGACCAGGCGGTCCAAAAATTCGTACATGCGGTCGCCGCGCAGCGTGACCTTGCAGCCGATGGCCTGGCCGTCGCGCACTTTGAAGGTAGCGACCGACTTCTTCGCCTTGGTGACCGCAGGCTTCTGGCCCGTGATCTTCGCCATATCGGCGGTGGCGGCGTCCATGACCTTCTTGTCGGCCACGGCCTCGCCCACGCCCATGTTCACCGTGATCTTGAGAATCCGCGGCACTTCCATGGTGTTCTGGAGCTCGAGTTTCTTCTTGAGCTCCGGCACGATCTGCTCGTTGAATATCTTTTTCAGTCTTGCTGCCATAAATTACTCGCTATTTCGCGTCGACCATTTCTTTGTTCGACTTGAACAGGCGCACCTTGCGGCCGTTCTCGAGCGACTTGAACCCGACGCGGTCGCCCTTCTGGGTCGCCGGATTGAAAATCATCACGTTCGACACATGCAGCGGCGCCTCGGTCTCGATGATGCCGCCCTGCACGCCGGCCTGCGGATTGGGCTTCTGATGCCGCTTGGACATGTTGAGTCCCTCGACGCGCAGGCGATCATCCGCCAGCACTTCGATCACGGCGCCTTTGCGTCCTTTGTCCCGACCGGAGATCAAAATCACCAAGTCGCCTTTGCGAATCTTCTTCATAGCTGTCTCACAGTACCTCTGGAGCGAGCGAGATAATCTTCATGAACTGCACGTTGCGCAGCTCGCGCGTCACCGGTCCGAAAATACGCGTGCCGATGGGCTCGAGCTTGTTGGTCAAGAGCACCGCCGCATTGGTGTCGAAGCGGATCAGAGAACCGTCGGCACGGCGCACGCCGCTCTTGGTGCGCACCACGACCGCGTCATACACCTCGCCCTTCTTCACCTTGCCGCGCGGGATGGCATCCTTGATGCTCACCTTGATCACATCGCCCACCGCCGCGTAGCGCCGCTTCGAGCCGCCCAGCACCTTGATGCACATCAAGCGCTTGGCGCCGCTGTTGTCGGCCACGTTCAAAATGGTTCGCATTTGAATCATGTCGGTCTCCTTATTCGGCGCGGGCGCGTTCGACTACGCGCACCAGCACCCAAGATTTGCGACGCGACATGGGGCGGCACGGCTTGATCGATACCGTGTCGCCTTCCTTACACTCGTTGCTCTCGTCATGCGCCAGCAGCTTGGTGGTGCGGCGAACGTACTTGCCGTACGTCGGATGCTTGACCAGACGCTCGATGGAAACCGCTATGGTTTTGTCCATCTTGTTGCTGACCACCTTGCCGGTGAGCAGGCGCTGGCCGGGAACCGGCGCCGCGCCCGGCGTTGCAGCGGCTTCAGTTGCAGCGGCCGCTACGGCCGCGTGTGTTTCGGTCGACATCACGCCTTACCTCCGGCTGCCTTGCTTTGGGCCAGCACCGTCTTTACGCGCGCAATGTTCTTACGCACCTTCGCAAATTGATCGGGCTTCGCGGCCTGTCCGGTGGCGCGAGCCATGCGCAAATTAAATTGTTCGCGGCGCAGCTTGAGCAGCTCCTCGCCGAGATCCTTAGGCGCCTTCGCGCGCAAGTCCTTCGCCTTCATGTACGCACCTGACGTTTGACGAATGCGGTCGACACCGAGAGCTTGGCGGATGCCAGGCGGAAGGCCTCGCGCGCGATGGTCTCGCTCATGCCTTCGATCTCGAACAGCACCTTGCCGGGCAGCACCTTCGCCACCCAATACTCGACGTTGCCCTTGCCGGAACCCATGCGCACTTCCAGCGGCTTCTGGGTGATGGGCACATCCGGAAACACACGGATCCAAATGCGCCCGCCGCGCTTCACGTAGCGCGAAATGGCGCGGCGCGCCGCCTCGATCTCGCGTGCCGTCATGCGGCATCGGTCGGTGGCTTTCAGCCCGAACTCGCCGAACGCCACGGAGTTGCCGCGCTGCGCACTGCCCGAGATCTTGCCCTTGAATTGTTTGCGGAACTTGGTCCGCTTCGGCTGCATCATGCTTAAACTACCTGATCAAGTTGCGGCCGGTGCCGCAGGTTCAGTGGATTTGGCGACCGCCGCTGTCGCAACTGCCTCGGCTTCGGCTTCCACAGCCTCTTCCGTCGGCTTGTCGAACACTTCTCCCTTGAAGATCCAGACCTTGATGCCGATCACGCCGTAGGTGGTCTGCGCTTCCGCCAGACCGTAGTCGATGTCGGCGCGGAACGTGTGCAGCGGCACCCGCCCCTCGCGGTTGGTCTCGGTGCGGGCAATTTCAGAACCGTTCAAGCGGCCGGAGATTCGCACCTTGATGCCGAGCGCGCCGGAACGCATGGTGTTGGTCACGGCGCGCTTCATGGCGCGGCGGAACATCACGCGCTTTTCCAATTGCTGCGAGATGCCCTCGGCGACCAATTTCGCGTCGAGCTCGGGTTTTCTGATCTCGGCGATGTTCAGGCGCACATCGTTCATGCCCATCCCCAGGATCTTCGCCACGGCGGTGCGGAGTTTTTCGATATCCTCGCCCTTCTTGCCGATCACGATTCCCGGACGGGCCGTGTGAATGGTGATGTTGGCGCGGCGCGCGGCGCGCTCAATGTGAATGTTGCTCACCGACGCATCGGCCAATTTCTTGTTGAGGTACTTGCGCACCAGGAAATCGGTGTGGATGTTCGAGGCAAAGTTCTTCGAATGCGCATACCACTTCGACGACCAGTCGCGCGTGATGCCTAGACGAATACCAATTGGATTTACTTTCTGACCCATTAGGCCTCTCGCTTACCGTCGGACACTTGAACCAGGATGTGGCTGTTGCGCTTGGCAATGCGCACGCCGCGCCCCTTGGCGCGCGCGTGAAAGCGCTTGAGCATCGGAGCCGGATCGACCTCGACCCGCGTTACTTTCAGATCGTCAACATCGGCGTTGAAATTGTTGTAGGCATTCGCAATCGCGGAATCCAACACCTTGAGGACGATCTTCGCGCCCTTCTTCGGCATGAATTTCAGCGTGTTCACCGCGAGCGTCGCCGACTTGCCGCGAATCGTATCGACGACCAGGCGGCATTTCTGGGGCGAAATGCGCGCGTATCGTAGTATTGCTTTTGTCTGCATGATTATTCCGCCGCCGTGACTTTCTTGTCGCCGGAATGCGCCTTGAAAGTGCGCGTCGGGGCGAATTCACCGAGCTTGTGGCCCACCATGTTCTCCGACACCAGCACCGGCACATGTAAGCGGCCGTTGTGCACGGCAATGGTCAGGCCGACCATATCGGGAATGACCATGGAGCGCCGCGACCAGGTCTTGATCGGACGGCGGTCGTTCTTTTGGCTGGCAGTCTGCACCTTCTTGGCGAGATGCAGATCGACAAACGGACCTTTCTTGAGCGAACGCGGCAATGAATATCTCCTTCTCTAGATGCGTTTGTTCTTGCGGCGCTGAACGATCATGCTGTCGGTGCGCTTATTGCGGCGCGTCTTCTTGCCCTTGGTCTGCAGGCCCCATGGGCTCACGGGATGTGGATTGCCTTGTCCGGACTTGCCTTCGCCGCCGCCGTGGGGGTGATCGACCGGATTCATGACAACGCCGCGCACCGTCGGACGGACGCCCAACCAACGCACCGCGCCGGCCTTGCCGAACACGCGCAAGTTGTGTTCGTCGTTGCCGACTTCGCCGATGGTGGCGCGGCAATCGACGTGCACCTTGCGCATTTCCCCTGACTTCAAGCGCAAACTGGCGTACACGCCTTCGCGGGCCGCGAATTGCGCGGAAGCGCCGGCGCTGCGAGCCATCTGGCCGCCCTTGCCGACTTTCAATTCGATGTTGTGCACCGTGCTGCCCACGGGAATGTGCCGCAACGGCATGGCATTGCCGGGCTTGATCGGCGCATCGGATCCGGAGCGGATTTCATCGCCGGCCTTCACGCCCTTGGGCGCGAGGATGTAGCGGCGCTCGCCGTCCTTGTAGAGAACCAGCGCCAGATGCGAGGTGCGGTTCGGATCGTATTCCAGGCGCTCGACGACGCCCGGGATGCCGTCCTTGTCGCGCAGGAAGTCCACCAAGCGATAGCGCTGCTTGTGGCCGCCGCCGATGTGCCGCGTAGTCTGCCGGCCCACGTGGTTGCGCGCACCGGTACGGTTCTTCTTGACGGTGAGCGATGCGATCGGTCCGCCCTTGTGCAGGTGCGAGCGATCTACCTTGACTACGAAGCGCGTACCCGGTGAGGTCGGCTTCATCTTGATGAGTGCCATGCCCTTAAGTCCTTATTTCGACGAGGCGCCGGTGAAGTCGATGGACTGACCTTCGCCCAAGCGCACGTAGGCCTTCTTAAAGCCATTGCGTCTGCCCGGCAGATTCTTGAAGCGGCGGGTCTTACCGGGGCGGTTCAACAGATTCACGCCCTCGACCTTGACTTCAAACATCATTTCGACCGCCTGTTTGACCTCCGCCTTCGAGGCGTCGTCGCGCACGCGGAACACGTACTGATTGGCCTTCTCGGCCAGGGTCGCGGCCTTCTCCGAGACGTGCGGCTGGATCAACACGGTCATCAAGCGTTCTTTATTCATGCCGCACCTCCGAGGCGCTGGTCGAGCAACTTCAGGGCGCCCACGGTGGCGACGACCTTGTCGTGCTTGACCAGGCTCAAAGGATCCAGGGCCGAAACGGCCATGACTTCGACGTGCGGAATGTTGCGGGCCGCGAGGAACAATTTTTCGTCATGCGCCTCTATCAAGATCAGGGCGCGCGTAAGACCGAACTCAGCCAATTTGCTGATGAGCAATTTGGTTCGCGGCGCGGAAACTTCGATCGACTCGACGGCAACCAAACGATCGTCGCGCACCAGCTGCGACACCATGGTTTGCATGGCGGCACGGTACATCTTGCGGTTGACCTTTTGCGAGAAGTCGCGCGGCTTGGCCGCGAACGCGCGTCCGCCACCCACCCAGATGGGGCTGCGGATCGAGCCGGCACGCGCCTGGCCCGTGCCTTTCTGGCTCCAGGGCTTCTTGCCGCCGCCGCGCACTTCCGCGCGCGTTTTCTGCGCTTTGGTGCCGGAACGGCCCGCCGCCATGTATGCGGTCACGACCTGGTGCACCAACGCCTCGTTGTAGTCGCGCCCAAAGGCGGCGTCCGACAATTGAATCTCGCTGGCAGGCTTGGCATTCTTTAGCTGGACTTTCATAGGGGTCTACTTCTTGTCAGCTTTGGCCGCGCCGGCCTTGGGAGCAGCACCCTTCGCCGCGGGAGCGCCTTTGGCGGCGGTGGGGGCCTTGTTCGGCATCAGCTTCTGACGGCGCGCCTGGCCTTTGGCCTTGACCGACGGCTTGACGATCACGCGGCTGCCCTCGGCGCCGGGGACCGCGCCGCTGATGAGCAGCAGATTGCGCGCCACATCGATTTCCACGACGCGCAGATTTTCGATGGTGCGATTGCGAACGCCCATATGACCCGACATGCGCTTGCCCTTGAACACGCGGCCCGGCGTTTGGCGCTGGCCGATGGATCCCGGCGCGCGGTGCGAGACCGAGTTGCCGTGGGTTTTCATGCCGCCCGCGAAGTTATGGCGCTTCATGGTGCCTTGAAAGCCCTTGCCCACCGTGGTGCCGGTGACATCGACGATCTGGCCCGCCTTGAACATGTCGACCTTGAACTCGCCACCGGTGGCGAGATCGTCGCCTTCGCCCTTGCTTAGGCGAAATTCCTGGGAGGTGTAGCCGGCGGCAACATTCGCCTTCGCAAAATGGCCCGCGAGGGCCTTGGGCACGCGCGACGGACGGCGGCTGCCAATGGTGACCTGAACCGCCCGGTAACCGTCGGTTTTATCGTTCTTGACTTGCGAGATGCGATTCGGCAACGCCTCGACCACCGTCACGGGGACAGTAACACCGGCGTCGGTGAACACTCGGGTCATGCCGCATTTGCGGCCAACCAGACCAATGGACATTTTCAATCCTCATACAGCGAGAGCTGCAAAGAGCCTCGCATCGTTGCGACAGATCAGCGGTTTGGACACTCGGACCCCAAATTCCCTTGAGAATTTGGCGTCGGCGCCCACGCGCTCCGACCTCTAAAATGGACGCGGGAGTATAGGGATCCTATGCGCCCCACGCAAGGGAGCTTATGCGGCTCCGCGTCAAAAACCCCTAATTTAACTTGATTTGCACGTCCACGCCGGCCGGAAGCTCGAGCTTCATCAGGGCGTCCACGGTCTTGTCCGTGGGGTTCAAAATGTCCATCAGGCGCTTGTGCGTGCGGATTTCGAACTGGTCCCGGGCGTCCTTATCGCCGTGCGGGGCCGTCAAGACCGTAAAACGCTCCATTTTTATGGGCAACGGCACAGGACCCTTGACGGTCGCGCCGGTGCGTTTCGCGGTATCGACGATCTCGCGGGCCGACTTGTCGATCAAGCGATGATCGAAAGCCTTCAGGCGGATGCGGATATTCTGATTTGCCATGTAGTTCCCATGCGCTTCGCGCAACTATCAACGGGGCCGAAACCGACCCCGTCCTTTAAAGGGGGCCGGATTGTACCCGGTAAAACGCTTTCGCGCCAAAAATTAGATTACGCGATGACCTTGGCAACCACACCTGCGCCGACGGTTTTGCCGCCCTCGCGGATGGCGAAGCGCAGTCCCTGCTCCATCGCGATCGGGGCGATCAGTTCCACCACGATCTTGATGTTGTCCCCCGGCATCACCATCTCGGTGCCCTCCGGCAGCTCCACCGCTCCGGTCACATCGGTGGTGCGAAAGTAGAACTGCGGCCGGTAGCCTTTGAAGAACGGCGTATGTCGTCCGCCCTCCTCCTTGCTCAAGACATACACTTCAGCCTCGAACTTCGTGTGCGGCGTGATGCTGCCCGGCTTGCACAGAACCTGACCACGCTCCACTTCCTCGCGCTTCGTGCCGCGCAACAGCACTCCCACGTTATCTCCCGCCTGGCCCTCATCCAGCAGCTTGCGGAACATCTCCACCCCCGTGCAGGTGGTCTTCTGCGTCGGGCGAATCCCCACAATCTCCACTTCATCGTTGATCTTCACGATTCCGCGCTCAATGCGCCCCGTGACCACCGTGCCGCGCCCGGCAATCGAGAACACATCTTCCACCGGCATCAGAAAGGCCCCTTCCACCGCCCGCTTGGGCACCGGAATGTAATCATCCAAAGCCTTCACCAGCTTGATCACCGAGGGCACGCCGATCTCCGAGTCATCCCCCTCGAGCGCCTTTAGGGCAGAACCCGTGATGATCGGGGTCTTATCCCCGGGAAACTTGTACAGCGTCAGCAGATCGCGAACCTCAAGCTCCACCAGCTCTAGAAGCTCCGCATCATCCACCATGTCCGCCTTGTTCATATACACCACGATGTAAGGCACCCCGACCTGGCGGGCCAGCAGTATGTGCTCGCGCGTCTGGGGCATCGGGCCGTCGGCCGCCGAAACCACCAGAATCGCTCCGTCCATCTGCGCCGCTCCCGTGATCATGTTCTTCACATAGTCGGCATGTCCCGGACAGTCCACGTGCGCGTAGTGGCGCGCGTCCGACTGATACTCCACGTGCGCCGTGGCTATCGTAATGCCGCGCGCCCGCTCCTCGGGAGCCTTATCAATCTGGTCGTAGGCTTTAAACTCCCCGCCGTGCTTCTCGGCCATCACCTTGGTCAGGGCCGCCGTCAAGGTCGTCTTGCCATGATCCACATGCCCAATCGTCCCCACGTTCACGTGCGGCTTCGTTCGCTCAAACTTCCCCTTCGACACAGGCCTTACCTCTCAATTGAATATGCGTTTGGAATTCTTAAGAAGCTTTTTTCATCACGACGTCGGCGACATTGCCCGGCACTTCCTGGTACTTGGCGAACTCCATGGTGTAGTTCGCCCGGCCCTGGCTCATCGAGCGCATCGACGTCGAGTATTGAAACATTTCGGCGAGCGGCACCTCGGCCGTCACCACCTTGCCGGAGGGACTGTCTTCCGTGCCGACAATTTGTCCACGGCGGCGGCTCAAATCGCCGACGATGTCGCCGTAGTAGTCTTCGGGCACCACGACCTCCACCTTCATGATGGGCTCGAGAAGCACCGGCTTGGCCTTGCGAAACCCCTCCTTGAAGCCGATCGAACCGGCAATTTTGAACGCCATTTCGTTGGAATCGACGTCATGGAAGGAGCCGTCGAAGATGGTGACCTTGACGTCCACGATGGGATAGCCGGCGATCACGCCGGTCTGCACCGCTTCCTGAATGCCTTTGTCCACAGCCGGGATGTATTCGCGCGGCACGGTGCCGCCGACGATACCGTTGACGAACTCGTAGCCCTTGCCCTGGGGCAGCGGCTCGAGCTTGAGCCAGACATGACCGTACTGCCCGCGTCCGCCGGTTTGACGGATGAATTTTCCCTCGGATTCCACCGTGCTGCGCAACGTTTCGCGATAGGCCACCTGCGGCTTGCCCACATTCGCTTCGACCTTGAACTCGCGCTTCATGCGGTCGACGATGATTTCCAGGTGCAGTTCACCCATGCCTTCAATAATCGTCTGGCCGGATTCGGCATCGGTATGCACGCGGAACGAAGGGTCTTCCTTCGCCAGCCGCTGCAACGCCAAACCCATCTTTTCCTGATCAACCTTGGTCTTCGGTTCCACGGCGACCGAAATCACCGGTTCCGGGAAATCCATTTTTTCCAGGATGATGACCTTGTTAAGATCGGACAGCGTGTCACCGGTGGTGACGTCCTTCAAACCCACCGCTGCGGCAATATCGCCTGCGCGGACTTCCTTGATTTCCGATCGATCGCTGGCATGCATTTGCAGCAGACGGCCGATGCGCTCGGTGCGGCTGCGATTGGGCACGAACACCTGGTCGCCGGAATTGAGAGTCCCTGAATACACGCGGAAGAAGGTGAGGTTGCCGACGAACGGGTCGTTCAGGATCTTGAATGCCAGGGCCGCGAACGGCTCGGCATCATCCGCCTTGCGCGTCATGGGTTCGCCGTTCTCGTTCTGACCTTTCACCGGCGGCACCTCCGCAGGAGAGGGCATGTATTCCACGATCGCGTCGAGCACCGCCTGCACACCCTTGTTCTTGAACGCCGAGCCGCAGGTCACCAGACAGATCTCGTTTTTGATGGCGCGCTCGCGCAAGCCCTGCGTGATTTCCTCATCGGTCAGGCTGCCGGTCTCGAGATATTTGTTGAGCAGCACCTCATCGCCCTCGGCCGCCGCTTCGATCATCTTGCCGCGCCATTCCTCACAGTCCTTGAGCATGTCGGCGGGAATGTCGCGGTACTCGAATTTCATCCCCTGGGTCTCTTCATCCCAGTGAATGGCCTTCATCTTCACGAGATCGACGACGCCGACGAACCCCTCTTCGGCGCCGATGGGCAGCTGGATGGGCACCGGATTGCCGCGCAACCGGGTTTTGATTTGCTCCACGCAGCGCAGGAAGTTCGCGCCGGAGCGATCCATTTTGTTGACGAAGGCGATGCGCGGCACGCCGTACTTGTTCATCTGACGCCAGACCGTTTCGGACTGGGGCTGCACGCCGGAGACTGCGCAGTACACGGCGACCGCCGAGTCGAGCACGCGCAAAGAGCGCTCCACTTCGATGGTGAAATCGACATGTCCGGGCGTATCGATGATGTTGATGCGGTGTTCGGGGAAGCTCTTGTCCATCCCCTTCCAGAAACAGGTGGTCGCCGCGGCGGTAATGGTGATGCCGCGCTCCTGTTCCTGTTCCATGTAGTCCATCACGGCCGCGCCGTCGTGAACCTCGCCGATTTTATGGGACACGCCGGTGTAGAACAAAATACGCTCGGTCGCGGTGGTCTTCCCCGCGTCGATGTGAGCGGAGATACCGATGTTCCGGTAGCGCTCGATGGGCGTAGTGCGTGCCAAGATAGTTATTCCCAGGCGCTCACGCGTCTTGTACGCGCTTTGCGCAACGTTCAACGGGGGTCGAAGCGACCCCGCCAGAGAGATCTATATAAGGCCGAACCCGAGCATTTCCAGCCGCCGGCCAGCCTTCCTAAGCCCTACCAGCGATAGTGCGCGAACGCCTTGTTGGCATCGGCCATGCGATGAGTGTCTTCGCGCTTGCGCACGGCGGCGCCGCGGTTTTCGGCAGCCTCCATCAGCTCGGCTGCAAGGCGGTGCGCCATGGACTTTTCGCTGCGCGCGGTGGCCGCTTCAATCACCCAGCGCATGGCGAGGGTCTGGCGGCGATTGGCCCGCACTTCGACAGGCACTTGGTACGTGGCGCCGCCCACCCGGCGGGACTTCACCTCGACCACGGGCTTGACGTTGTCCAAAGCCTGCTGCAACACAGCAATTGCTTCGGCGCCGGCAGCGCCGCTCTTCTTTTCGCTGATGCGATCAATCGCACCATAAACGATCTTCTCGGCGGCCGATTTCTTGCCGCGCTCCATGACCATATTGATGAATTTGGCCAACATGTCGTTCCCGAACTTAGGGTCGGGAAGGATGGTGCGATGGGGGGCTGCTGCTCTGCGGGACATTTACAAACCTTCTTAAAGCCTTAACGGCTATTTCTTGGGACGTTTGGCGCCGTACTTAGAGCGGCCTTGGCGACGATCGCTGACGCCGGCGCAATCGAGCGCACCGCGTACCGTGTGATAACGCACGCCGGGGAGATCCTTGACGCGGCCGCCGCGAATCAATACCACCGAGTGCTCCTGTAGATTGTGCCCTTCACCACCGATATAGCTGGAAACTTCATAGCCATTGGTCAGGCGTACGCGGCAAACCTTGCGCAGAGCCGAATTGGGCTTTTTTGGCGTGGTGGTGTACACGCGCGTGCACACGCCGCGCTTTTGCGGTGAGGCGGCCAGTGCCGGAACCTTGGACTTCCAAGCAGGCTCATTTCGGCCGGTGCGGATTAATTGGGTCGTCGTCGCCATAAATACCTTTGGAGGACCGCCCGCATTGAAGAGGGGTCCAACGATGCAAAAACTAAAATTTCACGGGCTTATCTCCGGGACGTGAGGGCCCGAGGACAAAGGCCGGCGATTGTAGGAACCAGCCGTGCGAGTGTCAAGGTAATTGCGGCACCGCAGCAGAACATTGCCCGGCCGCATGACTAATCTGGCTGCGCCTCCAGCAGCCGGGCTGCGCCTCCAGCAGGCGGGCCAGAACCTTCACCGCCCCCCCTACGCCGCAGCATTCGAACCCCAGAATACACGATCAAGGCGCATCGATCTCAAACCCCTTGGCGCGCAGCTGATCGAGAAGTCCGCCGCGCTCCAGCAGTAAATCCAGATTGACGACGGCGATCGTGGTGCCAGCGGAGCGCAGATATTTATCGATTGTATCGAGCCAGGTTTGGCGGATACGGCCGATGACATCGAAGGCCCCCTTGCCGGCGTCCAACGCATTCCTGCACGCATCGACGTCTTTCAGCTCAGGCGTGTTCTCGATGCGCTCGACATTGCCGTGGGCCCAGGCTTGCGCTCGGTCCACCAGGCGCGGCAACCCCGTTTCAACCGTGCTCAAGGAAGCCTCGACGCAAGTGCGCTCGGTCTGCGCCGGCATGGTCTTCAGCGCCTCGAGCATATCGCTCACGCCGGCAACCTTGACCTCCTCGATGCGCACGCCGTGTTTCTTGGCAAGCTCCCGCAGCGCCGCGCCCAAATCGAGCCGCATGGATAAATTAACTTGATGGAAGGCGGCCTGCTGCAGGAACGCGGCGGCGATGATCGGACGGTATCGTTCCCACTTGCTCGCATCGTCCGTGACCTTGCTTCGCTGCGCGGCAAAGCGCGCGTGCAATTCGGGCGGGAGGACATCCTTGAGTTTCTTTCCGCCGCCGACCATCAGCAATTTCCGGTCGGCGATCAACACCCAGAGAATTCGCGGCACGCTGATTTCAATCGGCTTCTGGACCAACACCTGGCTGGTGCTTTCCAGCACGGACTCGACCTGCTTTGAACGCCAGGTGATATCCCTGGGCAGGGGCGAGATGCTTCCTAAGATCCACACGCTGGCGTCGCCGTGATGCACATGCCACATGCCAGGGCCGGCGCGCTCCGCCGTGACGACGATTTCATCCAGCGCCGGCGCTGGCTGCTCTGCGCGGGTGCCGGCCGAAAAAACGCCGCCCACGCCGGCTGCCAGGATAGTCGCCGCTGCAACTCGCATGCACAGAGCCTACAGCGTTTTGCGCTCTAGGGTTTCACTTGCGTCATGAGCCCGAGCGGCCGGCCTTCCGGATCCTTGAGCATGGACAGCCATTCCTCGGTGCTGTCCGCGTGCTTGTGAATCAGGTGCGGCGCGTTGATGAATTCGACGCCCCGGGATTTCAAGAGCTCGTACGCTTCGACAATGTTGCCGACGCGCATATAAAGAACGGATTCCGCGGCCACCGTCGACTCCTGGCTGAGCATCAGCCGCGTCCCACCGCAATCGAAGAACGCCAGCTTGCCGAAGGTATACAGATGCGGCAGACCCAATACATGCCGGTACCAGTGCTCGGACTGCTCGATGTCTCGGACGGATCTTGCGATCTGCGCAATCGGTCCCATGTGCCACGGTGCATTCATTGTCTTGTCCTTCAGGGCGCTGTCTTTTGGCGCGCGATGCCACTTGCGCAATTCTCTGCGGTTGGCGAGCCCCAATTTTTCGAGCGCATTGGTGATGTGAAACTTCACGGCATCGATACTGATTCCGCGCCGTTCGGCGATTTGGCGGCTGGTCATTCCATGCTGGACCGCGTGAACCGTACGCCATTCAGCAGGCGTCAGGAGGTCATCGTGCGGGGGTCTGCCGCGGCGCGTGGATCGACTGGCCATGAATCCATCTTATGCGCAAAGGTGGGTCATTTCCCTCCCCCTCGCGCGCGGAGTCTTCCTTTGTGCATCACGCCTGCGCAGGGATTGCCGCCGAGCGCATAACAGAGCTCTGCCGGCTGCGTAATGCGCCAGAAAACCAGGTCCGCCCGCTTGCCCACCTCGAGGGTTCCGACATCGTTGAGTACGCCGAGGGCCCGGGCGGCGTTGCGCGTGGCGCCCGCCAAGGCCTCCTCGGGCGTCAGGCCGAACAGCGTGCACGCCATGCTCAGCGCCAAAAGCAGCGAGGTGCACGGCGAAGTGCCGGGATTGCTATCGGTGGCCACGGCCATCGGCACGCCGGCGCTGCGCAGCAGCTCGATGGGCGGCGGTGTCGTTTGCCGCAAGGTGAAATAGGCCGTGGGCAAGAGCACGGCCACCGTTCCGGCGGACGCCAGGGCGCGCACGCCCTCGGCGCTGACGAATTCCAAATGATCCGCCGACAGCGCGCCGCCCGTCGCGGCGGCCTCGGCCGCGCCCATGTCGCTGAGCTGCCCGGCATGCACGTGCGCGGCAACGCCGAGTTTTTTCGCAGCCTCTAGAAACTGCTTCGTCTCCGCCACCGAAAAGGCGATGCCTTCGCAAAAACTGTCGACGGCATCCACCAATCCCGCCGCGACCAGTTCCGTGAGCCACGGTCCGCTGACCTCATCGACGTAGCGCTGCCGTTGGCCGGTGAATTCCGGCGGCAGCGAATGCAGCCCCAAAAATGTCGTCTTCACCGATACGGGCAGCGACCCTTCCAAGGCTCTCGCGACTTCCAGCGAGCGGCGCTCGGCGGCAAGTTCCAGTCCATAACCGGATTTGATCTCGACCATGGTGACGCCATCGGCCATCAAGCAGTCGAGACGGCGCCGTGCCGATTCGTACAGGGACTCTTTCGTCGCCGCGCGAGTCTCTCGCATGGTCGACTGGATGCCGCCACCGGATCGCGCAATGTCCTCGTACGAAGCGCCGCACAGACGTTGCTCGAACTCCGTCACCCGATTGCCGCCATAAACCAAATGCGTATGAGAGTCGATGAGACCCGGCGTGATCCACTGACCACCGGCTTCGTTGACCGGCAGCCCCTGTGAGTTTGCCAACCTCCGACCCTCGGCGGCCGCACCGATCCAGGCAATGCGTTCGCCCTTCACGGCGATCGCGGCGTCGTGAATCAGCCCGTAGGGACCGGCCCCCGTCATGGTGGCGATATTTGCGCCCGCCCACACCTGATCCCACTCGTTATCGGAAAATTTATCCACACCGTATGATACAGCCAAGATGACAACCTACCGTTTGCAGTCGGCCTATTTGCCGCAGGGCTGGACGCGCAATGCGCGGGTAAGCGTTTCCGAGCAGGGAATGATCACCGCGATCGATTTGGGCTCAGTGGCGCAAGTGCAGGGTGCCGGCGCCGGAGAAATCGACGTCCCGGGGATTGTGGTTCCCGGCATGCCCAACGCGCACAGCCATGCCTTCCAACGCGCCATGGCCGGCAATGCGGAATACCGCAAGACGGCGCGGGATAGTTTTTGGACCTGGCGCCAGGCCATGTATGCGCTGGCGAATCGCGTCGGGCCGGAGGAGCTGCAGATCATCGCCACGCAGCTGTTCGTCGAGATGCTCAAGTCGGGCTACACCTCGGTGGCGGAATTTCACTATCTACATCGGCCGCCGGGAAACGGGCCGTACTCGGGCGACAATTTGTTGTGGGGCGCGATCGGCAACGCGGCGCGCGCCGCCGGCATCGGACTCACCTTCCTGCCCACGCTGTATCAGAGCAGCGACTTCGGCGCCATGCCGCTCAAACCCGAACAGGCGCGATTTTTCATGGACACCGACGCGTATTTGCGGGCGATCGAGGCGCGCATCGCCAAGGAGCGGCGCGCCGGGGCGGACGCGAGCATGCTGCGCACCGGCGCGGCGTTTCACAGCCTGCGCGCCGTGCCGCTCGATCACTTGCGCCACGCAGCGCTGGCGTTGCGCGGCATCGATGCGAGCATGCCGGTGCACATTCACGCGGCCGAGCAAATGCTCGAGGTGCGCGCGTGTGAACGCGCGACCGGGCGCCGGCCGATCGAATTGCTCTTGGATCAGCAGCTGCTCACGCAACATTGGTGCGTGGTGCACGCCACGCATGCGAGCGCCGCAGAACTACGAGGCATTGCCGCGGCCAATGCCGTCGTGTGCGTTTCCATCAGTACCGAGGCCAATTTGGGCGACGGCCGCTTCGATGCCGCGAGGTTCTTAAAGTTGGGCGGTCGGCTGTGCGTGGGGTCCGACAGTCAGTCGACGGTGGACCCGGCGGAAGAGCTGCGCTGGCTCGAGTATCAACAGCGCCTGCAAAAGAGGCGGCGCGCAGTGCTGGCGGCGGCAGACGAAGCTCACGTGGGCACGCGCCTGTGGCGCGACGCCGCGCGTACCGGTGCGCAAGCCCTTGGCCAACCGGTGGGCAGCATCGAAGTCGGATGCCGCGCGGATTGGCTGGTGCTCGATCCCGCGCATTCCGCCATGGCGGGCGCGGCCGCGGACGCCGCGTTGGATCGATTGCTGTTCGCGGGCGGCGGCGCCGCGATCCGTGATGTCATGGTTGCGGGACGTTGGGCCGTTAAAGATCGCGTCCACGCGGCCGACGAGCAGTTGCGCGGGAATTTTGCCCGGACTATGAATGACTTGAGCAGCGGTTGACCGTACCTGTCTATACAGCTTATTCTCCGCCCCATGAGCAAGGCCGCCGTCTCGTCACAGCCACTGTATTTACAGGTCAAGCGCCACATCCTGGACAACATCGGCTCGGGTAAATGGGGCGCTGCCGCCCGTGTACCCTCCGAAAACGATATCGTGCGCTCGTTTGGCGTGTCGCGCATGACGGCCAACCGCGCGCTGCGCGAATTGCGCGATGAAGGCGTGCTGGTGCGCATCGCCGGGGTCGGAAGCTTTGTCGCCGACCGTCACGCGCAAGCGCATCCCCTGGAGATCCGCGGCATCGCCGACGAAATACGCGAGCGCGGCCACGTGCATCGCGCGCAAGTCGTCGCCATCGAGCGCATTCGCGCGGCAGCCGAACTGGCGGAGGACTTCGGAATTGCGCCGCGCAGCGAATTGTATTCCTCGTTGATCGTGCACTTTGAGAATGACCGTCCCATTCAACTCGAAGATCGCCATGTGTTGCCCAGGCTCGCTCCGGACTACCTGCAAATGGATTTCAGCCGCACCACGCCGCATGATTATCTGATCCGGGTGGCTCCGCTGCAGGAAGCGCAGCATTTGCTGCGCGCGGAAATGCCCGAAGAACGCACGCGCAAACTGCTGGCGATGAGGCGCAACGAGCCGTGCCTGGTTGTCATCCGAAGAACCTGGACTGCCGGCCAGATTGCATCGGTTGCGCGGTTGTACTATCCCGGTTCCCGTTATCAATTATCCGGTCGATTTCTCCCCTAAAGGATTAGCATGCTCGCCCCACTCAAACCCCGAAACATCCGCGCGCCGCGCGGCAACACATTGAGCGCCCGTACTTGGATGACCGAGGCGCCGTTGCGCATGCTGATGAATAATTTGGACGCCGAGGTCGCGGAAAATCCCGCCGAACTGGTGGTATACGGCGGCATCGGACGCGCTGCGCGCGATTGGAATTGCTACGACCGGCTGGTCGAGACCTTGAAAACCTTAAGCGAAGAGGAAACCTTGCTGGTGCAGTCCGGCAAACCGGTGGGCGTGTTCCCGACGCATCCCGATGCACCGCGCGTGCTCATTGCCAATTCCAATCTCGTACCGCATTGGGCGACCTGGGAGCACTTTCACGAGCTGGACCGCAAGGGGTTGGCGATGTTCGGCCAGATGACCGCCGGCTCCTGGATCTACATCGGCAGCCAGGGAATCGTGCAGGGCACGTATGAAACGTTTGCCGAAATGGGGCGGCGGCACTTCGGCGGCAACCTGAGGGGCAAATGGATTCTCACCGCCGGCTTGGGCGGCATGGGCGGCGCGCAGCCTCTGGCCGCAACCATGGCGGGGGCAAGCCTGCTGGCGGTCGAATGCCGTCAAAGCCGAATCGCCAAGCGCCTCGAGACCGGCTACATCGACGCCGAGGCGCGCTCATTGGACGAAGCGCTTGCCATGCTCGAGACGGCAAAAAAACAGGGCAAGCCCGTGTCGGTCGCGCTGCTCGGCAACATTGTCGATGTGCTCGCCACGCTGCTTGAACGGGGCATCAAGCCGGATGCGCTTACTGATCAGACTTCAGCGCATGATCCGGTGAACGGCTATCTGCCGCAGGGCTGGTCCATCGAACAGTGGGACGAACGGCGTGTCAGCGATTCTGCCGGCACCGGCGCCGCTGCATCGCGCTCAATGGCCAAGCACGTCGAATACCTGCTGCGCTTCAAGCGCATGGGTCTGCCGGTCTTCGACTATGGCAACAATTTGCGACAAGTGGCTTTCGACGCCGGCGTCGCCCAGGCCTTCGATATTCCCGGATTCGTGCCCGAATTCATTCGGCCGCTGTTTTGCCGCGGCGTCGGCCCGTTCCGTTGGGTCGCGCTGTCGGGCAATCCGGACGACATTTACAAGACCGACGCCAAGGTCAGGGAGCTGATCCCTGACGATCCGCATTTGCATCAGTGGCTCGACATGGCGCGTTCGCGGATCAAGTTCCAAGGATTGCCGGCGCGCATTTGCTGGGTGGGCTTGGGCCAGCGTCACCGCCTCGGGCTGGCGTTCAACGAGATGGTCAAGCGCGGCGAGCTTTCCGCGCCCGTCGTGATTGGCCGCGACCACTTGGACTCCGGTTCGGTCGCCAGCCCCAATCGTGAGACCGAAGCCATGCAGGACGGCTCAGACGCGGTTTCCGACTGGCCGCTGCTCAATGCCCTGCTCAACACGGCCTCGGGTGCGACCTGGGTGTCGATTCACCACGGCGGCGGGGTGGGCATGGGCTACTCGCAGCACGCCGGACTGGTGATTGTCTGCGATGGCAGCGAGGCGGCCGCCAGACGCATCGGGCGCGTGCTGTGGAACGACCCCGCCACCGGAGTCATGCGCCACGCGGACGCAGGCTATGCAAGCGCCATCGCCTGCGCGCGCGAGCAAGGACTGAAGCTGCCGATGATCGAGCAGCTCTAAGTGAGCCACACCCTGGCTCTGCAGGCCGGCACCCTATCGCTCGCAGCACTACGGCGAATCTATGAGGAACCGACAGTGCTGCGGCTGTCGGCGCAGGATCGCAGCCGTATCGCGCAGGCCGGCGCCTTGGTGGACCATATCGTCGCCGGCGGCGAAGCCGCTTACGGCATTAACACCGGCTTTGGCCTGCTCGCGCAAACGCGCATACCCAACGAGCAGCTGGAATTGCTGCAGAGAAATTTGCTGCTCTCGCACGCGGCAGGGGTGGGCGATGCGCTGCCCGACGCGGTTGTCAGACTGGTCCTGGCGCTGAAGATCAATGCCTTGGCGCGCGGTCACTCCGGCGTCTCGCTCGGGCTCGTCGAGGCGTTGCTGGCACTGCTCGAGCACGAGGTGTATCCGGTCATTCCGGCACAGGGCTCGGTGGGTGCATCGGGAGACCTGGCGCCGCTGGCCCACTTAAGCGCGGTGCTGCTCGGACTGGGCGACGTGCACGTGGACGGGGCCACCTTGCCGGCCGCCGAGGGCCTGCGCAAGGCCGGCCTGCAGCCCATTAGATTGCACGCCAAAGAGGGGTTGGCGCTGATCAACGGCACGCAGGTCTCCACGGCGCTGGCTCTGGCGGGATTGTTCGGCGCCGAATCCCTGTTCGCCGCTGCGATTGTCGCGGGCGCCATGTCGGTCGATGCATTGAAGGGCAGCGATTCACCGTTCGATGAGCGCATCCAGCAAGTTCGCGGACAACCCGGCCAAATCGCGGTGGCGCGTGAATATCGGGATCTGATCGCCGGCAGCGCTATCCGTGCATCGCATCTTGAGTGCACGCGCGTGCAGGATCCGTATTCTTTCCGCTGTCAGCCGCAAGTCATGGGCGCATGCCTCGACTTGATCCGCAACTGCAGCGTTACGCTCAAGATCGAAGCCAACGCGGTCACCGACAATCCGCTGCTGTTCGCTGCGACGGGCGAAGTGCTCTCGGGCGGAAATTTTCACGCCGAACCGGTGGCCTTTGCCGCCGACACGCTGGCGCTTGCGATCGCGGAAATCGGCAGCCTGTCGGAACGGCGCACGGCGGTGTTGGTGGATCCGAAAATGAGCGGCCTGCCGCCCTTCTTGGTGCACAACAGCGGCTTGAATTCCGGCTTCATGATTGCACAGGTGACCGCGGCGGCCTTGGTGTCCGAGAACAAAACCCTGGCGGCACCCGCGAGCGTTGATTCGATTCCGACTTCGGCGAACCAGGAAGATCACGTCAGCATGGCGACTCATGCCGCCCGCCGCTTGAGCGTCATGGTTGACAACGCAGCAGCCGTCATCGGGATCGAGCTGTTGGCTGCGGCACAGGGAATCGACTTTCACCGTCCGGCCAGATCGTCGCAACGCCTCGAAGAGGTGCACTCCGGCATCCGCCGCGAAGTCTTGTTTTACTCGGCTGATCGATATTTTGCGCCGGATATCGCCGCCGCACGTTCCTGGGTAAAATCCGCCCGCTTCACCAGCCTCGTCAACCGAATTTTACCGTCATGGGCTGAGTCATGAGAGTTTTCGCCGCGCTGTTATTCTGTCTAGGCTGCTTCGCCGGCATCAGCCGTGCCGCCGAAGTCAACCTTGCGACCATGACCTGTGTGCGCTATCAAAACGAAGTCATCGCGCCGCCGGTGCCCGCGCCGGGCAGCGATTCGATCAATACGATGATGTGGCTGTTTGGCTATTCCGTGGGGAAGTCCGGAGCGCATGTCATGTATGGCGACGCCCTGGCGGGATTTGGATTTGCACTGGACAAAGAGTGCAAAGACAACCCCAGCGAAAGCCTGCTCGATGCGCTAGCAACCATCAAGCCCGACGCCAAGAATCCGATGGACTTGACCATGTTGCAATGCGAGACCTTCGCCTCGCGTCATTTGGCGCTGTTGCAATCGGATCCGGAGAGCGCGGATACCATCATGATGTGGTTGTATGGCTTCGCGGTCTCCAAGTCCGGCAGTCACCTGTTTGATGCGCGCGGACTGAAGGGCTTTGAAGCGGCGCTTATGGCGGAGTGCAAAAAAAGTCCGGGCCGCAATCTATTCGATGCGCTGAGCGCGGCTAGGATTGCGAAGCCCTAAGCGCGGCCCGCTGTACATCGGGACGTCCGAAGCCGCCGAACTGCGCGCGATTGGGGTGCATGCGCCGGTATTGATCCGCGAGACTGACGTGCGCCGGGAAGTAGGCGAGACTGGCGCGCTCCGATTCGTGCAGCTGCTCCAGGATCAAACCGACTCTTTCCGGCGTGCCCAGATCCGTCCAGCCGCACTGCGGCACGGTCAGGACCCTGAGCCCGGATTCCTTCCCTTGCAGCACGTCGCGCGAGAAATCCACGCTGCTCAATTTCTGGTAGACCGCTTCGAGGCCGGCCCCCGCGAACCCGCGCATTTCGGTGATCGTCCCGGTAAAACCATTGTCGAACAGGCTGAGGAACGCCCGCACCGAGGCCGCCATGATGAAGGCATTCCACAAGGCACCCTGTTCCAGGAGAACCCGTGCGCTCGCCGCGCTGGGCTTCTCGATGAACCGCAGCACTCCTGCTGCACCGCTCCGTGCGGGCGAAGTGGGCACGATATAGCCGAGTTCGGCGTCGGGCTCGTCGGGCTCCACGCCAAGCAAATAAATCAAACCGCAGTCCGCGGCTGCCAATTCGGCCGCGCGGCGCAACGAGAGCGCCATGACTTCCTCGTCGTGCAGGTAGTGATCCGCCGGCAGGATCACGACAATCGCGTCCGGATCCCGCTCTGCGATGCGCAGCAACGGCAAGAGTATCCCGTGCGCAGTTCCCTTGTTTAGCGGTTGCGCAATGACGTTCGATTCAGGCAGGTAGCTCAACAGGGGCGTCCACCATTGCCGATGCTGCTCTGCGACCACGGTGCACACGCGCTGCAATGGGGCGACCGCAGCGGCACGCTGCAAAGCCTCTTGCAGCAGACAGGGGCCCCCTTGCAGGGAACAGAACTGCTTGGGCACCGCAACGCCCCGCGCGTCGCGGGTCAACCCGCGCAACCGACTTCCCTCGCCGGCCGCGAGCACGAGCGCCCAAATAGTTAAAGCTTGTGACACGGAGCCATGGTCTCCCCGCCCGACGGGTAAAAAGAATCGCGTCGCCCCCCAAAGCTTTGTAGGAATCGACCGATAGTCGGTGCTTAAGACCTTTCCTACGGTCAATTGATCGCGCGGCCGAGTGCAGTGCGCGGCCGATCGTGATCAACTGTCATCATGGGAAGGAGAAGAAAACAACGAGCGACATGGAGCGCCATTCTCGGGTTAGGGGCGATCATGATGGTCAGTTCCGCGCTGGCCGGGCCGCCGCAAGGACGAACGCCGCTTCGCCAGCTGGGCCAGGGTCAAACTCTCGCGCAGCGCTTGGACTTGCGTGCTCCGACCCATGTTCTGGACGTGGCCCAGAGCGGCCAGGAGAAACGTTTCGGGACTTTTCCCTCCATGGCGCGCCGCCCTGGCGTCGGCGCGGGCGCGGAGGCACCCCTCCAGCTTCCCGCCCTCGGTCAGGACGGCATGCGCTCCCGAACTACGATTCAGGATTTTGTGCGCCGCGTCCACCAGGAGGGATTGCCGGTCGCACGTCTGCTGGAGACCAAATCCGCGCTGGTACACCTGGGTCTCAGTCCGAAGGGCAAGCCTGGCCTGTGGCTCGTCCAGAAGACGCACTAATGCCCCCCGCCGGTGAGCAGCCGCGAACAAGGCCCCGCAGTGACCCTACGTCAAAACCCCTAAAAATTCTCTACGTGGAGGACAATGCGCTGGTACGCGAAGTGACCTCCGAACTCCTGGCGCAAGACCAACGGCAGATCGTCGCCTGCGAAAACGCCGAGGACGCGCTTGCGCAGTTTCGCGACAACAATTTCGATGTCGTCATTACCGATGTCAGCCTGCCGGTCATGTCAGGCATCGAGTTCGCGCGCAGCATTCTGCGCACCAAGCTTCGGATGCCCATCATCATTGCATCGGGCTATTCGCTGGATTTCGGTCTGGAGAATTGGGGCGACAATGTTCGCGCCATCATCAAGCCATTTGAATCGGCCGAGATCGAAAGTCTCATCAGCGATCTTATCCGCGGTCAGGATCCTGACGCGGAAGCCTGACCTGAAACGCGGTTTCGCCGCTCTCTCCGGTTTTCACATCCACCGTGCCGTCGTGCGCCTTTACGATGTGAGACACGATGTAGAGGCCCAATCCCAAGCCTTCACCGCGCCCGGATTGGCGTTGGCCGCCGCGGAACGGATCGAACAAGTGCGGCAGGATGTCCGCCGGGATGGTGCCGCCGTTCCTCACCGTCAATGTCACCTCGTGCGGCGTGCCATCCAGCCGGATCCAAATGGGCATTACGGCGCTGCCATGTTTAATTGCATTGCCGATGAGATTGGAGGCAACCTGGGCAATGCGCTCGGGGTCCCAATAACCGGTCAAATTGCCTTGGTAGCTGGCCTCGATGAGGCGATCGGGCGCCGCCGTCTGATGCTCCCGCAGGACCCGTTCCACCAACGCCTTGAAATCCGCCGCTTCACGCTTAACGATGATTCCGCCGCCCAGCCGCGCGCGCGCCAAGTCCAGCATGTCTTCAATCATTCGCGCCATGCGATTGCCGCTGGTAAGGATGCGGGCCGCAGCCTCGATTGCCGCCGGATCGCCGCTGCGGCGCTGCAATAGACGCGCGGATGCCAAAATCGCGCTCAATGGACTGCGCAAATCATGCGCCAACAAGGCACTGAACATCTCATTTAGACGCAGCGTTTCGGTGCGGTCGCTGAGCTCCGCCGCCAATAGCTGACGTTGCCGATGCAATTCAAAAAACACGTCGGCCTTACTGCGCAGAATGTGCGGCTCAATGGGCTTATAGATGAAATCCACCGCGCCGGTCTCATAGCCCTTGAACTGACGATGCTGCTCGCGTGCGCCGGCCGTGACGAAAATCAGGGGGATATGGCGGGTTCGCTCGGTGCCCCGCAGCAGCTCAGCCAATTCGAAACCGCCCATCTCGGGCATCTGTACGTCCAGAAACGCCAACGCCACGTCGTGCACCAGCGCCAACTCCAATGCCTCGGAGCCCGACCGTGCCGTCAAAACCTCAACATCGCTGCGCGCCAAAAGGGCTGACAGCGCGAGCAGGTTCTCTTCAAGATCGTCGACGATCAAGCACTTGACGGGGGGCAGCACTGATGTGTCCATATTCAGTTTGTCGGTACGGCAACGGCGCCGCTATCCAAAGTGGCGAGCATTCCGGCGATTTCATCCAACGGCAGGACCTGATCCGCCGGCCGCAACTTGAGCGCCGACAACACCATGTGCGGCGCCCGCGCGGTTTGCGGGCACTGCACGACCGTGATGCCCCCGGCATCGTGAACTGCGGCGAGGCCCCGAGCGCCGTCCTCGTTCGCGCCGCTCAAAATGATTCCGAGCAACCGTTCGCCATAGGTATCAGCGGCGGATTCAAATAGCACGTCGATGGATGGACGTGAATGATGCACCGGATCGTCTGCCGAGAGCGAGAGCTGCGGCCCATCATCCACCAAGAGGTGATAGTTGTTGGGTGCAAAATAAACGGTTCCGGCCGCCACCGCTTCCTTGTCCTCGGCTTCGCGAACCGGGACGGCGCACTTGCGGGTGAAAATCTCAACGAGGACGCTCGGCGTGTCTCGCGGTAGATGCAAGACGATGAATATCGGCGGCCGCAAGCCCGGCAGCAGCGCCGGCAACAGCACGGTGAGTGCCTCGATGCCTCCGGCCGACGCGCCGATGACGACCGCATCTATGCGCCCCGCGAGATTCATAGTTCGGCCCGCTTCTGAAAAATGCGCTGGGCGGCAACAAAGTCCAGGAATGCACCGGCGTGGCAGGAAAAGCGCAACGATTCCTTCGCGCCCATGCCGAGGAAACCCTGCCGGCACAGAGACTCGCGAAACAGCCCGATCGCGCGATCCTGCAGTTCGCGATTGAAGTAGATCAGGACGTTGCGGCAGGACACCAGCTGCACCTCTGCGAATACGCTGTCGGTCGCCAGGCTGTGATCGGAAAAGACGATGTGATCTTTCAAGGACTTGTTGAAAACCGCCCTGCCGTACGCCGCCGTGTAGTAATCGGAGAGCGAAGAGCGGGCGCCCGATTTATGATGATTGGCCGTAAATCCCGGGATTCGTTCCACGTCGTAAACGCCCGCCGCCGCCTTCTGCAGCGTACCGGCGTTGATGTCGGTGGCATAAATTATGGTCTTGGACAGCAGCCCTTCCTCCTGCAGCAGGATCGCGAGCGAATAGGCCTCTTCGCCCGCGCTGCAGCCGGCGACCCACACCTTGAGCGAAGGGTAGGTGCGCAGCAGGGGCATCACCTGCTCGCGCAGCGCCAGGAAATAAGCGGGATCGCGGAACATCTCGCTCACTTGCACGGTAAGGAAATCCAACAGAATGGGAAAAACGGAGGATTCATGCACCACGCGGTCTTGAAGCTGCGATAACGTTCGGCAGCCGAAGCGGCTCATCGCCGCCCGGAGCCGCCTGCGCAAGGATGCGGCAGCATATCCGCGGAAATCGTAGTGGTACATGTGATAGATCGCGGCGATCAGGAGCTTGAACTCGATGTCAAAGACCCGTCCCGCCGGCGTATGTGCGCTGCTTACTTCGGCATCCATACCCGCACCAGGGAGAGCAGCTTCTCGACGTCCAAAGGCTTCGCGATATAGTCGTTGGCTCCGGCGGCCAGGCTCTTTTCGTGATCGTCGGCCATGGCCTTCGCCGTCAGCGCAATAATCGGCAGATTTTTCCATTCGCTGCGTTTGCGAATTTCACGCATGGCTGTCAATCCGTCCATCTCCGGCATCATGATATCCATCAGCACCAAATCAATCGGCGCTTCTTGCGAGGAACGGTCCAGCACATCGAGCGCTTCCCGGCCGTTGCGCGCGATACTCACGTGAATACCCTTGGGCTCCAGCACGCTCGACAACGCAAAGACGTTGCGCACATCGTCTTCGACAATGAGCACCCGCCGGCCTTCCAGCATACTCTCCCGGTGGCGGGCCGCTTTCAGCATCTGTTGATGTTCGGGAGGCAATTTCGCCTCCACCTGATGCAGAAACAGCGTCACTTCGTCCAACAAGCGTTCCGGCGAGCGCGCGTCCTTGATGATGATCGATTTGGAATAGCGCCGCAGCCGCTGCTCCTCCTCGCGGGTCAAGGAGCGTCCGGTATAAATAATCACCGGCGGGAAAGCCACGTCTTCCTGCTGCGACATCCTTTCAAGAAGATCGTAGCCGCTCAAATCCGGAAGATTCAGGTCCACGACCATGCAATCGAACGTTGTGTCCTTGAGCTGTGCCAGCGCCTCGCCGGCGCTCGCCACGCCCGTGATCCGCACATCGCCGTTGCCGAGCAGCTGCTGAATGCTCTCGCGCTGCCGCGGGTCGTCCTCGACAATCAGGACATGCCGCACGCTTTGCGAAAATTTGGCTTCCAACCGCCGCAGCGCCTCGATCAATTCCTCGCGCTTTGCCGGCTTCAAGGCGTAGCCGACCGCCCCGAGTTCCATCGCCTCGCGCTTATAGTCGGAGATCGACGCCATGTGAACCGGTATATGACGTGTTTGCGGATCGCGTTTCAGTCTATCCAGCACGCCGAGCCCGGAGTGATCGGGCAGGTTGACATCCAAGATGATCGCGCTCGGTAGATAGCGCGCCGCGGCGGCCAGCCCGTCCTGGGCCGACGCGGCTGCCACGCACTGAAAGCCCATTTCGCGCACCAAGTCGCGCAAGATCATGGCGAAGGCGGGATCGTCTTCCACCAGTAGAATTACCCGGCCGCCGGGCGCAATCGCATCGCGGTCATCTTCCGTTGCCGCGGCCGGCTCTTCCGCCGCGCTCGTGGCCGCCGCGCTCGTGGCCGGCGCGGGGGCCGGAATCGGCGCCGGCGCCGCCGTCTCCGGAATGCGCGCGATCGCACCGCCAAAGGCCACCGGCAATGTCAATGTGAACACACTGCCCGTGCCCGGTTCGCTCTGAACGCCGATCGTCCCGCCGAGCAAAGCGGCGAGGTCGCGCGAGATCGACAACCCCAATCCGGTGCCGCCGAACTTGCGGTGGATGCTGCCGTCTGCCTGCCGAAATGCCTCAAAAATCACTTCTTGCTGATGAGCGGCGATGCCGACGCCGGTATCGCGCACGGCAAATGCAATGAAGCCGTCCCCGGGCGAGAATACGCGCAGCGCAACCTCGCCCTTCTCCGTGAATTTGAAGGCATTCGAGAGCAGGTTCTTGAGAATCTGTCCGAGTCTCTGCGGATCGGTCTCGATCTGCTCCGGCACCCCGGGCTCAATGGTCCACGAAAAGCGCAGGCGGCGTTGATCGGCCGTGGGCTGGAATGTCTTGGTCAGCGATTCGACGGCTCCGGTCACCTGGACGGGTTCCGGTGCCAGATCGACCTTGCCGGCCTCGATTCTCGATAGATCGAGCACGTCGTTGATGAGCGCAAGCAGATCGTTGCCGGCCGAGGTGATGGTCTTTGCAAATTTGACCTGTACAGCGGTCAGGTTGCCATCCTTGTTGTCCGCGAGGAGTTTGGCGAGAATCAAGGTCGAGTTGAGCGGCGTGCGCAACTCGTGGCTCATGTTCGCCAGAAATTCGCTTTTGTACTCATTCGCCCGCTGCAGCTCATCGGACCTCGCGGTCAGAACCGACTTGGCGTCGGCGAGTGCGGCATTCTGCTGCTCGAGCAGCTGCGTTTGCTCCTCCAGCTGCGAGTTGATCTGCTCGAGCTCGGCCTGTTGCACCTCGAGATTGGCTTGCGATTCCCTTAGCGCGCTCCCTTGTTCTTCAAGTTCCTCGTTGCTGACGCGCAACTCTTCCGCGCCGGTCTGCAGCTCTTCGGCCTGCTGCTGTGTCTCCTGCAACAACTCCTCGAGCCGTTGACGATCCTTGGCGGCTCTGACGGCCACAGCTATTGATTCCGCGACTCGCCACAGCAGTTCGCGTTCATCGGCATCGGTCGCACGAAAGAATCCAAGTTCCACGATCGCCTGCACCACGCCGTCAATGCTGGCGGGGATCACCACCAGTTCGTTGGGCGTGCCCGTACCGATTCCGGAGGTAATCGGCAAGTATCCTGCCGGCACATCGCGCACCCGCAGCGCTTGTTTGTCCCGGGCCGCCTGGCCTACCAAACCGTCGCCGGGGCGGATCGAATCCACCATCTCTTGAGCCGGAAGCGCATAGCCGGCGAACCGCCGGTAGTACCCCGCCTCTGCGATATACGCAGCACCGACCTGCGCCTGCACGAACCCGGCCAAGAATCCCAGCATGTTGTGGCCCAATTTCTCCAGCGGCTGGTCGCCTTGCAGGTTTTCGCTAAGGCCCATTTGACCGGTCCGAATCCAGGCCTGCGCCTGCCGCGAGCGGAAATCGCGCGAGGCGACCAATGCCGCGCCGGCGATCAAAAACAACAGCACGCCCGATCCGCCCAGCGTTACCGCCAGCGACGCAGTCGCGGCGCGCTCGGACTCCACGTTGCGCTGCGCGATCAACTGCCGCTCCGCCACCTCCATGTCCTCCACCGCGGCGCGAATGCGGTCCATGTAGATCTTGCCCCGATCCGTGCGCACCGTCGCAAGCGCTGCCTCGGGTTTGCCCGCGCGGCGTGCAACGACGGTGGACTCCAGCTCCGCCATCTTGAGACCGGCAAGAGATTCGAGCGCATCGAGCCTGCGCCGTTGCTCGGGGCGGTTGGCAAGGAGCGTGCGCAGCGACTTGAACGCGTCCGGCAATGCGTCCTTCGCATCCGTGAACGGCGTCAGATAGCTTTCCTCCCCGGTGAGCAAAAATCCGCGTTGGCCGGTTTCGGCGTCCTTGAGCGTGGACAGCAAAGAGCCCAAGCGCCCGAGCACCTCGATGGTCTGCGTGAGATTCGCGGACGCGAGGGTGGTGGTCCGCAAGGATTGATATGACAGCAGCGCGATAATCACGACGGCAACCACGGCCAGCAAGAATCCGATCAGAGTCTTGGGCGGCAGCGGCATACGGCTACGTATAGCGCCGCTCGAGCTATTTTTAGTGTTGATTGGATCCATGGCGTGCTCGAAAGGCGGACTTGGAATTCTACGTGAGAAGCCGCGCACTGCCTGTAGGAAATGGCTGACAGCCGAGAGGCCGCACGGCGTATTTTATCGGGCGGGCGGAACGCTGCGACGCTGAAACGACAATAAGAAAAGCGCGCCCGCGAGCACGAAATAGGCGGCGCAAAATTGCACAGCGCAGGCGCGCGCGACACCTGTTAAATGCGGCAGCAAGTACGTACTGCCGTCCAAATGAACCGAATGAATGACGCCGAAAAAGCACAGCGCGCCGCCCGCCGCCAGGTAGCCGGCCGCGGATCGCAATCTGATTTCGGCCATCTCAACCACGAACGCGGCCCAGATTGTCGCCGTGATAATGAATCCGTTGCCGAGCGCAACGATGACAGTGAAGGCAGGAAGGCCGTGCTCGGGTGCGGCAAGCAGCGCCTCGAGATGCTCCGGCGGCACAAACTTTGGATCGCTCAATTCAATGGTCAGCAGCCGCGCAATCGACGGGAAAAAACTGATGGCGACAGCGGCGGCGTGGCGCGCGGGGACCGCGCGGAATGCTTGCGCGGTGATGTTAAGAGCCAGAAAGACCAGGACCGGCGCCAAGGCGGCGAGCGGCACCAATTCGATCAGGTTTGCCAAGAACCCCAGCATCCCGCCGATGCCGACAAAAACGCCGGTCAGCAACGTATAGCCGGAGCGAGCGCCCATTTCCTTGAAAGCCGGATGTCCGATGTAGGGCGTGGTTTGCGCCACGCCGCCGGCCATGCCGGCAAGCAACGTTGCCGCCGCTTCCGCCAACAAGATGCTGCGGACGTCGTAATCGTCGCCGGCGACACGCGCGCTTTCGGTATTGTTCACGCCGCCAACGACTGTCAACAAAGCGAAAGGAATGATCAGCGGAAGATAGTTGCCCAGCTCCACGAAGCCATGAAGGATTCCGGGATCGGGGTGCGGGAAAGCAAGCCGCAGCGTCGGCATGCTCGGCGCCGGGATCGGTACGCCAAGCAATCCTAAATGCCCTGCCCCGTAGTAAAGCGCTGTGCCGACGATGACCGCAAACAGAACACCCGGCATGCGAAACGGCACCGGGCCCTTGGCAATCAGAGCATAGAGCACCAGCCCCAAAGTCAATAGACCAACCACCGGAAACTGCAGCAGATCGATCATCGGAAAGAATCCGATCAGCATCAGTGCGATGCCGGCCAATGAACCGAGCAAGCCGGCCATGGGAATGACCCGCCGCACCGCTCTGCCCGCGAATGACAGCACCAGCTTCAAGCCGCCCATGCCGGCTGTCGCCGCCATGCCGAGATACCAGGTCTCGAGACCGGCCGCAGCCGGATCAAGCCCGGCGGCGCGAAATTTTGCAAAGGCCGGACCCAGCACCAGCAGCGCCATGCCGATCGTCGAGGGAGTATCCAAACCGAAAGGCATGGCGGTGATATCGCGGCGCCCGGTGCGGCGCGCCAACCTGACCGCCAGACCGGTGTAGACCAGATCCCCGACCAGCACACCCAATGCCGTGCCCGGAAACATCTTTCCGAACACGATATCTGCCGGCACCCCGTAGACGCCGATCAACACCCCGGCCAACAAGGCGAGCACCGACAGGTTGTCGACGACCAGGCCGAGAAAGCCGTTGATGTCGCCGGGGACCAGCCGAAAATAGGAAAACTGAGCGCCGTTAGTTGCCAAGGTTGAGCAGCGCTGCGTTGCCGCCCGTGGCCGTCGTATTGACGGTCAATGTGCGTTCATTCGCAAATCGCGTCAAATAGTGCGGCCCGCCGGCCTTGGGTCCCGTGCCCGACAAACCATTGCCGCCGAAGGGTTGCACGCCCACGACCGCACCGATCATGTTGCGATTGACATAAGTGTTGCCGATCGAGGTATCTGCGAAAATGTGCCGCCAGAAAGACTCCAATCGGGTTTGCACACCCAACGTCAGTCCATAATGACTCGCGCGAATGGCTTGCAGCACGTTCTGAATCTCGCTCGAGCGATAGCGAACCACATGCAATATCGGGCCGAACTCCTCGCGGGTCAGTTGGCCTGCACTCTCGATCTCGACCAAATGCGGCGCGAAAAAAGTACCGTGCGCGTGAGCGTCGCCGAGCTCGCAGGCCTTCACGATACGTGCCTCCCGGCGCATGCGATCCGCATGTTGCGCCAAACCGTCCCGGGCCGCGGAATTGATCACCGGACCCACGTCGGTCTGGAGGTTGGAAGGGTCGCCGATGAGCAGTTCATCCATCGCGCCGGCGATCATCTCCAGCACTGGATCGGCGATTTCCTCCTGCAGAAACAACAAGCGCAGCGCGGAGCAGCGCTGTCCGGCACTCATGAACGCAGAGCTCACCACGTCATCGACTATCTGTTCGGGCAACGCGGTCGAGTCCACGATCATCGCATTCAACCCGCCGGTTTCGGCGATCAACGGCACGATGATGCCGGCGCGGGCAGCCATCGCACGGTTGATCGTCAACGCGGTGGCGGTCGAACCCGTCATTGCAACGCCGGCCAGCGCCGGATGCGCCAATGCGACTTCGCCGAACAGACGGCCTGGCGTCGGCACCAGATGCACCGCTTGCGGAGGGACGCCGGCTGCGTGCAGCAGGCGAATAAATCGCGCGGCAATCAGCGGTGTGGGTTCAGCTGGTTTTGCGACGACGGCATTGCCTGCGGCGAGCGCCGCGGTCACTTGGCCGGCAAAAATGGCCAGCGGGAAATTCCACGGACTGATGCAGGCGAATACCCCGCGCCCCTGCAGCGTCAACTCGTTCAACTCGCCCGTGGGCCCCTGCAAGCGTTCTGGATCGGCAAATTGCTTGCGTGCCCGCAACGCATAGTAGCGGCAGAAGTCAACGGCTTCGCGCAGCTCCGCGATGGCATCGGAGATCGTCTTGCCCGCCTCTCGAACCAACAATTCATGAAACGCGCCCCGGTCGGCCTCCAGCAAATCCGCGGCCTTCTCCAAGCAACGGGCGCGAGTTTCGCCGCCGCTCAGGTTCCATGCGGTCTGCGCCGCCGCACTCGCATCGAACGCCGCTCTTACTTCCTCCGGCGTCGCGTCGCGCGTGGTACCGACCTGTTCGCGCCGATCGGATGGATTGACGACCGGGTGAGTGTTCCCCTTCAGCAATTCGCCATTGATAATCGGACCCGCCGTCGCTGCGTCACCGCCCTTCTTGATACGCGGAAAAGAAACCTCGGTCCGTAAGATCGCCAGCTCGCGCGGATCGCCGAGATCGATGCCGCGGGAATTGCGCCGATCGGAATACAGCTCTGCCGGAATCGGCAGGCGCGGATGTGCATACGACTCCAAGCGCTCGAGCTCTGAAATCGGATCGCGCACAATCTCAGCGACCGGGACCTGCTCATCCATGAAGCGATTCACGAAGGAGGTGTTGGCGCCGTTCTCCAGCAGCCGGCGCACGAGATAGGCGAGCAGATCCTTGTGTTCGCCGACCGGTGCGTACACGCGCACCCGCGGGAAATCGGCAACCTGACGTGCCGCTTCTGCGTACAGCAGACGGCCCATGCCGTGCAGGCGCTGAAACTCGAAATTGGCGCCGGCCGGCGCCAATTCCAACACCGCGGCGATGCTGTGCGCATTATGGGTGGCGAATTGCGAATGGATCAGGTCGGCGTGGTGAAAAAGGCGGCCAACACAGGCCAGGTAAGACACATCGGTGGTTATTTTGCGCGTGTACACCGGGTAGCCATGAAGGCCTCGTTCCTGCGCGCGCTTGATCTCGGAATCCCAATAGGCGCCTTTAACCAGGCGTACGGTCATGCGCCGGCGGAACTGCCGAGCAGTGGCCGCAACCCAATCGATCACCTCCGGAGCACGCTTCCCGTAGGCCTGCACGGCAAGCCCCAGTCCGGGCCAGTCCTTGGTGGCCGGATCCTTGGCCAGCATCTCGATCACGTCCAGGGAAAGGTCGAGACGGTCCGCCTCCTCCGCATCGATGGTGAGTTGAATGCCGAGGCGTGCAGCTTGACGCGCCAGATCCGCCACTTGCGGAACGAGGCGCTGCATGACGCGATCATGCTGCAGCAACGTGTAGCGCGGTTCCAACGCCGAAAGCTTGATGGAGATGCTCGAGACCTCGTGCACCGGCCGGCCGGCGGCAGTCGATCCAATCACTTCGATGGCATGTTGATAGGATTGCAAGTAGCGCGCCGCATCCTTGAGCGTGCGCGCGCCCTCGCCCAACATGTCAAAAGAGCACAGTCCCACCTCCGCTTCGCGCGCGCTGCGGGCCAGCGCTTCTTCAATGCTGCGTCCCACCACAAATTCGCCGCCGATGATCTTCATGGCACGGCGTACGGCAAGCCGGACCAAGGGTTCACCCGCTTTGCGGGTCAGCTTGCGCATCCAGCCGGAGGCATCGGTCTTGATCGACGGATCTAGATCAAGAATGCCGCCCGTGAGCATCAAGCCCCAGGTCGATGCATTCACAAACAACGATTCCGATTGCCCGGAATGCGCGGACCAGTCCCCCGTCGCGAGCTTCTCCGCGATCAACCGATCCGCGGTGACATCATCCGGAATGCGCAGCAATGCCTCCGCGATGCACATGAGCGCAATGCCTTCCTGATTCGACAGGCCGAACTCCTGCAAAAACGCGTCGAGAAACGGGCGCTCGTCGCGCCGCGCGCGCGCGCCCTCGACCAGCTTCATTGCGGCCGCGACCGCGCGATGACGCGCCCCGCCGGTGAGCTCCAGGCTGTGCAGCAGACGCTTTACCGCCTGGTCCTCGGGCCACGTGCCGTGATCCCGGATGATCTCGCGCAGATCTTCCAGTCGATCGCTCGGAGGAGGCGGTTGTGGGTTGGCGGCCATAATCTGTAATTTTAGTGGCTAATCGTCGCAATAAACACTGTGCTCGGCCCAGGACCGGCCTCTACGCCAATTTTTCTCAAGCGCGCGCTGCAATCCTTGAGAATAGCAAGGTCCCAGGGCTCGAGGCGTGCAGGTTCCCCGACCGAGCAGTCCACCCACAATGGGTCCTGAATACCAAATATCAAAGTCGTTTCAGCGCGGTTTGCAGCCGCTGCCAGCCCGTCGCTCAAACACTCGACGCGCGCGGCCGACCGCAGCGATTTCGACACCATGAGGTTTAAGTCCACGCACGGACCGTCGAGCAGCTCGCAGTGAGTCGACACGGCACCGTCGAACTCCACGCAATCGCCGGCGCTGCGCAGAAAGCGCGCCTCGCCGCCGGCAAATTGGAGCTCGATTCCCTGTCCTTGCAACAGCACCATCCTGCGATCGTACCCCGCAAAATCCGAGAAGGGACCGGACGCATCAATGTGGGCGACGCTGACGCGCCAAAGAAATGAGTCGCCTGTCGGCGGCTCGCGGATCGCCTCGCGCGTGATGCCGCCGCCATTCTTCCACGGGACGGCCGCGAACGAGGCGCAGCGGAGTATTTTCAAACCGGCGCGATCCGTCATCACATGCTCATTTGGTAGGCCAGTACCGCGGCATTATAGATGGCGTGAGCAATCATCGGCGCCAGCAACATTTTCGTCCGGTCAAACGCCAGTGCGGCGCACACACCCAGTCCAAATACCGGAATCATCGAGCTCGGTGGGTGGACTATCGCGAATACCGCGGCGCTGGCGAGGATCGCCTGCCAGGCCGGGAGCGAGCGGCGCAGCCCGCCGAATATCAGCCCACGGAATATAAACTCTTCAAAGATCGGTGCGGCCGCAATGGCAAGCACCGGTATCCAGATGCTCGCCGTGAGTCCTCGTGCGGACTCGCGCAAGACATCCTGAAAAAGATCCAGGCGCTTGAGCGAGTAAACATACGCGATGCCTCCGGCCGCGGCGATGACGCCCGCGCCCGCGCCCCAAGCAATGACCCTGCCGATGCCGGCGCCGGCGCCGGCGAATATTCGCGGGATACCGCTCGTCTTTGAGCGCCAATACACCAGTCGAAACAAGCCGAAGGTGGCAGCGCCGGCCACCAAGTAGGCCGTCGCAATCGCGCGGCCGGATAGGCGGTGTGCCGCCGCCATGAAGATTGCCAACGTGATCCCCTGTATCACGAAGAAAATCATGGCAGCGATCACGCCGTCCGAGGTTGCCACGCGGGCAGGCGGCGATGCCGCCGGATCCAGCAAGTACGGCAGTTCATCGCGCGCTTTTTGCCATAGCGCCAGGGACAACAGGCCGCTCAGTACAATTAAGACGATTTTTTGCCACCATTCACTGGCAAAAATGGCGTACGTGTAGAGACCGGCGAGCATCATGTACAAGTACACGTAGGTCGGCCGCAATTTGGTGCGCACCTCCTGGGCCAAGGGGTCGCAGCCAAACACGCCCAGCGACACCGCAATGGACGCGTAGATGGGCACGCCTAACAGGACGATTGCGGCGAAACCAAGCAATTCCAACTCCGCGTGCTGCTTGATCAAGATGGCGCCCAGGAAAACGGCAATCGGATACGCCAACGCCAGGACTGACCACAGCCGGGCTTTCTCGCGCAAAATGCTCTCGATCGATCTGGGGATGGTAAACAGCAGCCACAGCGCTCCGCCCTCGGAATTGAGCGTCTGGAAAGCCGACATCATCAAGGTGTAGGCCGCAATTCCGAATGCGATCGAAGCGACCGTCGCATTGCTGATGCCGTCTAGCGATGCACCCCGAAGACGGCCCTGAAATACGATCTGGCTGAAGACAATGACCACAGGAAGAACCAGCGTCTGCACCAAAAAGCTTCTGTCGCGGCTCAGCAGCCGCAGTTCTCGGCGCTGTACCACTGTGCCCGGCAGCAAGCTCGGCTGCCGCGCGGCGCTCGACTGCGGCCCTACAGGCGCGGCGGAACGGCCGGTCTCGCGCGAGCTGGCCGCCACCACGCCGTTTCGCAGCTGATGGGCGAGCACGGCCAGTCCGATCCATAATGCGCTGCCTACTTCGACAACGAGCAGAGTTGCGTACTGAAGCTGCGTAACGGCATCGGGCGCATTGAGCGCCTTGACCACCAAACCCGGCGGCAACCAACAAGCCCACGCGGGAAAGTGCCGGGTCCAGTTCAATACGAAGGGCAACGGCGAGGGCAAGCCGAGGGATATGACGGTGTAGAGCACCAAAACGCTGACGACCGAGAGCACGGCTTGCAAATTTCGCAGCCGGGCGGGGCTGAGAGACATTCGCAATCCGGTATCCACCAAGGTCCGGACGACTGCGGCCAGCAGCAGCAACGGAAGCGCCGCCGCGGCCCCGGCCAAGGGAGCCATCCAGCGGTATCCCGAAATCCACGCCAACAAAGTCCCGGCCGGAAGCAGCGTGAGCAAGCCGATGGGATTGGCGATCGCCCGTTCCATGATTCTGCTGAGCAGTAGAACCGGCATTCTCAGCGGCAGTGTCACCAACCATTCCAAATCCCAGTCCGGTTGCGCAAGTTCGCGGGCCGCCAGGGCGGCTACGATGGTTACGACAAGCAGCAGCGACCATTCCATCGATAGACCACGGATCAAAGCATCGCTCAGTACGCCGTGCGGCGGCGCGAAGCGCGCACCATCCGCGGGGTCGAGCGCTTTGTGCAGATTGATGATGCTCTGGCGGGTAATGTTGCCGTAGATAAACAGCATGAAGAGCGACACAGCGCCGCTCACGACCCAACGGTTGCGTTTTTTCCCAGGCGTGGCCGCGCGGCCCTTGTTCGACCCGCGTCTGCGGTTGTAAACCAACGAGGCCTGGTTTGCGAGCCGCTGCAAGCGTAGATGGGTCAGCAGCCAAACCGCCCGGATTCCTGAGGCGGGGTTGGTTGCCGGAACTCCGCTCATGCCCCTTCGGACTCCGCCGTGACCGCCAGGAATACCTCTTCGAGGTTGCCGCCGGTGGTCAGCTTTTCCTTGAGTTCCGCCGGGCTGCCGGTCGCCACCAATTCACCGTGGTGAATGATGCCGATGCGGCTGCAGAGACGCTCTGCCATGTCAAGAATGTGAGTCGACAGAAAGATCGTCATACCGCCTTCTGCGCTCTTGCGCAGACGCTGCTGCACATCCCGCGAGGCGCGTGGATCCAGTCCGTTGGTCGGTTCGTCGAGGATCAGGACCGACGGCTCGTGGATGAGTGCGCAGGCCAACCCGAGCTTTTTCTTCATGCCCATCGAATAATTGACGGCAAACTCCTCGCCGACCTGCTCGAGCCCCAACTCCGCCAGCAAGCGCTCCGTTCGCAACAGCGCCTCGGTGCGCGTCAGCCCGTGCATTTCGCCGATGAACTGCAGGATTTCGCGGCCGCGCAAAAAATCATAGAAGATGGGGCTGTCGGGCAGGTATCCGACATGGCGCTTGACCTCCGCCGCTTCGCGATGGCAATCCAAGCCCGCGATGCGCACGCTGCCGCCGCTCGGCACCAGAATGCTCATCATCATGCGGATGGTCGTTGTCTTGCCGGCGCCATTCGGACCGAGAAAACCGAACATTTCGCCCCGGGGAACCGTCAGCGTCAGCGGCGCAACCGCGTGGAAGGAACCGTAGCTCTTGGACAACCCTGCGAATTCGATCATTCGTGTTCCTTACGAATCGTGGGCTTATGGGGTGCCGCACGCGCGCATAGCCTAGCAGGCCGGCGCGCCAACGCGAATCTCTAGCGTGGGATCAGCTTTTCCAGAAGGTTATGAGCACGAAGACGATGGCGATGACGGTCAAGCCCACGTATCCCAAGGCTGCGTGCGATTCGGCGAGCAAATCGTTGGCCTCGGGTTCACGAGGAATCAAGCGGGAAAAGGCGGATAGAAACAGCATCCGCCAAGAATAATGGCGCCGGCGGATAAAAACGTGATTCGAATCACGTCTCTATTAATTGCAGGATGGGCCCTCGAAAACTGCCAATTTGGGCTACCGTTCCCCCGCATACCATGACAATGGTCCGTCAGAAGATGAGGAGAGTTACCCGGTGAACGCTCTTACACGAGTAATCTGCGGCGGCGTTGCCGTCATTTTGCCGGTCTTGCTGTCTGCGCAGCCGGCGCGAGCGCCGGCGGCAATCGATGAATTCGCGCGCCTGCAGGTGGAATTGCGCAGCACGCACGCCGGCGGCGATTCCGCGGCATACCTGGCGGCTTCCCAATCCATGTATGCCTTTCTCAACGGTTCACCGGGCGCCGTCCTGCAGCTGATGAGCGCACAATCTTTCGCGGGAAAGCCCGACGAGGCATTGCACAGCTTCGGTCAATTCGTCGCCATGGGCCAGGCGAATGAAGAAGTGCTCGAGGCCAAATCATTCGACCTGCTGCGCGCCCTGCCGGAATTCCAGAGTATTCATGCGGCCATGGGAGCGAACACCGCTGTCAAGTCCGCCGCGGAGGAAGTTTTCAGGCTGGGAAGCGCGGCGCGAATTCCCGAGGACATCGACTATGACCCCGAAACCAAGGATTTCTATATCAGCACCGTCCTCGGGAAGCAGATTCTCCAGGTGACCATGACCGGCCGCACGAAGTTGTTCGCCAGTGCGCCGGATAGCTGGCCCATGATGGCCCTAAAAATCGACTCGCGCCGCCGCATCCTATGGGCAACCGAGGTTGCCTTGGATGGTTTCGCAACTGCCGCGAAAGAGGCCTGGGGAAGATCCGCGATCCTTGAATACGATCTGCGTTCGGGCAGGCTTTTACAGCGCATCGAAGGTCCGCCAAGAACCGCTTTGGGCGACATGGCGCTGGCCGTGAACGGTGATCCGATCGTGTCCGACGGCGAACACGGCGGCGTATACCAAATCAGCCGCAAGACCCTGAGCGTCGCACGCATCGATGCCGGCGATTTTGTCTCGCCACAGACGCCGGCGGTTCTGGCGGATGGCAAACGCATCCTCGTACCGGACTATGTACGCGGCCTGGGGCTGCTCGAGCTAAACAGCAAACACGTCGACTGGATTCCTTCCCAAGGCAAGCATGCCTTAAGCGGCATCGACGGTCTCTATGTGTTCGGCAACACGCTAATTGCCACGCAGAACGGCGTCTCGCCCGAGCGGGTGTTGCGATTTACGCTCAACGGCTGGAAAAGCCGCATCCTTTCCGAATCCATCATTGAGCGCGCAACCCCGACGCTCGGCGATCCGACGCACGGAGTCGTGGTCGGCGGCTATTTCTACTACATAGCCAATTCAGGCTGGGACAGCCTCGACGAGCATGGTGTCCTCAAGGAAGGCAAGACCATGACCGAGCCCAGCATCAAGCGCGCCAGAATAAACCGGGCCGGCTAAAGGTCAGAATTTCTGCCCAAACTTCACGCCAATGGTGCGCGGCTGATTCGGCACAACGTATGTAGATATCGCCCCGCACAGCAGGACGTCGCATTCTGCGTATTTGTTGAGAACGGCGCGCTTATCGAATGCATTGTTGAGATAGAGCTGATAGTGAAAGCTCTTGATATCCATCCCCGCCGAAAAATCAACGACCGTGTAAGCCGGCATGTCGCCTAATGCGTTCGCCGCCAATGTGCGTAAGTCGCTGGTGCGCTCGCCCACATAGACTGCCGAGGCCTGGACGTTTCCTTTGTAGGCTCCGATCGGGAAGGTATACCGTCCGGTGATATTGCCCTTGAACTTTGGCGTGACGGGCAACCGGGTTCCGGATGGTGCGTATTGCTCGTACGTGCTGGGATCGAATCCGGGCGCATTGCAAATACTCGGATCGCCGCAAAATGTCTCCGTCAACTTGGCATCGAGCAGCGAAAATCCGCCGGTCAAGGTGAGGTTCTGCGTCGCCGCGAATTCCAAATCCGTTTCCAGACCATCAATCCTCGCCTGTCCCGCATTGGTCACGATGGTGAGCGAATTCGGCCCAAGGTAGGAGAATTGGAAATTCGACCAATCTTCCCTGAACAACGCGCCATTGAAGCGCAGTCGGCCGTCAAACCAAGTGGTCTTCCAACCGATCTCGTAGTTCTTCAGATAATCCGGCTGGTATGGCGGAATCGTCCCACCGCCATTGCGATTGACGCCGCCCGGACGGAAGCCCTTCGAATAGGTCGCATAGATCAGGTGATCCTTGTCGAACCGGTAGGTCAGATTGCCTTTCGGCGAGTTGCCCGAGCCCGAAGTTCCCCGGTCCAGATCGGTGCAGGGCGCGCCGTTAAAAGGGACAAACGGTGTGGAGCAGATGGCCACGCCGGTATGCGAGCTGAAATTTGAGCTAAACCCGTAAAATCCCTGCAAGGTGTTGTCGTATGTGAAGTGCCGCAGTCCGGCGCTTGCCGAGAGGTGATCGGTAAAATCATAGGTAAGCTCGCCGAAGACCGCCTTGTCGCGATCGACCCGCTCCTGATTGGTGAGCCAGAGCGTTCCCGGCCACCCTGGAACGGAAACATCGTTAGGCGGCACGGAGCCCAAGGGGTCGCCGTTATCAACGACGTAATCCTGGAGGATTTCGTGCACCTGCCGCTGGAGAAACAAGCCGCCGACGAACCGGAGGGGGTACTGCGAGGGCGAAGAAATGCGCAGTTCGTGACTGTACTTTGTGTAGTGATCGCGCCCAATAATCGTTTGCGCAGGATTGATTAGATTGCCTGCGTTGTCCACGAAATACTTGCCATACGCGCTGTCGTAGTACAACGAGTAATCGGTGTAATCGGACTGTTCGTGAGTGTTGCGGGTTAAATACGCGCCGGCATAAACCAGATCGAAATTGCCGATTTTGCCGGCAACCGTGAGCGCCGACTGCACCCAGGAGTCGTGAATGTCTTGCGGAAACCAATGCTGGACGGCCAGATCGCCGACTGCCGGGTTATAGGCAAAGTCGCCATCGGTCTGCTGCACCTGGCCCATCACCGTGGGCAAAATGGTCCAACTGTCGTTCAGAATAAGCTTGAGGGCCGCGCGGCCGCCCTTGGTCTCGACGGTGTTGTAGTCCTTTTTCACGAAAGGGGCGTTATCGAAAACGATCCCGGAGGTGGGGAACGTCACCACACCATGCACATTGTCGATGTAGCCGGCATCGTGCACGTCCCAACCAACCAGGCGAACGGCCGCCCAATCGCTGAGGGGGAGGTTCACAAATGCCTCGATGCCCCAGCCGGTGCCGCCGTGAGCAACTGTATTCAAGTCCAAATCGTAGCCGGCCTTGAATCCGGTTGGATCAGGCTTGTTGGAAATGATTCGAATCGTTCCCGCCTGCGAACTGGCCCCATATAGGGTGCCCTGCGGACCCGCCAGAGCTTCGACGCGCTCGATATCGTAAAGATGGATGTTCAGGTTGCCGTCAATGGTCGTAACCGGCTGCTCGTCCAAATACAGGCCGACGCTGGGCTGGGAGCCGGAATGATTGCCGTCTCCGCCGCTGGAGACGCCGCGCATATAAATATGCTCAACGCTCGGGCTGCCGACTTTTTGGAAAGAGACGCTCGGCAAATACTTGGCGTAATCGTCGAAACTGGAGATATTCAGCTCTTCGAGCCTCGCCGTACTAAAAGCCTGGATACTTAAGGGTACATCCTGCAGATTTTCTGATCGCTTCTGCGCGGTAACCGTGATTTCTTCGAGGACTGGGGTATCACCCGTGTCGGCGGCATGGGCCGGATGGATGCATGCCAGCAGCGCCGAGGCAAGCGGCAACGCACTCCACGCGGTCTTGGCGCACAGTTTAGCCTTGATACGCTTGAGTTTCCGCTGCCGGCCTCGCGTCATGTCATCCCCTCATATTTTTTCGACCTTGGATAGAGACTAAGCCATTCCGGCCAAATGTCAAAATGCCGGGACAGCCGGAAATGCTTCGAGTACCGCTCCCAACGACTTTTTCAAGGGATCCAACCAGGGTTCGTAATGGCGCCAATGGTCCACGCCCTCGCGGAAAATCGGTTTACGCACCTGTTGGGCGCTGGCCGTACGCACCGCGCGTTCGTTTTCGTAAAAGCGCAGGCAGCTGTCCTCAAACGGCAAGCCGCAATATTCGAGCAACCTGCGCACTTCAGATTCCGTATCCTCGATCATCGACTCATAGATGACTCGATGGATCCGGCCCGGTAGAACCGCATCGAAAAAGGCCATCAATTCAACGTAATCGCGATAGTACCGGCCAATATCTTCCAAGCTGTAGGAAAAACCCTGGCCGCGCGCAAAATGCTGCTTGAACGCCGAAAAACAGCAGCCAAGCGGATGACGGCGTGCATCGATGATTTTCGCGCGCGGCAACGCCAATTGAATCAGGTCAATGTGCGCAAAATTGTTGGGCATTTTGTCGATGAAGAAGGGCGCCGCGGTTTTTCGCTGAATGCGCGTCTGCGATATGTACCGTTCGCCCAATTCTCGGCACTCATTCGCACTCAAGGTCGCCAGCACCGCCGGATATCCGGAGGTCTGGGACTGCTTGCCCCTGTCAAACAACGATCGGGCAATCCCGGCAATATCCGGGAGCTCCATCGTGCCCTCGACCTGCGAATGGCTCGACAGAATCTGCTCGAGCAGGGTAGAGCCCGACCTCGGCAAACCCACAATGAATATGGGATCCGGCGCCGCGGCGCCATAGCTCATGCGCTCAGCGAAGAACTGCCTGGTGAATGAGGATTTCACGCGGCTCACGTGCGTGCTCATCTCATCGGCTTGGTAGCGCAGTTGTGTCCGCCGCAACTGATTTCCCAGCGCGTAATGCTCAAATGACGCCGCATATTCCCGGTTGTCCTCCAGCGCCTTGCCCATGGCGAAATGCAGATGCAGCTGGTCCTCCACGGCCAGATCCGGCCGGCGCAACTGCAGTCGCATGGCCTCCACGTCCTCGTTCGAGAATTGGGTGGTTTTGAGATTCGCCAGGCTCCAGTAGGCCTCGCCGAGATTCGGCAGCAATTCGATGCTTTTTTTGTAGGCGGCGATGCTGTCGCGTTCGCGGCCGCTGGTTTTGAGCGCGTGACCGTAACTGAGCCAGATTTTTGGCTGCGCAGGGTGCTCGGCGAGTATACCCGCGTAGATTTCAATCGAATCCTGCAATTCGCCGATGCGCGCCAGGATCGCCGCCTTAAGATTGTTGTATCCGGGATTGCGCGGATCTTTGGCCAGCAATTCAGTCACCTCAGCGAGTGCGGCCGCCGGTTTATTCTGCCGGTGTAAGACGATCGCGCGATGATGCCGCGCGGCCGTAAAACTCGGCGAAAGTTCGAGACAGCGCGTGAGTAGAACCTCGGCGTCCCCGTAGCGGCCAAGCCGCGCGGCGACTTCCGCCAGCATGCGCAGTGCAGCAACGTCCGTGGGATATTTCTTCAGATGCGCGCGCAGCAAGCCTTCCGCTTGCGGGATATTGTTCTCGCACAGCGCCGCGCCCGCGGTGAGCAGGCGCTCATCCTTGGTCGATGCCCTTATGTTTTGCGCATACGCAGCGTCGGCGCCCGCTGCGTCGCCCGCGCTTGTCAGCTCATCACCGAGCGCCCGCCACGCATCCGCCATGTCAGGCTTGAGTGTCACGGCGCGCCGCAGAGCAGCTATGGCGGCCGGGTTGCGTTCCAAGGCGCTGTGAGCCAGTGCCAGTTCATAATGCGCCAGCGCCCATTGGGGATGCATCGCCACGAGCGGACTCAAGGCCTCCGCTGCAGCCGTTGCATCGCCGCCGGTCCGTCGCGCTACCCCCAGCAGCAACATTGCCAGCGGATGAGCCGGTACCGCCTTGAGGATCTCGTTGGCCTGTTCAGCCGCGAGAACGGGGTTGCTCTCCAATAGACGCGTGGCGTGCGCCAAAGCAACCTCGACGGAACTGACCGGTTCCGAGGCCTTGCCCATTTTTGGTTCCTTCAGTTGCCGTTAATGCGGTGGGATATGAAACCGCCGTTCGCCGGTTGTCAAATTTCCCTTATCAAAAAAAAGGCCTCGAACTCTTGAGTCCGAGGCCACATTTTTCAGGAAATACTTCTTATTCTTTATTCGGCAGCTTCTGTGTCCCCCGCCGGTACTGCATCGTCCGAGTCGCCGATTCCGCCGCTGACGTCCATGAAACTGCGGCGGCGGCTGTCGTCCGAGGCGCGTCGACGACGGGCATGATACGCGAAGCCGGTTCCCGCGGGAATCAGGCGGCCGACGATGACGTTTTCCTTCAGGCCGCGCAGATCGTCCTTCAGGCCCCGTACCGCCGCCTCAGTGAGGACGCGGGTGGTCTCTTGGAACGATGCCGCCGAAATAAAGGACTCCGTCGCCAGCGATGCCTTGGTGATGCCCAACAGCAGCGGTTCCCAGGTCGACTGATGCTTGCCCTCGGATTTCTGCTTCGCAATGACATCGAGCAGTCTGCCGCGGTCCATCTGTTCGCCGCGCAGCAGCGCTGAATCACCGGCATCCAACACTTCGATCTTGCGCAGCATCTGCCGCACGATGACTTCGATGTGCTTGTCGTTGATCTTCACACCCTGCAGGCGGTATACATCTTGGATTTCGCGTACCAGGTAGTTTGCCAGCGCCTCGACCCCCTGCAACCGCAGAATGTCGTGCGGGTTGGGCTCGCCGTCGGCGATGACTTCGCCCTTCTCGACCTGTTCGCCTTCGAACACGTTGAGATGGCGCCACTTCGGAATCAGTTCCTCGTACTTGTCGGTGCCTTCATTGGTGATGATCAGGCGGCGCTTGCCCTTGGTCTCCTTGCCGAAGCTCACCGTGCCCGAACGCTCCGCGAGAATCGCGGAATCCTTCGGCTTGCGGGCCTCGAACAAGTCGGCCACGCGCGGCAGACCGCCGGTAATGTCGCGGGTTTTCGAGGACTCTTGCGGGATACGTGCAATGACGTCGCCCACCGACACCTTGGAACCATCCTCGAGACTGACGATCGCGCCCGCGGGCAGCGCATACACCGCCGGAATGTCGGTATTGGCGAAGGTCACTTCCTTGCCCTTGGCATTGGTCAAACGCACCACCGGACGCAGGTCCTTGCCGCCTGAACCGCGCTGCTTCGGATCCAGCACCACGGTGCTGGTCAAACCGGTGACATCGTCCACCTGCGACGTGACGGTGATACCGTCGACGAAGTCGGAGAACTTGATCATGCCGGCCACTTCCGTGACCACGGGGTGGGTGTGCGGATCCCAGTTGGCAACCGCCTGACCTGCCGTGACGACGTCAGCGTCGTTTACCGTGATGGTCGCGCCGTACGGAATCTTGTAGCGCTCGCGCTCGCGGCCGAACTCATCGACCACGCCCAATTCACCGGATCGCGACACCGCGACCAGGTGGCCTTTCTCATGGCGCACGGTCTTGATGTTGTGCAGGCGAATGGTGCCCTTGCTCTTCACTTCGACGCCGTTGGCAGCCGCCGCTCGCGAGGCCGCGCCGCCGACGTGGAAGGTACGCATGGTCAGCTGCGTGCCCGGCTCGCCGATCGATTGCGCCGCAATGACGCCGACCGCCTCGCCGATGTTGATGCGATGTCCGCGGCCCAAGTCGCGGCCGTAGCACTGCGCGCAAACGCCGTAGCGGGTTTCGCAGGTGATGGGCGAACGCACCATGACCTGATCGACGCCCATTTTTTCCAGCAATTTGACCCGCTTTTCGTCGATCAATTCGCCGGCTTTGACCAGCACTTCGCCGCTGGAGGCGACCGAGACGTCTTCGGAGACAACTCGACCCAGCACGCGCTCGCCCAAGCCCTCCACCACATCGCCGCCTTCGACGATCGGGGTGATGGACAGGCCGTTGACGGTGCCGCAATCGATTTCCGTGACCACCAGATCCTGCGCCACGTCGACCAGGCGACGGGTCAGGTAGCCGGAGTTGGCCGTCTTCAAAGCGGTGTCGGCCAAGCCCTTGCGCGCGCCGTGCGTCGAGATGAAGTACTGCAGCACGTTCAAGCCTTCGCGGAAATTCGCCGTAATCGGCGTCTCGATGATGGACCCGTCCGGCTTCGCCATCAGGCCGCGCATGCCGGCCAGCTGACGAATCTGCGCGGCGGAACCGCGAGCGCCCGAATCGGCCATCATGAAAATCGAGTTGAACGACTTCTGCCGGACCTTGTTGCCCTTGGAATCATTCACCTCGTCGGTGCCCAATTTCTCCATCATGGCCTTGGCCACTTGGTCATTGGTGCGCGACCAGATGTCGACGACCTTGTTGTAACGCTCGCCGTTGGTGACTAATCCTGAGGAGTATTGCTCCTGGATTTCCTTCACCTCCTTCTCGGCGGTGGCCAAAATCTTGACCTTCGATTGCGGTACGACCATGTCGTCCACGCCGATCGATACTCCGGAGCGCGTCGCGTACTGGAAGCCGGTGTACATCAATTGATCGGCGAACACGACCGTTTCCTTGAGACCCACCGTGCGATAGCACATGTTGATCGTCGCGGAAATGATCTTCTTGGTCATGTCTTGGTTGATGGCGTCGAACGACAAGCCCTTCGGCAGGATCTCGGACAGCAAGGCACGCCCCGCCGTGGTGTCGACAACACGGATGTTCTTCACCAGCGTTCCGCTGGCATCGCGTACGTGCTCAACCAAACGCACTTTGACCTTGGCTTGCAGATCGATATTGCGGCTTTCGTAGGCACGATGCACTTCGCTGACATCGCCGAATGCCATGCCTTCGCCCTTGGCACCGACCTTTTCACGGGTCATGTAATAGAGCCCGAGCACCACGTCCTGCGACGGAACGATGATCGGCTCGCCGTTTGCGGGCGAGAGAATGTTGTTGGATGACATCATCAATGCGCGCGCTTCGAGCTGTGCCTCGATGGACAGCGGCACGTGGACGGCCATTTGGTCGCCGTCGAAGTCGGCGTTGAACGCCGTGCACACCAGCGGATGCAGCTGGATGGCCTTGCCTTCGATCAGCACCGGCTCGAAGGCCTGGATGCCGAGGCGATGCAAGGTCGGTGCACGATTCAACAACACCGGATGTTCGCGGATCACCTCTTCCAGGATGTCCCACACTTCCGGTCCTTCGCGCTCCACCAGACGCTTCGCCGCCTTGATGGTCGAGGCTTCGCCGCGCAGCTGCAGCTTGGAGAAGATGAACGGCTTGAACAGTTCCAATGCCATTTTCTTCGGCAATCCGCACTGGTGCAGACGCAAGGTCGGGCCGACCACGATGACCGAACGGCCGGAGTAGTCGACGCGCTTGCCCAAAAGGTTCTGGCGGAACCGGCCCTGCTTGCCCTTGATCATGTCGGCCAGCGACTTCAAGGGGCGCTTGTTGGTGCCGGTAATGGCACGGCCGCGGCGGCCGTTGTCGAGCAACGCATCCACCGCTTCCTGCAGCATGCGCTTTTCGTTGCGCACGATGATGTCCGGCGCGTTGAGTTCCAGCAGCCGGCGCAGGCGGTTGTTGCGGTTGATGACGCGGCGATACAGGTCGTTAAGATCGGAGGTCGCAAAGCGGCCGCCGTCCAGGGGAACCAGCGGACGCAGGTCGGGCGGCAGCACCGGCAATACGGTGAGCACCATCCATTCCGGCTTGTTGCCCGACTCCATGAACGCTTCAATGAGCTTCAGTCGCTTCGACAGGCGCTTGATCTTGGTCTCGGAGTTGGTGTTCGCCATGTCCTCGCGAACCTTGACCACCTCGGAGGGCAGATCCATGGATTTGAGCAGTTCATGTACCGCTTCGGCGCCCATGCGCGCGTCGAACTCATCGCCGTGCTCTTCGATGGACTCCAGGTACATTTCATCGGTGAGCAATTGGCCGCGCTGCAGCGAAGTCATGCCGGGATCGACGACCACGAAGGCCTCGAAGTACAGCACACGCTCGATTTCGCGCAGGGTCATGTCGAGCATCAAACCGATGCGCGAGGGCAGGGACTTCAAGAACCAGATGTGCGCGGTGGGGCTCGCCAGCTCGATGTGTCCCATGCGCTCGCGGCGCACCTTGGACTGGGTCACTTCGACGCCGCACTTCTCGCACACCACGCCGCGATGTTTCAGGCGCTTGTACTTGCCGCACAGGCACTCGTAGTCCTTGACCGGCCCGAATATCTTTGCGCAGAACAAGCCGTCGCGTTCCGGCTTGAAGGTGCGATAGTTGATGGTCTCGGGCTTTTTGACTTCGCCGTACGACCAAGAGCGGATCATGTCCGGAGAGGCAAGACCGATCTTGATCGAATCGAAATTCTCGACCGGCACCTGCTGCTTGAACAATTTGAGTAAGTCTTTCATAGATTAGGCCTCGCTCTCTAGTTCGATGTTGATGGCCAAGGACCGTATCTCCTTCACCAAGACATTGAACGATTCCGGCATGCCGGCTTTCATTTCATGGTTGCCGTCGACAATCGCCTTGTACATCTGCGTACGCCCGTTGACGTCGTCCGACTTGACGGTGAGCATTTCCTGCAGGGTGTACGCGGCGCCATACGCCTCCAGCGCCCACACTTCCATTTCGCCGAAGCGCTGACCGCCGAATTGCGCCTTGCCGCCCAAGCGGTTGCTGGGTGACCAAGCTGTAGGGTCCCGTGGAACGCGCATGCATCTTGTCGTCGACCAAGTGATTGAGCTTCAGCATGTACATGTAGCCCACCGTGACCGGCCGCTCGAACTGCTCGCCGGTCCGGCCGTCGTGCAGCACGGTTTGCCCGGAGGTCGGCAGGTCGGCCAAGGTGAGGAGATTCTTGATCTCTTCTTCGCTTGCCCCGTCGAACACCGGCGTCGCCATCGGCACGCCCTTCTTCAGGTTGCTGGCCAGCTCGATGACTTCGGCATCGCTCATGGACTTGATGTCTTCCTTCTGGCCGCCGGTCTCGTTGTAGACCTGGCCGAGGAACTTGCGCAGTTCCACGACGGCGTGCTGCGCTTCCAGCATCTTGCCGATCTTGGCGCCCAAGCCCTTCGCAGCCCAACCCAGGTGGGTCTCGAGTATCTGCCCGATGTTCATGCGTGAAGGAACGCCCAAGGGGTTCAACACGATGTCCACCGGCGTGCCGTCCGCCATGTACGGCATGTCTTCCACCGGAACGATGGAGGAAATCACACCCTTGTTGCCGTGGCGGCCCGCCATCTTGTCGCCCGGTTGCACGCGGCGCTTCACCGCCAGGTACACCTTGACCATCTTGAGCACGCCCGGAGCCAGATCGTCGCCCGCGGTGATCTTGGCCTTCTTCTCCTCGAAGCGCTTCTCGAATGCCTTGCGCTGGCCCTTCAGGCGCTCGGAGACGGTCTCCAGCTGCGTGTTGACCTCTTCTTCCTTGAAGCGAATCTCGAACCACTGCTCGCGCGGCAGGTCCGCGAGATACGCATCATCAATCTGAGTACCCGACTTGATCTTCTTCGGGCCCGGCCTCGGCGGCCTTGCCTTCGATCATTCCGCGCACGCGCTGGAACAAATCATCTTCCAGAATGCGCTGCTGATCGGCCAAGTCCTTGCGCACCCGCTCGAGTTCGGACTTTTCGATCGCCAGGGCGCGCGAATCCTTCTCCACGCCGTCGCGCGTAAATACGCGCACGTCGATGACCGTGCCGTCCATGCCGGGAGGCACGCGCAGCGAGGTGTCCTTCACGTCGGAGGCCTTTTCGCCGAAGATTGCCCGCAGCAACTTCTCTTCCGGCGTCAGCTGGGTTTCGCCCTTCGGCGTGACCTTGCCCACCAGAATGTCGCCGGCGCGCACTTCGGCGCCGATAAAGGCAATGCCTGCCTCGTCGAGTTTCGCCAGCGCGGAGTCGCCCACGTTGGGGATATCGGCGGTGATTTCCTCGGGGCCCAACTTGGTGTCGCGCGCGACGCAGGTCAGCTCTTCGATGTGAATGGTCGTGAAGCGGTCTTCCTCGACCACGCGCTCGGAAATCAGGATGGAGTCTTCGAAGTTGTAGCCGTTCCACGGCATGAAAGCCACGAGCAAGTTCTGGCCCAGCGCGAGTTCGCCCAAGTCAGTCGAGGGGCCGTCGGCCAGCACGTCGCCGCGCTTGATGGCATCGCCGGCATTGACCAGCGGGCGCTGGTTGATGCAGGTGTTCTGGTTGGAGCGCGTGTACTTGGTCAACGAATAGATATCGACACCCGGCTCACCGGCAGTCGTTTCATCGTCGTTCACCCGTACCACGATGCGCGACGCATCGACTGAATCCACGCTGCCGCCGCGCCGCGCCACCACGGTGACGCCGGAGTCGATGGCCACCGCCCGTTCCATGCCGGTACCCACAAGCGGGGTTTCCGAGCGCAGAGTCGGAACCGCCTGGCGCTGCATGTTCGAGCCCATGAGCGCGCGGTTCGCATCGTCGTGTTCCAAGAACGGAATCAAGGAGGCTGCTACCGACACGATCTGCTTCGGCGACACGTCCATATAATGAATCTTGTCCGGCGCAGACAAGGTGAACTCGTTCTGCGTGCGGCAGGAGATCAGATCATCGGTGAATTCGCCCTTCTCGCTCAAGGTCGCGTTCGCCTGCGCGATCACGTATTGACCTTCTTCGATGGCTGACAGGTAATCGATCTTGTCGGTGACCTTGCCGTCGGCAACGCGCCGATACGGAGTCTCGAGGAATCCGTAGTCATTGGTGCGCGCATACACGGCCAGCGAATTGATCAAACCGATGTTCGGGCCTTCCGGCGTTTCGATCGGGCATACCCGGCCGTAGTGCGTGGGATGCACGTCGCGAACTTCGAATCCGGCGCGCTCGCGCGTCAGGCCGCCTGGGCCGAGCGCCGAAACGCGGCGCTTATGCGTGACTTCCGAGAGCGGATTGTTCTGGTCCATGAACTGCGACAGCTGCGATGAGCCGAAGAATTCCTTCACCGCGGCCGCCACCGGCTTCGCGTTGATCATTTCCTGCGGCATGATCGGTTCGCTTTCGGCGATCGTCAGGCGCTCCTTCACGGCGCGCTCGACCCGCACCAAACCGATGCGGAAGGCGTTCTCCGCCATTTCGCCGACGCTGCGGACACGACGGTTTCCCAGGTGATCGATGTCGTCCACATGGCCGTTGCCGTTGCGGATGTCGATCAAGGTCTTCATAACCTCGATGATGTCTTCCTTGCTCAAGACGCCCGAGCCTGTGATTTCCTCGCGGCCCACGCGGCGGTTGAACTTCATGCGGCCGACGGGCGACAGGTCATAGCGCTCGCCGTTGAAGAACAGGTTCTGAAACAGGTTCTCGGCCGCATCCTTGGTCGGAGGCTCGCCGGGACGCATCATGCGATAGATTTCCACCAGCGCCTCGAGGCGGGTCTTGGTGGGATCGATGCGCAGCGTGTCCGAAATATACGGACCGCGATCCAGGTCGTTCACATACAGCGTGCGAATCGAGGTGATGCCGCTCTCAATGAGCTTGGCCACCGTGGGAACGGTGAGGATCTCGTTGGCCTTCGCCAAGATCTCGCCGGTCTCCGTGTTGACGATGTCGTGCGCCAGGACCTTGCCCTGTACGTATTCGGTGGGCACGGGCAGACGCTTGACGCCCGCCTCTTCGAGTTCCTTGACGTGCCGCGCGGTGATGCGGCGGCCTTCTTCGACGATGACTTTCTTGCCGACGCGAATCTCGAACGCCGCGGTTTCGCCGCGCAATCGCTGCGGAATGATTTCGAATTCGATCTCTTTCTTCGACAAATGGAACACGTTCTTCTCGAAGAAGATGTCCAGGATCTGCTCTTCGGTCAGGCCGAGCGCGCGCAGGATGATGGTCACCGGCAACTTGCGGCGCCGATCGATACGCGCGAATACGCAATCCTTCGGGTCGAATTCGAAGTCCAGCCAGGAACCGCGGTAGGGAATGATGCGCGCGGAAAACAACAGCTTGCCCGACGAGTGGGTCTTGCCGCGGTCGTGATCGAAGAACACGCCGGGGCTGCGATGCAGCTGCGAGACGATGACGCGCTCGGTACCGTTGATGATGAACGTGCCGTTCTCGGTCATGAGCGGCAGTTCTCCCAAGTAGACTTCCTGCTCGCGCACGTCCTTCACCGGCTTTTTTGCGCCGCTGGCCTCCTTGTCGAGCACCACCAGGCGTACTTTGACGCGCAGCGGCGCCGCGTAGGTCAGGCCGCGCAGCTGGCATTCCTTGACGTCGAACACCGGTTCGCCGAGACGATAACTCACATACTCGAGCGTGGCATTCCCGGAATAGCTGGAAATGGGGAACACGCTGTCGAAGGCAGCATGCAAGCCGATCTCATCGCGTTTCGACTCCGCGGTATCCGCCTGCAAGAATCGCCGGTACGAATCCAATTGGATCGCCAGCAGGTACGGCGTGCCGAGGATGCTCGGCCGCTTACCAAAGTTCTTACGAATGCGCTTCTTTTCGGTGAACGAATAGGCCATGACTTCTCCAGGCGCTTCGCGCCCATTTCCAGGCGCTTGCGCGCCAACTACTTAACGGGGCCGCAACGGCCCCGCCCTAAAATCAAATCAAAGGCGCAGCCGATGGCTGCCGCGTAAGGTTTGCGGCAACCATCGAACTGCGCATATCGGCAATAATCACTACTTGATGGCAGCCTTGGCGCCCGCGGCCTCGAGCTTAGTCTTGATAGCGTCGGCATCCGCCTTCGGAATGCCTTCCTTGACGGTTGAAGGCGCGCCCTCAACCAAGTCCTTCGCTTCCTTCAATCCCAAACCGGTGATTTCGCGGATGACCTTGATGACGCCCACTTTGTTGGCGCCGAACTCGGTCATGGTCACGGTGAATTCGGTTTGCGCCTCAGCAGCCGGAGCCGCTGCGCCGCCACCGCCGCCCGCCGCCGCCGCCGCGACAGGTGCCGCCGCAGTGACATTGAACTTCTTTTCCATATCGGCAATCAGCTCCACCACTTCCATGACCGACATCTTGGAAATTGTGTCGAGGATTTCGTCTTTCGTAACAGCCATTATCGTCTCCAAAAAAAATATGGGTTTGTTTAAACCCGAATCAGGATTATTTCGCCGCCGCCTCAGCGCTTTTCTTGGCTTCAAGAACAGCAGCCAACGTCCGCACCAACTTCGAGTTGGGGGCAGCCAACGTACCAACGAACTTCGCAATCGGCGCCTTGAGCACACCCAGCATCTTCGACAACGCCTGCGCGCGCGTGGGCAATGAAGCCACGCGCTCGAGTGAATCGGCCTTGAGCAGTTGCCCGCCCAAGGAGACGATCGTCGTCACCAATTTGTCGTTGTCCTTGGCAAAGGCCTTGACGATGCGGGCGGCAGCGCCCGGATCATCGTTGGAAAATGCCAGAACAATGGGTCCTTTCAACGCCGGAGAGATGCACTCGAAAGAGGTGCCGGCAACCGCCTTGCGTGCGAGTGTGTTCTTGACGATCCGCAGATAAACCCCTTCCTTGCGCGCCTTGGCGCGCAGGTCGGTCATCTGCGTCACGGTCAAGCCACGGTTCTCAGCGCCCACCACGGACAGGGCTTTCGCCGCGACCGCGTTGACTTCTGCCACCACGACTTTCTTCTCTTCTAACTTGAGTGCCACTAAGGTTCCCCTTTAAGAGAAGCGTCACACATCAGATGCGCGCGCCGCCGCCCGCATCCACCCTTTGAGTACCTCAAGTACTCATTGGTGCGACCTTCTCAGGCAAATCCTGATTCGGTCCCACCATCTGCGCAGGCTGGCTTTAAGAGTCTCTTGAGCGCCCTGCGGAACCCTAAACTCGCCTGCGGTCTTCGATGGTGGGTGCGCTCGGCCTTGCAGCCTCACGCAGCCCTCCATCTTTCTAGGCGCTTGCGCATGTTTCCATGCGCTTCGCGCAACAATTCCCGGGGCCGATGCGGCCCCGGCCTTAAAGTCAAAGAACTAAATCTTCAGCAATCCCAAGCTCGACTGATCGACCGTCACTCCGGGGCCCATGGTCGAGGAGACAGTCAGCTTCTTCAGGTAAATACCCTTGGAAGTCGCCGGCTTGATCTTCTGCAGATCGTTGACCAGCGCCAACAGATTTTCCTTCAGCGCGCTCGGCTCGAAATTCGCTCGTCCGATCTGCGCATGCACGATGCCCGCCTTGTCGGTGCGATAGCGCACCTGACCGGACTTCGCATTCTTCACGGCTTCCGCCACGTTGGGCGTTACCGTACCGACCTTCGGGTTCGGCATGAGCCCGCGGGGGCCCAAGATCTGACCCAGCTGGCCGACGATGCGCATGGCATCGGGACTGGCGATGACCACATCGAAATCGATCTGTCCGGCCTTCACCTTTTCAGCCAGATCCTCGAAACCGACAATGTCGGCGCCCGCCGCTTTGGCAGCATCGGCATTCTTGCCCTGCGTGAAGACCGCCACACGCACCGTCTTGCCGGTCCCATGAGGCATCACGGTTGAACCGCGCACCTGTTGGTCCGACTTGGTGGCATCGACGCCCAGATTTACGGATACGTCCACGGACTCATTGAACTTTGCGGTCGCAAATTCCTTCACGAGCTTCAGAGCGTCGTCGATTGCATAAGCCTTGCCCGGCGGCAGCTTCTCTTTCCAGGTCTTGGTACGTTTGGCTACTGCAGGCATGTCACACTCCCTCCACGTCAACACCCATGCTGCGCGCGCTGCCCGCGATGGTGCGCACGGCCGCGTCCAAATCGGCGGCGGTCAAATCGGGCATTTTCACCTTGGCGATGTCCTCGAGCTGCTTGCGGGTCACTTTCCCGACTTTCGCCGTGTTCGGCGTGGCGCTCCCCTTGGGGATGCCGAGCGCCTTCGCGATGAGCACTGACGCCGGCGGCGTCTTCATGATGAAGGTAAAGCTGCGGTCGCTATATACCGTTATCACTACTGGGGTCGGTAATCCTTTTTCCAAGGCCTGCGTCTGGGCATTAAACGCCTTGCAGAACTCCATGATGTTCACACCCTGTTGGCCCAAAGCCGGACCTACCGGCGGCGAGGGATTGGCCTGGCCTGCAGGGATCTGCAGCTTGATATAGCCGGTGACTTTCTTTGCCATCTAAAACTCCTGTGGGTGCAAACGCCGCCTGTGCGGCTCCCCGTGTTCAGGCGCTTACGCCTATTTCTAGGCGCTGACGCGCCTATTTCCAGGCGCTTTCGCGCCAACCTTTCAACAGGGCCGAAGCGGCCCCGCCCTGTAAAAAATCAACCCTTCTCGACCTGCGAGAAATCCAATTCCACCGGCGTGGAACGCCCGAGGATCTGCACCGCCACCTGCAGCCGGTTCTTTTCGTAATTCACGGACTCGACCACGCCGTTGAAATCGTTGAACGGACCGTCGGTCACCCGCACCACTTCGCCGGGCTCGAACAGCACCTTCGGCTTGGGCTTGTCCACGCCTTCCTCGACGCGGCGCAAGATCGACATGGCCTCCCGGTCGGTGATCGCCGCCGGCTTGTCGCTGGTGCCGCCGATGAATCCCAATACTTTCGGCACCTCTTTCACGAGGTGCCAGGTGTCCTCGTCCATTTCCATCTGCACGAGCACATAGCCCGGGAAGAACTTGCGGTCGGATTTGCGCTTCTGCCCATCGCGCATCTCGACAACTTCTTCCGTGGGCACCAGAATTTCACCGAACTTGGCCTCGAGGCCGGCTCGCTTGACGCGCTCCTTCAGTGACTCCGAGACCTTGTGCTCGAAGTTCGAGTAAGCGTGAACCACATACCATCGCAAGGACATAAGAGCTCCGCGTCCGCTAACCCGGTGTGCCGCCCAAAAAGCGGGTCATCCAGGTGAGCACCCAATCAAGTAAGAAAAAGAAAAATCCCATCGCAGCTGCGAATACGAACACCACAAGCGTCGTATTGCGGGTCTCCTGCTGCGTCGGCCAAACCACTTTGCGCAATTCCACACGCGCGGCCTGAGCAAACAAGACGAACTCCTTGCCATACACGCTCAGCCACATAAGGCCCGCGCCGGCAGCTATGCCCGCGACAACCATGCCGATGCGCAGCGCCAGCCCTTGCTCGTCAAACCAATAGAACGCTGCAATCCCGGCGAGAATCGCAATGATCGACAAAATCAGCAGTGCGGTGTCCTTGAATGACGAGACCGCCGGTGTTTGCACTTCAGCCATGTACTTCCGCTGTCCTACGGGCGCGCATCAATGGCAGGGCAGGAGGGAATCGAACCCCCAACCTGCGGTTTTGGAGACCGCCGCTCTGCCAATTGAGCTACTGCCCTATTCAATGCGCTGCGCGCAAACCTTTCAACGAGGCCGATGCGGCCCCAACCATTAAAAATAAGATCAAGCAATGACCTTGGCAACCACACCTGCGCCGACGGTTTTGCCGCCCTCGCGGATGGCGAAGCGCAGTCCCTGCTCCATCGCGATCGGGGCGATCAGTTCCACCACGATCTTGATGTTGTCCCCCGGCATCACCATCTCGGTGCCCTCCGGCAGCTCCACCGCTCCGGTCACATCGGTGGTGCGAAAGTAGAACTGCGGCCGGTAGCCTTTGAAGAACGGCGTATGTCGTCCGCCCTCCTCCTTGCTCAAGACATACACTTCAGCCTCGAACTTCGTGTGCGGCGTGATGCTGCCCGGCTTGCACAGAACCTGACCACGCTCCACTTCCTCGCGCTTCGTGCCGCGCAACAGCACTCCCACGTTATCTCCCGCCTGGCCCTCATCCAGCAGCTTGCGGAACATCTCCACCCCCGTGCAGGTGGTCTTCTGCGTCGGGCGAATCCCCACAATCTCCACTTCATCGTTGATCTTCACGATTCCGCGCTCAATGCGCCCCGTGACCACCGTGCCGCGCCCGGCAATCGAGAACACATCTTCCACCGGCATCAGAAAGGCCCCTTCCACCGCCCGCTTGGGCACCGGAATGTAATCATCCAAAGCCTTCACCAGCTTGATCACCGAGGGCACGCCGATCTCCGAGTCATCCCCCTCGAGCGCCTTTAGGGCAGAACCCGTGATGATCGGGGTCTTATCCCCGGGAAACTTGTACAGCGTCAACAGATCGCGAACCTCAAGCTCCACCAGCTCTAGAAGCTCCGCATCATCCACCATGTCCGCCTTGTTCATATACACCACGATGTAAGGCACCCCGACCTGGCGGGCCAGCAGTATGTGCTCGCGCGTCTGGGGCATCGGGCCGTCGGCCGCCGAGACCACCAGAATCGCTCCGTCCATCTGCGCCGCTCCCGTGATCATGTTCTTCACATAGTCGGCATGTCCCGGACAGTCCACGTGCGCGTAGTGGCGCGCGTCCGACTGATACTCCACGTGCGCCGTGGCTATCGTAATGCCGCGCGCCCGCTCCTCGGGAGCCTTATCAATCTGGTCGTAGGCTTTAAACTCCCCGCCGTGCTTCTCGGCCATCACCTTGGTCAGGGCCGCCGTCAAGGTCGTCTTGCCATGATCCACATGCCCAATCGTCCCCACGTTCACGTGCGGCTTCGTTCGCTCAAACTTCCCCTTCGACACGGCAAGTACCTCTCAAAAATTAGAAAACTCTGGAGCCCACGAACGGGATCGAACCGTTGACCTCGTCCTTACCAAGGACGTGCTCTACCAACTGAGCTACGTGGGCCGCATCCATTTGGAGCGGGTGATGGGAATCGAACCCACGTGATCAGCTTGGAAGGCTGACGTTCTACCATTGAACTACACCCGCACTCCTACTAAGCCAATGGCACGACCCCACATCCTTCGCTGGTGGAGGGGGTAGGATTCGAACCTACGAAGGCATAAGCCAGCAGATTTACAGTCTGCCCCCGTTGGCCGCTTGGGTACCCCTCCCTAAAATGAGCCGCGTATTTTGCGGTGCGCGTCCCCTAGTGTCAATGTCAAGTCAGGACGAATCTGATCCGCCGGCCCTTCCGGGCTGTCGGGGCTTGATGCTATCGTAAGATATGAGTATCGTAAGATACGTTTTAAGACATATCGAGAGATACAATGCACCATCGTCTATATCACTTCATCGGCCGGCATCGCGGCCATTACGGATTCGGCCCGTTCGGCAAGGGCTTCATGGAGGGCGGCGGCATGGGCGGCCGCGGATTCGGCATGGGCCGAAAGCTCTCCTCCGCGGATTTGCAGCTGCTGATCCTGAAGTTGCTCCACGAAAAGTCGCGCTACGGCTACGAGATCATCAAGGAATTGGACGAGCGCTCGAAAGGCTTCTATGTCCCGAGCCCGGGCATGGTTTATCCCGCGTTGACCTATTTAGAAGAGATCGGGCACGCGACGGTGTCGGCCGACGGCTCCCGAAAGCAGTACAGCATCACCCCGGCCGGCAAAGAGCACCTGGCGAAAAATCTAGCCTCGGCAGATGCGCTCTTTACGCAATTCGGCCGCGTGGGCGAGCGCATGGAACGGCTCCGCCGGGCGCTCCACGCGGAGGCGGAGGGAGGTGGCGACGAGCCGGGCGATCACGAACGCCGGGGTTCGCGCGAGCTGCATCGAGCACGGCGAGATCTGCAACTCGCACTGGCCGACAAGTGGCACAGCTCGCGCGAGGAACAGCAGCGCATCGCCGTCATTCTTGCGCGTGCCGCTGCGGAAATTGCCGGCAGCTGACTCTCGCGGCGGCGCCTGGGAGCCTGTCTGAGTATTCAACGTTGCCACAGGCTCCTAGCGCAAATTGGCTTCGAACAGCCGGTATATCCGCTTGTATTCATCGAGCCAGGAGTCGGCGTTGGTGAAGCCGTGACGATCCAACGGATACGGCGACATGCTGAAATTGTCCTTGTGCAATTCGATCAAGCGCTGGTACAAGCGCATTGAATCTTCGAACAGCACATTGTCGTCGATCACGCCGTGGCAGATGAGCAGCGCGTCCTGCAATCCCGCGGCAAATTCGATCGGTGAAGATCGTGCATAGGCGATCGGGTCGGCCTGCGGGTCATTCAAAATTCCCGAGGTGTATTCATGGTCGTACTGCATCCAGTCCGTAACCGGACGCAGCGCGGCGCCCGCCGCAAACTCGCCGGGCGCGCGGAACAGCGCCATCAGGGTCATGAACCCGCCGTAGGAACCGCCGTACACCCCGAAATGTTTCGGATCGGCGTTTCCCTGCTCGATCAGCCATTTCTTGCCGTCCAGCATGTCTTCCAGTTCTGGATGTCCCATCTGCCGGTAGATGGCGGTACGCCATTCAGCGCCATAGCCGGCCGAGGCGCGGTAGTCCATGTCGAGCACCACATAACCCTGGTGCGCCAACATGTTGTTGAACATCTGCTCGCGAAAGTAGTACGAGTAGCGCAGATGCACATCTTGCATATATCCGGCGCCGTGGATGAACAGCACCGCCGGCTTTCTCGTCGCGGCGCCGAGGACGTTGTCGCGATAAAGCTTGGCATAGATCGCGCCGCCAAAATGCGTCGACGGAATCTTCACGATCTCAGGCTGGATCCAAGTCATGGACTTGTATTCGGCCGTGCGGGTATCCGTGAGTTCACGCACTGCGCCGGAGCCGTCGGCCTTGGCAACGGCGATTTGCGTGCGCATGTACGGCGCTGAGTGGCTCAGCAGCAGCTGCTTGCCGCTTCGGTCCAGCTCGGCCTTTTCGACGCCCTGCAGCGTCGTCACCCGCTGCAGGACCCCGCCGCCGCTCGCAACACGATAGACATCATAAGAATAGGGTGCCACTTGATTGCTGAGCACGTAGAACCAGCGCCCATCTTCGGACAGTTGCGGACTCGACACTTCGAATTGGCCATGAGTCAGTGCTCGCGCCGCGCCGTTCAAGGCCTTGGTGTACAGATGCGCATAACCTGACTCTTCAGACTCGTACCAAAGCGTACGATTGTCGTTGAGCCATCCAAATTCATTGAATGCCCCGCCGATCCAGGCCGCATTGCTCAAGCGATGCTGCGGCAGCAGCGTATAACTCGCCAGATCGACGCTGACCAGCCATCGATCCTTGTGATCGATCGCGTACATCTCTATGCCGAGCTCGCCTCCGTCCGAGCTCCATATGATGCCGCCGCTCAAGGCATCCGGTTCATCGTTGATTATCCAGATCCCGCGAGCCTGCCTGTCGCTGCCCGCCGCAGCGGCTTGCGGATTGCCGGGCGGGTGCGCCTTGGCATTTTCTTCGCGGACAGCCTTCAATGGATCGTCGTAAATTCCGGGCAGCTTCTCCAGCGAGAGCGCATGCATGGTGTGATCAACGAGATTGAGCAGCATCAGACTTTGCGGAGCCGGTGGGTTGCGGCCGGCGCGTAAGCGCTCTTTTTCGAACTCTTCGTAACCCGACTCGGTGACATAGCGGGTCAGCTGGCCTTCCCTGCCCTTGACGTGAGACTTGGGCTCGGTCACCACCAGCAGCCAATGCGCGTCCGGCGACAGTTCGCTGCCGCGAACGAGCACTTCGTCGCCAAGATAAAACGGCAGCATCGCACGCGAGGCATCGCCTTTCTGCATGGCCTCGTCGTGGATTCGAGCGGCTTCGGTATCGTCATGCAGCTTCTTCAAGGTCGCGAAAGTGCGCAACTGCATTTCACGCAAGTCATCCGCCGCCGGCGCTGCGTTCGGGTCCTTTTCCGCTTTGACGACGGCGGCGGGCGCCGTCACTCCGCCGCCGAATTCGTGCACGAACCACTCATTGCCGATGCGGAAGCTCAAGAGTTTGCCGTCGGCCGAAAATCGCGGATCGGATTTTGGCTGCGGCGAGCGGGTAATTTGCGTCAAGCGGCCGTTGGCCAAATCGCGCACAAAAATGTCGTGATGGCGCACGAACGCCGCGCGTTTGCCGGCGCGATCGTAGACCGCCGGCCCGTCGGCGCTCGCCATGCCGCCCGCGTCCACCACCGCATCTTGGCTGCCGTTGGCATCGATGCGATGCAAATCGACAATGGGCGAACCGGAGCGCTTCAACGAGTAGTACACCGCACGGCCGTCCGCGGACCAATAGGCGTCTCTCACCGGCGGCCCTATCCAATCAGGATCGGCCATGATTTTTTCGAGTGCCAAGGCCGTTTGCGCTGGAGCTGCGCGGGCACCGAGACTCCACGAACTCGCAATACACGCAGCCAGGGAAAGCACGCAGCAGAAATACTTCATTGGTACCGCCTGAGTGATTGTTCTATGCCGTTTCGAACCGGCATTCTACTTATCGCACGGCAAAAGCCACACCATGGCGGTGATGTTGAAGCCGCTCACGCTCAGGCGTACTCGTCGATGTGTGATTTGGGCGGCCGCGGCCCGGTATCGGGTTGCGGGGTTCCCGTGGATCTTGCGGCAGGCTTTTCCGGGCCACGGTCCGCGCGTTGCCCCCGCTCCTTATCGTCCCGCGAGGAGCGCCGGTCCGCGATCGGCAGCGCCGGAAAGAGACCTGAATTGCTCAAGCGATCAACCTCACTCATTGCGAGACCTCGCTCATCGGGGTTTGGAGGGTTCCGTTGCAGCGGGCTTGGCTGCCTTGATTAACACGGTTTTTTCCAACCCTTCCGGCGGAACGCGCACCAGCAGCCGGTTGGTTGCGCTGCCGGCATCCGCCAAGTCGATTCCCGGCGCCACGGTCTCGGGCGTGTCGGCGGTGGTCCGCGCGGTTGTCGTTTCGGCGGGAGCGACGGCTTCGAGTACCAATACGGCAACACGGCGATTTGCGTTGCGCCCCTCGGCGGAGTTGTTTGGCTGACGGGGATGAAACTCCCCGAAGCCGACGATCTCGAGCCGCAGCGGATCGATCCCCTGCCTGGTGAACTGATGCACCACGCTGGCGGCGCGCGCCGCCGACAATTCCCAATTCGATGGAAACGCGCCGGTGTGAATCGGCCGATCGTCTGTATGGCCTTCCACCCGGATCGGATTGGGAAAGGGCTTCAACACGTCGGCAAGTTTGTCGAGCACCGGCTCGGCGGACGCGGAGAAAGCACCCGACCCGCTGGAGAACAAGATATCGGTGTTGATCTCGATTTCCAACCACATGTTCTCTCGGCGCACCGTGATCAGCTTGGCATCGATCAACGCGCGCATGGCATCCTGAACCTCGCGCTCCATGCGAATCAACGACCCGGGAATGGCCGCAGGCGGGGGCGGCGGCATCGGACGCACCGCCTCCTCCTGGCCCCTGATTTTGATCAGTGCGGTGGGCGTAATGCCGATCAAGGGCTTGTCGCCTCCCTTGCCGGGCTCCGGTTCGCCCATGTTCAGCGGGCGCATGCTCTTGGGCGCGCCGTTGAAGGCGGCGATCATGGCGTCCGAGAGCACGCGAAATTTGCCCTCGTTCACCGACGACATTGCATACATGACGGTGAACAATGCGAACAGCAGCGTAACCAGATCGCCGTAGGGAATGGCCCACGCCTCGTGATTCACATGATCTTCGTGCTTTTTCTTGCGGGCCATGGTTAGGTGCTCGGACGGGCGCTTTAGTGGTGAAAGTACCCTTGCAATTTCGACTCGATGTTGCGTGGATTCTCGCCCTGCGCGATGGCGATGAGCCCTTCGATCACCATGGTGCGAACCTGCGATTGACCGTGAATGACGGCCTTGAGCTTGTTGCCCATCGGCAGGAACAAAAGATTGGCGAATGCGATGCCGTAGATCGTCGCAATGAAAGCCGCGGCGATGCCATGGCCTAATTTCGAGGGATCATTGAGGTTCTGCATGACCGCCATCAATCCCATGACCGCGCCGATGATGCCCAAGGTCGGCGAGTACACCCCCATGGATTCGAATACCTTCGCGGCCTGCGTGTCGAAGTGCTCCATGGTGTCCAATTCGATTTCCATGCTGGAACGAATTGCATCCGGTTCGCCGCCGTCCACCAGCGATTGCAGTCCCTTCTTCAGAAACTGGTCCTTTTCCCCTTCGACCGCGGATTCCAAGCCCAGCAGTCCCTGCTTGCGCGCCACATTGCTCCACTCGACAATCTTTTCGATCATGCCCGCGGGATTGTTGGGCGGCGGCTTGAACACCCAGGAGGCGATTTTCCATGCACGCAAGAAGGTGGCCATCGGTGTTTGCACCAGACTGGCGGCCAGCGTGCCGACGACCACGATGACGAAAGCGGCGCTGCCGACCAATGCGCCGGCACTGCTGCCCTTCAAGATCGCTCCGCCGATGATTGCTATCAGCGCAAGCACGATGCCGATGATGCTTAAAATATCCATGGATCAAGCCGGCGCCAGCCACTCCGCCAACCGCGCCCGCAAGCGTACCAAGGCCTGACCATGGATCTGGCACACGCGCGACTCCGAAACCTCAAGCACCTCGCCAATTTCCCGCAGATTCATATCGTCGTCGTAGTACAGCGAGAGCACCAGCTTCTCGCGCTCGGGCAGTAGGCCGATGGCGGAGGCCAGCGCGCCGCGAAAACCGGCATGCTCCATGTCGTCCAGAGGCCCAGGCCCCTCGTCGCGCGCATGGTCGGCGGGACTTGATTCATCTTCGCTCGATCCCATCTGATCGAAACTGAACAGCCGGCAGCTCGCCGCGTCCTGCACCAGCTTGTGATATTCCTCGATGGACACGCCGAGACCCTCGGCGATGTCAGTCGGTGTCGCGTCCTGTCCTTTCGCGTTCTCGATCTTACGGATCACGTCGGACATCTCGCGCATGTTTCGATGCACCGAGCGGGGCGTCCAATCGGATTTTCGCACCTCATCGAGCATGGCGCCGCGTATGCGAATGCCGGCGTAGGTTTCGAAATTCGCGCCCTTGGTGGCGGAATAGTGTTTGGCGGCGTCCAACAGGCCGATCATGCCGGACTGGATCAAATCGTCGACTTCCACATTCGGCGGCATGCGGCTGACCAGGTGGTAGGCAATGCGCTTCACCAAATCGGCGTGCCGGAGCACCAATTCCTGCTGGGGCACCTGATCGACCGGGATGTGATCATCCGCAAGCGGTTTTGTGCCGCGTTTTTGAGTGTTCGAGTACTGTGTGCTTGCTCTCATTGCAATACCGTCGAGGGGGCGATCCGGGCCCCCACCATTCGTTCGACAAAGAACTCAAGGTGACCTCTTGCCCCTTGGGGCGCAGACCACTTATCGGCTTTAGAGGCCAGATTCTTGAGGGCAATGGAGGAAATTGATGCCGGGTAGGCGTCCACGACCGCCGTCTGCCGCTGCACGGCACGCCGCAAGTAGTCGTCAAACGGAATGGAACCGGCGAACTCCAGGGTCACATTGAGAAATCGGTCACAAACGCGCTTGATTTTCTGGAATAGATCGGGTCCCTCGCCGGACCTGCGGGTCTGATTCGCCAATACCTGAAATCGCTGCACGCCATGCTCGCGGCTCAGTACCTTGATCAGCGCATAGGCGTCGGTGATCGAAGCCGGTTCGTCGCAAACGACGACGAGCACGTGATGGGCCGCCTGACTGAAGGTCATGACGCTGTCGTGCAGGCCGGCGGCGGTATCGACCACCAGCACCTCGACCTGATGGTACAAATCGCTGAATGCGCGAATGATCCCGGCATGCTCGGCAGCGGTCAGCGCCGCCATGCGCTTGATGCCGGAGGCCGCCGGTACGATTTGCAGCCCGTGCGGGCCCGTGACGATCGCATCTTCCAGCGCGCACTCGCCCTGGATGACATTCCCCAGATGAAACCGGGTGTGCAAACCAAGCACCACGTCCACGTTGGCAAGCCCCAGATCGGCGTCCACCAGCATGACGTCGCGGCCCGCGGCGGCGATGGACACGGCCAAATTGGCGGACACCGTGGTCTTGCCGACGCCGCCCTTGCCGCCTGTCACCGCGATGACCTTTACCGGACGCGAGGCATTGAGTTCAGCGAGCGCCTCGGCGCGCTCAGGGGTGAGTCTGGCGTCACGCATGCGCCGGTGCTCCGCCGAAATTGCGTGCGAAATACGCTTCATCGCGCGCCGTGGGCGAACTTTGGCCGAGCGCGGCAGCGGCGCGCACCAGCCAGATTCGCTTCAGATGCGATGCGTGCAGGTCTTCCGGAATGCGCTGGCCATTGCAAACGTAGGCGATCTTCAGCTTGTGCCGCAGCACGGTGGAAAGCGCGGCGCCGAGACTGGCCGCTTCATCGACCTTGGTGAGGATGCAAGCGGCCGGCTTCACCCGCACGAAGGCGCAGACGATTTCGTCCAACGTCTGGCCCTCGGCTTGCGCCGGAAGCGCCAGCAGGACGCGGGCGCGCGCGGCGCCATACTTCAGCGAGGCCAGTTGTTCGGTGAGACGGACGTCGCGCGGACCCATGCCGGCGGTGTCGATTAAGATCAGCTTCTTGGCTTTGAGGCGCTCGAGCACGCGGGCCAGTTCCTTGGCGCCGCTCGCCGCATGCATGGGCGCACCCAGAATCCGTGCATAAGTCATCAGTTGCTCGCGCGCGCCGACTCGGTAGCCGTCCGTACTGACCAGCGCCAGGTCCTGACTGCCATGCTGCAGGCACCAGCGCGCGGCGAGCTTGGCGATGGTCGTGGTTTTGCCGGCACCGGTCGGCCCCACCACGGCGGTGATGCCGCCGGCGAGACAGGTCGGATCATTGACGATCGGCAGATGCCTGGCGAGCAATGCCAGGGGGATGTGCGAGGGATTGTCCAGGCTGGTGCGCTGCGGGGTGAGTTCGGCCAGCGACAGGGCCACATCGGGAGCAATGTCCATCGCCGTCAGTTCCTCCAGCACCCTTGCCTTCAAGGGTTCGCGTAAACGCCTGTCGTTCCACGTCATGCCCGCCAATCCGGTCTCGAGCATGCGGCGCATCACCTGCAATTCGTGCTGCATGGCGCCGTATCCTGAATCCGCGGGCGCGCGGGCTGCCGCGGATATTCGTGCTGCCGGAGGGGCCGGCGGCGGCGCCGGCTGCGGCGATATCGGCGCCGTGTCCAGGGCGGGCGAAGCGATGAGCGGCGCCGTCCGCTGACGCTTCGCGTCGGCAAAAAGCGCCTCGTCGTAATCGACGGCGGCGATAACTTCGATGCCGTCGTCGCCGCGACGGCTCGAGAGGATGACGGCATCCGGTCCTTGCTCCGCCCTTACCAGGGCGAGAGCGGCGCGCATGCTGCCTGCCGTGTATCGCTTGATCTTCATGTCAACCTCCGTGAATCAGTCAAATCTCTAGCGGCCCACCGCCGCAATCACGCGGATGCGGCGGTTTTCCGGAATTTCGTTGTAGGCCAGCACCGATAGCGACGGCGTGGAATGGCGCATCAAGCGCGCGATCCAGGGACGAATTTTCGGCGCCACCAAAAGCACGGCCGGTTCGCCGGCCGCGTCCTGGCGGCGGGCGCTGTCGCCCAAAGCCGTTTGTATCCGGTCCGCCAGTCCAGGCTCGAATCCCGGGGAGGCATCGCCGCCGCCCGCCATCGAGTCTTGCAGCACCTGCTCCAGCGCGGGATCCAATGTTATGACCGGCAGTTCCTGACGCAGACCGCCGATGTTTTGCACGATGGTGCGGCCCAGTGCGATGCGCACGGCGGCCACCAAAGCGACCGGATCCTGCGTCTTGGGCGCGAGTTCCGCGAGCGTCTCGCAGATGGTGCGCAGATTGCGGATCGGCACGCGTTCCAACAACAAATACTGCAGCACCTTGACCACCACGCTCATCGGCAAGAGCTTCGGTACCAGGTCCTCGATGAGCTTGGGCGCGGTCTTGCCCAGGCGGTTCAACAGCTGCTGCACTTCCTCATGGCCGAGCAATTCGTGAGCGTGCGATTGCAGCAGATGGCTCAAGTGGGTGGCGATGACGCTGCCGGCATCCACCACCGTGTAGCCCTGCGCTTGCGCTTGTTCGCGCCGGACCTTGTCGATCCAAATTGCCTCCAGTCCGAAGGCCGGATCCTTGGTGGCCGATCCTTGTATGGTGCCGGACACCTGTCCAGGGTTGATCGCCAGTTCGCGATCTGGAAAGACCTCGGACTCGCCCACCGGCGCGCCGAGGATGGTGATCCGGTAGGAGTTCGGGCCGAGTTCCAGATTGTCGCGGATGTGCACGGCTTGAACGAGAAATCCGAGTTCTTCCGATAGTTTCTTGCGCACTCCCTTGATGCGTCCCATGAGTTCGCCGCCCTGATTGCGGTCCACCAAGGGGATCAGGCGATAGCCCACCTCCAAGCCAATCAGGTCCACTGCCTCGACATCGTCCCACGACAATTCCTTCTGCTCCGCCGGCGTTGCCGGCGACACGTTCGGTACTGCGGCGGCCTCAATCGTTGCCAGGGGCCGTCTGGTCAACAGGTAGGCGCCGGTCGCGCACACCGCCGCCATGGCGAGAAAAACGAAATTCGGCATGCCGGGAATGATGCCGAGCAGCGCCAGGATGCCGCTGGTGACGCCGAGTGCGCGAGGCTGACCCAGCACCTGCGACATGATCTGCTGACTCATGTCGTGCGGCCGCGAGACGCGGGTTACCAATATGGCCACCGCCACCGACAAGAGCAGTGCCGGAATCTGCGCCACCAAACCATCGCCGATGGTGAGCAAGGCATAGGTGCGGCCCGCGTCCGCCAGCGACATGCCATGTTGGGCCGCGCCGATGATGGCGCCGCCGAACAGGTTGATGAACACGATCAGAATGCCGGCGACGGCATCGCCGCGCACAAACTTGCTGGCGCCGTCCATCGCGCCGTAAAAGTCGCCCTCCTCGCGAACTTCCTGGCGCCGCACGATGGCGTCGGCCTGTGTGATGATTCCCGCGTTCAAATCGGCATCGATCGCCATTTGCCGGCCGGGCATCGCGTCCAAGGTGAAGCGCGCGCTGACTTCCGAGATGCGCCCGGCGCCCTTGGTGATCACGACGAAGTTGATGATCACCAACACCGTGAACACCACCATGCCGACGGCGTAGTTGCCGCCGACCACGAAGTGGCCGAAAGCGGCGATTACGTGGCCGGCGGCCTGCGCGCCGGTGTGGCCGTTAATCAGCACGATGCGGGTCGAGGCGACGTTGAGTCCGAGCCGCAGCAGCGTCGCACCCAGCAGTACGGTCGGAAAAGCCGCGAACTCCAGCGCGCGCCGCACGTAGATCACCGCCAGCAAGATCATCAACGACAAAGAGATGTTGAATGTGAAAAAAACGTCCAGCAAGAATGCCGGCAGCGGCAGCACCATCATGGCGAGCACCACCATCACCAGCAGCGGCACTCCGAGGCCGTTGCGGGCGAATTCGCCGAAAGTCGCCGCTGCTGCGCGCGCGTTCATGCGTCTAGGTACTCATCGCCGACCTTGGGATTGGGTCGCGCCACGCGCGCCGCAACGGTCGGATTCAGGGTGCGGACGCGGAAGATGTACGAGAGCACCTGCGCGACGGCGACGTACAGGCCATTTGGAATCTCCTTGTTCAAGTCGGTCGAGCGATATAGTGCGCGCGCCAGCCTCGGCGCCTCGAACACCGGTACGCGGTGCTCCTCGGCGATGCGGCGTATGTTGTGCGCGACCAGATCAACGCCCTTCGCCAAGACCACCGGCGCCCGCATTTTCTTCGGATCGTATTTGAGCGCCACCGCGAAGTGCGTCGGGTTGACGATCACCACATCGGCGGTGGGTATTTTGTGCATCATGCGGCGGCGCGCCAGGGCCTGCTGCATCTGGCGTATGCGCTGCTTGGTTTCCGGCCGGCCGTCCAATTCCTTGGATTCGTCGCGCAGCTCTTGGCGCGTCATACGCAGAGCGCGTTTGAACTGGAAAATCTGCAAAGGCACGTCCACGACCGCCACCAGCGCGAGCGATGCGCACAGCCACACAAAAGCCCAACTCAACAGTCCCGCGCCGCGGGAAACGGCCGCGCGCGGCGCCATCCGCGCGAGCGCCAGCACGTCGCCGAACAACCAGGAAACGATGCCCGCGCACACCCCGCCCACGACCAGGCACTTGAGCAGGGCCTTTGCCAATTCTGAGACGCCGCGCAGACCGAACAGGCGCTTCAAGCCGGACCCGGGGCTCAAGCGCGAAAAATCCGGCGCCAGTGCTTGCGTGCTGAAATTCCAGCCGCCCAGCGCCACGGACGCCAGCAAAACCATGGCGATGAGCGCGCCGAACACCGGAAGCACCGCGCTCACGGCGCTCATGCAGGCATCGCCAAGCGAGGCGGCCATCGAATCGGTGGTGCGCAACGACTGTCCGTCGATGCTGAGCGATCGGCGCATCATCTGCGCCAAATGCGAGGCCGCTGTGCCCCCGACAGCAACGAGCGCGGCGCTGCCGCCGATCATGGCGGCGAAGTTGGTCAGTTCCCGCGAACGCGGCAGCTGGCCGCGCTCGCGCGCTTCTTGCAGCCGGCGTTGTGACGGTTCCTCGGTGCGTTCGCCGCCCATTTCGGATTCGGCCATCTAAGGCACCCCCGCGGCGGGCGCGCCGACCAGTTCCGCGACGGCCATGAGCGCGCTGTTAATAAGAGTGGCGATCCCCGCCATGATGCCGTCGAGGCCTGCGAGCAGCACGAAAAAGCCGCCCATGAGGGTAATGGTGAAGCCGATTCCGAAGAGATTGAGTTGCGGCGCTGCGCGCGTGACGACACCGAGCGCGAGATTGACGATGACCAGCGCGATCACCGCCGGCAGGGCGATCAGCAGTCCGGTGTCGAATACATGCGCGCCCCATAGCACCAGCGACATGAAAAAGTCCTGCGGCAGGTGCGCGCCGATCGGCAGCGTGTGGAAGCTTTCCACCAGCGCTCCCAGCAGCAGCAAATGCCCATTGATCGCGAGATAGGTCAGGGTACCGAGGATCATGAACAGCTGGCCGAGTACGGGAACTTGCGCTCCGCGCTGCGGATCGACCAAGGTCGCAAATCCGAGACCCATGGTCAGCGAGATGCTTTGGCCGGCGAACACCAGCGCTTCGAACGCCACCTGCACGACCATGCCGATGGCCACGCCGATGAGCAGCTCCAAAACGGCGGCGAGCATGCCCGCAGCCGAAAAGATCGACAAGCCGGCCGGGACCTGAATCAAGGGTCCCAGTAAAAAGGCCAGCGCCAGGATCAGCACGACTTTCACGAGCCCCGGCACCACGCCTTCACTGGAAACCGGTGCCGCGAGCACAAAGCCGCTGATGCGCAGCGCGGGCCACCACATGCGGCCTACCCACATCGACACGTCGGCGGAGTTCAGGGTTACGGGCTGCATGCGGCTAGCCGATCATCGCCGGGATGCCGGCGTACAGGTCATGGGTAAAATCGATCAACACGCGCAGGATCCAAGGACCGGCGACAAACAGAGTGAGCACCAGCATCAACAGCTTCGGAATGAAGCTCAAGGTGGACTCATTGATCTGCGTGGCCGCCTGCAGCATGCCGATCACCAGTCCGGTGATCAGGGCGATCAGCAGCAACGGCGCCGAAATCAGCGCCGTAACCATGAGCGTCTTGTGTGCCAGATCCATGACGTTTTCCGGCGTCATTGGTGAAAGCTCGATGCCAGGGTGCCGATGAGGAGAGTCCAGCCGTCGACCACGACGAACAGCATGATTTTGAAGGGCAGAGAGACCAAGACCGGCGACAGCATCATCATGCCCATCGACATCAGCACGCTCGCCACCACCAGATCGATCACCAAGAACGGTATGAACACCATGAAGCCGATCTGAAAGGCGGTCTTCAGCTCGCTGGTCAGAAAGGTGGGAACCAAAACCGACAACGGCACGTCATCCGGGCTCGCGAACTGCGCCTTGCCGGAAAGCTTGGAGAACAGCTGCAGGTCATTTTCGCGCGTCTGCGCCAGCATAAATTTCTTCAGGGGCGCGACGGTTCGGTCGATCGCCACTTCGCCTGCGAGCTGGCCGTCCATATAGGGCTTCACGCCTGTTGCGTACGCTTGTTCCAATGTCGTGCCCATGACGAAGAAGGTCAGAAACAGGGCAAGCCCGGTGAGAACTTGATTGGAGGGAGTCGTCGCCATTCCCAATGCCTGCCGCAGTATCGACAGCACGATGATGATGCGCGTAAATGCCGTCATCGCCAGCAAGATGGCGGGAAGCAGCGTCAGCACCGTCATCAAAATCAGTATCTGAAATGTCAGCGAGTAGGTTTGCACGCCGTCGGCCGCGGACTTCAGCGCAACGGCGGGCAGCGCGGCTTGTGCACCTACGCCAAGCGGCAGCAGCAGCAATGCGGCGCCGATCAGGCTGCTTCGATGGCGTTTGAGAAAATGGCTCACGGCGTTGCGCCCGGCCTCTTCATGATGTCCCGCAAGCGCTCGGAGAACGCCGGCGGGCGGCTGGCAGCTTTGAGCGAAATCGGCTCGGCCAACGGCGTAAGCGCAACGATGCCGGCGGCGCTCACACCCACCAGCACCTGGGCCGCGCCGATGCGCACCAATACGACGCGCTCACGCGGGCCCAAGCTCAGTTGATCGAGAACTTCGCTGTCGACTGAGCCGCGCGGAGCGTTCAACTTGAAGCGTTTCAGCACCCAGCCGATCGCCAGAATCAAAGCGACGATGGCGATCAGACTCAAGGACAGCTGCGTCAAGCTGCCGATCGACAAAGGCGAGGCGGGTTGCGCCATCGCCGTCATTTGGCGTGCTCCATCCTTTCCGTCTCGCTGACCACGTCGGTGAGCCGGATGCCGAATTTCTCGTTGACCACCACCACTTCGCCGCGGGCGATGCGCACGCCGTTCACCAGCACGTCGAGAGGCTCGCCCGCGAGGCGGTCGAGCTCGACCACGGAGCCCGGCGCCAGCTGCAGCAAGTCGCGAACCGACATCTTGGCGCGCCCGACCTCGAGCGCCAGCGTAACGGCGACATCGAGGATGAGTTGCAAATTCATTTCCTGTCCCGCGGCGCCGGCGGCATTCGGGCCTAAGTCGCTGAATTGTGCACGCGCAACGGCGCCGGTCTTGAGGTCGGGAGGACTCATAGTGGGACTCCTGGAGTAATTTTGAGGGCGTTGTGCCCCTGCGATATGCCGAAGCGGCCGCGATAGAGCGGCACATCGCCCGCAAACAAGGTGACCTGTTGCGGAGCTTCGATGGGGATGATGTCGCCGGGCGCGAGGCGCACCAATTCACGCAGGCTGATTTGCGCCTGCGCCAGCACCGCGCGCGCCTCCAACTGCGCATCCTGCAGCGCGCTGGTGAGCGCGGGGGCCCAAGCCTCTTGCTTGCGCACCGGCGCGGCGGCGCCGCCGCCGGCAAGCGCATCGCGGATGGGACTGAGCAGGGCATCGGGCAGCAGCCAGTCGATGCGACCGCTGCGGGCCGCAAATTCCACGGTGAATCTGACCACGATGACCGACTCGAGCGCACCGCCCAATTGCACCAAGCGCGGATTGGTTTCCTGCTTCACCAACTCCATTTCCGCGGGCGACACCGGCTGCCATGCAGCCGCCACATCTGCGGCAAAGCTGCGCAGCATTAGCGCCAGAAATCGCTGCGCCGCGGGAGCAGTTGCCGCTTGCGGATCAGCATTGGCGCGGCCGGTCCCGCCGAAAAAGCCGTCCAGCAATGTCAGCAGCAACGCCGGCTCGACGCTGACGTAGGCGAACCCGGGCAGCGGCTTGAGGCGCACGACCGCCAGGGTGGCCGGCACCGGCAAAGAGGCCTGCAGATCCGCGCTCTTCAGCGACTCCAACGAATCGAATTGCAGGCTCACGTCGCGGCCCAGCAGCGAGGACAACGAGACCGTGGCGCGATGGCCAAAATTCTTGCTGATCTCTTCGAGCAGCGGCAACTGGGTCCGATTGATTCGCTGTGCCGCAAAGTCGTAGGGCCGCACCGCCGCGGTGCCGTCCTTGCCGTTCTCTTCGAGCAAGGCATTGACCTCTTCATTGGAGATGCGTTCCGGGCTCGCGACCATTACTGCACCACGAAGCTGGTGAACAGCACATCGTCAACATCGGGCCCGCCTTCCTTCTTTTGCACGGCGCGAACTTCCGTGAGCGCTTCCTGGCGGAGCTTTTCCTTGCCCTCGCGGGACATCATCGATTGGTAATTGCGATTGCTCATCAGCAGCAACAGATTGTTGCGGATCAGGGGGATGTTCCTTTGCACGCTCTCAATGGCTTTTTCATCGTGCGCCATGATTTCCATGGTGATTTGCAGGAAACGCACTGCGGAGCCGTCTTCAAAGTTCACGACCAGCGGGGGATCGATGGCGTAGTAGACCGATGGCTTGCCGGCACCATGACCGTCCGCGCCGCCTTTGGCTGCAAGGGCCTCCGGCACGACGGCGGTGATCTTGCCGTCTTTGTCCATTTTCAGATCCGGTAGCGGGTGTAATTTGGCGTTGATGAAGCCGCCGACCACCACGGCCGCCAGCGTGAGGGCGAAAATGCCCACCCCAGTGACCATCGTGCCCATGAAGCCGCCCGATTTTTCCGGCGGGGGAGGAGGAGCATTGTCAGCTTCTTCGGCCATAGTTCGATTCCAAAGCACGGGCACACGCCGCAGCCTCGAATCGAGCAAGTTCTATGCCAGAGGATTTTTCGGTTATTTTTCTCTAATTATTCAGATGGTTACGCCAATCGTCGTGCAGCGGAGGCGGAGCATTGAGCGCCGGCAAATTGACGCTTACCAAATATTCACGCGCTTATCCGCAGGCAAATACATCCGGTCGCCCGGCCTCAAGCCAAATGCCGCGTAAAAGCCCGGCTGGTTTCGCAACGGCGCCGTCCCGCGCACCGCAGGCGGCGAGTGGGGATCGGTCTTGATGCGCTGAATGGTCTCGGCCTCGCGAACCTTGCCGCGCCAGACCTGCACCCAGCCCAAATACAGGCGTTGATCGCCGCTGAGACCATCGATGACGGGCGCCTCATGTCCCGCAAGCGAGATTCGATAGGCCTTGTAGGCAATGGCCAGACCTGAATTGTCGCCGATGTTCTCGCCCAGGGTGAGCGCGCCATTGACGTGATAGTCGGTTACCGGTTCATAGGCATTGTATTGCGCAATGAGTGCTTTGGTCTTTTCAGCGAATTTGTCGTGATCGGCCTTGGTGAACCAGTCGTGAAGATTGCCGTCGGCATCGAATTGACTGCCCTCATCATCGAAGCCGTGGCTCATCTCGTGGCCAATCGCCCCGCCGATGCCGCCATAGTTCACCGCATCGTCCGCTTCCGCATCGAAAAACGGCGGCTGCAGGATGGCCGCCGGGAAAGTGATTTCGTTGCGCGTCGCATTGTAGGAAGCATTGACGGTCTGCGGCCGCATGCGCCATTCGTTATGATCGACCGGCTTGCCCAACTTGCCCAGATTGCGCCGGTACTCGAACTCATTGGCGCGCCATACATTGCCGAGCAAATCGTCGCGGGAAATTTTCAGCGCGCTGTAATCGCGCCAATGATCGGGATAGCCGATCTTAGGCAGCATTTTGGCGAGCTTGGCCTGGGCGCCGACCTTGGTCTCCGCACTCATCCAGTCCAGCGTGTCGATGTCGCGGCGGTATGCCTCGAGCAGGTTCAACACCAGCGTTTGCATGCGCGCCTTGTTCTGCGGCGGGAAATATTTCGCCACGTAAAGCTTGCCCAGGGCCTCGCCTAGGCTGCCGTCGAGCAGCGCGATGCCCCGCTTCCAGCGCGCCTGGTTTTCCGGTACGCCGCGCAGCACTCCGCCGGTGAACGCGAAGCGCTCATCGACAAATGCCTTGGACAGGTACGGAGCCGCGGCCGAGAGCACACGCCATTTGAAATAGGCTTTCCACAGCGGCAGCGGCGTTGCGGCCATCACCTTTCCAAGACTCGTGAAGTAGGTTGGCTGGCTCACGATTACGGCATCGACCTTGCCTTCAACCCCGGCATTGCGGATGTAGCGTTGCCATTCGTATCCGGGCATCAGCGCCGACAGTTCGGATATCGCCGTCTTGTTGTAGGTCTTGATGGGGTCGCGGTCTTCCACCCGGGTCCATTGAATCCTTGCCAACGAGGTTTCCAGATCGAGGATCGCCGCCGCGCTTTGTGCAGCCTTTGCCTGCCCCGCCATGCTCAGCATCTTTTCGATATGCGTCTGATACGCGCCACGCGCCGCCTTGAGCTTGGCGTCGTCCTTCAGGTAATAGTCGCGATCCGGCAGACCCAAGCCGCTCTGATGCAGGATGACCGCATATTGCGTGGAGTTTCTCGCGTCCTGGCTGATCTGCAGGCTAAACGGCGCGCCGGCTCCGATTTCGACCATCCGCGCCATCACGCTCGGGATGGAATTCATGTCCTTGACCGCATCGATGGCCGCGAACTCCGGCAGCAAGGGCTTTACTCCTAAGGTCTCGAGTTGCTCCTCGTGCATGAAACTCGAATACAGATCGGCCAGCTTCTTGGCGTCGGGATCCTCGTTGCCTTGCGTCTGCTCGAGGCTGTCGACGATGCTGCGCAGCTGTTCCTCGGTCCTGTCCTGGACGGCGGTGAACGAGCCCACGGCGCCCTTATCCGGCGGCAACTGATAGTCGCGCAGCCATTTGCCGTTCAAGTATTGGTACACATCATCCTGCGGGCGCGTCGAGGCGTCGACGTACTGCAAATCGATGCCGGAGCGCAGGGTCGGGCGCGCCGCCGCGGCGTCGTTAAGCGGCGGCGTCTGGCTCGCGCAGGCGGTCAAGCAGCCGATGCCGATCGCAGCGGCCATATTCTTCAACATAATTCCTACCTCAAAATTTCAATGAAACTTTCAATCCCGGTTCCGCATCGTCGAGCACCAGGCGCGCGCCGTGCAGCTTGGTCACGGCCGCGACCAGCGACAATCCCAAGCCGGACCCCGGAAATTTGCGCGCCTCGTCCAATCGGACGCGCCGGCCGAGCACAATCTCGCGCTTGTCGGCCGGAATCCCCGGGCCGTTATCCTCGACAATGACCTGCGGTGCGCTGCCCGAGCCGTCCAGTACCACGCGTATGTGACCGCCATCGGGGGTGAATTTAATGGCATTGTCGAGCAAGTTCGCAAGCGCTTGCGCCAGCAATTGCCGGTTGCCCTGCACGTGCGCGCCGGAGGCGACCCTGCTCTCGAGCACAATCCCGCGCTCTTCGCTTACCGGTGCATATAGTTCGACCACGCTCTCCACCAGTTCCGACAGATCCACCGGTTCACGTGCCACGGTGCCGGTTTCCGCAAGCGCGATGCGCAGCAGCGCATCCAAAGTGCTGCGCATTTGATCGACTTCGGTGGTGACCCTTTCCAGTACGCGCCGCTCCGCCGATCCCGGCTTGAGCAAGGGCATGGCGCCCTCCGCGGTCGCCTGCAGGCGGTTCAAGGGGGTGCGCAGGTCGTGCGCCGCGCTGTCGAGCACGGTGCGCATGCCAAGCGTGAGCTGCTCGATTTTGTCGAGCATGGTGTTGATCTCGCGCGCCAGCGTGTTGATCTCATCGTCGGCGGCGCGCACCGGCAGCCGCTGCGAGAGATCGCCGCGCATGATCTGGGTCGCAACCGCGGATATCGCTCCGGCTTGCGCCAGAATGCGCCGTCCCATCCAGAAGCCACCGCCGAGTCCCAGCAGCAAGGTCAATACCACGGCGGTGATCAGGCCGCGCATCATGAGGTTCTTGACGTCTTGCCGTTCCTGCACGTCGTGTCCCACCAACATGCGATAGCCGCCCGGCAACGGAAACCGCTGCGCCCGCATTTCGTGCTCACGCGTTTCATCGCCGAATGGCACCGAGACCTTGAACAGAAACCACTTGCCCGCGGCGGCATCCACTTTGGGCCATGCGGGCACGTTGCCGGCCACCGGTCGCAGCTGCGGATCGACCATGAGGTATACAGCACCGCGCACATCCTGATCCTGCGAGCGCTGCTCGACCAATTCGATGAAGTCGCTGCGCGAGAGCACCAGCACCTGCTCGCGCAGTCCCTGCACTTCCGCCTCGATCAGATTATCGGTGCTGCCGTCGACCACGCGCGAGACTGCGAAATCGACTGCATAAATGAGCGCCGCTGCACCGATCGCGAACACAATGGAATAAACGATGGCGATACGGAACGGCGAGGTATCGAGAACACCGAGAAAGCGCTGATCGGGACCCATCTAGGAGTCTTGAGCCTCGGGCCTTATTCGTCTTCGCGCAAGCTGTAGCCCGCGCCGCGCACCGTGTGAAGCAGGGGCTTGTCGAAATCCTTGTCGATCGCCTGGCGCAGACGGCTGATGTGTACGTCGATCACATTGGTCTGCGGATCGAAATGATAGTCCCAAACTCCCTCGAGCAGCATGGTGCGCGTCACCACCTGCCCACTGTGACGCATCATGAATTCGAGCAGCTGAAACTCGCGCGCGGTCAATTCGATTTTCTTGCCGTTGCGCACGACCCGCCGGGTCATGCGATCCAATTCCAGGTCCGCCAATTTCAATTTGGTGCTGGCTTCGGCGTTGCCGGCATCGCCGCGCCGCGCGAGCGCCTCGATCCGCGCCAACAACTCTGCCATGTGATAAGGCTTGGTCAGGTAGTCGTCGCCGCCGGCCCGCAAGCCGGTAATGCGGTCATCCACGTCCCCGAGTGCGCTTAGGATCAGCACCGGCATTTTTCGGCCCGTTGCACGCAGCGACTGAACCAAGGCGAGGCCGTCCATTTTGGGCAGCATGCGATCGACGATGGCCAGATCGACCGCTACCGAGGAGGCCATGTGCAGGCCTTCGAGTCCATTGTCTGCGACATCGACCGTGTGGCCGGCCTCCCGGAGCGCCTTCGCCAGGTAGTCGCGCGCGACTGCGTCGTCTTCGACAATCAAGATGTGCATGGCTTGGTATCTTAGACTAGGATGCCCTCGCCCGGGTTCACTCGATAGGACCCAAACTTCACGCGAAGGTCTATGCCCGAGTGTCGGATCCTTGCCGCGATGCTCGCGGCGCTCCTCTGGACCGTTTCGTCCTACGCCAAAGAGGCCCCATTGTGGGAATTCGGTCTCGGCGCGGGCGCTATCGCCTTTCAGGACTATCGCGGTTCCAACACCACGCACGCCTATCCCCTGCCGGTTCCCTACATCGTTTACAACGGCGAGTTCCTCAAGGCGGATCGCGACGGCGTGCGCGGTACGCTGCTCAATCAGGATCGGCTCGAGATCAATGTGAGCTTTACCCTGACCACCCCGGTTCGCAATGATCTCGCCCGCAGCGGTATGCCGGACCTGCGTTCCACGGTTGAGCTGGGCCCCTCGTTCGATTTCCACCTGCTGCGCAGCGAGGGGGGCCGCATCAAACTCGACCTGCGCATGCCGTTGCGCGCAGTGGCGACCGTTGAGATACTGCCGACGCTGGTCGGCTGGACCTTCAGTCCCCGATTGAACCTCGACCTGAGGGATCCGTTCGGGCTGCCGGGTTGGAACCTCGGATTGCTGGCGGGCCCCCTGTTCGCCAACCGCCGCTATCATGAATATTTCTACTCGGTGGCTCCGCAGTTTGCGACCCCGTCGCGGCCGGAATTTGCGGCCGCGGGCGGCTACGCCGGCACGCAAACGCTGGCAGCCCTCTCGAAACGCTATCCGAAGTTCTGGATGGGAGCGTATATGCGTTATGACACGCTCGCGGGAGCGGCCTTTGTTGACAGCCCCCTGGTGGAGCGCAAAAGCTACTGGACCGGCGGATTTGGTTTCGCCTGGATGATCCAGAAATCGCAACGAGTCGTGCAAATACCGGACTGACAGCGACTATGCCGCGTTTCATGAAAATCGCTTACGAATATTTCGCGCTCTATAGTTCCTTGACGCTTCTCGGCCTCATTTGCCTCACATGGTCGGTATTTGCGCTTCCCCTATATTTTCTTCTGCCGGTGCGCATCGGCACGGCCGTCGGCCGGCGCGGCATCATGGCGGGCTTTCGCCTCTATTCCTGGTCCCTGGCAATCACCGGAACCTACCTGCTGGACCTGAAGGCGGTGGATACCCTAAAGGGCGGGCCGCCGCTGATCCTGGCGCCGAACCATCCGGCGCTGATCGATGCACTGCTGATACTGGCCCGGCATCCAAATCTTGTCTGCGTGATGAAATCAGAGCTGATGAAAAATGTGTTCTTGGGCGCAGGATCGCGGCTCGCTCGCTATGTGCGCAACGAATCATCAAGGCAAATGGTCAAGGAGTCGGTGGCGCATCTACAGGCCGGCGGCATCCTGCTGTTGTTTCCCGAGGGTACCCGCACCACGCGGTTCCCGATCAATCCGCTGGTCGGAAGTGTCGGTCTGATCGCAAAGCATGCCAAGGTGCCGGTGCAGACGCTCATCATTGAGACCGACTCGCCCTTCTTGAGCAAGGGGTGGCCGTTGTTCAAGCGGCCGCACCTGCCCATCACCTATCGGGTACGGCTGGGTCAGCGATTCGAGCCGCCGTCGGATGTGCCCGCCTTCACCGCCGGGCTCGATCGATATTACCGGCAGGCTCTCGAGGGCTCCCTGCAGTCCGGTTGGCTCGACCCCGAATAAATGACGCCATCGAGCACCCATCTCGTGCTCATTCCGAGCTACAACCCCGGACCCAGGGTGTTTTCAACCGTGCGGGAGGCGCTGGATCAATGGGCGCCAGTGTGGGTCGTCGTCGACGGCAGTACCGATCACTCGCAACACCGCTTGGTACAAATGGCGGCCGTGGAGCCGGCACTTCGCGTCTGGATACTGCCCGAGAATCGCGGCAAGGGCGGCGCGGTGCTGTTTGGTCTGCGCGAAGCGCAGGCACTCGGGTTCACGCATGTGCTGACCATGGATTCCGACGGTCAACACCCTGCCGCGAGTATTCCTAATTTCATGCAGGCTTCCATGGCCTCTCCCGCCTCCATGGTGTTGGGCGAACCAATTTTTGACGGCAGTGCGCCGAGCTTGCGCGTCAAAGGCCGCAAAATATCAAATTGGTGGGCCAACCTAGAAACTCTCTGGGCCGGCATACACGATTCGCTGTTTGGATTTCGCGTGTACCCCGTCGGCCCGCTCATTGGGGTCATGCGTACTCAATTGTGGATGCGGCGTTTCGATTTCGACGTGGAAGCGGTCGTGCGGCTGTGTTGGCGCGGAGTGCAGCCCATCAACCGGCCGGCGGCGGTGCGCTACTTCAGGCCCGAGGACGGCGGCGTTTCGCATTTCAACTACTGGCGCGATAACGCCCTCCTGACCTGGATGCACTTCCGGTTGTTTTTAGGATTCGTCGCCCGTTTGCCGCTGCTGGTTGCGCGGCGCATGCGCTGACCTTCAGGCGCGCGGCTTGTGCGCTTGGTATTCCGAGAAAATACCCAGCGTCACCGAACGGGATTCTTCGATGAAACCGGCCTCGCGGAGGGCTTGCAGTATTTCACCGGGGCCCACGCAGGCATCGATGGTGTCCCAGTAGTAGCGCATTAGCTTGGGTGAATCGACATTCCTGGCGAGAACTCCGGCGATAATGGGCACCACTCCGCGCATATAGGTTTTGAGGACGGCGCGCGGCACACGACCCTGGGGGCGCGTGATCTCCAGAAGGCAAATTCGGCCGCCGGGTTTCAGCACACGCATAAATTCCAGGAATGCGGCGGACAGGTCGGCGATGTGGCGCAGCGCGTACCCCATGCACAAAAAATCGGCGGTGTGCGCCTCCACTGGAATGGCCTCGGCGCTGCCGAGCAGCAATTCCACATTGGGTGGAACTTTGGCGCTTTCAAGCATGCCGCTGCTGGGGTCGATGCCGGTCACCCGGCCCGTTGCGCCCACCAAATCGGCCGCTTGACGGGCCATAAGCCCGGTTCCCACGCCAATGTCCAATACCCGCATGCCTGGTAAGAGTCCGGCGCGGCGCAATGCATTTCGGCGATACCGCGACCCCGACCCCAGAGCCATGACCCGCTCGATGCGGTCATAATCTCCCGCAGTGCGGTCGAAGATCTCCCGAACCCAGCCGCCGCGCTCCGCCTCATGCGAATAATAGTCGCCCAGCGGCGGGTGCGGTGCTTGCATGGCTCAGGAGCATACGCGCATCGTAGGTGAGTTGCCGCACCGGCCGGCACCTATATAATGCCGCTACTTAGAACTCCAATCGAAAGCTTAAAGCCTATGTCCGACAAAGCGTCACTCGTGCGACAGCCGGCGCCGCTGACCGATGTCGGTCTCGAGCGGGAACTTGCTGCGTTGTTAGTGGAAGCCCTGAATCTTGAGGTCAAGCCTCAGAACATCGATCCCGACGCGCCTCTGTACGGCGAAGGATTGGGACTGGATTCGATTGATATCCTGGAGGTGGCGCTGATTGTCTCGAAGCAATACGGCATCCAGTTGCGGGCCGACAGCCAGGAGAATCAGCAGATCTTCCGTTCCCTGAGGCATCTCGCACGGTACATCGCGGCACAGAGAACCAAGTAGCCATGGCTTCGGCCCGTAGACTGCAGCTTGCTGCCGTCCTCTTGTTGCTCATAGTTTTCTCGGTACTGTCGCACTACAGCAATCTAGATCCGCAGGCTCACGATTTGCGCACCGCTCTCGCGCTTGCGCCTATGCTGAGCCTTGGATTGGTTCTGCTGTGGCGTTGGAGCGGCGCGCCGGCAGCGTTCTTGGCTGCAACGGGCACCATTTTTCTGCTGCACGCGCTGTGGCCGCTGTTCACCCAGAAATTCTCGATCGTGTACCTGATTCAACAGTGCGGCTTTTATTCCATCATGGCATTCACCTTCGCAACATCGCTGCGCCAAGGACGCGTGCCTCTGTGTACGACACTCGCGGACCGGGTACACGGCCCCTTGACCGAACCCGAGCTGCGCTATACGCGCGGCGTCACCGTGGCGTGGGTCGTCTTCTTTCTGCTGAATTTGGCCGCGACGGTGTTGTTGTTTGAATTCGCGCCGCTGCCCATCTGGTCTTTGTTCGTCAATTTCTGTTCTCTGCCGCTGATATTTCTCATGTTCGCGGCGGAATATGCGGTCCGCCGCCACGTGTTGCCTCGAACCCCGGGCAGCAGCGGATTGCTGGCGACGTTGCGCGTGTACTTCGCGGACTCACCTTAGAAGCAATGGACACGATCGCACTCCTGTCGCATGCCTCGCCGGCCGGGATTGTCGCCTACCGTTCGGGGCTCGCCATTACCGCGCAGCAATTCCTCGATGACGCGGAACGGCTGAGGCGATCTTTGCCGCCCGGCAAGCATGTGTTGAATGTCTGCACGGATCGATATCATTTCACGCTCGGACTTGCAGCCTGCCTGATATCGGAGCGCGTCAGCCTGTTGCCGTCGACGCATACTCCTCAGGTCATCGCGCAGCTTGCCGTGTTTGCCCCGGATGCAATCTGCCTGACCGACGATCCGCGTTGCGACATCGACTTGCCGCAGGTTCACGTTCAGGCGCTGCTGCCTCAACCCGTCCTGCCGCGAAGCCCGGCAGCGCGCTTCGATGTGCCGCAGATTCCGGCGGCCCAGCTGGCCGCCATCGTATTTACATCAGGTTCGACGGGCAAGCCTGTGCCCTACCAGAAAACCTGGGGGCGGCTGGCGCGTTGCGTGCAAAGCGGTGCGCTGCGCTTGGGGTTGGCGGACGGCAAAAGCCACGCCTTGGTGGGCACCGTTCCCGGCCAGCATATGTATGGATTTGAATCGACGGTGCTGCTCGCGCTCTTGAGCGGCAACGCCCTGAGCGATGAACGGCCGTTTTATCCCGCCGACATCGCCGCGTCCCTGGCCAAGGTCCCGCGGCCGCGGGTGTTGGTGACCACACCGATCCACTTGCGCACTTTGCTCACCTCCGAAATCGAATTACCGCCGCTGGACCTGGTGATGTCGGCGACCGCTCCGTTAACCCGGGATTTGGCGTGCGCAGTCGAGGAAAGATACCGTGCTCCGTTGCTGGAAATTTACGGCTCGACCGAGACCGGCCAGATTGCCATGCGGCGCGCCGCGGAAACGGCGGTGTGGCATCTGTGGCCCGGCGTGCGCCTGAGCGTTGCGAACGATCGAGTATTTGCGCAAGGCGGCCACATCGAGCAATTGACGCCCCTGTGCGATGTCATCGAGATCACCGGCGCGGAGGAATTTTTGCTGCACGGCCGAACTGCGGATTTGGTCAATGTCGCCGGCAAGCGCAGCTCGTTGGGCTACCTGAATGCGCAGCTCAACGCCATTCCTGGGGTGATCGATGGGGCGTTCTTTCTGCGCGAGGATGAAACGGGGTCCACGGGCGTAACGCGGCTGGCGGCCGCGGTCGTCGCGCCGGGAATGAGCGCCGCCGGCCTGACCGAGCAGTTGCGGCAATTGATCGATCCGGTGTTCCTGCCGCGGCCCCTGTTGATGGTCGAACAGCTGCCGCGCAATGCAACCGGCAAACTCCCGCAGCAGGCGTTGCAGGGATTCACCGACGAACGCTTGCGAATCGACGAATCGCAATGAAAATGCACAGCACGCTGGATATCGCCGCCGACCACCCGTCGTTTTCCGGTCATTTTCCCGCCTTTGCCGTGCTGCCCGGTGCCGTGCTGCTGGATGAGATGCTCGCGGCAATCGAGCAGGCGCGCGGAATCGACCTTAAATCCTGGCATCTCTCGTCTGCGAAATTTCTCGATGCAGTGCGCCCGCTGGACCGTCTGCTCTTGGAACACGACGACCCGGCACCGGGTTTGATTCGCTTCACAATTCACGTCGGCGACCGCAAAGTCGCGGCCGGTACCCTGCATGAATCCTAGAGCCGCGGATCTCGGCGACGGCAGGCCCAAGGCCGCCGAGTGGATCAAGCATCGCGAGCGCGGCAGCCTCTGGATGCTCCGGGTCATGGCATTTCTTTCCTTGCACTGCGGCCGCAAGGCGAGCCGCATCATCCTATACGGCATCGCCGGGTACTTTTTCTTGTTCGGCCCGAGTGCGCGGCGCCACTCGCTGCGCTACCTGCGCCTGGCGCTTGGCCGAGCCCCCACCGCCCGCGACCGCTTCCGCCAGATCCTGAGTTTTGCCACCACCATCCATGATCGCGTCTACCTCATCAACGAGCAGTTCGAGAAATTCAACATCTCCATCGAAGGTGAGGACAGGGTGCTGAGTCGCGAACGGCAAGGCCGCGGCGCCCTGTTGCTCGGCGCGCACATGGGCAGTTTCGAGGTCATGCATTCTTTGAGCCGCCGGCAGCGGGGGCTGCGCGTGGCCATGGCCATGTACGAAGAGAATGCGCGCAAGATCGGCGCCATCCTCGCCGCCATCAATCCGAAATGGATTCCGGACATCATTTCCCTCGGACATATCGATGCCATGCTCAACATCGCCGAGCGCCTCGATCAGGGCGCGTACGTCGGCGTGCTTGCCGACCGTACTCTCGGCGATGAGCCCGCGCAGGCTGTCAGCTTTCTTGGGCAACAGGCATATGTGCCGACCGGGCCGATGCGTGCGGCGGCCATCTTGCGCTGCCCGGTGTTCTTCATGGTCGGCCTGTACCGCGGCAAGAACAACTATCATGTGGTTTTCGAGCGGGTGGCCGATTTTTCGGCAACAATCGGCAGCCGCGAACTCGCGGTGCACGCGGCGATTGAACGCTATGTCGCGGTGCTCGAGCATCACTGCCGCAGCGATCCTTACAACTGGTTTAACTTCTTCGATTTCTGGCGCCGGCCGGCGCCGGTCGGCGGTACCTGATGCTGCGTTACCTGACACTGATTCTGTTCGGCATTTGCTTCAGCTGCGGCGCAGCCCCGCTGCCTGCGGCGCCCGCGGCCTTCAGCGACCTGGACCAGGTCATGGGTTTGCTGGCGATGCGTCAGCACGGCCGGGTCGAATTCATCGAGCAGCATTTTCTCGCCGTCCTGAATCACCCGATCGAATCTTCGGGTGAGTTGCGCTACGACGCGCCGGACCGGCTTGAAAAGCGCACGCTCAAGCCCCGTGCCGAGACGCTGGTGCTGACAGGTGGGATATTGACGGTGGAACGTACGCACAGCAGGCATACCATGGATTTGCACGCCTATCCTCAGGTACTGCCCTTCGTCGAGAGCATCCGCGCGACCCTGGCGGGCGATCGCAGCGCGCTCGAGCGCGTGTTTCACGTCGAATTTGCCGGCAGCGTGCAGCGTTGGAGCCTGACCTTGGTGCCCCTCGAATCGCAGGTCAAGCAATCCGTCGCGCAAGTGCGCATAGAAGGCATTCGCGACCAACTATTAAAGGTTGAGATTCGCCAGCCCGATGGCGACCGTTCGTTGATGACCTTGCGGCCGTCCACCTTGCCATGAGCAGATCTCGCGTGCGCGTATGCATCGTCTGGCTGGGATGCATCGTGTTCGCAGCCATCATCGTGGCGCGTGCCCGTTACGTCGCCGACCTTTCAGCCTTCCTGCCCGCCAATCCCACACCTGCGCAGCAATTGCTGGTCGATCAATTGCGCGATGGCCCGGCCTCGCGCCTGATTCTCATTGCGATCGAACAAGGAGACGCCCCCGCTCGCGCGCGCGCATCGCTGGGTCTGGTGGAGCGCTTGCGCAAGGATCCGCAGTTCAGCAGCGTCAACAACGGCGAGGCGGCCGCCGGGCAGAGAGACCGTGAGTTTCTGTTTCAGCACCGCTACTTGCTCAGCGAGTCGGTCAACGCACAGCGCTTCACCGCGGCCGGCCTCAACGCCGCAATTAGGGAAACCATCGAAAACCTTGCCTCTCCGGGCGGCCTGTTGTTCAAGTCTCTTCTGCCGCGCGATCCGACCGGCGAGTTGTTCAACATCATCGATCAATTGGCGCGCTCGCCGGCGCCGGAAAGCCGCGAGGGGGTTTGGGTTTCCTCGGACGGAATGCGCGCCCTGGCGGTCGCGCAAACCGCCGCGAGCGGATCCGACAGCGATGCCCAGAGCAAGGCGATCGAGGCAGTCAGGGCGGCGTTTGCCGGCGTTGCCGGCGAAGCTCCTTCCGCCTCGGGCGGCAGCATGCAATTGCGCTTGAGCGGGCCCGGAGTCTTCGCGGTTGCTGCACGCGCAAAAATCGAGCGGGCCGCAGTACGGCTGTCGATTATCAGCAGTCTGTTGGTGGTAACGTTGCTGCTCGCCGTCTATCGATCGTTGCCGGCGCTCGGCCTGGGATTGTTGCCGGTCGCCAGCGGCGCCCTGGTAGGCGTGGCTGCCGTTGCGCTCGGTTTCGGCGTCGTGCACGGCATTACCCTGGGCTTTGGCATCACTTTGATCGGTGAATCGGTCGACTACTCGATCTATTTTTTCATTCAATCGCGCTCTGGGCCGGCCGACGGCGGCCGCGCCTGGCAACAGCTGTGGTGGCCGACGATACGCCTCGGCATGCTGACATCGGTGTGCGGCTTCGCGTCGCTGCTGCCTTCCGGCTTCCCCGGCCTCAAGCAGCTGGGTCTGTATTCCATCAGCGGTTTGATCGCCGCGGCGCTGGTGACGCGCTTCGTTCTGCCGGCGCTGTTGCCGGCCGGCTTTGCGATACGCAACGTCGCGCCGCTCGGCACACGCGCCGCCGCACTGCTGCAGTACGCCCGGGGCCGCCATCATCGCAGCATTTTGCTGTGCGGCGCCGCGCTGGCGCTCCTGGCTGTCGCGCTGCTGTTCTGTGATCGCGCAACGCTGTGGAACCGCGAATTGTCTGCGTTGAGTCCGGTGTCGCTCGAGGAGCAGAACTACGATGCAAAATTGCGCGCTGATTTGGGCGCCGCCGATGTCCGCGACCTGGTGATAGTTTCCGGACCGGACGTGGAATCGGTTTTGCGCGCCGCCGAGCAAGCGGCTCGCGCGCTTCAGGGATTGGTGAATGAACAGGTAATCGGCGGTTTCGAGAGTCCTGCGAATTATCTGCCGAGCATGGCCGCTCAGGAAAGCCGCCGCAGCAGCCTGCCGAGCGCTGCGGTTCTGCGCGCCAATCTGAAACAGGCGATGGACGATCTGCCGCTGCGCGCCGATCGCCTGCAACCCTTCCTCGAGGATGCCGAGGCGGCGCGTCATGCCGCCTTGGTGATGCCGCGCGACCTGGCGGGCAGCTCTTTGAGCGCCGGTTTCGACTCTCTGATTCTTCATCAAAGGGATCAGTGGCATGGGCTGTTGCCGTTGCGCAGTGCCACGACCGGCGCGACGATCGACCTGGCGCGCGTTTTTGCCGCCCTGCAAGCAGGACACGTGGACGGCGCGCGCGTGCTCGACCTCAAGCAGGAGTCGGATGCGCTCTATGACACATATCTGGCGGAGGCAATCCACTACTCTTTGGGCGGATTTCTGGCATTGACGCTGATGTTGCTCATTGCACTGCGTTCGCCGCTGCGCGTCGCGCGCGTGCTGGCGCCGCTGGTTCTGGCCGTGCTCGCCGTGGCCGCGGGACTCGCCGTCGCGGGCGTGCACTTGAGCATCCTGCACTTGGTGGGCATGCTGCTGATTGTCGCCGTGGGTTCGAACTATGCACTGTTCTTCGACCGGCAAGCGCACGCACAAGAGGCGGGAGACGAATCGCTGACCCTCGCGTCGCTGATCATCGCCAACACCAGCACGGTCATCGGTTTTGGCCTTCTCTCTTTTTCGCAGGTACCGGTGCTCGTTGCCCTGGGCACCACAGTGGCGCCGGGTACATTTCTCGCGCTGCTGTTCGCGGCCTTAGGATTCCGCACGGCCGTCAGCGCGCATGCGTAGCATCTTCAGTCCGGCCGCGGGCGGCAAAGCCCCGGCTCAGATGATTTGGCTGCCTGGCGCTTATCATTCTGCACAGGACTTCCTTGACCAAGGCTTTGCACAGGCTGTCGCCCGGCGCCGCATTCCGTTGGATCTGTTGTTCGTCGATTTGGAAATGCAGCATTTGGAGGATCGCGACGTGCTCGAACGGCTGCGATCTGAAATAGTATTGCCGGCACGCACGGCAGGGGCGACGGTTTGGCTGGCGGGAATCTCGCTGGGCGGAATGGCGGCGCTGGACTATGTCAGCATGCATGCCGGCGATATCGACGGACTATGCTTGCTGGCGCCGTATCTTGGAAATCGCATGCTGATCAAGGAGATCGCCGCCGGCACGGGGCTCGCTGCTTGGGAGTCCGGCGAACTTGCGCAACCCGGTGCGGAGCGCCGAATATGGCGCTATATCAAGACTCGGTGCGGTTCACCCCCGCTGTTCCTGGGTTACGGGAGGAGCGACCGGTTTGCGGCGGCCCACGAATTGCTGGCAGCGGCGCTGCCGCCAAGCTGGGTGGAGGTTGTCGCCGGAGGCCATGATTGGCACGCATGGATCACGCTGTGGGAGGGTTTTTTGGACTCGCATTTCAAATGAGCCAGGCAGGGAACTCGCCGCGCTGGACACCTTCGCCTTTGCTGGTGGCATCAGGCGCCATTCACTTGGGTGCGGCAGCGGCGCTCATCGCGCGGCCGCGCACCTGGCCCTGGGCATTGGGGGCACTGGCCGTCAATCATCTTGCCCTGGCCGGTGCGGGACTTTGGCCGCGCAGTCAGCTTCTGGGCTCGAATTGGACGCGCCTACCGGGCCGCGGAGGGACCAGCGGCGTGGCCATCACCATTGACGATGGGCCCGATCCCGATGTCACGCCGCAAGTCTTGGCGCAGCTCGACGCGGAGCGGGCCAGCGCAACTTTTTTTTGCATCGGCGAGCGCGTGCTGCGCCACCCCGATCTTGCACAGGAGATCGTGCGCCGTGGACATGCCATCGAGAATCACAGCCAGCGCCATCGCCACAATTTCTCGTTGCTCGGCCCCGCTTCGATGTATGCGGAGGTCGCGCGGGCGCAAGAGTGCATTGTGCGCGTGACTGGAAGCAGCCCGCTTTTTTTTCGCGCGCCGGCAGGTCTGCGCAATCCCTTTCTTGATCCGGTGCTCCTGCGCCTCAAGCTGCAGCTGGCCAGCTGGACGCGGCGCGGCTTCGACACCGTGAGCACCGACGCGGCGGCGGTTTTGCGCCGCTTGGCGGGACCGCTGCAGGGGGGCGATATTCTGTTGCTGCACGACGGGCATGCAGCGCGCGGCCGCGACGGCCGGGCGGTGATCCTGGATGTTTTGCCGCGGCTATTCGCGGCACTGAAGAGCCGCGGACTCAAGAGCGTCACATTGCGCTCGGCGCTGTCGTGAAGCCATGCAGCCGCTAGCGCTCGCGAAATTCACGGCGACCAGCTGCATCGGTGCCGGCGCGGCGGCGACCTTGGACAGCTTGGTGCAGCACCGCAGCGGATTGAAATACTGCGACTTCGAAACAGTAAAGATCGACACGTACATCGGCGAGGTCGCGGGCGTCGATGCACAAACCTTGCCTGCACAACTGCAGATATTCGACTGCCGCAACAATCGCCTGGCCGAGCTGGCCCTGCGCCAGGACGGCTTTCTTGAGGAAGTGGCAGCGGCCGTTGGCCGCTGGGGCCCGCGGCGCATCGGCGTGTTCATCGGTACCAGTACGGCGGGCATCATGCACACGGAGATCGCCTACCGGACGCGCGATCCGGTCAGCGGCGCGCTGCCGCCGGGCTTTGTGTACGGCACCACCCATAATTCTTTCTCGGTCGCCGATTACGTCCGGCGACGTTGCGGCATCGAAGGTCCGGCGATGGCGGTTTCGTCCGCTTGCGCATCGAGCGCCAAGGTCTTTGGCAGCGCGCGGCGCATGATCGAAGCCGGACTCATCGATGCAGCCTTGGTGGGCGGCGCAGACTCGTTGTGCCTCACCACATTGTATGGATTCAAATCCCTGCAACTCTCCTCGCCGGCGCCGTGCCGGCCCTTCGATGTCGCGCGCGACGGCATATCCATCGGGGAGGCGGCCGCCTTTGCGTTGCTCGAACGCGCCCCGGACACGCTCGACAGCGATGCGATACTGCTCTACGGCGTGGGCGAGTCCAGCGACGCCTATCACATGTCGGCGCCTCACCCCGAAGGACTCGGCGCAAAACGCGCCATGCAAGCTGCACTCGCGGCCGCCTCGCTGCACCCGGGCGATGTCGATTACATCAACCTGCACGGCACCGGCACTCCCAGCAACGATCGCGCGGAGAGTCAAGCGCTCACCAGTATTTTTGGTCCTACCACGCCTTGCAGCTCGACCAAAGGTGCGACCGGCCACACCTTGGGCGCCGCCGGCGCCCTGGAAGCCGTAATCAGCGCGCTGGCGCTGCAAAATGGCTTGATGCCGGGGGGCGTGCAAACCGGCCACATCGACCCGACTCTCACGGCGCACTACATCAAGGAGAACCGTCGGACATCGGTACGCCGCGTGCTCAGCAATTCCTTCGGCTTCGGCGGCACGAATTGCAGTTTGATTTTTGGCCGCGCCGGATGAAGTTATCCGGATATATCGGCGGTATCGGCATAGTCGGCCCCGGCCTCAACAATTGGTCACATGCTGCCGCTGTCCTCTCGGGCAAACAGCCGTACTTGAGCGCACCCACAGAGCTGCCGGTTCCGGTGATGTTGCCGCCCACAGAGAGACGGCGCACCGGGCGCGTGGTGAAAGTGGCGATGGCGGCGGCATTGGAAGCGACCACGAACGCCGGCGCCGATCCAAAGCAGATGCCCAGTGTATTTTCTTCGTCCGGAAGCGACGGCCATATTTGCCACGAAATCTGCCAGGCGCTGACACTGCCAGCCCGCGAGGTATCGCCAACCCGCTTTTCCAATTCCGTTCACAACGTCGCAGCCGGCTATTGGAGCATTGCGACCGGATCCATGACCGAATCGAATGTCTTGTGCGCGTTTGACGCCAGTTTTGTTGCGGGTTTGTTGGATGCCATGACGCAGGTTGCTGTCGGCCGGCAGCCGGTTCTGTTCGTGGCCTACGACACGGAATATCCGCCGCCCCTGCATGCTAAGCGCCCCATTCCCGACGCTCTGGGCGTCGCCATGGTGCTCACGCCGCAGCGCGGCGCCGGCTCGCTCGCCCGCATCGAGGCGGCACTCACCGAACAGAGCGCCGATAAAATGCCGGACGCAGCATTGGAATCGCTGCGCACCGCGATACCGGCGGCGCGTTCCCTGACGCTGTTGCAGCTGCTCGCCCACGGCAGCGGCGGCCGGGTGATTCTCGACTATCTCGATGTCTCGCGCGCCGCGGTGTGGGTGGAACCATGCACATGAATCGACCCTGGATCGAAGCCCGCATTCCCCATCAAGGCCGCATGTGTCTGCTGGATGAGGTGATCGGCTGGGATGCTCACGGCATCCGCTGCCGCATCGCCACCCACCGCGCGCGCGACAACCCGCTGCGTTCGCGCGGCTGTTTGGGAGCCGCGTGCGGCATAGAATATGCGGCGCAGACCATGGCGCTGCACGGCGCACTGACAGGCGGTCCCATGCTCGCCGCCGCGGGCAGCGCGGTGCGCGTCGGGCTGCTGGCGGGCGTACGCAATGTACGGTTGCTGGTTTTGCGCCTGGACGACATCGAGCCGGATCTGATTTGCGAGGTCAGCCGCATCGCGGGAGACAACCTCACGGCGTTGTATGAGTTCGTGTTACGGGAACCGGATAGACAGTTGCTCAGCGGCCGCGCCTCGGTGGTGCTGGATGCGGGCCGGCGCTTGAGCATATGAACAAGACGACTCGTGCATTGGTTACGGGCGGCAGCGGCGGCATCGGTTCCGCAATTTGCCGCGCGCTGAGCGCGCAGGGTCACCATGTATACGTGCACGCGCATCGCGGAATCGCTGCCGCCGAATCGATTGCCGCGGACATCGTCGCCGCGGGCGGCCAGGCAAGCGCCGTGCAATTCGACCTGACCGACGCAACGGCAGCGCGCGCAGCCATCGACCGGATTCTCGAGGCGGGACCGGTACAGGTGCTGGTCAACAACGCGGGCATCCATGATGACGCCGTATTCCCGGGCATGAGTGCGCAGCAATGGCATCGCGTCATCGACCTGTCGATCAACGGGTTCTATAACGCCACGCAGCCGCTGATGCTGCCCATGATCCGGACGCGCTGGGGCCGCGTCATCAGCATTTCCTCGGTCTCCGCGTTGCGCGGCAATCGCGGCCAGGTGAATTATGCCGCCGCGAAGGGAGCGCTGAACGCCGCCACCAAGGCGCTCAGCCTCGAGGTTGCGAGCCGCGGAATCACGGTCAACGCGGTCGCGCCGGGCATCATTGCAACCGACATGAGCAAGGCGGCATTCGATGCCGCAGCCATCGGCGAAATCGTGCCGATGAAGCGCGCCGGTTCGCCCGACGAGGTTGCGAGCCTGGTGGCCTATCTGGCATCGCGCGAGGCCGGTTACATTACCGGGCAGATAATTTCCGTCAACGGCGGAATGACGTGACCGGTTCCGTCACGCGTAGGCATCCAGCAAGCCGCTCGCGCTGCGCGCTACGGCAATCGCGGCTTGCGATACGCCGGCAGCCGTGCTGCCGATCGAGGATGCGCCCTCGTAGCCCTGCGATTGCGGTGAGCGTTCCTGGAAAGACCGCTGCGAAATATCCACGCTGACCTGCGCAAAACCTTGCGAACCCAGCATTTCGCGCAGTTTGGGCGAGCTGGATTCCAAGGCGTCGCGCGTAAGCGCGCTATGGCTCGAAAGCCAGACTTGCGCGTGGCCGGCCTGCAAGGCGATTCGAACCTCGATGGGACCGAGCGCCGGCGGATTCACCTGCAATTTGGCGCTGGTTAGATTGCTGTCCATCATCACCGAGACGCGATCGGCAACACCTTGTCCGAAGTCCGCCGTATCGACGCCGGCGGCGACTTTGAAGGTCGGCATCGGTGCTGCCTCGCTGGGTGTGTTGGAAGTAAGCAATTGCGCAGCTCCCGCCGTGCCGTCGTTCGACGTTGGAGATGTTGAGGCATCGGAGCCGTTGTCGTGGGAGCGCTTCTCCGCCGCCCCCGCGTCGGCTGCGCCCAAGACTGCTCGCGCAATGGAAGCAGCCGCTGCGGCAATGCCGGCGGTTGGCGCGGCCGCGGCGCGCGCCGTTGCGATGCCTGCGGGCCCGGCAACGGGTGAATCGTTGGCAGCCGCCATGCCTTGGAACGCGGTGGTGCTGTCGGAATTCACAAGGTTTTCGGAGATTGGATAATCGGTTGCAGGCGCGCGGCCGGCCGGCCCGGCCGCGGTGGCCATGACTGCTGCCGCGGCGGCGTCGCTATTCGCCTCGCTCGCGGCGGTACTCGCGTCGGGCGGCGAGGGTCCCGATGTCGCTGCAATTGCTGCCCTGCTTTCTGCGCCGTCGCTGGAATTGGCATCCGCCGCCGCGCCCAAGGGAGCGGCGGGGACGGATGTCACGCCCGCTCGAGCGGGAAGCGCATTGGCGCGCGACGTGCCGGGCGCTGCAGCAGCGGCCGGGGCCGCCGGCGCTGTGTGCATGTCGGCGGCGTGCGGCATGTTCAAACCGGGACCCAGCGTGGCCGCTGTGGCGGGAGCCGCCGGAACCGTATCAATCACGGCCGCGGGCGGTTCGGTGATATCGGCGGTTTGTGCCGGCCCCGCCATTCCAACAATCGCACCCTGAGCGAGGGTATCCGTCGGCGCCGACGCGGCGCCGGACTTGTCCGCGGCTGATGCGACAGTCGTGACCGCTGCTCCCACAGCGCCTGCGGCATCCCCCGCTTGCCCGGCAGCTTGGGCTGCCGCCCCGGCCGGCTGCGCTGCGCAGCCAAGCGGCGGCTGATTGCCGGAGGCCGGCAAGCTACTGCCGCCGGGTGCCGGATCTTGATGCTTGCCTGCCGCGTTCTTGCGGTTCGGCTTGGGTCCGGCATCGCTTAGCGCCTTGGCGAAATCCTGGCCGCCGGCGCCCGCGGCCTGCGGTGCCGAGGATGCGGAGTCGTCGAGTTGCGGGGCATCGCTGCTGCGTTGTGCTTGGAATACGGCTGGTGTTGCATTCATACACCAGGGAATTGCAAGCGACGTGCCAGCCGCCGCGCAGCGCGAATCGATCCTAAGCGCGCGGCCGGCCGGCCGGCATCGTCTACTTAAGGTACCGATCGAACCACGCGAGCGTGCGCTGCTCGGCGTCGGCCAGGTGATTGGGATCTCGCAACCCGTGTCCTTCACCAGGATAGATCATGATCGAAGTCGGCACATTCATCGTTTTCATTGCGTGCCAGAATTCCTGCGTTTGCGGTGCCGGGCACTCGATATCGTGCTCGCCGACGTAGGCGAAGGTCGGCGTCTTCACATTGTGCATGTAATTGATGGCCGAAGAAGCCGCATAGACCGCGGGATCGTCGTAGGCTGATTTGCCGAAGTAGGGAATCATCCAGGCGTCGATGCCATTTTCGCCGTAGTAGGACAGCCAATCGCTGATGCCGGCCGCAGCGACCGCGGCTTTGAATCGATCGGTCTGAGTCACCGCCCACATGCTCATGAAGCCGCCATAGCTGCCGCCGGTCAGGCCGAGGCGCGCGGTGTCGATGGGCGCGGCTTTGGCCGCGGCGTCAATGCCGGCGAGTATGTCGCGCAAGTCGCCGTGGCCAAAGTCGCGGATATTCGCTTGCGTGAACCGCTCTCCCTGCCCATAGCTGCCGCGAGGGTTGGGCTGGAACAGCGCATAGCCATGCTGCAAGAGCGCGGTGGTAGTTCCCGGCCCGGCGAAACTCGGGGTCACCGCCGCCGCCGGACCGCCGTGAACTCTGACAATCATCGGCATCTTGCCCTCGGCATGCAGGGGCAGCAGCAGCCAGCCCTGGATATCGAAGCCGTCGTTCTTCCACCAAACGCTTTGCACATGCGCCGGCATGCTCAAGCCCGCATTGAGTGCCGTAAGGTTTCGCCAATGTCCGATCGTGCCGACTTCGATCTCCGGCGCGAGTGTGAAGGATTCGTGCGCGTCGGCCGTCACGCCAGAGGGGCAGGCGGTCGAGATGCCGCCGGCACGATCGCCGAATGACTCCTCTCCGCTCCAGAAGATCCGAGCGGGCTCCGCCGTGCGTCCAGTGCCCAAATCCGCAAATTGCGTCTTGTCGCCGGCGAGCAGCTCGGCCTGCAAACGGCCGTCGCAGCGCCACGCGATGGAAGTGGCCGATGCACGCATGTCGGGCGTGAGATTCATGGCCGTGCCGCCGTCCAAGCCCAATACAAAGACGTCGCCGCCCGTTGAACCAAAGTCGCTCATGATGCCGGCGATAAAGGCTACCAGCGAACCATCGCGCGATACCTTCGGCATCGCAAGCTGTTGTCGCGCGTCGCTCGGCGTGTAAATCACGCGGGCACCGCTGCCGCTTTCGGGAAAGGCATATAGCTTCGCAGTCCACCAATTGTTGTCGCCGTCGCCGGGCGCCGCAGTGCCGACGAATCCTTTGCCGCGCGCGCGCCAGTCATACTCGTAGACGAATAGATCAGGGGGGGAGATCCAGCGCAACGCGCCATTCTCCAGGATGGCGATGCGCTGCTCCGGAGGCGGGGCATCCAAATCGCCGGCGATCGCCGCTCCGGCCTGGGTAGCACCCACCTCCTTGGTGGCATTTTGAATCGCCAGCATGGCGAGGCGGCCATCCGGCAGGTAGCGCAGGTGTTCGATGGTGCCGCCGAAATCCAGCGTCTTGAGCAAGGCGCTACCGTCCGCATTCACGGTGTACACAGATCGCGCGTGGCTGCCGGGCGTTCGCAAGGCAAAGCTCAAATGCTTGCCGTCCGGACTCCAGGTAGGCGAACTGGCCCAACATTCCGGCACGCGGCCGCAGGGCAGCGCAACGGCGATCGGGGCGCCGCCGGCGCGCACCGGACGGATCACCAGATCGCGAATGGTCGGCGCACCGCCGCTCTTCGAGGAATCGCCTTCGACCGAGGCGACCAGTTCCCCATTCGGCGAGATCTCAACGCCCAGGTACCGATGCACCAGGCGATCGGAAGACTGCGCAGCTCCGCACCACTGTCCGACGCCGATGCAAAGCATCGCTACTGCAACTACCCGCCTCATGTCATACCCCTTTGCGTTGATGGCGGCTATGTGCCGCGATTGAATTTCAGTACCAGCGTCGCGCAACCCAAGAGACCCACGCCCTCGATGCGCGCGAGCAACCGGTTCATGTTACCGGTGACGCCGAATCTCGCGCTCGCGCGCGCCGCACGATGCGCGAGCCATCCGTATCCTGTCAGGATGCAGAACTCCGGAACCATCGATGTCGCCGCGAGAATCAGCATCTGCGGGACGACGGGGCTGCTCGGCTCTATGAACTGCGGCAGCAGGGCCAGAAAAAATAACAGCGCCTTCGGGTTGGCAAGCTGCAGAGTAAGCGCTCCTAAATACACGTTGTGCAGCCCCCGATCGCGCTCTTCGGGGTCTTCGCCCAGCGCCACAGAATGCATGGTGTTGGCGGAATACAAAGCCTTGAGGCCCAGATAAATCAAGTAGGCGGCGCCCACCCATTTGGCGACGGTGAAAAACCGTGCGCTGGCGGCGATGATGGCTCCCAGGCTCGTGGCTGAGAGCGCGAAATAAATCCCGTTTGCAGTGAGGATCCCCGCGGCGGCCGGCAAGGTACGCCGCAGCCCGCCGCGCACGCCCTGCGATACCGTATAGAAAACGGCCGGCCCCGGCGACAGCGACAAGGCGGTCTCCATCACCAAGAACAGCAGCCAGGTCTTAAAGGCCATCTAGGAGCCTGTCTGAGTATTCAAACTAACGGGCCGCGCTCACTTCGGCGGCAGCCGCATGCCAAGCTGGTCGAACAGAAAGGCATAGATGTCGGCCTGCTGATTTACACGAACAGACAGGGCGCTGCCGATGCCGTGTCCGGCATGCGAGTTGATGCTGAGCAGAACAGGTTTGCCGGAAGTCGTCGCCGCCTGCAGGCGCGCAATCATTTTCCGAGAATGAGCCGGATTGACGCGCCCATCAGTCTCGCCGGTCGCCATGAAGATCGCCGGGTAAGGTGTGCCTTCGTTTACGTGATGGTAAGGCGAATAGGCGTAGAGCGCCTTGAATTGCGCCGGATCCTTCACCGACCCGTATTCGGTTGTGTTGAACAAGCCGTTCGGATCCAATTCCACGCGCAACATGTCGTAAATTCCGACCCGCGATACTACGGCGCGGAACAAATCCGGGCGTTGCGTCAATGCCGCACCCATCAACAGGCCGCCGTTGCTGCCGCCCATGATGGCCAGATGCTGGCGGTCCGTGTATTTCGCTGCGATCAGGTGCTGTGCAACGGCGAGAAAATCGTCGAACACATTTTGCTTTTGGGTCAGCGCGCCCTGGCGGTGCCAATCCTCGCCGTATTCACCGCCGCCGCGCAGGTTGGCATCGACGTACACCCCCCCGCCATCCAACCACAAACGGATGTTGGCGCCGAGAAAACCGGGAGTCTCGCTGATGCCAAAGCCGCCGTAGCCATACAGCAGCAGCGGATTCGCGCCGTTCAATTGCGTTCCTTTGCGGCGCACGATATTGATCGGAATCGCAGTGCCGTCCTTGGACTTTACGAACTCGCGCACCACTTCCGTGTCCGTGAACGTTACCGGACTGGTCTGCGCAAGGCCCGTGTCGGAGGCCGTTGCGGTCTTTGCATCATAGCGGCGGAAGTACGGCGGACGCAGGTAGGTCTCGACGGAATACAGCAGTGTGCCGTCGCTCAAGGATTCCACCTCATCGACGCCCGCCACGTCGGGGAGCGGCAGCACGCCTTTGGGGGCGCCGGCGTGATCGTAAATGGCCACCCGCGAAGGACCGCCGATCAGTTCGCGTAGGTACACCGCGCTCTGCGTGACCACCACCGGCTCTCCGCCGAACTCGCCGCTCGCCAGCATGACCGCGCCGCTTTCGGGCACGATCGTTGCGGCGCGGCTCAAATCGCTGCTGCCCGGCTCGAGCCTGAGAAGTTTGCCGCGCGGCGCGCCTTTGCGCGAAACCAGGTACAGCGCGCCATCCGTGCCCGCCGCCGCCGCGACCACTTGATCGTCGAAATGAGTGATTTGCCGGACCGCACCCTGGCGGTCGATTACGTAGTGGGCGAATTCGCCGCCGTCGCCGTTTGCCACCGAAACGATTACCAGGCGGGGATCGTAGCGCGTGTCCAGCTTGATTTCGGCGACCTTTGGAAAGTCCTTGCCGAGCGCGTACACATCCTTGGAAGGATCGCTCTCCAGCAGATGAAAATAGACCTGCTGGAAGAAATGCTGCTCCTCGGCAGGGCGGTCCGCTCCCGGGTAGCGCGTATACCAGAAACCTTTGCTGTCGGCGCGCCACGCCAAACTGCCGCCGCCGGTCGGATATTGAACGCGGGGAATCGGCGCCCCGATTTCCTTGCCCGACGAGGCGTCAAACAGATGCAGCGTGCCATCCTCGCTGCCGTTCTCCGACATCGAGACCGCAAGCATCCTGCCGTCGGGTGAAGGCACGAACCAGTCTATGGCGGTCGTGCCTTTGACGTTAATGACGTTCGGATCCACCACGACCCGCGCGAGCGCTGGGTCTGCGGCATTGGTGAGCATCGCGATCATCGGCTGTTGCTTGGGCGGCTGCGTGTAATACGCGAACACGGAATTCCCGACGGCGCGCAGCCCGGCATAGGAGCTGGAGGTCGCGGAAATCTGACTGAACAATTGCTTGAATATCGGCGCGCGCAGCGGCAGCGAATCAAGATACTTTCGGGCGCGCGCGTCCTGCGAAGCGCTCCACTCGTGAACCTTGGGATCGGCGGCGTTCTCCAGCCAACGATATGGATCGGTGACGGTGACCGCTTGGTAGCTGTCCGTGACCGCGCGCTGTTCTGACAGCGGTGCGCCGCTGTCGGCGGATGCAACGCTCAGGGTGATGAAGCTGACGAGAAAGGCGCCAATGGCCGCCGGTGCTTTTTGATTTTTCATAGGGCCGCAATGATCTACCCACATTTCGATCATGGCAAGCCAGCGGCGGCGCTAGCTCGTGGGCAAGCCCGCGAGAAATCCGGCGACATGCTCATTGAGAAATTTTCCGTCCGCGGGCGATGCGCCGGCGCCGGCCGGATGTCCCCACAACGACGGGATGATGGCCAGAGTGCAGTGTGGAATGAATGCGGCTTCATAGCGTGCATCGGTTGTCGGAAAATACAGATCCGTCTCCGAGGGCATGTACAGCACCGGCACCTTGATGGAGCGCAGTGCCGTCTCGACGTCCTTGAAGGGCGGCGTTTTGCCGACGTCGTGGGTTTCCCAGGTTCGCATGTGCAGAATCAGATTATTGGCGTCGGCGCCGGGAATGAAATTGGTGCGGAACCGATCCACAACTTCGTCGAAATTCCTGCCTAACGACGCGTTGCCGCGCCACAGTTCCTGCCGCCACCATTCCTGAGAGAACAGCCAACCGGTCCAGACCATGGAGAACGCCTGGATGCCCGTGGTCGGCTGGGACTGGTAATCGCCGCCGTTGAACTTCGGGTCTGCCGTCAGCGCCGCAATCTGGCCTTCGAGCCTGACGATGCCATGACCGTAAGTCTTGGCCGTCCCGGAGGTGGCGACGATGCCGTCCATGTAATCCGGATAGCTCACGGCCCATTGAAATGCCTGCTGGGCGCCCATCGAGAAGCCGATGACGGCGCGCAAATGCCGGACATGCAGCTGTTCGGTCAGCATTTTATGCACGGCTTCCACGTTGTCGCGGATGGTCGTGACCGGAAACCGCGGCCCATGAAGTGGCTCCGGCGTGTTGCTGGGAGAGGAAGAGCGGCCATTGCCGAACAGCTCGCTGGTGATGAGAAACATCTTTTTGGGATCGAGCGCCTTGTCCGCGCCGATCAGCCATCCATAGCCATGCATTTCCGCCATGTAGTGAGAGGGCAGAAGGATGGCGTTGTCGCCCTTCGCATTGAGCTTTCCATAGGTGCCGTAGACGATTCGTGCTTCGGGAAGAACCGTGCCGCTTTCGGTTTTGAAATTCTTGATGATGAACTCGTGTTGAATCGGTTCGCCATCGGCGGCGGCTTGTGCTTGCGCGAATTGCACGCCCAACAATGCGATGAGCAACGGAATAAGACGCACAGTGATCTCCCAAATTTTATTCGGCCGCCGGAACAGCCGGCGAAGTGATCGGATGCCGGCTCACAGATTATCACGCAGCAACCCTTGACTGCATCGCGATCAAGATGCGTTAGCGCACTGCCCGCAACGAGCCCATGCCGGCCTCGTCATCCAGGCGGTTGAACACGCTTTGCATCGCCTGTACGCGCTGAATATAGGCGCGCGCCTGATGGTCCCCGCAACGCTGGCCCTCGGCGAGGTTAAATCCGTGTCTCGCGAACTCATCGCCGGCACCGGCTCCGCACAGATGGATCAACGCGGCGAGCATCTGTTTGTGGGGCAGCGACGCCGCGCTCATCCGGTGGCGCTCGAGAATCGCGACGACGCTGCGGTCAAGATAGGCGGACGTCAGCTCCACCGAATCGCCCGGGAAAACGCGCGCGTACAAACTGTTGAACCAGCATGAATGCCAGTCGTTCCAAGGTCCGTCCGCGACTACGGCATGATCGTGAATGCAGTAGCGCCGGGCTTCCGCAAAATTGCCGTCGGTGATCTGGTACATACCGACCGCGCTCGAGGCCGGACGATAGACCTCGAAGGGCTGGGACGACCAGGACCAGCGCCAGTAGGTTCGCGCCACGGGATTTCCGGAACCCTCCACCTGGGCGATTGCCGCGAGAAAATCCGGCGTCATCACCGCGGTCGAATATTTCCGGAACAAGGTTGCGTACTGCTGCCACGTCTCCGTCGGCGATTTGTACAAGGTTCCGCTCACCGGGAACAGCAGCTCCGAGGGCTTGCGCACCACCTGATAAATCCAGTTTATGCCGAGCCAAAGGATCAGAACGACGAGTGCCGCCGCGATGATTTTCGCGGGGCGGGGCGCGGGCCGCCACCAGCGTCTCACTTGACGAAAAAGTTTGCGTAAGCGGCGAAAGAGCTTGGCAGTGCGCCGCGTCAAGGCCGGCCCGCGGCGTCTCGCTTGACCGCGATGGTCACGCTCGCGGACTCCGGGTCGAACACGATTTTGACCTCGCCTCTCTTCAGCTGGCCGATGACCCGGGCCACCTTGTCTTCGAGCGAGATTTCCCTCTCGCCGTAATCGGTGCCTTCGCGCAAGACAAAGGACTCGATCACCGCGTTCAGCAAATCCGCAGACAGTTCGCCGTAAGGCACCTCGACAGATTCGGGGACATCACTGGGCATTGCGCCCAGGGTATCACGGGTTTTTATGCGTTCCCGAGATCGGTCCGCGCCGCAAGCATCAGGCGCATGGCCGCGTCGTCGCCTTCGCGCTGTTCGCGGCGGTCCGCGGCATGCTGCTCTTCCTTGCGCAACCGCTCCACCACCCGATGCAACGACTCGGCTTCGACGCGTTTCTCGCTCCACTGCGTACGGCGCTTCTCGAATTCCTTGCGGGCATTGTCGAGCGACTTGTGATGCTGGTTCAAGGCTTCGCCCAGTCTGTTGAGAAACGAGCGGTAATTCTGCAGCTTGACGGCATCCATGGCGCCGTTCGCCTGGGTGGAGTTGCGCACATATTCATCGCGATAGGCCTGCAGCTGTTCCAGCTGGCGCTCGAGCTCAGTCACTTTGCGCCCTGCTTCGCCCATGGTGCGGCTCAGGTCTCTGGCCGACGTCGAGGCGATTTCATGTATGGGCTCAAACCGTTTGGACTTCATCCTGAGCACTATCGGCCGGAGGGCGCGGCGGGTGCCGAGAACTGCGTCACGAGTTGCTTGAGATCCGCGTAACTTCGTTCGATTCCGAGCGGTTCATACATGTCCTGCCGCAGAAATTCGAGCATTTTCGGCCACTGTTCCACGGCCAGATCCACCCGCGCATCGGACCCGCGCCGGTACGCCCCGACGGTGATCAGGTCGCGATTCTGTTGGTAGGTCGAATAGACCTGCCGGAAGCGGTTCGCCAGATCCAGCTGTTCGCGCGTGGCAATTTGGTGCATCGCACGGCTGATGGAGGCCTCGACGTCCACCGCCGGGTACAGACCGTTCTCGGCGAGACGGCGCGACAGCACGATGTGTCCGTCCAAAATGGCACGCGCCGCGTCCGCGATCGGATCGTTCTGATCGTCGCCTTCCACCAATACGGTGTAAAACGCCGTGATCGATCCCACGCCGCGATCGCTGTTGCCGGCGCGCTCCACCAGCTGCGGCAAGCGCGCAAATACCGACGGCGGATATCCCTTGGTCGCGGGTGGCTCGCCGATCGCCAGGGCTATTTCGCGCTGCGCTTGCGCGAAGCGCGTCAGGGAATCGAGCAGCAGCAGGACTTTCAAACCGCGATCGCGAAAATATTCGGCGATGGCTGTCGCGAGCCACGCGCCGTGCAGGCGCATGAGCGGCGGGTTGTCGGCCGGCGTCGCCACGACCACGGCACGGCGCATGCCGTCGGGTCCCAGGGTGTTGCTGACGAAATCTTGCACCTCGCGGCCGCGCTCCCCGATCAGCCCAACCACGGTAACATCGGCTTTGGTGTACCGGGTCATCATGCCGAGCAGCACCGACTTGCCCACACCGGATCCGGCGAACAAGCCGATTCGCTGCCCCCCGCCGACGGACAGCAGCGCATTGATCGAGCGCACGCCGACATCGAGCGGATCGCGGATCGCACGGCGCATCAACGGATTCAACGGCTCGCCGGTGAGCGAGATCCGGTCAGTGCAGCGCAGCTCTCCGAATCCGTCGAGCGGCCGCCCCGCGCCGTCCAGCACCCTTCCCAACAATTCTTCACCCACCGCAACCGCTGACTCGCTGCGCGTCGGAATCACGCGCGCACCCGGCATCAGCCCGCGGATATCCCCGGTCGGCATGAGAAATAATTTGTCGCCGGAGAAGCCGACGACTTCGGCCTCGATCTGTTTGCCCTCCGCCGTGTCGACCAGGCACCGCCCGCCCACTGCCGCCTCGCATCCCACGGCCTCCAAGGTCATGCCGACCATGCGATTAAGCGTGCCTTCGACCACGAATTCGGCGGCGTTTGCCATGCGCTCGCGCGCCTGGACCAGCGCCTCAGCCCAACGCTTCGGGCGCAGTTGCGCGGCAGCCCCGCTCAAGTTGACCCGCCGCGCGGCGCCGTCGCGTGGCGCTCGGTCCCCAACAGCTCGCTCAGGATGCTGCCCAGCCGGGTTTCCAAGCGCGCGTCGATGCGCGACGTACTGGTGGTGATCTGGCACCCGCCGCGCGCCATCACCGGATCTTCGATGATGGCCCACGCCCGCTCGTTTTCAGTCGGTGCCAGATGCTGCTTGACCACCGCGGCATCTTCGGGGTGCAAGTGCACGCGCACATCGCGCGTCGCGACAGGCAGCGCCGCGATGGCTTCGCGAATGATGCCGATGATTTGCGTGGGATCTGATTTCAGCTCGCGGCGCACAATTTGCCGCGCCAATGCCATCGCCAGCGTGAGCAGCTCGCGCTCGACTTCCGCGTCGAGCGCATCGAACGGCTTCGCGAGGTCGTAGAACATGCCCGCCAAGCGGTCCACCTGCGCCCGCACTTCCGCGTGTCCGGCTTGCCGGCCCTCAGCCAAACCCTGCTCGAAGGCCTCTTTGTGCGCCTCGGCCTGCAAATCCGCAAGGCCGCCCACGGTCGCCATCTGCTGCGGAGCCGGGCCTTCCATATCGGGCACCGTCCATAATGCGACGGTCGCGCCGGACTTTTTGTTGGCGTCAGACAAACTCGCCCGCCCCTTTGCCGCCGAGGCTGATAGTGCCTTCTTCGGCCATGCGCTGCGCGATCACGATGATTTCCTTTTGCGCCGCTTCGACATCCGTGAGTTTGACCGGCCCGCGCGCTTCCATATCGTCCTTGAGTATCTCGGCCGCACGCTTCGACATGTTTTTCAGGACTTTCTCCTGCACCTCCGGTTCGGCGCCGCGCAGGGCCACCGCCAGGGTATCGGAGCCCACTTCGCGCAGCAGCGCCTGAATGCCGCGATCGTCGACATCCAGCAGATTGTCGAACACGAACAGCAGATCCTTGATTTGCTGATGCATCTCGCCGTCAGCTTTCTCGATCTTGCCCAATTCGTCGCTGAGTTTGTCGCGCTCCATGGCATTCAGGATATTGGCCGCGCTGCGCGCGCCGCCGATGCGCCGCAGCGGCGCGGGCGCCGCGACGCTGGCCTGTTTTTCCACCAGCTGGTCCAGTTCCGTGAGCGCCGATTGCGGCACCTCGTTGAGCGAGGCAATGCGCATCAACACTTCGGTGCGCAGGTCTTCGTTGAGCAGCGGCAGGATGGCGGCTGATTGCTCGGGTTCCAGGTGCGCCAGCACGATGGCGGCAATTTGCGGATGCTCGCCGCTGATGATCTGCGCGACCGCCTTGGCCTCCATCCACTTCAAGGCCTCAATGCCCTGGCCGGCCTGACCGTTCGATACCCGGTCGAGCAGCATGTCGGTCTTCTGTTTGCCGACGGCCTGCGTCAGAACGCGCCGTACGTAGTCCTGCGATCCCCCGGCGATGTTCGCCTTGCCGTCGGCAATGCCGATAAACTTATCCAGCACCGAACTCATTTGCTCGCGCGACACCTCTTTGAGCTCGGCCATCGCGATACCCAATTTCTGCACTTCGCGGGCGCTCAGCTGCTTGAGGACGTTGGCGGCATCCTGCTCGCCCAAGCTCATCAATAAGATGGCGGCGCGCTGTGTTCCGGCGAGTTCGTCGTTAGCCATCCGCGGAGACCCAATCCTTTACGACTTGTGCGGCGCGCCGCGGATCCTGCCCCACCAGGGTTCGCGCAGCCGCAATCTGCTGCTCGAAGCTGGGAGCGAGCTTGATGGGTTTGCCCTGGCCCGACAGGCTGAGGCGATCGCTTTCGACGTCGTCGCCGCTGCTTGCGTTGGTTCGCCCGGCCGGTTTGGTCAACGACTTCATCAGCGGCCGCAGCACCAGAAACGCCACCACCAGCACCAGCCCGGCGCCGATGATCTGTTTGGCGAGCTGGCTCAACCACGGTTGCTGCCACAACGGCGGCCCGTCGACGGGGCCGATCGCCGCATTGCTCTTGAACGCCTGGTTCAACACGTTGATCTGATCGCCGCGGTCGTCTTTCAGGCCGATCGACTCCTTGATAAGCTGGGTGAAGCGTTTGATATCGGTGTCGCTCATCGGCGCCGTGCTCACCTTGCCGTCGGCATCAACTTTCTGCCAATCATCGAGCACCACTCCGACATTGAGACGCTTCAACGTGCCGACAGGCTGCTTTACATACGAGAGTGTGCGGTCGACTTCGAAATTACGCGTGCTGCGTTGTGCGCTCGAGCTCGGGCCCGTGCTCACGGCGGCGGTTTGGCCGGCGCCCGCGGCAGCGGGCGCCGCCGCCGGATTTCCGGGGGTCGCGGCGCCGGGAATCGCCGGCGCACCCGACGTGCCGGGCGGCTGATTGCTCAAGGCGCCCGGAATCCCTTCGGCGCCGTCGCCGCCCTTGCGCATTTCATTGCTGGTTTGCTCGCTGCGGACCGCCGTTTTCTGCGGGTCGTAGTTTTCGTGGGTCTCCTCCGTGACCGTGTAGTCCATATCCGCCGTAACCGTGGCGCGCACGCGCCCGGCTCCCAACATCGGCTCGAGCAATTCTACGATGCGTTGCTGATAGCTCTCCTCGATCTTGCGGGTTTGCGCGAAATGCCGGGTGCTGGCCGCGGCTTCGGCATTTTCGTCCGGCGAATTGAGCAAGGATCCAGCCTGATCCACCAGTGTCACATCGTTTGCGGCTAATTCGGGAACGCTCGACGCGACCAAGTGCACGATGGCCGCAACCTGCCCCGGCTCGAGCCGTCTGCCGGGGTACAGCTGCAACATCACCGAGGCCGTTGCCTTGTGCGCGTCGCGCAAAAATACCGAGGGCTTGGGGAGCGCCAGATGCACGCGCGCGCTCTGCACGCCCTGCACCTTGATGATGGTACGGGCCAGTTCGGTTTCGAGCACCGACTGATAACGAGCGCTTTCCATCATGCTGCTGTTGCCGAGCGCTGAATCCTTTTGAATCATCTCGATGCCCATCGAATCGCTTTGCGGCAGCCCCTGGCTGGCCAGACGAATGCGGGCTTCCTGCACTTTGGATTCCGGCACAGACACCGCGCCGGAGGGATTGAGCTTGAATTCGATGCCCGCGGCGGTCAGTGCGTCCATGACCTGGCCGCTTTCGCGCTCGGAGAGCTGCCCGTACAGCACCGTGTAATTCTGTCCCTGCGACCACAGCACCAGCCAGATGGCCGCCGCAATGGCTGCTGCAACCCCCGCAAGCAGACCGACTTGCTTGAGTCCGGGGATGTCGGCCAGGCCGCGAGCCTGAGCCTGAGCCTGAGTGGGAACGATGTCAGCCATGGATTAAACCTCGCGGTCCGTTAGACCGACATATTCATTACTTGCTGGTAGGCATCGACGAGCTTATTGCGCACCTCGGTCATGGCGCGAAACGCCAATGACGCCTTCTGAACTTCCAGCATCACCTTGGTCAGGTCGATGCTCTTGTCGCCTGCTTCGTAGGCATCGGCCAGCGCAGTGGCCTGGTTCTGCATGCCGGCCACGTGATCCACGGAATTTTTCAACAGATTTGCGAATTCCGAGGGTTGCGCCGCGGCCGCCGGCGGTTCGGAGATGCCCGAAGCCCGCGCCTGCAGTGCACGCATTTCCGCCAGCACCTGAGTTATCTGCATGCTGCTCATGGTTATACCGTCATGAATTGATGTTCGTGAACGCGCGGTACCGCGACGCCTGCGGCTTTGAATTGCTGCAGCTTGTGGCGCAGCGTCCGCGGACTTATCCCCAGGCGCTCCGCAGTGAGTTTACGATTGCCTCCGGTCACCCGCAGCGTCGCCAGAATGAGTTCGCGTTCCCGGTCTTTGAGGTCGCGGTCCAAACCGGAATCGAGCGCAGCGGCCGGCTGCACCGCGGCGTTGCCGGGCGCGGCGCTTCCTGCCGTCGACGGCTGTCCCGGTGCCGCGGCCGCTGCGGTGCCGGTATCAAGATCCACGGCACTGATCGAGCCGCCGGCGGCGAGCCAAGCGGCGCGCTGCACGATGTTGTTCAGTTCGCGGGCGTTTCCCGGCCAGTCGTAGCTCAGCAATTTGCGCTCGGCATCCGCGGAGAGGCTCAGGGCCGCCTGCCCCGCGCGAGCACAAGCCTGCAGCGCGCGTCGTGCCAGCGGCAGGATGTCGCCGCGCCGCTCGCGCAGCGCCGGCAGGCGCAATGACATCACATTGAGCCGGTAGAAAAGATCTGCGCGGAAGCGTGCCGCGCGCACCTCTTCCGGAAGGTCGCGGTTGGAGGTCGCAATCACGCGCACGTCCAGACTGATGGTGCGGGTGCTCCCGAGGCGTTCCACTTCGCGCTCCTGCAGCACGCGCAAGATTTTGGCCTGCAGCCCCAAATCCATTTCCGAGATCTCGTCGAGCAGCAGCGTGCCGCCCTGCGCTTGCTCGAATTTTCCCGCATGCGCTGCGAGGGCACCGGTGAAGGCGCCCTTCTCGTGGCCAAACAGACTGGCTTCGAGCATGTTCTCGGGGATCGCGGCGCAATTAATGGCGATGAACGGTTTATCAGCCCGCGGCGAATTGTCGCGTATGAAGCGCGCGTATACCTCTTTGCCCGTGCCGCTCTCGCCGCTGATGAGCACCGTGGCGTCGTTCTCGGCAATCTTGCGCGCGAGGCCCACCATCCGTTTCGATTCAGGATCGGCGGCGATCAGCTCATTGGGCGCAACCCGTGCGGCCAGCTGGCGCTGCGCCATGCCGATCAATGCCTGGGCATCGAAGGGCTTGACGATATAGTCGGTCGCACCCTCGCGCATCGCCGCAACCGCCTGAGCCACCGTGCCGTAGGCCGTCATCAGCACCACAGGAAGGTAGGGACGCATCCGCTTGATCGAGGACAGCAGCTCGTAGCCGTTGGCGCCCGGCATGTGCACGTCGGATATCACCAAACCGATGTCTTCGCTCGACAACAGTTGCAGTGCGCTTTGCGCATCGGCAGCCGCCACCGCCGGCAATCCCGCGGCGCGCAGCGTATCGAGCAATGCCTCGCGCAGCGCGGCGTCGTCCTCAACCACCAAGACCGCATCGTTCACTTTGCTCATGAATTGCCCTCTGCCGGAAGATCGATGACGAAGGTGGCGCCGCAGGGCGACTCGGCCAGACAAACAGTGCCGCCGTGCGCTTCGACCACGGATTTGACGATGGATAGGCCGATGCCGTTGCCGCGCGCCCGGGTGGTGAAGAAAGGCTCGAAGATGCGCTCACGGATGTGCGCGGGCACGCCCGGACCGTTGTCGCTTACCACGATTTGCGCCCGGCCTTGCGCCGCGCGCCGTGCCAGCAATTCCAGGTTTACGGGCGTTACCGCGGCCTGCAGAGCGTTGGTGGCGAGATTCAACACCGCGGAGACCAAGGACGGCGCGTTGGCGCGCACCATGAGATCCGGCGCCTGCGTACGAATGGTCAGGCGGATGCCGTCGCGCAATGCCGGACGCAGCCATTGCGCCACCTGCTCCAGCAACGCGCTGACGCTGACGGCTTCGCGCACCGCGCCGCCGTGCGCGAAGGCGAGCATGTCATTCACCAGCTTGTCCAGCTGCTTCAAACTGCCGGCGGTTTTCTCGGCGCAGCGCGTGAGGTCCGCCGGGCTTCGATCCGACATCGTCATTTGCGAGGCGTACAAGAGCGCAGCGGCCAAGGGGGTCCGGATCTGATGGGCGAGGCCCGCCGCCAATTCCCCCAAGGTCAGCAAGCGCTGCTGGCGGGTTAGGAACAGCTGCATGAGATGCGATTCCGTCACATCGGTCAGCAGCACCACCTCGCCGCCGTTTTCCAGTGCACGTCTCGAAATATTGACGAACCGGCCGCTGCGCAGCTCCGTGTGCTCGCCGATGCCCAAAGAATTCACCATCGAGCGCCCGCGCACGACCGTAAACAACTGGCCCAGAAGCGGTTCGCCCAGCAGCGCCAGCGCAGCCGGATTGCATTCCTGAATCGCGCCGCGGCCATCGAGCACCAATACGCCGCCCGGCAAACCTTTGATCAGGGCCGAGAGGCGCGCAGCGAGGTGTTCCTTGCCTGCATGGGCCTCCGAAAGATCCGACCGCAATCGGGCGACCTCGCTGCGCAGGGAGTCGAAAGCACCCGATAATTGGTCCGAGACCGAACCGAAGGCCAGGAACGCCGCCTGAAGTTCGGAACGACGGTTATCGATCAGCTCGAGCTTTGTGGCTGCCATGGGCAGAGAGACAGCAACTTCTGTGCCTCGGCGATATTTGCCGTGCCTATCAACCAGTTACGATTACACCGGGGCCTGCGGACGAGGCGGCGTCAAAAAATTGTCAGGCGCTGAGACGGTATTTGCGCAGCTTCTCGACCAGGGTGGTGCGCCGAATGCGCAATAGGCGGGCGGCCCCGGCAACCGTGCCGTCGGCTTCTTCGAGCGCTTTGCGGATAAGGCCGATCTCGATCGCCGACATGTGGTCCTTCAGATCGATACCGCCGCGCGGCAGGCCAGCATCCATCATTTCGTACACCACAGCGTCGGACTCCCGCTCGTGCTCGGGCTCGGGCTCGGGCTCGTTGTCAGCTTCGGTTTCTGCCTCGATTGCCGGCGGGCTCGGCAGCGCCGCATGTGCGATTTTTTCCATGGCCTGGGGCTCAGGGCGGGCATCGATGCGCCGCTCGCTGCCCAACCAGCCCACGCCGGCGCCGTTGCGATAGCGATCGGGCAGATCCGCGGCGGTGATGGTTTGCGCCGGGAACAGAATCGCCAACCGCTCCAGCAAGTTCGCCAGCTCGCGCACATTGCCGGGCCAGCGATTGCGTGCCAGACAGTTCATCGCGCCTTGATCCAATTGGATTGCACGCCCGGCGCTGTGGTCGTGGCGCTGCACCAGGTGTTCGATCAATACCGGCAAATCATCGAGCCGCTCGCGCAACGGCGGCATCTGCAAAGGAAATACGTTCAGGCGGTAGTACAAGTCTTCGCGGAAGCGTCCCGCGATGATGGCGGCATCCAGATCGCGATGCGTTGCGGCGATGATGCGCACGTTGCAGCGTATGGTCTTATTGCTGCCGACCCGCTCGAAGCTGCGTTCCTGCAGCACGCGCAGTAATTTGACCTGCATTTGCAGCGACATGTCGCCGATCTCGTCCAGGAAAAGCGTGCCGCCCTCGGCAAACTCGAAGCGCCCGAGCCGGGTCGTCAATGCGCCGGTGAAGGCCCCCTTTTCGTGCCCGAACAATTCGCTTTCCAGCAGATCCGCGGGTATCGCGCCGCAGTTGACCGGCACGAAAGGGTGCGCCGCACGGCCGGAGAGTTCGTGAACGTGGCGGGCCACCATTTCCTTGCCGGTGCCGGACTCGCCCAGGATCAAGACATTGGTATCGAAGGGCGCGACTTGTTCGATCAGGCGATGAACGGCGCGCATGGCCTTGCTCGAGCCGCTGGGACGAAAGCGATGTGTTCCGGGCTGGGTGGGGTGGCCGCTGCGCACGTTTTGCGCCTGATCGAGGACGGATGACAATCGGCGTTGCTTGACGGGAGTTTCCAAATGAAACCATGCCAGATCGCCGCTGCTCTCGGCGATCTTCGGCAACCCGTCCGCGCTGATGCAGATGACCGGCAGCGGTTGACGCATCCTGCGTAACTGCGTCACCAGTTCGGATCCCAGGGCCGTCACCGTCTCGCGGCGCGCAATGACCGCCAAACAGTCTTGCGTGTTGCAGTGCGCTAACGCGCGCAATTCCGCCACGCCGCGGACATGCAGCGGTTCCAGATCCAAAAAACGCAATAGAGCCTGGAGCGCGTCCGCCTCCAAATCTGTCGGCTCGATCACAATAACTTTCGCTTCAACCACTACTGGGACTCCTTCCCATTAATCAAAGTGTGACGGAGTGCACAAATCTCTCGTTTCGCCTTAAACTTCTCGTCTAACCCTTTGACATAGCTCAATCAATTTCCCGTACCGAGTCATACTAACTGATGAACTTGAGATAAAAGCAGTTGGCAAACCCCCGCAAAGGGCGTAGGGCTTTCCCCGAAAAACTGACGCGGTGTTTGTCCTCGAAGAGGCGTGAGGTCTTTACGCGCTTGAGTGTTTCGCGCCCGCGACCAGGCGGCGATGATGCCGAAAGATCAGCTTCTCCAACATGTCGATAACCGCCTCGCTCAATCCCACGAAGCGAAACTGCGTGGCGCGGACTCCCTCGATGCTGCACTGACCGACGACGACACTGGGGATCTTAAGCGGCTGCGGCAGTGCCGGGTTGATATAGACGGACAACACCCCGGCGGTGTCGGCTTCGAGCGGATGCCCGCCGAACCACTCCAAGGCACGCGGCGACATGCGCACCCGCTCTGCCGGCGGCAAACCGCTGCTGCGCAGCGCGAGCTCAGCTGTCAGGCGCAGCAAAATATTGACCTTGTACTCCAGCCTCTGCAGTTCGTGCAGCAGCGCGGGCGACTCGTCCTTCAGGGCTTCATGCACCCGAACCTCGTCGAGGGAGGATTCGGCGCCGAGCAGCTGATGGTTGTCGGCGTTGAGCCGCGCGAGCGGCAGGCCTTCGGCGAGCGCGCCCCGCGTAAACACCACGGGAAGCGACTCTTCGAATATCAAACCATCGCCCAGAAATGATTCAGGCATGGCCTTGGAGATTTCTCAGCGCTGGGTCCGAATGCTGGAATAGGCGGCGACCGCCCTACGGCCCACTGCGGCCATATCCAGATCCCGGCCCTTGCTGCGCCGCTGATGCTCCACCAGCCCAATCGTCCGGTCGTTCAATTGTGTTATTTGTTGCAGCAAAGCCTGATCCGCGACAGCCACGAGCCTCGTGGCCTGGCGAAAGGACTGTAGCAGTTCCATTCGCTGCCGGTCGAGCGACTCCAGGGACTCAAGGTTGCCGCTTTCGGCGGACCTTAATATTTCTTCGGAAAGCGCCAAGGCGCGCGCCACTCCCGGATCTGGGTTGCCGCTGCTCATCGAGGCTCGACGATCTGATCCCAGCCATTTTTGATCTTCTGTACCAGCGACATCACTTCCGCGACGATTGTCGCATCGTTGTTGACATTGGCCAGCGTCAACCGAGCCAGCATGTACACGTACAGGGCGCGCAGATTCTGCGCAATCTTCTGCCCGCGCTCCATGTCCAGGGTGCTGTTCAGCTGATCGATCAGTCGAATCGCGTTGCCCAGCGTCTTGCCCTTCGTCACCACATCATTGAGCGGCATATTATTATCGATGCGCTCCATGCAGCCCTGCGCCGTTGCGAGCTGGGCCAGAATCTGTTCGAACATGATTTGCACCAGCCGCGCAGGGGTGGCGTCCGCCACCAATCCGTGGCTGCGAACCGAGCGGTACTGGGCCGTGCCTCGTTGAGCGTACATGGCTAGCCGCCGACGCCTAAGTTACCGCTGCCCAGGCTGGTATTGCTCTGCGAAGTGCCTGAAGCCGCATTGGCTTGAGGGTTGAACTCGGCGTTGAGAAAAGTCTGCATTTGCTTCAGCTGCGCCACCGCGGTGTCCATGGCATTGTATTCGGCGGTGAGCCTGGCCGAGTACGCCGCCAACTGTGCCTGCAGGGCATTCTGCTGGTCAGCCACGTTGCTCAAGCTGGTTTGCAGACCCTTGTTTATCGTATCGAGTAAACCGCCCGGTTTGATGTAGCCATCGACGAGATTGGCGAGCTTGGTGGCAATACCATTCGTGCCGCCGAGCAGCTTGCCGATCGACGCCAGGCTCGCGCTCAAGGCGTTGCCCAGCTTGGTGTCGTCGGTGGCGTAGGTACCGTCGGCACCGGCGTTAATGCCGAGATCGGTCAATGATTTCACGCCGCCCGTGCTGTTGTTCACCTGGCCAAGGATGCTTTGCAGCTGATTTTGAAAAGCTTCGAGGGTCGGATTGCCGTTCAGCGGGCCGGCTGTCTGCGTCGTCGGATCGTAGCCGGTGAGGGTTTGAATGCTGCTCAATACCCCATTTACCGCGGTGACAAATTTGTCGATTGCACCTTGCGCCGACGTGCTATCGGGACTGATTGTCAGGGTGGTCGGCGTTAGCGGGGCGGACGCGCCCAACAAGTTGATGGTCACGCCGGTGATGGCGCCGCTTACCAGATTGCTGCCGCTGGTGGCGGGGAAGCCGTTGATCGCGAAACTCGCATCTTGCGCGGGCACCGAGGTGAAGGCCAGCGCCGCCAGGCCGCCGTCGCCGCCCGATGGCGTAACGGTGATCTGATTGGCAGCGCCGGTGCGCGTTCCGGTCAGCACCAGACGCGAGCCGTCGGTGGTCGTGATCACGCTGGCACTGACGCCGGGATTGTTCGACGCCGAATTGATGGCCGCGGCGATGCCGGCGAGCGTGTTGTTGGTCGTATCAATGGCGATGTCGGCCGAGGCGCCGCCCACTGCAATCGTCAACGTGCCGGTGCCCACCGCGCCGGTACTCGGCAGCGGCGCCGAGGTTGCGACGGCCGCGGTAGCCAGGTTATTCACGAGTAAGGAGTAGGAGCCGGCGACGGCGCTGGAGCTCGTCGTCGCACTGGCAATGTTTTTGTCGGCGACCGTCGCTGCAAATGCCGCCAGCTGGCTGGGGTCCTCGAGGGCGGGCAACGCCAACTTGAGCGTGTCGAGCGCCGACGTGAAGGTTCCGTACGCCGAGACTTGGGAGTCCAGCGAGGTTTGTGCGTTCGTCAGTTGCGTGGTTTGGGCCGCGCCAAACGCCGTCGTCAGCGAGGAAACGATGGCACCGATGTTCAAACCCGATCCGATGCCCGTCGAGGTGATGCTGCCGCTGCTGCCGCTGCTGCTCGAAGGGGATATGACTGAACTCATAGGATTGGCTCGCGCGTTGTCTTGCTTGAATTATCGGCTGTCATCGCCGGAACTTAAGCAAGCGGCGTACCAAGGGAGCCAACGCTGCGCGGGTTATGCGTGCTTGTCGACGATGACGCCTGAGACCCCTAAGCTGCGCGCCAGGGCCGCGAATTCGCTGGCCGGAATTTCGGCGATTACCGCGCCATTCGCGGGATTGACCTGCTGGATGGTCTTGCCGTCGGACGAGGGATCCACTCTGAATTGATAGGGCTTGCCCGAGTCGTTCAAGTATTTATTGAGCAGCTGAACCTGCGCCTGCAGGTGCGGCCTGGCCGGCGGCGCCGCGGGACGGCCGCTGGGCGGCAAGACATTGCCGCTGCGTTGAACAGCAACTGTAGGCGCCTGACTTCCGTGCACGAGGCTCACTGCCGGTATCTTTACCGGCTGTCCGTCACTAGCCATGGTTCCACCTGTTTACTTAACGCAATACCTCAACTGTTCGTCTCCAAGTCCTTTCGAAGACCACGGCCCGACCGCTATCGGTCGAGCCGTGGGATTTTCCGACACTCTCGAAGCTATCGGCAGTTATTGCAGAAGCTTGAGAATCAACTGGGGCTGCTGGTTGGCCTGGGCCAGAACCGAGATACCGGCCTGTTCCAACACCTGCGCCTGGGTCAAGTTCGCCGTTTCCGCCGCAAAGTCCGCATCCTGAATGGTGCTGCGCGATTGCGTCAGGTTCTGTGCAGTTGACTGCAAGTTACCGACCGCTGCCGTGAAGCGATTCTGGATGGCGCCCAATTGGCTCTGGAACGCGCTGACGGTGGTCAGTGCCGCATCGACGGAGGAGATGGTGCTGTTGGCACCAGCAACCGTCAGTACGTCCTGGTTCGCCAGCGTCGCAGTCGCACCCGCCGAGGTCGTGCTCAAGCCCGTGGTTTGTCCGCTCGTGAAACCGAGCGCGACAGAACCGCCAGTACCCGTGCCCGCATCGGTAATGGTCACCGGCTTGGAATCCGTCAGGGTCACAGTTCCAGTGTTGGTGGTACCGCCGGCAGCGACGCCCAAGGTGGCGAATCCGCCCACACTTGAGGTCTGTTTGACGTTGATGTCACTTCCGTCGGAATTGCTCAAGCTAACGACGCCCGACGTGTTGACTGCGGCGGTAACGCCCGTGGTGCCCGTGAACAGATTGATCTGCGTGACGACCTGGTTGACGGACAATCCCGCGGATGCATCGGTGGCCGAGTAAATGGCCGTACCGTTTACCGACAGGCTGTAGGTATTTCCGGCTGTACCACCGACAGCGCCAAACGCCGCGCTGTCGACTGCCTTGGTAGCGGCGCTCGCCGTCAAACCTTGCAAGCCGGCGCCATTGATAGCTCCGGCAGCCGCATAGGCCGACGTGGCCGTCTGTTGCGGTGTGGCACCAATGAAGTTCGCTGTCGGTCCCACGGTCACCGTGGAAGTACCGTCACCCAGCGTCACCGTGGCGGTGTTGGTGAGCGCCCCGGTCACTGCCGTGCCTACCGACTGCGAGTACTGACCGATCTGGCTGGCGGCGACGCCTTGTTGCAGGCTGACCGCAATCGTGTTGCCGACGTTCGCGCCGACCTGGTAGACGGTCGTGCCGCTCGAGCCGTTGAGCACGTTCAAGCCGTTGAACGTGGTCTGCTGCGCGATCTGCGAGATTTCCGCAATCTGCTGCTGCACTTGGTTGTTGAGAGCGGCGCGATCCGAGGCGCTGTTCGAACCGTTGGCTGCTTCGACCGCGAGGGTCCGAATGCTCTGCAGGTTGTTGACGATGGTGTTCAGAGCGCCGGCAGTGGTCTGGGCCTCCGAGACGGCATCGTTCGCATTTCGCACGGCCTGATTCGTGCCGTTGATCTGCGTGGTGAATTGTTGACTGATCGCGAGGCCCGCGGCGTCGTCCGAGGCGCTATTGATGCGCAGACCCGAAGACAGGCGCTGCAAGGACTGCGACAACGATGCCTGCGAACCCGACAGGTTGTTCTGCGCGTTCAGCGAAGCGATATTGGTATTTAGGACTAATGACATTGATGACTCCTGAAAGTTTAACCACCGGCCCCTCTTAGGCCCTCTGTGTTCACTTCACCCACTTGGGCGGACCGGTGACACATTCAAAGTCTTTATCGGACCGGTGCGGGGGTTCTTGAGGCGGTGAAGCCGCTCTGAAGGGGGCTTTTGTTTGCGCCAAGTCGCAGATTTTGCGACTCGGTATTTGACAGTGCGGCTGGCCGGAACGTAAGGCGAAATGGCCCTTGACGCGCTAGTTATCGGCCGGCTTAGCCTAAAGTTGCAGGCCGTTTTGGAGTACAATCCCAGCCCGTCCCGCCACCGTCGAAATAGCGTGAAATCCGTCAAACGCAAAAGCCCCAAGGTGGGCTTTGTCAGCCTTGGCTGCCCCAAAGCACTGGTCGATTCCGAGCGTATCCTGACCCGCCTGCGTGCGGAGGGGTACGAGGTGGCGCCGAGCTATTCCGCGGCGGACCTGGTCGTGGTCAACACCTGCGGTTTTATCGATGCCGCGGTGGATGAGTCGTTGGACGCCATCGGCGAGGCCCTGGCGGAGAACGGTAAGGTGATTGTCACCGGTTGCCTGGGTGCCCAGCCGCAGAAGATTCTCGATCGGCATCCGCAGGTGCTCAAGATCACCGGTCCGCAGCGCTACGAGGAAGTGGTCGCGGCGGTGCACCAATACCTGCCCCCCAAGCACGAGCCTTTTGTCGACCTGGTTCCGGAGCAGGGCATCAAGCTGACGCCGCGGCACTATGCGTACTTAAAGATCTCCGAGGGCTGCAATCATCGCTGCAGCTTCTGCATCATTCCCTCCATGCGCGGCGACCTGGTCAGCAGGCCGGTCGGTGAGGTGCTGCGCGAAGCGGAGCAACTGGTGCGCGCCGGTGTGCAGGAAATCCTGGTGATTTCCCAGGACACCAGTGCCTATGGCGTCGATTTGAAATATGCCGCGCAGCCCTGGCGCGGTGTTCCGCGCCGCGCTCGCTTTTACGATCTCGCTTCTGCTCTCGGCGAATTGGGCGTCTGGATCCGGCTGCACTATGTGTACCCCTATCCGCATGTCGATCAAGTCATCGAGCTCATGGCCGCGGGCAAGGTACTGCCGTATCTGGACATCCCCTTCCAGCATGCCAGCGCGCGGATTTTGAAATTGATGAAACGGCCCGCCGCGGCGGAGAACACGCTGGAGCGCATTGCCGCGTGGCGACGCGTGGTCCCCGATATCACCATTCGCAGCACTTTTATCGTGGGTTTCCCCGGCGAAACCGAACAGGACTTCGAGGATCTGCTCGAGTGGCTGCGCGTGGCACAGCTCGATCGCGTCGGCTGCTTCGAGTACTCGCCGGTGGAGGGCGCGGCGGCCAATGCGCTGAAGCAGACGCTGGTTCCGCCCGAGCTCAAAGCTGAACGCCGCTCACGATTCATGGAAGCAGCGGCCGAGATCAGCGCCCGGCGCCTCGAGCAAAAAATCGGCCGCAAAATGCCCGTCCTCATTGACCGCATCGACCGCGACGCCGACGTCGCCATCGCGCGCTCCGCGAGCGACGCCCCGGAGATTGACGGCTCGGTACGTATTGCGGCCGGGGGCGGTGCCGCGGCTCTGCTCAAGGTGGGATCCTTGGTCGACGTGCAGATCACCGCCGCGGGCCACTATGATCTTGAAGCCCGCTTGATTGACCCTATTCATTGATGTCGTAACTTGGGTGCGCGGCACCCCCATTCGGAGACACGCCTTGGAAATTTCCGCAGACAAAGTCGTCACGATTCACTACACCCTCAAGGACGATGCCGGAACGGTCATCGACAGCTCGGCCGGCGGCGAGCCCCTCGCCTATATTCAAGGACACGGCAACCTGGTCTCCGGCCTCGAGAAGGCGCTCGAGGGCCAACAGGACGGCGCCAATGTCGCGGTGTCCGTGACGCCGGAAGAAGGCTACGGCAAGCACGAACCGGATTTGATTCAACGGGTGCCGAAGCGCACGTTGCAGGGTTCAGGCGAAGTCCGAAAGGGCATGCAATTCCAGGCCCGAACTCCGGAAGGCATACGGCTGTTCACGGTGACCGGCATCATGGGCGACATGGTGACCCTCGACGGCAATCATCCCCTGGCCGACAAGACTCTACACTTCGATGTGCAGGTTGTCGGGGTGCGCGAAGCAACGACAGAGGAATTGGAGCACGGCCACGTGCACGGCGCCGGCGGCCATCACCACTAGCCGCCGAGAAATTTGAACAGCGACAGGCCCTGGGTGAGCGTATAGGCCTGCAGCGCGGCGCTCAACGTGGTGTTCTGCTGATCAAGCGTGGTGATCGCGCCGGCGAAATCCAATCCCTGCAGGTTGCTGATCGACTGCTGCAATTGGGTTTGCTGACTGGTGGCGACCGACTGCTGTGTCGTGATCGAATTCATGCGCCCGCCGATGGTGGCGCGCACATCCGAAGTCTTGCCGAGCGCCTGATCGAGATTGTTGATCGCGCTGTTGATTGAATTGTTGAGAGCGGCGCCGGACGCCCCCGAGGTCAGGCCGGTTTGCAGCGAGCTGACCAGGTTTTGCACGGTGGTGAACACGCTTTGGTTGACGCTCGGCGCGAGCGTGAATGAATCGCCCGCGGCCGGCTGACCGCTCAAGGTCACCTGCACCCCGTTGAACGCAATCGTGCCGCCGTCGGTGTATGTGCCGGTGGTCACGACCGTCGCGCCTTCGGTCACCTGGTAGGTGCCGGGCGCGGTGAAGCTGATCGCATAGGTGCCGCCGTCATAGGCGGCCGGGTTCGACACCGTGGTGGCGCCGACGATGCCTGATCCGGTGTTGGCGGCCGCCGCGGCCACCGCGAATGTGCCGTTGCCCGTTTTGATCTGATTGAAAACCGTATCGCCATTGTCGCCGTCGGCGACTGTCTGGCCGGCCGCGATCTGCACCTGGCGTTGTCCCTGGTCGCCGTTATAGGTGGCTCCCGTGGCGCTCAAGGTGAAGGGCTGGGCTTGCGCGGCGAAGCCGCCGAAAATGTATTCACCGTTGCCATTCGTCGTGTTGGCGAGCGCCAACAAGCTGTTCTGGATCTGCACCGCCTGAGTCGCAATGGCGTTCAAATTCGAGTTCGACAATATGCCGCTATTGGCCTGCAGCGCCAAGGTTCGCAGCGCCTGAAGCTGGGTCTGTACCTGCGACAGAGCGTTGTCCTCGGTGCTCAAATTCGTCTGCGCGCTGGTCGCGTTGGTACCGTACTGCTGGCTTTGCGCCAGGGCTTGCTTGTAATTGTTCACGCTGCCTGCACCCGTCGGATTTTGCGAGGCGGTGGTGAAGCTCAGGCTGCTCGACATCTCATTCTGGGTCTGATTAATGCCGGATTCCAGCTGATTGATCGCGGCGAGGAACTGCGTTTGATTGAGGCCTTGGGTGACGCGCATGAGTGTGTCCTAGGTTTGGTTGACCGCGGCGATCAAGCTCGCGAACAAACTGTTGCCGATGCTCAGCGCTTGCGCCGCCGCCTGATAGGCCTGTTGCCATTGCAGGAGACTCGCCGCTTCCTCGTCCAGATTCACGCCGCTGGTCGACTGTACGCTGGTCAATGCCTGCGCGTTCACCGCGGACTGGGCAGATTGCGCCGTCTTGATTTGTTGAGCCTGGCTGCCCAAGCCCGTGATCAAGGCGCTGACGCCGCCCGTGATGCTGGTCGTGCCGTTTTGCAGCACCCCGACATTCTGTGCATTCGCCGCGATCAGCGCATTGCGATTGTCGCCCGTGCCGCCCGCATTGCTGGTGACGTTGAAGCTATCGCCCGCCGCCGGCGCACCGCTGATCTGCACCTCCCAGCCATTCACATCGATGTTACCGCCGCTGGTGTAGGCAGTGGGCCCACCACCGTTGACGGTGAAGGTAGTCGGACTGGTGAAGGCGATGGTAACCGGCAAGAGCAAATTCGGATCGGTGGAATTGAGCACCGTGCCGGAACTGATGGTGGCCGCGCCGCTGTTCGAACCCGCCGCCGTCGTCTTGACCGCGCCGGCCGCGGCGATTTGCGCCGGATTGCTGAGCACGACCTTGAGACTGCCCGCCGCGGTCGCCGTAGGCTGAACCAGAAATTGGTCGCCGTTGGCGGGGGGGCCCGAGAGGACAATGGAAATGCCTGCCGCCGTGTACGGGCTGGCTACCGTACCCGCGCCCGCCGGGTTCACGCTGGTGCCGTCGCTGGTGTTGGTGAGCTTTGGCACGCCGCCGACAAACGACAGCACATAGTCGTTGGCGGTCAGTGCGCCCAGTCCGTTGGCATTCACTGTCACGCTCGCCGTCACAGCATCCGTGTTGCGTGCCGAGCCGGTTGCGAGCGGCGTGCCTACCGAGAATATCTCCGCGCCCAGGTTGCCGCTCAGGTCCAGCCCTTGAGCCTGCTGCGAATTGACGGTTTGCGATAGCGCAGTGGCAATCTGTCCCAGTTGGTTCAAGGCCGGATTGACGACCTGCGTGCGCGCCGCCAACAAGCCGCCCAAATCGCCCGAGGTAATATTGCTGCTGATCACCGCGCTCGTGGCGGAAGTGCTGATTTCCAGCTGGGTCGCGTTGAATTGATTGGCGACCGTGGTCAAAGAGGTGACCTGTCCCTGCAATACCAGCGGCTGCCCGTTGCCGACGAATACGTTCAAGGCGCCGTTGGGATCCGTGGTGGTGCTGATGCCGACCAATTGCGAGAGATTGGATACCAATTGATCGCGCTGATCGAGCAACTCATTGGGCGGCTGGCCGCCGTCCTGGGCTGTACCGGTCACGATCTGGTTATTGAGCGTCGAGATCGCCTTGGCGATGGAATTGATCTGCGTCACATCCGCCGTGATGTGCGAGTTCACGTCGGTGTTCAGAGAATTGAGCTCGCCGCTGGCATTCTGAAAGCTGCTCGCCACGCTTTGCGCTTGCCCGATCAGCGCCTGGCGCGACGCGGTGGAGGTCGGATTATTCGCCACGTCGGAAAATGCGCTGTAAAAGCCTTGCAGCGCCGTGCTCAAGCCGCCGATGGTGGTGCCGAACAGGTTGTCGATTTGATTGGCGTAATTCTGCAGTGCGTTCAGCTGACCCAAGGTGCTTTGCGAGGTGTTCAATTGATTCGCGGCAGCCTGACTGAAGGCGCGGCCGATTCCGGAGACCACGACGCCCGCACCAATGGTCGCCGCGCCGGCGGCCTGCGGAATGGCCTCGGTCAGGTTTACGCTTTCTCGGTCATAGCCCGGCGTGCTGGCATTGGCCACGTTATTGCTGGTGACGTTGATGGCCTGCTGGAAAGCCTGGAGTGCCGAGACACTGATTCCAAATACATCTGACACGTTTTCTCTCCGAGCCTGACGCCATTATCGGCATCAGGAGCGCTTTCTATAATGCTGCAACGCGGGCGGCCCACGCCGACTGCAGGGTCTCGCCCCGCAGGATTTGACTTAACTTATTCGCATAGTCGGGGTCGGTCGCGTAACCCGACTTGGCGATGCCGGCCACGTATCCGTCGGCCTGGGCACCCCCCGCCAGCACCTCGCGATAGCGCGGTGAACTCTTGAGTAAGTTCGCGAAATCATTGACGCTCTCTTCGATCGAGCCGTAGGCGCGAAACGTGCTGCGTCGCGGCGTCGCAACCCCGTTCACCACCTCCATCGAGTCCGCCGCGGCCCTCGGGCCGCTCCACTCGTCGCCTGCTTTGATGCCGAACATGTTGTGGCTGGAGGATCCGTCGGCGTTGCGGGGCATGCGTTGACCCCAACCGGTCTCGAGCGCGGCCTGCGCCAGCATGGCCATAGGGTCCACGCCCAGCGCGGTCGCTGCCCGTCGAATGGACGGCAGCATGCGATTCACAAACTCTGCCGGCGAATATGCAATCGCCGTTGTCGGTGCCGTTGCGCCGGGCGCCGCTGCGGAGGGCGCCGCTGCGCCGGGTACGAGCGCTACCGCCGCCGGCTTGCCTCCCAACTGTCGCTTGAGCAGCCGCCCAATGCCGATATCGGCGTGCTGGCTGATGGAAAGCGCCACCTGCTTGTCGAACATGTCCTGATACATGCCCATCTCACTGCTGTCGTTGTTCTCGGGCGCCGACGCGTCGCGCATGCTCTTCAGCATCATCTGCAGAAACAGCGCCTCGACTTGCTGCGCCACCGCGTTGATCGCCTGCGGCGAGTTCGGGTCCCGCTTGAGCGCCGCCAGGGCATTAACGTCGGTATACGTGGATGCGGCCGTAAGATCGCTCGGCGCCTCACCAAGCGCGGGCATCGCTCCGCTGATTGGCAGCAGTGTCGTCATTTATATGACCACAAGCTCAGCCTGCAGAGCACCGGCCTCGCGCAGCGCCTCCAGGATGGCGACTAAGTCGCCCGGAGCAGCGCCCACGTCGTTGACCGCACGCACGATCTGATCAAGTTCCACGCCGGGCTTGAACAAGAACATGCGATTCGAGCCTTGGTCGACTTTGATGGTCGAGTTGCTCAGGACCACGGTTTGGCCCGCCTTGGAGAAGGAATCGGGTTGGCTGACCGTCTGCTCTTCTTTGATGGTTACCGACAATGAGCCATGCGAGACCGCGGCAGGCGTCACAATGACGTGGCTGCTGATCACGACGGTGCCGGTGCGCGAGTTGATGATGACCTTGGCGGACGCGGCGCCGGGCTCGACCTCGAGATTCTCCACCATCGACAAGAAAGCCACGCGCTGTGTGATATCGATCGGCGCCCTGACGCGGATGGAAGCGCCGTCCAAGATGGAGGCGATTCCGTCGCCCATGCCTTTGTTCACGCTCGCCACCAAGCGGGTCGCCGTGGTGAAGTCAGGATCGTTCAAATTCAAGGTGACCGAATCGCCCTGCGCGAGCTGCGAGGCCACGGCGCGTTCAACCGTGGCGCCATTCGGAATGCGGCCCGAACTGGGCACGTTCACCGTGAGCTTCGAGCCATCGGTGCCTTCGACACCGAAGCCGCTGACGATGAGATTTCCCTGCGCAATCGCGTAGATCTGTCCGTCGAGTCCGTGCAGGGGCGTGACCAGCAACGATCCGCCGCGCAGACTCTTGGCATTCGCGATCGAGTTGACCGTGATGTCGATGGTTTGGCCTGGCTTGACGAACGGCGGCAGCACCGCGTGCACGGCCACTGCCGCGACGTTTTTGAGCTGAGGCGTAACGTTGGCCGGCACGGTGATGCCGAGCTGCGCAAGCATGTTGTTGAGCGACTGGACCGTAAAGGGCGCCTGGCTGGTTTGGTCGCCGGTGCTGTCGAGGCCCACGACCAGACCGTAGCCGACGAGCTGGTTGGTGCGCACGCCCTGAATCTGAGCCATGTCCTTGATGCGTTCGGCTTCCGCCGGCGGCGTGGTGAGCAGCGCGAACAGCGCCGCCAGTCCCAATTTAGCGAAGTTTGAAGAGCGCATGGTCAATACGGGGCAAACGCTGAGTTGAAGAAGCGAGCGAGCCATCCCATGCGGTTGGCGCTGTCGATCACGCCCTTGCCGGAGTAGCTGATGTGCGCGTCGGCCACTTTGTCGGAGGTGACCGTGTTGTCGGTGGAGATGTCGGCGCGGCGCACCACTCCTGAAACATGCACGAATTCATCGCCCTGATTGAGTTTTAAGGTCTTATCGCCCTGCACCACCAAGTTGCCGTTGGGCTGCACTTCCATCACCGTGACGGTCAAGCTGCCCGCCAGGCTGTTGCCTTGGGTGCTCGAGCCTTCGCCATCGAAGCTGCCCGCACCGGACAGAGTGGTGGTGAAAATCGGCACGCCCGACGCGGTGATCGTCCTGCCAAAAAGCGTCGGCCCGGTATTGTTGACCGCGGTGGTCTTCGCGGTCTTGGTTACCGCGCTCTTGCTGGCGTTGGTCGATTCCGTCAGACGAATCGTCAAGACATCGCCGACCCGGCGTGCCTTTAAGTCGGCAAACAATTCGATTTGCTGGCCGGCTTGATAAATCGCGCCGTCGGTGCGCGGCGTCGGGGGCGGCAGCACCCGTGCGACCATCGGATCCGGCTTGGGCGGCTTCGCGGGGAAAACGCCGCACGCCGAAACCGCGCAGCACAGCAGCATTGGGACCAGGCGCATCATGTCAGATTGGTCGTCAAGAATTGCAGCATCTGGTCAGTGGTGCTGATGGCCTTGGAGTTCATTTCGTAGGAGCGTTGGCACTCGATCATCGAGACCAGTTCCGTCACCGAATTCACGTTCGAGGTCTCGAGCGCTCCCTGAGTAATCGTGCCCAAGCCGTTGGTGCCCGCGGTACCCACCTGCGGCGAGCCGCTGGCTGCGGATTCCACCAGCAGGTTGTTGCCCGTGGGCTGCAGGCCTTCTTCATTGATGAAGTCAGCCAATTGGATCTGGCCAACTTGCGTTCCCTTGGCATTGGAGGCTGAGGTGACCGTCACCACACCGTCATTGCCGATGGTCACCGACTGCGTGCCCGCGGGAATGTTGATCGCCGGCTGCAGCGGATAGCCGCTTGCGGTGACGACGTTGCCCTGGTTGTCGAGCGAGAAGCTGCCGTCGCGCGTATAGGCGATGGTGCCGTCGGGCATGGTGATCTGCAGAAAGCCCCGACCGTTGACGGTCATGTCCAGGGAGCCGTTGGTTTGCAGCACACTGCCTTGCGTATAGTCCTTTTCGGTGGCGACGATGCGCACGCCGGTGCCCAGTGTCAGTCCGGTCGAGAGCTGCGTGTTCTGCGTGCTTTGCGCACCGACCTGGCGGATATTCTGGTACATCAAGTCTTGGAACGCGGCGCGTCCCGCTTTGAAACCCGTGGTATTGGTGTTCGCCAGATTGTTGGCAATCACCGCCATGCGGGTATTTTGTGCGTCGAGACCGGTCTTGGCGGCCCATAGTGCAAGATTCATGGCATTTATCCTTTCGCGTTACGAGCTCAACATCATCTTTTCGGCACTTTGTTCGTTCGTGTCGGTTGAGTTGATGCTCTTGATCTGAAATTCGTACAGGCGCTGCAGCTCGATCATGCTGATGAGCGACTGCGCCGCATTGACGTTGCTGGACTCGAGCATGCCGGGCGTCACCGAAACCGTTTCGTCGGTTTTGGCCTTGCCGCCGGCTTTGAGGCGCAGCAATCCGTCATCGCCTTTTTGCAAAGCGGCAGTCGGCGGATTGACCAGCTTGATGCGATCGACCTGGGTGACGGCGAACGGCGCCGATCCCTGCGGTACCACCGACACGGTACCGTCGCTGCCGATGCTGACGTTGGTCGACGGCGGTATGACGAGCGGCCCGCTTTCGGTCAAAACCGGCAGGCCGCTGGCGGTGGTTACCGCGCCCAGCGGCGAGACGCGCAGGTCGCCGGCGCGCGTATAGGCTTCCTGTCCGTCGGTTCCGCGCACCGCGATGAAGCCGCGGCCGTTCACGGCGATATCCAGATCGCGTCCGGTGCTTTCCATGGTGCCGGCGGAGAAATCCGTGCCGGCATCTCCGGCGACCGCGTTGACGCGCGTGGCGTAACCCGGCCCGTAGATCGGCTCGCTGTCGAAAGCCACGGAGTCCGCGCGGAATCCAATGGTGCTGATGTTGGCGATGTTGTGATTGTTCACGGCCTGCGCTTGCATGATCTGCTTCGCGCCGGTCATCGCCACATAGAGTCCTCTATCCATGATTAATGCGTGATGTTAATGACGGTTTGCGAGAGCTGATTCGCAGTGGTGATCACCTGCGCGTTGGCCTGGAAGGCGCGCTGCGCGGTGATCATGTTCACCAACTCCGTGGTCAGGTCCACGTTCGAGGCCTCGAGAGCGCCCGATTGAATGGAGCCGAATCCCGCGGAGCCCGCTGTGCCGGAAATGTGCGTTCCCGACGTGAACGTCTCGGCCCAGGTGGTATCGCCCAACTGCTTCAGGCCCTGCGGATCCGGGAAATTAGCCAATGCCAACTGTCCCAGCTGCGTCGAGCGGCCGTTGGTATAGACCGCCGATACGACCCCGGTGGGGTCGATCGAGACGGTGCTCAGCTGGCCGGTCGCAAAGCCGTTTTGAATGATCGACGTTACGCCGAATCCGCCGCCGAACTGCGTGCTCTGCGCGAAATTGAAGTTCATGTCCATCGCCGCCGCGCCGTCGGGAGGCGCGAAGCCCGGAAAATCCAGCGCGCCGCTCGCCGGCGGCGTGACGGCACCGGTGTTGGAGAACTGCAGCTGGTTGGTGGTGCCGTTGAGCACGCCGTTGACCGTCATGTTGACGTTCCACAATCCGGGGGTAGCCGTTTGCGTAAAGAAGAACGTGGCCGGGAAGGCATTGCCCAGGGAGTCGTAGACGGTGGTCGAGGTGGATTCGTTGTACGTGGCCGGATTCGTTGGGTCGAATGCCCCGCCGGTGGGCGGCGTCGAACCTGCGGGCAGGTTCAAAATCACCGTCCCTGCCGTGGTGGCGAGCGGCGTGCTTTGTGCGGTCTGCAAATTGAGATCGGTCAGCGCGCCGGTGTTGAAGCCCCCGGTGGTGGTCGGCGGGTATACCTGCAGCGCCTGACCGGTGGCGGTCACGACATTGCCGTTCTTGTCTTCGGAGAATTGTCCGTTGCGCGTATAGACGATGCCGTTGCTGGGATCCTGCAGGGTGAAGAATCCATCTCCGCTGATCGCGAGATCCAGGTTCGATCCTGAGGTGCTGATGTTGCCCTGGGTGAACTGCTGTGCCGTGGTTGCGAGCCGTACGCCTTCGCCGACCGCGGAGGTATTGAGATTCACGGCGCCGGCGGCGAATACGTCGGCGAACTCGGCGCGCGACTCTTTGAAGCCGACCGTGTCTGCGTTCGCGATGTTGTTCGCAGTGACGTCCAAATCGGAACTTGCCGCTGTCAATCCCGATAACGCAATGCTGAAAGAAGCCATGATTTACTCCTCGAATGAATTAGTTGGAGATCGTCTGAACGCTGCTGAACGGCACACTGCCGACTCCCGCCACGTTCAATGTCAGTCCGGTTGATCCCGCGCCCATGCTGACGCTCTCTACAATGCCGTTGACCGCGGTGGTCGCCGCCCCGCTGTCCGCGGTGGCGCCCGCGTATTGCGCGGTGAGCAGGTAGGTGCCGGCCGGCGCCTGCGAGCCGCTGCTGTTCTTGCCGTCCCACGAGAAACCGGCATTGCCGGCGGACTGGGCACCGAGATCGATTTGTCTTACCAGCACGCCGTTGCCGTCGCTGATGTTCAGCACCACTTTCGCCGTCGTCTGCGGAACATTGACGGCTCCGCTGATGGCCGTGCCGGCGGTCAGCGCTGCGGTGTTGGTGTTCACCAGCGCCTGGTGACCCAATAGAGAGGAGGCCTGCATCGCTTGGCTGGAAGCGAGCGAGCTCGACAAGGTCGTGTTGAGGGTGGTAATTCCCTGCACTTCGCTGAGTTGCGCGAGCTGGCTCAAGAAGGTGTTGCTGTCCACCGGACTGGTCGGATCCTGATTTTTCAGCTGCGCCAACATGAGGGTGAGAAAGTCAGTGCCGCCCAGCGTGGTGCCGTTTACCGCAGGCATTGAGCCGGTACCCCCGGTACTACCGGTGCCCCCCGTGCTGCCGGTGGCGCCTGTGCCGGTGCCGGTGCCGGTCGGCGGCGGCGCCGCGTGTGTTCCATTGATCAGCATTGGTACTTACCCTTTTCGCCTAGTGGCCCATGGAAATGGTTTTGAGCAATAAATCGCGCGCCGTATTGATCGCGTCCACGTTGGTCGCGAAGCTGCGGTTCGCCGAGATCATGTTGGTCATCTCTTCAATCGAATTGACGTTCGAACTGAAGACATAGCCATCCTTGTTCGCCGCCGGATTGTCCGGCTGGTAGCGCATCAAGGGCGGCGCCGTGCTTTCGACCACGCCGAGCACGCGCACGCCGACGCCGGCATCTTCTTGATCGAAACTTGCCGCGGAATCGTCCATCATGGTTTGGAACACCGGATGCCGGGCGCGATAGACCTTGGAGGGATCGCCGTTGACGCTCTCGGCATTGGCCAGATTGCTGGCCGTGGTGTTAAGACGCATGGTTTCGGCGTTCAGCGCGCTGCCGGCAGTATTGAATACATTGAACAGAGACATGTTCTCTCCTTAAGGCTGCTACTGGCCGTTGATGGCCAGCGTCAGCTCCGCAATCTTTGAATTGATGAAACCCAGGCTCGCCTGATAGCGCACGTTGGTTTCCGCGAAGGCCGCTTGTTCCACCGGCATTTCCACGGTGTTGCCGTCGAGAGAAGCCTGAAACGGATTGCGGTACTTGAGGTCCGCCGATGGCGCCGAACTGTCGTTCAACGCGAAGTGCATGCCGTCGGTGACCGCCATCGGCAACGGCGCCGCATCGCTGCGGGCCAGCAGCGCGCTGAAATCGATGTCGCGCGCCTTGTAGTTCGGCGTATCGGCGTTGGCCAGATTGGTCGCCAATATTCCGACGCGCTGCCCCTGCAGCAGCAGGGCTTGCTCATGAATTCCGAAAATTTTCTCAAACATACGATTGGCTCCTCGGGGTAGCAGTAGCAAGAGGTGTGCCAACCGCCAAAGCCGCCGCAGATACCCGGCAAACTGCGAAGCAGGCAGCAATTTCGCGGTTGCGGCCCCGCACTCGGCACCGGCGCGCCGGCCGCAGGCGGCAAGATCTTGCCGCGCGCAGCCCTTTATGGCGCCGCCCCTGCAAGGGGCACCCCGGTTGCCGGGAGTGGCACGGAGCTTGCTTATTCACTTAGGAATGCTTACAGCGCCAAAATCTCGTCGCGCCTATTTCATTCGCCGCGCCGCGGCGGCCGCGATCGCCATCCTGTTCGCGCCGCTCGCGGCGTTTGCCGAAATCTTAGATCCGCAGGACATCGCGCAACTCGAGGCACTGGCCAAATCGGAAGCGGCGCTGCAGTTCCCGAAGCTCACCGATCGGCAGCGCTTCGTTGTCGGCCCACTCGAATCGCATCTGCAATTCGACAAATGCACCCGCCCGATCAGGCCTGTAGTCGCCTCACCGCAGCATATGAAGGATCGGGTCATGATCGAGCTGCGCTGCCAGGATTCGAAGCCCTGGCATCTGTACGTACCCGTCCGCATCGTCGGCACTTCGCCCGTAGCCGTTGCAGCGCACGCCATGGTTGTCGGTACGGTGATCAAGGCAAGCGATCTTAAGATCGAGGAACACGATATTTCGGAATTGCCGCTGGGCTTCTTGGACGATCCCGCGATCGCGGTTGGACTCACGGCCGGCCGCCCGATTGCCGGGGGCGCCTATCTTACGAATCAGCAACTGCTGGGCGCTAAAGCAGTGACCCGGGGCCAATCGGTGACATTGCTGGCTGACGCCGGCGGCATCAGCGTGCGCATGGCAGGGCGCGCTTTGAGCGATGGCCTGATGAATCAGAGGGTTAGGGTCCAGAATCTGTCTTCTGGAAAGATCGTCGAGGGAATCGCGCGATCCGAACAGGTCGTGGAAATTATTCTGCAGTAGCCCTTCAGTGATCTACGTCACAGCCGATAACGAGGGTAACGGGTGGTCATGGGCGATTCGTTAAAGTTCATCCAAACCCTGACGATAACTATGCATGGGCAGTGTAGCCGCCCCAGGAGACTTCGGTGACTGACAAAATCAGTGGAATTTCAACAGCCGAGCCGGTCGCGAAGCCTGCGGGTTCGGGCAGCAACGGCGTTGTTACCGACAAGTCTCAGGCGGAAGGCTCCCCGCGCCCTGCCGCGGCACAGACCGGCGATCATGTCACCCTGACCGGTTCTGCGCGCTCTTTGCAGAAGATCGAAGAGGCGGTGGCAAAGTCCCCGGTTGTGGATTCGGCCAAAGTGGCTGCCGCGAAGCAGGCCATCGGCTCCGGCACGTACAAAATCGATGCGGGCCGAATTGCCGGCAAGTTGCTGAAATATGAGCGCGGTTTAAAGTAGTCCCATGAATCCGGATGCCCACCGCCGTCTCGAACATTTATTGGACCGCGAGATCGAGCTTGCGCGCATCTTGGATGCCGTCTTGGCTGCGGAAAAGGCCGCCCTCACCGGCGACTCCCCTGAGGCCGTTGAAAAAAATGCGGCCGAGAAAATCCGTGTGCTTGAGGCCCTCGAAAAGCTCGAGGCAGAACGCCGCACGCTCTGTGCCAATCCCGCAAGCTCTGGGATTGCGGCCGGCATCGTCGAGCGCTGGCGCGGCCTGATGGAACTCATGGCGGGCTGCCGCAGCGCAAATGAGGTCAACGGCCACATCATTCATGTGCGCCAGCATCAGATTCGTCAATTGATCGACATCGTTCGCGGCGGTCCGTCGCTCACTTACGATCCGCAGGGCAAGACTTTTGCCAAGGCGCTGCGCGCCCTGGCCCGGGCTTGATGTATGCTGGTACTTAGTCGCCGAGCCGACGAGTCGATCGTCATACAGCCCGCTGAAGGGGTCGACGCGAACATGACCATGGCGCAACTGTTTGCGAACGGTCCGATTCAGATCACCTTGTTGGGCGGCAGCGGACGACGCGTAAAAATGGGCATCGAAGCGCCCGAGCAGCTCGCCATCCGCCGCAAAGACATCGCTTAAATATTCCCGTTGAACTTGACCGCGCTGCGGTCGGATTTTACTTATCGGGAGGGCGGCTGACATATCGATGGGGTTCTCACGCACCCCTTCGCTATCGCGATGGCGATGTGCATAATGGCGCTCCTAAGAACAATTCATTGAGAGATTGAACCGATGGAGCGTCGACTGCACACCCGGCACCGCGCCCGCACTACTGTGTACGTGGTCATGTCCGGCCGAAAGAGCCGGATCTGCAAAGCCAAAAATTTGAGCGCGAACGGTGTCTTTGTCGAGACGGAAAATCTTGGATTGCGCAAAGGGCAGCAAGTGCAGCTGGCATTCGCGATTAACCTAGGTTTAGTGACGAAGATTCACCGCCGCACGGCAATCGTTGCGCATGTTACGCGTGGCGGCACCGGCCTGATGATGGAGCAGTTCGCCGGCCGCTGAACTTGACACATCCTGTAAACTGACAGGATGCCGCCCCTCGATCCCCCCCGCTCGGATGCCATCCGCATCCGCGGCGCCCGCCAGAACAACCTTAAAAGTCTGGACCTCGATCTGCCCCTCAATGAGCTGATCGTCGTCACGGGCGTCAGCGGATCCGGCAAGTCCTCGTTGGTGTTCGACACCCTGTATGCCGAGGGTCAACGCCGCTACGTCGAAACGTTTTCGCCCTACGCGCGGCAATTCCTGGACCGCATGGACAAACCGCAGGTCGAGCGCATCGAGGGCATACCGCCGTCGATCGCCATCGACCAAACCAATCCGGTGCGCACGTCCCGCTCCACCGTCGGCACGATGACGGAACTGAACGATCATCTGAAGCTGCTGTTCGCCCGCGCCGCCATACTGCACTGCCGGGGCTGCGGCAAGCCCGTGCGCCGGGACAGCGCTGCCAGCGTCAACGAGCATTTGAGCGCGCTTAGCAGAGCTCACGGCGATCCCAAGCTGCTGCTGACTTTTCCGGTGCCGATTCCCAAGAATTTCAGCGAGACTGAAATCAAGGCCTTGCTGTCCGCACAAGGCTATACACGCATCCATGAAAAGCGCGGCGATACGCTGCAGGTGATTCAAGACCGGTTTCGCTGGTCCTCGGTCGATGCCGCGCGCGCCGGCGATGCGATTGAAGCCGCGCTCAAGGTCGGCCAGGGCCGCATCGATGTCTATGCGGAAAGCGACGGTCCCATTGCCAACTGCGCGGCGCGGTGGCGCTTTTCAACCGGGCTGCATTGCCCTGACTGCGACATCCACTATAAGGAGCCGACTCCCAGCACCTTCAGCTTCAATTCAGCCTTAGGCGCCTGCGATACCTGCCGCGGTTTCGGCCGCAGCATCGGCGTCGATTACGGCCTGGTCATACCCGATACGGCGTTGAGCCTGCGCGAAGGCGCCATCAAACCCTGGCAAACCGAATCCTACCGAGAATGCCAGACGGACCTCATGCGCTTCGCGCGCAAGCGGGGCGTTCCGCTCGATACGGCGTGGCGCGATCTGACTGAGGCGCAGCGCGACTGGGTGATCGACGGCGAAGGTGAATGGACCAAAAACGTCTGGTACGGCGTGCGCCGGTTCTTCGCCTGGCTGGAAACCAAAGCTTACAAAATGCACATTCGCGTGCTGCTGTCGCGCTACCGCTCTTACACCGAGTGCAGCGCCTGCCGCGGCGCCCGTCTCAAGCCCGAGGCATTGTTGTGGCGGGTCGGCGAACCGGGCATGAATATTCGCGATTTGATGCTGTTGTCCATCGACGACAGCCGAAACTTTTTTGCTTCTCTGAAGCTGCCGGCGCTGCTCGCTGAGGCTACCGAGCTTCTGCTGCGCGAAATACGCGCGCGGCTCAAGTATCTGACCGATGTGGGCTTGGGATATTTGAACCTCGACCGCCAATCGCGCACCTTGTCCGGCGGCGAAGTGCAGCGCATCAACCTCACCACGGCCCTGGGAACATCGCTGATCAACACGCTGTTCGTGCTCGACGAGCCGTCAATTGGATTGCATCCCCGCGACGTTGAACGCATCGTCGGCGTCATGCATCGCCTGCGCGACGCGGGCAACACGCTGGTCGTGGTTGAGCATGACCCCAAGGTGATTCAAGCGGCGGACAGGGTGCTGGACATCGGACCCGGCCCGGGAGAGCACGGCGGCGAGATCGTATTTTACGGCCCCCTGCGCGAGCTGCCGGGCGCCAATGGATCATTGACAGGCGATTATTTATTTCGCCGCAGGCGCGTTGAAATTCCGCGCGCCGCGCCGCAGGGGGCGGTGCGCAGCCCTGGCAGTCTGCATCTCGAGGGCGTCAGCGAACACAATCTCAAGAACATCGATGTCGCCTTCCCGCTCGGAGCTCTGGTCTGCGTGACCGGCGTCAGCGGCTCCGGCAAATCCACCTTGGTGCACGATGTGCTGTATCCGGCGCTGCTGCGCGCCAAGGGAAAGCCGACGGAGAATCCGGGGATGCACCGCGTTCTCAAAGGTGCGGATCTGATCGACAGCGTGGTGATGGTGGATCAGAGCCGCATCGGCCGCACGACCCGCTCCAATCCGGCCAGCTACGTCGGTGCATTCGACGCCATCCGGGATTTATTTGCCCGTTTGCCGGAGGCGCGCGAACGCAAGTACACCGCCGGCACGTTCAGCTTCAATGCCGGCAACGGCCGCTGTCCGGCCTGCGGAGGCAACGGTTTCGAACACGTTGAAATGCAATTTCTGTCGGATGTGTATCTGCGCTGCCCCGATTGCGACGGGCGCCGCTTTCGGGCCGACGTGCTCGATGTCAAGCTATCGCGCGCCGGATTCGCAGCGAAGAGCATTGCGGACATTTTGGATCTGACCGTCTCCGAGGCGCTGAGGTTTTTTGCTGCGGACAGCGAAGTCTGCCTGCGCTTGGGCCCCCTCGCCGAGGTCGGACTCGACTACCTGCGCTTGGGCCAACCCGTGCCTACCCTCTCCGGCGGCGAGGCGCAGCGCCTGAAACTCGCCGGTCATTTGGCGGAGAACGCGGTGCGGCTGCAGCCGCCCAAGAAGGGTGCGCGCGGCGCGGCCAAAGCCGATTCACGCCGCGGTTCGTTGTTTTTGTTCGATGAGCCGACCACCGGCCTGCACTTTGACGACGTTGCCAAGCTGCTGCGCGCATTCCGCCGGCTGATCGATGCCGGCCACTCGCTGCTCGTCATTGAACACAATCTTGACGTGATTCGCGCGGCCGATTGGGTCATCGATCTGGGGCCGGAGGGCGGCGCGGCCGGCGGCAGCATCGTTGCCGTCGGCACACCCGGCGAACTCACGCGCCTGCCCGCTTCGCATACCGGACGCGCGCTCATCGAAGAAGAGAAGGCAAGTTCACGGGTGCACGACTCCGCGACGCTGCACTATGCCAACGCAGCCGTGCATCGGCCCGCGGTGCCGTCGGCCATCGAGATCCACGGCGCCCGCGAACACAATCTCAAGAACGTCGACGTCAGCCTCAAGCTCAATAAATTCACCGTCATCACCGGGGTCTCCGGCAGCGGCAAGAGTACTCTGGCATTCGACATACTGTTTGCCGAGGGGCAGCGGCGCTATCTCGAGTCCTTGAATGCCTATGCGCGGCAGTTCGTGCAGCCGGCCTCCCGTCCGGACGTCGATGCCATATTCGGCATTCCGCCTACCGTGGCAATCGAACAACGCACCAGCCGCGGCGGCCACAAGAGCACGGTGGCCACGCTCACGGAGATCTATCACTTCCTGCGCCTGCTGTTCGTCAAGCTGGGTGTGCAGCACTGTCCAGTTTGCGAGGCCCGCATAGAGCCTCAGTCCGCCGATGCCATCGCCGCGCGTCTGCTCCAGGAATATCGCGGCAAGCACATTACGCTGTTAGCGCCGCTGATCGTTGCGCGCAAGGGCTTGTACACGGCGCTCGCCAAGTGGGCGCGCGGCAAGGGATTCGAACAGTTGCAGGTCGACGGTGTCTCGATCCCGACGAAGAAGTGGCCGCGACTGGACCGTTTCGTAGAACACAGCATCGAACTGCCGGTTGCCAGGCTCAAGGTCAGCGCGACATCCGAGGCGGAATTGCGCGAGCAGCTGGATTTGGCCTTGCTCCATGGCCGCGGTGTGGTGCATGTGCAGAGGCAGACCGATTCGCAAACCCCGGCAGCCGTCTTTTCGACCAAACGCGCCTGTCCGAATTGCGGCACCGGATTCCCGGAGCTCGATCCGCGGCTGTTTTCCTTCAACTCCAAACATGGCTGGTGCAAAAGCTGTTTTGGCACCGGGCTGCAGTTGCCGCAGTTCGACGCCGAGCAAAGCGGCGAGGAATCGGTGTGGCGCGAAGACGCCGAGGCGCCGCTTGCGGCCTGCACGCAATGCGCGGGCCAACGCCTCAATCCGATCGCGCTCAGCGTGTTTTTTCGCGGCCGATCGATTGCCGCGCTGGCGAATTTGCCGGTACAGGAATTTTCAGCCCAGCTGGCAACCCTCAAGCTCGCCGGCCGCGAGCGCGACATCGCGCGCGACTTGTTGGCCGAGCTCACCGCACGCACGGACTTTCTCTGCGACGTTGGCCTGGGGTATTTGCAATTGAATCGTGCGGCGCCTACGTTGTCCGGCGGCGAAGCGCAGCGCATTCGTCTCGCCGCGCAATTGGGATCCAATCTGCAGGGGGTGTGCTACGTACTGGACGAACCGACCATCGGCCTGCACCCCCGCGACAACCTCACGCTGCTCGATACCCTGGATCGACTGCGCGCCAAAGGAAACACCCTGGTGGTCGTCGAACACGACGAAGACACCATACGGCGCGCCGATCATGTGATCGATCTCGGGCCCGGTGCGGGCACGCGCGGCGGCGAATTGGTGGCGCAAGGCACCGCGCTGCAACTGGCACAAATGCGCAACTCGGCGACCGGCCGATGCCTTGCCGCGCCGCTGCTGCATTCAAGCTCCCGGCGGCGGCCGATTGACCGCGAAACGGCGATGATCGAGGTCGAGCACGCAAGCCTGCATAACCTTCGCGAGGTGAACGTGCGCATTCCGCGCGGCCGGCTCACGGTGGTTACCGGCGTGTCGGGTTCCGGCAAGTCATCGCTGGCGCGCGATGTGCTGCTGTACAACCTTAAGCGCCTGTTGGCCCGCCCCAGCCGCGCGCAGCGTGCGCGCAAGCCCGATGTGGTGCTGCAAGGTTGCGATGCCATGCTCGGCTGGCAGTCGCTCAGCCGCGTGCTCGAGGTCGATCAGACGCCCATCGGCAAGACGCCGCGCTCCTGTCCCGCCACCTATATCGGCTTCTGGGACTCGATTCGCCGCCTCTACGCCGATACCACCGAGGCACGCATGCGCGGGTTCACCGCCAGCCGTTTTTCGTTCAATACCGCGGGCGGCCGTTGCGAGGCCTGCGAAGGTCAGGGCATGCAGCGCCTAGAGATGAGTTTCCTGCCGGATGTTCAGGTGCTTTGCGATGTCTGCAACGGCAAGCGCTTCAATTCCGAGACCTTGAGCGTTCTTTTCAAGGGCAGGAGCATCGGCGAAGTCCTGGCCATGAGCGTTGAGGATGCGTTGCCGTTTTTTGCCGCGCAACGCAGCGTACATCATCCGTTGAGCCTGCTCGCCGATGTGGGCTTGGGATACTTGAGCCTCGGCCAGCCCAGCCCGACTCTGTCGGGCGGAGAAAGCCAGCGCATCAAGCTGGTCACGGAGCTGGCCAAGGTTCGCACCGACGAGTTGGGACAGGACATCGCGCGCCGCGAGGGACAACACACGCTCTACGTGCTCGATGAGCCCACGGTCGGGCTGCATATGGCAGATGTGGAAAAGCTCTTGCGGGTTCTTCATCGGCTGGTCGATACCGGCAACACGCTGGTAGTGATCGAGCACAATCTCGACATCATGGCGGAGGCGGACTGGATCATCGACTTGGGTCCCGAGGGCGGCTTAGGGGGAGGCCAAGTCGTGGCGCAGGGCCCGCCCGAAGAAATTGCACGCAAGCCCAACAAGAGCCACACAGCCAGAATCTTGGGCGAGTTTCTCAAGGAACGCGGTGCGGCTTAGCGCTTCGACTGCGTCACTCGTGCAATTGCCCAACGAATCGCGTGAGGTTCAGCCGGGGCTCAAGAGTATCCGTTTCGGTTTCGGCGCCGATTTCGACACCCCAAAATCGGCCGGCAGCGGCGGAATGACCTGATTCGGATACCAGAACGTCAAGTGACAGCCTTCGCACACGCCATCCATAGCCGCACCCGCGTTCATCATGCCCGTTGGATCCTTCTTATCGATGGCCGTGAGCATTTGAGTGCCCGCTTCCCGTAGTGCCTTGGCAAATTGCACGAAGGTCGGATGTTGCGACTCGAATTTCTGTTGACCTTCCTCGGCGCTCAGCACCCCAGATGTCCCTTGGTCGAGCACCGGACTGCCGGGAGCCACGAGTTTGCGTCCGTCCATGACGAGCAAATTGGTGCCTTCGATAAGTGCGATGGCACGCCGCCGCACTTCTTGCCATTCTTCATCGGAGTGCGGCTGGTGAAAGACCGTACTTTTGGCCGTCGCGGTAATGCTGACCGAATCCCAAAGCGCGTCCGCGGAAGGGTCGATGACCGCGTCCATCAGTTCTTGGATGCTGGCCATGACTTGGAATGGCGGTGGCGCTACCGGCGCTGCTGCCGCCGCCGGTGCAGCCGCGGGCGCAGTTGCGGATGCGGGAGGCGGCGCGGCGGCGGTTACTTCACTTCTCTGACAGCCCGCGAGCCCGGCAAGTGCCGAGAGAATTGAACCCGCCAGGATTAACGGACTTTTCACGCAAACCACTCCCTTGTCCGGAGTCGAGATCTCCGACAGCCGTTTAGTCTGCCATCATTTGAATCGCCGGTCACCGCCATTGGCATTGCGACCGCGCGCCTGCGCTCACTTCCCTGCGGGCAGATCGGCCTCGGTCTTCTTGGGCAGCTTCTTGGGACGCAAGCCCTCGTCCTCGATCAAGCGCCGACGCACATACAAGAAGCGTATGGTCTCGTATTCGAACGGCGAACCGCCCGAGTAGTAGCGAAAATTCACATTGGCGCGTTGATCGATGCCGTTGACAAAAAGCAGCGCCCAAGAGACCGTGCCGCGGAACAGACCCGCGACGTTGATGACATAGCCCACGCCATAGTCGGCCAGATCCCCGACGCCGTCGCGCAATGTAGAGGGGCCTAACAATGGGATGACCAAGTACGGACCCGGATGCATGCCCCACGTGGCCAGGGTTGCCGAGAAGCCGGTGGGCGAGCCTGGAAGCTTTAGCTTGGTGGCAACGTCGAATAGACCAGCGATCCCGATGGTGCTGTTGATAGTCAGTCGCTCGAGGCTGCGCAATCCGTACTTGAGACGCCACTGCAGCGCGTAATTGACGACGCTGGCGATCTCCCGCAAATTGTCGAAAAAATTGTGAACGCCGGACTGAATCGGCCGCGGCGCCCGCCGATAAACATTCGTCACCGGCAGAGAGATTGCTTCGTCGAAACGCGCGTTGAACCGGTAGGTAAATCGGTTGAGCCTTTCCCAAGGATCGTAGGTGTACATGGGAGGCGCATCCGCCGGAGTCAAGGGCGGCGCATCTTGCGCGTCGCGCGCCTCCTGCGTCGCAGCGCTCGCCGACTCCGAGGCAACGGCATTGCCAAATGCCGCAGCATTGGCCGCGGCAGCCGCGTTGTCGGCCTCCGGCGTCTGATCGGGGACCTTGCGTATGGATATCACCTGCGAGGCGCAGCCGCCCAGCATCAAAGCCGTGCAGGCCGCCAGCAGGGCAAGCTTCATGGCGTGCTTCGAGGCCAGCGGCCCGCCAACATGTCCAGCATGTCCGCCACCTGCTGGCGTTCGCCCACTTCCCCAAGATGCCCGCCGTGGTCGTAGACGACGATTCTTGAACCCAATGTTTCCTTCAGCCACGCGAGTTCGGGCTTGTTCAGAATCAAATCGTTGCGGGTGGTTTGCGCGTAGTAGTCGGGACCCGAACGCAAGACCGCATCGATGATGTCGAGCCGGTTGGCGGCAATCAACGAAGCGCTGGTCGCATCGGGCCGGCGCCTGAGGTAGTACGGAGCGAATACTTTCGCAAAGTAGTCGGCGAAAGGCTTGGTACGCAAATCGCGCTGAATGGCTTCGAGCGAGTCGCCCACCTTGGGCGGACTATCGGGATCGACAATGACGCCGGTCTTCGCGTACAGATCGCCGATGAAAAACATATCGACCAGTTGCAGGCGAAATGTAAGTGCGATCGCCGCGGAAAACTCGGCGTCGGTCTTGAGCGAGGCGGCGCCCGCGCTCAGTAGAAAGTTCTCATCGAGCTCGAGGCGCTCCGAGGCTCGATATAGATTGGCAATTTGCGCATAGAGGCGGCGGTAGAGCAGTTCCACTGCGCTATCGCCGGGACCGATCGATGCCGCGAATAGCCTGTCGAGGCGGCCCACCGACGAAAATAGGCTGACGGGCGGGTTTATCATGACCACACGATGGATCTTGAGCTTGCCCTCGCCGGCATCGATCGACTTGACCATCGCGGCATTTGCGCCGCCCAGACTGTAGCCCAGCAGGTCGATGTCGGTTATGCGCACCTTGCGCGGCAGATGCGCAATGATTTCCTGCAGGGCGGCATACAAGTCGTGCCCATCCTGCACGAGATCGCCGGCCACACCGGTGCTCGAGGTCGAGACGATGAATCCCGGAAATGTCGGCGACGGGATGGTCAACACGTGGTAGCCCGCGCCATAGAGCACGGCGCGCAGCACGGAAATTGTTTTGGTGTTGCCGTCGCTGCCGGTGCCTGAAATCACGATGGCCAACGGCGCCGGTTGGTTTTGCGCCGACAACCATACTCGCAACTTGCTGTCGAACCAAAGGGTCTGCGGCACCGGCAGCCGCCACGGCAGTTCGATGTTGATTTCCGAAAGCGGCACCTTGGCCGGCAGCGGCGCTAGGTCCTCGGGAGGCGCACCGAATACCGTTGCGCGCAACCCTGCGGAGTCGGAGAGACCGGCCGCCGATCCCGGGGCGGGCGGCAGCTGCACGGCGGGCAGCGGCGCTTCGACAGGCTGGGCCGCGATTGCCAGAGAGGCACCTAGGATCAACGCAAGCGGGAGCAACTTCAGGTAGGCGCTGGTCAACAATGGCATTGTTGTTACGATAGCAGCAAGCGGGTGCAGTATCGACGAGTGTTGGACGTAGGACGGCCCCTACGCACGCCGATTCGCAAACCTTAGGAAAAAAGTAATGGACGGCGGCAAGCGGCAAAATTCGGACTTCCACTCTCTACGCACGCTGCTGGAATCAACGCAGGGCCGGGCGTTGCCGCTTCCGCAGAAATTGTCGCGACTGTACGGCACGTTCCGAATGCCGGCGCCCCGCAAGGGGTTGCAGGTCTACAGCAATTTCGTCAGCACCTTGGACGGCATCGTTTCCCTGCAAGTGAGAGGACACAGCGGCGGCGGTGATATCAGCGGCTTCAGTGCCGAGGATCGCATGGTGATGGGATTGCTGCGGGCGGCAGCCGACGCGGTGATCGTCGGCTCCGGAACCCTGGCTGCCGACCCGGAACACGTCTGGACCGCGCAAGCCATCTGCCCTGAGTACGCCAGCGACTATCGTCGCTTTGAATCCGCTCTCGGTAAGCGCTCTCCCTCGCTGAATGTCATCGTCAGCGCGTTCGGAAGCGTCGACCTGCGTCTGCCGGTTTTCGCCTCCGGCAAGGTTCCCGTCTTGATCATCACGACCGCGCCGGGAGCAAAGCAGTTGCGCACGCGCAAGGTGCCGGATTCCGTGCAGATCCGCACGATCCGCCGGCGCGGCGGCGAAATTCCCGCGCTCGACATTCTTGCGGAGGTGAGTCGGGTCATCACGGGCAAGAGGATCCTGGTCGAGGGCGGCCCGCGGCTGCTCGCCACGTTCTACAAGGAGCGTCTCCTCAACGAGCAATTCCTCTCGCTTGCACCGCAGCTCGCGGGCAGAGAAACGGGCGATGCGCGCATGGGCCTGGTAATGGGCAGGACGTTTGCGCCGCGCGATCCTTTGTGGGGTCAACTCACCGATGCGCGGCTCGGCAGACGCTTGCTGTTCCTGCGCTATTCCTTCCGCAATCAGCCTCGCTAAGCGGGCGGCGGCGGTGCTGCCGATTGAAACGGCGGCAGTTCTCGGCAGGCAGCATCGATCGCCGAAATCCGCGGAAACGCATTCATGTCGACGGCGAAACGCCGTGCGTTGAACACCTGCGGGACCAGGCAAACATCCGCCATTGTGGGCGCGTTGCCGTGGCAGAACCGCCCCGTGGCCGCGTCCCGGACCAACCATCGTTCCAGGGCATCAAATCCAACGGTCACCCAATGCCGGTACCAGGCATCGCGCGTACCTTTGTCCAGCAGCAACTTTTCTTCCAAATAGCCAAGCACCCGCAGATTGTTCAGCGGGTGAATGTCGCTGGCAATCGCCTGGGTGAGCGCGCGAACCCGCGCCCGCGCCAAGGGCTCGCTGGGCAGCAACGGCGGAACGGGATGCAGTTCATCGAGATATTCAATGATGGCCACGGATTGCGTCAGCACGACGCCCTCGTCCAACTTGAGCGCGGGAACGAAGCCTTGAACACTGATCTGCAGAAATTCCGACAGCCGGTGTTCGCCCGAGCGCAGGTTCTTGATGATCGATGTGTATTGCAAGTTCTTGAGGGCCAGTGCAATTCGTACCCGGTAGGAAGCCGAACTCAAGCCATAGCCATATAGAATCATGCGTGCGAGTATATTGCAGACCATCGATTCCCACACGAACGGGACTTTACTTATGCTCAAACAAGCTCTGTTGGCCTTTACTCTCAGCGGCATAGCTGCGGCCGGGCCCTGCATGGCGCATGCTAAATTGCAGAGTTCGACGCCGGCCAATAACGCGCAATTGACCGCGGCGCCCAAGACACTGACGCTCACGTTCAACGAGGCCGCACAACTTGCGCTATTGAAGCTCGTGGTCGACGGCAAGGAGATTCCAATCCCGCTCGATAAAGACGCGAAGCCGGGTCTGACGTACACGCTGACTTTGCCCGCGCTGTCGCCGGGTCATTACACGGTTCAGTGGACGGCGGTGGCGGCCGATGATGGGCATGTCACCAAAGGAACATTCGCCTTTTCAATTGGCGCGTAGCCGCTCGGACCGAGGCTGAGGCCGGCGTGCAGATCAGCGGCTGGGACCTCGCCGCGATGTTCGCGAAGGCGGTCACGTATGCAGCCGCGCTCGGCGTCTCCGGCCTGATCTTCTTTCTTGCCTACTGCAACGCGCTGCTGCGGGATCGGCAGCGCGCCGCCCTTCGCCGCCTCGTTGGTCTGTTGATCGGGGCCGCGGCGATGGCGAGCATCCTGCGAATTTCGCTGCTCGCCGGCTCGATGGGCGGGGATCTTGCAAGCATGTTCAATGGACATTTCGCCGCCATGCTCTTGCGCGCCGGTGAGGGCCGGGCGACCGGCCTGCGGCTTGGCGGTCTCGTCCTCGCGCTCTGCGCAATGTCGGCGAATCCCAGGCTTCGCGGACCCGGCATTGCGGGCGCGATCATCGCCGCAACTTCGTTCGCATGGGTGGGGCACATCCATGGATTGGCCCCTAATACCGTGCCGGTCCTGCTGCTGTGCCTGCACTTGCTGTGCGCCGCATTCTGGCTCGGAGCGCTGCCTGCGCTGGCGGTCATCGCCGCCGGCAACAACGAAGCACAAATCGCCGCAGCCGCTGCGCGCTTCGGTCAGGTGGCGCTGCGCGTCGTGGCATTGCTGCTGGCAGCCGGCGCGAGCCTGCTGTTCATGTTGATCAACAACGCCGCACAGTTTTGGGGCAGCGGCTACGGATGCATGATGGCCGTCAAGCTGGCGGCGGTCGCGGGTCTATTGGGCATCGCTGCGTGGAACAAACTGTACCTCACGCCGAAACTGTTGAACCGTCACGCCCGCGCCGTACTGATGTTTCGCCGCTCCGTGTTCGCGGAGATAATGGCCGGCGCGCTGATCTTGTTGATCACAGCTGCCTTCACCTCTCTCAGCGGGCCGCCCTGAACCCAAGAGCCCGGCTCCGCGCCTAATCAAGGCGACGGCGCATAATCCACATAGACGCTCCCGGGCGCACCGGAAACACAGGCCGCGACATCGAAGGCCGCATGTATCAATTCGGGGGTCAGAGTTGATTGCGTCGCGCCGTCGCCCAGCACCCGGCCGTCCGCCAACGCGAAGATGCGACTGGCATAACGGCCTGCAAGAGTCAGATCGTGGATGGAGGCGATAACGAGCTTACCCGCGCGCGCAAGTCCCTGCAGACGCCGCGCCGTATCGAACGCGTGCCTGGGATCCAAGCCGGCGATGGGTTCATCGATGATCAGCACGTCCGGGTCGGCGACCAAGGCGCGCGCCAGCATGGCACGGGCAAGTTCCCCGCCCGACAAGGTCGTTGCAGGCTGCTCGCGGCAGGCAACCAGATCGCAAGCTTGCAATGCCTGCATGATTTTAGAATCGAAGCTTGCGGGCAGTCCGCCGAAAGCCGGCAACGCCGGCGTCAAGCCCAATGCCACCAGCCTTTGCACCGAGATCGGCCATTCGCAGCGGGGATTTTGCGGCAGATAGGCCCGCCGCCGCGCCAATTTCGCACCGGACAAGGCGTGAACCGAAACGCCGTCGAGATTGACGGCGCCGGAATCAGGCTTCACCAATCCCGCCAACACCGACAGCAGCGTCGATTTGCCGGCGCCGTTCGCGCCGATGACCGCGACGAAATCGCCGGACTCGGCGCGCATGGAGACGCCGTCAAGAATCACCCGGGACCCGCGCCGTACGCAAATCTGCGATGCGTCGAGAATGCTCATGAACCGCCGTGCACGGCCTGCAGCAGGCTGGCACGCAGCGCCACGGCGGCAGCAGCACTCTCGACCACGCCGCAATTGTAAAGCGCGCCCGGATACGTGACCGAGCGGCCCGCATAGAGCTTGCGAAGGAGTGGATGCTGCGCCAAATCCGTGTTGAGTCCCGGCGTGTCCGCGATGTTGCTGGCGTACGCGATGATGTCGGGCCGCGATGAAATCAGCTGCTCAAGATTAAAGGTCGTATAAGCACCATCCGCCAGGTCCGCAGCGATATTGATGCCGCCGGCCGCCCTGAGAATGGAATCGAACATGGTACCCCTGCCCGGAATCGATCCGCCCTCCCCCCAGGCGGCCACGCGAATGATCTGCCGCGGCTTGGAGGCAGCGAGTTGCTGCAGGGTCGAATCCATTTTCGCAATCAGGGTTTCGCCGGCCGCCTCTCGCCCGAGCGCACGCGCAACCTGGCGGGTTACCGCGCGGATCTGGTCGAAATCCGCGGCCGGCGCGACTTCGAGCAGCGGCCAGCCGAATTTTTTCAGCAGAGCGCGCGCTGCCGGCGTGGTGTAGGTCCCCGCCAGCACCAGGTCGGGCTTTTCAGCGAGTACTTCCTCGACCGTGCCCCAGTTGATCCGCACCTTCATCGCCTGCGGCCATTGGTAGGAAATGCTGGAATCGCGCGAGTAGTAGGTGACCGAGGCAATGCGCTCGGGTGGCAGCAATTCAAGCAGCAAGTCATCGGTGCACATGCTGAGCGACATCACATGCCGGGGCGCCGAATCCGCCGCGACGGCTGTGCGCGCCGGCGCCGACGCGACTGCCGACAGCATCGCAACCGCAAATACGATCGCGCTATTCATGCTCAGCCAAATCTGCTGAAATCCGGCGCGCGCCGTTGCGAGAATGCCGTAAATGCTTCTTTGAATTCTGCGGACTTCAGTTGCCTCAAGAAATGCGCCGACTCCTGGGCCATGCGCGCCAACAGCACCGACTCGTCCCGCATCAAAGACTTGGTCGCAACCACGGAGTCCGGGGCGCGCGCCGCGACCGCCGCGGCGGCCGCACGCGCGGTCGCATGCAGTTCTGCAGGGGGCACCGCGCGATTCGCGATCCCCCAATTCACGGCCTTTTCCGCATTCACCGGTTCACCGAGCACGAACATTTCAAAGGCTCGCGCGTGTCCAATGCGCAACGGCATCAATAGACTGGAGGCCGCCTCGGGAACCAGCGCCAGATTGACAAACGGAGCGATGAGCAAGGCATCTTCCGCGACGAACACCATATCGCAGTGAAGCAGCATGGTTACCCCGACGCCGACCGCCCGGCCGTTGACGGCGGCGATGATCGGCGTGCGCGCCCTGGCCAGCGCCGGCAGGAACGGATTGGCATCCTCGGGCTGCGGCGCCGCGGAGGAATTGCCGACCGCCGCGAAATCGGCGAGATCATTTCCCGCCGTGAACATATCGCCATTGGCCTTGATCAAAATGCAGCGAACATGGGGATCGCTATCCGCGGCGGTGAGCTCGGCCGCCAGTGTCTTGTACATCGCGCGTGTCAGCGCATTCTTTTTATCCGGCCGGTTAAGCGTCAGTATCGAAAGCTTATCGCTCTTTTCCACCAGAACATGCTCTGTCACGATATTCTCCTTGAACGCTTATGGCGCCGTCTTGCGCAGCCTCACGACCAGCCAAAAGAAGAAGGGCGTACCAATCATGCTGGTCAGTACGCCAAGCTTCAGTTCGGTTCCAACATTAATCAACCGGGTTGCGACATCCGCCAGCAGCAGCAGCAGCGCTCCGCACAATGCAGCCGGAACCAGGATGCGGCTCGGCTGGTAACCCAGCAGCGGCCGCACCAGGTGAGGCGCAACCAACCCGATGAATCCTACAACCCCCGTGACCGCCGTCGATGCGCCGATCGCCAACGCCGTGCCGAATACGGCGAGGAAATACAGCCGGCCGAGATCGACGCCCAAACTCTCCGCCTGCGCCTCGCCCAGTGCGAGCGCATCGACGCCGCGGGCGGTGAACAGCAGCATAGCGCAACCAATTAGAATGAACGGAGTCACGAGGAATACCTGGGTCCAGCTGCGGTCCGCCAATGAACCCATCAGCCAGGTCATGATTTCAAAGGCCGCGTATGGATTGGGCGCCAGATTGAGCGCCAAGGCGATGCCCGCTGCGGCGAGCGCGGAAACCGCAGCGCCCGCGAGCACCAAGGTGATGGTCCCGCCGCCCCGGCCCAAGGCGAAGGTCAGGGCGCTGGCGAGCAAGGCGCCGAGCAATCCCAGCAGGGGCACCGCGATCATGAGATGCACTGCGAAACCGAAGTAGACCGCAATGACTGCGCCGAGCGCCGCCCCCGCGGACACACCCAGTAAACCCGGTTCGGCGAGAGGGTTGCGCGTAACTCCTTGCAACACGGCGCCCGACATTCCCAAGGCACCGCCCACTTCGAGGGCGAGAATGGCCCGCGGCAGCCGCAGTTGCGTGACGATGGCCGAGGCGAGATTGACCTCCGGCGACCACAAGCCGCGCCACACCTCCTCTACGGGCAGCCACACGCGCCCGGCCAGCAGCGAGATTGCCAACATCACGGCCAACAGCAGCAAGAGAGCGCCGCTAATGATCCAACCCCTGTTCATGCCTTCCTTATATCAGGCGCCGAGTCTCACTGTCGGCCGCGCTGCGACGCTCAAGCGTAACTTCTACTGACGAACCAGAACACGCCGAGCGCGACGAGAAAGGCCGATGCGACATCGACGACGATCGCGCGCGGCAGTGCCAGCCGCAGGCGCTTCAGCGCGAGAACCAACATAGTCGCAGCGACCACCAGCGCCAATTGACCCACTTCCACGCCGAGGTTGAAGCCGACCAGCAACTCGGCGAGCCGCTGCGTGGGCAGCTGCAGTTCCAGCAGATCGGCGGCGAAGCCAAAGCCGTGGATCAACCCGAACACCAACGTCACCAGGATTCGCAGGCGGCCGGCGTCGCGAATGTTGCCCGATAGCAGCAGGTAGTTTGCGGTGAATAATCCCGCGCCGAGCAGCAGCAGGCTGGGCAGGCCGCCGAAACCCAAGAACTGAAACAATGCCATGAGACCGAGACACAGACCGACGCTCAATGCGACCGGCGTGGGCCGGCGCGTCTGCACCACGATATTTTCCGCACCAATCAAGGCGATGGTGAGGGCAACCAGGGCGTCGATATATTCGGCATGCGGCCGCAGAACGCCGGTGACCGCCAACGCCAGCGTCAGGCTATGGCCAATGGTGAAACCGGTCACCACGAACACGAGATCGCGAAGCCGTCGGGATATCAGCACCAATCCCAGAAGAAACGACATGTGATCGACGCCGGTAAAGATGTGCATCGTGCCCATGCGAATGAATTCGAAAAAGCTCGCGTTTTTGAGTTTGCCGCCCGCGCCGCCGGTCACCTCGATCGTTTGATGTTCGTTGGTGATCAATTGTTCGGTGAATTCGCCGGTCGCCGCGTTTTGCACCTGCGCAAAATTGGTATGACTTGAGACGAGGTCGAAGAACGCGCCGGAATGGATCTGCAGGTCGGACGCCGTTTCGCACTTGAAGGTGAAGTCGAATTTGCTGAAGCCGGCCATAGCCGAGAGAATTTCGACCGGCGGGACCAGCGCGCAGCGCTTGCCGTCGGCAATGGCATAGGTCTTGGGCGTCAAATAGTCCCGGACGCGTTCCGGGGTGACCGGACTTGCGTCCGTCGCCAGGCGCTTTGCTTCGATGTCGGGAATCGTGACCACCACATCCACGAACGGGCCGTTTATCTCCCAAACCGAATGCGATTGACTGCGCACGTGCGCATCGGCGGGCGCGGCCGCGCACAGTGCGGCGCAGACCCAAAGCAAAAGGGCGGCTGGCTTCAACGCAAATCGTCCGCGATCAGTACATTCGCCCGTTTGCGCAGGAACGACTCGCCGCTTGCCTTCAGACGATCGATCGCTTCATTGCGGTAATCGCTCAATACCTGGGCACGTGCGCCAGCAAAATCGAACGGCACCGGGCGCTTATTTTTCTCCACATCGAGCACGTGCACGCCGTCGGCCAGCCGCAACGGCGCCGACACCATGCCGCCGGACAATTCCTTGGCCGCGGCGAACAATTCGTCGCCCAGGTGAATCCTCGCGGCAAAATAAAACTCGTCATCCTTGATCTTTCCCGAGTCGCGGCCGCCAAGACGCGCCAGACTCTGCGGATCCGCGATCGCCGCCTTGAGGGCGCTTGGGGTTGCCGGCAACTCGTGCAGCGCGGCGGCCGGGAAAACCAGGTCCCTGACCTTGATGGTGCCTTCGCTGACGTAGCGGTCGAGGTGCTGGGTGTAAAATTGCCGCAGCGCCGCTTCGCTGGGCTGCGAGGTTACCGCGTTTTCCGCAATCTCCAGCTCAACGGCATTGACCAGCGCGCTGCGCACATCCGGATCGGATGCGGCAACGTCGAGCTCAAGGCCCCGCTGCACGAACAGCTCTTCGCGGATCATGTCATCCAAAACCTTGCGGCGCTGCTCCTGGGTCGCGTGGCTCAGGTCGACGTCATATAGGGTCTGCAGGAGCGCCAGATAATCGGCGCGTGACAGCGGCTGCTGATTGACCAGCGCGACATCCTCGCCGGGAACCACGAGGGTCGTGGAACTGCGCGCCGTAAACAGAGAATACCCCGCGAGCAACAGACCCAGGAGCACGCCGGCGGTCATCAGTACGAACGACCGCGCGCTGCTGACCTGTCCCGGATTGCGCCAGGAAGCCGGCTCGGATTGATCAATTGGCATTTTCATTGGCACCAGAATGTGAAATTGAATAGATGTACACCGCCAGTTCGCGGATTTTGGCCGGACCCAAGCGCTTGAGCCATCCCGGGCACACGCCCCGTCTACCGTAGGCGATTGACATGAACAGCGCCGCGCGGCTGCCGTCCCCATAGAGGGTGATGCCGTCGGTCAGATTCGGCGCGCCGATTGCGGCGTCGCCCTTGGCGTCGAGGGAATGGCAGTCATAGCAGCCCGCAGGTCCGTCAAACAGCGCGGCACCGCGCCCGGCCGCCTGGGAATCCGCCGGGCCGCCTTGTTGCCGCACGAGAAATTCGACCACATCGTCAATCTCCCGCGGCGCCAAGGGTCGAATATTCTTGTCCGCGGGATTTGGCTGCGGCCGCGCATACGCCGGCATGATCGCGAGATTCCAGGCTCTGGCATTGCGCGAGCGAATCCCAAACTCGATCACCTTCTCGATATCCGCGACGCGGCCTGTGCCGTAAAGCCAGTCGCCGTCGCCCAAGTTCGGCACTCCTTTATCCTGATCTCCGGAACCTGACGAGCCGTGACAGGCCGCGCAATGCGCGCCGAACAGAGGTGCACCGCGGCTGACCGCGAATTGGAACAACGCCGAGCCGCGCGGCAATGCATCGGGGTCGGCGCGCAGTAGTTTTCGTTCGGCGCAGCTGCTTTCCGCGAAAACAGCCGCGCCCACGGCCAGCCACAGGATGAAGACAACGGCAACGCGCATCCAATCCATAATAACGCAGGCAACCGTCCGACGTTCGCATGCTATATAGGCGGCATGGCTCGTTTGATCCTGCTATCGCATCGCTATCTGGGCATCGGCGTGGGTGCGTTGATGGTGCTGTGGTGTTTGTCCGGCGTCGTCATGATGTATGTCAGCTATCCGGCACTGGCGGAAAATGTGCGTCTCAAGGCGTTGCCGCCGATCGCCTGGGAAGGCTGTTGCAAGATCGGCGACTCGGCGCCCGACGCCTTGCTCGCGGCCGGATCTCAGATAGAGATGTTGGCGGGCCGCCCGGTCCTCTTGGGGCGAAATTCTCACCCGATGGATTTACGGACAGGCGCCTTCCTAGCCGGCATCACCGCCGGACAGGCAGCCGAGGTTGCCGCGGGTTTCGCCGCGGGCCGGCCGCCTGCACCGCATTTGCTGGGTCTCATCGACAGCGATCAGTGGACCGTATCCGGCGACTTCAACTTGCAGCGGCCGCTGTATCGTTTCGGTTTGAACGATGAGGCCGGCAGCGAAATATATGTATCGAGCGTCAGCGGTCGCGCAGTACAAATGACCACTGCCCACGAGCGCTTTTGGAATTGGTTGGGTGCAATTCCACATTGGTTGTACTTCACGGAGCTGCGCCGGCACGCAGCGCTTTGGAATCAGATCGTGATCTATACATCGCTGCTCGGCTGCTTTCTCGCCGGCATCGGGATATATCTCGGTGTGCGCCAGATGGCCGCTCAGCCTGTCGGCCGCTGGTCGCCCTACGCCGGTTTCCAATTGTGGCATCACATCGCGGGGCTGCTATGCGGCATTTTCACCCTGACCTGGGTGCTGAGCGGCCTGCTGTCCATGAATCCCTGGGGTTGGCTCGAGGGCGGCGGCGCGCACGCGGAAACCGCGAGAATTCACGGCACCCCGGCGTCGCCGGGACCCTCTCTCGCGGGCGCGTTGCAAGCGATTGCCCTGCGGCGGCCGGCCGCCGTTTCCGTGCAGGCGGCGCCGCTCAACGGCGAACCTTACTTCATCTTAAGCGCCGGGAGCGGTGAACGGCGGCGGTTCGATGCCGGCGGCGTGCCGGCGCCGCTCGCCGGCCAGGACTTGCGGTTCCTTTCGAGCGCCTTGAACGGCGGCCAGACAGGCGGTCTCGAACTGCTGGCAAACGAGGACAATTACTATTTCAACCACCATGCAGAGAGGGTGGTTCTGCCGGTGTATCGCGTCGTCCTGTCATCCGGCACGCGCTACTACCTGGATTCTGTATCCGGAATGATAACCGCCAAACGCGATACGGAGGCCATGGCCTACCGGTGGCTGCACCAAGGGTTGCATCGTCTGGACTTCGCGGCTGCCATCAGAGCGCGGCCCCAGTGGGATGCAATCATGCTGCTTCTGATGTCGGGCGTGACCGTGGTGTGCGCGAGCGGCGCATATCTCGGCTACCGCCGGCTTACGCGCACGCTTAAGTCGTGAACCCGATCCATCGGCCCGCGGCAACAATCGCGCTCCACAATAGCAACGAGATCCCGCCGGCCAATTTTGCCGGCCATGGCGGCCGGCCCCGATCCCAGGTGTCGAGATGCCGCGTGCCCAGGCTGTGAAATACCGCCATGTTGACGCCGGCGCAGAGCAGGCAGGCCATTTTCAATCGGAACGGAATGTTGCCGTAGTAGATCAGCGCCTTGGATGAAAACATCAGCAAGCCGGCAAGCGCTGCCACGCTGAAGGCAACCCAGGTCCACGGCAGCATCTCGGCCGCTATTTGACTGAAGGGACGCTCCTTGTTGACCAGGCCCAAGAGACGCAGATCGACAATCATGATCGTGCCCACGACCAGCACCAGTGCAAATACGTGGACGGTCTCGATCGTGGGGAATAACCACACCGACTCGCGAATCTGGGTGGGGAAGCTGAGATCTTGCAGCCGCTCCAATACTTGTTCGAGAGCCACGTGCTTAAGGCGCCGGGCGGCTCGGGTTAAACATAGGCGATCCAACGTCCGGCGGTGACTATGCCGGCGCCGATGATGACGGCGACGATACCGAGAGCGCGCGCACTTCGACGCCGCAACGGCGATTCAACCCAGTAGTCCGGATTGCGGCGCGTGTGAACTTGCACGGTCAACAGGATTGCCGCGAGCGCGAGCACCAGTAGCATCTTCACGCGAAAAACCCAGTTGAGCAGTTCGCGCGCCGGCTCCGTGATCGTCAGCAGGATGCCGGTCCCGAGCAAGACGCCAAGCGTTATCCAGACCCAGGGCGTCGACTTGGCCGTCAAAACCGCCAGCGGCTGGGTGCTGCGCGTAAGCCCGATGAGCCGGAAGCTGACGACATATACCGACGTCAGGAGGATCGCGATGGAAATAATATGGACCGTCTGCACCAGTGGAACAAACCAATTCGCCGATTGAAACGCGACGCTGATGTCCGTCCTCGACAACCAATCACAAAACTGCTCGATCACGGATCACCATAAATCTTTTAGAGCGCCTACTTTGAATGCTGCGCATCGCCCAGGCAAGAGCCCGCGTGAAGTATAGTCGGCAAATGCGATCCGCCGCGTTGAATAGTCCAAAAGCACTGATCGGCTGGGGCGCAGCCGCGTTGCTGCTGACGTGGTGCATTGGCATGTTCGGCCGCGGCTACTGGACGCCCGACGAACCGCGCGAGGCGGACATCGCCTGGCGCATGAGCTGGCAGGCCGACAAAGCCGTCCCCCTGTTGGCGGGCGAAGCGTTCTGTGAAAAGCCCCCGTTGACCTATTGGTTGGCCGCGCTGCCGATCAAGGTCCTGGGCAATGAGGCGTGGGTAGCTCGGTTGCCCAATTTGCTGTATGCGCTAATCACGGCACTTGGCGTGGGATTGCTGGGCGCCCGCAGCGCGGGCCGATTCGCCGGCCTGGTGGGAGCCGCAGCCGTCAGCACCTTCCTGTTGTCGTATCAAACCGCGATTTGGCTGGCCACCGATGCACCGCTGCTTGCGACAGCTTCGGTCGCCTTGCTCGGCGCCTATATCGGGTTCTACGGGGCGAGCAGCGCAGAACGCTTGCGCGGCTATCTCCTGATGCATGCCGCGTTAGGACTGGGTTTTCTATGCAAAAGCGCAGCGGCATGGATGGTTCCGGCGCTGGCCATTTTCGCCTTGAGCCTCTGGGAGCGACGCTGGCGCGAGTTGCTGCGCTGGGAATTGTACGCCGGACTCCTGCTGCAGGCAGCGCTGATTCTCACCTGGGTTTGGTTCGTGTACCGGGGCAACGACGGGCCGGAGCATTTGAAAGTGTTCTTCTGGAACAATCTGGTCGGGCGCTTCGCTGCCGTGGATGCGCCGCCCGAATTGCAGTACGCAGCGGCGCATCGCAACTCACCCGGCAAATATTTGCTTGAATTGCCGATGTACCTGTTCCCGTGGACATTGTTGGTCATCGCGGCAGCACGGCGCGCCTGGCGGCAACGGCAAACATCTCTGCATGACAATCGCGCCGTCCGCTTTGCGCTGGCCGCGTCCTTGCCGCCGCTCGTTTTGCTGTCGCTGGCCGCGACGGCGCGAAATATCTACTTTGCGCCCGCGCTTCCGGGAGCCGCGCTCTTGGTGGCTTGGTGGGCGCGCCAAATCCTGCCCGGACCGGACCTCTGGGATGTGCGCGCGCTGCGTGCCACCGCGGCGCTGCTGTTGCTCGCAGTCGCCGTGTTTATCGGGGCGTTGGTGCTGATCGGCGCCGACTCCTGGAACAGCATGAGTCACCGGCCGCTCTTCGTGGCAATCCCATGCTGCGGGCTCATGGCGGCTGCGATATTGGCGTACCGCGCCTGGGCAACTGCGCGCGATCAAGTGGTTTATTGTCAGTGGGCACTGCTCCTCGCCTACTGCGCGCTGCTGACCGCGCCGGCCTCGCAGATCTACCGGCAAGTGGACACCTGGCAGGATTTGGGCAGCGTCAGCCGGACTATTGCGGACAAGATCCAGGGCAAGCCGCTGGTCCTGCTGGCACCCGATGAAACCACGCGGGCAATGATCGATATGTACACCAGCCGGTCCGTTCTAAGGATCTCCGGCCCGCTGGATGCCGCAAATATCGAACGCGTAAAGGCAGCGGCGGCCGCCGCGCCGGATAGTTTTTTCCTTGCGCTGCTTCCGAAGCAGTCGCCGCTGCGGTTGCCCTGGCGCCGCAGCACGCCGGAGCCCGAGTTCCCAGGCTGGATCGGCGCCGCAAATTTGCAGCTCGCCGAGGACTATGCGCTGCCTCACGGGCGCCGCTATGCGCTGCTTGAGGTCAAGCCGTAGTCAAACCGCGGTACAACGATTCGTATTCTTTGATCTGCCGGGTCCACGAAAAATCCTTGGCCATCGCATTTTGCGTCAATGGCAGCCAGCTGCGCGGATCGCCGTGCCAGTCAAGCGTGGTGTTGAGCGCCCAGCGAACCGCCGGCGCATCGTAATCGTTGAACACGCAACCCGTACCCCGACCGGTGCTGGGATCAAAATGCTGCACCGAATCCGCCAGTCCGCCGGTATTGCGCACCACCGGGATGGTTCCGTATCGCAGGCTGTACAACTGGTTCAACCCGCAGGGTTCGTAGCGCGAAGGCATCAGAAAAATATCGCTGCCGGCTTCGATCAAATGGGCGAGAGGCTCGTCAAATCCCGAGCGGTAGCTGACTCGATCCGCGAAGCGCTGCGCCAGGCCTTCGAAGAATGCGGCATATTGTGAGTCCCCGCTGCCGAGCACGGCCACGCCGAAATCCCGGACCTGCAGCAGTGCAGGCAGCGCCTCGAACAAAAGATCGATGCCCTTCTGCTCGGTCAGCCGCGTCACCATTCCGATCAGCGGCAGCGTGGTCGACATCTTGAGCTGCAGCGTCGCGATCAGCATTTCCTTGTTGATGAGCTTGCCGCGCAGATCCTGGGGACCGAAGTGCGCGCTGAGATGCGGGTCGTGGCGCGGATCCCATTCTTGATAATCGACGCCATTCAGAATTCCGGTTACGCGATCCTTGCGTTCCTGCAATGCGGCCTGCATCCCCATGCCGAGCGGCGACTCGCGAATCTCACGCGCATACGTCGGGCTGACCGTGCTGACCGCGTCCGCATGTTTGATCCCGGTCTTCAGCGAGTTGATGGTGCCGCGCCGCAGATCGTCCTGATCGAGCAGGGACAAGGCAGCGCCGAGATTCAGATCCGGCGCCATGCTGCCGGACATGACGCCCTGATATCCAATGTTATGAATCGTCAGCAGCGACTTGGAGCGCGCCAGCAGCGCATCTCCCCGATATAGCGTTTTCAGATACAGCGGCAGGAACGCGGTGTGCCAGTCATTGCAATGAAATATATCCGGCGCAAATCCGAGGCGCCGGCAACTCTCGAGGGCGGCGCGGCTAAACAATAGAAAGCGCCGATGTTCGTCGCGGTCATTGGTATAGAGGCCGCTCCGCTCGAACAGCGCCGGACAATCGATGAAATACACCGGGATTTCGCCGCCGGGGTAGGCGGTGCTCAGCAACGAAAACCGGTACTCGGCGTCGCCGATGGAGAGCGCCACGCCCTGAACGGCGGATACCGGCTCGAAAGCCGCGGGGCCGCGGCGCACGGCCGAATAGAGCGGCATGAAGGCGCGAACCTCATGGCCAAGCGCGCCCAAGTTGCTCACCAGCGCCCCCGCGACATCCGCCAGACCGCCGGTCTTCGCGTACGGAACCATCTCCGAGCTCAAAATACACAGCTTCAACGCCGCCATGAAAGGCAGTCTAACAAAGGGTGCCGGCGGGCCGGAGAAAACCTGGTGCAGGCGTTCCCTGAGTGTGTCAGGCTTAGATGAATGCGACACGCCGCCCGCAACAACACCGGACGCTACGTCAGCCGTCTCACCAGCGGCACTCTGGCGGTAATCATGGCCGGCGGCCGCGGCGAGCGCCTCAAAGCGCTCACCCAACATCGCTGCAAGCCCGCAACACCTTTCGGCGGAAAGTTCCGCATCATCGATTTCGTGCTGTCGAATTGCGTCAATTCCGGCATCCGGCAAATCGCAGTGCTCACGCAGTACAAATCGCAATCGCTGATCCAGCACATTCAGCGCGGCTGGAGCTATCTGCGCGGCGAGCTCGGCGAATTCGTCGAATTGATCCCGGCCCAGCAGCAGATCGGAACGCATTGGTATCGCGGCACCGCCGACTCGGTGTATCAAAACCTGGATTTCATCCGCTCGCATCATCCGACGCATGTGTTGATTCTGGCCGGCGATCATATTTATAAAATGGACTACGGCCCGATGATCGCTTATCACGATCAATGCGAGGCGGATATCACTGTGGGCGTGGTGGATGTGCCGATCGAACGCGCCAACGAGTTCGGCATCATGACCACCGATGACACCAATCGCGTGCTGAAATTTGCCGAGAAGCCGCAAAATCCCGATCCGATCATCGGCCACGAAAACTTTGCGCGCGCCTCCATGGGAATCTATGTAGTCGCAACGGAACGCCTGGAGAAGTTGCTGACCGAAAACGCCGCCAACGAATCGACCAATCACGATTTCGGCCGCAACATCATTCCTCCGGCGATCGCAGGCATGCGCGTATTCGCCTATCCCTTCCATGACGTTGAAACGCGCGCACAGAATTACTGGCGCGATGTCGGCAACGTGGATGCCTTGTACGAGGCGAACATGGAGCTGGTTTCGCTCAATCCCGAGCTGAACATCTACGATCATCAGTGGCCGATCTGGACCTATCAGCCGCAACAGCCCCCGGCGAAATTCGTTTTGGATGACGACGGGCGGCGCGGCATGGCCGTCAATTCCATGGTCGCCGGCGGCTGCATCATTTCGGGCGCGTACGTGAAAGAGTCGCTGCTGTCGAATAGTGTCCGCATCGAGGAGGCCAGCATCATCGAGAGTTCGGTGCTGTTGCCGAGCGTGAGCGTCGGCCGGCACTGCAAAATCACCCGCAGCATCCTGGATGAGGGCTGCGTGATACCGGACGGCCTGCAAATCGGACAAGACCTGGCCACGGATGCCAAACGATTCTTCATCACTAAACGCGGCGTGGTGCTGGTGACGCAGGATATGCTGCGCGCGCCGGCGCCCCCGTAGGCTGAAGCGTCGGGCTCCGCGCCGGGCTCGCGCCGGACTCAGCTCCCGCGCATCTTAAGCCGGCTCCACGCGGCGATCACGGTGGCCGACGCGATGCCCTGCATGTCCGGTTCGCCGTTGATCTCGCCGGCGAGTACCTGGACGTCCGCGCCGGCAGCGCCCCACGGCCTGTACAGGGACGGCAACGCCTTGCCGAACAACACCACTTGGGGACAGCCGACCGCCGCGGCGGCATGCGCGGGACCTGAGTCCACGGTCACCAGGCCTTCTGCGCGATCCAGCAACGCGACGAGACGCGGAATTGGCAAATCATCGGCGACATTGTGAAGGCCGGTGATGTCCGCCAGCGAGGCGAGTTCCTGGTTGAGCTGATATTCGGGGCCCGTGCCGAGCAATGCGATTGCATGCCGAGGGTGGCGATCGCGCAGGAATTGCACAACCTCTGCCCAGCGCGCCATCGGCCAATACTTGTTGTTCACTGCAAGCCGGCGCAGTCCGCGCCGCATGGTGCGCTTATTGCCGATCTGCAGCAAAATCAACGGCTGATCGGCAATGCCGCGCATTGCCAGCCAAGCCGTCAGCTCGCCGCGCTGTGCCGGCGTCACTTGCAGATAGCAGCCCCGAGCAATCGCCTCGAGGCCGGAGCGGGAAGTACTGCCTCCGGCGCTCGGCATGATTTGCGCCAGACGCCGCCATTGTTCCGTCGCGTGTTCGCCCGGAAGCAGGGCGTGATCGCTCGCATCCACGATGTACCGACTGGTTATTCCCGCGCGCTCCAGCATGGGTTTGGCCGCCTGATTGCCGTCGCAGAACCAGGTGGGTCCTGCGCCGCGTGCGCGCAATTGACGCACCACGCGCTGCTGATCGAGGCTCAGCCAGAAAGGCATCTTGCGGCTGCGGACGCAGAAAATTTCGCCCACGCCGGGCTGCCCGCGCAGCAGCGGCTCGCTCCAGGGGCCTGAGGTGACGATATCGACGGGCAGCTTGAATTCCGCGTGCAGGACCCGGATCAGCGCGGTGAGCAGCACCATATCGCCAAAGGCCCCGCAGCGCACTGCCAGCGGCCGCTCGGGATTTTGCGGCGCCAATGCCCGGCTCCCACCTAGCGAATGACGCTGTCGCTGAATCTTTCCATTTCTTCCAATTGCGGGCTGAATTGCAGCAGCAAAAGATCGACGCCCACCTCTTCGAACTTGCCGATCTGATCCTGTACCTGCGAGGGAGTACCGACCAGGCCTGAGCGCAATCCGCGGTTCGATACTGAATATTCCTGAATCGACATTTTTTGCTCGAGCTGCGTACCTTGCAGCCATTGCTGGTAGTTCGCATAACCCTTGGCGTTTTGCTTCACGTCGGTGATGCGCTCGATCTCCTTGGCGACCTCGCCCGCGGAATCGCGCGTGAAGGCGTATCCGGCCACGCCGAACTGCATCCGCCCGAGTCCGAATTTCTCCCGGCGCGCGCTCATGTCGGCGATCTTGGCGGCAACATGTTCAGGCGAATCGCCGTGCATCACATACGCATCGCATTTCTGCGCAATGAGATTTTTTGCGGCTTCCGATTCGCCGCCGGCATAGATCGGCGGCCGCGGCGAGCGCACCGGCTTGGGCTCGAGCACCGTGCTCTCGGTCTTGTAATACTTGCCGGCGTGATTGAAGATCTTCTGCGACCACGCGCCGTTGACGACGTCCAGCCACTCCGAGGTCCGGCCGTAGCGATCATCGTGGCGTTCGAAGTCGACGCCATACATTTTCGCTTCCTGCTCCCACCACGACGAGACCACGTTCAGGGCCAGGCGTCCATTGCTGATGTGATCGATGTTCGCCGCCTGCTTGGCGAACAGCGCCGGGAGATGAAATGTCGGGCGTACCGCGACCATCAATTCCAGCGTCCTGGTGACCGCCGCAAGGGCCGCTGCGGTCGACCAGGCATCGAGGCTCGGCGCATCGATGCCCTTGATGTCGTTCATATTGAGCTCTGCAATAAGCGAGAGATCGAAACCGATCTCCTCGCTGCGCCGCGCCAGCTTGCTGGTGTACTCCCAGCTGGCCTGCATCTGCTCTTCTTCAACATTGCGCAGCCAACCGCCGAATACCGGCATCCAATATCCGTAGCGAATACCCTTCTTAGGAGGCACGGCGCACCTCGTCCTGCAGATAATCGGCGAGATTTTCCACCGGGTTGAAGCCGATCACGCGGGGCGCGTCGGCCACAAAATTCGAGAGTGCGTTGATGTCGTAGTAATAGATGTTGCCGTCGCGGTCATCGACGATGTATTCGATGCCGCCCACATCGATGCCGGCCGCGCGGACGATGCGTTCGATATCCTGGGTGACTTTGGCCGGCGCGTCATAGCCTTCAACTTTGAGCCCTGCTTTCGAGGCTTCCACCACGCAGGCGTTCTCCAAGGCCTGTCCGGCCGAGGTCTGACAAATGTCGGCCGGACACAAATCGAATGTCTCGCCGCTCAGGTGTACCTTGATGGCGTACAGATACTTGCCGCCGATGGTTTCCACGCGCGTGATGAAGCCTCCGCGCGCCGGAATGAATTCCTGCACCAATGCCACGCTGTCATAGCCCAGATCTAGCTGCCGGGCCGAGGACGCGGCTGCCAGTTCGGCCGGGGAATTGAAGCGCACGATGCCCTTGCCGCTGCCGCCGGTGTTGGCCTTGACGATGATCGGATAGCGCAAGCCTTCCGCAGCGGCCGGCGCCTGATGCGGCGAGTGAATGATGCGCGACGGCAAAAAGCGCAATCCCAGCGATTTCAGCAGCGACGCCTGGCCGGCCTTGGATATTTCATAGCGAAACGCCTTGGCGCCGTTGAGGACGCGCACCCCTTGCAGTTGCAAATGCTCTAAATAAGCCAGGGTATGAAAGATGCCTGAGCCGTGCTGGCGGCTGTTCGCCGACGGGCTCATCCGATTGAACAACACTTTGAAGCCGGGCTTCTGCTGCCCCACTTCATAAAAATGCTCGGGTATGAAAATCTTTTCGAACGGGACCTTGCGACGTTCCAACTCCGCAAAAATCTGCGCGAACCACTGCGGATGTTCGTACAGAAATACCAGCGCCGCGCGATCTGTTTGCGCGACCTCGGAAAAAGCCACCGCACCGCTCGATATCGCCATGAAACCGCTCCTACGTACCGCTGATGAATCATCTCTCGAGCCAGAAATGATGCGCCCCCAGCACATTGCTAAGCAACACGCTTAAGACTCGCTCGAGCGCCGTCGGATGCGTCCGCCAGGCGGGCGGGCTTCCCGACGCCACGCAATTATAGGGGGAAGCCGTCTGATGGGCCGCTCAGCTGCACTGTTAAATCCGTGAGGACGCGCCATTTGCCAGTCCGGGGTTATTTCGGCATCCTGCAAGAACGGTACCTGTGGGAGAAAGGCGATGATTTCGGAGGAATCGCCCGCGCCGGCCGAGTATCCGAGCCAGACCGATACGCCCAACAGCCTGCGGTTTGCGGCCCTGTATAGCGATTTGCGGCAGCTCGCCGAGCGGCAACTGCGGCGCAATGCGGGAGCGCCGATCAGCCCAACCACGCTGCTGCATGAAGCCTATCTCGATATGTCAGCAAAGGATGCGGTCTTTCCGGATCGCGAGCGATTCATCGGCTATGCGGCGCGAGTGATGCGCGGGCTGATCATAGACCTGGTGCGCGAACGGCGCGCGCTGAAGCGGGGCGCCGCTTTTCACATTACGCAACTACCCACTGAGCTAGGTGCAGCGGATGCCGACGAGTTGGCGCTCACTCGTCTCTCCGATGCACTCGACGAGCTTGCCACTCATGACGCGCGGCTCGCCGAGGTCGTCGACCTGAAGTATTTCTGCGGCTACACCTTTGACGACATCGCCGCACAGCGCGGAACCTCGAAGAAAACTGTCCAGCGCGACTGGGAAAAAGCCCGTGTCATCCTCTTTAGACAATTGACCGACCACTCGCCATAGCGTGAGAAAGGCTCGCCTCACGCTGGCGTCCCTGGCCGGGCTCGGCGTCTCGCTACTTCAGCGCGATTCCGTCCATTTCCGCGCCGCTCAAACGGATATGCAGAATTCCGGCCAGAGTCGGCGCGATTTGCCGCATATCGATTTCACCCACGGACCGGCCCTTGGCTGCTAGCGGGCCCACCATGAAGAACGAGGAACGCATTTCGAGCCGCTCGGGAACATAGCCGTGCATGCCTAAATTGCCGGGTTTCGTTATGAGCGGCAGCGCGAGACTGTAAGCCGTTTCATAGCCGATCTTGAGCGACACCAAAAATGCTGCACTGGGAAAGCCTCCTCCGCGCTCGATCTCCTCCTGTGACCAGATTCGCTCGATACCGTTGGCAGGATCGCTCGCCAGCTTGTCGAGCAGCGCTTTTACGCGGGCGCGAACCTGCTCATCCTTGGGGTCGGCAAGCACCACGGCGGAGCTGCCGCCGGCCGGCCACAGCATGGCCTTCCACCCGGTGACTTGTTTTTCCTTATCGACGCTGAACAACCCGGCGTCCAGAAATGCGGCATATAGATTGACGTCATGCTCGACCGCGGCAAATCCGTGATCGGACACCACGCAAACGGTCGCGCGTCCTGGTGCTGCCTTTTCCGCGGCGGCGCGCAGCAATCCGACCACGGCGTCCAGGCGCTCCAGGGTCTGGTTTGATTTCGGACTGAATGGGCCTGACAGATGTTCCTCGGTATCCAATCCGGTCAAATAGACCGTCATGAAACTCGGATGCTTTTTCTGCAACAAACGAATCGCGAAACGCGCGCGGATTTCATCTTCCGCAACGGTCTCTTCCATACCGCCAGGATAGCGGCCGAGCTCTGCCGATAACTCCTGTTCCAGGCCAGGCGTGCTCAGCGCGCGCTGCAGCTTCAAATCGTCGTCCGTGCCGGCCCGCCAGATTTGCGGCAGATTGAAAGCGACATTTGCCCCGACACTCACCGGCCAATAGACATTCGCGGTCCGCAAATGAGACGCCGCCGCTGCGTCCCATAAAGTCGGCACTTTGATGTCCTCGGCATACCAGTACCATCCGCGTTGGTTTCGCAACAGCGGATCAAAGGTCGTGTTGTCGATGATGCCGTGTTTCGCCGGCGAGGCGCCCGTCAACAGCGTGGTATGGCTCGGATACGTCAGCGTCGGCAGAACCCCGCGCACGCGGGTCGCATAGATGCCGTCCGCCGTGAACGCCCGTAAGTTCGGGACTTTGAGCCCATACTTCGGCGCTTCGAGAACCGCTTCCGGCTTCATGCCATCCACCGATATGAGCAAAACCACCGGAGTGTTTGCCGCATCACTCGCAGCCATGACAGGCGAGCAGGCGACCAGCAATACGCACGACAGCGCCAGCCAGTACTTCATTTTGACACCTCGGTTTTTTTCAAAGAGCGCGATACAAGCCAAGAAATGCTTCGGCCGCGAGGTGCACGTTGCGCTGCCAATCATCGGCTGCCGCGTGGTCCGCACCGTCGGTTACATATTTGGCGCAGGCAAATCCTGCATTTTCATGCCAGCACACCTTGGCGAGCGCATATGCCTCCATGTCGAGCACCTCGCAGTCGACTGCGATTTCCGTCATGGCAAACGAGTCCCCGCTGCCGCAGACAGCAGAAGGCAGATTCATGAATAGCGGATCGAACCGCAGCATTGACGGCGCCGGATCGTACGGCGTCACGCCGAGCGGAAAACCCAATCCGCTGACGTCCATGTCGCGCTGAACGAATTCGTGACAGGCCACCAGCATCCCCGACGGGCGGCAGCGGCTGCCCGCGGAGCCAAAATTCACAACCAAGGGCATCTCCTCGCCCTGGTGCGTGTAGCGCGATAGTTCCTTGGTAAGCGCCATGGCCGCGTTGACCTTGCCGACGCCGCAATAGAGGACGGGTACGCCGGCCGCCTCGAATACCCCCGCAGATTCCACCCGCAGCGCAATCGCCACGATGATGCGCGGCAACTCAATCACGGTGGCCTGCGGCTAGTAGTTGATGGATGAGCGTAATCGTAGATTCCGCCAGCAGAAATCCGGGACAAGGCGCAGGTCGATCAACGCCGCGAGCGCCATGAGCTGGTAGCCGGCGCGCTCGCACAGGTCGGCGGCCGCGCTCATGGTGCCCCCGGTCGCCAAGACATCGTCGATGAGCACTAGACGGCCGCTGCCCCTCTGCATTTCCAGTACTCCCGAACCGTACTCGAGGTCATAGGCCACATCGACCACGGGTGGCGGCAGTTTGCCCTGCTTGCGGATCAGGACAAATCCTTTGCGCCGGCGAATTGCGAGAGCAGCACCCAAGATGAATCCGCGCGATTCGATTCCGGCCAAGGCATCGACCTCATCCCATTCCTGGGCGCTCAGGAGCGAATCCAACGCGCTGATGGTGGATTCGAAGTGATCGCGCAGCAGAGGCGCAATATCGCGGAACAAGATTCCGGGTCGCGGAAAATCCGGCACATCTCTGACTGCTAGCTTCAAATCCGGCATACACGCTCGCTGGCTTGGCATCCGAAGCGCCAGTTTAGCGGCTATCCGGCGAAGATTCCCGCTGTATCCTTTTGGCGCAAGTCAGCCTCCCACGATGCTATCCTTGCCCGCTTGGCGGTGTGCTCGACGGCGCTTAAGGTGAAGAACTACGCATGATTTTGGTCATCGATGTCGGCAATACACGCCTCAAATGGGCTTGGCTCACCAGCACCGGATTGTCGGATCAGCAGGCCGTGGTCCACCGCGACTCCAAGCCGGGTATTTGGACCGCCGCGCTGTTTCAATCGGGCCAGCGGCCGAGCCGCGTGCTGGTCTCCAACGTCGCCGGTCCGCTGATGGCGAAGACGCTGGCGAAACTGAGCAAGAAAGCATTTCGCGTCGACATCGAGTTCATCACGGCGAGCCGCGAATTTCACGGACTGACCAGCGGGTATCTGGATCCAACGCTGCTGGGCGCCGATCGCTGGCTGGGCCTGATCGGCGCGTGGACTCTGGCGCGCACCGCGCTATGCGTGGTGGATGCCGGGACGGCGGTCAAGGTGGACAGCGTCGATTCCAACGGCCAACATTTGGGCGGATTGATTGCGCCCGGCATCCATATGATGCGGGAGGTACTGATGAGCAATACCAGCGATATCGCAAAGGCCGCCTTGAACAGCACCCCATCGCTCGCCGGGGTTCTCGCCAACAACACCATCGCGGCGGTTTCTCGCGGCGCGGTGTTTGCCTTGGCCGGCATGGCGGATCATGCCTGCGAGGTCATTCAGCAAAGCACAGGCACAAATCCTCGATTGTTCATCACCGGCGGCGACGCAAACATGATTGCAGGGACCATGCGCGCGCACGGGGAAATTGTGCCCGACCTGGTGCTTCAGGGATTGGCGGTAATCGCGGCGCAGCCGCGCTAGGCCGGCGTGTTTCGTCCCGGCCCCAAAAATCTCATCACCGATATCGCGGGGCTGAAGGTCGGCCATGCCACCAATGAACCCGTCCGCACCGGCATTACGGCCCTGCTCTGCGCAAGCGGCTGGGCGGCCGCCGTGGATGTGCGCGGCGGTGGACCGGGCACGCGTGAAACAGACGCGCTCGCGCTCGAAAATTTCGTCGGCCGCGCGCATGCCGTGGTGCTCGCGGGCGGTTCCGTGTTCGGGCTGGCCGCGGCCGACGGCGTCGCGGCCTCGCTGTCGGCGCAAGGCATGGGTCTGCAGTTGCGTCCCGGATCTCCGGCCATTCCCATTGTTCCCTGCGCCGTGCTGCATGATCTGGCCAACGGCGGCGACAAGAACTGGGGGCTTTCACCGCCCTACCGGGACTTAGGACTTGCCGCGGCGAGCGCGGCCGGGACTGAGTTTGCCTTAGGGTCAGTGGGTGCCGGGCGCGGCGCGTTGGCGGGCACGCGCAAGGGCGGTGTCGGATCCGCCTCTCTGGATTTGGACGGACTGATGGTTGCAGCGCTGGTGGCCGTCAATTCGGTCGGCTCGGTGCTGATGCCGGACGGCGAAACCTATTGGGCGTGGGCCTTTGAATTGGAGAAAGAGTTCGGCGGCGGCGGACCTCCGCGCAGCGCCGTGAATTTGAGCGATCCCGCGCCCGACGAGGCGCGCCTTCTCGCGATCGGCCGCCTGCGGCCGGGAGTGAGTACCACGATCGCGGTGGTCGCATGCAACGCCGATTTGAATGCCGTGGAATGCAAGCGAGTGGCCATGATGGCCCAGGATGGAATTGCACGCGCGATACGCCCGGCGCACACTCCCTTTGACGGCGATACAGTATTCGCGCTGGCGAGCGCTGAAGTGGCGCTCAATGACAGTCTGTTGCGCCCGGCGCAAATCGGGCGCATCGGATCGGCGGCCGCCGATTGCTTGGCGCGCGCCATCGCCCGGGCGGTGCATTCCAGCTAATCATTTTGGGCGGTTCCATGACGGCGCAATCAGCGGCTATCGGTTTCTCACCGCACTCCGGCTGGGCGGCGGCAGTTGTGCTCGGCGGTACCCCGGCCGCGCCCACGCTGTTGCATCGCTCGCGAGTACCCTTGATCGATGCTCGCGATCTCGAGTCCAAGCAGCCCTACCACGCGGTCGAATTCTTGTGCATCGAAGAAGCAACCGGCCGCCTGGACGGGTACCTCGCGGTGGCGACCGCCATGGCTTACGCATCCATCCGCGCTCAGTGCGAGGAACTGAAGTCGCGCGGCATCGTGCTGCGCTCCGTCGGCATTCTCGAGTCATCAAGCCGCAAGCAGATTTCGTTGACATCGATTTTGGCATCGCACGCGTTGATTCATGCTGCGGACGGAGATCATTTCAGAAACGCGCTGTCGGCTGCCGCCGAGCAACACCGGCTCGCGGTGTGCCGGATGCCGGCGCGTTTATTGGAAGCTCACGCGGCGCAGTACCTGCATCGTTCGCTCAAGGGCGTGCTCGACGCCGTGAATGGGCTTGGCCGCGGCATCGGACCTCCCTGGGGTGCCGATCAGAAAAAGGCGGCGCTGCTTGCCTGGACACTCTTGAAGTAAGGCGCTCTAACTCTCGCCACTCGCCGCGGCCAGCGCAGCTTCGAAATCGGCCTGGGTTGTGCGCAAGCGCTGCAACTCGTCTTTCGGCCAGACATGCTTGAGCCTGCCCTCGATCAATACGCCGGCGCGGTCCGCGTAGTGTTCGACGATGTCCAAAGAGTGCGTGGCCAAGAGCAACGCAGCGCCGCGCCGTTCGATACGTGCCCGCAGATGCCGCTTGAGCACCAGAGCGCTCGCCGGATCGAGCCCGTTGAAGGCTTCGTCGAGAACAATCAACTGCGGATCGCCGATCAAGGCCAGGAGCACGGCTAGTTTCTGGCGCGTTCCCAGCGACAGCGTGTCGACGAACGACTCGAGATACGGCGTGAATCGCAGCTCGTCGGCGAGCGCAAAGAGGTCATCGCCGATCGCTTGCAACCCTTTCGCCCCCGCGTGTATTTCCAAACATTGACGGGCGGTCAGCAGCGCCGGCAGAACGTCCGGCGCGCAACCGTATCCCAACTGGCGTTTCGCTGCATAGGCATCGAGCTTGAGGGAGTGGCCGGCGATGCGTATTTCTCCTCCTGAAGGGCTGAGACGGCTGACCACGCAATCGAGCAGTGTGCTTTTGCCGCAGCCATTGGGGCCCAGCAACACAAACCACTCCCCGGCTTGCAGCGCCAGGGAAATATCTTCCAGCACCGTGCGCCGCCCATACCCCGCGCGCAGGCCGCTTATTTCAAGGATGTAACTATTCATGACCGCCGCCCCGGCTGTGCACTCCACAGAAGACCGGCGCCGATCGTCAGGCAACCCGCCAGCACGGTGCACGCTCCCACCTCGGCCGAGATGCGATAGGAGACGTTGAACACGAGCAGCAGCAAGGTTTCAACCGCGCCGGCCGCGGCAATAACCCCGCACGCCGGCAACAAGAATGCCCGAATTGCGGCGCCGGGCCGCACCGGCAAAGGCGCCAACCAGCGCCGCGCCAAACGGCTCACTGAAATCACCGCCGACCACAACAGCAGGAGCCCGCCGCTCACGCCGAACATGGCGATCACTACCATGGCGTCGTCGGCCGTCGTACCCATCGGCATCATGACGAGAATGGGAATTATGGCGCGGGCGACGATTTTGGGCTGCGTCCAGGCAAACACTTGACGAATCGGCCACTGACCCAGCGCCGTCATCGCCGGCCGAAGCGCTGACGAGCGCTTGAGCCGCGGGTGGGGAACATAGCGCGAGCCCGGCGGCAGATCCAAGGACTTTGGCTGCGGTATGAGGTAGCTGCCGATGACACCGAGGACAATGCCGCCGCTCAAATACGCAAAGACCCCGAGGGCGGCAGCAACCTCCGCGCCGCGCGTCAACGCCAGCACCAGCACAGCCAATCCGCTCGCAAGCACGAGCACGCCCAAGGCCGCGAGCGCAGGCTCAATCTCGATAAACAGCGCCTCCCAACGTGCGGTAGACGCAGGGATCGGAACGGCCGCCAGCCAGGAGCGCGCGAATTCCGTGCGCTTCAGCGCGCGGCGCCGTGCGATGAGCAGGGCGCTGCCGATAGCCGCGAGTGCCGCCGAAAACACACCGTGCAGCCGCAGCCAATGCAGCGTCGAGGCGAGCGCCTCGCGCTGCGTCCAGAACAAGGCCCCGCTCACGCTCACGCACAACAGCACAGCGACCGGCATGACTCTGGTCCGCAGGTTGCGGTTGAGTCGCATCAACTTTGCGGCGGCCAGGCGCGGAGCGGGCACTTAACTCGCCGGCAGCCGGGGCGTCGCTGCAATCAACGCCTGGGTGTATGCATGGCGGGGCGAGGCAAATACGGCTTCCGTCAGTCCCTCCTCGACTATTCGCCCCCGCTGCATGACGTAGATGCGATCGGCAATGGCGCGGATGACGTGCAAGTCATGCGACACGAACAAATAAGCGACCTCGAGGCGCTGTGCGAGTTCCGCCAGGAGCTTCAGAATCTGCTCCCGGATCAACATGTCAAGCGCGGAAACGGCTTCATCGAAGGCGATCAAAGCCGGCTCCATGATCAGCGCGCGCGCAATGGCAATCCGCTGGCGCTCTCCGCCGGAAAATTCACGCGGCAGACGCAGCGTATCGCTTGCCGACAAGCCAACCTGCTCCAGAACAGCGGTTATTCTGCGACGCCGCTGCGCCGCCGACGGCGGCGAACTCTCGAGATAAAGAGGCTCGCCAACGAGGTCCGCCACCGTCCACTTCGGATCAAAACTGCCGTAGGGGTCTTGCAACACCACTTGGATGGAGCGCCGCAGGCGATTTAATGTTGCGTGCTTCGCGGCTAAAAAGTCTTCGCCCAACAAGCCGACCTTGCCGCCTTGGGCGCGCTCGAGCGCGAGGATGACCCGGAGCAAGGTCGACTTGCCGGACCCCGACTCGCCCACCAAACCAACCGTTTCGCCAGGGTGAACGGTTAAAGAGACTCCATCGACGGCGCGGAGCGGGACCGCCGGCCGCCAGAGCGACGTTCGTTGACGCGGGTACTCGCGCACGATGTCTCGAACCTCCAGCAGGGCAGGCGCCGCGGCTTGCCTAGGTCCGGCGGGCTTCGTCGGCAACTCGGCGGCCCGCAGGAGCGCCGCGGTATAGGCATGGCGCGGCCGGCGCAAAAGTTCCGCGGTCGCGGCGTACTCGACAATCTCACCGTGATGCATGACCGCGACGCGATCGGCAAGCTGCGCAATTACCGCAAGATCATGGGTCACCAGGATCAGGCCCATGCCGCGGCTGCGAACCAGCTCCTGCAGCAGCAACAGCACTTGAGCTTGCGCCATGACGTCCAAAGCGGTGGTGGGTTCGTCGGCGATGAGCAGCCGCGGCGACATGACCGTCGCCATCGCAATGGCGACCCGTTGACGCTGACCGCCTGATAGCTCGTAAGGCAGTCTGTGGAGCGCACCCTGCTCTCCTTGCAGCCCGGCAAGATCCAACGCGGCGCGCGCAGCGCCCCGGGCCTCGGCGGCCGTGGCCTGCCGATGTATTTGCACGGTCTCCGCCACTTGTTCGCCGATGGGCATCAGAGGATTCAAAGCGCTCATGGGTTCTTGGAACACCATGCCGATGTCGCGGCCGCGGACCGACTGCATCTCGCGCTCTGATTTTGAGCTCAAGGTCTCGCCGTTCAGGCGCACGGTTCCGGTTGACCAAGCCGACCGGGGCAGCAGCCGCGTGATGCCGAGTGCCGTCATCGATTTGCCGGACCCCGATGCACCGACCAGTCCGAGGATTTCGCCGGCGCGCACCTGCAGGGAAACGTTCTTGACGATGGCCTTCGAACCGACGGCAATGCTCAAATCGACGACCTCCAGCAGCATGGGTGCGTTCACGCGCTGCCCTCCGCCCGGCGCCGCAACCCCTCGCCCAGAAGATTCAATCCCAACACGAACAGCAACACCGCGAGTCCCGGGAAGACCGCGAGGCCGGGCGCCAACGCCGTCAAGGTTTGCGCCTCGTTGAGCATACGCCCCCAACTGGGCGTCGGTGGTTGCGCGCTCAATCCCACGTAGGAGAGGCCGGCTTCCGCAATGACGCCCAGCGAAAATTGTATGGTTCCCTGCACCACCAGCAGCCCGGCCAGGTTGGGCAGAATGTGTTCGCAGGAGATTCGCAACGGTCCCTTGCCGGCGACGCGCGCAGCCAGGGTGTAGTCGCGCGTCCATTGCTGTAGTGCACCGGCGCGAGCCACGCGCGCGAACACCGGGATATTGAAGATGCCGATGGCGATGATGGCGTTGATGGCGCCGGGACCGAACACCGCCGTAATCAGAATCGCCAGCAGCAATGCGGGAAACGCGAATATCAAGTCGTTGCCGCGCATCACCAGCTCCTCGATCGCGCCGCGCCGCGCGGCCGCAACGAGCCCCAGCGGCACGCCCGCCAGCAAACCGATGACCACCGACAACAGTGCCACGCCCACCGAGGTCTGCGCTCCCACCATGATCATGGACAGAACATCGCGGCCCAGCTGATCGGTCCCAAACCAGTGGTGCGCGTTCGGCGGCTGCAGTTTTTCAACGATGGAGAGCACGCGTGGATTGAACGGCGTCCAAAAGTGCGCAACCCCGGCGGTCGCGGCGAACAGCGCCGTGATGGAGCCGCCGGCGAGAAGACTGCTGTTGCCCGGAATTCCTTTCATGCGCCGCGCGCCGCCCGTAGCTGAGGGTTGACCAGCAGGTAGCCCAGATCCACCAGAAAGGTCACGCTCACCACGGCAAAAACCAGGACCACGACGACGCTTTGCACGACGATCAAGTCGCGCTGCACGATGGCTTGAAACACCAGCCTGCCCAATCCCGGCAGAAAAAATACGTTCTCGATGATCACACCGCCGGCCAGAAGAAACGAGAATTGCATGCCGAGTATCGTCAGCACCGGTATCAAAGCATTGGGCAACGCATGCCGCAGCAGCAAACGCCATTCGCCGGCGCCCTTTGCGCGCGCGGTACGAATGTAATCCTGTTGCAGCGTGTCGATGAGCGCGCCGCGTAGAACTCGCGCCAATATCGCGGCCTGCGGCATCGCCAGCGCCACCGCGGGCAGCGTCAATGCCTTGACCGCCGCCCAGAGGCCCGCCTCCCAGCCGGGAAAGCCGCCGGCGGATACCCAATGAAGACCCACTGCAAACAAGAGCACCAACAGCATGCCCAGCCAGAAATTGGGTATGGCCAGTCCCAATTGCGTCACGCCGCCGACCACGGCATCGCCGGCCCTTCCTCTTTTTGCAGCGGCATACACTGCGGCGGGGAAAGCGAGCGCGGTCGAGAGCAACAGCGCGAACACCGCGAGCGGCAATGACACCTGCAGCCGCTCCACGATCAGCGCGTTCACCGGGACGCGGTAGGTGTAGCTCAGGCCGAAATCCGCATGCAGCAATCCGCCGACCCACGATAGGTAGCGCTGCCAGGCTCCGGCATCCAACCCAAGCTGATGGCGCATGGCAGCCACCGTTTCCGGCTCGGCCTGCAGACCCATCATGTAGCGCACGGGATCGCCGGGCACGACCTGAACGATCGCAAAGATGATCGCCGTGGCCGCCAGCAGCGTCGCCAGGAGCACGCCCAGGCGCCGCAGCAAGTAGGCGCTGCCGAAGCGGCGCAGCAGAAGCCCCAACAACAGCAAGCTGCCGGCGGAGAAAATGGTGCCGGCCACCTTGAGCCAGGGCAGTCTGCCGGTGTGTCCCGCGGCCAGTTCATCGTCGCGGTGAGCATACGCGGCGTCATCAAAGGAGGCGTGCGTGACATCCACCACGCCGAGCACATTGTCGAAATCGATGCCGTGCACGTGTGCATTCCAGATATCCAATCGCGGGTACTGAAATAGAAACCCATTCACCGCGTCGGCCGCGAGCTTGCGCTGGATTTGCTGCAGCAGTTGCCGGCGGGCGGCGGGATCGATGCTCTCGTCCAGCGCCGCGATCAGCTGCTTGAATTCGCTGTTGGAATAGCCGAAGTAGTAGTCGTCGCGCGCATAAATATCGTAGTCCAACGGCTCGGCGTGGCCCACGATGCTCATGTCGAAGTCATGGCGGGCATAGACCTGATCCAGCCATTGGGCCCATTCGAGATTCTCGATTTTGACCTGAATCCCGGCCTGCGCCAGTTGCGAGGCGACAATCTCGCCGCTGCGCCGCGCGTAGCTCGGCGGCGGGAGCTTCAAGGTCAGCGACAGGCCGCGCGGATATCCCGCCTGCGCCAGCAGCTCTCTGGCTTTGGCGATATCGTGGGGATACACGCCGGTCAGATCAAGGTAGGCCGGATTGGCCGGCGGGAAATGACTTCCGATCGGCGTTCCATAGCCGTACATGGCGCCATCGATAATCCCGCGGCGGTCCAGAGCGTAGGAAATCGCGCGGCGCACCAGCACATTGCTCAGGGGCGACACGCGCTCGTTGAGCCCCAAGACCGTCTCCATTTCTGTGGTTCCGGTGAATACCGCAAAACGGCGATCCGCCGCGAATTGCGCAAAACTCTCCGGCGCAGGGTAGTTCGAAAAGCCATCGACATCGCCGGCCATCAAGGCAGCGAAAGCCGCGGTCGGATCGCTGATGAATTTGAAGGTAACTTGACCCAACAGCGCGGACGATCCTTGATAGTCCGGGTTTCTCTCCAAAGTGATGGAGTCGCCGCGCCGCCAGCGCAAGAAACGAAACGGACCGGTTCCGACGGGATGCACGCCGTTGGCGGCCGCCGATGCCGGCGACACCATTACGGCTGATCCGAATGCAAGAGACTGCAGCAGTCCGCCCGAGCGGCGGGTGAGCGTCAATCGCAAGGTCAACGGATCGACGACTTCCACGCTGCGAATCGCCTGCAGGCGGGATCGCTGCGGATTGGTCGAACCGGGCGCGAGTATGCGATCCAGGGAAAACTTCGCGGCCGAGGCGTCGAAAGGGCTGCCGTCATGAAAATGCACACCGCCCTTTAAATGGATTACGTAGCTCAGGCCGTCGGCGGAACTTTCCCACGACAGCGCCAGTTTAGGTCTCACCGATCCGTCCGCGGCAAATTGCACCAGGCCTTCGTAGACGTTTCCGTACAGCACTTCGGAAATGGCCGCGGCGGGATTGGCGGTGGGGTCGAGAACCGGCGGCTCGAGTTGCGATCCGATGATCAAGCGCGCTGCACCCAGAGCCGGGCCGCCGAGCATGGCTGCCCCGAGCAACGCAGCGTGCAGCAGTGCGCGTGGCTTCATGCGCCGCCGAGCAGCAGCGAGCGGGCGGCCATCGCCATCACCTTCGCGGAATCGAGCATGTCATCAATGAGCACATACTCGTCCGGCTGGTGGGCCAGCTCGAGAATTCCGGGGCCATAGGCGATGCAATCCCGCAATTTGCCGACGCGATCGATATGTTTCTGATCATAGGTGCCGGGCGAACAGATGAACTCGGCATCGCGGCCCAAGACCCTGCGAACCGCCGCGGCCGTGCTGCGCGCCACCGGCCCGTTGCGATCGGCCATGGTTGGCTGCACCTGGAAAATATCGCGCATTTCGTAGGCGAATCCCGATCGCTCGGCGGCCAGTTGCTCCAGCAGTTCGCGCACCTCGCCTTTGACGCTGTCCATGTTTTCTTCGATGAGCAGCCGCCGATCGATGACCATGCGGCATGAATCGGGGACACAGGGCGCGGGATAGCCGGACGATTCCGCGTGGCCGCCGTGAATGGAATTGATGTTAAGCGTGGAATGCCGCGCACCGGACGGCACCACCGGCATGTCGGTGCGTCGCGCCGCGAGCTTGGGGTAGAGGTCTCGTTCCAATCGATCGATGAAGGCATTCATGTGGCGCACCGCGCAATCGCCCAAAAAGGGCATGGAGCCATGCGCCATGCGGCCATGCGTTTCTATTTCAGCCCACCACACTCCGCGGTGGCCGATGCAAACCCGGTCCACATTGAGCGGCTCGGGAATAATCACATGATCGACGCGCGGCTGCGAGAACCAGCCGCGCTCGGCCAGATAGTGCACGCCGCCGTAGCCGCCGGACTCCTCGTCCACGGTCCCCGAAATCTCCAGAGCGCCCGGCAGCGCGCCATTTGAATCGATCAGCGCTTCAACCGCGATGATGGATGCCGCAAGGCCGCCTTTCATGTCGCACGCGCCGCGGCCGAAAATCTTGCCGTCTGCAACCTGCGCGGCGAATGGATCCATGGTCCATCCGGCACCGGTTTGCACCACGTCAATGTGACTGTTGAAGTGCACGCAGGGACCGGGCGCTGCGCCATCGCGCCGCGCGATTACATTGATGCGTGGATAGCGTTCGCTGTCGCCCGGGGTACCCGCCGCGCGTACATACGCGACGCTGAAGCCGCGCGCACTTAGGCGTCGGCCGATGAATTCCGCGCAGGGCCGATACGCTTCACCGGGAGGGTTGATGGTCGGAAAACGAATGAGAGAGCGCGCCAGATCAACCATCTCTTCGCGGCGCGCGTCGATGGACTCGAACAAAATTCCCAATGGATCGCGGCTCATGATTGTCTCGCGGCATGACGGGCGCGGGTAAACGCCGCTCGGCTGCGCGCCTGTTCGGCCAGAGAATCCAATCCGAGTTTGCCATACACCTCAGCCAGCGCGGAGTTTACCGGCACGCCGCAAGGATCGGCGCTGCGCCGCAATTCCAGCAGACGTTGCGCGCCGGTCAAACGGCCGCTCTTGAGCGCCGCGTCCAGCAGCACTTGCTCGAATAGATCGCGCTGCGCGTGGCTGCCGCCCACCTCGGCCATGCGAGGCAGGGCGGCACTCAAGTGGTGCCACGCGCGGTCGTATTCGCCGCGCGCATAAGCATACAAGCCTTCGCAACCGGGCAGCGCCACCTCCCGCCATACGCTTCGGCTGAAGCGTGGCGCAGTCTGCGCGTGGCGGCGCACGGATTCCAGCAACACTTCCGCTTGCGGCCGCCGGGCGCGAGCCAGTCCGTAGAGGTATTGGAGCGTGAGAAAGGGCTGAACGGTATCCTCGGCGCGCGCTGCCAGGTGATGGGCGAGATCCTGCCAGCGCGACCCGACCGCAACGCCCGCGATCTCGAGCCGCGCGAGCAGCGAAACGGCGCCGACTTGATCCTGCGAGTAGTCTTTGGCAATGCCCCAGCAATGCTCGTCGTAGAGCTTCAGCGCCTCTGCGTCGCGGCCTTGGCTCAGGTAGAACAGCGCCAAATGCCACCAGATGTGCGTGAGCATGAAGGAGTTCAACCCCGACCAAGTGTCCGCCGAGTCCTCCAGGAATTGCGCGCCCTCATCCATGCGGCCGCGGGTCAAGAATACATGCGCCAGCGCGTGCTGCGCCCACGGCTCTTTGCGCCGCATGGCAAGCGCGGCGCGAGCTTCTGATTCAGCCTCATCGAGAAGATGACATTGCTCGTAGCCGAACGCCTTCATGCCGTATATATAAGGAACATCGGCATTTGCCGCGCCGACTTTCAAAGCGACCCTCAGCATTTGCGGCGAATTGCCGCGGTTGAATTCGAAGTACTGGTGCAGCTTCACGATCGCGAGATCGCGCGGAAATTCATCCGACGCTTGATCGCACAGGCAGATGCTGCGCTCCAGATCGTCGTCGGCCCAGGCGCGCAAAATGGCGGTATTGATCTGCTCGCGCCGGGTGGCACGCGGCGCCGCCCGTTCTGCGGCGCTCAGGTACCTGGCCGCTTGCGCAGCGGCTTGCGGAGCTTCGAGCAGCATCCAGAGCAAGCCAGCATAGACATTCGCCGCGCAGGAATCCGGGTCCGCATCGGCGGCCGGCAGAATGCGCTCGGCGCGCGTTTCGTACGCCAGGTAGCCTTCGATGAAATCATTGATGGCGCGAAGGGTGCTGTCGCGCTGTCCGCTGAGCGGGTTATCCAGGTAATCTCGCTGCATGCACCCATGATACTAGGGCAGCACGGCCCCGTGCTCTAGGAGCCTGTCTGATATTCAGGCGGGCTTCTAGTTGGATTTCAAGAATGCTGCCGCGTCCGCGGCGGAGCGCTGCGGGATCTCCAGCTGCGGCAGATGCCCAACCTTGGGATAGGTGATCAACTTGGCGCCCGCTATGGCCGCGGCAAATTTCTTCGCCGCGCTGGGTTCGATCAATGGATCGCTCTCCCCCCACAATATCAAGGTCGGAACTTTGACCGCGGCCAGCAGGTCGGCCGTGGAGGTAGTTTGCGGGCCCATCGTCACGCTCATCAAGATTTCACGGTGGCCCGGCGCCCGCTGAAATTCCGCGAAGCGATCCACGATAAAAGGAGTGATCAGCGTTTTATCGTAGACGTCAGCCTTGAGGCCCTGGTCGATCAACGGCCGGTTGTCGATTTTGCTTAAGATTTGGCGGCCAAGGCGGTAGCGCAAAATCTTGAAACCCAAGGGCTCATCGCCTGGCGGCTTGTCGTTGGCAAATCCGGCCGCATCCACCAAGATCAGCGCGCTGACCCGATCGGGATGCCTGACGGCCAACTGCCACGCCGCACCGCCGCCCATTGAATTGCCGGCGACCGCAAACCTTGGCAGCGCCAACTTTCCTGCGAAGGCATCGACAAAGTCCGCGAGGAGCTCGCCGCTCAATGTGGCGCCCGCGGGAGCCCGCGTCAACCCGTGCCCCGGAAAATCCAGACTGAGGATGTGGAACTGGGACTTGAGCTCCCGCACCCATCCTTCCCAGGTGGTGAACGAATCCGCAAAACCATGCAACAGCACCAGCGTCGGCAGATTCGTATCGCCGTCTTCGCGATAGTGCGCGCGATAGCCGCCGGGCAACTCCACGTAATGCGAGTCCGCCCCCGCATACTTCGCCTCGAGGGTCTCAAAGGGGATGTCGGGCCCGCGCAGCTTGAGCCACGCGCCGGCAATGATCGCGACAATGATGGCTAAAGTGATGCCGACAGTTTTCCGCATCGCCTAGTACTTGTAAGTAAAGCGGACGCCGAAAGTCGCCGGTTCGCCGGCAGCGGCAACTTCGGAGGTCGGCAAAAAGAAATTCCGGGTGAGGTCATAGGACTTGTCAAAAATGTTCCGGCCCCACAATGTCACGGTCCAGGGCGCGCCCGAGGCCGGCGCCAACGACAGGTTTGCGTTCGCCAGCCAGTACTTCGGCACGGTGAAGTCGTCGCTGCCCAACAGAAAGAATTGACTGTAAGTGTCGTGGAAACTGTAGTTCGATTCGACGGTCACGCGGTAGGAGCCCACATTCCAGGAGTAGCTTAAATCCCCGCCATAGCTCCACTTGGGGAAGCTCTCCGGTCGGCCGTTGTAATCGACAGGCGGCGCGGCGGGGTCCAGGGGGGCGTTGAGGAGCGTACTGGTGTAGTAGCCTTCCACGAAGCCGGCGTACTGTGTGATGGAAATTCCCTTGAGCGGCCTCCACTCCAAATCGACCTCGCCGCCGCTGATGCGCGAATTCGCGTTGACGAACCGGCCGATGAACGATTGCGAGGCATCGTCGAATATCTTGCCCAGGATCTGCTGATCCTTGTAGCGGTAGTAAAACACCGAGCCATTCACACGCAGTGCGTGCGTCACGTCCGATTTCACGCCGATTTCGTAGGCCGTGAGCTTTTCCGGCTCGAACGGAGCGGCGGCCGGCGCGCTCAGCGTGTTGTGCGCGGTAAATCCGCCGGATTTCACCCCGCGGCTGATGCTCGCATAAATCAAGGTGTCGGATAGCGGTTTATAGTCGAGTTCGAATTTGCCCGAAGGCAAATTCGACGTGATCGAACCGCCCAGAGCACCTCCCGTGAATGACGGCACGCCAGGCAGGAAACTGGTGTTAAGCCCCTTCAATTCGCGGGTTTCGTGATCTTCGCGAATACCGAGCGTCGCCGTGAACCGATCAGTGATTTGATAGTTACCCTGCGCAAACACACCGACTGAATTGGCGACCTGCTCATAGGTAGTGACCGCAATTCCGCCGTCCCGATCGGTGAGATCGGAATAAAAATCCTCATGAAGATCCTCGTTGGAATAGAAGACGCCCGCTACCCAGCCGAACGGGCCGCCGCTCGATGCGAGGCGTAGTTCCTGGGAGAACACATCGAGATCGCTGTTCAGGTATTCGTCCGAGTCGTTGAATTGCGTGGCGTCCCAATCGGCATATTCACGCCGGATGAGCTTGTTGTAGGCGGTAATGCTGGTGAGCTTCACGGCGCCAAAATCGATGTTGGCGGTCAGATCGACCCCGTCGTTGCTATTGTCGAGGCCGGGCTTGGAGTCCGCGTTGATGCCGATGAGCTTGGCGAATGTCGGGTTGAGCGCCCAGCCCGTGACATATCGCGAGGTATCCGCCGGTATGGCCGGGGGGCCGCTGCCCGGCACAAAGGGCCGCAGCAGGTACAGGCCTTGTTCCTCGGACTTATCCCGTGCAGCGTGCACGCCAAGCCGAAAGTCCAGTGCCTCGGCCGGATCCCATTGCAGCTGCCCGCGAAGCGCAATCTTGTCTTTGTCTCCCAGCGATTGACCGGTGAGGCGATTGCGTTGCCAGGCCCCGCCTTGTTCGGTGGCTACCGATAGACGGCCCATGAAGCCTTCGGCCAGAGTTCCGGACACGAACCCTTCCGCGTTGACTTCATTGTGCGATCCGTACTCGAGCGAGAATCCCGCGTGAGTCTCCGCGGTCGGCCTGTTGCTGATGAAATTGATTTCGCCGCCCGTGGTATTGCGGCCGTACAAGGTGCCTTGGGGGCCGCGCAAAACCTCGACGCGATCCATATCGAACAGCTGGCCTTGCGTTTGGATGGGCAGCGCGAACGCCACGCCGTCCAGGCTGACACCCACCGGAGAGGTATTGTTCGAGGTGTAGTCGATGAAGCCGACGCCGCGCAATCGAAATTGCGGCTGGCCGCTGCCGAAGGCGGGCTCTACCTGCAGACTGGGAACGGCGTTTTGCAGGTCGTTCACGTAGTTGATGGACCTGTCGGCAAAGCTCTGCCCGGAAAGCACCGACATGGCGATCCCCACGTTCTGGGCCGACTCGACCCGCCGCTGCGCGGTGACCACGACTTCTTCGAGGCCCGCGCCATCGGCCGGCGACACCGCCGAAGGCGCCGCGGCAAAGCCGCTCGCGCCGATGAAAATGACCCCCGCTCCCGCCGCGGCTGCCATGGACCGAATGAACATCCCATTCTCCCGATATCCGATTGCCAACAGGCAGCGCGCATCATCAACGACCCGCGGTTCGCTGTGAAGTATCGTTTGCGTAGTTTATGATGCGGAATCGTTATTTCGATGCCGTGCCGATCAGTGCGCGTCGAAATAGGATTTTGCCGCACGCAGGCAAAACGGCGCCACCAAGCCGGCATGGTAAACCGCTAACACGGCGCTGTTGCCGCTGTCGCCGGCGCCGCCCGCCACCGCATTGACCCTGACCAGCGCTTCAGCGGCCGCGAATCCGGTCTTCAGATCCGCATAAGGATCGTTGGCCACGGCTGCGGAATCGACATTGAGGACTGTGATCGGCGCGGCGGGTGCGGTCGCCGTCCAATAGTTCTGCATCAGCTGGGTATTGAAGAAAAACACAGTGGGGTCGCCTCCGCCGCCGCATAACTGCACCGGCGCATTCGGTACCCAGTTGCGCAGATCATTCGTTTTCGCTGCCTGGCGAAATGCGTTGCCGGGATTCGCAGGCGGCAGACCGGTTGTGGGGCTTGGGAAACCGCCGTCAGGATTGGCCGCCGCGTCCTGAAGATAGTTCAACCGATAGCTGTTCTGGACAAGAAAGACGTTGCCGAAGCCTTGCGCGAACACCGTCGCCAAATTCGCCGGCTGCACGGCGGGCGTCATAGCGGCGAACGACGGATCAGGCGGCGTGCTGCTGAACAATGCGTTCGGCAGGGCGCCCGCCGCTTCCAGCTGCCCCACCGGAGTCGTGCTCGGCAGCAGCGTGTCGATGCCATTGGCAAAGGGCTCGGCGAATACGTCGGTGGCGTTGGCGTAAATATTGCCGTACACATGTTGATAGCTGGAAACGAGCATGACAGTGTTCGGCACCGCGCTTGCATTGACCTGGCCTTCGAACACCGCATCGGCGAAAGCCGATAATGCGTAAGGACCGGACATGGGCGCTGCAGCCGTCACCGCCATGCCGTTGGCCTGCATCGCGCGATGAGTTGCCATTGCCACATAACCGCCCTGCGAATAGCCCGTCACGAACAACTTGCCGCCGTCGGTAGTGCCCGTGGCCGGCGACAAGAGCGAGAGCGCGCTGCGCCCGGCCGCGAGCGCGTCGATCATGTCCTTGGATTGCTGGTCGGCATCAAAATAGGGGTGATAATTCAAAGTCGACGTGTCGTATCCCACGTAGTTCGGCGCGACGACGATGTAGCCTTCCGCCGCAAACACCGCAGCTAATACCAGGCCCTCATCGTTGCCGCTCGCCGCCAGATCCGCGATGTTGTAGTTGCGGTCGGTCGAGGTAGCGTGCGCATACAGCGTGATCGGACGGGCGCCTCCGCAGCCGCTGCCGCCGCTCGGCACCATCAATGCACCCGATGCCGGCGTCAGGTTGCCGGGCGGATCGACGGTCTGGTACTCGAGCTGATAGACCGTAACGGTGCACAGGGGCGTGTACGCCACTTGCAGCAAAATCCGGCCTACGGCACTGGCGCTGAGCAAGCTCGACAACGCCGACGGCACAAAGGCGGCCACCAGTTTTGGCGGAGTCTGCAGCAGCTCGCCACGCTGCGGCGTTGACGGGGGAGCCGAAGTATCATGATTATTAGAACAAGCCGCCCCGGCCAGGACAACGGATGACAACGCCAATGCGCGCAACAAGTATTTCCCCATGCAGGTAAGATTTGCGACGGCAGGGTAAGTTCGATGTAAATGCGATTCCGCGTCCCGGGTGTAGAAATTACACGGACGGGGCCCGCGTTTCCTCGCCGGCGAACCATGCGTAAAATACCGGCTCTCCAGTTGCCAAGGCTGCCGATGCTGCGGAATATTCTCGGGCTGCTTGCGTGTGCGTTGCCGACGGCAGCCGGCATCGCGGTTGCCCAGACCTCGCCCATTCCCGCGGCCGACTACAAGGTCGCGAGATCCTGGCGGATCGGCGGCAATAACGGCTGGGACACATTGGCGCTTGAGGCCAGCGGCGGCCGCCTATTCGTCACCCGCGACGATCACGTCGATGTGATCGAGACCGTCAGCGGCAGATTAAGCGGGAATATTCCCCGCACCGCCGGAGTCAATGGCATCGCGTTCGCGCCTGCGCTAAAAAGAGGCTTCACCAGCAACGGCCGGTCGAATTCGGTTTCGGTATTTGAGCTCGATACTTTGCGGGTCGCTTACGAGGTGCCGATCTCAGGAACGGCGCCGGATGCCATCCTGTACGAACCCCAGCAAAATCACATCTTCACTGCCAACCGGGATAGCGCGAATCTGTCGGTGCTGGACGCGGGTACTCTGCAAGTCGTGGCCACCGTGCCCTTGCCCGGGCCCCCGGAATCCATGGCGACGGACGACGCCGGACATGTGTACGTGAACATCGACACCGCGCCGGGCAAATTAGTGCTGGTCGACGGCAAATCACTGCAGGTGAAAGCCAAGTGGCCCTTGAAGGAATGCGCGAACCCCACTGCGCTGGCCCTGGATGTCATGAATCACCGCTTGTTCTCGGTATGCGCCAACCAAGTGATGGCCGTGACCGACGCGGGAACCGGAAAGTCGATCGCGCAGGTGGTGATCGGCAGAGGCTCCGACGGAGCGGTCTACGACCCGGAGCTCAATCTGGTCTTCAGCTCCAACGGCATCGACGGAACCCTGACCGTGATTCATCAGGATTCGCCGGGCGAATATCGGGTGGTCGCCACCGTCATGACGCAAGTCAGCGCCCGCACCATGGTGCTCGACCCGGTCACGCACAAGATCTATTTGGCGGCCGCACAGTTCGGGCCGCCCCCCGCGGCGACCGAGGATCAAACCAGGCCGCGGGCGCCCGTGGTTGCGGACAGTTTTCTGATTCTAATTGCACAACCGAAATAGGCGCAGCGATGAGCGAACGCACTCAAGTGGTCTGCGGACATTGCGACACGGTGGTGAGCAGCCCCAGCGATCGGCTGAAAGACTCGCCGCGCTGCCCTAGCTGCCGCTCGCCGCTTTTCGAGGGCAAGCCGGTTGACTTGACCGCGACGAACTTCGACAAGCATGTGAGCCGCGGCGATCTGCCGTTGGTGGTGGATTTCTGGGCACCCTGGTGCGGCCCTTGCATCGCCATGGCGCCCTTCTTCGAAGCCACCGCGCGTCAGATGGAACCCAGGCTGCGATTTGCAAAATTGAACACTCAGGACGAGCCCGCTCCCGCGCAACGCTGCAACATCCGCGCAATCCCGACCATGATCGTGTTTCGCGCCGGCAAGGAGATTGCGCGCCAGACGGGCGCCATGGACGCCGCGACAATGGCGCGCTGGTTGAATTCCGTGCTGTGAATTTTAGCGTGCGTGCCTCAAGTTTTGCGGAACACCAACACGAAGCGGTCCGTTTTGCCGACCGCGGGTCCCTTGTAGCTGACTAGATTCCGCGCATCGTCGGGCCTGCGCAGCAGGTCGCTCTTTGCGATGACTTTGAACCCATGTGCGCTGAAATCCTGAATCGCGAAGGACTCTTCGATGCGATGCAATTCGCCGGCGTCGGATTTTCCACGGCCCTCCTTGGCGGAGTGATCGATCAACAACAGCACCCCGCCGGGTTTCAGCGCGCGCGACAGTTGATCGAGCACCGAGCCCACGTCGATCTTCGGCCAGGGACTCTTGGGCGTGGCATCAACCCAGTACAGGTCGTGGTATACCTTGACCAGCAGAATCGCATCCATGCTGGCGGGCGGCAACTTCATGTCGTTAAGATCGACGGTCTGCTGGGTCACATTGGACAGGCGCCCTCCGGACATTCGGTCCTTGAGCGCAGGCTGACTCCAATTGTCGAACGCCAGATTGTTGATCAAATAGACGTGGCCCTTCGGCCCCACGATGTAGCTCGCCAATTCGCTGTAGTAGCCGTCACCCGCGAGCACATCGGCGACTTTCATGCCCGGCTTGATGCCAGCCAGCCGCAGCATCTCAGCGGGATGATCCAGGGAATCGCGCGCCGAATCCGCGGCGGGACGGCCCGCGTGCGCGAGCGCCGCGTCATACTCGTCGGCGTCGAACGCGTAAGGCGCGGAAAACAGAAACGTTGTGCACAACAACGGCAGTGCGAAGGCCAATTTGTTTTGAGTCATGGTTTCTCACCCTTGATGAATGTCAGAGCAATGAGGGTAATGAGCCCAACCGTGGACAAATAGTACCCGACAAAGGCCAGTCCGTAGCGGGTCGCCAACCAAGTGGCGATCGGCGCGGCGAGCGAGGCCCCCAAAATTCCTGCAAAATTAAAGGTCAACGATGTACCGGTGTAACGAACCGGGGTTGGAAACAGCGTCGCCAGTGCGCTGCCCAGCGGACCATAGGACAGTCCGCTCAAGCCAAAGCCGCATGCCAAAAATATGAATACCGCGCCTGTCCGGTGCGCGCTGAACAGCGGCTGAAAGGAAAACCCGTAGGCGATGATCAACAGCGTAGCGAAGATCAACATCTTGCGGCCGCCGATGCGGTCAGCCAGCGCCCCGGCCGCCGGTATCAGCAGGCCGAAAAACAGCGCCGCCAGCATTTGCATGATCAAGAATTGCTGGCGCGGAAATCCCAATGAATTTGTGGCCCAGCCCAATGCAAAAATGTTCGCCAGGTAGAACACCAGGAAGGTAGTCATCGACCCCAACGTTCCCAAGAGCAATTGCAGCGGAAATTTTACAAACACCACGTTGAACGGCATCCGCACGCGTTCGCCCTGGGCAATGCTGCGCTTGAACGCGGGTGTCTCCACCAGCTGCAAACGGATGTAGAGGCCCACCGCGACCAGCACGGCGCTGGCCAGAAACGGTACGCGCCAGGCCCAATTGAATAGTTGCGTCTCGGAAAAAACATTGCTGATCAACAAAAACGCTCCGATCGAAATGACCAGGCCAAGCGGCGCCCCCAACTGCGGGAACATGCCGTACCACGCATGCTTGCCCGGGGGGGCATTTTCGGTCGCAAGCAATACCGCTCCGCCCCATTCCCCGCCCAGTCCGATGCCCTGCCCGATGCGGCAAAGCGCCAGCAGCACCGCCGCAAAGACCCCGGCGGATGCGTAGGTCGGCAAAAGGCCGATGCAAATGGTCGAAATTCCCATGGTCATCAGTGCTGTGACCAAGGTCGTTTTGCGGCCGACTCGATCGCCGAAATGACCGAAGATCGCGGCGCCGATCGGCCGTGCGACAAAGGCGAGTGCGAACGTCGCCAATGACTGCAGGGTCGCAATCGCCGGATCGCCCCTGGGAAAGAACAGACGCGGGAACACCAGCACCGCCGCGGTGGCATAAATGTAGAAATCGTAGAATTCGATGGTGGTGCCGACCATGCTGGCGAGCAGGATGCGGCGTGCATGCCGCGCATCGGGCGCAAGGTTCGAATCGGGCACGAGGCAACCCCGGCATTTCGTTATCGGTTTCGCCGATGGTACACCAGCCCCCGAGCGCCAAGGGTGCGATATGCTCCGAGGCATGCTCATCAAGCCGTCCCGCTATCGTGTCGATGAGCGCGCCAAGATCGACCTCAAGAAGTGGCCGACCTTGGTGCGGCCTGTTTACCGGACGAATCGCCGCTACCGCGACATGCTGAGCGAGCACGTCAAAGAACTGAGTGCGCAGCAGGAACTGCTGTATGCGTCAAACGCCTATTCGCTGTTGATTATTTTTCAAGCCATGGATGCGGCCGGCAAGGACGGCGTCATCGAGCACGTAATGTCGGGCGTCAATCCGCAGGGCTGCCAGGTGTTCAGCTTCAAGCATCCCAGCCCCGAGGAACTGAAGCACGACTTTTTGTGGCGCACCACCTGCAATCTGCCGGAGCGGGGCCAGATCGGAATTTTCAACCGCTCCTATTATGAAGAAGTATTGATCGTCCGCGTTCATCCGCAGATACTTCGCGCCGAAGGCCTGCCCGATGAACTCATGGACGAAAAGAGGATCTGGCGCGAACGTTATCGCTCCATCCTGGACTTGGAACGGCATCTCGCGCGCAACGGCACGCGCATCATCAAGTTCTTCCTGCATTTGTCGAAGGACGAGCAGCGCAAACGATTCCTGAAGCGAATCGAAACGCCCAACAAGAATTGGAAATTCTCCGCCGCGGATATAGCCGAACGGCAGCATTGGAAACAGTACATGAAGGCTTATGAAAAATGCCTGAGCGCGACCAGCACGGATTACGCTCCTTGGTACATCGTCCCGGCGGATGACAAGCGGAATGCCCGCCTGATCGTGTCGCGCATTTTGCTGGATACGCTCGCGGCACTGCCGCTCGGCTACCCCAAGGCCAGTGCCGCCCGGCGCCGCGAGTTGCTCGCACTGCGCAAGCAGCTCGAGCACGGCTCACGCTGAATACTTAAGACAGGCTCCTAGGGCTTGCGTGCGCCGATTACGATGAGCACCACGCCGGCCACCGCCGCCGCGCCGCCGGCCCAGGCCGGAATGGCGTGCTGCTGCGATACCTTCGCTTCCACATCGCCAACCTTAAGCAGGCTCTTTTCGCTCGAGTAGGACGGCGATTTGACGAGTACAAACAGGCCTCCCAGGATCAATATCGCCCCCAAGACCTGTAGTGCGCGCATGCCGAAACCCCCGCTTTAGGTGCAACCCGGGGCGCCAGTGTAACCTCAGACGGACCTGGTTCACGTGTATTCTTGCCGTTCCGGTGCTATGTTTTGCTTTGTTATGGGACCCGCGCGGACTCGATCGCTGAAGCTCGCACTGTTGCTGGCGCTGATATTGCCGCTGCAGGGGTTTGCCTCGGCGTGGAATTGCGGATCCTTCGCTGCCACCTCGTCAGCACGACATTCCTGCGCTCAACATGACTCTCTGCACGCGGACAGCCCGGAGCACCATCACTGCGGCACCTGCTGCGCCGCTGCGATTGCCGTGACGCCGGTACGCTGGATGCCGCCTCGCCGGCCGCACTTAAGCCGAACGCTGTTCTTGCGTTGGGCGCCGCCGCAGCTCGCCCTCGAGCGGCTCGATCGCCCTCCACGTTTCGTCTAGAGCCGATTCGCGGCGCTCGCTCAAGGGCGCTGATTCTGCAATGACGATGCGAGGATGCCATGCGACACGCACTGCTTCTGTTGATCACGTTCGCCGCTGCGACGCTTTCCGGCTGCGCCGGCTTTTCCCACGACGGCGGCTTTGACCCCGTCGCAGCCGCGGCGCGCCAACACTTGGCCAAGGAAGTTGCGTGGCCGCGAACGGCGCAGGAACAGACGAAGCTCGATACCCGGGTTGCGCAGCTGCTCGAGGAGCCCTTGACGGTCGATGACGCCGTACAAGTTGCGTTACTCAACAACCGGATGCTGCAATCGGTCTTTGAGGAATTGGGGATTTCCGAAGCCGATCTAGTGCAGGCGGGACGCCTGCCCAATCCGCGTTTCGATCTGCGCCACGCCGCCGGCGCAGGCCAAGTCGACATCGAGGAGACGCTGTCCTTCAACGTGCTCTCTTTGCTGACGATGCCCTACGCCCGGGGCATCGAAAAGCAGCGCTTCGCGCAAACACAGAATGCGGCGCTGCTGGAGGTTGCGCGGCTGGCCAAGGACACCCGCGAAGCGTATTACGCGGCCGTGGCGGCGCGCGAGTCGCACAGGTATCTTCAGCAAGTGCGGGCTGCTGCCGAAACCGGCGCGACGCTGGCGCAAAGAATGATGGCGGCGGGCAACTGGAACCGGATAGACCAGGCGCGCGAACAGAGTTTCTACATCGATGCCGTGCAAGGATCGCTGCACGCGCAGCTCGCCGAAGAGTCGGCCAACGAGAGATTGCTGAGCCTCATGGGACTGCCCACGCAAGAGACCACGACGGGCGCTGTTCGGCTCGAGACCTCATTGCCGCCTCTGCCGCAAGAACTGCAGAGCCTGCCGGAGGTCGAGCACGCCGTCCTGCAGGACCGTCTTGATCTACAATTGATGCGCGCGCGCCTCGACGAACTCCAGCAACGCCTCAAGCTCACCCGCAGCACCCGCTTCGTCAATGTGCTCGAAGCAGGCGCGACGCGGGTACGGCAAGGCGAGCGCGACGCTCCCTACGAACACGGCTACACCGTCACGCTGGAAGTGCCGATATTCGACAGCGGCGCAGCGCGAGTTAAAAAGGCTGAAGCCATATACGCGCAGGCTGTCGATCGCTTCACGCACGCCGCCGTCGAGGCCCGATCGCAGATTCGGCTCGCATATGCTGCTTACCGCACCGCTTATGATCTTGCGCGGCGGCAGCGCGATGAGGTGCTGCCGCTGCGCCAGACCATCGCGGGGGAGAATCTGTTGCGCTACAACGCATCGCAGATCAGCGTATTCGAATTGTTGTCCGACGCACGCGAACAGGCGGCCGGCATCGACGGCTACATTCAGCGCGTGCGCGACTTCTGGATCGCCGAATCGCAGCTCGACGCTGCGCTCCTCGGCAATATCGCGCCCTAGCACCCCTCAAGGAAATCAACATGCTTTCACGCAGAAAATTCTTCCGTGGCGCCGGGCTTGCCCTCGCCGGCGGCACGGTGGCGAAAAGCGCGCTCGCGGCGCTCCCGGAAATCGTCTCCAGCGGCTCGCCCGACATGCAGGCCCCGCTGCTTCCGCCCAACGGCCGGCCCTACCGTCCCGTGGCCACCTTGAACGGCTGGACATTGCCTTGGCGGATGCGGCGCGGGGTCAAGGAATTTCACTTGGTCGCCGAGCCTGTAATCCGAGAGATCGCACCCGGCATGAAGGCCCATCTGTGGGGGTACAACGGTCAGTCCCCGGGACCCACCCTCGAAGTTGTCGAGGGGGACCGAGTGCGCATTTTCGTCACGAATCGACTGCCGGAACATACCAGCGTGCATTGGCACGGTCAGCGTTTGCCGAACGGCATGGACGGGGTCGCGGGACTAAATCAGCCGTCGATCAAGCCGGGGCAGACTTTTGTGTACGAGTTTGCCGCGCAGCGCGCCGGAACCTTCATGTACCACCCGCATGCCGACGAAACCACCCAGATGGCGATGGGGATGATGGGATTTTGGGTTACGCATCCGCGCGACGCCAATTTCATGCCGGTCGACCGCGACTATGTTTTTCTGCTGAATGCCTTCGATATCAGTCCCGGCAGCTATACCCCCAAGGTCAGCACCATGCTGGATTTCAACGTGTGGACGTTCAACAGCAGGGCGTTTCCGGGCACCGCGCCCATGGTGGCGCGCCTCGGCGAACGGGTGAGAATTCGCGCCGGCAACCTCACCATGACCAATCATCCCATTCACCTGCACGGGCACGAATTCGTCGTGGTGGGTACCGATGGCGGCTGGACATCGCCCGCATCGCGCTGGCCGGAGGTGACGACGGACATCGCGGTCGGTCAGATGCGCGCCATCGAATTCACAGCGTCGGCGCCCGGCGACTGGGCCTTTCACTGCCACAAAAGCCATCACACCATGAACGCCATGAGCCACACCGTGCCAAACAGCATCGGCGTGACACAGGACGATCTCGCCAAACAGATCGCCGCGCTGGCGCCGGGTTATATGAGCGCCGGCGGCGGGATGAGCGGCATGCAGATGAACATGCCGTTGCCGGAGAATACTCTGCCGATGATGATGGGCTCGGGTCCCCATGGCGACATCGAAATGGGAGGCATGTTCACGGTGATGAAGATCCGCGCGGATCTCCCGCACGGGGATTATCGCGACCCGGGTTGGTACCGGGCGCCGGCCGGCAGCGTCGCCTACCCCTGGGAAGGAGAACCGCCGCCTGCGGTCCGCGGCGCCGCGTCCGAGTCTGAAGGCGAAAGCGCGCCTTTCAGGGTTCGCAAGCCGTCGAACACGATGCAGCATTAGGAACCTGTCTGAGTATTCAGACAGACTCCTAGCGCTTGGGCGTTTCTACCTTCAGTTTCAGCCAGAGCGGCAGGGCTCTGATGATTGCTGCGAGCCATTTGTAGCGCCAGCCCGGGATGACGAACAGCGTGCCTCGATCCAATCCCTTGAGGGAATCGTTCACCACCTCATCGGCGGTCAGCCAAAATGAAGCCGGCGCGATGCGGGCGCGATCCTCGCCCATCGCATCGTGAAACCCCGAATACGTGAACCCCGGGCAAAGAGCCTGAATCTTCACTGCCGATTTCACCTGCAGCAGGTCGAGATACAACCCCTCGCTGAAGGCGGCGACCCAGCTTTTCGTCGCTCCATAACTGGCGCTGCCGGCACGCTGCACGAACGAGGCGATGGACGCCAGGTTGATGACAGCGCCGCGATTCTGCGGCACCATGACGCGCAGCGCCGCATGGCTCAAGCGCACCAGCGCCATGACGTGCAGACGATGCATTTTCTCCATAGCCTCGAGGTCCGTCTCCCAGAAGCGGCCGCGATGGCCGAAGCCGGCGTTGTTGACCAGCAGCGCAAGATTAGGCTCGGCGGCGATTCGCTCGGCGACTGCCGCCAGCTGCAGCGCATCGCTCAGGTCGGCATCCATCACGTCCACGCGGCCCGCGTGCTGGCCGGCGAGTTCCGCAGCCAACAACGCCAATCGTTCCTTACTGCGTGCAATCAGCAGCAAATCGTATTGCGCGGCAAGCTTGCGCGCGAACACCTCGCCGATGCCGCTCGAGGCGCCGGTGATCACCGCCAGTGGTCTTTGCATATGATCCCCCTATTAGTATTCTTGGGCGATGAGCCGAAACGCCATCAATGTGGCGGTGAATATCGACGCACCGCCCGAGAAAGTATTCGTTGTGTTGTGCGATGTCGAGCGCTGGCCTGAATGGACCCCTACCATGCTCAGCGTGCGGCGCTTGGATCGCGGCCCGCTTGCGGTCGGCAGCAGCGCGCAGGTGCGCCAACCAAAGCTGCGTGCCGCTGTCTGGCAGGTCACGGAATTGCAGGAAAAGCGCAGTTTCACCTGGACCACGCGCGCGCCGGGCCTTTGCATGAGGGCGGGCCACCTCGTTGAGCCGCAGGGAGACGGCAGCCGGGCAGCACTGTCGTTTGAAATATCAGGACTGATTGCGCCGCTGATCTCGAGATTGTACGGTGGCCTGATCAAGCAATACATAACCACCGAATCGCAGGGATTGAAACAGCGTTGCGAGTCCTCTACGCCGGAGGGCGCGTTGCGCTCCGTTGCAGCCGATCTCGGCAATAAATGAACAAACTGTTGCCGACGATGCTTACGGCAAATAAGGCGAGCGAGGCCGGCACGACCTCGAATACCTTGTGCAATCCCAGCCAGCTCGCCGGCGACTCCCACCAGTGCAAAAAGCCGGCGAGCCGGCCGACAGCATCGTCCCTGACGCAGCAGTGCGTCAGCCCGATGCGGATGCCGTCGCCCATGCCGATGTGGGTCCACTCCCCCTGGCGGAACCAGCGATACAACTGCACGCTGACCAGCCAAAGAAATGCCGCCAAACATCCATAACCGATGAGGGCACCGATGCCGCTCATCACGCCCAGCGCTGCGGTGCGAACGCTCATGTCTGGCCGCCCGCCGATGGACAACCTTTGACCTCAAGCCGCACGATCCGGCCGGACTCGCCCTGCAAGTCGGACGGGTTCAACAAACTGTCTGTAGGTTTCAGGTCAATGTCGATCCAATAGACATTGCCGTTCCGTTTGCGATCGGCGATGCCGGGATTGAACCCGAGCGCCTGCGCCTGCGCCACCCGTGTTTGCGCACGCTTCGCTTCGCTGTACAGTCCGAGCGAAATCACCGAACCCTCGTTCGGACCGGGCATTTCCAGCGCATCATCGATTCCGCCGGCCTTGAGTTTGGCCAACGTCTGCTCAGCCACGGACCGCGATGCCGGCAGCGGCAAGTACACCCAGACTCCGGCCCAAACCTCGCCATCGGCGACCCGCTGCCGCGGGTCGTATCCGCCGCCGCGCAGGGTAGAAGCAGCATGCGCGGCTTCCGACACGTCGCGAAACGGACCGACGCTGATGCAGCGCTTCACATTGGTCAGCAGGCCGGAGGTGCCGTCGCGTGCGGCCTCGGCAGGCGCCGGTGCGATGCCGGCAGCGGGCGCAGCGGCGGCGCCGCTGGAATTGCCCGATTCAGTGCGCGCAAATTCCGGGCTCTCCGAGGCCAGCTTCAGCGTGGCCGGAGCGGACGGCACGAGCTGCGTTTCGGGCGGCTTCGCGATACCGCGAGCCCACAGGAAATAGCACACGTTGGCGAGCACCAAACTTACGACAATGGTCTTTAATAGCGTCAAGCGTCACCCACGAACCAACCGCAAACTAGCTTCGCCCGAGACAAACCTCTGCGTAAGATCCCCGGTCTCGAGCAACAGGGCTCCGTCTGAATCCACCCCTCGCGCGATCCCCGCAATGGCGCTTTCTCCAACCAGCACCTGCGCCGCGCGGCCATTCAACCCATCGAGCGCCGTCCAGGCATCGCGAAACGCCGCAAAGCCCCGCTCCTGGTACTGCAGCAGCATACTCAAAAGTTCGTCCAAGATGGCCCCGGCCACCAAATTGCGCGACGGGAACTGCTTACACGCGTCAGCGACCGCAGCAACCGCGACAGTTCCCGCCTCGATTTCGCGGCGAGCCTCGTCGGGCAGAGACACATTGACGCCGACGCCGATGACGATGTGCGCCGGCCCACCCGCCTCGGCGCGCAATTCAATCAACACGCCTCCCAGCTTGCGGTCGTTGAACCAAATATCGTTGGGCCACTTCAACGATATTCCTGCCGCACCCGCTCGCCCCAGCGCCCGCGCCACCGCCACGCCGACACCCAGGCTCAAGGCCGGTAAGGTACGCACGACGTCGCTGCAGGTCCAGCCCAGCGACATGGCTATTGCGCCGCCGAAAGGCGCCAGCCAGCGCCTTCCCAAGCGCCCGCGGCCGGCGTGCTGCAGTTCGGCAATACAGACGTCGGCTGTACTCGGGGGCGGCGGCGTGCTGCTCAGCAAACGCGTATTGGTCGAGTCCACCTCGAACAGCAACTCGAGGCTGTGCAGGTGCGCGCGGCGGTCGGCGGCCAGTTCGGCGCCTATCCGGCCCGCATCCAGCAGTTCCACCGGCCTTGCCAGACGGTAGCCGCGCCTTGCCAGGGCCTGCACCTGGATGCCGGCTGCACGCAGACGCTCCACTCCCTTCCACACCGCAGCACGGGTCTGGCGCAGCTCAGCAGCCAGCCATTCCCCGGAATGCACCTCGCCGTCCGCGAGCAGCACCAACAGCGGCGGGAGGTCTATGCCGCTCGTGAGCGAAATAGCCATAAGCGCCGCACGCGATTTTCCTTGCCCGCGCGCATACGCGCGATATTGCTGCGATGAGTAAAGATTACAAAGGCGGCGACCGCGGCGCAGAAGCTGCACAGCGGAATGTTGCCGGGCTCCAGCATTACGACGGCTGCCGCAAGCACCAGGGTGGAGACCATGGTGGCGAGGCCGACATATCCGGATACCAGCAGCACGATGATCCAACTCAAGAGCAGCGGCAACAGCAGGCGCAATTCCAGCGCGGCAACCACGCCGACCACCGTTGCCGCCCCTTTGCCGCCGCGAAAATCAAACCACACCGGATAGACATGCCCGACGATGACGGCGAATCCGCAGGCCACGGTCAGCCATTCGCGCGACACGCCGGCATCGATGCCGATGGCCGGCAATGCGGCGGACGGCAGCCACCATACGGCGAGCATGCCTTTCGCGATATCGATGAGCAATACCAGAAATCCGAACAGCTTGCCCTGCGTTCGCATCGCGTTGGTCGCGCCGGCATTGCCGCTCCCCATGCTGCGAATGTCGACCCCGCGCAGTCGGCCCAAGAGCAGACTACCCAGCAGCGTGCCCAACAGATAGGCAATGAGGAGTTTGAAGCCGAGTTCCAGCATGCCGGCAATTATGACTTAAGTCTGGCATCGGCCGTACCGCGCTTCGGCAGGTGGATCTCCGCCAACATGCAGCGCACACCGCCGCCGCCGATCCGCTCGATGGTTGGAATCTTCGCCGGAATCAGGGTTGCATGAGATTCGAGCGCTGTGCGTTGCTCCGGCGCGAGGCTGCTCAAGGCGGTCGTCGACAACGCGATTAGCGTGCCGTTCGGCGCCGTCAATTCCAGCACATTGGCCGCGAATTGCGCCATTTGCGCCAGGCTAATGGCGACGATTTCATGGCCGGTCGAGCGCAGTTTGGAGAACACCGCCGCGCGATGCGTCTCATTGCCGATCGACTCACCGCACACCACGGCAAAACCCGTGCCGACAGCCATCAAAACGTTGGTGTGATAGACGGGACGGCCGTGGCCGTCCACCGCATCGAAGGTCATGAGTTCATAGTCCAGCAACTGCGCGAACTCGCCGAGAACGTCCAGATCCGTGCGCGGCGACGAGCAGGCATAGGCGACACGGTGCGCGCGATCCAACACGAGGCTGCCGGTGCCTTCAAGATACTTTTCCTCCGACTCTCGATGAGTGAGGTCAACCGTACGCGAGACCCGGAATCCGCCTTTGCGCACCACCTGTTCCAGCACCTCGTCGCGGCGCTCCCAGCGTCGATTGACCGCCAGCATGGGATAGAGGGCCACGGTGCCGTCATGGTGAAAGCTGACCCAATTGTTCGGGAAGATGGCGTCCGGCTTGGGCGGATCCTCGCTATCCGGCGCGATCAACACTTCCACGCCGGCGCGCTCCAGAGCGTGCGCCAACCCGTGAAACTCTTGCAAAACAATGCCCTGTGGGTCGCCGGCGGGCGATGCTCCGGGCTTCTCCTGAAAGGCGTTGCTGGCGGCCGTCTGCGGATTGCGGCCAAATCTCGCGGGCCGCACCATAAGCACGGCCCCCGCGCTTTGCGGCTCCTGGCCAGTGTGATCTGCGACCGCCATAGTGCAGGCACTATACTAGCTGTTTTTTGGGGGATCACTTGCGGGTATCGATCGCCATATCAACCGGGGCGCTGGCGCTCGTGCTGGCCTTGCAAGCGGACGCTGCCGCGGCGGGGGCGCCTGAGAAGGCACCCGCCAAACCGTTGCTCGCAAAGCCCGCGGCTACCTATGCCTTCACCTTCGACACTCTGCTGGAGGATGCCAAACGCCGGGCGTCAACCGCATACGCCCCGCAGCGCAATAGCGAGCCGTCGGGGCTCGATAAACTGAGTCCGGAACAGTATCGCAGCATCCATTTCAATCCCGACGCCGGCATCTGGCGTGCGGAAAACCTGCCCTTTCGGCTCGAACTGCTGCGCGCGGCCTACAATCTGCCGACCTCGGTAAAAATCTCGACCGTGGAAGACGGGGTCGCCAAGGATTTGGTGGCAACACCCGCGATGTTTCAAATAAGCGGCACCATCCCGGCCCAGCTGAACAATGTCTCTCTGCCGCTGTCGGGCTTCAGGATTCGCAGCCGCATCAACTCGAACAAAGTTTGGGATGAGTTTTTGGTCTTCCAGGGTGCCAGCTACTTTCGCGCGGTCGCGAAAAACCTGCTGTACGGGTTGTCGGCTCGCGGACTTGCGCTCAATACCGGGGAGCCTTCCGGAGAAGAGTTCCCGGCGTTCACGCACTTTTGGATCGAGCGGCCAGGCCCGCGCGCGACTGCCCTCGTCATTTACGCCCTATTGGAAAGCCAATCCACGACCGGCGCCTACAAATTCACGGTACAGCCCGGCGTGGAGACACAAACCGAAGTTGAACTCACCTTGTTTCCCCGCAGCGAAATGCGCTCCGTCGGCATTGCGCCGTTGACCTCGATGTTCTTGTTCGACGAAACCAACCGTGCGCGTCTCGACGATTACCGCCCCGAGGTTCACGATTCGGACGGATTGCAGATCGCCACCAAAGGCGGTGAGCACCTATTTCGGCCGCTGGCAAATCCCCTGAAGCTGCAGGTCTCCAGCTTCACCAAAGAGGTGCCGCAGGGTTTCGGGCTGGTGCAACGATCGCGCCAGCAAAGCGATTTTCAGGACTTCGACGCGCAGTATGAACGGCGTCCGAGCGCCTGGATCACGCCCAAGGGCGACTGGGGAAGCGGCGCCGTCGAGCTGGTGGAGATCCCTTCCGGCCGCGAAACCAACGACAACATCGTCGCCTTCTGGCGCCCCACGCAACCGCTGCTGCCGACCCATCCGGCGCAATTTTCCTACAACATCACCTGGAATGACGAGCCACCACTACCCAAGGGTCTGGGCCGCGTAATCGCAACGCGCTCGGGCGCGAGCATCGACCGTAAGCGGCGCGTATTTCTGCTCGATATCGTCGGCGCCGGCGAGAAGCTCGACGGCCTGCGCCTGGACTTGAGCTCCTCCACGGGCGCAATCTCCAATGCCACGCTGGTCTCGAACAGCGAACTGCACGGGTTGCGCGCCAGTTTCGAGATCGATCCAAAGGACGCCGACCTCATCGAACTGCGCCTGCGGGTCATGCGCGGCGACACGCCTGTTTCTGAAACCTGGTTGTATCGATGGACCTCCAGCTGAATTCCGCCGCGGCAGTCGAGAGCAGCGCGTTGCCGGGCGCCATGCCGCCGGAAGCGCCTCTCAGCATGCCTGCGCAGGATCTGCGCTACAAACCCTGGCGCCACAACCGGCAGCTCATTTCTGCCGCGGTACTTTATGCACGCTTCATTGTGATTGCCGTAACCGTCGGGGTAACCACATACGGCGTCTATCAGATGCTGCAAGTGGTGCGTTTCGCGAGCATGACGTTCCTGCAAGGCACGATGATTTTCTTCTTCACAATCTCCCTGGGCTGGATCGCATTCGCGGCGGGGTCGGTGCTGGCCGGCGCGTCGAAGCGGCGCGATCCGACTCCCGCCGCGCAGGCTGCGGCCGGCGCGCTCACGGCGCTGGTGATGCCGATCTACAATGAAGATCCCACGCGCACAACCGCCGGACTGCGCGCCATGGCGGAAGCGTTGCAGCGCATCGATGCGCATCGCGGCTTCGAAATCGTCATCCTGTCCGACTCCACCGACGCCGACGCATGGATTCGCGAGACGATCAGCGTTTCCAGATTGCGCGCCGCGTTGCAGCCCGTCATGCCGGTCTGGTATCGGCGGCGCTGGCTCAATATTGCGCGCAAGTCCGGCAATCTCGAAGACTTTGTGACGCGCTGGGGCGGCCGCTACGACCACATGATCGTGCTGGATGCCGACAGTCTCATCGATGCGCCGACCCTCCAGCACCTGACGCAAGCGATGCAGGCGGACCCCGCGCTGGGCATCCTGCAGACCGCGCCGCGGCTGATCGGCGCGCGCACTTTTTTTGCGCGATTGCAGCAATTTGCGGCTTGCGTATACGGACCGGTGATCGCGCGCGGCCTCTCTGCCTGGTCGGGCGACAGCGGCAACTATTGGGGACACAACGCCATCATTCGCATCCCCGCTTTCGCTCAGTACTGCGGGCTTCCCAAGTTGACGGGCCGCAAACCCTTCGGCGGATTCGTGCTGTCCCATGACTTCGTCGAAGCCGCACTCATGCGCCGCGGCGGCTGGAAAGTGCGCATGGCCACCGATTGCGGCGGCTCGTGGGAAGAGTCGCCTCCCACCCTGATCGATGTGGCCATTCGCGATCGCCGTTGGGCGCAGGGCAATCTGCAGCACATGAAGATCATCGGCAGCGCCGGGTTGAGGTTCATCAGCCGCATGCATCTCGGCGTCGGCATCATGAGCTATTTATCTTCGCCCATGTGGCTGGTGATGATCGGCATCGGTTTTGCGCTTGCGATCCAGTCACGGCTGATTCGTCCCGAATATTTCAGCCACGACTTTCAGCTGTTTCCCACCTGGCCGCGATTCGACGTCGCGCTCATGATGGCGCTGTTCTGGTTCAGCATGGTGGTGCTGTTGATCCCCAAGATGCTCGGCCTGATTCGCGCCCTGCTGTCGCGCCGCATGCGGCGCGGCGCCGGCGGCGTCATCGGAATAAGCGCGAGCTTTCTGCTGGAAGCCATCCTCTCGGCGCTCTATGCGCCGATACTCATGATCGTGCAGTGCCGCCATGTGTTCGAGGTGTTCATGGGGCGCGATTCCGGCTGGAAGCCGCAGCGCCGCGACGCCGGTCATACGTCCTGGATCGATGCCTGGCGGTTTCACCGGCGGCACATGCTGCTCAGTTGTGTAACGGCCGTGATCGTGTACTTCATTTCACCGTCGCTGCTAGCCTGGGTGTCGCCCGCGTTGCTGGGCTTGTTTCTGGCGGTTCCTCTGTCGCAGCTCAGCGGCAGCGAGGCGCTGGGGAATTTTTTGTCGCGCCTGGCATTGCTGCGCACCCCGGAAGAAGTCGACATCCCCGCCTTGGTGGTACACCGCGAGGAATTGCTCCGAGCCAGCGAAGCCCTGCCTGCGGAAGGCTTGCGGTTTCTGGCGCGGCACCGCGAGGCGCGGCTCGCACATATTGGCGGCAATCTGCCGCGGCCCACGGACCCGCGCGGCAATCCGGATGCGCATGCGCTCACCGCCGAACGGAAATTGATGGACGCCCGATCCTTGGACGAAGCCTTGCAATGGCTGACGCCGATCGAACGCGTCGAGGTTGCCGCGGACGCGCGATTCCTGAACCAGCTCTCCCTGCTTCCCGATTCCATCCTCCCCACGTACTCGATCTAGGATTCCAAACTCATGGTTCGTCGCCGCGAAATCTTGAAAACCGCGATTGCTTTGGCCGCCGGGCAGTTGCCCTGCGCCGATCTTGCCCGGGCAGCCGCGGCTGCGCCCACGCCGCCGCCGGGTCCGCAATCCGCGGCGGCCGCAGGCAGCGGGCCGGCAAAGCCTTTCGATTACGCCTGGCTCAAGGGTCAGGCGCGATTTCTTGCCGGTAATCCCTATGAAACCTCCAAGGACGTGATGCCCGCCAGCATGGGGGGCCTGAACTACGACCAATATCAATCGCTGCGGTTTCGCACCGATCACTCGCTGTGGGCGGATGCGGCGTTGTCCTTCCGCCTGCAGTTCTTCCACATTGGGCGAGGCTTCGCGCAAGCCGTGCACCTCTATGAAGTGAGCGAGGGTCAGGCGCGCGAAATAGTCTACGACCCGTCAATGTTCGAATTCGACAAGGCCGGCATCGATCCCGGAATAATGCGCGATCACGCGGGATTCGCCGGATTTCGCGTGCAATTCGTAACGGACTGGAAGGCGGACGTGGCTGCATTCCTGGGCGCGGCCTACTTCCGCGCGGTGGGCGGCGACACGCGCCAGTATGGATTGTCGGCGCGCGCATTGGCGGTGGACACCGCGTACCCACGGCCCGAGGAGTTCCCGCGCTTCACCTCCTTTTGGTTCGAGCGGCCGGCGAAGGGATCCGGAACGCTGACGATGTACGCACTGATGGACTCGCCCAGCATTGCGGGCGCGCTGCGCTTTTTCATCACTCCGGCGGGTACGTTGGTCATGGATATCGATTCCGCCCTGTATCCGCGCAAACCCATCGACCGGTTGGGAATAGCTCCGCTCACCAGCATGTTCTACTACGGGAAGAACGACCGGCGCGCGGTGACTGACTGGCGCCCTGAGATTCACGATTCCGACGGCCTGTCGATATGGACCGGAGCCGGCGAATGGATTTGGCGGCCATTGATCAATCCGGCGCAAAATCATCTCAATTCTTATTTCGATGAAAATCCCCGCGGCTTCGGTTTGCTGCAGCGTGACCGCAACTGGGATCATTACCAGGACGATGGCGTGTACTACGATCGGCGCCCGAGCCTATGGGTGGAACCCAAACCCGGTCCGCACGGGGGTTGGGGCAAGGGCGCCGTTCAGCTGTTCGAGATTCCGACGAGCGACGAGACCTCGGACAATATCGTGGCTTTTTGGAATCCCGCTGAAAAAACCAAGGCCGGCCAGGAATTGCTGCTCAGCTATCGACTCTATTGGGGCACTCGAATGCCTTACTCCTCTCCGCTGGGGCAGACCATTGCCACGCGCACCGGCATTGGCGGGACAGTCGGCCAAAAGCGCCAATACTATTCCTGGCATTTCGCGGTTGATTTTGTCGGCGGCGAACTTGGCGCACTTGCCAAGGATGCCAATGTCGAGGCGGTTATCAGCACGTCGCGCGGCAGCACCACCGAGCATGTGACGACTCACTTTGTTGACGAGATCAAGGGTTATCGCGCGTTGTTCGACGTCAGGCCGCCGGAGGACAGCAACGACGTCGTCGATCTGCGCATGTATTTGCGCATCGATGGCCGGCCGCTGACGGAGACTTGGAATTATCAGTGGTCGCCGCCGCCGGTGAAGGATCGCAAAGCCGCATTGGGCTAGCCGGTCGCACCCAGCGCGAGCACGTGCTGCCGGTCCGTCACGACCACGCCGCCGGGCTTCTCGAGCGTCACCGCGAAGGCCGCGGGCTTGCGCACAATGAGCGCCGCGCGAATCGGAATCACCACATCGCTGCTGTTGGCCGGCACGTCGAACACGCCGCCATCCACCGGATAACGTTTGTCGCGCCCGGCGTCGAAAATCCATATTTGATACTGATGCACGGCGGGGTCGTTCGCCTGCAACCCCGAGAAGTGCAGGAATCCGCGCTGCGTGACCGGGTCCCATACCACATCGCCCGTCACGCCGGCCGCCGCGGGATCCTTGGTCGCACCCAACGACACCTTCAGTGAATCGGACTTTGCGAGAAGCGCCGCGCGTTCTTCGGCCGGCGTCGGTGGCGGAGTCGGCGGCGGCGGATGCTCGGCAGGAAGGATCGCCGCTGCCGGCGGCGTTTCGGCAACCGGTGCCGGCGGCGCAGGCGAGCGTTCCCAGCCGATGACCGCGAGCACCAGACAGGCCGCGGCCGCCAACCACCCCGATGCAGAAAAACGCTTGGCTGCGCGTAGTGCGGCACGCGGCCGATCAATGCGTGCCTCCCCGCCAAGGCGCGCCGCGTCCAGTTCGGCGCCGCTTGGCAATGACGAGAAGTGCTGCGCGGCCTGTTGCGCAAGGTGGGCCGCCAAGGCCGCGGGCAAAGGCGCCTCATCGCTGCCCGCGAGCGTGACGGCCGCGGCCGCGCGTTCCAGATCGCGCCGGTAGGCACTCGCCAACTCGGTGTCGAGTACATCGAGCGCGCGCTGCTCATCCGGCGACAATCCTTCGGTAACCTGCTTGATGAGCAGGTCCACCATGGCTTCATCGGGCTGACCTTGAGGACGCGTATCTGACATCACTTTTCGCTCAAGACGCCTTCGGCATCTACATTCATAAGTTCACGCACCTTGATCAGGCCCCTGCGCATAAATGACTTCACCGTGCCCAAGGGCATATCCAGCCGGGCCGCGATTTCCGACTGGCTCAACCCGTGCAACAAGCCCAACTCCAATACCTGCCGCTGTTCCGGGCGTAGCTCCGCCAGCGCACGCGCGGCTTGCTCTGCTTCAACCGAAGTTTCCGAAGCGGTCCCGGGATCGGCCCACGCAATGGTTTCCAGGGTCTCAACCGGATCCATCGCCGGTTCGGCGCTGGTTCTTCGCAGCCGATCTATCAGGCGGCGCCGGGCAATCATGGCGATGAAAATCTTGTCGGAGCCCTGCGATGCGTCGAAGCGGCCTGCACTTCGCCAGATGTCCAGGAAGATTTCCTGAGTAGCGTCCTCGGCGTCAGACGGTGTACGCGACAGCCGGCGTGCAATGCTCCACACGAGCGGGCCATATTGCTCTATGCATTCCCGCACCGCGGCGGGATCGCCGCTGGCAATGCGCTGAAGCATGGACGGACTCACTGTTTGCCTACCCTAGCTTATTCGTATCCAGTGGATGGTCGGATTCAGCCGGCGTGACCCCAGAATCGCGCCCATGATAATGGTAAATCGCGCGCCGCCATAATTCGGCTCATTGCCAGCACCCAGGGCCAGACGGACCACGACACTGGATGACCGTATGGACTGGTCTTACTTAAGCAGCCGCATCTTTTGGGTGTCGCCGGCCGGACGGCGAAGTTCTCTCTCGCGCTGCAGGTATGGCATTGACTGCTTGGGATTCAATATGACCCAACGCCATTCAGTGAGCTGATGCTTGAGCAAGGGCAGCAGCGCCGGTTCCGGTTCGGACAGCGCCTCCGCGTGGAGCAGCGTCGAGCAGAACAGTTCGAAATACTCGGTGAACAGAGTCTCGTACTGCTGCATCGGATCCAAGAATGCCGGGTCATGTACGACGGCGGTGCCGAGATGGCTGGCGCACAACAAGCTGGCCGATTTGCGCACATAAACCATGTGTTCCGCCACGACCGCGTGCTCGTAAATCAACGTGCGGTGAAAGTGCGCAAGCACCCTCGTCCGCGCGTTGCCGCGCAGGTTGTGCTTCTTTAAGTATTCAAATAGCGCCTTGCCGTGAATCAGTCGCAGCGCCGCGTGCCGCAGCGCGACGGCTTGATTGCGCAGTACGGCAAAGGCGGCAACCTGCCGCATTACTACGGAGTGCTCCAGCTCCCAGGCGCTCCAGGCCCCGGGCGTCGCGAGAATGCGCTGCGCGATCAGATGCTCTTTCGGATCGTCGCTGCGCAGTGCGCTTTCGATACGATCAGTGGACTCACGCATGAGTCTCGCGTGACTGAACGCGCTGCGTTGCACCAGTGTTTCCCCTCAACGACGCCGGCTCGATGGGCCGTGAATATGTTGAACAGTAAGCTTAGGCGCAAACGCAGGCAATAACTAAGAGTCGCCATGACGCGACGTAGGACAACTGCGTGTAGGACGCGTGTAGGACAGGACGCGTGTAGGACAACTCGCGTGGTACTTAAGCGAGCGCGGGCGCCAGGTGAATCTGATTGCGTCCCGATCGTTTTGCCACGTACACCGCCGCGTCCGCTTGAGCGAGCAGAGGTTCGCCCCAGATGCCGAGCAAGTCGCTGGTCGCAATGCCGATGCTGCACGTCACGCTGATGGGTTCGCCGAATCCAATCACGCGCACACCCGCGACGCGCTCCAGAATGCGCTGGGCAATGGGGGTCGCGGCCGCGGCATCCGCGCTGCTCAAGATCACGACGAACTCTTCGCCGCCGTAACGTCCAATGACGTCGGATTGGCGCAGCTCCGCGTGAATGGGGTCGATGATGGCGCGCAGGCAGGCATCTCCGGCCGGGTGCCCGAACGTGTCGTTGATTTGCTTGAAGTGATCGAGGTCGATGAACAGCAATGCGATGGGCAGGCCGCGCGCCTTGGCCCGCGCGCAAGCTGCCTCGAGCCGCTCGATCAACGATCGGCGGTTCAACACACCGGTGAGAGGATCCGTCTGCGCGCGGCGTTCTGCGTCGGTCAACGCGACCCGCTGCGCGCGCAAGCGGTCCGCGACGCCCAGCGCGACCAATACCGATGCCGCCACCATGGAAAGCGGGAGTCCGTAGTAGTACAAAACATCGGAATCGGCCGAAGAGGCCAAGAGGCGTATGGCTGTGGCCACGGTGAAGCCCTCGAGCAAGCACCAGGCGATCAAGAACCAACCCGCGGCGCGATTGCCGCGGCGCCAGGCAAGGAAGCAAACGATCACGGTAAATAGCGACGCGACAATGAACATGACATTGCCGGTGGCGTTGACGACGCCCAACAGGCCTATGGAGTCCGCCACATTTGCAGCACTGATGACGACGAAAGCGACCGCAAACCAGCCGAATATCTTGTAGACCCGCGGCGAGAAATGTTTCAGATCGGCGATTTCGCGGGTGAAGAGGCTGGCAACCGCACCGCTCAATGCCACCGGCACATTCCAAGCGTACGCGCCGAGGCCGACTCCATAGGAGAGCACCGGCCAATCAAATCCCTGTCCCGACATGTACGCCACGTACAGCGCCTGCAAGGAAAACATCGTTGCATACAAAATGAACAACGGATCGCTGAGCACGAACCAGATGAGCAGCGCGGCCAGCGACACCGCCATGAGCGCGCCGAACGTCCACGAAATCATGCGCGCCCGCTCGACGCCCAATGTCAGAGTGCTGTCCAGCGCTCCCAGCGATACGCTCAGATATTGCCGCGCCGTGCTCTCGGTGCTCATATGAGCATACACGGGCTGCGTGGCCGGCACGTCCTCCGGCAGCGTGAATACGTTGTCGCGCCCGCCGAGAAATGCCGGCAACTGCGTGATCAGCGGCAACGGCACGGCGGCGCCATTGCGAAATGCCACCACCTCGGCATGCAGCCCGCGCGTCGTGTTTATGATGACCACGGGCATGCCCTTGATCTGCGGGGGGTCCTGCGGCGTGATTTTCAGCCAGTAGTCGCGCCAAAAATTGTGGCCTGGCGCCTTCGAGAATGGCTGGAAATTATCATCCAGCGAGCCGCTTGCCACCGCCTGAGCCGGTGCGGGCGTATCACCCGGTGCGAGCGCCCTGAGTTTGACCGCGGTGCGCGGCAAAAGCTCCGCATCCGCGGCGGCCGCTTGCGCCGGACCCGAGCTTCCGAGGCAGATCATCACGCCGGCTGCCAGCAGAGCGCGCACGCAGAGAGCCGCTCAATACTGTCGCGACAAAAGCCAGTGGGCTAGTGAGCGGAGGGACTCAGCTCGTTCACCAAATGGCGCGAGCGCGTGAATGGCTTGATTGTGCAATAGCCTGACGCGCTGCTGTGATGCGGAGATGCCAATGATCGCAGGATGCGTCGGCTTCGCACGCTCACTGTCGGCGCCGGTGGCCTTGCCCAGCATCGACGCGTCGCCGGTGACATCGAGAAGATCGTCTTGAATTTGGAAGGCAAGACCGACCGCGTTGGCAAAGCGCGCCAGTGCGGCATAGAGGTTCGCATCCAGCGGCGGCGCGCATTCTGCCGCCATCAAGACGCTGGCTCGAATCACGGCGCCGGTCTTGCGGGCATGCATGTCTTCTACCTCGCTGATATCGAGGCGCCTGCCCTGCACCGCCAGATCGATCGCCTGCCCCCCGGCCATCCCCAGGGTGCCGATGGCTTGCGCCAGCATGTCGATCAACCGCAGGCGGATGGCGGGTGAGGCCGGCAATTTAGGATCGCGTGCGAGGAGCTGGAATGCCAGCGGCTGCAGCGCATCGCCCACCAGCAGCGCGGTGGCCTCGTCATAGGCCTTGTGGCAGGTGGGCCGGCCGCGGCGCAAATCGTCGTTGTCCATCGATGGCAGGTCGTCGTGCACCAGCGAATACACGTGCACCAGTTCGATTGCGCAGGCCGCGGCCTCGACGTCGTCCTCCGTGAGCCCTACCGCGCGTGCGGCGGCGAATACCAGGGCCGGCCGTATGCGCTTGCCGCCGCCCAAGACACTGTAGCGCATCGCCTCGTGCAGTCGCGCGGGTACCACGCCGGCTTCCGGAAGCCGCAAGCCCAAGGCGCTTTCCATGCGGACGCGCCATACCTCAAGCTGGGTGCCGAAATCGTCCACATCCTCGCGCAGGATGCGCCGATCAGCGGAGTCGTTCACGGAGCTCGGCTCACACGCTTGATTTCGCTGAGCGGAATCGCAGTTACGGCGGCATAGCGGGCGCCGCCGTCGGTATATTCGAACGGCAGTTCGGGAGCCATGGGACCCGCGACGCGCGGTCCACGCAGCGAGGTCAGCAACGCCTTGACCGGGTTGCTGAACGCATCGTTGACCGCGGTTCCCTCGAATCCGCAGTGCGCCATGCAATTGTCGCAGCGCGGGTTCTTGCCGACGCCGTATTTCTCCCACTCCGTATCTTCTATAAGGGCCCGGTAGCTCGGTGCATACCCCTCATCGGACAACAGGTAGCACGGTTTCTGCCAACCGAAAACGTTATAGGTCGGATTGCTCCACGGCGTGCATTGGTAGGTCTGGTTGCCGGCCAAAAAATCCAGGAACAGGGCCGAATGATTGAACGACCATGCCGGCTTTCCCGACGGCCGCTTGCTGCGGCTGAATATGTTGCGGAACAGCTGCTTGCTGGCATTGCGCCCCAGGAACACATCCTGCCGCGGGGCATGGTGGTAGCTATAGCCGGGAGAGACGGTTATGCCCTCGACCCCCAATTCCATCGCGGTGTCGAAAAACTCCGCCACATCGTCCGGGTCTTCGCCGTTGAACAAGGTGCAATTGACCGTCACGCGAAAGCCCTTTTCACGGGCCAATTTAATGGCGGCGACCGCCTTCTCGAACACGCCTTCCTGGCACACCGATTCATCGTGACGCTCTTTGTTGCCGTCCAAATGGATGGAAAAGGTCAGATACGTGGAGGGGGTGTATTCGTGTATGTGCTTGGAGAGCAGTATCGCGTTGGTGCACAGGTAGACGAACCTCTTTCGCGCGACGATGCCGGCGACGATTTGCGGCATTTCTTTGTGAATCAACGGCTCGCCGCCAGGAATGGACACGATCGGCGCGCCGCATTCTTCGACGGCACGCAGGGCATCCTCGACCCCGACCCGCTTTTGCAGAATTTCCTTCGGATAATCGATCTTGCCGCAGCCCGAACAGGCCAGGTTGCATTGAAACAGGGGTTCCAGCATGAGAACCAGGGGATAGCGCTTGTCGCCGCGCAGCTTGCGCCCGGCGATATAGCGGGCGACCTTGTACATCTGCAGAAGTGGAATGGCCATGCCCTATATTACCAGCACCGCTTGCCGGTGGTCGCGCCAGATTCGGGTCCATTCAAGCAGGAACCAGGGGGTAAAAGTACGTCTCCCCTGCGCGGCAATTTCCTTCTGCAGCGCCTCGGGGCTTATCCAGCGCCAATCGAAAATCTCTCCGGGGTTCGCCCTGATCGGTTCGCGGCAACGTCCCACAAACACCGAACAAAGCTCATTTTCCGCGCCGGTCGCGTCGAATTGCGCCTGATATTGAAACTTGAACAAGAATTGCAAAGGACACTGGATCCCCAGTTCTTCGTGCAAGCGTCGCTGCGTAGCCGTCTCCATCGACTCATCGCTGCGCGGATGGCTGCAAACGCTATTGGACCAATACATGGGCCACAGACGCTTGGAGGCGGCCCGCTGCTGTACCAGCAGGTCGCCTGCCTCGTTAAAAATCAGCAACGAAAATGCCCGGTGCAGGATGCCCCGACCCTCATGACATAACGTTTTGCTGAGAAAGCCCAGACTGACATCGGCCTCGTCGACCAAAATCAGCGCATCGGTATCCTCTGAAACATCGCTCATGCGAGAATCATAGCAAGCCGCGTTCGCGAAACCACCGGATGGCATCTTCGAAAGCTTGCACCGGCGCGCGTGCTGCGTAGCCCAAATCGCGCGTTGCCTTGGAGCTTGAAAAGAACATGCGCTTGCGCGACATGCGTACTCCCTCCAAGGTGAGGCGGCCGCTGCGTCCGGAGAGCTTGGCAAATCCGTGGGCCACATAAGCCATCGGCAGAACCACGCCATAGGGCAGGCGCACCTGCGGCGGCCGCCGTCCGGTCAGCCCGCCGATTACCGCAAGGATCTCGCGCAGACTCATGTCTTGTCCGCCGAGGATATAGCGTTCGCCCGCGATGCCGCGCTCATAGGCGAGCAGGTGACCGTTGGCCACATCGTCGACGTGCACGATATTCAGGCCCGTGTCGACATAGGCAGGCATGCGGCCGGCCGCTGCATCGAGCACCAATTGGCCGGTGGGCGTCGGCTTCACGTCTCCAGGCCCAACCGGGGTGGAGGGATTGACGATCACCACGGAAATGCCCTCGCGCGCCGCCTCAAGCGCCACCTCTTCAGCCAGATATTTGGAGCGCTTGTAGTGACCGATCATGTTTGCGAGCGCGTTCGGCGTTCGTTCATCTCCCGGCGTGCCGTCCGCCGGAATGCCGATGGTGGCGACGCTGCTGGTATAAACCATCCGTTGCACGCCCGCACGGTGCGCGGCACTCAAGACATTCCGTGTGCCGTCGACATTGGCGCGATACAACTGCGCAGGATCCGGCGCGCCCAATCGATAGTCCGCGGCCACATGGAATAATCCTTGGCAGCCCTGCGCGGCGTGCTCCAGCGAACTTGAATCCATCAGGTCGCCTTCGATCACATCGACGTCAAGATTCTGCAAATTGCGCCGATCCGATGCCTTGCGCGCGAGCACCCGCACTTGCCATTGCCCATTGAGCAGCGCTTTGGCAACCGCCGCGCCCACAAATCCAGTGGCCCCGGTCACCAATGCCTTCATGCGAGATGAGCGCCGATGGCTCGCAGGGAACGCATCGCAATTCGATGGCGTTGCGCGAGCCGCATGAGCGCCGCAATGTCGCCCGGCGCCACCGCCAAACCCGCAATCAGCCGGCCAAACTGCAAGCGGCCGGCGCGGCTTGCCGCAACCACCGCGCGCGGCAGCCGGTCCGAAGCCGTATCGACAATCACGCGGACTGCAATGAACGGCAGGTTATGATCGGCGGCAACAGCTGCGACCGCGGCGCTTTCCATGTCGACGGCTGCCGCACCGGTCGCGCGAAATGCCGCAGCCTTGTCCGCCGCCGTCTCGATGGCATGAGGGCTGGTAAGCACGGCGCCCTCGCTGACGGCGCGCAGCGAGCCGATGGCGGCTGCAACCCGTTCGCGCCAGGCCTGGTTGGCGGGGTAGCGGATTCCGTCGGCGGAAATCACCTCGTTCGCTATCACGACGCTGCCGGCCTTCAGCGCAGGATCGAGGCCGCCGGCCAATCCAAAGGTTAGCAAGGCGGACACGCCGGCATCGATCAGTGTGCGTGCCGCAGCGTCTGCCGCCGCGCGGCCGATGCCGCTCACCGCCAGCAATGATCCTGCGCCGAGTGCAGCCAGTTCGCTCAAGGGTATGGTTCCACCGCGCGGCATCGAAGGCCCCAGCGCACGCGCTTCCGACGCGAGCGCCGCGACCACGCCCACTACGCTCAATGACGGGTTCCGGCACTCAATGGGCGATTCCGCGCCGCGTCAGGTTGCGATACGCGGCCAGTGCCCACAAGGGAAAATAGGCCGCATAGCCGTGATAGCGCAGGTAGAACACCCGCGGAAAACCCGGTGCCGTGTAGCTGGGATGGGTCCACAAATCATCGGCTTGACGGGTATGCAACAGATAATCCGCCGCCCGCCGCGCAGCGGCGGACGCGGCCTCGCCGGCCGACAGGAGTCCCAAGAGCGCCCACGCGGTCTGGTAGGGCGTGCTGCCGAATTCTTCCGCCGCACGCGCTTGCAAGGCGTAGCTGTCGTTGCTCTCGCCCCAGCCGCCATCCGTATTTTGGTTGCACTTGAGCCACGCCACCGCGCGCTTCACCATGGGATCGTCGTGCGGGATATGCGCCTGAGCCAGCGACATGAGCACCGACCAGGTGCCGTAGACGTAATTGGTTCCCCAGCGGCCGAACCATGACCCATCGGCTTCCTGCTGCTTGCGCAGATAATCAACCGCCCGGTCCAATGCGGGTTTGTCCTGTGGCCGGCCGACCCGTGCCAGCGCCGTAACGACGCGCGCGGTCACATCGCTGGTAGGCGGGTCCAACAAGGCGCCGTGATCGGCGAACGGAATCTTGTTCAAGTAGTAGCAGGTATTGTCCGCGTCAAACGCTGCAAAACCGCCGTCGCGGCTTTGCATGCCCACCAGCCAATCCAATGCACGGCGCACGCTCTCAGCGTAACGGGAGGAATCGTGGGCCTGGTGCATGGCCCAGGCAACCACGGCGGTATCGTCGAGATCCGGATAAAAGCCGTTGGCGAACTGAAATGCCCAGCCGCCGCCGGGCAGAGCCGGGCGTTTCACCCGCCAATCTGCGGGCTCATCGAGCAACTGTTTGGTCTTGAGCCAGTCGAGCGCGCGCGTAGACGCATCGCGCGCCGCATCATCGCCGGCTTCCTGCATCGCCAACGTTGCGAGCGCCGTATCCCAAACCGGCGAGACACAGGGTTGGCAGTACGCGCTCGAAGGGCCCACCACCAGCAGCTTCTGCAGGGCGCGTTTCGCGGTGAGGCGCCGCGGATCATCGGCCGGATATCCCAGAATCACCATCGCCTCGAGCGCGTTCACCATCGCCGGGAAAATAGCGCCCAAGCCATCCTCGCCGTTCAAGCGCTCTACGAACCAGCTCTCCGCGCGGCGCGTCGCGCGCTCGCGCATGCGCGCGGGAACCAAGGGATCGATCAAGCGTCCCAGCCGGTCAAATAGCAGGAAAGCCTTCGCCAACACGCCGGCACGCCGAAAATAATGCCGTTCCGCCTCCGGCGGCGTCGTAAATAATTCACGGATGCCGATATTGCGCGGGTTCTTGGCTTTGGGTTTGCGCGTACACAATATGAACAACGGCACCATCACCGTGCGCGACCAGTAGGAAACCTTGTCGATGTGAAACGGAAACCATTTCGGCAGCAACATGATTTCGACCGGTATATAGGGCACGCCGCGCCAGGGCAGTTCGCCGAACAGCGCCAATGCGATGCGCGTGAACACATTGGTCCTGGCCGCGCCGCCGCGCTCCAAAATGGCGGCGCGCGCCTTGACCATATGCGGCGCCTGCATTTCATCGCCGGCCAGCTTCAAAGCGTAATACGCTTTCACCGTGCAGCTTAAGTCCAGTTCACCGTTGTGATACAGCGGCCAACCGCCGTGCTCAGCCTGGCGCGTGCGAAGATGATTGGCGATTTTGGACTCGAGCCCGGCGTCGATCTCGTCTAAGAAGTGCATCATCATGATGTACTCCGCGGGAATCGTGCAGTCCGCTTCGAGTTCGTACAGCCAGTAGCCCTGTTCGTCCTGTTGCGCAATCAGCGCATCGCGGGCCTCAGCGATGGCGCGATCCAGCGGCGAAGAATCTGCCACGCGCTTGAGCGTGTGCGAGATGATGTCGTTGCGCGCGTTCGGCAGCTCCGCAGGAAACCGAGCAGGTTTCGGGGCCGTTCTATTCATGACCCCGAACTCCCGTAGCGGCGCAACTCGTGCGCCCCTTCGCCAACCTCGTCGCTCAAGACCGGCGCGGAGCGCGGCCGGCGCACCTCAGGCAGGGGCGCCAGCGGCAGGCGGAACGCGGCCGCCGCGAACAAGCGGCGCAGCATCCAATCGTTGCTTATGAAGGTGTTGGTCATGAGCAGGGTCAAGCTGACCGTGCTTCTGCTAACTTTGACCTCGGCGCCCGCGGTAAATCCGGGATTGCGGGCAATCTTGCGCAAGGTCAGGACCGCCAAACCGATGGCCCACAGGCAGAAGCGGCGAATGCCTTTCTCCCTGCCGGGGATTAATAATGTGTAATCCAAGGCATTGCGCAGATGGGCATGCGCAACAGCCACCAGCTCCATCATTCCCGCCTTGAAGCGTGGATCATGGGAGGCGCTGGAGACATGCGCCAGATCGACGCCATGACGGGAAAACACCTCTTGCGGCAGCCAGCAGGCGCCCCGGCTGCGGTCCTCCCAGAAGTCCTTGAGGATATTCGTCATCTGCAGCCCCTGCGCAAACGAGGCGGCCAAAGCGCCCAAGCTTGGGCGGCGACGGGCAATATCCGCGGAATAATCGCAGAACAGATCGGTGAGCATTTCGCCCACCACCCCGGCAACGTAGTAGCAATAGTCGTCCAAATCGCTCGACCGGGCGAGACCCTTGATGCTGGCATTGAATTGAAAGCGCGGCATGCCGTAGCACATCAGCTCAACACAGCGATTTATTGCGGCGCGCTGGCTGGCGCCGAGGTTGCCGGTGACCCGAAGCACCCGGTCCATATTGCTCACTAAATCGCGCTCAGTCGGCAAGGTGCGGTCCGATAGCCGGTGCTCAAGATCCCGGGCCAAGGCGGCGGGTTCACCATTACCGCCCACCACGGCGCTGAAACGCTGCAGGAACGCCAGTGTTTCCGGTGCCGTCAGTGCCGGCTCGTCTTCAATGGTGTCGGCGATTCTGCACAGTAGATATGCGCTGGTCACCGGAATGCTCAAGGCAGGCGGAAGCTGCGGTATGGTCAGCGCAAAGGTGCGCGAAACATGCGGCAAAATCTGATCCTGGTAGACCTCATCGGAACTGACGGAATCCATGCTGGCAGTATCTCGGAAACCCGCAAAAATAGCATCATCTCAGCCAGTTAGGACTGGTGCAAATCAGCAACACCTTCTGCAGTCCATTGCCACGATGCGGGGCGCGCAGTATAAACTGGCACGCTATGGACCTTCCGCCCGACGGCTATCCGCTGCTTGAAACCATCTCCTCTCCGGCCGACCTGCGTAGGCTGCCGGCCGCAAAATTAGCCGATTTGGCGCAGGAGTTGCGCCAGTTCCTCATTCACAGCGTCGCCACCCGCGGAGGCCATTTTGCGGCTGGTTTGGGCACCGTCGAACTCACAATTGCGCTGCATTATGTGTTCAATACCCCTGATGACCGGCTGGTCTGGGACGTCGGCCATCAGGCGTACCCGCACAAGGTGCTGACCGGGCGCCGCGACAAGCTGCACACGATCAAACAGGATGCCGGGCTCGCGCCCTTTCCGACGCGCAGCGAGAGCGAATATGACACTTTCGGCGTGGGCCATTCCAGCACTTCGATCAGCGCGGCCTTAGGGATGGCCGTCGCGGCAGCGCAACGCGGCGAGCAGCGGCGGGTTGTGGCCATCATCGGCGACGGCGCGCTCACCGCAGGCATGGCTTTCGAGGCGTTGAATCACGCGGGCTCGCTGCCGGCGGACTTGTTGGTCGTGCTCAACGACAATGACATGTCGATTTCGGAGAACGTGGGCGCGCTGTCGAATTACCTGGCACGGGCGCTCTCCGGCCGCATGTACTCGCACCTGCGCGAAAGCGGCAAGAAGGTGCTGCGGCAAATGCCGACCGTGTGGGAACTCGCGCGCCGGTCCGAGGAACATATAAAGGGCATGGTGCTTCCCGGCACGTTGTTCGAAGAAATGGGATTCAACTACGTCGGCCCCATTGATGGTCACGATGTGAAGGCGCTGGTAAATACTTTGCGCAATCTGCAAAAGCTGCGCGGTCCGCAATTTCTGCATGTCGTGACGCGCAAGGGCAAGGGCTACGCGCCGGCGGAAGCCGATCCGATCAAGTGGCACGGTCCCGGTCCCTTCGATCCTGCGAGCGGCATGATTTTCAAGGAAGCAAGCAGCGGCCCCTCCTATTCGCAGATTTTCGGCAAGTGGCTGTGCGACATGGCGGAGCGCGACCCTACGATCGTCGCGATCACGCCTGCAATGCGCGAAGGTTCCGGAATGGTCGAATATTCGAAACGATTTCCCGCGCGTTATTTCGACGTGGCAATCGCCGAACAGCACGCCGTAACGCTCGCGGCCGGCATGGCGGTGGAAGGGCTCAAGCCGGTTGTCGCGATCTACTCAACGTTCCTGCAGCGCGCCTACGATCAACTCATCCACGACGTTGCCCTGCAGAACCTGCCGGTGGTTTTCGCCGTCGATCGCGCCGGCCTGGTTGGGAGCGACGGGGCAACTCACCAGGGCAGCTACGACCTGTCGTTCCTGCGCTGCATTCCCAACATGGTCATCATGGCTCCGGCCGATGAAAATGAATGCCGCCAGATGCTGTATACCGGCACCACCCTGAGTTCGCCGTCGGTGATTCGTTATCCGCGCGGCACCGGACCTGGCGCGCCGATCGCGGCGGAAATGACGGCGCTGCCCGTGGGCATGGCGCAGGTACGCCGCGAAGGACGCAGCGGCCTGGCCATTCTGGCGTTCGGGGCTCTGGTCGACTCGGCGCAAAAAATCGCCGAGCGCCTCGACGCTACTCTCGTGAACATGCGCTTCGTCAAGCCGCTTGATGAAAAAACAATCGTGTCGATTGCCGCGCGGCATCGCGCAATCATCACCATTGAAGAGAACGCCGTCAGCGGCGGCGCGGGTTCAGGCGTGAGTGAACTGCTGGCAACGGCCGGATTGCCGCTGGCCACGCTGCACATCGGAATTCCCGATCGCTTCATCGAGCATGGAACTCGCGATACCTGTCTTGCCCGAGCCGGGCTCGATCTTGCGGGGTTGAGCGCCAGCGTCGAACAATGGTGGGCACTGCAGCGTCAGGCGCGCATCCGTTCAGTCAGCAGCGCCTGAGAGCCGAATGGTCTAGCGCGCCCCCGCGATTTCGAGCAGCGCGGCAATATCCCGCAAATGTAGTTCCTGCGCCTGCTGCAGCGGCGTTTGACCCATATTGTCAGCCGCGTTGGGATCCGCGCCCCGCTGCAGCAGCAAGCGAACAACTTCAAGCCGCCCTTGAGCGACGGCCAGCATCAACGGCGTGCGGCCCGCTTGATCACGAGCATCAACGGCGACACCCCGATCCAGCAGCAGGGCCGTGCGCGTGACGTCGCCCAAGCCGGCGGCCGACTGCAGGCCCGCGGGCGTCGCCATGCTGCCCGCACGAGCGGCGCGACTCTCAGCGAGGGAAACTGCACCGCCTCGGACGGCGCCCGCGGATTCCGCAGCGGCGTCCTGAGACGCCGGCGCGGCGAGCGAGTCTGCGGCCGGCGAATGCGGCGGCGGCGCGGCGGCGTAATTTTGCACGACGCTCGGGGAATTGCTCGGGGTCGGCGCAATGTACGGTCGCCCGGCGTCGGCGTTTGCCTGGGAAGCTTTGCGCTCTGGAGGGACGACGGCTTCCCGCAGGGCCTCGCTAGGCGATGACGGTGCAACGGATTCCAGCTTGGGCGACGGTGCGGCCGCGGGTGCTGGTGTGCGCGCCGGCGCAATGGATGGGCGTTCCCAATAGCGCGGTGCAAACAACAGCGCGGCGAGCAATGCAACGCCCACGGTACCGAACGCCGTCATTTTCCAACGGGAATCGTTGGCCGCCGGACGCGACGCATCGAAGGGATGCTGCGGAGCCTTCTTTGCCAGCTCTGCAGCAACGCGGCGGCTTTCCGCGAGAATGGCCGCGCGGACGGCCTCGCTGGGCGCGGAAACTTGCGTCTCGCTGGCGCTTCGATAGCGAGCGAGCAACTCTTCGTCCGGCGAATTCTCTTTGGAGGTCATGCGTATTCCCACAACAGCTGGCGCAGTTTCGCCCGCGCATAACGCAGCCGGCTCTTCACCGTTTCGAAACTGGATCCGGTCGCGCCGGCTATTTCCTCGACACTGAGCTCGCCTTCCGCCTGCAGCAGAAAGGCTGACCGCTGCTCGGCCGGAAGTTCCGCCACCGCATCGATCAATGCCGCGGCCTGCTGTTGCGATTGGACCTGCGCCGGCGGCTCGAGTTTCCTGTCCGCCGGGAGCCGCTCCAGCAGAGTTGCGGCTTCGGGATCGGTCCCATCGCCGTCATCCAAACTTTGCAGGCGATGATTCGCGCGGACCAAGTCGACCATACGATGATGAGCGATGGTGAACAGCCAGGTCGTGAATTTGGCCGTCGGCTGATAATTCCCGGCGCCGCGCACTACGGCGAACCATACCTCTTGCATCAGATCGTTGGCCGCGGCCTCATTCTTCACGCAGCGGCGCAAGTAGCGAAACACCCGTGACTCATGGCGCCGGTAGAGGAGTTCGAACGCGGCGGCCTCGCCGCGTCCGAAGCGCAACATCAAATTCTCGTCGCTCTCCTGCGATAGGCTCACTCACCCATTATCGGCCGCCCGGCGGATCCGGTACATAGCCGGGAGCAATTGAATCGGGAAACGGATTCGGCCTCACCGGCCACGCCGGACGTGAAGGCACAACGCCCATTGCCACCAGATTCTCGAAGCTGTCGTAACGAATCTTGATGATTTCATTGGGCGTGTTCGACAGCCGATCGAAGGTCGTGTTCTGCACGTACGAAGACTCGCGTGCGCCATGTCCGGTCCCGAGCTTCTCCGCCGGCGCCGCATTCTGTTGCGGTTTGACTTCCGCCAAGCGCGGCGCGTTTGGAACCCCTGCGCCGATACCGGGCGGCGCAGCGCGCGCGGCGTCCGCGCTGATTTCGTTTTTTGAACTGCTCGAATCCCGTGCGCCTGGAACATAAAAGTCGATATTCGGAGGCGGTGCCGGCCGCTCGAGAAACAGCGCAACGCCGATGACGCCGACATTGGCGGGCCGGCCGGTGCGCTCCGCATAGGAATTAGCCGCCGTGGTGAAATTGAAGGCTGCTACCTCCGAATTGCTTTTGCGCCAACCGGCGATTTCATAGCTCTCGCCCGGCCCGAAAACATAGCCGCTTTGGCCCCATGCGCCGGTTTCGCCGCTGATCACATTGACGCCGTCCACCGCGGTTACCGCGAGAATACGCTCGCCGCGATGGTTCCGAATCAAGATCGAATAACGGCTTCCCGGCTTGCCGGCGACCCAGTATTCGCCACGACTTCGATAGACGGGCAACGGGTTGCCGGAATCACGGTCGACAATTTGCACGTCCGCCAGCCTGCCCGCGGCGTGTGCATCCACCCATAAGCCGATAAGTAAGATCCCAAGCCATGCGCGTTTCATATCGATCTCCAGTGTTGTCTGTCCCACTTGAATCGGTGCTCCCGCGCAAAAGGGGTTAGGATCGGGACCGATGGCATGACTTGCCCCAGGGCGGGTAAATGCCGCTCTATTTTGATTTTTCATAATATTGGGGATGAAGAGATGACCCTTCGACAAATTCGGACGCTCATTGGCGCGGTTGCCGCTGTGTTGCTGATGATCGGCAGTTCGCCTGTCCTTGCAGACACGGTGCCGTCTACCCCGCCTCCGGCAGGCGGCGATATCCCCTCAGACTTCAAGATCGTCACCGACGCCGACGACTACCTCAAACGCGACGTGATGATTCCGATGCGCGACGGTGTCAAGCTGCATACGGTCATGATTATTCCTAAAGGCGCAGCTCGTGCGCCGATGATTCTCGACCGCACTCCATACAATGCGAACAAGTTCACGTCCAGTGCCGAGAGTCCGCGCCGCGCGCTGGTGCTGCCCTTGAGCTACGGTGAACTCGCGGATGCCGGCTACATCATCGTCGCCCAGGATGTGCGCGGGAAATACAAATCAGAGGGCGACTATGTAATGAACCGGCCCCTGTCGGGCGATCTGAACCACACTCCGGTGGATCATTCGACCGACGCCTACGACACCATCGACTGGTTGGTTAAAAACGTGCCGGAATCCAATGGCAAGGTCGGCACGATGGGCACGAGTTACGACGGCTTCACCGTGCTGATGAGCCTCGTCAATCCCCATCCGGCCCTGAAGGCAGCCGCCCCCTTCAATCCGATGGTCGATCCCTGGATGGGCGACGATTGGTTCCACAACGGTGCTCTGCGCCAAACGTACGCCGACTACATCTTCGAACAAACTGCGGAGAAGTCCTCGGACGACAAGTGGATTGCGCCGCGCTACGATGCCTACGGCACGTGGCTCGCCATCGGTTCAGCCGGGACGCTCGGCAAGGCGCTGGGCATGGACCAATTGCCCTTCTGGCAGCGTCTCACCCAGCACCCAGCCTACGATCACTACTGGAGCGCGCAGGCAGTCGACAAAATTCTCGCCGCGCGTCCGCTCACCGTACCGACGCTGTACATCCACAGCCAGTGGGACCAAGAAGACATCTACGGCGCCATCGCCGCCTTTTCCGCAACCCGGTCACAGTCGGGACCGGGACATGAGAACTCCTATCTCGTCATTGGACCCTGGCGCCACGGCGGCGGCAACGGCGACGGCTCCTCCCTGGGAGCGATCAAATTTGACGGCGATACCGGCCATTGGTTTCGGCTGCATGTGTTGCTGCCGTTCTTCGATTCTCATCTGAAGGACGGCGCACCGAAGGCGGATATCGCGACGGTAACCGCATTCGAGACGGGTGCGAATGTCTGGCGCCGCTACGATCAATGGCCGCAGTCCTGCGCCAGCGGCTGTCCTTTCAAGTCCGCGCCGCTCTTTCTGTCGGCCGGCGGAAGACTGTCCTTCGACAAGCAACCGGCCGGCGCCGCCGCTTTCGACGAGTATGTCTCCGACCCGGCAAAGCCCGTCACCTACCGGCCGCGGCCCATCCGCCCGACCTATGCGTCCGATTCGACCTGGAGACGCTGGCTGGTTGATGATCAGCGCTTCGCTTCGGATCGTACCGATGTGCTTACCTATACCTCCGATGTGTTGACTGCACCGCTGCGCATTGTCGGCCAGACGATTGCGCATCTGTTCGCCTCGACCAGCGGGACCGATGCCGATTGGGTAGTGAAGCTGATCGACGTGTACCCGGACGAAGTGCCCGGCAATGTCGAGATGGGAAGCTATCAATTACCTGTGGCCATGGATATTTTGCGCGGCCGCTACCGCGACGATCCGGCGAATCCTTCGGCCATCCCTTCGGGCAAGATCGTCAGCTACTCGTTGAAGTTGCCGAACGCCGATCACGTATTTTTACCCGGCCATCGGATCATGGTGCAGATACAGTCGAGCTGGTTCCCGCTTTACGATCGCAATCCGCAAACCTTTGTGCCGAATATTTTCTTCGCCAAGCCTGCGGACTATGTGAAGGCCACACAACGCGTGTTCCACAAACCCGACGCGTTAAGCTACCTTGATCTGCCGGTCGCGAAATGAACCTCGCAGTCGCGCGCGGCTTTTGCTGCAAAAGCCGAGAATCGCATCGGTAACGCAGCACGGACCGGCCTGCCGGCTCGTCATGTAGTCGCCGTCGCGCTTGGCAATGCACTGCAGTTTTACGATTTCGTCACTTACGCGTTTTTTGCCGCGCAAATCGGCCGAACATTTTTCCCGGCCGATATCCCGGGCGGCAGCTTGCTGGCATCGCTCGCGACATTCGGCGCCGGATTTCTGACCCGGCCGCTCGGCGCATTCGTGCTGGGCCGCCTCGGCGATCGCATCGGCCGCAAGCCGGCGATGATCGCTTCATTCACGCTCATCGGCATCGGCGTGGTGGGTCTGCCTTTGATTCCCCCCTACGCCTCGATTGGCCTGCTCGCGCCGATTCTCGCGATCTGCTTCAGGCTCATACAGGGATTTGCGCTCGGCGGCGAAGTTGGGCCCAGCACTGCCTTTCTGATGGAGGCGGCACCGCCGTTGCGGCGCGGCTTATACATTTCGCTGCAGGCCACCGGTGCGGATGTCGCGGTCATGGCGGCGGGTCTGGTCGGCGTGGGCCTCGCAGCGCTTCTGGAACCCGCCGCACTCAATAGCTGGGGGTGGCGCGTTGCGCTGCTTGGCGGCGCGGTCATCATCCCTTTCGGCTTGCTGCTGCGCCGGACGCTCGGCGAGACATTGCAGCCGCTGAACGATAAGGCCGTGCCGACGCTGCGCAGCTACCGCCGGGTCGCCACAGCGGGGGCCGCTCTGCTCGCCTCGGCAACCAGCACCAGCTACTTGCTGAATTACATGACGAGCTACGCCAATTCGACTCTCGGCATGCCCTCGGGGATCGCTTTCGGAGCGACCGCCGTTGTCGGTCTCAGTGGAGTGATATGCGATCCCCTTGGAGGCTGGCTCTCCGACAAGTTCGGACGCAAACCCGTGATGATCCTTCCCTGGCTGTGTCTCGCGTTCGCCGTCTTTCCGTGTTTCATGTTGCTCGAGCGCGAGCGCAGCAGCTTCGCGCTCTATCTCGCCTGCGGGGTACTGGCTTGCGCTTCGACACTCTCGGCTTCCGCGTCGCTGATCGCGGTCAACGAATCGCTCCCGCACCGGGTTCGTTCCGGCGCGTTCGGCATCATTTATGCGTTGTCGATCTCCATCTTCGGGGGATCGGCGCAATTCCTCGTGGCGTGGCTCACGCGCCTGACCGGCAATCCGCTGGCGCCTGCGTGGTACATGATCGGCGGCGTGATCGTCGGCCTGATTGCGCAGAGTGCCATGCCCGAGAGCGCGCCAATCAAGACAGGAATCGAGCGGCAGCAAGCCGCTGTTTAGAGCTCGGCTTCGCGTGCAACTAGTGCCGCACCACGACGCTGACCTCGCCTTCGCGCCGCGTCTGCGTGACGGCAATTTCATTCCCGTGCCGCTTCAGATGCACGTCGGCCGATCCGCAGCTTAGGCGTAGATTGCGCAAGTGCAGTTCGTCGATGAACTTCGGCAGCATGGGCCGGTAGAAGGCAATTTCCCGGTTTGCCTCCGACAACGTCAATCCGAGGGACGCCTGGATCAGGGCGAGAGTTGCCGCGCTCGCCCAAGCTTGCGGCGAGCAAGCTACCGGATATTGTGTCGGAGCAGTGTGCTCCGCGCGCGGGAAGCCGCAATACAGCTCCGGCAGGCGCCGCGAGTCCATATAGCTTGCCGCATCGAAAATCGCAGCGAAGATTTGCGTGATCGCCTGCTTTTGGCCGTACCGAGCCAAACCCAGCGCAATGAGGCCATTGTCATGCGGCCAGACGGAGCCATTGTGGTAGGACATGGGATTGTAGTGCGCCTCCGAGGTCGCGAGCGTGCGAATACCCCACCCGCTGAAGCACTTCGGCGCCAACAGCGTCTGCGCCACGCGCAAAGCGCGCTCGGTGCGTGCAATCCCTGTCAGCAGGACTTGTCCTGAGTTCGAGGATATGACCTTGCAGGGTTGCTTCGCCCCGTCCAAGGCCAACGCGTAAATCGAAAGCTCCTCGCACCAGAACTTCTCTTCGAATTTCTCTTGCAGCGCTTGCGCCTGTTGCCGCAATTGCTGCGCAAGAGAGTCAAATCCCAGCGCTGCGGCCAAAACGGCCGCATGGCGCTTCGCGCCGTAGACATAGGCTTGAACCTCGCACAAGGCAATGGCCCCGGTCGCGTAGCGACCGTCGCTGTGGAATATCGCGTCTTGCGAATCCTTCCAGCCCTGATTGGCAAGGCCGCCGTCGGTCTGCCGGAGATACTCCACAAAACCATCGCCGTCGCGGTCCCCGCAAGTATCAATCCATTGGAGCGCGGCCAGCGCATTCGGCCAAAGCTCCCGGATCGTCTCGACATCCGCGGTCCTCGCGAAATACTCGCCGAGCAGCAGCACGAACAGCGGTGTCGCATCAACGCTGCCGTAATAACGGCCGAATGGGATCTCGTTTAAATTCGCCATCTCGCCGTGGCGCATCTCGTGCAGGATCTTGCCCGGCTCCGCATCCCGCGCCGGTTCCACAGTGGTAGCCTGGGTCGCTGCGAGAAACCTCAGCACCCCCTTGGCGATACTGGGGTCCGCCCACAAGCTCGCGAGCGCCGTGATGATCCCGTCGCGCCCGAAGGGCGTGCTGAACCATGGCGTTCCGGCGTAGGGATAGGGACCCAGCGACGTGTCTGTGATCAGCATGTAGAGGTCCGCGATGGAACGGCGCATCACTTCGTTGAACACCGAATTCGAACTGTCGACGCTCGCCGCCCTACTGCTGGAATCACGCAACGCTTCCCGGGATTTGCGCATTTGGCGATAAAAACGACGCCCGTCCCAGTCGGCGCCCGTGCTGCCCAATCCGGCGCGTATGAACACGCGCCGCACTTGGTGCGGTTTCAAGATGATTTCAAACGAGGCCAGGTCGGTGCCGAGCGCCTGTGGCGCCGGATTGAATTCTACCGTGGTAATGCGTTCGATCTGATCGAGCCCCACATAGCGCAAAGTCACCTTGTAATCGTTATCTCGAAACGCCGTCGTACGACCGCGCGCCTTGCGGCGCTCGCCGCGTACCTCGAAGAGGTCGGCGAAATCGGCCTCGAAACACAGTTTCAGCCTGAGCTGCAGCGGCCGGTCGCTGAAATTGCGCACCGACAAGCGCTCATAACAAGCGCCGCCCCATACAAACATTAGCCTATGCAAGTGGACCTGTTCGCGCCGCAGCGCCACTTGATCGCCAACGAAGAAGTCCGGGTTGCTCAAGTCGGCGATGGACACACTGTTATCGTCCTGAACCATAGAACTCAGCAGCAGCGGGCGCGCGTCCTCGAGTAACAGGCTCAGTTTCGACAGAATCCGAGTGTCGCGATGGTACAGACCTTCGGTACTGCCCGGCTCGATACCGATGTTTCCACGATGATCGAACACGACGAAAGTGTCGCCCTGCTTGAGCGTGCGGATGGGCCGCTCTTGAAAGGCGGCATTCGCGGCGATGCTGTACTGAGACGCCGGTGCCTGTTCCAGGATGGAATGGAGTTTGATCACAGCTTTTTCCCGAATCCTCGCAATTTCGGTGCCCCCGTCAGAGCCGTCCTGCGCAAATTTGCCCCGCGCGCCACTGCTACATTGGAACTGAATCTGTTTGCATACTCAAAGTGATTTTTTCGAGTTCGCATGTCGCCAGGGAAAAACGTATGAAAATCGCGCAAGTTGCCCCGCTCATCGAGGCCGTACCACCCAAGCTTTACGGAGGCACCGAGCGTGTAGTCGCTTATCTGACCGACGCCTTCGTGGAACTCGGGCATGATGTCACTCTATTTGCCTCTGGCGACAGCGGGACAAATGCGAAGCTCGTCTCGGTATGGCCGCGCGCGCTGCGCCTCGATCCCGATGTGACGGATCACTTCGCGCCCCTGTTCATGCAGCTGGAAGCGGTTGCGCGCCGGGCGCATGAATTCGACATCATTCATTGCCACTTGGATTACTTTGCCTACCCGATGTTGCGCCTGCTCGGCGTGCCCTGCTTAACCACGCTGCACGGACGGCTGGATCTGCCGGAACTGAAGCCATTGTACAAGGCGTTTTCGGATATACCCGTCGTCTCGATTTCCAACGCGCAGCGCGAGCCGCTCCCTGAAGCCCATTATCTGGCCACGGTGCACCACGGACTTCCGCAGCACTCCTTGCGCAAGGGCGCAGGCGGCGAGTACCTCGCGTTCCTGGGCCGCATATCGCCAGAGAAAGCGCCCGACGCCGCCATTCGCATTGCGTCGCAGGCCGGCATGAAACTCAAAATCGCGGCGAAGATCGATCGCGCCGACCGGGAGTACTTCACCACCACCATCGAACCGCTGCTGTCGAGCGCCGATGTAGAATTCGTAGGCGAAATCGGCGAGCACCAGAAAAGCGAATTCCTCGGCAACGCCGCCGCGCTGCTGTTTCCCATCGCGTGGCGCGAGCCTTTCGGCTTGGTCATGATCGAAGCGATGGCCTGCGGCACGCCTGTCATTGCATTCAGGAATGGATCCGTACCCGAAGTGCTGCAGCACGGCATCACCGGATATATCGTCGACTCGGAAGAGGAAGCGGTGAGCGCCCTTGCCCGGCTCTCCCTGTTTGATCGCGATCGCATTCGTGCTGAATTCGACCGCCGGTTTACCTCCCGGCATATGGCGCAAAATTATCTGAAACTGTATTCCCGCTTACAGCATGCGCGCGCGGCGGCACCCAAAGCGCATGCGCATGGCGGGTCATTCCTGCAACAGGCCGTGCAGGCCGTCGCGATGCCGCTCCTGCCTCGGTCGCGGGCGCCTACCTCGCGCTGAAATCGCGGATTCTTGACGACCACCTCGTTCTGCAGGGGTATCTTTCGTTCGGCGGCAACTTTGCGCACCAGCTCCAGCAGCGCCGCGGCGGTTCTTGGCTGGCCGCGCGGCGATTCTCGCTCTCCAGAAACGAAAAAACCCTCACCAACTTGCGTCGGTGAGGGTTTCGTTTCCATCAAATTAAGAGCCTGGCAGTGACCTACTTTCACATCGACAAAGTCGACACTAGCATCGGCGCAGAGCGTTTTCACTTCCGAGTTCGAAAAGGGATCGGGTGGTTCCCACTCGCTATGGCCGCCAGGCAAACCGGTCGCAATGGGGGCTAGTCATGTCTAGCCCCCACCGCTAATTCGCACAATTTGTTTCGACCCCAGAATTTAATCCAGGTTTGTCGCATTCAAGTCTTCAATTGATTGTCCCATACACGATTCGACGTTAGGCAAATCGCTTGGGTGTTATATGGTCAAGCCTCACGGGCAATTAGTACTGGTTAGCTAAACGCATTACTGCGCGTACACACCCAGCCTATCAACGTCGTAGTCTTCGACGGCCCTTTAGAGACCTTAAAGGTCTAGGGAGATCTAATCTTGGGGGGGGCTTCCCGCTTAGATGCTTTCAGCGGTTATCCCGTCCGTATATAGCTACCCGGCAGTGCCACTGGCGTGACAACCGGAACACCAGAGATACGTTCACTCCGGTCCTCTCGTACTAGGAGCAACTCACCCTCAAATCTCCAACGGCTACGGAAGATAGGGACCGAACTGTCTCACGACGTTCTGAACCCAGCTCGCGTACCACTTTAAATGGCGAACAGCCATACCCTTGGGACCTGCTACAGCCCCAGGATGTGATGAGCCGACATCGAGGTGCCAAACTCCTCCGTCGATGTGGACTCTTGGGAGGAATAAGCCTGTTATCCCCGGAGTACCTTTTATCCGTTGAGCGATGGCCCTTCCATACAGAACCACCGGATCACTATCACCTACTTTCGTACCTGCTCGACATGTCCGTCTCGCAGTTAAGCACCCTTATGCGATTGCACTCTATGCGCGATGACCGACCGCGCTGAGGGTACCTTTGCACTCCTCCGTTACTCTTTGGGAGGAGACCGCCCCAGTCAAACTACCCACCATACACTGTCCCCAACCCAGATAATGGGCCAAGGTTAGAACTGCGAAGTTGTCAGGCTGGTATTTCAAGGTTGCCTCCATGAAGACTAGCGTCCCCACTTCGTAGGCTCCCAGCTATCCTACACAAACAAATTCAAAGTTCAGTGTAAAGCTATAGTAAAGGTTCACGGGGTCTTTCCGTCTTTCCGCAGCTACGCCGCATCTTCACAGCGATTTCAAGTTCACTGAGTCTCGGGTCGAGACAGTGGGGCCAGCGTTACGCCATTCGTGCAGGTCGGAACTTACCCGACAAGGAATTTCGCTACCTTAGGACCGTTCAATTAGTTACGAGCGACACAACATTGCGCCTCTCGCGAAAAACTCTCCGTAGAATTTTTCCTGCATGTCGCCATGCAGATCGGACTTTATCATCTTCATAAGAGCCACCTCTTTGAAGCCTGGCGTTAAGTCTCTGAGGATTCCTGACTTGCAGTCAGGCCTTTCCTGCTGATTGACCGCACCACGAGGATTTTCACTACCGTTCAGATTCGAACGATGAGTACCTGTGGATGCTCGGCTTTTCCAGCATATGGCCAAGTTTATTTACGTAACTACAACTTTCTGTAGTCCTAATTTACCCGAACTCTACATCGTGACTCGACTCTACGTTTACCAACAATGCCTATAGTTACGGCCGCCGTTTACCGGGGCTTCGATCAAGAGCTTCGCCTTGCGGCTGACCCCATCAATTAACCTTCCGGCACCGGGCAGGCGTCAGACCCTATACATCCACTTTCGTGTTCGCAGAGTCCTGTGTTTTTGGTAAACAGTCGCAGCCCCCGATTATCTGAGACCTCTATCCGCTCAGGGAGTAAATCCCATCACAAACAAAGGCACACCTTCTCCCGAAGTTACGGTGTCAAATTGCAGAGTTCCTTAACCCGAGTTCTCTCAAGCGCCTTAGAGTTTTCCTCTCACCCACCAGTGTCGGTTTGCGGTACGGACGATCATTACCTGAAGCTTAGAGGCTTTTCCTGGAAGCGTGGCGTAGACAACTTCGGTTTCCGAAGAAACCTAGTACTCAGTTCTTGGGGTTAATGAGACTCCGGATTTACCTGGAATCTCCCCCTACAACCTTGAACCGGGAACCAACCCCGGATTGTTTAGCCTTCTCCGTCACCCCATCGCAGTAATGCTCGGTGCAGGAATATTAACCTGCTTTCCATCGACTACACCTTTCGGTCTCGCCTTAGGATCCGACTCACCCTCAGCTGATTAACATAGCTCAGGAAACCTTGGGTTTTCGGCGTGCGGGTTTTTCACCCGCATTAACGTTACTCATGTCAGCATTCGCACTTCTGATACCTCCAGCAAACCTCGCGGTTCACCTTCGCAGGCTTACAGAACGCTCCCCTACCGCTTAAACGATCCGAAGATCATTCAAACCCATAGCTTCGGTGCTTGGCTTAAGCCCCGTTAAATCTTCCGCGCAGGCCGACTAGACTAGTGAGCTATTACGCTTTCTTTAAAGGATGGCTGCTTCTAAGCCAACCTCCTAGCTGTTTTAGCCTTCCCACATCGTTTACCACTTAGCCAAAACTTTGGGACCTTAGCTGATGGTCTGGGTTATTTCCCTCTTCACGACGGACGTTAGCACCCGCCGTGTGTCTCCCGTGATAACACTCCTGGGTATTCGGAGTTTGCATAGATTTGGTAGAACGGGATGTTCCCCTAGTCTAAACAGTGCTCTACCCCCCAGGGTGAATTGCACGAGGCACTACCTAAATAGCTTTCGGGGAGAACCAGCTATCGCCAGCCTTGATTAGCCTTTCACTCCTATCCACACCTCATCGACGCACTATTGCAACAGTGGTTCGTTCGGGCCTCCGGTAGGTGTTACCCTACTTTCACCCTGGACATGGATAGATCGACTGGCTTCGGGTCTACTCCTAGCGACTGAAACGCCCGATTAAGACTCGGTTTCCCTACGGCTCCCCTATTCGGTTAGCCTTGCCACTAAAAGTAACTCGCTGACCCATTATACAAAAGGTACGCAGTCACCCCCTTGCGGAGGCTCCCACTGCTTGTACGCACACGGTTTCAGGTTCTATTTCACTCCCCTCTCCGGGGTTCTTTTCGCCTTTCCCTCACGGTACTTGTTCACTATCGGTCGACAGAGAGTATTTAGCCTTAGAGGATGGTCCCCCTATGTTCAGGCAGGATTGCACGTGTCCCGCCCTACTCTTTGTGCTCCATGCGCTTGTTCTTTCATGTACGGGGCTATCACCCGCTATGGCCAGACTTTCCAGACTGTTCCACTAGAACTTACACAATTATGAGCACTGGGCTGTTCCGCGTTCGCTCGCCACTACTAACGGAATCTCGGTTGATTTCTATTCCTCCGGTTACTGAGATGTTTCAATTCACCGGGTTCGCTCCTTTTACCTATGTATTCAGTAAAAGGTACCTCCTAAGAGGTGGGTTTCCCCATTCGGAAATCTTCGGATCGATGCATATTTGCCGGCTCCCCGAAGCTTATCGCAGGCTACCACGTCCTTCATCGCCTTCTGTCGCCAAGGCATCCACCATGTGCGCTTATTCACTTGACCATATAACCCCAAGCGATTTGGAGTCATAAAAAAATCCAATCAACTGGTTCTCGAATGCGACATCTCATTCGTAGATTTAAAGATGACATCTACGTTTGAGCGTCAAAACAAATTGCCGAATTTTTAAAGAACACACACGAGCCGGAGCGGCCCGCATGCCATGAGTCATGCAACAGATGAAATACTGATGCATGACTCATGACACGCTGTGACTAATAGTTGGTGGAGCCAGTCGGGATCGAACCGACGACCTTCGCGTTGCAAACGCGACGCTCTCCCAGCTGAGCTATGGCCCCGTCCGCTATGAACCCATGCTCGACGCGACCCTCCGACGATTCTGGTGGGTCTGGGAGGAGTTGAACCTCCGACCTCACCCTTATCAGGGGTGCGCTCTAACCAACTGAGCTACAGACCCTAATAAAGGTCCGCGTCGGACTACAGCCCTTAAGGGCCCAACCAACTAAATATTTGAATAAGTAACTTGTGAAGGGGCTCGCGCCAACTTGCCGTTGATGCTGTCTCTTTAAAGGAGGTGATCCAGCCGCACGTTCCCGTACGGCTACCTTGTTACGACTTCACCCCAGTCATTGAACACACCGTGGTAGGCGCCCCCCTTGCGGTTAGGCTACCTGCTTCTGGTGCAATCAACTCCCATGGTGTGACGGGCGGTGTGTACAAGACCCGGGAACGTATTCACCGTAGCAATGCTGATCTACGATTACTAGCGATTCCGACTTCACGGAGTCGAGTTGCAGACTCCGATCCGGACTACGATAAGCTTTATGGGATTGGCTCCGCCTTGCGGCTTAGCAACCCTTTGTACCTACCATTGTAGCACGTGTGTAGCCCTGGTCATAAGGGCCATGATGACTTGACGTCATCCCCACCTTCCTCCGGTTTGTCACCGGCGGTCTCCTTAGAGTTCCCAACTAAATGATGGCAACTAAGGACAAGGGTTGCGCTCGTTGCGGGACTTAACCCAACATCTCACGACACGAGCTGACGACAGCCATGCAGCACCTGTGTTCAGGCTCCCGAAGGCACCCCCTCATCTCTGAAGGGTTCCTGACATGTCAAGACCAGGTAAGGTTCTTCGCGTTGCATCGAATTAAACCACATGCTCCACCGCTTGTGCGGGTCCCCGTCAATTCCTTTGAGTTTCAACCTTGCGGCCGTACTCCCCAGGCGGACAACTTAACGCGTTAGCTGCGACACCGAGAGGCAGACCCTCCCAACATCTAGTTGTCATCGTTTATGGCGTGGACTACCAGGGTATCTAATCCTGTTTGCTCCCCACGCTTTCGCACATGAACGTCAGTATTGGACCAGGAAGTCGCTTTCGCCACTGGTGTTCCTTCCGATATCTACGCATTTCACCGCTACACCGGAAATTCCACTTCCCTCTTCCATACTCTAGCCATGCAGTTTCAAATGCAGTTCCCAGGTTGAGCCCAGGGATTTCACATCTGACTTACAAAACCGTCTACGCGCGCTTTACGCCCAGTAATTCCGATTAACGCTCGCACCCTCTGTATTACCGCGGCTGCTGGCACAGAGTTAGCCGGTGCTTTTTCTTTGGGTTAAATCAAGACCACAGAGTATTAATCCGTAGCTTTTTGTCCCCACTAAAAGTGCTTTACAACCCGCAGGCCTTCTTCACACACGCGGCGTCGCTGGATCAGGGTTTCCCCCATTGTCCAATATTCCCCACTGCTGCCTCCCGTAGGAGTCCGGACCGTGTCTCAGTTCCGGTGTGGCTGGTCGTCCTCTCAGACCAGCTACGGATTGTCGCCTTGGTAGGCCATTACCCCACCAACTAGCTAATCCGACTTTGGCTCATCCAATAGCGCGAGGTCTTACGAGCCCCCGCTTTCCCTTTACAGACGTATGCGGTATTAGCCAATCTTTCGACTGGTTATTCCCCACTACTGGGAAGATTCCAAAGCATTACTCACCCGTTCGCCGCTCGTCAGCATGTATTGCTACACCTGTTACCGCTCGACTTGCATGTGTTAGGCACGCCGCCAGCGTTCAATCTGAGCCAGGATCAAACTCTTCAGTTAATAACACTTTTTCACTGAAGCAATCTCGATCCCAAACTCGCTTCTGTTCACGAATGAACATCTGGTCGTTTGGAACTCGAATCATCAATTGCACCAAAGGCGCATCGACGCGAGTCCCTGCACAAGTTACCTATTCGAATTTTTAAAGAATATCCCGGGACGACAAAGGTCTCGGGCGAACTTCCAAGTATAGCGTGTTTTTGGACTCCGTCAATCGCCGGAAAGTCTCGAAAAACGCGTTTTAGGTGGGAGGGCGCGCAGTATAGCGGTGCGTTCGAGTCTGTCAACCGCCCGTCACATTCGCTGCCAGCCGGCGCTTGGTTTCGCGGGATTCCGGACAAAGCCCGGTTGCGCTGTCGGGGTTTGCGCGATAGACGTGGTGATTTTTGGCGCCTGCTGCACACCAATCCGGTGCAAAATGGCTGTTTTTGCGGCACCACGGTGCGAAGGTTCTTTCAGCGATGGGTCCATTCAAGTCCGATTTTCTGCGCTCTTTGAGCGACCGCGGCTTCATTCACCAGATAACGGACCCCGCCGGCCTGGACGCGCGTGCGCAATCCGGCGTGATTTCTGCCTATATCGGCTTTGATGCCACTGCCGACAGTCTGCACATCGGCAGCCTGGTGCAGATCATGTTGCTGCGCCACCTGCAGCAGGCGGGCCATCGCCCAATCGTGCTGATGGGAGGGGGTACCACCAAGGTGGGCGATCCGTCGGGCCGCGATGAGACTCGCCAGCTGCTCACAGAGGCTCAAATCAACGCCAATATCAGCGGCATTCGTGCGAATTTTGCGCGCTTCCTGGATTTCAGCGCCGGCCCCTCGGGCGCCATCATGGCCAACAACGATGATTGGCTGAAGACGCTGCAGTACATCGACTTTCTGCGCGATGTCGGCCGCCACTTTACGATCAACCGCATGCTCACCATGGACAGCGTCAAGCTGCGTTTGGAACGCGAGCAGCCTCTCACGTTTCTAGAATTCAACTACATGATCATGCAGGGCTACGACTTCGTGGAACTGTTCAAGCGCCATGGCTGCAGCCTGCAGATGGGCGGCTCAGATCAGTGGGGCAACATCGTGCAAGGCGTCGAACTCGGGCGGCGCATGGCCGATGCGCAATTGTTCGGGCTCACCTCGCCCCTCATCACCACCTCATCGGGCGCCAAGATGGGAAAAACCGCCAGCGGCGCCGTGTGGCTCAATCCCAATCGACTTTCGCCCTATGACTATTGGCAATTCTGGCGCAACACCGAAGACGGCGACGTCGGCCGGTTTCTGCGCATGTTCACCGACCTGCCGCTCGAAGAAATCGCACGCCTCGAACAACTCAAGGATGCCGAGATCAACGTCGCCAAAGAAATTCTGGCCACCGAGGCTACGCGGCTGTGTCACGGGGACGACCATGCGCGTGATGCCGCGGCGATCGCGGCGCGCGCCTTTGCGGGCAGCGTCGCGGAAGGATTGCCGACGTTCCACCTGAAGGGCGGCGAGCCCGCTCTCATCATCGATGTGGCCATCGCGCTCGGGATGGCGGGTTCGAAGAGCGAAGCCCGCCGCTTGATCGGCCAAGGCGGCGTGCGCTTGAACGATCAGCCGGTCAAGGCCGCCACCGCCAGCGTCACGGAAGCCGATCTCGACGGCAGCGGCACCGCGCGGCTTACCGTTGGCAAGAAGCGCCACGGCATCATCCGGCGCGGCTGATCCGCACGCCGCCGCTTCTTCGACACCGACCCGCGGTCGCGTCACACCTTAAGAGATCGTTAATTGACCGCGCGGGAAGCGACAGCTAGCCTACGTAGTTATCCCGCTAGGAATTATTGGTGCCAAGCAACATATTCGGATCCTGGAAAAATCCCTCACGAATCCGAGTGTTAGCCGCTGGCTCGGCGATCTGCGCGCTTGCCGGGGCGGCGTACTGGGGGTGGCGATTCGCGGGTAGCGCAGCATCCGCCCCCGTTGGCACACTCGCGCAAGCCCCGGCCGGTAATGCCGCCGCCGTTGCACCGCCCCTCTCCGCTGCCGTTCAACAAGCCAGCGTTGCCTCGATCATTCAGGTGGTGGTCGGCAGGAATGACACTCTCGATGCCATCTTTCGGCGCATGTCTCTTAATAAGGCCGACCTCGCAGCGATCCGCAACCTGCCCGGCATACGCCAGAGTTTGGATTTCTTGAAGCCTGGCGATGCCATCAAGCTCACGCACACGGATGGGGACATCAAGGAACTCAGCCGCAAGGTGAGCGAGACGCAAACGCTCAATGTGGTGCGCCAGGACAATGGCTTCGAGGCGAAGCTGATCGTCAACCCGGTTGAGGTGCGGGTGCGCACCGCGGCCGCCACGATCGACTCCTCGTTGTTTCAGGCTGCCGGCGCCGCCGAGATCTCGGACACCGTGGCACTGAAACTCGCCAATGTCTTCGCCTGGGACATCGACTTCGTGCTCGACATCCGCGAAGGCGATCGATTCACCGCGGTGTATGAACAAATTTATCAGGACGGAAACTATCTGCGAGATGGCGAGGTATTGGCGGCCGAATTCGTGAACAACGGCAAGGTGTACCGCGCGGTGAGATTTGCCGGGGATGGCGGCAGTGTGGGCTACTACACTCCCAATGGCTTGGCGATGCGCAAGGCATTTTTGCGCGCGCCGGTCGAATTCACACGGGTAAGTTCAGCATTCAACCCGCATCGTTTTCACCCCATCTTGAATACCATCCGCGGCCACATGGGCACCGACTACGCGGCTCCCACCGGTACGCCCGTGCACGCCGCGGGCGACGGTCACGTCAGCTTCGAGGGCCAGCGCGGCGGATATGGCAATGCCATAGTCCTGACGCACGGCGCAAATGTTTCGACGCTGTACGGTCACATGTCCCGTTTCGCGCGCAACATCCACTTGGGTTCGAAGGTGCAGCAGGGCGAGGTTATCGGCTACGTGGGCATGACAGGACTGGCCACCGGTCCGCACTTGCACTACGAGTACCTGATAGCGGGCGTGCACCGCAATCCGCAGACCGTGCAGCTGCCCGGGGCCGAACCGCTGCGGGCGCAGGATTTGCAGAAATTCCGTGAAGCCTCAGCCCCGTTGCTGGCCAGCCTATTGAGCTCGCGGCCGGCCAACCCGGTTCCCGCCGCGGTTGCCGCCGCAATGCCCGGCGGCGCCGCAGCACCGGCGCCGAGCGCCTCGAATTCAGGTTCGGGCCCTGTCTCCGGCGGCGCACCTGACCCGGGTGCCAAATCCGGCATCGATTGAATTAAATCCGCCATGGGGATTTACCTCGGTTTGATCTCCGGAACGAGCATGGATGCGATTGATGCCGCCCTGGTGGATTTCGACGCCGCTCCCTTGCGCATCATCGCAACCAGCGCCACCGCATTTGAGCCGGATCTGAAACGCCGGATATCCGCACTCATCGATCACGCGGAGCGCGTTTCGCTCGACGAGGTGGGCCAGATCGATACCGAACTGGGGCGGGCATTCGCCGAGGCGGCCTTGGCACTGATGCAAAGCGCGGGGATCCACGCGCACCGCGTAGCCGCCATCGGCAGCCACGGACAGACGCTGCGCCATCGGCCGGACCTTGCGGCGCCGTTTACCTGGCAGATCGGCGATCCGAATACGCTTGCGGAGAGAACCGGCATCTCCGTGGTGGCGGATTTTCGCCGCCGTGATGTGGCCGCGGGCGGCCAAGGCGCACCGCTGCTGCCCGTGTTCCACGATCTGGTGTTCCGCACCGACAGCGAAGACCGGGTCATCGCGAACCTAGGCGGGATCGCGAATATCACCATCCTGAAGCGCGACAGCAGCGGCACCGGTTTTGATACTGGGCCTGCAAACCGCCTGCTTGATGCGTGGATTGCGCAGCATCAGGGCAAGGAATTCGATGCCAAGGGTGCATGGGCCGCTTCCGGCCAAGTCGATGAAACCCTGCTGCGCGAATTGTTGGACGAGCCCTACTTGCGGCTTGCGCCGCCCAAGAGCACGGGGCGGGAATTATTCAACGTGCCGTGGCTGCACAACAAACTGGGGTTATTTTCACGCCGACCGCAGGATGTTCAGGCGACGCTGCAGCAATTCACCGCTGCAACGCTTGCGGCTGCGGTGCGCCAATATGCACCCGGCGCGTCTCTATACGTTTGCGGAGGCGGCGCGCACAATGTTGCATTGCTCAATGCCATCGCTGCGCTGATCGCGCCGAACCGCGTCGCCACCACGGCGGCGCTCGGATTGGACCCGGATTTTGTCGAGGCGGTTGCGTTCGCGTGGTTCGCCAAGCGCACCCTCGAGGGATTGACCTCGAGTGCCGGCGGCGTCACCGGCGCCAAGGGCGCGCGTATCCTGGGCGGCGTGTATCGCTACGCCTGAACGCACGAACGAGCAACACACTGAAGCCTAATGAACGACGTCGACCTTCAAGTACCGCAGCTCTATTTCAACCGCGAACTGTCGTTTTTGGAATTCAATCAGCGTGTGCTCGAGCAGGCCAAGGATGCGAGCATTCCATTGCTCGAGCGGGTCCGCTTCCTGTGTATTTCGTGCGCCATACTTGACGAATTTTTCGAGATTCGCGTCGCCAGCCTCAAGGAGCTGCAGGAAGCCGGCGCCGTCCAAGCCGGTGCGGACGGATTGTCGGTGCCCGAGCAGTTGAAAGCCATTCGCCTCCACGCCGTGCGGCTGGTCGACGAGCAATACGAAGCGCTGAACGATGTGCTCATTCCGGAGCTGGCAAAAAACGGCGTCATCTTCGTCGAGCCGGAGACCTGGACTCCCGCCCAGGCAGCATGGCTCAAGGACTATTTCACGCGCGAAGTGGAGCCGGTGTTGAGTCCGTTGGCGCTCGATCCCGCGCGCCCCTTTCCCAAGATACTCAACAAGAGTTTGAATTTCGCCATCGTGGTCGAGGGCGAGGATGGCTTCGGGCGCAACAGCGGCCTGGCCGTGGTCCAGGCGCCGCGCTCCCTGCCGCGCCTCATTCGATTGCCCGACGAACTCGGCAGCCGCAACTTCGTCTTCCTGGGCACCATCGTGGAGGCCTTCGTATCGACTCTTTTCGCCGGCATGGTAATGCGCGGCTGCTATCAATTCCGTGTCACGCGCAACAGCGACTTGTTCGTCGAGCAGGAAGAAGTCGACGATTTGCTGCGCGCCGTCGAGGGCGAGCTGGCGTCGCGCCGCTACGGCGACGCGGTGCGGCTGGAGACCGCGCACGATTGCCCGGATGAGATTCTCACCTATCTGCTGGAGCAATTCGCGCTCACTGCTGACGATCTCTACAAAGTATCCGGCCCGGTCAACGTGAATCGCCTGATGGCATTGTACGATCTGGTGGACCGCGCCGAACTGAAGTATTCCGCGTTCACGCCGAGCATCCCCGAGCGGCTGAAGTCGGGCGGCGATCCGTTCTCTACCCTGCGCGCCGGCGACGTGCTGCTGCATCACCCGTTTCAAGGATTCGGGCCGGTCACCGATTTCATCAGGCAGGCGGCCAACGATCCCCAAGTGCTCGCGATCAAGCAAACCCTGTATCGAGTCGGCAACGACTCCGCCATTGTCGCCGCGCTGGTCGAGGCCGCCGCGGCCGGCAAGGACGTTACGGTGATCATCGAGCTGCGTGCGCGCTTCGACGAAGAAGCAAACATCGAACTGGCGACCAGACTGCAGGAAGCCGGGGCGCACGTCATGTACGGCGTATTCGGATTCAAGACCCACGCGAAGCTCGTCATGGTGGTGCGGCGCGAAGAAAAGGGGCTGCGCCGCTATTGCCACCTGGGCACCGGCAACTATCACACCAAGACCGCGCGCCTGTATACCGACTATGGACTCCTCACGGCCGACGAGTCGATCGGCGAGGATATCCATGAGATTTTCCTGCAGCTCACGGGGCTCACGCAGGTACCGAAGCTGCGCAAGCTGCTGCACGCGCCCTTCAGCCTGCATCATGCGCTGCTCGCGAAAATCGATCGCGAAAGAGAGCATGCGCTCGCGGGCAAGCCGGCGCGCATCATCGCCAAGCTCAACGCACTCACCGAACCGACCGTGATCCAGGCGCTGTACCGCGCCTCGCGCGCCGGCGTGGACATCGATCTCATCATCCGCGGCGTGTGCTGCCTGCGGCCCGGTGTTCGCGGCGTTTCCGAGCGGATCAAGGTGCGTTCCATTGTCGGACGCTTCCTCGAGCACTCGCGCGTTTATTATTTCGAGAACGCCGGCGATCGGGAAGTGTATTGCGGCAGTGCCGATTGGATGGATCGGAATCTATTCCGCCGCATCGAGATTGCGTTTCCGATCGAAGCCCCCGAGCTGCAAGCGCGCGTCGCCGACGATCTAAAACTCTATTTGGAAGACGATATGCAGGCTTGGATTCTCGACACCAAGGGGCACTATGCGCGCACGCCCAGCGACAAGAAAATCTCCGCGCAGGCCCGTCTGATGAACCTGTACGACGAGCGGGTCGCTTTGACCGAGGGCTAGAGCCTAGACGATGGCCAGGCGAAAGCCGGCCTCCTTGAGGTAGGTGCGCTCTTGCTCGAGATCCTCCAGGGTCAGAGGGTGCTCCTTGATCCAGCGCTGCGGCAGTTCCAGTGTGATATTGCGGCTCTTCACGCTCAACAGCACCTCGGGCAGCGGCTGCGGGCTGCGTCCCCGATGCAGCAGCACCGCCAGGCGCAGAATGACGATCAGGAACTCCGCCAGACGGTCCCAAGGCGGCAGCAAGTCCTCCAGCGACTCGACTGACAATTGACGCCGATGACCGCCGACCAAGGCGGACAGCAGCAGCTGTTCCTCGCGCGGAAAGCCCGGCATATCGGCATGCTCGAGCAAATAGGCGCTGTGGCGGTGATATTTGGAATGCGCAATGTCGAGGCCGGTTTCGTGCAGCCGCGCCGCCCAGCGCAGCACCGACTCGGCGAGCGGATCCTCCAAGCCCCACTCGGATTCGACCTGCTCGAGAAGTCCCACCGCCGTGGCCTCGACGCGGTCGGCCTGCAGGTCATCGATGTGATAGCGCTTTCCCATTGCGCGCACGCTGCGGACACGAGCATCTTCATCGGTGAAGCGGCCCATCAGATCGTAGAGCAACCCTTCGCGCATCGCGCCCTCGGCAACGCGCACCCGGTCGATGCCGAAGTTCTCCACCACTTCCAACAAAATAGCCAGGCCGGCGGGGAACACCGGCGCCCGCTCGGCATCGACGTCGGCCAGATCGAGTTCATCAACATGCCCGGCTGCGATCACGCGGTCGGACAGGCGGTTCAGATTATCGAGTGTGATATGCGGCGACTCGGGATTCAGTTTGTGCAGCACATCGCTGATGACGCGCACCGTACCGGAGCTGCCGAAGGCTTGCAGCCAGCCCATTTTTCGATAAGCCTCCTGCACCGGCTCCAACTCCAGCCGCACCGCCGTGCGCGCCCGTTCCAAGCGCTTGGCCGAAATCCTGCCGTCGTCGAAAAAACTCGCGCTCAAGCCGACGCATCCCACAGACAGACTTTCCAGCAACAACGGATTGAAGCCCTCGCCGATGACCGCTTCGGTCGAACCGCCGCCGATATCGATCACCAAGCGCTTGTCCGGACTCATGGGACTGGTGTGCGCCACGCCGGAGTAGATCAGCCGCGCCTCCTCCAGCCCGGAGATGATTTCAATGGGGTGGCCGAGCGCCGCGCGCGCCCGTTCCAGGAACCATCGCTTGCGTCGGGCGTGGCGCAGCGCATTGGTGCCCACGACGCGCACGCTCTCGGCACGCATCGCGCGCAACCGCTGGCCGAATCGCTCGAGACAACGGAGTGCCCGGTCCGTCGCGGTATCGTCGAGCCGGCCGCTGTCGCCGAGCCCGGCTGCCAGCCGGACCATTTCGCGCAATCGATCGAGGATGACGAGCTGGCCGTGCGAGTAGCGCGCGACCACCATATGAAAACTGTTGGAACCCAAGTCGACGGCGGCGAGCACGTCGGGCACCACGACCCTTCCGCCGCTCATCTACTCGCTCAACATTCTTGGGCTGCGAACTCTTAGGCCGCGAACGAAGACCCGCAACCGCAGGTGGTTTTCGCGTTTGGGTTGCGGATCACGAACTGGGCGCCCTGCAGATCCTCTTTGTAGTCGATTTCCGCGCCCATCAGATACTGGGCGCTCATCGGATCAACCAACAACTGCACGCCATGCTTCTCGACGCAAAAATCGCCTTCTTCGATTTTTTCGTCGAAAGTAAATCCATATTGAAAGCCTGAACACCCGCCGCCCGACACGAATACCCGCAGCTTCAAGTTGGGGTTGGCTTCTTCGCGGATGAGTTCGCCGACCTTGCCGGCCGCGGCATCGGTAAAAACCAGCACGTCCGGGGCCTGCGGGAGGAGATCGGAAGACATTGTCGATTCGGCTGTCGTACTCATAGCGCTAGTCTACTCGGCGCACCCCGGCCAATCAAAGCTATGCGCCCTCTTTGCGACTTGCGTTCGCCGAGGCAGCGGCCGAATCGCCCGACCCGGGCCCTGTTTTCGCATGATGAATCAATTTCCCAAGTATTTGGGCGCCCACGGCTGTTTCAATGGTCGTGTAATGAACGCTGCCCAGAACCTTGGCTTTTGGCCCCAGTTCCACGCGATCGCCCGCCTCGATGTCGCCCTTGACTACGCCGTTCAGCACAATAGTGGTCACCACCACCGAACCTTCGATGCATCCTTGCTCGCTGACGGACAAGGTGGCACCGCTGCCTGGTTCACTCTTCACGTTGCCGTTGATGTGGCCGTCGAGATGCAGGCCGCCGACGAATTCCACATCACCGTTGATACGGGTCTTCGCGCCGATCAAGGTGTCGATCTCCGCTTTTTTATTCGGTTTCGGTTTGAACATCCGCTTCACCCTTGCCCGGAATATCGCCGTTTGCTTCCGTTTCCACCGACATGCCCTGCGCCTTCCACACAAATGCCTGGCGGAAGCTGTGATTGGCATCTCTGCCGCTATGAATCTCGACACCCACGCGCGTCGGCTCAAAACCGGCCGGCAGATCGATGGGCTCGTTGTAGTCCTGAAAGTACTTGAAGGAGTATGCCAGGCTGACCCGGTGGTTAGGCGAGACTTGCGCATAGTTCAGGCTCAACGGCTTGCCCCCAAGCAGTCCATCGAGCGTCACAGTCGCATTGCCCACCACTTCTTTGTCCGGCTTGCCGGTCTGCATCAACACGAATTTGAGGTGATACTGCCCCGGCGGTCCGTCCGGAACGATTTGCATCTGCTGCACCTTCACGTGGATGAGCGACTCCGGCTGCACCAGGCCCCGGTAGAAAGACAGATCCTGATTCAGCCGCGCGATCTGGCTTTGCATGTCGCCGAGACTGCGCTCGACCTGCGCATAGCCCTCGCGATCCACGCGCCGGGCGGTCTCGGCCGCTTCGAGCTGACGGCGTTGACTTTCGTTCTCCGACTCCAGCGTGCGGATGCGCCGGCTCGCCGACAATGCGCCGCGTACCGAATCGACCACGCGATATCCTGCGTCATAGCGGCCGAACTCGAACGCCGCATACAGGACGCCGGCGATCAGCAACGCGGCGCAGGTCCACAGCACCGCGCGGCGCTTCGGCGCGTACGATCGAACGACCAGCTTGCCGAACGAATCAGCCATATTTTTGCTGCACACTCCTCGAGGAGGCTTTGCCCATTATACGAAGCCAGGCCCCCCAACACAGAGCCTCACGTTATCATCTATTCTCAATCACAATGGAACACCCATGCTCTGGCTCAAAGCGCTGCACGTCATCGCGGTTGTTACCTGGTTCGCCGGCCTGTTTTATTTGCCGCGGCTCTATGTCTATCACGCGGATGCACATGATCCGATCAGCACGCTGCGCTTCGGGATCATGGAGCGGCGCCTTTTCCTCATCATGACCATAGGCGCCGCGCTAAGCGTTCTATTTGGCGCATGCATGCTGATCGCTTCGCCGGGATATCTGCAAATGTCCTGGCTCAAGCTCAAACTACTGTTCGTCGCGTTGCTCATCGCTTACCACGGAGTCTGCTACAAGCTGATGCGCGATTTTGCCGCGCAGCGCAACACGCGCAGCGCCAAGTGGCTGCGCGGCTTCAACGAGGTGCCGTCGCTGCTGCTGATCGCCATCGTCATTCTCGCGGTGGTCAAGCCCTTCTGAGGCGTCAAGAGGACGCCTGAGTCTCCGGCCACCAATCGGGATACGGCGGGAGTCCGTCGGGATACATGTGCTGCCCCAGATCGTGCAGGGCGCGCACATAGACGCGCCGCTTGAAATAGACTACCTCGCGCACCGGCGTCCAATAGTCGGTCCAGCGCCAGCGATCGAATTCCGGCTGAGTGGTCGCATCGAAGTGCAGTTTTGATTCGTCTGCGGTGAGCTTCAGCAGGAACCAGCGCTGCTTTTGACCGATACAGCGGTCGCGCACGTACTGGCGCGGCAGACGATACCGCAGCCAGCCCCGGGTCGAACCCAGCATCTCGACGTCCTGGCGCTCCAGGCCGATTTCCTCCTTGAGTTCCCGATATAAGGCGTCCTCCACTTGCTCGCCGCGATTCACGCCGCCCTGCGGAAATTGCCAGCCGCGGCCGCCGACGCGGCCTCCCCAAAACACTTCGCCGGAACCGCGCGTCAGCACGATGCCGACATTCGCCCGGAATCCGTCCTTATCGATGTAATCGCTGACGGGCTGCGCGGACATGCTTACCCGGCGCCCACTTGTACGCGATTTCGGCCCAGCGCCTTGGCGCGGTACAGCGCCGCATCAGCGTCCGCGATCAGCCGGTCGGCCACCGCCTTGAGATCCGCCTCGTCACGCCCGGGCGAAACCGCCGCAACGCCCACTGACACCGTCAGAGCGCGCGAGATCTGCGAATTGAGCGAAATCGGATGGGCCGCAATGACCTCGCGAATACGTTCCGCCAGCGTTGCCGCTTCCGCAGCCGTGGTTTCGGGAAGCAGAATGGCCAACTCGTCGCCGCCGAAACGGGCCGCGGTATCCATGCTGCGAATCTGCGCCTCGATGTGGTGCGCAATCTCTTTGAGTGCGCTGTCGCCCGCCAAGTGCCCATAGCCGTCATTGATGCCTTTGAATTTATCGATGTCGATCATCAGGCAGGCGATGGTGCCGCCGCGGCGCTGCGCGCGCGCCAGCTCTTCCTTCAAGCGCTGCTGCAAATAGCGCCGGTTGTGCCAACCGGTGAGGAAATCCGTGATGCCGGCCCGCAGCAGGCGGGCGCGATTCACCGCGTTCTCGATGCACACGGCGCCGACCGCGCCGAGATGAGCGAGAAAATCCGTGCCGTGGTGGCGCGTGAAGCGCGTCGCGTCGCGGCTGCCGAAACACAGCGCGCCGGTGGACCGGTCCTTGCGTGGCAGCGGCACCAGGGCGGCGCTTTTCAGATTGGGTATTCCCGGAAACAACAGATGATGGTCGGCGCCGACGTAGGGCCCCAGCCAGGGCTTGTTCAGGGCCGCCAGCTGCGGCGCCAAGCCCACCAAGGAATCGACGAAGAATATTTGCTTGAATTCCTCCGGCCGCTCGCCGCCCGCCACCAACAGATGCCGCACCTCGTGCTGCGGATCGAGCAATACCACGCTCACGGCATCGAGACCATAAGATTCGCGCAAGCCGCTCACCATGGCATCCAGCAGCTGCGACAGGCTGTCGGCGCGCAGCAGCGTCAGCTCGCGCGCCTGCGTCCGCTTCATGATGGTCTCGTTGTTGGATGCTTCCGCGGTCATTTCCGCAAGACGCTTGCGGAGGTCCTCGATTTCCTTATCCATGTGTTCCAATTCAGCCATTATCAATTCCTTCAGCCCGCTCGCGCGGCCGCGCGCCCGTCCAAGTAGGCCCTGCCGCGGGTCATCAGCGCCGTGAACTCCTGCGCATTATTGGTCCGTACTGTCGTTACCAACCTTTCCACCGCCTTTTGCAGGGCCAGCAGCGACTCATTGCCGTAGTCGTTCGAACTCTGGATCTCGAAGTACAGATCCGGGCTTTCGGCCGCAACGCGACTCGCCACTTCCAACTGCGAATCGAAGGTGGTACTCGACAACCTGGCCAGCCGCGGCGCCGCCTCACCGCTATCGGCCAGCGCCGTGAAGAAGGCGATGTTCAACGCGTGCGATAGCCCGAGCACATAGGCAATCAAGCGATCGTGCTCGTCCAAGCCCATGACGACCCGCTCGGCCATGGTGGGCGCGAACAGTTCCTGCGCTTGGGTCAGCGCCTCTTTATTGCCCAGATCAATGAAAATCACATGCCGCCCCGAGAGCAGATCGGTGTCGGGGCCGAACATGGGGTGTATCGAAGTGACCCGGCAGCCGGCCTTGACCAGCGCGTCCAAACCCACCCGCAGCGGCGTTTTCAGCGAGCCTAAGTCAAAAATCAGTCCGCGCGGCGCCCGGCGCGCGAGCACCTGCAGCAATTCGGCGGTCGCCGACAAGGGCGTAGCCAGCACGATGAGGTCGAAATCCAAGGGATCCGCCTGCCAGTCGGCAACGGTATCGAAGCCCGCAAGACCGCCCTTGGGATCGGCGATGGCAACACGGAAACCTTGGGATGCCAAAAATTCGGCGAACCACCCGCCCATTTTGCCGTGGCCGCCGATCACCAACGCCCGTTTACCGCTGCCGTGCGCTTGCGCGGCCACACGGGCCTGTTCCTGGGTGGCGAGCGACGATTGAATCAGCTGGCGCAGTAAAGACTCGGCCAAGTCTGGCGAGATTTTCAGGCGTTCAGCCGTCGTGCGGCCTCGCAATATGACCTCCCTTTCACGTCCGAAGTCCCGGGTCGCCCGTCCCGTGGCCCGCTTCACGGCCGCCACTTGCTCGCTAAGGCCTTGGCGGCGCGCCACCAATTCCAATAACTGACCGTCGAGGTCAGTCAGCGCCGTTCGCAGTTCGTCCAGATTCATATTTAAAGAAAGCCCCATATTTTCATCGACACGGCTACCATTCTCTAATGAGCAGCGGCAAAAAGACATTTTGGAGCGAAACGCTGCCCGATCCCCTGCCCAGCAACCCGCTCGAACTCGCGGCGGCGTGGCTGGTGCAGGCGCAGCAGGAAGCCGCCCAGCCCAATCCCAATTCCATGGTCCTGGCGACTGTCGGCAGCCAAGGCCATCCTTCCGCCCGCGTGGTGCTCTGTAAGGAGATTGCGGCGCAACAAGGGTGCCTCCTGTTCTATACCAACTACCGGTCGCGCAAGGGCAGCGAGTTGTCCGTCAATCCCCGCGCCGCTGTCGTGATTCACTGGGATCACCTGCATCGTCAGGTGCGCGCCGAAGGCGCAGTGGAAATGCTATCCGACGCGGAAAATGACGCTTATTTCCGCACGCGCGCCTGGCAAAAACAGGTGGGCGCGTGGGCCAGCCAGCAAAGCCAACCCGTGGATTCCCGCGAGGCGTTGACCGCGGCGGTGGCTCGTGAGGCGCGTCGCCTGGGTATCCCTTATGCCGGTCCGGGATCTGCCGAACCGGAGCAGATCTCCGTCAGCGTGCCCCGGCCCCCCAACTGGGGCGGCTACCGCCTGCGCGCCGATGCGGTTGAGCTTTGGGTCGAAGGTGAATACCGCATTCATGATCGCGCACGCTGGACCCGCTCTCTCGCGGACGGGCGCCGCGACCCCTTGAGTCCGTGGTCGGCGACACGTCTACAGCCATAGCTGCATCCTTGGAATATACTGGCTGCCGCGGACGGCCCGGGCTAGACGTGCAAGATGGACGAGAGTTTACGAGAGAAATCATATGGTTAACGGCCCAAGCAACGCAGTTCGATCGCATTCAGTGACCCTACAGCCCGGACAGCGGCAGTTACCTTTCTGAGCCCGTTGCATGGCTGAGCGTTCATTCGCCAAAGAAGTGCAGTCGCTGCGCCTCACCGAAGGCGCCGAATTCGAGGGCGAAGGGATTCTGGCCGTGACCAAGGCGCTGCTGCAATCCGGCGTCGGCTATGTCGGCGGTTATCAGGGTGCGCCGGTCTCTCACTTGATGGACGTGCTCGCGGATGCGAACGCCATCTTGAGCGAGCTCGGCGTGCGCTTCGAATCCTCCGCGAGCGAAGCGACCGCGGCGGCAATGCTGGCCGCGTCGGTGAACTATCCGATTCGCGGCGCCGTCACCTGGAAATCCACGGTCGGCACCAACGTTGCTTCCGATGCGCTGTCCAACCTCGCCTCCGCGGGCGTACTCGGCGGCGCGCTCATCGTGCTCGGCGAGGACTACGGCGAGGGCGCCAGCATCATGCAGGAGCGCACGCACGCCTTTGCCATGAAATCTCAGATATGGCTGCTCGATCCCAAGCCGAATCTGCCCTCCATCGTGGCGGCGGTCGAGCAGGGCTTCGAATTGTCCGAGGCGAGCAACACGCCGGTCATGCTGATGATGCGAATCCGCGCCTGTCACGTGGTGGGCCAATTTCGCGCCAAGGACAATCGCCGGCCGCCGTTCACCCTGCAGCAGGCGATGAACAATCCCAGCCGCAATTTCGACAAGATCATTCTGCCGCCCTCCACCTATGCCCAGGAACGCGCAAAAATCGAGCAGCGCTGGCCCGCGGCGGTCAAGTTCATCAAGGAACACAAGCTCAACGAGTTTTTAGGACCGAATGAGCCGTGCGACGTCGGCATCGTGCTGCAGGGTGGTTTATACAACACTGTGCTGCGCGCACTGGAACGGCTGGGGCTGGCCGATGTGTTCGGCGAGTCGAAGATTCCGCTGTATCTTTTGAATGTCACATATCCCCTGGTGCCGGACGAGTTCACGCGCTTCGCGCAAGGCAAGCAAGCCATCCTGATCATCGAGGAAGGCCAGCCGGAGTTCATTGAACAGGCAGCGAGCTTGTTTCTGCGCCAGGCGGACCTGCGAACACGCATTGTCGGCAAGGGCCCGCTGCCCATGGCGGGCGAATATACCGGCGCCGTGGTAATCGCAGGCTTGCGCACATTCCTGGCGGAATACGGCCGCTTGCCGGCCGCGGATATCCCCTTGCTGCCGGCAGCCATGCTGGCGCGCAACGTGCCGGTACGGCCTTCGGGGCTTTGCACAGGGTGCCCGGAGCGCCCGCTATTCGCTTCGATGAAGCTGCTCGCACGGGAAATGGGGCCGATGCAAGTCAGCGCCGACATCGGCTGTCATTCCTTTTCGACGCTGCCTCCCTTCGATCTGGGCGGCAGCATCATGGGTTACGGCCTGGGCGCAGCCGGCGGCGCATCGTTCAATATCCCCAATCCGCGGCGTGCATTGTCCATGATGGGCGACGGCGGTTTCTGGCACAACGGGCTGACCAGCGGCATCGGCAACGCAGTATTCAATCGTCACGACGGCGTGACCATCATCGTCGACAACGGCTATTCGGCCGCCACCGGCGGCCAGTACATCCCTTCCTCCTCGGCCGAAATCAAAGGACGGCGCGCGAAGAACCGCATCGAGACTGCGGTGCGCGGCGTCGGTGTCGAGTGGGTGCGTACCATTCGCACCTACGACATGAAGCAGACCATGGGGGTCCTAAGAGAGGCGTTGCTCACCAAATTCACCGGCCCCAAGATCGTCATTGCGGAAGGCGAGTGCCAATTGAACCGCCAACGGCGCATCGCGCCCACGATTAGAAAACTGGTCAGCGACGGGGAACGCGTGGTGCGGGAACGCTTCGGCATCGATTCGGACGTCTGCACCGGCGATCATTCCTGCATCCGTTTGTCCGGCTGCCCCTCACTCACCGTCAAGAGCAATCCTGACCCGCTGCGGCGCGATCCCGTTGCCTATGTCGACAATACCTGCGTGGGTTGCGGAGTCTGCGGAGAGGTTGCGCACGCCGCAGTGCTCTGTCCGTCCTTCTACCGCGCCGATGTAATTGTGAACCCGACCGCTTGGGACCGGCTCATGGCGCGGCTGCGTTCTACGGTCATCAGACTGCTGGCGTGAGGCGCACGCGGCCCCTCACCATGACGATTGCGGCCTTGGGCGGCCAAGGCGGCGGCGTCGTGACCGACTGGCTGGTGATGGCGGCCCGGCGAGCGGGTTGCTTCGTGCAGGCAACTTCCGTGCCCGGCGTCGCGCAACGCACCGGTGCGACCATCTATTACCTGGAATTTCTTCCGCGCAGCGATGCCCCCGCCGGACGCGAACCCGTCATGGCCTTGATGCCCAATCCTGGCGATGTGGACCTCGTGGTCGCTTCGGAGTGGATGGAAGCCGGCCGGGCGATCAATCGCGGTTTGGTCACCAAAGACCGCACAACCTTGATCGCATCGACGCATCGCGACTACACCATCAGCGAAAAGATGGCGCTCGGCGAGGGCCGGGTCAGTTCGCGCGAACTATTCGAGATCGCGTCGGTCAACGCGGCGAAACTCATCGGCTTCGACATGGTCGCGGTCGCCGAGACCGCCGGCGGACGAATCAGCGCCGTCATCCTCGGCGCCATTGCCGGCGCCGAGGTCCTGCCCTTCAGCATCGAGGACTATCGTCAGGCGATCAAGGAATCCGGGGTGGGGGTCGAGGCCAGCCTTGCCGCATTCGAAGCCGGCCGACAATCGGTCATCGCCGCGTCCGCCAAACCGCTCACCGCAGCAGCGTGGCCCGACAATCACGGCGCGATCGACTCTGCTGACTACACGCTAGGACGCGTGTCCCCGACATTGCGGGCGCGCATCGAAACCCGCTTCCCCGCCGCGCTGCACGAATTGCTGGGAATGGCGGCGTCACGCTTGTCGGATTACCAAGATGATGCCTACGCCGGCTTGTTTCTGGATCGCAGCGAGCGCATTTGGGCGATTGATGCGGTCAAACCGGGCGATCCGCAACTCACTGCGGCAACCGCACGCTCCTTGGGATTATGGATGAGCTTCGAGGACGTCATGCGTGTCGCGCAGGTGAAAACACGGCGCGGTCGCGCTGAACGCATTCGGCGCGAGGTAAAAGCTGCGCCGGGCGATGTTGTTCAAGTGCGTGAATTCGTCAAACCGCGGGTGGAGGAGATCTGCGGCACGTTGCCGGCGGGATTGGGCCGCCGTCTGTTGGCTTCCCCCGGTGCGCATCGCGCGCTGGCTCGATTCACCGCGGGACGGCGCATCTCCACCACCACGATCGGCGGCTTTGCCCTGCTGCGCGGAATCGCGGCGCTGCGGCGCTTCCGGCGCGGCACTTTGCGCTTCAATATCGAGAACCAGCGGATCGAAACGTGGCTCAAGCAGATCGCGGAAATTGCAGCGCGCAACCACGATCTCGCGGTGGAACTCGCCGAATGCCAGACATTGGTGAAGGGCTATGGCGATACCCACGAACGCGGCTGGTCCTCGTTCAATCAGATCTGCGCCCTGGCGCCGGCCCTGCTCGATGATCCGCAAGGCGGCATTCGCCTGCGCTCGCTGCGCGAGGCTGCGTTAGCGGACGATAGCGGCACGCAGCTCGCGCGGGCCGTCGCCGCCCTGCACGCCCGCACGTCAGCGGCAGCCTGACTTCTTAAGCACCTTCCTGCGGGCGGCGCCAACCGTACGGCACGCGCCCCGTCCGCGGATATATTTTATATATAAACTATTTATATATTGTATAATGAAGCATGAAGCGAATTGTCTGCATGGGCGGCGGCCCGGCCGGCCTGTATTCCGCCATTCTGTTCAAAAAGGCGCTGCCCGGCGCGTCGGTGGAGATCTTCGAGCGCAACCGCCCGGACGACACGTTTGGGTGGGGGGTGGTCTTCTCAGACAAGACCATGGGGAACTTTCTGGAAGCGGACGCGCCCTCGCACGCGCGCATCGTCGATGAGTTCTATCATTGGGACGACATCGACGTGCACTTCAAGGGCAAAACCATCCGCTCGGGCGGCCATGGTTTCGCCGGCATTTCGCGCCGCAAGCTGCTCAATATTCTGCAAAAACGCGCCGCGTCCCTGGGCGTGAAGCAAACCTTCCAGCATGAACTCGAGGATACTGAACAGTTCGATGATGCCGACCTCGTCGTGATCGCCGAGGGTGCCAACAGCAAGGCACGGGCGCTGCGGGCTGACAAGTTCGAGCCGAGCATCGAGGTGCGCAAATGCCGCTACATCTGGCTGGGCACGACCCAGAAATTTTCGGCATTCACCTTTGCGTTCGAGAAAACCGAATTCGGTTGGTTTCAGATTCACGCCTATCAATTCAGCAAGGACCTTTCTACGGTCATCGTCGAGACGCGGGAGGAGACCTGGGCGGCTCACGGACTGGACAAGGCCGATGTCGATCAATCGATCGCGTTTTGCGAGAAGCTGTTCGCCGCCTATTTGAACAAGGCGCCGCTGCTGTCCAACGCGCGGCATTTGCGCGGTTCGGCGTGGCTCAACTTCAATAGAATTGTCTGCCGCCATTGGCACGACGGCCGGCGCGTACTGATCGGCGATGCGGCGCATACCGCGCATTTCTCGATCGGCTCCGGCACCAAACTCGCGATGGAGGATGCCATATCGCTGGTGCAGCACGTCAGTCACGCAAACGACGTCCCTTCGGGGCTGGAATCGTATCAATCCGAGCGCAGCATCGAGGCGCAAAAGCTGCAGAATGCGGCGCGCAACCGCATGGAATGGTTCGAAAACGTGGCGCGCTATCAAAACATGGAGCCGCTGCAATTCGCATACAGCTTGCTGTCCGGCAGCCAGCGCATCGGCCATGCGAATTTGAGGCTGCGCGACGCGGACTTTATCGACCGGATCGAGACCACTCTCGCGGACAAGTGCGGCGGGGCGCGGCCCCGGCCGCCGATGTTTCTGCCGTTTCGCCTGCGCGGCATGCAGCTGGTCAATCGCGTTGTGGTGTCGCCGATGGCCCAATATCGGGCGGTGGACGGCGTGCCCGGCGACTGGCACCTCGTCCACTACGGTGCGCGCGCGACCGGCGGCGCGGGACTGCTGTTCACCGAGATGACCTGCACGTCCGCCGATGCTCGTATCTCGCCCGGCTGCACCGGCTTGTGGAACGAGACGCAGGCGGGCGCTTGGCGCCGGATCGTGGATTTCGTGCATCGGGAATCGCAGGCTCGCTTTTGCCTGCAACTCGGGCACGCCGGCCGCAAGGGGTCGACGCAACTGGGATGGCAGGAAGCGGACCGTCCTCTGAGCAGCGGCAACTGGCCCTTGTTGGCACCCTCGCCGCTGCCCTACCTCGCCGGCATCAGCCAGGCGCCGCAGCAAATGAATGCGGCACAAATGCAGGCGGTGCAGAACGACTTTGTGCGCGCGGCGTTGTTCGGCGCCGCAGCGGGATTCGACATGCTCGAGTTGCACATGGCGCACGGCTACTTGCTCGCGAGTTTTCTCTCCCCGTTGACCAACGCGCGCAAAGACGAATACGGAGGGACGGTGGAAAATCGTTTGAAGTTTCCGCTGGCGGTACTGCGCGCGGTTCGCGCCGCCTGGCCGGCTGAGAGGCCCTTGAGCGTGCGCTTGTCCGCATGCGATTGGGCCGAGGGGGGCATGAGCGAAGCGGATGTGATCGTCGTTGCCAAGGCCATGGCAGCAGCAGGCGCAGACATTCTGGACATCTCGAGCGGACAAACGGTGGCGGCGCAGCGGCCGGTTTATGGCCGTATGTGGCAGACGCCGTTGTCCGACATGGTGCGAAATCTGGCCGGCGTTCCCACCATCGCGGTGGGGAATATTTCCGAACCAGATCAGGTCAATTCAATCATCGCGGCGGGCCGCGCAGACCTTTGCGCGATCGCGCGTCCGCATCTTGCCCATGCTTCCTGGACGCTCGCCGCGGCGGCCTCACAAGGCTACACCGAGCAGTGGTGGCCGGATCCCTACCGGTCCGCCAAGGGTCAGCTGGAACGAGCAGCGGAGCGCGCAGCAGGAGGCTCGGTATGAATGATCATCGAGCGCTCCAGGGCCGTCACGCACTGGTCACCGGCGGCGGCCGCGGCATCGGCGCAAGCATAGTGCGGGCGCTGTGCGACCTGGGCGCCAAAGTGAGCATCCTGGGACGCGCCGCCGCCACGCTCGAATCGCTGGCGGCGGAATTGCGTCCCGCCGGTGCGCAGATCTTCTGCGCCACCGCAGACGTCGCGAAGCGCGAATCCGTGGATGCCGCCTTCGCGGCTGCCCGGACCCTGCTCGGTCCAATCGAAATTTTGATCAACAATGCCGGTCAGGCAATCAGCGCTTCCATCACCAAACGCGACGATGCCTTATGGGACCGATTGCTGGCCATCAATCTGTCAGGCACTTATTTTGGCATTCAAGCGGCTCTGCCCGACATGTTGCAAGGAGGTTTCGGACGCATCGTCAACATTGCCAGCACCGCCGGACTCACGGGTTATCCCTATGTCGCCGCCTATTGTGCGGCGAAACACGGTGTCATCGGCTTGACGCGCGCCGTTGCGCGCGAGGTCGCGACGCGCAACATCACGGTCAATGCGGTGTGTCCCGGCTACACGGACACCGATCTGGTCAGAGAAGCCGCGGCGAAAATTTCCGCCGTCACCGGCCGCAAACTCGAAGATGCGCTGCAGGCCATGACCAAATCCAATCCCCAGGGGCGGCTCATCCGGCCGGACGAGGTTGCCAATGCCGTTGCCTGGCTGTGTCTGCCTGGCGCTGAGTCGGTGACCGGGCAGAGCATCGTGGTCGCCGGCGGAGAATTGCCGTGAGCGCCGCTGTCGGCCTTGATACGCGATTGACGGATGATCATCACGAATCACTGCGCCTTTGGCTGCGCCTGTTGACCTGCTCGCATCTCATTGAGAACCACGTACGCAAGGCGCTGGCGGTGCAATTCAAGACCACGCTGCCGCGCTTCGACTTAATGGCGCAGCTGGAGCGTGCTCCGCAAGGCTTGCAGATGGGCGAGCTGTCGCGGCGCATGCTGGTGACCGGCGGCAACGTCACTGGAATCGTCGACCAATTGGAGGGAGCCGGCTTGATCACCCGAGCGCAAGACCCCGAAGATCGGCGCGCCTACCTGGTCAAGCTCACCAAGGACGGCCGCCGGCTTTTCGCACAAATGGCCGTTGAGCACGAATCTTGGATTGTCCAACTCTTTTCCGGCATTCCGAAACGCGAGCAGCGACTGCTGAACGAATCCTTGTCGCGCTTGCGCGCACAACTGACGCGGGACCCACCATGAACGATTTGACCGGCTACCAGGCCCAACACTTCCTTTGGTCGCTGCGCGATCAGATCGGCTGGATCACACTCAACCGGCCGGAAAAGAAGAACCCCCTGACTTTCGACAGCTACGCCGAACTGCGCGATCTGATGCGCCGCCTGCCCTATGCGCCGGAGGTGAAAGTCATCGTCATGGGCGGCGCGGACGGCAACTTCTGCTCGGGCGGCGATGTTCAGGAAATCATCGGTCCGCTGACGCGCATGAGCATGCCGGAACTGCTCAATTTCACCCGCATGACCGGCGACCTTGTCCGAGCGATGCGGGCCTGCCCGCAACCCATCATCGCGGCTGTCGATGGCGTGTGCGCCGGCGCCGGCGCCATCCTGGCCATGTCCTCCGATATTCGGCTGAGTACGCCCCGGTCAAAAACCGCCTTCCTGTTCACCCGCGTGGGCTTGGCGGGCTGCGACATGGGAGCTTGCGCAATCTTGCCGCGCATCGTCGGCCAAGGTTTGGCAGCGGAATTGCTGCTGACGGGCCGCAACATGGGCGCCGATGAAGCACTCGGCTGCGGATTCTTCAGCCGCCTGCTGCCGGTCGATGACCTGCAGGCGGCTGTTGCACAGCTTGCACGGGAACTAGCCGAGGGTCCGACATTTGCCCACGGCATGACCAAAACCATGCTCAACCAGGAATGGAACATGGGCCTGGAGCAGGCACTGGAATCAGAAGCCCAGGCGCAGGCGCTATGCATGAAGACCGAGGATTTTCGCCGAGCCTACGAAGCGTTCAGCGCCAAACAACGTCCCGCATTCAGAGGCAATTAGGGTGAGCACCGAGACATTGCAACCGGCCGAGTGGCGCCGCCCCAAAGGGTATGCCAATGGCATGGCGGCCAGCGGCCGCATGATTTTCGTTTCCGGCCAGATTGGCTGGGATGAGCACGGGCAGTTTCACAGCGGCGTTCTTGCCGATCAAGTGAAGCAGGCACTGCGCAATATCGTGCGCGTGCTGGAGGAGGCGCACGCCGAGCCGCGTCATTTGGTGCGCTTGACGTGGTTTGTGCTGAGCCGGGACGCATACCTGCGGGAGGTGCGTGAGATCGGCGCCGCCTACCGGGAAATAGTGGGAAAGCACTTCCCGGCCATGTCGGTCGTGGAAGTTAGGGCGTTGGTCGAAGCGCGGGCGCTGGTCGAGATCGAGGCAACCGCCGTGATCCCCGACGGCGAAGTGCATGGCCGTTTGGCGACCACCTGAACGCATCAAGTACGCGCCGCTCGCGGCGCCGTGGCCCAGTGCGTCGCAAATAGAACGCTCGCTGCTATTCCAGCCGATCATGGTTGGATCGCTGCGTCTGGCTTCGCGCACCTGGGTTCCCGCCATGGTTCCCTGGCGCGCGTCCGAAGACGGCGAGGTGACCCCTGCCGTACTCAAATGGTACGAGCGTTTTGCCCAGGGCCGTCCTGCGGCGCTGGTCGTGGAAGCTACCGGCGTGCGCGATATTGCGAGCGGACCTCTGCTGCGGATCAGCGATGATCGCTTCCTGCCGGGTCTGAAACAGCTGACCGAGTGCGTGCGCCGCGCCAGCAAGGGCGAAACCAAACTGCTCATTCAGATAATCGATTTCTTGAGTATTCGAAGGCGTCCCACGCCGGAGAAATATTTCGCGCAATTTTTGCAGATAACCGCGGGGCATCGCGAATTTCTGCAGATGCAAGGCAGCGACGAGGCCGCCGTTCGGTCCGAATTGGCGGCGCTCAGCACAGAGCAACTGCAGCAGGCACTGACCGCACGCGAACTCGAATCGCTGCGTCACGGATTTCGCGAACGGGTGACCGATACCCATGTTCCAGCGATACGCGATTTGCCGGCGACGCTGCCGGCGGTATTCGGTGCCGCCGCGGCCCGCGCCCGGAGTGCGGGCTTCGACGGCGTAGAATTGCACTTCGCGCATGCATACACCATGGCATCATTTCTATCGGCGTTGAATACGCGCGACGACGGGTACGGGGGCACGCGGGAGCACCGGGTGCGGCTGCCGCTCGAGGTCTATGCCGCCGCCCGGGCGGAGGTGGGACCTGGGTTTCCGGTCGGTTGCCGGATGCTTGCCGAGGACTGCATCGAGTCAGGCAGTACCGTCGAGGATACGGAGTACTTTGCGCAACGCTTCGCCGGCGCAGGTATGGATTTCATTTCCTTGTCGCGGGGCGGAAAATTTGAAGACGCGTCTCAGCCGAAAATCGGCGAAGCGGCCTATCCCTATACCGGCCGCAGCGGCTACGAATGCATGCCGTCCTATTATTCAGATGCGAAAGGCCCTTTCGGCCGCAACCTCGATGCCGCCGCGCGTATCCGCTCCGGTATCCGGGACGCGGGATTCACGACTCCCGTTGTGCTCACGGGCGGAATACATCACTTTAGCCAGGCGGAGCAGGCGCTCAAAAACGGCGCTGCAGATATCGTCGGACTCGCGCGGCAAGCGTTGGCCGATCCTGATTGGTTTGCCAAGGTTCGCGCCGGCCGGGGCGATCAGGTCAGGCTCTGCCTGTATACCAATTATTGCGAGGCGCTGGATCAACGTCATCGCGAAGTCACTTGCGAACTCTGGGATCGAACCGACCTCGACGAACCGGGTGTAATGCTATCCGCGGACGGCAAACGCCGATTGGTTCCTCCTTAGCATGAGCCGGCGCACTTTCATGACTTGCGTTGCCTGCGTAATCACCACCCCACCGCTTCCCCATCCTTGCGAAAATCCGAGCCGGAGCGGTAGTAGCCGTCGGCATACATGAGAATTTGCACGCCGCCCATTTCTTCTCCACTGACGGATTTGACCGTGTGACCCATGGCAGCGAGCTTCGCGCCCACCAAGTCGTACAGCGGCGTCTCCAAGCTCAGGGAGTTCGGCACCTGCGAATGCCTGAACCTCGCCATATCGGCGCCGGCTTGCAGATTGGCGCCAAAATCCAAGATATTGATCAGCAACTGTGCGTGCCCCTGAGCCTGCATGTCGCCACCCATCAACGTTACCGTCATCAGCGGTTCCTGGCCGCGCATCACGAATCCCGCGGACAGCGTGTTGAACGGCCGCTTGTGAGGCGCGATTGCATTGGGGCTCTTCGGATTGAGCGTAAATAGCGCGCCGCGATTGTGCAAAATGAAGCCGTAGCCCGGCACCGTGACGCCCGAGCCGAATGCCGAGAAATTGCTGTTCACCCAGGAAACCATGTTGCCCTCTGCGTCGCCGGTAGAGAGCACGATGGTGTCGCCCGCCATTGCAAAATTTCCTGGCGGTCCCGGCGTGGAGGCGTGCTGCGGATCTACCTTGCCGCACAGCGAGGCGGCATAGGACTCCGACAGCAATTTCGCGAGCGGCACGGAAACAAAATTCGGATCGGCGTTGTACTGATACAGATCGGCATAGGCGAGCTTTTTGGCCTCGATCAATAGATGCCAGTATTCGGGATTCGCGGGGCCAAGCGATGCCAGCGTTTGGCCGCCGGTCCATTGCGGCACGCACGCGTGCATAATATTCAGCAATTCACCCGTGGCCCACGCTTGTGCCGGCGGCGGCAACTCGAGCAGGTCGTAGCCATGGTATTGGGTACGGGCGGGTTCGACCCACTCGCCCTGGTACTCAGCCAGATCTTGCAGCGTCATGGATCCGCCGAGGGCCTGCGATTTGGCGACAAGCGCCTTGGCAATCTCACCGTGGTAGAACGCCTCGCCTCCCTTGGCCTGAAGCAATCGCAAGGTGCGGGCAAGGTCGGGATTCTTGAAGATCTGGCCCGGCGACGGCTGCGCACCGTTCACATACCAAGTCTTGATGGAGTCCGGATCTTGCGTGGTGCAGCACGCTTGGAGGGGCAGCGCGTTGGGCAGGCGCCAGTCATGTGCGATACGCTCGGATACCGGAAAGCCGTCTTGCGCATATCCGACTGCGGGCTCGAGCACCTCTTTGAAGGTCAATTTTCCGAAGCGTTTGAGCACCGCTTGCCAGCCCCACACCGCCCCGGGCACCGTGACCGGCAAGATGCCGCCGGCCGGCATGCCCGACCCCGGGCCCCAGTTTTTTGGATTCCAGGCATAACCCAGTTTGTTGAATCGCTCAACGGTCGCGCCCGTCGGCGCCATTCCGCTGGCGTTCAGCACATAGACCTTGTGCTCCTTCGCTATATAGATGATGGCGAATAAATCTCCGCCGACGCCGACCATCATCGGTTCGGTGACATTGAGGACTGCGGCGGTTGCCACGGCGGCATCGATGGCGTTTCCGCCGTGCCTCAGGATCTGCAGTCCGGCCTGAGCCGCCAGCGGCTGACTGGCGACGACCATTCCGTGTTGGGCCATCACCTCCGAGCGGCTTTGAGCGGGCCAGCCTTCGCTGCGAACGCCGCGAACCGCGCTGCAAAAAACGGGCTGCGGAACAGATTCGCAGGTTTGCATCTTGGGCGATTGAGCAAATAGGGGGCCCGCGGCCGCGGCAACGGAGAGCAACGCAATACCCATTGGTAATTTTTTCATCAGCGGCCTTTTTTTGCTCTTGAGAACCTCGTCACCCTACTTTAGCAAACTCGCCCCCGCTGCGGACTTGCACGCTAGACTGGCACCGTGAACACGCCGTTGTCGGGCCCATTGTCGGTTGCGGAGTTACGATACGGCCTGCTTCCGCGCCTGCTCATTGTCGTGGGATTTTTGGCGGTGGAAACGCTGCTGATCTCGGGCTTGATCCAAAATCCGTTGCTCGACGAGCTCACCGGCGCCGCTCGGTTCATCCATCAAATCCAGCATTGGGCATTTCGATTTCTCATCGCTTACGCGGGCTCTTTCGCGATTTTGCTGTATCTGCGCGGCGCCAAAAATCTTGTAGCAGCCGCGGCTTTTGCCGAGGCACCGGTGAGCATGGGATGGCTGGCCGCTCATGGCGCACTGCTGGTGCCCTTTGCACTTCTGTCGATGCTGCTATACCGCGGGGGAACAATTCCCTTTCCACTGCTCGCCGTCGGTTGGCACGCCTTGGGGTTCACGGCGGCGCTCGCGCTGTTTGCCGCGGCAGCTCCGCTCAAAGCGTGGTTCATGGCCTTGCAGCAATCCCGCGGTCTGCCCGTGTATGCCTTGATCCCCGCTGCCGGCGCCCTGATCGGCTTCAAGGCGAGCCAGCATCTGTGGGGACCTGCCGCTGCGCTGACCTTCAGGCTGGTGCGCCTGATAGCGCTGCCTTTCAGCCCATCGCTAGTCTCCGATCCGTCCACCCTCACCTTGATCCTTCCGAATTTCTCGGTGCAGGTAAGCGAAGTCTGCTCAGGCCTCGAAGGCGTGGGATTGATGCTGGTGTTTTGTACGGCATGGCTTTGGTACTTCCGGCGCGAGTATGTTTTTCCGCGGGCGCTCGTCATTCTGCCCGGCGCCGTGCTGCTCATTTTTCTGCTGAACGCGGTACGCATCGCCGCTCTCCTGTTCATCGGCGATGCAGGACATCAGAGAATTGCAACGGTCGGATTCCATTCCCAAGCCGGGTGGATTGCATTCAACCTGGCCGCTTTCGGCGTCGCCTACGCGGCCAGGCAGAGCGCCTGGTTGAATCGCACCGCGCGTAGATCGCCGCCGGTTGCTCACGATGCAACCGCGGCCTATCTGATGCCGCTCCTGGCGATCTTGGCGGCCGGCATGGTGGCGCACGCCTTGTCGGCGGGATTTGACCTGCTGTATCCGCTTCGCTTGCTGTGCGCGGTGGCTGTACTTGTCGTCTATCGCCCCAGCTATCGCGGCCTGGATTGGAACTTTAGCTGGCGGGGCGTTGCGGCCGGCGCGGCCGTCTTTGCGGTATGGGCCGCAATCGCGCACCTTATCAGCACGCCGGCGCCCATGCCGCACGACCTGGCCCAGCTGACCCGCCCGCTGCAAACGGCTTGGATTGTTTGTCGAGCAGCGGCTGCGGTCATCACCGTCCCGATCGCCGAAGAACTGGCGTATCGAGGCTATCTAATGCGGCGGATGGTGCGTGCCGACTTCAGCACGGTGCCGTTCAAAGGGCTACCTTGGTGGGCGATCGCGGTCAGCGCCGGCGCATTCGGCGTCATGCATGGAAATTTGTGGATTGCCGGCGTCATCGCGGGCCTCGTGTACGGCGCCGTGGCGGTGAAGACCGGGAAAATGGGTGAGTCCGTCATCGCTCACGCGACGACGAACTCATTAGTTGCGGTTCAAGTGCTGCTCTTTGGGCAGTGGCAGCTCTGGTAAAACCGTTATTTTTTGGGGGTGACGCGGCTGCGCAATACCGTCACGCCACCGAGCAGCAGGGTAAGAGCGGCCATTGCCGATGACGGATCGATTTCCGGAGCGGTCATATGATTCCCGCGACCCGGTCCGCCGTCGCCTGCACCCCAACTCGACCGGGGTGCGACGTACACAACAGTGACAACACCAGATAAAGACAAAATGAGCGCGGCGATCAACTTGATCATGTCCGGTTCCAACCTGTTAAGCCAAGGACGAGCAGATAGTACCGGACGCTGTTCGCGAGGCCCGTGAAGCGGCACGCAGGAAGAAATACGTTATGTTAAAGCCATTTATGTTAAATCAAATCCGTGCCGTGGCTTCGGAACGTCCACTTCGCGCGCTAGGATACCCTGGAGGGGATATTGAGATGTCCTGCCGAGGGGAGTCATACGATTGATTTGGCTGCTGCAATTCAAAACGCTTCTCAAGGATCTGCTCCTGCCGCCCGCCGGTTTGTTGCTGCTGGCGCTGCTGGGTATTCTCCTGATGAAGCGCCGTCCGGCACTGGCGCGGATCTGCCTGATAAGCGGTGTGAGCCTGTTATGGCTGCTCGCGACCCCGGTGGTTTCCGATGCGCTCAGCCGCTGGGTGGAGCAATACCCGGCTGTGGATCTGCAACGTGCTGCGAGGGCACAGGCGATCGTCATATTGGGCGGCGGCGGCCAACGGGCTTTTGCGCCCGAGTACGCGGGACCCGCGGCTGAACCGTATTTGCTGGAGAGATTGAGCTACGGCGCTTATCTTGCAAAGCAGACAGGCCTGCCGGTCCTGGTCACCGGATTTTCGCTCGAAGCGCGCGCCATGCACGACACGTTGTTGCGGAATTTCGGGATTGAGGCGCAGTGGATCGACGATCAGGCTTTTGACACGTTTCAAAACGCACGCAATTCCGCGCGGCTGCTGCAGGCCGCGGGCCTGCGGCGGATTATTCTCGTGACCCGCGGCACGCACATGGGACGTTCCGTACAGGAGTACGCGGCCGCCGGTTTCGACGTCATCCCGGCACCGGTGGGAATCCACGCGCCGCGGGATTTCGGAGTGCTGCGCTGCGTACCGGACGCCGATGCACTGCTGCGGTCACGCGCGGCGGTCTACGAAATGCTGGGTGAACCGGTGCGCCTGTTTCTTTCCGCCAGCCATTTGCGCCGGCAAAGCCCCTAGTCGGAGCCTGCTGAGTATTCAACGCGCCGCTAGCGGTAGCGCCCCATCAACTTATCGAGCGCCGCGCTGCCCGGCGAGAGCTTCTCAAAGGGAATGCTGTTAAGGGGCACCTTGGCTGTGCGGTTAAGGTTATGAAACTCGGTATCGTCGGCCTCGTTGATGTGAATGAGTCCGGTCACGTATTCGTTTTGCTTGAGCTTGTTCTCGATGTAGTTATACGCCGCGGTGCGATCCCTGGGGTCATAGCTAGGATCGAGTTTATGCAGCACCACCCGGCTGCCATCATGCAAAGTGACGGGAATCGCCCCGCCCGCCGGATAGTCCACGGCGATTTCCTCGGCGCGCGGCACGAAGTCCGCCTCGACCGCCGCATGATAGTGCTCGCGGGTGAATCCGTAGCTTTTTGTCGAGCCCTCGTGATCGTTGAAGGTGACGCAGGGCGAAAGCACATCGATCAAGGCAAAGCCGTTGTGGCGCATGCCCGCTTGGATCAGAGGCACGAGCTGTGCCTTGTCGCCCGAAAAACTGCGGGCCACGAAAGTCGCTCCCAGGGACAGCGCCAGCAACACCGGATCGATCGGCGGGGATGAGTTGGTCTCGCCGCGTTTCGCCTTGCTGCCAATATCGGCGGAGGCCGAGAACTGACCCTTGGTCAGGCCGTAGACGCCGTTATTTTCGACGATATACAGCATGTTGACGTTGCGGCGGATGACATGCACCAGTTGGCCGATGCCGATGGACAGCGAATCGCCATCGCCCGACACCCCGACGTAAGTCAGCCCGCGATTTGCCGCATTGGCGCCGCTGGCGATCGAGGGCATGCGCCCGTGCACGGAATTAAATCCGTGCGAGCCGCTGACAAAATAAGCGGTGGTCTTCGAGGAGCAGCCGATGCCGGACAGCTTGACCAGTTGTTCGGGCTGCAATGCCAGGCCCCAGCACGCCTCGACGATAGCGGCCGTCACCGAATCGTGGCCGCATCCCGCGCACAAGGTCGACATGCTGCCTTCGTATTGGCGGCGAGTGAGCCCCAGAGCATTGGTCGGCAGCGAGGGATGGGCGACTTTCGGCTTATTGATGTATGACATAGGGACTCTTTGGTTTCAGCGCGGTACCGCGCTCAGGCGCGGCGCTTCGGCAAGCTTGGCGCGGATCTCGTCAACGATGGGGTGCGCCGAGATCGGCAGACCGCTGTAGTTCAATATAGAAAATAACTTGCTCTTCTCGACGGCGGTCTCGAGCGTCAGCAATGACTTCAGCTGCGCATCGCGGTTCTGTTCCACCACGAAAATCGTCGCATGCGACTTCAAGAAAGCTTCCACGTCGCTGTTGAACGGAAACGCCCTTATCCGCAGATAGTCGACCTCGATTTTTTGATGCGCCAGAACATCGAGCGCCTCGCGGATCGCGCCGTCGCAACTGCCGACGCTGATGATGCCGACCGCATTGTTGCCCTTGCCGATCGAGACCGGTTTCGGCACGTATTTCTGCGCCGTCGTGAATTTGCGTTTCAGGCGGTCGAGCACCACCTGGTATTCCGCGGAATCCTCGGTATACGCGCCGTACTGATTGTGGCCGGAGCCGCGCGTAAAGTACGCCCCCTTGGGGCTGATGCCGGGCAGGGTCCGATACGGAATCGCATCGTCATCGCGGTCCAGATAGCGATAGAATTTCTCCAGTCCGTCGATTTCCTGCTTCGACAGAACCTTGCCGCGATCCGGCTTATAGGCATCGTCCCACTTCAGGTCCGGGCACATCCAATCGTTCATGCCGATGTCCAAATCCGACATGACGAACACCGGCGTCTGCAGGCGCTCGGCGAGATCGAAGGCTTGTACCGCCATGTAGAAGCACTCTTCGGGACTGGCCGGAAACAGCAGGACATGGCGCGTATCGCCATGCGATGCATACGCGCACAGCAGGATGTCTCCTTGCTGAGTGCGCGTGGGCATCCCGGTGGAGGGTCCGACCCGCTGTACGTCGAAAATCACGCAGGGCACTTCGGCGTAATAAGCGAGACCGATGAATTCGTTCATCAATGAGATGCCGGGCCCGCTGGTCGGCGTAAAAGCGCGCGCGCCGTTCCATGAGGCGCCCAACACCATGCCGACCGCCGCCAGTTCATCTTCCGCCTGCAGCACCGCGAAATTTCTCTCGCCGCTCTGCGAATCGACGCGGTAGCGCTCGCAGAAACCCTTGAAAGCATCCATCAACGATGTCGACGGCGTGATGGGATACCACGCGCCCACCGTGGCGCCCGCATAAACGCACCCCAAGCCGGCGGCCGTATTGCCGTCAATCATGATGTGCCCGCGGGTTTTGTCCATGTGTTCCACGCGCGTTGGCAGCGGCGCCGTAAGGTTCTCTTTGACGTAGTCGTAACCCAGCCGCAGCGCCTTGGTGTTCGAATCGAGCAGCTTCGGCTTCTTGCCGTAGCTCTCGCTCAACAGCCCGCTGATGACATCGAGGTCGACATCCAGCAACGCGGCCAGCACGCCTGCATAGGCGATGTTCTTCAATAGAATCCGATTGCGCACGCCGTCGAAATTTTCATTCACGAGCTTGGCCAGCGGCACCGGAATCACCGTGATGTCGCCGCGCTGGAGCAGGGCGCTGCGCGGCCAGGTCGAGTCATAGATCAGATATCCGCCGGAGCGCAGTTCGCGAATGTCCTTGGAGTAGGTTTCGGCATTCATCGCGACCATGATATCGACGTGGCTGGCGCGCGCGGCGTAGCCGTCGCGGGTCACTCGGATTTCATACCACGTCGGCAGCCCCTGGATGTTCGACGGAAAGTAGTTCTTTCCGGTCACGGGCACGCCCATGCGGAAAATCGCCTTCATGATGAGCGAGTTGGCGCTTGCCGAGCCCGTGCCGTTCACGTTGGCGAACTTCACCACAAAATCGTTCACACGGCTGGTCTCGGCAATCAGGCTGGGCATGCACGAACCTCTTCGTCAATAGCGAGCGGAATGCGAATGGTCGACTTTTGCATGTCCCACGCAGCCGTAGGACAACGCTCGGCGCACAGCCCGCAGTGCACGCAGACATCTTCGTCCTTGACCATGACGCGCGCGGTTTGCGGCAACGCCGCGGACACATACAGCGCCTGGCTCGGATTCGTGGCCGGCGCCGTCAGACGTGCGCGCAACTCCGCCTCGGGACCATTCGCGGTAATGGTGAGGCAATCCACCGGACAGATGTCGATACACGCATCGCATTCTATGCATAGCTTCGCGCTAAACACGGTCTGGACGTCGCAGTTCAGGCAACGCTGCACTTCGAGCGCCGCCTCTTCCGCGGTAAACCCCAGTTCCACCTCGATGTTGATCTTTTTGAAGCGCTCCACCAGCCCGACGTGCGGCACCAGGCGGCGCTCGACGCCGTTATATTCGTTCTTGTAGGCCCATTCGTGCATGCCCATTTTGCGGCTGGACAAGCTCACGCCGCGCGGCAGACGCTCCTCGACCGGCTCGTCATGGCAGAACTTATGGATGGAAATTGCGGCCTGGTGGCCATGCTCGACCGACCAGATGATGTTCTTCGGCCCGAAGGCCGCGTCGCCGCCGAAGAACACTTCGGCGCGCGTCGATTGAAACGTCTTCGCATTGACCTTGGGAACATTCCATTTGTCGAGTTCGATGCCGATGCCTTTCTCGATCCACGGGAAGGCGTTTTCCTGGCCGATGGCGAGAATGACGTCATCGCAGGGTAAGAACACATCGCCCAACGAGCGGGTCGCCGTGATTTCGCCGTTCTCGATGTCGTATTCCAATTTTTCGAACGTCATGCCGGTCAGCTTGCCGCCTTCGACGACGAAAGCCTTGGGCGCGTGGTTGATGACGATTTCGACCTTCTCGGCCTCAGCATCTTCCAGCTCCCACTCGGATGCCTTGAAGAACTGCCGCGGTTTGCGCGCCATGACCTTGACGTTATTCGCGCCCAACCTGAGCGAGCTGCGGCAGCAATCCATTGCGGTATTGCCGACCCCGATGATCAAAACCCGTTCGCCGACCTTGTCGATATGGCCGAACGCAATGGATTCGAGCCAGGTGATGCCGATGTGAATGCGGTCAGTGGCGTGCCGCCCGGGCAGTTCGAGCTCCTTGCCCTTGGGCGCACCCGAACCCACGAACACCGCGTCGAATTCTTCCTTGTCGAGCAGCTGCTTCATGCTTTTGATCGGCGAATTCAAGCGCAGGTCCGCGCCCATGTTCACGATGTAGCCGATCTCCTCATCGAGAACGTTGGCGGGAAGCCTGAATGCGGGAATATTGGTGCGCATCAGGCCGCCGGGCACAGCGTACTGTTCAAAGATGGTCACTTCATAACCCAGCGGCAGCAAATCATTCGCGACCGTGAGCGATGCCGGGCCCGCGCCGATGCAGGCAATGCGCTTGCCGTTTTTCTCGCGCGGCGCTTTGGGCAGGAGCGCGCTGATGTCATCCCGATTGTCGGAAGCGACGCGCTTGAGGCGGCAGATCGCGACCGGTTTCTCCTCGATGCGGCCGCGGCGGCAAGCCGGTTCGCAGGGCCGGTCGCAAACGCGGCCCAGGATGCCGGGGAAAACGTTCGACTCGCGATTCACCATGTAGGCTTCGGTGAACTCGCCTTGGGCGATCAGGCGGATGTACTCGGGAACGTCGGTGTGTGCTGGACAGGCCCACTGGCAATCTACAACCCGATGGAAGTAATCGGGTTTTGAAGTATCGGTCGGCTCCATGTTTCCTCGTAATTTTATCCCCAAAGCCAATACCCCAAGTATAACGGTCAGAACTCTCGGTTAGGGCCTGATGCAGAGAGAATCTCTCCTTTAAATTCAGCGGCCTAGGCGAAGATCTGCGCAGCGCGCTCCAACACGCATCCTAAGGGCTCGAGGAGGCCGCCTTGCACGCGGCTGAAGCGGCGGATACACTGATTTGTGGGGGCGTGGTTTTATAACCAATTGAAATTATTGAATCTTTTTACGAGTTAGCCCAGCATGATCCTCATCCAAGGTCACCAAGCCACCTGCCCTCATTGCTGGGAATCGATCACGCTGACGCTGGACCTGTCGGTCCCCGAGCAGTCCTACATCGAGGACTGCCCGATTTGCTGCAAATCGCTGAGTGTCTCGTACCGATCGAACGGGGGGGAGATTACTGAATTTGCAGTCGAGGCTTCGGATTGAAACCGGCACTTCGCCCGGTTCAGGCCAGGGCCGCGAGCACCGGTGCATGCATCGGCCCGTTGCTCGCCAACACCGTGGTCGACTTGAGCGTGATGGGTGCGCCGCTCAGTTCCGTGAATCGGCCTCCGGCTTCGTTGACGATGGCCACGCACGCGGCGATGTCGAGAATATTGATGTCGGTTTCGATCACCGCGTCGATCTTTCCGGACGCCAATAAATGGTAGTGCAGGAAATCGCCGTAGCCGCGAATGCGGCTGAGCTTTGCGATCATTTCACCGTAGCGCGTCCATTGCGGACCGCTCGCCAGACTCTTCATATTGCCGCAGGATAAATGCGCCGACTCAAGGGCGGCTATTTTGCTGACCGCTATGGGCTTGCCGTTCACGAACGCGCCCCGGCCGCGCTCCGCATACGCGATCTCGCCGTAGATCGGCGCGCTCGATACGCCCAGCACCACTTCGCCCTTGTGCATCAGGGCAATTTGCGTGGAAAACATCGGGTATTCACGCACGAAGGCTTTGGTGCCGTCGATCGGATCGACGATCCAAAGGTATTCCGCGTCGCGACGCTGCGAGCCGGTTTCCTCGCCGTAAAACCCGTGCGCCGGAAAGCGCGCTTCGATGATTTCACGAATGGCCAGTTCGCAGCGTACATCGGCTTCAGTAACCGGCGATTTGTCCGCCTTGATGCGGATCTCGATATTGCGCTGATACAATGACCGGGCTATTTCAGCGGCCTTCTCGGCCGCATCCAGCGCCGCTTGCAGTTCCGGGGAATGATTCATGGGCCGCCACCATAGCAAACCTTGTGCCAGCGTCGCAGCAGCAAAGAGGTCGTCGAATCATGGGCAATCGGCTTAGCAAAATCTATACGCGCACCGGAGATGACGGCAGCACCGGCCTCGGCGACGGCTCGCGCGTGGCCAAGGAGAACCTGCGGGTCGAGGCCTACGGTACGGTCGATGAAACCAACAGCGCCGTGGGAGTCGTCCTGGGCAATGCCGATCTGCCGCCCGAAATCCGCCGGTCCTTGACCGAAATCCAGCACGACCTCTTCGACCTCGGCGGCGAACTGTGCATTCCCGGCCATGTCATGATCTTGAAGGAGCATGTCGATCGGCTCGAAACGGAACTCGACGGCTTCAACGCGGACCTGCCGCCGCTGAAGGAATTCATTCTGCCGGGCGGCGGCCCCGCAGCCGCCGCATGCCATCTCGCGCGCGCGATCTGCCGCCGCGCGGAGCGGCGCTGTTGGTCGCTGGCACGCGCGGAAAGTGTCACACCGGAAGCCCTGAAATATTTGAATCGCCTATCAGACCTTTTGTTTGTGATGGCGCGGGTGCTGGCGCGCGGTGCAGGCGGCGAAGTGGTTTGGCGCCGCAGCGCGCTGCCGAAAACCTAGGACTTCAGCCGGCGTTCGCGGCGGGCGCTTGATGCGAATGCAGCCATTCTCGGTGCCAACGCTGCAAATCGTCTATTGCCAGGGGTCGGCAGAATAAAAACCCTTGAACTTGGTGGGCGTGGCGCGACTTGAGGTAGTGCCACTGCGCTTCGGTTTCCACGCCTTCAGCCACGGTATCCAACCCCAAGCTCTTGGCCATCGCAATGATCGCATCGACCAGCGGTGCGTTGCCGCTGCTCTTCGAAACGATGTCGCGCACGAATACGCGGTCGATCTTGAGCGTGTCGATCGGAAAATGCCGCAAGTAGGACAAGGAGCTGTAGCCGGTGCCAAAATCATCCAGCGCCGTGGCGACGCCCAGTTCCTTCAGCGCCTTGACGGCTTTGCTCACCACCGCCGAGTACTCGATCAGGGCGCCTTCCGTGAATTCCAGCTCGATCATGCCCGGCTCGATGCCCGCGGCATCAATGGCGCGCGATACGCGCTCCACCAAACTGCCGTCGCGGAACTGCACGCCCGACACGTTCACGGCGACCTGCCAGCAATGACCCCCGGCATCGCGCCAGCGGCGTGCCTGGGCGCACGCCTCGCGCAGGACCCAATCGCCTATCTCCACGATCAAGCCGCTCTGTTCCGCCAAGGGAATGAACTCATCGGGCGAAACAAAGCCGCGCTGCGGATGGCACCAGCGCAGCAACGCCTCCACCGCTTCCACACGCATGCCCTCGATGGCCAAACGGGGTTGATAGTTCAAGGTGAACTCGCTGCGCTCGAGAGCCTTGCGCAAGTCGGCTTCCATGGACAGATGCTTGGCTGCGCGCGTGCTGATGGATTTCTTGAAGAACTCCACTCTGCCGTGCCCCGCCTTCTTGCCGTGATGCATCGCGGCGTCCGCATTCTTGATCAGCGCCTCAGCAGTCGCCGCATCGCCGGGATACATGCTCACGCCCATCGTCGCGGAAACCGGTATTTCCTGCTCGGCGAACACAAATGGCCGCGCCAGAGCCAGCTGCACGCGCTGCGCCACCCCTTGCACGCTGTCGGTCGTCGCTATGCCCGGCAATGCCAGCGCGAACTCGTCGCCGCCGGTGCGCGCCACCCAATCGTTGATGTCGTTCAACGCACCGTCATTTTGCAGCGTGCGCTCCGTATCGCGCAGACACAGCTGCAAACGATGCGCAATCTCCTTGAGCAGACTGTCGCCGACCGCCTGGCCCTGGGTATCGTTGATGCGCGAGAAATTGTCGACGTCGAGCATCAGCACCGCCAGGCCGCGCTGCCGCGGAGTCGCCCACTGGACCTGCTGCTCGAGAATCTGCAGCAATCTTTGCCGGTTCGGCAACGCAGTCAGAGGATCGTAGTAGGCCAGATAGCGCACCCGTGCTTCGCTCTCCCGCAGCTGATCCTGGGTCTGCTTGGCGCGCACCAGGAATTTCACCCGCTCGGCCAATAACATCGGGTTGATTCCCTTCGACGAGAAGTCCGTGGCGCCCGCGTCGTAGGCGCGCTGCACCGACTGCATGTCATCCAGGCTGGTCTGCATCAGAATCGGCACGTGGCGCGCACTCGGCAGCGCCCGCAAGGCGCGGCAGACATCGAAGCCGCTCATTCCCGGCATGACCACGTCGAGCACCACGCAGTCGGCCGGGTCACCGTGAAATGCGCTCATCGCGCTGTTGCCGTCGGCGGCCGTGAGGACGCGAAAGCCGGCGACCTCAAGCGCGCTGCCCGCGAGCAACCTTGCGCCGGGATCGTCGTCAACGACCAACACGGTTGCCGCATGGTTGAGGGTATCGGTTTGATTCATTTGATCTCTAATCCTTAAGCCGCGCTCGGCGAGCGTTCCTGCATCAATGCGCTGCAGAAGTCCTGATATTCCCTGCGGATTCTTTGCACCGAGGGCGCCGCCTTGGCGATGCCTCCCTCGCGCAGCAGCGCCTCGCACTCCTTGGTAAGCGTGGCGAGACGCACGCCGCCCAGGTTGGCCGTGCTGGACTTGAAGGTGTGCAGCGCCGTTTGCAGCTCTTCGGCTTGACCGCTTGCCGCGGCCAGCTCGATCGCGGTGATCAGCGGCGGGGAATGCTGCAGGTACAATTCAATCATGGAGTCGAGGAGCGCCGGCCGCGCCAGAGCGGCAATATTGCGCAGCACGCTGGGATCGACCAGCGGCAGGCGAGAAGCCTCGCGCCGTTCGGACTCCGGCAAGACATGCAGCGCCAGCCAACGCTTCAACAACACCGCCAACTGCTGCTGAGAAAATGGCTTGCTCAGGAAATCGTCCATGCCGGCGGCCAGGCACCGCTCGCGGTCGCCCTCCATGGTATTGGCGGTCAACGCTATGATCGGCAGACGCGCACCTCCCGCGTTCTGTTCGCGACGGCGCAGCTCCGCCGTCGCCGTCAACCCGTCCATCACCGGCATTTGGCAGTCCATCAGCACCGCATCGTAGGCATCATTGTTCATCGCCTCGAGAGCCAGCCAGCCGTTCTCGGCGGCGTGCGCGACGCAACCCAAGCTCTCCAGCATTCCGACGGCAACCTCGCGGTTAACGGGATTATCCTCCACGAGCAGAATCTTCGGCACGAAGGCGCGCTGGGCCGCGGCGGGCAGCGCCGAGCGTATGGCGGTTTCTTCCAATCCCCCGTCCGGGGCGGCGGTCATGGCGCGCGTCACGCAATTCAACAGCTGCGAGCGGCGCAGCGGCTTGGTGAGGATCGCTGCGAACAGCTGCACCGTGTCGGAGTTGCTGTCGTGATGGTCACGCGAGGTCAGCATGATCAGGCGCAAGGCTGCGAGCCGCGCATCTTGGCGGATGCGCTTCGCCAGCGCGATGCCGTCCATGCCCGGCATCTGATCGTCCAGCAGCGCAAAATCACAGCGCGGACCGTCGTCGGTATTGAGCACCGCCAGCGCGTCGGCGCTGGATTCGGTGGCCACGACCTCGACGCCCCATGAATTGAGATGTTGCGTGAGAATGTTGCGGTTGCTGGTGTTGTCATCGACGATGAGTGCGTGCAGGCCCACCAGCCGCATCCTGGGCAGGCGCGTGAACGTCGGCGACGCCTCGATCACCGGTTCCAGCCGCACCTCGAACCAGAATATCGAACCGCGGCCGACGACGCTGTCGACGCCGATCTGACCGCCCATCAAGGTCGCCAGCTCGCGGCAAATGGCCAGTCCCAGTCCCGTGCCGCCGTACTTTCGCGTGGTGAACGAGTCCGCCTGGCTGAACGCGTTGAAGATGTCCGTTTGCGCATCCGGCGCGATGCCGATGCCGGTGTCGATCACCTCGAAGCGCAACAGATCGTTATCGCCGATGACTTTGACCCGCACAATCACTTCGCCGGCGTCGGTGAATTTAATGGCGTTGCCGACCAGATTGATGAGAATTTGGCGCAGCCGCATCGGATCGCTGCGCACCTTGGGCGGCACCTCGAGACCGACGTCGCATGCCAGCTCCAGTCCCTTGGCGTGCGCGCGGGCCGCGCAGATCTCGATGGCCTGCTCCACGGTTTCGCGCAAGCCGAACTCGATGAACTCGAGCTCGAGCCTGCCGGCCTCGACCTTGGAGAAATCCAGAATGTCATTGATGATTTGCAGCAGCGCGCTCGCGGAATGCGAAATGGTCTGCGAGAGATGCCGCTGCCGCGGCGTCAATTCGGTTGCCTGCAGCAGCTCCGACATGCCCATGACGCCGTTCATCGGGGTGCGGATTTCGTGGCTCATGCGCGCCAGGAATTCGCTCTTGGCGCTGCTGGCGCGTTCCGCCGCCTCCTTGGCGCGCGTGGCCTCATCGATGACCAGTTGCAGCTCGCGGTTGGCATTGCCGAGATTTTCGGTGCGCTCGGCAACCTGTTGTTCGAGAAACTGGCGGTATTTTTCCAGACGGGAATCGCGATGGCGGATTTGGCCCAGCATCTGGTTGAATCCATCGATGAGCGATCCGATTTCATCTTCGGAGCTGCGTTCGACGCGCAGGCTGTAGTCCTCTTCCATGGAGACGCGCTGCATGGTGTGCGCCAGATTGACGATGGGACCGGAGATCTGCTTCTGCAGTCTGGCGGCGAGCCAGTACGAGATCAAAATGGCCGCGGCAATCGCCGCCAAACCGATCAGGGCATAGCCGCGCAAATCCGGGTACAGCGCGGCAAGCGGCACGAGGATATGCACATACCCGAGCACCGCGCCGGCGTGCGTGGCCGGCGCGGTGATTTGCAATTGATGGCCATGCACGGTCACCGGCGTGCGGCCGGGGCCCAACAAGACGCCGGTCGCGGCGCGATCGTAGGTCGCGGCTATCTGCCCATTGGGCAGGTACACTTCGGCCACATCCACCATGGGCTCATCGCGCAGGTCATCCAAGGCGCTGATGGCGGCGGCCGGGTTGTCGCGGCCCAGCGCCTCGATCGCAGACACGCCGGCCGTGCGCGCAATGGTCGCGGCGCGCTGCTGCATATCCGCCCGCAGATGCAGCAAGTTCGTCGCCACGTGCATGACCATCGCGATTGCGAAGGCCGCCATGGCGGGAACCGTTATCACCACACGCAGTTTGCGTTCGATCGGGAGGTCCGCGAACCAACGAAACAATAGCCCTCCCCTCACCGGATTGGTATGGATTTGAAGCCTCACCTCTCTTGTCGGCTTGCGATGGGAAATCTGCTGATTTCCAACGTGATCAGGTTCACGTTGTACCCCGACCCGGGGTTTTCCCTAGCGGCTCCGGAGCGGTCCGCAGGCGGCCGCAATGCAGCGGCGGGCGCGCTGCCAATCGAACTCAGGACCGGGATCGGTCTTGCGGCCCGGCGAAATATCGCTATGGCCTACCAGGCGATCGGGAGACAGTCGAGGATATGCGTCACACAGCGCAGCCACAGCCTCGGCGAGGGCTGTGTATTGGGCAGCTTCATAGGCAACCGTATCGCTTCCTTCGAGTTCCACGCCGATGGAAAAGTCATTGCAGGCAGGCCGACCATCGTAGCTTGACAATCCCGCATGCCAGGCGCGATCGGTGAATTTAACGAATTGCGTCAAGCCGCCGTCGCGCGCCACCAGCAGGTGCGCAGACACGCGCAGATCGCCGATTTCGGCAAAGTAAGGATGCAGATCGGGCGGCAGCGTGTTCAAGAATAGCTGCTCAATCCACGGGCCGCCGAATTCTCCGGGCGGCAGACTGATGCCGTGCACCACGATCAAATCCGCCTCCACTGCCGGCGGCCGCGCATCAAAATTTGGCGACGCGACTTGCCGGGTGTCTCGCATCAGCCCGCTGTCGAGGTCAACTTGCAAGGTTTCGTCCTACGTGTTCCGATGGCGCCCCTAGCATATGCGACAATTGCGCGCATATGAATGCCACAGCCGCGCACGTTCGCACCTCATGCGGCTGACCCGCATATTCATCGACGGCGTTTTGAATCCGGGCGCCCGTATCGAACTGGCGCGGGATACGGCGGCGCATCTGGCGAAAGTCCTGCGGGCGCGCAGCGGCGATGAAGTTGTTCTGTTCAACGGCGACGGCCGTGAATTCAGCGGCACCATCGAGGCGGCGCGAGACTCGCGTGTCTCAGTCACGGTCGGCGCGGCACGTTTCATCGACCGGGAATCGCCCTTCCAAGTGACCCTTGTGCAGTGCGTGCCGCGCGGCGATCGCATGGACTTCGTCGTGCAGAAAGCCGTTGAACTCGGCATCGCCCGCATCGTGCCCGTTTTGAGCCAGCGCAGCGTGGTGCGCCTCGACGAGCAACAGGCCGCGGCGAAACAAGCGCATTGGCAAGCCGTCGCGGTGAGCGCCTGCGAACAATGCGGCCGCAATCGACTGCCGCAGGTGGCAACGCCTCAGCCGCTGCTTCACTACCTCGGCGCCCTGCCGGCGCCGGCGCCCGGCGGCCTTATGCGGCTGGTCTTGGAGCCCGAGGACGGGCAGCAGGCGCAGCACGAGCCGGCGGCAATGGACTTCGACCCCTCCCGCGCGCGCGGCGCCGAGATCGCCGTCGGACCGGAGGGTGGTTTCGCCGCAGATGAACTGGAGGCATTCGATTTGTCGGCATTCTGCCGCTTAAGGCTAGGCCCGCGCGTGCTGCGCACCGAAACCGCGGCAATTGCCGCGATCGTGGTCCTGCAGGTCCGTTTTGGAGATATGTCGGCCCTGTCCGACGATGCGTCGCGGGCCGCCGACTCTTGATCGCAGTATCCGCCAAGCCTATAAACCACCGATGGATCGCTGCACCGGGATGCCTGGAAATTCGAGAATCTTGCTCGTGCTTGCGACGCAGCTTGCCTTGCTGCTGCTCGCCTGCGGCGGCGGCGGCGGCGGGAGTGGCGCCGCAAGCGCAGTTGCACCCGCGATAACGACACAGCCGGCGGACCAGCGCGTGGTCGTCGGCGCAACGGCGACCTTCGCGGTCAGTGCCACCGGGACGGCGCCGCTCGCGTACCAATGGCAGAAAGGCACGACCCCGATCGCGGGCGCAACTGCCGCCACCTACAGCACACCGGCGGCGGCATTGGCCGATGATGGGTCAACTTTTCAAGTCGTGGTTTCCAATATGGCGGGGACCGTGACGAGCGGCAGCGCAAAGCTCACGGTGGCCGCGGGCACAACGATGCCGCGCGGCGTCGATGTGGTCACGTATAAGAACGACTTGAATCGCAGCGGCCAAAATCTTGCGGAATCCGCGCTGACGCTGGCGAACGTGGCTTCGGCTACTTTCGGATTGCTGCGCCTCCTGCCGGTGGACGGCAAGGTCGACGCGCAGCCGCTGTATCTATCGCGGCTCGCCGTGGGCGGCAGCTTTTTTAACGTCGTTTTCGTCGCCACGGAACACGGCTCGGTTTACGCTTTCGATGCGGATTCCGGCGCTGTCTTGTGGCACGTGTCCTTGGTTGCCAGCGGAGAAACACCGAGCGACAACCGGGGCTGCGGTCAGGTCACTCCCGAAGTCGGCATCACCTCGACCCCGGTGATCGATCGCAGCGCGGGGCCGCACGGTACGATCTATGTGGTTGCAATGACCATCGACGGCGGCTCGACTTATCATCAGCGCCTGCACGCACTTGATGCCGCCACCGGCGCGGAACTGCTGAACGGTCCGGTGGAAATCAGCGCCTCGTTTCCAACCACGGGAACGGCAACTTCGACGTTCGACGCGAAGAGTTACGAAGAACGTGCGGCGCTGCTGCTGCTGAACGGCACCGTCTATACCAGCTGGACGTCGCATTGCGACGGCCAGCCGTACGGGGGTTGGATAATCAGCTTTGCGCAGAACACGCTGACGCGCAACGGGGTTCTCAACATCGCGGCGCACAGTTCCGCCGGGCCGGCGATTTGGATGGCGGGAGGCGGCCCCGCCTCCGATGCCGCAGGCAACGTTTACCTGCTTTCCGCGAATGGCGCATTCGAGACGAGCATGGACGCCAACGGCTTTCCGAGCAAACAGGATTACGGCAACTCGTTCCTCAAGATATCCAGTGCCGCCGCCGGCTTGAGCGTCCTGGACTACTTCACCATGTCGAACGAGGTGGCCGAGTCGAATGCCGATCAAGATCTAGGCTCGGGCGGAGAAATGCTCTTGCCGGACCTGATGGATTCCACCAATACCGTGCGGCACCTGATGGTAGGCGCCGGCAAGGACGGGAATATCTATGTGGTCGACCGGGACGCCATGGGCAAATTCAACGCCGGCGGCGACAAAAATTATCAGACCTTGAGCGGAGCATTGCCCGGCGGAATTTGGTCCACGCCTGCTTATTTCAACGGCACCGTTTATTACGGCAATGTCTCCGGCACGCTGAAGGCTTTTACGGTCTCAAGCGCGAAACTCGCCGCTACGCCGCAATCACAGTCGGCGACCCAATTTGCCTATCCGGGCACCGCACCCAGCGTATCCGCCAACGGAACGGCCAACGCCATCGTATGGGCGAATGAGAACCCCGGCGGCTACGGCGGCACGGCGGTGCTGCACGCCTACGAGGCGACGAATCTGGCGCATGAGCTGTACAACAGCAATATGGCGGCCGGCAGCCGTGATCAGTTTGGTACCGCAAACAAGTTCATCACGCCCACCGTCGCCGACGGCAAAGTGTTCGTCGGCACCACCAACGCTGTGGCGGTATTCGGCCTGCTGCACTAGGAGCTACTGCATCACCGAGGTTTCTTCGGCGATCATCTGCTCCAAGCGCTGCAAGTCCGGAATGAGCGGCGTTTCGTTCACCATGCGCACCTGGCAGATCACCGGCGAACGTTCCGGAAAACTGCGCGACGGATCAGCATGTACGACATCGGCGTTGACGCGCACCAGCTGCGGAAATCCTTGCGTGAGCATGCCGAAGTAGCCGGCTTTTACCTGGCCGCCGGCGGCGTGGAAAATGACGATGCGCGTTCGCGTCGAAATGCCGGGCAGCGGCTGCCCAAATGCGCCCTCGAAGGACACGACCGGGACGTTGCGCCCGCTCCAACTCACGACGCCGACGTACCACGGCGGCGCGTTGGTCATTTCCGCGGGCGCCTGATAGCCGATGACTTCCGCGACGCAGGCGCGCGGCACGATCAACCTCTCGCCTGCCAGGGGCACCAGCAAGCTATACAACTCGTCGCGCAAATCGGACATAGACCCTAGGAGCCTCTCTGTGCCACGGCGCTGCGGCGATTGACGAGCGGCTCGATGGCATCCAGCAGCTGGCTTTCTTGATAAGGCTTGCCGAGGTAATCGTCGACACCGAGCTCGATGGCGCGCGCGCGGTGCTTTTCACTCACCCGCGATGTGATCATTACGATCGGAATTTGTTTGAGGCGCGGATCGTTGCGCACGTGCGCGGCCACTTCGTAGCCGTCCATGCGTGGCATTTCAATGTCCAGCAGAATGATGTCCGGCAGGTTCTCCTGCAGCAGCGATACCGCATCCACGCCGTCCTTCGCCGTCAACACCCGCATGCCATTGCGTTCCAACAACCGCTGGGTCACGCGGCGTACCGTGATCGAATCGTCCACCACCAGCGCAAACGTGCGCCGGTCGCGTTGATCGAGCACCACCGTTTCACTGGGACGTGCGCGCCATTCCGACCGGACCAACGAACCCATGTCGAGAATGAGGACGATGCGTCCGTCGCCCAAAATGGTGGCGCCCGCGATGCCGCGGATGCCGGAAATCTGCGGCCCCAGCGACTTCACCACGATTTCACGGCTGCCGACCAGTTCGTCGGTCACCAGCGCGGTCGAGTGCTCGCCGGCTCGGATCAGCACCACCGACATGGATACGTCCGATTCCGGCAAGCGCGCAGCGCCCAGGCCGACAAACGATCCCAGGTGCTGAAAACGGTATTTCTGGCCGCCGTATTCAAAGAATGGCGCGTCCTTGCCCAGATGACGCGCCACGATATTTCTCGGCAGACGCACGACGCCTTCCACCGTTGCCAGCGGCAGGGCATAGGTCTCCTCCGCTACCCGCACGATCAAGGCTTGGCTGATCGCCAATGTGAACGGCAGCCGGATCGTGAACCGCGACCCCTTTCCGTAGGTCGAGTCGATGAACAGGCCGCCGCCGAGCTTTTTAACCTCCGTGGCGACCACATCCATGCCGACGCCCCGGCCCGCGGCCTGCGTCACGTTGCCCGCGGTGCTGAAGCCGGGCTCCAAAATGAGCTGCACGGCCTCTTCGTCAGTCAGCTTCGCGTTGGCGTCGATCAGCCCGAGTGCGATGGCCTTTTCGCGGATCAACCTGACGTTGATCCCGGCACCGTCATCCGACACCACGATCACGATCTCGGCTCCATCGCGCTCCAAACTGATGGAAATTCGTCCGACGTCCGGCTTGCTGAGCAGTGCGCGCCGATCCGGCGCCTCGATCCCATGCACGACCGAGTTGCGCAACATATGTTCGAGGGGAGCAACCATGCGCTCCAGCATCTGCCGGTCCAGTTCCGCGGCAGCGCCCTGGACCACGAGTTCCGCGCGCTTGCCGGTGTCATTCGCCGCCTGGCGCACCAAGCGGGTCAGTCGCTGCACGTGGCGCTGGAAGGGAACCATGCGCGTGCGCATCAAGCTGTTCTGCAGTTCCGTGATGATCCGCGCTTGCTGAGTCAGCAGGCTTTGGGCTTCGCGCGTCAGGGTCTCGAGCAGCCCCTGAATGCTGGCGACGTCGCCGGATGTTTCGGCCAGCGCGCGCGAGAACTGCTGCAGCGCCGAATAGCGGTCCAACTCAAGCGGATCGAAGTCGTTGCGCCGCGGCTCAATGTCTTGGTGGCGGTGCAATACCTGCGCTTCGGTCTCGATTTCCAGCCCGCGCAGCTGTTCCTTCAAGCGCGTCACCGTACGGGCCAACTCCGCCAGATTGAAATCGATGGAGTTAACCTGCTGATCGAGACGGGCGCGGAAAATGCTCACTTCGCCGGCGTTGTTGAGCATGGTGTCGAGCAGGTCTGCGTCGACGCGCGCCATCTCGACTCGCTCCACCGGCGGGGCTTCGCGGCCCGGGAGGATGGGCGCGCTGCTCAGCTCAAGATTCGAAACTTCTTCGTTGCTTGCCGCGGGTTCAGCGGTCTCCGGCACGGCGGGAGGGGGAGCAGGCGGCGTCGGCATGGCGCGAACCACAGGGGCCGCGGCAGCCGGAGCCGGCGTGCTGGTCGGGGCCTGTGTCGCGGCCGGCGTGGCGGCCGGCGCGGTCACCGGCGCTGCCGCTGCAACGGGCGTCGCTGCCGCAGGCTGCGCCTTTGCCGGTTGCTCGGCCAAGCCGCGAATTTGCGCGATCAGATCACGTGCACTGCCGGGGATCGTGCCCGCGCTCACCATATCGCGCATGCGCGACAGTTCGTCCAGGCTGGCCTGCATCACAGCGTGCGCATGATCGTCGCCGACCACGGCACCGCCATCGATCTCCAGCACCAGCGTCTCGAGTTCGTGGCTCAGATCGCCCATGGCGCTCAAGCCCGCCATTCTGGCGCCCCCTTTCAAGGTGTGCAGCTGCCGCTGCAGTTCCGCAACCGGCTGCTTGTCCTTGCGGTCGGCGTTCCAGGCGGTCAGCGATCCTTGCGCGGCTTCCAGCAGCTCCGTCGCCTCTTCGCTGTAGATGTTCGCAATCTCATGATCGAACTCTTCGCCAGGGGGCGGACTCACGGCCGTCGCAGGCTGCGGTGCGGGGGCCGGCTGCGGTGCGCGTGCAGGCTCCGCTGCGAGCGCCGGCACCAACGCCGAAGCGCTGGTGTCGCGCGCAGCATCGGCAATCGCCGCATCCACTTCGGCTTCGAGTTCGCGCAATCGCGTCAGCAGGCCCGGTTGATCGGAGAAAAATCCCGTCGATTCATTGATGTGGGACAACACGTCATCGATCGCGCGCACCGACTGTTCGAGGGTTGCAAGGCCCGCATCCGACAGTCCATGTCCGCTGTCGAAAACCTTGCGCATGACATGATTCAGCGGTTCGGTGATTCGAATGCCGTGGCGCGCCTCCGCCATCTTCGAACTGCCGCTCAAGGTATGAATTGCCCGATACACCGCTTCCGGAAGGTCGTGGGGAGCAGGCTGGCCGCCGCGCTTGCGCAAATATTCGCGGATTTCCGTCAGATGGCTGGTGGTTTCCTTGGCGTAGATGTCGTGCAGCGTGGCGTCCATCGCGGGCTTTTGCGCCGGTGCCGCCGCGGTGCTGAAGCCGGTCGTTGCGCCGGTCGCATCGAAACCGGCGCGATCCTCCGGGGCTACGTTGGCCTTTGCCTGTTCGGAATCGCGGCCGTCGGCGTACGCAAAGGCGCGCGCCATCAGCGTCTCGATGGGCGTGGAGCCGGGACGCCCGGTCTCCAGCTGCTCCGCCAATTGCGGCAACGCGGCGACCGAGTTGCGCAGCAATGCCATCATTCCCGGGGTTCGCGTCAGGGTCTTGTCGATGATTCTGTTGAGCAGGTTTTCGATCGACCACGCGAACTCGGCGATCGAGCGGGCACCGACCATTCGCCCGCTGCCCTTCAAGGTATGGAAGCTGCGGCGCATGGTCGACAGCGCTTCCTGGTCCATCGGGTTTTGATCCCACAGCAGGAATGCCTTTTGCACCGAAGCGATTTCTTCCTTGGCTTCCTCGATGAACAGCTCGACGAATTGCGGATCGACGGCTTCGGGCTCCGGCACGGCGATCAGCGGGTTGGTCGCGGCATGGGCGCGCTTGGTGCGCTCCATGGCGATGGTGTCCGCGGGATCGAGCTTCATCGTCTTGGCGGCTTCGCTGCTGGTGAGCGCCAAATTCGGCACACGCGACAGCGTGTCCTCGTCCGCCAGTGTCTTCAGGCACATCTCGGCGTTGTCGAGCATGTACCACGGATCGGTGCGCCCGTTTTGCAGCGTCTCCATGTAGTACTCGATGCTGACGATGGCGTCGGCCACCCGCTCGAGGCGGATCGGGTCCGGCGGCGGAGCGCCCGGCTCGATCAGCTTGCGGACCTGCATGCCGATCGCGTCCATCAGTTCCACCGCGCGGCCCTTGCCGAGCATGAGCAGCCCCGCGGTGATGCCGCGCAGCAGCTGCGGAACGTTGTCCAGGCCTTGCGGCGAGAATTCGTTGGGCTTTTGAACTGCGGTCGAAACCGCTTCCTTGATGCGCGCCAGGTTGACGATGCATTCGCGCAGCACCGCCTCGCTGACCTGGCGGAATTCGTGATCCAGCTGATCGGACGGCATTTCCGCGGCGGATTCACTCGCGGGCGAGGGCAAAATCAGCCGCACCAACTGATCATCCAGACTGTCTTCGACGGACAAAAGAACGCCGGCGACTCTGACCAGCGAATCTTCAGAGGGCGGCTTGCCATCCTGCACAATCTGCGCAAGCGCCTGGATTTCTTCCTGCACGCGCTGGCGCAGCTCGCCCAAGCCCAGCACGCCCAGCGTGTCGCTGATCTTTTTCAACAACTCGAGCTGCGGCAACAGCTCCGCACTCTGCCCGCCGCCGCGACGGACGAAGATATCGAGCACATCCTTGACCTTCGACAGGTCTTCCTTGATGGCGGCAGCCACTGTGCGCATCAGTTTGACGCTCGGCGCCGACAGGCTCTCCCGTTCGTGTTCGATCGAATCGTCGACCGGCAGGAGTTCAGCGAGCTTGAACGAGGCGCGCACGGCCGAGATCCGCCCGCCGCCGGTGGTCGCCCGCGCCACGTAGTAGAGCAGGTTGTTCAGCAGGTCGATCGGCGGGTCCTCGCAATAGCGCGCCTCGCCGAGTTCGTACAGCGCCTTGATCTGCCGGTCCGCCTGGCCGAGCAGACGCTTCAGGGTCGCGCTGCCCTCCAGTCCATTGGCGCGCACCGCTTCGAGAATGGCGCCGGTCACCCACCACAACTGGAACACCGGCTGCGTGGTCGCAACCTGCTCCAGCTTCTCGGTGACTTTCGCCAGAATTTCCAGATTTTGAACGGTGCGTTCGCCGCGAATGTAGCCCAACAAGCCGATTTGAAACCGCGGCCGCAGCCGTCTCGCCCATTGCGCCACCGTGATCGATTGCTCGCCTTGCGTCAGGGACTGCGGCGCCGCTTCCTGATCCGACTTCAGGTTGAGCAGCAGCAGCGTGCCCTCCGACAGCAGCGGGCTGCCGCGCACCGAACGCAAATCATTCAGCAGCGGCAGCAGTACCAGCGCCAGATCTCGTCCGCCCGACAGCACGCGTTCGAGGTAGGTCGGCAGCTGCACCATCGCCCGCATCAAGGCATCGAGGCCGTCAATCTGCCGCTTTTGATCGCTGGCGGAACTCAACAGGTAGCGGGTGACATGCTCCATCTCTTCGGCGAGCAGTGCCGCGCCGTAAACCTCGACCAAGCGCAGCACCCCATGTGCCGAGTGCAGCTGATCGGCGCATTTCTCCAGGAGAGCCCGCTGGTCGGGACGATCTGCGTAGCCTTCGAGCGCGGCACGCGCATCGTTCAATGTTGCGCTAAGTTCCTTGGCGACGATGTGCAGGGTTTGCGAACTGATATCAGTCATGACGGAAACGACGTGAGCCTAAGCTCCGATGCCGCTCGCCTTGCGCAGTTTTGCGGGAGGCGCGGCCGGCTCGCGCAAGGCCGGCAGTTTGCTCGAAGTCGCGCCCGCGCCGCTGCCGTAATCAGGAAGGCGGAATCCCGCCACCGACTTGCGCAGCTGCGCCGAGAGCGCCGCCAGCTTGGCGATCGAAGTGGAGGTCGCCGTCGATCCTTCGGCGGTTTGCGACGAGATCTCGCGCACCACATGCATGTTCTTGGAAATATTGCCGGACACCGCGGCCTGCTGACGCGCGCTGGCCGATATGTTCTGCACCAAACTCGCAATCTGATTCGAAACCTGCTCGATCTCCTCGAGCGCGGCACCGGCGTTTTCCGCCAATAACGCACCGCCGACGACGTCCGTGGTGCTGCGCTCCATGGAGACCACTGCTTCGTTGGTATCCGTTTGGATGGTGCGCACCAGAACCTCGATCTGCTTGGTGGCGTTGGCGGCGCGTTCCGCCAGTCTCTGCACTTCGTCCGCAACCACGGCAAAGCCGCGTCCGGCTTCGCCCGCCATGGATGCCTGGATCGAAGCATTCAACGCCAGAATATTGGTCTGCTCGGCGATGTCGTTGATCAGCTCGACGATGTTGCCGATCTCCTGGGAACTCTCGCCGAGACGCTTGATGCGCTTGCTGGTCTCTTGAATCGTTTCGCGGATGGCATTCATGCCGTCGATGGTGCGGCGGACTGCATCGCCGCCCTTGTGCGCCACGTCGACCGAATGTCGCGCGACATCCGAACATCTTTCGGAATTGCCCGACACCTCTTCGATCGAGGCGGCCATGTCGGCCATGGATTCGCTGGCGGCAGAGATTTGCCGGGATTGGGCGCTGCTGGCCTTCGCCATGTGCGCCGCGGCCCCTTGAGTTTGCTTGGCGGCGCCGTCCAGCTGAATGGCGGAGTCCTTGATGGTGGTGACGAGCTCGCGCAGCGCTTCGATGGCATAATTGATCGAATCGGCGATCGCACCGGTGATGTCTTCGGTCACGGTCGCCTGCACCGTCAGGTCGCCGTCCGCCAGGCTGGACAGCTCATCCAGCAAGCGCATGATGGCTTCTTGGTTGCGTTCATTTTCACGCACCCGAAGCTCGTTGCTGCGCCGCTGATCTGCAGTCTTCGAATACGTCCAGGCCAGCGCGCCCAACAGCAGCGCCGCCAGCGTCAAAAACGCCAGTATCCAGATCTTGTAGGCGCCGCCGGCTTCCACGCGCGGGGCCGCGCCTGCCAGCTGGACCGCAAGCGCATTGGCGAGCGCCGGCAGACCGCGCGCCGCGGTCTGCGCCTTCGACAGCGAATCGGCCGCTCCAATCGCTTTGCGCACGCTGTTGGTGTATTGCTGATTGCGCTGCACCACCGTCTTCAAACGCTGTTCCGGATCGGCTCCGGTTACTTTCTGAATGGCAATCCCGGACTCTTCTCCCGATAAGCCGCGGATCACCTGATTGAGGAATTCCAGGCTGTCGGCGAGACGTTGCGCGCTGGGTCCGGCATCGCTGACGCCTGCACCTAAGCCGTTCAAATCCTGTTGAATCCGCTGTACGGTAAGTTCGAACCGCTCCAGATAGCGGCTCATGCCCTCGAGCTTCTGGACCCCCACCGAGCTGCCGAGATCTCCCAGCTCGGACAGCAGCTTGGGAGACAGCTCGCGGACTTCCTGATTGGACGCCTGAATCGCCTCGACGGCCGACCGAGCCTCGGTGACGGCGCTCACGGCATCGTTCAGTTTGCCCCACGCGGCGGCATCGCCGCCGCCCGGCATGCCGCTGCGCAGAGCCTTGAGGCGCGCCGTGCTCTTGCCCAGGGCATCGAAAGCGCTTGATTCCCCGCGCAAGGCGTTTTGCGCCTCGAAAGGCACGCGCTGCACCACCAGCGATAGCTGTTCGGCCGGCGCGGCGATGGGAGCGGAACTGCGGGTGAGCGCCGTCAGCACGGCGGCCCCGATCAGGCACAGCGCCACCAGGGCGGCCAGCACCGGCAGCAGATTGAGATTGGGTGATTTATCGATTCGCCTTGTCGTCATCTTACGTTCCACAACCTAACTTGCCGCCTGCAGGAAGCTCTGGCTCTCGACCAGACTCTTCAAGCTCAAAACCGGCCAAACTTCGCCCCCGCGGCGAAAGGCGCCGGCAAGATAGCTATCGCAGCGGATCACCGTCGGCGGCGATTCCGCACTGAATTCCGATTCGGCAAAACGCCGAAATCCCAACACCTCGTCAACCATCAAACCTGCCGGAATATCCCGGTGATTGACCACCACAATCCGTGTGTTGCGCCCCGATGCGGTTGGGCCGCTGCCCAGGAATTGCCGCAAATCGAGCATCGGCATCAGCGCACCGCGCACGTTTGCCAGCCCCTTGACCCAGCCTTTGGCACCGGGGATTCGCGTAACAACCGCCGGATACCCCAAAACCTCGCGCGTCTCCTCGCGGGCCACCAAAAAAGTCTCGCCGCCCATCCGAAACGCAACGCCAACCCACTCCTGCCCCGCGTCCTTTTCCGCAACACTGCTCGCCGCCACGTTGCGGCTGCGCTTCTCCAATTCCTTGAGCAATTCAAACGGTCGGTCGCGCAAGCCCCGAAGGCTCGTATCGGAACCGCTAGTCGTACTCGTCATGTGGCCAGTGCGGCCTGCGCCTTCTCGACCAGAGCCTGGGCAGACACCGGCTTCACCAAATAATCCACCGCGCCCTGGCGCAAGCCCCAGACGCGATCGGTCTCCTGTCCCTTCGTGGTCACCATGATGATGGGGATCAAGCTGGTCTCGGGATCGTTGATCAGCATACGCGTCGCTTGATAGCCGTTGACTCCCGGCATCACGATATCCATGAAGATGAGGTCGGGCTTCATTTCCCTGGCCTTGCGCACTCCCTCTTCGCCGTTTTCGGCAGCGGCGGTCTTGAAACCGTGCTTCTCCAGCGCTTTTTGCATGACGAATACCTCGGTGGGTGAATCGTCAACAATTAGAATCAATGCCATCGCGTATTCTCCGTCATTTCCCGACGTGAGCTTCGATCGCTCCCAACAACTCGTCTTTGGTGAACGGCTTGGTCAAGTAATGTTCCGACCCGACGATGCGTCCGCGGGCTCGATCGAACAATCCGTCCTTGCTCGACAGCATGATCACCGGAATTTGCTTGAAGACCTTGTTGTGCTTGATCAGCGAACAGGTCTGGTATCCATCGAGGCGAGGCATCATGATGTCGACGAAAACGATGTCGGGCTGATGGTCGGCGATCTTGGATAGGGCGTCGAAACCGTCGACGGCCGTAAACACCTCGCAGCCCTCTTTGGTGAGGAGTGTTTCAGCGGTTCGGCGAATTGTCTTGCTGTCATCAATCACGAGAACCTTGAGGCCCGTGAGTTTAGGCTTGCCGCTGGTGATCATGCTCTCCATGACTTGCGTAGGTGCTGGAATCTTGTGGCTTTTTAACATATCCAGGCCGCGCAAGCCACGGTACGGGGTCGACATTTCGAGGCATCCGCGCGCAAACAACGGAGGCGTGGTTCACAGTTTTCCCAAGAGGGCGGGCTCAAAAGCAGCTTGCGCTAGACTGGAGCAATGAACATGTCGTCTCGAGTGCGTCTCGCCGTGGTCATGGACCCCATCGGAGCGATCAAGCCGGCGAAGGACACCACCTTAGGCCTGCTGCTGGCCGCGCAAGCTCGCGGCTGGGAGCTGCATTACGCGGAACAGAAGGATCTGTGGCTGCGCGACGGGGTTGCGTGGGGACGTCTCGCGCCGCTCAAAGTCATGGACGATGCGGCACACTGGTTCTCGCTGGCGCCGCCGAAGGCTGGCAAACTCGGCGAATTCGACGTTATTCTGATGCGTAAGGATCCGCCGTTCGACACCGAGTACATCTACAGCACTTACATCCTGGAGCGCGCGCAGCTGCAGGGCGCCCATGTCTACAACCGCCCGCAAGGCCTGCGCGACATCAACGAGAAGGTCTACACCGCCTGGTTCCCCGAGTGCTGCGCACCCACGCTCATCACGCGCGACATGCACGACATGGGCGAGTTCTTGCGCGAACACGGCAAGGCGGTGTGCAAGCCGCTCGATGGCATGGGAGGTAAATCCATCTTCGTGCTCGAACACGGCGACAAGAACCGCAACGTGGTGTTCGAAACCCTGACCGGCTACGGCACCCGCTACGCCATCGTGCAGCGCTATCTGCCGGAAATCGTCGCCACCGGGGATAACCGGATCATTTTGGTCGATGGTGAACCGGTGCCGTTCGCCTTGAGCCGGGTCCCGTTGCCTGAAGACAATCGCGGCAATCTGGCCGCCGGGGCGCGCGCCGAAAGCCGTCCTCTAACCGATCGCGACCGATGGCTCTGCGCGCAGATCGGCCCCAAGCTGCGCGCCGCCGGCATGATATTCGTCGGCCTGGACGTGATCGGCGAATACGTGACCGAAATCAACGTCACAAGCCCGACCGGCATTCGCGAACTAAGCAAGAAGCATGGTGTCGATATTGGTTCCCTGTTCGTGGACGCGATTGAGAGGAAATTGGACCCCGCGTGACTTCTGAAACGCTCCAAACGGCCGGCGCACAGACCGGTGATGTGCTTCGCAGCGGGCTGCCGCCCGCCAACGACCGCATGTTGACCACGTGCTTTCTGGCCGCTTTGCTGCACGGAATCATCATCTTGGGAGTCACTTTCAGTTCCTCCAGCAGCAACTCCAAGGACGAGGGCGCGCCGGGTCTCGAGGTGGTGCTGGTGAATGAGCGGGCTCCCGCCGCCGCCGCCAACCCAAACGCCCGCTACCTATCCCAGCGCACCCAATTGGGCTCAGGCAACACGCTGAAACACGAGCGCAGCCTGATTCCGAAGTCATCGTTGATGCCGGTGGATCGCTTGGGCGTACCGAGCGGCGCGGGGCTGGACATGCAGCGTTCCGGCGCGGACAGCGGCGCTGAGGATCTGGTTTCTACCCACAGTCCGGCGCAGAAAATCTTCTATTTCGCCGCCTCCAGCGCCGCCAAGCAGGCCGCCGAGCTGCCGCTGTTGCTCGAGAAACGGCCCGATCTGGCCATGACGCCCAATGACGATGGAATCGAACTGCGTTTGCGCGGCGAGTCGAAACGCGAGCTGTGGATTGCGGCCGACACCCGCGAATCCGACGTTGCGGTGTACTTGGATAGCTGGCGCAGGAAAATCGAACGGGTCGGCACCATGAACTTTCCGGATGTCGCCCGGCGGCAGAAGCTGTCGGGAACACCGGTCATCGAAGTCACCATCGGCGCCGACGGCAAGCTGCTGCAAACCATCGTCAGGCGCAGCAGCGGCCACGCCGAAATCGACGAAGCCGCCATGAGAATCTTGAAGCTGGCCGCACCTTACGATCCTTTCCCGGGCGAATTGTCCGCGAAGCACGACCAAATACGCATTGCCTACGAATGGCAATTCCTGGAAGGAGCCACGCAGGGAGGCGCGGTGTTTTATTCAGAACCGAACAAATCGCAGTAGCATGGGCTTTACATGAGCGATTCAGGCTACCTGACCAACCAGTTGCTGATCGCCATGCCGTACATGGGTGATCCTAATTTCGCGCAAACCGTGGCGCTGGTTTGCGATCACAGCGCCCGCGGTGCGCTCGGGCTGATTCTCAATAAACCCTTGCCGATGCGCATGGGAGAGATCCTCGACCAATTGGAAATCGAGCTCGGCAAAGGATCTTTATGGGAGCGCCAGGTTTTGCGCGGCGGACCCATGCAGACAGATCGTGGTTTCGTCGTGCACCGTGCCTGCGGCGAATGGGACTCGACGCTGAAAGTCTCCGATGCCCTGCACGTGACCACCTCGCGGGATATTTTGGCGGCCATGGCCCGCGGTGAAGGGCCGGACGAAGCGGTGGTGGCCTTGGGCTACGCGGGCTGGGACGGCGGACAGCTGGAGGAGGAGCTTCGGGCGAACGCCTGGCTGAGCGCGCCCGTGGACTTGGAATTGATTTTCGACCTGCCGTTTGAATCTCGCTGGCAGGCCGCGGGACGTTTGCTGGGCGTGGAATTGTCCCGGGTCAGCCCCACCGGCGGAAATGCCTGAGTCTTCGCGGCCAAAAATCGTTCTGGCGTTCGATTTCGGCCTGCGCAGGATCGGCGTCGCCTGTGGCGACACGGTGAGCCGCAGCGCCTCTGCTCTTCAAGCCGTGCCGGCAAGTCACGCGGGGCCCCGCTGGGAGTTGATCAGCTCGCTGCTGCGCGAGTGGCAACCGGATATGGCGGTGGTCGGGCTGCCGTATAATGTCGACGGTTCCGATAGCGACATGACGACGGCTGCCCGGGGATTCGCGGCAGAACTTGGCCGCCGCTATGCGCTCGAAGTCGTGATGGTGGACGAACGCTACTCCTCGCTCGACGCCGCGGCGCGCTTGAAGTCGGCGCGCGAATCCGGTGCGCTGCGGCGGCGGGTGGCGAAGTCCGATGTCGATGCAGCGGCGGCCTGCGTGATATTAGAGCGTTGGTTCACAGAAAGAACAGGGAGCCCCTAGGCGCAAATGCGATCACAACAGGACAGCGCGGGGGGCTTGCGCCACCTCATCACGCTCGAGGGGCTGACCCGCGACGCGTTGACGGCCATTCTCGATCGGGCGGAGCGCTATCGCCGGGTGCCCGGCCAACCCGCCTATGAAGGGCGCGAACTGGCCGGCGTGACGCTGGCCAATCTGTTTTTCGAACCGAGCACGCGCACGCGCGCCTCCTTCGACCTTGCCAGCCGCCGTCTCGGGGCTCACGTACTGAACCTGGACCTGCATTCCAGTTCGCGCGCCAAGGGCGAAAGCATGCTGGACACCATTTATACGCTCGAGGCGATGAATACCGACGTCTTCGTGATCCGCGATTCCGAAGCGGGCATGCCGGAGTTTCTCATCGACCACGTGGCGCCGCACGTTTCGGTGATCAGCGCCGGCGAAGCGCACCTGTCGCACCCGACCCAGGGACTGCTCGACGTACTGACCATTCGCACGCACAAGCGCCGCTTTGCCGGCCTCAAGGTCGCCATCGTCGGCGACGTCAAACATTCGCGCGTCGCCCGCTCGGCGGCGACGGCGCTCGGCACCTTGGGAACCACGGATCTGCGCTTGGTTGCGCCGCAAGCGCTGTTGCCGGAGGAAGCCGAATTCCGCGGCGCCCAGCGCTTCACACGCATCGAAGACGGCATCGCCGGCGCGGATGTGGTGATGATGCTGCGCATCCAGAAGGAACGCATGGCACAGGCCGCATCGCTCGATGATGCCGCGTATTTCAAGGATTTCGGACTGACGGCGCAGCGCCTGAAATTAGCCGCACCGAGTGTGCTGGTGATGCATCCGGGGCCGATGAACCGCGGCGTCGAAATCTCCTCCGAGGTCGCCGACGGCCCGCGCTCGGTCATTCGCGAGCAGGTGAACAACGGCGTGGCGGTGAGAATGGCCGTGCTCGCGTCGATCGCCGCCACTCTGACCCGGCACCGAAGACCGCTTTAGCGCGCAACCGTCCGGCGGCTCGGCCGCTTCCCCCTCAAGGCAGCCGAATCTCGGCAATGCCCGCCTGCTCGAGGGTACGCGCGGCGGCAAGACACAAATCCTCGCGCCACGGCGCGCCGATCAGCTGCACGCCCACGGGCAATGCTCGTTCCGGCGCCGTTTCCCCTTCCGCGGGCCAGACAGGCGCTGTGCACACCGGCAGGCCGATGCACGATAGGGGCTGCGTAAGCACGCCAAGACCGGCCTTGGTGGGAATGCTGTGGCCGTTGATCAGCAGTGTTTCTTGGCCGATGCGCGGCGCGACCGAAGGAGCTGCCGCCGCCAGCAGCAGGTCGAAGCGGCCGAATAAATCGAGTGCTTCGCGATAGGCTTGCTGCCTGATCCGCTGCGCTTGTACCACCCACGAGGCCGGTATCAGGCTCCCCGCGACCAGACGGGAGCGCGATGAGGGTCCGAACTGCTCGTACTGTTCGATCAAGCGCGGCCGATGCAGCGCGCCGCCCTCGGCGCCGGTAATGACATAGGCCGCGGCGCGCGCAACTTCTGCGTGCCTCAATTCGGTCCACTGCGTCGCACCGAGCGCCGCCGCCGCCAATTGCACGGCGCGGCGCGCGGCGGGATCCGCCCACTCGTGAAACCAGCCCCCGAGTATGCCGATGCGAATACCGCGCGGGAGAGCCGGCGAGCTGCCGACCGGTTCGGCAGCGCGTTGTGCGCAGGCGGGATCGTTGGGATCCGGGCCCTGCATGGCATCGTAGGCGAGCGTCAGCCCGGCGACGCTGTTCGCAAATGGTCCGACATGATCGAGGCTGTTCACGAAGGGATAGGTGCCGCTGCGCGGCAGCCTTCCATAGGTGGGTTTCAACCCAAAGACGCCGCACAGTGAAGCGGGCACGCGAATCGAGCCGCTGGTGTCCGACCCCAGGGTGATCGGCAACATTCCCGCCCCCACTGCCGCTGCGGAACCGCCGGACGATCCTCCGGCGCCGCGTGTGAGGTCGTGCGGATTGCGTGTGGTACCGTAGTGGTGGTTTTCGGTCAGAAAGCCGTAAGCCAGCTCCTCCATATTGAGCGCGCCCACCAAAATCGCGCCGGCACGTTTCATCCGTGCCACAACGGTTGCGTCGGCGACGGCCGGGGCGTTGGCCGCGTTGATCTTCGCGCCTGCCAGCGTCGTCAATCCTTCGATGTCGAACAGATTTTTCACGGCATACGGTACGCCGGCCAGCGGCGGCAGCCGCCCGCCTTCCCGGACCTTGGCATCGATCGCCGCGGCTTCGCGCTCAGCGCGCTCGAATGTCTTTGCAGTGAAGCAGTTCAAGGGCGGATCCTTCGCCTCAATCAGCGCCCGGCTTTGCGCCAACACGGCCGCGGCACTGCGTGCACCGGCAGCGACTTGCTGCACGATGTCGGCAGCCGAGCCGATCACGGACGAAACACCGGCGCAGCTTCCGATGCGAACGGCAGCGGCCGATCAAATACCGTTTGCGCGATGGCTTCGAGGCGCGCGAACTGCACGGCAATTTCGGCAATCTGCGCCTCGCCGAATCTGTACCCCTGCAACTCCAGGGCCGCGCGCACGTACGATTCGAGCGGGTTTTTCTGTGCCTGCGTCATCGCCCAATCATCTCATTTCGCCGCTCGTCCTGCCTCAAGTCCCGCTGATCCCAGACGCGTTGCTGGCATTGGTTGCTGCGCTCAGGCTGGCCCAGTCATCAACAGGAGGCTTTATGACCGCGCAGAATCTGTTCAAAGAAGATTTGGGACAGCGCCGCTACGATCTGGACTGGGTCAGGATCGGCGCCTTCATGCTGCTCATCCTGTATCACGTCGGCATGTACTACGTCACCTGGGACTGGCACGTGAAAAGCCCCAACGCCTCGAGCGATATTGAACCGCTGATGATGCTGACCTCGCCGTGGCGGCTTTCCCTGCTGTTCTTGGTTTCCGGCGTTGCCACCGGCTACTTATTGGCGCGCCAAGGCGCGGTGGGTTTTCTGGGACAGCGTTCGTTTCGCCTGCTGATCCCCTTGGCCTTCGGCATGCTCGTCATCGTACCGCCACAGTCCTATCTCGAGGTGGTCGAAAAGCTGCGCTACGCGGGAAGCTTTGCGGACTTCTATCGTTTATACATCACCGGATTCCACGGATTTTGCCGCGGCACTGATTGCCTGATCATGCCGACTTGGAATCACCTGTGGTTTGTCGCGTATCTCTGGGTCTACACCCTCGTGCTGTTTCTGACCGTGCGCATCGCGCCGCCGCTGGTGCCGTGGCTGCGGCGGTTCGCCGAGCGTCGCCTGTCGGGCGTCGGAATCCTGTTCTGGCCGGTGGCGTACTTGTGCGCAATCCGCTTAGGGTTGGCGCCCCGATTTCCGGCCAATCATGCATTGGCCGGCGATTGGTACAACCATGCCATGTACTTCGGCGTGTTTCTCCTGGGCTTCGCGCTCGCGGGTGCGCGCTCCGCATGGGCGACCCTGGAGCGCGTCCGTTGGCTGACACTGGGACTGGCCGTTCTTGGCTGGGCATTTTTGGCCGCCTATGTCGCGGCGTATGGCGACGATGCCGGCATTCCGCCCATGGCGCTGCGGCTGTTCTCGCGCACAGTCTATGGCGCAGAGCAATGGCTGGCGATCGCAGCCATCGTCGGCTTCGCGAGCCGCCATTTGACCCATGACAGTCCGGCGCGCCGCTATCTGACCACCGCGATATTCCCGGTGTATATTCTTCACCAGACCGTCATCGTCGTGGTGGCGCATGCGCTCAAGCCCTCGCACTTGTATCCGCCGGTTGAAGGAGTCCTGCTCGTGCTGGTTACGGCCGCAACTTGTCTTTTAAGCTACGAAGCGATCCGCCGTCTGGCGTGGCTGCGGCCTTTGTTCGGTCTTGAGCGCGCGCCGGGCTCTCCTAGGCCGCGCGCGAGCCGCGGCGTCCCGGTGGCGCAGCGCGTGGCCCCGAACTCTCGCGTCCCGCAGGACATCAACTAGCATGGCCGCGTCTGCGTACGAAGCACCCTGGCGCGCCGGCCGCACAGGTTGGGCGCTGTATGCGCTCCTGGCACTCGTGTTCGGCGGGTATCTCGGCGTCAACCGGTTGGTCGATCTGCGCGGACATCTACAGATCGAGGCATGGAAGCCTTTGGTATGGGAGATCAGCAGCGTCGTCGTCGTCTTCGCGCTGGTTCCGTTGATTGTGCGCTTCGAGCGGCGCTTCCGATTGGATGCCCGTCCGCGCTGGCGCATCATCGCGGCGCATCTGTGCGCCGCGATCATGTTCTCGGCATTGCACATTGCTGGCATGGTGGCGCTGCGCGAGGCAGCCTACGCGATTGCCGGTCAGCATTACGACTATGGGAATCTGCCGGTGCGGGCATTTTACGAGCTGCAAAAGGATTTGCTCACCTACCTGGTCATCCTTGGCGTCATCTTCGCCAGCCGAGAATTCCAGATCCGCCGGACGGCGGATTTACGAGCAGGGGAACTGGCAAGCGAGCTCAGCGAGGCCCGCTTGAAGCATCTGACCACGCAAATCGAGCCGCATTTTCTGTTCAACGCACTCAACGCGATTTCCAACCGCATGCACGAGGATGTCGAAGCGGCGGATCGCATGATGAGCGATCTGGGCGCGCTCATGCGCGCCGCCTATGATTCCGACAATCATGTGCTGGTGCCCTTGGCGCGCGAACTCGAATGGCTGCGGGGTTACGCGGCCATGATGACCGAGCGCTTTCGGGGTCAGCTGTCCTTCGAACTCAACGTCGCACCCGGACTGGAAGCCGTCCAAGTGCCTCGCCTCCTGCTGCAACCTTTGGTCGAGAACGCCCTGCGCCACGGCCTGCCGGCAGGGCGTGGCCGATTGTGCGTGGACGTGGTCCGCTGCGGAACGACACTGCAATACACCATAAGCGATGACGGCGAGGGCATCAAGGACACCGCCATCAAACCGGGCACCGGACTTTCCAATGTAGCGCGCCGGCTCGAGCTGCTGTTTCCCGACGCTCACACATTTGGCTTGAAGCCGCGCAGCCCGAAGGGGACCGTGGTCACCTTGAGCTTCCCGGTCGAGAATTGACGCATTCCGTGATCATCGTCGACGATGAGCCGCCGGCGCGCGCCAAGCTGCTGCGCTTTCTGGCGCCGTTGGCGGAGTTTTGCGTGCTGGGCGAAGCGGACACGGTGGAAACCGCGATTGCGGCGATCACGGCGCATCGCCCCGACGTCGTCTATTTGGATATTCAGCTGGGCGAACGCAGCGGGTTCGACGTGCTTGAAGCAATCCGCGGCAGCGAGTCGCCGCACATCGTCTTCACCACCGCTTACTCCGAATACGCCGTCCAGGCCTTTGATGTGCAGGCGCTCGATTACTTGCTCAAACCCTTCGATCGTGAACGGTTCCTGCGCAGCGTCGAGCGCGTCAAGGCAGAACTGAAGGACCCTGAACCCGGCGATCTCGAGGAGCGCGTGCGCCGGGTACTCGCCGCCATGCCGGGACGGGCGCCGCCCATCAAACAAATCCTGATCCGCGATCGGGCGCGCGCCTATTTCATTCCCGTCGACAGCATCGAACGGCTCTCGGCCGCCGGCAACTATGTGGAGATTCATGCTGCCGGAAAAGTGCACTTGACGCGCGAACCGCTCGCCCAGCTGGCCGGGCAATTGGACGCCGGCGAATTCATTCGCGTGCATCGCTCGCACGTAGTGCGCTTGGGCGCCATTGCCGAGCTGCAGCCCATGTTCCACGGCGACTATGAATTGATCTTGCGCAACGGCGAGCGGCTTGCGCTCAGCCGCCGGTACAAGGCGTTGTTGCCGCCGGCGATTCGCGAGCGGCTCTAGGAGCCTAAGGCTATGCCAGCGCCATCCCACGCTTGGCGCGCACAACCACGGTGCCCGCGATCTTGTCGTGCCAGGCCTGATGGTTGTAGTCGAACGCAATCCAGATGAAGCCGAGAAAAACCACGAACAGCGAAAGAAAGCATCCCAAGGCGCGCACGATGGCCGTCTCCCAATCCACCGGCCGCCCGTCGACGCGTACCACATGCAGGTCGAACACGATGCCGCCGACGGTGGTGCCGCGCAATTTCCACATTACCGCGCCATAAATGGCCAGCACCACGATGTGAAAGTCGCCGAACGGACGCAGCAGACTCATGGCAATGCCGACCAACAGAACGTCAAGGAACAACGCGCCCATGCGCACCCAAAAGCCCGCGCGCGGCATGGCCGCGGTGATGGGCGCGGCGGCTGCCGACGAAGCGGCTGCCGACGAAGCTGCAGGCGTATAGGGCGGCGGCGCCGAAGCCGGGGGTATCGCCTCAGCGGCAATTCCAGGGTTCGGGGCTGCTGCGGCTGCTGGGGTTGCGGTGGCTGGGCCGGCTGCGCTCGCCGCGTCGGCTGAGCCGGCCGCGCCGGCTCGGCGCGCACGCAGCCGCAAGACCAGCGTGTAGACCACCGCGCCGAAGCCGAAGAAACCGAGCAGCTTATAAACCAGGAACCCCAAAACGGGGACGACGTACAGCACCAGTGCCACTGCACCGCCGATGAGTACGGCGACCGCGGGATGACCGGCGGTCCCAAGCCGGCGTCCCGAAATACGGCCGCCCAGCCACGCGAGTATGACTGCCTTGCCAAACAGCGACATGCAGAATAGCGCCCCGACCACAAAGGGCACCGCGGCAATGCCGATCAGCGTGATGCACAACAAAAGCAGAAGGACGGGGGTCAATAAAATCCCGATCAGTGCTGCCAGCGCGGTGTGCCCCGGCGCGGATTCAAGCGTGTGCACGCATTGGTCGACGGCAGAACGAAACATCAGCGCCAGGCAGGCATAGAGGGCCAACAGGCAGAGGGCCACTGTCCATGCCCAGCCGAGTCCCGGCGTCAACGCCAGCGGCCTGCCGAGAAACAAACAATGGGTGACCCAGGTATTCAGCCAGCTGAAACCCGTGATGCCGCCGAAATCGACGTCGATGATTCTTTGCACGGAACCGTGAACAATCGCGGCGGGATCGCGCACCAGGCTTCCCATGACTACGACAATGTCGCCGCCAACCTCGGCATTCGGTCCGAGTTCGACATTTCCCAGCACCGCGACCACATCGCCCGCCACTTTGTTGTCGACATAGACGCCGCCCAGAACCGCGACGGCACTGTCGTTCACGGGGCCGGTGACGCGTGTGTTGCCGAACACCGAGACGACGTCTACCGCCTCGCCGTCGCTGGTGGAGGAACCCAGTATCGACACCACCGATTCGGCTTTTTGTCCGCTCTCCAAATGGCTCGAATGGAACAAGCTGACGATGTTGCCGTCCTCGTGAGAACTCTCATGATGCCGATGGCGGCGCAATTCGCGGTCGCGCCGGTCGCCGGGTTCATCGTTGAAGTCGCCGCTCGCGGCCGCCGATGCTGCCGATGCAGAATCGTCCGCAGGGGCCGGAGCGGGCGCGGGTGTGATCGCGGAGGCCGCGGCCGGCGCGGTTTTGGCGACGACGGTGCCGGGGTGCGTCACGGACGCCGTTACCCACAGCAGCGTGAAGAGAAAACCCAGGCGCCGCAAAATTGAAATGCTCATAAATCATTACCTGCCAATGGGGACGGGAGATAGAGCGTCCGATAGGCCGCCGCGCCCAACCCGAACAACGTCACGTAAAGGAAGATCCCCAGCGCCAAGCCCCCGTACCACCACAGCGGCGGAATTGCATGCACCAAGAGTGCCGCCAATCCACCTGCCGATGACATGACCACCAGGAACGGCTGGCTCCAGGAGAGCAGCAGCGCCCAGGCCTCGTTCACGGATCGGCCGCCCAGGTAGGCCGAGAGTCCTCCCAGGATCGTGACGGCAACCAGCCCCGCGCACAGGAGTACGAACGTAATGCGTGCAGCGGCCGGCCAGTTGGCAAAGCTCGCGCGCCACCATGGCAATGCGGCGCGGTGCGCCAATTCGTTGGCCACACGCATTTCCAGGCTGGCAGGGGCCCGGCGCAAGGGCAGTCCACGGAGCGCCCGGCTCAAGGTTTGTTCGAGCTTCTCGTCGGATTCGGTGCGCTTATCCATGGGCATCAACCATCCAGTGTATCGCGCGCGCCGCCGCTCACTTGCAGCAGCGGCAACAGCGCCGCTCGGGCGCGGCGAATATCGGTTTTGATTTTGGTCAGCGAGACGTTGAGTTTGTCTGCGATCTCTTGGTAGGACAGCTCCTCGAAGTGGTACAGCACCAGCGGCAGCCGTTGGTGATCGGGCAGCTGACGCAGCGCCGCATCAACAATGGCGCCCCGCTGCTCCGCGCTGAGGTCGGCCAGTATGTTGTCCGGCGCCTCCCACTCCAGTTCCGGGGCATCGCCATCGCTGTCCTCGGCGGCGCCGCGCATTTCTGAGAACAAACGCCAGCGCTTGCGATAGCGGCTCAGGTAATTGAGAGTCAGATTGGTCGTGACGGTCTTGAGCCAGCCGCCGGCCGTAACGCTGCCTCGCAGATCGGGGAAATGTTCGTACGCCCGGATGAACACTTCCTGGGCGATATCTTCCGCCTGGGTTTCGTTGCCCGCCAAGCGGGCGGCAGTCGAAAAAACCATGTCCTGATAGGCACGCATAAATGTCGTGAACTCGGCCGTTAGTTGCGTTTGCACTGGAGTGTGTTCGTTTAGAAACAAAACACCGCTGGCCGACAAAAGTTGCTGTTTAGCCTATCTGGAGAAGGGCATGCCCCATTTTCACCCGGGCGCCCTCGAATACCCCGTCGGCCAGCCTGAGGCCTGCCGGAGCCAGCACTATGATAGTGGAGCCGTGCTCGAACCACCCCATTTCTTCGCCGCGCTGCAATATGGCGTCGCAGGAGATCACGTTGGGCCCGGGATAGCGCAGATGCAGCAGCACATCGAGGAATTTGAGCCGGATACTGGCGACCAGAATGGCCGCGACCGGAACCAGCGTCAAAAGATCGCCGGCCGCAAGCCGGCAGCGGATGACGGCGCGTTCGTTTTTGCAGTACAGCTTGTCGACGCGCTTCAGCGCGATGGGATTGACGTTCCAGGCGTCTCCGGCGATATAGTTGACCTGTTCCACCCGGCAATCGGCCGGAGCATGGAAGCGGTGGTACATGCTGGAAGTCAGCCGCAACGTCGCGTACCGGCCGCCCTCGTAGTATCGGGCCAATTCAGGATCCTCCAGCAGTTCCTGGAGCGAGTAGGGAAAGCCCTTTGCCTGCACCACCATGCCGCGGTCGATGGGGCCGCAGGCGCCCACGATGCCATCGCAGGGACTGATGAGATGCGCAAGGTCCGGGTCGATCGGGCGGGCGCCCTCCTTCAGTTCCCGCGTAAAGCAGGCATGCAGACTGGCGAACTGGGTGCTCTGCGCCTCGCTCAAGTCGAGCTCGGAGAACAGCCGCCACAAGGCGATGCTGCCGTTGCACACCAAAGGGTGCTCGATGCGGCTCCACCAGCCCACGAATCGCGTCACCAGCCGCCGGGGGATGCGGTTGCTGAACAGGAAGTTGATGTCCTCCTGTTGCGTCAGCCGCCCGATCAGGGATTTAGCGTTCATCTCAGTGTCATTCGCCTGCAATACAGTCCGCGCTTTCCCCACGGTAAGGAATCGCGCCATTAATACCATCGGTTATGTGCTTGCCGGGCTTGTCCTGGCTGCCCTGCTGCGGAAACTGTACGTCAGGCTGCAGCTCTCCTTCGCCAAACACCGCTCGCTGACGGGCCACTCGCGCATGGCACGGCGGTTTGCTTCCTGGGTGCCGTTTTACGAGTATGACGAATCCGGCTTCTTTGGCGTGGATCGCGCGCCGGCGGAGATAGTCGCCAAGCGCCGCGCCGGTTTCACGCGGCTCGCAGAACTGTTCGCCGCGCGCTTCAAGAACACTCTCGAGAGGACCGCGGAACTGGCAAACAGCGTCTCCGATCTTGAATTCACTTCGCGCTATCGGGTGCCGTTCCAATTCAGCCGCTACGTACGCCAACACCTGAAGTCGGGCTCGTTCCTTGAGTCCTCCTCGGGCGTTACCGTCACCGATCTTGACGGCAACCGCTTCTACGATGTCACCGGTTCTTACGGCGTGAACGTTTTTGGCTACGATTTTTACAAGGAATGCATTGACCGGGGTGCAACCTACGCCCGCGCGCTGGGACCGGTACTGGGGGCGTACCATCCGCTCACCTCCCACAACGTACGGCGGCTGCTCGAAATATCGGGGCTCGACGAGGTCTCGTTCCACATGTCCGGGACCGAAGCTGTCATGCAGGCCGTACGACTTGCGCGCTACCACACGCAGCGCTCGCATCTGGTGCGCTTCTGCGGCGCCTACCATGGTTGGTGGGGCGACGTGCAGCCCGGAGTCGGCAACCCGTTGCCGGTTCGCGAGACCTACACCCTGAAAGACATGGATCCCGCATCGCTTCGAGTGCTGCGCACCCGGCGCGACATAGCCTGTGTACTGGTCAATCCGTTGCAGGCCCTTCATCCTAATGCGGGGGCTCCCGGCGATTCGACGCTGCTCGACAGCGCGCGCAAGGCGCATTTCGAGCGCCGCGCTTACTCGGAGTGGCTTCAGGAATTGCGCAAGGTGTGCACCGACCGGGGCATCGCCCTGATCTTCGATGAAGTGTTCGTGGGCTTCCGTTTGGCCCCCGGCGGGGCGCAGGAATACTTCGGCGTGCGCGCCGACATGGTCACGTACGGCAAGACCGTCGCCGGCGGCTTGCCGGTCGGGGTGGTTTGCGGCAAGCACGATCTGATGAAAAGATTTCGCGAGGATCGTCCCGCGGACATTTGTTTCGCCCGCGGGACGTTCAATTCGCATCCCTATGTCATGGGCGCCATGTACGAATTCTTCGCCAGACTCGACACGGAGCCGGTGCGCGCCTTGTACCGCGGCCTCGAGGAGGTCTGGAACGGCCGCGCGCAACGGTTGAACGATCGCCTTGCGGCCGCGGGTCTGCCGGTACGCGTGGCCAACCTGTCCACGATCTGGACCATTTATTACCCGCAAGCGTCGGGCTACAACTGGATGCTGCAATACTATTTGCGCGCCGCCGGCCTGGCGTTGAGTTGGGTCGGAACGGGGCGTCTCATTTTCAGTTTGAATTATACGGAAGAGGACTTCTCCGCAGTCGCCGAGCGAATCGTGTCGGCGGCCGAGGAAATGCAACGCGACGGTTGGTGGTGGTCCGATTCGAAGCTGACCAATAAGGCCATCAAACGCCGCGTGCTCAAGGAGATGGTTCAGGCGCGATGGGCTGCGGGTTCGACCTCGCCCATCGGATCGATCAGTTCGCCGCGCATCAAGTAAAGCGGCGCTTTGGCGTAGATGAAGGCGTCATTGAAGGGATCGGTGAGGATCTTGGTGGCCCACACCAGCCCGGTTTGCACGCCCTTGATGAAGAACAACTGAATCATTCTGAAGAGCAGCGCGCCGGCGCCGACAACGAGCCAGATCGCGCCCACATGGCGCACGAAGCGCCAACCGTCGCTGTGCACGGGGAAGACACCGAAGAACGTCGGGTCGAGCCAGAGAACCACTGGAACCAGCGCCCAAACGGCGTGCAGAATCACTTTACGGCGCAAGTTGTAGCCGACTTTGATTTCCTCTTTGTGCTCATGGCTCGCATGGTTGACCCGGTCGTATCCCTTGGGCTCAAAGAAGAAATGGCCGGATTGGCGGCTGACCATGGATACCAGCCAGCCGATCAGGGCGGATTTCACCGGATCGAAGAAGACGGTGACATAGGCAATGATGAAACTGATGGCGCTCAACAAATGCAGCGACTGGTTGATGCGGCTGTGGTGATAGTAGCGGTGATCGTCCCAACGCTGAGTCTTCAGTTCCGCCAAAAAACTTTGCATGTGGATTCCTTGCGGTTAGCTTGAACAGACCCATGAATCAAATATAGGAATTCCGTTACAACCCGATGACATAGCCGGGTTTCTGCACGTCTTAAGCCAAAAAAGTGAAGCCCGTCGTCATCGTATCGTCATCCTTGGCTGCCATTGTGACGCCCGATGAGAATCATGATCGTCACCGATGCGTGGTTTCCGCAGACCAACGGTGTGGTCAGCACGCTGGCGCAAACGGCCGCGTGGCTGGGCCGCTTCGGGCACGAAGTCAGGATGCTGACGCCCAAGGACTTTCGCAGCATCGCCTGCCCGACCTATCCTGAAGTTCGCCTCTCTGTGTTCCCTTACAAGAAGGTCGAGCGCGATATTCTCGCCTTCGCTCCCCAGGCGCTGCATATCGCCACCGAAGGCCCCCTGGGCTTGAGCGCGCGGCGTTTCTGCGTCAAGTGGGGTGTGCGCTTCACGACCTCCTACCACACGCAATTTCCGCAGTACTTGCGCGCGCGATTCCCGATTCCCCTGGGGGTCTCCTACGCAGCGTTGCGGCGATTTCATGGGAGCGCCGTGCGATGCATGGTGAGCACGCCGTCGATGCGCGCCGAGTTGGGCAGGCATGGCTTCGAGAATCTGGCGCACTGGCCGCGCGGCGTGGACACCGAGAAATTTCGCCCTAAGCGGAAGGATTTTCTGCAGCTGCCGCGGCCCATTGCCGCCTATGTGGGACGCGTCGCCATCGAGAAGAACATCGACGCGTTCCTGACCATGCCTTGGGCGGGCAGCAAGATTGTGGTCGGCGACGGCCCGGAACGTGCGCGGTTGCAGCAGCAGTATCCCGGCGCGAATTTTACCGGTTATAAATTCGGCCACGAACTGGCCGACCATCTGGCCGCCGCGGACGTCATGGTGTTCCCCAGCCGCACCGATACCTTTGGTCTCGTAAATCTCGAGGCGATGGCCTGCGGGGTCCCGGTCGCCGCCTATCCGGTCACCGGTCCCATCGATGTCATCGAGGATGGCGTCACCGGCGCCTTGGACCATGACTTAGGCAGAGCCGCGCTGCGCGCGCTCAAATTGAATCCGCAAGACTGCAGGAACCGGGCCCTCAAGTCCGGATGGGATACTTCAAGCCGGCAGTTCGAGAGCAATCTGGCTCCCTGCCGCGATGTCGCCGCAGGCCAGTTCCGGGTCGCCCAGCCGGACGTCGCTCAACCGAAGTTGATCTTGGCCTCGAGATTGGTGCGCGAATCGGCGCTCGACAATGCCTCTTCAAGCTCAATCCGGCCTTCGCGCACCAGATTGTAAAGCGCACTGTCGAAACTCAGCATGCCGCGTTCCGTGCCGGTACGGATCGCTTCTTTCACGCCGATCACATCGCCCTGCTTGATGAGTTCCGAGATATGCGGCGTATTCACCATGACTTCCGAGGCGGCAACCCGGGTTCCGGTCTTGGCGAATACCAAGCGCTGCGAGAGGATGGCGCGCAGATATTGCGACAGATCCAGAAAGATCTGATTGTGTTGATCGCGCGGGAACATGTTGATTATGCGGTCCAGGGTTTCGGCGCAATTGTTGGCGTGCAAGGTCGCGATGCACAAATGCCCGGTGCCGGCGAGCGCAATGGCCGCTTCCATGGTTTCCCGATCGCGGATTTCGCCGACCAAAATCACGTCCGGAGCGGCGCGCACGGCGCTGCGCAAGGCGCGCGCGAAGCTCTTGGTATCCAAACCGACTTCGCGCTGATTGATGATGGATTTCTTGTTGCTGTGCAAGAATTCTATCGGATCTTCGATGGTCAGAATATGATCGGATGAAGTCTCGTTGCGGTGGTTGATCATCGCCGCCAGCGTGGTCGACTTGCCGGCACCGGCAGCACCGACCATGAGGATCAAACCGCGTTTGAGCATCACCAATTCTTTGTAGATATCGGGCATGCCGAGATCTTCGAGCTTGGGCATGTCCGCGGTGATGTAGCGCAATACCATCGCCGGGTAGCCGCGCTGATAAAACACATTGACGCGAAAGCGACCCAGGCCGATTTCGGAGATCGCGAAATCGATTTCCAGCTCTTCGTTGAAGTGCTCGATCTGCTCCTGCGTCATGAGGCCCAAAGCCGCCTGCCGCACGGTCTCCGGCGTCAAGATCTGCTTGTTGACCGGGAAAATCTTGCCTTCGATTTTTATTTTGACCGGCGCGTTGCAGGTAAAGAAAAGGTCCGATGCCTTCTTCTCGACCATGAGCTTGAACAGCGGCTTGGTGTTCATCACCTGGGCCGGAACGTCGGCAGGCACGCTCATGGACTAAGACGCCCGGCTCATGAACTAGAACACCTGTCCTTCTTCTTCCTCGACGATCTGCAGCGACTGGCCGCCCTCTTCCGGGTTCTTCATCTCGCGCTTGCTCTCCAGCTTGACGCGCAGCCGCAGCTCGTTCTTCGAATCCGCGTTGCGTAAAGCGTCTTCATAGGAGATCAGTCCGGATTCATACAATTCGAACAGCGCCTGGTCGAAGGTCTTCATGCCGAGGCGGTTGGAGCGCGCCATGACCTCTTTGATCTTGGCGACTTCGCCCTTGAAGATAAGATCCGAGATCAAGGGCGAAGCCAGCATGATCTCCATGGCCGCGATGCGACCTGAACCCGTTTCGCGCGGGATCAAGCGCTGGGAAATCAGCGCGCGGATGTTCAGCGACAGATCCATGAGCAGCTGCTCGCGCCGCTCCTCGGGGAAGAAGTTGATGATGCGGTCCAGTGCCTGGTTCGAACTGTTGGCGTGCAGCGTGGCCAGCACCAAGTGGCCGGTTTCCGCAAACTGGATGCCGTATTCCATGGTATCGCGATCGCGAATTTCGCCGATCAGAATCACGTCCGGGGCCTGGCGCAGGGTGTTCTTGAGGGCGAGATGCCAACTCTCGCAATCGACGCCGACCTCGCGGTGCGTGACCACACAACCCTTGTGGGCATGCACATATTCGACCGGGTCTTCGATGGTGACGATATGGCCGCGGGTCTTTTCATTGCGGTAGCCGACCATGGCCGCCAACGAGGTCGACTTACCCGAACCCGTGCCGCCCACCAGAATCACGAAGCCGCGCTTGGAGAGCACGACTTCCTTCAAGACCGGGGGCAGTTCGAGTTCCTCCAAAGTGGGGATCTTGGCGTTGATGGTACGCAGCACCGCGCCGGTGAAGCCTTGCTGCACGAAGGCGCTGACGCGGAAGCGGCCTATCCCCGGCGGCGCGATCGCGAAATTGCATTCCTTGGTCGAATCGAATTCCTTGGTTTGACGGTCGTTCATGATGGCGCGGACCATGCCGGCGCTTTGCTCCGGGCTCAACGACCGGTCGGACTGCGGCCTGATCTCTCCGTCAACCTTGATGGCCGGCGGGAAACCGGCGGTGATGAACAGGTCCGAACCCTTCTTCTCGACCATGCGCCGCAGCAGGTCTTGCATTAAACGTATGGCTTGCTCGCGTTCCATTTAAATGCTGTCCTTGTTCTGCGCCTTGTACTTCGCTTCTTCGCGGCTGACAACACCTTTCGCGACCAGTTCCTGCAGGCACTGATCCAAGGTCTGCATTCCTTGGCCCTGGCCGGTCTGGATGGCGGAGTACATCTGGGCAATTTTGCCCTCGCGAATCAAGTTGCGGATGGCCGGCGTGCCGATCATGATTTCGTGCGCCGCAATACGGCCGCCTCCCACGCGCTTCATCAAGGTCTGCGAAATGACAGCCCGCAAGCTCTCGGACATCATGGCGCGGACCATGTCCTTTTCTGCTGCCGGGAACACGTCCACGATACGATCAATGGTCTTCGCGGCGGAACTGGTGTGCAGGGTGCCGAACACCAAGTGGCCGGTTTCCGCGGCGGTGAGCGCCAGCCGTATGGTCTCCAGGTCGCGCATTTCGCCGACCAGAACCACGTCGGGGTCCTCGCGCAGCGCCGAACGCAGCGCCTCGCTGAACCCCAAGGTGTCGCGGTGCACTTCGCGTTGATTGACCAGGCAGCGCTTGCTCTCGTGCACGAACTCGATCGGATCTTCGATGGTTATTATGTGATCCGGGCGATTGTCATTGCAGTGATTGACCATGCCGGCGAGCGTGGTCGACTTGCCGGATCCGGTCGGCCCGGTCACCAGCACCAAGCCGCGCGGCAGCATGCACAGATCTTTGAAGGTCTTGGGCGCATTCAATTCGTCCAAGGACAGAATGGTGGATGGAATGTTGCGAAACACCGCGCCGGCGCCGCGATTTTGATTGAATGCGTTGACGCGAAAGCGGGCAAGCTTGGGGATCTCGAACGAAAAATCGGTTTCGTAGAACTCTTCGAACGCCTTGCGCTGCTTGTCGTTCATGATGTCGTACACCATGCTGTGCACTTCTTTATGCACCAACGCAGGCATGTTCACGCGTTTCATGTCGCCGTCCACGCGGATCATCGGCGGGACGCCCGCCGACAGATGCAAGTCCGACGCATTGTTCTTCACCGCAAAGGCGAGAAGCTGCGCGATATCAACCGCCATTTACGGCTCCTAGTTCGATTGGCCTTAAGCCACCAGCAGTATATAAGAGGGTGTTGTCACCCAATATGTTAATTGGTCCGCAGAATTTGACGCTTCCTGTGAACCACGTCCGGTCTCGCATACGTCGCGCCGCCATTGCCGCGGGGAGGGACCCCGATTCGGTCACTTTGGTTGCCGTTACGAAGGCTAAGACTGCCGAATCGGTACGCCAGGCCGCCACCGCCGGCGTCACGGATTTCGGCGAAAACTATCTGCAAGAGGCTCTGGCCAAAATGGATCAGCTGGCCGACTTGCAGCTGGTTTGGCATTTCATCGGCGGCATCCAGTCCAACAAGACCAGGGCCATCGCCGAGCGCTTCCACTGGGTGCAGAGCCTGGATCGACTGAGCGTGGCCCGCAGGCTGTCCGAACAGCGGCCCTTCCACGCGCCGCCGCTCAACGTATGCATTCAGGTGGCGCTGGTACCTGAGTCGACCAAAGGCGGCATCGCGCCGGACGCCTTGGCGGGGCTTGCGGCCGCGGTGGCCGGTTTGCCGGGGCTCAAACTGCGCGGTCTGATGTGCGTGCCGCCGCCGCAACCGGACCAAGCCGCGCAGCGCGCGGTTTTCGCTCTCCTAAGGCAGGCGCTTCTGGATCTGAACGCCGGCGGCCTTAAGCTGGATACACTGTCGATGGGGATGAGCGCGGATTTCGAGTCTGCCATCGCAGAAGGGGCCACCCTGATACGGGTCGGAACGGCGCTTTTCGGCAGCCGCTAAAGTCACAAGGAACCAGAATGCACAACATCAGAAAGCTGGCTTTCATCGGCGGCGGCAATATGGCCGCAGCCCTGATCAGCGGGCTGACCAAGCGGGGCCTGGCGGCCGAACGGGTGGTGGTCGCCGATCCCAGCCAGGATCAGCTGCAGCGCTTGGTGAGCAGCTACGGCGTGCGGACTGCGCCGGATAATGCCGCGGCGGTACCGGAAGCCGAGGTTGTGGTGCTGGCAGTCAAGCCGCAACAAATGCGCAGTGTGGCATTGGGGCTGGCGCCGCATCTTGCAGCATCGCGGCCCTTGGTGGTCTCGGTTGCCGCCGGCATTCCCCATGCGTCGCTCGCGCGTTGGTTCGGGCCGCAGATACCGGTGATTCGCACCATGCCGAACCGCCCGGCGCTCAACGGCTTCGGTGCGACGGGCCTCTACGCGCCGGCAAGCGTGGGCGCCGCCTATCGTGCATTGGCGGAGAAGATCATGGCCGCCGTCAGCGCGACCGTTTGGGTCGAACACGAGTCGCAGATGGATACGGTGACTGCCGTTTCCGGCAGCGGGCCGGCCTACTTCTTCTTGTTCATGGAGGCGCTCGAAGCCGCGGCGCACGAGCGCGGTCTGCCGACCGACGTCGCGCACCGCCTGACCTTAGAGACGGCATTTGGAGCGGCGCAAATGGCGCGCCAATCCACCGATTCCCTGGCTCTCTTGCGCGAACAGGTGACCTCCAAGGGCGGCACCACCGCCGCCGCGCTGGAGGTTCTTAACGGCGCCGGCCTTCGTGCTATCGTCGCGCACGCGGTGGCCGCGGCCGACCGCCGTTCAGCGGAACTCGCCGCCGAATTCGGCGCCCCATAAATTTATTTTTTCGGTCGGGGTCGCTTCGACCCCGTTTAAAGGTCGCGCGAAGCGCGTAGATATGGAAGCGATCAGATATATCGTCGATATGCTGCTGTGGCTGCTGCTGCTGGCTTTCGTGCTGCGGCTGCTGTTTCAATTGGTACGAGCCGATTTTCGCGATCCAATGGCCGATGCCATCGTCCGTGTGACGAACTGGCTGATATTTCCCTTGCGCAAGGTGTTGCCGCCGCTCGGCAAGATCGACACCGCCACGGTCATCGCCGTGCTGCTGATAGCCGCGCTGCGCACGCTGATCTTGCTGGCCTTAAGCGGCGGGATCGCGGATCCTCTGGTATTCCTGCGCATCACCCTGCTGGATCTGGTGGGCTTGGTGCTGCGCGTCTATCTGTTCGCGATGCTGTTGTACTGGCTGACCAGTTTCGTCAGCCCAAGCGGCTATGCTCCTGGAGTGCGCTTGCTTGCTCAGGTGTGCGAACCGATCTTAAAGCGCGTGCGCCGGATAATTCCGCGCATCGGACAAATAGATTTTTCGGTCCTGTGGGTTTCCATTGCGATCGGTGCGCTGCTTGTGCTGCTGCGTTGAACATCGCCTCGTACATGCCTGATATCACAGTGAACGAAGCGCCTCGCCGCGCGTCGAAGCCTGAAAAACCAGGGTGAATTGCACGTCGCGGAAAAATCTTTTTTCGCAATTGCGCTAAACATCGGCTTTTTTCTATGTTATTTTCGGCGCCGAGTTGAAATTGTGGGCACTTAAACCCCGCTCGCGCAAACAATTAGCAGGAGATTAACTATGGCGAAAAAGAATGCAGCACCGACCAAGTCTGAAATTCTCGCTACCATTTCGAAGGAAACAGAGCTCTCAAAGAAGCAGGTCGGAGCCGTGTTTGACTCGCTTGGAGGCACGATCAAGAAGAGTCTGCGGAGTCACGGCTTGTTCACCTTGCCCGGACTATTGAAGATGAAAGTCGTCAAGAAACCCGCCACCAAGGCACGTGAGGGCGTCAATCCGTTCAACGGCGAAAAGATGATGTTCAAAGCCAAGCCGGCGAGCAAGAAAGTGCGCATCGCCGCACTGAAGACGCTGAAGGAATTCGTGAACTGATTTGATTGGGGCTTTCGGAGCGGCTGAGGGAGCTCGGCCGCTTCAAATCGCCCTATTCGATGCCGACGAGTTCGACGTCAAAGACCAAGGTTGCGCCCGGCGGGATCACGCCGCCCGCTCCTGCATCCCCATAGGCCAATTCCGGCGGAATCGTGAGCCGGCGGCTCTCGCCCACCTTCATGCCGACCACACCCTGATCCCAGCCCTTGATCACAGAGCCGGTGTCCAGGGCGAATTTGAACGGTTCCCGGCGCGGCAGCGAACTGTCGAACTGCTTGCCTTTGTGATCCGCCGCTCCCGCCTCGTACAGCCAGCCGGTGTACTGAACCACCGCAATTTGTCCGCCGCCGATGGCTGCGCCGCTGCCGGGCTTGAGCGTAACGGTCTGCAAGCCCCTCACGGGATTGGCCGCCGGCGCCGCGCTGCTCGCCGGGGCTTCGGATTTACCGCCGCAAGCCGCCGTCAGGACGATCGCCAATACCAAGGCGGCCTTTGAGAAATTCATGGATGCCATGGGGCGGCATCATAGTGGATTTCGCGGCGGCGCGCGCCTTCAGGCGACCCCGCGCAGCAACGCGGCACACACCGCGCAGGTCGCGGCGCCGCTGGCTATCGCGAGGCCGATCTCCTCGCTCCACCCCAGGGCAAACAGACGCAGCGCACCGACCGCGTCGTCGACCTCATCAACCACCTGCAGCACCCATTCCATGGGGCAAAGTCTAGGTGCACGGCTTACAGCTAACCGTGAGTGACATCACAACCTTAAGCAGGTCAGCGGCTTGCCATGCCGCTTGGGGCTGCGTAGGCTCTACCGACATGCAGCGCATTCTCGTCCTTAACCCGAAAGGGGGCTCGGGAAAAACGACGATAGCCACCAATCTCGCCAGTTATTTTGCAATTTCTGGCGACCGTCCGCAGTTGCAGGATAACGATCCTCAGGCATCGAGCACCCGTTGGCTCAAAAAGCGCCGGGCCGATCAGCCGTTCATCTACGGCGTGGCCGCCTTCGAACGCAATTCGCGCATGACGCGCGCCTGGCAGATGCGCATTCCGTCCGACGCCGCGCACGTCATCGTCGACACGCCCGCCGCGGTACCGGCCCAGGAAATGCCCGACATGACGAAAAACGCCGATGCCATCATCGTGCCGGTGCTGCCGTCCGACATCGATATTCATGCCTGTTCGAAATGCATTGCCGATCTGCTGCTGATCGCGAAAGTGCGGCGCGATGAATACCGCATCGGGGTGGTGGCCAACCGCGTGAAGCGCAACACGGTCATTTATCAATCGCTGATGCGCTTTCTCGAGACCTTGCGCATACCCGTGATCGCCACATTGCGCGATTCGCAAAACTATGTGCGCGCCGCCGAACAGGGCTCAGGCATTCACGAAATGAAGCGCTATGTGGTGGAGCAGGATCTGGAAGACTGGCAGCCGATGCTGGCGTGGCTGAAAGCGAAGGAAGACAAGGCCGCGCAAGCTGCGGCGCAACCGAACGAAGTCATCAACAATGCGCTGCCGGTCCCCGCCTGAACGGCGCTCGCCGCGGCGCCTCCTGATTATTTTTTCTCGTCGAAATTACCGCGGGCTTTCTCCGCCCAGTTTTTGTAGCTGTGCCAGCTATAAAGACTGTTGGTGATCGCCGCGTGGCGGCCTCCGGTTTTGGCGACAGCTGAATCACCGCGCGGCGCCCTGCGGTCCACCCCGGTGTATCGAGTCTGATTCTTGAGTTCGCTCATCTCGTTTGCCTCTGTCGATGGGGACGACAGTAAGTGCCGTGCCCCTTCATCGACAGGAACTGTGTCACGCGCGGCCGGCACTGTCGCGCGGCCGCGACGCGCATTGGGATGCGCATCTCACGATGCGTCGCGGTAAGTTAAATGGGCGAATTTTGACTCTCTCGCCAGGCATCGAACAGCGGCTTGAGTTCCTGCAGCGAGGATTCGATTGCCGCCGGCAACAACGTCGTATAAGAGTCCAACAGTGCCATGGCGTTGCGCGCCGGATCGGTCCGGGTCGCCGCGCCCAAGCGACGTGACATATCGCGATTTACCACATGCAGATTTTCATACAGGTCCTTGAGTGTCGAGAATCCCGGGGATTGTCCCGCTCCGACCAGCTCGCGCGCCAGCAGAAACATGCAGACGCTGCGATACACCGTTTCCGCTTCGCTTGCGAAGGGAAGATGAAAGCGCGCCATCGGACGCAACCGGTCCGTCCACGGGCAGCCAGAGGTTGCCATGATCAATCCCAGCACCGAACTCATCGCCTGCTGCGCCGTGGTCTCGGCATGAACGGTGCGTTCGGCTTGCGTGACGGTCACACCCACGGCATCGAACGACACCAGCTCCTTGAGCGATTCCACCGCCGGCGCCATGTGCAGCGCGGATGGACAGTGCGTGTGCTGCTCGCTGCTCAAGGGACAATTGGCGCATTGGCTGAACTTCAATTCGGTCCAGAACGGCGGTTCGCTCGGGACATCGTTGGTTATGCGGAAGTTCGTCGCATCGAACAGCAAATCCACGTGTTTTTGCGAGCCGTCGGGCAGGTCGAACCCATAGCGGATATGCAGCGGCCCGCTCATGCCACGAGTCGATAGCACGGCTTGTATTCCGCGCCCCTGAATTTCATCCGGCCCTGCGCCACGAAGGAGCGCAGCAGATTGTCCAGCGGCTCCATGATGGCCGGTTCGCCCGCCAGCTCGAAGGGGCCGTAGCGTTCGATGGCGTTGACGCCGTATTCTTTGATGTTGCCCGCGACAATCCCCGAGAACGCACGCCGCAGATTCGCGGCGCGCTCATGCACCGGCTGATCGAGCGATAGGCGCAGGGCGCGCATCGAGGCGTGCGTAACCTCGAACGGCCGTTGAAACTCCAGCGGGATCTTCAGCAGCCAGTTAAAGCCGTAGGAATCGCTCGCCTGGCGGCGAAAATCGCGCACTTCCGCCATCCCCTGCACCATCGCGCGCGCCACACCGGCAGGATCGTCGATGATCACCTTGTAGCGCGATTGCGCCGCCGGGCCCAAGGTTGCGCCGATGAAGTTGTGGATCTGCTGGAAATAGTCGGCGCTGTCCGCAGGCCCGGTGAACACCATGGGGAACGGCAGCTTCTGATTGGCGGGGTCGAGCAGTATGCCGAGCAGATACAGGATTTCTTCGGCGGTGCCGGCGCCGCCCGGAAATATGACGATCCCGTGGCCCAGGCGCACAAAGGCTTCCAGGCGCTTTTCAATATCCGGCATGATCACCAGTTGACTGACGATCGGGTTGGGCGGCTCCGCGGCAATGATGCCCGGCTCGGTGATCCCCAGGTAGCGGCCATCGGTGATGCGCTGCTTGGAGTGGCCGATGGTCGCGCCCTTCATGGGCCCCTTCATGGCGCCCGGACCGCAGCCGGTGCAGACATCGAGGCTGCGCAGCCCCAGTTCGTAGCCGACCTTTTTGGTGTAGTCGTACTCGAAGCGGCGGATGGAATGGCCGCCCCAGCAGACCACAAGATTCGGCCGCACTTGCAATTCCAATACCCGGGCGTTGCGCAGGATATGAAACACGGCGTTGGTGATGCTCGCAGAGGAATTCAGGTCGTACCGGCCGCTCTCCATGATTTCGTTGGAGATGAACACCACGTCGCGCAGCACCGCGAACAGGTGGTCTTTCAGACCGCGGATCATCACTCCGTCGACGAAGGCGGCCGCGGGAGCATTCTTGATCTCGAGCTTGATGCCCCATGCCTGGCGCACGATGCGCAGCTCGAAGTCGCGGTACTTTTCGAATATCAGGCGCGCATCGTCGATCTCGCTGCCGGAGTTGAGCACCGCAAGCGCGCATTTGCGAAACAAGGGGTAAAGGCCGCCCTGGCCGGAATCCAGCAGTTTGGCGATTTCCTGCTGGGAAAGGTGCTCCAAGCTGCCTTTGGGGGCCACTCGAGCATCGACCATGTCAGACGATAGAATCGAGGCTTCCACGCAGCACCTGTTCTTATGGGTAGATATCGATCGGAATATTGTCCTGCGTAAGCATCCACACTTCGACCATGTCGGAATTCGAAAGCGCTATGCAGCCGTCGGTCCAATCATTCAGCGCATAATACTCTGAAGGATGGTGGGGAGAGTTGGGGAAGCCGTGAATCATGATGGAGCCGCCCGGAGCCCAGCCCCTTTTGTGGGCGCGCACCTCATCTTGTTTGTTCGGGTAGGAGACTTGAATGGCCAGAAAGTAGTCGCTGCGGGTATTGCGCCGTGCCAGGAAATAGTGGCCTTCAGGCGTTCTGAAGTCCCGCTCCCGTTCCTTCTGGCCGACCGGGCTCAATCCCAACGCCACCTTGTAGATGCCCATCAGATGCTCGCCGTTGTACAAATAGAGCTTGTGCTCCAATTTATGGACCACGACGCGATCAGCGAGAGCGCCGTCCGCGGAAGAAGCGCTGCTCGCCCAGAGCGACGTACCCGTCGCCATCAACAGACACATCAGCAGACTTGTGGCCGAATAAGGGCCGCATCGTTTAACCATCGCCGAAAGTATACCTGGTCGCCGCAACTCGATAATCGGCTCTAGCTCACGTCCCGGTATACTTGCGCCTATGCGCCTGCCATCAATCGCCATTGCCGTTGTTCTCCTGCAGCTCTCTGCCTGCTCCACTCAATCGTCGATCAAGCCAGTGGAGTACTTGGACGATAGGACCGCCATGACCGTGGGCTCGCTCAAAGAGCCGATCGAGTTGGTGCCGAGCCTCCGGCAAGGGGGGCTGCATGTCATCACCAATCTCGGCAAGCGATTGAGCTTTGCCTATCTCGGACCGGTTGAATGGGACCGCAGCGGTTCGATCGTGTACGGATTGTGGGTGCATGTGGCACCCGGCACGGATCGGCCCATCGCCGACATCCGCTCGAACGCTGCACTCACCATTGTGCTCGACAGCGGCACGCGCGTCCTGACGCCCATCGATGCGCCGCAATTGGGCCGCGGCGCCTACCAGCCGGTCGCTTCCTGGGGCCAAACAGCCTATTTTGAACTGACCGTGGAGATGCTGAAGCAGATGGCGGCCAGCGAAAAATTGGAGCTCAATGCCCGCGCGGCGGACGATTCCATCGTTAATTTCGTGGCCACGGTGGACACGCGCGCAACGCTGAGCGACTACCTGCATTCGCGCGGCATCACTGGCGATTGATCGCTTCGACCCGCGGCAGGGTAATCGTAGCGCCCGGCCGTACGTCGCCAAAATCAGTATCGGGGTTGTATTCGGCCACCAGCCATACCGGCAGGTCGGCATGCTGCTGGGCGATGATCCACAGCGATTCACCTTTCTTTACGACGTAGTTTTCCGTACCGGAAATCCTGTGAGCGGCAAAGAAAGTCTCCTGCAGCTGCCGATGATAATCGCGGCGTGCCGCCACGAATTGCTCCGCGCTGACCTGCGATAGATCGAGCTTCAGCTTGTGGCCCAATGTCACCATGGCATTCTTGTGCAGCTTGTTGAGCGCGCGCAGCGAGGCCGAGCTGACCTTGGACCAATCGGCGAAATGGCCGAGGGTTTCCGTCGCTTGCACCACCACCGTGTTGTCGGCGCCGACGCCGTAATCCGTGGTATCGCCATTGCCCGAAGGAGACGCCGCAGGCAGCAGCGAGGCGCTTTCGGCTTGCCGCTCCGACACCGGCTCCTTGGGCGGCGGCGGCAACTTGGCGGTTGGCGGCACCGCCGGCAGCGCAGGCGCCGCCTCGTTACCATTGGCCGCGACGACAACCGGTGCGGCGACCGCGGGTGCAACCGCCGCGGCCGGCGCGCCGGCGCTTTCAGCGCGCGATGCCGGCATCGGTATATGCACCATCTCGCCTCGGACCAGTTCGCGCGGGCCGGCTAAACCATTGGCGGCCAGCAGGCGATTCAGCGTCACGCCGCTGGCCGCGGCAATACTCGCCAGCGTCTCGCCGCGGCGCGCACGGTGCGCCCCGTCGTTTCGCTGTACCACATAGCGCTCGGCGGGCGGCAGCCGCGCCCACGCGGCGGCGATATCGGCGGCCGCCGGAACGCCCGGTATGCGCAGCGCGTAGCCGCGCGGCACGAAGCGGGATTTGTTCCAAATCGGCGGCCGCAGCGCCGGGTTCAGGACGCGCAGCGCCCCCAGATCGGCTTTAAAGGCTTTGGCAAGGGAATCGATCGGGACGTAGTCGGACACGGTCACCACGGTGCTTTGCGTGTCCGGCAGATGCGTGAGGGCGCCGAAATATTTGTCGGCATTGCGATCGACCTCCAGGGCTGCGAGAAAGGCGACGTAAAAATTGCGCGAGGCAAATCCAAAAGTTGCGCCCTGATAGCGCTTCACGATCACTGCGATGTCGCTGGTGCCGAGTTCATCCTGGGCGCGGCGCAACCCGCCGGGACCGTGGTTGTATGCCGTCACTGCCAGCGGCCAGCTGCCGACCAGGCGGTAGTTGTAGAGCATCAAATTGGCGGCCGCCTCGGTGGCGCTGTAAGGATCCAGGCGTTGATCGACGATACCGTCGACCCGCATATAACGCCTGGCCGTCCCCGGCATGAATTGCCAGAGGCCGGCCGCGCCCACGCGGGAATAGGCAGCGGGGTTGAAGGAGGATTCGACGTGCGGCAGCGCGCCGATTTCCGGCGGGACGCCGCGGTCGGCGAGAATCCGCGAAATGCTCGCTTCGTAGGCCTGCGCGCGAATCAGGCCCTCATGAAAACGGTCCGCCTGACCCAGCTGAAAGCGAATGCGCTCGATGGCTTCGCGATATTGGGACGGCGCGGTCTGGTCGCCGAAGGAGTGCAGAATGCGGCGCTCATGCTCGGTCAGATTGTCGGTGTCGCCCGCCGCGAAGCGCCGCAGCAGCGCCGCATAGCGCGCCTTGGCCTGCTCGACAATGCGCTCGCGCTGCCGCGGCGAATCGGAGGGATCGAAGCGCAGCACTTCATACACGAGGCCAAGATACCAATCATCATGCAGCAGGCCGCCGTCCGTGGTGACCTCGGTATAGACGCGAATCCAAAAACGTACGTCGGGTTCGAGCGCCGGCGGATAAGCGAAAGGATTGCCCGCATCGGCACGCGCCGCCGCGCTCCAGATGAACGGCATCATCAGCAGTAGGGCGGCCAACGGGCGGACGCGTTGCAACTTAAACTCAAGCAAATCAACAGCCTTATTCATGATCGCGCGCGTTGCGGCAGCGGACAGCCCAGGACCTACCCTTTCGCGGCGGCGGCGATCTTGAGATCCTTGCCGGGCCGGAACACCAGCCCGAACAGCAAAAAGATCCCGAGCGCCGCGGCGGCGGGAATCACCCAGATCGAGTGCCAGTCGTGCGTCACCTGCAGGCAGGCCCGCGCCGCCGCCGCCGCATCGCTGCAGTTTAAATCGCGCACTGCGTAGCGGTTCACGATCGCGCCGGAGACGAATGCGCCGACAAAATAACCGAGGCCGTTGGTGACAAAATTGATCAATCCTTGGGCGGCCGCACGGATGGTTTCGCCGGCACGCTGGTCGGTATAGACCTGGCCGCCGACGAAGAAAAAGTCATAACAGACGCCGTGCAGCAGAATACCGGCGTAGATCAGCCACATGGCGCTTCCTGCATTGCCGTCGGCGAATGCAAAATAGCGCAGCGCCCATGCCATCATGCCGACCAGCATGATGACCTTGATCCCGAAACGGCGCAGCAAATACGCCAGCAGCAACATGAAGAAAACCTCGGACATCTGGCCGAAGGTTTGGATGAACGCCGCCTCCGGCACCTTGATCTCGTTCAGAAACGGGTTGGCAAAGGTGTAGTAGAACTGCAGCGGAATGCACAGCAGGAACGAGCCGGCCACGAAGATCAGGAAATCGCGCTTCTTCAGTAGCTGCAGAGCATCCAATCCGAGCGCGTCGCGCACACTGAAGACCCCATGCGCGGCTTTCGGGGGGGTGTGAGGCAACAGCAGGGCGTATCCGGCCATGAACAGCGAGGCGCCCGCCGCGATTTGCATCGGCAGCACCAGCGCGTCGGCATGCAGGCTTTTGCCGACCAGAATACCCGCCGCTATCCAGCCAATCGAGCCGAGCACACGTACGTAGGGAAAACTGTTCGATTCTTTAAGGTGATGAAAGGCGATGGAATTGGTCAGCGACAGGGTCGGCATGTAGCACAGCGCGTAGACGATGAGCAGCGGATAGAAGGTCGCAAATTCCGTCTGCCTCGACACCATCCACATCAAGGCGGCACCGGCCAGGTGCAACGCTGCCAGCAATTTCTCGCTGGCGAACCAGCGGTCTGCGACGATGCCGATGAAGAAAGGAGATAGCAACGCGCCGATCGCCGTCGCGCCATACGCAAGGCCGATGTGCGAATCGGTAAAGTGCAAGGTTTGGCCGAGGTAGGTACCCATGGTGACGAACCAGACGCCCCAGATGAAGTATTCCAGGAACATCATCAGCGCCAATCGCGCCTGGGTCATGGCAGTTCGCGGATGCGAATGTGGCGCAGCGCCAAGGCGCCGGAATGATCTCCTTGAATGCCGATGAAGCCTGATTTCGCCAGACCGTAGTTGGGATACTTCGCGAACTTGCTGGCCGCCACCCTGGCTTTCCAGTCGGGGCTGCCAAAGTCATATTCAACGACCTTCTGGCCGTTCAGCCAATGCTCGACATGATTGCCGTTGACGATAATGCGCGTCTTGTTCCACTGGCCGAACGGCTTTACCACGCCGGCGGGCGGCCCATATAACGCATACGCCGATGCCGCGGACGTGAGCCGGTTGAGGCCATCATGAGCGTTGGCGTCGTCCAGCAGTTGATACTCCGGTCCGCTCCAATAAATATGGTCGTACTCGCGCGTCGCCCGATAAAAGATTCCGCTGTTGCCGCCTTTGCCGATGCGCCATTCAAGCTCGAGTTCGAAGTTGCCGAATTGCTCCTTGGTTACCAGATCATCGACGTCGCCTTCCTTTACGAGAAGACCGTCGGCGACATGCCAACCCTCCGGCATGCCTGGCGAGCGCCAGCCGCGGAAGGCCTCCGGCAGGTTGCCGTCGAACAGCGTACGCCACCCGGGCGCCGGCGCCGACGGTGCCGCGCTCGCCGCGGCGCCCATCTCCGCCGCCATCAGGGCGCCCGTGAGCAGCGCTGCGTGTCTTAGCATCCGGCCGTGCATCATGGCGATCTCCACACTCCGCGTGCGACCGCGGGAACGAATGATTCAAGGCCGGGCGGCGGGAAATCCAGCGTCTTGCCCTGTTCGGCGCTCATGTAAGCGGCCATCAACAGCGATACTACGTCGAGACCGTCGTCGAATGTCAGCCGCGGCGCCTCTTTGCCGAGGAATGCGCGCACAAAATGCCGGTCTTCGTTTTCATAGCCATAGGCGGCAGCCTCGCTGGCTACCACGGGCATCGAGCCGACTTCGGCATTTTGTTTCTCGACCAGGTCCTCGCCGCTGGCGCCGCGCACCTCGCGCGAAAAAAACAGATTCAAGCCGCTGTCCAGCGTATTCCAGGACATCGAATATTCCGGCCCCAACAGTTCCGCGGACAGGCGCAGCCCGGCGCCCACGAAACTCCAGGAGGTTGAGGCTTCGCCGATCAAAATCTGGCCGTCGGCGGTCGCGAATTCGATCATGACGCTGGCGAAATCCTCGGAGGGGCGCTTGGCGTAATCGACTTCCTGCCCGAAAGTCGCGCGGAGCTTCGCGGCATATGCCGGCCGCGACCATTTCAGGCTGGCGATGTGTCCGGTGATGCGCACTGGCCGCAGCGAGCTGCGCGCAGCGCCCGGCTGCGTCAGCAAATGGCGCACGAGCAGGACCGAATGACACATCATGTCATTGAGCACGCCCCCGCCCTGCAGCTCGCCGCGCCAAAACCAGGGCGCGTGCGGCCCGCTGTGCTCTTCGGACGCACGCGCAAGATAGGGCCGGCCCGTGGTGCTGGCGCCGCGCGCCCAGATGCGGGTGCGGCCCGCTTCGATCTGCGGCGCGAACACCTGATTTTCCAAGTAGCCATGCGCGACGCCGGTCCGCTTGATCAATTCCACCATGCGCTTCGCCTCGGCGACATTGCGCGCCAGCGGCTTCTCGCAGGCGATGCCGCGCAAAGCCCCGACGCCGCCCTCGATCGCGTAGACGATTTCTTCCATGTTCTCGAGGCGCGTGTGATTGGGTCCGGTGAGCCACAGCGCATCGATCAACGGGTCCGCGACCATGTCGCGGATCGAGGCGTAGGCCTTCGCCGGGCCGATGTCCAGGCTGCGCGCCAGCGCTGCGGCGGAACTCGTATGTTCGAGATTCGGGCTCCACACGCCGCGCACGTCGGCATCGCGCACCGCTTGAAAAGCCTGCATATGAAAGCGTGCGTTGAAGCCCGAACCGACGAAGCCTACGCCCAAGCGTCCGGGGCCATGATGGCTCATGTTGCTGCTCATGTGGCGTCCGGACCCAAGCCCAGCTTGCGCAGCAATTCAGGGGGCGGTCCAGCGAACGCCGGCAAAGGCACGTTGCCGATGTAGCCGATATCCTTCCAACCGGCCGGCGTGGAATAGAAACCGCCGACGGTCAGGTCGCGATAACGGGTAAAGAAAGCGGCGGCCCGCGCGAATTTCGCCTTTGCGTTGGGTTCGTAGCAGATGTCGTCGCATATCGCGTGCTGCTGGGAGCCCGTCAGTTCCGCGAAGTATTTCTCGAAACGCAACAGCGATTCGGCATCCATCCATGCCAGGCCTTCCAGAACGATCGGACGATCCTCCAGCTGATGCGGATAGGGGGCGCTCACCCACTCGTCGATGAAATCGACCACACCCACGCTTTCGGCATTGGGCGAGCGGCCATCATCGGGCAGGATCACGTTGCACAGCGCCGCCGCGGTGCGCCGTTGCGCCGGCGAGAGCGTCAGCGGCCAAAACTCCCCGGGACGATAAAGCTTGGTCAGGTCGGGATCGCTACCGTACCCATGGACCGACGGCTGAGCGGTCACCTCCTGGGCGGACGCCCGACGCTTCAGCAGCGGCATCGAAACGGCCGCGGCGAACATCCACTTAATTGTCGTGCGCCGATCCGTCACAGCTCCTTCCTCCGCATCCGGTCGGCGATGTGATCGGCCGCGCGCCAGGCCACCGCCATGATGGTCAGGGTGGGATTTTTGTCCGCATTTGAGGCAAATACCGCGCCGTCGGTTACGAATAAATTCTTCACGTCCCAGGTCTGGCACCATTGATTGGTCACCGACGTGCGGCGATCCGCGCCCATGATCGCGCCGCCAACCTCGTGGATGATGAAGCCCCCGGGAGCGATCGCTTCGGCGCCGTCGGTTTTCACCGTGCCCAGCACGCGGCCGCCCATGGCTTCGATGATGTCCGCAAAGGTTCTCTGCATGTGCGCCGCCTGGCGCGTTTCATGCTCGGACCATTTCCAATGAAAGCGCAGCACCGGAATCCCCCACTTGTCCTTCACCTGCGGATCGATTTCGCAATACGAATTCTCATTGGGGATCATCTCACCGCGGCCGTCGAACCCGACGAACGAACCATAGTAGCGCCGCGCATCCTCCTTGAGCTTGCTGCCGTAGCTGCCGCCGGTGAAGCGCTCCAGGCCATGCAGCGTACCCGCGTTCGGCATGCGCCGGCCGCCGCCGAATTCGATGTGATAGCCGCGCGCGAAGCCAAGTTTGCCCTTCTGCTGGTCTTGATAGCCCCACCACGGGGCGTAGAAGGCGTGTCCGCTGGCGCCGTCCTCATTCTGGGGCGGCAGCGATTCGAGCAACGGGATCTGGCCGCCGACACTGCTGCCAACGGTATCCATGAGATAGCGGCCTACTTTGCCGCTGGAATTCGCCAGTCCGTTCGGAAACAGCGCGCTCTTCGAATTGAGCAGGATTCTGGCGGTCTCGCAGGCGCTTGCCGCCAGCACGACCACCCGGGCGTTCGCGTGCCGTTCGGCGCCGGTGCGTTTGTCGATGTACTTCACGCCCCGGGCGGTGCCGTTGCGCCCGAGAACGACTTCTCTGACCATGGCATCGGTCACGATATCGAGGTTGCCAGACGCCAGCGCCGGCGGCAGATGCACCGTGGTCGACTGGTAGTTGGCACGGATCGAGCAGCCACGCCCGCAGTCGGTGGCCCAAATGCAGGCCGCCCGCTGCCGCATATGGTCGGCGATTATTTTTTGTGCCTTGAGATTTCCGGGATGCAGCAATGCCGGCGAGCGCCGGTAGTCGAGCTGCTGCGTCAACACGGCGCGATGACCCGGCACCACGGGAATTCCCAGCCGCTTGGCGCGCTGCTGCACCAAATAATCGCTGACCAACGGCGCCGGCGGCGGCAACAGACAGCCCGGCGAGGAATTCGGCGTGTTTTCCAGCCCCTCGGAGGTGCCATAGACGCCGATCAGCCGTTCGACTTTGTCGTAGTAAGGCTCCATGTCTTCATACGATATGGGCCAGTCCATCCCTAAGCCGTCGCGCTGGCGAGGTTTAAAATCGTAGGGACCGTTGCGCAGGGAAATGCGTCCCCAATGGTTCGTTCTGCCGCCGAGCATGCGCGAGCGCCACCATGTGAATTGTCCGTGCGGATCATTGCCGGATTGCACGTACGGTTCGCCCGGAACCGTCCAACCGCCATCGATGGTGGCATCGTAGAAGCCGAAGGGCTTTTCCGGACTAGATGCACCCCGCAGCGGCGCCTGATCCGCCGTTTGAAACATCGGGGTTTCTTGTTCCGGCGTGTACTGCCGCCCCGCTTCCAACATGAGGACTTTGACGCCCTCCATGCTCAACGTATAGGCGGTCTGGCCGCCCGCGGCGCCGGAACCAACGACGATGACGTCGTATTGCTGCTTAGCCGCTCGGGAAGTCACGCGCGGCGTCCGCTACGCGCAAATCATCCGCACTTGGAATCGCCGCAATTCAGGCAGGTATTGCAGCCATCCATCATGACCACCGCGGCGGTGCTGCACTTCGCGCACAGCTGCGCGCCTTCCGGAAAATGCGATTTGGAGAATGCATCGGTCTGCTTGGCCCGCGCCTCGAATTCGGCGCGCTTTTCCGCAACCAGTTTTCGCTGATGAACGTCCAGTTCCGGCTTCTTCAGCAAGCCGATCGACTGCAAATGCCGCTCGATGACATACCCCAGTTCCGCGATCGTCGAAGGCATGAACTTTCCGCCAGGCTGCCAATAGCCGCCCTTCGGATCGAATACCGCCTTGAGTTCGTCCACCAAGAACGTGGTGTCGCCGCCTTTGCGGAACACCGCCGAGATAACCCGCGTCAGCGCCACAATCCATTGAAAATGATCGAGGTTCTTAGAATTGATGAAGACCTCGAACGGGCGCCTCTGTTCATGCGGCGTTCCCTCGTTGAGGACGATGTCGTTTATGGTGACGTACATCGCATGATCGGAAACCGGGGTCTTGATCTTGTAGGTCGAGCCGATCAGGACTTCGGGGCGTTCGAGCTTCTCGTGCATCCAGATGACGTTGTCCTGGGCCTTCAACGCTTCCTTGGCCGGCGCAGGCGCCTCCTTCGCTTCAGGCTTCTGCACGCGGTACTTGGCGATCTTCTTGCCGATTTTGATGTGAGCCATGATCAGAATTTCCCGTAATAGCCTTCTTTGAGCGCATCGAAGAGATTCGCGGCGGTATGCATTTCCCCGTCGTATTCGATCTCTTGATCGCCTCTCGCCTCCACCTCGGTGCCATCCTCCAATGTGAAGACGTACGTGGTGTTCTTCAAGTCATCCTCTTTGACCAGAACGCCCTGGAAAGCCTCCGGATTGAACCGGAAGGTAGTACAACCCTTGAGACCGGAGTCATAGGCGTACATGTAGATATCTTTGAAGTCCTCGTACTTGTAATCGGTGGGCACATTTGCGGTCTTGGAGATCGAGGAGTCGATCCACAGCTGCGCCGCAGCTTGGATGTCGACATGCTCCTTCGGCCCGATGTCATCCGCGGATATGAAGTAATCCGGCAGTTTTTCGCCGGGAAGCTGCGAATTGGGCATGGCGCGGGAATTGATCAGTTCACGGTAGGCCAACAGTTCGAAGGAAAATACATCGACCTTTTCCTTGGACTTCTTGCCTTCGCGCAGCACGTTGCGGAAATAGTGATGCGCAAACGACGGCTCGATGCCGTTCGAGGCATTATTGGCCAGCGACAGCGAGATGGTGCCGGTGGGCGCGATCGAAGTGTGATGCGTGAAGCGCGCCCCCACTTCGGCGAGTTCGTCGACCAGTTCGGGCGAAGCTTCGGCGATGCGCTGCATGTAGCGGCTGTAGCGCGCATGCAGTACGCGCCCGGGCACCCGCGCGCCGACGCGCCAGCCGTCCTTCACCATCTCCGGGCGTTTGCGCAGCATTTCGCGCGTGACCGAGAACTCCTCGTTCATGATCGGCGCCGGGCCTTTTTCCTTGGCGAGATCCAATGCGGCTTCCCAGCCCGCCACCGCCATCTCGCGCGAAACGTTCTGGGTGAAAGCCACCGACTTTTTCGACCCATACTTCATGCACAGCATGGTGATGGTCGATCCTAATCCTAGGAATCCCATGCCGTGACGGCGCTTGCGCAGGATTTCGTCGCGTTGCTGCGCCAAGGGCAGGCCGTTGACCTCGACCACGTTGTCGAGCATGCGCGTGAACACCTTCACCACCTTGCGATAGGTCTCCCAGTCGAATCGCGCGTCGTCGGTGAACGGATCGACCACGAATTTGGTGAGATTCACCGAGCCCAACAGGCAGGAACCGTAGGCGGGCAGCGGCTGTTCCCCGCAGGGATTGGTGGCGCGGACATTTTCCGTCCACCAGTTGTTGTTCATCTCGTTCACCTTGTCGATGAGGATGAATCCCGGCTCTGCAAAATCGTAGGTGGAACTCATGATCACGTCCCAGACGCGCCGCGCCGGCAGGGTCTTGTAGATCTTGCAGGCGACCAGTCCCTCCTCGTTGGCGACGTAGCCTTCCGTGTACGGCCATTCGCGCCACACGAACTTCGCACTGTCCGAGAGGTCCGGCTGCTCCGCCTCGAATTCCTGGCGGCCGATGGGGAAAGCCAGCGTCCACAGATCGTCGCTCTTGACCGCCTTCATGAATTCGTCGGTGACCAACAGCGACAAATTGAATTGCCGCAAGCGGCCGTTCTCGCGCTTGGCGCGGATGAATTCCAGGGCGTCGGGATGACCGATATCGAAGGTGCCCATTTGCGCGCCGCGACGGCCGCCCGCCGAGGACACCGTGAAGCACATCTTGTCGTAGATATCCATGAAGGACAGCGGGCCCGAGGTGTAGGCGCCGGCGCCGGAGACGTACGCGCCGCGCGGCCTCAGGGTCGAGAATTCATAGCCGATGCCGCAGCCGGCCTTGAGCGTAAGTCCGGCCTCATGGACCTTCTTCAAGATATCGTCCATCGAGTCGCGAATCGTGCCCGAAACGGTACAGTTGATCGTGGATGTGGCGGGCTTGTGTTCCAGCGCGCCAGCATTCGAGGTCACGCGGCCGGCCGGAATGGCGCCGTGGCGCAGTGCCCACAGAAAAGATTCGTACCACTGTTCGCGGCAGCTCTCCTCTTCCACATCAGCCAGCGCACGCGCGACACGCTTATAGGTATCGTCCATCGACTTGTCGACGGGCGATCCATCCTTCGAGGTCAGCCGATACTTCTTATCCCAAATATCGAAGGAGGCTTCTTGATAGGGAATGGTGCCAACATCTTTGGGCTGTATTTTGACCACCGTATTCATGGGTATCTACGCCGCTCCGTTATAATTATCGAGCTAATGCCTGAACACAAATGGCGGTGTTCGCGCGAAAAAAAACGTTGGTGACTTTTCGTAAAACCGACGGGACTTATGGTTGACCTTCGAACACAACATCTTGTGTTTGAGCCGAGAGGGTACGGCGCGACGGCAATCATCGTCAAGACTTTTTTTGCAGTATTTTCGGCTAAAAAAACACTGATATATCAAAAGGATAGCCGATTGTCCGCAGAAATTGGCTGATTACACCTTCAAGCCCGCAGGTCAAGCGGAAATAGCGCCAATCGCAAGATATTGTGTTTGCACACCTTATCCACATTATGTTCCATTGACTTTGATCCGCGTCACACTTGCCGGCACCCCGGTCGGACTGCGCCAAGATTCGCCTTCGCTTTGCTGCGCCAAGTTGAAATGCAATTCATTGGCCCAATTTCGGAGTCACGCGCGTGACTTTCGATTTATAGGAAAATTTTTGCTATTCAATCTTATTCTCTTTAATTAGGAGTTTTTACACATGACTGTCGTACGTTATGAGCCGTGGGCACTCGTCAGCCGGCTCCAGAAAGAAGTTGATCGATTATTCGGGGCGCCCTTGACGACCGCCGCCGATTCCGGCGCATGGCTGCCGCCCGTAGATATCCACGAGGAAGCCGGCCAGTTCGTGCTGCATGTGGATCTGCCGGGCGTCGATCCGAAAGCGGTGGAAATCACCTCCGATCAAGGCGTGCTGACCATTCGCGGACAACGCGAGGATTCGCGCAAAGAGACCCGCGAGGGGTTCCGCCGCATTGAGCGCACCACCGGCGAATTCCAGCGCCGCTTCAGTCTGCCGGAGAGCGCGGATGCGCCGAACATCAAGGCGAAAGTGACCAACGGAGTGCTGGAAGTCTCAATTCCCAAGCTGGCCCAAGTGCAGCCGCACAAGATCACGGTCGAAGCCGCCTAAGGGGATCCTTGGTACGCGTCCTTCCGTGTAATATCGCTTCGATACTGGCGAGGAGACCGGGCCCTTAACACAGGTCCGGTCTCGCTTTTCTCGCCGAAAACCTCAAGACTCGCAAGGATTGCGCATGAATTTGCGTACCAAGTTTGCCGCAGCCGCGCTCGCTGCGGCCGCCATCAGCGGGCCGGCGTTTGCCGCCAGCCCGGCCGATGCGGTTGCTCCCATGCCCACGCTGGCCCCCATGGTCAAGCGCGTCTCCCCTTCGGTCGTGAACATTGCCACGCGCGGCACCATCAAAGAACAGCAGGGCCGCAATCCGCTGCTCGATGACCCGTTTTTTCGGCGATTCTTCGACGCTCCGCCCGACTCCAAGCCCCGCGAACGGCAGTTTCAAAGCGCCGGATCGGGGGTCATCATCGACGCCAAGAACGGCTACATCATCACCAATCATCATGTGGTCGAGAATGCCAGCGAGATCACCATCACTTTGCTGGACAACCGCACGTTCAGCGCCAAGGTCATCGGCAGCGACGAAGGCGCTGACGTTGCGGTATTGCAAGCCAAGCAGCCGAATCTTGTCGCCATGCCCCTCGGAGATTCCGCAAAACTCGAAGTCGGCGACTATGTGGTCGCCATCGGCAACCCGTTCGGTCTGCAGCACACGGTGACCGCCGGCATCGTCAGCGCGCTCGGGCGCAGCGGCATCAATCCGGAAGCCGGCGGCTATGAAGACTTCATTCAAACCGACGCTTCCATCAATCCGGGCAACTCAGGCGGGGCCCTGGTAAATCTGCGCGGCGAGTTGATCGGCATCAATTCGGCCATTCTGTCGCGCTCGGGCGGCAACATCGGCATCGGATTCGCCATCCCGGTCAACATGGTCCGGGGCGTCATGGACCAGCTGATCAAATATGGACAGGTAAAACGCGGCGTCCTGGGCGTCCAGCTCTATAGCGTCACGCCGGAAATCGCCAAGGAATTCGGCCTGACCGAGACGACCGGCGCCTTGGTTGCCGGCGTCGTGCAGGGCTCGGCCGCGGAGCGCGCCGGCATCAAGACCGGCGACATCATTACCTCGCTCAACGGCGTCACCATGAAGAGCTCCGGTGAGCTGCGCAATGCCATCGGCATGCTGCATGTTGGGGATAAGGTCGAACTCGGCCTGCTGCGCGACGGCAAACCGCGCAAAGTCACTGCGCTCATCGCCGAGCGGGAAGAAGTGGAATCCGCGGGCGCGGCCGAGATCAATCGCGGTCTCGACGGCGCCGAATTGACCGACGCGCCGGACGGCGGCGGCGTTCTGGTCAATAAGGTGCAGGAGGCCAGCGCCGCGGCCCAGGCGGGCATCCGCACCAATGATGTCATCGTGGGTGTCGGACGAACGCCGGTGACGAACATGAAGTCATTTCGCGAAGCGGTCAAAGGGGCAACGGTGCTGTTGCTGAAGGTTCGCCGGGGCGGCGATACGCTGCTGATACCGGTTCGCTAGCCCATGCGTCTGCTATCCATCGTGGTTCTCGGCGGTACCGGATTCTTGGGCACCCGTCTGGTCGCGCGTTTGATCAAGGACGGTCATCAAGTCACCGTTTTGTCGCGAGACCGCGAACAGCACAAGCATCTGTTGGTGCTGCCGGGGCTCAACCTCGAGAACTGCGATGTGTATCAGGAACCGCAATTGAGCGAGCGCTTTCGCGGCAAGGATGTGGTGATCAATCTGGTGGGCATCCTCAATGAACGGGGATTCGGCGGCGCCGGCTTCCGCCGTGCCCATACCGAACTGACGCAACATGTGCTGCGGGCCGCAAAGTCGGCCGGGGTCGCGCGCCTGCTGCAAATGTCCGCGTTGCAGGCGGCGCCCAATGCACCGAGCTACTACCTGCGATCCAAGGGTGAAGCGGAAAAGCTGATTCGCGAACAGACCGCCGTGGACTGGACCATCTTCCAACCTTCGGTGATGTTCGGTCCCGGCGATTCCTTCCTCAATCGCTTTGCCGGATTGCTGGCCGCGATCCCCTGGGTCTTCCCGCTGGCCAGGCCGAACGCACGCCTGCAGCCCGTCTGGGTCGACGATGTCGTCGATGCGCTATTGCGTTGCCTGCATGGCGGCGAATGCAGTCATCAGACCTACGAACTCGGCGGGCCGCGGGTCTACACCCTGCGGGAAATCGTTGCCTTGGCGGCAAAGTTGACTCGCCGGCACCGCTGGATCCTGGGTTTGCCGGACTTTGCCGGACGCATGCAGGCTTTCTTCATGAACTTCGTTCCAGGGCGGCCGTTCTCGAGCGACAACTACCGCTCGCTCACCGTCGACAGCGTCTGCCGCACCGACGGCTTCGCGAAACTCGGCATCAGACCTAAATCCATGGCGGCTTCCGCGTTGCTGTTCCTCGGAGCGCAGGAGGACAACGCGCGCCTGAGCCACAATCGCGCGGCGGCAGGACGCGCCAAGTCCAGGTCTTAAGGACGTACCGTCTAACCTTGCGGGTCTTTCGCCTGCGGATGTGCGTCCGGAGGCCCTGGGAAAGCGCCCGCTGCGGCGAAGATCCAATCGCGAAACTGCGCCACCTTTGGCAGCGCCAGAAAACTCTTGGGACAGACGAAGTAGTAGGCCGAGGCGTACGGCAACGCGCCCTTGCCGGCGAGCTTGAGGGTTCCTTTTTGCAGCGAGCGCGTGACCAGCGTCCAGCGTCCCAGCGCGTAACCCAAACCTTCTTCTGCCGCCGCCAGAAGCCCGGCGGAATCCTCGATGCTGGGCGACCTGGAATGCCATGCGGCCTCCTCGGATGCCTGAGCCCACATGCGCCATGGTTCGTCGCCGCTTTCGAGCAGCGGGTACGTGTGCAACGAAGCACCGCGCTCGATCATGCCGTGCTGCTTGATCAGATCGGGGCTCGCAACCGGCACCAACCAGTCGTCGAGCAATTTTTCGCAGTGCATATTGGGATAGTTGCCGCGGCCGAAGCGGATCGCGACGTGCATGGCGGAGCGCGAGAAATCGACCAGATCGCGCGAGGTATGAAAGCGCAGCTCGACGTCGGGATATTTGCGGCGAAACGAGCGTATGCGCGGCAGCAGCCAGATCTGCAGAAACGAGGACAGCAGACTTATCTGCAAGGGTCCGGCGCGGCGATGATGCTTCATTTCCTGCAACGCGGACTCGAGTTTTTCCAAACCCGACCTCACCGCCGGCAGCAATTCCAGGCCCTCGTCGGTGATTTCCACCCGCCGTCCGCTGCGCCTGAACAACGGCACCTGGATATAGGACTCCAACGTCTTGATCTGCTGGCTGACCGCCGCGGGGGTGACATTGAGCGCATCGGCGGCCTCCGAAAAACTCAAATGCGCGGCGACCGCCTCGAATACCCGCAAGGATCCCAAAGGCAATCGGTCGTACGCAGAGGGCACTTTAAGCTTTCCTTAACACTTGATCAGAGATTGAATTTGTTCGGAACAGGCGCGAGGAACAACCTATGCACCGTGGGTTCAATTCTCAATCGGAGTGCATATCATGAACGATTTATTCTTTGTCGCAAGACTGGTACAGGGACTTCTCGCGGTGACCGTGGTCTCGGCTATCGCGTTGGCGATTCAGTTCTCCCTGGTTGCCGTCTAGGCACCGGACGATGTTCCGCACACCAGCGGATCGCGCTGTTCCTGATCGAGTTTCGCCAACGCGCGAACGCGGCGGTAGAAGGCAGGCAGGTCGCCGCCAACTGCCTGCAACTCCCGCTCGAAGCCGGGGACGCAGGCATAGTAGGTGGCGATCGACGCCAGGTGGGCGTTGTTGATGTCTTGGCCGAACCAGGCGTCGAACGGCGCATGACCTCCCCATTGCAGGCGCAGGGAGGCATAGGATTCGCGCAGTTCGGCGAGCGTCTCGCGCTTGCGCTCGCGCATCAGCGGCGGCGGCAGCCCGGACTCATACAGCGTGCGCAGCTGGTTGCGCGTGGCGCTCATCAGCGCGATCACCTCCAGGTAGCGTTTTTGCTGCAGCAGGTGCTGCGCTAGATCCTGCTCGCGGTCCTGCTGCTGAAGCCAGCGCCGCACACCCTCCTCCTCGACCGTGGTCGCAAGCGCCTCGTTGAACGCCGCATCGTTGGCCACGTACAGCAGCTGATGGGTCAGCTCGTGGAAAATGATCGCGGCCAGTTCCACATCGCTCCAGCCCACCATGGTGCTCAAGATCGGATCGTCGAAGTGTCCGAGCGTGGAATACGCCGCGACCCCGCCGACCACCACATCGTAGCCCTTCGCGTGCAGACCCGCGGCGAAATGGCGCGCTTCGTCCTCGGTGAAGTAGCCGCGGTAGCCCACGCAGCCGACCACGGGGAAGCACCACTTCTTGGGATCGACCGAAAACTCCGGCGCCGCCACCACGTTCCACACCACGTAGGCGCGGCCGACGTCCGCGTACTTGCGGTAGCTGCCGTTGTCCGGCAGCCCCAGCTGACTGCTGGCGAAATCACGTATCGCCGTGACCGATTTGAGTTGCGCGCGAACTTTGGGAGGCGTGGCAGGCTCATCGATGACGATCGAGATGGGTTGCCGTTTGGACATGAGCGCCAACTGGCCTTGTGCGCTTTGCAGCAGATAACAGCCGCCGCTCAACGCGGCGATTGACGCGATTACCACGGTTGCGCGGATTGTGACGACGATGCTGTTAATATTCACGCATGCAAGTGTATCTGGTTGGCGGCGCCGTTCGGGACGCTCTGCTCGGCTTGCCGGTCAAGGAACGAGACTGGGTGGTGGTGGGCGGCGGGCGCGATGAGCTGCTGCGACTGCAGTACCGGGAAGTGGGCCGCGACTTTCCGGTGTTCCTGCATCCCGGCTCCCAGGAAGAATATGCACTGGCGCGCCGTGAAAGAAAGACTGCGCCCGGCTACCGCGGCTTTGCGGTCGAGTTCGGTCCCGAGGTCACGCTCGAGGAAGATCTTGCACGGCGCGATCTGACCATCAATGCAATCGCGCAGGCTGAGGACGGCTCCTTTATCGACCCGCACGGCGGCCGGCGCGATCTGCAGGCCAAGGTATTGCGCCACGTTTCGCCCGCGTTCGTGGAGGATCCGGTCCGCATTCTGCGGCTGGCACGCTTTGCCGCCCGCTTCTCGGGGCTGGGATTTACAGTGGCTGGCGAAACCATGGCGCTGATGCGCGAAATGGTCGAGCGCGGCGAGGCCGATGCCTTGGTCGCCGAACGCGTGTGGCAGGAAAGCGAGAAGGCGCTGTGCCAGCCCGGCGCCAGCGTGTTTTTCCGGGTACTGCGCGAATGCGGCGCCCTCAAGGTCGTGTATCCCGAAATCAATGCCCTGTTCGGCGTGCCGCAACCGGAAAAATGGCACCCCGAAATCGATACCGGCGTGCACACCATGATGGTGCTCGATCAAGCCGTGCTCCTCAGCAATGATCCGAGAGTCCGTTTTGCGGCGCTGGTACATGATCTCGGCAAGGCCACGACGCCGCATCGGGAGTGGCCCGGCCACAAGGGGCACGAAGAGCGCAGCGTCGCACTCATCGAAGCGCTCTGCGATCGATTGAAGCTGCCGGGTGAATATCGCGAACTCAGCATCATCGTCGCGCGCTATCACGGCAATGTGCACCGCGCGTTTGAGCTGCGGCCCAATACCATTTTGGGCATGCTCGAAAAGACCGACGCGTTCCGCCGGCCCGGGCGGTTTGCCCAGGCGCTCATGGCCTGCGAAGCAGATTCGCGCGGACGGCTGGGCTTGGAAAAAAATCCTTATCCGCAGCGGGAATATTTGCAGGCGGCGCGCGATGCGGCGGCCACGATCAAGCCGACGCCGGAGGATATCGCTGATCGGGTGGGGCCGCTGATCGCGGAACGCATCCACCAACGGCGGCTCCAGGCCATCACCGAATTAACCTCTCGAATCCAGCCAAGCAACAATGCTTGACACCGTATCGCGGTAGAAGCGTTCGTACAGACCACGCGACACGTAACCGATGTGAGGCGTCGCCAGCAGATTGGCGGTTTTCCTGTAGGGATGATCCGGCGGCAAGGGCTCAACGTCGTAAACATCGATCGCCGCGCCGGCGATCTGCCCGGAATCCAGGGCCGCGATGAGCGCCGCTTCCGCCACGATGGGCCCGCGCGAAGTATTGACCAGACGCGCGCTCCGCTTCATCAGCGACAATTCCGCCGCGCCGATCAGTCCGCGTGTGCGCTCGCTCAACACCAGATGAATCGAGACGACGTCGGAGCGGCGCAGCAGCTCTTCTTTCGATACCAGCGCTGCGCCGGCCGCGGCGGCCTTTTCGGCGCTGAGATTTTGACTCCAGGCGATGACCTGCATGCCGAAGGCGTGACCGATCCTGGCCACCTTGGAGCCCAAATTGCCGAGGCCGATTACCCCTAAGGTCTTGCCCGACATGTCTTCGCCGATCGAATGTTGCCAGCCGCCGGCCCGAACCGCGCCGGCCTCGGCGACGATGTGGCGGGCGCCCGCCAGAATCAGCGCCCAGGTCAGTTCAACCGTGGGACTGCCGAAATAGCCGGTGTGCACGACCTGGATGCCGCGCGCCTCCGCCGCCGCAAGATCGATCGACGCATTGCGCGGACCGGTCGACGCAATGAGCTTTAGATTCGGCAGGCGCTCAATGAGGCCGCGGCGCAGCGGCGTGCGCTCGCGCATGACGCAGACAATGTCGTATGGAAGCAGCCGCTCGGCCACGGCATCGGCATCGGCGAGGTGGTCGCGGAACACATCGAGTTGCGCGCGGGCAGCCACGGCGGACCAGTCCGCCACCGTCAGGGCCACGCCCTGATAATCGTCCAATACTGCAATCTTCATGTGTGCTCCTAAAGGCTGTGCCGCAAGTCCAGCAGCGCGAAACCCGACAGTGCGATATCGAGATTCTTGAGACAGGCCATGGCCTTGAAGCGTTCGCCCATTTCGCCGGGCAGCAGCAGCTGCCGCGCCTGATTCGCGAAACGCGCAAATAAATTGTCGTCGCCGGCCGCGGCGCGCTGCATTTCGCGGTCGATATTGAGGCCGGCCAGGAAATGCGCCTGCGTGGTGAAGCCGGCCACCTCAAAACCGGCGTCGCGGGACGCCTCGGCAAGCCGGGTGAAATCCACCCAGGCGGTGATGTCCTGGAGTCCGACATTCGCGAACGGGTTGCCGCTGATCTGATGGCGGAAATGACTTATCAGCGTGCCGTCGCAGCGCTCCGCCAGATAATATTGCGGGCGCGGCAGGCCGTAGTCGAACCACAGCGCCGCGCCCTTGCGCAACGAGTGCGTCACGGCCAGAACCCAGGCAGCCGTGCGTGGACAATACTCCGACACGTAGCCGTCTTGCCAACCGCCGCTTGCCGCCAATAAGTCTGCGCAAGTCCGCGTCATCGCCTCGGCCGCGGGACGCGCCGCCCAGCCCAATTCGCCGTCGATAAGAGCAACTCCGAGTTCCTCGACGGAGATTCGCTGCCACCGAAAGCGCGCCACCGGCAACGCGTCCAGCACCTCGTTCGCGACAATGATGCCGTCAAAGGGTTCTTGCGGCGGCTGATCGAGCCAGCGCACCCGATCCAATAAATGCGGCAGCCGCTTTGCCAAATGCTCGTGCTGGCGCGCGCGCAAGTCGGCGCTGATTTCCAATATGAAATAGCGTTCCGGCAACCGGCCATCGCTTTCCAAACGTGCCAAAAGATCCGCCGCCAAGCGGCCGCTACCGGCGCCGATTTCCAAGATTGACGCGGAAGCCAAGGCGCGTCAATATCTCGGCGCACTGCACGGCAACGCAGGCGCCGAATAGCGCCGAGATCTCAGGCGCGGTGGTGAAGTCGCCGCCCCGCCCCAGTTTTTGCGCGCCGCCGCTGTAGTAGCCCAGTCCAGGCGCGTACAACGCAGCATCCATGAATCGTTCGAAGGAGAGCCAGCCGCCGGCGGACGCGATTTGCCGCAGCAGATGATCGCGGGTCAGCGCGCTATGCCGAGCAGCCGCATCTGCTAAGTTCATTTCGCGCCCCTGCAAGTGTTGGGGTATCGTTGCGCCGCATGGTCGTCACGAATGACAATTTCGCGCTGCGCGAGCAGACGGTGCTGATCACGGGCGGTGCGCGCCGCGTGGGCGCTGAGATCGCGCGCACGCTGCACGCGGCCGGCGCCAATGTGCTGATTCACTACCGCTCCTCGGCCGCCGCCGCCATTGCATTGGCGGATGAATTCAACCGGGCACGCGCGCATTCCGCGGCGATCTTCGCCGCCCATCTGTTGAACGCGGACGCACCGGACAAATTGATCGCGGCGGCGCTGCTCGAGTTCGGGCGGCTGGATATCTTGATCAACAATGCCTCCAGCTTCTATCCGACCCCGGTCGGCCAGATCACGCTGCCGCAATGGGACGATCTGGTGGGCAGCAACATGAAGGCGCCGCTGTTCTTGTCGCAGGCCGCCGCCCCCAGCTTGCGGGCGCAACGCGGACTCATTATCAATATGATCGACATTCATGCCCTGCGTCCCCTGAAGGCGCATCCGGTCTACAGCGCCGCCAAAGCGGGGCTTGCCATGCTGACCCGCGCCTTGGCGCGCGAATTGGGCCCGGAAATCCGCGTCAACGGTATAGCGCCCGGACCCGTGTTGTGGCCGGAAGGCGCCATGGACGAGGATCTGAAAAGCGAGATTGTCGGCAAGACCGCACTTAAACGCCACGGCACGCCGCAGGATATCGCGCGCACCGCGTTGTTCCTGGCGAAGGACGCGCCGTACATAACAGGCCAGCTCATCGCGGTGGACGGCGGCCGCAGCATTTAGCGCCGCACACACATCAGGTTTTCAGCACTGCCGCCCGGGCACGCCATGTGGTCAAATCCGCGGCGCGGCGCTCCAACATCACGCCGACGTCGCGCGAGCCGCGAATGGCGCCGGGCTTGCTCAAGGCAATTTGCACCCAACCCACCGTGAACTCGTCGAGAATCAGCATGGCAACGTGCTCGGCCAACGTTTCCACCAGATGAAAGCTCGACTCCTCGACAAAGGCGAGCACCCGTTTCGCGACCCGTTTGTAGTTCAGGGTGTCATCGATGGAATCGGACAACGCGGCACTGCGGATGTCGGCGCTGAACTCGATGTCCATGACCACCGTCTGCTTGACCTGCCGTTCCCAGTCGAAAATCCCGACGATTGTTTCGGTTTTCAGTGCATGAATGAATATTTTGTCCACGAACGATTTAATCCCCTATGGCTCCGAGTTCCCAACTGGCGCGCGCGGAGAGCCCCAAACCGGCCCGCAAACCCGCGCCAAGCCGCAGACAGCCGGCCAACGCAATCATGGCGCCGTTGTCCGTGCAAAATTCAGTGCGCGGAAAGTACAGCTCCGCGTCCAGGTCGTTAACCACCGCTGCCAGGCGCTCGCGCAAGCGGCGATTCGCTCCTACGCCGCCGGCAATGACCAGGCGCCGATGGCCCGTCTGCTTGAGCGCGCGCCGGCACTTTTCTGCCAGAGTCTCCACCACGGCGTCCTCGAATCCGCGCGCGACATCGGCGCGGACCGCGCCCCGCAAATCGCGGCCGCGCAAGGCTACTAGCGCGGCGGTCTTCAGGCCACTGAAACTAAAATCCAAGCCCGGCCGATCCAGCATGGGCCGCGGGAAAACGAACTCGCCGCCGCGACCGTCTTGCGCGAGAGCCGCCAACGCAGCGCCGCCTGGGTAGGGCAGCCCGAGCAGCTTGGCGGTCTTGTCGAAGGCCTCCCCCGCAGCGTCGTCCAAGGTCTCGCCCAGGATCCGGTATTGCCCCAAACCCGCGACGTCCACCAGCTGGGTATGGCCGCCGGAGACCAGCAGGGCCAGAAACGGGAAGGCCGGGGGTCTCGGTTCCAACAAGGGCGCCAGCAAATGCCCCTCCAGATGATGAATGCCCAGCGCAGGCTTCCCCCAGGCGTGCGCCAGTCCCGCGGCAAAGCCCTCGCCGACCAGCAGTGCCCCGATCAGTCCGGGACCTGCCGTGTAGGCGACCCCGTCGATCGATCCCCGATCGGACCCTGCTTCCGCCAACGCCTCTCTAACCAGGGGCAAAAGGCGCCGAACATGGTCCCGGGAGGCCAGTTCCGGCACCACACCGCCATAGGCTTGGTGCATCGCGACCTGACTGTGCAGGCGATGCGACAGGAGGCCGCGCGAGCCGTCATAGACTGCCACCGCGGTCTCATCGCACGAAGTCTCGATGCCTAAAACACGCATATTTTGCCTTTTGCGGGGGCGCACTTTAGAATGCGCCCCCCTGTCGCCGAATCCTAAGCGACCGTGCCACCAATTGAGGTTTGAATGCCCAGCGTTCGCGTTCGTGAGAATGAATATTTTGACGCCGCCCTGCGTCGCTTCAAGCGTGCCTGTGAAAAGGCGGGCGTCCTCACCGAGCTGCGGCGCCGTGAATTCTACGAGAAGCCGACCCAGGAGCGTAAGCGAAAAAAGGCGGCGGCGGTGAAACGGCATTTGAAGCGTCTGTCGCGGGAGAACATGCGCGGCACCGGACAGCAGCCGGCCAGTCCTCCGGCGGCGGCCCCGTCTCGGCCCTCCTACTAAGGGATCTGGCCGCGGTTTGGCTACCCTCAAAGAGCGAATTACCGACGATATGAAGGCGGCGATGCGCTCCGGCGAAAAGGAGCGGCTCGGCACCATCCGCATGATCACGGCTGCCATTAAACAGCGCGAAGTCGATGAGCGCATCACGCTGGATGACCCGCAGGTGTTGAGCGTTCTCGAGAAGATGATCAAGCAGCGCAAGGAATCGCTGGAGCAGTTCAAAGCCGGCAATCGCCAGGATCTGGCCGACAAGGAATCCGCGGAAATCACCTTGCTGCAGGGTTACATGCCCACGCAATTGAGCGGCGCAGAATTGGACGCGCTGATCAATGAGGCAGTTGCCGCCGCGGGCGCGACCAGCATCAAGGACATGGGCAAAGTCATGGGCCTGATCAAGGCCAAGGCACAGGGCCGTGCCGACATGGGCGCGGTCGGCGCTAAAATCAAAGCCAAACTGGGCGGCTAATCTTAGGGGCCCGCCCGGGTGATGCCACGTGGGGGGCGGTCCATGACCGGCCGGATTCCGGACTCATTTCTCGACGAACTCGTTTCGCGCTCGGATATCGTCGATATCATCAGCGCGCGCGTGCCCCTGAAAAAAGCCGGACGCGAGTACAAAGCCTGCTGTCCGTTTCACAACGAGAAGTCTCCGTCATTTTCAGTGAGCGCAGACAAGCAGTTCTATCACTGCTTCGGCTGCGGCGCGCACGGCACCGTGATCGGCTTTCTCATGCAGTACGAAAAGATGGAATTTCTCGATGCCGTGGCGGATCTGGCGCAGCGGGCCGGCCTGGAACTGCCGCGCGAGGCGCAAGTTCCGCGCGATTCCGGCAGCGGCGACCTGCACGAGCTCATGCAGCGCGCGGCGCGCTTTTTTGAGCAAAACCTCGCCGACAACGGGCGCGCCCAAGCCTACTTGCAACGCCGCGGCATCGATGCCACGACGTCGGCCAAATTCGCCCTCGGCTACGCACCGGATGCGTGGGAAGCGCTGCTGAAACGCTTCGGAACCCAGGAAGAAGATCGCAGCCGCCTGCTGCAAGTGGGTCTGATCCTCGAGCGCAGCGGCGATCGAACCAGCGGCTTCTATGACCGGTTTCGCGACCGCCTGATGTTCCCGATCCGCGATTCGCGCGGCAGAATCATAGGCTTCGGCGGCCGGGTGATCGATCAGGGCGAACCGAAGTACATGAACTCGCCGGAAACCCCGCTGTTCCACAAGGGCCGCGAGCTCTATGGGCTTTACGAGGCGCGCCAGGCGCGCGGCGACTTCAAACGGCTGTTGATCGTGGAAGGCTATATGGATGTGGTCAGGCTGCACCAAGCGGGAATCACCTATGCGGTGGCCACGCTCGGTACCGCAACCACTCAGGAACACCTCAACAAGATCTTTCGCATCACCAGCGAGCTCGTGTTTTGCTTCGACGGCGACCGCGCAGGACTCAAGGCGGCCTGGCGAGCGCTGGAAAATGCGCTGCCGCTGGCGCGGGACGGCAGAGAACTCAAATTCATGTTCCTGCCGGAGGGACACGATCCGGATACGCTGGTCGCGGAGGAAGGAGCGGAAGCCTTCGAGACCCGCATGAAGGAGGCGCTGCCGCTGTCGGAGTATCTGGTGCGGCAGCTGATCGCCGATGTGGATCTGGATCACATCGACGGCCGCGCAAAGTTAAAGGCCCTGGCAGGGCCCCTGTTTGCGCGCATGCCGGAGGGCATATACAGGGAGATGCTGGCAGACCGGCTCGCCTCTCAAGTCGGCATGCCGGCCGCCAAACTCAAGGAATTTTTTGCGTCAGGTGCCGAGCCCAGGCGCACCGCAAGCGCCCCGGAACTACCGGTCCGGCAGCGCGGTCGAATGAGTGTCGGGCGCGGTAACTTGCTGACTCAGGCCATTACCCTGGTCCTGCACCACCCTGCGGCGGCGGGCACCATCGAGGAGCCTGATCTGCTCAGCAGCATTGAAAAACCCGGTGTTTCCGTGCTCAAGGAGCTGCTGGAGCAAGCGGCTACGGCCTCTTCGCCCAGCACCGCCGCGCTATTGGAGCGCTGGCGGGACCGCCCGGAGCATGAGCGTTTGACTGAACTCGCCATCCAGGACCCTCTGGTGGCCGATACCGCCGCGGCGGCTAAAGAACTCAAAATGGCGGTCGAGAAGCTGCTTCAGGAATACGGTCCGGGCCGGCGAATGGACGAATTATTGAAGAAAGCGGAGGAATTGGGCTTGAATTACGAGGAAAAGGCCGAATTAAGCAGTCTTCTCAAATCCAAGGGCAGCTTTCGAGCGCCCTCATAAAGCTGAAGCAAAAGTGGCTACGGAATGGCCGGAATCGTATACTGCTCGGCTTGCATTTTAAATGTCCAGACTCTCTTAAGAGGCGTCCACCTTGATCAAAAAAGCGCCAGCAGGTACAGCGACTCAAATCGCAGACGAACGTCAGTCGCAACTAAAACTATTGATCGCGCGCGGCAAGGAGCAAGGCTACCTCACGTACGCTGAAGTCAACGATCATCTGCCGAGCGAAATCGTCGATCCGGAACAGATCGAAGATATCGTCAACATGATTAACGACATGGGTATTCCGGTTTACGAAAAGGCACCGGATGCCGAGTCGTTGCTGTTGACCGACGCCACCGCCGCACCCGACGAGGAAGCGGTCGAAGAAGCCACGGCGGCCCTCGCCAACCTGGATGCGGAATTTGGGCGCACGACCGATCCGGTGCGCATGTACATGCGCGAAATGGGAACGGTCGAGCTGCTGACGCGCGAAGGCGAAATCCGCATCGCCAAGCGTATTGAAGAAGGTCTCGAAGCGGTCAAAATTGCGCTCGGCAGCTATCCCGGCACCTACGACCTGTTGTTGCGGCATTACGAAACCGTCAAGGCCGGGCAGATGCGCCTGGTCGATGTGATCGTCGGCTTCGTCGATCCGAACGCGCCGGACGAAATTGCGCAGCCGCAAAATCCGAAGATGATGGCGCTGGAGCGCGAAGAAGCCGCCAACGACGATGACGAGACCGAGGGCGACGAGGAAGAGGAAGCCATCGACACGGGTCCGGATCCGGAGGAAGCGGCGAAGCGCTTCAGCTCGATAGCGAAGGTGCATCATCAGTTCTTGAATGCGCTCGACAAGCTTGGATCGAAGGATCCGAAGACCTTGAAGATCCGCAAGAAGATCTGCGGCGAACTGATGGAGCTCAAGCTCTCGCCCAAGATGTTCGACCAGTTGATCGACAACCTGCGCCAGCACGTGACCGAAGTGCGCCTGCTCGAAAAGGAAATCATGTTCCTTTGCATCAAGCAGGCGGGCATGCCGCGCAAGGATTTCATTTCCACGTTTCCGAAGAACGAAACCAGCACGCGCTGGCTCGACAAGCACATCAAGGCGAAGAAGCGCTATTCGGGTCCGCTGGCGAAGTTCAAGGACGAAATCGAACGCCGCCAGAACAAGCTCAAGGATCTGGAAGGCTTGTTCCACGTCCTGATCAACGAGATCAAGGAAATCAACCGCGAGGTTTCCATCGGCGAAGCCAAGGCGCGGCGCGCCAAGAAGGAAATGGTCGAGGCCAATCTGCGTTTGGTGATCTCGATTGCCAAGAAATACACCAACCGCGGCCTGCAATTCCTGGATCTGATTCAGGAAGGCAACATCGGCTTGATGAAAGCGGTCGACAAGTTCGAGTACCGGCGCGGCTACAAGTTCTCGACTTATGCGACCTGGTGGATTCGCCAGGCAATCACCCGTTCGATCGCGGATCAGGCGCGCACCATCCGCATCCCGGTGCACATGATCGAAACCATCAACAAGCTGAACCGCATTTCGCGGCAAATGCTGCAGGAGATGGGACGCGAGCCCACGCCGGAAGAACTCGCCGTGCGCATGGAAATGCCCGAGGACAAAGTTCGCAAGGTGCTCAAGATCGCCAAGGAACCGATCTCCATGGAGACGCCCATCGGCGATGATGAGGACTCGCACCTGGGCGATTTCATCGAGGACACCTCGGTGTCCTCGCCCATCGATTCGGCGACCACGGAAAGCCTGCGGGAAACCACGCACTCGGTGTTGGCGCAGCTGACCCCGCGCGAGGCCAAGGTTTTGCGCATGCGGTTCGGCATCGACATGAATACCGATCACACGCTCGAGGAAGTGGGCAAGCAGTTCGACGTCACCCGCGAGCGAATCCGGCAGATAGAAGCCAAGGCGCTGCGCAAGCTGCGCCATCCCAGCCGCTCCGAGCAGCTGCGCAGCTTCTTGATGGATGACTGATCCTGATGGATTGGCTGATCTTAGAGGATCAGCACTTCCATCGTCAGATGCCGCTCGCTATTGAGTGAGTTGGAGACCAGGCAGCTGGTCTCCGCCTTCTCCAACAGCTTCTTGGCTCGTTCAACGTCGGCGCCGGCCGCGACATGCAGCTTGGCGTGAGTTTCGAAGCGCGTGAAGCGCATCTTGCCTTCGACCCGGTCCAGTGTTCCGTGCGTGCGCGCCTCGAGGCGATGCCAGGGGAACTTCGAGGCGGCTGCAATGGCTCTGAATCCTAAAACGAAGCAGTCGGCTACCGATGCGGTGAGCAGTCCTTCAGGAGACCATTGATTGCCGGGTCCGTCGAACTCCTTGGGAGAGGAGGATTCGATGACCCGCACGCCTTCCGTTGACAGCGGGACATCGCCGTCGGGACGAATGGAAGCATTGACGGTGTAGCGATGCGGGAAGGGATGCATAAGGATCTCCTGGGGATCAGCGCGTCAATCCAAAAAGCTTGAGCTCGGGACTGTGATCGACGAGCCTTATCATGCGCTCGAACTTCAGGCCGATCTTTTGCAAAACCGCGATTGACGACCAGTTGTCGGGCGAGGTGATCGCAACCACGTGCTTGATATTGAGAACCTCGCGGGCGTGAGTCAGTACCGCGGCTGCGCACTCGCTCGCGTACCCCAAGGAGCGGTAGCGCGCCAGAAAGGCAAATCCCACGTCGGGATCGCTCAGCCCCTCGCGCTTGACCAAGCCGCAGATTCCGATGGCCGTCGCGTCATGCAAGCAGGCGGCGTACAAGCCGAAGCCGTTGCGCGCGTAGCTGTCCATCGGTCCATGCAGGATGTAATCGCGCGCGTCGGTCAGGGTTCTTACCCCCTTGTCGCCGATGTAGCGGATGAATCCTTCCTCGTTCAACAACTCCAAAATGAATTCGGCATCGCCGAAATCGAGTTCCCGCATTTCGACCCGCGGGGTTTTGATGAGTACTGACCAATTCATCGGACGGTGGGCGATCCCGATCCTGCATCAAATGCGGCGAGCAGCGCCGCAATTTCATGCGAGTCCGCATCGGCCGCCTGCCGTAGGTTGCGAACGACGCCTTCGCGATCCGCGGGCGGCCTGTTTTGACCAACCTTCCATTTACCGCTTAAAGCCGTGATCGAGAATTCGAATCCCACAATCAAGCTCAGCATTTGTTCGATGTATGCCGTCGGGGCATCGTCGATCTGCCACGGCAAGGAACGCGGCGACTCGTGTGTCCGCGTCAATCCGGCGACGAATTCCCGCAGCCACGCCGGGTCTTCTATGAACCGCAAGGTGCCGCCGGCATGCACCACCGCGTAATTCCAAGTGGGTACGACCTCGCCGGTTTTCGCCTTGGACGGATAGAAGGAAGGCGAAATATAGGCCTGCGGTCCTTGGAAGATCGCCAGCGCGTGCGTGTCGGCGCGATATTCCCGCCACAAGGGATTGGCGCGCGCGACGTGGCCGCGGATGCACCCGAGCGGCGAGGGTTCATCCAGTGTTTGCACCGGCACATGATTGGCGACCAGGCCCGACCCGCACTGCGTCGCCAGGATGCACAAGGGGTGTGCGCGCATCAGTGCGCGCATGACGTCAGGGCGAGTCTCGTTGAAATGCGCAGGCAGGTACAAAACTTGGATCCTCGGCGACCAGTCCGCCCAGCCTAATTGTTATTGGGGCCTGTGGCGAGCCGTAGGTATCCGGCCATAAATATACCTATATCGCGTTTTTTCGTGAGAAAATAGATTCATATAGGGAAAAATAAGGAAGTTTTATACAGATGCCCGATAAACCTTCCCTGTACTCTCTCAATCAAGTCGCCGAGCGGCTCGGGCTGCACGTGAGAACCATTCGCGGGTACGTGCGTAACGGAAGCCTGAAAGCGGTTCGAATCGGCAAGCAGTATCGGGTGGCACGCGAAGATCTTGAGTTGCTCGCAGGCCCGCAGGACCGCCCCGCCGCACCAGCGCGGCATCGGTGCGCCGAAGCGTCGAGCGTCGTGCAAGTCGATGCCGTAACTCAGGACACGGCGCGTCGCATAATGGATCGCCTTTCGGAGGCAGTGAAAGCTCCGCGCGATGACGGCTCCGCGCTCCGCATCGAGACGATTTACGACCAGGGGCACGCCCAGATGAAGGTGATCGTGATCGGGACCCTGCCCGTCGCCGCCCATATTTTTCGTCTGCTCGACGTGATTCTGGAAGAATGAGGCCGGAGAATGCGGGCGCTGCCGCATGCCCGGATTCTTGACAAACAAACCGGCCGACGCGGATTATTCGCAGAATCATGTGCCGAAACATCAAGACCTTATTCAACTTCGAGCCGCCGGTGACGGACGACGAAATTCGCGCAGCGTCGCTGCAATTCGTACGCAAGGTGAGCGGATTTCACGGCCCTTCCAAGGCCAACGAGTCGGCCTTCTACGGCGCTATCGATGAAATCGAGGCGGCGTCGCGCAAGCTGCTCAACTCATTGCAAACCACCGCACCTGCCAGGAACAGAGAAGAGGAAACCGCCAAGGCCAGGACCCGCTCCGCGCTGCGTTTCTCCAGAGTGAGCTAGATCGACAAATCCCATCAAGCCGATGTGCTCATCGTCGGCGCAGGTCCGACCGGCTTGGTGCTGGCCCTGTGGCTCACCCGTCTCGGCATCCGGGTCAGGATCATCGACAAGCTGGCGGCGTCCGGCACGACCTCGCGGGCGCTGGCTGTGCAAGCGAGGACCCTTGAGTTTTATCAGCAAATCGGACTTGCCCAGGCCGTGCTTGACCGTGGCTACAAAGTGCCTGCGCTCAACCTATGGGTCCGAAGCAAGCAGGCTGCGCGCGTTCCGCTCGAGAACTTGGGACAAGGCCTCACTCCATTTCCCTTCCCCATTATCTTTCCGCAGGACCAGCATGAGATTCTGCTGATCGAAACCTTGCGAAAAGACGGCGTGGAAGTCGAACGGCCGGTGGAACTCGCAGGCTTTGAGGACACAGGCGCAGCCATCCGCGCGACTTTACGCAACGGCGGCAAGGAAGAGACCGGCACCTTCGCCTATCTTGCGGGCTGCGACGGTGCCCGCTCCCGGGTGCGCGAAGTTCTGGACACCGGTTTCCCAGGCGGGACCTACGATCATCTGTTCTACGTCGCCGATGTGGAGTCCACCGGTGCGCCGATGAATGGAGAATTGCATGTTGATCTGGATGACGCCGATTTTCTTGCCGTGTTTCCGCTGGCCGAGAGCGGAAGAGCGCGGCTGATCGGTTCCGTACGCGACGACGCCGCGCAGGATCATGAGCATCTGCGGTTTGAAGACGTACAAGGCCGCGCCATGCGGAATCTCAGGGTGGACATCAAGCGCGTGAACTGGTTTTCGACGTATCGGGTTCATCATCGCGTCGCGCAGCAATTTCGCAAAGGACGGGCGTTTCTGCTCGGCGACGCCGCGCACATTCATAGCCCCGTCGGCGGCCAGGGGATGAATACCGGCATCGGCGACGCGGTTAATCTCGCCTGGAAACTGGCGGGGGCGCTGAAAGAACCGCTCTGCGCTCCGTTGCTTGACAGCTACGAGCCCGAACGGATTGCATTCGCACGGCGGCTGGTGGCGACGACCGATAGAGCATTCACGGCCGTGATCAGCAGCAGCAGCCTCGCGCGATTGGTGCGTACCAGACTGATTCCGGCCCTCGCTCCCATGTTGTTTCGTCTCGCCGGGATCCGCCGTTTGGTATTTCGCACGGTATCGCAGATCGAAATCAATTATCGCGACAGTCCCTTGAGCCGCGGCGCAGCCCGGGCTTTGCGCGGCGGCGACCGACTGCCGTGGGTGAGTTCGGCAGCACGCGGCGATGAGTTCAATTTCGCTGCGTTGACTTCGATGGACTGGCAGATGCATGTTTACGGCGAAGCCTCCTCCGCATTGCGAACGGAGGCGGAGAGCCGCCGGATCCCGCTGCACGTATTTGCGTGGCTTTCGGCCATGCAGCAGGCGGGCCTTTCACGAAACGCCGTTTATCTCATACGGCCCGACGGCTATGTAGCGCTGGCCGATGCCGGCGGCAGCGCGGCCGCGATCGGCGCCTATCTGGACGAAATGCACATCGCCGGACCTGCTAAAGTTCGAAACCCGAAAACCATCAGGAATCCACCGTGCTAAAGACGCTCGAGGCGGTCCGACCGTTGACGTTGGCCGAAATGCAGGAAGCGCGCCGCAGAATCGCCGGCAGCATCGTGCGAACGCCGCTGGTACGTCTTGACCTCGGACCCGAATTCCCCGACATCCGCTTAAAGCTCGAGAATTTGCAGGCCACCAATTCCTACAAGCTTCGCGGGGCGGTCAATGCAGTGGGGATGCTCGCGGAAGCCGAGCGGAAACTTGGCGTTTGGACCATCAGTGCCGGCAATGCGGGTCAGGGGGTCGCCTACGCCGCGCGGCAAGCCGGCGTCCCGTGCACCGTGGTCGCAATCGAAACCGCACCGACCGCCAAGATCGAACGCATGCGGGCGCTGGGCGCGAGGCTGGTGCTCGTCTCCTACGAAGCCGCGTGGCGCGCCCTCGGCGAGCGTTCTTACCCGGGGGTCAGCGGCACGTTCGTGCATCCGTTCGATGATCAGAACTTCATCGCGGGCCATAGCACCATGGGCTTCGAGATTCTTGAGGATGCGCCGGATACCGTGGCCGTCATTGCCGCCATCGGCGGCGGGGGGCTCATTACGGGGGTAGGCAGCGCCATCAAGGCATTGCAGCCGGGCATTGATATATGGGGTGCTGAGCCCGACACGGCGGCGCCGACGGCGCTGTCGTTTGCGAAGGGATCGGCCCAGGTATTCGCCGACTGGAAGGCTTCGTTCGTCGATGGCGCAGGCGGTAAAAGCCTGTTTCCGCGCATGTGGGAACGGCTGAAACCCGTGGTTGCGGGCTCCATCGTGGTAAGCCTGGATGAAACCAAAGCGGCCATGCGCCTGATGGCCGAGAAAGCACGCGTCATCGCCGAAGGCGCCGGATCCTTAGCGCTGGCTGCAGCACTCACCGGAAAAGCAGGGCGAGGGCCGATCGTGGCCATCGTCTCCGGCGGCAACATCGATTTGCCGAAGTTTTGCGACCTCGTAGCACCGTCTACGCATTGAGAGCCGCCGTCTAAACCATACGGCCGCTGCGTCTCTCCAACCATGGACATAAGGATGTCCATGGAACTGCACCCCATACTCTCGGCCATGCGCCGCAACAAGGTCGGCGCTTTGGTGATCGTCGCACAGACGGCGATTACCCTGGCCATTTTGTGCAACAGCCTGTTCATCATTCAGCAGCGGCTGCGCCTCAGCGAGCGGCCGACGGGCTTGCAGGAACAGGACATTTTTACCATTACCAACCAATGGGTGGGTAATCCTCCGGATCTTGCCGCCCGGACGCGGGCGGATTTGGCGGCGTTGCGCTCTCTGCCCGAGGTGGTCGATGCGTTTGTCTCCAATTCCTATCCGCTTTCCCCTGGAGGGTGGTGGGACGATGCAATCATGCTCGAAGCCAGCGATGCGCACTGGGTGGCCACGGGCGCATTGTACTTTGCCGACGAACATGCTCTGGCAACGCTCGGCCTCAAGCTCATTTCAGGCCGCAACTTCGATGCGGCCGAAATCGCCGATCGCAACGACATGGACGCCAAGCCGCCCGGCGCCTTGATTGTGAGCCGGGCGTTGGCCATGAAAATATTTCCGAATGGAGATGCCCTGGGCCGGTCGATCTACCTGAGCACCTACAAACAGAAGGTGCCGATCATCGGCATTGTGGAGCGATTGCAGCAGCCCAATATTTCGTCCACCAACCTACGCGTTGAGGATGCCATGCTGCAGCCGTTTCGCTACATCGAGACCTATGCTCACTATGTGGTGAGAGCGAAGCCCGGGCAGCTGGCAGCTGCGATGCAGAGCGCGCAAAAGCAGTTGCTGACGCTCAATCGTGCGCGCATCAACGACAAGACGCGCACCATGCTGGAAAGCCGGCGGCGCGCGTATCGGGACGACCGTGGACTTGCGATCATCCTTGCCACCGTGAGCGCCGTGCTGCTGATCATCACCGCCTTCGGAATCATCGGCGTTACCAGCTTCTGGGTGTCGCAGCGGCGGCGGCAGATCGGCATTCGCCGCGCCATGGGCGCCACCCGCACGGCGATCCTGCGTTACTTCCAAACCGAAAATCTTATCATCGCCTGCGCCGGGGCGGTCCTAGGCATTCTGCTCGCCCTGAGTTTGAATTTTTGGATGGCGGGGAGGTTCGAGATGGCGCGCCTGAATGTCGCCTCCACGATCATTGCCGCAGGCATTGTGCTGCTGCTGGGTCAGCTCGCCGTGCTGTGGCCCGCGCTGCGTGCGGCATCCATTTCGCCGGTGGTCGCGATCCGCAACGCCTGATGAAATTGCAGCCACGGTACACGCGGTGCGACAATCAGGCATGTCCAAGCCCGCAGATGCCACCCTAAACTCAGACCGCAGACGAATACTCAAGGGAACCGCCTCGGTCGCTTTGCTGATGGCTGCGCGCCCGGCCGCGAGCTCCGCCCCGCAACTTACTATGGGGGCGCCGCTCAGCGCCGTGCGCCTGCTGCCCTCGCCGTATCTGACTGCGGTAACCGTCAATCTGAGTTACCTGCACCAATTGGAGCCCGATCGGCTGCTGCATAATTTCTTGAGCCAGGCCGGGCTGACGCCGAAGGGCGCTGTGTACGGGGGTTGGGAGAGCGACACCATCGGCGGTCATACCTTGGGGCACTATCTCTCGGCGCTCTCTTTGATGCATGCGCAGACCGGCGACGCAGAATGCAAGCGCCGCGTGGTTTACATAGTCGACGAGCTGGTGCGCTGCCAATCGCAAAGTGCCGACGGTTTTGTAGCCGGCTTCACCCGCCGGCGTGGCGATGTGGTGGAACCGGGAAGACTGGTATTCGATGAGGTACGGCGCGGCGATATCAGAACGCGCAGTTTCGACTTGAACGGTTCCTGGGTGCCGCTCTACAGCTGGCACAAACTGATGGCAGGGTTGCTCGATGCCGATCGCCACTGCGGCAATGCGGCTGCCGTGCAAGTGGCCGCAAAGCTGGGTGAGTATATCGGCGGGGTGTTCGACGCACTCGACGACGCGCAAGTCCAGAAAATGTTGGACTGCGAACACGGCGGACTGAACGAGAGCTTTGCAGAACTGTACGGTCGGACGGGTAATCGGCGTTGGCTGACGCTATCCGAGCGTATTTATCACCGCAGAATCCTGGAACCTTTAAGCCGCGGCGAGGATTGTCTGGCCAATGTCCACGCCAACACCCAAATTCCCAAGCTCATTGGGTTGGCCAAATTGCATGAATCGACCGGCGAGTCGCGTCACCTGAAGGCCGCCAGCTTTTTTTGGGAAACGGTCACCGACAACTACAGTTATGTCATCGGCGGCAATGCCGATCAGGAATATTTCCAGGCGCCGCGTTCGATTGCTCACCATATCACCGAGCAAACCTGCGAATCCTGCAACAGCTACAACATGATGAAGCTGACGCGCCTTCTCTACGCGCAGAATCCGAGCGCGCGTTATTTCGATTACTACGAGCGCACGCATCTGAATCACATTCTGGCCCAGCACCACCCGAAAACCGGCATGTTTGCCTACATGGTGCCCCTCATGTCAGGCACCCACCGGGAATTCTCGCGCCCCATTGATGATTTCTGGTGTTGCGTGGGTACCGGGATGGAGAGCCATGCCAAGCACGGCGATTCGATTTTCTGGACCCAGGGAAACGATGTCATCGTTAATCTCTATATTCCGGCGGTGTTGAGCTTGCCGCGGCCCGGTCTCGGAATGCGGCTCGAGACGGATTATCCCTTTGCGGACGATATTGCATTGACGGTGACGGCGAGCGAGGCGAAGCGGCCTGCGGCGATTTCTCTGCGCATTCCGGCTTGGTGCGAAACGCCAAAAGTGAGCGTGAACGGTCATCCGTGGACAGCTCGCGCGACCGATGGCTACCTGCGTCTGCGGCGCACCTGGAATCCGGGCGATGTCATTCGTCTCGTTCTGCCGCGCAAACTGCGACTCGAAGCGACTGCGGATGATGCGAATACGGTTGCCGTGCTGCTTGGGCCTCTGGTAATGGCCGGCGATTTGGGGCCGGCGGCCGAAAAGTTTGTCGGACCTGCTCCGGTGTTGGTCGGCGCCGACATCATGCAGCGCATTTTGCCCACCGCCGAGCCTGCCGTATTCCGCACCCGGGGGCTAGTGCGGCCAAGCGATGTCACCCTGCGTCCTTTCGCATTCCAGCATGACAACAACACGGCAGTATATTTTCGCCGCTTCACCGAAGCAGGATGGCAACAGGAACAGGTCAATTTGCGGGCACAGCAGGCGCGCCTAAGCGAACTCGATGCGCGCTCCAGCGATATCGTGCGGCTGGGGGACGCCGATGCGGAACGAGATCATTTACTGGAATCGAAGATCTCGTATCCCGTTGCCTATCGCGGGCGCACCGGCCGGGACGCGCGCACCGGTGGCTATTTCGAGTGCACAGTGAAAATCCGCCCGGGGCTTCTGACCCTGCAGGCCACCTATTGGGGCGAGGAGCGCGATCGTCATTTCGCAATCCTCGTCGATGGAGTCGCGGTGGCAAACGAGCAGCTGAACGGCGCGGGGCCGAGCGATTTCATCGAGCGGGAGTATTCCATCCCTCCGACACTCACGAATGGCAAGACGGTGCTGCGAATACGATTCGAACCTCAGACGGGCTTCTCCGCCGGCCCCGTTTATGGACTGAGGTTGTACGCCGGGGCCGCCACCAACGCTTAAAGAATCCGCATACACCGCTGCGCCTCGCACCCGCCATCGGCATCTATTATTGAGTCTTGGCTTCTACTTTCTTGAAGCCCGCCGGCACCGTGAACACATCGGCGCTCACGGCGTTTGTCGAGGTCGAAACCACCTGCGAGGACACCGTGATCAAGGCCACATCGCCCTCCGGCATCACGACCGGCGCGACAGCGGATGCCGGCTCCGCGGCGGGCGCTTCGGCAGTATTCTTCTTCTTTTGGAAAAGGCCGCCGAGCTTGCCAACCACCGCGCCCGCGAGGTCGTTGGGGCTTTGCGGAGTGCTGCCGGACTGGCTCGTTTGGGCATGTTGCGAATTTGTGTCTTTACACTGTGCGCCGCCCAGGCCAAGTGTAAAGGCGCTCTTCACGGGATAGCCTTTGACGGTCTGCATCTTGGCCGCGACCTCCGTCCAGACGCCCTTGTACTGGCTGAACAGCGCCTTGGCTCGCTCGGAGATGTCTTGGGAGTTCGACATGTCGATGCCCAGCTTGGCGGCGTAGGCAGCATAGAATTTACGAGCTTCACTGCTTGCCGCGAAGTCGGAGGAAGTCCATTGATCCAAGACCAATGCAATCTCGCAAATTGCTCCCGTGTCCTTGTCCTGACAAGGCTGGGTGGCCGTGACGGTCACACGTTGCGCATCGTATCCGGCGATTTGCGCCTTCTCCCCGGTCTTGACGTCGACTTTGGCGGGCAGCCAAACGCACTTGGACTGATCGACGGCGGACGGCTGCTGCTTATTCTCGCTGGAATTCAGCTGATCCGATATTTTCTGCATCTGCGCGTGAACCTGCTCGAAGGTCGTCTCGGTGTATTCCTTCTTGTTCATACTCAGGTGATACAGCTTGTCCTCATCGAGCAGAACGATCTCCGCGCTTGGTCCCAGGGCGTTGCGCGCCAGAAAGCCGACGAGCTTCGACTGCATTTTCATGTCGCTGTCGGTGCGTGACTTGTCGCCGGAGATGCTGGTTTTAGAGGTACCCGACATATTCGCGAACGCCATCGCGCCGATGCCCTCCACGGAGGTGGTACGTTCGACGGTGATGTCTGCCTGCACCGTTCCGGCCGCCAACCCAAGAATACTGCCCAGCCCAACCAGAACGATTGATCGCGGTCTTTGTATCTTCATGGGAATCCCCTCATCGGTTGTATCCACTTAGACGGAATGCTACCCAAAAACCCGCCACGACAGTCGAAATTAGCGGCGGTCCTCGCTGGCCAGGGCGATGGCAGGCATAATCTCCGCCGCCCATCTCCCAGGAGTTCCGCCGATGCCCTATCGCCTGCCCCGCCACGGGTGCCTTTCCCCAGTTAAACACATCGCGAGTTCCCTGATCGCGGCGTCGGCACTGATCGGCGCGTCGGCGCAGGCAGCGGACCCGGCGCTCGCGCGCGAGATCCTGCGCGAACTGATCGACACTCGTTCGACGCACGACGTCGGGACGACGGAATTGGCGCGCAAGGTGCAAGCGCGGCTGCTCGCGGCCGGCTTTGACCCGGCGGACGCGAAACTTCTCATACCGGCAGACCACCCGCGCGCCGGCAACGTCGTTGTCCGCCTCCACGGCAGCGGCAAGGGCAAACCGGTTCTATACCTGTGTCACCTCGACGTTGTCGCGGCGAATCCGCAGGACTGGACGCGCGACCCGTTTCACCTGACTGAGGACAACGGGTGGCTGTACGGGCGCGGCACCATAGACATGAAAGGACAGGACGCGGCCGTACTCGCGGCTCTGCTGCGCCTGAAAAGCGAACATTTCACGCCGGAGCGCGACATCATCGTCGCCTTCACCGCAGACGAGGAGTCGGGCGGCGAGCGCAACGGCGTCGACTGGCTGCTGACTGAACACCGTGATCTCGTGAATGCCGGTCTGGTGATCAATCCGGACGGCGGCGAAGCGGGCATGAAAGCCGGCCGCCGGCTCTACATCGGTGTCCAGACCAGCGAAAAGATTTCCATGGCTTTCGAAGCGGAAGTGACCGACAAGGGCGGCCACAGTTCGCGGCCGACCGCAGACAATCCGATCTACCGCCTGAGCGAGGGATTGGCTCGGCTCTCGAAGTTTCGGTTTCCGATGCACCTTACCGAGACGACCCGGCAGTATTTCGAGCGCCGGGCGGCCATCGAGACGGGCTCGATCAAGGCCGACATGCTCGCCGCGGCGAAGACGCCCCCTGATCCGGCGGCGATCGAGCGGCTTTCGGCCGAAGTCGAGACGAATATCCTGCTGCGAACCACCTGCACGGCGACTCAGATCGACGGCGGCCACGCACAGAATGCATTGCCTCAGCGCGCCCGGGCAACGTTGCAATGCCGGATCATCCCCGGCGAGTCTCAGGACTCAGTGCGCGATACGCTCGCGCGCGTGCTTGCCGACCCCACCATCAAGATCAGCGTCATTACGCCCGCGACCCCAAGCCCAGAATCGCCGCTCTCAGGCAACATCCTGGCGACTGTTGAAAAGGTGGCGCACCAGTTATGGACGGACGTCGTAATCCTGCCGCAGATGGGCGCCGGTGCCAGCGACAGCAAGTACACGCGTGTCGTCGGCATACCAAGCTATGGCATCGATGGCATGTTCGACGATCTGGATGACGGCCGCGCGCACGGCCGCGATGAACGCATCGGCGTCGCGGCTTTCGGGCAGGAGGTCGACTTCACCTACCGCCTGATGCGCGAGGTCTCGAAACTGCGCTAGCGAACGCGAATTGGTGGGCCCGCTCGGACTCGAACCGAGGACCAAGGGATTCACTTCTGCCCCGCCGTTTCCGGAGGGAGTGGACTATCTCTTCACCCACGTGGGGTGCGGGACGCTCTAGCCTGTCATTAAGCGCGGCTTGAACGCGCTCAGGTAGTCTCTGCACCTTCCGGCGGTGCACCGCCGGCTTGGCTCAGGGTTGCCATCAGCCTAAAAAGCTGGTCAGGTTTCCCTGAATTCATCCCGTCCACTTCGCACCTTGCGATGCGAAGGCACCATTTATTGATGAGTCCCCTGCTCTAACCAACTGAGCTACAGGCCCGACGGCGTACATTTTAGCACGGGGCCATCCCGGCCCTGCAGGTCCTTGGGTTATCGTACGGCGCCAGTGAAAACACCGACGCTACCCGAATTACCGATCAATGAGGCCCTGCCGGCGCTCAAGGCGGCGCTGATTGCGCGCACCGAGGCGCTGCTCGAGGCTCCGCCAGGCGCCGGCAAGAGCACCATCGTTCCCCTCGCGCTGCTGGCCGCGCCCTGGCTCCGGGATCAAAAGATCTTGATGCTGGAGCCGCGCCGCCTCGCGGCGCGCGCCGTGGCGAACCGAATGGCCGTGTTGCTGGGAGAGACCGTCGGCCGTAGGGTGGGATTTCGTACGCGTCTGGAGACGCGTGTCAGCCGCGACACGCGCATCGAGGTGGTCACGGAAGGCATCCTCACACGCATGCTGCAAGAGGACTCGGCACTCGCAGACATTGGGTGCGTGATCTTCGATGAGTTCCACGAACGCAGCCTGAATGCCGATCTGGGCCTGGCGCTATGCATCGAGAGCCAGCAGAACCTGCGTCAGGATCTGCGCTTGCTGGTGATGTCGGCGACGCTCGATCTTGCTCCGCTCGCGGCGCTGCTGCGAAACGCGCCGATCGTGTCCGCGCAGGGACGCAGTTTCGAGGTCGCGACGCATTTCGTACCGCGGCGCAACGATCTGCATCTGGAGCTGCAGGTTTCGCAGGTGGTGCGAGCCGCATTGCGCGAGCATGCCGGGGATGTTTTGTGCTTTCTGCCGGGTGCCGCGGAAATCCGCCGGGTGCAGCGCAACTTGGAGGAATCGAATCTCGAGCGCGGCATTCGAGTGATGCCCTTGTACGGTGAACTCGAAGGCGCGGCACAGGATGCGGCGCTTGCTCCCGCGGCGCCGGGACAGCGCAAGGTCGTGCTGGCCACCAGCATTGCCGAAACCAGTCTGACCATCGAGGGCGTCCGCATCGTCGTTGATTCGGGAATGCGGCGCTACTCGGAATTCGATCCTGAGACCGGAATGAGCCGCCTGGCGACAGGAAAGGTATCGCAAGCGGCGGCGGATCAACGGCGCGGCCGCGCCGGCCGCCTGAGCGAAGGTGTCTGTTATCGTCTTTGGTCGGAAGGCACCCACGCGTCGTTGAGTCCGCAGACGCCGCCGGAAATCCTGCGTGCCGACCTCGCACCGCTGGCATTGGAACTCTCGTGTTGGGGCGCAGCCAACGCGAACGATCTGGCGTGGTTGGACCCCCCGCCCGCAGCGCCGCTGGCGCAGGCCCGCGAGCTGTTGCAGCAACTCGAAGCGATCGATGCGACGACACGCGTCACCGCGCATGGGCGCACGCTTGAGAAGCTTGGCATGCACCCGCGTCTCGCGCACATGCTCATCAAGGCGCGCAAGCTCGGCGCGGAAAGGCTGGCCTGCGATCTTGCTGCAATCTTGAGCGAGCGTGATATCTTGCGCGCGGGGGTGGGCTCGCGCGATGCTGACCTGCGCCTGCGGATAGCAGTGCTGCGCGGCGATGAGGGTGAGATGCCTACGGGCATGACCGTGGATGCGCGCGCCAAGGCTCAGGCGCAACGCAGTTCATCGCTGTGGCAGCGAGATTTCGTGCGCACTGCGCGCGACACAGCCGATCCGCACCGCGCAAGCGGAATTCTGTTGGCGTGGGCGTATCCGGATCGCATTGCGCAAGCGCGCGGCGATGGCGGGCGCTATCTGCTCGCGAACGGCCGCGGCGCCCACTTTACCGAAGCACAGTCGCTGGCTAAATCCGAATTCATCGTGGCGGCCGAACTCGACGGCGCAGACCGCGAGGCGCGAATCTTTCTCGCCGCTCCGATCAGCGTCGAGGATCTGAACAGACATTTTCGTGCGCTGATGAAGGAGACGGCCGAGATACGCTGGGATGAGCGCGCAGGTGCGCTCAGCGCCAAACAGGATTTGCGCTTGGGCGCGCTGCTGCTCGCATCGGCTGACATACGCGATCCGGATCCCAACGCGAAACAACAGGCCGTGCTCGCGGGACTCAAGCAAGTGGGTGTTGCCGGGCTGCCTTGGACCAAGGAACTGCGCCAGTGGCGCGCACGGGTAATGCTGATGCGGCAATACTCTGTGCCAAGCCCTGTGCCGTGGCCGGATTTGAGCGATGAGGCGCTGGACCGCACCTTGGAGGAATGGGCAGGGCCGTGGATCGATGGCTACACGCGGCGCGAGCACTTCGCGCGCTTGAATCTGGGCAACGCCCTGCGCTCCTTTCTCAACCACGCGCAGGGAGTCATTGTGGAACGAGAAGCTCCGACGCATTTCACCGTGCCCAGCGGGTCGCACATACCGATTGATTACCTGGATGAGAATCCGAGCTTGTCGGTGCGGCTGCAGGAATTGTTCGGCTTGCGCGAAACGCCGACGGTCGCCGGCGGCAGATTGCCGCTGCTGCTCAAGTTGCTGTCGCCTGCGGGCCGACCGGTACAGATCACCAAGGACCTGGTGAGCTTTTGGAATCGCGGCTACCACGAGGTGAAGAAGGATCTCAAAGGCCGTTACCCCAAACATTATTGGCCGGACGACCCCTACGCCGCTCAGGCCACACGCCGCGCCAAGCCGCGCTAGGATCCACTCTTGGATCGCCAAAAGAACCCGAAGGAAATCTGCTCATGCGTTTCATCGTCTTATTTGCGGCTCTATTGAGCTGCTCCACGTTCAGCGCTGCCGCTTCTGCCGCAAGCGCCACGGTATCGATGGATCCCGCGGCTTCGGCGCGCTTCGCCGGCCTGGCGCTGAAGTGCTTGCACGATGAGTATCCCAATCACGTCAGTCTGACGATGGACCGCGACAGCGATGCGCATCCTCCGCGCGAATTGACGCCGGCTTTTTACGGATGCTTCGATTGGCATTCGGATGTCCATGGCCATTGGTTGCTGGTGCGCCTGCTGCGCCTGATGCCAAATGCGCCGTTTGCCGCACAGGCAAGAGCAGAGCTTGCGCGCAGTTTTACCCCGCAAAACGTCGCGGGCGAACTGCAGTATCTAAAACATCCGGGACGCGCCTCGTTCGAGCGCCCCTACGGGCTGGCGTGGCTGCTTCAGCTGTCTGCGGAGCTGCGCCAGTGGAACGATCCGCAGGCGAAGCAATGGTCCACTACCCTGCAGCCCCTGGAGGCCGAGGCGGCATCGCGCATCAAAAGCTGGCTGCCGAAGTTGCACTATCCGATACGCATCGGCGAGCACGATCAGACGGCTTTCTCCTTCGGGTTGATTTGGGATTGGGCGGGTGTGGCCGGCGACGCCGACATGCGCGCGCTGCTGAACGATGCGGCGCGACGGTTCTACGTCCAAGACCGCAATTGTCCGTTGAGCTATGAGCCTTCTGGAGAGGACTTTCTCTCGCCCTGCCTTGCCGAAGCGGACTTCATGCGCAGAGTGCTCGAAACCAAGGCTTTTGCCGCCTGGCTGTCGGACTTTTTGCCGGGAATACCGCAGCGCGCGGGTAGCGTGTGGCTGCAGCCCGGCGTGGTCACCGACCGCTCCGATCCCAAGCTAGCCCACATTGACGGATTGAACCTAAGCCGTGCCTGGATGCTCGAGGGTATCGCCCATGGACTGCCCAAGGGCGACCGGAGAGTGGCGGGACTTCGCGCCAATGCCGCACAGCATCGAGACGCGGCACTACCGGCGGTCACGGGTGAGCACTATGAGGGCGGCCACTGGTTGGGAACCTTTGCGGTCTATCTGACGAGCGGCGCCGGCCTGCGCTGATATAATCAATCCATCAATCCGGCATCGAACGGGAGCGAACAACACGTGTCAGACCATACCGAAATGGATCGCGCCAGTTTTGCGGCAATGACAGAGAGCACACCAGCGGACTGGAAAAAAATCGCGACGGCCGCAAACGCCTTCAACGGCGAACTGGCCAATCGCGTGCTCGCCCACCTGCAAATGCTCAAGGGCGATTGCGGCGGATTCTCCGTCGATCGCCTGGAACACTCGCTGCAGTCCGCAACCCTGGCATACCGCGATCGGACGGACGAAGAATACGTCGTGTGCGCGTTGCTGCACGATATGGGCGACATTCTCGCCTCGACCAATCATGCGGAGCTTGCGGCAACCGTATTGAAGCCCTTCGTGTCGGAACAGAACTGGTGGCTGCTGCAGCATCACGGCATCTTTCAAGGCTATTACTTCTTTCATCACCTGGGATTGGATCGGAATATGCGTGAGCAATTTCGCGGCCATCCCAATTTTGAACGCACCGCGCTGTTCTGCGAGCGCCATGATCAGAATGCGTTCGATCCGAATTACGACACGATGCCGCTGGAGGCGTTTGTGCCCATGGTGCAGCGGGTTATGGCCAGGCCCAAGCGCTCCATCTATATGCGCGAGGACCAGGCGCCAACCAAGGAACTGCTCGAAGTCTAGGAGCCTGTCTGCTTGTTCCCCGCCGCCATTTCAGCGGCGTCCTTCTCGACGGCGATGACTGCCGGCGTGCGCCAGCCGCTGCGAACTCCCCAGAAATAAAACCCGAGCGCCGTCACCGCGACGCACAGCTGATCCCAGCCATAGCCAATGTAGCCGTGGCCTTCAAACTGCTTGCTGCCTGCCCAGGACAGAATCGTGATGGCAATCAGATACGCGAGCAGCCACCACGATGCCCGCATCTGACGGCCGAAATCGCGCCAATCGCCTTTGGCCTGATAGTACAAGTACACCGGCAGCGGCAGAATCAGCAGCAGCATGATCTCGCCGGTATGCGGCCAGCGCGCCCAAAACAACATCAGCGTGGCGAGCACGAAGGCGATGGGGGCGAGCAGCGGCAAGCCGGGCACCCGCAATGGGCGGTGCAAATTGGGCGCGGTGCGCCGCAACACGATGACGCTGATCGGCACCACCAGGTAAGTAATGATGGTGGCAACCGAGATCACCGCCGCAAGCTTGCCCCAGCCGCGGAAGAAGAACAGGAAGACGAAGGACACCGCCAGGTTGAACCACATGGCCGGGCGGGGAATGCCATATTTGGGATGCACCCGTCCGAGCACTTCCGGAACCGTGCCGCTGCGTTCCATGGCGTAAATCATGCGCGCCGTGGTTGCCGTGTAGGTGCTTCCGGTACCGCTGGGGCTGACGAAAGCATCGGCGTACAGCAGCAAAGCAAGCCAATTGAGATTGAGCGCCAGCGCTAATTGAGCAAAAGGCGAGCTGTACTCCAGCGCCGCCCATCCCTCGCCCAAATGTTCGGGTGCCACGGAGCCCAGGAAGGCAACCTGCAGCATCAGGTACACGACTGTACTTAAGGCGATGGAGCCGAATATCGCAAAAGGCACGCTGCGGCCCGGGTTGCGCGCCTCGCCCGCCAGATTCACCGGACTTTGAAATCCGTTGTAGCTGAAGACGATGCCGCTGGTCGCGACCGCGGTGAGAATTGCTGCCAGATTTCCGACATGCGCTCCGCCGTGGATGCCGATGTGAAAATTTTCCGCATGAAATCCGCTGCACATCAAAGCCACGGCCGTGGCGGCCGGGACGATGAGCTTGAAGAAGGTAATGGCGCTGTTGGTATCGGCAAATACCTTCACGCTCCAGAAGTTCACGAGAAAATAAATCACCACCAGCACCGCCGAGATCGACAATCCCGCGAAGGTCAATTCGCCCTGCCCATTGGCGGCGTGCACATACAGGGCATGCGCCCAGTCCCACGGCCATGAACTCATGTACTGCACCGATGCCTCAGCCTCGACCGGAATCACCGAGACGATGGCGATCCAGGCAGCCCAGCCCGCCACGAATCCCACCAGAGTGCCGTGCGAATAGTGTCCGTAGCGAACCGCGCCGCCGGACTCCGGAAACATGGCGCCGAGTTCGGCATAGGTGAATGCGACGAACAGGATGACGACCGCACCGATGATCCAGGCATAGACCGCACCGGGACCGGCCAACTGCGCGGCGCGCCACGCGCCAAACAGCCAACCAGAGCCGATGATGGAACCCAAGCCTGTGAACATCAATGCGATGACGCCGACATCGCGGCGGATCGCACTTTCATTGGACATTCATGATCTCCTTAACGGACTATAGCTGAAGAAACCCTTGAAGAAATGGCTGTATCGCAGGCTTCTGGAACCGCTGCTGGCGTTGCTGCGGCAGGGCGTGGCACCGCAGCGGCTCGCGCTGTGCGTCGCAATAGCCATCGTCGTCGGCAACATTCCAGTCCTGGGCATATCGACCATTCTGTGCGGCATCGTCGCCTTGGGATTCCGGCTGAATTTGCCGGCGATTCAGCTGGTGCAGGCGGCGATGGCGCCGACACAACTTCTGTTGATCATCCCCTTTGTCCGGCTCGGAGAATGGATGCTGGGAGTGCCGCGGCAGATGGTATCCGTCAAAGGAGCGCTCGAACTCATGTCGCAGGGAATCTGGCAGGCCATGGTGGTGCTGCGTGACGCGCTTTTTCACGCGGTATTCGCGTGGACCTTGCTCGCGCCTTTTTGCATTTACCTGCTGCACCGGTTGCTGACGCCGCTGTTCGAGCGGATGGCGGTGCAGATGCGCAGGACGCGGGGCGACTAGTTGTTTATCAGGGAACATCGCGATTATATTTGACGCCACTTGAGCGGCGGCGCGCAGCACTGAGAGCATCATGATCGGCCGGATACGAAAGGCTTCCATCGGCGCATGCGCGCTCGCGATCACCGGCATGGCCGGTAATGTTGTGACGCCGGCGATAGCCACCGCGCCGAAATCAAAATTTGTGCTGTCGGGCTCCGATCCGGAACTCGCCGTTAGCGTTCCCTTGGTCTACACGGCGAAGGCCTTCGGCTGTTCGGGCGGAAACCTATCGCCGGAACTGCGCTGGTCCGGCGCGCCGGACCGGACCTTAAGTTTCGTGGTGACCTTGTTTGATCGCGACGAGCGCAGCACGCCGTCGGGATGGTGGCACTGGGTGGTTTACAACCTGCCCAAGTCCACCAATAGCTTACCCAAGGGAGCCGGCGCTGAGCACAGCACCGCGCTGCCGGCCGAGGCCCTGCAAGGCCGGACGGATCTGGGAGAGGACGCATATCACGGGCCATGCCCGGCGTTGGGAGATCCGCCGCACCGCTATGTCTTTACTGTCTACGCGCTGGATGTCGCGAAACTTCCGGTACCACCGGACTCCAGCGGCGCGATGGTCACCTCGATCGCGCAAGAACATCTGCTCGGCAAGGCGGTGTTTGTGGCGCACTACGGCCGCCCGAAGCCTTAGGCGGCCGCCTCGTCCTCGCAACCGTGCGCGCAGCGATCGCGCTCGATCTGCAGAGTCGCGTGTTGGATTTGAAAGCGGCGCTTGAGATCCGGCGTCAGCGATGTCAGAAGCGCGTCCTCCGCGCCCCGGTCCGGCACGACCAAGTGCGCGGTCAGCGCTACGCTGGTGGTGCTCAAGGCCCAAATGTGCAGGTCGTGCACGTCGGTCACGCCGCGCTGATCTGCGAGATAGGACATCACCGCGGACGAATTGACGCTGGCGGGAACGCCGTCCAAGGACAAGGTCAGCGAATCGCGCAACAGCCGCCACGTGGTGATCAGAATCACCGCCACAATCGCCAAGCTGACCAATGGATCGAGCAGGCTCCAGCCGGTTAACATAATAAGCAGGCCGGCCAGCAAGACGCCGGCCGATACGGCGGCATCGCTGAGCATATGGATATAGGCGCTGCGCCTATTGAGGTCGCCGTGACTGCCGGCATGCAGCATCCAGGCGCTGATGCCATTGAGAACAATGCCAACGGCGGCGACCGCCATGACGGTTCGACCCATTACCGGCGGCGGCGATCCCAGGCGGCTTACCGCCTCCCACGCGATCGCTCCGCAAGCAAGCAGCAGCAGCACCGCGTTCACCAAGGCGGCCAGCACCGAGGATCGCCCCAAGCCGTAGGTAAACTTGGCACCGGGTGGCCGGCGCCCCAAGAGCAATGCACCCCAGGCACAGACCAATCCCAGCACGTCGCTCAAGTTATGCCCGGCGTCTGCGATCAATGCCACGGAATTCGACATGATTCCGAAACCGCCCTCCACGACCACAAACACCAGGTTGAGGGCCACGGCAATCCCCATGCGAAGATTAATCCCGTCTACGGGCAGGGCATGCGAGTGCCCGTGGCTGTGGGCGCCGTGATCGTGCGCGTGGGCGTCGTGCGCGTGGGCGTGCGCGCGGTCATGGTCATGGCCATGACGGTCATGGCCGGGGGCGTGTTGGCGATCTTTAGGATCCATTGGGTTCGTGTTCCCCTTGCTCGAATGTCTGCATGCGCCAGAGCGCAGGAAAAAAAACTCGCGCCCACAAAACAGTCACTATCATGGTGGCGGCGCCGCCGATCACAATGGCCGGCACCAGTCCAAACCACGCCGCCGTAATACCCGACTCGAACTCTCCCAACTCATTCGAGGCGCCGATAAACACCGAGGTCACGGCGCTGACCCGGCCGCGGATCTGGTCGGGCGTTTGCAGCTGCACGAGCAGCGAACGCACGAACACGCTGATCATGTCTCCAATTCCCAAAATGACCAACGCGATCATCGCGACCATGAACAAATGCGTCAGCCCCAGCACCACCGTGGCCATGCCGAATGCCGCGACGCCGGCAAACATGGTAACACCGACATTTTGCGAAATCGGCCGGAATGCCAGCCAAAGCGCTGTTGCACCCGCGCCGATTCCCGGTGCCGCGCGCAAATAGCCGAATACATCCGGTCCGGCGTGCAGCACATCCCGGGTATAGGCGGGCAGCAGCGCCGTCGCACCGCCGAACAAAACCGCAAACAGGTCCAGCGAAATGGCTCCCAGTACCGTTTTACGATTCCAGACGAAGTGGATGCCCTGCAACAGGGCGGACCATGTCAACACCGCGCGGCTTGCCGTCGGTCGGCGTTTGCGGATCAGAAGAACCAGGGTAATTGCGGCTGACAGCAGTATTGCTGCTGCGCCGTAGACCACGCCGGCGCCGGTGTTTTGCCCGATCCGGCTTTCGGCGATCGCATAGACGATGCCGCCGACGCTGGGACCCAGGATGGCCGCAACCTGATTGGCGGACGAAGTGACTGCCAGCGCATGGCGCAGGCCGGCCGCAGTCACGATGGTGGGGACGAATGATTGGGCGGCCGGCATTTGAAAAGCCCGGGTTATGCCCAGAATCGCAAGGACCGCGAATATCGGCAAGATTGTGCGCATGTTCAGCCACGCGAAACTCAACAGCAGCAGCGTACAGACTGCGTAAGCGCAGTGGCCGAGCACGATGATCGAGCGCCGATCGAACTGATCCGCGACGTGGCCGGAAAACAGTACCAAGCACAAGAAGGGCAGAAATTGCGAGAGGCCAATCAGCCCGAGATCCAATACACGGCCGGTGATGTGATACACCTGCCAGCCGACGGCCATGATGACCATCTGTGTGGCAATCGAGGCGAAAAACCTGGAGCAGAGATACAGCGAGAAATCGCGATTCTTGAGTACGGTGATCCCGCCGGTCACAACGTACCGATCATGCGCTGTGGATTCGCTTCCAGATCCTGTGTGAAAAGAATGTTCAACAACAAACCACGGCTATCCTGCAGTCCCCTGAGGTGTTCGGCAAACTCTCCCGGACCAAGAAACAGAATGGGTGCGCCGAAGACATAGGCCGATTTGAAATGCCGTTCCACGGTCTCGATGAATTCGAGCGCGCTGCTGCCTTGTTCGCGCAGCTGTTCCGGCGAGAATTCCACATAGAAATTGCGCGTCTTGTCCAGAGTACGCGGCGCGCCGCGCATCGCCGCCACTTCGCTGCCCTCGGTGTCCATGACGATAAGATCGATCGAATCCCAGTCCGCCGGGAGGGTGCGATCCAGCGTCTCCATGTCCACCGTGATTTCGCCGCCCGCGGGCGCGATCCGGCTGTTGCCGGTATTGATGCTGTTTTCCGTGAATTGTATTTTACCGGGCCGTTCTCCCAGAGCGGCATTGACCGTAACCACCTGCGTGATGCCGTTCAACCCCAGGTTCATGGTCAGAAGTTTGAAGTTTCGCGGACTCGGTTCATAAGCGACTGTCGCGCCGGTTGCCGCAAGCTGCACCAGTGGGATCAGGACCGCGCCGATATGGGCACCGGCGAAAACCACCCTCGAGGCGGGCCGCAGCAACTGCCGCAGCCACGTAATCTGCGGCCAGTCGTATTCGCCGTTCTCGAGCAAGGCGCGCGAGACATTGAAGTCGCCGGCGTGCACCGCCAGCAGACCATTTTTCGACTCGGCCACGATGGCGATGGCGTGTTCGCCCAGCGATTTCGTGCGCCAGCGGCCGCGCAATTGTCTCGAGAGCCGTTTTACATAGGGGTTGCGCATCAACCGCCGGCGCGGAGCGATTGAATTTCAAATCCGCTGGCACCGTTCACCCAGGTATCTTTGTCGCGGATGATGGCTTGCGCGGGCAGCGCAGCGGTTTTGACCGCCATTCCTGGCAGCTTGCGGATAGCCGTGCCCACCGCGAAGATCTCGACCAGGCTGGACCCGAGTTCGACGATATAGGTCTTGATGCCGACAACTTCCTCGGCACCGAGCGCGGCCGCCTCGCGGTTCACCCGGTCGAATACTTGCTCGCGGGCCTCGTAAATCAACCTCGTCAAATCGCCAAGTTCGCCCTTCACCAGACTCTGGAACGCCGCTCGGATTCCGCCGATTGCCCCGAGGGAGTACACGGATGTCGAAATGAGCAGCTTGACCGGCATGTAGCCGAGCTGCGTCATCCCCCAAAGCTCTTCGCCGGTCAAATCGCTGCTGACGGGCGCACTGCGCGCATCCGGCGGCAGCGCCGGATGAAAAGCCGCCGTCCCGGCCATATACATCTCATGAAACCCTGCGAAATGCAGCACATTGGTGCGCACGCCGACGACCGCGTTCGCTCCCACGGCTTTCGCGTGCGTGACCAGCCGGTCAAGCGCATGATGGCGCGTCTCATTGAACACATCGCTGAATTCTCTGATTTCGCCGCGCACCAACGTTTTTAGAGTGCCAGCGATGCCGCCGACGGCGCCGACCGAGTACGCGATGTTGCCGAATACGAATTCCTTGGGTTCGTAGCCGGCATCCATATGGCAGTACAGTTCCTGGGCATCGCCGGCGCTGGTGAACAGTGCGGTGTCAGGGCCGCCGCTGACGCCCGATCCGACAAACAGGAATTCCGAATTGCCGCTAAGACCGCGCAATTCGGAGGTCACGCCGACGACTCCATGGACTTGTTCGCGGTCGGCTTCCGCCCGCATGCGCTGGAACGCGGCAGCGCGGCCTTCGTGAATCATTTGCGTCACATCGGGAATTTCGCCGCCCACGATGCCGCGGAACGCCGAGCGAATCCCTCCGAGAAAGCCCATCGATTGGATGCTGTTGCCTATCACAACGCCGCGCGGGGTGAGACCCTTGAGGCGCATGCAATAGATTTCGTTACCCGACAAACCGGTCAACTTGAGTGTGCTTTGCATGCCGCGATCCTAAGATATAGCGGGCTAGCTGTCGACGCGCGACCATCGCGCCGGGGTTTTCGTGACATCCATGGCGTGCCGGCGCTCAGTTCGCCGGCAGATGGCGGTTGACGAGCGCCGTCATCCGATCGGTCGCGGAATGAAAAACATCCAAACCCAGATCGGCCAGCTCGACAAACGTGGCGCCTGGTTTCAGCAGCGCCTTCACCCGCAAGGTCTGCTCGATAATATCGTCATGCGGTGCAAGCACGGTCAGCGGGGTCTTCAGACTCTGCAATTTTTTATCGACGGCATATCCACACGCGGCCCGAAAGGCAGCTCCCGGATTTGCCGCGAGCACATGTTCGACGAAGCGGTTATGGGCGTCGCCCAGATCGTAGGGCGGCTCGCGAAAGGCGAGCCCGCCTCTCCACGCGCCGAGCACGTGGCCGCCCTCGGTTGCGGGCCGCAAAGGCTGCTCGCTGTATTTCTCCAGCTGGCGTTGCTGCTCTTCCGCCGTAAAAAGCGGCATGCCCACGGCCAGCACGCGCCGCACCTGCGGACCCAGCTGATGCGCGATTTCAATCGCTTCGATGGAACCCGTGTGGATGCCGAGCAGGTCGATCTGGCCCTGCATTCCGGCGGCTTTGAGACCATCCACAGTAGCCTGCGCATACTGTTCCAACGACAACGCCCACGGCGGCGCATCCGAGTAGCCGTAACCCAGACGATCCGGCGCGTGCGTCGGCCTCTCGAGTTTTTCCTGGAACGCCTCCCACATTGCCCCGGAACGCGGCGACATATGCAGCAATACCAGGGGCACTCCCCTGCCGTCGTGACTGCGCAGATGCAGTTGGCCGAATCGCGTCGGGTAGATGCGGCGGATCACTTAATGCGCCTCCAAAAATGCCTCGATCAGGCCGGCGACCGCCTCGGGCCGCTCCAGGTGCAGCATGTGGCCGGCAGCGTCGATGCTCACCACTTCGGCACCGGGATAGGCGGCGCGCAAAGCCTGAATCGTGCCGTCCGCACCGAGGCGCGGCATGTAATCCGATTCTTGACCGAGCACCATCAGTGTAGGCGCGCGAATCTCGCGCCAGGTTGCCTCGGCGTCCTCGCGTTTGTAGAGAATCGGATTCACCCAGTGATGGCGCGGATCCGCCGCCAAACGCACCCGGCCATTCTCATCGGGAGTGCCCCAGACGCGGGCGATGAACCCGGCAACGGTGGGGGAGAATCTCTGGTAGCGGAATTGGATGACGGAGGCCAGTTGCTCGAAGGAATTGTAATTCTTTTCGAGCGTGGGGCTTTTGATCTGATCCAGCCACTTGCGCATGCGATGCGGCGCATCCTGCGGCACTGTGCGCGGCAGCCCCAGTCCTTCGAGATTGATGAGGCACCGTACACGCTCGGGCCGCAGGCCGGCATAGAGACTTGCGATATTGCCGCCCATGCTGTGGCCGACGAGGCGTGCCGGCGAGCCCGGTGATATCCGCTCCATCAAGGCATCGAGATCGCCGAGGTAATCGGGAAAGCCATAGCCTTCTTGGGGCCATTCGCTGCGCCCGAACCCGCGCCAATCGGGTGCGATGACCGGCCAGTCCTTTTTGAACGCATCCACAATGAATTGAAACGATTCACCGGCATCCAGCCATCCATGCAGCAGGAATACCGGAGGCCGCTGCGCTGAAGGGGCAGGACCCCAGAGAGTCAAATGCATTTGAAGACCACGGACACGCAGCGTTTCGTGCCGCGGCTGCCGCAGCGCTTGGTAGGCCGTTACGTTATCCAATCATATCCTCAGGTACCCAAGAACAGCTTATAGGCCGGATTGTCGGTTTCTTCTGTGTAGGCGTACTGCAGTTCATCGACATGCAGCAAAAAATCCGTGTGGGTTTCCGGGGGCACTTGAATGCCGGCGAGCACGCGGCCGTGGTCGGAGCCATGGTTGCGATAGTGGAACAGGCTGACGTTCCACTGCGTGCCGATGGCCTGCAAAAACCTTAGCAATGCCCCGGGGCGTTCGGGGAACTCGAAACGGTACAGCTTCTCGTCGGCGAGTCCATGGGCATGTCCGCCCACCATGTAGCGCACGTGCAGCTTGGCCATTTCATCGTCGCTCATGTCGCGCGCGGCAAAACCCGCGGCGATGATCTCGGCGAGCAGGGCAGCGCGCTCGGTTCTACCCCGATTGAGCGCCAGGCTCACGAACACCTGTGCCGCCTTGGCGTCGGAATACCGGTAGTTGAACTCGGTGACGCTGCGCTTTCCGAGCAATTCGCAAAAGCGCAAGAATGATCCCGGCGCTTCCGGCATTTGCACCGCAAACAAAGCCTCCCGTTGTGCGCCGATGTCGGCGCGCTCGGCCACATAGCGTAGGCGGTCGAAATTCATGTTGGCGCCGCCATTCACGGCGATCAACGTGCGCCCGGTGCAATTCTCGCGTGCCGCATATTTCTTGATGCCGGCCACGGCCAAGGCGCCTGCCGGCTCGGCAATGGAGCGCGTGTCCTGGAAAATATCCTGGATGGCGGCGCAAATCTGATCAGTGCTCACCAGGACGATTTCATCGACATACTGGCGCGTCAGACGAAATGTCTCCTCGCCCACACGCCGCACCGCCACACCGTCGGCAAACAGCCCGACGCGTTCGAGGGTGACGCGCTTTCCGCTGCGCAGTGATTCGTACATGCCGGCGGCGTCTTCAGGCTGCACGCCGATGATCTTGATGCGCGGATAAAGCGACTTGGTGTACGCCGCAATGCCCGAGATCAGGCCGCCGCCGCCGATCGGCACAAAGATGGCGTCGATTTCGTCGCCATGGCGCTGACGCAGGATCTCCATGGCAATCGTGCCCTGTCCGGCGATGACGTCGGGGTCGTCGAATGGGTGCACGAAGACCAAATTTCGCTGCCGCCCCAATTCGGTCGCGTGTTCGTAGGCGTGATCGTAGTCATCGCCGTGCAATATGATTTCGCCGCCCAGATCGGCCACTGCCTGTATTTTGATTTCGGGCGTCGTCAGCGGCATGACGATGACCGCGGGAATTCGCCGGGTGCGTGCCGCGAGGGCGACGCCTTGCGCGTGGTTGCCTGCGGAGGCGCAGACGACGCCACGCTGTGCGCTTATGAGCGACAATTGCGCAATTTTATTGTAAGCGCCGCGAATTTTGAACGAAAACACCGGCTGCAGGTCTTCTCGTTTGAACCAGACATGATTGTTCAGGCGTTGCGATAGCCGCGGCGCGGGTTCCAGCGCGGTTTCGACGGCAACGTCGTAGACCTTGGCCTTGAGAATGCGATCGACGTAGCTTTCTTGCATGAGCGGCATCTGGGGATACATTAGCTGAAGCGGCCGCACAGCGGTATTGCGGGACGATATTGTGAGACGGTCCACACCCCTTAAGGAGCCTGCGCTCGTGGGTGGCATTATTTGGGTAACATAGAGCCATGCGCGCACTTAAAATCTGGCTGTTTGCCTTGCTTTTCGCCTCTCCGGCGGCGTTAGCGCTTTCCGGAAACACCGTGGCCACGGACAACGTCAAGGCGCGCCTGGTCAGCGAGGTTGCCGCGGTCGGACCGGGACAGTCATTCTGGGTCGCTCTCGAACTCGACATTCGCGATGGCTGGCACACGTATTGGCGCAATCCGGGCGATTCCGGCGAACCGACCAAACTGACGTGGCAGCTGCCGCCGGGATTTACCGCGGGCGACATCGTGTGGACCACGCCGCATCGCTTCGAGATCGCACCCCTGGTCAATTACGGCTATGCCAAGCATGCCGTTCATCTGGTGCAGGTCACGGCGCCGAAGGATTTGAAGGCGGGTGCTCCGGTCGCCCTGTCCGCGAAGGCCAGTTGGCTGGTGTGCTCCGATGTGTGCATTCCGGAAGATGCGAACCTGCAGTTGACGGTCCCGGCCGGCGCGCAAGCCGGCGGCATCGATCCCGCCGCGGCGGCGCTGTTCAGTGCAGCACGCAGCGAATTGCCCAGTGCGCAGCCGGCTGCGACCTCGGCGCGAATTCAAGGCGACAAGCTCGTGATTGCCCTGGGCCGCGAGTGGGGCCCCACTCTGTCGCAGATCACCTCGCTGGCGTTCTTTCCTTTCGACGAGGGCGGCATCGAGTATGCGGCACCTCAGGTTATGACCCGTACCAAGGATGCGGTCGAGCTTGCGATGAAAGTGGGCTATCAACCGCCCAAGGCGGGCGCAATTCGCGGCGTGCTCGTGGTCACCGAACAGAACGGCGCGCAGACCGACAGCGTGCCCATCGAATTGGCGGCCGACTTCTCCGGGGCCGGCGTTGATCAGCTCAAGGCCGCGCCGCGGTTTGCGCCGCTGACTCAGGCGTCCAAGGAGCCCGAACATTCCCTGCCGACGCTGCTGCTGTTCGCCTTGTTGGGCGGACTGATTTTGAATCTCATGCCCTGCGTGTTCCCGGTGCTGTCGATCAAAGCCTTGAGTGTCATGGAACAGGCAAAGAAAGACCCCGCCGCCGTGCGCCTCAAGGGTCTGGTGTTCGCTGCCGGCGTGATCGTCTCGATGCTCTGTCTCGCCGGGGTTCTGCTCGTGCTGCGTGCCGGCGGGGAACAATTGGGCTGGGGCTTTCAGTTGCAATCGCCGCTGTTCGTCACGCTGCTGGTTTATCTGCTGCTGGCGGTGGGCCTTAATCTGTCGGGAGTATTTGAAATCGGCGGGGGCCTCGCGGGTGTCGGCGACGACCTGACGCAAGGCGATAGCTACAGCGCCTCATTCTTTACAGGTGTACTGGCGACTTTGGTGGCCACACCCTGCTCTGCGCCGTTCATGGCACCGGCCGTCGGCGCGGCCCTGACCCAGGCTCCTTTCAGCGCGCTGTGCATTTTCACCGCTCTCGGGGTCGGAATCTCCTTGCCGTTCGTACTGCTTTCATTCGCGCCCTGGATGCGCCGCGTGCTGCCCAAGCCTGGCGCTTGGATGGACACCTTGAAACAGGCATTCGCGTTCCCGGTGTACGCCACAGCTGCGTGGCTCTTGTGGGTGGTCGCGCAGGAGACTTCACCCTTCGGACTGGGTGCCGCGCTGGCCGGCAGCATTTTGATCGCTCTGGCCGCGTGGTCCTTTCAAAAGGCGCGCTCCACCGCAGGCGGCGGCCGGGTTACGGTTATCGCCGCCGCGGTGATCTCGATCTTGCTGGCGATCTTTCTGCCGATCCGTTTTGCGGATGTTGCTTCCGCCGCGACGGGCGAAAACGCGCAAGCCAGGACGCGTGCCGGGACCGACGAGTGGCAGCCCTACAGCGCGGCGAAAGTTGCGGAACTGAACGCCGCGGGCCGGCCGCTGCTGGTCAATTTCACCGCGAGCTGGTGCCTCACCTGCATGGTCAACGAACGCAATGCGTTTGCCGATGCCGCCGTGCAGGAGATCTTTCGCGACAAGAAAGTGACCCTCATGAAAGGGGATTGGACCAACCGCGATCCGGCGATCACCAAAGCGTTGGCGGCATTCGGCCGCGCCGGCGTACCCCTGTACGTGGTCTACAACCCGAGACCGGGTGCCACTGAGCCCGTGGTGTTGCCGCAGCTCCTGACCGCAGGCATTGTGCAGAGCACGTTTGCCGACACTGCGGCAAAATGATCTTGAGGTGTGGTTGAATGAGTGGACGTGGATAACGTCACCACCATTTCAGTCATCGATTTTCGCCGCCAAACCATGGTGCTGCAGTGGCACGCTCTCGGCGGCACCTGGACGGCATGCGATACGCCGCCAGCACTGGTCCACGGCATCGCGCTGATCCGCGCTGCCGGCCCCAACATCTGCGTATTCGGCCACGGCGGGCGGCTGCGGCTGCAGGTGGGCGCCAACCAATATGCGCTCGCGGAGAATTCGCCGCGCATCAGCTGCACGCGCGGCGTTGCCAGTTTCGGGTTTCGCCGGCGCTTCACCGTGAAATCGAGCAGCGGCGGCGTCCTGTTCAACCACTCCTATTGGACCAACCAAGGCCGGGATTTTTATCGCTGGCTGGCGAGTCATGCGGAGGATCCGGACTGGCGCGTCAGCTGCGCGCGGCAGTGGTCGGACGGCGTCCCGTGTGCAACGCTGCGGCCCGGTTAGCGGGATAACGCGGTTAGCCGATCAATCCGGCGAGTTCCGCGGGCGTTAAATGACGCCAGTGGCCGGGTTTCAGGCCACCCAGATGAACGTTCATGATTCGCACGCGCTGCAGGCGCTGTGCTCTATAGCCCAGCGCCGAACACATGCGGCGGATTTGGCGATTGAGACCTTGCGTGAGAATGATGCGAAACGTTTGCCCATCGATGCGGCTGACTTGGGCGGGTTTGGTCACCTCGCCCATGATCTTGACGCCGCTCCCCATCATGCGCAGCGACAAGTCGGTGATCGGGCGATCGACGCTCACGATGTATTCCTTCTCGTGATTATTTTCCGAACGCAGGATTTCATTGACGATGTCGCCGTTGTTCGTCAACAGGATCAGGCCTTCTGAATCGCGGTCCAGCCGGCCGACGGGAAAGATCCGCTCGGGAAATCCCACGTGATCGACGATGTTGTCCTCGATGTCAGCCTCGGTCGTGCAGATGATGCCGACGGGCTTGTTGAGCGCGATGTAGACCTGCTTTTTCTTGAGGCCGATGAGATCGCCATCGATGCGCACCTCGTCGCCGTCCGCCACCTGGGTACCCAATGCGGCAGGTCGGCCGTTGCAGCTCACGCGGCCCGCCGCGATCCACTTGTCCGCTTCGCGCCGCGAACAAGCGCCGGTTTCGCTGATGTATTTATTGAGCCGCACGGCGCTGTTGGTGCTAGCCGGCCAGGTACGCGTCGATCTGGGTCGCCAGTGTTTTCGGCGTGGCATCAAACTGGTCGGAGGCAAAGTCCGCGATATCCACGAATTTGCAGTGCGGCACGGACGCTTTGAGCTTAAGGGTGCCATCGGCAGTTTCCAGCCGGGTGCGCATCACCAGGGCGTGCTGCTTGACGATCGGCAACTGCTCCGTGTCGAGCACTCCGACCAGAATCAAGCGCCGCACCAACTCCGGGCGGGCCGCCGCGAGAGCCAACGCGACCCTCGCCCCGGTGTGCAGCCCTAAGACGTCGATCTGACGCAGACGCAAGTCGCCGGCAAGGTCGGCAATGGCGCCGGCCGCCTCGGCCACGCTTGCCGTCGGCGACGGATCGGACTCCCCCAGGCCGGGCAGATCCGGCGCATACACCGAACGCAGGCCGGCAATCTCGGGCAGAAATCGCGCGAAAGCCCGGCTCGAGCTTTGATCGGCATGAAGACAGAACAAGGTTACCTGTTCGTCGAAGCCGCCCGTGGTCGGAAAGGCCGTGCGTACATGCAGTTGCCCAAATCGGCAGTCGAAATAAGCGCGGCGAGTCCGCACCGCTGCCGGCGGTATCGTTACCTTGGATTGCTTTGCCATGGGCTTAGCATATCGAACTTTCCCCACACGCCGACCGATGCTAACAAATATTGTTGTTATTGCGCCACATTAATTTTCACACTTCTTGGCGATAGGGCTAGCTTCGGTGACGGAGCACAGCTAGAGTGTTGCTCGAACGCAATTGGACGTAGGGAAACAAAAAAGACCGATCATCGTCGAGCGCCTTCAATAAAGCGTCACGAGAGGCATGGGGACTTAAAAGCCGGGCGATAGCCCGGCTTTTTTATTGCGACAATCGATCCCACACGCGGGACATGACGAACCCGCTGGAACGTCCGCCTCTGAAATTCACTTCCTCGATCAGTCGTTTACCGTCTTCGGAGATGCTGTAGTGCTCCTCGAATGGCGGACGATCTTCGGCGGCTTCACTGCTGCGCACGATCAGAGTTCTCTCGGACCAGGCGCAGTGCGGCGGAGGCGCATCGCGCGCGGCCGGCAAAGGCGCATCGCGGTCCGAAGAGTTGCTGTGATGTCGCGGAGTTTTGGCATCGCCCGGCTGGCACACGCGGGTCGTCCCCTCAGAGGTAAATGTGACGACACCGGCCGTCTGCTTGACGTCGAGCTGTTTGCCCGGAAATCGCGAGGCGTCGGCCAGCAGGCTGATGGAAGGCGTCGCGGGGAGCATGAGGGTGGGATAACCCGCACCCTGACTGTGGCCGCCGCGGCCGCCGCGCCCTGAGTTGGCGGCGTTGTCCGCCGCCGCAGCGGCCTGAGCGCTGGCGATCTGCAGCAGATGCATTGGATCGTCGCTGTCGTCGGCATTGAACTTCCACCGGCCGGTGAAATCCACGCCCGGCGGCGGAGCCAAGTTCTGCTCCTCGGCAGCGCAAGCGCTCAAGAACATGACTGCCGCAAAAATCGCGCCGCGCATCGCCCCCCCTGACTTCAAGGGGAATCTTATAATGAATTCAGCCTACGGAGTGATGGGGGCGGCCGGCCGATCGCAAATCATTCGGACCGCAGATCCAGACCCGCCCTTCGAAGGGTTGGAAGCACACGCGCACGTTTTCGGTGCGGCGCATGGTCTGCGATCCGCAGGCAATCTTGCCGTCGGCGAGATCGGCCTGGATCAGATCCACCAGCGAAGCGCTGGGTTCGCCGGCATCGGTCGGAGGCAGAGCATGCGCGAGAATTCGCGCCTGGACCTCGTCGCGCCGGGCCGCGTTGCCGAGCACGGCGCGCTTGAACTTGTCGAGTACCACCAGGACGGAACTTAGTGTGTTGTCCGTCACATCGCTGGGACGGCCGGTGCCCCCCATGAACTTCAGATGCAGCAAGCCGCCCACGCCCCGTCCTTCATCGTGCAGGCAGAGCGCCAGAGCCCCGTGCAAGTCGGCGATCAAAAGCATGGGCTCGGGCGACACGTGGTAGGTGTCGGGCGCGACCGATACTTCCATGAGATCTTTAGGCAAATGGGGACCCTTTGTTGCTCCTTACGATGCTGCGCCGAACCCCCGATTCGCTCTGCCAAGCAAATCACGGTTTTTACCTATTACAAAAGGAACTGCAGCGCGGATTGACAAGGATCGGCAATGACTGACGCAGAGCGGCAGTCATAAGCTCATATCGCACAGTAATTGGCGCAATCGAAGCTGCGCGACGTATCGTGGCTGCCTATGTATCGGTACGACACCACCGACAAAACGCTCGTGCGGCAGCGAGTGGCGCAGTTTCGCGATCAAACTCAGAGATTCCTCGCGGGAGCGTTAAGCGACGACGAATTCAAGCACCTGCGCTTGCGCAACGGGCTGTATATCCAGCGTCACGCGCCAATGCTGCGCGTCGCCATTCCCTACGGATTGCTGTCGACGGCCCAACTGCGCACCCTCGCAAGGATCGCGCGCGATTACGATCGCGGCTACGGGCACTTCACCACGCGCCAGAATATTCAGTACAACTGGCCCAAGCTGGAACAGGTTCCGGACATTCTCGCCGAGCTCGCCGAAGTGGAGATGCACGCCATCCAAACCAGCGGCAATTGCATCCGCAACACGACCTCCGATCATCTGGCCGGCATCACGCCCGATGAACTCGAGGATCCGCGGCCGTGGTGCGAAATCATCCGTCAATGGTCGACATTTCACCCCGAGTTCAGCTACCTGCCGCGCAAATTCAAGATTGCGGTCACCGGCGCGCCGCAGGACCGGGCCGCATCGTTGGTGCACGACATCGGCGTGCATATCGTGCGCTCCCCTGCGGGCGCTCTCGGCTTTGAAATCCTGGCGGGCGGCGGTCTCGGCCGCACGCCGATCATCGGCCAGGTGGTACGCAGTTTCCTGCCGCGCGAGCATCTGCTCTCCTATTTGACGGCCATTCTGCGGATCTACAACCGGGAAGGGCGCCGCGATAATTTGACCAAGGCGCGCATCAAGATTCTGGTGCGCTCTTTGGGAATCGAGGAGTTCACGCGGCGCGTGGAAGCCGAATGGGCGCTGACGCGCGATTCGGAGCTGCGCATCGATGAGGCGCAGATCGCGCGCATGCGCAGTTTTTTCGTCCCGCCGGCCTATCGTCAGCTCCCGGACATCGCCGCCGATGCGGGCAAGGAAACGGCCTTTCGGGCCTGGTACCGCTACAACACGACGGCACACAAGGTGGCCGGATACCGCGCCGTTTTCGTGTCGCTGAAAAAGCCCGGGGTACCGCCCGGCGATGCCACCGCGGCGCAGATGGATTTGATTGCCGATCTTGCCGATCGCCATAGCTTTGGCGAAGTACGCGTGACGCACACTCAGAATTTGCTGCTTGCCGACGTCGAGCAGGGCAAGACTTACGAACTGTGGCGGGCGCTCGAGAGCGCGGGACTGGCGACCCCGAACATCGGCACGCTGACCGACATCATCTGCTGTCCGGGACTCGACTTCTGCAGTCTGGCAAATGCCGGGTCGATTGACGTCGCCAAACTCATCAACGAGCGTTTCGACGACTATGACTATATTTATGACCTGGGCGAGATCGATATCAAAATGTCCGGATGCATGAATGCCTGCGGGCATCACCATGTCGGCAACATCGGCATTCTCGGCGTGGATAAGGGCGGCGAGGAGTGGTACCAGATCACCATCGGCGGTGCCGCCGGCGCCGATGCGTCGCTGGGCTCCGTGATCGGCCCCTCCGTGCCGAAGCAGCAAGTCGCCGAAACCATCGAACGCCTATTGGAGGTGTACGTGGAGGAGCGCGGTCCCGAGGAACGCTTTCTCGACACCGTGCGCCGACTCGGCGTGAGGCCCTTCAAGGAAAGAGCGTATGCCGCGCCGATTGCTGCGTGACGGCCACATAGTCGTCGATGAATGGCGTTATGTGGCCGAAGCAGCGGGCGAGACTGCGGCGCCGCTCATCGTAAGCTTTGCTCAATGGCAGCTGGAACCCGATACCTGGCTGGCCCGCGGCACGCCCCTGGGTGTGCTGCTGTCTCCGGCACAAGCTGTTGAGCCGCTCGCGCCGGATCTCGCCCGCTTCGCACTCGTCGCCGCGGAATTTTCCGGGCCCAGCGAGGGGCGCGGCTACACGCAAGCGCGGCAGCTGCGCGAACGATTCGGTTTCAAAGGGGAGCTGCGCGCCGCCGGCTACGTGCGCCGCGATCAGCTGTTTTTCATGGCGCGTTGCGGCTTCAACTGCTTCGAGCTGCCGGACGCCGATATCGAGGACGCGTATACGGCTTTCACCACATTCACCGCCGCCTATCAGCCGTCCAACGACGCGGGATTGGCGCGCAAGCTGCTCAAGGCACGTCGCGCAACGGAATGACCAGATCCTTCAGCGTCCGGTCGACTTCTTCCTGAGTTTCCAGTTTCTCGACTTCGCGCACCAGCTTGCGCGGCAGATGCGGCGCCAACAATTCGATGAATTCATACATGTAGGCGCGCAGCAGCGCGCTGCGGCGAAATCCGATCCAGGTGGTATGGCCCTCGAACAAATGCGATGCATCCAGCACCACCAAATCGCTGTCGGTTACCGGATCGATTGCCAGTCGGGCCAGGATACCCACGCCCAAACCGATGCGTACATACGTCTTGATCACGTCCGAATCGCGCGCCGTCAATGCCACATCCAGCGACAGCCCGGCGGTTTCGAACAGCGCCGGCAGCGATGAACGCCCCGAGAAGCTGAAAACGTAGGTGACGATCGGGTACTCGGCCAGCTTTTTCAGAGTTAGCTTTCCTGCGCCGGCAAGGGGGTGTCCGCGCGGCACGACCACCGCTCGGTGCCAGTGATACACCGGCAGGCGCACCAGGTGCGGAAACAGCTCATCCGAGCCCGTGGCAATTGCGAAATCCACCCGGTCGCGCGCGACCATTTCAGCGATTTGTTCGGAGGTGCCCTGGTGCAAATGCAGGCGCACCTTCGGATACTTGATGCGGAATGCGCGGATGACCTGGGGCAGCACGTAGCGCGCCTGGGTGTGTGTGGTGGCAATCGACAAGGTGCCGCCGTCGGCTTTGCGCAGCTCCGCGGAGGTGCGCCGAATATTCTGCATTTCGCGCAAAATGCTGCTGGCGCGCGAAATGATCTCTTCGCCCGCGGCAGTCGTGCGCGTCAGCGCCCGGCCCTCGCGTTCGAACAATTGAAAGCCGAGCTCCTCTTCCAGCAGCTTCAGCTGGCGGCTGACGCCGGGTTGGGAGGTATGCAGTTGCCGCGCGGCGGCCGTGATGTTCAGTCCGTTTTCATGGACCGCTACGAGATAGCGCAATTGCTGGAATTTCATTGCCGCTAGCATATAAGGTTATGGCGCATCACGAACAGGCATGTACTCATGCTTCGGAATTCGTTTTGCCGCGATCCCAACCGGTCTTATAGTTGTTGTCAAAGACTGGGGGTACTGCACGAAAATGCGTGTCTCGCCAATGGGTTAGGGCGTGAAGACTCAAGGGTTTTGTCAAATGAACTACTTTCCGGTTTTCTTCAATCTCAAGGCGCAGAAGGTGCTGATCGTCGGTGGCGGCGACGTGGCGCTGCGCAAACTCGCGCTGCTCGAGCGCACAGGTCCTTCCATCACCTTGGTGGCGCCGCAGGTTCTGCCCGAGATTCAAGAGCGTGCGGCCGCAGGCAGGATCAGCGTCGCGTTGCGCGAGTTTCTGCCGGCGGACCTCGAGGGCGCCCGGCTGGTCATCGTCGCAACCTCGCGCCGGGCAGTGAATCGCTGGATCGCAGCATTGAGCGAGGCGCGCGGCATTCCGGTGAACGTGGTCGATGACCGCGAGGCTTCGCGCTTTATCGTTCCCGCCATCATTGATCGCGATCCGGTTCTGGTGGCGGTTTCCAGCGAAGGCACTTCGCCGGTGCTGGCGCGCCGGTTGCGCGAGCGGCTCGAGGCGGTCATCCCAAGACGCATCGGCGAATTGGCCTTGTGGCTGAACGCCTTGCGCCACAGCGCCCGACGGCGGTTGCGCGACCCGGCCGCGCGCCGGCGCTATTTCGAAGACGTCATCGACGGTGCGGCCGCGCGGCGCTTCGTCGCAGGCGACACACAAGGCGCAGAGCGCATCGCGCAGCAATTGTTGGGCGGCGCCTCGCCGGCGCCGCGCGCCGCCGGCGAAGTCACGTTGGTCGGCGCAGGCCCCGGCGATCCGGAACTACTGACATTGAAAGCACTGCGGGCGCTGCAAGACGCCGACGTCATCCTGCACGACAGACTGGTGCCTGCCGCCGTGCTGGAAATGTCACGCCGCGACGCAGTGCAAATATGCGTGGGCAAGGCCGCCGGCAGCCTCGGCAGCACCCAGGAAGAGATCAACGAGCTGCTCATCGAACATGCACGTCGGGGCAGGCGCGTGGTGCGATTGAAGGGCGGGGACCCGTTCATTTTCGGCCGCGGCGGCGAAGAACTCGAAGCGCTCAGCAAGGCGCGGATCGGGTTTTCGGTGATTCCCGGCGTCACCGCCGCGGCAGGCTGCGCGGCCTACGCGGGCATACCGCTGACCCATCGCAACTTCGCGCACAGCGTCACGTTCGTCGCCGGACACAGAGATGCGGGCGGACGCGAGCCCGATTGGGCGGCACTGGCCAAGCCCGGCATCACGGCTGTCTTCTACATGGGACTGGCGCAGGCGGAACATATCGCCCAGCGCTTGATCGAGCATGGCGCCGCCGCTACGCTGCCAGCCGCCTTCGTGGCGCAGGGCACGCGCGCGAATCAACGCGTCATCAGCGGAACATTGGCCACAATCGCCTCCCGGGCGGCGCAGTCCAATCTGGAACCGCCTGCGCTATTGATCATAGGCGAGGTGGCGGGGTTTCACGGCTCGCTGGCCTGGTTCAACGGTGCGGCGCCGCTGGAAGTCTCTCGGTCGGCCTGAAGGGCCCAAGATCAGGCGATCGCGTCCTGAAAACCGCGCTCGGCAATCCACGCTTTGTTGAACAATCGCGATTGATACTTCGCGCCGCCGTCGCACAGCACCGTGACGATGGTGTGTCCGGGACCCATTTGCTTCGCGAGCGCGGCGGCGGCGGCCACGTTGATCCCGGCGGTGCTGCCGAGCAACAGGCCCTCCTCGCGCAGCAGGCGGTAAACGAAATGCATGGTCTCCCCATCGGAGATGCGCAGCGCATCGTCGATCGGCGCACCTTCGAGATTCGCCGTGACGCGTCCGGTGCCGATACCTTCTGTGATGGACGAGCCGCCGTCGGACTTCAGTTCGCCATCCTTGAAATAGTGATACAGCGCGCTGCCCGGCGGATCCACCAGCACAATGCGCACCGCGGGGGATTTGGATTTCAAGTAGCGCGCAGTACCGGCGAGCGTTCCGCCCGTGCCCGTGGCGGCGCAGAAGACATCTATTTTTCCGCCGCAATCGCGCCAGATCTCCGGCCCGGTGGACTCGAAATGCGCCTCGCGATTCGCAGTGTTGTCGAATTGGTTGGCCCAGATGGCGTCGGGTAATTCCTGCGCCAGACGGCCCGCGACTTTTTGGTACTGGTTCGGATTGCTGTAGGGTACCGCGGGAACTTTGCGCAGCTCCGCTCCCAGCGCCTCGATGATCTGGTACTTCTCGGCCGCCTGATTGTCGGGCATGACGATGACACACTTGTAGCCGCGCGCATTGCACACATGCGCAAGTCCGATCCCGGTGTTCCCGGCGGTGCCCTCAACCACGGTGCCGCCCGGTCTCAAGGTGCCGCGCCGCTCGGCATCCAGCACGATCCACTTAGCCGCGCGGTCCTTCACCGAGCCGCCGGGATTCATGAATTCGGCCTTGCCCAAAATCTCGCAGCCCGTCTCATCGCTCAGGCGCCGCAGCCGGATCAGCGGCGTGTTGCCGATCGAGTCCGTAAAGCCGTCTCGTATGTCCATCAATGCGATGCCTCGAGGGCGGGCGCGGCGTTCAGAGCCGTGCCGTCGAGTTCACGATTCATTTTGGCGACATCCAGTTCCCCGGTCCATTTGCCCACGACCAGGGTCGCGACGCCGTTGCCGATCACATTGGTGAGCGAACGCGCCTCCGACATGAAGCGATCGATGCCGAGAATGAGCGCGAGACCCGCGACCGGCAGCGTGCCCACCGCGGAGAGCGTCGCGGCCAGCACGATGAAGCCGCTGCCCGTCACGCCGGCAGCACCCTTGGAGGTCAGCAACAGCACGGCAAGCAGCGCCAGCTGCTGGAATAGGTTCATCGGCGTGTTGGTCGCTTGCGCGATGAATACCGCAGCCATGGTCAGATAAATCGACGTGCCGTCGAGATTGAATGAATAGCCCGCGGGAATGACCAAACCCACCACCGGCTTCGACACACCCAGCTTTTCCAGCTTGACCATCATTCGCGGCAGCACGGTTTCCGACGATGAAGTGCCGAGCACGATGAGCAATTCGTCCTTGATGTACTTAAGGTAGCGCCAAATGCGAAAGCCATGCAGGCGCGCAACGATCCCCAACGCCACGAATATGAACAGCAGGCAGGTGAGGTAAAAACTGCCCATCAGTGCGCCCAAGGATACCAGCGAGCGCACACCATACTTGCCCATGGTGAATGCCATGGCGCCGAACGCGCCGATCGGCGCGAGCCGCATGATCACGCCGACTATCCAAAACAACACGTTCGAGAAAGACTCGATGAAATTCAGCACGACGGCGGCGCGTGAGCCCAATTGCTGGATGGCAAAGCCAAAAAGAATCGCTATCAACAGCACCTGCAGAATTTCTCCCTTCGCAAACGCGTCGGCAAACTGCGAGGGGATGACGTTGAGCGCAAAATCCGTGACCGACTGGAGTTTGCCGGGCGCGGTGTAATCCTTGAGCGGTCCGGTGTCCAGGGTTTGCGGGTCGGCGTTCATTCCGGTGCCCGGCTGCAGGACGTTGACGATCACCAGCCCTAAGATCAGCGAGATGGTGCTCATCACCTCGAAATAGATCAGCGCCAAGCCGCCCGTCTTGCCGACTTTTTTCATGTCTTCGACGCCGGCGATGCCCATTACCACCGTGCAAAAGATCACCGGAGCGATCAGCATTTTGATGAGCTTGATGAACCCGTCGCCGAGGGGCTTCATCTTGGCGCCGGCCTCGGGATAGAAATAACCCAGCAGGATGCCAAAACCGATGGCGACGAGGACCTGGAAATACAGCGAGCGGTATAGGTTTTTCACTGTGCGAATTTAAGCGATTCCGCGGCCAAACGCAGGATTTAGAAAAAAGAGTCCCCGGACTAGCCGGGGAATTCGAGTGGAACAGGTGCGAAGGATTTGACCCTGCACGTCCGTTAGTGGCGGATACGCCGCACAATAGTGCCCAAACGTTCAACCTTGTTTGTGTCATCCAGTGTTGCAAGTAAGTAACGCTGGCAAAAACACGAACCGCTTCGTTGGCACCATGATAGGCGATAATGTAGATAAATCCAATAGTTAACACTTTTTAATCAGATTGTGCAGCGCTATGTCAAACCTGTTGCCAATTGGTGACAAAGCAACACTCAGGCCCATTCCTTCGCTTTGGCCTCAAAATCGGGAGAACTTGCCCTAACCACGCAAAATCGGTGCCCGGTCGGCGCCTCCATGACCACCCAAGTGCGAACCGCTTCGATTCGGGTTGCGCCGAGCCTCTCCAGTCTTTGGACTTCGGCCTCGATATCGCTGGTCTCAATGTCGATGTGCACGCGGCTGGGATGGCTCACGGCCTGTACTTCGATATCCAGCCCATGCTGAGCGTCCTCGAGCTTCTTGTAGATTTCGCCCTCGCCGGGCGGGAACGCGCGCACGCGCATGCCGAGCGCCTCCCCCCAAAAATCCGCGGAACGGTCCAGATCCGTCGTCTGACAGTCGATAATGAATCCCGACAGTTTGCTTTTATGCACTTGTTGCTCCAAATTCGCGGCTCTCACGAGAAAAGCTCATGAAATACCTACATACCATGGTGCGGGTGACCGACATCGAAGAGTCGCTGCACTTCTATCGCGATGCGCTCGGCCTGAAAGAATTATCGCGCAAAGATAATCCGCAGGGGCGTTTCACGCTGGTGTTTTTGGCGGCCCCCGGCGACGAAGAAGCGCAGGTCGAGCTGACGCACAACTGGGATCCGGAGCAATACTCCGGCGGCCGCAACTTCGGGCATTTGGCCTATGCGGTCGAGGACATCTATGCCGCCTGCCAGCGCCTCATGGACCACGGCATCACCATCAATCGTCCGCCGCGCGATGGACGCATGGCCTTTGTGCGCTCGCCAGACAACGTATCGATTGAGCTGCTGCAAAAGGGACCCGCTCTCGCGCCGGCGGCACCCTGGACTTCGATGCCTAACATAGGGCAGTGGTAGTCCGTCACCAAAGCGCACGACAAAGCAGTACCCGGTTCTCGATTTAGGGGTTTTCCATAGGACCGAGCTCTCCGTAAGTTGCTGATTGCGAATGGCCGCACGATGCTGCGGTGCCGCATTATGTAAACGTCGCGTATGTTTACGCGGCGCAGCCTTTGGGCTTTTGTCTTTCTCAGTGCGTGCTCGTTCGGGGCGCGCGCCAACAGCTGTGCGCCCGCTGCAGTCAAGGGCACGGCTCCCAGTGATTTTCAGAGCTATTGCTGGCTCGACTTCACCGGCTACAACGATGCTCTCGCGCAAGGCGGGGGGCAGCCATTCACCTTCACGCTGCCCGACGGCTCGAACTTAAGTCTGACGCTGCAAGTCAGCACCAACCGGACCAGTCCTGCGCTGACGGCGATTGCCGTGCCGTCGTGGTCGGGCTCCGCGATCGGCCACAGCGGATTCAACACCATCCCGGGCAAACCCGTGCTGTACGAGGTCGCCACGGGTTCAACAGTCAATGCGGCGCTCAGCAACATAGTGGTGACGCCGCCGCCGGGCAGCGGCAGCAGCGTGGCGTACGCGATGGTCGCGGCCGACGGCGAGTCGTCGAATCAGGGCGAGTCCTTGAGTTTTACCACCAACGGTCAGGCCTGGACCCAGGTCGCGAGCATTCCGCAGGGCGGCGCCTTTCCGACCGTGAGCGGCGTGGGCACGACCACGGTGACTGAAACGGGGGTGGCAGGCACCGTCGGCAGCTTCGCGTTCGCTTCGGTGAACAACCCGACGCAGATCGCCACCACGATGGTCGGCGGCGGACTGCAAGGTCCGATGTTCGCCATTCGTTACGCTTCGCTCGCCGTCTCCTCGCAACTCAGCGGCGCGCGCGCCAACGCGGCCGACCAGTTCACCTACAGCATCAAGTCGGCGGCCGGCCAGGTCTTTGCGTCAGGCAGCACCACTGGGGCGGGCGCAGGCCCGTTCACACCGGCGACGTTGCCTACGGTGAGTGCCGGCTATCCCTTGGTGATCTCGGAATCAATGGCGCCGGGCAGCCCCAGCTCCCTGGGCAGCTATGCCGTTTCGCTGACCTGCACCAACCTGGCCACCGGCGCGACCAGCACCGTGCTGCCCGCCAACCAATCACTGACGAGTTTTACATTTCCAAGCCTGCAGTACGGCGACGCCCTGTCGTGCGTGTTCACCAATACGGCCAACCGCGCCAACGCGAGCGTGGTCAAGTCAGGCCCCGCCACGGTCAGCGCCGGCAGCTCGCTGAGTTATTCCTTGGGCATTGCGAACGCAGGGCCCGCTGACGCCGGCGGGCTGCTCGTCAAGGATCCCGCGGTCGCGAATTTCACCGCGCTGAGCGTAACGTGCGCAGCAGCCTCGGCCGGTGCGCAATGCCCGGCCGCTGCAGCGCTCACGATTGCCAATCTTCAAGGCGCGGGAATTGCCATCCCCGCGCTGCCCACCGGATCGAGCGTCACCCTGCTGGTGAATGGCACCGCAGGCGACGGCAGCGGCAACATCACGAACACCGCCTCGGTAGTCGTGCCCGCCACGGTGGTGAACAGCAACAGCACGCCGAGCTCAAGCGCCGCCACGACGGTGACGCCGGCCGCCGACGCGGCGACGACGCTGGCTTTCCCGTTGAGCATGAACGCGGGTCTAACCGTGAACGGCACAGTGCTGTTCACGAACAAGGGCTCAGGGCCCGCGAACGGCGACAGCTTCGTGATCGTGCTGCCCGCGAATCTCGCGGCGCCGCCATCCGTCAGCGGTCTGCCGGCGGGTGCGACGTATGCCTACGCGCCGGCCACCGGCATCATTACGCTGACAGGGATGCCGGCCACGCTGGCAGCGGGTGCGGCGCTCGCGCCCATCAATGTGAGCTATGTGCAGCCGAGCACCGGCGCCTCGCTCATATCCGCGACATTCAACACCACCAGCACGGATTCCAATCCCGCCAACAACACTGCCAAGGCGGCCGTCGGGGGCGCCGCCGTCGCAGATCTTTCCAGCACGGTGACGCTGACCCCAAACGTCAATGCCGGGCAGCCGGTGTCAGGGACAGTGCAATTCGCCAACAGCGGACCGAGCGCATCGAGCGGCACGACCTTCGGCTTGACGCTGCCGCCCAATCTGGGGGTGCCGCCGGCATTCTCCGGGCTGCCCGCGGGTGCCGCTTACAGCTACGCCCCAAGCACCGGCGTCGTTACCTTCACCGGGCTGCCAGGCGTGCTGGCCAGCGGCAGCGGCGTCGGACCCATAGCGTTCAGCTACACGCAGCCCGCATCGGGAACCTCGACGGTGACGGCGACGGTCGGAGCGGTCACGGTTGATTCCAATTCCGCCAACAACACTTCTGCGGCGACCAGCACCGGAGCCGCCGCGCAACTAGCGGGAACCGTTTACACCGACAACAACCAGGACGCGGCCTTCGACGCGGGCGACACACCGATTGTCGGTGCGACGGTCGAACTGATTATCGGCAATCGCGTTGTCGCCACCACACAGACAACCTCGACGGGTGCTTACACCTTCGCCGGCCAACCGCCGGGCGGCTACACCGTGGCCGTGACGCCGCAGCCCGGCAATCTCGCCGATACGCCGGCTTCGGTCTTGGTGACTTTGGGCGGCGGCACGGTTGGCAGCGTGAACTTCGGGGAGATCCCCGCATCGGCCGTTGGCTCGCTGCTGCTCACCAAGACCACGCCCCAAACCAATATTTCCGCGGGCCAATCTGTTCCCTACACCATCACCGCGACCAACGCGCAAACCACGCCGATATTCAACAGCAGCGTCACGGACTTGATGCCAGCCGGCTTTCGCTTCCGCGCCGGCAGCGGCTCGCTGAACGGTAAAAAGCTCGATCCGGCGGTAAACGGCCGCCAACTCGTTTGGCCGCATCTCACCTTCGCGCCGGGGGAGAAGAAAATCTTCACCCTGGTTTTGACCGTGGGCGCCGGCGTTCTCAGCGGCGAGTTCGTCAACCAGGCGATGGCCTACAGCGGGCTGACCAATGCGCTCATATCGAATATCGCGAGCGCAACGGTGCGCATCAGCGCGGATCCGACTTTCGACTGTCCGGACCTCATCGGCAAGGTATTCGACGACGTCAATGCCAATGGCATCGAGGATCCGGGCGAGAAAGGCATAGCGGGAGTGCGCTTGGTGACGGCGCAGGGCCTGCTCGTGACCACCGACGCGCAAGGGCGCTACCACATTGTGTGTCCCGTACTGCCGAATGCCGCGCGCGGCAGCAATTTCATCGTCAAGGTCGACGAACGCACGCTGCCGTCCGGCTATCGCGTCACGACCGACAATCCTGAAACGGTCCGCCTGACCGCCGGCAAGGTATCGAAGCTCAATTTCGGCGCGACCATTCATCACGTGGTGCGCATCGAAGTAACCGACGCGGCATTCAACGGCGAGCAGGCCGGCGCTGCGACATTGCAGCGCATCGAAGCCGTGGTCGGCGGATTGAAGCCGCAGCCCTACATCGTGCGGCTCGCCTATGCGGCGAGCAACGAAACGGATGCGCTCATTCAGGCGCGCCTGCGTGCATTGCAAGCGGCGCTGCGCGAGGCCTGGCAGGCGCACGACCGGCGCGATCCGCTGCGCACCGAAGAAGAGATTCTGCGCCCGACGCAACGCAGCGATGCCGGCGAGACCGAGCCATGATGGCGCGCATACGGGTCGCAGTTTCCGTCCTGCTGATCTGGGCCTTGTGGCTCGGACCGAGCGCCGCAGCGTTCGCTGCTCCCGGTTTTCCGCCGAATACCGAACGCGCCCAGCCGGATCGGCCGGGGTCGGGCGCATCGATCGACAGCTTGGTCGCGGCGCGCGCGGTTGTAGTTCCCGAAGCGCTCCCTGTCGTCACGCTGCGATTGCTCGATACCGTCAATCAAGCCAATTTCGATTCCGGCAGCGATGAGCTGACGCCCGCGGCGCGCGATCGCCTCGACGCCTTCGTTTCCACCCTGCAGGGCGCTCGAATCACGCATGTGCTCGTGAACGCGCATACCGACGACATGCGGCTCATACGCGAGGCGAAGCGCCGTTTTGGCACCAATCAGCGGCTGTCGGAGGCGCGCGCCGCCAGCGTGGTGCACCACCTCTCCGCAGCGTTGCGTCTGCCGGAAAGTGAATTCGCCATCCAAGGTTTCGGCGCCGATCGCCCGCTGAGCGGCAATCGCACCGCCGTGGGCCGGGCGCAGAACCGGCGCGCAGAGATTTCGGTGTGGGTGGAGCAGCCTGCCGCCGCTGTAGCGGCCTTGCCGGCGCCTGCCCAAGCAACCGTGGAATCCGTGTCGAGTTGCATCGGCGATGGCTCCCATCAGCTGCCGCCGGTCCGCATTACGGTCGATGGCGAGCCACTGGATACCCGTGAGGCGACCAACGAAGCCGACCGCCAGCGCTGCGTCGACGTCGCGCTGGCCCGGGCGCAAATTCAGGTGCGTTATGACCCGCTGGAGCAGCAGCCGTTCTTGAATGTGCTGGCGACTCCGCAGGTCGGGGTGGCCGGCAAGCCGGTGAGCTTCAGCACCTACACCAATTATCCTCGTTACATCGATCGCGCCGAAATTCGGGTATTCGCCGCCGACCAAAGCGCGCAGCAACAACCGCTCGCCGTGGTGCCCGTGACGGCCGGTCAATCGGTCGAATGGACGCCGGCGGCCTGGGCAGAGCCGCTGCTGCGGGTCACGGCGCCGGTGGAAGAGCCCCGCTACGTGCGCTATGTGCTGCGCGTCTACGGCCGCGACGGACGTTTCGACGAGACCAAACCCCGACGCCTGGACCTTTCGCGCCTAAGTCCGCTCGAGACGCCGGCATCGAAGCGTGCCTCGGACGACGCACGGCACGCAGCCTTCGGGGAAAACACCCTGATCATGCACAACATCGTCACTGCCGGCGGCGCAATCACGGTAAACGGCAGCCACGTGCCGCCGGGCAATCAGGTTTTAGTGCAGGACATCGCGGTGCCGGTCGATGATGCGCAAAATTTTGTGACGCGCCAGATATTGCCGCCGGGTCCGCAGCAAGTGACCGTGAAAATCATGAATCAGCACGGCGAGGGACTGGAGTTCACCCGCAGCGTCGTGGTCGCGAGCGACGATTCTTTCTTCGTGGGCTTCGCCGACATTACTGCCGGCCAGAACAGCGTCAGCGGACCGATCGACCTTGTGACGGGCGACCCGAACGCAGCCAAGAAGGACTTCGTCAACGGCCAATTGGCCTTCTACTACAAGGGTCTGGTCAAGGGGCAATGGCTGCTGACCGCCGCGGCCGACACCCAAGAGCAACCCCTGCGCGATCTGTTCAGCAATTTTGCGCGCAAGGATCCGGAAGATTTGCTGCGGCGAATCGATCCTGACCGCTACTACCCGGTGTACGGCGATGACAGCACGACGGTGCAGGACGCACCCACCTCCGGCAAGTTCTATGTGCGCCTGGCAAAGGGCGACAGCTCGATCCTATGGGGAAATTTCCAGACGCAAATGACCGGCACGGATTTCATCCAGTACGCGCGCACTTTATACGGTCTGGATGTCCGCTATCGCTCACCTGAGACCACCTCCCTGGGCGAGAAGAAGAGCAGCGTCGATGCATTTTGGGCTGAACCCGGCACGCTGGAATCGCGGCAGGAATTTCGCGGCACCGGCGGATCGTTGTACTACCTGCAAAACCAGGATATCTCAGTGGGTTCGGAGCAGGTATGGATCGAGGTGCGCGACAAGGACTCCGGCATCGTGCAATCCGTCACCCAACTGGTGCCGACCCAGGATTACGACGTCAACTACCTGCAAGGCCGCATTCTGCTGCACAGCCCGCTGCCGGCGACCACGAATGGCGCGACCTTGGTGCACAGCGCGCAACTCGACGGCGATCCTCAGTACCTGGTAACCACCTACGAATACGTGCCGGATTTCTCCAATCCGAGTTCCCTTGCCATCGGCGGTCATGCGAGCCAGTGGTTCGGCGATCACCTGCAGCTCGGCATCTCGAGCTTTCACCAGGGAGATCCCGGCCAGGAACAGGACCTGCGCGGCGTGAACGGCACGTGGCGCTATAAACCGGGCACTTATGTGAAGGCGGAATTTGCCCACTCCGAGGGCCCGGGCAGCCCGACCTTGACCTCGGCAACCGGCGGACTGTCATTCGATCCCATCACCACCAGCGGTGGTCCGGCGAACGCCGAGCGCATCGAGGCGGCGGTGGATCTTGCCGAGGTCAGCGACTCGATGAAGGGCAAGGCGAATGTCTACCACCAGGAGCGCGATGCCAATTTCTCCGGACCGGGCCAGTTGACGCCCGGGGTGACGGTTCGACAGGACGGCGGTGCCGTGAGCGCGCCCGTCAATGCATCCACGCAAGTCGTCGGCAAGTTCGACAGCACCGACTCGTCGCTGCAGACCGTGCGCAGCGGAGAGCTGGGAATCGAACACAAGATTGACGATCATTGGCGCGTGGCCGTGGGCACGCGTATCGACGATCGCGAAAACATCGTGCCCAATGCCAGCGCCATTCTGTCGCAAAACGGCAGCCGCACGGATGTGGCGGTGACGGTGGGCTACCAACCGACACCCGGACCTGTGCCCTCCTCCATCGGCTCGGCACCGGGTGCGCCCCCCACTCAAACGGTTCCCGCCCCGGGCGCCCCCGCTGCGGCGCGGCCGAATTGGGATATTTATGGTTTCGTCCAGGACACCGCCGAGCACACTGAGACGCGGCCTGAAAATGATCGCGCCGGCCTCGGCGGCAGTTATCAGCTCTCGAGCGCGGCGCGCGTCGGCGCCGAGGCCTCGGACGGCAGCTTAGGATTCGGCGGCAAACTGTCGACCGATTACCGGATCGACGATCACAGCAATGTCTATTTGAACTACACCCTGGCAGCCGACCAACCCGACGCCTTGAACGTCGGGCGCGCCGGCACGCTGACGACCGGAACCCGCTACCGCTATGATGATGCGACCAGCGTCTACGGCGAGGAGCGTCTGCAAACGGGCACGGGATCGGACAGCCTGACCCGGGCGTACGGCGTCGACTTCAGTCCCTCGAAGCAGTGGACCTATGGACTCAAGTTCGAGCACGGCACGATTTCGGATCCCTTCGCGGGCGACATCGGGCTCACCGCAATCACCGGCACGCTGCAATACACCAAGGGTCAGATAAAATACGGCGGGGCCCTGGAGTGGCGGCGGGACGATTCATCGTTGACGGGCGCCTCGCACACCGAGCTTACGCGCAACTCCTTGAGCTACCAGGTCGATCCGGATTGGAAGCTGTTCGGCAAGCTCAATTGGTCCAAGACCGACGGGCCGGCCAGTCCGGCATTGGATGCATCGTTCCACGAGGTCGTGATCGGTGCCGCATGGCGGCCGGTGAAAGATGACCGCTGGAACGCCTTGTTCAAGTTCACGATCCTGGATGATCAGCCCTCGTCGGCTCAGGTGAGTACCGGCGGAGATACGCTCGCGTACGCGCAGCTGAGCCGGGTGTTCGATATCGACGCCACCTATCAAGCCTGGAAGTGGGCATCGCTCGGCACGAAGTATGCGATCCGCACCGGTGAGCTCAAGCCTACCCTGACCGAAGGCGATTGGTTCGCGAGCCAGGCGCAGCTGTGGATATTGCGCGGCGATCTGTTGCTGCCGCGAAAGTGGGACGCCATGATTGAACTGCGCAGATTGTCGATTCGCGAAACTGACGATGCGCGAACCGGATTCTTACTCGGCGGCTATCGGCATGTCGGAGATCACGTGAAAATCGGCGCCGGCTACAATTTTACCAACTACTCGGATGACCTGACAGACCTGAGCTACCGCAGTCACGGCTTCTTCGTGAATATGATCGGCAAGTACTAGGCGACGGCAATGACGGCAACGATGGGGGTGGGGATTAGAACATCTCCGAAACGTCCGGTGCTTTGGCCTCGACCTCGGTGCGCGAGACGATGTGATCGCCCGTGATCATCTCGCTATAACCCTGCCCCGGGCCGACCATGGGATAAACGCCGGCATCGCGATCGATGATGACCTCGAGGAATGCAGGCCCCTTGAATCGAATGAACTCTGCGACGACTCGCGGCACGTCGGCTTTCTGATCGAGCCGCACCGCATACTTGAATCCGTCGGCCAGGGCGGCTTTGACGAAATCCTTGGTGTGCAGGCTCTTGTCGCTGGCGCTCATGCGGCCCTTGTGGAACAGCTTCTGCCATTGCCGCACCATGCCGTCGCCAAAGTTGTTGAGCACCACGACTTTGATCGGCAGATCGTAAGTCGTGACGGTTTCCAGCTCGCCGATGTTCATGCGGATGCTGGCATCGCCGTCGATGTCGATGACCAAACGGCCGCGCTGCGCGAATTGCGCACCGACCGCGGCGGGCAGGCCGAAACCCATGGTGCCCATGCTGCCCGAGGTGAGCCACAGCCGCGGACTGCGAAAGTCGAAGTACTGCGCGGCCCACATCTGATGCTGGCCGACTCCGGTCGTGATGATGGCTTCGCCCCGCGTCAGCCGGTTGATCTCCTCGATGACGTAGTACGGCTGAATGAAGCGGCTGTCGCGATCGTAGTTCATCGCGTGGCGCGTGCGCAGTTCGGCGCAGTGCCGATGCCAGGCCGACCAATCGCGCTTGAAATGCCTGGCGTTGCCGTAGTCCAGCAGCGCCAGCAGTGCATCGCCCATAAGGCCCACGTGACTCCAGTTCACCGCCTTGACCTTGTCGATCTCGGAGGCATCGATGTCGAAGTGGGCGATGAACTTGGCGCGGCCGGCGAATTTGGCGACGTTGCCGGCGACCCGGTCGTCGAAGCGTGCACCAAAAGCGAGCAGACAATCGCAATCATCGACGGCGTAGTTGGCGAATGCGGTGCCGTGCATGCCCAGCATGCGCATTGAAAGCCAATCTGTGGTGTCGACCACGCCGATTCCCATCAAGGTGGTCACCACCGGAATCTGGAATTGCTTCGAGAATTCGCGCAGCGCGTAGGCGGCGCTGCCGTTGATGACGCCGCCGCCCGCGTAGATCAGCGGCCGGTTCGCGGCAGCCAGAGCCGCGAAGAATTCGGCACATGCCGCCTCGGCCAGGCCCGCCGAGTCGAGACGGTTCATCCGCTGCCGGTATCCGGGGACCGGCAATCGTCCGGAACCCTGAAAGACGCCCTTCCAGTTCTGTACATCCTTCGGTACATCGAGCACTACCGGCCCCGGCCGGCCGGTGCGCGCGATCTCAAACGCCGTGCGCACGGTCGCTTCCAATTTGGCGGGGTCGGTAATCAGAAAAACATGTTTGGCCACGGCGCCCATGATGGACGGCACCGGCGCTTCCTGGAATGCATCGGTGCCGATGGCCGTGGTCGGGACCTGACCGCAAATGATCACAATGGGAACCGAGTCTGCCAGGCTATCGCGCACCGGCGTCACGGTATTGGTTGCGCCCGGTCCGGAAGTCACCAACGCCACGCCCACTCGGCCGCTGGCGCGTGCGAACCCCGCCGCCATGAAAGCCGCGCCCTGTTCGTTGGCCGGCACCACCAACGGCATCGCCGAGTCGTGTTCCTGGTTGAAGCGAAACACCGCGTCGTAAATTGGCAGTATGGCGCCGCCGCTGTACCCGAATATGGTGTCGACGCCTTCGTCGGCCAATACTTGAACAAGCATGTCCGCGCCGGTCATGACGGTGCCGGCCAGCGGGTGCGCAGCCTGATTTTGCATGTCGTCGCGTTCTTTCACGCCGAAAGACTAGCAGTTCTCTGCCTGGCGCCCAAGCGCCGTCCTCCCGTATCCTAAGCGGCAATGCGCCACATCATTGCCATTCTTCTGCAAAACGAAGCCGGCGCACTCACCCGCGTCACCGGTCTGATTTCGGCCCGCGGCTACAATATCGAGTCGCTGTCGGTGGCCCCCACCAACGATCCCACCGTCTCGCGCGTGACCCTGGTGACCATCGGATCGGATGCGGTAATTGCGCAAATCAATGCACAGCTGTTGAAACTCGTCGATGTGGTGGCGGTCGAGGACATGACCGGCGGCGATCATCTGGCGCGAGAATTGCTGCTGATCAAACTTCGGCTGTCGGCGCAACAGGCCGACTCGATCGGCGCGCTGCTGCGCCGCGCCGGAGGCAAGGTGCTGTCGCCGAATTTGTCGAGCTACATTGTCGAAGTCGCCGGCACCGAGCTCGAGATCGGCGAATTCATTGCCAACATCGGCTCGTTCGGAGAAATCATCGAGGTGGTGCGCAGCGGCGTTCTCGGCGTGGCGCGCTCTTGATCCCGCGCGCCGATCAGTGCTGCTTGAATTTGGCGACGGCGGCCATGACCGCGCCGGAGTCGTAGTCCTTGCAGTAGATCTCCCAGGCGCGGTGGATGCGGCGCGCCGCGCGCTCCGCCATGCGCTCCACGGTGTGGGGCCAGCGTTTGCTCGCCGCATACCTTTGCAAGACTTCCGCCGAGACCGCGCCGTAATGTCCGCAGCCGCGCAAATGCGCCCAAGCCGAGACATGTCCCATGCCCTCGACGGCCTGCAGAATGCGCCGTTGCTTGCCGCGCCACAGCGCAAGATCGAGACGGTCGATGCTGGGTTGCAGCTCTTTCAGGATGAAGTGCCGCTCGTCGAAATAGACTGCGCGCAATAGCGCCGGCGAGATCGCCTGCATCTTGCGTTGGATGGCCACCACCCGGGCCGCCTCGCCGGGCCATTTCGGCTGCGGCCGCCCGAGCCATTCGGCAACCGCGGAAGGCGCGGCAAATTTGAGATCGAGTGCATAATTCTGGTCCGGAGAACCCCGGCCCTCGACCAACAGCACGTATCGGGGGAGACCTAAGCTGCCGTTGCCCGCGATGCGCCGTGCGGCATCGAGAAGCCTAAAAAAACTCTTGTGCGACGGGGGCACTTCGAGTTGCGCGACGAAGCGGCGCAGCCGCTCACGCTCGCGCGAATCGATGCGCAGCGCCCGCACGCCGTCGCTGCGGATGCGGCGTTTTCCGGCTTTCAGCTTGGTCAGCCTGGTCAGCAGTTCGCGGCGCGTCCGGTTGATCGCCCGCTGCAGCAGCGCGCGAAACACGCCTTGCGCCAGCGAACGTTCCAGCCAGCGCGGTTTGCCGTCAGCGATGCATTGCAGATAGGACTGCATGAATCGCCTTGCCAATACTTTGCCCTGTGCCCGGGTCATCCGAAGGCCTCGGGCCGCCACCTTGATGCTGGCGAGGAAGCGCACGATCTCGACCGTGAACGGCGCCAGGCATGCTTCGTCGAAATCGTTCATGTCGAAGTAGCACAGCCGGTTGTCGCCTTTGAACGCACCGAAATTCTCCAGGTGCATGTCGCCGCAGATCAGAATGCTGGGCGCGCGGAACAGCGAGTGAGCGCGCGGCAGGAAGCCGAGAAACAAGGAATTGGTGCCGCGAAAGAAGGCAAAAGGGTCTTTGCGGAGCAGCGACAGCTTCATGCTCAACCTATCGAAGTCGCGTTGCGCGTTTTGCGCTAAAATTTGCCGCGTAGATTTGCTCAAGGTCCGCATAAGAAAACCTAGGTGATGTAAAACATGCAGCTTGGTACGGATTCGACCGCCAGGGAAGCCCTGTTGATCCTATTGGCGTTGGGGCTCGGCGCCATCGTGGGCTTGGAGCGGCGCCTGCGCGGACACCCGGCGGGAATCCACACGAATGCTCTGGTGTCCTTGGGGTCGGCCGCCTTTGTCATAGCGGGCGTGAGTCTCGGGGGCGACCTATCGCGCGTCGCCGCCCAGGTCGTGACCGGCAGCGGCTTCATTTGCGCCGGCGTCATTCTGCATCGCGGCGTCAATATCAGCGGTCTGAATACCGCGGCGACCTTGTGGTGCGCCTCGGCGATGGGCGTGCTCGCGGGCGTGGGCCGGCCCAGGCTCGCGTGCCTGGTCGCGGCCGCAACGCTTTTGACCAATGTCGCTTTGCACTACGTCGAGCATGCGCTGCTCAAAATCGGCGCCTCGAGCACAATGGTTGCCAAGGATCTTTAAAAATCAATTGAGGAAATTCAAACGACATGCCTGAACTTGAAGTCACGCCGGAACATGCTGCCGATCCCAATACCCGCCGCGTCGGCATTTTGGTGGGCGTTGTCGGCATCCTATTGTCTGTGGTCACCATCGCTTCGCACCGGGCGCATACCCATGCGGTGATACACCGTACCGAATCGAACGATCAATGGGGCTATTACCAAGCCAAAAAAATCCGCGAAAACACCGAGGAAGTGGCGATTGCGCTGATCGGCACCCTCAACACCGATCCCGCCAAGATCGAGGCCGTCACCCACAAGCTGGAGGCTGCGCGCGCCAAGTACGCCACGGACGCGGAAAAGATTCTCGAGGAGGCAAAAGCGAAGGACGCGGAGACCGACGTCGAGGAGAAGCGCGCCCTGCGCTTCGACATCGGCGAAGGATTGTTGGAACTCGGGCTGGTGCTCTGTTCCCTGTATTTTCTAGCGCGCAAGAGTTTCTTTCCAATCTTCGGCGTGCTCTCGAGCATTGCCGGCACGGCCTTGGGCGTCGCGGGTTTCATGCTTTGAAGCCCTGGCTGGCATGCATTGCGCTGGGCGCCTTGGTGCATGCACCCTGGGCGGCGGCTGCCCCGGGGAGCGCGCGCGTGGAAGCGCGTTCCAGCGATCTTTTGGCCGTAGGGGTGGTTCACGATGAGACGATGAGCATTCACGTGAGCCGCCTGACCGACAATGCGCCGGTGCGCGACGCGGCGATCAGCGTCGTATTGCGCGGCACGGTTCACGCCGCAACCGCGCAAGCCGATGGCAGCTATTCCATTCGGACCAAGGATCTGAGGCTGCCGGGCGCCGCCGCCGTCGATTTTGAAATAGACTTAGGATCGGCGAAACAGAGCCTTAAAGGCACCTTGGACAATGCGGCCGCGGCCGGCCAAGAGGACGACAGGAACAGCAGCCGGCAGCTCTGGTGGTGGGTGCTGAATTTCGCCGTGTGCGGCGCGGCTTTGTGGCTTTTCTCGCAGCGGCGCAAGGCCGCGAAAGACAAGGACCCTTAACGTTCTGATTCGCCCAGGGGTCTAGAGGGCGGCGTTGTCGCTCTCACCGGTGCGGATGCGCAATACCCGCAGAATATCGGTAACAAAAATTTTTCCATCTCCCACCTTTCCCGTCTTCGAAGCGCCCACGATGGCCTCCATTACCTGGTCCACCAGATCGTTCTTGACGGCGACCTCGATGCGCGTCTTTGGCACAAAGTCCACGACATATTCAGCGCCGCGGTACAGCTCCGTATGTCCGCGCTGCCGCCCGAAGCCCTTCACTTCGGTCACGGTCATGCCGGAGACGCCGATTTCGGAGAGCGCGGCACGCACGTCGTCCAGCTTGAAAGGTTTGATGATGGCGGTGATCAATTTCATTCTGGACTCCGATCCCAAGGCAGTCTGGGTAATACTATTACGATTCCGTCGGAGGTACACGTGATCTCTACATATTAATGCCCCGCATCACTTTCATTGAACCGGACGGTTTCCGGCGCGAAATCGCGGCAGCGCTCGGCATCACGCTGATGGAGGCGGCCAAACAAGCGGGTGTGAAGGGAATCCTCGCTATGTGCGGCGGTGCTTGTGCCTGCGGGACCTGCCACGTGTACGTGGATGCCGCCTGGTTTGCCAAGCTCGAACCGCGCGAGGAAATGGAAGAGGGCATGCTGGAGTGCGCTTGGCAGCCGCGCGACAATAGCCGCTTGAGCTGTCAGATTCATATAACCGCGGAGCTCGACGGGTTGGTGGTAACCATTCCGCAGCACCAAGGAGCAGATTAGAAAATGTTTGGCATAGCAATTCACGGCGGCGCGGGAACCCTGCCGCGCGGCGAAATGAGCAGCGAAGCGGAGCGCAGATATCGGGACGGTCTGCAACAGGCCGTCGACGCCGGGTATTCGCTACTGCAAAGCGGCGGCTCGAGCATGGATGCGGTGACGCGCGCCGTGATGCTGCTCGAGGACAATTCCCTGTTCAATGCCGGGCGCGGCGCGGTGTTCACGCTCGATGGGCGCAACGAATTGGATGCCTCGATCATGGACGGCCGCACGCTGAAAGCCGGAGCGGTGTGCGGCGTGACGCACATCCGCAATCCGGTGCAGCTCGCGCGGGCTGTCATGGAGAAATCCCAGCACGTCATGCTGGCGGGCGCGGGAGCCGAGGAATTTGCCGCAACCGAAGGGTTCTCTTTCGTGGAACCAGGTTACTTTCATACCCCCGAGCGCTGGCAGCAGCTGCAGCGGATTCGCAGCGGAGACCGCGGGCTTTCCGGCCATACGATTTCGCATGTCGGCACCGTCGGTGCGGTCGCGCTCGACGGCGACGGACGGTTGGCGGCGGCGACCTCCACCGGGGGCATGACCGGCAAGCGTTTTCAGCGCATCGGCGATTCACCGATCATCGGCGCCGGCACCTATGCGGACGACCGCTGCTGCGCGGTTTCCGCCACCGGGCATGGGGAGGTGTTCATACGCGCTGCGGTTGCGCATGACATCTGCGCGCGCATGCGCTTCGGCGGACGCGGCCTGGGCCAGGCGGTGCGCGAAGTGATTCACGGCGAGCTGCCGGCGCTGGGAGGCGAAGGCGGCGTGGTCGCGATCGATGCGCACGGTGAAATCGCCATGGAGTTCAATTCCGAGGGGATGTTCCGCGCCGCCCGCAAATCGGGCGAGGATACGCAGATAGCAATCTATCGCTAGGAGCCCGCCGTTGCTCTAGGCATCCACATGATGGCGGCGCTTTTCGAAGCGTCCGGTCCGCATGGTGTGGTATTCAGCCTCCATCACGATCACGCGGTTTCTGCCCTCTTCTTTCGCGCAATACAGGGCTTCGTCCGCGAGCTGAATCAATCCCTCGAGCGTGCGGTTGGCCGCCGGCAGCACGAATGCGGCGCCGATGCTCACCGTGAGGCGGCTCGCGACTTTGGATGCCTCGTGCGGAATGTTCAGCTCGGCGATGGAACGCTGAATCCGCGTCAAGACCTCGGCGACATATTCGTGGCTCGCCTCGTAGAGCACGATGGCAAACTCTTCGCCGCCGTAGCGTGCGACGAAATCGAGCGGGCGCCGCGCGCACTGGCTCAAGGAAACGGCCACTGCGCGCAGGCATTCGTCGCCCGCTTGATGGCCGTAGCGATCGTTGTAATCCTTGAAGCAGTCCACGTCCGCCAGCAATACCGCGACGCGCTCCTGTTCGCGCACCGCCTGTTGCCAGACACGCGCAATGTGCTGATCGAACATGCGCCGGTTCTGAATGCCGGTCAGTCCGTCGCGCGCCACCATTTCGCGCAGCAGGCAGGCCTCGAGGAAGCGCAGACGGCTGGTCTTCTCGTGCACGTAAGTGACCGATGCGCAAAATAGGTTGGCGGCAACGATGGCCAGCGCGCTGTAGCTGAACTCGCGGCCCGGCAGCGCCAACGCGGTGCCGGCGGCCAGATAGACCAGCATCACGATGACGTTGGCGGCGACCGCATGATAGAAAATCAAGCCGCTCATGAAATAAATGAACACAATGCTGAGAATCAGGCAGGAAATCAGCGCCGAGATCCCGCCCAGCGAGGCGATGATCTGGATGGCCGCCACGCTCAGGCCAAATAGGGTCATGATGACGATGGTGAGAGGCGCGTGAATCCGGTGCCGCCGCCGGGAGAAGCTCGACGCCAGCCCGAGGAGCAGCAACGGAATAATGACGAGTATCTGGATGCCGCTGGGAACGCGATCGAGCTGCGGCCCCAGCACCATTGCGTCCATGGCCGAGAAGGCTATCGCGATCAGGATCGCCAGACACAGGTTCACCCGGGTGTGCAGCAGATTCTCATCGAAATTTCTGCGTCTGAACTCGGCCTCAAGCTCTGCGCCGAAGGTCAGCCAGGGAAATCCGGCGCGCAATTGGCGGGCGTGTGGAGAATTGGGCAGATCTTCGCTGGAAAGCCCGTGGGCATTGTTCATTCGCGTCACCGTACCGGGCGGGAGTCCTGCGCTCAACGACCTGTGGCACTTTTTACAAAGTAACGCGCCGGCGCCCCGTCGTTATGTCAAATACTCGTCAGTCGGCTAAGTAGTGCGCGAGATAAGTATCAAAATTGGTCTTGTCGGCAGCTTCGATGCTGCGTTGCGCCTCGAGAGAATCGGCCGCTTCACCGGCGAATTCTCGCAGGCGGCTCTCGTTGGGCGGATACAGACCGAGAAAGTAGTCTTTGTGAAGCTTCGACATTCGCAGAGCGAGCTGAAAGAAAGTCTCGCCGCTTTGGCGCATTTCCGCGAGCAGACGCGCCGATGGCGTCCGCTCTACGTCGTCGATTTTGGCGCGCTGCTGCTCCAGAGCCGCGGAATAAGGACGCGACGGCTCGCCATGGTCGAGCATTTCACACAGTCCTTGCATTGAATCGAGCAGCTCGCGGGCCCATTCGGCCATGGATATGCTGCGACCCTCGCGGGCGAGGCGCAGATTGGGTTCCCGGCCGCGCCTCGCAACCAGAAGATGATTCGCATCCAGCGCGGCCTGTTCGCCCAGGCTGATCGGCGAGCTTTCGCGCAATAGGCACAGGGCGAGAAAGGCTTCGAGGAAGCGCAATTTGTTTTGATTGACGCCGACGGGATCGAACGCGCTCACGTCCAGCGCGCGCACCTCAACGTATTCCACTCCGGCACGATGCAGCGCTTTGGTCGGCCTTTCTCCGGAACGCGCAATGCGCTTGGGGCGAATGAAGCTGTAATATTCGTTTTCGATCTGCAGAATGTTGGCATTGAGCTGCTGATAGACGCCGTCGACTTTGACGCCGAGTTTCTGGTACGGCGGGTAGGGCGTGCCGATCGCGCGCGACAGGTCGCGCACGTACTCGGCCAGACTGTTGACCGACACGCTCAAAGTCGACTGATTCTTGTTGCGATAGCCGATGTCACTCATGCGCAGCGACGTGCCGAAAGGTTCATACACGGTATCGCCGTCAAGCGCCGGCAGCGTATTGTCGCGCCCCGCGAAAAAGCTGTTCGAGACCGCGGGTGACGTGCCGAACAAATACAGCACCAGCCAGCCATAGCGGCGGTAATTGCGCAGCACGCCGAAATACTGATCGGAAATGAAGTCCTGCAACGGATGCTTGGATTGATTGACGGCTTCGAGGACGCCCCATAATTTCGGGCTGAACGAGTAATTGAAATGCACGCCGGAAATCGCCTGCATGATGCGTCCGTAGCGCACGCCCAAACCGTGCCGGTAAATCGTCTTTATGCGACCGACATTCGAGCTGCCGAATTGCGCCAACGGAATGCTGGCATCGCCGTCGATCGCGCAAGGCATGCTGGTCGCCCAAAGCAATTCGTCCTGCAGGTGGCGGTATACGAATTGATGAATATCGCAAAGATATTGCAGCAGCTCCCAGGTCTCGCCGAACGGCGGCGTGACCAATTCGATCAGCGATTCGGAAAAATCCGTGGTGATGTGTTCATTGGTCAGCGGAGCGCCCAAGGTTTGCGGATGGCGGGTCTGCGCAATGACCCCGCCGGGCGAGACCCGCAACGACTCTTTTTCGACGCCCTTGCGGCCGCCGCGCAAAACTGCCCGCTCGCCGGAATTGACCAATCCCGCGAGACGCCGCTCGAAATTTTGATCCACTACGTTGCGCAACGCTATCCTTTGGGTCCGCTCTTTACGGCAGCTCAGCCACGACTTCGACCTGTACCAGGAAACCTGGATCCACCAAACGCTGCACCTGCACCCAGGAGGTTGTCGGCAACCGCTCCTTGTCGTAAAACTCGAATCGCAGATCCGAAGCCTTTAACAATGCATCCATATCGGTCGTGTAGATCGTCTCTTTAACCACTTCTTCGAAGTCGGCTCCATGCGCGGCCAGAGTACGGCGTACATTGGAATATGCAGCGCGCATCTGCCCGGCCATATCGCCGGGCGCCACCAGGCGTCCGTTCTGATCCGCGGCCACTGAGCCGGAAATATACAGGGTTTTATCTATCAGGACGGCTTGCGAATAGCCGAAGTCCTTCTCGTACGGATTCAGATGAAATACGCGCTTGACCCGCAGCGGCGGCGCCTCAGGCTCGCGCTCGCACGCGCCCAGCGCGGCGGCAGCGATGCAGATTATCAGCAGCGCCCGGCAGGCCGGGCGCCCGGCTTCAAGGCCTGGGATCAGCCGCCGCTTCAGCACGAGAACGCAGCGCGCGCAGCATCTTGGGCAGGTCTTTGCGCAGCACCGACCGTACGATCCAGTGCGGCACCCAAAAGCCCGGCGCCAGGTCGACCGAATAATGCGCAATCGTGTAGTCCCCGTCGCTCTTCAATTCCCACGAGCCGCGCAGCGTGCGTAAATCGCCGGAGACCCGTTCGATCGACACCTTCGAGGGCGGATCGTAGTTTGCGCGAATCACATAAGTCAGCTTCGGCACGTACCACGAGTAATCCATAACGTGCCGGATTTTTTGCCACGATTGATCCGGCGCGGTCTCCAGTACGTCGCAGATTTGCAACCCCGGGACCATCCTCACGGATTCCGGGCAGCTGGTGATCAGCGACCAGACAACCTCGCGGCGTGCATGAATCCTCACTGTCGCGCTGGCGCTGCCGCTTTGTTCTGCCGAGTCCAGCGATATCGATACGTCGATATCGTTGCTGGACGCGGCTTCTGACGCGAGATCGGCGGCTTGCGCCGAAGCGGCGGCAAAAATGGCGGTCAACATGAATAGAGTACGCACTAGATAGTCTGACTCCCGTCAACAAATACCGTTCGAATGAAATCGCCGCCTGGCGGTTATTTCCGGCAAAAACACTCATTTCGATGCGTCCATCCAGAGCTTCATTTTTGTCTCGAGAATATCCAGCGGCATCGCGCCATCCCGTAAAATTTCCGTGTGAAACTCGCGCAGGTCGAAGCGGCCGCCCAGCAGCTGCTTCGCTCGTGCACGCAGCGCGCGAAACTCCATTTCACCCATCATGCACGCCAATGCGTCTGCGGGGCTAGCCGCGTACCAGTCGATCAAGGATTGGACGTCGGCATCGTCCAAACCCAGGTGCACGCGAAGATAGTCAACAGCCTGGCCTCGCGTCCAGTTTTTCGCATGCAAACCCGTATCGACAACCAGGGCTGCGGCACACTGCAATTCCGCCGCGACCGCCCCCGCTTCGGCCGCCTCGTCCGGGAATACGCCCAACGAATCGCCGAGCGAAACGGCATACAGTCCCCACCCTTCCGTAAATGCCCGCTCGTCCCCAAAGCGGCGGAATCGCGGCAGTCCGGTACGCTCTTGCTGCAGGGCTGCCTGAAAATGCTCGCCGGGCAATGCGTGCTGCAGAAAGCCCGCGATGCTCGGGGATGCGTTGGCGTTCTTGACCCTTATGTACAGAACGTCAGGCGGCACTCCGGCGGGTCCGCCGCGTTGGTAGTACAACGCCGCGGCCGGTTGCGGCAGCTGCTCGGCGGCCCGAATATCCAGATGCGCCTGCGGCATCTCGGAAAACGCATTGGGCAGCGCCGACTGGATCTGTACCTGCAATTCTTGGTAGGCATTCACCAGCCCTCCGGCCGGCGCGGCGGCCGGCGCCTCTTTGGGCCTGACAGGACCGAGGCGCTCGACCTCAGCCACGCCGATCCGGTGGATTTCATCGGGCGAGAGTGCCGTGCCGGTCGCTCTTTTGACGCGGAACGAATACCACTGACTGCCCAGCGGCAATTCCGACAATGCCAGCCCGCTTCTGGCGCGCGGCAGGTATTCGTGCTGCAAGAAATCGTGCAGCGCGCGATTGGCAGGCAGCAATTTCCCGGCAATCGTGCTCGTGATGTCCCGGGTCAGCCGGCTTCGCTCCGGATCCTTGATGCTCGCGGGAAAAGCGCGCAGCGGCGCATAGAACACGTTGGTCGAATCATCCGCGCCGAGACGTTCCAGGATCGGCAGCATGCGCTCGATCACCGCGCGGGGAGAGGCATAGCCGCGGCGCAAGCCTTCGCGCATGTTGGCAACCGCCTGCTGAGTCCAGCGTATGTACTCATCGAGGCTCTTCAGCCAGCCGGCATATTCGGCGCCGTTTGCAGCTGGATGCTGCGCCAAGTCCTCCGCCTTGGCCGCTACTTGCTGCACCATTCCGCCGAACGGATTGATGGGCAGCAACTCGCCGGGAAAGGTGAAGCCCTCGATTGCGGCCTCGCGGCGCCGCCTGAAAATGTCGAAGGTCAGCCGCGACGGAGCGTCCAGCGAGTCGCGCGGCACGCTGAGCAACTCCGCCAGATAACGGCGCTCGATATTCAAGGAATCCGCGAGGACTTGAGGTGAAACCGCATTCTCAATTGATATGCGCTCGTCCCAGTAGCGTTCCACGATTCGATTGAGCTCATCGAGCGGCGCTGCCGTCTTCGCCGGCGGCGCTGCCGGAGGAGGCGGCGGTGCGCCGCATCCGGCAAGCGCCAAAAGCGCCAGCCCGCAGCAAACGCTGGGCGAAAATCCTCTCATGGATCGATTATATGCCGCCTGGTAGGTCCATAATCCTCAGCTTAAGCGTAAAGGGGGCAGGTATGTTGGTTGGAGCTAGTCCGCGGCGCGTCGCGATTGTCGGCGGCGCACGTATCCCGTTTGCACGGGGCAACGGCGTCTATGCGCAAGTGGGAAATCAAGAAATGTTGATCGCCGCATTGCGCGGCGTGGTCGAACGCTTTGGATTGCGCGGACAACGAATAGACGACGTCGCAGCCGGCGCGGTCATGAAGCATTCCAGTCAATGGAACTTGACGCGCGAATCGGTACTCGGATGCGGACTGGCCGCGGAGACTCCGGGCTTGGATCTGCAGCGCGCCTGCGGCACCAGCCTCGAGGCGGCAATCCTGTTGGGCAACAAGATTGCATTGGGCCAGATCGATTGCGCCATTGCCGGCGGCGTTGATACGGTCAGCGATCCGCCGGTCGTTTACCCGAGAAGCTTTCAACAGCTGCTGCTGCGCAGTTATCGCGGCAAGACCGCGGCGGCCCGGGTAAAACCCTGGTTTGGGCTGCGGCCGAAAAATTTCCGGCCGGTATTGCCGGGAGTCACTGAGCCACGCACCGGCCTGTCCATGGGTGAACATACCGAGCTCATGGTAAAAACCTGGGGCATCACCCGCCAGGAACAGGACCAGCTTGCTCTGGAGAGCCATCTAAAGGCTGCCGCCGCATACGCAGCCGGTTTCTACAAGGACTTGGTGATCGAGTATCTGGGCATTGCGATGGACAACAACATCCGTACCGATACAACCCTGGAAAAACTTGCGGCGCTCAAGCCTTCCTTCGATTTCTCCGGCGCGGGTACCTTGACGGCAGGAAACTCCACGCCGATGACCGACGGTGCCGCCGCGTTGCTTTTGGCCTCCGAGACGTGGGCTCGCGAGCGCAATCTGCCGGTATTGGCTTACCTGACCTACGGCAAAGTGGCCGCTGTCGACTACGTTGAAAAGAAAGAGGGCCTGCTCATGGCCCCTGTCTACGCAGTATCGCGAATGCTCAGCGATGCAAAACTGAAGCTTCAGGACTTCGATTTCTACGAAATCCATGAAGCTTTTGCCGGACAAGTGCTGTGCACCTTGAAGGCCTGGACGGATCCGGCGTACTGCCGCGACAAACTGGGGCTGCCGGGCGCGCTCGGCGCGATCGACCGGTCAAAACTGAATGTGAAGGGGGGCAGCCTCGCCATGGGCCATCCATTTGCGGCAACCGGCGCGCGCATCGTCGCCACGCTGGCCAAAATTCTCGACGACGCGAAGGGCAAGCGGGGCCTTATCTCGGTCTGCACCGCCGGAGGCATGGGCGTCACCGCAATTCTCGAACGTTGAGCGTTGCTTGAGAGCTGTCATTTGAACGCGCTATCCTCGCAGACTGCCTTTGTTTGGCCACGTGGGGTTGAAGCGCCATGTCCCTGAAACTCAATGACGGCGCGCTGCTGCGGGAACTGTGCTTCATCGACGGCGACTGGAGCGCGGCCGACAATGGCGCCACGCTGGAAGTGACGAACCCTGCCTCCGGTCAGAAGTTGGGCTCCATTCCGAATCTCGGCGCCGCGGAGACGCGGCGCGCGATAGCGGCGGCGTCCGCGGCGCTGCCGGCGTGGAGATCGCGCACCGCCAAGGAGCGCTCCGTGATCCTGCGCCGCTGGTTTGAACTGATGATTGAACATCAGGAAGATCTAGCGGCGCTCATGACCGCCGAGCAGGGCAAGCCGCTGGCCGAGTCGAAAACCGAAATCGTTTATGCAGCCTCTTTCATCGAGTGGTTTGCGGAAGAAGCCAAGCGTTTGTACGGCGACCTTATTCCCGGGCACCAGAACGACAAGCGCATACTGGTGTTGCGCCAGGCCATCGGCGTGGTCGCGGCAATTACCCCGTGGAATTTTCCATCCGCGATGATCACCCGCAAAGCCGGGCCCGCCCTCGCCGCCGGCTGCACTCTGGTTTGCAAGCCGGCAACGCAAACCCCCTATTCGGCTCTCGCGCTGGCTGAACTAGCCCGGCGAGCCGGCGTTCCCAAAGGCGTCTTCAACATGGTCACCGGCAACGCCGCCGCGATCGGCGGAGAAATGACCGGCAATCCGAGCGTGAGGAAGCTGACCTTTACCGGTTCCACAGCGGTCGGCAAACAGCTGATGTCCCAGTGCGCGGGCACGGTCAAAAAATTATCGCTCGAGCTCGGCGGCAACGCGCCCTTTATCGTATTCGACGATGCCGATTTGGATGCGGCGGTACTGGGCGCCATGGCCAGCAAGTATCGAAATACCGGTCAAACTTGTGTTTGCGCCAATCGCCTCCTGGTTCAATCGGGCGTTTACGATGAATTTGCGAATCGGCTCAAAAAAGCCGTCGCGCGCTTGCGCGTGGGCGACGGGTTGAAGGGCGAAACCGACCAAGGGCCGTTGATCGACGCTAAAGCGGTGGCGAAAGTCGAGGAACACATCGCAGATGCCGTGGCGAAGGGCGCCCGGATCGCGCTCGGCGGCAGGCGCCATGAGTTGGGCGGTTCATTCTTCGAACCGACGATCCTCACGGGGGTCACGCCGCAGATGCTGGTGGCTCGCGAAGAAACGTTCGGTCCGGTGGCGCCGTTGTTCAGATTTGAAACCGAAGCCGAGGCGATTGCCATGGCGAATGACACTGAGTTCGGCTTGGCAGCGTATATATATACGCGCGACCTGGCGCGCAGCTGGAGGGTTTCGGAAGCGGTCGAGTACGGAATTGTCGGGGTGAACACGGGTATTATATCGACCGAGGTTGCGCCATTCGGCGGTGTCAAGGAATCCGGCATCGGCCGCGAGGGATCCAAATACGGGATCCTCGATTACACGGAACTCAAGTACGTCTGTGTCGGCGGAGTGGGTTAGCAGCGCCGTGCTGGGACGCTTTCTCGAGTTCTCGCTCGCCGCGCCGGATATACAGGCCTCCTTGGACTTCTACGTGAGCCTGGGTTTTTCCTCGGCGGAAGTGGGCGATGCATGGCCTCACCCGTACGCCGTGGTCACCGACGGCCGCATTTGCCTGGGATTGCATCAAGAGGCCATGCCCGCGCCATCATTGACTTTCGTGAAGCCCGATTTGCTCAAACATTTGGATGGCCTGGAACAAAAGGGGATCGAATTCGAGTTCCGCCACCTCGGCAATGATGTCTTCAACGAGGTCGGCTGGCTCGATCCCTCCGGGCAGCTGGTACGCCTGGTCGAAGCGCGCACCTTTTCACCGAGCAAGCGGCTTGCCAACGAGACCTCACGCTGCGGCTATTTTCTCGAGATCGCCGTACCGGCGCCGGACCGCGAATTGGCGAAGACCTACTGGGAGGACTTCGGTTTTGTCGGCATGGATGAATCCGCCGACCTGCTGCCACATATCGCGTGCACCAGCGACTTCATCGATCTCGGCTTATATCACCCGGCCGATTTACGGCGCGCCACATTGAGGTTCGAAGTCGACGACGTCGGCGGCACGTTGGCTCATCTTGCCGACAAGGGCATTGTGCCGAACGGCGAATTGCCGCCGGGGTTGCGTTCCGTGCCTGCGGTGGTTTTGCTGGCGCCCGAAGGAACGCCGATTCTCTTGACTAGTTCGGCAATAGCGTGATCGTGAATTTCAACTGCATTGCATCCTGTACCAGCAGTGCGCCGTGCAACAGGCTGTAGGGTGTGATACCGAGGGCCGTCTGGCGCAGTTCCATCGAGCCCGATGCGGTCATTGGCTGCGCACCGCCCGTAAGTACGAACGGCACCGATATTTTCGAAGTGTGTCCTGCCGCGCCGATCTCGAGATCCGCGCTTAGGGCGTCCAGGCTGCCGGTCAGCGCCACGCTGTTGACCGTGATCTCGGGATATGCGGCAGCGTTCAGCACGGCGGCGCCCAGCATGTTGCGCCGGGTCCCGGCACTGGCGTCCTCAGAAACCTCGCCCGCGAAATCGCCGCCCTCTTCGCCGCGCGCTTGCGCGTCATCGACCTCGAAGCCGCTCGCCGGGGCGCTCAACGAAAATGACGACGCGGAAATGCTCTCGGCAATTTGTACACGGCCGGTCACGCTGCGATTGACCATGACGTGGTTGTGGCCGAGGCCGGCCAACGGTCCCGAGCGGTAGACCAACAATCTCAGTTCCGATCGCGCCGTGTCGATTTTGTACTCACCGGGTGCGGGCAGTGCTTGCACGGCTGCCTCTGGCCCAAGCACCGGCGGTGCCGCAGGCCGCGGACGCGGCGCGGCGCACGCCGTCAAACTCAAGACTAACGCGGCTGCAAAAATCCTCTCAAACACCACGGCCTCGGTGACTTGCTAAACTAGACCCCAGTTTGCAGCCGGAGACGCGCGATGCCAAATCAGATTGCCCCAACCCGCTACTCTGCGGTCGCTCAAGCGTTTCATTGGATCATCGCGGCGTTGGTGGTAACGCAATTCACCTTGGGCTGGATGGGGGACGATCTGCCGCTGGGAGCGCGCAAGCTCGCTCTCCTGGCGCGGCACAAGAGCTTCGGCATGACCATTCTGATGCTGGCTGCGCTGCGGTTGCTGTGGCGGCTGTTCAATCGCCCGCCGGAACTGCCGCCCGGCATGAATACCATCGAAAGAACACTCGCCCGCGGCACTCACATCCTCTTCTACGTCCTGTTATTCGTCATGCCGTTGACCGGATGGATGATGTCATCCGCGAAGAACTACTCGGTGAGCTGGTTCGACCTGTTTACGTGGCCGAATCTCATCGCACCCAACGAGCGCGCTTTCGACGTGCTGCGAACGACCCACGACGCCTTGAGCTGGCTGCTGCTGGCTGTCGCGATTCTGCACATCGTAGCCGCGCTCAAACATCATTTCTGGAACCACGATGACGTGCTGAAGCGCATGCTGCCATTCACCAAGCCGGAGAAGCGACCATGAGAACTACCATCGTTGCCATGACCTTGACCATTGTCTGCGCCGCCGCAACCGCCGAAGCCCCCGCAGCGGGCAATGCCGCAAGCTACGCTTCCGATGCCCAAAGCCGGTTGGAGTTTGTCGGCATCCAGGCAGGCGCGGAATTCAAAGGCGTGTTCCACAAGTTTACTGCCGCGGTCGACTTCGCCCCCGATGCGCTCGCGAATTCGCGCATCGACGTGCAAATCGACATGAGTTCGGTCGATTCGCAGGACAAGGACCGCGACTCCACCATTCGCGGCAAAGACGTCTTCGATGTGGCGCATAATCCAAGCGCGCACTATGTTACCAAAGCCATCAGCAAGACCGCCGCCGGCTTTGCTGCGGTCGGCGCCCTGACCATGCACGGCGTCACCAAAGATGTGCCTATCGAGTTTCAGTTCACGCCCGGCGCGGCGGACGCCAAGCTCACGGGCAGCGCCAAACTCAACCGCCTGGATTTCGGAGTCGGCCAGGGCGACTGGAAGAGCACCGAAACGATCGGCAACGCGGTGAAAGTCAATTTCTCCCTGGTGCTGAAGCCCAAGAACTGACATGGCGCGCGTCTTCGACGATGTTGCCGAATGCGTCGAGGACACTTTAAACCGCGTCGGCCCGTACATTGTGCTGGCACTGCCGTTGGGTGTGGGCAAGCCGAATCCGCTCGCCAACGAGTTCTATCGGCGCGCGCGGCGCGATGCATCTCTTTCCTTGAAAATATTCACAGCCTTGAGCCTGCGCGCGCCACATTGGAAAGACGAACTCGAGCGCCGCTTTCTGGAACCCTTGGTGGCGCGGCTGTTCGGCGCATGTGTGCCGCTCGACTATGTGACCGATCTGCACGGCGGCGGCGTGCCCGACAACGTGCAAATTGTGGAATTTTTCCTGGATCCCGGTGCGCTGCTCAATGTGGGGCATTCGCAGCGTCACTATGTCAGCAGCAACTACACGCACGTGGCGCGCGATGTTGCCGCGCACGGCGTCAATGTCATCGGCCAGCTCATTGCCAAGCGCAGCGTCGAGGGTCGTACGGAGTACAGCTTGGGATCGAACCCCGATGTCACCGTCGATCTGCTGAAGGCTTTGGCGCCGCAGCGGCAGGCAGGCCGGGAGCTGGTCGTGATCGGCGAGGTCAACCGCCAGATGCCATTCATGTTCGGACCGGCGGCGGTGAGCGCCGACACGTTTGATTCCCTGCTCGAACATCCGCGCTACGAGTACGACCTGTTTGCGCCTCCCAATCAGCGCTTGAGCACGGCCGACCACGCCATCGGACTGTACGGCGCCCGGCTGGTGCGCGACGGCGGCACGCTGCAGATCGGCATCGGCGAACTGGGCGATGCGGTGGTCTATGGCCTGCAGCTGCGGCAACAGCAGAATGTGGAGTTTCGCGAAATGCTGCAGGGACTCAAGGCCGAGGAGCGTTTCGGACGCGCCTTGGATGCGGTCGGCGGCACCGCCCCGTTCGAAGCCGGCCTGTATGGGTGCACCGAGATGCTGGTGGACGGATTCCTCGACCTGTACCGCAGCGGCGTGTTGCGGCGGCGCGTGTACGATGACGCGCGCATCCAGCGGCTGCTGAATGACGGCGCGATCAGCGAGCGCGTCGATGACCGTCTGCTGGCGGCATTGGCACAGGAATTCACCAGTCCCTTGAGCGCGGCAGACTTTTCTCTGCTGCAGAATGCCGGCGTGTTCCGCCGCGGCTGCCGCTACCGCGGCGGACGCATCGAGAACGGCGAGGGCCAGGACGCCGCCGCCAGCCTGGCGACGCCGGCGGCCAGGCGCGAGTTGTTGGCCTCGTGCACCGGCCGTCAGCTCACCGGCGGGACTCTGCTGCATGGTGCGTTCTTTTTGGGGCCTCGCGGATTCTACGCGGCACTGCGCGACCTGCCCGAGGCGGAGCGGCGCCAATTCTCCATGTGCGGCGTGTCTTTCGTCAATCAACTGGACGGCGCCGATCAAGCGCTGAAGATAGCGCAGCGCCGGCACGGAAGATTTTTGAACTCCAGCATGATGGTGACGCTATTGGGTGCAGCCGTGTCGGACGGGCTGGCCGACGGACGCGTCGTCAGCGGCGTGGGTGGTCAGTACAACTTCGTCGCGATGGCCCATTCCCTGCCGGAGGCGCGCTCAATTCTCACGCTGCGCAGCACCCGCGAAAAGAATTCCAAGGTCACATCGAATATTTTGTGGAACTACGGGAATACGACCATCCCGCGCCATCTTCGCGATATCGTGGTGACGGAATACGGCGTTGCGGATTTGCGCGGCTTGACCGATCAAGACGCGATCGCAGCGCTTTTGAATATCGCCGATTCGCGCTTTCAGGAGAGTTTGCAACGCGAGGCGCAGGCGGCGGGCAAGCTGCGCAGCGATCATCGGATTCCGCAATTGCATCGAAACAATACGCCGCGTGCCCTGGAAGAACGTTTTGTCCTGGCGCGAGCCCGGGGATTGTTTTCGGAATTTCCGTTCGGCACGGACCTCACCCGCGAAGAAATAGTGCTGGCGAAGGCACTGAGGGGATTGCAGGAGAAGACCTTCCGCGGTTGGCCGCGTGTCAAGGCCCTGGCAGGTGCCGCGGCATCGCGCGGCACGCCCTCGGCCGTCAGGCCGTATTTGGAGCGCATGTCATTGCTCGCCCCCAAAACCCGCCAAGAATGGCTCTGGCAACGCCTGCTGGTCCGAGAATTGCGCGATATTGCCTAAAGGACCGGAGGTTTTATTGTTTCTATGCGTCCGGGTGAGTAACCTTGCCATCCCGGAATACCCCTGCGGAGCGACTTTATGAAAATCGGCGTCCCCAAAGAAATTAAAATACATGAATACCGCGTCGGTCTGGTCCCGGCGGGCGTGCGCGAACTCGTCGATTCCGGGCACCAAGTCGTCGTGCAAAGCGGCGCCGGCGCCGGCATCGGTTTCGACGATTCGCATTACCAAACCGCGGGCGCCTCAATCTCCAAAAGGACGGAGGACATTTTTGGTTCCGCCGACCTCATTGTGAAGGTCAAGGAACCGCAGCTGAACGAATGCAAGATGTTACGCAGCAACCAAACGCTGTTTACCTATTTGCATTTGGCCGCCGACCGCGAACAAACCGTGGCGTTGCTCGCTTCGGGTGCAACCGCCATCGCCTACGAAACGGTGACGGCGCCGGACGGCTCGTTGCCGTTGCTGACACCCATGAGTGAAGTGGCCGGACGCATGTCGGTGCAGGTGGGCGCCAATTGTCTGCAAAAGGCCAACGGCGGATTCGGCGTGTTGTTGGGCGGCGTCCCCGGCGTGGCCCCCGCCAAGGTGGTGGTGCTGGGCGGCGGCGTCTCCGGCACCCATGCGGTAGAAATGGCGGTCGGCCTGCGCGCCGATGTGACGGTGGTCGATCGTTCGGTCAAGCGCCTGCGGGAATTGTCGGCGATTTTCGGCAGCCAGCTCAAGACCGTGTACTCGACCGCGCACGCCATCGAGGAATTGGTGCGCGACGCCGACCTGGTGATCGGTGCGGTGCTGATCGCCGGCGCCGCGGCGCCCAAACTGGTGACGCGAGCGATGGTCAAAACCATGAAACCCGGCGCCGTGCTGGTCGACATTGCGATTGATCAAGGCGGTTGCTTCGAGACCAGCCGTCCGACCACGCATGCCGAGCCGACGTATGTGCTCGACGGAGTGATCCATTATGCGGTCACGAATATGCCGGGAGCCGTGCCGAGGACGTCGACATTCGCCCTGACCAATGCGACGTTGCCGTATGTGAAGGCGCTGGCTGATCATGGCTGGCGAACGGCGATAGCGAAGGACTCAGGATTGGCCCAGGGCCTGAATGTCCATGCCGGTCAGTTGACGCACGAGGCGGTGGCAAGCGCGCTGGGATTGGACTATCGGGCATACCGCGCAGCCTGACGGTTCATTTTTGGAGCTCCAGGATGGGGTTCGGCATCACCGGAATAAAAGGAATTAGATGAAGAAAAAGCCGCATGTACCGAAGTTTCGTCGTGCGACGCCCGCGGTACGCCGCGAAGCCCTGATCGAGGCCACTCTGCGCTGCTTGAAAAAATACGGACACGACGGCGTTTCCGTGCGCCGCATCAGCGCCGCTGCCGGCGTTTCCATCGGATTGATCAACCACCACTTCCCCAGCAAGTCCGGATTGGTGGCGGAGACGTACGAGACCCTCGCGCTCTCGCTGCAGGACGAACTGCGCGCCCGCGCCCACAATCGCGATGCGGCGCCGCGCGAACGCCTGAGCGATTTCTTTCGCGCATCGTTCACGCCGGAACTGCTCGATCCGCAGCTCTTCAATGTCTGGGTAGTGTTCTGGAGCATGGTCGCGCACTCGCGCGAGATTCGCGAAGTCCACGATCGGACCTATGGGAAGTACCGCGCGATTCTGGAAGGCTTATTGGGTGAATTGGTCAAATCCGGGGCGGCGCCCAGCCTGAAGCTGCGCCCGGCCGCCATTGCTTTGAGCGCTTTGCTCGACGGCCTGTGGGTCGAGCTGAGCCTCAGTCCCGAGACATTCAAGCCGCGCGAGGCGATCGGCATTTGCGAGGATTGGGTCAATGCCCTGTGCGCGGGCGCCTTTCCCCGGGTCTTGCGCGACAAACATCACAAAAATTGAATCTTTCTCTTGTTATACTACCGTTCAACAAGAGCCGGAATCACCCCTCATGGATGCACGTCGCCGAGCCATAGACGAAGACTTTAGCCTGCCCGGTTGGATATATCGGGACGCGGACTTTCTGCGCGCTGAAAAGCAGCAGATCTTTGCCGCCTCGTGGCAGGTCATCTGCCACCTCAACGACATTCCCGACCCCGGCGACTACCACACCCTCGATTTCCTCGGCGAACCCATCGTTGCGCTGCGCGGCCGCGACCGCAGCGTCAAAACCTTCTTCAATGTCTGCCGCCACCGGGCCGCGCGGCTGCTCGACGGCGGCGCCGGCCACTGCCCCGGACGCATCGTTTGTCCCTACCATGCGTGGACCTACGATCTCGACGGATCTCTCGCCGCCGTCCCGCATCGCAAGGAGTTTGTCGACTTTTCACTGGAGCAATACGCTCTTAAGCCGCTTGAATGCGAAGTTTACAAGGGATTCGTATTCGTACGCCTGCGGCCCGGTTTGCCGAGCGTCGCGGAAATGCTGGCTCCCTACGAGGCGGAATTGGCGTGGTATCGCTTCGAGGATCTCAAGCCGCTGGGACGGGTCACGATGCGCGTGCGCCACGTCAACTGGAAAAACGTGACCGACAACTACTCTGACGCAATGCACATTGCGGTGGCTCATCCGGGGCTGTCGCGCTTGTTCGGGCAGACCTATGGCGTCGAGGCGGAACAGTGGGTGGACAAGATGTGGGGCTATCTGCGCGATACCCCGTCCTCCCACCTGTCGGAGCGCATGTACCAGGAGGTGCTGCCGAAGTCGCCGCACCTGCCGGAGGATCGGCAGCGCTTGTGGACGTACTTCAAGCTCTGGCCGAACGTGGCCTTCGATATTTATCCGGATCAAGTCGATTTCATGCAGATGATTCCGGTATCGCCGACCGAAACCCTGGTCCGCGAGATCGCCTACGCGCACACGGACGAGCGGCGCGAAATGCGTGCCGCGCGCTATTTGAACTGGCGCATCAATCGCCGGGTGAGCTTGGAGGACAAGGCGCTGATCGAGCGGGTCCAAAGCGGCATGGGGTCGCGCAGCTACACGCCGGGTCCCTTGGGACACAGCGAAGTGTCGCTGCGAAGCTTCGCACGGCGCATGCGCGAATTGATTCCGGAGAGCCGTTTGGAGAATCCGCCCGGCGCCGGTTGGCAAACCGCGGGCCCGGGCGGAACCGGCGGCGATCTTGGCTGAATCATCGCGCGACGCGGTTATTATCGGCGGCGGCCACAACGGTTTGGTTTGCGCCGCCTATCTCGCGGCAGCCGGACTTAAAGTCACAGTACTCGAACGGCGCAACGTCGTCGGCGGAGCCGCGGTCACAGAAGAGTTTCATCCGGGGTTCCGCAATTCCGTGGCCGCCTACACCGTTTCGCTGCTCAATCCGAAAATCATTCGAGACCTGGAGCTGCCGCGTCATGGTCTGCGGGTGGTCGAGCGCAAGCTGGCAAACTTCCTGCCGCTGGATGAGAGCAGCTACCTGAAAGTGGGCGCCGGGCAGACCGCGCAGGAAGTTGCGAAATTCTCGCGCCGCGACGCCGAACGCTTGGCGGCATATGGGGAGCGCCTGGAGGTCATCGCCGACGTCCTGCGAGATCTGGTGCTGCAGACTCCGCCGAATGTCACGGCGGGCGGCTGGTTGGAAGCGTTGCCTGAACTGCTGCGCGGCGCGCGTCAGGCGAAACGAATCGCCAAGCTGGATCTGACCATGCGGCGCGAACTTTTGGATCTGTTCGTGAAATCGGCGGGAGACTACCTCGATTCCTGGTTCGAGAGCGCGCCGATCAAAGCGGCATATGGATTTGACGGCGTGGTCGGCAACTATGCGAGTCCCTACGCGGCGGGGTCGGCTTACGTGCTGCTGCACCACGTGTTCGGCGAGGTCAACGGCAAGAAAGGGGCCTGGGGCCACGCAATCGGCGGAATGGGCGCGATCACCCAGGCGATGGCCAAGGCCGCCGCCGAACGCGGTGTGGAAATCCGCGTTGCGAGTCCGGTTCGAGAGGTGTTGGTCGAGGGCGGCCGCGCGGTGGGCGTGGTCACGGAAAAAGGCGAAGCGATCCGGGCACGCACCGTCGTGTCGAATCTCAATCCCAAATTGCTGTACGGATCGCTGATCGATTCCGCGGCATTGCCGCAGGATTTCCGCGAGCGCATCAGCCATTGGCGCTGCGGCTCCGGGACTTTCCGCATGAACGTTGCGCTGTCGGAGTTGCCTGACTTTCGGACACTGCCGGGACGCACTGCGGCTGATCATCACACCGCCGGCATCATCATGGCGCCCAGCCTCGCGTACATGGATCAGGCCTACCTGGATGCCAAGTCTCAAGGTTGGTCGCAGCGGCCCATCGTCGAGATGTTGATTCCTTCCACGCTCGACGACACTCTGGCGCCCAACGGACAACATGTCGCCAGCCTGTTCTGCCAGCATGTCGCGCCCACGTTGCCGAACGAGGCATCCTGGGATACGCATCGTGAGGAAGTCGCGGACGTCATGATCGATTTGGTCAATTCCCACGCACCGAATTTCAAGGCTTCGGTCTTAGGCCGGCAGATCATGAGTCCGCTGGACCTGGAGCGCACCTTTGGATTGATCGGCGGCGACATCTTTCATGGCGCTTTGAGTCTGGATCAATTGTTTTCCGCGCGGCCCATGCTGGGTCACGGAGATTATCGCGGTCCTTTGCGCGGGCTGTACATGTGCGGGTCGGGAACGCATCCCGGCGGCGGGGTCACGGGAGCGCCGGGACACAATGCCGCACGGGAAATCATCGCCGATTTTCGCCGCGGGCGCCTAAAACAGACATAAGCGCCCCGCGGGCCGCCGCTTACTTCTTGCTCGGATCCGGATACGAGAACGGATCGGTCACCGCCGGCTGAGTAGGCACTGTCTTGCGCGGCAGCGGCTTGTCGCTGTTCGCAGCGGCCATCAGCACCGTCGCTAGAACCACCGAAGCCTGCCGCAAATCCAGCGGCCGCAGATGATCAAAAGTATCGAGGTCGGTGTGATGAACCCGGGTCTCGTAATCCAGCGGATCTTGGATGAATTGGAACGCCGGCAATCCAAGGCGGCTCAAGAATACGTGGTCCGTGCCCCCGGTCGGCTGCGCCACGACCGTGTTGGCGCCCAGGCTGCCAAACGGCGACAACCATTCCCGGAAGATAGGCACCACGGCGAAATTTCCCTCTGTATAAATGCCGCGAATCTTTCCGGAGCCGTTGTCAATGTTGAAATAAGCCGCCAAATCGGCAAAGCCCGGAAGAGTCTGCACGGGATACGAGTCGGTTAAAAAGAAAGGCGGCAAATCCGCCTCCTCCGGATCAGCCGGCGCGGGACGATGCGCAAGATGCTTTTCGACATAAGCAGCCGATCCCAGCAGTCCTTCTTCCTCCCCGGCCCATAACGCAAAGCGGATCGTGCGTTTCGGGTGAACGCCGATGCTGGCCAGGATGCGGGCGGCTTCCATGATCACCGCACTGCCCGCGCCGTTGTCGGCGGCGCCATCGCCGGCGACCCAGCTGTCCAAGTGCGCGCCAGCCATGACGTAGCCCGCCTGCGCATCTGCGCCGGGAATGTCGGCGAAGGTGTTGTAGGCATTGTGATCGGCGTCCTCAAAATGGACGCGGCTGTCGATTTCCAGCCGCACGTCGCCGCGCTTCGCGAGCCGGGTTAGTTTTCGATAGTCTTCCGCGGCAAGTTCAATGCCCGGGAGCTTGGGCGTCTTGCCGACGCGGTAGCCATAGCCTTCGCCGTGCACCAACCGGCCTTCGGTGCGCGACATTTGCACCAGGGCGAGCGCGCCCTCCTGCGCCAGAAATGCGTCCAGATTGGGTCTGAAGCGAAAACGCTCGATGCGTTTTTTCCGCTGCGCGGGATCAAAGGTCGGCTGCTCGTACTTGTCCAGCTTGGCGATTTCGGCATCGGTTAGCCGTTCAAAAGGAGCATCGCCGTCGTCCTTGGGCGGCGCCGGCCATGTCACCAAGACGATTTTGCCGGCCAGCTTGCCTTTCCACTCCGAGAAATCGCTTTCGCTCGCCATGGGCGCAACTATGATCGGCGCGCTCAAGGTTCCGTTGGTCGCGGGTGTCCATGCGAGCGGGATCGCCCGCAGCTCGAGCGGGCGCGGCGCGATCATCCGTACATGCGAGGCCTCGATCCACCAGCCTCGGCCAAAGTCGAAGGCTTCGGACCTCACGTCCTTCAATCCCCAACTCTTGAATTTCTGCTGCGTCCACTGTTCTGCCTTGCGCATCGCCGGCGAGTTGCTCATGCGGCCGCCTATTTCATCCGCGAGGTAGGCGGCGGTATCGGCGACTTCACTGTGATTGAACCCGGCATCGGAGATGCGGTTGATGGTGACGGTTTCGCCCGGAAAAGCAGCCGTTTTGGGCGCGGAGGATACCGCCATGGCAGAGGCGCTCACGAAAATACACGCACATGAAACCAATAGTTTTGTCAGCACCATTCCTCCCGCGCAAAAACTACGCGGCGCATCGTAGCAACCTTGAGGCCCGGGAACCAAGTGGCGTCAGTTATCTTCCCAATTGAAGCGCCACGCAGCGATCAGCACGAACAGCGCCGACCAGCCGAGCAGAACGGCCGTGGGCAGGTAGGCCGATTGCAGCGGTTGGCCACGCCAGGTCGTGTTGTCCAGCCCATCGACGGCCCAGCGGGTCGGCACAAACTCGGTCACGTGCTGCAGCCATTCAGGAAACAAAAACGAGGGCACCCATGCCCCGCCGAGCATCACCAGAATGAGCACGGTGAACATCGCCACCCCGCGCGTGGCGCCGACGGAGCGGCCGAGAGAGGCAATCATGAGTCCCGTGGTGGCCGCCAGCAGCGCAAAGGCGCCGGCAACCATCATGAACCCCGGCACGCTGCCCGCTATGCGCACGCCGAACACCAGGCGCGCGGCCAGGTAGACGACCGCAAGAATCATGATGGCGATCAGCGTGGTGGCCACCACCCGGCTGCCGAGCAGAACAAAGCGCGAGAGCGGCGCGGCGCGCAGGCGACGCCACATGCCTTCCTGACGCATCATCAAAAGCGCTATGCCGGCGTCGATGCCCATGAAAAGAATGAATTGAATGCTCATCCCCGCAAACGAGTGTGCATAGGAGTTGTATCGAGGCCCGCTGCTGGCCGGGATGTTTTCCACGTTGAACGGCACCGGCCTTGAGTTGCCGACGAAGGCGGGCCGCGACAACCGCTGCATCACGTGTTGAGTCAGCAATCCCGCCACCATCGGCCGGATCATCGATTGCGAAGGATCGTAGAGGAGCCTGACGTCCGGCATCTGCCCGACGCCGAGCAGGCTGCCGGTCGCCAGCGCCTCGAACTGCGCCGGAAATACGATGGCGGCGCGCAACTTGCCGCTGCGTACGAGTTGTTCCGCCTGATGTTCCGGCAGCAGCTGGATGTCCAGCGCAGCGTCCTGATTCAAGCTTTCAAGCACGGCCTTGGTAAGCGCGCTCTGGTCCAAATCGGTAATGCCGACCTTCATGCGCGAAATGGGGTTGCCGCCAGAGCCGGGCCCGGCGAACAAGAAACCGAAGAAGCCCGCGACCACGATCGGCGTCAGCACGCTGACGACCAACGCGCGCCGGTCGCGCAGGAATATCGCGATGTCTTTGCGAACCAGGGCTCGAAATGCGGTCATGGTCGGGCTCATGTGTCGCGCAGCGTGCGTCCGGTCAGGCCTAAGAACACATCCTCGAGATTGGTGCGCCGGCTGGTCAATTCCTGGCAACTGAAGCCGCGAGCCGCCAGCCGCTCAAGCACGCGGGGTGCCGCGGTGCCGAGATCGGTTGCGGATACCGACACTTCGCTGCCCGCGAGTTCGACCTGGATGACCCCCGGGAGGCTCTTGATCTCCGCGAGCGCCGCGCTATCCGGGGCGGCGTCGTATTTCAAGGTCAGCTTGTTCCCGACCGGCGCGCTTGCGAGAAGACCTGCGAGGGTGTCATCGGCCAGGACTCGCCCGTGATCGACGATGACGATCCGATCGCACAGCCGCTCGACCTCTTCCATGTAGTGGGTCGTGTAGACCACGGTTCGTCCCTGGCCTGCGAGCGCTTCAATCGTCTCGAAGATCGCATTGCGGCTTTGCGGATCGACGCCCACCGTTGGCTCATCCAGCAAAAGAATCTGCGGCTCATGCAGGAGCGCGCAGGCAATGTTCAAGCGCCGGCGCATGCCGCCGCTGAATTCACTCGGCGGGTCGCCGGAACGATCCGTGAGGCTGGTTAACTCCAGCACGTCGGCGATTCTGGCGGAGAGAGCACGGCCCGACAGTCCGTATAAACCGCCGAAAAACTCCAAATTCATGCGCGCGGGCAATTCCTCGAGCAGCGCAATTTCCTGTGTGACCAACCCCAGGCTGCGCTTGATTGGGTGCGCGCCCGTCCCCAAGATGGTGCCGCCGATCTTCACGGAACCGGATTGCGGTACGGTCAGGCCGGCGAGCATGCTGATGGTGGTGGACTTGCCGGCGCCGTTCGGGCCCAGGAGCCCCAATATTTTGCCGGGCTCGGCGGCGAAGGATACTTCCGCGACTGCGGTGATCGCGCCGAATTTCTTATGGAGACGGTCGGCGATCAGATTCATTGGGCGAATACTGCCAGCGGGCCGCCTCGAGCGCTATGTCTCCACGCCCTGCTCTTTCAGATATTCGTCGTAAGTCCCGCGGAAATCCGCAATTTTACCGTCGGGGCGCATTTCGATGATGCGGGTTGCCAGGCCGCCGACGAACTCACGGTCATGCGACACAAAGATGAGCGTGCCGGCATAGTGTTCCAGTCCGATCTGCAGCGACTCTATGGTTTCCATGTCCATGTGGTTGGTCGGCTCATCCATCAGCAGCACGTTGGGCTTGGTGAGAATGAGTTTGCCGTAGATCATGCGGCCCTTCTCCCCGCCCGATAACACCTTCACGGACTTCTTGGTCTCCTCGCCGGAAAACAACAGACGCCCCAGTGTGGCGCGCACGATTTGATCGTCGTCCGCCTTGCCGGTGTATTGAGACATCCAGGCAAACAGGTCGATCTTATCCTCGAACTCCGCCTGCGGGTCTTGCGGCATGTAGCCGGGTTGGGCATTTTCCACCCATACGATGCGTCCGCTGTTCGGCCGCAATTCGCCGGCCAAACAACGCATCAATGTGGTTTTGCCCACGCCATTGGGTCCAATTATCGCGATGCGCTCGCCGGCCTCGACATTGAAGCTCACGTTGTCCAGCACTTTTACCGTCGAGCCCGGATAGCTGAAACTCAATTTCTCCACGGTCACAGCAGAGCGGTATAGTTTTTTGCCCTGCTCGAAGCGGATATAGGGGTTCTGCCGCGATGAGGGTTTGATTTCCTCAATCTTTATTTTCTCGAGCTGCTTTTTGCGCGAGGTGGCCTGACGCGCCTTGGATGCGTTCGCCGAAAAGCGCCGCACAAACTCCTGCAGATCCGATATGCGGTCCTTCGCCTTTGCATTTGCCGCTTCTACCCGGGCGCGCGCCTGCACCGAAGCCAGCATAAAGTCGTCGTAGTTGCCGGGATAGACTTTCAGCTGCTGAAAGTCCAGGTCCGCAATATGCGTGCATACCTGGTTCAAAAAATGCCGATCGTGGCTGATGATCACCATCGTGGCGTTGTAATGGTTGAGCGCCCCTTCCAGCCAGCGGATCGAGTTGATGTCCAGATTGTTGGTGGGCTCATCGAGCAGCAATACATCCGGGTTGGAGAACAACGCCTGCGCGAGCAGCACGCGCAGCTTGAGTCCCGGCGGCACCTCGCGCATCGGACCGTTGTGCCGCGATTCGTGGATGCCGGCGTCGGTGAGGATGCTGCCGGCGCGGGCCTCGGCATCGTATCCGCCGTATTCCGCAAACACTCCCTCCAGTTCCGCAGCCTTCATGTAGTCCGCATCAGACGCCTTGGGGTCGGCGTAGATCCGGTCGCGCTCCTGCATTGCCGCCCAAAGCTCCGTATGGCCGCGCATGACCACATCGAGCACCCGCTCATCTTCGTAGCCGAACTGATTTTGATTCAGCTTGCCGAGCCGCATGCCGACCTGCAGCATGACATCGCCGGCGCTGGCCTCGAGATCGCCGCCCAATACCTTCATAAGGGTGGATTTGCCCGAGCCGTTCGCGCCGATCAGGCCGTAGCGGTTGCCATCGGAGAACTTGACCGTCACCTGCTCGAAGAGCGGCTTGGCGCCGAATTGAATGGCAACGTTGGAGGTGGAAAGCATATTGTCCAATCACAGTGAAAATGCGGCCCGAGGCCGCGGATGCCAAAAATCCCGTTTATAAATGGAGTGCCGAATCGCTGCCTGGTCGCATGCGAGGCGTCTAAAATCGCCTGTCCGGCCCGCCTATTCTAGCCGAGCTTGGGGTCGGAGTCCCTAGCTTTTCGCTCAAAGCCTGGGCGAGTCGTCCGACAATCGCCAAGGCGGGAATCGCCGGGTGGTGCCGGCGTGATAGAGACAAATATTGTTGCCGTCCGGATCCTGCAAGTAGGCCTCGCGCCACAGCCAAATTTGATTTTTCGGAGCCTGAGTGAAATCTATTCCCAGTTTGCAGAGACGCTCATAGGCGGCGTCGACGTCGTCGCACTCGAAGTAGACCACCGTCTGCGAGGGCACCACCGTATCGAACGCGTGCAGGGAAAATGTCGCGCCGTCCTGACATTCGAATCTGGCGTAACGGGGCACCGCATTGACGATTTGCGTAAAGCCGAGGCGGCGATAGAACTCGGCCGACCTTTCCACGTTGCTGGCGGGCAGGGTTACTTGGTTGAGATTCATGACGAGGCACCTTGGATGAAACCGGCGTCACCATTATCAGGGCAATCGACTCTTGACGGTCTTTGACGCGACGCACAACGCCGGCCCGGCCGCCCACGGTCGCACCCCGCTGACTGTATGGCTTGCCGCTCGCTGACATTGATGTACGCTCGCTGTTCGGTCCAACAGTTCGCATGCGGATAACTACAAGGGGTGATTATGAAGCGCGCGCTGGCACTACTCTCGATTGGCTGGGCGGGGTTTTGCGCAGCCGACGACACGGCTCCAAAGATCCAATACTTCAGTGCCGCACAGCTGGCTTCGCAAGTCGCACACCCAGTGGAGGGCATCGCGGCCAAACAATTCTTGAGCGGTTTAGGCTCCAACGTCTACATCATTCACCGCGACAAAAACGGCGAGGCGGAGGTTCACATGGCTCTCAACGACATATTCGTCGTCAAGAGCGGCCATGCAAAAATCACCGTTGGCGGACAAATCGCGGGCAACCGCGAAACGGCGCCGACGGAATGGCGCGGCGGCGAGATAAAGGGCGGAACCGACTACCCCTTGGCCCCGGGCGATGTACTGTTCATTCCCGCCGGGGTTCCGCACAAGGTGCTGGTATCGCTCAAGGCAAACATCACCTACGTGACCGTGAAGACGCCGAAGTAATCACGCCGTGCCGCTGTAAGGCGCTACTTGTTGCGGCGTGCGGAACGCGCCTTCGACCCTGAAGGCTTGGCGCGCTTCAATGCAGCTTTAGCCTTGCGTCCGGCCGCTTTGCGCCCGGAGGACTTCGCGGCACCTTTGGCTTTCTTCTTCGGGGCTTTCTTCTTTGCCGCCTTCTTCTTTGCCGCCTTCTTCTTCAACGCTTCCTTTGCGGGCTTGGCAACCTTCTCGGGAACAGCAGGAGTCTTTGCGGCAGCGCCCGGCGCGGCGCCGCGCAACTGCTCCAGGATCGCCGGATTTTCCAACGTCGACATATCCTGGGTAATTTCCTCGCCGCGGGCCAATGCGCGCAACAAGCGGCGCATGATCTTGCCGGAACGTGTCTTCGGCAAATTATCGGTCAGCCGGATTTCATCCGGCTTCGCGATGGGGCTCAATTGGTCGCCCACCCACCCCCGCAGTTCATTGATCAGCGCCGTCGCGGCGGCACCCTGCGGCCGCGGCACGTTCAGCACCACATAGGCGAATGCCGATTCACCCTTGATGTCATGCGGTTTGCTGACCACCGCCGCCTCAGCGACCTGCGGATGCGCCACCAAAGCCGATTCGATCTCCATGGTGCCGAGCCTGTGGCCCGCGATGTTTATGACATCGTCGATGCGTCCCATGATCCAGTAATAGCCGTCCTTGTCGCGGCGCGCCGAATCGCCGGCGACGTAGTAGCGATTGCGGAATTTCTCCCAGTAGGTCTTGATGTAGCGGTCGTTGTCGCCCCAAATCGTGCGCAGCATCGAAGGCCAGGGCCGCTTGATGACGAGGTACCCGCCGGCGTCCGGGGTCTTCACCGGCCGCCCATCTTCATCGACGATGTCCGCGAAAATTCCGGGGAGCGGCCTGGTGCAAGATCCCGGCTTGGTGGGCGTCACGCCGGGAATGGGGGTCATCATGGCGGCGCCGGTTTCGGTCTGCCACCACGTGTCGACGATGGGACAGCGCTCGCCGCCGATCACACGGTGATACCACATCCACGCCTCGGGATTGATCGGTTCGCCGACGCTGCCGAGAACCCGCAGCTTGCGCAGATCGTACTTTGCGGGAACGGCGTCGCCTAGTTTCATGAGCGCGCGAATCGCGGTGGGCGCGGTATAGAAGATGCTCACGCCATGCGTCTGGCACATTTTCCAGAAGCGTCCGCCGTCGGGAAACGTCGGTGCACCTTCGTACATGAAAACCGTGGCGCCGGCCGCCAAAGGCCCGTAAACCACATAAGTGTGTCCGGTGACCCAGCCGACATCCGCGGTACACCAATAGACATCCTCGTCCTTGAGATCGAAGGCCCACTTCGTGGTCAATTTGGCATTCAGGAGATAGCCGGCGGTGCTGTGTTGAATGCCTTTGGGTTTGCCGGTCGAGCCGGAGGTGTACAGCAAGAATAACGGGTGTTCGGCATCCAGCCATTCCGGCTCGCAGCCAAGAGATTGGCCCGAAATCGCATCGTGCCACCAGACATCGCGGCCGGACCGCATAGCGCATGCGGTACCCGTGCGCTTGTAGACAATGACCTTCTCAATCGATTCGCAACCTTCGGCCAAGGCCTTGTCGACCGCAGCCTTGAGTTCTATCGCGTGGCCGCCGCGCCATCCCGCGTCCGCGGTGATGACCAGCTTGGCGCCGGCATCTTCGATGCGGTCCTTGACCGCGTTGGCGGAAAATCCGCCGAATACCACCGAATGCACGGCACCGATGCGCGCGCACGCCAGCATCGAGACGATGGCCTCGGGAATCAGCGGCATGTAGATGATGACGCGGTCGCCGCGACCGATGCCCTGTGCCTTGAGCGCATTGGCGAACCGGCACACATCCTGATGCAGCTGTGTGTAGGTTAATTTGCGCACATCGCCGGGCTCACCCTCGAATAGCACGGCAACCTTGTCGCCGCGTTTCGCCAAGTGCACATCCAGGCAGTTGTACGAAACGTTCAGCAGCCCGTCGGTAAACCAACGGTAGTTAGGCGCGCGCGAGTCGTCGAGCGGAACGGTGAACGGCCGCTGCCATTCGATTTCGGCGGCCGCCAGGTCCGCCCAGAAACCCACGTAATCGCTTGCGGCCTTGTCGTACATGCTTTGCAGTTCGGCGGCCGTGAGCGTGGCCTGCTTTACAAACGCCGGCGAGGGCGGAAATACGCGGTCCTCTTGCAGGACCGATTGAATATCTTTCTGCGCCATGGTCTTTCCCCGTCTCATGCAGCGGTGGCGATCCGGCGCACCTGCTGCCGCAAAATATTCCCGAATCCGTGAGTGTCAAAAAAGAAATCGAGTCCGCCGCGATCCTGCGGCCTTCTTTTCAAGTCGTCCAGCGTCGCTTCGATCGGAATGTCGCAAACGATGCCGGTCAGGCGGCGCGCCAGGTAGGCGGCTTCCTTATGGGCCAGCAGTTTAGCAGCCACTGCAGCCGCACCGCGCACCTTCAACGATGGAATTCGATGAAGATTGGCATACAGTTCATCAAGAGAGCCGAATACCGAAAACAGTTCCGCGGCTGTTTTCTTGCCCACCCCCGGCACACCCGGAATGTTGTCGACGCTGTCGCCGGTAAGGGCCAGATAATCGGCGATCAACTCCGGCGCCACGCCGAAGCGCGGGCCGATGTCATGGTAGTGATAACGGGTGTTGCCGCTGTAATCCCAAAATATGTCGCCATCCCGTATCAATTGCGACAGATCCTTGTCCCGCGTCACCAGGACATTGCGCAGACCCGCGGCGCGCGAACGTGCGGACAGGGTGCCGATGATGTCATCAGCTTCGTATTCCGCGCTTGCGAACTCCGCCAAACCCATATGCCGGCAAAATTCGCGGCACAGCGCAAATTGCCGCTGCAAATCCGCAGGCGGCGCTTCCCGATTGGCCTTGTAGGCCGGGTAAATGCCGTTGCGGAACGAAGTCACGCTGCGCAGGCTCAGGTCGAAGGCGACGCAGATTCTTTCCGGCCGCACCTGTTCCAAGAGGTCCGACAAAAAGCGCGCGAATCCGTACAAGGCGTGCGTTGCATTGCCGTCGGCGTCCACCATGTCGGGCGGCATGGAATGGTAGGCGCGAAAGATGAAATAACTGGCGTCGATGTAGTACACCACGCCGGACCGCACAACGGGTATCCCTGCGGTTGCGCTCACATCGGCCAGCGTTGCATGCGCTCGTGCAGCGGGCTGGAGCGCGGGAAATGCGCGACCAGGTATTCCATTTGGTCGGCCAGTACGCGCCGGCCCTTCAAGAAAATATATTCGGCATAGGTGGGCGTGAAAGGCACGGCCAACAGCTGCATGCCCGCCTGCTCCGGCGTGCGCGAAGCTTTGGCGTTGTTGCAGCGGCGGCATGCCGAAACCACATTGCTCCAGGTATCGTGGCCTCCGCGGCTGAAGGGGGTCACATGGTCGCGCGACAGCAGGCTATAGGTGAAGCGCGCCCCGCAATACAAACACAGGTAGGCGTCGCGGCGGAACAGCGTTTGGTTGTTGAGCGGCGGGGTGTATGCCGCACCGCGCAGGTTGCCCGGATTGCCGGTCACACCGAGCGTGGCAATGATCGAATTGACGTCGACGATGGTGCGCAGCCCCGTCCTCGCGCAGGTGCCGCCGTACAAGCGGTACAGGAGCGTTCCGCAGGTGTAGGCCACCTGCTCGGTGTGATACAGCCGCGCCGCCTCCCGATAGTCAACCCACTCCAACGGCATGCCCGACACATCGGTGCGCAGTATCTGCTGCGACAGGGGAGAACCATGCGAAACCACCGCAAGGTCATCCCGCCAATCCAGTAGTTGATACTTGTCCGGCTCTCGCACTTTCATAACACACTAAAGATAGTCGAGTCTTATGCCATAATTCAATGTTTGGCGCTTACTTTCGGCTTGGGAGAGTTTTGCATGTCCGTCGTCGTCGGTGTCCTCAAGGAAACCGCTGCCAAAGAAACCCGCGTCGCGCTCGTCCCGGAAATCGCTGCGAAACTCAAAGCCCTCGGCGTGCGCCTACTTGTGGAGCGCGATGCCGGAGCGGCAGCGCATTTTCCGGACGCCCTATACGCGGACGTCGAGTTCAGCGATGCCGCCGCGATTCTCGGATCGGCCGACGTTATCCTAAAGGTGCAGCCTCCCTCCTTGACGGAGGTCGCAGTGCTTAAAAGAGGCGCCGTCGTGGTGGGGTTCATGCAGGCGTATGCGCGTCCCGATCTGGTCAAGGCGCTGAGGGAGCGCGGCGTCACCAGCTTTGCCATGGAATTGGTGCCGCGTATTTCCCGCGCGCAGTCGATGGACGCGCTCTCCTCCCAGGCATCGGTCGCCGGCTACAAAGCTGCGCTGATTGCGGCGAATACCCTGGAAAGATTTCTTCCCATGCTCACCACCGCGGCGGGCACGATTCGGCCGGCCTCGGTATTGGTGATCGGGGCCGGGGTCGCGGGACTGCAGGCGATCGCCACCGCCAAGCGGCTCGGCGCGGTAGTCGAAGCGTACGACGTACGTAGCGCAACCAAAGACCAGATAAAATCGCTGGGCGCGAAATTCATCGAGACCGGCGTTTCGGCTGAAGGCGCGGGTGGCTATGCCCGCGAGCTTACCGCCGAGGAAAAGGCCAAGCAGCAGGAAGTGCTGGATGCCCGCATTGCCGCCAGCGACGCGGTCATCAGCACGGCGTCGGTTCCCGGGCGGGCCGCACCGCGTATCGTGTCGCGAGCCGCGGTCGAACGCATGAAAGCCGGATCGGTGGTTGTCGACATCGCCGCCGAGCAGGGCGGCAATTGCGAACTCACCAAAGCCGGCGAGACGGTGCTGCACGGCGGCGTCAAGATCGTCGGGCCTGTCAATTTGCCCGCTTCCTTGCCGTATCACGCCAGCGAAATGTATTCGCGCAATCTATTCAATTTTTTGAAACCGGCCTTACCCAAGGGCGAACTGGCCATCGATTGGGGCGATGAAGTATTTGCCGGGGCCGTGCTCACGCACGACGGGCAGATCAAGCACGAAGCCACGCGCGCTGCATTGGAGGGACAGAAGACATGATCGACGGCGTCATCGCTCTCTACATATTCATGCTGGCGGCATTCACCGGCTACGAGGTCATTTCGCGCGTGCCGGTGATATTGCATACACCGCTCATGTCCGGATCGAACTTCGTGCACGGCATCGTTCTGGTCGGTGCGATGGTGGCGCTGGCGACCGCCGATACCACCCTGGTGCGGGTAATCGGGTTCATCGGCGTGGTGCTGGCGGCCGGGAATGCCGTCGGCGGCTATGTCGTCACTGAACGCATGCTGAAAATGTTCGTGTTGGCCGGCAAGAAAAAGGGAACGTAGGGAATGCCCGCCGCGACGATTCAAACACTGACGCAGCTCTCATATCTCATCGCGGCTGCGCTGTTTATCCTGGGACTCAAGCGCATGAGTTCGCCGGTGACCGCCGTCAGCGGTGTCCGCTGGGCGGGTCTCGGCATGGTGCTCGCCACGGTCGTGACGCTCGCCTTCATGGGCGCATCCTCGCTCAATCTGATCCTGGTGATCGCCGCAATTGCAGTCGGCAGCGTCGTGGCCTGGGTCAGCGGCAAGCGTGTTGCCATGACCGATATGCCGCAAATGATTGCCTTGTACAACGGCATGGGCGGCGGCGCGGCGGCGGCGATCGCCGCCGTGGAGCTCTACAGCGGCAACGAACATAATCTCGTGCACCTCACCATGGCCGCCATCGGCGGCTTCATCGGCGCCGTGTCATTCAGCGGCAGCTTGATTGCCTTCGCCAAATTGCAGGGTTTGATCACCAAATCCGTGCGCTTCGGCGGCCAGAAAATCGTGAACTTGAGTATTTTGCTGGTCACGGTCGGCTTCGGCTTCATGGTGGTCAGCGGTACCGCGGCGGAATCGGGATTGCCTGTGGTGTCGCTGTTTTTCGTGTTCGCGCTAATCCTGGGCGTGGCCATGACGCTGCCGATCGGCGGCGCGGACATGCCGGTCGTCATTTCCTTGTACAACGCGCTCACCGGACTTGCTGTAGGTTTCGAAGGTTTCGTGCTCGACAATGCCGCGATGATCATTGCCGGCACCGTGGTCGGCGCGGCCGGTACGCTGCTGACCCAGCTCATGGCGAAGGCCATGAACCGCTCGCTGGGCAATGTGCTGTTCTCGAATTTCGGGGAGTCGTCGGCCGCTGGCGGCGCCGGCGTTACGGGTACGCAAAAAGCCATCGAGGCTTCGGACGCCGGCGTCATGATGGCGTATTCGCAAAAAATCATCATCGTGCCCGGATATGGTCTGGCGGTGGCCCAGGCGCAGCACAAGGTTTGGGAACTCACGCAATTGCTGATAGATCATGGCGTGAAGGTGCGCTTTGCGATTCATCCCGTTGCCGGACGCATGCCTGGCCACATGAATGTGCTGCTTGCGGAAGCCGGCGTGCCGTACGATCTGATCTCGGATCTGGACGAGATCAATGCTGAATTCGATACCGCCGACGTCGCGCTCATCATCGGCGCCAACGACGTGGTGAATCCGGATGCGCGCACCAATAAGAACAGCCCGATCTACGGGATGCCGATCTTGAACGCGGACAAGGCCAAGAACGTCATCGTCATCAAGCGCGGCCAAGGACAGGGGTTCTCCGGCATCGACAATGCACTGTTCGTGCTCGATCAAACCCGCATGTTGTACGGCGATGCACAGGCGGCCGTCAGCCAGCTCATTCAGGCAGTCAAGGCCGCAGGATAATCTCGAAACGATCCTTGATTTGCCAGCGCCGCGGAACGGCCGCGGCATAATCCTCGAGACGAATCATGGTGCCGGTCAGGATTTGCCCGTGCAACTCGAAGCGCACGTAGTGATAGTTCGGGAATTCCTTGTCCTGATAAAGATCCGGCGCCGTGCGGTCCACATCGTAGGGCGCCGCGCCGCCGCCGCCGGACACGAGATAGGTCACCCCTTCCTGCGCAAGCCGCTCATAATTGTGAATATGGCCCGCGCTGACGATGAAACGGGCCGTTGCGCGCGCAGCCGCGGTTTTCAAGTACGCCGCCAGCGCTTGTTCATTGGGGCGGGCATTGTGGTCCACAAGTTTCACCGTTTGCACATCCGCGACCGGCGGGTGGTGCATGACGATTAGAACCACGCGCACTGCCGGATCGAGTGATGTTATCTGGTCCTCGAGCCATGCGAGTTGCTCGCTCCCCGGCAGCAATGAAGTATCGCTGTCCAGTGCGATTGCAACGACCTTGCTGCCGATGGCCGCCGAATACCAGCGGCGGCCGCGCAATTCCGGAAAGGCATTCCACCAGCGATCCAGACAGGCCGACTCGACGCAAGCCGATAGTTCATGGTTGCCGAGCGCGGGATAGACACGCAAATGCTCATCGCGCCAGGGCTGTGTCTCCCTGCGATACACCTCATAGTCGGCGGCAACGCCGTGGTATGGCAGGTCGCCATTGATGAAAATCGCCGCTGGATTCTCGCTACGGATCTTGGTGATCAAGGCACGCCGCACTTTCGGCGAACTGGCGGCTGTTTCGCCGGTTGGCGTGAAGCGGATGTCGCCGTAGGCAATCAATACCAAGGGATCCGGCAGCGCCGAGTCCGGGACACGGAAGGTCGGGGCCGCGCGGACCGTGCCGGCAAAAATCGCAACCAGACATAAAACAACAGGCAAACAGCTACGCATTGCGCGATGCTACGGGCCCGGAGGCTTAGAAACCATGAAATTATTATTGGCGGCGCTGTTGTGTTTTCCCGCCGCTGTCAACGCCGCGGACTTGGGCGCAGGAGAAATCTCGCGCTGGCAAGAACATGCCGCGCAAGTCCGCATCATCCGCGACAATTGGGGCATAGCGCACATCTATGGAAAGTCCGACGCGGACGCGGTATTCGGCACGATCTATGCGCAGGCCGAAGATGATTTCAACCGCGTCGAACGCAATTATCTCACCGCCCTCGGCTGGTTGGCTCAGGCCGAGGGAGAAGCGGCCGTTTACAGCGATCTGCGCGAACGCTTGTTTATCGACATCGGCCGCCTGCGGCAGCAATACCACGGCGCCCCTGCGTGGCTGAAGACGCTGATGGTCGCCTGGTCCGACGGCCTGAACTATTACCTGTCGAAACACGCAAGCGTCCACCCGCAGGTCATCCGCCGCTTCGAGCCTTGGATGGCGTTGTCTTTCACCGAGGGCAGCATCGGCGGCGATATTGAGTCGATCGATCTAAATTCCCTGGAGACATTTTACGGCCGGGCCGCGCCCGCAACGGTGCGCGCCGCAGGTGGTGCCGACGAGACGTTGCCCGAGGAGTTTCCCGGCGGTTCCAACGGATTCGCGCTCGCACCGAGGCTCACGGCATCCGGGCACGCCATGCTCTGGATCAATCCGCACACCTCTTATTATTTTCGCTCGGAACTGCAAATGGTCAGCAGCGAGGGGCTGAACGTGTACGGTGCGGTTACCTGGGGACAGTTCTTTGTCTACCAGGGCTTCAACGCGCATAACGGCTGGATGCATACCTCGTACGGGGGCGATGCCGTCGACGAATACGCGGAAGAAATCGTGAAAAAGCCCGGCGGCCCGTACTACAAATACGGCACTCGGCTGCGCAAGCTGAAAATCACCCACATCAGCATACCGTTCAAACAAGGCGCGCAGATGGGGAGCCGCTCATTCACGGTTTATCACAGCCATCACGGTCCGATCATCCGCGCGGAGAACGGCAAGTGGATCGCCATCAGGCTGCTGCAGGATCCGGTGCCGGCGCTCTCGCAATCCTACCTGCGCACCAAGACCGTCGACTACGCGTCGTTCCGCAAGACGCAGGATATGCGCACCGACACGTCGAACAACACCGTGTATGCCGACGCCGACGGGACGATTGCCTACTTTCACGGCAACTTCATCCCCAGGCGCAGTACCGCGTTCGATTTCACGCGGCCGGTGGACGGCAGCAACCCCGCGACCGAGTGGCAGGGTCCGCACCCCATCGAGGAGACCATCACGCTGCTGAACCCGAGCAACGGCTGGCTCTTCAACAGCAATAACTGGCCCTTCTCGGCGGCGGGCGATCAGAGTCCGAAACAGGAAAAGTATCCGCGCTATATGTGGACCAAGGGCGAGAATCCGCGCGGTCCGCACGCCGTCGAAGTTCTGAGCAAAATCCGCAACGCGACCTTGGACGGTTTGATCGCCGCGGGCTATGACGGACACTTGACGGCCTTCGACGTCCTGCTGCCGCCATTGTTTGCTGCCTTCGATGCGCTGCCCGCCGCGGATCCCCGGCGCGCCGGCCTAAAGGATGCGGTCGCCGCATTGCGTGGCTGGAACAGGCGCACCTCTCAGGACTCCGTTGCTACTACGATCGCCATATTCTGGGGTCAAGGATTGGTCGAGCACCTTCGTTCCGCGGCGCGCGATGCCGATGAACCGGTTTACGACTACTTGGTCGATAAGCTGACCGACGCCCAGCGCATCGACGGCATGGGCGCCGCGCTCGAAAAACTGCAGCAAGATTTCGGGAGCTGGCAAATTGCCTGGGGCGAGGTCAATCGCTTTCAGCGGCTGACGGACGACATCGTGCAGCCATTCGACGATTCCAGACCCAGTCTCCCAGTGGGCTTCGCGCCTTCGCAGTGGGGTGCGCTGGCCTCATTCGATTCAACCAAGCCGCGCAAGACGAAAAAGATCTACAGTTCGGTGGGCAATAGTTTCGTTGCCGCCGTGGACTTCGGTCCCACCATTCAGGCCAAGGCCATCATGAGCGGCGGAGAAAGCGGCGATCCAGCTTCGCCTCATTTTACCGATCAGGCGCTGATGTTCAGCCAGGGACACTTCCGCGACGTGTTGTTCTATCCCGAGGAAGTCCGCGCTCATGCGGAGCGCAGCTACCGGCCTTAGGGGCGCATGAAAAGGCGTCAGCGCGGAGCGTGCCGGGCCGGCGGCGGCGAGTGCATTGATTGCACCGCGTGATGGCGCTGTTCCGGCGTCATTTGGCGCCATTGTTGGCGCAGTTGCTGGCGCTTCTCCGGAGGCATCTGGCGGAACCGATTGAACGATTCGCGCACTTCGTGCTGCCGCTCGGGAGGCAACGACTTGAATTCCTGATAGCGCTGACGCAGCAATTGCCGCTGTTCGGGGGGCATGGCCCGCCACTGTGAAAAACGCTGCTGCGCGCCGTTGCGCTGTTGCGGCGTCATCGTCAGCCAACGCTGGCTGCCTTTCGCAAGCGCCTGCTGCCGGTCGGCGGGCAGGCTGTTCCATTTGCCCTGATAGCCTTGCAGCAGTTGCTGTTGCTGGGGAGACAGCGACTCCCATGCGCGAGGAGCCGCCGGCGCGGCGCTCGGCGGGGCGGCGGATTCAGGAGGCGCGGACGCAGGTGTCTGCGCGAAGCTGGTGGCAACGCTTAACGCAAGGCCTGCGCAAAGAAGCAAATTCCTGATCATTTCTTCGCATCCTGCGGCGGCGTTGCAGGAGCAGGATCACTCCCCCGCGGCGGCGCCTTCTTCAAAAACTCCCACCAAGCAGCATCACCCACATCGTCCGACCCCAAAAACTCGAGAAAACTCTCATCGGGCGGCACCGCCGGCTTGGCCGACGACGCCGGCGCTGTCGGCGGCGGCGCTGTCGCAGCCGGCGCGGCCGCCTGCGGCCCTGTGGCATTCGCCGTCGCGCACAAGACGCCGAACAACAGGCAGCTCCTTGCGAAGCCGGCGAAAATCAAGCTACGCAGCCGGCCCCGAATTTGCGGCTTTGTCCGCAAAGGCATAAAAATCGATGTCGTCTTGCAGCATTTCCATGGCATCAGCCGAACCTTCGTCCGAAGCGGCCACCAGGTCAATATCTTCCAGATTGAACGGCGCGTCGGCCAGGGTTGCCGACGGATGATTGATCGGTGAATGGATCCAGAGGGCCGCGCCCAAAATGGCCGCGGCGGTCACGCCGGCAGCCGGCGTCCACGTCTTCCAGCCGAACTGCCAAAACCGCCTGCCTTGCGCAGCCGCCAGCGCGGCGCTGCGCGCCTGCGTCAGGCGCGAGCGAACCGCGAAGTCCAGTCCCTCGACGCTGTCCCGGAACAGCGCGCGGCTCCGCACCTCGAATGCTTCGTCATCTTGCTCGCTCATCACCAAACCTCGCCTAGCTGTTCGCGCAGCGCATGCACTGCGCGCGAATAATGGGTCTTTACGCTGCCTTCCGAGCACGCCATCGCACTCGCCGTCTCGGCCACATCCATTCCTTCAAAGTTGCGCAGCATGAACGCTTCGCGCTGCCGCGCCGGCAATGCCCGCAGCGACTGTTCCAGCCGCTCCATGGCCTGCTTCTGCATCAGCCTCTCAGGGATGCTCGGCCCTAAGTCGGCGACATTGTCCAAAGGATCCTGTGCCTCATTGTCCGGATCTTCCTTAGGTCCCGGCAACCAGGTCATGACTCGTTGGCGCACCGTTCTGCGCCGCTGCAGGTCCCGTATGCCGTTCTCAAGAATTCGATAGAACAGCGGCCGCCATTCCGCGCTGGGTCGCGAGGCGTAGCTGCGCGTGAGCTTCAGCATGGCGTCCTGCACCACATCGAGAGCATCGTCCGGATCACGCAATGCAACCTGCGCCATGCGGAAGGCTCGGCGCTCGATGTCTGCCAAGAATCTCTCGAGTTCTCTCGTGTACTCCAGAACCGCTCCCTCAGGTGCTGGAGCGGGACTATCCCAGACCATCCAAGCTGAATTGAGCGTATCAAACCGGGCCATGCGTATCATCTCCGTTCCAGGTATAAACGCTTAGCCGCAGGGTTGGTTGACGTCGTGAACGGCGCAAGATCAGCAACTTACGCACACCGCATGTGACTCCCGTTGCAATATTTTCGATCCAACCCTGGGCGCGATATCCGGTGGGGGCCGTAATCCTTTGAATTTAAACGAGTCATTTACCTATCGGCCATTTATGGCCCAATCTCACATGACCCGAAACGGAACGGGCACTTAGCCTAAATGACCCCTGCTTCTCAACAGAGTTATCCACAAGTTTCGTGGACAAAAGATTCCGTCATTTTTCAGGTCGCGCTCGACACCCCATTGCGCCGGATCTTCGACTACCTGCCGCCCGCGATTCAGGAGCGTCGGACTCAAGCGCCGCCGCTGGGCGTTCGGGTGCGGGTGCCCTTCGGACGTCAACGCTTGATCGGCATCTTGGTTGGCATTGTTTCCGAATCCGCCCTTCCCATCGTCAAGCTCAAGGCGGCCTTGGAGATCTTGGACGATGCACCGATTTACGATCCGGCGACCTTCGAATTGCTGCGCTGGGCCGCGGACTATTACCACCATCCGGTCGGCGAGGTATACGCCGCCGCGTTGCCCGTCTCCTTGCGCGGAGGCCAACCGGCCATCGCCAGCATCCCGCATTGGAGGCTCACCGAAAAAGGCCGCGAAGAACATGCGGCGCCCAGCTCCCGGCGAGCCCCCCAACGACGCGCCTTGCTGGCGTGGTTGGCCGATCACCCCGGCGCGACAGCCGATGAAGTCGGCGAGACTTTTCACCTTACGCTGCTCAAGACCGTGGCGGCTCGCGGCTGGATCGCGGCAGAAGCGCTCGCTGCGCCCCGGGTTTCGACGCCAATGCAGATGTCTCCCGGAGATCTAGCGCTCACCGGCGCGCAACGCCAAGCCGTCGACTCGATTCTCACCACGCTGGCGAGTTTCTCCGTGCACTTGTTGTTCGGCGTCACCGGCAGCGGCAAGACCGAGGTGTACTTGCGGGTTATCGCCGCGGCCGTCGGCGCGGGCGGTCAGGCACTGGTCCTGGTACCCGAGATCGCGCTGACGCCGCAGCTGGTCGAGCGCTTTCGCCGTCGATTCAGCACAGGAATCGCGGTCGTACACTCCGGTCTGACGGACGCCGAGCGGCGCGACGCCTGGCGTGCGGCGCACAGCGGCCACGCTCGAATCATTATCGGCACGCGCTCAGCCGTGTTTACCTCGCTGCCCAACCTGGCCCTGGTCATCGTCGACGAAGAGCACGACGCCTCGTACAAGCAGCACGAAGGATTTCGCTATTCGGCCCGCGACCTTGCCGTCATGCGCGCCCGCGGCGCCGCCGTTCCGGTGGTTCTAGGCTCGGCCACGCCCTCGCTTGAATCGCTGGAAAACGCGGCCAGTGGACGCTATTTGAAGCACTTGTTGCCGCAGCGGCCCGGGGCGGCGCAGCCGCCGCGCATGTCGCTCGTCGATCTGCGCCGGCACGCGACCGAACAAGGCCTCTCGACGCCTGTCATGCAGGCGGTCGATCAGCACCTCAAGGCAGGCGGACAGGTAATCGTATTTTTGAATCGGCGCGGTTACGCGCCGAGTCTGTTCTGCAATTCCTGCGGGTGGGTCGCGCCCTGCGCGCGTTGTGATGCACGCATGACATTGCACCGCCGCGCGCAGCAACTTCGCTGTCATCACTGCGGCGCGCAGGGGCCCGTACCGACGGTATGCGCCAACTGTAGCCAGGCGCTGCTTCCGGTCGGGCAGGGTACAGAGCGGGTCGAAGAAACCTTGACCCGTCTTTTTCCCAACGCGCCCCTGGCACGCTTGGATCGCGACAGCGCCTTGGGCAGAGGCTCCATTCAGACCGTACTTGATCGGGTTCACAGCGGCGAGGCGCGCATCCTGGTCGGAACGCAAATGCTCACCAAGGGCCACCATTTTCCCGAGGTCACCCTGGTGGTGATTCTCGATGCGGACCAGGGGCTTTTCGCCAGCGACTTCCGCGCCACCGAGCGGCTCGCGCAGACCATTACTCAAGTCGCCGGGCGGGCCGGACGCGAAGCGCGCCCCGGCGAAGTCTTGATCCAAACGGAGTTTCCCGAACATCCCTTGTTGAACCGGCTCATTACCGACGGCTACGAAAGCTTTGCGGCGAGCGCCTTGGAAGAGCGCCGCGAGGCCGGATGGCCGCCCTACTCGCGTCTCGCGCTGCTGCGCGCCGAGGCCAAGAACAGCGCGGCCCTGGACGCATTCTTGCGCGCCGCGAGCCAAGCGGGCCATGCGCAGGGGGAAGCGGAGTTGAGGATTCTGGGGCCGGCCGCGGCGTTGATCGCACGGCGGGCCGATCACTTTCGCGCGCACTTGTTGATCGAAACGGCCTTGCGGTCCACTTTGCAGCGCTTTTTGAAGGCTTGGTTGCCAAAAATCGAGCAGCTGCAAGGACCCCCGGGGTTGCGGTGGTCGATCGATGTCGATCCGCTGGAGGTCGATTGAGCGCTTTGCGGTAAACTGCGCGGCCTTTGCCACTTGGGATGCATTTTGAAGATTCTTATCGAGACATTGCTCAAGCACGCGTTGGATGCACTGCCGCAGGAATTGGTGCCGCAAGCCGCGCGCTCTGTCGGCATCGAGATCGAAAATACGCGCGATGCGCAGCATGGCGATTTCGCCAGCAATCTCGCCATGCGTCTGGCCAAAGCCGCCCGCCAGAATCCACGCAAGCTGGCCCAGGCCTTGGTGGACGCGCTGCCGGCGAACGATGCGATCGCCAAGGTGGAGATTGCCGGCGCCGGCTTCATCAATTTCTTTTTGACCGACGCCGCCTTCCATCGGGAAATCGCCAAGGTCCTCCAGGAAGGAGACGCTTACGGCCGATCGAGCGGCGGTGCCGGGCGGCGCATTCAGGTGGAGTTCGTTTCCGCCAATCCCACGGGACCTTTGCATGTTGCCCACGGGCGGCATGCGGCCTTTGGAGCATCGCTTTGCAATCTTCTGGACGCAGCGGGCTATCGTGTGGAGCGCGAGTACTACATCAACGATGCCGGCCGCCAGACCGATATCTTGGGGGTGAGCACCTGGCTGCGGTATCTGGAGCGCTGCGGTGAACGGTTCAATTTTCCCTCCAATGCTTACGTCGGCGAATACCTCGTTGCCGTCGCCGAGCAGTTGTTCGCTTCCGTCGGCACGGAACTGCGGAGGGCGGCTTCAGAAGTGTTCGCGGGCCTTCCGCCGGATGAACCGCAGGGCGGCGACAAGGACGTGTATATCGATGCGCTCATCGCTCGCGCACGCGAGTTGATTGGCGAATCCGCGTACCAGAACGTGCTGCAAACAACGCTCGACGGAATCGTCGGCGATATCCGCGAGGACCTGGCCGAATTCGGCGTCACCTTCGATTGCTGGTTTTCCGAGCGCTCCTTGAGCACCAGCGGCGCCATCGATCGATCCATCGCCGCCCTGCAGAAATCCGGCCACGCGTATCTCCAGGACGGCGCGCTGTGGTTCAAGAGCACGGATTTCGGCGACGAGAAAGACCGGGTCATCGTGCGCGACAACGGGCTCAAGACCTATTTCGCATCCGACATCGCCTACGTGATGAACAAACTCGAGCGCGGCTTCGAGCATCTCACGTACATCTGGGGCGCCGATCATCATGGCTACATCACGCGTCTGCGGGCCGTGTTGATCGCGCTGGGCGGCCCCCCAGAACGCTTCGAGGTGCTGCTGATGCAGATCGTGTCGCTGTTTCGCGGCGGCGAAAAAGCCAAGATGTCCAAGCGTTCAGGCGACTATGTCACCTTGCGGGATCTGCGCAAGGAAGTCGGCAACGATGCGGCGCGTCTGTTCTACGTCATGCGCAGCAATGATCAGCATCTGGATTTCGACATGGAACTGGCGAAGTCGCGCAGCAATGAAAATCCGGTGTACTACATTCAATATGCGCACGCGCGCATCAGCAGCGTCCTGCGGCAGCTGACGGAACGCGGGCTCACCCACGACCCCGCGCATGGCATCGCCTCCCTGGGCATGCTGCAAGAGCCCCAGGAACTGCAGCTGTTCAAACGCATAGCCGCCTATCCGGAACTGATCAAGCTATGCGCGGAGCTGCGCGCGCCGCATTCGCTGGTGCACTATTTGCGCGATCTGGCGAACGACTTTCATACCTACTACAGCGCGCATCAATTCATTGTCGAAGACGCCGGCGCACGCGATGCGCGCCTTGATCTTGCGCTCGCGACGCAGATCGTGATTCGCAACGGCCTGAAGTTGTTGGGTGTCTCCGCGCCCGACACCATGTAGAGCGGATTCATGGCGCGCGACTACAAAACAAAACGCGCCAGGCCGGGCCGCTTCTCGGGCTGGCTGGGGCTTGGCTTAGGATTGGGCCTGGGGCTCGCGGTGGCCGCAGTGGTGTATCTGAAGGACCATCGCCTCGATGCGCCCGCGGCCAGCACCGGCAAGATCGTCAAGAAGCGGCTGCATGGCAATGAGCCGCCGGAAGCAGGCGAGCCGGCCGTGGACGATGCCAAGAGCTACGCCTTCTACGAAATGTTGCCGAAATTTGAAGTGGTGGTGCCCGAAAAGGACAAGGACGTGCGGCCCGATATCAAGTCCATGCCGGAGACGCGCAGCGGCACCTATGTCCTGCAGGCGGGCTCGTACAAGAATTTTGCCGACGCCGATCGCGTGCGCGCAAAGTTGGCCCTGCAGGGGATCGAATCCAATGTGCAGAAAGTGACGGTGGACAACGATACCTGGCACCGCATTCGCATCGGTCCGATTTCCAAGCTCGACGAACTCAACCGCATGCGCCAGATCCTGCGCAAGGCGGATGTCGATGTATTGGTGATCCGCGTCGGCGACTAGCTCAATGCGCCAGGCTTTCGAAAGCCTTGGCGATATGCATCCAGGCCGCGGTCGCCGCCACCGGTGCCGTCAGCAACTGCTGGGCGACCAGAATAATGCCGCCATACACGTACACCGGGTGTGGTCTGCCGAGCATGCGCCAGTCGCGGACAATCGCCACGACCAGGAACAGATCGGCCACCAGGCTGGGCGGCAGCGCCACAAACGGGGGCGGTGGACCGACCATGCCGGGCGGCGCGAAAAATGTCAGGAACACGCGCGCAATCGCCGGCGTCATGATGCCGATCATCAGCATCGTCATGAGTCTTTTGTGGACTTCCGGTTTGCGAATCTTGACGATCGCCAAAATGAAGAAGCCCGCCATGAGCGGCCAAGCGGTCAGAGTAACGGCTGAGAAGCGCAGCGCCGCTTCGCCGTATCCCAGTGCTTCGTTTCGCATCAGCACAGTGGCTTGCCCCACGAGAATCGAGCACATCATCGCCGTGAACAGCGAAATTCCCGCCAGACCCCAGGCGCGATGATCCAACGTGCGTCCGGTCGCAACCAGCAGCGTCTGCACGAAATAAAAGCACGTCCAGGTGAACAGCAAAGCACCGTGAATGTGAATGATGGGCTCAGCGTGAAAGGTGCCGGCCGCAATCTTTGCCCAGTAAGTCGGCGTGAAGCCGCCGAACGCGACGAGCAGAAATCCGCCCGCCATCCACACATAGAAATTGCGGCTCGGAGCCCGCACCATCGATGCATTTACGATCGCTTCCACTTTTCTTCTTCTCCGTCTTAATGCGCCGCCAAGGATAGGTCGGTGGCCGAAAGTGTCAAGTTGTGTCAAGACCCCACGGAGCACTTTACCAAAAGGGCGCTTTTGTGCGTCTCAATCCTCGCCTAATTGGCGAAAATCGACGCCTAATGCCCGCAACTTTCGGTATAGATGCGTGCGCTCCATCCCCACTCTTTTGGCCAGCTGCCCGACCTTCCCATTGCAAAGCAGCAATTGCTGCTGCAGATAAGCGCGCTCGAACTGCTCGCGCGCCTCGCGCAACGGCAAAGCCAGGAGGTCCTGCTTCACCAGCGGCTCATCCACGGCGGTTTTCACCGCCAGTTCCCGCTCGATCTCCTCGAGCCGGATTTCCTCTCCCGCACCAAGAATCAGCACGCGCTGCACCAGACTCTTGAGCTCACCGACATTTCCGGGCCAGGGGTAGTTGCGCAACCGGTTCTGCGCAGCGACGCTGAAGCGCCGCAGCGGCAGATGCTGCTCGTCGACCAGGCGATCGACGTAATAGCGCAACAGATCGGGCACGTCCTCGGCATAATCCCGCAGCGGCGGCACCCGCAGCGTGATCACATTGAGATGCGCGAGCAAATCCCGGCGGAACGGTTCGCCCGACGCGCGCGACTCGAAGCCTTCCTGCGCGGAGCTGATCCAACGCGCATTCAGATTCAGGCGCTGCCGGCCGCCAACGCGCGTGTAGCCGTTTTGTTCGATTGCGCCCAGCAACGCGCGCTGTGCGTTGACGTTCAAATCTTCCAGCCCGCTGATGTACAGCGATCCGCCGGTTGCCTGATCGAAGGCGCCCGGCTCCACTTTGCCATCGCGCTCGCTGCCGAACAATGCCGCGGCCGGGTCTTGTCCGAGACTGGCCGCAACCACCATGAAAAACGGCTTGGCGGAGCGCGCGCTCAACGAATGCAGGTAGCGCGCATACGCCTCGCGCCCCGAGCCCAGTTCGCCGACCAGCAGCACCGGCGAGGAACTCGATGCCGCCTGTTGTACTTGTTCGCGCAGCATTTGCGTGATCTTGGACTTGCCGATCGGCACCGCCAGCGCGGAGCCTTGGGTGCGAGCCGACAGCCGCTTGCGGCGCCCGGCATCGAGCGCGCGCTCCACGGTGCGCAGCAGCTTGGTCAACGACAGCGGCTTCTCGACAAAGTCGAATGCGCCGAGGCGCGTCGCCTCGACCGCCGTCTCCACGGTGCCGTGGCCCGACATCATCACCACGGGGCAATCGTAGCCGTCGGTGACCGACCATTCGCGCAGCAGGGTGATGCCGTCGGTATCGGGCATCCAAATGTCCAGGAGCACGAGATCGGGGACCTGCGACGCGCGCGAGGATCGAGCCTGGCTCGCGTCGGCGGCTATCTCAACGTCGTAGCCCTCTTCGGAAAGAATCTCTTTCAGAAGGCCGCGGATATCCGCCTCATCGTCTACCACCAAAATTCTAGAAGCGGTCATACCCGTTCTCTCCTGTGTTCGCCTGTCCGCGGTTTGACGGAGCCCGAAACGCGGGCGCTGTCGGCCAGCGGTAATACAATTCGCACGCGGGCGCCCCCGGAACGCTGATTATCCGCCTCAATGCGTCCGCCATGTTCTTCCACGATTTTCTTGACGATCGCCAGCCCCAGGCCGGTGCCTTTGGGCTTGCTGGTGACGTAGGGATCGAAGACGGTGCCGATGAGGTCCCGCTGAAATCCCGGGCCGTTGTCGGTCACCACGATCGCCACCCACGCTCCTTGCTTTTGGTCATCGGCCAACTGAGTCTCGATTTCGATACGCGCGCCGAGCTTGCCCTCGAGCGCTTCCAGCGAATTGGTCAGCAAATTATTCAAAATCTGGCGGATGCGCATGCGATCTGCCGAGATCAGCGGAAGGTGCGGGCTCAACAGCAGCTTCATCTCCGCGCTGCTGTCCTGTACGCGGTACAGATCCACGACTTCGGTGATCAATTGATTGAGGTCAAAGCGCGAGAAATGCATATCCGGCGCGCGCGCATATTCGCTGAACGCGTTGACCATCTGCTTCATTGCGTCGACCTGTGCCACGATGGTGTGTGTCGCGCGTTCCAGGATTTGGGCGTCCGCCTCGTTCATTTGCCCCAAGAATTTGCGCCGCATGCGCTCAGCGGAAAGTTGGATGGGCGTCAGCGGGTTTTTGATTTCGTGCGCCAGGCGGCGCGCCACTTCGCCCCAGGCCGCATCGCGCTGCGCCTGCAAAAGCGTCGTGATGTCATCGAACACCAACACCAGGCCGGCGGCGCCGCCGGCATCATTGGGCAACGCGGTGCAGGCGCACATCAACACGTGCTTTCCCGACTCCGAGAGCAGTTCGATCTGTTCGCGCCAATCGAGCTGCTCCGGCTGCAGGCGCTGCTTGATGGCGCCCAGGAACTGGCTGAACAAGGCGCCGTCGCTGATCGATTCGTCGAAGGGTTTGCCGATTGCGGCTTCCAGATCGACGCCCAGAATTGCGCTCGCCGCCTGATTTGCCGTGCGCACCTTGAGATCCGGCTCGAGCGATACCACGCCGGTCGACAGACGCGCGAGGATCACGGCCAGCCCGGCGCGCTCGGCCTCGACCGCTTGCTGACTGCGGCGCGTCTCGGCGCGGGCTCTGCCCAAGCGCTTGGTCATGTCGTTGAAGGAGGTCACAAGAAACCCCAGCTCATCGCGCCCGGGCAGCGGCAGGCGCGTATCGTAATTGCCCTTCGCCACGGCGCGCGTCCCGGCGATCAAATCCTGCACCGGCTGCACCAGACGCTGGGCGGCAAAGAATGCGCCGTACACGGCCGCAATCAGCGACATCAGCACCACGAAGCTTAAGATCAGCACAAAGGTCGACTTCAACGGCTGCCGTATCTGCACCAGATGCGCGTAAGAGGTCAACGAGCGCTGCACGGTGTCGGCCAGCTGGCTCAACTGCAGCGGCACGGGATAGAGCGCGATCAGTACCCGGGGGCCCGTGCTGCTGTCGTCGAGTGGGGCCGCGGCACGAATCAAATAACCGCCCAGCGAATCGGTATCCAGGCTTACATACGGGCGGCCGCGCCTGAGCTGCAGCATCATCTCGTCGGTGGCAGGCACCGGCAGCGCATCCATCGGACGATCCGAACTGGTGGCGATGATGCGCGCTTGCGCGCCGACGACGGTGAACTCGATCGCGGTGCTGTCCTCGCGCTGACGATCGAGCGAGCCCGCCAGCTGGTAGTCGGACAACCCTGAGAGGGAACGCGCGACCAGCTCGGTGTGCTGCAGGAATTCACGTACGCGCACATCGAGGGCGGCATGCGACAGCTCGCGGGTGTCCTTCAAACCCTGACTGACTTCATTCTCGAACCAACTGTCGATGCCGCGATTCAAGAACTGCAGCGAGAAGTAGTAAACGACCAGGATCGGCGCCACGGCCAGCAGGCTGAATATCGCCACGGTGCGGCCCTTCAGGCGCGAACCGGGCACATGCTTGCGGTAATCGCGCACCAGGCGCGTGAGCTTGCCGGCGAGCAGTATCGCCAGCGTCAGCATGCCCGCGATGTTGATCAGCAGTATCCACGGCGTCCACTTGTCGAACTTGTCCGAGTTCTGCGCAGCGGATGCCAGCATGAACAGCGCCGCCACCCACAGCGCGACGCCGATGCACCCCAGCACTGTCGAACCGTATTTGCGGATCATGGCTGGAACGTCCAGGCGTACCAATCGGATTCGCGATGCCAGTCGCTGACCCAGAACATCAATAGACGCATGGTAAACGGCACCGTGCCGAAATCGAGTTTTGCGCGGACATTGGCTTCATAACGCCGATCCGACGCAATCAACGCCTTATCCAGCGCCGGCAGGCTGTGCACTTCGGACAGATGCTCGAATGCCTCATCGACGGTGCTGAGCGATTCCTGCTGGCCGCTGTTGTCATTGCGCAGGATATAACGCGCACTCACGGCGTTGTACTGCAGGTGGTAGCGCTGCGTCAGTTCCGCCACGCTCGAATTCGGCAGCAGCTGGCGCACGCGCTTGATGTCGAGATCAAGCTCGAGAGACAGCGGCACGCCTTCGGTCACCCCGCGCCGCACCGCATCGCTGATCGGCAGGTCCAAGCGCGCATTCAAATGGTAGACGCCGTCTTTGAGTTCCAGATCCGCGGAGCGCACCTCGAAACGTCCGGCCAAACCTTCGGCATGCGACGGCTGCGCCATGAGCAGCGCCACCATTGCCGCACAAGCGAAAGAAGCGAGTTTCGAGGCGGGCGAATTTAGCGGAGGGGCATTCATGGTTTGGTCAAAGCAGCATAATAGAAGCCGTCGGCACCCGCCTCTCCGGGAAGAATCTGACGCCCGAATTCATCCGCTTCGCCGAAACCAGGCCATCCTTGCCATTCTTCGACCGGCACGATGACGGCATCGGGCGTGGCCGCCAGAAACGCGGCGATGAGGTCGTGATTTTCGCTGCGCGTGACCGTGCAGGTGACGTACACCAGGCGCCCGCCCGAAGCCAGAAGGCGCCATGCGGCCTTCAGGAGCCGGGCCTGCAACGCCGGCAATTTGTCGATATCCGACGGGGACTTACGCAATCGAATGTCGGGGTGCCGCCGGATGACGCCGAGCCCTGAGCACGGCGCGTCGAGCAGAATCCGATCGAACGGCGTTCCATCCCACCACTTCGACGGATCGGCCGCATCGGCCGGCACGATGTCGGCATGCAAACCCGCGCGGCTCAAGTTTTCCCGCACCCGCACCAACCGCTGCGGGTCGACATCGACCGCCACGAGTTTCTGCAAATGCGGTTCGCGTTCCGCGATCAGCGCGGTCTTGCCGCCCGGCGCCGCACAGGCATCGAGCACGCGCTGAGCGGGCGCGAGAGCCAGCGGAAAAGCCACGCACTGTGCGCCCAAGTCCTGCACTGAGACCCTGCCCGCTGCGAACCCGGGCAATTCGTGCACATCGCAGGGCGAATCCAAAATAATGGCGAAGGGCACGCGTTCTTCAGCGCGCGCGGCGATTCCCGCGGCGTGCAATTCTTCCAGGTAGCCGGCCGTGTCGGTCAGCCGGCTGTTGACCCGGAGCCACATCGGCGCGTGGCTGTCGCTGGCCGCCAGCAACTGCGTCCAGCGCACCGGCCAGTCGGCGCGAAACCGATCCGCCAGCCAAATCGGCGCAGCATGACGCGTGGCAGGCTTGCGTCCAATCTCCGCATCGAGCGCCTTGCGCTCGCGCAAATACCGCCGCAGCACGGCGTTGATGAGACCGGAAGCGCGCACCGCATCGGTTGCCTTCGCGGTTTTGACCGCCGCATCGACGACGGCATATTGCGGGGTGCGTTCGTCCTCGAGTTCATATAGCGCCACGGACAAGAGCGCGCGCACCAAAAAATCCAAGGACCGTACCGGCGTCGACAGCAGCTTTGCCAGAATGGCTTCGTGCCGGTAATAGCCGCGCACCGCGCCGTAGCTCAAAGACCGCACCGACGAAAAAAGCTTGGGGTCCGCCGCCGCCAGCGCATCCTTCAAGGCCGCGTCCAGGGTCACGCCCTCGCGCAGCACGCGCGCCACCGCGTGTGCGGACAAAGAGCGTGCGCTGGCCGCGGCGCCGTTCATTGATCGGTGAAGCGCGTGCCGTCGAGGCGCTGTCCCCGCAAGAATTCCTCGGCCGGCAGCGGTTTGCGGCCGGCCAGTTGCAGCTTGAGAATTCGCAAGACGCCGCTGCCGCAGAGGACATCGATGCCCTCGCGCGTCGCCGTCAACACCGCCCCCGGAGGGCCTGACCCCGGGCTCAACGCCGGCGATTCAATGGCCTCCGCCTCCCAAATGCGCAGCTGCTCGCCCTTGCTGCGCGATTCAGCGACCGGCCAGGGATTGAAGGCGCGCACCTGGCGCGAAATTTCCTCGGCGCTGCGCTGCCAGTCGATCCGCGCTTCACCTTTGTCGATCTTTGCCGCATAGGTAACGCCTTCGCCAGGCTGCATCGTTTCGGGGACACTGCCGGCGCAAATGCCGGGCAACGTTTCGGCGATCAGATCCGCGCCCAGTACCGCGAGCCGGTCATGCAGCGTTTTGGCCGTCTCCCGCGCGCCGATTTTGACGCTGCGCGCGGCGAGCATCGGCCCCGTATCCAAGCCCGCCTCCATGCGCATGATGGTCACCCCGCTGACGCTATCGCCCGCGAGCAGTGCGCGCTGAATGGGAGCAGCGCCGCGCCAGCGCGGCAGCAGCGACGCGTGAATATTGATGCAACCCCGCCTGGGCAGGGCGAGCACCGCGGCGGGAAGAATCAAGCCATACGCGACCACGACCAGCACATCAACTTGCGCGGCGCGCAGCGTTTCGAGCGCCTCTGTTGTTCTGAACGTCGCCGGTTGATGAACCGTCAGCCCAAGCTCCAGGGCCCGCCGTTTGACCGGGCTCAAATGCAGGATCTGGCCGCGGCCCGCCGGGCGATCCGGCTGGGTAAATACGGCGGCGATGCGCTGCTCGGCCGCCAAGCGTTCAAGCGCCGGAACTGCGAAATCAGGCGTGCCGGCGAAGCCCAGCTTCAAGGGAGGAACGGCGCTCAATGCTAGGAGCCTAAAGAGCCGGCGCGTGGGCGCGTGAATCGCTGCCTGTGGATCTTTGCCTGCGCTCTTTTTCCAAGCGGCGCCGAATCAGCGTGCGCTTAAGCTCCGAGAGGTAATCGACAAATAACTTGCCCTCGAGATGGTCCATCTCGTGTTGGATACAGACGCCGAGCAGCCCTTCCGCATCCATTTCGAATTCCTTACCGTCGCGGCCGACAGCGCGGACGCGGATGTGAGTGGCCCGCGTCAGCTTGTCATAGATCCCGGGCAGCGACAGGCAGCCCTCCTCGCCGGGTCCCTCGCCTTGCTTGCTGAGAATTTCAGGATTGATGAGCACCAGCGGCTGATCCCGGGATTCGCTCACGTCGAGCACAATCACGCGCTTGTGCACATCCACCTGGGTGGCCGCCAAGCCGACGCCATTGGCCGAGTACATCGTGTCGAGCAGATTATCGATGAATTGACGCAATGCGTCATCGACCTGTTCTACTGGGGCGGCCTTCTTTCGCAGCCTCGGATCGGGATACTCCAGAATTACGAGCTTTGTCATGGGAGTTATGAGAGCAATATCGTGTTTTTGGCTCAAGAATGTTGCTAAAGTTCCGCCGCTGCTTAACTTAATGCCTGATGCCGGCGCGTTACCGACGTAGGTCAAAAGGCAAAAACGGGCGTTGCGTCCCAGTCTTGAGCGGCAAGGCAGAAGTATACCAGTCAGTCTGCAACCATAAGCTGACTCATGGGAGCGAAACGAATGCACGGTCATCGACTATTAGGCCTATTTCTCGCGGTTGCTGCGGTCGCCGGGTGCCATACACAGGCGCCCAAGCCCGAGAGCCACAGCAATACGGCTGTTAACACCGAACCCACCACGGAAGGCACGGTGGTGGGCGATGAAAAGACGGCTATGGAAGCGGCCATTGAGGCCGGACCCTCTCGCACCGAAACCGCCGAAGTGCCCCGCAAGGGCATTCCGTTGGCTGACAATGCCCCCGAGAGCTACGTGGTGAAGCGTGGCGACACGCTGTGGGGCATCGCCAAAGTGTTTTTGCGCGACCCCTGGTTCTGGCCAGAGATCTGGCAGGTCAATCCGCAAGTTCATAATCCGCACTTGATTTACCCGGGCGACACGCTGCGCTTGGTGTTTATCGACGGTCAGCCGCAAATCGTGTTGCAGCGCGGCGATACCGCCCGGGTTGAACCGCGAGTACGCAGCCAGCCGCTCGATTCGGCCATCACCACAATCCCCTACGCGACGGTGGCGGCCTTCATGTCGAAGCCGACGGTTCTTGACCGGGACCAGATCAAAGCCGCCCCCTACGTTCTGGCGACCCGCGACCTGCACGTCATCATGTCGGAAGGCGACACCGTGTATGCGAGAGGGTTTACCAGCCCGGCTGAACTCGGCACCCATTACAATGTGATTCGCGTCGGCGATCCGTTGATCGATCCCGACGACAACCGCGTGCTCGGTTATGACGGCATCTTCACCGGTTCCGGCCACGTGACACGCCAGGGCGATCCCACTACGCTTATCATGACCGAATCGGCCCGGGAATCGCGTGCCGGAGACAAACTGATCGCAGGCGGCGTCGATGTGCCGCTCGACTTCATTCCGAGCGCTCCGCGCATCAAGACCAACGGCCGCATCATTGCCGTCTCCAACGGCGTCAGCATCATCGGACAGTACGAGGTCGTGGTGGTCAATCGCGGCGCCCGCGACGGCCTGGCGCCCGGAAATGTACTCGGCGTGTTCGACACCGGCCCCATCGTTCCGGACACCGACAAAAAGGGGTTCTTCAACCTCGACAAGTTGGGCGCCCAGAAAGTAGGCCTGCCGTCAGAGCGCACCGGCACCTTCATGGTGTTCAAGACCTTCGACAACATCAGTTATGGCTTGATCATGGAAGCCACCAACCTGATCCGTGTCGGCGACAAGGTCGAAAACCCTTAAGTTGACGGCAAATCTGCACATTCTCAGCGCGATGGCGCGCTGAGACCTTTTCCGCCCCGCGCCATAATCGGTCCGATGCAACGGACCGACGAGGTGTTTGCCTGGATGGCCTTGTCGCGGGCGCCGGCTCTCGATGTCCCGGCCCTCGCTTCCGTCATCGAACGCTTGGGAGGCGTCCGCGCACTGATCGACGCATCGTTCGCTGCCCGCCAAAGCGCCGGTCTTCCGCCGGCAGCGAACGAATTCCTGCAGCACGCAGGCGCACCGAGCGCCGCCGAGCGGGCCTGGATCGAAAATCCGCGCCATCACATCGTGTCCCTCACCGATCCACGCTACCCGCATACACTGCGCGCCCTGGCGCGCCGCCCCATCGCTCTGTATGTCGCCGGCAATGCCGATGTCCTCAACGATCCGCAACTCTCGATCGTCGGCAGCCGCAATCCCACGCCGGCCGGGCGCGACATCGCGTTCGAGTTCGCCGAATCGCTCGCCGCGTGCGGCCTTGGCATTACCAGCGGCCTCGCCCACGGCATCGACAGTGCAGCACATCGCGGCGCGTTGGCGGCGCAAGGGATCACCCTGGCCGTGCTCGGCAACGGGATCGACCTCGTTTACCCGCGCAGCAACCAGGGACTGTGCGAGGAGATCCGCTGCAACGGGGCGTTGCTCAGCGAGTTCCCCTTGGGAACCGCGCCGCGGCGCGAGAACTTTCCGCAGCGGAATCGCATCATCGCGGCGTTGAGCCTGGGCACCTTGGTGGTCGAAGCTGCGCGCCGCAGCGGCTCTTTGATCACGGCGCGGCTCGCCGGGGACCACAACCGGGAACTGTTCGCCGTTCCGGGTTCGATCCGCAATCCATTGAGCCGCGGTTGTCACGAGCTGATCCGCCAGGGAGCCAAACTAACCGAAAGCGCAGCTGACATATTGAGCGAGTTGAACTTTTCAGCGTATTTCGACGGCGTGCGGCGCGCCTCCGGCGGCCTCGATCCGGGCGCAGACTTGGAGGCGGGCATGGACAAGGAACACAAAATCTTGTTAGATGCGCTCGGCTTTGATCCGGCGGACCTCGATATGCTGGTGGTTCGCACTGGATTCAAAGCAGAAGCCGTGTCCTCGATGATGCTGATCCTCGAGCTAGAAGGCCACGTTCAGGCCGCCCCCGGGGGCCGTTACTCCCGAGTCGTTAGGAGCCGGAGGTGAAAGATAACGTTCTCGATCTACTCATTTATCTCTTCGAGAATTACATGAGTGCCGACGATGAGCCGCGGCCGGATCGAAATACATTGAAGCTCGAATTGGACAAAGCCGGCTTTGCAGAACCCGACATCGAACGGGCTCTGGAATGGCTCGACGGTCTGTCGGGCGAACAACTCGGCAAGGTCGCGGAAGCAACCGCACGGGCAGTACGGGTTTTCAGCAGCCAGGAACTGGTGCGGCTGGACACGGATGTGCGCGGGTATTTGATGTACTTGGAGAATGTGCGGATCCTCTCGGGCGCGGAACGCGAATTGGTGATCGATCGTTTGATGGCGCTCGAGGCCGACGAAATCGACATCGAGCAGGTCAAATGGGTCGTATTGATGGTGCTGTTCAGCCAGCCCGGCCAAGAGTCCGCCTACGCTCAAATGGAAGACCTGGTCTTCGAAGAGCGCACCGACGCCTTGCACTAGGCTCCTGAACGACTTTGAGCAGCCATCTCGTTATCGTGGAATCGCCTGCCAAGGCGAAAACCATCAAGAAATACCTCGGCAAGGACTTCGAAGTGCTGGCCTCTTATGGTCACGTGCGCGATCTGGTGCCGAAAGAAGGTGCCGTCGATCCCAAGCACCACTTCGCCATGAAGTACCAGGTGGTCGAGCGCAACCAAAAGCACGTCGATGCCATTTCCCGTGCGCTCAAGAAAGCCAAGACGCTGTATCTGGCGACCGACCCCGACCGCGAGGGCGAGGCAATTTCCTGGCATTTGTACGAGCTTCTGAAATCCCAGGGCGAACTCAAGGGCAAGGAAGTCAGCCGCGTCGTTTTTTACGAGATCACCAAAAACTCCGTGCGCGAAGCCATGGCAAGCCCTCGCGAGCTGTCGGTGGATCTGGTGAACGCCCAACAGGCGCGCCGTGCGCTCGACTTTCTGGTGGGCTTCAATCTGTCGCCGCTGCTGTGGAAGAAAGTGCGTCCCGGTCTGTCAGCGGGCCGCGTGCAAAGCCCGGCGCTGCGCATGATCTGCGAACGCGAGGATGAGATCGCCGCGTTCGTGGCGCGCGAGTATTGGACCATCGATGCCGAGCTCGAGCATTCGGAGCAAAAATTCCCCGGCAAGCTGGTCGAGTTCCAGGGCGCGAAGGTCGAGCAATTCAGCTTCACCAACGAGGCCAGTGCCCGGGAAGTGGAGCGAGCGCTGCACGAGGCAGCCCGGGGCGAACTGACGGTTCTGTCGGTCGACCGCAAACAACGCAAGCGCAATCCGGCGCCGCCGTTTACCACCTCGACCCTGCAGCAAGAGGCGGCGCGCAAGCTGGGCTTCAGCGCACAAAAGACCATGCGCGTCGCGCAGCAGCTTTACGAGGGCGTGGACATCGGCGAGGGCCAGGTCGGCTTGATCACCTACATGCGCACCGATTCGCTCAATCTGGCGCAGGAAGCCATCGGACAGATCCGCGAGGTCATCGTGCAGCTGTATGGCCAGGCCGGCTTGGCCGAAGAGCCGCGCATATTCAAGACCAAATCCAAGAATGCGCAGGAAGCGCACGAGGCGATCCGTCCGACCGCGGTCAGCGTGTTGCCGGGCGATATCGAAAACAAGCTCGAATCCGACCAGTTTCGTCTGTATTCGCTGATTTGGAAGCGCACGGTCGCCTGTCAAATGGCCCCGGCGATCTTCGACACCGTGGCGGTCGAAATGCGCGCGGGCGCAGAAGGCCCGAAGCCCACCGTGCTGCGCGCCAATGGCTCGACCTTGGTCAAGCCCGGCTACATATCGGTGTATCAAGAGGGCATGGACGACGCCGTCCAGGACGATTCGGATCATGTACTGCCGCCTATGACGGAGGGCGACAAGGTCAAACTGCTCGCCCTCCAGCCGAGCCAGCATTTCACCGAACCGCCGCCGCGCTTCACCGAAGCCTCGCTGGTCAAGGCGCTCGAGGAATACGGCATCGGCAGGCCCTCGACCTATGCCTCGATCATCTCCACGCTGCGCGATCGCCAGTACGTCGATATAGAAAGCCGGCGCTTTACGGCCACGGATATCGGCAAGATCGTCAGCCGATTTTTGACCCTGTATTTCACGACTTACGTGGATTATGACTTCACGGCCAAAATGGAAGACTCACTGGACGCCGTTGCCAGCGGCGAGCAGGAGTGGGTGCCTCTGCTGGAGAAATTCTGGAAGCCGTTCATCGATCTGGTGAAGCACACCGAGAAATCGGTCAGCCGCGAAGAAGTCGCGCAGGCGCGGGATTTGGGCGTCGATCCGGTCAGCCGCAAGCCGATGAGCGTGCGCATGGGACGCTTCGGGCCGTTCGTGCAGATCGGCACCAAGGATGATGAGGACAAACCCCGCTTCGCGGGGCTGCGTCCCGGACAAAAGATGGATCAGATCACGCATGAACAGGCGATGGAGCTGTTCAAGCTGCCGCGCAAGCTGGGCACCACCGCGGCGGGCGAGGAAATCACCACCAATGTGGGGCGCTTCGGTCCGTACGTGAAGTACGGCGCCAAGTACGTCTCGCTGAAAACCGACGATCCGTACGAAATCACGCCCGAGCGAGCGCTCGAGGTCATTCGCGAAAAGGAGATCGCGGACGCCAACCGGCTGATTTTGGATTTTCCCGACCACGGCATCCAAGTGCTGAATGGCCGCTACGGTCCTTACATCACCGACAAAGCGCGCAATGCCAAAATTCCCAAGGATAAGGAGCCGAAGAGCCTGACTTTGGACGAATGCAAAAGCCTGCTCGCGGCGGCGCCGGAGCGCGGCAAGTGGGGCCGCAGAGGGGCGAAGGGCGGAAAGTTCGCGCCGAAAGACGCCGCAAAGGGTGCCAAGGGGGCCAAGCGCGTCCCGGCGGCGGCCCCCGACGCATTACCCGCGGCTCCCGTAAAACTCGCTGCCAAGGGAAAGAAAACGGCCGTCAACAAACGGGCGCCCGTAAAGAAACCGACTGCGCCGGCCAGACTCAAGGCGGCGGCCAAGAAGAGGCCTGCGAAAAAGAAGGCTTAGGAGCGAAGGTCCCCGATGCCCACACTTCAGTCGGCTGACGCGTCCGCGGTCAAGTGCTACCTGAACGAGCTACAGGATCGCATTACCGCCGCGGTGGAAACCGCCGATTCGGTGAAATTTCGACGCGACTCTTGGACCAGACCCGAAGGCGGCGGCGGTGAGAGCCGTGTGCTCGAGGGCGGCGCGGTGTTCGAGCGTGCGGGTGTGTCCATTTCGCATGTGTTCGGCGAAAAGCTTCCGCCCTCGGCATCGAATTTACGCCCGGAAATCGCCGGAGCTCCCTTCGAGGCCATGGGACTCTCGCTGGTGTTCCATCCGCGCAATCCGCATGTACCGACCACCCATTGCAATGTCCGCTTCCTCGCGGCGCGACCCGCCGGCGCGGCAGAAATCTGGTGGTTCGGGGGCGGCTTCGATCTCACCCCCTACTATCCTTGCGCTGAGGACGTGCTGCACTGGCATCGCACCGCACACCGGGCCTGTCAGCCATTCGGACCCGGCCTTTACGAAAAATATAAAAGCTGGTGCGACCGCTATTTTTTTCTGCCGCATCGAAACGAAACCCGCGGGGTCGGCGGATTGTTCTTCGACGACCTGAACGAAGGCGGCTTCGAGCGTTGCTTCACCTTTCAGCGCAGCATCGGCGATCATTTTTTGCCCGCGTACACCCCGATCCTGGAACGGCGCAAGGATCAGCCGTACTCCGATCGCGAACGGCAATTTCAGCTGTATCGCCGCGGCCGATACGTGGAATTCAATTTAGTCTACGACCGGGGCACGCTGTTTGGATTGCAGTCTCGGGGACGCACCGAATCCATCCTCATGTCCCTGCCGCCCCTGGTTCGCTGGGATTACGATTGGCGGCCGGAACCGGGATCACCCGAAGCCACGCTGTATGAGAATTTTCTGCGTCCACGCGACTATCTGACCGAACTCGGCGGCACCTAAGGGGACCTAAGTCTCGCACGTCAGAACAGCGCCCGGGTCAACGTTGCCGCCGGGATCTCGCGGCAGCCGCTGACGTTCTGTCCGGCCCACAAGGGTGAAAAATCCCCGACGCCGCCGTTCTCGGCTTTCTTGCGCAGCAACATCAGAGCGTTGCCGGCCAACGGGAAAGCCGGCGCCGCGGCATTGATCGGGCCCAGCTCCGCCATCAGGCGATTCATGATGCCGCGGGCGGGCCGGCCGGAGAACAAGTTGGTGAGTGCGGTATGGAAGGCGGCGCTGCTCTTCAGCGCGGCGCGATGCACCGCACTGGTGGCTGCCTCGGGGCACAGCAGGTACGACGTGCCCAGTTGAACGCCGGCGGCGCCCAGCGACAGGGCTGCCGCCACGCCCCTGGCGTCGGCGATTCCGCCGCCGGCGATCACCGGCACGCCCACGGCTTTGATCACTTGCGGCAGCAGCGCGAATGTGCCGACCTGGGTGGTCAAGTCTTCCGATAAGAACATGCCGCGATGGCCGCCGGCCTCCGAGCCCTGGGCGATAACAGCATCGACGCCGCGCTCATCGAGCCACCGCGCCTCGGCGACTGTTGTCGCCGACGAGACGATTTTCGAACCCCAACCTCGCACACGCGCCAACAATTGCGCCGACGGCAGGCCAAAATGGAAACTCACCACGGAGGGCCGGAAGGGCTCCAGCACGTCGGCCGCTGCGGCGCTGAAGGGGGTTCGCGACGCGCCCGGAATGACGGCGGCCGGATCGATTTCGTACTCCTTGAAATAGGGCGACAGAAGCTGGCGCCAGGCGGTTTCACGGTCAGCGTCTACGGCCGGCGCCGTGTGGCAGAAGAAATTTACGTTGAAGGGCTTGTTCGTCCTGTCACGCAGGGCCGTCAGCTGCGTGCGCAGGGCCTCCAGGCTGAGCAGCGCACCTGGCAATGAACCCAGTCCGCCGGCATTCGACACCGCGACGGCCAACTCGCTGTCCTGCGAGCCGGCCATCGGCGCCTGAATGACCGGAAGCTCCACACCGAACAGATCCCTAAGGTTCATGGCTGCGCCTCCGGCGCCATTCTAGCGGGCGGTTCGCCGCGCCGGCCAATTGACAAAGGAGGCGCGGTATTTTGTGATGGGGCGTGGACACGATCCAAGTTCAGGTTCTGCCGGCACCGGATGATCGCAACATCGAAGAGTTGAGCGATGTTCTGATCGACTGCGTCGAAGGCGGGGCTTCGGTGAGTTTTATGCTGCCCATCGCGCGCACCACGGCGGTTGCGTTTTGGCAAACGGTCGCGGCAAGCGTCCGCCGCGGAGAACGAATCTTGCTCATCGCGCGGGACGCCGCACAGCGCATCGTCGGCACCGTGCAGATCATTGTGGAGCAAGCCGAGAATCAGCCGCACCGCGCCGACATTGCCAAAATGCTGGTGCATCGGCGGGCCCGTAGACACGGCGTCGGTGCCGCACTGCTCGCCGCAGCCGAGCAAGCTGCCCGGAACGCCGGCAAGACATTGCTGGTGCTCGACACGGCGAGCGGCGACGCGGAGCGCCTGTATGCCAAGTTGGGCTGGCGCCGGTGCGGGGTTATTCCTGGCTATGCGCTGCTGCCGGGCGGCGGCCTGTGCGACACAACTTTCTATTACCGCTCCCTCGCAAGCCGATGAACGCGCCGACAATCATTGCCGGGCACCCGCTGCGCTTTGACGTGTCAGGCCGGTTGCTCCCGTGGACCTCCTGGAGCGCCGCACTGGACCGGGAAATGAATTTCTACCAGCAGTGTCCGTTTGACCATGGGTATCCGCGCTTTGCCTGCGAGACGTTTCTGGATGTCAGCTGGACTCCCAGCAGCGAACGCACCGACATCATTCCTTCCACTCAGAATGGCATGGGCATTCTCTCTTACCTCAAATTTCACGGCTTGCGCGGCGATCAGCAGCCGGCGTGGTTGGCGACCGCGCGCTTGCTGGGCGACTACCTGCTCAAGGAAGCGCTGACGCCGGATTCCGGCAAATATCCCGCGTTCACGCGCTCCACCGGGAAACGCGCCCACTTTCCGCAACCGGCGGATTGCGGTTCGCAATCCGACCGGCCGTATGAAATTCAACCCGACAAGGGCGGAATCGCAGGCTATGCGTTGATGGCGCTGTTCGAAGCGAGCGGCGATACACGCTACTTGCTGCAGGCATTGCAAAACGCGCGGGTGCTGGCGGCGAATCAGCAAAGCGGCGACGGCGCGCATTCACCCTGGCCGTTTCGCGCGGACTATCGCAGCGGCGAAGAACGCGGCCCTATTTCGGGGAACATGACCTACATTTTGCGGCTATACGATTTATTGACGGCGCACGGCTATGGAGAATTCGACCCTCCGCGCAAGGCGTTGTGGCAATGGATCAAGCACCGGCAAATACCGAGTGCGGCCACCGACGGCGCATTGTTTGCGCAGTTTTTTGAAGATCACGACTCGCCGACCAACCGCAGCGCCTGGGCGCCGCTGAATCTGGCGCGCTACCTGCTCGAAAAGCAGGAATTGCTGGATCCGAATTGGCGTGAGGACTGCCGGATGCTGGTGGAATTCGTCCGGGCGAATTTTACCCACCGCGAGGTCGGCGTGCTCGTCTGCCACGAGCAGGATGAGGACCACCAAGCCTGGGGCGGCGTGAATGCAACCTACGGTGCGGTCCTCGCGCAGTACGCCAAAGCGGTGGGTTCCCCCGACCTGGCCAGCGAAGCGCGCCAAGCGCTCAATTTCACGCTCTATTGCATTGACGAACAAGGCCGGCCCCGGGACGTACCGCAAAATCAACAGCCGGGCGGTTGGCAGGAGGACGCGCACACCGATGTCATCCACAACTACGTCGACGCGCTGAATGCGTTTCCGCACTGGGGAAGCGCCGACGACGCCGGCAGCGCCTGAAGTCAGACCGGAGTCTTCAGTATTGCCGCAATGAGCGCGGAGGTTGCGGCATCGGTTTCGCCGAAGCGTATGCCCGCGCGAAACCGGCCGTGGCTGACAGGCACGCAGTAGCGCACCTCGGCTTGGATATGGAACGCGCGGGTCTCGCCGCACGCTTGCAATTCCAAGTCGATGAGACAGTGCTGCCCGTGCGCCAGTTCGAAGGGCAGGGTGAGACTCGCGCCCGCGCGCGACATATCGACGGTATGTCCCGGCAGAATCGACATTCCCGGCACCGTCACTTTGGCGCGAATGGCGACGGACTTGCGTTCGTGATTGCGGCGCTCCAGTGTTGCGCGGCGGACCAGGTCCTCGCCGCAATACTCGTGCGCCTCGAGCAAGCTGTCCGTAGCGATCGTGCTCATAGATTTCTTCCTGCCTGGGACATACCAATAAATGGTAGCCGATGCAGTGCGTCATCGACGGCGGCGACTGTGAACTGTTCCGCGAATCCGAGCGCTGCCGCCGCAACATGTCAAATCGGCCGGCCGTCGGCCGGCCGTCAGCCGGTCATCAGCAGACGGCTCATGGCCGCGAACGCCGGCAGCGTAACCGGATCGTTTGCCGCACTCGAGGCGACCGGGTGCGAGGCAAATCGCGCAATCACCAATTCGGCTTTCGGCGCGATGTACAGACGCTGCCCGTAGATGCCGCGCCCCTCGAAAACCTCGAGCGCGTTATGCGACACCCACCACATGTTGCGGTATGAGTAGCCTGGCAGCAGCGCGTAGCCTGCCATGGCGAATTTCGCCGGATCGGATCCGCGGCGAATGTCGGCGATGACCTGGGCGGGCAACACCTGCTTGCCGTGCCAGGCGCCGTCGCAGCGCATCAGTTCGCCGAAACGGCAAAGATCGCGCAGGCAGGCGTTCAGGCCTCCGCCGCCCATGGCAACCCCGATGGTATCCACCGTCAAATAGCCGTCTTCCTCGCAGCCGATTTGCGACCAGATTCTCTGGCTCAACAGGTCCGGCAACGCAACGCCGGTGACGCGCTTCATGATCCAGCACAATACTTCCGTGTTGACGGTTTTGTAGGCAAACGCCGCGCCGTGCGCGCCTTCCTTGCGCAGCGTACGCAAATATTCGTAGAAGTTGCCGGGCCCGCTGTAATCCGGAGCGCGCGGACGCAGGCCGCCCGCGCGCCCGTAGTCCCAGATCTGCGCCTTGGGATCCGCGTACAGTTCGGAATATTCGACACCGATCTGCATGTCGAGGACCTGGCGCAGGGTGGCATCCTCATAGGCCGTGCCGCCCATCTCCGGCAGGTAGTAGGACACCGTTTTGGCGTCGTCCAGCGTTTTTTCGTGCAGCATGGCCGCAGCGAGCGTGGCGGCGTACGACTTGGTGATCGAAAAACAGGCATGCGGCCGCTGTTCCTCGAGCGCGCCGAAATAGCGTTCGTAGATGCGGCGCCCGCGGTGCAGGACCACGATGCCATCCGTATAGGTTTGCTGCAGCGACTGCGACCAGGTGAGCGCGTTGCCGCGCAAATCCTCGAACACGAGCGCGTCGATCGAGGCCGCAAGACCGCTTGGTGCGACGCTCAGATCGCTGGGAGGCCCGCTGCCGCGCCATACCGCGGCGCTCGGCGCCAGCTCACGCATGTGGGATAGAGTCCAGCGAATCTGCGGAAATTCCAGGAAGCGATCGTCCTGGAAACGGATTTGTTTTGCGGCAGGCGGCGGCGAACCCTGCATCCAGCCCAGCACGGCAGGATCCGAGGCCGCGGCGTCGGGATAGTCGACTCCGTCAATTTCGAATATTCCGGTTTTCATGGCGCCTCGCGAATCGGGTGTGTTCTCAAGACTGCCCACTTGAACAGGGCTTCGCAAGCGAGTCTTTTGCCGCGCGCTCGCCGGGACAGGCACAATGCGGCATGAATTACCGGCACATCTATCACGCGGGCAATTTCGCCGACATCGCAAAACACGTCGGGCTGCTGTACTGCCTGAAAGCCTTAAGGCGCAAGGATGCGGCCTACTTCGTGCTCGACAGCCATGCGGGGCGAGGTTTCTACGATCTGCAGGCGCCGGAGGCGAAGAAGTCCGGCGAAGCGGAGCGCGGCGTGCAGCAGCTGATCAAGAGCGCACTCGGCGACAAATCGCTGTCCGACTACTTCGCGGCGGTCCGCGCTCGGCGCGGCAAGCGGCTGCCGCGCTATCCCGGATCGCCCGCGTTGATCGCCGCCGAACTGCGGGCCCAGGACCGCGCCCTGTTCGTCGAACTTAAGCCTTCGGAGGCGCGCGCCGCGGAGCGTGAAATTGAATCGGCCGGCAGAGTTCGCACGGAAATCGCCGATGGCTATGCCGCGCTCAAGGCATTCTTGCCGCCCGATGAACGGCGTGGACTGGTGTTGATCGATCCACCCTACGAAAGCCTCGACGAACTCAAAATGATGCTGCAGGCATTCACAGACGCCTACCGCCGCTGGCCGAGCGGCGTCTACTTGATGTGGTATCCCATTCGCAGCGCCACACAGCGCAGCAAGGTGCACGCGCGCTTCGAGGCGCTGCAGATCCCCAAAATGTTGTTGGCGGATCTGGCCATTCATCCCGACGATGCCGGCCTCGGGCTGGCGGGCAGCGGACTTCTGATCGTCAATCCGCCCTATGGGGCGGATGAATTTCTGCGCAATGCCTATGGCGCGATTCACGCGGCAATCGCCGCACCGGGTGCGGGCTACGTCGAAGTAGCCCGCCTCACGCCTGAGCGAATGGCACAATAGCGCATCGCTTTACGAGGTAACTGCCTATGGATCCCAATACATTGCGCGAGCGGCTCGCCAAATTGCATGACGAATTGGCGAATGCCCATCGGGACGACCCCGCGGCCCGGCAATCGCTGGACGAGATCCTGCCGCAGGTAAAAAGCCTGGTCGATCAGCCCGGCGTCGACGCCTCAGCCGACAAATCGCTGCGCCAACGGTTGGAGAGGGTCGCGGTGCAGTTCGAAGCAGACCATCCGAAACTGGCCGCCAGTGCGCGTAGTCTCATCGAGCTGCTGAGCGACGTCGGCATCTAGGGGAGCTGGCGCTAGCGCGTCCATACGATCGCATCTTCGACGCGTGCCGCGACGCGATCGATTTCTCCGCGCTCGATGCCGGAGTCCTGCATGAGCACGGCAATGCTGCCATGGCCCGGAATGGGCACGATAGTGCCGCGATAACCTTGTTCGTCGAACTGCATGGATTTTCGCAGCGGCTCGTGCACCAGCACCATGACGGTAACCGGTCCGGAAGCCGTCTGCACCACCAGATGCGGCACCACGTGGCCGCGGAAGGAGCAACTGCTGGCATAGCTGACGAGGCCGGCCGCCGGCCGCAAACGCAGCTTCGAGTCCTTCAGCACATTCTGCAGCGTAGGATCGTCCACGGCAACGTCGCTGCGTTGCCATGCGTCCGGCTCTCCTGCCATGTGCGCAACCACCGCGGCGGCGAGACTTCGCTGCGGCAGGCTGAACCAGATGCCCGCGGCCAGCGCGGTGCCCAGCAGCACGCTGGCGGCCATCGCCAGCCAACGCCGCGCTGCCCCGGGCGCCGGCGGCGATTTGCGCGCGAACGGCAGTACCGCGGCGCCCGCGGGCATCTGCACGCGCACGGCGCGTTCAAGCCTCGATTCGAACTTGAGCAACCGTTCGGTGTACGCGCTGCATTCTGCGCAAGCCTCGCGGTGCGCGCGCAGCTGCGCATCGGCGCTGTGCGGATCGGCCAGAATGGCGGCGCGGTAGTCGGTGTGCTGCATCATTCTTGCGGATCCTGCGAGGCATCCTCGCCGCAGGCCGCCCGCAGCTGCCGCCGTGCGCGGCACAGGCGCGTCAGCACCGCCGGCCCGGACAGGTCGAGTTCGCGTGCAATCTCAGCGGTTGAATAACCCATCAACACTTGCAGTACCAAGGGCTCGCGATATTCATCGGGCAATCTCATGATGGCGGCGCGCACATCGGCGACGTCTTGTTCCTCGGCGGCGGCCAGCATGGGTTCCTCTTTGGCAATCAATTCCTCCACATCCACCGTAGTGAAACGCTTGCGCTCGAAAGTACGCGCATATTCGCGCCGGATAATGGTCAACAGCCAGGGTTTCGCGGCGCTCTCATCCAGCAGGGAGTCCTGAGCTTTCCAGGCCCGCAGCATGCTTTCCTGAACGACGTCTTCGGCCAAAGCCCGGTCGCGGGACAACCAAAACGCGAAGCGCAGCAGGTCCGGACGCAGGGACTGGCACAGTGCCTGGAACCGTGCGCGCCGCTGCTTTCCACCAACCTCATCGTTCATGTATAAATCAGGGCCCGGCTTAAGATATCGTTCCCGCGATATTACCGCTTTAAGCGGGCGGCGCCGACGGTCAAATATGCCGACTGGGCACGGACGCGGCGATATTGCAGCGGCAAACTGGATGCTAGGAGTCACATTCGAGATGACCGGAATGGGCGGCAATTCATTTCCAAGCACCCGGATGCGGCGCATGCGCCGCGACGAGTTTTCACGCCGCTTGATGCGTGAAACCCATCTGAGCGTGGACTCGCTGATCTACCCGATTTTCGTGGTCGAGGGACGCGGCGAACGGCAGCCGGTGGCCTCCATGCCCGGTATCGAGCGGCTCTCGGTCGATCAACTGCTGCGCGAATGCGAGGTGTTGCTGCGCCTCAAGATCCCGGCGATTGCGCTGTTTCCGTTCACACCGGAGGGGAAGAAGACGCTCGACGCGCGCGAGGCCTGGAATCCGGACGGGATCGCCCAGGTTGCCGTCCGGGCAGTCAAGAAAGAATTCCCGGATCTCGGCGTCATCACCGATGTGGCGCTCGATCCTTTCACCACGCACGGGCAGGACGGGCTGATCGACGAGAACGGCTATGTGATGAACGATGTCACGGTCGAAACCCTGGTGCGCCAGGCACGCTCGCATGCCGATGCCGGCGCCGACATCGTTGCACCGTCGGATATGATGGACGGACGCATCGGCGCCATCCGCAACGCCTTGGAGACCGCGGGACTGGTGCACACCCGCATCCTGGCGTACGCGTCAAAATATGCCTCCAGCTTCTACAGCCCATTTCGCGATGCGGTGGGATCGGCCGCGCAATTGGGCGGCGGCGGCAAGCACACCTACCAAATGGACATCGGCAATTCCGACGAGGCGCTGCGCGAGGTCGCGCTCGACATCGGCGAAGGCGCCGACATGGTCATGATCAAGCCGGGACTGCCCTATCTCGACATCGTGCGGAGGATCAAGGATGAATTCGGCATGCCCACCCTGGTTTATCAGGTCAGCGGCGAATACTCGATGATCATGGCCGCTGCGGGCAACGGCTGGTTGAACGAACGTGCCGTCGCCTTGGAGGCGCTGATGTGCATCAAGCGCGCCGGAGCGGACGGCATTTTGACGTATTTCGCAAAACGCGCGGCGGACTGGCTTAAGTGAATCCGAGCATGGGGTCGGAGGCGCCTGATCAATACGGGGTTGCGGGTCATCCCATCGCCCACAGCTGGTCGCCGTTCATCCATGGCATGTTCGCCAAGGCCACGGCGCAAAATCTCGTGTACCGGCTGTTCGACATTCCGCCGGAGAATTTTCGCCGCGAAGCGCTGCGCTTGTTTGCCGGCGGCCTCAAGGGGCTGAATGTCACATTGCCGCACAAGCAGGCCGCCGCGGAACTCGTCAATGAGCTGACGCCGCGCGCCGAGCGCGCAAAAGCCGTCAACACCATCGCCTTTTTCGAACAGACCTCGCTGCTCGGCGACAACACCGACGGTCTGGGATTGATGGCCGATCTCGAGACCAATCTGGGGATCGCGCTTGCCGGAAAACGCGTGCTTATCCTGGGCGCCGGCGGCGCGGTTCGCGGCGTGCTCGGCGCCCTGATGGAACGGGAACTGCACGCCGTGGTGATCGCCAATCGAACGCCGGAACGGGCCCGCAAGCTGGCTGCCGAATTTGCCGACTTGGGCGAAATCTTCGGCTGCGGGTTCGCGGAAGTGGAAGGTCCGCCCTACGATCTCATCATCAACGCCACCTCCGCAAGCCTGCAGGGGGAGATGCCGGTGTTGCCGGCGGGTCTCGTCGGCGAGGAAAGCATCTGCTACGACATGGCCTATGGGCGCGGGCATACCCCATTTACATTGTGGGCGAAATCCTTGCATGCCGCGCGCACCACCAAGGGTTGGGGCATGCTGGTAGAACAGGCCGCAGAGTCTTTTTTACTCTGGCGCGGCATACGCCCCGAAACCGGACCCGCGCTGGAAGCACTGGCCCAGCACGCATAAGCGCGCCTTGCGCAGCGTGCCGCGTACCGCGTGCACTAGCGCATCGTCACCAATTCCTCCGCGCTGGTCGGATGAATGGCCACTGTCTCGTCGAAATCCTGTTTGGTCGCGCCCATGCGGATCGCTACCGCAAATCCCTGCAGCATCTCGTCGGCACCGCTGCCCAGGATGTGGCAGCCGACGATGCGCTGCTCGGGACCCACGCAGACCAGCTTGATGTCGGTGTGCGTTTTTCGGGTGGTCAGCGCGTGATACATCGGCGTGAAATCGGCGATATACACTTTGACGGCATCTCCGTACTGCGCGCGGGCTTCCGCCTCGCTCGCCCCCACGGTGCCGACGGGCGGGTGCGTGAAAATCACCGTCGGGATCATGTTGTAGTCCAAACGCCGGTCGGGCCTTGCACCGAACAGCCGGTCGCTCAAGCGCCTGCCCGCGGCGATGGCCACCGGCGTCAGTGCCGCCCGGCCTGTGACATCGCCGATCGCATACACGCCGGCCGCGCTGGTATTTTGAAAGCCATCCGTGATGACGTAGTTGTTGTCGTCGAGCGCAATCCCCGCCTTGTGAAGATCCAGTCCGGCAACATTGGCCTCCCGCCCGATCGCCCACAATATGCAGTCGAATCCCGCAAACTCGCGGCCGTCCGCCGACGCCACAGTCTTTTTGCCTGCGGCTTCGCGCACCGCGGCCGGCACCGCACGCTCATGGATGATCATTCCCTGGGCCCGCACTTCCCGCATCAGGGATTTCCCCAGCATCACGTCGAAATTCGTGAGCAGCCGGTCCTTGCGGATGAATTGCTCCACCTGGCTGCCCAGTTCCTGGAAGGATGAGGCCAACTCGCACGCAATGTAGCCGCTGCCCACCACGGCAACCCGCTGCGGCCGCTCATTCAAGTCAAAAAAACCGTCCGAGCTGATGCCCAATTGCACGCCCGGAATATCCGGCAGCGTGGGTTTGCCGCCGGTCGCAACCACCATGTGACGCGCGCGCAAACGATTGCCGTTCACCTCGACAGTGTGCGCATCCAGGAAGCGGGCCGCCCCGCGCACATAGGCCACGCCTTTGGCCGCCAAATTGCGCTCGTAGATGCCGTTCAGGCGCAGTACGTAAGCGTCCCGCTTGCGCTTCAATTGCGCCCAGTCGGCGGCACCCGGTTTGACATCCAATCCATAGTCGGCTGCGTCACGAACGGCCAAGGCAACGCCGGCCGCATTCCACATAACTTTTTTCGGCACGCAGCCCACATTGACGCAGGTTCCTCCCAGGCGGTGCGGTTCGATGACGGCGGTTTTCGCGCCGTACTCGGCCGCCCGTTGCGCGCAAGCCAGGCCGCCGCTGCCTCCGCCGACGCTGATAAGATCGAATGCTTGCTCGGACACAGTCGATTTCCGTCCTATGGGGACTGCAAGGGGCCAATGATACGTGTTCGCCGGCCATATCGCCCGTGGCCAAAGCCGCGGCGCACCTCTGCTAGAATCAGCGGGTGAACAATCCACTTCTAGAACTCGGCGCACTGCCGGACTTCGGGCGTATCGAGGCGCGTCATGCACGTCCGGCACTGGAAACGGTGCTGGCGGAGAATCGGGCCCGGCTCGCGGAACTGACGCAGCAAACCAATCCCACCTTTGCCTCGTTGGTCGTGCCGGTCGAGGAGCTGAGCTACCGTTTGAGCCGCACCTTCAGTCCGATCTCGCACCTCAATGCCGTGGCGAATTCGCCTGAGATGCGCGAGGCCTACAACGAATGCGTGCCGCTGCTCACCGAATATTCCTCGGAGCTCGGCCAGAACGCCGCGCTGCAGGCCGCCTACGCGCACGTGCTGAAGAACGAAGCCGAGACGCTCGATCCGGCGCAACGCAAGCTGCTGCAAAACGCGCTGCGCGACTTCCGCCTCGCGGGGGTCGATCTGCGCGCCGACCAAAAGACCCGCTATCGCGAAGTCGCACAACGACTGGCCCACCTGGCCACCAAGTTTTCCGAGAACGTCCTTGATGCGGGCCGGGCCTATACCCGCAGCGTCACCAACAGCACAGAACTGGCCGGACTGCCGAGCAACGCCATAGACCGCGCCGCGGCGGACGCGCGCGAGGCCAAGCAACCGGGTTGGCTGTTCAAGCTCGACCAACCCACCTATATGACCATCATGTCGAGCGCCGAAAACGAACAGCTGCGCCGCGACATCTATGAGGCCTGGATCACGCGCGCCTCGGAACTCGGTCCCAGCGCCGGACGTTTCGACAACTACGCCATCATCGCGGAGATCCTGCCGTTGCGCGATGAGCTCGCCAAGCTCCTGGGTTTTCAAAATTTCGCCGACTACGCGCTGGCCACGCGCATGGCCAAGAGCAGCAAGCAGGTGCTCACCTTCCTCGATGACCTGGCGCGGCGCTGCCGGCCCGCGGCACGCGAGGAGTTTTTGGGACTCGAGGAATTTGCCGGACGCAAACTCAGCGCCTGGGACATGGCCTATTACAGCGAACGGCTCCAGGAAAGCCGCTACAAGGTCTCGCAAGAAGCGCTGCGACCTTATTTCCCGCTGCCGAAAGTGCTGGATGGCTTGTTTGCGCTCACCCAGCGCCTCTACGGCATCAGCGTTCGCGAACGCACCGATGTCAGCGTTTGGCACCCCAGCGTGCGGTATTACGATCTGCTCGACAAGGAACGGCGCGTCGTGGCGGGCTTTTTCCTGGATCCCTACTCGCGCAGCGAGAAACGCAGCGGCGCGTGGATGGACGAATGCGTGGTCGCCAAAGCGCTGCCCTCCGGCAGCGCGCTGCCGGTGGCGCAGCTGGTCTGTAATTTCACCGCGCCGGTGGGACCGCAGCCGTCGCAGCTGACGCACGACGAAGTGATCACGCTGTTTCACGAGTTCGGCCATGGCCTGCATCACATGCTGACCCGCGTCGCCTACCCCAGCATTGCCGGCATCAACGGCGTCGCCTGGGATGCGGTGGAGCTGCCCAGTCAATTCATGGAGAACTTCGTCTGGCGCGCCGAGGTGCTGCCGCTCATTTCTGCGCACATCGACAGCGGCGAGCCGCTGCCGGTCGACATGCTGCAGCGCCTGCTGGGCACGCGCACCTTCAACGCCGCCCTTGACACGCTGCGGCAAATCGAACTCGCCACGTTCGATTTCGAATTACACGCCAACTTCGACCCCAAAGCGGGAGCCAATGTCGCGGAAGTCCTGGCCGGCGTGCGGCAGCGCGTAGCCATCGTGCCGGCGGCGGCGTTCAACCGCATGCCGGCCAGCTTCGCGCATATATTCTCCGGCGGCTACGCCGCCGGTTATTACAGCTACAAGTGGGCGGAAGTACTGGCCGCCGACGCCTTCGAGGCCTTTGAAGAGGCCGGGGTTTTCGACCCCAAGACAGCCTCGCGGTTTCGCGACTCCATCCTAAGCAGAGGCGGCAGCGTCGATGCCATGGACGCTTTCGTGCGCTTCCGCGGACGCCAGCCTGATGTGCGGCCGCTGCTCAAACAAACCGGGATCGCGGCTTGAGACAGCTGACCGCGCTGTTGCTGGCGCTGTTGGCTATCAAGGGTGTGGCTGCCACCGCCTACGTCAGCGACGAACTGGTGCTGGGCGTCTACGCGGAAGAAAACAATCAGGGGCAGCGGCTTGCCACGCTGCATTCGGGAACAAGCGTCGAGACACTGGCGCAAAACGGCGATTTCACCCAGGTGCGATTGAGCGACGGAACGACCGGTTGGGTGAAATCTGCATTCTTGACCAACCACGAGCCCGCCGTCGTTCTGGTCAAGCGGCTTCAAGAGGAACTGGACCGCAGCCGGGCAACGACGCCGGCCCTGGCGGAGGCAGCGGCGCGCAGCGAAGTTGAACGGCTCAGACTCGAACTTGCTGCCAAGCAGGCCGAGTTGGATGCGGCACGCGGCGGCGGCGCGGCTCAAGTGCCGGCACCGCGCTGGCCCGCGATCGCCGCAATTGCCGCAATTGCCGTCGCCGTCGGATTGGCATGCGGGTTTTGGCTGGGTTACGCCACTTTGGCGCGGCGGGTACGCCACAAATTCGGGGGGATCAAAGTTTACTAAATATCCCTTTTTCGCGTCCACGGGTTGACTTAATAGTGTGAGCTGCGTCCAAACGAGAAGGAGGCACGTGGCGGCGCCGATTAAGAGAGCCTAAACTCCCACTGATGTACGACCTCAGACGTAACGACTACGACGTCGCCAACTCCGTTCAAGTCAGCTCCACTGCTGCGGTCTGCGCCGCGGTCCGTGAACTCTTCACCGCCACGTGGCCCGCCGAATACTTCGACAAAGTCGCGGTGGCTTTTGAAGATTTCGACAAGCTGTTCACCGGCCGTATGCCGGGCTATCACGGCGTCGATACGCTCTACCACGATCGCCAGCACTCCCTCGACATGACGCTCGCCATGGCCCGCTTGTTGGTGGGCTATGAACGCACGGTCGAGAGCCGCTTGCGCTTCGGTGCCGAGCGGGCCGGCATGGCGCTGGTCACGTCGCTGTTCCACGACGCCGGCTACATCCGCGAATTTGATGATCGCCAACACAGCAACGGCGCGGAATTCACTCTCTATCATGTGACGCGCAGCGCGCGTTTCCTCGCTCGCTATTTGCCGAGCGTCGGCATGGAAACCTGGGTCCCCGTCGCCACAAGGATCGTGCATTTCACCGGCTACGAGATCAAGCTCAACATGATTCAGCTTGCCGATCCCAAGGATCGCAAGCTGGGGCATCTGCTCGGTACCGCAGATCTGATCGCGCAGATGGCGGATCGCTGCTACCTGGAGAAGTGCCGCGACCGGCTCTATCCGGAGTTCGTGCTGGGCGGAGTCGCCGCCACCACGGCGGTCGATGGCTCGCTGCGGGTCCGCTACAGCTCAGGGCTGGATCTGTTGCGCCAAACTCCGGAGTTCGTGCGCGAAACGTTCGTGGCGCGCCTCGAAGGTGAGTTCGAACACGCCTATCGCTACGTCGAATGTTTGTTCGGCGGCAAGAATCCGTACCTCGAGGCGATTGAGGGCAACTTGGGGTATCTGCACCGCGTGCTGCGCACTGAGCGCTGGCCGATGCTGCGGCGTAATCCGCCGCTGTTTACTTCCGATGACACGCAAATCAACCAGGTGCGCGGCTTGATGCTGGACCGGTTGAAGGTCCTCTGGGCCTAAATCTAGCAGCCGGCCATCTAAGGCAGATCGATGGTTGCCACGTAGCGCGCGTGCAACTCGTCGAGATGCTGCAGAACGACTTCCTTGCCCAAAAGCGGCGCAGCCGCAAGGGCCGCACGCAAAACTTGCGGACTCAAGCGCTGCCTCGCCGGCTCCGCAATCGGCGCAAAGCTGAAATGCCAGGGCTCCGGCTGCACGCCGGAGCGAACACCTTGAAAGGGTCGAAAGAAGCCGAATCGGGCTGCATGACGCGTGAGCCATGCGTCCAGGCGCGCGAAGGGCCCGCCGGGCGCAAACGCCGCGCGGGTCAGCTTGTCCTTAAAACCCTCCGCGTTCGCGTTGCCATCGATGAGATCAATGTCGGTGCCCCAATGATGCCGGCTCGCGCCGGGCAACGCCGACCATAGCAAAATCGCCTCTATTCGCGCGCGCGGGCCTAAGGAGGCCGCATCGAGCCTCGCCCCCGCGGCGTCGTATATCGGCCTCGCTCCGCTGAATTTGTCATTCCAGATGCCGAGCTGGCGGCCAAAATCGCGAAAGCCGCTCACCGGCGTCAGGTCGATGCCCTCCGCCCCCGCGGCACGGCGCAAATTGAGAAAAGGCGTCACGGCCTGTGCATGCAGCAGGCATTCTGGCTCCGCAACGGCCGCGATGTGAGTTCTCGCCTGACCCGTGAGCTCGCCCTCGTTCACGAGGCAACGCCGCGGGAGGAGGCAAACTCGGCCACCTGGTCGAACACGCGGGCGAATACGCCGACCTCCTGCGCGCCTGAAATGGTGTACTGGCCGTCGAAGATATAGGTAGGTACGCCGGTGATTCCGAGCACGCTTGCGTGGCGTTCGGCGGCCACCACCCCATCCTGACCGACCCGCAAAATCAGAGAGTTGCGGGTCTCGGCGGCGTTCAATCCCACCTCCGAACCGAGCCGCACCAACTCATCCAGGTCGCCGATGTCGCAACCCTCCTCGAAATAAGCCCGCATCAGACGATCCTTCACTGCCGCCTGCAGGCCGCGTCTTGCCGCATGGGCAATCAAGAGATGCGAACGGCGGGTATTGGGGACCCGACTGATCAGGTCGAAGCGAAAATGGATGCCGCTGGCCTCGCCTTGGCGCTCCAGTTCCACATGCGCTTGCTGCAGCCGCGCCTGATCCGGCATTTTTGCCGCCATGAAGGTCTCGCGGTCGACTCCCTCGAGAGGCACGTCCGGATTCAGCTCAAAGGGCCGCCAGACCACCACGGGTTCGTACTGGGGACGGGCCGCGATGGCGAGATCGAAGCGTCGCTTTCCCAAATAACACCACGGACAAACCGTGTCGGAATAAATATCAATGCGCATATGAACGGCCCATGAGCCATGATTGTACCCGCGACCCCTGTCAGGGTTGGCCTGAACGCCCCCGGTAAGATTGGCCCTTATGGGGGTAGGCCTGACCAGGTATCATCGTCGGTTGAGAGGCGGGGGACCGGAAAATCGATGGCGCGAAGCCTTAAAACCAGCTATTTGTTGCTGGCCCTCGGGGTCAGTGCGGTGCTTGCGCTGCTTTTGGGCGGGTTGGCCTACTACGAGCATCGAGTCACCACCTCCGACGCCAATCAACTCACCTACGCCACCGTCGAGCAAAAGCTCGAGACCGACCTGCAGGCGCGCGCGCGGTCGTTAAGCAACATCACCAGCACTTCCCTCGCCCCTGCGCTGAAAGAAGGCAACAATGCCGCCGTGGCTGCCATTGCGGCCAGGCTTCTGGATGAGCGCGACATCGAACGGGTCGAGGTCTGGGGCCCGCGCAACGACATTCTTTACTCGGGCAGCAATCCGGAAGCGCGGCCGACCAGTTCCGCCCCGCTGGTGCTGCGGACCGACTTACAGCACGCCGGCAGCCTCGAGATTTGGATGAGCCGCGCCGAAATGCAGGAGACCCTCTCCAGCATCCGCAGCCAATTGCTGAGCAAGCAGGGAATTCAGAGCAAGCGCATTCGCGGCGTGTTCACCATCATCACCGTGCCGCTATTCATCCTGGGACTGTTCGGTGCATGGTGGATCGCGCGCCGGCTCTCCGGTCCGATCGCCGCGCTGGTGAAGAGCGCCGATCGCATCAGCGACGGCGACTACACGCGGCCGCTCGAGGTCGCACGCCGCGACGAACTCGGCGATCTGCAATTTGCGCTCGAGCGCATGCGGCAGAACCTGAACGAAACCACCATCACCAAGAATTATCTCAACACCGTGCTCAACAGCTTGAGCGATGCGGTGTTCGTCACCTCGCCGGACGGCCTGGTCAAGAGCTGCAACGAAGCCGCGCAATCGCTGCTCGGACATTCGTCCGATGAATTGGTCGGCAAGCCGTTGCTCGGCTTCGTCGACGAAGCGCATCGCAGCTCCTTCGATCCGACGCATTCGACGCAAGAAGCGCGGGAGACCGTGTTGCACACCGCCAGCGGCCAGACGATACCGGTCTCCATCGCCAGTTCGCCCATCGATTCAGAAGACCCGCAATTCCAGGGCAATATCTATGTGGCGCGCAACATCACGGAGCGCAAGCGTGCCGAGCGCCGCATCCGCTATCTGGCGCGCTATGACACCTTGACGAAAATGCCGAATCGCATGCAATTCCAGCATTTGCTGCAGCAGGCGATCGCCCGCGCACGGCGCAACCAGCGCTCACTGGCGCTGCTGTATTTGGATCTGGATCGCTTCAAAGAGGTCAACGACACCTTCGGCCATGCCGCCGGCGACCGCACTCTGGAAATATTGAGCGAACGCCTGACGCGCAATCTGAGCAAGGACGCAGTGATCGGCCGCCTCGCCGGCGATGAGTTCGCGATGTTCATTGACGATTTGCCGGTGGACACCGATAACCGCGCCGCCTTGGGCGCCCTGGCCCGGACGCTTCTCGATGAAATCAGCCGCACGTTCTATGTCAATCAACAAGAGGTCTATCTCACCGCCAGCGCCGGCATCGCGATCTGTCCCTACGATGCCGAAAATGTAATCGACCTCATCCGCAATGCCGATGCGGCGATGTATCACTCGAAGCAGAACGGCGGCAACTCGTGCGCCTTCTATGTGCCCAGCATGAACGCCGCGGCGGTTGAGAGATTGATGCTCAAGAGCAAGTTGCGCCGCGCGCTCGAGCGCGACGAACTCGTCATTTTGTATCAATCAAAGGTGGATCTGCGCACCGGCCGGGTGGTCGGCGCAGAAGCCCTGCTGCGTTGGCGCCTGCCCGGACACGGCGACATTTCGCCTTCGCATTTCATTCCCCTCGCGGAAGAAACCAGTTTGATATTGGATATCGGCGAGTGGGTGTTGAACCGGGTCTGTTCCGATTATCGCGAATGGCAGAAGGTCGTGCCGCAACCCGGACGGATTGCGATCAACCTTTCGCTGCGCCAGCTCAAGCAGTCGAGCTTCATCGCCCGCTGCCGCAACGTATTTCGCAAACATGGCGTTTCGCCCGCCTGCTTTGAGCTCGAAGTGACCGAGACCACATTGATGACCGATCCGAAACGCACCATCGGTCTGCTCAACGAGCTGTATGCCATGGGCTTGAGCCTCGCGATCGACGATTTCGGCACGGGTTATTCATCGTTGTCGGCCCTGCAGCAATTTCCCATCGGCACCCTGAAAATCGATCAGTCGTTCGTGCGCGATGTTGCGGTGGATACCAACGATGCGGCCATCGTGCGCACCATCATCGACATGGGCAAGAGCCTCGATCTGGAAGTCATTGCCGAAGGCGTCGAGGAAGCCGAGCAGCTGGAATTTCTGCGTACGCACGGCTGCTACTACGCCCAGGGACGGCTGTTCGGCGACGCCATGGAAGCAAATAAACTTCTGGGCATTCTCGCCGGGCAGGAAGGCGGGACGCCGCATCACGGCAACCTGTGCGAGCCGACGGTACTGCGGCCGGTACGCCTCTCTTCGTAACCCGGGAACCTAAGTCTCGATGCTGAGCGCGAGAGATCTCACGCTGCGGCGCGGTCCGCAGCCGCTGTTCGAGCAGGTCGATTTCACCGTCTTTCGCGGCAACAAGGTCGGCATCACCGGGACCAACGGCACGGGCAAATCGAGCCTGTTCGCGGCGATCCTGGGCCAACTCGCCCCCGACCGCGGCGATATCGAACTGCCGGCGACGCTCAAAATCGCGCATGTCGAGCAGGAGATTGCGGCGAGTTCGCGGCCAGCGATCGAGTTCGTACTCGACGGCGATGCCGAGCTGCGCAGCGTGCAAGCGGCCATCGAGGAAGCGGAGCGGCGCAACGCGCCGCTGACGCTGGCCGATCTTTACTCATCGTTGGAGGCCATTGACGGGTACCGCGCCAAGGCCCGCGCGGCAGCCGTCATGCACGGCCTCGGATTCAAAGCGACGGATCAGGAACGCGCGGTTGCCGAATTTTCCGGCGGCTGGCGCGTGCGGGTTGCCATGGCCCGCGCCCTGTGTTCGCGCGCCGACCTGCTGCTGCTTGATGAACCCACCAATCATCTGGACCTCGATGCCATCGTTTGGCTGGAGGAATGGCTCGGCGCTTACCCGGGCACGCTGCTGATGATTTCGCACGATCGGGAATTTCTCGATGCCATCATCGATCGGGTGCTGCACATCGAGAACCGCACCATCCGCGCCTATGCCGGCAACTATTCGCAATTCGAACAAAAGCGCGCCGAGGAGCTGGCCCTGCTCTCGGTGCTGCACGCGCGCCAGGTCAAGCGAATTGCGCAAATCACGGGGTTTGTGAACCGATTTCGCGCCTCCGCCACCAAGTCTCGGCAGGCGCAGAGCCGTCTGAAAATGCTGCAGCGGATGGAGCGCATCGTTCCGGCGCACGTCGACAGCCCGTTCGAATTCGAGTTTTCAAAGCCGTTGAAGACGCCGCGGCCGCTCATCACCGTCGAGGATGCGGCGTGCGGCTACGCCGGCACGCAGGTCGTCGGCGGCATCAATGTGTCGATCGGGCCGTTGGATCGCGTCGCACTGCTCGGACCAAACGGCGCCGGCAAGTCCACCTTGACCAAGCTGCTGGCCGGCGAATCGGCGCCGCTGCTCGGCAAACGTACGGCGGCCCCGGATCTTGCGATCGGCTATTTTGCCCAACAGCAATTGGAGCAGCTCAAGCCCGACTGTGATGCCTTTTGGCATCTGCGTAATCTCGGCGGCGCGGACTTCGCAGCCGGCGACGAACAAAAAATACGCGATCACCTGGGAAGCTTCGGTTTTCAGGGGGACCGAGCGTTCGAACCGGTGGCCCGTTTCTCCGGCGGCGAGAAGGCGCGGTTGACGCTTGCTCTGCTGGTGGCGCGGCGCCCCAATCTGCTGCTGTTGGATGAGCCCACCAATCATCTGGACATCGAGATGCGCCAAGCGCTCACCGTTGCGCTGCAGAGCTTCGAAGGCGGTCTGGTGGTCGTCTCGCACGATCGGCATTTGATCAAATCCGTGGCGGACAGTCTGTGGCTGGTTGCGGACGGCAGGCTGCAGGAATTCTCAGGCGATCTCGATGACTACCAGCAATGGCTGCGATCCCGGGGCAGCGCGCCGCAGACCGCGCCGGCGGCAAAGGCCGCGCCCAAGCAGGGCGGCAAGGCGGGCGCGCCCGGGCGGCCCGAGAAGAAAACGCCGCGCCGCGATCCCTTGGCCAAGTTGCGTCAGCAGCTCGAACAAGTCGAAGCGCGCATCGCAGCCGTCGCCGCCGAGCGCGCCCTGGTGGAGAGCGAATTTGCCGCCGAACCCTTGGCGGCGAAACTCGTCATGAGGCGGGCGAATCTGCAAAGGGACGCGGCCTTCCTCGAAAGCCAATGGATGGAGATCGGCACGGCCATCGAGGCGGCGGAGGCGGGCCAAAAATAGGCAATGCGGGTGCTGCGGCCAGGAGCCCTGTCTCCTAGCGGCCGCTGAGCGTCTGCGCCGCGCTCTGCGCAATCTCCGCCAGGGCTTTATCGGCGGCGCGGTTGTAGGCATCGACAATGGCGCTCATGCGGTTGTCCGCCGCCGCTTCGTGCACGTCGGGTTCAAAGCGCGCCAGCACCGTCCGGTCCCCCGCACTGCCGAGACGCGCCCGAAGATGCACATGCACGGTCGGTGCCCCGCCGGCCGCGGAGTACTCCGCTTGGAAATCGCTCACTTCGATTTCCAGCCAGTAGGCGCTCGCAAAGACCGACGCATCCGCGCCGACATTGTGCAACTCAGGATTGGCATGAAATTCCTGCACCGCAAGGTCCTGAAGCACTTCATCGAGCGGTCCGCTCCAGCGCACGTCGGCGAAAAATTCCATGCGCCGATCCGGATAAAGCGCGGCGATTCGATCCGAGTCGAGACCGGTGCGCACCCGCGGCCTGAGCACCGCCAGTCCGGTCGGGTGCTCCCCGCCCGGGGGAGCCGCGCCCGCGCCCCGCGGCGCCGCCGACAGCATGTACATGGTGGGCGGAGCGGCCTTGTTCTTGAACAGTGATCCGGCGCAGGCTGCGAGCAACATGCACAGCAAGCCCGACAGCACGGCACGCTTCACTTGGGCACCTCGATTCCGCGGTAAGTCGATTCATAAATCAGCTGCGAAGGATTCTGCTTCAGGCTGCGCGAGAGATCGCGGAAATCCCGCACCGCCTGGCGGCTCTCGCGCAACAGCTGCTCGAATTCCGGGAGGCTCTGCCTGGAGAAACGCGAGAAGCCCGGTTCATTGTCGAGCACAAAGGCGTTGAGGCGTGTGGTGGTTTGCGCGAGGTTGTCGGATATCTGCCGGATATTCGCGAACGCGATCTTGAGATCGGGCGACGCCTCGCTGACCACGCCGCGCAGGTCAGCCACCGTGCCTTGCACCTCTTGGGTCGTGCGGCGCACCTCGGCCACCAGCTGCTGAACCTCGCGCACCGTGGCGGGCAGGTGTTCGCTGGCGGCCCGTGCGTTCTCGAGCGTCGCCCTGAATGCACGCACGTTCTCATCGCTGAAAATCTCGTTGAAGTGCTCGGCCAACTCCACCAGATGCGTGGTCAGCTCGGGTAGATTGCTCAGCAGCACGTCGAAATCGGAGCGCCGCGAACGAATCATAGGATAGCGCTGTCCCTGCGGCAGCGCGCCGGTCGCCTCCGCCTTGGGATCCTGCTCCAGATCGATGAACAGCAATCCCGTCACGCCCTGCAAGCTCAAGGAGGCGCGGGTCCGCTCGTCAATGGGCGCGGTCGAATCAATGTCCGCGAGCACCTGCACCGTCTTGCGCTGCTGCGGGTCCAGCATGATCCGCGCCACCTTGCCCACATCCACCCCAAGATAGCGCACCGGGCTGCCGGCGGTGAGCCCGCTGACCGAGCCGGGAAAATAGATCTCGTAGCGCTGGTAGGTGCGCTTGTCCTGCTGGTCGGTATACCAAAATACGAACGACACCGCCATGGCGATCACCAGCAGCACGAAGGCTCCGACCGCGACATAGTTTGAATCCCTATCCATTGCTGCTCTGATTTGCAGATTCCATCGCGGCGGCGCGGGCCCTGGGTCCGTGGAAGTATTGCTGTATCCAGGGATTCGGATTCTTCAGCAAGCCCGGGAGCGTGTCGGTGATCATGCGGCCGTCGATGATCACGCCCACGCGGCTGCACGTCTGGAACAAGGTATCGAGGTCGTGGGTGATCATGACAACCGTGAGCCGCAATTGCGAATGCAGGTATAACAGTAGCTCATCGAAGGCCGTGGCGGAAATCGGATCGAGGCCTGCGGTGGGTTCGTCGAGAAACAGCAATTTCGGCTCCAGCGCCAGCGCCCGCGCCAGCGCCGCGCGCTTGATCATTCCGCCGGAAAGCTGCGCGGGAAACTTTGCGGCGGCATCGAGCGGCAGACCCACCATGAGCAGGCTCATTTCCGCCAGCTCATCCAGGGTCTTCTCGGACAAGGAGTAATGCTCGCGCAGCGGCAGCTGTACATTCTGAGCGACGGTCAGCGAGCTGATGAGCGCGCCGTTCTGGAAGGTCACCCCATAGCTCTGCACCAGGCTGTTGCGGTCCGACGCCGCCAGGGTTTCCACGTCCCGGCCATACAGTTCCACACTGCCGCTGTCCGGGCGGCGCAACCCTAAGATCGAGCGCAGCAACACCGACTTGCCGGTTCCCGAGCCGCCGACCACGCCGAATATTTCGTGCTGCTGCACCTCCATGTCCAGACCGTCGTGGACTATCTGCGCGCCGAAGCGATTGTGAAGGCCGCGCACGCGGATTGCGGGATTGAAGTCAGAATCCAGCATCAGAAATGAATTTGCACGAACAGCACGGCAAACAGGGCGTCGGCCAGGATCACCATGAAGATGGATTGCACCACTGCAACGGTGGTGAGGCGCCCCAGCTCGCGCGCCGAGTCGCGCACCTGCATGCCGCGGTAGGTGCCGACCATGGCGATGAGAATGGCGAATACCGGCGCCTTGACCAATCCGGCCCAGAAGGTCGTGGGCGACAGCGATTCGCGCAGCCGCGCCATGAATTGCGGCAGGGGAATGTGCAGATTGATCAGCGACAACAGGCCACCGCCCGCCAGCCCCATGGCATCGGCAATGACGGTCAGCAGCGGCAGTGCGATGACCAACGCCAGCACCCGCGGAACCACCAACAATTCAATCGGGTTCATGCCCATGGCGCGCAGCGCATCGGTTTCCTCGTTGAGCTGCATGACACCGATCTCCGCCGCGAACGCGCTGCCGGACCGGCCGGCGACAATGATGGATGTCAGCAGCACGCCCATTTCGCGCAGCGTCGCAATGGTCACAAGATCAACGACAAAAATATCCGCCCCGAAACGCGACAACTGCTGGGCGCCGAGATACGCCACGATGACGCTGATGAGAAAAGCGATCAGCGCGACGATCGGGATTGCGGTAATGCCGGTTTCATAGATATGCCGCACCAGCGAAGAGATCCGCCACGCGCCCGGCCGGCTGAATGCCTGACCCACGACCGTGGCGATGCGGCCCAAAAAGACCAGCACCCCGCGCGCATGCACGCCCTGCAGCACCGACCAGCGTCCGAGTTTGCCCACCAAACGCTCCAGCGTGGGTTCCGCGGGAAGCGCGCTCAGGGCCGCGTGCCGATCCACGTGAAGCTTCTGCAGCAGTTGCAAAAAGTGCGGTGGATTGCCGGCGTGGCTGACGGTGAGCGGCGGGACGGCCTCCGCCAGACGCCGCAGCAACGCCCACGCCGGACTGATCCCGGGCGTCCGTGCCTGCGTCCAATCGCAGATCAAATTTCCGTGCAGCGTCAGCGGCAGGCTTCTAAGCTGCGCCTCGATGCCCGGCATTGCCGCCAACGACCAATCGCCGTTCAGCGCCAGCCGCCAGCCGTCGCCTTGCGGCTCAAGGGCCAACGGAGCCGTCATGGTCGCACTCATAACGATATGCTAGCAGGCAATGGGGCATAACGATCCGCTGTTACAGATTCTGATTCTGCTGGCCGCGTCGGTGTGCGTGGTCGCGGCGGTACGCAAATTGGCGTTGCCCGCGATTTTGGGCTATCTCGCCGTCGGCATGCTGTTGGGGCCGCATGCGCTGGCGCTTGTGGCCGACAACGAGACCACACAGCTGCTCGCCGACTTCGGCGTGGTGTTCTTGGTATTCACGTTGGGGCTGGAATTCTCGTTGCCGCGCTTGGTGGCCATGCGCTGGGAAGTGCTCGGAGTCGGCGGTGCGCAGGTGCTGGTCACGGTCAGCATCGTGGCGGCGATCGCCATCGCGTTTTTCAAAGTGGCGCCTGCCGTCGCGGTGGTGATCGGCGGCGCCGTGGCCATGTCTTCCACCGCCATCATCATTGCGCAGTTGACCGAACAATCCGAGAACAACCGGACGCACGGTCGCCTCGCCGTCGCCATTTGCCTGTTTCAGGACCTGAGTTTTCCGCTGCTGTTGGCGCTGCTATCGGCCTTGAGCGGCGGCGCCGTCGATACCGAACATATTCTGGGCGCGATCGGCATCGCCGCTCTTGCGTTGCTGTTGGTGCTCGCCGCCGGAAGATGGCTGCTGCGTCCCTTGTTTCTGATGATCGCCTCGGTGCGATCGGCCGAACTGTTCTCCCTGGCGGTGCTGCTCGCCGTGCTGGCATCGGCCTGGGCGACTCACGCAGTGGGGCTGTCCCTCGCGCTGGGTGCATTTCTCGCCGGCATGATGCTCGCCGAAACCGAGTTCCGCCATCAAATCGAAGCCACCATCCGTTCGTACCGCGAAGTGCTGTTGGGCCTGTTTTTCATCACGGTCGGAATGCTGCTGGACGTCGGCCCCTTGCTGCGGGACCTGCCCTTGGTGACGGCGATCCTTTTCGCCATGCTGCTCTTGAAAGCGGCGGTGGTCGCGGTGGCCGCAAAACCCGCCACCAAGAGCTGGTTCAAGTCGCTGCGCACCGGCGTGATCGTTGCTCAAGGCGGGGAATTCGGTTTTGCCTTGTTGATTCTTCTTTTGAGGAAGCAGCTGCTCGATCCAGCCATCGTGCAGCCTCTGCTCGCGGCGACCGTGTTGAGCATGGTGCTATCGCCGCTGATCATCCGTCATAACCGGCGCATCACGCGCATCATTCTGCGTGAAACCGGCAACCCGCTGACCGAGGCGATGCGTCACGAACAGGTGACCCTGGCCGCCGCCGAACGCGAGCATGTGGTGATCTGCGGATTCGGACGCGTCGGTCAAAATATCGCGCGCGTGCTGGAGCAGTCGGGCTTTGAATATATAGCTCTCGATGTGGATCCCTATCGGATTCGAATGGGGCGGCAGGTCGGCGATCCGGTGGTGTACGGGGATGCCGGCCAGATCAAGGTGCTGGAAAACGTCGGTGTCGCGGATGCCAGCGTCGTGGTGGTGACATTCGCGAACCCCGACGTCGCGTTGCGCATCCTAAGAGCGATACGCGAATTGCGCACCGATGTGCCGATCCTGGTGCGCACCCAGGACGACACCAAGCTCACCGAACTGCAGGCCGCCGGAGCGACCGAGGTCGTGCCCGAGACCTTCGAAGCCAGCCTGATGTTGTTGTCCCATCTACTGCTGCTGTTGAAGCAGCCGGTCGCGACGGTGATTCGCAGCATCAATGACATCCGCAGCCACCGCTACAGCATGCTGCGGCAATATTTTCGCGCCGCGGGTGCCGAACATCTGGATGAAACCCATGCGTTTCGCGAAGAGCTGCACAGCGTGATTCTGCCGCCCCAGGCATGGGCCGTCGGCCGCAGCATTACGGATCTCAAAGAGCGCGGCTCGCAGGCCACGGTAAATGCCGTACGGCGGGACGGCATCCTGGGACGCGATCCGGGGCCGGACACGGTATTCAAGGAAGGCGATGTGGTGGTCGTTTATGGGACGCCGGAGGCCGTCGAACACGCCGAAACCCTGCTTTTGATGGGGTAAACCCTCCCCTGGTAGGGTTCCGGAAATACCCCTTTACAAGACCGCACCCCGCATCGCATAGTATTGGCAGCTGTTTAAGGGCAAACCCGCCGAAAGGTGGGGACGCAAAACCACCGGTCTAAGGGGCTTCCGAAGGAAGCCTGACGATAGCGGGGTCGCCAGTGAATCTCGAAGCGCACACGCGCCTGCACAGCCGCCAGGTTTTGTGCCCCGGACAGCAAGCGTTTTTCAAGCTTGATTCTCTTCCGGGGGGAAGCACATGGTAAACAAAGTCATTGACCCGCGGGGCGCGGATTCATCGGGCATTTATCGCCGGCCGCGGCTGGTCCTGCGCCTGAAGCGTTTCGAAGACATTCCCAGTCTGCTTGAAAAAACCAAGAGTTATCCCACGCCCGTCCGCATGGTCGGCGCCGATTATTCGCAGACCCGCTGCGTGGGCGGCGACGGCGGCACCACGGTGGACACCAGCGGGCTCGATCGAATCCTGGAATTCGGCGAACACAGCGTACGCGCGCAGGCCGGCGTGCGCGTAAGCACCCTGGTCAAGGCGCTCGCCGAGCGCGGGCAGGAACTGCCGTTGACTCCGGAAATGGGCCAGATTTCCGTGGGAGCCATGGCGGTGACGACTTTGCCGCAAGCCTCGTACGGGGAGGGCATGGCGCAATTGTCGTCGTGCATCTCCGAGGTCAAGATGATCACGCCGCAGGGCAAGCAAATGACGATAACGGATCGAGAGCGCGATCTGATGCGGGTACTGCGCTCGAGTTTCGGCCTGCTGGGCGTCGTGCACGAGGTCGAGATCCGCGTACGGCCGTTGACGCCGGTCAAGATCGATTACCAGGTCATGGCGCTCAAAGAATTCAGCTCTCGTTACGCCGGAATCATCGCTTCGCCCGGCGCGCTGCGCCTGCACGTCTCGCCTTTTCATGATCGCATCACGCTAGAGCGGCGGACGCTCGATGAATCCGCGGCCATCAACCGCTCCGGAATCTGGCAGATCAAGCAGTCGGTCATGCGCAACGTCCTGCCCGCCTTTGGCTCCACCGTTGGCAGCGTCCTGGCGGCGCCCGGCCTGCGCAACGCGGTTCTCTCGGGCATGCACCGCGCTTTGGGCGGCGGCGCGCGCGGCGTGATGATGTATTCGCACGAATGGATGCGCGACATGCCCAAGGAAGCCTGGAAGGCGCGGCACACTTACAGCCTGTGGGCGTTCCCGCAGGCTGACTATCCGAAACTGCTTGCCGCGTATTTCGCCCTTTGCAAGTCGTACTACAAGCAGCATGGCTATCGCGGCAATCTCGTGAGCGGCGCGAGCCGGCTGCACCAGGATCGCGGCTCTTTGTTCAGTGCGAGCTACTCCGGTCCGATGTTCACGCTCGAACCGTCTTCCAGCGGCGAACAGGGCTGGGATGATTTTCTGATCGACTTCAACGATTTTGCCGCCGCGCACGGCGGGGTACCCACTTTCAATCAAACCCGTGCGCTGCAGCCCGAACATGTGGTGAAGGCCTTCGGCGAGCGCGCCAAATTGTTCCGGGCACTGCGCCAGCGCACCGATCCCTTGAACCGGCTGCGCAACAGCTACTTCGCGTACCTGTTGGGCTAGGCTCCCCGGAGTTCAAAGGCCCGAAACGATCTTGGCCTTGATCGATTCGAATTCCGAATCGCTGATCAGCTTGGCCTCGAGCATCTCGCGTGCCTGCCGCAAGCGCCGCGCAGGATCGGATTCCGCCGCCCCGGCATCGGCGCCGCCGTAGCCCGGCTGACCGCTGATTTGCACGCCGCCGGACTTGGCGCGCAGTTCCTCGAGCTCGCGCACCCGGCGTTTCTCGCGCCAAACTTGGTCGTGCTGCTGGCAGATTCGGTACATGGCCTGCGCCTGGTCCTTGTGCAGACCCTCGAAATGCCATGTGCGATTCACCTCGGCGCCGATATTCAAATCGGAACTGCTCTGCGCGACCAGGGTCAGGTCGGCGGCGATGATGCCGGCGCTGATGCGCGCCTCCTTCAGATCCTGCCAGCGGATGTCGGCCGAATCGTACCCGCCGAATATACGCCGTGTCAGAGAAATGAAGCGTCCGCTGGTCGCGGCGATGAGCGCGCGCCGATGCGTGAGCGCGTACCAACGCCGCTGCGCGGCCCAGGCTTCCAGGGTTTCCCCATCGGTCAACAAACCCTGCAGGGTGGCCAGCGGCGCGCGCAGGCCCAGATCGTCGGCCGCTCCCGGATCGCCCATGCTCTACGCCTTATCCTGCAAATGCGCCTCGAGAAACCACAAGTACTTGTCGACATCCCGGGAAATGCCGGTGAACAAGTCCGCCGTATCGGCATCGCCAAGTTCATCGGTGTCGGTAATGGCCTCGCGCATTACCTTGCCGTACACGGAGAGCTGGGTGGACAAATAAAACAGGTGGTCCTTGCCCGCGGTGATGCTCAGCGGATAATTCTTCAGCTTGCTGCGCTTGGCCGCCACGGCGACGGTGCCTTCGGCGGTGCCGCCGAGGCTGGTGATGCGTTCGGCGATATCATCGATCTGTTCGAGCACGGCGTCGGAGATCTTGTCGAACAGCTCGTGCAGCGCAATGAAATTGGGTCCCTTCACGTTCCAGTGCGCTTGTTTGACCTGGCTTTGCAAATCTATGGCATAGGCCAAACGATCGTTCAATATGACGGCAATATTGCGGCGGACTTTCTCCGACAGATCGATCTTCGTCTTATACATAGAAGCCCCTTCGAGATAACAAATATCTTGCGCTATTTTGCACCGGTTTGGCGGCGAATCCCAAGAAAGAAAGTGACGTCCGGCGCGGTGTCGACAGCGGCATCCTCCGCAAAACCGAATTCGATGCGCCAGCGATCTCCCAAACGGCGCACGGCGCCGACGCTCAACTGCAAGCTCGGCCCCAGGAATCTAAGGTCGCTGCCCTCGACGCGGCCGGTCTGGCCGTCGAGCTGTGCACGCAACGACCAGAGCGAACCCAGCGTGCGGGTTGCGGCAAAACGCGCGAACATCGAGGTTCGATGAGCGGCGCCGGCAAATAACTCGTCGCCGAAAGGCTGTGCCGCCCCCAGTTCCGCGGCCAGCTGCCACCGCGGCCAGCGCCAGGCGGCATGCGCCCACACGGCGCCGTCCCAGGCGCCAGCGCCGGTGAGTTTCGCGGCCGAACCGGTGGGTGCCTCGACGCCGCCCCAAACCGAGAAGGTACGATGCGCGTCGTCAAGCCCATACCAGCCTAGTTCCGCGGAGATGTCGCCGAAGCCGGTTTGCGGCTGAGTGACATCGATGGAGCCCTTGCCCTTGTACGAATAGATAATTTGGTTGCGCGGATAAAAGGGCCTGTTTCCGGGGTTGAAGCCAAACCAACGGTGCCAGTCGGCAATGATGGAATCCAGGAATCCGCCGCTGTCATGAATGAGCGGTACGGTGAATCGGAACCGCCATGCCTGATACAGGGCATCCCCGTAACTCAAGCGCAGCACGTCGCTCTCCCCGTCGACGAGCAAGCTCTCGTTGGGCCGGTTCTCGACGTTGAGAGTATTGCTGATCGACAGGGTCGCCGACAGGTTCTGAGCGTCGCTCAAGCGGCTGTCGCTCGGCAGGGGCAGATAAAACCCGCGAATCAGGGGATTCTCATCGCGCACCTGAAAAAATTCATCGGCGCGGGAGGCGGGGGAAACGGCGGCAGCGAGCGCCGCGCCGACCGACCAGAAAAGCGGGGCGGCGCGACGCCATCCGTGGCGTCCCGCACGCCGCATCAGCTCAAATCTCCGAGCGGCGCATCCGCAGTTGAATCGCAGCGACGATCAACACGACACCTACCGCGGCGCCTATCCATGTCTCGAGGCTGGTGAAAAATCCACTGGGGTTGATCAGATGCCATACGCTGGGGGCGGAAGCGCCTGCGGTATTATCCACAAGGCCGCCCTCGTGCGTCCACACATACTTAGGATCGCTGAACGAGACGAACGGCAATCCGGTCAGTCGCCGCGTGATCAGGTGACCGACCATGTTGGTCCCAAAAAAGACCCGCTCGAGGATGAACAAAAGGAGCGGCGGCAGCACCGCCCACAACATGACTGCGCGTTTTGCCCAGGCCGACACCAGCATCGCCCAGCCGGCAATCGGCAGGTACCAGACAATCGATGTGACGATGGCGTACATCCACAGCACTTGCACCTGCCACCAAACGTCGCCGTTCCACAGTGCGCTGCCGATCGCTGCCCGTGCCCGTATTGACAAGATGAAGGCGGCGATCAGCGCGGTCGCATCGGCGGCCGCGAAGTACACCAGCGGAACGATGACCATGCCCACCAATAGTTTGCTTAAGACCGTGGTCGCGTCCGAGATCGGCAGCGACTTCCAGAACAGGATGCTGCGATCCCGCCGGTCCGTGTACAGGCAGTCAAGCAGATACCAGGTCGAATACACGCCCATGATCAGATAGAACATCGTGCCGACGACCACGAGAAAGGCGCCCGCCGCGTCCCTTGATTCATGCGGCGAGTTGAGATGAGGGATGCTCACTTGACCGAACAGCGCGGCCAGCAGCAACAGGCCGCCGAACACCGCGGGTATCATCCAGATGGCGCGGTTTTCCCAGAATTCCCGGCGAATCAGCCATTTGCTGTTGTTCATGCCGCACCTCCCGAAAGCTTCGCGACAAACAGATCGGAAACGCTGGGGGTGTGGATCTCGCCAAAACCCTCGAGTTTTCCGCGGTCGGCGTTTTCGAAATACAGCACCACCTTGCCGAGGATGTGCCGTTCGTAAAACGCCTTCTCTGCACGCGCGGCATCGAGGCGATCGGCCGCCACCGCAACCGCGGTAAAGCGCGCGGCAACATCCTCGAGCGAGGTGTCGAGCACGATGCGGCCCCTGTCGATGAATACGATATCGGTGAGCAGATTTTCGACTTCTTCCACCTGATGCGTGGTGATCAGGATGGTGCGCGTCTCGTCCATGTAGTCGTTGACAAGCGCGTCATAGAAGGCGCGACGCGCGAGAATGTCCAATCCAAGCGTGGGTTCGTCGAGCACCAGGAGCTTGGCGTCGATCGCCATGGTAAGCGCGAGGTGCACCTGGGTCTTCATTCCCTTGGACAGTTCCCGCATGCGGCGCTTGCCGGCAATCTGGGTCTTCGCCAGGAGTGCCGTCGCGCGATCGCGGCGGAATCGCGGGTGAACGCCGGCCACGAAATCGATGGCGTCATCGACGCGCAGCCACGATGGCAGCACCGCCACATCGGCTATGAAACAGCATTCGTTCATTAATTCAGTGCGGTCGCGGAATGGTTCGCGGCCCAACACGCTCAGGTGGCCTTCGTAATTTGTCAGGCCCAGAATGGCGCGCAGCGCGGTGGTCTTGCCGGCGCCGTTGGGGCCTATCAGGCCGACGATGCGACCGGCCTCGACGTTGAGGTTGGCGCGATCCAGCGCAACGTGGGCGCCGTATTTTTTCGTCAGATCGCGAGCTTCGATGAGCGCAGCCATATTGAGTCTCATTCTTCTGTAGGCGAGCTGCCGCGGGGCGGCGGTGCCGGGTGGGTGAGCGCCGGTGTTTGCGCGAACAATTCTTGCGACGAGAATCCGAGTCGATTGATGACAGCGAGAATCTGCGGCCAGTCTTCGTTGAGAAAGCGCTCACGTTCGCCCGCCAGCAGCAGCCGCCGGGCCCCTTCGCTGACATACATGCCGCGACCGCGGCGTTTTTCGACCAGATTCTCGTCAACCAGCTGCTGATAGCCCTTCAGCACGGTCAGTGGATTGAGCCGGTAATCGGCAGCAACCGCCCTTACAGAGGGCAGAGGATCCCCCTCCTTCAGCGCGCCCTCTAGAATCAGGGCGACCATTCGATCGCGCAGTTGGCGGTAGATCGGTTGGTTGTCGTTCCAGTTCGGGTCCATTGCTCGCTCGATGTGCCGACCCCGCGTGTAGGGGACATGTAGCACGGTAATCTACCAGAGCGCCGAGCTTCTAAGGCTCAGGCCACATCGTTCGCGGACGCCGCCACGGTGCCGGCCAGCGACATCGCCGCCGTGGGCTGCTGCAGTTGCGCGTTGAACAAGTAGGCCATGCCGCCCATGATTACGCTGTTGAACATCAGAGCTAAGCCGAGGGCGGCCAGTTTGGTTGAGAGTGAAGTGTTCATGATCGTCTCCTCAAGTGTTTCGGTCTTTCGGTCCTGTCACTGCGGTGTTTCGGTGACTTGGTGATATAGTAATATACAACACCACTACATGCAAGCACTTATTGAAATTATTTTTTACACATAACTTATTGTTTTTAATATATAAATTGACGGTGCCCCCAAAAATGGAGGAAATAGTTTGCCTCGCAGACAGGGGCTTTGCCCCATGAGAGGCCCCCACGTATGCTGTCCTTCACCATGGAAGTTCTGGACCATGACGCGGGGTTGATGCTGCGTTACCGCGACGGCGACGCGGCGGCGTTTTCGGCGCTTTATGCGCACTACAAAGGCCCGCTGTATCGCTATCTGCTGCGCCATGTACGCAACGCGGTCGCCGCCGCGGATTTGTTCCAGGAAGTGTGGTCGCATTTGATTGCGACACGTGCGCGCTATGAGCCGCGCGCCAAATTCGCCACGTTTCTATTTCATATAGCGCACAACTGCGCGATGGATTTTTTCCGGCGCGATTTATATCTGCGCCGTGCGCTGCCCGCGCACGACGCGGACGCTGCGCTGTTTGAACCGGAGGTTCCTGAGCATCAGCGCCCCGACCGGGTTGCGGAGTTCGCCGAGCAGCAGTCTGCTTTTCTCGCCGCCGTGGCAGCGCTTCCGCAAGAGCAGCGCGAGGCCTTTTTGCTGCACGAGGAAACGGGGTTGAGCGTCGAGGAGATCGCACGCGTCACGGACGTGCCGGCGGAAACAGCCAAGAGCCGTTTGCGCTATGCGGTTCGAAAACTGAAAAACTCATTGCAGCCGGCGCAGCAAGCCGGGGCGCTGCCGTTGCGCACCTATGCCTGACGAGCCCCTGCCCAATGACCTCGATGCCTACTTGCGCGGCGAGAGCGCCGTGTCGCGCCAGTACCGGCAGGAGGCTTCGCCCATGCCGCCGCACGCGCTCGATCGCGTGGTGCTCGACTCCGCCGCGCCGCAGACGCTCCATCCGAGAGTGCCGTTAAAATCGCAAAGCCTGGCGCCGCTGGCGTTCGCCGCGAGCGCCTTGTTATCGCTGGCGCTGGTGCTCGCGCTGATCTTTGCGCCGCAGATCAAGAAGCCTGACGAGAGGCCTCAGGTGATACGCGTGAGGATGTTCAAGAGCGAGCCGCCGCGCGCCGCGCCGGCGTCGCCGCGTGAGCGCAATCCGGCCGCCTGGCTCGAGGACATCAATGCTCTGCGCCGTGCGGGCCGCGTCACCGAGGCGCAGGTGGAAATGCGCCGGTTTCGCAGCGCTTATCCGAACTACCTTGTTCCCATCGACCAGTGACCCTCCCTCCCGTGAACCACTCAGGCGTTTTGGCATGCGTCCAGCGGGTGCTGCCGCTGTGTTTTCTGGTGCTTGCGGCCGTCAATGCCGCGCACGGCGCGTCCGTGCTCATGATTTCGGTGGATGGGCTGAAACCGGAATATGTTCTCGATGCGGACGGGCACGGCCTGAAGATTCCATTTCTGCGCAGCTTGCTGCGCGATGGGTCGCACGCCCGCGGCGTCAACGGCGTGTGGCCGACCGTTACCTATCCAAGCCACGCGACGCTGCTGACCGGGCTGTCGCCGGCCGAACACGGCATTTATAACAATCTCGAATTCGATCCCAAAAACACCTATGCGAATGCCTGGTTTTGGTATGCACGGCAGATTCGCGTGCCGACACTGTGGCAGGCTGCGCATGAGGCCGGGTTATCCACGGCGAGCATCGGCTGGCCGGTGAGTGTCGGCGCGACGGCGGTGGACTTTCTGATTCCGGAGTACTGGCGGGTGGCACGCCTGACCGACGTCGATCCCTCAGACGCGTCGCTGTTGGCGGCGCTCTCGCGTCCCGAAGGTCTGCTGGAAAAGATGCAGGCGCGCCTTGGCCCCTACATGCGGGGCAACGATCCGAGTCCGCCCGGGGATGAAATAAAGACTCGCTATGCGCTGGATATCCTGCGGACGCGAAAGCCCAAATTCATGACCCTCCATCTAAGTTCGCTCGACGAACAACAACATGGGCATGGCCCGTTCAGCGTCGAGGCCAATCGGCAACTCGAAGTAATCGACGGGCAGCTCGCACAGTTGTTTGCCGAGTCGCGCGCCAACGATCCCAAGGCCGTCGCCTTGGTGGTCTCGGATCATGGCTTTGTGCACATCACGCACAAAGTGAATCTCATGCAGCCATTTTTGCGAGCGGGCCTGGTGCAAAGCGACGGATCGTGGAAAGCGCAGCCTTGGTCCGGCGGCGGGATGGCGGCCGTCATGCTGCAGAATCCCGCGGATTCTCAAACTGAAGCTCGGGTGCGCGAATTGTTGCAGGCGCTCAGGGCGGATCCCGGCAACGGAATCGCCGAGGTACTGGAGCGCGACGCAATCAAGCAGCATGGCGCGTTCCCCGGAGCATCGTTCCTGGTCGTCATGAAGCTCGGCTATTACGCGCTGGTCGATGCGTCCAGCCCGTTGGTGAGCGAGGTACCCGGCAGCCTCGGCAGCCACGGCTTCTCCCCGGACTATCCGGAAATGCGCGCAGCATTTTTTATCGCTGGCGATGGAATCGCCCGAGGACGCGATCTGGGCCTCATCGACTTGCGGCAAATCGCGCCGACGGTGGCGCGGCTGCTCGGCGTGCGCCTAAATTCGGCAACCCAGGCGCCGCTCGCCATCGGTCAATGACGATGTTGGACAATTTCGGCTACCATTACTGGTTTTTGCGCGGGAGTTCGTCATGAAGAAACCGGTCACCATCACCATCACGGGCGCCGCCGGCAATATCGGATATGCCTTGGCCTTTCGCGTGGCTTCAGGCCAGATGCTGGGGCAGGATCAGCCCATAAATTTGAATCTCCTCGAGATCCCGGCGGCAAGTGCGGCTGTGCAGGGGGTCGTGATGGAGCTGAACGACTGCGCCTTTGCCACCCTCAACAAAGTCACGGCGACATCCGATGCCAATGTCGGCTTCAAGGACTGCGACTTCGCCATGCTGGTCGGAGCCCGGCCGCGCGGTCCCGGCATGGAACGCAAGGATCTGCTGTTGGAAAACGCCAAGATCTTTTCCGCTCAGGGCAAGGCACTGGATGCGGCCGCGAGCCGCGATGTCCGCGTGCTGGTAGTCGGCAATCCCGCCAACACCAATTCGCTCATCGCGCAACGAAATGCGCCCTCGCTTCCCCGCAACCACTTTACGGCCATGACCCGCCTCGATCACAACCGCGGGCTTGCACAGCTGACGGAGAAAACCGGCGCGCCGCTGGCCACGGTCAAGAAGGTCATCATCTGGGGCAACCACTCGGCCACCCAATATCCAGATCTGCACCATGCCACCGTCGGCGGGAAGGCGGCGCTCTCATTGGTGGATGAGAGCTGGTTCAAGGACAGCTTCATCCCCACGGTGCAGCAGCGCGGCGCCGCGGTCATCAAGGCGAGGGGCACTTCGTCGGCCGCATCGGCCGCGGCCGCCGCGCTTGATCATATGCATGACTGGATGCTTGGTACGCCGGCAGGCGACTGGGTGAGCATGGGCGTTCCTTCCGACGGCAGCTATGGAATTCCCGAGGGGGTCATCTATTCCTATCCTGTCACCTGCAAGAGCGGCGAGTACAGCATCGTTCAGGGCTTGGACGTGAACGAGTTCAGCCGCGAGAAAATGCAGGCGACGCAACGCGAACTGCTGGAAGAGCGCGACGGTGTCAAAGATTTGATCTAAAACTCAAGGGGCGGTCCCATGCATGAGCTCCTGCTCGAGGCCGGCATTGTCATCGGCTGGCTGATATTGTTTGGGGGCGCCATTTGCATTCTGGCTTATCGCCGCGCCGGCCTCGCCGCCAGTACCGGCGTTCTGCTGGTTTTGCTTGCCGTCTATTGGGCGCTCGGCGCGGCACCGACATGGTGGAAAATGCTTGTCTCGATCCCCTGCGCCATCCTGTTATTTTTAAATGCTCGGCCGCTGCGCGTACGCCTGATCACTCGGCCCTTCATGAAGAAGTACCGCAAGCTGCTTCCCAGCATGTCCTCCACCGAACGCGAGGCTCTCGATGCCGGCACGGTGTGGTGGGATGGAGAGCTGTTCACGGGCGGTCCCGACTGGGCGAAGCTCATGGCCGCCAAAGCGCCCGCGCTTAACTCCGTCGAGCAGGCATTCATCGACGGCCCCTGCGAAGAGCTGTGCGCGATGCTGGACGATTGGGATATCACGCATCGCCGCGCCGACATGCCCGCGGCCGTGTGGGACTTCATCAAGTCCCGGGGCTTCTTTGCGATGATCATACCGCGCCGCTACGGCGGCCTTGAATTCTCGGCCTATGCGCACTCGTGCGTGCTGATCAAAATAGCCTCGCGCTCCACCACGGCCTCATCGACCATCGCGGTGCCAAACTCGTTGGGGCCGGCGGAATTGCTGCTTCACTACGGTACCGAAGCTCAAAAGGACCACTATCTGCCGCGGCTCGCACGCGGCGATGACGTGCCGTGCTTTGCGCTCACGGGACCACGCGCGGGATCCGATGCGGCGTCGATCCCGGACACGGGGCTGATTTGCAAGGGACGGTGGCAAGGTCAGGAAATCACCGGCATCCGTCTCAATTTTTCGAAGCGCTACATCACGCTGGCGCCCATTGCCACAGTGATCGGACTGGCATTCCGTCTCTACGATCCCGAGCATCTCATGGGAGACAAGGCGGACCTGGGGATTACGTGTGCGCTGATTCCGCGAGATTGCCCCGGGCTGACGATCGGCCGGCGGCATTTTCCCTTGAACATTCCGTTCCAAAACGGACCTATTCAGGGACAGGACGTATTCGTGCCGATGGATGCCATCATCGGCGGCTTCGCAACCGCGGGGCAAGGCTGGCGCATGTTGGTGGAACAGTTGTCCGTGGGCCGCTGCATTTCGCTGCCGTCGAGCGCCACCGGCGGAGCGCAGGCAGCCGTGTATGCCTCAGGAGCGTACGCGCGCATCCGCCGCCAGTTCAGCACGCCGATCGGCAGCTTCGAGGGTATCGAACAGGTCCTGGCGCGCATGGCGGCGCGCACCTACATCATCGACGCCGCACGCTCGGTAACCGCCGGCGCCATCGACGGCGGCGAGAAACCCTCTGTACCGTCGGCCATGCTTAAATTTCATGCCACCGAAATCGGCCGCATGATCGCCAACGATGCGATGGATATTCACGGCGGCAAGGGCATTATGCTGGGGCCGAACAATTATCTGGGACGCGGATACCAGATTGTGCCGGTCGCCATTACGGTCGAGGGCGCGAATATTTTGACCCGCAATCTCATCATATTCGGTCAGGGTGCGGTGCGCTGCCATCCGTATGTTTTGAGGGAGATGAATGCCGCAAGGAATCCCAATCGCGAGATCGGAGTGCGCGAATTCGACGCTGCAGTGATGGGTCATATGGGATTTGCGATATCCAATGCGGTGCGCTCCTTCATCCTCGGCCTGACCTCGGCGCGCTTCACCCGGGTGCCCGATACCGGCGCCACGGCGCGCTTCTTTCAACATGTCAACCGATACAGTGCGTCGTTTGCGCTGGCAACCGACGTGGCCATGCTGGCGCTCGGCGGCTACCTAAAGAAAAAGGAGACGCTCTCGGCGCGCCTGGGCGATGTGCTGTCGTCGATGTACCTGGCATCGATGGTGCTCAAGCATCACGAGAATCAGGACCGCCGGCAGGAGGACTTGCCGCTGGTCGAATGGGCCTGCCGCAGCCTTCTGTACCAGGCCCAGGAGCAACTGCACCTTTTCCTGCGCAATTTTCCCAATCGCCCCTTGGCGATGTTCATGCGGATGTGCATTTTCCCGCGCGGCCTCGCGTATTCGCCGCCGAGCGATCGGCTGGGCCACGCAATCGGCGAGCTGGTCATGAATCCAACTGCCACCCGCGATCGCTTGAGTGCTTACATCTATAAGACTCCGGCCACCGGCAACCCCTTGGGGCTCTTGCAGCAGGCGTTGCTTCTCGCCGCCACGGCCGAGCCGCTCGAGAAGCGCATCAGGGTCGACGGCGTTAAAACCGGCCGGATCTCCGCGCTCGACCTGCCGGGCCAGATCGATCAGGCCTTGGTGCTCGGCATCATCGACGCGGGCGAGGCGCAAGCCTTGCGCGACTACGACGCGAAGGTCTTGGATCTCATCAATGTCGATGATTTCGCCCCGCACGAGCTGGGCGTGGGCGCCGACGCCGCGTCATGAGCGTCACCGAACCGGGCGCCACACGCGATGTTGCGGCCGCCGAACCCGCGGCTCCGGCGCCCGCGCGCTGCAAAAATTGCGATGCCGTGCTGCTCGGCCGTTTCTGCGCCAACTGCAGCCAGGCCGCCGACGTGCACGTCCCCACCACCTGGGAACTCGCGCACGAGTTGCTCGAGGGCCTCACGCACTCCGATTCCCGGCTGTGGCTGACCCTGACGACGTTGTGGTTCAAGCCCGGAAAACTCACCGAGGAATTCGTCGCGGGCCGGCGGGCCGCCTATCTGCCGCCGTTCCGGCTGTATCTGATCTTAAGCATCATTTTCTTTTTGATGCTTTCTTTTGTTCATACAAGCGGTGAACTCATCAAGTTCGACGAGGCTTTAAAGCCCGGGGCCATCCCGGGGACAGCCGCGGTTCCAGCCGAAACGCGCATTACCAATTGCCAGGATCTGAAGCTTTCGGATCGTCCATCGTGGACGCCGCGCCTCCAGCATATTTGCGAGGCGATCAAACAGGACAGCGCTGAGAATCTGCTGCATGTCGCCATCGGCACGATGTCGAAAGCGATGTTCATCTTCCTGCCGTTGGTGGCATTTCTCCACATGCTCCTTTATTGGCGCCCGCGGTATCGATATGCCGAGCAGTTATTGTTTTTCGTGCACCTGCACGCCTTCTATTTTTCGATCGCCATCCTGCTGGTTGGGTTGATCGAGACGGGCAAATCCTGGCCCAAGGTCGATGGAGTGACGGGCATTCTCCAAACTCTGCTGGGCTGGACCCTCCCGGTTTACACTCTTTTGGCGATGCGGAGGGTGTTCCGCCGGGGCTGGCCTGGTACTGTGTTCAAGGCCGTCGCGCTTTTTTTCATCTATATGATCGTGTTTGCCCTCACCGTGGGCGCCGTGTTCGTGTACTCACTCCTTCAGTTGTAAAATGCCTTCTTTAACGAGGAGAGTCCCATGAGTCGTGTAGTAGTCGCGTTGGGAGTTTGTTTGATGGCTGCCTTTGCCGTGGCGGCGGATCGCATGGCAGCGCCAGCCGGCGCCGGGGTGTATTTCATAGCACCGCAGAACGGCGCAAAACTGCATAGCCCGGTGACGGTAAAATTCGGCCTCAAGGGCATGGGAATTGCGCCGGCCGGCGTCAAATTCGACAACACCGGACACCATCATCTTCTGGTCGACACGGATGTGAGCGAACTGAAACTGGATGCCCCCATGCCGGCCACCGACAAGATCGTGCATTTCGGCAAGGGCCAAACCGAAACGACGCTGACCTTGACCCCCGGCAAGCACACTCTGCAGCTGATCTTCGCCGACCAGCTGCACCAGTCATTCGATCCGCCCCTGACCTCAAAGAAAATCACCATTACCGTAAAGTGAGGCGATGCGCGCGATACTGCATATCGACATGGATGCCTTCTACGCGTCCGTGGAGGAACAGGATCGCCCGGAGCTGAAGGGCACACCGCTCATTGTCGGCGGCACGGGAGGCCGCGGCGTCGTGGCCGCCGCCAGCTATGCCGTGCGCCGTTACGGCGTGCGCTCCGCCATGCCCATGCGTGAAGCGCTGCGCCGCTGCCCGCAAGCCATTGTCGTGCAGCCGCGTATGGCGCGATACAAGGAAGTTTCCGTCCAGGTATTTGCGATCTTTCACGAATTCACTCCGCTGGTGGAGGGGCTGTCGCTGGACGAAGCTTTTCTCGACGTGACGGCGAGCCGGCAATTGCTGGGCGGCCCTCAGCAGATCGGGGCGGACATTCGCCGCCGCATCGCGCAGCAAACCGGGCTCACGGCTTCCGTGGGTATCGCCACCAACAAACTGCTCGCCAAAATAGCCTCGGACCTGAACAAGCCGAACGGCATGTGCTGCATCGATGCGGGCAATCTGCGCCAGATTCTCGATCCGCTGCCGATCCACAAACTATTCGGTGTGGGCCAGAAGACATTGCCCACGGTATTGGCGGCCGGCATCCGCACTTTCGGCGATGCACGCAGCGCCAGCGATGAGGCGCTGTGGCGCGCTTTCGGCAAACACGGCGGGGCGATGCGCGATCGCGCCAGCGGCCTGGATGACCGGCCGGTTGAGCCGGATCGCGAAGAGAAGTCCATCAGCGCGGAGGAGACGTACGAAACGGACCTGCGCGAGCCGGCGGAATTGACCGCCCGGCTACATGCTTTGGCGGATCGCACCGCGTCGCGGCTGAGGGGGCAGAAGCTGATGGCCGGGCGGGTGAGCGTCAAAATTCGCCGCGGCGACTTCATTACTTATACCCGCCAGCGAGCGCTCGAACCCCCGACCCAGGAAACCGCCATCGTGTTCGCGGCCGCCGAGGCGCTGCTTTCCGGCTGGTTGGCCTCGCAGCCCCGGGCGGCGATTCGCCTGCTGGGGGTGGGTGTGGGCGATTTGCAGCAGCTGAAGCAGTCGGACCTGTTTTCGAGCCCGCTGCCGGATTCCGGGGCAAGGCTCGATTCAGCCGTCGATGGCATCCGCGACCGATTTGGAGAGGGTCTGCTGACCCGAGCCAGCCTGCTGCCCCGGGATCCCTAGTAACGGCGCGTTGGTATTATCCTACTAGCCATGTACACCAGCTTCTTTGGGCTCGCCGAAAAGCCCTTTGCCATCACCCCGGACCCTCGGTACCTCTACCTGAGTGAGCGTCACGCCGAGGCGCTGGCGCATCTCTTGTACGGCATCAACGAGTCCGGGGGCTTCATCCAGCTCACCGGAGAGGTGGGAACGGGCAAAACCACGGTGGTACGCACGTTGTTGTCGCGGGTGCCGCATCATGCCGATGTCGCAGTCATCTTGAATCCGCGCGTCACGCCGGTGGAGTTTCTCCTCACGATTTGCGAAGAACTCGGATTGGCCATTGCCGACGCCGATCGCGACAGCGTCAAGCAAATGGTGGATGCGCTGAATCGGCGCCTGTTGAACGCGCACGCGGAAGGCAGGCGCATCATTGTGCTGGTGGATGAGGCGCAAAACCTCTCCATCGATGTCTTGGAGCAGGTCCGATTGTTGACCAACCTCGAAACGCCGACTCAGAAGCTGCTGCAGATCATCCTCATCGGCCAACCGGAACTGCGGGAATTGCTGGACCGTACCGAATTGCGCCAGCTTGCCCAACGCATCACCGGCCGGTATCACTTGCTGCCGCTGTCGCGTGAAGAGACCAAAGGCTACGTGCGCCACCGGCTGCGCGTGGCGGGTGCAACCGAGGAAATATTCACGCCCGGGGCGCTGTTCGAATTGCATCGACTGTCGTCGGGCATCCCACGGGTTATCAATGTTGCGTGCGATAGGGCCCTGCTTGGAGCCTATACCCAGGAGACCAAGAAGATAACCGCGTCGTTGGTGCGCCGCGCCGCCGGCGAGGTCTATGGCCGGCGATTCTTTCCCACCTGGGTGGGGTGGGCCGTGGGCTCGCTGGCTGTTGCGGTGCTCGCCGGTACGGCGTTTCTCGGTTGGCAATTCTGGCGTCACCAAAGTCCGGTGCTTAGCGCATCCCGCGCACTCAAAAGCGCGGCGGCGACTCAAGTCATGCCGCGCCCCGCGCCCATTGCCGCGACACTGCCGGCGGCCGCCGCTCCCGTCCCTAAACTGGCGGCGGTCAATGACTTGCTCGAAGCCAATGCAGCCAATACCACCGATGCCGCCGCTTTCCGCCGCCTGCTTGCGTTATGGGGGACGGCGATGTCCGAAGACCGGGATCCGTGCGGCCAGGCCGCGAAGGCCGGTCTCGCATGCCTGGATCAGCGCGGCTCCTGGACTCAAGTGAGGACTCTCAATCGGCCCGCAATTTTGACGCTGACGGATGACCGGGGAGGCCGCCATCGCGTCGTGCTCTCGAACCTGGATGACAAGGTCGCCACTTTGAATCTCGGCGAACACAACGAAAAGGTGTCGATCGACGATCTTTCGCGCGACTGGTTCGGCGAATTTACCGTGGTCTGGAAGCCCAAAACTTCGCGCACCCGCTTGCTATCGCTCGGCATGCAGGGCGACGAGGTCCGATGGCTGCGCCGCAGCCTGAATGCGCTGGCGGGCGGGTCATCGGATCCGGAACATGCCGATGTTTACGATCAGGAATTAGCCATCGCGGTACAGAATTTTCAGCGTGAACATCGCCTCAATGTCGACGGCATCGCAGGCGTGCAGACCCAGGTCGTGCTCGATACCGCGCTTGCCGATCCGAGTTCGCCCCTGTTGTCGTCCAACGCGTTGCGCGGCGGTTAGGAAAAGCCATGTCTTTCATTCTCGATGCATTGAAAAAATCTGAAATTGAACGTCAGCGGCAATCGATGCCGGGATTGATGGACTCGCCGCCGGCACTGCGCCGCGGCGGACTGCCGTTGTGGGCAATCTTGCTGGGCGCATTGCTCGCGATCAACATTGCGGTACTGATCCTGGTGCTGATGCGAAACGGCAGGCCGGCAGCGGCTGCCGTATCGGCGGGGCGCGCGGACACGGCAGCGGCAGCCCGCACCGCCCCCGCGGTCGATGATCATTTCAGTCCCTTGCCGTCGGCGCCGGTCTATGCGCCGGAAATTCCGGTGCCGCCCGCCGATCAGGCGCCCACCAGTACCTCGGTGGTGCCGCCCGCCACGCCGCACGTCGGGACGGCGGCCGCGATGCCGCGGCTCTTACGCCGGCCTGATCCGGTGCTGGTCGACCAGGACGCCCAAGCCGACAATGACGAACTGCTGCCCTCCATCAATGAACTCAACCTCACCGGAGCGCAGGCGTTGCCGGAATTGCATCTGGACGTGCATGTTTACGCGACCCGGCCTACCGATCGCTTCGTCTACATCAATATGCGCAAGTATCACGAAGGCAACACGCTGCAGGAAGGTCCGGTGCTGGAGCGCATCCGGCGCGACGGCGCGGTGCTCAATTACCAGGGCGTGCGTTTCCTCCTGCCGCGGCAGTCATGATTTGTATTCCTCTGCCAAGCGCCGCAGCGCGTCGCCGCTCATTCGGTAATTGATCCAGGCTGGATCGGCCTGCGCGCCCAGCGATTCATAGAAATCCCGCGATGGACGGTTCCAATCCAGAACCTGCCATTGAAAGCGTCCGCAGCCGCGTTGCACCGCGAGCGCCGCCAAATGACTCAACAGCGACTTGCCGATTGCACGGCCGCGATATTCGGGCCGCACGAACAGATCTTCCAAGTAGAGGCCGGGTTTCCCCAGAAATGTCGAGAAATTGTGAAAGAAAAGCGCGAATCCGGCCGGCTCGCCGTCGAAACGGGCAATGACCGCCTCGGCATGCGGCTTGGCGCCAAATAGTGCTTCGTGAATCGACGCTTCGCTGGCGACGCTCTCGGGGCGCAGCTTTTCGTACTCTGCCAGTTCATTGATCAGAGCGAGAATCAGCGCCACATCCGTGGATTTGGCCGGCGAAATGTCGAGGGCAGCAGGTCGTGGCATTGGCGGTGGATCCAGTGGGCGGCTTAGGCCCGATCATGCGATGATAATCCCATGCGCAAGATTCTAACGCTGACCATGAGCGGATTGGTGACCGTGCTGCCGCTGGCGCTTACGGTGTATGTGATTTGGTGGCTGGTCAATACGGTCGAGAGTTGGCTGCGCCGCGCATTGATTGCCTTGAGGTTGGTCAGTCCGGAGCATTATTGGCCGGGCCTCGGGTTGATCGCCGGTTTCCTGATGCTCCTGTTCGTGGGCAGTGTCGTGAACGCGTACGCCGGCAAGATTTTGCTCAAGTATTGGAACGATTTTCTTGGGCGCATCCCCTTCGTCAAAACCCTGTACGGCGGCTTTCGGGATGTCTTGAGCCTGCTGCCCTCGGGCAGCGGCGAAAAGCGCGATCTGCAGCGGGTGGTGCTGGCAAGATTCGCCGAGGTGCATGCCATTGGATTTGTGACCCGCGAAGATGTGCCCACCGTTCTTTACGCTCATGGCGGCCAGGACTGGGTCACCGTGTATTTTCCGATGAGCTACGCCTTCGGCGGATACACGATCTATCTGCCGCGCGACCGCGTGCAGCCGCTCGACATTTCCGTCGAGGACGCCATGCGGCTGGCGATCACCGCGGGACTGACGGCTGCGGGAAAGCGCGGGGATCCATAGAGGCGGCTTTGATTCGTGGTCAAACACGCTTTCGCGTTTGTGATTTTGAGCCTTGCAATGTCGCAGCCGGCGGCGGCATTGGCGACAGCCGCGTCCGGTGCGCAAGCGAAATCGCAGGCCGACAAATTTCAGCTCTGGCGCAATGAAGCGGTGCGCGCGCTGGCGGCGCGCGATGATGCGAATTCCGTGGCGACCGCGGCCGCATTGGGCTTCACCAACAGCTTCGCGGTCCCATCGGAGGCAGCCCACGGCCCTGCAACTGATTGCGCGCGCCAGTGATATGGCGCCTGAGAACGCCGCGATCGGATGGCTGCATCTGCAGCTGTGCACGGCGACGCCCGCGTGCGACAGCCGCGACGCGGCCACCGTGCTGCGCTGGGTGGATCCCGACAACAGCGCGGCATGGCTGGCGCGGCTGTCAGCGGCACATAAGGACAAGGACACGATCGAGATGGACCGGGTGCTCGGCGACATGGCGCGCGGCACGCGCTTCGATCTGTACTACAACCGGATCATGGTGCTGATGTTCGACGCTCTGAGCGGCGTACGCCATGAGCTGCCCGGCGGCGTGGTGACGTCGGATACGGCCAAGCTGGCGACGCTGGCGGGTGTCGCGACCGCGGAAATCATTCCGCCGTTTTCGCCCCTGATCGATTCCTGCCGCGAAACGGCGAGCGGCAGCGAGCGGCGCGAGGACTGCTTGAAACTTGCGAAAATCATGCAAAAGGGCGATACCGTCATCGTCCAGATGGTGGGATTCAGCATCGAACGACGCTTGATACCCGCCGACAGCAAGGAGGCCAAGAGCCTCGCGGAGCGCAGGCGCGTGCTGGAGTGGCGCATGTCGGCCGCCAGCAAATTGGATATATCCATTCTACCGTGGACGCAGGGGGCTCGGACTCGTACGCGGCTTGCTGAAATGCGCCGGCGGCCGCGGGAAGAAGATGTTTGCATTGCTCTGTTGCGCGAGCACAAGATACCGCTGGAACCCGCGGAGAGCCACCGATGATCGATCTGTACTATTGGCCCACGCCCAACGGCCACAAAATCACCATGTTTCTGGAAGAGACGGCGATGCCCTACACGATCGTTCCGGTGGACATCGGTGCGGGCGAACAATTCAAGGCGGCTTTTCTAGCAATCGCGCCGAACAACCGCATGCCGGCAATCGTCGATCATTCGCCGCTGGAGCGCGGTGCGCCGATTTCGGTGTTCGAATCCGGCGCCATACTCTTGTACCTGGCCGACAAAAGCGAGCAGTTCATCCCCAACGAATCGCGCGGCCGGGTGGAAGTGCTGCAGTGGCTGTTTTGGCAAATGAGCGGCTTGGGGCCCATGCTCGGACAGAATCATCATTTTTCGCGCTACGCGCCCGAGAAAATCCCCTACGCCATCGATCGCTACGTGAAGGAAACCAACCGCCTGTACGGCGTCTTGAACAAGCGGCTTGCCGACCGCGATTTTGTTGCGGGCATGTATTCCATTGCCGATATGGCGTGCTATCCGTGGATCGTTCCTTACGAGGCGCAGGGGCAAAAGCTCGAGGATTTCCCGCACTTGCGGCGTTGGTTCCAAGCCATCAAGGCCCGCCCGGCGACTGTGCGCGCCTATGAGAAAGGCAAGTCACTGGGCAGCAATTCGCCCATGAGCGACGAGGCGAAGAAGCATCTCTTCGGTCAGACGGCGCAGAACACCGCGCCCAGATAGCTTAAGGCGCCTTCACATCGTGCGACTTGAACCACGCCAAAACATACGCGGCCTTGTCGATCAGCAGGCTCGGCCGCGCGGAAATATCGTGGGATGCATTGGGTACGCGCACCAGGGCGGTGTCCACCTTGCGAAGTTTGAGCGCCTGATAGAATTGCTCCGCTTCGCTTGAGGGCGTTCGATAGTCGACCTCGCCGGTCATGAGCATGGTGGGCGTCTTGACGTTGCCGACATAGGCAAGCGGGGAGCGCTTCCAATACGCTTGGATATCGTCCCAGGGAAACTCGCCGAACCAATAGCGATAGAATACGTTGTTGAAATCGCCGGTGAGCACGAAGCTGCTCCAATTGATGACCGGCTTGACCGCGACCGCGGCCCGAAATCGGTCCGTGTGTCCCACGATCCATGCGGTCAGGACCCCGCCGCCGCTGCCGCCCGTCACAAACAGCCGTTGCGTGTCGACATAGCCGCGCCCGATGACGGCGTCGACTCCCGACATGAGATCGTCGTAGTCCTTGTCGGGATAGTCATGATGAATCAGATTGGCGAATTCCTCGCCGTAGCCTATGCTGCCGCGCGGATTCATGTAGAGAACCACATAGCCCGCGGAGGCATACAACTGTATTTCCGCGGCAAAGCTCGGCGCATACATGGCGAACGGTCCGCCATGAATTTCCAACACAAAAGGATATTTCTTCGCGGGGTCAAACCCCGGCGGCTTCACGACCCAGCCCTGCATGCGGCGGTGGTCGGCCGAGGATTCGAAGGCAATTTCTTCGAGTGCGCCAAGCGTACGCTGCGCCAGCAGATTGTCGCTCAGAGCGCCCAAGGTCGTGATGTCGCGCATGGATGTGCCGGTCGCGAGCACGGCGGGCGCGGCAGCACTCGCCTTGGTGAATGCGAACCGGCCATTCGGCGCAATGGAGTAGGAGCCGCCCGCGTATGGCCGGGACACATCATTGCCGCCCACTCCCGTTGCAAGGTCGCGCATCTTGCCCTGAAGGTCGATGGCGGCAATCTTGGTCGAGCCATGATCGTCGTACAGGAACACCAGCGTTTTGTTGTCGGCCAGCCATTTGGGCGAGGCGGCGTCGCGATCCAGCGTCGCTGTGAGCGAGCGGGCGTGGCTGCCGTCGCCGTCCATGACATACAGCTGCGTGGCTTGATAGCCCAGTTGTTTGTCGTCAAAACCCAGGTAGGCGATGTGTTTGCCGTCGGGCGAGGGCACCGGATTGCGGTCGGGGCCGCGCCGGTCGGTCAACGCGTGGATCGAACCGTCCGACAAGTCGACCCGGTAGATTTCGCTGTCGAGAGGATCGTAATCCGCGTCGGCACGGCGATTGGCGCTGACCAAAACACCGGTTCCGTCGGCGGTAAATGCGGGCGGTCCTTGATGATCGAAGTCACCCTGCGTCAATTGACGTGCAGCACCACCGTCCGCGGAGACGACGAATACCTGGCTGAAAGTGCTGGGCAGGTAACCCTCGCCATCGACGCGATACACCATCCGGTCGATCAGCTTGGGCGGGTCCGCCCACTTGGCGTTCTTGGGCGTCTCAGGCAACTCGACCTTGAGCGGTTTGCGCTCCTGCGCCACGGGCATGGTGAAGGCGAGCCACTTGCCGTCGGGCGACCAGGCCAGTCCGCTGGGCGATTCAGTGAAGTTGCTGACCGGTGCGCTGACGCCGCTGGCCGTCCAATACATGAAAAGCTGCGCGGATCCATCCGCGGCACGCGCGATGTAGGCGATGCGCGTGCCGTCGGGCGACCAGCGCGGCGAACCGCTGGTGGGCGCGCCGGACAAGGGGCGTTCATTCTTGCCGTCGATGCCCACCAACCAAACCGTGCCGCGAGGCCGGTCGATCTTGATGTCGAAACCCATCCGCACATAGGCGATGTTGCGGCCGTCGGGCGAGACTTGCGGGTCGGCCGCCCATTGCAGGTCGAAAACATCCAGCGCCTTGAACGCCGGCTTCGGGGTCTGAGCCGGAACCGGTGCGCTCAATAAAAACACCGCAAACGCGGCTGCGCAGAAGCTCCAACTCGGCGAATTCCGATTACCCATCGATGGTCTCTTTGCCGGCAACCCAGCAGTAGCGTTGATGTTCATTCACAATTCCCACCGCCTGCATGAAGGCGTAGCAGATCGTCGTTCCGACAAACTTAAATCCTTTCTGTTTGAGATCCTTGCTCATGGCATCGCTCTGCGCCGTGGAGGCAGGAATCCCGCCGAGGTATAGAGGCCGCCGGCGCAGCACCTTGCCGTTGGTAAATTGCCAGATGTAGTCGCTGAAAGATCCAAGGGAGGACCGGATCTCAAGGTAGGCGCGAGCATTCGTAATGAATGCATCCACCTTCAAACGATTCCTGATGATTCCCGGATTTTGCAGGAGTCGGCGCTTGCGGGCCGCGTTGTAGCGCGCCACTTTCTCGGCATCAAAGCCGTCGAACGCCTGGCGGTAGGTCTCGCGCTTGCGCAGTACCGTAATCCAGCTCAAGCCCGCCTGCGCGCCTTCGAGGCACAGCATTTCGAACAACGGTTGGTCGGCGCGCAGCGGCACGCCCCACTCCGTATCATGGTAGGCAATGTAGAGAGGGTCCGCAGGGCACCACGCGCAACGCAGCCTGCCGTCCTCATGGCGCTGCGCCCTCAGCTTGCGTCGATCTGTCGCCACGAAACGCGGTCAATGCGGCTTGGCGGCAATTACCTCGATCTCGACCAGCGCCCCGGGAGCCGCCAGTGCAGCGACTTGGAAAGCGCTTCGCGCAGGCTTGTTGGGCTGCTCCGCGGTCGCGAAGAACTGCTTGTAACCTGCCATCATTCCGGCGAAATCCATTTTGTTATCCTTGGCGGGATCGCCGACCAGGAATATGGTCATCTTCACCACGTCGCCCATGGTCAGGCCGAGCCGCGACAGCGTCCCTTTGATGGCATTGAGTGCGCCGACGGTCTGGATTTCCGTATCCCCGTAGGCTGCAACGCTGCCTTTCGGTGCGTCTTTGTTGACCACGGGGGCCAGAGCGCCGCTCAGGAAATACGTGTCGACTCCCGCCTTGACGGTAACGGCCGAAGAAATCGGAAAATCGTTGCCGTCGGGCAACGGCAGGCGCACCACATTTTTCTGGTCGGCAGCAAGTACGGCCGGGGCCAACGACACCATGGCCAGTACACCGGCGAGAATGAGCTTGCGCCCATGTTTCATGCTAGACATTGCATCCCCTGTTGACATTAAACATGCAATCGAACGGCGTGACGAACTTTGTAGACTAATTCAATGCAATCGACTCCGCGCGTACGTCGCGCGGTGCTGCGAATCTCGTGCATGAGTTTGAGCAGCACGCGGGTGCTCAAGTCTGCAGTCGAGCTGAGGCGCGGATCGACCCCGAGATGCAGGACGGCAAATCGCTCGTGGGCGGAACGGACAAAAACGGCGACCCCCACGGGTCTGCCCTCGTCGGATATGGCAAACAGCGTTTGCACGCCCGCAATATCGCCGACCCGGACCCGTAGGCCACCGTCCTGTTCAAAGATCTCGGGCACGCCGTAGGTATCGATCGATTGCTGGATGCCGATTCGTACACGGTGTTGGTTTACGTTGAAAAAGAGCAGCTGCTCCAAGGCTGGACGCTGCGCCGCAGCTAGCTTCGACGTAATGCCGATTGACGCGCCCAATTAACCCCCGAGCATCCCCCGCTCCTCAAATGAGCGGCCAGTCACAGAACTTGATTGACGCAGTGCAACAGACATTGTCTGCGGCCTGAGACTCCGTATCGTATAGCGTCGCTCGTTGAATGACACTAGCCAACGTGTCGTCAGTACGATGCTGCAGTGCGGAATTGCGGCGGCGTCCAAAAAACCAGGTTCGCATGAGAGGAAACAACTAGTGCTAGCTTCTGACGAGGACGGCGGCACCTTGGACGCGTTGAAGTTCAGCCTCGCGAGCGACATCGTCGAACTCGTGGTACTGACCTCGGACGATGCCTTCCTGCAGACGCTGCGCGAAGCGGTCGGCGGCGCACGGCGCCTGTGGCACGTTCCCTCCGCCGACAAAGTAAGCGATCTTCTGGTGGCCGGGGAAGTCGGCATTGTGGTGCTCGACGTGCAGGCCCTGCATGAGGGAGCGCGGGTCTTTGTCGAACAGATCAAGCGTCAATTTCCCGATCTGGTGCTGGTGGCCGCCGGCCATCGAGAGGATGAGACGACGCTCGCCGGGTTGATCAGCGCGGGGCTGGTCTACCGCTTCATTCACAAGCCGATGTCTCCGGCGCGCGCAAAACTGTTTGCCGAAGCAGCAATCAAAAAGTACGAAGACCAGAGGCGCCGCGCTGCCGAGACGCCGCGCCGCACGCGCGCCTCGCCGGCCGGCCGGGTTTGGCTGATCGGCGGCGCGGCCGCCGCGCTGGTGCTCGTCGCCGCAATCGCGTGGATTGCGCACCGAAGCAATGTTGAGGAAGCCTCGCTGCCGGTAGCCGGCGAAGCGGCAAAACCCGCGGCCGAATCGCCGTTGCTGGCACGCGCGGCAGCCGCGCTCGCGGCGAATCGGTTGACGGAGCCCCCGGGCGAGAATGCCTTGGAGCTTTATCTCAATCTGCAGGCCCACAACCCTGCCGATGCCAACGCTCGCGCGGGCCTGGCCGAAGTTCACGAACGGCTGCTGGCCCGCGCGGAAAATGCCTTGCTCGAGGAACGCCTGGACGAGGCAGCCGCGGCCATCGAAACCGCGCGTAAATCCGGCGTCGAGAGCGGCCGCATCGCCTTCCTGAGCGCGCAACTCGCGAAGTCGCGCGATCAGATCAAAGCGGTGCAGGCGCAGCCGCCGCCGACGCCAAGCCGCGCGCGCACGGAACCGAAGCCGGAAGAAGACCGCGCAGCGCCCATCGTCAATCTCGCAGGGCAACGTATCGCCGAAGGGCGGGAGCTGGATCACGACAGCGCGAAATACCACGTTCAAGAAGCCTTGCGCGCCGATCCGCAACATGACGCGGCGCTCGAAGCGAAGACAACGCTGGCCGCGAGACCACTGGAAGACGCGCGCCAGCAGGCGGAAGCGGACGCCAGAGGCCAACTGTTGAATAATGCCAATGAACGGATATTGCAGGACCGGCTGATCGAACCCGCAAACGACAATGCCAAGTATTTTTATCTGACCTTGAAGCAGCTCGACCCGGGCAATCCGGCGCTCACCCCGGTACAGCAGGATCTTGGCATGCGGCTGGCCGCCAAAGGGCGGCGCGCGCTCATTCTCGGGCAACTCGAGGCCGCCAAGAGTTGGCTCGACGAGGCGGCAGCGATTGGCTTCAGCTCCGCGGAAACCGCTTCCGCACAGCGCGATCTGGACGCCGCGGTCGCGCAGCACAACTTCATGACGGCGCTGGTGCCGGCCGGTCAACTTACGATCCTCAAGTCCGTGCAGCCCGTCTATCCCTCGAAGGCGATCGGCAACAAAATCGAGGGATGGGTGGATGTCGAATTCACCGTGGCGGAAACCGGCAAGGTGAGCGACGTCAGCGTTCGGGCAAGCAGTATTGCAGGTGTATTCGAAGACGCCGCCGTCAAGGCGGTAGCGCAATTCCGCTTCAAACCGGTGTTGAACGACGGCAAACCGGTGCCGGCGCGCAGCCAGATCCGCGTGCGCTTCGCGCTGCCTTAGGCGGCTGAACTTCGCGCCAGCGCCGCCGCTGCCGCTTCTTGGGTCAATGCGCCAATTTCAGCGCCAATGCGCAAATCGTCCACAGCGCCAAAGGCGTGCTTGCGAACCACGCCGTTGCGGTCTATCAACACCAGGCTCGGCGTGCCGCGCATCTTGTAGCGTTCCATGGTGTGCGGAATTGGACCGGCGGGATTGGGTTGATCCAAGGCTATCGGAAACTTCAACCGGTATTCGTGGATGAATGCCTTCAATACCGCGGCGTTGAACGCATCCTGATGCTCAAAGGTGGTGTGCATGCCGATGACGGTGACATCGCTGGGTGCAAAGGTTTCGAAAATCCTTTGCGCTTGCGGCACTCCGTGGGCAATCGAGTTCGGACATAAAACCTGGAACGCCGCGAGCACCACGACGCGCCCGCGCAGCGCGGACAGCGTGAGAGGGCGATCGGTGTTGAACCAGGTCTGTACCTGCAGCTCCGGCGCGGCATTCATTGGGCTTGTCATAAACAAAGAACGCCGTGCCCGGTCCGCACCAGGTCGCGCGCGATGTCCTTCATCGGTTTTTTTTAAAGATAACCTTAAATCAGGCTGCAGGGAAGCGCCTAGCGATGTGCAACGTCAGCGGAATGATTTTTTTCGCGGCGCTTGCGTTCTGCGACTTCTTCGCGGTCGACGCTGACATTCATCGGCGCCTTGATGCCAATGCGAACTTGCGAGCCGTTGACCGCCATGATGGTCACTTGGACATCATCGCCAATTCGTAGCGCTTCTCCGGCCCGGCGGGTAAGAATGAGCATGCGTCATTTAGGCATGCACCAAAATGTTTGCCTGTGGGGCATCCATTTAAATTGTTGTAGGACTATGCCGACTAGTGGCCGCTGACCGCGCGCTCGTTGTGGTCAGGAGCTCCCCAGTTGCTGACCGTGGCTTCGTAAAAAGCCAGCTCCTGCAGAAGATCTTCGAGGCGCTGGGCCTTGCCCATGGCGAAACCCTGCCCGTAATCCACGCCCAGATCCGCCATGCGCACGCGCAACACGTCGGTTTCGACGTACTCGGCGATGGTTTCCATGCACATGACTTTCGCCAACTGCGCAATCGCCTTGATCATCGATTCAGAGCGCGCGTTGGCAACGGCATCGCGCACAAAGCTGCCGTCAATCTTGATGTAGTTGACGGAAAGGTCCTTCAGGTATGCCAGCGAGCTGACGCCCGTGCCAAAATCGTCCAGTGCGAACTGGCACCCCAATTCCTGCAGAGTCCGCATGAAGATCTGCGCTTTTTCCAAATTACCGATCGTCGCCGTCTCGGTCAGTTCGAAGCACAACGCGCCTGGCGGCACGCCGCTGGCCTTGAGTTGGTCGACTACAAACCCGAGGAAGGAGTCGTCCTGCAGTGATTGTCCCGACAGGTTGATGGCGAACCGCGCAAATTCCTCGCCCAGCGAGGCGCTGTGCTCACCGAGCAGTTCGCATGCCCGGCGCACCACCCAACGATCGATGGTCGGCATGAGCTGGTAGCGTTCGGCCGAGGACAGGAACTTGCCGGGCGGTATCATCTCGCCGTTCTCTCCGAGCATGCGGATGAGCAGCTCGAATCGCGGCCGGCCATAGTTGCCGCGCAACGGCAGAATGGGCTGGGCGTCGAGGCGGAAGCCGTCGCTGTCCAGCGCCTCGCGCAGCTTGCCGATCACCAAGATATCGGTGTGACGGCGGATGATGCTTTGGTCCGAATCCTGAAACATCTCCACACGATTGCGGCCGCGGTCCTTTGCCGCCTTGCAGGCAATCTCCGCGGTGGCCAGGGCGTGCGCGAGCGGATTGTCGGAGCGGCCTATCGGGGCAACGCCCAGGCACACGGATACTTCGAAGGCGCCCTGGCCGGCGCGCGGTACGATGCCCTCGGCACTGGCGCGAATCTGTTCTGCGATCTGCGCGGCCGCCTCCATGCTGGAATGCGGTATCAGCGCCGCGAGCCGATCCCCCGAAATGCGCGCGGACAGCGCCGCAGGGGGAAGCGTTTTGGCCAGGCGATCCGCGACGCTCACGATGACATCGTCGCCCACGTGCATGCCGAAGGTCTCATTGATGACGTGCAGCCGATCGATATCCAGATACAAAATAATGTGCGATGTGGAAGCCGAACCCGGCACGAGCAAACTGCTTGCATGCCGTTCGAAGGCTTGGCGCGTCATGAGGCCGGTGCTGGTGTCGTATTGCGCCTGGATGATGTTGGTCGAGCGCTTCGCCAGCATTTCGGCGACGCGGGTATGCTGGATGTCGAAATCCTGCGCACTCGGCGGATTGAAGAGCGCGAGCACGCCCATGACACGCTCCGAATGATGGCGTATGGGACAGGCCAGAATTTTGTACGGCGCAGCCACATCGCTGGCCACCTTGGAAATGTGGTTGATGACGATGGTGCGCTGCTGCATCTGCATCCACGCGGTTAAATGATGCTGAGCGCGTTGCAGAGCTTCCGGCGACATTGGCGCTCCGCTGCGGGTCATGGAGACGGAGATGTTCTTGTCCGGCACCCACAGTGCGGCCAGGGCGCAGCCCATGCGGTCGAGCCCTGTCTTCAGTATCTGCGAAAATTCGTCGGCGTCGCTCGCAGCGGCCTGGTTGGAAGAGATTTCCACCATGAGCTCGAGGTCGCGCTCTTTGATGTTTCGATCGCGCTCGCTGGACCCCAGTTTCGCGCGCAGCGCCATCTCGCGGCGCAGACATTCGAGCGCCGGCTGGACCAGCTGGCGGATTGTTTGCAAGGGCCGCGGCTCGATTTGCGTTCCCGAGAGGCGCACCACCAGGCTGACGATTCCCAACAATTCGATGTGCTCGGCGCGCACGGCAAAGGCGTATACCACCCGATCCGCATCGATGGTTCGCGCTATCCCAGGAAACTCGGCGGTGTCCGAGAGCGCGTTCGCGATGGCCTCCTTGATCAGCTCCGGCTCATCGCTCAAGTCCCACTCATCGGAGGCCCATACCAAGTTGGAATAGGCGTCATGCACGACCACTCCGCGCAGGCTTGGCATGAGCATCCGCAGCAGCCGGCCGTACGGATCGAACGATGCGTCCGCGGCAGGCGATTCGACGGCGTTAGGTTTGCTATCCAGCACGGAAGCCATCTTTAGCGAATTCTTCGGGTTAAAGTCACGAATCAATGTGCTGGAAACCCTGCTTGGCAGCTTTGACGAGCGTCGCAATTCAACGCAAGATATGGGAGCCGGCGCGTATGTCAACGGCGCAAAAGCTGGAAAATTGACAATAAGCGCCGGTTCTTGTGATGTACCTCCCGCTTCGAGGCGGCCGCGCTACTGTCCCCCGCGCTGCCGGGTCAGGAGCGCCAGCAAGTAGCGGCCTCCGGGAATGCGCACCAAGCGGAACACTCTGCGCCAAAATCGCCGGGCATTGGCATCGATGCTGGCCAGCGGCAAACATTCGTAAAGACTCGCCAGTGGCTCGTGCACGGTTGCGCTCGATGCCTCGACACTCGCGACTTTCTCGCCTGACAGGAAAGTCAGCAGGGCCTTCTGCGCGTGCCACTCGATGCCTAAATCGCCTATCGGCGATTTTCCGAACGCCTGCTTCGCGCCCGGTTCCGCCTCGCGAAGAAAGACTTCGATTTCATGCGGCGCTGCGCGGGCGAGCCGCCACACTCCGTTGCCGCGGTCCTCTGCCGTGAAAGCGCCGGAAAAATTGCGTCGCATCTTTGATCCCATTCACGCATCCTACCCGGGAATTACCGCGCAGCCAGTGTAAGTAGGATTTGAAGTGGATGAGCCGATAAAATTGCTTCCCGGGCAAGCCTTGAGCAGGAGCGGCCGACCGCGGCTCGACTACGTTGCCGTAGGCAGCCTGGCGTTCCCCTTCATGGTGAATAGCGCGGTGCAGGCGGTGCTGAACGCCACCGATACCTGGTTCATCGGCCGCGTATCGCCGGCTGCTACCGCTGCCATCGGCGCTGTGTACTGGCCCGTATTGGTATTCGGACTGCTGTTTGGCGGCGTGGGTCTCGCGGTGCAAACTTTGGTGGCGCAGGCCTATGGCGGCCGGCGCTACGCACGGGCTTCGCAGGCCACATGGACCGCTCTGTGGGCCTCCTTGTTTACCGTGCCTGCATTCGCGCTGCTTGCGGTTACCGGTGCGAAGATTTTTGGGCCCTTCGGTTTGCCGCCGGAAATTGCGCGCCTCGCGTTGACTTACTGGTTTCCGCGCATGCTCGGCGGGCCCCTGGGTGTCGCGCTGTGGGCGGTGTTGGGGTTTTTCAACGGCATCGGCCGCCCGACCATAACTCTGCGGATCGCGGCCGGCGTCGCGCTGATCAACGCACTGCTGAATCAGCTGTTGATGTTTGATCTCGGCATGGGAGTTGCCGGATCCGCCTGGGCTACCAATGCCGCACAGCTGATCGGCGTCGCCGCAGCGCTGGTGTGGTTCCTGACCCCGGCAATGCGCGGGCGCTTTCGATCGCATTTGACCACGCGCCTGCACGGCCGGGCGCTGTGGCGTCAACTGCAGTTGGGCTTTCCCATGGGCTTGCTGATTGCAGCGGACATTCTCGGATTTGCGTTATTCCAGCTGATGCAGGTGCGCTTGGGCACCATCGATGGAGCATCGACGCAGATCGTGATGATGCTGACATCCTTTTGCTACATGCCGGCGGTCGGCATCGCGATGGCGGGCACCACGCTCGTGGGCCAAGCGATCGGCGCGCATCGCAGGGATTGGGCGCTGAAAATCGGCAATGGAATCATCCTGATCGCGGTGCTCTACATGGGCGCGATCGGCGTGCTGCTGGCCGCATTGGGTCCTTGGGTGTTGCCTTTTTTCACCAATAACGCAGATCCGGATGCCGCGCGCGTGGTTGCGCGCGCGGGCACCTTGCTGTGGATCGCAGCCGGTTATCAATTGTTCGACGGCCTGAACATCAGCAGCAGCGCGAATTTGCGCGGCGCCGGCGATGTACGCCTTCCGGCGCTCATGGTCCTCGCGCTATCGTGGCTGCTGTTCGTGCCGCTGGCGCATAGCTTGTCGTTTTCTGCAGGGCAAGGTTGGGTTGACTGGTTGCCGCAGTTTGGGCTGGGCGCGGTCGGCGGCTGGTTTGCAGCATTGATCTACATTTTTTTTCTAGGGCTGATGCTGTATCTTCGCTGGCGCTCGCGCGCCTGGCAGCGTATTGCATTGCCGCTCAACTGATGAATCACTCATGCTGGCACTCAAGCGCGCCGCTCTGACCTGCATCTGCCATGCCGCGTTGTGCGCCGGGGCCGTGGCAGCAGCAGCAACGCACGCGGTGCCCGCGAGCATTACGCAGCTGATGGCGGCGGAGCACCTGCCGTCAAGCGCGGTGAGTTTTGTGATCGTGGACCCGGACTCGGGCCGCACGGTGATGAGTCTGAATCCTGAGACGCCGCGAAGCCCCGCCTCCACCATCAAGACGCTGACGACCTTTGCCGCGCTGGACATGCTCGGACCGGCGTATACCTGGCAAACCCGCGCCTTCACCCGCGATGGCGATCTATATCTGAAGGGCGGCGGCGATCCCTACATGACGCTGGAGCGTTGGTGGAGCTTCGTGCAGGGCGTGCGCGCACAGGGCTTGAAGTCGATTTCCGGCGATATCGTCATCGACAACAGCATATTTTCCCTGCCAAAGGAGGATCCCGGCGCATTCGACGGGCGGCCGAATCGCTCCTACAACGTCCAGCCCGACGGATTGCTGATCAACTTTCAATCGATCGACTTTCGGATCGCCGCCGACGCGGAGGCGCAGCGTGTGGAGATCGTCGTAAGTCCGGCGCCAGTGAATCTCAAGGTCGAAAATCACATTCAATTCGCGCCCGGCCGCTGCAGCGGGTCGGCGGGGCGGGTCGATTTCAAAGTGGCTTCGGAGGATTGGGATCGGGTGATCTTCTCCGGTGCGCTCTCGCCTCACTGCACGGAACGCACCTTTGCGCGCGTGCTGCTGCAGCCGACATCCTACGCCTTCGGAACCTTCGTCGAGTTGTGGCGGGAGTCGGGCGGCGAGTTCCGCGGCAAGTTGCGCGTCGAGGCGGCGCCCGAGGATGCCAAACCTCTGTTTGCGCTCGAGTCGCTCAGTTTGGCGGAGATCGTGCGGCTCACCAACAAACACAGCAACAATCTGATGGCGCGGCATTTGCTCCTGACCCTGGCCAAAGAGCGCTACGGTGAACCGGCGACCTTGGAGAAAGGCGCCGCCGTCATCGCCGACTGGAGCCGCGACAGAGGTTTCGACTTGGGCGGCGTGGAGATCGACAATGGTTCGGGGCTCTCGCGCAGAACGCACATCACCGCACTGCAGATGGCAAAAATACTAAGCGCCGCCTATCACAGCCGGTTCGCGCCGGAATATCTTGCCTCGTTTCCCCTCGCCGGGATGGATGGCACCTTGCGTTCACGCATGAAGAACAGCCCGGCCGGATCGGTGCGCCTCAAGACCGGCCACCTGGACGGGGTCAGCGGCGTCGCCGGATACGTGACGACCTCTACGGGCAAGGCGTACGTTCTGGTCTCGCTGGTCAACCATGCGCGCGCGGATTTCGGCGCGGCGGAGCCGGTGCATGCGGCACTGACCACCTGGATTCTGGACAACTTGTAGATCTAGGAGCGCTCCATTTCCCAGAGGATGGCGGTGACCGATTTGCGCACCCATATGCCGAAGCCGGCATAGCGAAACGACTTGTTGAGCCGCCGTCGATACCAGGCGGCGGATCGCAGATGCACCGCTCGATCGGTACGGCTGCGATCGCAATTAGCGCGCCAATCCTCCAGCGTGAGCGCCGAAACATACAGCGCGGCTCGGCTTAGCCGCGCGAAATTGGCAATGGCACGCACAGCTTGCGCGTCCGTCAAATACTGCAGAACGTCATAGCAAATCACCAGATCGAAGGGCTGGCGCGGCGCGAAATCGACGATCGAACCACGGGTCCAGTCGAACCGGCTGCACAGGTACTCGCTCGCCTCGAGTCCCACGTAGCGCGCGCGCGGCAGGAATTCCTTGAAAGGCTTGCGCAACAAGCCGATGCCGCAACCGCCGTCGAGGATTCGGCGCACGGGAATCTGGCATTGCCTCAAGGCGCTCGCAATGATCGCCGCGCGGTTGCGCATCTCGCCGGCTGTGACCACGCGAGTCGCAGGGTTCAGATAAAATTTGCGGAAATAGGCAGCGCTGAAATTGTCGGCGGAAGCCGCAGCGTGTAACTTACCTGGTTTTTTTGCCTTTCGACCTACCGAGGATTCGCCCATGCGCGCCATGATAGTGGTCTCGCTGCTTCTCTGCTCGCCGCCTTGTTCGGCAGCAGCCGAATCACTGTCCTCGAACGGCGCCGTACCGACCATCGAGACGAAGACCTCGCCAATGCGGCACATGCCCGGCTTTTTGCCGCTGCACTGGGATGCCAAGAACGGCAGGCTGTTCCTGGAAATCCCGCGGCTTGGCGTCGACATGCTGTATTTCGACTCGCTACCCTACGGCACCGGCTCGAATGACCTGGGTCTCGATCGCGGCCAGGTGTCGGCGGCGAAGCTGGTTCGATTCGAGCGTGCCGGTCCGAAAATCCTCCTGGTGCGGCCCAATGAATCTTTCCGCAGTTCCGCGCGCGATGCGGCCGAGCAGCTGGCGGTACGGCAATCATTTCCCGAGTCGATCCTTGCCGGCTTTACGGTAGCGGCCGAGAACCCCGGCGGCGCGGGCGCGCAGGGAGCGGTGTTGGTGGATGCCACGGACTTTTTTCTTCGCGATGTGCACGGCATTTCCGAGGCGCTTGCCAATCAAGGGCCCTACAAGCTGGACGCCGCGCGTTCAGCCATCGCCATCGATGCCACCAAGGTATTTCCGAAGAACACCGAGGTGGAAGCCATTCTCACCTTTGTCTCGGAAGCGCCGCTGCGCGGATCGTTCGTGGGCGATGTGACGCCGGACGCCCATGCGCTCACCTTGCGCGAACATCAGTCGTTTCTCGAACTGCCGGGCCCCGGATATGCGCCGCGGCGCTATGACCCACGCGCGGGATACTTTCAATTTTCCTATCGCGACTATGCAGAACCGTTGGGGGCCCCTCTCGATCAGCGCTTTATTGTGCGGCACCGGCTGATCAAGCAGGATCCGTACTGCACGCAGGCCTGTGCGCCGGTCAAACCGATTCAATACTACGTGGACCGAGGCGCGCCCGAGCCCATTCGCACCGCGTTGGTGGAAGGCGCTCGCTGGTGGGATCAAGCCTTCCAAGGTGCCGGATGGGCGGCGGGCACTTTCCGGGTCGACGTACTGCCCGAAGGGGCCGATCCCATGGATGCGCGCTACAACATCATTCAGTGGGTGCATCGGTTTACGCGTGGCTGGTCCTACGGTCATCCGGTCGCAGATCCGCGCAGCGGCGAAATCATCAAGGGAAATGTAACCTTGGGTTCTCTGCGCGGCCGGCAAGATTATTTGATTGCCGAGGCGCTGCTCTCGCCCTATGCCGCCGGCACGAAGCCGGCGCCTGAGAATGATCCCATGCTCGCCATGGCGTTGGCGCGCACGCGCCAGTTGGCGGCCCACGAAACCGGCCATACCTTGGGGTTGGCGCATAACTTCGCGGCCAGTGCCTTTCCGCACACTCCCTTGGAGTCGGTATCGGTGATGGATTATCCCCATCCCTGGGTGACGCTTGATAAGAGCGGCATTCCGGATCTATCGTCCGCCTACGCGGTGAATATCGGAGTCTGGGACAAGGTCGCAATCGACTACGGCTATCGGCAATTTCTTGATGAATCTCAAGAACGCGCCGGACTCGGGACCATTTTGAGCAATGCGACCGGCCTAGGGCTAGTCTACATAACCGACGAAGACGCTCGGCCTCCGGGCGGCGCACATCCCTTCGCGCATCTTTGGGACAACGGTGCGGATGCAGCCGACGAACTGACGCGGATCCTGACGATTCGTGCCGCGGCGCTGGCCAGGTTCGGCGAGAACGCCGTCCCCGGCGCCTCTGCGCTGGCAACCCTGGAAGACACCTTGGTGCCGCTGTATCTCATGCATCGCTACCAAGCCGAGGCTGCCATCAAGCTCATCGGCGGCCTCGATTACCGCTATCAGCTGCGCGGCGATGGACAAATGAATGCCGCCATTGTTTCGCCGGAAACACAGAGAAAGGCCCTGCGGGCAGTCTTAAAAACCTTGTCCGCCGAGACCTTGACGCTGCCCGAATCGCTGTTGACGGTGTTTCCGCCGCGGCCGCCGGGATTCGAGCGCACGCGCGAGTCCCTGCCGGCAGAGACCGGATTGACCTTCGATCCGATCTGCGCCGCGGAATCCGCCGCGGATATGGTGTTGGGCATTTTGTTCGATCGAGAGCGCGCGGCGCGCCTGGTTGAATACCACGCGCGTGCCAACACGCTCTCGCTCGGCGAGGTTATCGACGCAGCGCTGCAGCTCAACCGTGCGGCCCAACATCCGGCGCCGGTTGGCCATCCGGCCTTAAGTACCGAGGTACAATCCGCCGTCTACGCGCGCACCGTCGAGGCGCTGCTCACCCTGGCGGCGGATCCGAAAGATTCTGTGCAAGTGCGCGCAATCGCCTACGCAAAACTCGATGATATCAAGCGGGGCAGCCATGCCAACTCGCCGCTTGACAGCTATCTGCTGCATCGCATCCAACAGTTTCAAAACGATCCCGCGAAATTTGTGGCCGTCAAACCAATCGAGGCGCCGGCGGGTATGCCGATCGGCGATGATGAGTGACCGTGGTGCAGCACGTATGGTTCAAGGACGCTATCCATGTCGTCGAGAGTTGGAGAGCCTCATGGGCAGTGAACTTGGGTTACAATAATTCATGAGCGCCACAGTCCTCAGGCGGGTCTTGAGCGGATATCCCTTGGTCGGCCCCCTGTGGTTGCTTTTCGGTGCCGCCGCTCTGGGCGGATGCTCCAGCGTCTCAGTGAAGAGCACCTGGCAAGGATCGGCCTCCCACGACCAAAGCTTCTCGAAGGTCCTGATCGTTGGCGTGAGCCCGAATTACGACACGCGCTGCGCCTTCGAGTGGGCCCTGGCGTCGCAGATCAAAAGCGGATCGACGCAGGCATTGGTGAGCTGCAACGCGATGCCCCAGGATGTTCCGCTCACCCGCGAGAACATCGAACGTGCGGTGGCGTCGCTCCAAGCGGACGCGGTACTCGCGACCAAGCTGGTGGCCGCGAAAGTGGGTGCTGGCGAATCCGGCAGCATGGACACCCGGGGCGCCGGCTACTACAAGCCCACCGATTATGGGTATGGCTACGACTACGGCTATGCCGGTGGTTTTGGGGGATACGGCATGCCGGTGGTGTATGGCGAGTTTCAAACGGCGCCTTCGCTTTCCACCCTCCATGGCGAGGTTCATGTCTCATCGAATTTCTACGAAACCAAAAATGCGACGCTGATCTACCGCATGGACACCCAGGCATCGAGCAAGAATCTCGAATCGACCCCCGACGCCATGCTTACCGTCACCGCCCCCATCGCCGACCGCTTGCGCCGCGATAATTTGATCCATTGACCCGCGCAGGCATCCGATTCGTGCGAGCCCGCATGATCGATCAATACATCAACTGCCTGTGAAAGGTCGCCGGGTCCGCATCGCCGACACGGTCGCCCGCCAGTGGAAAGTCGGGCGAATTCATTTTCATGGCAATCGCGCGATCGTTCTGCATCACAAACGAGATGCTTGCGTTTGCCGATGAGCGCATGGAAAAGCTGCCGTCGTCCTGCTTGAGCAGCCGCTCCGGACCCTCGCCCAGCGGCTGGATCATGAGGCGGCCGTTTTCATCGAACACCCGGTACGTGCGCCGATATTGCGCGAAAGAATCGTGCAGATTTCCCGAGACTTGGACCAGCTTCAGCACGAACGTTCCCGCCAGCCGGCGACGCTCGCCAGCGGATATGGGCTTATCGGCTAACGTTTGCTCCACTGCCGGCGCGGGCGGGGGCAGTGCAGGCAGCCCGAGGATGGCGCGGGCCAGCGCGCGCGTGATGGCATAGGCATTCTGGCCCTCGGTATTGGTGAGCACGACAATCGTGAGTTGATCCTCGGGAAAATCATAGAGGCTGCCGCTGTACCCTAACAGCGAGCCATGCTGGCCAATGCGGCGGTGATCATCTTCGTGGTTCAGAATCATCGCGAAGCCGTACTGCGCTTTTGGGTCCTGCGCACTCATGTGTGCGGCGGCGCCTTCTGCGGTGGACATGAGCTGAAAAGTTTCCGGGCGAATCAGGTTCTTATCCTTGATGGATCGCCACAACTGCAGGATGTCTCCGACAGTGCTGCAGAAGCGCAGGTCGGAATTGTATGCCATGCCGTTTTCGTTCGCGGGAACATAGCTCCCCGCGAACCGGCGGTATGCATGGGAAAGTCCATGCACCAGCGTGAAGTCATCGCAATACGAGGTGGACTTGACACCCGCGGGCAGCAAAATATTTTGCTGAACATAGTCCGGAAAACTTTGGCCGGTAACCCGCTCCACAATGGTGACCAGGAGCTGGAACCCGGAGATGGACCAGTCCCATTTCGTTCCAGGCTCGTTCAACCAATTTTTTCCCGCATAAAGAGCCATCACTTCGTCCAGCCCCTTGGGCTGCCGGCTGGTGGCTTCAATGGGATCGCCGAGATAATGATAGTCGACGATGCCGGAAGTGTGGTTGAGCAGCTGGCGGATCGTCACGCGATGACCCTGCAGGGGAAACTCCGGAACGAACTTGGAAATATCATCATCCAGCGACAACTTGCCCCGTTCTACCTGCTGCATCACCGCGAGTCCGGTGAAGGGCAGCATGGGACCGACCACGTGATAGACGGTTTCGTCCTTGGCCGGTGCATCCAGCCCTAAGTCTGCGAAACCATATCCTTTATGCAGAAGCAGTCGGCCGTTCCGCGCGACCAGCACGGAGGCGCCGACAACATGCTCTTGCGCCATGATTTGCTGCACGATGGCTTCCAAGTCGGGCGCGGGTTTGACGGCCGGCGCCGAACTCGCGGCAGCGGCTGTGAAAAGAAGCAAGGCTGCGGAGATTTTTTTTGCGATGCTCATGGCCGGCGAGTATAGCTGCGCTGGCCGCGCCTCGGGTCATTCGACCGTAAGGCTCTTGGCCAGATTTCGCGGCTGATCGACGTCGGTTCCTTTGAGTACCGCCACGTGATAGGCCAGCAATTGCATCGGAATGGCGAACACGATCGGCGCCTGCAGCGCCGTGGCGTGTACCGGCATCTCGATGACCGTGATGCCTTCCTCGCTTGCCATGCCGGCCTCAGGGTCAGCGAAGACATAGAGTCTGCCGCCGCGGGCGCGCACTTCGTGCAAATTGGATTTGAGCTTTTCGAGAAGATCGTTGCTGGGCGCCACGGCGACCACCGGCATGTCTTCATCGACCAGCGCCAGGGGACCGTGCTTGAGCTCCGCGGCGGGGTAACCTTCCGCATGGATGTAGGAGATTTCCTTGAGCTTCAATGCCCCTTCCATGGCAATGGCCTGCAGAGGTCCGCGGCCGAGAAACAACGCGTGATGCTTCTCGACGAAAATCTCCGCGAGAGCCTGGATCACGCCGTCGAGTTTGAGCGTCCTTTCCACCAACCCCGGCAGCTGCAGCAATTGCGATACCAATGCGCCTTCTTGGGCGGCGGCCGGACCGTTTTTGGCCAAAGCGATGGTGAGCATGGTGAGGGCCGTGAGCTGGGTGGTGAATGCCTTGGTGGAGGCGACTCCGATCTCAGGGCCCGCCCGCGTGAGCAGCACCAAATTCGATTCCCTGACCATCGAACTTTCGGCGACGTTGCAAATCGTGAGAGTCGATAAGTACTTCTCTTGTTTGGCATTGCGCAGCGCCGCCAAGGTGTCCGCGGTCTCGCCGGACTGAGAGAGGGTCACGAACAGCGTATCCGGCGTGACCACCGGATCGCGGTAGCGGTACTCGCTGGCGATTTCGACGCGCGCAGGTATCCGGCAAATCTCCTCGATGAGATAGCTGGCGACCAGACCTGCGTGAAAGCTGGTGCCGCATGCGGCGATGTGGACCGCCTTGATGCGCTTGAATATCTCGGCGGCGCCCGGTCCAAAGGCAGCATCCAGGAGTTTTCCGCCCGCGACCCGCTCTTCCAATGTCTGCGCGATCGCCCGGGGTTGCTCGTGGATTTCTTTGAGCATGAAATGCCGGTACTGGCCGCGCTCGACCGCGTCCGCGGGTAGGTCGCTTTCTCGCAGCGCGCGAGCGGCGGGGTTGCCCGCCGCGTCGAGGATTCGGATGGACCTGCGTCGGACCTCCGCGACATCACCTTCCTCCAAGAACATGAAGCGGCGGGTAACCGGCAGCAGTGCCGCGACGTCGGAGGCGGCGAAGTTCTCATCTATGCCCAAACCGATCACCGCCGGGCAGCCTTGCCGCGCCATGACGATGCACTCCGGATCGGCCTCGCTCAACACGGCAAGCGCGTAGGCGCCCTGCAGCTCGGTCACAGTCTTGCGGACGGCGGTCAATAGATCGGGCGAGGAGGCGAGATGGTGGTGGATGCGGTGCGCAATGACCTCGGTGTCGGTCTCCGAGGTAAAAATGTAGCCCAGGTTTTTGAGTTCGGCCCGCAGCGTCTCGTGATTCTCGATGATGCCATTATGGACAATCGCGACATTGCCGCGCGACACGTGCGGGTGGGCGTTTTCCGTGGTCGGAACGCCATGCGTCGCCCAGCGGGTGTGCGCGATGCCGATCGAGCCATTGATTGGTTTGGCATTCAGGGCGTCTTGCAACGCTTGGACCTTGCCGACTGTGCGCAACCGTGCAAGTTGGCCGTGATCGAGCACCGCGATGCCGGCCGAGTCATAGCCGCGGTATTCGAGGCGTCGCAAGCCCTCCATCAAGATCGGAACCGCATTGCGCTCGGCGACGACGCCAACGATGCCACACATAGTCGACTGACCCGGAAATAAAAAGGGCGCCTAGTGTGCCCGACGCGGGCAGGAAATTCAGCGTTTACCGCATCGGTTGTGCAGACCAAATAGTAGCATTTGCTAAATAGTATTAGTAACTATATAGTATTAGCTTATGGATGATAGCAATGAGCGGAAATTCCAAAAAGAGCTCAATGGGGGCCTCGTAGGCCTGGTTTTGTTGGCGGTGCTGTCCGAATCCGATGAAGACCTGTATGGCTACGAAATCGCCAAGCGCTTGGCCAATGCCAATGACGGGACCTCGATCTTCAAGGAAGGCACCATCTACCCAGTACTGCGCGCACTCTCGGCCGGAAATTTGCTGACCAGCCGCATCGTGCCCTCCTATTCCGGTCCGCCGCGTCGCTACTACCGAATCACCGAGCAAGGCCGCGGCGTACTCGCCGAGTGGAAACTGATTTGGGCCAGCACCCGCGACTTTGTGGACCGATTTACCGAAACAGAGCATTCGAACACAGGACATTCGTCATGAACCGCAGCGCGCCTCGTTCAATCGATCAATATCTCAGGCAATTACGCGAAGAGCTTGCCGGCGCGGATTCCGCGCTCATTCAAGACGCGCTGTACGACGCGGAGGAGTACCTGCGCGCGGAAGTCGCGGCGCATCCCGACAAATCGGAATCCGACGTGCTTGAATTGATCGCCTCCACCTACGGTGCGCCGGATGAGGTCGCGAGCGCGTATCGCGACACCGAAGTCAAGGTCAAAGCCGCGATGGCGACACCCCGCAAAGAGGCGCATTCCGCGGTGGGCAGATTCTTTGGCGTATTTCTGGACCCTCGCACCTATACGTCCCTGTTCTTCATGTTGCTGGGGCTGCCCAGGGGCATCATTTATTTCGTGCTGGCGGTCGCGGGGCTCTCCTTGTCAGCCGGCTTGTCGGTTCTGATCATCGGCGTGCCTTTCTTTCTGGTGTTCATGGCGGTTTGCCGGGTGGTCTCGTTGGCCGAAGGCCGTTTGATCGAAGCGATGACCAGCGTTCGCATGCCGCGCCGGCCGGTGCACCAAGGCACGGCCCTGGGCTTCTGGGCGCGGATCGGTGAAATGCTCAAAGATCCGCGCACCTGGACCACCATCGCTTACTTTCTGTCCATGCTGCCGATCGGAATCATCTATTTCGTCCTTGCGGTGGCGGGTTTGTCCATCAGCCTGACGCTCATTGCGCTGCCGATCACCGTGGTGCTGAGCCAGGCCGGCTGGTTCGGCATCACCGCCAGTGAAGTCTTCTCGACCGCGCAGCCGGAGTGGATGTTCCACACGGGGATCGCCATTCCCATTCTCGGCCTGGCCGGTCTCTTGCTGCTCACGTCGCTGATGCACCTGGCGCGGGGCATCGGACGCCTGCATGCCCTGTATGCCAAGTCCATGCTGGTCGCGCGCGCGGCATCAGGCCCGGCGGAGTCGATGGAATCGGGCGCGCCGCTCGCCGCGTGACCTTTAAGAGCCGCCGCCGGCGGACGGCTATTCGTCGCCTTTCAGAACTTGACCATGACGCCGGCGCCCACGACCACTTCGCGGGTTCTCAAATCCGGAAACCAATCAGCCGCACTGCAGTTGTTCGTGGTGGCGTCGGCGCCGCCTCCGACACAACTGGCGGGCGTACCGGTGTTGCCGCCGGGCGGCGTCACGCCGCCGGATCCCGACCAGTAGGGAACGCTCGAGTGACGGAAGGTCGCTTCGGTCCACCAGGTGATCCAGTCCTTGGGCATGTACTGCAGATTCAGCTGGGTGTCCCACTGGTACAAGTCCTGCCCCGGCTGTTGCGTGAAGTAGGGGGAGCCGCTTGCGGCGGTTGCGCCATTGATGGGCGGCGTGAGCGCCAAGTAGCGCCCGGGATTGTTCATGAATCCGCCGCCGATCGTCACCGCGTAGAGGTCGTTGTGGAACCACGCGCGGTTGTAGAGCATCATGCCGAAAAAGTTGTCCTTGTTCGGGCCGTGGGTACAGTTGATGCCGCCGCCGTACTGGCAGCCGATATCGACTGTATAACTGAACGCCATCTTCGACAGCCCCGCGCCGCCATTGCCGTGCGCATCGTAGTACTTCACCAAAATGCTGTCGTCCATGTGAATGCGCTTCACTTGTGAGTAGTTTATGGGCGGCCCCGCCCCCACCAATGATCCGGCCGGGGCTTCTGGGCTACCGCCGTTTTGCGGCTGACAGAGTGTGTCGACCGTTCCCCGAATGCCGTTCCCGCCGCTTTGACAGTTCAAATTGTCTTGGCCGATGGAATAGCCGTTGAAAACCAATTTCAACGAGTCGTTGGGCATCCACAGGATCTGTCCGCCGAAGCCAGGCTTGCTGTTGAACTTCGCATAGGATTGCCAGCCGTTGATGAGCCAGGGCTCGATCTTCAAATGCTGCGTCGGCCACCATTGGACCCGAAGTCCGTTGAAAAACCACGGTGTGTTGGAGGACACGAATGAGGGCTGGTAAGTCCAGTTGTCGTAGTTGTAGTAGCTGAAAAGGCCGATGTACGACACGAAGACACCCGCATCGACATTCAAACCGTGACTGACATCGAAGTGATAGCCCGCATTCGCCTCCGAGAAGTATCGATAGGCATTTTGCAGGTCCCATTGACCCACGGCGGAACTCGCGTCATTGCGCGGCGTGGTCGTCGCGAACATGCCGAACATCGACAGAAATCGGGCTCGGACATTGTCCCAGTGAAAATCACCGCCCAGGCTCACCTGTTCTATTTGAAATTCGCCGGAGCGAAACTCTTCGGTCGAGCCCACGATGGTATGGTCATGCGGATGATTCAAGCTTTGCAGGTAGTTCATGTCGAAACGGATTTCGGGAGTGAAGAATTTCGTGTCGAAGACCGGCGCCTTCGCACGCGACGTCCCGTTCATCCAACCCACGTAGCCGATATCGGCCCAGGGCGTCTTGGTGTCGTTCTCGGGCGCGGGATCGGGCGCTTGCAGCGCTTCGGGTATTCTCGTCACGGCCGCAGGCGCAGCGGCGGCCGAGGGCGCAGTGTCGGGCTGCGCCGGTGCGGGCAGCGGCACGGGAACCGCAGCAACAACCGCTCCCGCCACGACCAGATCGCGGCGGGTCGCCTGGTTGGCCGTCACCTGTAGAGACGGCGCGGTCACGTCGGGAACGCCGTCCGCCTGCACCGTGAGGGACCACAGCCCCGGGGTCAGATCCGCGAATGTGTAAAGACCGTCGCTGCCCGATATCGTTGCGCGAATGGCGCCGCCGTCCGCTCTGACTGCAGTCACTGTCGCACCCGCAATAGGCATTTTTTGCGCATTCGTAAGCCTGCCCACAATCGCCCCGGCGGATGCTTTCACCGGCGCGTTTGACGGCGCGGAAGCTGCGTCGTGAGCGAAAGACGATGGCATCGCAATGAGTGTGGTGCCCAAGAGGAGCGCCTGAAGACAACTAAGACGTGCACTGATCATCGTAAGACCCTCCCGAGGGAGGTCCTTGGTTGCAATGAGATTCCACCATGATGGTGATCGGCGCGTAAAAAAGACGCGGGATTATTGCCGGCGATGAAAAAATCTTGATAAAAACCGCGGGCCTGAACTCGGCACAAACGGCGGCGACACGGCGGACGGATCCGCAATCAGTCCTTGGGTTTTTTCATCGCCTTCGCGATGACGTCCGCCTTTTGCTTTTCGTCCAGCTTGACCGGCCGTACCCAATTTTCCTTGGTGACCTGCTGCGACCGCTCGAACACGAGTTTGCCATCCGGCGTGCTCGTGGTGATGGTCGATCCCGCGCCCACTGTGGTGCGCGCGCCGATCCGCACCGGTGCGACCAGCATGGTGCCGGATCCGATCGAGGCGCCGTCTTCGATGAGCGTGGGCCATTTGTTGGCACCGTCGTAGTTGCAGGTAATGCTGCCCGCGCCGACATTCACATCCTTGCCCACGCGCGAATCGCCCAGGTAGGTCAAGTGATTGGCCTTGCTGCCTGCGCCGATCTCGGTGTTTTTCACTTCAACAAAATTACCGATGTGCACCTCCTTGTGCATGACCGTCCCCGGACGCAGTCTGGCGAACGGACCGATGCGGCAATTCTGCGCGACGGTGGCGCGATCGATGACGGAGTTGGCGAAGATCTCGGTGCCCTCGCCGATCTTCGAATTCGCAATGACGCAGTTGGGCCCAACTTTGACGCCTGCTGCGAGATGCACCTTACCGATGAGCACGGCATTGATGTCGATGAAGACATCGCGGCCCACCTGGATATCGCCACGTATGTCGATGCGCGTGGGATCTGCCAGCGTCGCGCCCGCCAGCATCAATTCTTCGGCGCGCAGCCGGCGGTAACCCGCCTCCACCGCGCTCAACTGTATTTTGTCGTTCACGCCCGCGACTTCCAGCGCGTTGGCGGCGCGGATCGCCTCGATGCGGGTACCCGTCTTTGCCGCGCCCGCAACCACATCGGTCAGAAAGTATTCGCGTTGCGTGTTGTCGCGTCCCAGTCCTAAGAGCCATTCGCGCAAGCGGCCGGCCGGCGCGGCCATGAGACCTGAATTTACTTCGCGAATCTCCAGCTGTTCAGGGGTCGCATCCTTATGTTCGATGATCGCGGTCACCTCGCCCTGCGCATTGCGGACGATGCGCCCATAGCCGCGAGCCTCGTGAAGATCCACCGACAGAATCGCGAGAGTGCCGTCGCCGGAGGCGGCGATGAGCTTGGCCAGCGTGGCGCCGCTGATCAGGGGCACATCCCCGTACAGGACCAACACGGTGTGCTCATCCGGAATCACGCACATCGCCTGCATCACCGCATGGCCCGTGCCGAGCTGATCGGCCTGCAAAACCCATTCGACGGATTCATGGGCGAGCGCAGCCTGCACTTGCGCGCCGCCGTGTCCGTAGACAACGTAGATATTGCCGGGATCGAGCCCGCGTGCCGCGGTGATGACGTGTTGCAGCAGCGGTTCACCCGCCAACGGCTGTAGAACCTTGGGCAGGTCGGAATTCATCCGTTTGCCCTGGCCGGCTGCCAAAATCACGACCGAAAGCTGCATGCAGACTCCCTGGGCGACCGATCCTAGCTCCTAGCGTTTATTGCGCAACCGAGAAATGGCCCGCAATTGCGCCAAGGCCCTCAAGAGTTCTGCCTGCGCCTCGGCGATGTCCACCTTATCCCCGCGGTTGCGCACCGCGTCTTCCGCGCGTTGTTTTGCGGTCAGTGCGGCAGCTTCGTCCAAGTCGTGCGCCCGTACCGCCGTATCGGCCAGCACCGTCACGGCATGCGGTTGGATCTCCAAGGCGCCGCCGCCGACATAGAACGACTGTTCCTCATGGCCGTCCGTTTGCACGCGGACTTCCCCGGGCTTCAACGTGGTTAGGAGCGGTGCGTGCCGCGGATAGATGCCAAGTTCACCCTGGGACCCGGGCACGAACAGCATCGTCGCTTCGCCAGAAAAAATCTGGCCCTCGGCGCTGACGATATCGACGTGAATGGTGTTGGCCATGAGGTCTCGTTATTGCAGCGTCTTGGCTTTCTCGACAGCTTCTTCGATGCCGCCGATCATATAGAACGCCTGCTCCGGAAGGTGATCGTATTCACCGGCAATGATGGCCTTGAAGCCGCGGATGGTGTCCTTGAGCGACACGATCTTGCCGTCTTGGCCGGTGAACACCTTTGCCACGTTGAACGGCTGGGTCAGGAAACGTTGGATCTTGCGCGCGCGGTACACGCTCAATTTGTCCTCCTCGGACAATTCATCCATGCCTAAGATCGCGATGATGTCCTGTAATTCCTTGTAGCGCTGCAGAATGGATTGCACACCCCGGGCGATATCATAATGCTCCTGCCCAACCACGAGCGGATCGAGCTGGCGGCTGGTGGAATCCAGCGGATCCACGGCAGGGTACAGACCAAGCGAGGCAATCTGGCGCGACAGCACCACCGTGGCGTCCAAGTGGGCGAAGGTCGTTGCCGGCGAGGGATCGGTCAAGTCGTCCGCGGGGACGTACACGGCTTGAATCGAGGTGATCGAGCCGGTCTTCGTCGAAGTGATCCGCTCCTGTAGCACGCCCATTTCTTCGGCGAGCGTCGGCTGGTAGCCGACCGCCGAGGGCATGCGCCCGAGCAGCGCCGACACTTCGGTGCCGGCCAGCGTGTAGCGATAAATATTGTCGACGAAGAACAGCACATCGCGGCCCTTGCCGGACGCCTGTTTCTCATCGCGGAAGTATTCGGCCATGGTCAGGCCGGTCAATGCCACGCGCAGGCGGTTGCCGGGCGGCTCGTTCATCTGGCCGTACACCATCGCCACTTTGGAATTGGAGAGATTGTCCTTGTCGATGACGCCCGACTCGATCATCTCGTGATAGAAATCGTTGCCTTCGCGGGTACGTTCACCGACGCCGGCAAACACCGAGAGGCCGCTGTATTGCTTGGCGATATTGTTGATGAGTTCCAGCATGTTGACGGTCTTGCCGACGCCGGCGCCGCCGAACAATCCGACCTTGCCGCCCTTGGCGAACGGCACCAACAAGTCGATGACCTTGATGCCGGTGACCAAGAGGTCCTGGCCCCCCGCTTGTTCGTCGTACGCCGGTGCCGGCCGGTGAATGGGCAGGTACTCCTTGGCTTGCACCGGACCTTTTTCGTCCTGCGGCTTGCCGAGCACGTCCATGATGCGGCCCAAGGTACCGGCGCCGACAGGCACCGAAATGCCTTTGCCGGTGCCCTTCACGGTGAGGCCGCGGCGCAACCCTTCGGAAGGACCCATTGCAATGGCGCGAACGACGCCATCGCCGAGCTGCTGTTGAACCTCGAGGGTCAGGTCCACGTCCTCGAGCTGTAGCGCGTCGTAAACCTTGGGGATTTGATCGCGTGGAAACTCTACGTCGACGACGGCGCCGATGATTTGGACGATTTTACCGCTGGAGCTGGACATGATTACTTGACCTCTTGCCTAAACCGCTGCCGCGCCGCCCACGATCTCAGACAGTTCTTTGGTGATCGCGGCCTGGCGGGCCTTGTTGTAAATGAGTTGCAGCTCATCAATGAGCTCACCGGCGTTGTCCGTTGCCGCTTTCATGGCCACCATGCGTGCGGCCATTTCGCAGGCAACGTTTTCGACCGCGCCCTGGAAAATCTGCGCTTCGATGTAGCGCATCAAAATGCCGTCGAGAATCGCAGTTGAGTCGGGTTCGTAAATGTAGTCCCAACGCTCCTGCAGCTCTTCCTTGTCGACGGTCTGAATCGGCAACAGCTGCGACACGACGCCCTTCTGGGTCATGGTGTTCACGAACATGTTATGGGCTAGCAGCAGCTGATCGACTTTTGTATCGCGATAGAAATCCAGCATCACTTTGGTGGCGCCGATCAAATCGTTGATGTGCGGCCGATCGCCCAGGTGCGTGACCGAGGCGGCGATCTCCACGCCCGAGAGGCGGCGAAAAAACTGCAAGGCCTTCGAGCCGATGACGCACAGGTAGACCTTGTTGCCGCGCGACTGCGCTTCGCGGATCGCAACCAAGGTAGCCTTGAACAAATTGAGGTTGAGCGATCCGCACAAACCGCGGTCGGTGCTGATCACCACGATGCCGACGGAGGTCACCGGACGCTCCAAAGTAAACGGGTGCTTGTAGTCCAGGTTCACCTGGCGCAAGTGGCCGATGATCTTGCGGACTTTTTCGGCATAGGGGCGCGCCGCGCGCATGCGATTCTGCGCTTTGCGTATCTTGCTTGCCGCCACCATTTCCAGGGCCTTGGTGATCTTGCGGGTATTTTTGATGCTCGCGATCTTGCCCCGGATTTCTTTTGCGCCTGCCATTTACGTTCTCTTTGGCCTTACACCGTCGCGAAGAATTCGTCGCAGCACTTCTTCAAAGACGCTTCGACTTCCTTGGTCAGGTCGGGTTTGCCGTTGATGGTCTTGAGCAGGTCGCCATAACTCGAGCGGGCAAAGGACTGCAGGCCCGCTTCGGTTTCCACGACCTTGAGGCGGGTGACCTTGTCGAAGTAGCCGTTGTTTGCCGCATACAAGGACAGAGACATTTCGGCCACCGACATGGGGGCGTACTGCTTCTGTTTCATCAGCTCGGTGACGCGTTGACCGCGCTCGAGCTGCTTGCGCGTGGCTTCGTCCAAATCGGACGCGAATTGCGAGAAGGCCGCAAGTTCGCGGAATTGCGCCAGCGCCAGGCGCACGCCGCCGCCGAGCTTTTTGATGATATTGGTCTGGGCGGCGCCGCCGACGCGCGACACCGAAATGCCGGCGTTGATCGCCGGACGCATGCCGGCATTGAACAGATCGGTTTCCAGGAAGATCTGACCGTCGGTAATGGAGATCACGTTGGTCGGAACGAAGGCGGTGACGTCGCCGGCCTGTGTTTCGATGATGGGCAGACCGGTCAGCGACCCGGTCTTACCTTTGACGCGGCCTTGGGTGTATTTTTCGACATACTCCTCGTTCACTCGGGCGGAACGCTCGAGCAGGCGCGAGTGCAGATAGAACACATCGCCGGGATACGCTTCGCGGCCCGGAGGACGGCGCAGCAGCAACGAAATCTGGCGATAGGCCACGGCTTGCTTGGACAAATCGTCGTACACGATGAGGGCGTCTTCGCCATTGTCCATGAAGTACTCGCCCATCGCGCAGCCGCCGTACGGCGCGAGGTACTGCATCGCGGGGGGCATCGAGGCCGAAGCCGCAACGATGATGGTGTGGCCCATGGCACCGTGTTCTTCGAGCTTGCGCACCACGTTGGCAATGGAGCTTTGCTTCTGCCCGATGGCGACGTAGACGCACTTAACGCCCGTGCCTTTTTGATTGATGATCGTATCGATGGCAACCGCTGTCTTTCCGGTTTGGCGGTCGCCGATGATGAGTTCGCGCTGGCCGCGGCCGATCGGCACCATGGCGTCGATGGCCTTGAGCCCCGTCTGCACCGGCTGCGACACGCTCTTGCGGAAGATGACGCCGGGCGCCACGCGCTCCAGGGGGGACTTTAGTTTGGCGTTGACCGGACCTTTGCCGTCGATGGGCAGCCCTAAGGCGTCGACCACGCGGCCCAACAGTTCGGGACCCACGGGCACTTCGAGAATGCGGCCGGTGGTCTTGACCTCGGCGCCCTCGGAAATGCTCTTGTAGTCGCCGAGCACCACGGCGCCGACCGAATCCCGCTCGAGGTTCAGCGCCAGTCCGAAGATGTTGCCGGCGAATTCCAGCATTTCGCCGTAACGTGCATCGGCGAGCCCGTGAATGCGCACGATGCCATCGGTGACGCTTACCACCGTGCCGACATTGCGAGCTTCGGTGGTGGACTTGAATTTGTCGATGCGCTCCTTGATCAGGTCGCTGATTTCCGATGCCTTAATGGACATACCTAAATCCTCTAGCAATACTTTTCGTTTAAGCCGTCAGCTCGAACGCGATGCGTTTGAGCCGACTGAGCAGGGAACCATCGATGACCGTATCGCCGGCGCGCAACACGGCGCCGCCGATCAATGCCGGAGTCCGTCTGCGCAGTGCAGGCGCACCGTGCGCTTGAGCTTGCGCTCCAAAGCCTTGCGAAAGCGCCTGCCTGCTGCGCGCTGTCAATCGGCGCGGCGGAGGTCACCGTCACATCGATGACGCTTTCCGCCTCGTCCTTGTAGTTCATCGAACAGCGCCGAGATTTCCGGCAGAAAGCCCAGGCGGTGATTTTCCGCCAGCATGCGGAAGAAGTTTTGGCCGTGCTCATCGAGCTGCCGGACCGGTAACGCCCATGACGAACTGCGCCAGATCCTCGCCGCTCCACGCGCGGGTCTGCCGAGCAGCTCGTGCACGCGCGGATCGCGCACGGCCGTGGCGGCGGCGTGCAGCGTCTCGGACCATTGCGCCAAACGCTTGTCGCCCGCGGCTTCTTGGAAAGCCGCTTTGGCGTAGGGCCGCGCGATGGTGGTCTTTTCAGCCATGCCGACGTCCTAGATCTGCGCCGCGAGCTTGTCGATGAGATCGCTGTGCGCTTGAGGATCGATCTCGCGCTCCAGGATCTTCGATGCCGCGCTGACGGCGATCTGCGCGACATCGCGGCGCAGCGCCTCGCGCGCATGCGCGGCCTCGAGATCATCTGCTCCTTCGCAGACGCCAGCAGCCGCGCGCCTTCGCCGTGGCGGTGCCCTTGGCCTCTTCGACCATGTCGTTGGCGCGATGCTGCGCCTGGTCGATGATCTGCGCGGCGCGCTCGCGTGCTTCGCGCATGATGGCCTCGGCGTGCTCATTGGCGGAAGCCAAGTCCTGCTTGCCCTTTTCGGCGGCGGCAAGTCCCGCTGCGATCTTTTGCGACCGCTCATCCATCGGCACCCAAAATCATCGGCCACACGAATTTCATCGTGAACCAGATGAGCGACGATGAAGACGAGCATCTGCACGATCAGCGTGAGATTGATATTCACTATCGTCTCCTGACCAGCCTTGCCGGCCGCAGCTGTTAGTGCGTGAGCCCGGCGGCGAACGGGTTCGCGAAGGTGAAGAACAGCGCGAAGCCGATGCCGATCATGGCGCACGGCGTCCACCAGCGCCGCGACGATGAACATCTTCACCTGCAGCATCGGGGTGAGTTCGGGCTGGCGGGCGGCGCCTTCCAGAAAGCGGCCGCCCAAAATGCCGAAGCCGATGGCGGTTCCCGCGCGCCCATGCCGAAGATGATTCCGACGGCCAGCACGGTCATGGCCTGGACGTGTGCAAAATTTTCCATTCAATTCTCCTAAACGAAACAGATCCGAAATTAGTCATGACCGAACTCTGAAAACTAGTGGTGTTCCTGCGCCATCGACAAATAGACGATGGTCAGCACCATGAAAATGAACGCCTGCAGCGTGATTACCAGCAAATGAAACACCGCCCAGGCGAACGCCAGCACGAATTGCGCGACCAGCAGCGCCCAGCCGCCGGCTCCCGATAATTGATGGACGCCATGCAGCGTCAGTGCAGCGAGCAGCAGGAAGATCATTTCGCCGGCGAACAGGTTGCCGTACAAGCGCAGCGACAGTGAAATGGGCCGCGCCAGGAAGGGCACGATTTCCAGCAGCAGGTTCACCGGAATCAGCAGGATCTTGAGGACGATGTTCTTGGCGACGAAGGGCTGCAGTGTCAGCTCGCCGGCGAATGCCGCCCAGTCCTTTCACCTTGATGCTGTAGTAGATGATCAGCACGAACACCGTCAGCGACATCGCGAACGTGGTGTTGAGATCGGTGGTCGGAACGACTTTGAGGTGCTCGATGCCGACGCCATGCGCGGCCCAGGGCAACAGATCGACGGGCAGAATATCCATCGCGTTGAACAGCAACACCCAGCAAAAAATGGTCAAGGCCAAGGGCGCGAGCAACTTGTTGGTGCCGTGAAAGCTGTCCTTGACCTGGGTGTCGACGAACTCGACCAGCAATTCGACGAAATTCTGAAATTTGCCCGGGCACGCCCGCTTTGGCGGTGCGCGCCGCGAAATAAAACGAGCCGCCGAACAACAGCGCCAGAGCCACGGAAAAAAATACGGTGTCCCAATGGATGACGGAAAAATCCACGATCCCCTTGGGTTCTTTGTTGGATAAGAACGTCAGGTGATGAAGAATGTATTCGTTTGCGCTGGTGGGTTCTTCTGCTGCCATCTCAAGTCTTATGTGTGTCTCAATCGCCTCAAATCAACGTTTTTTCTTACGTCCGCGCGGCACATTTTTGCCGCCCAATGGCGGCAGCACATTCGCCAACGCCACCCAAAATACGAAGAAGGTTGCAACGTACGTGCCGAGCATCGCCAGCGGCACCACCTTCATCGTCTTCAACACCACCACGAACAGCACGATAACAATCGCGATCTTGGCGGTTTCGCCTATGAAGAACGCGCGCATCGCCCGCTGCCCATCTGCAGCCGATTTGCCGCCAAAACCCAGCAATGCCATGACAAGACTCGCAGCGGTGCTGATTCCGCCTCCCATCGCCGCGGACAATGCCGCGTGGGGACCCGCAATCAGCCAGCTCACGAGAGCGCAGACTATGGTCACGGCCGCCTGGCCCAGGACGACGCTGAGAGCCAGTCGCCGCGCGAGGCCTAAGTCGATCGCGATCACGTTAAATCCCGTGGGGCGAAGCGTCACGAGCGCTTCGCGTGATGCTGTGCCAAAAATGGCCGGCGCATTATAGAGACGCCGCCTCAGTGCATCAAGGCGATTTGGGCCTATTTCATTGCCCTACTGGATGTGGGCCAGGATGCCTTCGAGTTCGTCCAAACTGTTGTAGGACACGATCAGTTTGCCCTTGCCCGAGGCGGCGTGCTGGAAGGCGACTTTGGCGCCCAACTTCTCGGCAATTTCGGTTTCCAGCCGGTGAATATCGGGATCTTTAGTCGCAGGCGCATCGGCCGGCTCGGCCGCCTTCGGATTTATGATGCGACGCACCAATGCCTCCGTGTCGCGGACCGACAGGGACTTTTTAGCCACCAGGGTGGCAACCTCGATCTGTTGGCGCCGAGCGACCAATGCCAAGAGAGCGCGGGCGTGGCCCATTTCTATTTGACGGTGCTCGAGCATTTCCTTGACCTCGTCGGTCAATTCCATCAGTCGCACCAGATTGCTGACGGCGGCGCGCGAGCGCCCCACCGCTTCGGCAGCCGCCTGATGCGTCAAACCAAATTCTTCAATCAGGCGCAGGAGTGCCCGGGCTTCCTCCAGGGGATTGAGATCCTCGCGCTGAATGTTTTCAATGAGCGCCATCGCGACGGCGTCCTCATCGGGCACATCGCGAATGACCGCTGGAATCTCGCTAAGGCCGGCCATCTGCGCAGCACGCCAGCGCCGTTCGCCGGCGATGATCTCATAGCGCTGCGATTCGGTCGGATTGGGCCGGGGCAAGGGGCGCACCAGAATGGGCTGCACCAAGCCGCGTGCCTTGATGGAATCGGCCAGTTCTCCCAGGGATTCGGGGCGCATATCGGCGCGGGGCTGATACTTGCCCCGCTGCAGCAGATCGACGGGCAGCGACGCCAATCGATCGCCGACGAGAATTTGCGGTTTCTCAGGATCGGGCACGGCGGCCCGCCGCGCGAGGAGCGGGCTCAGTTCAGCCAGGCCCCGACCTAATGACGGCTTTTTGCCGGACATAGCAATTCCCCGTGAACCGATTGGCTGATTATACGGGCGCGCCCGGGCAAATCGTCGTGGCGAATCACTTCGCCGGCCGGCACCTCGTCGCGGCGAATCATTTCGCCGGCGAGCGCAAGATAGGCCAGCGCACCGCGCGATTCCTTGTCATGAAACAGAGCAGGCTTGCCGAAACTTGGCGCCTCGGCCAGGCGCACGTTGCGCGGAATCATGGTGCGAAACACCTTATCGCCGAAGTGCTGGAGCAGCTGTGCCGACACTTCGTTCGCCAGGTTATTGCGCGGATCGAACATGGTGCGCAGCAGCCCTTCGATTTCCAATACGGGATTGATGCTCTCCTTGATCTGCTCGATGGTCTGCATCAGCGCCGTCAAGCCTTCGAGCGCGTAGTACTCGCACTGCATGGGCACCATCACGGAATCCGCGGCCACCAAGGCGTTCAAGGTCAGCATGTTGAGCGATGGCGGACAGTCGATGAGAATCACGTCGAAGTCGTTGCGCACTTGGCTTAACGCGTTACGCAGCTTGAACTCGCGGCCGACCGCCATGGTGAGCAGACGAACTTCGGCCGTGGTGAGATCCTGATTTGCGGGCATGAGCATGAAGCCGCCGTACTCGACGGCGACCAAGGATTCCACGGCCGTGCAATCGCCCAGCAAAACATCGCAGCTGGTGCGCGACTGAGAATGCTTGTCGACCCCGCATCCCATGGTGGCATTGCCCTGCGGATCCAAATCGATGAGCAGCACGCGGCGCTTGGTCGCGGTCAAGGATGCGGCCAGATTCACGGCGGTCGTGGTCTTGCCCACGCCGCCTTTTTGGTTGGCCAATGCGATGACCCGTTTCATTTCTTGGTCAACTCCACCAGATGCCGCTCATCCGGAAGACCCGGGACCCTCAAGCGATGCACCGCCAGTACGCGGAACGATTTCGGCAGCGCGGATATCTCGTCGTCCGGCCGTTTGCCCTTCATTGCCAGCAGCCGGCCGCCCGGTGCGCACAAATGGCCCGCATAGGCGGCAAAATCCGCCAGCGATGAAAGGGCTCGAGCGAGCACTGTATCGAAAAGTTCGAAGGGTCTATAGGTTTCCGCACGAGAATTGACCACCGCTACGTTGGCGCAGCCGACGCGCTGCAGCGTCTGCTCGACAAACCGGGCTTTCTTGCCGGTTGCCTCTATCAGGGTAAAGCGCCGCTGCGGATTGACGATGGCCAGGGGCAGTCCCGGGAACCCCGCTCCGGTGCCGACATCGGCGACACGATCCCCGCGCAGGTAGGGTTGCACGCTCAAACTATCGAGCACGTGCTTTCGCAGCATTCCGGGCCGGTCGCGGATCGCGGTCAAGTTGAACTGCGCGTTGCCTATTTCCAGCTCATCGACCAGCCGCAGCAGCGTTCCCGCTTGCCCGGCGCTTAAATCGATTCCGAGTTCTCTCGCACCCAGGGCGAGCAGGTCGCGTTCGGCGGCTGACATGCGCCTAGGAGCCTATTGCCGCTCGGACGGCGGGTCGGCTGCGAGGTCGCCGGCCTCCAGCTGAACTGTCAATCGCCTTTCCGCTACATCCACTTCCTCATCCAGGTGTCCGGCAAAGGCGATGCCCTTGTCGGTACCCGCGCAACCCTGCGTGTTCGCCGCGCCGGCATTTTTCATCCACAAGCCGCACGCGTCGACGAAAATACCGGCGGCTTGATTCTGCGGCAGCCTCACCGTGGCCTCGATGCGCGCCAAACGGTCGTGCTTGAAGCAAATCAGGTATTCAACCGGCGCTCGCGCGAGAAAGCGCGGCGGGGCTGCGTCGACGGAGAAACACTCGGAATCCTCGGCCGCGGCGCGCGGCGCCTCATCGCGAAACAACAGCACCTCATGCATGGTCAGTGGGACGTCTTTCAAAACGCTGCCGAAGGGAGCGGCGACAAGCACATGCCAGTCGTAAGACGCGTCCAAAGGGGGCGGAGCAGGCGGCGGAGCAGCCGGTTTGGGCGCAGGCGCCGCGCACGCAGCCAGCGTCAACGCGGCGGCCGCCAAAGCCGTCCGCGGAACGCATGCCCTGGGGCGCTTCACTTCAAGGCCCCGCCAATCGTTCGGCCAAAGTCTGGAGCTCGGCCGCGGCCTCGGCATCCGCGGGCCGCTCGCGCTCGAGCACGCGCTGCAGAGCTTGCAATGCCGTGTCCTTGATTTTCATGCAAGGCCTTGCATAGTGAACGCGCCAGTCCGCCATCAGTTCGTGCTCGAAGAATACGTAGTCCCGATCGTTGACGATGGCATCGAGCACCATTGCGCACACCGCGAGCTGCTGCACCCGGGGCCAACTCAGGGCATGCGCTGACAAGCCCTCGGCGAAACAGCGGCGCAGGTAGGCGGGCGGGTCCGCGCTCGCAATCTCGTCGAGAAGACTGCCGACATCGTAAGATTGAACCAAATGCTCGAAGGCCGCCATCGATCGCATTATCCTCGACGTGTGAGAACATAGAAACATGAACCGGACTTATTTATTGCTGCTGTTGGCTGTGCCTCTTTTGGCCCATTCGCCGTGTTTTGCCGTCTCGCGGGTCGAGCGCGGCAATTTAACCTTTGAAAATATTCCCGAGGCGCCGGCCGATCTCGTTGAGAAATTGGACGGCCGTCTCAACGCGCGCCAGGCAACACCGCTTGGCTGGTCGCCCCAAGGCCAGTTGTTGATCGCCACGCGCTTCGGCGATGTCGATCAGCTGCACCTGGTGGACCACGCGGGAGGGGCGCGGCGGCAACTCACGTTTCTGCACGAGCCCATCACGGAAGCGGCGTTTTCACCGGATTCGGCGCGCACCGCATATGTGTTTCTCAAGGACAGCGGCGGCAACGAGAATGCGCAGCTTTACTATCAGCGCGCCGGGGAGGCCGGGCCTAAGTTGCTGACGGACGGCAAGTCCCTGAACGGCGCACCGCTGTGGTCGAACAGCGGGCGCGAGGTCGCTTTTTTCAGCACCGCGCGCGATGGGCGCACCTACGACATCGACATCGTGGATCCGGAATCGGGCTCCCCGCCGCGCCTGGCGTTTGCCGGAGACGGCAGCGGTGCTTCCTGGTCGGTGCTCGACTGGTCGCCCGACGACACGAAATTGTTGGTGCTCAAGGAAGTGTCCGTCTCCGAAGGCTACTTGTACATCGTGGACTTGGGCAGCGGACAGAGGCGCGAGGTGGAACCCTCGCCGTCGAAGGTCGGCATCACGGCCGCCAAGTTTACCCGCGATGGGCAGGGCGTTTACTTGATCTCGGACCGCGAAGCTGAGTTCGCGCGCCTGCGCTACGTCAATCTTTTCACCAATGAGAAGACCGTCATTTCCGGCCAAATACCCTGGGACGTCGAGGCGCTGGCGGTTGCGCGCGACGGCCACTATTTGGCCTACGTCAGCAACGAGGCCGGAGTCAGCAAATTGAATCTGCTGGATTTGCGGACGCGCCAGGACCTGACGCCGCCGCGGCTGCAGCCCGGCATCATCAGTTCCCTGAGCTTCGATGTGGAAGGCAAGCGGCTCGCCTTCGGTTTCGCGGCGGCGAATCAACCGCGCGACGCCTACGTCTTGGACGTTGCGGAGAACCGCCTGGAACCCTGGACCCGCAGTGAAGCCGGCGCCGTCGATGCCGCCCAGTTGGTGTTGCCGCGGCTGGTGGAATTTCCCACGTTCGATCGCGTTGACGGCAAGCCGCGCCAGGTGCCCGCCTATGTTTACGAGCCGCCGACCGCGGGTCCGCATCCAGTGCTCATTTCACTGCACGGCGGACCCGAGTCGCAGTTTCGCCCGGGCTTCGATCCCTGGATTCAATACGTGGTCAATGAATTGGGCTTCGCCGTCATTGCGCCCAACGTGCGCGGCTCCTCGGGCTACGGCAAGTCTTACATGGCGCTCGATAACGGCATGTCGCGCGAAGACGCCGTAAAGGATGTCGGCGCGATGCTGGTGTGGATCGGCAGGCACAAAACCTTCGACGCCAAGCGCGTCGTGGTCTCCGGCGGTTCGTACGGCGGCTACTTGACGCTCGCAACGTTGGTCAACTACGGCGACCGGCTGCGCGGCGGCGTCGATGTCAGCGGCATCGCGGACTTCGTGAGCTTTCTGACCAACACCGCGCCCTACCGGCAGAATCAGCGCCGCGCGGAATACGGCGATGAACGAGATCTGGAAATGCGCAACTTCCTGCGGCGGATCTCGCCGCTGACCAACGCCGACCGCATCACCCGTCCGTTGCTGGTGGTCCATGGGAAGAACGATCCGCGCGTGCCGGTATCGGAGGCGGAACAGATCGTAAACAGACTGCGCTCAAAGGGCAGAGAGGTATGGTATTTGCTGGCGGCCGATGAAGGCCACGGTTACCGCAAGCAGGCCAACCGCGACGCTTACTATCAAACCTTTGCGCAGTTCCTGCTCAACCTGCGCCAGTAGGCTACTTGCTCGCGGCGCTTGCCGTCGCCAGCTGCGAGGGCTGACTGGCGAAGTATGCCGCCACGATCTTGATGTCTTCCTCGGTGGTCAACATTTGCGCCATGCTGTCCATGATGGCGTCCTGCCGTCGGCCGTTGTGATAAGAAGTCAATGCTTGTTCCAGGTAGTCAACGTGCTGCCCGGCGAGCACCGGCGGTTTCGGAGTCAGCGCTTCGACGCCAAGACCGTTCTCGCCGTGACAGGCGACGCAAGGTGCGACTTGTTTCGGCACTTTGGAGGGTGCTGCGGCCGCCGCGGGCTTCGCGGAAGGCGCGCCCTGCAGATAGGCCGCAATGTCCTCGATATCCTCATCCGAGAGTGAAGCGGCCTGAGCATGCATGGTGGCGTGCGGCCGCGTACCGTCGCGGTACTCGTGCAGCGCCCTCGTCAGATACTCGCCATTCTGATGGCGCAGCTTCGGCACGCTGTAATCCGGATAGGCATTGCGGTAGTTCGGGATCCCGTGACAGCCGTAGCAGGTGTAGAACTTCATCTCTCCCTTGGCCGGATCGCCCGCTGCATGCGCGCCCAACGACAAACAGGTCAGAGCCACACCGGCAAGCCACGCATTCGCAGTCAATCGAGAAAGCATCTAGTTCTCCGGGCCGTCTTTTGAGATCAATGAAGTGCCGTGATGTTAAAGAGTGAGCGGCCAAATTGCCACAACAGCCACCTGCACCGCCGCCAAATTCCTGCGGATCATTCCAAAACGTTGGCCAAATCCTGCAGCAATGCAGGGTCGGTCGGCTTGGTGCCGGCAGGATAGCGGCACACCACCCGGCCGCCGCGGTCGATGAGAAACTTCTCAAAATTCCAGCCGATATCGCCGGGAAAGCCGTTTTCCTGCGCCGTCAGCCAGGCGTACAGCGGATGGCGGCCGGCGCCGTTCACTTCGATCTTGGCTGACAAGGGAAATGTGACGCCGAAATTAACCGAACAGAATGTTTGGATCTCTGCCGGGGTTCCCGGCTCCTGAGCGCCGAACTGATTGCAGGGAAATCCGATCACCGTGAACTTCTTGGCCTGCAGTTCCCGGTGAAGATCCTCGAGTTCTGCGTATTGAGGCGTATAGCCGCACTTGCTGGCGACATTCACCGCCAAGGCGACCTGGCCACGCAAGGGCTTCAGGATATCGGGGCTGCCGTCGAGCCCCACCACGGTGAAATCATAAAAGCCGTTCATGGTTCATGCCGCATGATCGCGCCTTTTCATATGCACCAACAGAAGTGAAACCGCGGCCGGCGTCAGTCCCGGGATGCGCGCGGCTTGTCCGAGGGTTGCCGGCCGCACGTCGCAGAGACGCTGCCGTACCTCGTTCGAGAGTCCGCCGACTTGCGAATAATCGATATCCGCAGGCAGCCGCAATTCTTCGTGGCGCCGGTGCCGGTCGATCTCATCGCTCTGGCGTTTTAAATAGCCGGAATATTTGGCCTGTACTTCGACCTGCAGTTTTACCTGTTCGGACAAGCGCTCATCGCGGAGCCAATCGGCGGCCGCGCCGGGCGCGGCGGTACGCAGGTCGTCGTAAATCAACTCGGGACGGCGCAATAAATCGAAGGCATGGGCTTCGCGCGACAAGGGCGCGCCCAATTTGCCGCGCAGCGCTGCATCGACGCCGCCGGGATGCACCACCGCGCGCCCGAGCCGTTCGACTTCGCAGTCGACCGCAGCGCGCTTGCGCTGGAAGAATTCCCAGCGTTGATCATCGACGAGTCCGAGCTCGCGTCCCGCAGCCGTCAGGCGCAAATCCGCATTGTCCTCGCGCAGCGACAGGCGATATTCGGCGCGGCTGGTGAACATGCGGTAGGGTTCGGCAGCGCCGCGGGTGATCAGGTCATCGACCAGCACGCCTAAGTAAGCGTCGCTGCGCTTCGGGCACCAAGCATCGCGTCCTTGCACGGCGAGTGCGGCGTTGGCGCCGGCCAGCAAGCCTTGCGCGGCCGCTTCCTCGTAACCGGTGGTGCCGTTGATCTGCCCGGCGAAATACAGGCCCGCCAGGAATTTGCTCTCCAGACTGTATTTCAAATCGCGCGGATCGAAAAAATCGTATTCGATCGCGTATCCCGGGCGTGTGATGTGCGCGCGCTCGAATCCGGAAATTGTGCGTACGAATTCGCACTGCACATCGAAGGGCAGACTGGTGGAAATGCCGTTGGGATAAATCTCGTGCGTGTCCAAGCCCTCGGGCTCGACAAAAATCTGATGCGAGTGCTTGTCCGCGAAGCGCACCACCTTGTCCTCGACCGAGGGACAGTAGCGCGGACCCACACCTTCGATCAAACCCGTGAACAGCGGCGAGCGCGCGGTAGCCGCGCGAATAATGTCGTGCGTCCGCTCATTGGTCGCGGTGATATGGCAGGGCAATTGGCGCGGATGAGCGGCGCGCGTACCGAGAAAGGAAAAAACCGGACGCGGATCATCGCTGTGCTGTTCGCGCATCCCGGAAAAATCGATGCTGCGGGAATCCAGGCGCGGCGGCGTGCCGGTCTTCAGGCGGCCGACGCGCAAATTCAGTTCGCGCAGGCGCGCGGCCAGACTTAATGATGGCGGGTCGCCGGCGCGGCCGCCGGGATGATTCGTGAGCCCCACATGAATTTTGCCACCGAGGAATGTGCCGACGGTCAAAACCACCGCGCGCGCACGAATCTCTATGCCGCTCTGGGTGACGACGCCGACCACACGATCGCCCGCGACGATCAGATCCTTGGCTTCTTGTTGAAACAGCTCCAAGTCGGTTTGCGATTCCAGAATTTGGCGAATGGCGCGCTTGTAGAGCTGCCGATCCGCCTGTGCCCGGGTGGCGCGCACCGCCGGCCCCTTGCTGGCGTTAAGGGTGCGAAACTGAATTCCGGCCTGATCGGCCGCGCGCGCCATGGCGCCCCCCAAAGCGTCGATTTCTTTGACCAGGTGCCCTTTACCGATGCCGCCGATGGCAGGGTTGCAGCTCATCTGACCCAGGGTCTCGATGTTATGCGTGAGCAGCAGCGTGCCGACCCCCATGCGCGCCGCCGCGAGCGCGGCTTCGGTGCCGGCGTGGCCGCCGCCGATGACGATGACGTCGTATTGCTTTGCAAAACGCATGACGCTGAATCTACTCGATTTTTAGCAACGGGCGCGTACTCTAAACTTTCGCGTCAAAAAGCACCAGGGAACCATTGCCGCGCGCCCGCCACTAAACGTTGTGGCCTCAAAAAAATGCGCGAGGAGTCGAATATGAGCCCGGAGTCTCGAAACCCGCCAAAGGCCGCGGATCGGGGGCATACAGGCCGCGATGGCGGGGGCGCAGGCATCACCGCGGCCGCCGTAATTGTCGCCCTGGTGGTGGGAATGATCGGGATTTTCGATTCCGCGGCCGGCGCCGCGCCGCAGGTAGGGCAGCTGGCACCGGATTTCTCCGCCGTGGACACCAAAGGCGGCGTCGTGCACTTGAACGAATACCGCGGCAAGACCGTGGTATTGGAATGGACCAATGCCGACTGCCCTTATACGCGCAAACACTACAGCAGCGGCAACATGCAAAGCGTGCAGGCGCTGGCGCAAAAGAACGGAATCGTGTGGCTGACCGTCATCTCCTCGGCGCCCGGCAAGCAGGGCTATGTCAACGGGCCTGCGGCGGATGCACTGACGCAAGCGCGCAAGGCGGTGCCGACCGCCGTGCTGCTGGACCCTGAAGGGCAGGTCGCGCGTTTGTACGAGGCGAAAACCACGCCGCATATGTTCGTGGTCGACCAGAATGGCGCCCTTCGGTACATGGGTGGCATCGACAGCATTGCGACCACCGAAGAAGCGGACATTGCGCGCGCCGAGCCTTACCTCAAGGAAGCGATGCTCGCCGTCGCCGGCGGCACTCCGGTGCCGCACCCGGTTACCAAGCCGTACGGCTGCTCGATCAAGTACTAGGCTGAAGGCTAAAGGTGGCGAGCGGGTATAGTCCGTTGCCTGATGATTCGTCCCGCCACTCCCGCTGAACGCAAGACCCTCGAGGCGCTGCAATGGCGCGCATCGCTGGGCAATGAGGGCGATCGCGATGCATTGCTGCGCCATCCCGATGCCATCGATCTGCCGCCGGAACAGATAGCGGGCGGCGGCGTGTTCGTGCTGGAACAGGACGGAGCCATCGTCGGGTTCTCTGCGATTCTGCCGCGCGACGACGGCGACACCGAACTTGACGCGTTGTTTGTCGAGCCCAGCATTCAGCGGCGGGGAATCGGACGCAGACTGATTGAACACAGCGCCGAAGTTGCGCGCGCGCGCGGCTCGAAGGCTTTGCACGTCGTGGGGAATGCGCACGCCAAGCCGTTCTATCTGGCCTGCGGTTTCGACATCGTCGGTACCTTTGAAACCCGCTTCGGACCGGGACTGCTGCTGCGAAGGGCGCTGTGACCCTTCTATTCCACCGCGACCGGAATGCCCGCAAATTTACCGGCCCATTTCTTGGGCCCGGTCTCGTGCACGGATTCGCCCTCGGCGCTCACCGCCACCGTGACCGGCATGTCCTTGACGTCGAATTCGTATACCGCTTCCATGCCGAGTTCCGCAAAAGCCACCACGCGGCTGGCGCGGATGGCATTCGACACCAAAAACGCCGCTCCGCCGACCGCGATCAAGTAGGCCGACCGGTGCTTCGCTATGGACGCGACCGTTTCGGGTCCGCGCTCGGCTTTCCCGACCATCGCCAGCAATCCTGATTTGCCGAGCATGGTGTCCGTGAATCGATCCATGCGATTGGCGGTGGTCGGACCTGCCGGTCCGACGACCTCGGTACCCACAGGATCGACCGGCCCGACGTAGTAAATCACGCGGCCGGTGAAATCGAGGCCACGGGGCAATGGCTTGCCGGCATCGAGCAGGGCGCAGATGCGCTTGTGCGCAGCGTCTCGACCGGTCAATAACTTGCCCGACAGCAGCAGGCGTTCGCCGGGCTTCCAGCTCGCGACGTCTTCTTTGCTGAGACCGTCGAGGGACACGCGGCGTGCGCCGGCATCGGCGGTCCAGTGAACCTTGGGCCACAAATCCAAATTCGGCGGCGTCAGCATCGCGGGACCGCCGCCATCCAGGGTGAAATGGATATGCCGGGTGGCTGCGCAATTGGGAATCACCGCCACCGGCAGCGACGCGGCATGCGTCGGATAGTCCAAAACCTTGACGTCCAGCACGGTGGTCAAGCCGCCCAAGCCTTGGGCGCCGATGCCCAGTGCGTTCACCCGGCGGTAAATCTCCAAGCGCAGCTCTTCCAGCGGCGTCTTCGCGCCCCGGGCGATGAGCTCGCCGATGTCGATGGGTTCCATCAACGATTGCTTCGCGAGCAGCATGGCCTTCTCGGCGCTGCCGCCGATTCCGATGCCCAGCATTCCCGGCGGGCACCAGCCGGCGCCCATCTCCGGAACCATTTCCAGCACCCAGTCGGCCACCGAATCCGACGGATTCAGCATCGCAAACATGGACTTATTTTCGGAGCCGCCGCCTTTGGCCGCGACCGTGATCTCGAGGCGATCGCCGGGAACGAATTGCGTATGGATCACAGCCGGCGTGTTGTCCTGGGTATTGCCGCGCTTGAAGGCGGGATCCGCAACGATGGAGGCGCGCAGTTTATTTTCCGGGTTTAGGTACGCGCGGCGAACGCCCTCATTGATCATCGCTTCAAGATCCCGCTTCGCCTCCCAAGTCACGCCCATGCCGACTTTGACAAACACCACCACGATGCCGGTGTCCTGACAGATCGGGCGGTGGCCTTCGGCGCACATACGCGAGTTGGTCAGGATCTGGGCGATGGCGTCGCGGGCCGAAGGACTCTGTTCCAGCTCGTAGGCGCGGCCCATGGCGCGGATGAAATCCGGCGTGTGGTAATAGGAAATGTACTGCAGGGCGTCCGCAACGCTCGCAATCACATCGGCTTCGCGAATGATGGTCATGCATTCTCAAGATAAATCGAACTGGGCCGCAAATCTATCAAGATGTGGCCAAGCCCGGGGAGCGAATCACCTACAATCGCGCAAATGGGAGTCGGCATGCGGCAGCGATGCAAGGCCTTGGTGTGGATCGGCGTGAGCCTGTGCGCCTGGTGGGCGCGGGCCGCCGGCGCCGAAGAGCGCGCGACGCTGCCCACAATTGAATGCCGCCTCGAGCACCCGCTGCATTTGACCTCGCTGGCGGCGCGCTGCGGGACGTTGCGCGTGCCGCTCGACCGCGAACATCCCAAAGACGGCTTTGTCGACTTGAAGGCGGCGGTGGTGCCGGCTCTCAACCGGCGCAGTACGGCGCCGCCGCTGTTCCTGCTGGCCGGAGGACCCGGACAAAGCGCCATGCAGGTGTACGTGGCGCTCAGCAGCGCATTTGCGCGCATCAACCGCAATCACGCCATCGTGTTGTTGGATCAGCGCGGTACCGGGCTGTCCAGCCAACAGTCCTGCGTTTACCCCGAGGATTGGCAGGAGCCCGACGACCCGATGCCGGCGCTGCGCCAAGCGACGGTCGAATGCCTCGCCAAGCTCGGGGCGCGTGTGCGTTTCTACACCACCAGCATAGCGGTCCGCGATCTCGACGACGTGCGTATGGCCTTGGGGTACGACCGGATCGATTTGTACGGCGGCTCATACGGCACGCGCGTCGCGCAACTGTACATGCGCCGCTACCCAGCGCATGTGCACGCGGTGATTTTGGATGGCGTGACCGATCCTCAGCAGGCCATCGGCGCCGAGACGCCGCAGGACGGCGAGCGTGCCTTGAATTTGATCGTCGCGCGCTGCATGCAAGCGCCCGACTGCGCCGCGACCTATCCGCAGCTGCCAGACGATCTCGCCAGCCTGCTGCGGCAGTTCGGACCGCAGAAGGCGATGGTGATCATTGACGATCCCAACAGCGGACTGCCGCTCGAGCATCGAGTTCAACCGCCGGATTCTGAATGCCGCCCTGCGGCTGCTCTCTTACAGCAGCATGCAGGCTTCGCTCCTGCCGACACTGATCCACGAGGCCGCGCATGGCAAGTTGCGGCCGCTGACGGCCCAATCGGTCATGAACATGCGGCAGATCAGTAATCAACTGGCGAACGGCATGCAGTACAGCGTGATCTGCAGCGAGGATGAGCCGCTGCTCGCAAGCGGCAACGTCGATCGCGTGGCGATGGCGAAGACTTTTCAGGGCACGGACATGCTGGACGCCCTGCACGAGATCTGCAAGCTATGGCCGCGCGGGCCGGTGGATGCGGACCTGCACGCGGCCTTGCACAGCGACATCCCGACTCTTCTGCTCTCCGGCGAAGCCGATCCGGTAACCCCGCCGCTCGATGCCGAACGGGCCGCGGAAGGCCTGACCCGTCATCGGCATCTGATCTTGAAGGGCGAGGGCCACGGCCAATTGCCCACCGGCTGTATGCCCGTCATCGCGGCCGATTTTCTCGACACTGCGGCCCCGGATAGGCTGGATGCAAGTTGCCTGGACCGCCATGCACCTGAGCCATTTTTCTTGAGCATGACGGGACCCGCGCCATGATTGAGGCGATGGCCCTGAACAAGCGCTTCGGCAGTATCGAGGCGGCGCGCGATGTGTCCTTCGTCGCACGCGACGGCGAGATCACGGGCCTGCTCGGCGCCAACGGCGCGGGCAAGTCCACCTGCCTGCGCATGCTGTACGGCGTGCTGACTCCCGACAGCGGCAGGGCGTGCATCGACGGCATCGACATTCGCGGAGAAACTTCCAGGGCGCGTGCCCACCTGGGCGTACTGCCGCACGCCGCCGGGCTGTACAACAACCTGACGGCGCGCGAAAACATCCGCTATTTCGGTGCGCTGCACGGGATGGAGGCGGCGCGCCTGGCCGCGCGCACCGCGCAACTGTCGCTGGCGCTCGGCATGGACGCATTTATGGAACGCCGCGCAAAGGGCTTTTCGCAAGGCCAGCGCATCAAGGTGGCGCTGGCACGCGCCTTGGTTCATGACCCGGGCAATGTCGTGCTCGATGAACCCACCAACGGCCTCGATGTGATGGCGATACGCAATTTGCGCGAAATGCTGCTGGCCTTGAAGGCTCAAGGGCGCTGCGTGCTGTTCTCTTCCCACGTCATGCAGGAAGTTGCGGCGCTGTGCGACCGCGTGGTCATCATCGGCCATGGGCGTGTATTGGCGGACGCCACGGTACAGGAGATCCGGGAGCGCAGCGGCACGGCGACGCTCGAGGAAGCGTTCCTGCAAGTGCTGGGCGACACCGAGGGCGTCAGCTGAATGCGCACACTGTTGACGGTCTTCGGCAAGGAATTTCTGGAAAACCTGCGCGACCGGCGCACGCTGCTGTCGGCGCTGCTGTTTGGCCCCTTGTTCGGCCCGCTGCTGTTCGGCCTCATGGTATCGCGCATGCTGGAACAAAGCGTGGTCGAGTCGGACGTGCCGGTGAAGATCACGATCTCCGGCGGCCGCCATGCGCCGGGGCTGATTCGCTACCTACAGGGACGCGGCGTCAAGCTCACCGAGACGGAACTGTCGGAGAACGAGGCTCGCGCTGCCGTTCGCGGCGGCAGCTCTCAAGTCGTGCTGCTCGTGCCCGAGGAGTATCCAACGCTGTTCGTCGCGGCCCAGCCGGCGCCGCTATTGCTATTCGCGGACAGCGCGGATTCGCAGACGCGAAAAATCGCGGATCGGGCCAAGGGGCTGCTGGCCACCTACGGCAGTACGATCGCGCAACTGCGGCTGGAAATGCGCGGCGTGAGTCCGCTGCTCAGCGTTCCCGTCGCGGTCAATGAAGTCGATGTCGCGACTCCCACCGGCCGCGCGGTGGTGATCCTGGGATTCATGACCTATTTCGTGCTGTTCGCCCTGTTGATGGGCGGCCTGTACCTGGCGATCGATTCCACCGCGGGCGAGCGCGAGCGCGGTTCCCTGGAAGCCCTGCTCTCTTTGCCGGTGGCGCGCTCGGCATTGGTGGGCGGCAAAATTCTGGCGACCTGCGCCTACATGTGCATCTCGTTGGCCTTGTGCTTGACTGCGTTCGTTTGCGTGTTCCGCTTCGTGCCGCTCGAGCGCATTGGCATGAGCGCGAATCTGGGCTTCGGCACGGCGTTGATTTTTTTCACTATCTGCCTGCCGTTCGTGCCGCTCGGCGCCACCTTGATGACCCTGGTGGCCTCCTTTACCCGCACTTATCGCGAGGCGCAGACTTATCTGACCACGGTGCTGCTGGTACCGACGCTGCCGATTGCCTTTGCCAGTATCTATTCGCTGAAGACCAAGAGTTCGCTGATGGCCATCCCATCGCTCAGCCAGCATCTGTTGATGACCAGCGTGCTCAAGGATGAGCCGATCTCGGTGCACGACGTGCTGGTGTCCGCCGCCGCATCGCTCGGACTTGCCCTGCTCATGTTCATTCTCACCGCGCGCCATTGGCGGCGCGAAACGATGCTTGGCTGATCCTTGTTGAGTGGCCGTTTAATTAGAAGATGACGGCCGAGCAAATTAGGGCATTCCTGTATAGGCGAGCAACTAGACCGTAGGTATACTAATTGCTACGCGAGTTTTGCGTTGCTCGGGGGAGTTAGATGAAGGATTCATCATCCGCGCGAATTGGCATGGCGGCGTTCCTGGCCATTTTGACTGTGTCCGCCTGCACGATGCTCTGGCTTTTTTGGCGTTTTCCCGTCGTCACTGCGATCATCACGTTGGGCGTACTTGCAGCGCTCGGCGTATTGGCACGGCTTGCTCGGTCCGTTGATGTCGACATGCAGGATTTGGATCGGACCGAACAAAGCTTCTAAGTTTGTCGGCAATCAGCGACAGCGCGTTCCGCGCCAGGCCACCGTCGCTGTCGAATTCACCAAATCGATCCGAGTTGCGCCCGTGCGCGGCCCTGGCTACTTGCCGATACAAAAACTGCTGAAGATCTCTCCCAGCAAGTCATCGCTGCTGAACTCGCCGGTGATTTCTCCCAACGCCACCTGCGCGCGGCGCAAATCCTCGGCGAACAGCTCGAACGCGCGGGTCCTGGCCAGGGCATCCGCCGCCTGCACCACGCAGGCTCGGGCCCGCTCCAACGCATCGAGATGGCGGCGCCGTGCCGAAATCGCGCCGGAATCGCCGCTGCGATAGCCGGCGCGCGCTTGCAAATGAATCCGCAGCAGATCGAGGCCGGCGCCGGTCTTCGCGCTCAAAAAAACCTGCGGCGGCTCGCACGACTCATCGACGCCGGCGGGCGCGCCGCTGAGATCGATCTTGTTGAAGACCAGCGTAACGGGAATGTCCCGCGGCAGTTGCTGGAGTTCCGCGGCCGCGCTCAGGGCGCCGCCCGCGTTCGACGCAGAGGCATCCAACATGTACAGCACGCGATCCGCGCGATTGAGTTCGGCAAAGGCGCGGCGCACTCCTTCGGCTTCGACCACATCGGCGCTGGCCCGCAGACCGGCAGTGTCGATCAGGTTCAAGGGCAACCCGTCAAGATGCACGTGCTGGCGCAGGACATCGCGTGTGGTGCCCGGTTGATCGGCGACGATCGCGATCTCATCGCCGGCCAATTTGTTCAACAGGCTCGATTTGCCGGCATTGGGCCTGCCGGCAATGACGACGTTCAATCCCTCCCGCAGCAGTGCCCCTTGGCGGGCGGCCGCGGTGATTTCATCGAAGCCGGCAAAAATGCCCGCGATGCGCCGGCCCAGCACGCCGCCGGGAAGGAAATCCAGTTCTTCCTCGGGAAAATCGATCGCCGCCTCGACCAGCGTCCGCAGTTCAGTGAGCTGTGTCTGCAGCGCGTGGATGCGCGCCGAAAATTCACCTTGCATGGAGCGCACTGCCGCGCGCGCCGCAGCCGACGTGCCGGCGTCGATCAGGTCGGCAACGGCTTCAGCCTGGGCGATGTCGATCTTGCCGTTGAGGAAGGCGCGTTCGCTGAACTCGCCCGGCCGTGCCATGCGGCAGCCCAACTCGAGCAAACGAGTCAGCAACGAATCGAGCACCACCGTGCCGCCATGCCCCTGCAGTTCCAACACATGTTCCCCCGTGTGCGAAGCAGGCGCGGGAAAGTACAGTGCCAGCCCACGGTCAATGGATTCGCCTGCGGCGTCGAGGAAGTCGGCTAGTTGCGCCAGCCGCGCGGGCGGCGGCTTGCGCAGCATGGCGGCTGCGATTTGCGGCACCAGCGGACCTGAAATGCGGATCACCCCGACCGCACCACGCCCGGGAGCGCTGGCGATGGCGGCAATGGTGTCGCTTGAGAGCACGGATTTACGAACGCTGCTTGGCAGCCTCGGCTTCTACCACTTGATTCACGCGCCACTGCTGCGCGATCGACAGAACGGTGTTCGTCAGCCAGTACAGCGTCAGACCGGACGGGAAGAAGGCCATCATGCCGGTCATGATCAGCGGCATGAACTGCATGACTTTCGCTTGCATCGGATCCGGCGGCGCGGGATTCAATCTAAACTGGGCGAACATGGCCCCGCCCATGAGCAGCGGCAGCACGAAGTACGGATCGCGCGAGGACAGGTCGTTGATCCACATCAGGAACGGCGCCTGGCGCATTTCCACGCTTTCGAGCAGCACCCGGTAGAAAGAGATGAACACCGGAATCTGCACAACCGTCGGCAGACAGCCGGCCAGTGGATTTATTTTTTCCTTCTTGTACAGATCCATCATGGCGCGGCCCAGCTTTTCGCGGTCGTCCTTGAAGGTTTCCTGAATCTGCTTCATGCGCGGACCCACGGCGCGCATTTTTGCTATCGAGCGGCCGCTGGCCTGGCTCAAAGGATAGAACAGCAGTTTGATCAGGGCCGTGACGATGATGATGGACCAACCCCAATTGCCGGTAAGCTTATGCACGAAGTTCAGACCGGTAAACAGCGGCTGCGCCAGCACCGTGAGCACGCCGAAGTCGACGGTACGCTCCAAATTCCGGCCCACGGCCGCCAGCTGCGATTGCAATTTGGGACCGACGAACAACTGTTCGTGAAACTGCACCGTGGCGCCGGCCGGGATCTCGACGATCGGTCCCGTGGCACTGATCAAGTACTCGTTGTTGCGGACTTGCAGCTGGTATTGATACGGCTCGCTCGCGGGCGGAACGATGGCGGTGACGAATTGATGCTGCAGCGAAGCCAGCCAGCCGTTGGTGATGCTCGCTGCGTACTTGGCATCGGTGTCGCTTTCGACATTGAGATCCTTGGACTTGGTCCCGTCGTAGACGGCAGGGCCTTTGAACGAATAGGTCTCGACGTCGAAATAGGAACGCGAGGCGTGTTCCCAATGACGCAGCAGCTGCGCGTAGGACGCCAATTTCCGCGAAGCGCCGCCCTCGTTCTTCACATCGTAGGTAAGCCCGATGCCGTACTGGCCGCGCTTGAAAATGAACGTCTTGGTGACGGTCAGGCCTTGACCGTCGGTCCAGGTCATGGGCACGCGCAGCTCATTGTCGCCCGCCGCCATGACGAAGTTTTTTCGCTCGGACTTCCACACGGCCAGGTGCGTGGGTGCCGCTTCGTCCGCCGCGCCGATGAGTCCGCTCTGCAGCAAGTACAGAGACGGCGGCGGTTCGAAACTCAATAGTCTGACCGGAACATTAGGCGTGTCTTTGCGCAGCGGATAATCCTTGAGATCCGCGCGATCGAGTTCGCCGCCCTTCAGATTGATGCCGATATCCAGCACGTCGGTGGTGACACGCAGCGACGCGGCGGAGCCTTCGGCGTCGGTCGCGGCCGAGGCAGACTGGATCGCGGGCGCAGGCGCGGCGCCGGCGGGTTGCGCCACAGGCACCGGCGCGGCGGCCTGCGGCAGCGAGTCGGCCAGGGAATTGACGCCGGGCTTCGCCGGCGCTCCGCCCGGTGTAGTCACTTGCTCCACGGGCGGCGGCGGCGGCGCATAGTCGTGCTGCCACGTGGTGTAATTCAAAAACAGGATCGCGGCCAGCACGCCCCAGAGCGTTAGACGGATATTAGGCATGGGTCAGTCTCTTATCCGGCACGGGGTCGTAGCCGCCCTGCGCAAAGGGATGACAGCGAAGCAGACGGCGCAGACCCATCCACGAGCCGCGCACCGCCCCGAAGCGTTCGATGGCGTCATGCGCATAACAGGAGCACGACGGGTAGAAACGGCAGCGCGGACCCAGCATGGGGCTGATGGCGAGCTGGTAACCGCGGATGATCCACAGCAACGGTTGGCGGGGCTTCAGCATTTCTTGGCGATCGTTTTCCAATGCTCATCGAGGCTTGAGCGCAGCTCCACCGGCTTGGCCGATCGCGCTGCATCCCGGGCGGACACGGTAACATCGACCGGCGGCAAAGAGTGTTGGTTCAAGCGAAAGGACTCTCGTGCGAGGCGTTTGATGCGATTGCGCGCCACGGCGGTACCGAAGATGCGCGTCGCAACGCTCAAACCCAACCGAGCGTGGGTTTCATGATTGGCCAGAACGGATAAGCTGAAAAACGCATCGGAGAATTTTCTGCCGCGCCGTTTCACATCGCGAAATTCGGCCGGCTGATGCAAACGCTTGCGCGGCTCGAACGTCAGTTTACGGATCTGCAGGAACCCTGGGAGGAACGCGCTACGGACAGAGCTTTTTGCGGCCCTTGGCACGGCGCCGAGCCAGCAATGAACGGCCGCTCTTGGTAGCCATGCGCGCGCGGAAACCGTGGGTACGGGCACGATGCAAATTACTGGGATTAAAGGTACGTTTCATAGCGCGACTCGAGGAAAAACAACGGGCCAAATCAAGGGTATGGCCGATTTAAGAAAGGCGGCAAGGGTACTGAGCGAGCATGGATGTGTCAATAGACGCCCCTCCAACTTGGAGCTAGACTCCCTGCCCTTTCGTCCGCTTTGCCCCTTGTCACAAACCTAGGAGAGCGCTCTTGCCGGAGTCGCTATGGAACCGCTGTCTGCGAGTGCTCGAGGGCGAGCTCCCGGAACAGCAGTTCAACACCTGGGTGCGACCCCTGCAGGCCGTCGAACGGGACGGCGAGCTGAAGCTGCTGGCACCGAATCGTTATGTCATCGAATGGCTGGGGCAAAATCTCTTGCCCAGGATCAAGGAGTTGATTCTGGCATTCGCGGAAGGATTGGCCCCCGAGGTGGCGCTCGACGTGGGAACCCGCGCCGGGGTCGTCGTCCAGGTTGCCCCGGCGATTCTGCGGGAAGACGCCGGCGCCGCGGCCGCGCGCGCCCGCAAGCTGGCGCCCGTGGTTCTCGGCAGCCGCATCAACGCCGAATTCACCTTCGACGCCTTCGTCGAGGGCAAGAGCAATCAGCTCGCCAAAGCGGCGGCCATCCAAGTCGCGGGAAATCCTGGCAGAGCGTACAACCCGCTGTTCATTTACGGCGGCGTCGGCTTGGGCAAAACCCACTTGATGCACGCGGTCGCCAATAAGCTGAAGGAGCGCAACTCCGAGGCGCGCCTCGCCTACGTGCACAGCGAGCGATTCGTGGGCGATATGGTGCGCGCCTTGCAGCACAACACCATCAATGACTTCAAAGCAGCCTACCGATCCTTGGACTGCTTGATGATCGACGATATCCAGTTTTTTGCGGGAAAAGACCGCTCGCAGGAGGAATTCTTCCATACCTTCAATGCACTGCTCGAAAGCCAGCAACAGGTGATCTTGACCTGCGATCGCTATCCGAAGGAAGTCGACGGCCTGGAGGAGCGGCTCAAGTCCCGATTCGGCTGGGGTCTGACCGTTGCCATCGAGCCGCCGGAGCTGGAAACCTGCGTCGCGATTCTCATGAGCAAGGCGGCCATGACCCGCGTTGATCTTCCCGAGGAAGTCGCGTTTTTTATCGCCAAACGAATCCGCTCCAACGTGCGCGAATTGGAAGGCGCACTGCGCCGGGTGGTCGCAACCTCCAATTTCACCGGCAGACCGATTACGCTGGAGTTCGCCAAGGAAGCGTTGCGCGACCTATTGGCATTGCAGGAAAAGCTGGTCACGATTGAAAATATCCAGAAAACGGTGGCCGAGTACTACAAAATCAGGATCGCGGATTTGCTCTCGAAACGGCGCAGCCGTTCGATCGCGCGGCCGCGGCAAGTCGCGATGGCATTGGCCAAGGAATTGACGAATCACAGCCTGCCGGAAATCGGCGACGCGTTTGGCGGCCGGGATCACACCACGGTGCTGCATGCCTGCAGGCGCGTGAAGGAACTCCGGGAGAGCGACCGGCGAATTGGAGAAGACTATATGAACCTGTTGAGAACCCTGGCTGGATAGGGGTTCAAAAGCTGTGCACGAAGCTGTGGATAAAGATACCCACAGGTCTGTGACAGTTTGCGGGCGGTCTGTGGACAACTATCCAGGGCTTTACGTTTGATTGTATTATATTGATTTATAACGTTTTTATTGCATTATCCACAGTATTTTGATCCTCATTAATCATAGTAATAATCTCTTTTAAGAATCTAAATCTAAGATTGGAAGACGGGTGAGCTCATGAAATTGACGGCAGAGCGCGAGAAATTACTGACCCCCCTGCAGGCGGTCATCGGAGTGGTGGAACGGCGGCAAACCATGCCTGTTCTGGCCAATGTGTTGCTGGGAGTTCGCAACGGGCAGCTATCCATCGCGGCGACGGATTTGGAAGTTGAATTGGTCGCGGGCACAGATGTGGCGGTGCAGGACAGCGGCGATATCACCGTGCCCGGCCGAAAATTTCTGGATATTTTGCGGGCCCTTCCGGAAAAGGTCTCCGTTTCCCTCAATTCGGAAGGCGAAAAAGTCGTGATCAAGGCGGGCCGAAGCCGCTTTAGTTTGTCGACCTTGCCGGCGGCTGATTTTCCGGTGATCGACGACATCAACGCCCAGCAGACCGTACAGTTACCGCGCAAGGAATTGCTGCGGCTGCTGGAAAAAACGCATTTCTCGATGGCGCAGCAAGATGTTCGCTACTACCTCAACGGCATGCTGCTGGAGATTGATGCGCTGGTGTTGCGGGCCGTGGCCACTGACGGGCATCGGCTGGCGCTGTGCGAAACCGCACTGGCGAGCAAGGCTAAGACCTCGCAACAGGTCATCGTGCCGCGCAAAGGCGTCTTGGAATTGCAGCGAGTTCTAACCGATGAAGGTGTGGCGGAGGTTGCGATCGGTACGAATCACGTTCGCGCACAAATCGGCGACATTCGCTTCACTTCGAAGCTGATTGACGGCCGTTTCCCGGAGTACTCGCGGGTTATACCCGCGGCGCCGGGGTCCGCGATCCGCGCGGATCGCGACGTATTGCGCCAGGCTCTGCAGCGCACGGCGATCTTGTCCAACGAGAAATATCGCGGAATTCGCGTTACCGTGAAAAAGAAAATGTTAACGGTTCAGGCTCACAATCCAGAGCAGGAAGAGGCCGAGGAAGAGATTGAGGTGGACTACGACGGTAGCGATCTGGAAGTAGGTTTCAATGTGAACTACCTGTTGGACGCGCTAGCCGCCATCGACGGTCAGGAAGTGGAACTGGGTCTGACCGACAGCAATAGCAGCTGTCTGATCCGCTCCCCTGGCAATGCCAACGCGCGCTATGTCGTGATGCCGATGAGGCTATAAGCGGTGAGCTTGGGCCGGCTGCAAGTAACGGATTTCCGCTGCTTGCAGTCGGCCGAATTGCAACTCGATCCTAGGTTCACGCTCATCAACGGACCGAACGCGTCCGGTAAGACCAGCCTGCTAGAAGCGATCTATGTTCTAGGCCGCGGCCGCTCCTTTCGTACTCGCCGCTTGGAACACCTGATTCGTCACGGCGCGGAGCGTTTTGTAGTCTTTGGCGAAGTGGAGTCCCGGAGCCGGCGCATCCCTTTAGGTGTTGAAGGCTCAAGGAGTGGGATGCGCGCTCAGATCGACGGCGACAGGCCTGCTTCGCTGGCCGAACTCGCCCTATTCCTCCCCGTTCAGATCATTGACCCGGAGGTGCACCATCTCATCGAGGAAGGCCCCAGCCGCCGGCGGCGTTTTGTCGATTGGGGTGTGTTCCACGTGGAGCAGTCTTTCGTGGGTCATTGGCAGAGGTATCAGCAGGTGCTCAAGCAGCGCAACGCCGCGCTGAAGAGTCACCAGCCGAGGGCCGTAACCTCCGTATGGGACGCCGATCTGGTACGGTCAGGAGAATTGCTGGGTGCTTCCCGTGCGCGATACGTCCAATTGGTGAGTCCAGTCGCTGAAGCCATTGCGCGGCATCTTCTTGGGATGGAACTCTCCTTGGGTTACCGGAACGGATGGCCTAAGGACTCCACCCTGAGCGAGGCACTGGAGCAGAGCTGGAGCCACGATCAGGAAATGCGCGCCACCCAAGTCGGGCCGCACCGCGCTGAATTGGCGATCCGCCTGAACGGGGCACCGGTGAAGGACCGCATATCGCGCGGGCAACAGAAGCTTCTGGCGGCAGCGCTGTTGATCGCTCAGATCAAGCTGTTTCCGGCGGACGCACAAACACAGCCCACCTTACTGCTGGACGATCCCGCCGCTGAACTGGACGATGAAAGGTTAGCAACCCTCATGCAGGAGGTTGCGTCGCAGTCGGTGCAGTTAATTGTGACTACGCTTCACGGGGAATTTTCGGCTTTTGGGACACCGGGCAAGCGATTTATAGCGTGTGGCGGGAGGCTGCTCGGCGCCTAGGTTTCACGTGGAACACAGGCGATGGGTGGCTCGCATCGCCAGCCTCGATCCTTGCCTCACGTAACCCTCTAACTATATGATTTATAAAGATTTTAATAGCCAAAAGGATTAGTTTTTGGCGCCGGAAACTGTTAACATGCACGGCCGCAATTTAGGATCGAGCATGGCCCAAGACGACGTTTACGATTCCAGCAAAATCAAAGTCTTAAAAGGTTTGGACGCCGTCCGAAAACGCCCCGGCATGTATATCGGCGACACAGACGATGGCAGCGGCCTTCATCACATGGTTTTCGAGGTTGTGGATAACGCGATTGACGAGGCGCTGGCCGGTCATTGCGATCGCGTCGTCGTGACCATTCACGCCGACGAATCGGTCACGGTAACCGATAACGGTCGTGGAATACCTGTGGATATCCACGCCGAGGAGGGACGCTCCGCCGCCGAGGTGATCATGACCGTCCTGCATTCGGGCGGTAAGTTCGATGACAGCTCGTACAAGGTCTCGGGCGGTTTGCATGGCGTCGGCATCTCGGTCGTCAATGCCCTGTCGGACTTTCTGGAACTGAACATTCGCCGCGACGGCAAATTGCACCGCCAGGAATATCGTCTCGGCGAGCCACAGGCGCCGATGATTGCAATCGGCGATACCACCGAACACGGCACCACGCTGCGCTTCAAACCCAGCGCACAGATTTTCACTCACATCTCCTTCAACTACGACACGCTGGCGAAGCGCCTGCGCGAATTGTCGTTTCTCAATTCCGGCGTGCGCATCGAACTCGTGGATGAGCGCGATGAGAAGTCCGAAGTGTTCCAGCACGAAGGCGGACTCAAGGCTTTCGTCACGCATTTGAACCGCAGCAAAACGCCGGTGCACGACACGGTGTTGTGGTTTCAGACACGTGATGGCAATACGCAGGTCGAAGTCGCCATGCAATGGAACGACTCGTACCAAGAAAGCATGTTTTGCTACACCAACAACATTCCGCAGAAAGACGGCGGCACGCACCTTGCGGGATATCGTGCGGCGTTGACGCGCACGTTGAATAATTACATCGAAAAAGAATTGGCGTCGAAGAAGGAAAAGATTCAAACCACGGGAGACGATTCGCGCGAAGGCTTGACCGCGATTCTTTCCGTGAAATTGCCGGACCCTAAATTCTCTTCGCAGACCAAGGACAAATTGGTCTCCTCCGAAGTGAAGGGCGTGGTTGAATCCGCCGTTGCCGGCCGCCTGGAGGAATTCTTGCTCGAACATCCGCAAGAAGCGAAGGCCATCGTCAACAAAATTCTCGAAGCAGCGTACGCGCGTGAAGCTGCGCGCAAGGCGCGAGAAATGACCCGCCGCAAAGGCGCGTTGGACATCGCAGGCCTGCCCGGCAAGCTTGCCGACTGCCAGGAAAAAGATCCCGCCCTCTCGGAGATATTTCTGGTCGAGGGCGATTCCGCCGGCGGATCCGCGAAGCAGGGACGCGACAGACGCACGCAAGCGATCCTGCCGCTCAAGGGAAAGATTCTTAATGTCGAGAAAGCGCGCTTCGACAAAATGCTTGCGTCCGCGGAAGTGGGAACATTGATCACGGCGTTGGGGTGCGGGATCGGCCGCGATGATTTCAACGTCGATAAACTGCGATATCACCGCATTTTTCTCATGAGTGATGCCGACGTTGACGGCAGCCACATTCGAACGTTGCTGCTCACATTTTTCTATCGCCAGATGCCGATTCTCATCGAACGCGGCCACATATACATTGCGCAACCTCCATTGTACAAAGTCAAAAAAGGTAAACAGGAAACCTATGTCAAGGATGACGTGGAATTGAATGCGCTGTTGCTGAATACGGCGATCGACGGCGCCGCACTGCATGTCAATGCCGAGGCACCGCCGCTGTCGGGTTTGGGCCTGGAGTCATTGGCGACGAAGTATGTCGAAGTCCAAGGCATCGTGACGCGATGGCAGCGTCGCTACGACGAGCGCTTCTTGGAACAACTGTTGTATGTCCCGAGATTAACCACGGAAGGATTCGATCGCATCGACGCGCTCCGCGATTGGTGCCGCAATCTGGAACAGCGGCTGAACTCGCTCGATGATGTATCTCGCCGCTACCGCGTCGTGGTGGACGCGCTGCCGGCCGGGGGCCATCGGATCAATCTGCATCGCATTGAGCACGGTCTGACCGCCGAAAAACATGTGCCCCGCGAGTTTTTCGATTCAGCTGAATACGTACGCATCGCGGAGTTCGGACAGACTTTAAGCGACTTGATCGGACCGGGTGCTTTTATCCGGCGCGGCGACGATCAGCAAGAGGTGGCGAGCTTCAAGGCCGCGATGACGTGGCTGTTCGAACAGGCCAAGAAGGGTCAAACCATTCAGCGCTACAAGGGATTGGGCGAAATGAATGCCGATCAACTCTGGGAAACGACCATTAATCCGGAGACGCGCCGTGTGCTGCAGGTGCGTATCGAAGACGCCGTCGCGGCCGACGACATTTTTACGACGCTGATGGGCGATGCCGTGGAACCGCGACGCGAGTTCATCGAGAAGAATGCGCTCAACGTGTCGAATTTGGACATTTGAGCGGCGCCTTAGGCGCCCTGGCCAAAACTATTCCGCCATCTTAAGTTTGCGCAACAGCCTGGCATAGCGCGGATCGAGCGTCAGTCCCTTGAACAGGGGGTCATTGTGCAGCCAAATAATGCCCAGATCGCGCTCCACGGCGGCATCGAGCCACTTGAATGCCTGATCGGCGTCGCCGAAGTAGGCATAGGTTTCGGCGACCTGGAATTCCGCCCCGGCAGATTTACTCAAAAGGGTTGCGAAGGCGGCGTTGGCTTCCGCGGTACGGTGCAGGGCGTGATAGCTGAGCGGTAGTCCAAAGCCTTTCCAGCTTTCATCGGGTTCCGCCGTAAACGCCGCGTGAGCCGCGTCAATCTGCCCCTTCGCCAATAAGATCCGGCCGAGATCATAATGCGCGCCCGGCTGTGCCGAATTGGTGTCAAGCACCTGGCGGATCGCGGCCTCTGCTTCCGCCGGCCGGCCGGCGAAAAATAGCGTGCGAGCCAGGTAGCGCCGCGCCAGCAAATTGAGCGGATCGTGCTCCAAAGCCTGTTGAAACAGGGCAATCGCTTGCTCGTCCCGGCCAAGGCTGACTGCCAGAACCCCCGAGATCATGAACACCGTTGAATCCGTCGGATCGACCTTTCGAGCGCTGGCCAAGGTCGCGTCGGCTTGCGGCCAATCATGCGCCATCATGTGGACCAGCCCCAGCGCCGCGTAGCCCTCGCCGTTTTTGGGATCGAGTTCGATGGCTTTAGTCGCCGCCTCCCGCGCTACGCTGAACCCTTGAGCCAGGGTGACGTAGCTGTTGGCGACTTGCCGGGTGGCCACGGTCGCTATCCCCGCCCAAGCCGGCGCGTAACTCGCATCGAGAGCGAGCGCACGCTTGTAGCAATCATTCGCTTTGGCCAGATCCTCGCCGGTATCGCGAGCCTGGAAATACCGGCCTTGCAAGTAGAGGCCGTGGGCTTCCGTATTCACCGTTCTTGCCGACGCGGCGGTGTTCGCGGGCAGAAGCGTAAGCTTCAATTTCTGGACGACGCCCTGCGCGATCTCGTCTTGAACCTTGAATACGTCCTCGAGATCGCGATCATAGGTCTCCGACCAAATATTTACGCCGTCGCTGGCCCGAATCAGTTGGGCGCTGACGCGGATGGCGTTTCCGGCTTTGCGCACGCTGCCCTCCATGACATTGGCAACGTTCAGGGTCTTGGCGATTTCGCCGATGGTGGCCTGCTTGCCCTTAAAATAGAACGAGGAGGTTCGCGCGATGACCTCGAGGCCTTGAGTCTTGGCGAGCAAATCGATCAATTCCTCGGACAGGCCATCGGAGAAGTATTCCTGGTCTTTCTTTTCGCTCATGTCGACGAAGGGCAGTACCGCGATGGACTTCTCGCGGACCGCGCTCCGTGCGGCAGTTGTCGCCGGTGCAGCCGGCGTTGCGGGCGATGGGGCGGCCTTTGACCGAAATAATTTATCCAGCACGACGTAGCCGCCGATCAGGAGGAGCAGCAGCGCGATCAACAGTGCAATGGATTTCGGACTCCGCGACCCAGAGAGCGGCAGGGGCTGGCGGGCGCTGGAGCCGCTCGGCGGGGAGTGAGCTGATGGCGGCCGTTCGCCGGGAGAAAGCAGTTGTGAGACGCGCTGCACGAATGCCGCCGGGGTCTCACCTCCGGGCAGACGCGTCCACTGCACCCGCTGAAATGACTCGGGCACATCCGCGCCGGCAGCCGGCGTGGTATCGAGACACACTGGGATGGCAAACGGCCGGTTGCGCGCGATCTTGTGGGTGCGCTGGTCGGCCAGGTCCCATTCGAGCCTGAAGTAACCCTCGTGCCGGGATGCTGTGTTCATCGAGATGATGGGAATGAACAAGGTGCAGTCGCGGATCTGCTGGCGAATCCGCTGGTCCCAGGCGTCGCCGCCGCGCAGTTCGCTCTGGTCGAGCCAGACCTCGATGCCGCCCGCGCGGAGGGCCTCGCAGATGCGCTTCGCGGCCTCGGCATCCTGCGAGGCATAGCTTAGAAAGACAGCCTTGTTCGATTCTCCCATGCAGGCGCACCTTAGCTGAAAATCCGCCGGTGGTCCTCGGCGTATGCCATGGCGCTCACCGCAGTGCGAGTCTCTTAAGACCCGACCCGGTCAAGCGCCGGAGCTTTTCGGACGGCGTCAAGATCGGCGACCTGCGCCCAAAGTCTTATAGCCAAGGCCGGGCGCAGGGGTGTGAACTGTCGTGTGGGATGCAAACCTGGAAGGAATACACATGCAGATGCGACCGGAGAAAATACCCAGCCCCGATCATCCGATCTCGATCACGCGCAACAATCGGCGCGTTGTGGTGAAGGCGGCGGGCCACGTTATCGCAGATACCCAACTGGCCTTACGGCTGCAGGAAGCCAGCTATCCGCCGGTCCTTTATATTCCGCGGGAAGACGTCGACATGTCGAAACTGCAGCGCACCGAACATACGACCTACTGCCCCTTCAAAGGCGACTGTAACTACTACAGTATTCCGTGCGGAGGCAGCAAATCGATCAACGCAGGCTGGTCGTACGAACGGCCGTATGCATCGGTCACGGCGATCGAGAATTATCTGGCCTTCTATCCCGGCCGGGTGGATGCAATCGAGGAGAGATCCTAGGCTAAATCAGCCATGGGGATAGGCGGCGCCCCAGTGTTCCCGCCTTAATGTCGGAGCCGGTGAGTATCCGGTATTCTTCGCCTATGACGGTTCAAGAGTGGATTCGGAAGGGCCGTGAACTCGGCGCAAGCGATCTGCATCTCGAGGCGGATACCGCGCCGGTGGCACGAATCCGCGGTCAACTCTCGTCGATTGGTCAGCCCATCGCGGGCGCCGCGCTGATCCACGCGGGGCGCGAGCTCTTGGGCCATGAAGGTTGGCCGCAATTTCTTAGCAGAGGTTCCGCCGATGTTTCCAGAACCATTGGGGGCGTCCGTTGCCGCATCAACATCTTCCACACTCTGCGCGGCGTCGCCATGGCGGTGCGCCTTTTAAGCGCCTTCCAAAACAATCTGCGCGCGTGCAATCTGCATCCGGACCTGAAGCGCCTCACGGAAACGACCACCGGATTGATCGTCATATCGGGGCCCACGGGCAGCGGCAAATCCACGACGCTTGCGGCGCTGGTGGAGGAAATCAATTCATCCAGCGCGCGCAATATCATCGCAATCGAAAGCCCGCTCGAATACGTTTTCAGCAATCGCCGCTCCTTCATCAGGCAGCGCGAGGTACCGACACATTCCCCCAGCTACGAGCAGGCCCTGGTCGATGCGCTGCGCGAGAATCCCGACGTTCTGGTCATCGGCGAAATGCGGACTCCCGAAGTCATGCGGCTGACATTGAGCGCCGCGGAGACCGGACACCTGGTCATCGCCACCATGCATTCGGCAACCTGCGCCGAGGCGATCACGCGCATTTGCATGTCCTTCCCTGCGGACCTCCAGGGCAGCATTCGGGCGCAGCTCGCAGATTGTTTCGTCGGATTCGTTTGCCAACGGCTGGAATTCTTGAGCGAATATCGATTGCGCGTTCCGGTGTGCGAGATTCTTCTGCCGAGCGCCGCCTCCAAGGGAACCATCCGCGGCGGTCAATTCAGTCAAATAGCCAATGTGCTGCAGACCGGCGGAGATGTTGGTATGTGGAATTTCGACCGCTATGAACGTTGGGTAGCGCAAAAAAAAGATTGGGTGCAGCCCACTTTGGCGGCGCCGTTGCCGGAAGAGCGCGTTGCATCGCCGCCGCTCAAAATTCCGCGCCGCGAAATCATTCCCAGCATGGCGAAGGACGATTCGCTGGAGATTTCGATCGACGAGCAAGTGGATCTTGATGAATTGGCGAAGCGCGTCGAGCAGCGCACGCCGCACGCTCCCAAATAAGCATCTCCCGACGCCGGGGCGATTTCAGTCAGCTCTTCGTGGCGGCGAGGCGAACCATGCCGCTTGACGTGACATCGCGGTTTACGCTGAATTTAAGTTCCTCAAGCTTGGCCGCGACCCACTCGGGCGACAGTCTGAGCTTAGGGTAGCTGCTGACCGACTGGCGCCAACGCTCGCCGTGCCTTTCGGTCACCACGTCGTGAACCGTCACCTGATGTTCTCCGTACTCGAGAAAGCAGGTCAACAGGCGCTGTTCGTCGGCGCGCACCAGAATGAATCGCTGCTCCCCCTGCAGCGTGCGCGTCGCATAATCGCGAAACGTGGCCGCAAACACGCCGCCGCGGGGCAACGCAGCCGCCGCGGATTGCAACAGCGATTCAACCGCGGCCGTGGTCGGCAGATGCGTGAGCGTGTCTCCCATGCACACGATCGCCTGCGGCTGCGCGGTAATAAATGAGCGAAAATCCCCGAGATCCGCCAGCTGCGCGACGATCGGAAGCGATCCTTTGCGCGCGCGCAGTTCATCGAGCAGTATTTGGCAATTGTCGATGGCAACCACATCAAAACCGCGCCGCGCAAGCGCCAAGGTGTGCAATCCCAGTCCGGCGCCCAGATCCACCGCCGTACCGCGGCCCGGCGGCAACGGCAGCGCTTCGATCTCCGCGGCGCTGCGCGCAAAGGCGGCGTCGAGATCGCCCAACATCCACGCATAGATCGGGCCGAGATGGGTCTCGTAATGAGCCGCCGAGGGTTGCGCCGCGATGAGCTACTCCTCCAAGTGCAGTTCGCGCATCGCCGGGGTTGCGAAGGCGACGCCGCCGTCGACTGTCACGGTCGAGCCGATCACATAGTCGCCGGCACGCGATGCCAGGAAGATGGCGGCGCCCGCCATGTCCTCGTCCGTGCCGATGCGTCGCGCGGGAATGTGCTTGGCGACTTCATCGCCGCGGTCGCGCGCCTCCCGATTCATGTCCGTCTTGAACGCACCCGGCGCAATCGCCGTGACATAGATATTGTCTTTGACCAGGCGAGCCGCCATCAGCCGCGTGAGTTGGATGAGGCCGGCTTTGCTGGTCACGTACGAATAGGTTTCGCGGTGGGTCAGGTAGATGCCGTCGATCGATGCGATGTTGATGACCTTGGCGGGGCGCGCCGCACTCGCGGCCTTGCGCAATGCCGGGGCCAGCGCCTGAGTCAAAAAGAACGGGGCTTTGGCGTTCAGATCGAGCACTTTGTCCCAGCCGTCCTCCGGAAACTGGTCAAATGCAGCCCCCCAGGCCGCGCCGGCATTGTTCACGAGAATGTCGACCTTGGGCTCTTGCGCCATCACGGCGGCGGCGAGTTGCCTGGCTCCCGCGACGCTCGAGACGTTCATGGGAATGGAAATGCACGTGCCGCCGTCTCGAGACAATTCCTTGGCGGTATGATTGCAGGCGTCAGCCTTGCGTGCCGAGATGTAAACCTTCGCGCCTTGCGCGATGAAACCTTCGGCAATCATGCGGCCGATGCCGCGCGATCCGCCGGTTATGAGCGCAACACGCCCCTCGAGCGAGAACAGGTCCTTTGTAATCACCGCGATTCCCCAAAATTGTTTGTGATTGTAGGCTGCGCCATTCTAGCGAAGACCTTGATGGTCAGGCGCTCTGTCTTTGCCTCGGCCAGCGTTCGTGGCACAGGGCCAGAAATCGCGTGCCGGCCTGTGACAACGGCTGATGCTTCAAGTGATAGGCCCCGACCTGCCGGTCGATGCTTGAATAGGGCAACCCTTCAATGGGAACCAACGGCGGCGGCACTGCCGTGAGCAAGTCCGAGACATACGTGACGCCCTTGCCGTCTGCCACAAGGGCCAGCCGCAACTCCATGTGGCTGACTTCCCAGACGGAACCGAAGGCGTCGCGCAGCCGCTCGCCGCTGGAACGGCGCGCGCTTTCATCGAGATACGAGGTCAGGAGCGGCAGTTCAAGCATGGTGCCGACGGCGTCGCGCGCCAAGGCGCCGCGCGCGGCATGATCACTCGCGATCATCAGCCGGCGCGTTTCGGAAAAGCAGGGATGCAATGCGAAATGCGCGGGCATATTGTGATGAAATGGGCCGAATCCGAGTTCCCAGCGGCCCTCCGCGACGCCGTGCACGATTTCGCGGCTGGGAGCGACCACCACTTTGAGGCGCGTGAGCGGATTGCGCTCGCAGAATTCCTTGAGAAGCGCTACGCCGATACGCGAGTTGACGGCCGGCGACAGCGCAAGCGACAGGGTCGACAAGGCACCGGATTTGATCTGGCTGATGTCCGCAAGGGCCTCGCGTTCCTCGTTCAGCGTGGTCTGCGCAAATCGCAGCAGCCGAATGCCGGCCTCGGTCGGCTGCGGTGGATTGCCTCGGCGCAGCAAACTCGTACCCAGGCGGTGCTCCAGATTGGCAATGGTCTGGCTCACGGCGGATTGCGAGAGATCCAGGCGCTCGGCGGCGCGGCTGAATCCGCCTGCTTCGATGACCGCATGAAAGCAACGCAATTCATTACGTTCGACCTGCATGCGGCCTAGGATAACCGACCGCGCTGCGGATATCCGCTCTACTGATAGCTCCATCACCTCCGCTATCTGGCCTTGGCGGCCTGATGGCCTTCTACTAGCTCGTGGAGGACATCATGAACGCAGTGATTGACATCAAAAAAGGCTTGGAAGGCGTGGTGGTGGACAGCACCTCGATTTCCTTGGTGGATGGTGAGGCCGGGCGGCTGTACTACCGCGGCCTCCCGATCGAAAGGCTGGTCAAATATCCTTTCGCAGCCGTCGCACACTTGGTGGTGTTCGGCGATTTACCGTCCGCTTCGCAGCTGCAGGAATTTGAAGATTTCTTGTGGAACGCGGGACGTTTGCCCGCGGAGTTGTGCGCCACGCTCGTGAAACTGGCGCAATTGCACGGCCACCCCATGGCGACTTTGCAGGCTGCCATGCCCTTGATGGCCCTGGCCCCGCCGGCCCAGAAATTCGGCCGCACTGACGATGAACAAGAAGCACTGGTCGTTGCCGCCCGCCTGACCTCCGCGCACGCCCTGTTGGTGGCGCTGCGCGCCGGCAGATCGGCCGCCGCGTATCCCGAAAGCCGCCGCTACGGCGAGCGATTTTTGCAATTGATCCACGATCGCCTCCCCTCCGAAAAGGACGTGCGGATATTGGAGCAAACACAAATTCTGCAGATCGATCATAGTTTCAACGCGAGCACTTTTACGGCGCGTGTGGTCACGTCCACTCTGTCGCCGCCCGCGTCGGCGTTGGCGGCGGCAATGGGTTCGCTCTATGGCCCGCTGCATGGCGCCGCCGATCAAGGCGCGCTCGAAATGGCGCAGGAAGTGGGCGACCCTAAACGCGCCGCGGATTTCGTGGCCGGGAGCCTCGCCGCCGGCAGGCTCGTCATGGGGATGGGCCATCGGGAATATCGCGTCGTCGATCCACGCGCGAAGATCGTCAAAACGCTCGCCGAGGAAATTGCCGCGCAACCCGGCGACAAGCGTCTCCTCGAAACCCTGAAAGCCGTCGATGAGGCATTCGTCGCCCAGACGGCGCACAAGAAACGCTCACTGCGCGCCAACCTGGAATTCTATAAAGGTGTCGTGTATTCGGGTTTGGGGCTGCCCAAGGAATTCTTCACCGCGACTTTCGCCGCCGCACGAATATTCGGCTGGGCGGCCCACATCGTCGAACAACGCAAGGACAACCGGATTGTCAGGCCGTCGGCAAACTACATAGGACCTGCGCCCCAACCCGATCAGCTTTAGATTCGCGCCTCCATTCCGGTAACATCCCGTGGATGCTGTTTTCCCAGACTCTGGCATCGATGCGGCCGCTCGACGGCGGCTGGCAGGCTGATATCGGCGCCGATTGGTCCCAAGGCCGGGCAACTTTCGGCGGCATGGTTGCGGCTCTCGCCAATGAAGCGATGCGCCGCTTGGTGCCGGCGGAGCGGGCGCTGCGCGGCTTGGAGACCACCTTCGTGGGTCCGGCGCTCGCCGGCGAGGTGCGCATTGAAACCGAGATTTTGCGCGTCGGCAAAGCCGTGACGATCGCCGGCGCCCGCATGTGGAGCGGGGGCAAAATTGCCGCAGCCCTAACCGGCATTTATGGCGCACCACGTGCCACCGCGATTTCGATTACGCCCAGCGTGACAGCCGCGGTGCGCCGCGTCGAAGACCTGCCGCAGCCGCAGACCGCCGACTTCGGCGGTCCGGCGTTTCTGCAGCATTTCGCTTTCCGGTGGGCGGAGGGCACGCGGCCCTTCACCGGAACAAGTTTGCGCACGTCGAAAATCTATGTGCGCCACAAAGATCCCGCTCCCCTCACGGAATCCCACGTCGTCGCGCTCATTGACTGCATTCCTTCAGTGATTCTGCAGCTGATGAGCAGCGTCGTGCCTTCCAGTTCGCTGACCTGGACGCTGCAGTTTCTGCGTCACGACTACAGCTTCGCGCCCGACGCCTGGTGGCGCATCGATGCGGAGGTCAACTCCGCCGGCGGTGGATATTCCTGTGAGTCCTGCGTTTTAGTCGATCCCAGAGGCGCGCCCGCGGCACTCAGCCGTCAAATGGTGGCGGTGTTCGGGTAGCAAGCGAAGGCGTTAGGGGGCGACGAAAATGCTTTTCGGCAGCTTGACGTGCACGCCGAGATTCGGCTTGTCCACGAGCTGCGTGATGGCGACGTTCCCGGAAATGCTCACCAGCTGATAGGCCTGATGGCGCGTCAGTCTTTTCTCCGACATCAGGAAATCCACCATCTCCTGGATGGCCGTCTTGGTGGCGATGACCAGATCGGGGTCGGTGGCCATGCTGATGTAATCGGTCGCGGTTTCCGCGCGTGGCCAAGTCAGCTTCATGTCCTTGCGCACCGTCAGCTGTATGCGTCCGCGCAGCGAGGTCTCGATCGCGGTTTGATCCACTTCGCCGTCGCCCTGTGCAGCATGTCCGTCGCCGATCTCGAACAGTGCGCCGCGCGCAAACACCGGAATGTAAAGAGTGCTGCCGGCCACCAGCTCGCGATTGTCCAGGTTTCCCGCGTGCCGGCCCGGTGGATTGCTGCTGAGCCGGCCGAATTCCGGCGCCGGCGCAATACCGATGCTGCCGTAAAAGGGCTTCAACGGTATGACGATTCCCGGCAGGAATTCCGCGGTCATTTTCTTGCGATTGAGGAGAATGATTTTCGACGGCACGCCGGCTTCGCAGTTCTCCGGCAAATAACCGCTGCAGCCGTTGTAGCCGTAGTCCAGCGGCAATTCGATGGACAGGATTTTGACCTCCAGCACGTCACCCGGCTCAGCACCCTCCACGTACACCGGTCCCGTCAGGATGTGTCCGCCTGGTCCGCGGCGCTCTCCCGTTACTTCGTTCACGATGGCTTTCAGCGACGCCTGAATCTTATCGTCCGCGAGGCCGGCCTTGGCCAGACCCGCCGGCGTGTTGGTCAGCAGCGTATCGACATCGATGATGTCGCCTGAGTCGATGCGCAGGACCGGTGGTGCGTCCGACCAGTAGTAGCCGTAGGCGACGGTGGCCGGCGTCGCTTCGAGCCGATGCGTCTTCGCAGGGTGGGCGAAGGCAGCGGCGGCGCTGCACAGGCCGAGGACACCCGCGCAAATCAGGATGATTTTATTCATGGGGTTTCACGCTATCACAATGTGCACCGCGCCGGCGGGCGGCTCATCGCCGGGCTGTGCGCCGAAATGGCCGATGAACATGCCGGAAAGAGTACCTCGGCAGGCACGGAAGCTCTATTATTCGCCGCAGAAAATATCCAATTGGTTCCTTCGGGGGAAAAGCATGCTCAAACAACTGCAATGCGCCGCGGCGCTCATGATGTTGGCAGTGGGTTCGGCCCACGCAGCCGGCAAGGTCAACGAGTCGAAGGCGGCCGCCGCGCCGTTGAATCTGACGATTTATCACGTGGAAGGGCGTCGCTCCGAGCGCATCGTCTGGCTCTGCGAGGAACTCGGCATTCCCTACAAATTGGAATATAAGCGCGGCGATATTGCCGCTTCAATGAAGACCATCCATGAAATGAGTCCGTTGATGCCGGTCGCGCCGACCGTGCGCATCGGGGATCAAGTCATGGTCGAATCCGGCGCCATCATCGAATTGATCCTGGCGCGCGAGGGCCATGGCCGTCTCGAGCCCGCCGTCACCTCACCAGACTATCCCTACTACCTGCAGTGGATGCACTTCGCCGAAGGCTCGTTTGCCGCCCGCGTGATCGCGGATTATCGGGTAGCCCTCATTCAGGGAAAACCGAAAACCCCGGCCGGCGGCTACAAGCTGGTCGATACCGAGGCGGTGCTGGCATTCATGGAAGATTTTCTGAGCAAGCATCCATACTTCGGCGGTTCTGCCTTTTCGGCGGCCGACATCATGATGTTGTTCCCCACCAATGTCACCGAAGCGTTCAATGTCGCGGATCTTTCCGCCTATCCACACGTGGTCGCGTGGCGGACCAATGTCGAAAGCCGCCCCGCATACAAGAAGATGCTTGAAGTCGCGCGGCCGGACGGCGTGCCCGGCATGCCGAAGCCCCTGCCGAAAACTGGCTGATTGTCCGGCGGCCGAGGCCATGCGACATTGCGACAATTACCTCAGGCGCGCCTGAAGCCTTGCCTTGGCCAAATTTTGCTTCACCCGAAATTTTACGATCTTCGCGACCAGCGCATACGGGATTGTCTGATCGAGCGGGAACTTTAAATTCCCCTTTGGCCCTGCGTATTTCGCCGCCGCCGCCGCCAATTTGGGGTTGCCCCTGATCGGAGGATACAACCCGACATGGTTTTTGAAGGCGGCAAAATACACCAGGATGCCATGCAGGGTGTAAGCGGGCATGCGGTAGCTGAGGATTCCCTTTGCCTCCGGGGGCGCCGCGTTCTCGATGGTCGCGCGCAGCTTTTTCAAGATCTCGCGCACCTCAGGCCGACACGCGGCGATGTATTGATCGATGTCCGCAGATTTGGCCCGGGCGGCCATGCTACGCCGCCACGGCGGGCGAGATCTGCGCGATTCGCGCCATTCCCGCCTCGATCGAGCGCCTGACCTCCTCGTTGAGGTCGCGCGGGTCTTTGCCCCAGGACGCGATGGGCTCGCCGATCACCACGCGAATCGTGCCGGCTTTCTTGACGAGCCCGCGCCTGACCCAGAAGTCGGAGGCATTGTGCGACAACGGCACCACGAATTTTCCGGTGGAGGTTGCCAGCAGTGCGCCGCTCACCCCGTATTTACGCGTCTCGCCGGCTACTACCCGCGTACCTTCAGGGAAGATGATGATCCATAGTCCATCGGCCAGGCGCTCCTTCCCCTGCTCGATCACTTGATTCACCGCTCGATGCCCCGCGCCGCGGTTGATCGAGATGGGCTTCAGCAGCTTCAGTCCCCAGCCGATGAGGGGAATCCACAGCAATTCGCGCTTGAGGACCCACACCTGGGGCGGAAAGATCAGAAACTGCGCGATGGTCTCCCAGGCCGAAGTGTGGTTGCTCATCACGATGTGATTCCCGGCCGGAATCCGCTCGCGGCCTTCGACGGCGAATGTCAAGCCACACACCTTGTCGAGCATCCAAAACTGCAGCCGCGCCCAGCTCCGCGCGATTGCAAATTGCGTGCTGTATGGCCTCCAAAAGCATAGGGTCATGAATCCGCCGAATGCGAGCGCGGACACCATCATGAATGCGGTGAAGAAAAGCGACTTCAAAAGCTGCATGCGTTCGGTCAACCCGGCAATCGCGACAAATCGGCGACACCGCCCAGCAGCAATTGTACGTCGCGCAGCAAGGCGAGACGGTTATTGCGCTTCGCGGCGTCCTCATCCATGACCATGACACGATCGAAGAAATCGTTGACCGGCGATCGCAGCTCCACCAGCGCCTGCAAGCTGTCGGCGTAGCGGCGCTGCCCGGTCGCCTCGAGCACCGGATCTCGCAACCTCGCCAGAGCATGATGCAGCGCCCGTTCGGCCTCTTCGGTGAGCGCCTGGGGATCGACGCTCCGATCGCCGCTGACCTGCGTTTTCTTCAAGATGTTCGCAATGCGCTTGTTGATCGCGGCCAGCACGGCGGCATCCGGCAACAACAAGAATTCCTTCAAAGCGGCCAGGCGCGTGACGGCATCCAAGGGCGAGCGCGGACGATTCGCCAAGACCGCGTCAAGCATCTCAGAAGTAGTGCCCGGCTGTTCGAGCAAAATTCCGCGCAGCCGCTCCGCGATGAAATCGTAAACCTCGTCCGCGACCGTTGCGCGTTGCACCGGCTGCGCGGCTGCCGCAGCGTTCAGTACATCGACCAAATCCAGGTCCAACCGGGCTTCCAGCAAAATGCGCAGTACGCCCAAGGCGGCGCGCCGCAGGCCGAATGGGTCCTTGGTACCGGTGGGCCGCTGCTCGATCGCGAAAATTCCGGTGAGCGTGTCGATCCTGTCGGCCAAGGCCACCGCTTGACCGATTCTGGTCGATGGCAGCGCGTCGCCGGCAAAGCGGGGGCGATAGTGCTCCTCCAGCGCCTGCGACACTTCACGGGACAATCCTTCGGCTTCGCCGTAGTAACGGCCCATGGTGCCCTGCAGTTCCGGGAATTCCCCCACCATGGCCGTCATCAAATCCGCTTTTGACAGTTCCGCAGCCTGCCTTACTTCCGGGCCCGCGCCGATGCGGCTGCCGATCATCTCGGCCAGCTGGGTGACCCGCGCCGTCTTGTCGGCATAGCTGCCCAACCTGGCCTGAAAAGTCACGCCCGAGAGTCTCGCGGCGTGGGACCGCAGGGGAATTCTGCTGTCTTGCTCCCAAAAGAAGGCGGCGTCGCTCAAGCGCGGACGCACCACCCGCTCATTGCCTTGCCGCACCTTGGATGGATCGCGGCTTTCAATATTACTCACGGTGACAAACCAGCCGGAGAGCTGTCCATCGGGTCCCTGCACCGCGAAATAGCGCTGATGATCCTGGACCGTGGCAATGACCACTTCGCGCGGCAGACTTAAAAAACGTCGCTCGAATTGCCCGGCGATCGGTACCGGCCACTCCACCAGGGCGGTGACTTCATCGAGCAGCGCGTCGTTGATCAGCGCAGTACCGCCAAGCTCTGCCGCCGCCGCCGTCACACCCGCGCGAATGAGCTCGCGGCGCTTCGCGAAATCGACGATCACCTTGGCGCGCCGCAGTTTGGCCTCATAGCCCTTCGCCCGCTTCAGGGTGATGGCCTTCGGGGCGTGAAAACGATGACCGCACGTCACCCGCCCGGACTCGAGTCCCAGAATTTCAACCGGCACCACTTCATCTCCGAACAGCAGCACCACCGAATGCACCGGCCGCACGAATTCTGCGCTGCGCGCACCCCAACGCATGCGTTTCGCAATGGGCAACGCGGCGATCGCCTGGGTCAAGATATCCTTGAGCAGCGTTGCAGTCGCGGCTCCGCGTTCGGTGCCGCGAAACTGCAGCCACGCGCCCTTGTCGGTCGTCATCTTGGACAGTTCCGCGACTCCGACGCCGCAGCTCTTGGCAAACGCCAGCGCGGCTTGCAGCGGAGTGCCCTGGGCATCGAAGGAATTGGCGAGCGGGGGTCCGCGCCGCTCGACCTGCCGGTCCGGCTGATGATCGGCCAGCTTCTCGATCCACAAGCCAAGGCGCCGCGGCGTCGCGAAGCCGTGGACCTTCCCGTGCGGCACACCGGCGGCGTCCAGACCCTTGGCAACACCCTCGGTCAGTGCGTTCGACAAGGTCAGCAGCGTACGCGGCGGCAGCTCCTCCGTGCGCAGTTCGAACAGCAGGTCCTTCGTGCTCATCAGGCTGCTCGTGGTGAGTCGGTGTTTTTGAGCAGCGGAAACCCCAAGGCCTCGCGGCTGTCCCGGTAGCCTTCGGCGACGCCGCGCGCCAACGTCCTGACGCGCAGGATGAAGCGCTGGCGTTCTGTCACGGATACGGCGTGGCGCGCGTCCAGCAAATTGAAGGCATGGGAGGCTTTCACCATTTGCTCGTAGGCAGGCAGCACCAATTTATCGCCGAGCAGTTTCCGACAAGCGGATTCGCAGGCATCGAATTCCACCGACAGCACCGCAGTGTCCGCTTTCTCGAAGTTATAGGTGGATTGCTCGACCTCGTTTTGGTGGAACACATCGCCGTAGGTCACGCCGAACGGACCTTCGGTCCATACGATGTCGAAGATGCTTTCCTTGCCTTGCAGATACATTGCCAAACGCTCGAGGCCATAGGTGATTTCGCCCATGACAGGACGGCAGTCCAGTCCGCCGACTTGCTGAAAGTAAGTGAACTGCGAGACTTCCATACCGTTGATCCATACTTCCCAACCCAGTCCCCAGGCACCCAGGGTCGGCGATTCCCAATTATCTTCGACGAAGCGCACATCGTGCGTCAGGGGATCGAGTCCCAAATAGCGCAGCGAGTCGAGATACAGCTCTTGAAAATTATCGGGAGAGGGTTTGATGCAAGCTTGAAACTGATAGTAGTGCTGCAGCCGGAACGGATTGTTGCCATACCGGCCGTCGGTGGGCCGGCGCGAGGGCTGCACATAAGCTGCGCTCCAGGGCTCCGGCCCCACAGCCCGCAAAAAGGTCGCCGAGTGAAAGGTCCCCGCCCCCATTTCCATGTCATACGGCTGCAGGATGACGCAGCCTTGGGCGGACCAGAATTTTTGCAGGGCAAATATCAGGTCCTGAAAGGTGTGCGGGGGCGCGGGAGTGTGCGGCATGGCGGGCTCTGAACTTGCGCAAAGTCAGCGAGTATAGCGACGCAGTGAAAGGGTGTCGTGAGCTTCCCCGTGCACTCAATTTGCCCATTACTTTCAATAAAACCAATAATTTGGATCGCAGCTCCCTCGCAGGCTTGAATTGCACCAATTTGGAGCGCTGAATGCGGGTGTTTGATCCATTATGATGCGCGAAACCAGGCGGATGACTGCAAGTCCTTGATCCCTCTGTGCACACAAATGGCACATTAGCTGCATTGTCAGATAGCCCCGGGCTGGCCGGGCCACATGTTTCACTCTTGCGAGGACGCAAATGACCCCCGCCGATGTTCTCAAATTAATTCACGAAAAAGATGCAAAGTTCGTCGATCTTCGTTTTACTGACACGATAGGCAAGGAACAGCACGTTACCGTCCCCACCCGAATGGTGGATGAGGGATTTTTCAAGGACGGAAAGATGTTCGACGGCTCTTCCATCGCCGGCTGGAAGGGCATAAACGAATCGGACATGATTTTGATGCCGGATCCTTCGACCGCCGTCATCGATCCGTTTTACGAAGAGTCCACTGTGAATTTGCGCTGCGATGTCATCGAGCCGATGACCATGCAAGGCTACGGACGCGATCCTCGTTCCTTGGCGAAACGCGCCGAGGCGCATTTGAAAGCTTCAGGCATCGCCGACTCGGCCTTGTTTGGACCGGAAAACGAATTCTTTATTTTCGACAATGTAACCGTCAGCTCCGGCATGAACGGCTGCGCCTACGAAGTTGACTCGTATGAAGGCGCGTGGAATTCCGGCAAGGCTTATGAAGATGGCAATCGTGCGCATCGGCCGGGCGTGAAGGGCGGCTACTTCCCGGTTCCTCCGGTGGATTCGCAGCAAGACATTCGCACTGCGATGTCGATGGCCTGCGAAGAGATGGGCTTGAAGTTTGAAGTCCACCACCACGAAGTCGCGACCGCCGGCCAGGGCGAGATCAACGTGGCGGCGAACACGCTCACCAAGAAAGCCGACGAAGTGCAGATCCTGAAATATGCGCTGCAGAACGTCGCTCACGGACACGGGAAAACCCTGACTTTCATGCCCAAGCCGATCGTCGGCGACAACGGCAGCGGCATGCATGTGCATCAATCGCTGCAAAAGGACGGCAAGGCATTGTTTGCGGGAGACAAGTACGGCGGCCTGTCGGACATCGCGCTGTACTACATCGGCGGCATCATCAAGCATGCGCGCGCGATCAACGCGTTCACGAATGCCAGCACCAATAGCTATAAGCGCCTGGTGCCGGGATTCGAAGCCCCGGTGAAGCTCGCCTATTCCGCACGCAATCGCTCAGCCTCGATTCGCATTCCCTGGATTTCCAATCCCAAGGGCCGGCGCATCGAAGTCCGCTTCCCGGATGCCACGGGCAATCCGTATTTCATGTTTGCCTCCATGTTGTTGGCGGGACTCGACGGCATTCAGAACAAGATTCATCCCGGCGATCCGGCGGATAAGGACTTGTACGATTTGGAGCCGGAGGAAGACAAGAAAATCCCCACCGTTTGTCATTCGCTCGATATGGCACTCGATTATCTGGACAAGGACCGCGGCTTCCTGAAGGCCGGCGGAGTGTTCACCGACGATCTCATCGACGCCTACATCGAATTGAAGATGAAAGAGGTGACGCGGCTGCGGATGACCACGCATCCCATAGAAATCGAGATGTATTACAGCTTGTAGGTTCCTAGGGTGCTTAGGCCTTAAGGTGACGGCGGTCACGCCGTCGTCACCTCGTTTTGTGGTCCGGAGGCGATAGGTCTATGCTTTGGAAATATGCACCCGCGTCAGTCATGGTTGGCAATAGGCCTGTTGACAGCTTTTACGGTGCACGCGGCTGTCATCTACAAATGGGTCGATGCCGACGGGGTGGTCCATTACTCGGACCAAGCTTTCCCCGGCGCCGAGAAGATCTTTACCAGCGGTTCAGCGACCACGCCGGCCGGCGCGCCCCGGACTGCCGCGGCGCCCACGGGCCCGAGGAACCAGCCGGCCGCCCCGGTCGAATACGCGGAATTCTCGATCGACTCGCCGGCGGCGGATCAGACCTACTTCGGCGACAACCCCGTGAATGTGCACCTGAACCTGCAGCCGGCGCTCAAACCCAATCAGAACCTCACCTGGCACCTGAACGGCAAGCAGTTGGACGAGCAGGCGAATTCCGTCGGTTTCTCGCTGCTGCAGATGGTCCGCGGAACCTACACGATCGCCGCGACCATTACCGACCAGCAGACCGGCCAATCGCAGAGCAGCAACAGCGTCACGTTCTTCGTCCGACAGCCCTCGGCGTTATCGCCGAAGTCGCCGCAGCACCACTAGTCGCCACGGCCTTCTTGCCGGCGGATGCTCGCCTTGTCGGCTGAGCTGCAAATGCACACGTTGCGAGTCGACGGCGCCGAGCTCCTCGATGCCATGGTTACCAGCGTCTTTCTGCTGGATCCCGATCTGCGGGTGACCTACCTGAATGCGGCCGCACAGACTTTGCTGGGCTTAGGATCCAATCAAGCCCTCGGCCGATCCATCGCCGAATTGACCCGCGGCGCAGAAAGCCTGCTGCCGATGTTCGACCGCGTGCGCGACGGCGGCGAAGGCGTCGTGCAGCGCGAACTCGCGTGGCCGGCGCCGGGCGGGGTCGATCGCATTCTTGACTGCGCCGTCACGCAGGTTGTTCTCGACGGGAAGGACCTGCGCCTGCTGTTGGAGATTGAGGACATCACGCAGCATCGCCGCTTGACCCGCGAAAACGCGCTGCTGGCGCAGTTGGGCGGGAGCCGGTTGATGGTCCGCCAGCTCGCGCACGAAATCAAAAATCCGCTCGGCGGCTTGCGCGGTGCCGCGCAGCTGCTCGAGCGCGAGCTGTTGGATCCGGCGCTGCGGGAATACACGCGCGTGATCATCAGCGAAGCGGATCGGCTGACCAACTTGCTCGACTCCATGCTCGGCCCCGGCCGGCCGCCGTCGAAGCAGCTGATCAACGTGCATGAATTGCTCGAGCGCGTTTATCACCTGCTGCGCAGCGAAGCGCCGCAGGGGGTCACCATCGATCGCGACTACGATCCCAGCCTTCCACCCCTGACGCTGGACCCGAATCACATCATTCAGGCGATGCTCAATCTGGGACGCAATGCCGTTCAAGCCCTCACCGGCGGCGCCGTCGATTCGCCCCGCTTGATTTTGCGGACGCGCGCGGCCTCCAACGTCAGCGTCGGCGCACACCGCCACCGGCTCGTGGCGTCGATTCAATTCGAAGACAACGGGCCGGGAGTCTTGAACGAGATCCGGGAGACCATTTTCTATCCACTGGTTTCCGGCCGCGCCGACGGCAGCGGGCTGGGATTGGGAATTGCTCAAGATCTCGTCAGCCGCCATGGCGGCCTGATTGAATTTGATAGCGCACCCGGGAGAACCATATTCATCATTTCCTTGCCGATGGAATCCGTATGAACCTAAAGCCGTTGCAAGTCTGGCTGGTCGATGATGATGCCTCCATACGTTGGGTCCTCGAGAAGGCCCTCAAGGGCAGCGGCATGTCGGCCAAGTGTTTCGACCAGGCAGACAACGTACTGACGGCGCTGCGCGGCGATGCGCCCGATGTCTTGATGACCGATATCCGCATGCCCGGCCGCAGCGGCTTGGATTTGCTCAAGGAGATTCAGGTCTCGCGGCCGGGATTGCCGGTGATTGTCATGACGGCACACACCGATCTGGATGCGGCCGTGGCGGCTTACCAGGGCGGCGCCTTCGAATATCTGCCCAAACCCTTCGACATCGACAAGGCCGTGGACCTGGTGCGCCGCGCCGCACAACAGGCCAGCCTATTGTCGACCGACGCGGAGGCCACCAGACGCAGCATCCCGGAGCTGCTCGGTCAAGCCGCAGCGATGCAGCAAGTGTTCCGCGCGATCGGCCGATTGTCGCGATCCAGCATGACGGTGTTGATCACCGGCGAGTCGGGCACGGGCAAGGAGCTCGTGGCGCGCGCGCTGCACCGGCACAGTCCGCGCTCGAACAAAGCCTTTGTCGCCCTCAATACCGCCGCCTTCACCGCGGATCTGCTGGAGTCCGAGCTGTTCGGCCACGAGAAGGGTGCCTTCACCGGCGCCGATACCTTGCGCAGGGGGCGCTTCGAACAAGCTGACGGCGGCACGCTGTTCCTCGACGAAATCGGCGACATGTCGCCGGCCCTGCAAACGCGTCTGCTGCGCGTGCTGGCGGAGGGAGAGTTCTACCGCGTCGGCGGCCAGACGCCGGTGAAAGTGGACGTGCGGGTGATCGCTGCCACCCATCAGGATCTCGAGATGCGCGTGAAGTCGGGACACTTTCGCGAGGATCTTCTGCATCGTCTCAACGTGATTCGTATCGAAATCCCGCCGCTGCGCGAGCGCCGCGAGGATATCCCGGAACTGCTGCGCCATTATTTGTCCGTCGCGGGACAGGAGCTCGGCGTCGAACCGAAGTTAATGACCGCACTTGCCGAAACCGCATTGGTGACATTCGATTGGCCCGGGAACGTGCGCCAATTGGTGAACGCCTGCAGGCGGCTCACGGTAACGGCGCCGGGCCGCGAAGTGCGCGCCGAAGATATTCCCGCCGATCTTGGCGGAGTCCCGGTGGGCCAGGCGGCAAATCACGACTGGATGGCCAAGCTTTCGCATTGGGCCGAGCGGGAATTGGCGGCCGGCACGCAGCGCCTTCTCGACCAAGCAGTTCCCGAGGTGGAAAGAATTCTCATCCGCGTGGCGCTGCGCAAAGCCGACGGGCTCAAGCAGGACGCGGCCAAATTGCTCGGTTGGGGGCGCAACACGCTGACGCGCAAGATGAAGGAACTGGGAATGGAGGACGTCGGCTAGTTTCGCGGCGCGGCGGCTTATACTTCGCGCATGGGCGATTACATTGCCAAAAAACTCGCTGCCGCACATGAACTGCTGATCGGCATCCCGCCAACCGACTGGTTGATGGCCGCGGCGGTCGGCGGAGTCGTCTGGGCTGCTTTGTGGCTCCTGCGAAACCTGTTCGCATCGCGCGTCAAGAACTACTCCAGTGCGAAAGATCATACGCTGCTGCGGCTGATCGCCTATCTGATCGGCAACACCACGCCGATTTTCCTCTTCGCTGTGGCGCTCGACGCAGCGCAGGAGAGCCTCACGCTGCCCGACAAGGTGCACCGCTTCGTTTTAAACACCGTGATGATCCTCGGATTGATTCAAATCGGCCTGTGGGCGGGACGCGCGGTGCGCTTCTATGTGGACAGAAAGGAACTGGAGCGCGGGGCGGATCGCGGATATGCGGGTTCACTCGACATCATCAGCTTCTTGGCGCGGATGTTTATCTGGACTCTGCTGATCCTGGTGGCGCTGGCCAATCTCGGCATCAACATCACGGCGCTGCTCGCAGGCTTGGGGGTGGGCGGCGTGGCCGTGGCGCTCGCTCTGCAAAACATTCTTGGGGATCTGTTCGCCTCGATGTCGATTGCGCTCGATAAGCCCTTTGTGGTCGGCGACAGCCTGACCATCGACACCTACATTGGCAAGGTGGAGCACATCGGTATCAAGACCACGCGTTTGCGCAGCGAAAGCGGCGAACAGATCATCCTGTCGAATGCCGACATCTTGAAAAGCCGGGTGCGCAATTTCGGCCGGTTGGCGCAGCAGCGAATTCTGGCCACCATACGTCTGGATTTCGCCACGCCGTCCGAAAAGCTCAAGGTACTGCCAAAATTGCTGGAGGACATCGTTCGGGAATTTCCGCAGGCGTTTTTCGAACGCTGCCACTTGAAGACCATCGCGGAAAGCTCGTTTGTGTTCGAACTCTCATACTTCGTGCAGCAGCCGGCCCGCAATTCGATACTCGATCTACAGCAGGCGGTGAATTTTCGCATCATCGACGAATTGCGGCGGTTGGGCGTCGAGTTTGCCTACCCAGCGCAGCTGGTCTTCTTCGATCGGCACCGGCTCACGCGGAATACCCAGACAGGTTCCTAGGTGTTTCATGTGGTGTTGTTCGAGCCAGAGATACCCGGAAACACCGGCAATTCCATCCGCTTGTGCGCCAACACCGGCGCCACGCTGCACTTGATCAAACCCTTGGGTTTTCGCCTCGACGACAAGAGCTTGAAGCGTTCCGGTCTCGATTATCACGACCTGGCGGACGTGCAAATTCATGCGGGCCTGGATGCCTGCCTCGAGCAGTTGCAAGGCTCGCGCTTGTTCATGGTCGAGACGGGAGGTGCACGCTGCTACAGCGATGTCCAATACCGCGCGGGAGACGCGTTCTTGTTCGGTCCCGAGACCCGCGGCTTACCGCAGAGCACCCAGACCAGGACGGGAACGCAGCATTGCCTGTTCATTCCCATGCGCGCGCACAACCGCAGCGTGAATTTGTCCAACGCCGTGGCGCTGGTGATTTACGAGGCATGGCGGCAGACCGGCTTTTTGGGCAGGTGAGCGGGGCGGCGCTAAGGCCGCATCCGCGCCGCCCAGCGATACAAGAGATAAACCGTCAGCGCGAACACGCCGCTGCCGATCCAAACGGCAGCATTATCGGCAAACTCATCGCCAACGAGGGCCAGGGGAAAGTCCTTGCCTGAGAAGGCGACGAAGGCGGCGATGATGACGCCCACCAGACCTTCGCCCACTATCATGCCCGAGGCCAACAGTACTCCGAGCTGCTTGGTTGCCTCGGGTTTGGAGGCGTGCTGCGCACGGCGATCGAAGTACCAGCCCACGATCGAGCCGACCACCACCATCAGGGTGCTTTGCGTCGGCAGGTATATCCCCAGGCCTACGGCGAGCGGCGAGAGGTGTGCCGAGGTGGTAAAACGCCGCAGGATTTCGTCGGCGGCGATCACGAACACGCCGACCAGCGCACCGATCCGGATCAGGCTCCAGTCAACGTTGTGCTGAATCACGCCCTGCGCCAGCGCCGAAATCAAGCCGGCTTGAGGCGCCGGCAAGGGGTGTTCGTGGTGGGGACCGGGGGCGCCGGCAAAACCGTAGGCATGGTTGAGCAGATCGAGGATTGGTGGAATGATCGCGGCGCCGGCTATGACTCCAATGACCAGCGCCACCTGCTGCTTCCACGGCGTGGCATCGACCAGTTGCCCGGTTTTCAGATCTTGCAGATTATTGTTGGCGATGGCCGCCACGGTGAAAACGACCGCGGTGACGAACAGCGCGTAGGCCACCAGCGCGGTACCGCTGCTCGCGGGCAGGCCGGAACGGATGCCGGGCACCAGAAGCAATGCTGCCCCGATCACCACCAGGATGCCGATGCCCGACAGGGGGCTGTTGGAGGAGCCAATGAGCCCGGCCATGTAGCCGCAGACCGCGGAAACGAAGAAGCTCATCAGGGCGATGTAAACCAGAGCACTGATCACCATGAAAAATAGGTGATCGCCGAGGCCGCTGCCGGAGGAGAAGTTCGCGATCAGTGCGCCGATCGGCACCATGCAGGCCAGCGAGACCAGAGCGACATAGCCGATGGGGATGTCCTGCTCGGTGCGCGGCAGCAGTGCGGCGTTCCCGGCGGCGCGCGCCCGCGAAGCCGCCATGGCGGAGCGCAGGCCGGCGACCACCGGCTTGATGAGCTTGGCCAAAGTCCACACTGCCGCCACCCCAATGGTGCCGGCGCCCACGAAACGCACCTGATGGCTCCAGGTGTGCTGGGCCAGCTGCGCCATGGTCTCAGTGCCGGTCGCGAGCGCCGAGAAGTGTGGTACGCCCCAGGCCCAGCCGATCAGCGCGCCTACGAACATCGCTATGCCGACCCACAGGCCTACGAGGTGGCCAACCGCGAACAGTGCAAAGGACAGCAGGAAATCGAAGCCGGTGACGCCGCCGCGATCACCACCGACGCGAAAATACCGCACCACGTCGCTGGCGAAGATGCGCGTCGCCACGATGCAGGCAAAGGCCGCCGACACGACCGCGCCCCAGACCACGGCCTTGAGGCCGGCGCGACTGTCCTCGACCGCGGCCGCATTGGCGTGTTCGCCGCCGCCCACTTTCAGCACCTCGGCGCAGGCGACGCCTTCGGGGTAGGGCAGATCGGACTGCGTCACCAACGCGCGCCGCAGCGGGATCGAATACATCACGCCCAGGATTCCGCCCAGGGCGCAGATGGCGCAGGAGGTCCAGTACGGAAAGCCGGTCCACCAGCCGATGATCACCATGCCGGGCAGTACAAAGATGACCGAGGACAGGGTGCCGGCCGCCGAGGCGACGGTCTGTACGATATTGTTTTCCTGGACAGTCATGCCTTTGAGGCCGCGCAACAGGGCCATGGAAATAACCGCGGCCGGGATGGAGGTGGCGAAGGTGAGACCCGCCTTTAGCCCGAAGTAAACGTTGGCCGCCGTGAACACCACGGTGATGACCACGCCGAGCACCAGGCCGCGCAGCGTCAGTTCGGCGCGGGGCGTGGTTGCGAGGTTGGCAGGGCTGCTCATGTATCGTCCCCTTGTGATTCTTGTCTTTTGTCATTGCTGCGCGCCATGAGACACGCGAACCGGATGCCCCCTTAATACCGGAGAAAGGTCGACACCGCCACTGCAGCGGCGGAATGACGGGCCGGATCGACGCGGGATTTGAACTAAAGCGGCTGTGAATCGGTCCCGGGAAGCATGTCCGCGTATAAATTCCACAGCTTGAGCACGCGCGGGCTGAGGGTTGGCAACGACTTCAATTTGGCGAATGCTTGTTTCGCGCCGGCTGGATCCTTTTCCGCCGTCAATGATCTTCCCAGCGACACATAAGCTTCATCCGGCTGCAGCAGCTGCCCCTTGCCGATTCCCCGACTCAGAGCGGTTACTGCGTCCTGAAAATCGCCGGCTGCAAAATAGACCTCGCCGAGCCTCACATCGAGTTGGCCCGCGGGATTCTTGCTGGCCTCCGCATCGAACGCCGGCAATCTGTCCTTGTCGGCTTCCGCGCGCGTAGTCAACGCGTTCAACAAGCGCACGGCACGCTCCTTGTGCTCAGCCTTCAGGACGCCCGAACTCATCGCCTTCTCGAGTACCGCTTGCGCCTCGCCCGGCAAACCCGCATCACCGAGCAGCTGTGCCATTTCGATGTAATCGGTATCGGCATTCATCGAATGGGTGTCGAACATCACCCGGTAGATCATCAAGGTATTGCGATCGTCGCGTTCTTCCTGGCGTTCCAGGCGAATCAAGTTGTTCCAGTAGGAAGTCTTATTGGTGAGCCGGATCAGATCGACCAGGGCTGCTTTCATGGCGGCCACGTCATTGACGTTGCTCGCACATTGCAGCTTCAGCTGGTACAGCACCTCCTTGGGCGGTTCTCCGGCTTCCTGGAAGGCGGCGATGGCCTTGTCGCCCCAGACCCCGGAATTCTTGCAATCCTTCTGCTGGTAATGCAGCTGGCTCATGATCAGCAGGTCGTTCTCATTGGCAGCACCCGCCGCAACCACTCGCTCGCCGTATTCAATCGCCTTCGCATTCTGCTTGTTGGTCGCGGCCAATTGGAACAAGAGACGAAACACCCTGACCAATTCCTCCGCCTTGAAAGCGCCGGTTGCCAGCGCCGCCTCATAGGCGGCTTGCGCAGCTTTGAGATTGTTCAGCCGAACATAGGCGAAGCCCTGAAATTCCTCGATGGTTTTCAAGTCGTAAGCAGTCAGCGGAGATTTCGCCGCCGCCGCTTCCAGATTTTTCAGCGCTTCCGGCCATTGTTTGTTTTGCAGCGCGGTCTGCGCCGCCCTGATGTCGACGCCTAAGATGCGGCTGATCATAGGTTGACCCGCCGGCATCCGCGGAGAGTCGATGTTAGCGGCTGCCGGTTTGTTTTCGGACGTGGGTAAAGCTGGAAAGTCAGGCGAACCAGGCGCCGGACTCGAAACGGAATGCGCTTGGCTTTCGTGCGCGCGGTATAAGGCGGCCAATCTGTGACTTACGGACACCATCGAGACGGAGAGTCCGATGGCGACCAGCCCCCATACCCAAAAGCCCATGGCCTTCAGCAGATGAATCATCTTGTGCGACCTCACAAGGCTGTGCCGAGTATATCCCTCCCACTTGAGTGCAGGCGCTCAGCGGTTCCACGGCCGCAATACCCGGCGAACCGGGTCGGTAACGGTCGCCAAGACCGTTGGGTCGAGCAGCCTGCGCCGGCGCAAATGCCGGATCGCGCCTTGAACCGTCGATTTGGACAGGCCCGTCTTGGTGGCAATGGTCTGCAGACTTACCGACAGCGTGTCCCGCTTGCCTTTTGCTGCATGGCGCAAAAAATACAGATAAACGATGAAGGCGGCCGGCCGACGATCGTGGCCCGCCAGATCCGGCATGAGGATATCGACCACGTAGTTGTCCAAGCTGAAGTGCTGCATCATTTATTACTATACCGATTATCGCTACTGGGCACCCGCGAAATATCCGATAATCGTCCAGCGTCACACACGCTATCGGGGGAGAACCAGCGCCATGATTACTCAAGTCAAATTCGTCGGCATACCGACCGGCGATCAGGATCGTGCACTCAAGTTTTATACCGAGAAATTGGGATTCGAAGTGTCGACCGATCAGGTCTTCGATGCCAAGCAGCGTTGGATCGAGCTGCGCATCGGCAATTCGGGGACACGCGTTGTGCTCTTTACCCCGGATGGCCACGAGAGCCGCATCGGGTCATTTTTCAACGGCTCGTTTGCCTGCGATGACGTGGGCGCGACTTATCGGCAGCTCAAGGCTCGCGGCGTCGAGTTCGACAAGCCTCCGGAGAAGCAGCCCTGGGGCGAGTTCGCGATTTTCAAGGATCCCGACGGCAATCAATTCGTGCTGTCTTCCGCGAGTTAGCGCGACCGGCCACCGGACCGGCCGCGCCAAGGGGGGCTCAATTCCTGGCGGATTTGACTGCCGTTTTCTGCTCCTGGATCCAGCTATTCGTGCGTGCGTCCAATAGATCGAGCGGCAGTACGCCGCCATTCAGCATCTCGTCGTGGAAGCTGCGAATGTCGAACTTGGCGCCTAGCTCCTTTTGCGCACGGTCGCGCAGCTCGCGAAACTTGAGCTGGCCAAGCTTGTATGACAAGGCTTGTGCCGGCCACGCGATGTAGCGGTCCGTTTCCGATTGGATGGTGGGCTCATCGACAGGCTGGTACTTGCGGAAGAACTCAACCACCTGATCGCGGCTCCACCCTTCGGAATGAAGACCGGTGTCGACCACCAAGCGCACCGCGCGGAACAACTCGCTGCTGAGCCTGCCGTAGTCGCTCACCGGATCCTGGTAGAACCCGACTTCCTTGCCCAGTTGCTCGGAATACAGCGCCCAGCCCTCAATATAACCGGAGTTTCCCGAGTGCTGGCGAAACTTCGGCAGGCTGGTCATTTGCTGCTGCACCGAGAGCTGCATGTGATGCCCCGGAATGCCCTCATGGTAGGCCGTGGCTTCATCGTCGATCAGCCAGCGATGTGCGAAGTTCGAGGTGGCCACGCTGACGCGTCCCGGACGCTTGCCGTCAGGGGTGCCGGTTTGATAGTGCGTGGCGGCGCCCGATTGAAACGCCGGTATGGCTTCGACGGTCACCGGCGAGCCGGGGATGTAGCCGAACAGCTGCGGCAGTTTCGGCTGCATCTGCGCGATGTACTTGCGGAAATCATCGAGAATCTGTTCGGACGAAGTGGGAATGTACTTGGCGTTGGTCTTCAATGACTCGCGGAATGCAGGCACGTCGCTGAAGCCTTCCTTGCGGGCGATGACCAGCATTTCGCCTTCGATGCGGTCGATTTCCTTGAGGCCGATGGCGTGAATCTGATCCGGGGTCAGGGTGCTGATGGTGGTGCGGCTGCGGATATCGTTGAGATAGCGTTCCTTGCCGCCGGGCAGAGAGGTCACGGTCAAGGTTGTTCGACCCAGGGGCGCGTACTGCGTCGCTATGAACGCCGAAAATTTCTGGTAGGCAGGAATGACTTCAGTGTTGACCGCGTCCGTGATGGCCTTGGTCAGGCGCTGTTGCTCCTCGGCGGAAATGCTGTCCGGATATTTCTTCGTCGGCAGAAGAAAGGGATTGGCGGCGACGATGCCGTCGCACTGCGCAGGTATCTTCTCCAGCAGAAAGCGCACCGGCATCAGCTTGTCCTTCATGCCTGCTTGCAACGTCTCCTCGGACTGTTTCAGAACGCGCGGTATCTGGTGCAATCGGGCAAGGTAATCCTCGTAGTGCTTGACGGAGTCGAGCGGCACCGCGAGAGGCATATCCGCCAAGCGCGTTTGCGGACCTTCCATGTGATTCACCGGCATCTCGTATTCTTTGAACTTGAAGTTCGCCATGCGCTGCGCCAGAAAGCGCTGCATCACCTCATGGGACAGCTTGTCCTGCTCGCCAAAACCCGCCGTCGATATCGCGTTCAAGCGCGAAAGATAGCCTTGGTCGGCCGCCTCCTGGCGCTGGTATGCAGCGGGAGAAAGATCGTCCAGCTGGTCGTTATAGCGGTAGTCGCCGATGGCGGTCGCGCGTTCCGGGTGCGCCTTGAGATCGGCTTGGTACTGCTCCTCGAAGAGCGCGTTTTGTGCAGCGATCCTGTCGGTGACGGACTCCGAATCCTTGGCCGCCGCGGCGAACGAGCAGGCGATCAACAGCGCGATGAGGGTGGTTTTGTTCATGGCTGAAAAGGTTAGTGCCACTGGTTACTTCGCGGAAGCGGGGAAAGCCGGCAATTTGTCGATATCGCGCGCATCGTGCTGAATGATCACAGTGGCGTGCAGATTGGACGCGAGTTGCTTGAAGCGGTCGAGCGATGCGAGCGTCTCGGCGCGGCTGGTGTTGAAAGTCGGCACGCCGTTGCTGTCGTAGTTCTCGCGGAAATGCGCCAGGTCGCCGGTGATGAGCACATCGCCCTTGTCCTTGAGTTTCACCAGCAAGCTGTGATGACCCGGCGTATGTCCGGGCGTGGTCAGCATGATGACGCTGCCGTCGCCGAATACGTCCTTGTCTCCCTGCACCGGCTCGACCTTGCCGCCGCCGCTGATCCAATGCGCAAAATTCGCCGAATTGACTCCAGGACCGGGCGCAGGCTGGTTCAATACCTCCCAGTCGCCCTTGCCGATCAATAACGTGGCCTGCGGAAAGGATGCCACCTGGCCGACGTGATCCCCGTGATAGTGGCTTATGCCCACGAAGGTGATTTGCTCCGGTTTCAAGTGCAGCTGCGCCAGCTGTTCCACCAGGCTGGCCTTCGGTGCGTTGGCAGGAGGATTGCTGCCGGTGGCGGCCGGATTGCCGGTGTCCCAGACGAGGTAATCGTTGCCGTGCTTGACCAAGTAGCAGCTGAAAGTCAGCTGAATATTCAGTCCTTTGAAAGCCATGACGTCTGAGAAACGGCTGACATCATTCAAGGTGGTGGTCTTGCCGCAATCGAAGCGCGTCAAGGAAAGCTCGCTGGAGCTTTGTGCCGAGGCCGACGCGGCGGCGATGAGGCTCGCGAGCAATGTAGCTAATTTCCGGTCCAGACGATTCATATGCGCCCCCTATTGTTCGAAAATGCGTGTGGCTAAAATCTATTCTGCTTCGGAACGCACTTCGCGCCCCATGAGTGCCTGCACGGCCGCGCGGACCGGCTTGTTCTCATACATGATTCCATATATTTCCCGGCAGATCGGCATGTCCACTCCCAGCCGCTGCGCCACGTTGTAAACGGCGCGCGCCGCAAGCACGCCTTCGACCACCTGATGAATCGTGCTCTGCGCGAGCGCCGGGGACTCACCGCGGCCCAATGCCATGCCGAAACGACGGTTGCGAGATTGGTCATCGGTACAGGTGAGCACCAAATCTCCAAGACCGGCGAGGCCCATGAACGTTTCGCGCAATGCACCCAGCTTGACGCCCAAGCGCATCATTTCCGCAAGGCCGCGGGTGATCAACGCCACGCGGGTGTTGGCGCCGAATCCCATGCCGTCGGCGATGCCCGAGCCGATGGCGATGACATTCTTTACGGCGCCGCCGACTTCCACGCCCATGATGTCCGTCTGGGTATAGGCGCGGAAACTGGGTCCCGACAGGCTGAGTGCCAGTTCCTTCGCAAAAATTTCGTCGGCGGAAGCGATGGTCATGGCGGTCGGCAGGCCGGCGCCGACTTCTTTCGCGAAGGTCGGACCCGACAAGACCGCTCCGGGGGTCTCGCCCAGCACCTCGCGGACCACCTGATGAGGCAGCAGCCCGGTCGAAAGCTCGAAGCCCTTGGTTGCCCACGCAATGCGGGTAAGCGGATGGAGGTGCGGGCGAATGTTCGTCAAGGTGGCCCGAAACGCGTGGGACGGCACCGCGATCAATGCGTCCCGGGAAATCTTCAGGGCTGCCGGTAGTTCGGCTGCGATCTGCAGCCCTTCGGGGAATGCCGCATCCGGCAGGTAGCGCAGATTGCGGCGTGCACTGCGCATGGCTTGGAGTTGCGCGGCGTCTCTGCCCCACAGGTGAGTCGGATGTCCCTCCCTCGCCAGCAATATCGCGAGAGCCGTGCCCCAGGAGCCGGCGCCGATGACGGTCATCGGTTCCGTACGCCGGGTCTGCATAGGAACCTCTAGTTCACCAGATTGGGCTGCGGAGCCTGACTCTGCTGTGCCTGCGAGAACAGGGCATCGAAGTTGACCAGCGGCAGAAGGAAATTTGGAAATCCGCCTTTGACAATCAAATCGGAAATCACTTCGCGCGCGTACGGGAACAAGACGCTGGGACAGAAGCTCCCGACCAAGCGCTTTAAATCCTCGTCCGAGGCACCGCTGATGGCGAACAGTCCCGCCTGCTTGACTTCAACCAGATACAGCGTCGCATCGCCTTGCTTGGCTTCCACGGTGACGGTCAGCAGCACTTCGCGCGCTTCCGGCGAGAGCTCCTCAGTCGAGGTGTTCATGTTGAGCTGGAACTTCGGTTCCCAGGCCTGATTGCTCGGCAGGCGCGGACCATTCGGAGACTCATAGGAGCAATCCTTCAAATACACGCTTTGCAAACTCACCTGCACGCCGATTGCATTGGCTTCCGGCTCAGCTGCTCTAACCTCGTTCATCCTGCCCCCTGAATTAATCGATCCAACTCGCCGCTGCGATCCAGCGCGTAGAGCTCGTCACATCCACCAACATGTTTGTCGCCGATGAAGATCTGCGGAACCGTGCGGCGATTGCTGCGCGCCATCATTTCCTCGCGGAATTTCTCGTCTTCCTCGATATTGATCTCGCTGAAAACCACTTGTTTCTGCTGCAACAGGTTCTTGGCCCGCTGGCAGTACGGACACCAATCCGACACATATAAGGTGATGGCCGGCTGCGTCATTTCGCATTGCTCTTACCCCCGCCGGTTTTTGCCAGCGGTAGATTGTCCTTGACCCATGCATTGAGGCCGCCCTGAAGATTGAACACCTTGGTGAAGCCGAGCTTCACCAAGGAGCGCGCGGCATTCGCGCCGGTGGCGCCGCTGTCACAATAAGTAATGACGTTCCGGTCGCGCCACTTCTTCAGCGAGTCGGCCTGTGATTCGAGCTCTGCCGCAGGCACATGGCGCGCATCGACGATATGGCCGGCATCGTACAGTTCCTTGCTGCGCAGATCGATAACCAGGGCGCCTTGATTCATCAGCCGTACAGCTTGTGTCGTGCTCAACGCGGCAAAGGCCTGCACGCGCGCCCGAAGCTCGAAGGCCGCCACGGCGATTGCCGCCAATACGGTCGCCCCGATAAGGTAAGGGTGGCGGCTGAAATAATCCAACAATTGCTGCATGCGGCTCGCACAATTCGGGCTTTTTGGGCGCGCAAGTATAGCAGCGGTCACAAGGCTTGTATGCTTAGCTCACAGATGACTACCGGGCCATGAATCAACGCAGAAAAACCTTTGGGAGCGCGGCGCTGCTGGCCCTGCTATGCGCCGCCGCTCCGGCTGCGGTCACCGAGCCCGCCGACTCGGCTCAGGCGAAAGCCAAGCTTGCGGCGGTGCGCGCGCGGATTGCTGAATTGACGGGCCGCATGGGATCGCAACTGGCGCAGCGCGACTCCTTGAGCGCACGGGTTCGCGAGACCGAACTTGCCATTGCCGCAAAGCGCCAGCGCGTCGAAGATTTGCGCGCGGCGCAAACCGGGGTCGAGCGGCGCCGCGCGGAGTTGCGCGCCGAGGAGGGCCGCAACCTGACAGCACTGCAAACGGAACGTGCATCTCTGGCGAGCCAGGCGCGCGCGGCCTACATGATCGGCCGGCAAGAGGAACTCAAGCTGGTATTGAACCAGAGCAATCCGGCGAGCCTCGGCCGAACGCTCGCCTACTACGGTTATTTTGCCGCGCAGCGCAGCCAGAAGATCCAATCCATCCAAAGTGATGAAACGCGCCTGCAGGAATTGGTGGCGCAAATCGAGCAGCAAACTCTGGAGCTGCAGAAGCTGCAGGAGGATGCCGGGCGTGAAATTGCCGATCTGCAGCACGCGCGCGCCGAGCGCACCGTGGCGGTGGCGGCGCTCACGAAGAAGCTGGAAAGCGGCAACCAAGAGCTTGCCAACCTGAAGCACGAGGAACAGGCGGTGGAAGCGCTGGTCGCCGACCTTGCGCACATGATGCAGGACTTTCCCACCGATCCTTCACAAAGCTTCGATCACATGCGCGGCAAATTGCCGTGGCCGGTGGTCGGCCATGTCAGCGCACACTATCAGGCGCCGCGCGGCGCCGCAGGCGGCGGTGTGCGCTGGAACGGCGTGATGATCGAAACGACGCACGCGGCAAAGGTGCGGGCGCCATTTTTCGGCCGCGTCGTCTACGCCGATTGGCTGCAGGGTCTGGGGCTGCTGATGATCATCGGTCACAGCGGCGGCTACATGACGTTGTATGGCCATGCAGAGGTGCTCTACAAATCCGTGGGCGACTGGGTCTCGCCGGGCGATGTCATTGCCGCCCTGAGCGATACCGAGGGTGCCAAGCCGCAGCTTTATTTTGAAATTCGCGAGGGGCGCAAGACCGTCGATCCCAAGCTCTGGCTGCGGGCAAGCCCTTAAAATGGGGGCGCCAATTTTAATTTAACACTGTCGGTAAGTTGCTGGCGGCAAGCCTTCTGCGCACGTATGCTTCGGGGTTCTGATGATCAAGAAATCTGGCAACGCCTTACTGCTGGCCCTCGGCATGATGATCGGCCTGTCGTTTGGGCTGGCGCATGGCGTTCTGGCCGACAAACCAGCTGCCCTTGGCGCCGACGTGCCGTGGCAGGACGCGCGCATGCTCGCTGCGGTGCTCGAGCGGGTAAAACACGATTATGTGAATCCCGTGGACGATCATCAACTGCTGCAGGCGGCGATTCGCGGCATGGTGGCGTCGCTGGATCCGTATTCCGCCTATCTCGAAGGCGACGAATACGACGAGGTGAAAATCAGCAGCTCCGGCCGCTATTTCGGCGTCGGCATCGACCTGTCGATCGAGGATGAACAGGTCGTGGTCATCGCTCCTTTCGACGGTTCGCCGGCGGCGTTGGCGGGAATCCGTTCCGGCGACATCATCGTGACCATCGACGGCATCCCGGTGAACACCAGTACGTTGGCCGATACCATCGGACGTATGCGCGGCGCGGAGGGCAGCGCCGTGAAAATAGGCATCATGCGGGAAGGCAACGCGGAACCCATGATATTCACGCTAAAGCGCGCGCGTGTCGACTTGCGCAGCGTGAAGGCGCAGATGCTGGAGCCGGGGTTTGCCTACCTGCGCATTTCGCAATTCAGCGAAACGACCGGCGACGACTTGAACGGCGCGATGAAGGATATGCGCAAGCACAATGGGGCGCCGCTCAAGGGGCTGGTGCTGGATTTGCGCGACAATCCGGGCGGCGTTCTCGAGGCGGCGGTGGCCGTGGCCGACGCCTTCCTCGACAGCGGGGTCATCGTCACCGCAAAAGGACGGACTCCCGATTCGAAATTCGAAATGGATGCGACGCCGGGCGATGTGCTCAATGGTGCGCCCATCGTCGTGTTGGTAAACGGCGGCTCGGCGTCGGCGTCGGAAATCGTCGCGGGCGCGCTCAAGGATCACCATCGCGCAAAACTCATGGGACGCACCACCTTCGGCAAGGGATCGGTGCAAACCATCATCCCGCTGTCCGAGGATCGTGCCGTCAAGCTGACCACATCGCTCTACTACACGCCGTCGGGAGTCTCCATCAATCACCGCGGCATTGCGCCCGATATCGAGCTGCCGCGCGACTCGAGACCGCCCGCCGCCGCGGTTCCCGAGGAGGGGCCGCTGCAGCAGCGCGATGGCGATGTGAAACGCGCCCTCGAAGAACTAAAGATATCGCCTAGCGCGCGTCCGGGCGCCGTGACCACCGCAGCTCGGCTTTAGGGTATGCGCAGCACGCGTTCCATTGAAATACTGTGTTTGGCGCTGGCCGCCCTGGTGCTCGTTTGGTCCGGTGCCCTGAGCAGTCAGGTATGGCCGGTTTTGGGATTGCTCAGTGCTTTTGCGCTCGCCATTGTCGGCTTTCGCGGCCGCCGCTTTCTTCCGGGCCGCACGCGCTCCAAGCTGTTGATCGAATCTTGGTCGATGCTGGTGTTCATCACCGGCGTGCTGTGGTTTACGGGCAAGGGCAGCAGTCCGCTGTTCAACCTGTACCTGTTGCCGATCATATTGAGCGCGCTGACGCTCGGCCGCCTGATCACCATGCTGCAGCTGGCGGCCATTGCGGTTTGTCACCTGCTGCTCGCGATGACCACCCCCGGACTCGAGGTTATTTCGCTGTTCTACGCCAGCCAGGTGGTGGGGCAGGTTGCGCCGTTTCTGCTGGTCGCATATTTGACCACCACGCTCTCGGCAGACATCACCGAGGCGCGCGAGCGGATCGAGAATCTGGCGCAGACCGATTCTTTGACGGGTCTTTACAACGTGCGCATGTTCAACGAGGTGTGGCAGCGTGAACACGAAACCTGCGAGCGCAACCGCGGGGTGTATTCGCTGCTCATGATCGATATGGACAAGCTCAAGGAAATAAACGACATGTTTGGCCTCGAGGCCGGCAACAGCGCGATAACCTTGGTGGCGCAATGCCTGCAGCGAAGTATTCGCGCCACCGATCACGCTGCGCGGCTCGGCGGCGATGAGTTTGCGGTCTTGTTGCCGGGCGCGTCGCCGGAGGTTGCCGATGCCGTGATCAAACGCGTGCGGCACAATGTCTACAAAACGACGCTGGATCTACGTTCGCGCATGATCCGCTGCAGCGTCAGCATCGGGGTGGTGAACTACCCGAAAGACTCGAGAGACATGCGCGACCTTCGCAGCCTTGCCGATGACAAGATGTACCGCGACAAGGAACTGCGCCGTATGCCCGGAGCTGAAGCAAGCGCTTGAACCCTTTCAGGCAAACGTCTGAATGTACTGGACTTTTCCGGGAAAAATGGCAAAGTTAGCGCTGCATCACGCCAGGGCGTGCTTAACATATGGTCAGATTGCTCTTTCCGAGCAGGTTTTTCAGAGAGGATTAATGCGTTCAATTCATCGCGAGTCTTCGCCACGGCGCGCGGCGCTGCGCCTTCCCACACACGCATTAGCCTGTATTTCCTTGAGTTTTCTGGCATTCCAGGCCAACGCCAAGAATCTCGCCGAGCCGAAGCTGAAGTCCAGCTCGGTGCTGATCGTCGATCAAAGCGATTCCTCGGTGCTTTACTCCCGCAACCCCGATGTGGCGGCGCCGATCGCTTCCATCACCAAACTGATGACTGCCTTGGTGGTATTGGATGCCAAGCAGCCGCTGGATGAACCCATCCAAATCACCGAAGCGGACCGAGACTACCCCAAAGGGTCATTTTCCAGGCTGACCGTCGGCACCACGCTGACGCGCGGCGATCTGATGCACGTCGCCCTGATGGCATCCGAGAATCGTGCCGCCCATGCCCTGGGCAACAACTATCCGGGCGGCATCACGGCCATGGTGGCCGCCATGAATGCCAAGGCCAAGTCGCTCGGCATGAGCAGCGCGCACTTCGTGGATCCCACCGGACTGTCGAGCCAGAACGTGGCGAGCCCCGAGGATCTTTCCAAGCTGGTCATCGCCGCTTCGAAGAATGGCACCATTCGAGAATTCTCGACCGACAAGAACTATGCCGTGCGGGTGCACAGGCGAATGGTCGAATTCCACAACACCGATAATCTGGTCGCGAATCCCACCTGGAACATCATCGTTCAGAAAACCGGGTATATCGCCGAGGCCGGCAAGTGCCTGGTGATGGCGGCCGTCATCGAAGGCCGTTCGGTGGTGATTGTGCTGCTCGATTCGTTCGGCAAGTACACTCGCGTGGCTGACGCCCAGCGCATCAAGACGTGGATGGCGAGCACGTCCAACCCGCGCTTCCAGGTATCAATTCGCTAGCTTGGCGAGTCTCGATCGGAGCGGCAGATTTCTGCGCCGCAGACCTCGCTCAATTCGATCCGGCTCATCTTTGAGTCCCTTTAGCGAGGGATTCGAGTTATTAAATCGTATTCCAACCCCAAAAACAGTCGTCCTCCGATCAAGCAACAGTTAAGTATCATTCAAGCTGAGCCTTAAGGCCGGAGGTCGATATGCGTGTACGTCTCCTTTCGCTCGGATGGGCGGCGTGGCTCATCATCAATCCGGCATCGGCCGCCGAGCGGGCTCTGTCGGTCACCATCTATAACGATAATTTGGCGCTGGTGCAGGACCGGCGGGATATCGAGGTCAAGGACGGCCGCCAACGTCTCGAATTCCAGGATGTGTCGGCACAGATTCGCCCGGAGACCGTATCGCTGTCGGCGCCGGACATTAGCATCGTGGAGCAGAATTTCGACTTCGATCTGCTGACCCCGGGCAAGCTCATGGAAAAGGCCGTCGGCCAGGAGATCACCATCGTGCGGGTGAATCCGGCGACCGGCGCCGAAACGCGCGAGCAGGCGCAGGTTCTTGCCACCAACGGCGGCGTGGTCTTGAAAATCGGCCAGCGCATCGAAGTGCTGCGCGACGACGGTCTGCCGGTGCGCGTCATCTTCAACAAAGTGCCCGACAACCTGCGCGCGCGGCCCACGCTGTCGGTGAGCATCATCGGCGCGCATGCCGGACCTAAGCGCGCCACATTGAGCTATCTCACGCCGGGCTTGGGCTGGAAGGCGGACTATGTGGCGCTTTACAACGAAAGCGACGGCAAAATCGATGTACAGGGTTGGGTCACGCTGACCAATAGCAGCGGCACCACTTACGACGATGCGCAAACACTGCTTGTTGCGGGTTCCCCCAGCCAAGTGGATGGCGGCGTCCAGTCGAATGGCTATCGTCCTCCGGTCCGTCGCCAGAATTTGCAACAGCCGGGAACAGAAAGCGGCAGCCGCGATCGCCTCGGGGACTACTACCTTTATCCTTTGGCCGCACGCACCACCATCGCCAATCTGCAAACCAAGCAGGTGAGCTTTCTCGATGTCCGCGGCGTTCCCGCTGAGCATGGCTATGAATTTCGCAATCACTGGCTGGGGACTGCTGAAACCCCCTTGGGCGCGCAGAGCGTCTACAGCTTCTCGACCGGCGCTCACGCCGGACTGGGCGATCAGCTGCCGGCGGGAATTTTGCGCTTCTACATGAAGGATAAACGAGGCGATCCGCAATTCATCGGCGAAAGCCGCATCGATCACACGCCGATGGGTTCCACGCTGTCACTGGCAACCGGCGACGCCTTCGACGTCAAGGTTCATTCCGTCGTCGAAAAACGCACGCGGCTGTCCACATTTGATTGGCAGACCGACATGCGCTACGAGCTGACCAATGCGCTGCCGCGCTCGGTAGTCGTTAAGCTGCGTCAGGAAGGATTATGGGGCGACTCGAGCATCAAGGCTGAGAGTCAGAAGAGCACGCGCCTCAATGCCGGCGCCGCCGAGTGGCCGGTAACCGTGCCAGCCAACGGCAAGGCGACAGTCACGGCAACCTTCGAAACCCGTTACTGACACTGCCCATGCGCGCGCCGGCGCTCTTCTTGGGTCTGAGCCTCGCGGCCGCGAGCGGCATCGTGCTTGCCGCGGCGGCGGAGATTGTTGCCGACCCGCCCTCCGACCTCATCGTGACTGTGTACCGCGCGCCTTACCGGGATACGGGATCGATCGACATCGATGAACTGAGTGGCTTCGCTCTGGTGACCGAAAGGCGCCTGGTGCGGTTTCCCGCCGGCCTCAGCCGCGTACGCTTCGAGGGTGTGGCCGATGGCATCGAGCCGGCCAGCGCCTTGGTGACCGGGCTGCCGGGCAAGGTGGTCGAAAAAAATCGCGACGCACGGCTCTTGAGTCCTTCCGCATTGATCGCCGCCACCGCGGGCAAGCCGGTGGAACTGCTGCGCACCAACCGCAAGACGGGGGTACTTCAGAGAGCGCCCGGCACCATACTCTCGGATGCCGAGGGCGGCGTCGTGTTCAAGACCGCGGAGGGAATTGAGGCCCTGCGCTGCTCCGGAATGCCCGAGACCTTCAGCTTCGAACCGGCCGCCGCCCTGTCGGCGCGGCCGACGCTGTCGGTGGAGGTACAAAGTCCCGGGGCCGTGGTGCGAGAGATCACGCTGACCTATCTCGCCCGCGGTTTCGATTGGGCTGCCGACTATTCGGCAAAATTATCCCAAGACGGCAAGCTCCTCGACCTGGGCGCCTGGGTAACCCTGGCCAATGCGAACGGCGTCGGATTCCCCGCAGCGCACGTGCAGGTGGTCGCCGGCAAGGTCAACCGCGCGAACGAAGTAGACGGCGAGGATGACGAAGTTGAGCCCATCGATCTCGGCGGCCCCATTTTTGCGCAATGCTGGCCGCGCGGTTCTACCAGCGATCAACCGATGATTCTTCGCGAGAACTACACGGATCGCATGTTCAAGAAGAGTGTGCTGGCCGCGCCGATGCCGGCCGCGATGAGCCTTCAGGAAGTCGTCGTCACTGCCGGCGCCGCAAAGAGAGTGCAGCAAGAGCAGTTGGGCGACTTGAAACTGTACCGTGTACCCGAGCGCACGACCCTGGCCAGCCGCCAATCCAAGCAGGTGCGGCTGATGGATCAGCCGGGCATCCCGGTTGCGACGGTCTATGGCGTCGAATTGGCCGAGGGCGCACGGCCGCCGGGCCCGGCACATCGATTGCTGCGGACGAAAAACACCGCCGCCAATCACCTTGGGCTGCCATTGCCGTCGGGCTTGGTCGCGGTTTTCGGCTCGTACAATGGTGAGTGGTTGTTGCAGCACGAATCCGGCCTGCGCGACATCGCTGTGGACGAAGAGGTGGAAATCGATCTGGGCGAGAGCGTCGACGTTCAGGTGTCGGCGACCACCGAGGACACCCGCGTCGACTTCAAAGGAGCCAAGCTGCTGCCCCTGGTGCCGGGCGCGGCACTACGCTCGGTCAACATCGATGATGTTCGGCGCGTCGAAATCAGCAACGCCCGCGCCGCCGCGATCGACTTCGAGTTGCGACTGAGCCTGCCGGCGGGTGCACGCATCGTGCGCGCCGATCATCCTCTCGGGGCGAAGAACGGAAGACCTATTTTCCGGTTCAAGGTTCCCGCAAACCAAACGGTCACCGTGCGCTTTCAGACACAGAACGTCGGCAGTCGAATTCTGCGCACTCCATAGCGGTTGAGAGCCGGGCAAGTAGCTTACAATTGCCGCATGCCGGGAATGATTGACCCCACAGCCGTGCCCCGATGGTGAGAAGCCGCCAGTCGCGGATCAAAAACTATTTCGCCGAGAATCGGCTGTTCACGATTCGCAGCATCGTGGCGGGGGTATTCGCGGCGGTGCTACTGCTGGGGGTCGGGGGCCGGCTGTTCTACCTGCAAGTCGTCAAGTTCGACTACTACCACGGTCTATCGCAGGGCAACAGCATCCGCACCGAGCCGATCCCGCCCAGCCGCGGCCTGATCTTGGACCGTCACGGAGTGGTGCTGGCGGACAATCTGCCGGCCTTCAACATTGAGCTGGTGCGCGAACAAGTGGGCGACACCAAGGCGCTGGATGCCACGCTGGCCCAATTGGTCAGCATCGGACTGTTGCGCAGCGAGGAGGTCGGCAATATCCGGCGTACCGTATTGCTTCATAAGGTGTACGAGAGCGTGCCGGTGAAGCTGTTGGTGAACGAAGAGGAGATGGCGCGGTTTGCCGTGCATCGCTATCAATTCGCCGGCGTGGATATCCGCGCGCGGTTGGCCCGGCACTATCCGCTGCGCGAGATGGGCGTGCATGCCATCGGCTATGTGAGCGCAATCAATGAGCAGGACCTAAAGCAAATCGACAGCGCCGAATATGCCGGCACCAGCCTCATCGGCAAGCTGGGGGTGGAGGGAGCCTACGAGCAGCAACTGCACGGCAAACCGGGCTTCCGCGAAATCGAAGTGAATGCCGCCGGCCGGCCGGTCGACAAGCAGGGAGGCTACGCCTCGAAACTCAATACTCGCCCGCCGGTGGCCGGCGTGGACCTGATCCTGGGCATGGACGTCAAGGTACAGAAGGTTGCCGAAGAGGCGCTGGTGGGCAAGCGCGGTTCGGTGGTGGCGCTCGATCCGAAAACCGGCGACATCATTGCGCTCGCCAGCACGCCCGGATTCGATCCCAACGATTTTGTCCGCGGCCTGTCGGTCGCACAGTACGCGGCGCTGTCCAACAATATCGATGTACCGCTATTGAACCGCGCCTTGAGGGGCGCCTACCCGCCCGGATCGACCGTGAAGCCGCTCTACGCCTTGGCGGCGCAGAAGTACGGGATCATGACTCCGCAGCAAACCACGTACTGCCCCGGATTCTTCACGCTGCCGGGCAGCAGCAACAAGTATCGCGATGACGAGGTGCATCATGATGTCGACATGCGCAGCGCCATTTCCCGATCCTGCGACGTGTATTTCTACCGGCTCGCGGAGAAAATGGGCATCGACCGCATGCACGAATTCATGAGCGCCTTCGGTTACGGCGAATTGACGGGGATCGATATCCCCGGTGAAAAGCCCGGGTTATACGCCTCGCCCGAATGGAAGCGGCGGGTGTTCAAGCGCAAGGCGGACCAGGTGTGGTTTCCCGGCGAGACGGTCAGCATGGGCATCGGCCAGGGTCCCATTACCGTGACTCCGCTGCAGCAGGCACACTTTGCCGCGGAAATCGCCACGCGCGGGCAAACCGTCGCGGCGCCGCGGCTGGTGGCGGCGACCCGCGCGCCCGGCTCGGTCACCGTCGTGCCGCGCAGTCCCGCCTTCATGAAGCCGGTGAACATGGCCACGGACGAGCAATGGAGCGTGATCTTCGACGGCATGGAAGCCGCCGTGACGACCGGTACCGCGCATGTTTCCGGCGCGGGCGCGAAATACAAATGGGCCGGCAAGACGGGCACCGCTCAAGTGGTGACGGTGAAGCAAACCGAAAGCACCAAGCACAAGGATGCCGATGAACGTAAGCGCGAGCACGCGTGGTTCATCGCCTTCGCGCCCGCCGAGGATCCGAAGATCGCAATCTCCGTGCTGGTCGAGAACGCCGGCTTCGGCGCGTCGAACGCCGCTCCCATTGCGCGTAAAGTAATCGACTCCTACTTGCTGGCGGACGACGCCTCCGGCGAACCAAAGAAGAACTCAGCGGAGCTCGGCATAACCGCGAATTCACACTAAGCCGACAGCCGTTCGGGACGCGCGGCTGTCAGAAGCGGACGGTTAAGTGCACGCCCCCGTTTCTGGGCTCGCCCAGCTGCACGTACAGCTTGTTGGGAAAGTCCGGCGGCTCGTTGCCGAAATAAAATCCCCGCACGGTGTAGTTCTTGTCGAGCAGATTGCGTCCCCAAAAATAGGCTTCCCAGCGCGCGGTTTCCCAGCCGAGTTTGCCGTTGAGCAGCCCATATGCGCTCGAGCGCGTGTCGTTAGGCGGCAGGTCGTAGAAAAAAGGTCCCATGCCGGTGACGTCCAGGCGCACATAGGGCCCGCGCGGGTCGCGCCAGGTGGCATTGAGGGCAGCCTGCCAGGGAGCGGCGTGCGGCAAGGCTCGGTCCGAAAGAGTGACGCCGTTTTGTACGAAACCGCGATACTGGGTCTGCAGCAAGCCGAGCGATCCGCCCAACGTCAGGCTGTGGGTCGCCGCCCAGTTCGCCGTGCTTTCCAGCCCATAGTTGAAGCCCGACCTCGCATTGCCGGTGAAGAAAATGAAGGTGTTGGGATTGCTCGGATCCAGTTGTTCGCCCGTGAGCAACTGCTCGTTGTGGCGCACCATGTAGAACAATGAAGTGTCGATCTGCAGCCGCCCTTCATCCATGAGCCCCTTGTGGCCTATCTCGAGATTCAAGTCGGATTCAGGGCCAAATTGCAGCTGGTTGGCCGGCAGTCCCGGGCTCGAGTTAAAGCCGCTCGCCTTGTAGCCTCGCGCGATGAGCGCATAAACATGCTGGCCGTCGCCAATGAGGTAGTCGATCGATGCTTGGCCACCCCAAAGATTGTCGGCTGGAGCAAAATTGTTCGCGGTGGTTGGCTCATCGAGATTCGTCGTGGTGTCGCTATAGCGGCTGGTGTGGCGCTCGCCGCGCAGCCCCAATGACCAGCGCGCGCGGCCGCCCAGGTCACCGTCGAGTTGTCCGTAGAGGGCGCCATTGCGCGAGCGATATTCGCTGGAAATGACGCTTAAGGAATCGGAATTCTGGGTGGCGTCGAAGGGATCGACGTAAACTCCCGCGCTGGTATCGCTCAAAGATTCGCGCAACTCAAAGGCATAAATGCCGACCAGCCACGACAGTCCGCGCGGCGCCTCGGCTGCCGTGGTGTCGCCCAAACGAAATTCCAAACTGCGGGTCGAGCGATCGCGCACCTGATACTCGGTGAAGTCATAGGTGTAGGGCGCCCACTGGATCGGATTGCCCCAATCGCCGTCGAAACCGTAGTTGACCGTGGTGTCCGCATACGATGCGATGGTGGTGAAAGTGGTGGCTCCCAAACCGGTGTACGTCGATTTCACCGACAGTCCGGTGGAATATTGACGATCCACGCTGGGATGGTCGGATTCGGTGGTGCGGCTGTTGTCGATGGCAAAGGCGTCGTAGCCATTGTCGATCTGCGCCCGCAGCACGGTCAGATCCACGCGCCACGCGTCATTCGGCTGGTAGCGCCACTTGCCGCGCAAGGTAAGTTCATCGCGATTGTTGGTGTCGCTGCGGCCCAGATAAGCGTTGTGATAGAAGCCATCGCTGGTATAGCGCTGCACCGCCAGCCGGAACGCGGAGTCGAGTGCGCCAACCGGTCCGGTGAGGACGGCGCCATAGGAATGCTCGTTGTAGTCGCCGGCATCGACTTCGGCGCGGCCGCCGAAGGTATCGGATGGGTCTGCGCTTTTGACATAGATGAGTCCGGCCAACGCATTCGCCCCGTACAGAGTGCCTTGCGGACCGCGCAGCACTTCGATGTGATCGACGTCGAACAGCGTCGCGGCGCTGCCTAAGCCGCTGAAGTCGATATCGTCGATGAGAAATCCGACGGAAGGATTCGGCGCTCCCTGGTATTGCTGCAGCTCTCCGATGCCGCGAATCTGAAAGTAGCGCGGCCTCGAGGTATCGCCCGCCCAATTCAAATTGGGCACCAGCGGCAGGACATCCTCGAAATGCTGTTGGCCGGCGTCGCGCAACGTCGCGCCGGTCAGCACTGAAGCGCTGCCGGGCAATTCCTCGAGCGACACGGACCTCAAGGTGGCGGTGACGACGATTTCGTCGAGCGGTTGATTGTCGGCGCTTTCTGAAGCCGTAGCGGTGGCCGAAAGTCCCAGGGCAGCGAACAGAAACCCTAGCGCGGAATAACGATTACCCATGCTCCCTCCGCCGGTACTAACCGGATCAGGTTCAATGGGTTTGCTGGTGTGCTCTAAGCTGCCAGCATCTCAGGCCCTACAGGCCACCCCAGCGTTGTGTCGAAAAAAACCTAAGTGAAAAAAAGCGCGCGAACCGCGCCGATCAAACCGCCCACGACCAAGATCACCATGGGCAAAAAAGTCATGCCGTAGCCCACCTCTCGCTTGGCCGGATCCTTCACATAGGTGTAGGCGTACAGTTCACGGCCAATCAAATAGACCACCCCGAGGGCAGCGGCGACCAAGGGGCTGAAGTAGCGAGAGAACAGGTAAATGCCCGGCAAAAAGGCAATTAATTGCTCCAGGGTATTTTGCTGGACGCGGAAAAGGCGCTCGAAAATCTCATTGCCGGTAATAGCCGGAGCCTTGACGCCATAGCGCCCCCGGGCGGCGCCCACCTTGAAGCCGAATACAATGAACTGCAGAACTGCGAGCGCAGTCACGATATCGACATAAGCCATGGAAGTTCCTCCGCTGTTATTGGATTCTAGCACTCCGCAGCCGGTAGTTTTCCGTCAGGATAGAGACGCAATGAGCTTACCCCGTAAATCCAGCCGAAACGGCACTCGTGGCTATGCCCACTTGGTCGAAATCGACGTGCCGGTCGCCCGTGTTTGGCGAGCATTGACCGAGCCTGGGTTGATCAAAATTTGGTCGGGCCAGGAGGCCGAGATCGATCCGCGCCAGGGAGGCTTGTACCGGATCGGCAAGCGCAGCGGCACTGCCCGTGAGGCGCACATCGATATTTTCGAGGTGAACCGGCGCCTGCGGCTCATTTACCTCAACGGCAAGGATGCGCCACCCAGCGATAGCGCCGCCGTCGACGATTTCATCCTGGATACGCGCCGCGGCGAAGGTAAAACCTCGCTGCGCCTCCTGGGTTCCGGTATTCCCGACGCACCCGAGTGGGACCGAAGCTATGCCGGCATCCGCATGGGCTGGGAGCGCTTCATGGCCCGCATCAAAGTGACCTTGGAGAGCCCGCCCATACCTAAGAAGCCCGTCAAAATCGTGCCCAAGGACCCGCCCCTGCCCGGACTTGATTATTGATAGAGCGCCGCGAATTTTCCTTGATATGCTTGGCGCCGCCTGGCGGCTGCAAGACGATAAGGAGGGGGCGATGCTCGGATTTCTCATTCGCGCGGCACTCGTGGCGCTCGGACTCTGGCTGGCGACCGACTGGGTTCCCGGCGTCTCGATCGATACTCCCTCAACCCTGATTCTCGCCGGCATTCTGCTCGGCGTGGTGAATTCCATCGTCCGGCCCATCGCCATTTTACTGACCCTGCCGATGACCATCGTCACTCTCGGCTTGTTTTTGCTGGTCATCAATGCCGGCATGGTCGCGCTGGTGGCGTGGATGCTGCCGGGCATGCACATCGCGGGTTTTGCCGCCGCTTTTTGGACTTCGATTCTGGTGAGTCTGGTGAGCTTCGTCGGTTCCTGGTTCGTGGGCGGCAAAGGCCGCGTCGAAATGATCAAACGGCGCCGCTGATTCGTCGCCGCGGTGTTCACTGGTCCTTAGTCTGGGCCGTTATTGGGTCTTGGGCTCCGCGAGTGTCTTCGGATCCGTGAGGCTCCCGCCGGGTACGGTCAATATGCTCACACCAATGATGGTAATCGCCATGCCGACGAGCTGCACACCGGAGAGATGCTCATGCAGGACCAGCCAACCCAAAAGCGCGGCGATGGCGGGGTTCACGTAGCTGTAGGTACTGATGATGGTGGGCGTGGTGTTCATCGTGAGCCAGCCATAAGCCGTGTAGGCAAGTCCGGAACTCAGGAACGTCAGGTAGCAGAGCGAGATCAGGCCCGGCGTGCTGGGGGGCCAGTGCATCGAGTCGCCGCGGGCGAGGGCCAGGATCAGCAGCATCAGGCCGCCCATCAACATCTGCAGCGCCATGAACATCATCGAACTTAAGTTGGTCGTAATGTTGCGGTAGTACAGCGTGCCTAAGGACCACGACGCGCAAGCGGTCAACACGCCGAGCTGCGCCAATGAGCCCTTCGAGAAAATCGGCCCCTTGGGAACCAGCATCAACATCGCGCCGATGAATCCGGTCACCAATCCCAACATGGCCGATCGCGTCAGGGGGTGTCCGCGCCGTCCGAACACGCCGAGTCCTGCGATCCAAAACGCCGATGTGCCATTGAGCAACGCCGCCTCATTACTCGGCAGATATTGCATGGACCAGGTATTCAGTCCATTGCTGATGAAGATCATGAAGAATCCCGCGACGGTGACGTGCCGCCACTCGATCAGCTTCGTCGGCAGGCGGCTATCCCCATAAAATTCCGCGATCAACGCCAGCAAAACACCCGCCGTGACGAATCTAATGCCGGCAAATAACGCCGGCGGAAGATTCTCGACCGCGATCTTGGTGAATACAAAAGAAGACCCCCACACCAGGTACACGATGAGGAGGCATAAAAAGACTTTCGTGGAATGACGCGAGTCGCGCAAACTAGATGGAAAGAAGAATGGCCTTCAGGAGCCGCGGCTCCGGGGGTCCGCCGTCAATCATTCGACATTCCCCATGAGTTTTTTCACCGGCCGGCTTAGGACTAAAAGTATCGCGCCCACTCCCACGGTGAAATACACGATGTGCATGTACTGCCCCGGCATGGCAGGGATATTGTTTGCGTCAAATTCTCCGGCAATCAGGCCCGCGACGAGATTTCCCAACGAGGTGGCGAGAAACCACATGCCCATCATCTGACCGACGAAGCGCTTGGGCGCCAGCTTGGTGTAATAACTCAAGCCCACGGGGCTCAAGCAGAGCTCACCGAAGGTGTGCAGCAAATAGGTCATCAGCAGCCAATAGGGCAGCACCTTCGAGCCGTGGGCGACGATGGTCGCGGCCGCCGCCATGACCAGAAATCCGGAACCCATCAGCATGAGGCCGAGCGCGAATTTGGCCGGTGCGGAAGGATTGAGCTTACGCCGCGCCAAGGCGATCCAAATCCAGGCAAAAAATGGTGCGCACAAGACGATGAAAATGGAATTCAGCGACTGAAACCACCCGGTGGGAATCTCAAAATTGAACAACCCGATCATCCGGTCGGTATAGCGTTCGGCGAATAAATTCAAAGATGAACCGGCTTGTTCGAATCCGGAGAAAAATAGCGCACAGCCGACGAACAGCACGACCAGCACCACGCCGCGCCTGCGCTCCTCGCTCGTGAGATCCGCGAACAAAAAATAGTAGGCAAAATACAAAATCCCCATGGCGGCGATGATGTAAGCGGCGGCATGACCCAACCGCAACGCGTTCATCGGAATCCACCCGGCGCTGGCCCCTATCATCACCAGCGCCAATACCGCCACGCCAATCCACAAGCGCAGCCACTCCTTGGAGCGCGGCACCAGGGTCGCGTTGCTGCCGAGGGCGTGAATGGGTGCTGCTCGTAGTCCGGCTTCTCCCAGATACTTGCGCGTGAGGTAGAACTGCACCACACCGATGATCATGAACAGGGCGCCGGCGCCAAACCCCGCCCGCAGGCCGAAGATTTTCTGTGCCAGAGGAATGACCAGCGGGCCCAGAGCGCCGCCGATATTGATGCCGATATAGAAAATCGTGAACGCCGAATCGAGACGCGCTCCGCCCTCGGGGTATAAGCCGGCCACGATGGCGCTGACATTGGGCTTAAGCAAGCCAACGCCCAGTACGATGACCAGCAACCCTATGTAAAAACCCTTCGGGGTGGTCGAAATCGCCAGCAGCAAATTACCGGCGGTAATGAATAGTCCGCCGACCATGACGGCGCGCTGCGCACCGATCAGCCGGTCGGCGACCCAACCGCCTGGTAGTGCCGCCAAATAAACAGAAGCGTTATACAGTCCGTAAATCGCCGCGGCAGTCTTGTCGTCGAGGCCAAGTCCGCCGGTCGCCACCGAGGCGACCAGGAACAGAATGAGAACCGCGCGCATGCCATAGAAGGTGAATCGTTCCCACATCTCGGTGAGGAACAGCGTGGCCAGTCCGCGAGGATGGCCGAAAAACGTGGCGGCCAACCTAAACCCCGGCTTCGCGCTGAGCCTGCTCCGCTGCCTCTTTTTCGCGCGCCGCAATTTTTTCTTTGAGCAACAGTCCGGCCATGATGATCCCTATTTCGTAGAGCAAGTACATCGGCACCGCCATGGCGCTTTGCGACACCGCATCGGGTGGCGTGACAAAGGCGGCAAAGATGAATATCCCCAGCAGCACAAAACCGCGATTCTTCTTCAGGGTCTTGAGATTAACAAACCCTGTCCAGACCAATAGTACAGTAGCCACAGGCACTTCAAAGGCCAAACCGAAGGCCAGCAGCAGCACCATGACGAAATCCAGATAGGCGCTCATGTCGGTCATCATCTGCACGCCATGCGGCGTGGTGGCGACGAAGAAGCTCAGCATTACCGGGAAAACCGCGTAGTAGGCGAATGCGGCGCCCGCGTAAAAGAGGACGATGCTGGATACCAGCAGCGGCACTGCCAGCTTTTTCTCGTGCCGGTAAAGGCCGGGTGCGACGAAAGCCCAGGCCTGGTAGAGCACGAAGGGCATGGCCACGCCAACCGCGAGCAGCAGCGCCATCTTGAAAGGAACCGTGAAGGGGGCGACCACGCTGGTGGCGATGAGCGTGGCACCGGCCGGCAGCTTGTGGATCAAGGGCTCTGCGACGAACGTGAACAGCTGGTTCATGTAGAAGGCGCAGGGCACAAAGCAGATGCCGACCGCCAGCATCGCCTTGAGCAGGCGATCGCGCAGCTCCAACAGATGTGAGATCAGTGTGCCTTCGGCGAGTTCGCCCGGTTCGCCGGGTTCGCCCGGTTCACTCATTGGCAGGTTTGTTGTCTGAAGGACTGGGGTGCCAATCTGCACCGTGGACCGCGGCGGCATTTTCCGGCGAGTAAGCGGCCGGCGGTGCGCTCGCCGGCGGCGGCTCCACCGCAGGGCGGTATCTCCACCGCAGGGGGCGGCGGGTTCGGCGTATAGGACGTATCGAATGGCGCCGGGTCGCTGCTCGCCGCGGCATTGGTTTTACCGCTATTCGATTTGGTTTGCTTCATCAGCTCCTCGGCGCTGACTTCGCGTTCCAATTGCTCGGTCAGTTGGCGCGCCATGGCACGCGCTCTTCCAACCCAGTTGCCGACCTGCCGTGCAACCTTTGGAAGTTTCTCCGGACCCAACACGATGAGTGCTATGGCCGAGGTGAGCAGTATCTCCGAGAACCCGACATCAAGCATGCGGCATCAGGCGTTGGTTTTCGGCGGTACCTTGGCGTCGCTCTCGCGCGCGGCCGCATTGGTGGCAAAATCCGCGTCCTTGTCCTGTTTGAGCTGCTTCGCCGCTTCTTCCGTTTCGCCTTCATTCATGGCGGACTTGAAGCCTTTGACTGCCGCGCCCAAATCCGAGCCGATGCTGCGTAGCCGCTTGGTGCCAAAAATAATCAAAGCAATGGCCAAAATGACCAATAACATTTTTGAATCGAACATCTCGTTTCTCCGATTCCACGTGTAACCAATTGGGCGCCAATGATACGCCAAAGATATTATGACATTTGACTGCATCGGACCGATGCGCGTTCGGTCGCATTTGACGGTTTAATTAACTTTCCAGCCAGATAGTTACGGGGCCGTCGTTGGTCAAAGACACCTGCATATGGGCCCCGAATACACCCGTCTCGACCTGCCCATGCTGCTCGCGTGCCGCCGCTACCAATTCGTCGAATAAACGCCGGCCCTGCTCCGGCGGGGCGGCGGTCGAAAATCCCGGTCTTAGGCCTTTGAGCGTGTCCGCAGCCAGCGTGAATTGCGGCACCAGCAGCAATTGGCCCTTAACCTGCGTCACGCTCAGGTTCATTTTTCCCAGCTCATCCGGGAAAATTCGATACTGGAGCAGGCGCCCCAAGAGCCGCAGGGCGCTTGCCTCATCATCCGAGGGCTTGACCCCGATCAAAGCCAATAAGCCTCGGCCGATCGATCCTACCGACTTGCCGTCCACGGTGACTTCGGCGTGGGAAACGCGCTGCAATAAGGCGATCATGGGGATGATCTCTCCCATTTTAGTAGGCTAAAAAGGAAAATCTCGGTCATATTTATCCACAATCTAGGTAAACAGAACGGTTCTTCGGAGTCCGAAAGCACTTTGTTCAGAATCGGCGGTAAATCAGAAGAAAGTGGGATATATGAAGGACATTTTTTGCCAATTTGGATGAAAAGTGGAGAAACATCTGGGGGTCTACGGTGGTTTCTACGCCTGCAGGGTGAATTACCTTTGCAACGCGCGATTTTTACCCACGAAATTCTGCGAAACTTGAAAGCGCCCTATCATCCTTTCAACACCCATCAAATCCGCCCAAGGGCCAGGGAGTGCGATGTCTACATCCTACAGAGAGATCCAGTGGTCGAGTCATGATGCGCTGCAGCTCTACGCACGGGTTTATGAAGGGCCCGCGCCCGAAGCCGCGACTGTCCTCTGCCTTCATGGCTTGACGCGCAATAGTCGCGACTTTGAAGATCTCGCGCCGCATCTGCAAAGCCGCTACCGGGTCATCGTTCCGGATATACGCGGGCGCGGGTTCTCCGCGCGGGATCCCAATCCGCAAAACTACCAGCCCGGCGTCTACCTGCAAGACATCCTCGCTTTGATGGCTGCCGTGGGTGGCGCGGCGCGCGCAAACCTGATCGGCACGTCGATGGGCGGCCTATTGTCGATGATGCTTGCCGTTGGCTACCCTGATCGTGTTGCGGCAATCGTGCTGAACGACATGGGTCCCGAAGTCGATCCCGTCGGCCTCGATCGCATCAAGGGTTACGCCGGCAAGATACCTGCACCTAAGAATTGGGACGAGGCCGTCGCACAAACGCAAGCGGCGTTCGGCAACGCGTGGCCCAATCTTTCGGCCGAGCGTTGGTCGGTACTTGCGCGCCGCGGTTATCGTCAGGACGACAACGGCGCGGTCGCAGTCGACGCCGATCCGATGATTGGAGAAATGCTGCGTGCGGCACCCGCCGCAACCGCCAATCTCTGGCCCTTTTGGAAGGCGCTGAGTGGAATACCGATTCTGGCGATTCGCGGCGCGCAATCCGACATCCTGAGCGCTGCCACATTTGCCAAGATGAAAGCAGAAAACCCTGAGCTCGAGCAGCTCGAAGTGGCACAGCGCGGTCACGCGCCTTTGTTGGATGAGCCGGAGTGCGTTGCCGCAATCGACGCGTTCTTGGGGCGGGTTTAGTGCGCGGCAGGTGCCAGCGGTGCCAAATGGATGATGTAGCCGAGCGCCGCGAGAAGAACCACAAAGTAGACTGTCGCTGGATTGCTTTGTGTTGAGGGGATGTTCTTGTCGAAAACGCGATAACCCGCGCCGGCCGCTACCAATAAAAAAAACGGTTGTTCGAACCAGGCTGCAAGCAGCACTGCTGATGCCGAAAGTATGATGCGCTCGCTCTTGTTGAGGGCAGCGATCGCTTGTCCTCCATCGAGCACCCAAATGGGTATCAGGTTCAGCACATTGAGCAAAGCCGTGAGGCTCGCCAGACCGATCCAAAAGGCGGCGCCGGTTTCCAGCCAAAGAAATGCGCATACGGCCGCGCCGATGCAGCCCGCCATTGGGCCCGCAAGGCTCACGAAGGAGCGTGTTTGCGTGGATACGCCAAGGGCGGTCCAGCGCACGTAGGCACCTAATCCCGGCAAAAACACAGGCATGTCGGCGGGCAGACCGCGGCGCTTGATCTCAACAAAGTGGCCCATCTCATGCAGCAGAATGAGAGCCGCAAATCCCACGCCGAACTTGACGCCGTACAGCACCCAGTAGAAGGCCACGAACGACCCAAGGCTGAACAGGAATTTCAACTTAAAGACCGAAAGCAGGAATTTGCCTTTCACCAGCAGAATGGCGAGCGGCGCAAACGGCCCCAGTTTCCCGGTCCAGCGGTGGGGGGTATCGACCGTCGCCGGAGTGCTTGCCATGACATTCAGCCGTTGGATATTGGAGCGCACCCATTCGGCCTGCGCTGAATCCTCTGGTAGTAGTTCGAGCGCCTGTAGCCAATCCTCCCGCGCGTTGGAGAACTGGTGCTGCTCCTCATGCATCCTGGCGCCGGCCGCCAATTGCTCGAGTCTGGCGGCGTGCACCAGGGTGTGGCAGCCGGCACACACCAAAGCAGCTGGCGCAAGAATGCTGGCGCATTTGCGACACGCCGGACTCGGGTCAGGAAGGACAGCAGTCGTGGGGCTATCGCAGCCTGCCGGCGTTTCAGATAGATGTTGCGGGGGCACGTTCATTGAGGGGACCCAGGACCTTCACAGACCTGCCGGCTGTAAGCTGCCAGGCAATACGGAGTCCGACGAACAATATGATCAGCCCAATGATTCCGTGCGCCGGATTTGCAAGGTCCAGAAATGGCGAAGCTAATCCAAGAAATGCCAGCGTGGCCACCACTTTGGCCGGGCTCATCTTTGGCGCGCGGGCGGCGGCGGGGTCGCTCCCTTGCGCCTGTTCCTGCTGGGCCTTTTGCTGCTGCGTCTGCTGCGCGCCGCGCGCCTTCATGTGCTGCGAGATAGCAATCGGGACAGCTGACAAGGAAACGGCGATGTAAGTGAGCAACACGGCGGCGATCTGGTAGCGCCTGCCGCCCAAGCCTCCGGAGCCCATAACGATCGCCTTACCGACCATATAGCCGACGGCGAGTGAAACAAAGCCGATGATCAAACCGGTGGTGAGCGCGACCGTCACGTAGAGAATGAGGCCGAGAAAGGCTGCGACACTGCCGAACAACACTCCGCGGGCAAAGGCAGCGTGTGAGTCTTTCAGCATTTGCTCTCTAATTTGCTGCGCGCAGGCAGAACATGTCATCGCGCCATTGACCTGATAGTAGGCGCCGCTGATCGGCCGCCCGCAGGATTTGCACGCGGTGTTGTTGGCGCTGCCCGGGTATTCGGCGGTCGTGAATTGCGGCACTCCGTTGCTCATTTTTTCCTCCATGACTTTATCCTCCGTGACAACGACGATATCACGAAAATCCTCGATGCCCGAAAACGGCCGTACCGAAACGGCCTGGGCCTGCGGCGCAAGCGGGAATCGCGCTACTTACGCCACAAGGTGCGTGTGAACAGCACCAAGATCGTGAACACTTCCAGGCGGCCCAGCAGCATCGCCGCCGAACAAACCCAGGTCTGAAAATCGTTGAGCACGCCGTAGTTGCCGCCCGGCCCGACCAGCCCTAAGCCGGGCCCTTCATTGTTGATGCAGGCGATGATGGCCGAGAAGGCGGTCATGAAATCCAGGCCGCTCGCCAGCTGCAGGAAAACCAGAGTCACGATGCTCATGAAATACAGGAACACAAAGGCCAGCACAGCGAACACCACGCGATTGGCGATAACGGTACCGCCGACCTTGAGCGGCCGCACCATGTTCGGATGCACCAATTGATTCAATTCGCGATGCGCCTGCTTGGCGAGCACCAGCGTGCGGATCATTTTAATGCCGCCGCCGGTCGATCCGGAGCTGGCGACGATGCAGCTCAAGAACAACATCCACATCGGCGCGAATATCGGCCAGCGCGAATAATCCTGGGTGTGCAAGCCGCTGTCGGTGGCAATGGAGACCACATTGAAAACCGCGCTGCGCAGGGCCGAGGGATAGTCAGGATAGGTTCCCTTGAAGAACAGAAATAGCGACACGCCGACGCAGCTTCCGGCCAGCACTCCCAAAATAGCCTTCGCTTCGGCATCGCGAAAGTACGCCGCCACGCCGCGCTGGCTCCAGGCAAGAAAGTGCGTGGCAAAGTTGAGCGCCGCCAAGATCGTAAAGCCGGTCAGCAGCATTTCGATGGGCAATGAATTGAAGTGCCCGATGCTGGCGTCGTAGGTGGAAAAGCCGCCGAGCGACAAGGCGGAGAAGCCGTGGCACACCGCGTCGAACCAGTTCATTCCGGCCAATCTCAGGGAAACAATGCAGATCGCCGTCAACCCGGTATACACGGCCCACAGCAGCTTGGCGGTTTGCCCGATGCGCGGCGTCAACTTGCTGTCCTTCATCGGTCCCGGCATTTCGGCGCGGTAAATCTGCATCCCGCCCACCCCCAGCATGGGAAGGATGGCGACAGCGAGGACGATAATGCCCATCCCGCCCAGCCAGCTCAAAAGGTGGCGCCACAAGTTGATGGAACGCGGCAGGAACTCGAGTCCCGACAGCACCGTGCCGCCGGTGGTGGTCAAGCCGGAAGCTGCTTCGAAGTAGGCATCGGTAAAATTGATGGGCAGGTAATCCCACAGGGGAAATCCCGCCACCGCCGGCAAGGCCACCCAGGTAAGCGCGACCAGCATCAGGCCGTCGCGGGTTTTAAGCTCGCGCTTGAAGCGCCGCGTGGCAAGCCATAGCAGGGCGCCGAGAACGAAGGTCGCCAGAGCGGAAATAATGAAGGACTTCAGCGCTTCATCCAGTCCCCAGATTGCCATGATCAAGGGTGCCAGCATGGTCGCCGCGAACACCATCATGACGAGGGCGAATACGTGGGCAACCGGCAGTAAAATGTCTTTCACAGAAAAGAGGCGGAGCCTTGAAAGAGCTTTTCCACCGCCTCGATGTGGCGCCGATCCGTCAGAAATAGAATCAAGTGATCGTCGGGCTGCACGGTGGTGTCATGGTGCGCGATGATGACCTCATCGCCCCGCACCACGGCGCCCAAGGTCGTGCCTTCGGGCAGAGCAATGTCCTCGATGCGCCGGCCGATCACCTTGGAGCTGTCGGCGTCGCCGTGCACCACCACTTCGAGCGCCTCAGCCGCACCGCGGCGCAGCGAATGCACGCGCACCACGTCGCCGCGGCGCACGTGCGCAAGCAGCGAGCCGATCGTGACCGTCTGCGGCGATATCGCCACATCGATCGAACCGCTCTCGATGAGTTCGGCATACGAAGGCTTGTTGATGAGCGCCATGACCTTGTGCGCGCCGAGGCGCTTAGCCAGCATGGCCGATAAAATGTTGGCCTCTTCGGAATTGGTCAGCGCGGCAAAGATGTCCGCGCTGTCGATATTCTCTTCGAGCAGCAATTCCTCGTCTGCCGCATCGCCGTGCAGAACGGTGGTGCTTTTCAGCTGTTCGGAAACGCGGCGCGCGCGTTTGCCGTCGCGCTCGATAAGCTTGACCTGATTTTTGCCCTCGAGTTCGTTGGCGAGGCGCAGTCCGATGTTGCCGCCGCCGGCGATCACGACGCGGCGCGCCGGCGCCTCTTCGCGGCGCATTTCTTTCATGACGACGCGGATGTTCTCGCGCGCCGCCAGAAAAAATACCTCATCGCCGTCTTCGATGACCGTGGTGCCCTCGGGCTTCACGCTCTTACCGGCGCGGTAGATGGCTGCGACGCGCGCATCCGCCGACGGAATGTGTTCGCGCAGGGTGCTCAAGGCTTGCCCGACCAGCGGACCGCCCTGCAATGCACGGATGCCGACCAGGCGCACGCGGCCGTCGGCAAAATCCAGAACCTGCAGCGCCCCGGGATAGCGGATGAGGCGCGCGACATACTCCGTGACCAATTGCTCGGGGCTGATCCACACGTCCACCGCCACTCCGTTCTCGCCGAACAGGCGGTCGCGTTCGGTATAGTCGGCCGAGCGCACCCGGGCGATCTTTTTCGGCGTGCGGTACAGGGTCCAGGCGATGTGACACGCCAGCATGTTGACTTCATCGCTGTTGGTCAGCGCCACAAGAATGTCGGTGGTGGCAATCCCCGCGGCTTCGAGGATACGCGGGCTCGAGGCATTGCCGTTTACGGTGCGGATATCGAGCCGGTCCTGAAGGTCCCGTAGAAACTCTTCATTATGGTCGACGACCGTCACATCGTTCGCCTCTTCGCGAGAGAGGTGATATGCGGCCGTGCGGCCCACTTGTCCGGCACCTAGAATGATTATTTTCACAGGCACATTACTCTACACGACCTCGAGATTGGCGTATGAAAGCATCAGCCACTTGGTGCCCTGCCTCTCAAAATTGACCTGAATGCGGGCATGCGGTCCGTTGCCTTCGAAATTGAGCACGATCCCGTCCCCGAATTTCGAATGCCGGACCCGGCTGCCCATGCGCATCCCCGAAGCCGGCGCCTCATCCAGCGTGCCGCTGCGCTTCACGTACACGGGACGCGACACCTGCAAGCGCGGCCGGATCTCTTCGAGCAATTCCTGCGGGAATTCGCCGATAAAGCGCGACGGCTGACCGTACGTGTCGACGCCGTAGAGCCGGCGCTGCTCGGCATAAGTGATGTACAGATGCCGCATTGCACGAGTCGCGCCGACATAACAAAGGCGGCGCTCCTCCTCCAAGCCGGCGAGATCGGCCACCGATCGTTGGTGCGGAAACAAGCCGTCTTCCATGCCGGCGAGAAACACCACAGGAAACTCCAGGCCCTTGGCCGAGTGCAGCGTCATCATCTGCACGCAATCATCGTACGGGTCCGCCTGGCCCTCGCCCGACTCCAGCACGGCATGGGCCAGGAAAGACTCGAGCGGCGAGAGTTCCGCTTCCGCCTCGGTCTCGGGTGAGAATCCGCGCGCCGCGCTGACCAGTTCCAGCAGGTTCTCGATCCGGCCTTCGCCGCGTTCGCCCTTCTCTTTCTTGTAGTGCTCGATGAGGCCGCTCATTTGAATGACGTGATCGACCTGTTCGTGCAGTTCCAAGCCGTTGACCTCGCGCGCGAGCCTGTCGATCAACTCCATGAAGGCCAGCAGGGCCTGTGCCGCACGCTGAGGCAAGGCGCCTTGAGCGCAGGCAATGGCGCCGCTCCACAAGGAGGTCGAGTTTGCGCGCGCGGTGTCGCGCACCAGGTCCATGGTCCTTGCACCGATGCCGCGCACCGGCAGGTTGACCACGCGCTCGAAGGAGGTGTCGTCGGCGCGGCTCGATGTGAGCCGCAAATAAGCCAGGGCGTCCTTGATTTCAGCGCGCTCGAAGAAGCGCAATCCTCCGTACACCCGGTAAGGCATGCGCGCATTCAAGAACGCCTCTTCAAAAACGCGCGACTGCGCGTTTGATCGGTACAGCACCGCGACCTCGCGCCGCGCACCGCCGCGCGACACCCACTCGCGTATCCGATTCACCACGAAATCCGCTTCATCGCGCTCGTTGAAGGCGGCATACAGTTTGACCCGTTCGCCGTCTTCACCGCTGGTCCAGAGTGTTTTGCCCAACCGGCCGGCGTTGTTGGCGATCAACGCGTTGGCGGCCTTGAGAATCGTCCCGGTCGAGCGGTAATTTTGCTCCAGCTTGTACAGCACCGCCTTGGGGAAATCGCGGCGGTATTGATGCAAGTTTTCGACGCGCGCTCCTCGCCAGCGATATATCGATTGATCGTCATCGCCCACCACGAAGGGCATGCCGTCAGGGCCGGCCAGCAGCATGAGCCACTTGTACTGAATGGCATTGGTGTCTTGAAATTCATCCACCAGCACATGCTGGAAGCGGGTGCGGTAGTGCTGCAGCAGCGCGGGATTGTCGCGCCATAACTCGTAGGCGCGCAGCAACAGCTCCGCGAAATCCACCACGCCCGCCCGCTGACAGGCATCCTCATACGCCTGATAAATCTTGATCAATTGCCGGCGGGTGGGGTCGCCGTCGTCCTTGATGTGCTTGGGTCTGTGACCCTCGTCCTTCTGAGCATTGATGAACCAGAGGATTTCGCGCGGAATCCAGCGCGTCTCGTCCAGATCGAGCGCCTTCAACACCTTGCGCAGCACCCGCGCCTGATCCTCGGAATCCAAAATCTGAAAGCTTTGCGGCAGCCCAACCTCGCGCCAATGAATGCGCAGTAAACGATGCGCCAAGCCGTGAAACGTGCCGAGCCACATCGCCCCGCTCGGCAATCCCAGCAGGGTTTCGATGCGGCTGCGCATCTCCGCCGCCGCCTTGTTGGTGAAGGTCACGGCCAGAATGCTGTTCGGCGAGGCGCCCTCGACCTGGATCAGCCACGCGACTCTGTGCACCAATACCCGCGTCTTGCCGCTGCCCGCGCCGGCGAGCACCAGCGCGGCGCCCAAGGGCGACGCGACGGCCTGGCGTTGATCGTCGTTGAGCCCGTCGAGAAGGTGTGAAACGTCCATAAGGGCGCGGATTGTACTGCACGCCCGCCCTAGGAGCCTGTCGGCGTATTCGGCGTGAGCCGCCTCTTGTGTTCTAAGAGATTTTCGGGCGGCTTTCTTCAGCAAATTCAATGAGGGCCAATACCAGGGAAAGCACTACCGGCCCGGCAATGACGCCGATGGCGCCAAAAGCCGGAATGCCGCCCAACACCCCGGTAAACACCGCCAGAGCGGAGATGCTGGCGCGCCCGGAAATGAGCAGGGGCCGCACGACATTGTCCAGGCCGCTCAACAGACATCCCCACACAAACAGAAATGTGCCCCCGCCCCAGTGCTTGTCGAAGCACAACCAAACCACGGCTGGAATCCAAACCAGAGCCGAACCGCCCACCGGCAGCAACGACAGCAGCGCCGTGAGCACGCCGAACACCACCGGCGAGGGCAGGCCGACGATGGCGAAGCCGATGCCGAGGAACAGTCCCTGCAGCATTGCGGTCACCGTGGTGCCGAAAACGATCGCGCGGGTGACCGCGCTCAACTGGCTGAACAGACGCTCCTTGCGGTCCTCGGGCATGGGGATCAAGCGCCGTAAGCGCGCGATGAGCTCGTCCCCATCGCATAAAAAAAAGTACAGCAGAAACAGCATGATCGCAAATGCCACGAGCGATCCCAAGGCTCCCACAAAAAACGATCCGCCCCAGCTTGCGGCGCGCTGCATCACCTCGCGCGTGCCCGATAGCAGCCAGGATTGCACCTGCTCCGCGGATATATCCACGTGCGCCTGCAGCCAGGTGTTGATTCGGGCTATCCACGGAAACTGCTGCAGGTCGGAGAAGGACTTGATATCCAGTTCGGTGGCGTATTTTTGCACCTGCCGCAGCAAGCTGGAGATCTGCGACACGAAATTCACCGACAACGCGCTCAAGGGCAAGAGGATCACGACGGGCGCGAGTGCCGTCAGCAGCCCCGCGGCCAGCGATTTGCTTTTGAAGCGGCGCCGCCAGCCCAGATTGACCGGAAACAAAAGGAAGGCAAGAAACGCCGCCCAAATCATCGACACCGCAAACGGCCTGAAAATCAGCAGCAGCGCATAACCCAGAATGCCGGCAACGGTAAGCGCAAATACCCGGGAGTAAAAACTAGGTGTGGCCGGCATGAGAACATCCTAACATTCGGTGTGCCACCAAGGAGCCACACATTAACAGCACCATGCGATCCCCATTCACCGCGGCCGCCAGTATTGCGGGCGCGCTTTCTTACCTCGTGGGTGGCGCTGCCATGAGCGCTCGGTCCGAAGCGCCCCAGAGCGCCCCTTACGGGTCATGGGGCTCGCCCTTGAGCGCGGAAGCGCTGGCCGCAGGCGGGATCAGGTTCGGGGATCTGCGATCCGTCGCGGGAAGTCTGTATTGGACGGAGAACGTGCCGGCGCGCGGCGGCGCGGTCTCGTTGTTCTCTTGGAGCAACGGAGTCGCGGCGCAGGTCACGCCGGACACCGCCAATGTGCGCACCCGTGTGCATGAATATGGCGGAGCGCCTTTCGTGGTCGCCGGCGATACCGTGTACTACAGTCAGTTTTCCGATCAGCGGCTGTATGCAATCAAGCGCGGCGGCGAGCCTAAGCCCATCACGCCGCCAAATTACCGCTACGCCGATTGCATCGCGATCCCGGGCGCTGAAAAATCAACCACTGCCGCGCTCATCTGCGTGCGCGAAGATCACAGGGATCCTAACCATGTCCGCAATGCCTTGGTGCGGCTGCCGCTGCGTACGGGCGGCGCCGGCGACGTGCTGTTCGAGGGCAGTGATTTTGTCTCTTATCCGCGCTTGAGCCCGGATGGCCGGCGTCTTGCCTTTATCACCTGGAATCATCCCAATATGCCGTGGGACGGGACCGAATTGAGAGTCGCGACGCTGAGCGCGCAGGGACTGCAGGCGATGGCCATCATTGCGGGCGGCCCGAAGGAGTCGGTGCTCGAGCCGCAGTGGGACAGCGACGGCACGCTGTATTTTATGTCCGATCGCAGCGGATTTTGGAATCTGTATGCGCAACTCGCCGCCGGCCCAAAGCCGGTATGGCCGCGGGCGGCAGAGTTTTCCGCTCCGCTGTGGTCTTTCGGCGAATCGAACTATGTGTTGTTCGGCGACGGGCGTGCGCTGGTGTGCTTCCGGGAGCGCGGCATCGCACGCCTCGCCCTGGTCGATCTTAAAAAGGGCACCGGCCGCGAGCTCGATTCGCCGTACGTGGAGTTCTCGCACCTGAGCAAAATTGATGCACAGCACATCGCGGCTGTTGCCGGTGCGGCGAAGTCGACGTTGTCCATCGTGAGCATCGATGTTGCCTCTGCCAAGGCGACCCCCCTGCGATCCGCAGGCCGGTCGCCTTTGCCGGCAGATTCCATATCGGTTGCAATGCCCATCGACTTTCCCAGCGCGCAGGGCCGTACGGCGCACGCGTTTTACTATGCACCGACCAACGCGGGTTACCGGGGAACGCCTGGTACTCTGCCGCCGTTGTTGGCGATGGTGCACGGCGGTCCCACTGCGCAGGCCTCGCCGGCGTTGCGCTTGAGCGTGCAGTTTTGGACCAGCCGCGGCATTGCGGTGGTCGACGTCAACTACGGCGGCAGTTCCGGCTACGGCCGCGCCTATCGCCAGGAGCTGAACGGCAACTGGGGCGTGGTCGATGCCGAGGATGTCATCGCCGCGGTTCGCTACCTCGTCGACACCAAGCGTGCCGATCCCAAGCGCACCGCCATCAGCGGCGGCAGCGCGGGCGGCTACACGGTGCTGGTGGCCCTGAGTACCAGCGATGTGTTTCGCGCCGGCACCGACAGCTTCGGCGTTTCCGACATGACGGCACTGGCGCGCGACACGCACAAATTCGAGAGCCGCTACCTGGATTCGTTGATCGGGCCGCTGCCGCAGGCGCAGGCGATTTACGACAGCCGCTCGCCGCTCAATCACTTAGGAGGATTCAAAGTGCCGGTGCTGGTGCTGCAAGGCGCCGATGACCCGGTGGTTCCGCCTGATCAATCGAAGCGCATCGTGGAAGCACTGCGCGCGCGGCACGTGCCGGTAGCCTTCAAACTTTACCCCGGAGAGAGCCACGGCTTTCGCAAGCCCGAAAACATCATCAATGCACTGCAATCCGAGTTGTCGTTCTACGGCCAGGTGTTCGGCTTCACGCCGGCGGATCAGCTTCCGCCGCTGACCATCGAAGGGCTGCCGGCCACCTGAGGTGCCGCCGCCGCACCGGCGGCGTACGGCACCGCTCGGCCGAGGAGCCACGCTTCGATCATGGCGTTGACGGTGTCGGGCGCTTCTTGTTGCACCCAATGAGATACGTTGGGCAGGTAGCGCAAGGTCAGATTGCTGACGTGCTGCTCCGTGCCATAGGTCAGCTCCTTGCCGAGCGCCGCATCGACCTCTCCCCAAATCATCAGCGTGGGGATGTCGATACGCACCGTACCGCGGCGCCGGTTGCGGCGAAATCCGCGGATCAATGCACGGTAGTAGTTCAGCATCGCCGTGAGCGCGCCCGGCACGGCCGCGGCGTCCCGATAGACGCGCAGCACTTCGTCCGGAAAGCGGGACTTGTCGACCGCCATATCGCGAAACACGCGGCCGATGGCTTCACAATGCCGGCGCGCAAGCCCCCACTCCGGGATCCCAGGCAGCTGGAAGAAAAATATGTACCAGGATTTCGCCAACTGCCGCAGCGTGCGCAAGCCCTTCTGTGCGAGCTCTGGATGGGGAACATTCATGATGATGAGCCGGGAGATGGGCAGCCGCCCGAACATGGCGTAGTACCAGGCGATGAGTGCGCCCCAATCGTGCCCGACGAGCACGACATCTTTGGCGCCCGACGCCGAGATCAATGCGGCGACATCCTCCTCGAGATCTTCCAGGCGGTAAGCCTGGACCCCCACAGGCCGCGAGCTGAGGCCGTAACCGCGCAGATCCGGCGCCCAGGCCAAATAGCCCAGCTGCGCGAGCAGCGGTATCTGGTAGCGCCAGGAAAATGACGACTCGGGGAATCCGTGCAAACACAGTGCCAGCCGGTCGCCCGAACCTGCCATGGCGACATGGAAGTCGATGCCGTTGGCGCGCACGGTCTCATGGCGGATCGCGCCGGGAGTCATGACGAAGGCCTCGGGCCGATGTACGATCATTGTGCTTCAAATTATAAGAAACGGAGATCGAGCGCCATGATTCGACTTCATATGTGGGTTGCCGCCGCGGCTTGGCTGCTACTTGCCGGATGTTCGCAACCCTCCTTCGACGCAGCGGCCGAGGGCGCGAAGCTCGCGCAGCGGGATGCCGACTGGTCCAAGGCCTCTTTTGAAGGCAAGGATATCGAGAAAATCGTCTCCTATTGGAGCGACGACGCGCATCTGCTGCAGCCCGGACTGCCGCCGATCGACGGCAAGACCGCCATTCGCGCCTTCGTCACCGCCAGTTTGAAAATCCCCGGATTCAAGATTCAATGGGCGTCGCAGAAGCCGGTGTTTTCGCCGGACGGAAAGATGGCCTACATGCTGAGCACCGTGGAGACGACCGCCCCCGGAGCCAACGGTGCACTCGAGTCTACGCATGGGCGCTCAGTGACGGTCTGGCGGCGCGACGGGGACGGCGACTGGCGCTGCGTGGTCGATATTTCCAATGACTCACCGGGGAGTTGAACGATGAGCGTCCTGCGAGCATCCGTACTGCGAGCATCCGTACTGTGCGTTTGCCTCCTCGTAGGCGGGCCGGTCTTCGCACAGAGCTACGACATCGTGCTCAGCGGGGGGCGCGTGATGGATCCGGAGACCGGCATCGATGCGGTCCGCAACGTTGGCATCACCCAAGGCCGGGTGGCGCGGATTTCGCCGCAGACGCTCGCCGGTAAACGGGTCATCGACGTGAAGGGACTCGTGGTCGCGCCCGGTTTCATCGATCTGCATCAGCATGGCCAGGACCCCGCCAGCAGCCGGCTCAAAGCCTTCGATGGTGTTACCACGGCGCTGGAAATGGAGATCGGCGTTCCGGACGTCGCTGCATTTCTGCAAAAAAAGGAGGGCCGCTCCCTGATCAACTACGGGACGACGGCAAGTCACCTTGCCGCTCGTGCGTCGGTGTTCGGCCAGCCCATTCATGATCCCAGCATCCTGCCACCCTCGGGTGCCGCGACCAACCAACCCGCCACGGCGGAGCAGATCGAGCGCATCGTCGAGCACCTGAACCGGGAATTGGATGCCGGGGCGCTGGGCATCGGCATGGGCATTCAGTATGCACCGGGCGCGAGCCGGCTCGAGGTGATCGATATGTTTCGCCTTGCCGCCTCGCGGCACGTGCCGGTATTCACCCATGTCCGCAGCTTCGGGCGTCTCGAACCGGGCTCGAGCATCGAGGCAATCAGCGAGGTCATCGGCGCGGCCGCCGTCTCGGGCGCCTCCTTGCACATCGTGCACATCAACAGCAGTTGCAACAGCGATGGCCTCGAGTGCGTCTCGTTGGTGGCGGGCGCCCGCGCGCGAGGCCTTGATGTCACCACCGAAGCCTATCCCTACATCGCGGGCATGACCGCCATCAACTCCGCGCTGTTCAACCCCGGGTGGAAGGAAAAGCTCGGCGTGGATTACGATGCGCTGCAGCTACCGGACACCGGCGAGCGACTGACCAAGGAGCGCTTCGACACGCTGCATGCAGCACCCGGCGATGTCACGGTCCTGCTCTTCACCAATACTCAGGAAATGGTGGACGCCGTCATTGCGGAACCGTTGGTGATGATCGCCAGCGACGGCGCCGACGGCCATCCGCGAAATGCCGGCACCTTTGCGCGCGTGCTGGCGCGATACGTACGCGAGCGCGGCAGCGTGACGCTGATGGATGCCATTCGCAAGATGGCGTTGATGCCCGCGCAGCGGCTGGAAAAAGCCACGCCGGCGGCGCGCCGCAAGGGACGGCTGCAGGAGGGGGCCGATGCGGATATCGTCGTGTTCGACCCAAAGACTGTCGCGGATCGCTCGACCTTCGCGGCGCCGCGCGAGCCAAGCATCGGGATGAAATACGTGATCGTCGCCGGGACCCTTCTCATCGACCAGGGCAAGCTCCGTGCCGACACGTTTCCCGGGAAGGCTTTGGTGACCGCTCAAGCCGGGAAGTAAAGATAGTGATCCACGATGAGCGCGGCGAACAGCAGCATCAAATAAGTGATGGAAAATCTGAAGGTGCGGATGGGTAGGTCGGGCCTTATTCCCTTGTTGAGCGCCACCACGAAGTACAGAAACCTCGCGTTGAGCGCCAGCGCCGCCGCGAGATAAATCAGTCCGCTCATGCCCGTGAGATAGGGCAGCAGCGTGGTCAAAATCAACAGCACCGTGTACAGCACGATTTGCAGACGTGTATAGGGGATGCCGTGGGTCACGGGCAGCATGGGAATGCCCACTTTGGCGTAGTCGTCGCGCCGCGCGATCGCCAGCGCCCAAAAATGCGGCGGCGTCCAGGTGAAGACGATCAGGAACAACACCAGCGCATTGGGATCGATGGAATTGGTCACGGCTGCCCAGCCGAGCACCGGCGGCGCGGCGCCCGCGGCTCCGCCGATCACAATGTTCTGCGGCGTCGCACGCTTCAACCACATGGTGTAGACGATGGCGTAGCCGATCAATGAACAGAAGGTCAGCACGGCCGTCAGGGCGTTGACCCCGGCCCATAAAATCAGCATCGAGGCGCAGGCCAGCACTATTGCAAACGTCATGGCGTGCCTTTCCTGCATATGGCCGGTGGGCAGCGGCCGCCGGCGGGTGCGGTTCATCTGCCCATCGATGCGCCGGTCCAAAATATGATTGAAAGCCGCCGCCGAGCCCGAGGCCATGGCGATTCCGATTGAACCCAAAATCAGCGCATTCAAGGGGATCCAGCCCGGCGATGCCAGCACCATGCCGACGATGGCGGTAAACACGATCAGCAGGCTCACCTTGGGCTTGGTGAGCTCCAAATAGTCCCGCCAGCCGCCGTGGACTGCGGCTGAAATCGGCGGACTATCGGGTACGGTGGACATCACGCAAGGGTATCACGCCGAATTCCAGGTTCCGCCGGAACCGGCGGCTGCGGCCAGAGCAAGCGCAGCAAAGTCACGGTACAAATGACCAACAGCGCCGCCCCTGCATTGTGGGAAGTCGCCAGCGCCAAAGGCATTCCCAAATGCACCATGGTGATTCCAATGCTGATCTGCAGCAGCACGGCGCCCATGAGAAGAGCTCCCACCAGCCGCAAACCGCGGCTGCGGCCACGGGTTAAGGTCAGGGCACCGAGCGCGATCAAGAGGGAACCGGCGATCAGGGCGCCGATTCGATGCGTCACGTGAATGGCGATTCGCGCAGGATTCGCGAGCACGCCGCCGGTGTAGTCGATGTCCAGTCCGCGCCACAACACAAAGGCATCGCGAAAGTCCATGCGGCGGCCACCAGGATTGCTGGCAGGTGGGAAAATCCGGACACGCCACCGCAGCATAGTTGCTGCTGGTCCAGCCGCCGAGCGCGATTTGCAGCAGCAGTGCGGCAAGCGCCGCGACGGCAAACTTGCGCAGCCCCGCTTCTCGCGCCGAGAGCCCGCGCCGCGGAGGCGAGAGCGAAAGCCACCACAAGATCGCCAGGGTGGTCAATCCTCCCAGCAAATGCGCGGTGACTATCAAGGGCTTGAGCAGCAGCGTTACCGTCAAGGCGCCGAGCGCCCCTTGCAGGCACACGAGAGCGAACAAGAGAACGACCGCGCGCAGCGGCTGGCCGCGTTCTTTGCGGTTCCACGTAGCCCAAGCCAGCAGGCCGACAATAATGAGGCCAAGAGTGGTCGCAAAATAGCGATGGATCATCTCGTGAATGGCTTTACTGAAATGATGATCCGCCTGCGGATAGATGTGCCCGTAACATCCCGGCCAATCCGGGCAGCCGAGACCCGCATCGGTAAGGCGGACCCATGCACCCAGCACGACCACCGTCGCGGCGAGCGCGGCGCCCGCTAGGCTAAGCCGTCGAAACCAGAACAGACGTCGTTGCGGATTCAATGACCTAGCCTATGGACGACAAACGCAGCAGCCGCTTCATGTCCTCGAGCATGCCTTTGGGTTTTGCGTCGGGGGTATAGAACATCATGACATTGCTCAAGGGGTCGATGAGATAAACGCGGTGGGAATTCAACGCACCCTGGCGCATCGGCAGCAAGTCGAGCAGCGCCGCATCGGCGGGGCTTGCGCGAATCACGATCAAATCCGGGTGTGCCTGTTTCAGTTCCTGAAAATTGCAGCAATCCTCATCGCCGATGAAAACCCGCTGCACACGGTCCATTTCATGATCGAGCGCGAGACGCACCTGGCGTGTGTCATATAGATGCTTGCCGCACTCATCGTCGCAGCGGCCCTTCTGCACATACAGAAGCGTCCATTTTCCTTTGAGAAAGTCGGGATTCGTACGCGCATCCCCGGTCGCGATGGGTAATGCCAGCGCGGGCAGCGGCCGCGCAGGTACGATCAATTCGCCTGCATTGACGCGGCCGCCGGGATGCCATCCCGTGCCATAGTACAAATAGAAGGCGAGCGTCAGCGGCGCGAAAAACATCAAGGCCACACCGATCAGCATGCGCCGCTGCCGGGCTTGATGCGCATGTGTGCTGCGTTCCGTCATGCGCGGCCCTCAACTGCGCCGAAAGTTGGTGACGACATAGATGACGGCCAGGGCCAGCGCCAATCCGAACCATTGCACCGCATACCCGACGTGACGCATGGGCGGAAATCCCGGCGGCGCCCAATTGCGCACATAGCCGTCAGGCTCGGTGGGATCCAGCAGGATCGAGTCGGCGGCGGCGGTCCATGGGCTCTCTTTGAGCAGCTGCGCCAGCTCGGACTGCGTGGGGAAATTCGCCACCACGGGAAACGGAGGCGCAAGTGTTGCCGGCACCCCCATATGAATGCCTGCACTGGGCAAATTGTCGGCGCGGCCCCGAATGCGCCGTGGGTAGGAGTCGACCGAAACGGCCGGCCGATCGGCTCGGCTCTGGCCCAACGGAATCCAGCCGCGATTGACCAGCACCCAGCCTCCGCCTTGTAGTGCGAAGGGCGTGATCACGAAATACCCGGCGCGTTCGGCATTGACCATGTTGTCGATCAGGATCTGACGCGTGCCATCGTAGTGCCCGGACGCTTCAACTTGGCTGTAGCGGGGCAGTTTCGGCGTGTCGAGGTCGACGGGGCGCGTGGCATCAGCACCTGCGGCGAAGGAGGCGTACAGCGCCCGCTTCTCGTCGGCGCGGTGCAACTGCCAGCGGCCGAGCGAAATCAGCAGGCCCATCAAGACAATTGTCAGCAGCGTCGTGAAGGGGCGCGGCGCGAAAGTGCGATTACCGACTTTGATGGGCACTATATACTGCAGGTCCGAGAAGCCTAGACGCGCCAGATGGCATTCAAATACCTCATCCTCGTGATGCTCGTGCTGATCCTGATCAGCCTGGGCAAAGCGCTGTTCCATTTGTCGAGCACCCGAGAGGATGACGGGAAAAAAATGGTCGTGGCGCTGGCCTGGCGTATCGGCCTGTCGGTGGCGCTATTCGTGCTGTTAATCGTCGCCTACTACAGCGGCTGGATCGAGCCGCTGCATCTGTCGCATCACAGCCAGTAGACGAAAAAGAACAACCCAAGCCAGACCACGTCGACGAAGTGCCAGTACCAGGCGACGGCTTCGAAACCAAAATGCCGCTTCGGCGTGAAGTGCCCGTTCATCACCCTGAACCAGATCACCGTGAGCATGATGGCCCCGACGGTCACGTGCAGGCCGTGAAAGCCGGTCAGCATGAAAAACGTGGTTCCATAAATGCCCGTGCGCAACTGCAGGCCCAACTCGGTGTAAGCCTCGTGATATTCGGTCGCCTGCAGGAATACGAAGGAAAAGCCCAGTAGAAATGTCATCGCCAGAAAAATCTTCAATCGGGCTCGATGCCCGGTGATCAGGGCATGGTGTGCAATCGTGACCGTGACGCTGCTCGAGAGCAGGATGGCCGTATTGATCAAGGGCAATCCGACTGCCGGAATCGTCTCGAAGGTGCCGTCGGCACGCGGACTCAGGGTCGCGGGACCATTGGTGGGCCAGTCGCCGCCATAATCGTTCCACAGCAGCAGCTTGCTGAAAATCTTCACGCCGTCGCCCGCGAGCCAGGGGACCGAGAAGTTGCGCGCATAGAACAGCGCGCCAAAGAAGGCGGCGAAGAACATGACCTCGGAAAAAATGAACCACATCATTCCCATGCGGAACGAGCGGTCCACGGCCATGTTGTAAATCCCGCTCTGGTTCTCACCGATAACGGTGTGGAACCATAAAATGAACAGCATCACCAACATCAAAAATCCCGGCAGCAAGAACCACGCCGGACCCCAGTCGTTGAGCGTGATGACGGCGCCGGACATCAGCGTGAAGAGTGTGACCGACCCGTATATGGGCCACGGGCTGCTGTGGGGAACGTAGTAGTGGTTGTGGTCTTCCAGGGACACTTGCGCCATATTCAAATCTCTGACGGTTAGGGGCGGCAGTCTAGCAACGGCAATAGTTTAGCTGCTGGATTCAACGCCGTGTTGTGGATTGCGTCGTATCGTAGAAGGTATAAGCCAGCGTGAGCCGATCGACGTTCGAGGGCAGCTGCGGGTCCACGATGAATCGCACCGGCATATCGCGGCCTTCCCCCACAGCGAACTTTTGCGGACTGAAGCAAAAGCACTCGGTCTTATGGAAGTACTGGGACGTGCCGGTCGGCGAAATGCTGGGAACGGCCTGCGCGACGGACGGCACCGAGGTCAGGTTCTTCGCATAAAACTCGGTCTCATACAGCTTGCCCGGATGAACGCGCATCGAGGCAACCTTGGGCCGGAACTCGTAGCTGCCCACCGAAGCGGGCGATGCCACGAATTCGATGGTGACCTCCCGATTCGGGTCGATCGCTTCCTTCACAGCAGAAGGACCGGCCTTGGCTTCCGCATTGCCGATGCCCGTCGCCCGGCAAAACACATCGTACAGCGGCACCAGTGCCCAGCCGAAAGCAAAGCTGGCCGCGGTCATGATCAGCAGCGCCCAGACCAGCTTGCGATTGGCGCGCTTGCGGTCCATCAATGGTGGCTGCGAAAAATCAGCAGCGCGATGAATCCGAAATAGAACGCCAGCGCCAGGGTCGCCAACCCTATGGCTGCGTTCCGAATGCGCAACTTTCGGGGATCTTGGCTGTGGTGCGCTCCTTGCGTCACCCTCATTTGATTTCAGGCGCCGTGGTGAAGCTGTGATAGGGCGGCGGCGAGGACAGCGTCCACTCGAGCCCGTTGGGCCGTGCGTCATCCCACACCTTGGCGGTCGCCTTTTGGCCGCCGCGTATGCATTGCACGATCACGATTGCAAATAAGATCTGCGAAGCGCCAAAGAAGAAACCGCCGATCGAGGAGACCATGTTCCAGTCGGTGAATTGCACGGCATAGTCGGGAATGCGCCGCGGCATGCCGGCCAGTCCCAAGAAGTGCTGCGGGAAGAACAGGACATTGACGAAAATCGTCGACAGCCAGAAATGCCACTTGGCGAGGGTCTGGTTGTACATGTGGCCGGTCCACTTCGGGATCCAGTAGTACACCCCCGCCATGATGCCGAATATTGCGCCGGGCACCAGCACATAGTGAAAGTGCGCAACCACGAAGTAGGTCTGGTTGTACTGAAAATCCACGGGAACGATGGCCAGCATCAACCCCGAGAAGCCGCCGATGCTGAACAGAAAAAGAAACGACAACGCGAACAGCATCGGCGGTTCGAAGGAGAGCGAGCCCCGCCACAACGTCGCGGTCCAGTTGAACACCTTCACGCCCGTTGGCACGGCGATGAGCATGGTCGACATCATGTAGAACAGCTGCGCGGCCACCGGCATGCCGTCGACGAACATGTGATGCCCCCACACGATGAATGACAGGAAAGCGATCGAGGCGATGGCGTAGATCATCGAGGTCGCCCCGAACAGAGGCTTGCGCGCGAACGTCGGCAGGACCTCCGAGATGATGCCGAAGGCCGGCAAAATCATGATGTACACCTCGGGGTGCCCGAAGAACCAGAATATGTGCTCGAACATCATCGGGTCGCCGCCGCCCGCGGCATTGAAGAAACTGGTGCCGAAGAAATGGTCGGTGAGCAGCATGGTGACCGCGCCTGCGAGCACCGGCATCACCGCGATCAGCAGGTATGCGGTGATCAGCCAAGACCAGGTAAACAGCGGCATGTTCAGCAGGTGCATGCCGGGGGCGCGCATGTTCATGATGGTGACGATGATATTGATCGCACCCATGATCGAGGAAGCGCCCATCATGTGGATGGCGAAGATCAGCATCGGAAAGCTGTCGCCGGTCTGCAGGGACAACGGCGGATACAATGTCCAGCCCGCCGCCGCCATGCCGCCCGGCACGAACATGGTCGACAGCAGCAGCGTGAAGGCGAAGGGCAAAATCCAGAAGCTGAAGTTATTCATGCGCGGCAGCGCCATGTCGGGCGCGCCGACTTGCAGGGGCACCATCCAATTCGCCAAGCCGACGAAGGCCGGCATGACGGCGCCGAAGATCATGATCAGCGCGTGATTCGTCGTCAGCTGATTGAAAGTGACGGGGTCCAAGAGCTGCAGGCCGGGCTTGAAGAGTTCGACGCGGATCAGCATGGCCATGAAGCCGCCGATGAAGAACATGATCAGGCTGAACACCAGGTACATCGTGCCGATGTCTTTGTGGTTGGTGGCGAAGAGCCACCGTTTGATGCCGGTGGCCGGACCATCGTGGTGCCCATGATCGTCATGCACCTGATCGTGATGGTGCGCGGTGTTGCTCGCGTGAACATTGGCCATAGTCAGATCGCTCTCTTGAATAATTGCTGCGTGGTTTATTTCGTCAAAGCCTGCGCGGTGGGCGGCGGGGCGGGCGGCGCTGCAGCCGGAGCCGACGCAGGCAGCGCCGCTTGCTTCGCGGCTGCCTTCTGCGCTTCGACCCACTTCTTGAATTCATCGGGCGTGCGCACATCGACCACCACGGGCATGAAACCGTGGTCGCGCCCGCAAAGCGCGGCGCATTGTCCGCGGTAGACGCCTTCCTTGCCCGGATCGACTTTGAACCACAACTCGTTGACGAAGCCCGGGATCGCAGCGCGTTTGGCGCCGAAGTCAGGCACCCACCAGGCATGAATCACATCCTGCGATGTCAGGAGCAGGCGAATCTTCGTGCCGCTGGGGATCACCAGCGGTTTGTCGACCTCGAGCAGATAGTTGGGCACGGATTTAGGATCGATGCCGGAACCAACCTGGCGCGCGAAATTCGAGTCGCGCGCGAGCGTGGAGAAAAAATCCACGCCTTCCGCGGCGTCCATGTAGGCGTATTCCCATTTCCATTGGTATCCGGTGACGCGGATGGATAGCTGCGAATTGCGGGTATCTTCCTGTTTGAGAATGAGTTCGGCCGCGGGCACCGCCATGAACACCAGGATGATCACGGGAATGATGGTCCAAATGATCTCCACCCTGGTGCTGTGGAGCATGTTGGTGTCGGGCACCGCGCCTTGCGAATGGCGGAATCTGACCAGCGTGTAAATCATCGCGCCGAATACAACCACTGCGATGCCGACGCAAATCCAAAACACGATCATGTGCAGGTGGAACATGTCGCGGGCCAGATCGGTGACGCCCTCCGGCAGGTTGTAGCCGTTGGACGTATTGGCGCAGGCCTCCCCGGCCAGCCCCAGCGCGGCCAGGCAAAGCGCTCCCGCCGATAGCCGCCTTCGCGGCCCGGAAGAGCTGTGATCGAAACTGCCTCTGGTAACTCTCATCTAAACAGATCCCCTATTTCGCGACTTCAAGCGGCGGCGACTCGTTCACGCCGCCGACTAATCTACCCAATCGTTCCGCCAGCAAACGGCGATCTTCCTCGGTCAGGAAGCTGCCGACCTCATATGCCCGCCCGTGACTTTCAATTGTCAGGCGGCTGTTGCCCAGCCTCCGCGGCGGACTGCGAAGTTTAACCTTCGCCCAATGCCTCGCAAACTCTTGTTTTGCCTCGCCATGGCGCGAGCGGGTCACCAGGCTGATCCTGGAATCCGTGATCAGCACGGTTTGACTGTAATTTCGGCGCTGCATACTGGCGCGCAAGGCTATCCCAAGCGCCAGCATCTCCAAAGCCCAAAACAGCAAAATCGGCCAAAGTCCCTGCAGGACGAAGATTAGCGCAAAGCTGAGAGAAAACAGGCAGGTAGCTGCGAAGAACAGCGCGGCCCCCGACGGCGAAAGCGAACAATGTGGCGCGAGCGTAATGCGCTGTTCCATGCCGGGGAGGATAGCGTAAGGGTGGGTGCCTTAGGCATCGGTCAGCGCCCTATTTATCGCGCGAGCGCTTAAGCTCGCGCTTGATTTCTTCCAGGGACACATGGGTTGCCTCGCCGGCTGCGCGCCGTGCCGTGTGCGCGGGGACCCACGCATGCGCGAACACGACTTCATAGGTGGCCGGCAGCCGGCCGTCCTGCCGGAAGATTTCATAGGCGGCCTGCATTGCAGCGAATTTGCGCGGTCCGGTGAGCCCCTTCGCGCGCCCCGCCGTTGCGTTATGCGCTCCGGTATCCTTCAGGTCCGCGGCGACCTTGCGCACGTCGAGATATCGCAGAGTAAAGCGTTCGACGTCCAACACCGGCGCGGCGAAGCCATTGCGTACCAGGGCATCGCCCAGATCATGCATGTCGATGAATTGGTGCACATGACTGTGCTTGTCGACCTGGCCCCAGGCGCTGCGCAATTCCCGCAACGTGTCAGGTCCCAGGGCGCTGAAGCTCAGCAGTCCATCCGGCGCCAATACGCGGCGAAATTCTGCGAACGCCGCCTCCGGATTGCACCATTGCAGCAGCAGGTTGCTGACGATCAAATCGAGGCTGCCGTCTGCGAAAGGCAGCGATTGCGCATCCGCACATACGCGCCTGAAGGGGCGCAGCCAGTTTTGCTGCCTGCCCGCTGCCTTCAGCATTTGCGCGGAGGAATCGAGTGCAATCACCAGCGCTTTAGGATATCGGCGCTTGAGCGCGCGGCTCGCGTGGCCGGTACCGGCTCCGGCGTCCAGCACCACGCGCGGCACGAGTGCGACCGGCGCGAGGCGCTGCAACAGGATATCGCGGACTTGCCGGTGCAGCACCGCCGCGCCGTCATAGGTCTGTGCGGCGCGATCGAAGGAGCGTCTTACCCATCGGGAGTCCAGGGCGTACGCGCCGATGTCATCGCTCATAAGCGATTACGATGCCACAGAAGTTCCTGCGGCGTGAGACAACGATTCGGCGCGGAAACCCGGCGCGTGTGAGTGCTCGGGCGGCGATTCAGCGCTCAGTCCCAGGCGGCGGAACAGGCTTTGATCGTGCACGGTATCGGGATTGCCCGTGGTCAGCAGCTTCTCGCCGTAAAAAATCGAGTTCGCGCCGGCCATGAAACACAGGGCCTGGAGTTCATCGCTCATTTGTGCCCGCCCCGCCGACAAGCGCACGTGACTCGCGGGCATGAGAATGCGCGCGACGGCGATCATGCGGACGAAATCAAAAGGGTCCAGGGCTTCAGCGTCCGCCAGCGGCGTTCCCGCCACCCGCACCAAATGATTGATGGGCACGCTTTGCGGATGTTCGGGCAACGAGGCGAGCGTATGCAGCAAGGCGATGCGATCGTGCCGCTCTTCGCCCATGCCGACGATGCCGCCGCAACAGACCTGGATGCCGGCATCGCGCACGGCCTGCAGGGTGTCCAGGCGGTCCTGATAGGTGCGGGTGCTGATGATCTCCTCGTAGTAGCGCGCCGAGGTATCCAGGTTGTGATTGTAGAAATCCAGGCCGGCGTGCTTGAGCTCGCGCGCTTGGGCGGATGTCAGCATGCCAAGGGTGGCGCAAGTTTCGAGCCCCAAGTCCTTCACGGCGCTGACCATGGCGACGACTTTGCGCAGGTCCTTGGGCTTGGGCGAGCGGTAGGCGGCTCCCATGCAAAAGCGCGTCGCCCCGGCGTCTTTGGCAGCGCGGGCCCGGGCGGCGACTTCTGACAGTTCCAAAAGCTCGGAGGGCTCAAGGCCGGTATCGAAGCGCACGCTTTGCGGGCAGTAGGCGCAATCCTCCGGACACGCCCCGGTCTTGATGCTGAGAAGTGTGCTCACCTGGATGGTGTTGGGCACATGGAAGTCTCGGTGCACTCGGTGCGCCCGGAATACTAAGTCCATGAACGGCATGTCAAAAAGCTCAGCCACCTCGGCGAGCGTCCAGTCGTTGCGTGGGCTCAAGGGATACCTCCAATTGCCGCCGGTATTCGGGGCCACCCCGGTAGTCGGGGGCCGCCCCAGTATTCGGGGGCCGCCCTTGCTAGTCAACCTATGATAAGGAGTCTGGTTTACCTAAAGTCCTGCCGGCGATGGCTAAAATTGCGACGCGTCAACCCAAGGAGCTGCATGAGCGCGCCGAATTCCGATGAATCCTCAACCCTTGGGCTGCCCGGGGGATGGCTCAACTATTCGGTCGCCGGCGAGGGCGATCCGGTCATCTTCATCCACGGATTCGGCCTGGACGCAAAGATGTGGGACGCGCAATGGCCGGCCTTCACCGCACGGCACCGCGCCATCCGTTACGACTTGCGCGGGTACGGCCGCTCAAGCATGCCTGATGGGGCTTATTCGCACGTCGAGGACCTGCTCGCGTTGATGGACCTTCTCAATGCGCGTCCCGCGCATTTGGTGGCGCTGTCTATGGGCGGCCGCGTTGCGTTGCGCGTAGCCGGGGCTAGACCTGAAGCCGTGCGGTCACTGACTTTGGTGGACACTGCGCTCGATGGACACCCGTGGAGCGAGGACTGGTTGCGGCGCTGGCGCGGCATGTCGGATGCCGCCAAATCCGGCGACCTCGCCGGCGCCAAACAGCTTTGGCTCGATCATCCTCTGTTCGCACCGGCGCGCCGGCAACCTGCGACGGCCGCGGCGTTGGAAACGATGCTCGCGCACTATTCGGGTTGGCATTGGCTGCAAAAGGACCTGGACCAGGCGCCCGCGCAACCCAGCTCGGAGATCCTGGCAACGATTGCCGCCCCCACCTTGGTGATCATCGGCGAGCACGATCTGCCGGACTTTCATGACATCGCCCGGCGTCTCGGCGCCGAAATGCCGCGGGCAACACTGCGAACGATCGCGCGCGCGGGGCACATGGCCAATATGGAGGCACCGCAGGCGGTCAACGAACTCGTGTTGCAACACTTGCGGAGGCATTGAACTGAAGGCTCCCGCCCGTCGAGGCGCGAGCTGCGGCCCTGCGCCGCTCAACGCGCGAATTGATATTCGAGCGCCAGTCCGATGAATACGGACATGCCGAAATAATTGTTGTTGAGAAAGGCGCGCAAGCAGCCCTCGCGGTCGCGCGCGCGAATCAGCCAAAGCTGATAGATGAAAAACATCGCCCCCGCGACCAGCCCGGCGTTGTACCAGGTCCCCGCACGAATAATTTTTCCGACCAGATAGAGCGTCACCAGAGTCATCAGCTGCAGCACGGCGATGATGTGGCGATCGGAATCGCCGAACAAAATCGCGGTCGATTTCACGCCTATCCGGATATCGTCATCGCGATCCACCATGGCATACATGGTGTCGTACACCGTCACCCACAGCACATTGGCGAGCAGCAGCAGCCACGCGATCCGCGGCACGTATTCCAGCTGCGCGGCGAAAGCCATGGGAATTCCGGCGCCGAACGCCAACCCCAGGTACAGCTGCGGCACCGACAGGAAGCGTTTCACGAATGGATAGGTGACCGCGATGAACGCGCCCACCACCGCGCACAGCAGCGTCAGGCGGTTCAGCTGCAGCGCCAGCACCAATGCCGCGAGCGACAGAATGGCGAACAGCACCAATGCCTCGAGCGTCGATAGGCGTCCGGCAGCCAAAGGACGATCCTTGGTCCGCGCAACATGCGGATCGAAGCTGCGGTCGGCGTAGTCGTTGATGGCGCAACCGGCCGAGCGCATCAGCACGGTGCCGCTCACGAAAATGATGAAGATCAGGGGCTTCGGCTGCCCGCGGCTGCCGATCCACAGCGCCCACAGCGTCGGCCACAACAGCAGCCAAATGCCGATGGGGCGGTCCAGGCGCATGAGCCGCACATAGTCGTGAACGGTGCCGAGAATTTTCGGCAGCTCTTCCGTGGTCCAGGGATGAAAGCGAACGCGATAGGCATACCAGCGCAGGCGCGCCGTGATCATCAGCGCCAGTTCATCCCCGTTTCGCGGCAGTGGCACGCTTGGATTGCCTAGACGCGGCCCATGGAAGGCAGGAACAATTCCTGCATCAGCAAGGGAGCGTGGCGCAAGGATATTCGCGCGCGGCGTGCCCACAGTCCCGCCGGCTTGATTTCGGCATCGCGAAGCGCGCGCGCGGTCACGGCTTCATTGGTGGGCAGCCATGCGTATTCATGCGGGCCGCGTTCAACGCCGGACAAATCGCTCAAGGTTTCGCCGAGCGCTGCGTCGCCGAGTTCCGCGAGCCACGGATGTGCGATCAAGGTCGAATCCGGAACGATGGTCTGGCCGAACACCCATACGCTCTCGCCGCAGCTCATTTCGACATCGCAGAACAGGCCTGCCTGGTCTTCGATTCGCAGCGCCGCCTTATGCGATGCACTCAAGAGGCCGGTCCATTGATCCACCAAGCGCAGGCCGAAGCGTTCGCCGCAGGCCTGCCGCAGGCGCAGCGTCAACAATCCCTTGCCGATGAGCCAGGGACGCAATTGCGCGTCCATGGACAACTGCCCCAGGCGTTCCTGGGGTTGCCACTGAATGGATTCGATCGGACGTGCATTGCCGCGACTCATCCGCGCGATTCTACCCCACGCGGCCGTATTGCTCTGCATGTCCCACCCAGCGGCGAATCAGCGGCGCCACATGTTTTCCATAATCGCGCAGCAGAGCTTCGGCCGCGATCTGCACGCGCGGCAATAAATCCGCGTCGCGCAATAAATCTGCGACACGCATTTGCGCAAGTCCGGTCTGGCGGGTGCCGAGCAACTCCCCGGGTCCGCGCAGCTCCAGGTCGTGCCGGGCCACCTCGAAGCCGTCGTTGGTGTCGCGCATGACGCCAAGACGCCGTCGCGCCATCTGCGACAGCGGCGCGCGATACATCAGGAGGCACGAGCTGACGTGGCTGCCGCGGCCGACCCGGCCGCGCAGCTGATGCAGCTGCGCCAACCCCAACCGCTCGGCGTTCTCGATCACCATGAGCGTTGCGTTCGGGACATCCACGCCGACTTCAATGACGGTGGTGGCGACCAGCAATTGGATTTGGCCGTCCTTGAAGCGGCGCATCGTGCTCTCTTTGGCCTGCGCCGGCATGCGCCCATGCACCATCCCCACCTTCAATTCCGGCAAAGCCGCGGCCAGGGCCGCTGCCGTCTCTTCAGCGGCTTGATAGGGCATCTCCTCCGATTCGTCGATGAGCGGACACACCCAGTAAGTCTGCCGTCCCTCCAGGCAGGCGGTGCGAATCCGCTGCACGACCTGGTCGCGCCGGGCCTCGGCCAGCACCACGGTTTTGACCGGGGTACGCCCGGGTGGCAATTCATCGATCACCGAAACATCCAGATCCGCGTAGGCGGTCATTGCCAAGGTACGCGGAATCGGAGTGGCGGTCATGATGAGCTGATGCGGCTGATGGCCGTCCGTTGCGCCTTTCTCGCGCAAGCTTAGGCGTTGATGCACGCCGAAGCGATGCTGTTCATCGACCACCACCAATGCCAGCGAGGAAAACTCCACACTCTCCTGAAACAGGGCATGCGTGCCGATGACGATGGCTGCGTGTCCCTCGCGAATCCCCTGCAGCACGGTGGTGCGCGCCTTGCCGGTCAAGCGGCCGCTCAGGCAAGCGACCGAAACCCCCAAGGGCTCGAACCAGCGGCGAAAATTCTGCGCATGCTGATCGGCGAGCAGCTCAGTGGGTGCCATCAACGCGACCTGCCGGCCCATCTGGATGGCCTGGGTTGCTGCCAGCGCGGCGACCAAGGTTTTTCCACAGCCCACATCGCCCTGTACCAGGCGCAGCATCGGCTTAGGGTATTGCAAATCGCCTTCGATTTCCGTGAGTACCCGCAGCTGCGCGGCCGTCATGCGGTAGGGCAGCGCGGCCAGAAATTTGGCCTTCAGTTCCCCCGCGGGCTTCAGCGGCCAGCCCGGGTCGCTCTGGATCCTTCGGCGCAATAGCTTGAGCGAAAGTTGGTGCGCCAGCAGTTCCTCGAATGCCAGGCGGCGCTGGGCCGGGTGGCGATAGCTCATGAGCAATTCTACCGGCGCGTCGGTCGGAGGTCGGTGCACATACAGCAGCGCTTCGCGCAAGCTGGGCAGCTGTGAATCCGCCAATACCGCCGGCGGCAGCCAATCCTTGGGATCCTCGGCGCCGGTCTGGTCGAGCGCCAGTTTGACCAGCAGGCGCAGACGCCCCTGCGTCACGCCTTCAGTCGCAGGATAGATGGGCGTGAGATGCTCTTCCGGCGCTTGCGGCGCAAGCGGATCGACGCGCCGGTATTCCGGATGAACGAACTCCAGGCCCTTGGGCCCACGGCGGGCCTCGCCGAAACAGCGAATCCGCGCGCCTCTGCTCAAGCCTTGTTGTTGCTGCGCCGTAAAGTAAAAAAATCGCAGCGTCAAAAAGCCGGAGCCGTCGCCGATCCTGCACAGCATCTGCCGCCGGCCACGAAACGCCACCTCGGTGAGCAGCACTTCGCCCTCCACGGAGGCGCGCTGCCCGGCCCGCAATTCGCCCAAAGGAACGACGCGCGTGCGGTCTTCGTAGCGCAGCGGCAAGAGAAACAACAGATCCTGAGTGGTTTCTACCCCCAAGGTGCGCAGGCGCGTCGCGAGCGAGTCGCCGACGCCGCGCAATACCGTGACCGGCTTTAATTCGATCACAGGGCGACGATGCACTCCACTTCGAACTGCGCGCCGCGCGGCAGCGAGGCAACCCCTACCGCGGCGCGTGCCGGATACGGTTCGCGGAAATACTCGGCCATGATTTTATTGACGAGCGCGAAGTGGGATAGATCGATCATGAAGATGTTCGCCTTGACCACATCGTCGAGCGTGGCGCCGCTCGCGATCACAATGGCTTTCAGATTCTCGAAGGCTTGCCGCACCTGCGCCTCCATGTCGCCCTTCACCAACTCCTTGGTGGCGGGGTCCATGGGAATCTGACCCGAGACCCAGATGGTGTTGCCCACCCGCGCGGCCTGCGAGTAGGTGCCGATGGCAGCCGGTGCGTTGGGCGTGGAAATGATTTGTTTGCTCATGGTCTTGATCTAAGTTAGGTGAAAGGGAATTCAGGCGGGAAGAAATTGCGGCTGGGCAGGCGTTTTAAGCCAGCGTGCGGGACACGCGCTGCACATCCGGCATGCGCCGCACGGTGCGGATGACGCGCGCCAGATGTTTGCGGTCGCGGACCTGCACTTGAAATTTAAGGGATGAAGAATTCACGTCGCGTTCTTCCAGTGACACCTGATCGATGTTGGTTTCGGTGCCGGCGATGCTCGCGGCGACCGCCGCCAGCACGCCGACCCGGTTGTTGATTTCCAATTGGATTTCCGAGCTGAACAAGCGGCCGCGCGTGGCCTCCCAGGCCACCGACAGCCACTTGTCGGGCTGCTTGCGATACTCGGCGAGATTACCGCAATTCTGCCGGTGAATCATCACGCCGCGGCCGGCGCTCAGATAAGCCATGATCGGATCGTTGGGAATCGGAAAACAGCAGCGCGCATAGGTTACCAACAGGCCTTCAGTGCCTGCGATCATCAGCGGGCCGCCGCTGGCGATGTGGCCGGTTTCGCCGTTGACATGCGAGGGCTGCAGACGCCGCGCGACCAGCGGCGCCAGGCGCTCGCCCAGACCTATTTTTTCGTACAGCTCATCTGCGTCGCGCAGGTTCAGTTCCTTGACCACCGCGTCGATGTCAGCCGCGGGAATCTTTTTCAAGTTGAGCGAGAACTCCTCGAGCGCCAGCGAAAGCAGGCGGCGGCCGAGCTCGAGCGCGTCGCCCTTCTTGAGATTCTTCAAGTACTGACGCACGGCGGCCCGGGCCTTTGCCGTGACCAGGAAACTGGACCATGACGGGTTGGGCTTCGCGCCCTTCGCGGTGATGATTTCCACGGTCTGACCATTGCGCAGCGGCGTGCGCAACGGCACCAAGCGCCGGTCCACCTTGGCCGCGACGCAGCGATTGCCGACATCGGTGTGAATCGCATAGGCAAAGTCCACGGTGGTTGCGCCGGTGGGCAGGCGCAGGATTTTGCCCTTGGGCGTGAACACGTAGACCTTGTCCGGGAACAGATCGACCTTGACGCTCTCGAGAAATTCCTCCGAGCTGCCGCCCTCCTGAATCTGCACGAGGCTTGCGAGCCACTCGCGCGCGCGGTCGTGTTCGACGCCGCCGAATGTGTCGCCGCCGGACTTGTACTTCCAATGCGCGGCGATCCCGGACTCGGCCACGCGGTGCATTTGTTCGGAGCGGATCTGCACCTCGATAGGGACGCCGTTCGGTCCGAACAGGGTGGTGTGCAGCGACTGGTAGCCATTGACGCGCGGAATCGCGATGTAATCCTTGAAGCGTCCCGGCATGGGCTTGTAGAGGCTGTGCACCAATCCGAGCACGCGGTAGCACACATCCGCGTTGTCGACGATGATGCGGAAACCGTACACATCCACCATCTCGTTGAGCGAGATCTTCTTGTTCTGCATCTTTTTGTAGATGCTGTACAAGTGCTTCTCGCGGCCCTCCACCGCACCGGCGATGCCGGCTTTCTTCAAGGCGCCTTTGAAGGTCTCGGCGATCTTGTTGATGAACTCCTTTTGGTTGCCGCGCGCGCGCTTCAGTTCTCGCTCGAGAACCTTGTACCGGTAGGGATAGAGCGCGCGGAAGCCCAGGTCCTCGAGCTCGAGCTTGACGGCGTACAGTCCCAAGCGCTCGGCGATCGGCGCATAGATTTCGAGAGTCTCGCGGGCGCTGCGCCTGCGCTTGACCGGCGGCATGACCCCGAGGGTGCGCATGTTGTGCATGCGGTCCGCGAGTTTGACCATGATGACGCGAATGTCCCGCACCATCGCCAGCAGCATTTTGCGGAAGCTCTCGGCCTGAGCTTCCTGGCGGTTCTTGAACTGGATCTGGTCCAGTTTGCTGACGCCATCGACCAGCTCGGCGACCACCTGTCCGAAGATCGACGCGATCTCGGCTTTCGCCGTCGGCGTGTCCTCGATGACATCGTGCAGGATGGCCGCCACCAACGTGTCGGCATCCAGGCGCAGATCGGCGAGGATGTCGGCCACCGCCACCGGATGGGTGATGTAGGGCTCGCCTGAAACCCGCTTTTGTCCCTGATGCTTTTCCGCGCCGAAGTCGTAGGCTTCGCGCACCCGCTCGACCTGGGTGGGCGGAAGATAGCTTTCGAGTTTATCTAAGAGCTGGCTGATCCCGGTGGATCGTCTTCCACCGGGCAAGAAACCGAGTATGGAAGACGCATAATCCATCGTTGCTCTTTAAGCCGGCTGTAGCTAGTCCCCAAGCCCGAGTTGCGGAGCACGGAAATCCGACGGCATGTCGAGCTCGCTGACCGGCGGCTGGGCCGGCTCTTCGGGCTCTTCCAACATTTCCAGCGTGATGTTTCCGGCAGCGATCTCGCGAAGCGCTACCACGGTCGGCTTGTCGTTTTCCCATTCAACGGTCGCTTCTGCGCCGTTCGCCAGGCGGCGGGCGCGCTTAGCGGCCAGCAACACCAGGTTGAACAGGTTGGGTTCATTTTGAAGGCAGTCTTCGACGGTGATACGCGCCATGCTTAAGGTTCCAATGGAGGGATTGAAATCATAGCAGAAAGCGCGCCGCTCTCGCCACCCACGAAAGGTGCGGGGCACTCTAAAATGAGCTTATTTCGGCGGTAATTCGCCGGTTTTGGTCAAGGATTAACCAGCTCCGCCGCCAATTGCACCACTTCGGGTCGTGTTGCAGTCAGATGACCGGCGCGGTTCTCGACAATGGCCTGTAGATCGTCGATCGCCCGGTCAAAGCGATCGTTGATGACGACGTAGTCGAATTCCGACCAGTGACCCAGGTCTTGGGCGGCGTCGCGCAGACGCCGCTGAATGACTTCCTCGGAATCGGTGCTGCGCCCTTTGAGGCGCTGTTCCAGCGCTTGACGCGACGGCGGCAGAATGAAAATGCTCAACGCCTGCGGAATTCTTGAGCGGACCTGGCGGGCGCCTTGCCAATCAATCTCCAGCAGCAGCTGTTCGCCATTCGACAGCGCCTCCTGCACCGTGCGCACCCCGGTGCCGTAACAATTATCGAAGACCTGCGCGTGTTCGAGGAATTCTTGGTTGTCGATCATTTCCTGGAAGCGCTCCGCGCTTACGAAGTGATAGTCGCGTCCGGGGATTTCGTTGAGGCGGGGCTTGCGCGTGGTGTAGGACACCGAAAATTGGATGCGCGGCTCGCGCTCCATCAGGGCCTTTACCAAACTGGTCTTGCCGGCGCCGGAGGGTGCCGCAACGACATAAAGGCGTCCCTGTGCGCTGGTGCTCCCGGAGGATGTCATGAGTGCGTGAGCTTCGTTTTCGTTTGTACCCAAAGTAGCGCCGCATTCTAACGCCAATGGTCCGCCGCTTTGCGCCGTGCTGCGCAATCCCGGCAATTTGCCGTTGGCGGTCAGTCGATGATCTGCCCCGCTCGCGCCATGGGCCCAGGACGGCTTTTCATGGGCCGGCCACCAGCGGCTAATCCGTCGGCCCCATTCGCGAACGCGCGCTGCCTGGTGGCAGCGCCGCGGCCTCCTTGTCCACAGCTCGGGATTCCGTGACCGGCAGCGTGACGGTGAATACTGCGCCTCCTTCCATGTTGTTGCGGGCCTCGATGGTGCCTCCATGAGCGCCGGCGATCGTGCGCGCGATCGTGAGGCCTATCCCGAGGCCGTGCGATTTTGTCGTGACGAATGGTGTGAACAGCGTGCCGAGATCCGCCGGCAAACCCGGTCCCGCGTCCCTCACGGTGACTTCGACATCGGCGGCCTTAAGTTCGCTGGTGATCGTGACGTGCCGTCGGGGCGGCGGCATATCGGCCATCGCGTCCATGGCGTTCATAATCAGAATCACGAACACCTGCTGCAAGAGCAGCTGATCGCCGGTGATGAAACAAGGAGTCGGACACAGGTTGACGTTCACCGTGATCTGCCGGGTTATCATGTCGTAAGCAACGAGGGCAACGCTTTCATTGACAACGGCGTTAAGATCGATCGGCTTCTTTTGCAGCTCATGACTTCTTAGCATTGCCCGATGGCGCTCGATGATCTGCGTGGCGCGGGCGCTCGCGGCCTGGATATCCGAGAGGATCTCTCCCATGGACTCTGGCGTTGCGGTCTTGTCGGCGATCATCATCTGCAGTGCCTGGGCGTCGAGCGTCATCGAAGTGATGGGTTGACCGAGCTCATGCGCAATCGTGTGGGTGAGCACCGACATCGTCTCGCGGCGAGAGACGTCAGCGGCGAGCGCCAGGTTCCTGCGGCTGTCGATCTCCGCCTTGCGCCGGGCGCGACGCTCGAACATGAGTCCGATAATCAGGAGCGCCTGGATGGCCAGGGCACCGGCCGCGCTCAGAATCGTGCGCGGGTATTCGCGCCACACACTGAGATTTCGATAGCGCACCACACTGCCGGACGGTAACCGGCTCTCGGGTATGCCCCACCGCTGCAGCTCGCGCCAGTCGAAGACCGGTTGACCGCGCCTTTGCGGCGTCATCCTGATGCTGCCCGGCGACGCGCCGTTCAGCAGGCGAAGGGCCGCGTCGGCCGTATGGCGAGCGAGGTCGTCAATGGACATCAGCCTGCCGCCGACGATGCCGGAGCCCAGGTATACGCTATGCGCCGCAAACAGCGGAGCGTTCGCCGTGGCGTGAAGATCGGCGAGTACTCGCTCGTCCGCATAAGCCGCACCTGCCGCATCCGTGCCGAACGTGAAATAGAAGATGGCCGAGTGGGCGGGAAGGCTCGCGCAGCGACGCAAGATCTCGGAAAGGGACATTTCGTCGGACCAGACAAAGGTCGTCCGATCACGAAATCGCGTCGAACTGCTCGTTGAGCTGCGGATGCCAGAATCGACCGATCTGTCCGGAACCCATCACCATGAACACCTGCTTAGTCTCGGGCAGAAGCTGCAGGATGTCGTCGACGAACCCGGGGAAATCGTTGATGACCGCGACGGCGGTCTCATTCTCGCCAAGGGGCGCGTCCTGCAGATAGCGCTGATCGACGGAGCGCGAACAGCAGAGGCATGGCGGGAAAGAGCTGCTGGCGAAATTTCCGCGCGAATAGCGCCGCCGGTCCAGCAACTGACAGGATCAGATCCGGCTTTGGACGATCGGCATAGGTGGAATGGATGAAGTCGACGATCACCTGTTCAGAGGCACCGACAAACCCTGTCGGACCCACGACGATCTGAACAACATTCACCGGAGTGCCCGCACTTCGGTCCAGTTCGACCCGGAGGTTGCCGGTAAAGTGATCGAGGACCATGTTGCCGCGATCGAACGATTGCAGCAGCAGGATCTGTCGCACCGGCGCCGGCGCTTCGCCCCACGCCCGATCGAGCATCAGCAAGCCTGCCAGCGCGACGCACAGCGCTGCTATTGCTAGAGCAGAATCGCGTTTGGATTTTTGATCCATGCGCGCCGATCGGACCTTGTTGAAACAGGCCTCGATCAACCCTTACTCCCTTGGTTGCGATATCCGTCCTGCGCACAGTATCCATCCGCACGGGTGCTACAGCAATAAGGAGGCGTGGAAGTGCTTGAGACACTGGTCGTCACGCGCGGCGAGCCAAAACAGCTCCGGAAGCTACTCGATGTTCTGCACCTGCTCGCGCATCTGCTCGATCAGCACCTTCATGTCCACCGCGGCGCGCGTGGTTTCAATGTCCTGGGACTTCGACGACAAGGTATTGGCCTCGCGATTCAGTTCCTGCATCAAGAAGTCCAGGCGCCGGCCCGCGGGGTCCTCGCCGGCGAAGGTCTTGCGCACCTCGGCGACATGGCCGCGCAGCCGGTCGATCTCTTCATCAACATCGAGCCGTTGCGCCAAGATGGCCAGTTCCTGTTCGAGCCGGTCTTGATCCACCTCGCTGACGAGCTGAGCGATCCGATCGAGCAGCTTGGCGCGCATGCGGCTGTGGATCTCGGGCAGACGGTCCGTCACGCGTGCGGAAAATTCCAGCAGTCCGGCACAGCGCTGTTCCAATGCATCGCGCAGCCGAGCGCCCTCGCTATCGCGCGACCGGCTCAATTCCGACAAGGCGTCGGCGAGCAAACCTTGCGCGGCGGCAATCATGGGCGCGGCGTCGCGTGTGCCGTCGCGGATGACGCCGGGCCAGCGCAGCAGGTCAAGGACATCGATGCGCGACGCGGCGCCGGCCTGCGCGGCGATTTGCTGCGCCCTGGAAGTGAGGCTCGCGAGCAATTCAGCGTCGACTTCGAGCGCAGCCGCGGCCACCGTGGGCTTGAAGTGCAGCGAACACTCGACCTTGCCCCGGCGCACGGCGGCGGCGATCGCGGCGCGAAAGTCCGCCTCGGCGGAACGGAATTCCTCCGGCAGGCGGCAGCCTAGCTCCAGAAAGCGGTGGTTAACGGTCTTCAATTCCCAGGCCAACAGTCCCCAGGGGAACTGCCGCTCGCGTCGGGCAAAGCCGGTCATGCTACGAATCATGGGGGTCGTCGCTAAAATCGGCCATAATCGGTGGCTCGCAAGCTTAGCAGATCGAGGAGCAGGCATTGCAGATCGAAACCGCGGACGTAAGCCTCATCGGCCACCGCGAGGAAAACCAGGACCGGGTCGCTGTCGCGGCCGCGGAGCACGCCGTGTTGTTGGTGGTGATCGACGGCATGGGCGGTCATGCCGACGGCGCACGTGCGGCGGAGACGGCGCTCTCGACCATGCTGGAAGCTTTTTGGCAGACGCCGCATCCGATTTTCGATCCTTTGGGCTTTTTACACCTTGCGTTGGGCCGGGCGCACGAAGAAGTCGTCAAGCTGGGGGCGGCCCTGAGTGCCGATGCGCGGCCGCGGGCGACTTGCGCGGTCTGCCTGGTCCAGGATTCAGCAGCGTACTGGGCGCATGTCGGCGACAGCCGCATCTATCAGCTGCGCCAGACGCAGGTGCTGGAGCGCACCCGCGATCACAGCCATGTCGAGGTGCTGCTGCGCGAAGGGTTGATTACGGAAGCCGAGGTCCATGGCCACCCCATGCGCAACTATGTCGAATGCTGCTTGGGCGGCGATGCCGCGTTGCCGGAAATGACCATATCGTCGCGGCGCAAGCTGAAATCGGGCGACGTACTGTTGTTGTGCACCGACGGCCTGTGGGCCAACCTGCGCGATCAGGACTTCGTGCGTTTTGCGCAGAGCAACGTGAAACCGCTGCGCGAGTCGCTCAATGACTTGGGCGAGCAGGCCGTGGCAGCCTCCGCGCCTTACAGCGACAACACCAGCGCCGCGGTGCTGCGATGGAAGGCGGCGTGAGTATTCGCCCCAGCGGCCGCGCAGCCGATCAGCTGCGCGAATTGAAGTTCGAACGCGGATTTACCCAGCATGCGGAGGGTTCGGTGCTGGTGAGTTTCGGCTTAACGCGCGTTCTATGCACGGCCAGCATCGAGGACAGCGTGCCCGGTTTCCTTCGCGGGCAGAACCAGGGGTGGGTGACCGCTGAGTACGGCATGCTGCCGCGCGCCACGCATACCCGTTCGGCACGCGAGGCGGCCCGCGGCAAGCAAACCGGCCGCACGCAGGAGATTCAGCGCCTCATCGGCAGGGCCCTGCGCGCGGTGGTCGACCTGAAAGGGTTGGGCGAGCGCACCGTCACCATCGACTGCGATGTGCTGCAAGCCGACGGCGGGACGCGCACCGCGGCAATCACCGGCGGCTTCGTGGCTCTGGCGGATGCCATCGACACCCTGCTCAAAAAACGCGCGATCACCGCCAATCCGTTGCACGGCCAAGTTGCCGCGGTTTCGGTGGGCATCTACCGGGGGATGCCGGTGCTCGATTTGGACTATGCCGAGGATTCGAACGCGGAAACCGACATGAATGTGGTGATGAACAGCGGCGGCGCGTTCGTCGAAGTCCAGGGAACGGCCGAGGGCCACGCATTCCGCCGCCATGAACTCGACCAGCTGTTGGACCTCGCCACGCAAGGCATCGCACAGTTGCATGCCGCGCAGCTCACTGCCCGCGCCGCTTGAGCGTGGACAGCGAGGCTCCCAGACGATTGGTCGTTGCGACCGCCAATCCGGGCAAGCTGCGCGAATTTCGCTCCCTGCTCTTAGGACTGCCGTTCGAGATGACCAGTCTGGCGGAACTTAAACTGCCATCCCCGCAGGAGACCGGCTCAAGTTTCCTGGAGAACGCCCTGATCAAGGCGCGCCATGCCGCCAACTTGAGCGGTGCGGCGGCAGTCGCCGACGACTCCGGGCTTGAAGTCGATGCCCTAGGCGGTGCACCGGGTATTTATTCGGCGCGCTACGCAGGCTTGGCCGCGGACGATGCCGCGAACAACGCGAAACTGATGCTCGCGCTGTCCGGCCTGCCGCGCGCGCGCCGCAGTGCGCGCTACCGTTGCGCCCTGGCTTTTGTCGAGAGCGCGGAGGATACGGCGCCGCTGGTGACAGAGGCGGCGTGGCACGGATTCATTCTAGAGGCCCCGCAAGGCGATGGGGGGTTTGGCTACGATCCTTACTTTTGGCTGCCGGAATTCGGCAAGAGCGCGGCGGAACTCCCTCTTTCGGAAAAAAACCGCTTGAGTCATCGCGGCCGGGCCATGCGGACATTGCGGGAACTGCTGCTGGCACGCGCGAGCCTGGGAGGGCGCGCATGATCGAGGCGTCGCTGGCTTTGTATGTGCACATGCCATGGTGTGTGCGCAAATGCCCGTACTGCGATTTCAATTCACATCAGTTGAAGTCGGGGCAGCCGGACGGGGCGTACATTGATGCCTTGCTGCGGGATTTCGACCTGGAAGCGGCGCGCTTGCAAGGGCGCCGGATCGACACGGTGTTTTTTGGCGGCGGCACGCCGAGTCTGTTCAAACCTGAGGAATTCGCGCGCTTGCTGGCCGCGCTCAAGGCGCGCATCGACTTCGCGGCGGACGCGGAAATTACCTTGGAGGCGAATCCGGGGACCATCGAACGGGGCCGCTTTTTAGGCTATGCCGAGGCCGGCATCAATCGCGTGTCCTTGGGCGCGCAAAGCTTCGATGCCGACGCGCTCAAGGTTTTGGGCCGTATTCACGTCGCAGACGACACGCATCGAGCGGTCGAGGAGCTGAAGGCCGCCAAGCTGGGCAATTTCAACCTCGATCTCATGTATGCGCTTCCCGGACAGACGTTGGAGGCGGCGCACCGCGATGTGCAGATCGCCTGCTCGCTGGCGCCAACGCATATCTCCTACTATCAGCTCACCCTCGAGCCCGGCACGGCGTTTCATTCGCGCCCTCCGGTGCTGCCCGATGAGGATGCGGCGTGGCAGATTCAACTCGCGGGGCAGAAGCTACTGGCGCAGGCGGGCTACGCCCAATACGAGGTGTCGGCATACGCCAAGGACGGGGCGCGCTGCCGGCACAACTTGAACTACTGGTTGTTTGGCGACTATGTGGGCGTCGGCGCGGGTGCCCACGGCAAGGTGAGCCTTGAGCTGCCGAACAAGATTTTGCGCACCGTCAAGCCAAAGCAGCCGCGCGATTATCAAGATCAAGTGGCGCGCGCAACTGCGGTCGCAACGGCAATCGCGGCGCCTACGGCTGCGGCTGCGGCGACCTGCGGCGACCGCGGCGACCGCGGCGATCGGCGAAGCCGGCTTCATCGCGGCGGCGGACCTGCCGTTCGAGTTCATGTTGAACGCACTGCGCCTAAACGATGGATTTAGCAGCGATTGCTATCGGGCACGGACCGGCCTGGCACTGAAGGAGGTCGACACCCAGCTTTGGCGTGCGCAGGAACGCGGGCTCATCGAACCGATGTTCAACGGGTGGCGCCCGACCGATTTGGGCCGGCGCTTCCTGAACGATCTTCAGGCCGGTTTCCTTGCCTAAGTTTATGCACACCGCCTGGGGAGGCCCGCACAAAGTGAGACCTACAGCACATTGCATGTGCACTAGGTCATGAGGGCCTCGTAACTTATTGAATTTTCATGTGAAAGTGGCCTGTCTATTTTTTGATCAAACCAACAATTACGCGAAATTCCGCGGTATGTGTCCCCTACTCGGGATGCCGTCCACAGACTTATCCACAGTTATTGTGGACAAATATGTGCAATCGAAGGGCCCTTGTCGCCGGCGGATATCGCGCATATGATGCGCGGCCCTGTTTTTGGCATTGATTTTTAAGATCTTGCCAGCAACTTAAAGGGTCCAAGGCGTGGCGATGCAGTTTTTTGAAACGCTTCGATTCTGCCGCAACAGATAAACGAGGTTCCCATGAAAGCCGGCATCCATCCCGATTACAAACAGATCACGGTCACGTGCACCTGCGGGAACAAGTTCGAGACGCGTTCGACCATCGGTCAAGATCTGCAGGTCGAAGTTTGTTCCAATTGCCATCCGTTCTATACCGGCAAGCAGAAAATTGTGGACACCGGCGGCCGCGTCGATAAGTTCCGCAAGAAATACGCGACCGCAGCCAAGCCTTAAGCGGTATTTCACTTCGTGCGCGGCGCTGGTGCCGCGCACGCCATCATCAAGCTGGCTAAAGAACTCAGCGCGAACTCGCGACGTGGTTCTTGCATCGGCGACGTGCGCGCTTGATTCCATTGTGAGGCCGTGCAAGGCTGCGGACTGAAACAATCGAAACATACCCGTCGGACACAGCGAATGAGCACGAAATACGAACTCAAGAATCTCACGACCGGAAAGACGAGCCAATTAAATGCCATCTCCGGGACGATCGGTCCCGATGTACTCAACATCTCGAATCTGACCAAGGATCAAGGCGTCTTCACCTTTGATCCCGGATTCATGGCCACGGCCAGCACCGAGAGCAAGATAACCTATATCGACGGCGATGCCGGCGTGCTGCTCTATCGCGGCTATCCGGTGGAGCAGCTGGCGGAAAAGTCCAGCTTTCTCGAAGTGGCCACGCTGCTCATCAACGGCACGCTGCCGACCAAGAAGGAACTCGAAGCCTTCACGGATTCGATCATGCGGCACACCATGGTCAACGAACAATTGCTGGGGTTTTTCCGCGGTTTTCATCATGACGCCCACCCGATGGCGATGGTCTCCGCGGTGGTGGCGTCGATGGCTGCGTTCTATCACGACACCACGCACATCGGCGATCCGCGCCACCGGGAAATATTCGCGCACCGGATCATCGCGAAGCTGCCGACCATCGCTGCGGCGGCTTACAAGCACACGCTCGGCCAGCCTTTCATCTATCCGCGCAATGATCTGCGCTACTGCGCGAACATGCTCAACATGTTCTTTGCGGTTCCGTGCGAGCCGTACGCGATCGATCCGGTCGCAGCCGAGGCGCTCGATTTGCTGTTCATCTTGCACGCGGATCACGAGCAAAACGCCAGCACTTCGACGGTGCGCCTCGCCGGCAGCACCGGCGCGAATCCGTACGCCGCCATTTCCGCGGGCGTTTCCGCCCTGTGGGGACCGGCGCACGGCGGTGCGAACGAAGCCGTGCTCGATATGCTGGACAGCATCGGTTCAGTGGCGAACATCGACAAGTTTCTGGCGCGCGTCAAGGACAAGAACGACAGCGTGCGGCTCATGGGCTTCGGCCACCGCGTCTACAAGAACTTCGACCCGCGCGCCAAAATCATCCGCAACATGTGTTATCGCGTGCTGGAGAAAATGGGTAAGGGCAACAATCCGTTATTCGATCTGTCCCTCAAGCTGGAAGAGATCGCGCTCAAGGATGACTACTTCGTGTCGCGCAAACTGTATCCCAATGTGGATTTCTACTCGGGCATCATCTACAGCGCTTTAGGGATTCCGCGCTCCATGTTCACGGTCATGTTCGCCATCGCGCGCACAGCCGGCTGGGTGGCGCATTGGCAGGAAATGGTGTCGGACCCGCAGATGAAAATCGGCCGCCCGCGCCAGCTCTACACCGGCCCCACGCAGCGAGATTATCAGCCGATCGAAAAGCGCTGACATCGTGGCGGCCTCAGCCCAGGTCGTGATATGCGCGCCGCTGCTGCTGATCGGCAGCTTCGCCGCATTGGCACAGGACGCGCCGACCGTGCTGCCGCCCGCGCCTGTGGTGCCGGCCGTTTTGCTGCCTGAGAAAAATCCCTGCCCGGGCCGGGCCGAACCCGTCGCCGTCGGCAGCGTGCAATGGAATGGCTGGGGGCGGGATCTCAGCAATACCCGCTACCAACCGGAGCCGGCGATCCGCGCCACGGACGTACCGAAGCTCGCGTTGAAATGGGCCTTCGGATTTCAGAACGGTACGGATTTGGGCCAGCCCACCATGGTCGACGATCGATTGTTCGTCACCAGTTCCTCGGGGCGGATCTACGCGCTGGATGCCAAGACCGGCTGCACCTACTGGACCTATGACGCACCGGCGGGCAGCCGCACGGCCGTGTCGATCGGCGAGCTGGGTCAGGCGAAGCGCGCGGCGATTCCGCGCAAATTAAAACGCACCCTGGCGCACCTTGACGTCATCAAGGCGCCGAGCGCGGCATTTTTCGGCGACGATAAGGGCGCGCTCTATGCACTCGATGCGCAGAAGGGCACATTGCTGTGGAAGACGCAAATCGACAGCCATCCCTCGGCGCGCATCGTGGGCGCGCCCATTTTGTACAACGACCGGTTGTACGTGGCGATGGGCTCGACCGAGGAAAAAAGCGCCGCCAATGCCAACTACAGCTGCTGCACCTTCCGCGGCAGCATCAGTGCCGTCGATATCGCCGGCGGCCGGGTGTTGTGGAAGAGCTATACCGTCTTGGAAGAGCCGCAGCCGACGCACAAGAACAGCACGGATGTACAGGAATTCGGACCTGCGGGGGCGGCGATCTCCGCGCCGCCCACCATTGATCCCAAGCGCGGCGTACTGTACGTGGGCACCGGCCGATCCACGACCGGGGTCGAACAGTCGCTCACCAATGCGGTGGCCGCTTTCGGCTTGAACGACGGCAAGCTGCGGTGGGTGAAACAACTTAAACCCAAGGGCCAGACCGAGTCCGGCGGCTTCACCAGCCCGCCGATATTGCGCAGCTTGGCGAGCGGCAATGAAATCATCCTGGCCGCACAAATCTCCGGCGTAGTCTATGGACTCGATCCGGATCACGGCGGCGAAATCGTCTGGCAACAGCGGCTGGGCGGCGCGGCAACCGCGGCGGCGGCGGCGGCGGCAACGACTGCGGCAACGGCCGCGGCTGCGAGCGCGGACGGCGGCGGTATCGCCTGGGGCGCGGCGGCCGATCACCGCAGCGTGTTTGTGGCCGTGTCCGGACTCTTGGCGCAACCCGGCAACTCCAGCGGCAGCCTGTGGGCGCTCGATCTCAAGACCGGCGTCCCCCGCTGGCTTACGCCGGCGCCGGCAACGCCGTGCTCCTGGGAGGGCCTTTGTTCGCACGCGCAGTCGCAGGCGGTGACGGTTATGCCGGGCGGCGTTTTTTCCGGGTCGATGGACGGGCACCTGCGCGCTTACTCGACCATCGACGGTAAAATCCTGTGGGATTTCAACACGGCAAAGCCATTTCAGACGCAGAACGGGGTGCGCGCCGGCGGCGGACCCTTGGAACACGGCGGCGCGACCATCGTGAACGGCAGTGTCTACATCAATTCGGGCAACACCCTGCTGGCGTTTTCGGTCGACGGTAAATAAGACGATTCAAGGTAAAGGACGCAATAAAACTCCATGGCACGTTTGATGCGAATGGCATTGTTCACGGTGGCAAGTCTGTTGGCGGGCGGAGCATTCGCTGCGGCTCAGGCGGCGGACGCGGCCCAGAGTCCGGCTCTGGAGAACTCAGTGGTCAAGATATTCTCGACCATGCGATACCCCGACCCGTTCAAGCCTTGGGCCAAACAGGCGCCCAGCGAAGCCACGGCCTCGGGCGTGGTCATCGAGGGCAAGCGCATATTGACCAACGCGCACGCGGTGCTCTATGCCAGCCAGGTGCAAATTCAGGCGAATGCCGCCGGTGACAAACTGTCGGCCTCGGTGCTTGCCGTCGCGCCGGGCATCGATCTGGCGGTCTTGCAGCTCGATGATCCGAGTTTCTTCGACACTCATCCCCCGGTGATCCGCGCCAGCAAGCTGCCGCAGATCAAGGATGCGGTGTTGGCTTACGGATTTCCGACCGGCGGCTCATCGTTGTCGATTACCAAGGGCATCGTGTCGCGCATAGAGTTTGCCTCGTACAACTATCCGGTCTCCGGACTGCGCATCCAGATCGATGCGGCGATCAATCCCGGCAACAGCGGGGGCCCGGCCATCGCCGGCGACAAGATGATCGGCCTCGCCTTCAGCCGGCTGGGCGGCGATAGCCAGAACATCGGCTACATCATTCCGAACGAAGAGGTTGATCTGTTCCTCAAGGACATCGCGGCCGGCCGCTATGTCGGCAAGGCCAGCATGCACGACGATCTGCAAACGCTGGAGAATCCGGCGCTGCGCGAATATTTGAAGCTGGATAAGAGCGTCGAAGGCATGGTGGTGCACCGGCCCGATAAATCGGACGCAGGTTATCCCTTGAAGGAATGGGACGTGATCACGCGTGTCGGGGATACTCCGATCGACAACCAGGGCATGGTCAAAATCGACAAGGATCTGCGGGTGAATTTCGGCTACATGATTCAGAAGCTTGCCAAGGACGGCAAGCTGCCGCTCACCGTCGTGCGTGCCGGCAAGCCGCTGAAGATCGAGCTTCCCGTCCCGGCCGTGTACCCGACGCTGGTGACGGATCTGCAGGGCGAATATCCCTCGTACTTCGTTTACGGACCGTTGGTATTTTCGCGCGCAACCCGGCAATTCTTGAGCGCCTTCGAGAACAACGCCAGTCTGCTCAGGGTCTTAGGCTATTTGAAAAGCCCGCTGGTGACGCGCGCGTTCGATCCGCCGACCGATGACTTGGAAGAGCTGGTCATCGTTTCCTCGCCATTTTTTCCGCACAAACTCGCGAACGGCTATTCCAATCCCGCGGGTTCGGTGGTCTCTTCCGTGAACGGCACGCCGGTCAAGAGCCTCAAGCACCTGGTGGCGCTGCTGCGCGACTTGAAGGATCCGTTTGTGACCGTGGAGTTCGGCAGCAAGGGCGGCGAGGCGTTGGTGTTCTCGCGCTCCGCGATCACCGCCGCGACGGATGACATTCTCACGGACAATGGCGTCCGAGCGCAGGGCTCGCCGGACATGTTGGCCGTATGGCAGGCCAAACCCTAGTTGGCATCGATCAGTTCGGAGACCTCACGCGCATCGGCGCGCTTCATCGGCCGGCGATCCACGGGTGAATACGGCGATTGGCGGATGCCGTCAATGGGAAAAACCGTCGCATCGACGGTGCGGCCGTTGGCCTCGAAGCGCAACGCCGGATAGTTCACGCTGCGCTCCGCATCCATCTTGACGCGCCGCTCATAGAACTCATGCGGTACGCCGATTTCCATTAGCCGAATCGCAACCGTTTCCGAGGCGTCGGCGAACAGATGCAGGTTGATGTCGCTGTAATTGGTCGCGGTGCCGGTGAGAACCGAACCCACCAGACGCGGCTGAAACTCCGCCAATATCCGCATGGTGTCCAAGGCGATGCGCCGTTGTTCCTTCAAGGTGTGATCATGGGTGTCGCGTCCAAAGAGACGCTGATGCGCGCGCAGCGCGTCTTCGATCTCGACGTTTTTCGGCAGCACCGAGACATCGTTGACACCGAGACGGTCGGCGGCCTTGCGCTTGGCTTGCAGGAAATCTTCAATGCCGTGTTCGGCCATGATTCTCGCGGCTTCTTGTGCGAGAGCGCGGCGCAGATCTTCCGCACGCTGCGAAAACTTCTTAGGCATCGGTTATGTGGATCCTAAAATATCGGTTTATCGGCTTCTGGATTGTTCGGGTTCTGCCCTTCGTACAATTCGGCCTTCGGCAAATTACCTTCGATGAAATACTCCATGATGCCGCTGGGGTCGTCAGAACTCGCGAGCAGACCGGTTTTTGGCGAGATGCGAACTCTGACGATGCCGTCGGGAATGGGGACGCCGTGACGCGCGGTGCCGGCCAACGCCACTTTCATGAAATAGGTCCAAGCTGGTATCGCCGTGCGACCGCCCTGCTCCCCTTCACCCAGCAAGCGATCCGAGTCGAAGCCCACCCATACCGTCGTTGCCAGGTCACCATTGAAGCCGTTGAACCAGGTGTCGTGGGCGTCGTTGCTGGTACCGGTCTTGCCGGCAATATCGTCTCGGTTGAGCGTGCGTGCCCGCTGACCCGTACCGCGTTTGATGACGTCCGCCATCATGTCCGCCAATAGAAAAGCAACCTGTGGGCGGATGATTTGCGGCGCTAGATTCTTCACAGGAATCATGCTCTTACCGTCGTGAGGCGCTTCATCCAGCAGCGCGGTACGGGCATTGGCCGGAGCGCTTTTTGGGCCGGGCCCGCCGCTCGCAAGACCGCATTGCGCGCAGGCGATCGCCGGGTTGGCCTCCTGCACGATCTTGCCGCTGGCGTCCTCGATGCGATCGATGTAGTACGGACTGACTTTAAAACCGCCGTTGGCGAAGGTGGAGTAACCGATGGCCACCTGCAGCGGGCTCAGTTCCGCGGTTCCCAGGGCGAGAGTCAAATCATCGGGCAGCTGCGACTTATCAAAGCCAAAGCGAGTCACATAGTTGCGGGCGTACTCGCCGCCGATGGCGCGCATCAAGCGCACCGAAACCAAGTTCTTGGAATGGGCGAGGGCATCGCGAAGACGAACCGGCCCAGCGAATCTGCTCTCGAATTCCTTAGGGCGCCACGCCTGCTCCTTGCCTTCCTCGTCGATCACCACGGGCGCGTCCAGCACCACGCTTGCGGGCGTGAAGCCTTTGTCGAAAGCGGCCGCATAGATGAACGGCTTGAATCCGGATCCCGGTTGGCGCCGGGCCTGAGTGACGCGGTTGAACTTGCTCTGAAAGAAATCGAAGCCGCCGACCAAGGCGACCACGGCGCCGTCCTTTGGGTCCACCGACACCAGCGCGCTCTGGGCTTCGGGTACCTGCACGAACAGCACGGATTCGGGCGTGCGGCCCACCGTGTAAATGACATCGCCTCGGCTTAGGATTTCCGAGGCTTGAGTCGGGGCGCGGTCGACTTTTTCCTCCGGTAGCTGACGCCTCGCCCAAGCGAGCTTTTCCCAGGGCAGCGTCACCACCCCAAGGTCTTTCACGAAGACCTTGGCGCTCTTGGCCTCGACCTGCTGCACGATCGCCGGTTTCAGTCCGCCAATGACCGGGAACTCGTCTAGCTGTGCCTCGAATTGGGCTGGCGTGACGATTTTCGACATGTCGACCTTGGCGCTCGCACCGCGATAGCCATGGCGCATGTCGTATTCCAGCAGGCCGGTTCGCAGCGCGACGGTGCCCGCCACCTGCAGACGAGAGTCGAGGGTCGTGTACACCTTGTAGCCGGCGGTATAGACGGCATCGCCGTACTTGTTCTGCATGTCGTTCCGTACCATCTCCGCCAGGTACGGCGCGTCGACCTCGATGGACGCGCCGTGCAGACGCGATTCCATGGGACTGTTCTTGGCCTGGTCGTACTCTGATTGACTGATGTAGCCGAGTTCGAGCATTCGCCCCAAAACATGGGCCCGGCGCACTTTTGCGGCTTCCGCGCTGGCGACCGGATTGACCATCGAGGGTGCGGTCGGGATCCCCGCCAGCGTGGCCATTTCGGCAACGCTCAACTGGTCCAAGCTCTTGCCGAAATACACCTCCGCGGCCGCGCCGACGCCGTAGGCCCGTTGACCGAGGAAGATCTTGTTGACGTACAAGGAGAATATTTCCTCCTTGGTGAACTCGGCCTCCATGAGCAGGGAAATATAGATTTCGCTCATTTTCCGCTTTATGTCGCGGCGGGGGGTGAGGAACATGTCGCGCGACACCTGCATGGTGATGGTGCTCGCTCCCTGGCGGATGCCGCCGGCCCTCAAATTGGCGACTGCCGCTCTTAAAATCCCTTGCCAATCAACGCCATGGTGCCGAAAGAAGCGGTCGTCTTCGGTGGCCAGGAAAGCCTGAATGAGCTTCGGAGGCAGCTGGTCGTAGCGCACCGGGATGCGGCGCTGCTCGCCAATGGACTGGATCAGCTTGCCGTCGCGCGAATAAATGCGCAGCGGCACCTGCAATTGGACCTCCCGCAGACTGGCCACATCGGGCAGCGCCGGCCTCAAGTAGACATAAGCACAGACGTTAGCGAACACGATTAACGCTATTAAGCCAACTAAAACTGCACAAATGCGCGAGATGAGAACTAGGTAACGTTTGGCCACAGGAAACCGTTCTAACTTATTGCGTCGGCGGACATGGGCAGCATATTACCGCCGGTTACGCAGGCATACTCATCGAAAGATGAGGACGCAAAGCCACCGGTCCTAAGCGGGTATGACAGCGCAAGGACAGCGGGGTTGCCAGACCAGAGATTAAACCAGTGCCTAAGGCTCCCCCTAGGCGGCGAGGTCTGAACGGATGAAGCGAACCTTCTTAAGAAGCTACGAAATTGTCGTAGGTCTCAGTTTGCCGACTTGGGGCACCCAAGCGGCTATACCTGTGAGTAGCTTCACGTTCCATTTAACAGTTTCTTGCTAAGTTTGGTTGTGATAGCTAATCTCATGCACCACGTTCGACCTACAAGACATTGAGCAAAAAGGGAAAAAATCTGTGTGGTCGTTAGGAAAAAGAAACCGTCCGCTTTTAGGACTTGACATAACCACCTCGTCGGTGAAGCTCATTGAGCTCACGATGTCGGGGGGCCAATATCGGGTTGAGTCGTATGCCGCGGAACCCACGCCGCATAACGCCATCAACGAAAAAGCCATCGTCGACGCGGAAGCGGTTGGCGAAGCGATCCGTCGCGCGGTGAAGCGCTCCGGCGCAAAGAGCCGGCTCGCCGCCATCGCGATCAGCGGCGACGCGGCAATCACCAAAGTCATTCAGATGCCGAAGACGCTCGGCGAGAATGAATTGGAAGGCCAGGTCGAAATGCAGGCCGACCAATACATTCCGTTCCCCATGGAAGAAGTCAGCTACGACTACCAGGTCGTCGGACCTTCCGAAAAAGATCCGGACATGCTCGACGTGCTGCTGGTCGCCACGCGCACCGAGAACGTCGAGCAGCGGCAGGCCGCGGTTCAAGCTTCAGGATTGACCGCGCACTTGGTCGACGTGGAAGCGTTCGCATTGGAAAACGCCTGTGCCCTGATGCGGCACCAGATGCCGGACGGCGGCGTCGATCGCACCGTCGCGGTGGTCGACTTCGGCGCCAGTAGCACCACGTTCAGCGTGCTACGCGACTTGCGCGTCATTTACACCCGCGACTTCGCGTTCGGCGGCCAGCAATTGACCGAAGAAATCATGCGCACTTACGGCCTCAGCATGGAAGAGGCAGGCCGCGCCAAGAAAGAGGGCGGCTTGCCCAGCAACTATCAGCCCGAAGTGCTCGATCCCTTCATTGACGACATGACCCAGCAGGTCAGCCGATCGCTGCAATTTTATCTGGCCTCCGGCAGCGGCCGAACCCAGCCGGATCAAATATTGATCTGCGGCGGTTGCGCCAACATACCCGGCGTCGCGGATGTCATCTCCAGCCGCGTCGGCGTGCCGGCGGACAAAGGCGACCCGCTCGGGAACATGAAGGTGTCGTCGAAGGCCAAAGCCCAAGCGGTCGCCCGCGACGCCACCGCCTTACTCACAGCGTGCGGCCTTGCGCTGCGCAGCTTCGACTAAAGAGTAGCCATGCCGCGTATCAATCTACTTCCCCATCGCGAACTAAAACGCAAAGAACGGCGTCGTGAATTCGCGGTGGCATTGGGCGGTGCCGCCATTGCCGGCATCATTCTGGTCGGCTTCGGAAAAATTCTGTACGGCAGCTGGATCGAGGGGCAGAACGAGAAGAACGCTCTTCTGAAAAAAGAGATTCTCAAGCTCGATGCGCAGATCGCCGACATTCAGGACCTGGAAAACCGCAAGCAACGGCTCGTGGCGCGCATGGAAATCATCGAGAAATTGCAGCGCAAGCGGCCCGAGATCGTGCATCTGTTCGACGAGCTGGTGAAGACGGTGCCGGAAGGCATTTACCTCACGCAGATCAAGGAAACCGGCAAGAAGCTCGAAATGAAGGGCGTTGCCCAATCGAGCACCCGCGTCTCAACCTTCATGCGCAATATCGACTCCTCATCGTGGATGGATAACCCGCAGCTGCAGGTGGTCGAGACGGCCAAGGATTCGCCGGTCGGCGGCTCGAGCTTTACGCTCACCAGCGATGTAATCGGCGTGGACGTGGACAACGGCGGCGAAACAACGGTTAAGAAGGTTGCGGCGAAATGAACTTCCTCGATCAACTTCGTAGTCTCGATCCGCGCGACGTCGGCCGCTGGCCGGTCGCGGTGCGCGGATTCTTCGTGGTGCTGGGGTTCGCCGTGGTTGCGGCGGTCGGCTGGTACCTGATCATCTGGAACGACGACCGACCGCTGCTGCAGAAAGCACAGCAAGACGAGCTGACGCTGCGCGCGCAATTCGAAAGCAAGCAGCAGCGCGCCGCAAATCTCGACGCCTACCGGGCGCAGCTCGGCGAAATGGAACGCAGCTTCGGCGCGATGCTGCGGCAATTGCCCGGCAAAACTGAAGTTCCCAATCTTCTGGTCGATATTTCGCAAACCGGACTGGCGGCGGGATTGACTGAAAAGTTGTTCCAGCCCGGAAGCGAGAAGAGCAACGGCTTTTACGCGGAACTGCCGATCAAGATCAAGCTGGTGGGCAGCTATCACGACTTCGGCCGGTTCGTCAGCGGCATCGCGGCCCTGCCGCGCATCGTGACACTCAACGACATACAGATTTCGCCGGTGGATGCAAAGGGTGGCTACGACAACCTGACCATGGACGTGACCGCCAAGACGTACCGCTATATCGAAGACCAGGGCGGCGCGAAGCCGGCGGCGAAGAAGGCGGCGGCACCGGGAGGCAAGACGTGAGACAGATAGCGGGTATTGGCGTCATCGGCGTCGTGCTTGCGGCTTTGGCCGTGGGCGGTTGCTCGGGCGGCCAATCGGATTTGCAGAAATGGATTGAAACCACCAAGAAAAAGCCGGGCGGCCGCATCCAGCCTCTGCCGGAAGTGAAGCCCTACGAAACCTACGTCTACTCGGCGGCCAACCTGCGTTCACCGTTCCAGCCCCAGGGTCCGAACGCCAACAGCGGCCTGGCCAGCGCCAGAGCCAATACGCACCGCAATCGTGAATTCTTGGAAGGCTTCTCGCTGGACACGCTGAAGATGGTCGGCACCTTCAAAGTGGGCAACAATTTTTACGGTCTGGTGCAATCCAAGGATGGCCTTGTACACAAAGTTCAGCCCGGCAATTACCTGGGGCAGAACGACGGCAAAGTGACGGAAATAACGGGCGGAAGAATTAGCCTGGTCGAAATCGTTCCGGACGGTCTCGGCGGCTACATAGAGCGACCGGCTTCATTGGCACTGGCCAATTGAAGCCACAGGGAGATGAAAGCATGAGCAGAATTCAAATACGAACGGCGATGATGGGCGCGATGGCCTTCTTCGCATTGGCTGCGGTCAGTATCACGGCGCGAGCCGCTGATCCGGTGCAGCTGACGTCCATCGACGTTCAGACTCTGTCGGGGCAGCAGGTGCAGCTCAAGCTGCACATGAGCGGTCCGGCGCCGGAGCCGCTGCCGTTCACCATCGACAAGCCGGCGCGTATCGCGTTCGACCTGCCGAATACCACCCTGGCACTCGCCTCGCGTCGTTTCGACGTGCGTTCCGGCGGCGTGGACACGGTGCTTGCCGCCGAGGCCAATGGCCGCGCGCGCGTGGTCGTGAATGTCGACAGCCTGATTCCGTACACCACCAAGGTGGATGGCAACGATATCGTCGTCACCCTGGGCCAGCAGCCGGGCGCCGATGTCGCCAAGACGGCGGTGCGCGCCGCAGCCATCGCCTCCGGAGCGCCTGCTGAGCGCGCGATCCGCACGATCGATTTCAGGCGCGGCGCCGATGGCACCGGCCGGGTGATCGTGCAGCTCACCGATCCCCGCACACCGGTCAATGTGCGTCAGGAAGGCCAGCAGATCGTGGTCGACTTCGCCGGCACCAGCATGCCGAAGAACTTGATGCGCCGCTACGACGTCATGGATTTCGCAACGCCGGTACAGACCGTCGACGCGGTCCGCGTGGACGGCAGCTCACGCCTGGTGATCAGTTCGCAGGGCGACTTCGAACAGCTCGCCTATCAGTCGGACAATCAGTACACAGTTGAAATCAAGCCCTCGAGCAAACGCACGGCGGGCGCCGAGGAGAAGAAGGAATACACCGGCGAGCGGTTGACCTTGAACTTCCAAGACATCGACGTACGTTCGGTGCTGCAATTGCTGGCGGACACCAGCGGCCAGAACATCGTGGTCAGCGACTCGGTGAGCGGCAATCTGACGTTGCGCCTGCAGAACGTGCCTTGGGATCAGGCCCTGGACATCGTGCTGCGCACCAAGGGCCTGGACAAGCGCCGCCAGGACAATGTGATCATTATCGGACCGACCGAAGAGTTGGCAACGCGCGAGAAGGCGGAACTGGCAGCTCATAAAGAGGTGCAGGAACTGTCGCCCACGCATACCGAATTCATGCAGGTCAACTACGCCAAGGTCGGCGATCTGGCGAAGCTGATCAAGACCACCAGCGCCAAGGACTCCATGCTCTCGCCGCGCGGCAGCCTGTCGGTCGACGAGCGCACCAACACGCTGCTGGTGCAGGACACCTCCGATAAGCTGTCGGATATCCGTCGCCTGGTGCAGACCTTGGACGTGCCGGTCAAGCAAGTCTTGATCGAAGCGCGCATCGTAATCGTCAGCGATACATTCGAGCGCGATTTGGGCGCACGCTTCGGCGTCAGCAATGTGTCGTCACTGACGGGGGCGGCTAACAGTCTCTTGGCGATCAGCGGCAACGGCCAGAGTGCCAACGCGATCGTGAACGCCGGCAAGCCGGCCTCGACCACGCTGCCCGCAACCACGCTCGACAATCGCTATCAAGTCAATACACCCGCCGCGAATACCAATGGCAGCATCGGCATTTCGCTTCTGGGCGGCAGCTACCTGGTCGATCTGGAACTCTCGGCGGCGCAAAATGAAGGCAAGAGCGAAACCATTTCCTCGCCGCGCGTCATTACTGCGAACCAGAAACAGGCCACCATCTCGCAAGGTGTGGAAATCCCTTACCAGGAATCCGCTTCCAGCGGCGCGACCACCACTCAGTTCAAGGACGCTGTCCTGAAGCTCAAAGTAACGCCGCTGATCACGCCTGACAACCGCGTGATCCTGGATCTGGACGTGTCCGACGACGCGGTCGGCCAGCAGGTTACCAGCGCTACCGGCGGCAGCGTGCCCTCGATCGACACGCGCCAGATCATCACTCAGGTGCTGGTCAACGACGGCCAGACGGTCGTGCTCGGCGGCATTCTCGAGACCACCAAGTCGAGGGCCGCCAACAAGGTGCCCTTCCTGGCGGACATCCCGCTGCTCGGCTACCTCTTCAGGAGCACGACGGATATCAACAACAAGACGGAACTGCTGATATTCATCACGCCCAAGATCCTGCGTGAAGGATCGAATCTCTACTAACACCGGCGGCGGCTCCGGTTGACTCACGTAGGGGCGCCTCTTGGCGCCCCTTATTTTTTAAGAGAGGCAGGCGAACGGCACGGTCCGCTATGATCAGCGGCAATCATGCTCAGCAAGCGCAATATCTTTCTGATCGGACCGATGGGATCGGGCAAGACGGCGGTCGGGCGGCACCTGGCGCGCCTGTTCCATTACACGTTTCACGACAGCGACGCGGACATCGAGGCGAAAACCGGCGTGGATATCGCATTCATTTTTGAAAAGGAAGGTGAAGCCGGATTCCGGGTGCGCGAACGGGAATCGATCGACCGGCTGACCCAACTTACATCCATCGTGCTGGCCACCGGCGGCGGTGCAGTCATCGACCCGGCGAACCGGCTTGCGCTCCGCGAACGCGGCGCGGTGGTTTATCTGGTCACCTCCGTCAATCAGCAGATCGAGCGCACGCGCCACGGCCGGCATCGGCCGCTGCTGCACGATACCGACCCCGAAGAGAGGCTCAAGGAGCTGATGACTCGCCGGGCGGCGCTGTATGCCGAAATTGCCGATCTCACGGTGAGCACGGATGGGCGGCGCGTGCAGGTGGTCGCGGAAGAAATCCATCAAGAACTGCGGCACACGCAAAAGCCCCAGACGGGCTCCTAGTGTTCGTATAATCACACCGTGCAAACGCTGCAAGTAGACCTCGGTCCCGCAAGCTATCCGATCAGCATCGGCTCAGGCTTGTTGACCGATCGCAATCTGTTGGACAGCCAGATCCCGGGCCGAGATTTGCTGATCGTCACCAATACCACCGTGGCCAGGCTGTATCTGGCGAAGCTTACGGCAAGTTTTTCGCAGCGGCGCATGGCGGAGTGCATCTTGCCGGACGGCGAACAGCATAAGACCCTGCAAACCGCGGGCTGGGTCCTGGACGCGTTGGTCGCCAACAAGATGAACCGGGACGCGACGGTGCTGGCGTTGGGCGGCGGCGTAGTCGGAGACATCGCCGGTTTCGCCGCGTCCTGCTATCAGCGCGGCATCGGCTATGTGCAACTGCCCACCACGCTGCTAGCCCAGGTCGATTCTTCGGTGGGCGGTAAGACGGGCGTGAATCATTCAGGCGGCAAGAATCTCATTGGCGCATTTTATCAGCCGCGGGCGGTCATAGCCGACACCGATGCGCTGGCGACCCTGCCCGACCGCGAATTGAAATCCGGCCTTGCCGAGGTTGTGAAGCACGGCGTGGTTTGGGATCCTCTGCTGTTCAACTGGCTGGAGCGCAAGATTCCGCAGCTGCTGGCGCGCGATGCGGAAGCCTTGACCTACGCCATCAGCCGCTCCTGCGAAATCAAGGCCACGGTCGTGGCGCGCGACGAGCGCGAACACAATTTGCGCGCGATTCTGAATTTCGGACACACCTTCGGGCACGCCATCGAAGCGGCAACTTCCTACGAGAAATACCTGCACGGCGAGGCCGTGGCCGTAGGGATGCTGATCGCCGTGGATCTTTCCGCGCGCATGGGTCTTGTGGACCCGGTGCTCAAAGAACGGCTGCGCGCCATCCTCGCGCTAGCCGGTTTGCCTACCGAAGCACCGCGCATCGGCGCCGCGCGAGCCTACGAACTGATGCAGATGGACAAGAAGGTCCTGGGCGGCGCCGTGCGTCTGGTGCTGCTGGAAAAACTGGGTCGCGCCATCGTCACCGATCAATATCCGAAGGCCGCGCTCGACGCGACGCTCGCCGAGTACTTCAATTGAACGAGCAACACCCAATCACGGCGCGGGCCCAAATCACAGAGCGGGCGCAAATCACCGAGCAGGCCCAATGAGCGCGCTCGCGGCGTATGCCGCCCATCCGGAACATTCACGCGGCCGCCGCCATCCCGAGCCGTCGCCGGAATACCGCTCGGAATATCAGCGTGACCGCGATCGCATCGTGCATTCCACGGCGTTCCGCCGCCTGGTGTACAAAACCCAGGTTTTCGTAAACCACGAAGGCGATCTGTATCGCACGCGGTTGACACATTCGCTGGAGGTCGCGCAGATTGCCCGCACCGCTGCGCGCGCATTGAAGCTGAATGAAGAACTGTCCGAGGCGATCTGTCTCGCGCATGATCTCGGGCATACCCCATTCGGTCACGCCGGTCAGGACGCCTTGAACGACTGCATGAGCGACTTCGGCGGCTTCGAACATAATCTGCAATCATTGCGCGTGGTCGACGAACTCGAAGAGCATTACGCCGAATTCGACGGCCTGAACCTGACTTTCGAGTGCCGCGAGGGCATTCTCAAGCATTGCTCGTACAACAATGCGGTGCTGCTCGGCGATGTCGGCGAACGATTTATCAATCGCCAGCAGCCCGGTCTCGAGGCGCAATTGGCGAATTTCGCGGACGAGATCGCCTATAACAATCACGATGTGGAAGACGGCATTCGCGCCGGCCTCATCGGCATTGAGCAACTGTTGGCGGTGCCGCTGTTTCGCGGCTATTACGATAAAGTGCTGGCCAAATATCCGGAGCTTGGCGGCCGCCGTCTCATTTATGAGGTCTTGCGCCGCATGATCAATCACTTGGTAAGCGATTTGATCGACTCCTCCGCGGCGCGCCTGAGCGATTCTGGGGTGCGTTCGATCGCCGAGGTCAGATCGCATCCGAAGGCGCTGATCGGCTTCAGCGATAAAACGCGCGAGCTCAACCATGCCTTGAAGTCATTTTTACGCGAGCAGCTTTACAAGCACTACAAGGTGCGGCGCATGACCGCCAAGGCACGCCGCGTAGTGCGCGATCTATTCGACGCATTTTTCAACGATCCGGCACTAATGCCGGATGAACACGAGGCACGCACGCGCCTGGAGCTGGTCAAGGGGCCGGCAGGCCGCGCCCGTGCGGTGGCCGATTACATTGCCGGCATGACCGATCGATACGCGATACTCGAGCACAGCCGCCTGTTCGACGCCAGCGAGAGAACATGAGCGAGACGCTGAAAAACGATTTGCTGCTGCGTGCCTTGTTGCGCGAGCCGACTGCGCGGCGCCCGATCTGGCTGATGCGCCAGGCCGGCAGGTATCTGCCCGAATACCGCGCGACGCGCGCGCGGGCCGGCGGTTTTTTAGAAATGTGCACCAATCCTGACATCGCCTGCGAAATCACCCTGCAGCCGGTCGACCGGTTTCCGCTCGATGCCGCCATTTTGTTTTCCGATATTCTGACCATTCCCCATGCCATGAATCTCGGACTTGAATTCGAAGCCGGCGAAGGGCCGAGGTTCGAACGTCCCGTTCGATCCGCGGCCGATATCGACAAGCTGGGCGTGCCCGACCCGGGCAAAGAACTCAAATACGTAACCGACGCCGTCGCACGCGTGCGCCGCGAACTCAAAGGCCGCGTGCCGCTGATCGGCTTCGCCGGCAGTCCCTGGACCGTCGCGACCTACATGGTGGAAGGCGGCAGCAGCAAGACCTTCGGCGTCATTAAACGCATGATGTACGAGTCGCCGCGCGACCTGCACCGGCTGCTCGAGTTGCTCGCCAGCGCGACGATCCTGTATTTGAACGCGCAAATCGCCGCGGGCGCGCAAGCCGTCATGCTGTTCGATACCTGGGGCGGGGTTTTGACGCCGACGCAGTACGAGGAATTCTCCCTGCGGCACATGGCCCGGGTGGTCGACGCGCTGACGCGCCACTCGGAAGGGCGGCGCGTGCCCAACATCGTCTTTACCAAGGGCGGCGGCGCATGGCTGGCCAAGATTGCCGCGATCGGCTGCGACGCCGTGGGCGTTGATTGGACCACGGATTTAAGCGATGCGCGCAAGGCGGTGGACGGGCGCGTGGCCCTGCAAGGCAATCTGGATCCTTCCGCATTGTTCGCGACGCCTGAAACCCTGCGTGCGGAAGCCTTACGCGTGCTCGACAGCTACGGCGCGGGCGCCGGGCACGTGTTCAATCTCGGGCACGGCATTACACCGGATGTCGATCCAGAACGCGTCGCCCTGCTGGTCGAGACGGTCAAGAACTACGCGGTCACCTAGCGCGTCTCCGGCGCGCTTGCGCTTCGACAAGGGCTGAGGAGTAGTGAAAAGGTTTTTGCTCCAGTTCCGGGGGCAAAATCCGTGCTCAGGCAGCGGTTGTTGCCGAAGTGGGAAGCCACCATGCGACCCTCGCAGCCTGCTCTTTGTGTCGCTCCCTTCTTAGATTTGATGCCGGCGCCGGAACAGGGCCGGTAATCTGTATAAGGCGCCCGTTGGGTATCGCGGTCAACCGTCTAATTTGGTGTGTACGTGCAAATTGAGAGAGGGAGGCCTACCGTGCTGCGGCCGCAGCGGCACGCAACTCATCGCGCAGCGCGCGGCGCAATATTTTGCCGACGTTGGTCTTGGGCAGTTCGGTACGGAAATAGATGTGCCGCGGGACCTTGTAGCCCGTGAGCTCCTTGCGTGAAAAGGCGATCAACGCTTCGGCGGTGAGATTCGGGTCTTTCCTGACCACGAACAACGCCACCACTTCCCCCGAGTTTTCGTCCGCCTGCGCGACCGCGGCGACTTCGAGTACCCCAGGATGCGCCGCCATGACGCTCTCGACCTCATTGGGATAGACATTGAATCCCGACACCAGAATCATGTCCTTCTTGCGGTCTTCGATATACACGAAGCCCTTTGCGTCCATGCGGCCGATGTCGCCGGTGCGCAGCCAGTCGCCGAACATGACCTGTTCGGTTTCGTCGGGACGGTTCCAATAGCCGCGCATGACCTGAGGCCCGAATACACAAATTTCACCGACGCCATTGACCGGAAGTTCCTGGCCGGCGTCATCTCGAATGGAGACGTCGGTCGAGGATACCGGCAGGCCGACCGAGCCGTTGAAAGGCAATCCGATGGGGTTGGCAGTCACCATCGGCGATGTTTCGGTGAGTCCCCAACCTTGGGCGACTGTGTTGCCCGTCACCTCTTTCCAACGCGCCGCCACCACGGGCTGCACCGCCATGCCGCCGGCAAACGTCGCGCGCAGCGCGCTGAAATCCACGGCCTCAAACCCGGGCGTATGCAGCAGGGCATTTAGAAGCGTGTTGACGCCGCTGATGAAATTGAATTTGTACTTTTTCAGCTCGGCCACGAATGCGGGGAAATCCCGCGGATTGGTGATCAGCACATTGCGGGCACCCAGCGGCACGAAAGCCAGGCAATTGGTGGTGAGCGCGAAGATGTGGTACAGCGGCAGCGCGGTGATCACGGTGCGGCCGCCGCCCGCCTGCAGCGCCGGCTTGATCCACGCCAGCGATTGCAGCAGGTTGGCGACCATGTTGCGATGGGTGAGAATCGCGGCTTTGGCGACACCGGTGGTGCCGCCGGTGTATTGCAAGAAGGCGATATCCTCGCCGGTCACACTCACCGGCTGCAATTTGAGGCCGAGGCCGCTGCCGAGGATGGTCTTGAACGAAACCGAGCCGGGTATCCTCCACGCCGGAACTTGTTTGCGCACATGCCGCAGCACGAAGTTGACGAGCAGGCCCTTGGGATAGCCCAGCAAATCGCCGATGCCGGTGACCAGCACGTTTTTCAAATCGGTGCGCGCCAACACTTGTTGCAGCACGTGCGCGAAGTTCTCGACGATAACGATGGCCTTCGCGCCCGAGTCCTTTAATTGATGTTCGAGTTCACGCGGCGTGTACAAGGGATTGGTATTGACGACCACCATGCCGGCGCGCAGCACGCCGAACAGGGCGATGGGGTATTGCAAAATGTTGGGCATCATCAAGGCAACGCGATCACCGCGCACCAGCCCCGACTTGTGCTGCAGCCAGGCGGCAAAAGCGCGGCTCAGTTCGTCGAGCTGCGCGTAGGTCAAAGTGGCGCCCATGTTGGTGAACGCCGGCTGTGCGCGATAGTTCGCGAATGCCCCTTCGATTGCCTCCTTCAGTGAGGGATACGCGTCGGGGTCGATATCCGCCGGTACGCCGGGCGGGTAGTTATTGAGCCAGTTTCGATCCAAGCGGGAGCCTCCCAAATTGTAAGGCGTGTATAGCATTCGATCGGGATGCCAGCAACGTGCGCGCACTTAGACAGGTACACTAGCCTCGCATGAATTCACAGGATCCCCGCGAACTTGCGACCATCATCGAGGCTGTATCCAGCGTCGCGGCGCGCTCTGGAGTTTTGCGCCTGATGATCTTCGCGATGTGCATGGTGCTTTCCGGCTGCGTCATCGGCAGCGGGCCGTGCCTGTGGCTTCAGGTTCGGCATGATTTCACCGGGCGCGTGCACTTTCGCGATTTTCCGCACAGCAATGGGGTCGATACCGTGCCGATCTTGATATTGGACAAGACGCAGTACGTGTACGCGCCGCCGCAGAGCCTGCAGTGCCTGGCGGCGAACGATGTGCAGCTGATCGGTTTGACGGAGTTTCCCGACAGCATCGGCGAGGACACGCATGTCATCGTCGATGGCAAGCTGATCGAGGGGGTGACGGCCGGCCACTACACCCCCTTTGTCATCGATGTGATCAGCGTTTTACCGGCTCCGCGCGCCCATTGACGAGCCGTCGCATTCGGTAGAAATCGGTTTACAATCCGAGGCCTCGGACGGAACTTAACCAGGGAGTAAGCCTTCATGAGAAAAATGACTGTCGCCGGCCTGATAGCGGCCCCGCTTTTGGTCTGCGCGTTGGCAATGCCGAGCCTCGCGGCTGATCCTGCTCCGACAACTTGCAAGGACGGAACCACCACCACATCCACGGGCAAGGGCACTTGCAGCGGCCACGGCGGCGTGCAAAAGGCGGCAGCAGCCGCTCCGGCCCCGGCTCCCACGCCGGCAGCGCCGGCCGCTGCTCCCAAGGCGCCCGCCGCCGGCGCGACGACCTGCTCGGACGGCACCACCTCGACTTCGAGCGGCAAGGGCACCTGCAGCGGTCATGGCGGCGTCCAGAAAGCGGCCAAGGCTGCGCCCGCTGCTGCGGCAGCGCCGTCGGCTACCGGCGCCAAGACGACCACGGCGACGAAATCAGCGCCGACGGCGGCCGCCGGCAATACGGATCCGACCGGGGCTACGGCGAAGTGCAAGGACGGCACCTATTCGAAGTCCGCGCACCACAGCGGGACATGCTCCAGCCACGGCGGAGTCGCTGAGTGGCTGACCGCCGCCAAATAGGCTGCCGCCTACCTGCTCAGCGGCTTTAGCGCCGGCCCGAGCAAGGGCTTCAGCGCCGGCCAAACATTGTCGAGCAGGATCGGCTGCCCCCGCTCGTTCGGGTGGATATCGTCGCCTTGCAGAAGATTCGGCGAAAGGGCGATGTCGCTCAGTAGGAACGGCACCAAAGGCACTTTTTTCTCGCGTGCCAAATCACTGAAAACCAACGCAAATTCTTCGGTGTAGTGCGCCCCGTAGTTTGGCGGCATGCGCATGCCCAGCAACACCGGCTTCGCGCCTGCCCCCAGAGTCAGCGTAACCATCTGCGTCAAATTGGCGCGCATCTGCGCAATCGGCAACGCGCGCAGGCCATCGTTGCCGCCCAATTCGAGAATGACGATCGCGGGATGATGAACTTCCAGCGCGCGCGGGAGCCGTGCCAGGCCGCCGGCCGTGGTTTCGCCGCTGACGCTGGCGTTGACGACTTGGTAACCGTAATCTTGTGTCTTGAGCCTCGTCTTGAGCAATTCCACCCAGCCTTGATCTACGCGCGGCAGCCCGTAGCCGGCGCTGATGCTATCGCCGAATACGAGAATCACCGGTGCTTCGGCCTGAGCCGAAGCGGACGCAACGATCAGGACGAATAAGGTCAAAAGCCGTTTCACGAGCGCTCCCAAATGCAAGAACAAGCCGCAGCCAAATCAGCCGCTCTCGAACAAATTGTTCTCGAGGCGAAAGACGTGTCCAAGACTGTCGCCAGCCCCGACGGTGAGTTGACCATTCTCGCCGATGTGAGCCTGAGTGTGCGAACCGGCGAGACGTTGGCGATTGTCGGCGCCTCGGGGGCAGGGAAATCCACGTTGCTGGCGCTGCTCGCCGGCCTCGACGAGCCCAGCACGGGCCGCGTGCTGATCGCGGGCATCGACCTCACCGAACTGGATGAAGATGGGCGCGCGGCTATTCGCGGCAGGCATGTGGGGTTTGTATTCCAATCGTTTCATCTTATCCCCTCACTGACGGCGATCGAAAACGTCATGCTGCCGCTGGAACTGGGCGGCCGGCGCGACGCGCGCCAAACGGCGGCGGCCGCGCTTGCGCAGGTGGGCCTCACGCCGCGGATGGCGCACTACCCCAAGCAGCTGTCCGGCGGTGAACAGCAGCGCGTTGCGATAGCGCGCGCCTTCGTGACGCATCCGGCGGTGTTGTTTGCCGACGAGCCCACCGGCAATCTGGACACCGCAACCGGACAGCGCATTACCGATCTGTTGTTCGAATTGAATCGCAATTCCAAAAGCACGCTGGTGCTGGTCACGCATGATCGCACTCTCGCCAGGCGCTGCAATCGAATGCTGGAACTCGATGCCGGGCACACGGTGAATTGATGCAAGCACTGCGCTTCGCGCTGAGAAATCTGTGGCGCGATTTGAAGTCGGGCGAATTGTCGGTGCTGCTGCTGGCGCTGTTGGTGGCGGTGTTGTCCTTGACTGCGGTGGGCTTTTTTACCAGCCGCATATCCCAGGGCGTGCGCGCACAGGCGGCTGAGGTCCTGGCGGCCGACTTGCGTCTCGAAGCGCCCACGCCGATCCCGCAACGCTATTTCGACGAGGCGCACAAGCGCGGCCTGCGCAGCGCGCAAGTGGTGGCATTTCCCACGGCGATTTTCAACGGCGACTTGAGCCAGTTGGCGGCGCTCAATGCGGTGACCGCAAACTATCCGCTGCGCGGGCATTTGCGCATCGCCGATGAGCCGTTCGGCGCGCCGCGCACCACGGAGAAAATTCCCGGCCGCGGCGAAGTCTGGATCGATGCACGCATCATCGCGCAGCTCAAGCTGGACCTTGGAGACTCGTTGCGCATCGGCGAGGCCTCTTTTCGCGTGACGCAGGTGCTCGACTACCGGCCCGACCAGGGCACGGGCTTCGTGAATCTCGCGCCCGCTGCGCTGCTCAACTTCGATGACATTGCGGCGACGCAGCTCATTCAACCGGGCAGCCGCGCCACCTATGCCGCCCTGTTCGCGGGCGGCACGGCAGCCGTAGCGAATTTCCGCGAATATTTGAATGCGACGAAAGCGCCCGGAGAACGCCTGCGCGATGTCGAAGAGTCCAGCCGTCAATTGAATTCCGCCATCGATCGCGCCAGCCGGTTTCTCAACCTGGCGAGCCTGGCGTCGGTACTGCTCGCGGCGGTGGCGGTGGTCATGGGCGCGCGGCGCTACGCGGCACGGCACATCGATGCGGTCGCCTTGATGAAGTGCATGGGCGCCGCACAGGGATTCGTACTCTCTATCTCCATCATTGAGCTGACGCTGCTGGCTTTGTTCGCGGTCGCCATCGGCACCGGGCTGGGCTATCTGGCGCAGTCCGGACTGGTATTGCTGCTGAAGAGCCTCATTCCCAATGAACTTCCGGCGGCCTCCTTGGCGCCCCTGCCGGTCGCCCTGGTCACCGTGCTTGCCATGCTGATCGGATTTGCGCTGCCGCCGTTGCTGCAATTGAAGAACACCCCGCCGGCGCGCGTGCTGCGCAAGACGGTCAGCGCGCCGCCGTTGCGCTACGGCGTCAGCTATTTGTTGGCGCTGGCGGCGCTGTTCGCGATTCTGTGGAGCATGGTGCGCGACACCGAGCTGGTTTTGAGCGTGCTCGCCGGCGTCTTGGCGGTCGGGGTTGTGCTGACCGCGGCGGGCTATGGGTTGGTGCGGCTGACCAGCCGGCTGCGCGGCGGCGTCGGCGTGGCATGGCGCTACGGCCTCGCCAATGTGTCGCGCCGCGGCACCGGCAGCGTCGTGCAGATTGTCGCCTTTGGCTTAGGATTGATGGTGCTGCTGCTGCTGGCGGTGGTGCGCGGCGATCTGTTGGCCGATTGGCGGCGCAGCTTGCCGAATGATGTGCCCAACAACTTCCTGGTCAACATTCGTCCGGACCAGCGCCAATCATTGCAGGATTTCCTGACCGCGCACGGATTCGGCGCGCCGCAAATGTATCCCATGGTGCGCGCCCGCATCACCGCCATCAATTCCGAGCCGGCGCAGTCGCTGAAACTGCACGGCGACGCGGCGCGCGGCTACGTGGAGCGCGAGCAGAACCTCACCTGGTCCGCCAACATGATGGAGGACAATCAATTGCTGTCCGGCCGTTGGTGGACAGCGGCCGATGCCGGCAAGCCCTTGGTATCGGTGTCGTCGGAGTATGCCGAGGCCCTGCACTTGGAACTCGGCGACAAGCTGAGCTTCGACGTGGCGGGTGAACCGTTGACGGTGCAAGTGGCCAGCATTCGAAAAATACGGTGGGACAGTTTCAGGCCGAATTTCTTTCTGGTATTTCCCCCCGGACTGCTCGACGGCGCGGCGGGCACCTACATGACCAGCCTGTACCTGACGGCGGCGCAGCGTCCCTCGCTGGCCGATCTGGTGCGCCAGTTCCCGACGATCTCAGTGTTCGACGTGGACGCTATTCTCAAGCAGATTCGCGGCATCATGGATCGCGCATCGCTGGCGGTGCAATATGTATTCCTGTTCACGCTCGCGGCGGGTATCGTCGTCCTGCTGGCCGCCGTGCAATCGACCCGCGACGAGCGCCGCTATGAGAGCGCGATGCTGCGCACCTTGGGCGCAAGCCGCGGCACGGTGCTGCAAGGCGTTGCCGCGGAGTTTTCGGCGCTCGGCTTTCTCTCCGGCACCTTGGCGGCGTTCGGTGCCACGGGGGTGGGGTGGCTTCTGGCGAAACGGCTGTTCTCGCTCGAATTCACCCTCGATCCGCTGGTGTGGGTCGCAGGCCTGGTATGCGGAACGGTGCTGGTCGGTTTGAGCGGAACGCTGGCGACGCGCAGCGTGATCAATACGCCGCCGATTGTGACGTTGCGCGACGAGTGATTGCGAGGTTGCCCGCGGCCGTTGTTCGGCCTATTCGACTTCGATCAGCAGCCAGCCGATTGGAATGGGAATCCCGCGCGGCGGCAGCGCCTCGATCCGCACGGTGTAGGTGCCGGCGGACATGCCGGTGGAGTTGACCGTCAGCAGCAGCTCGCCGTTCGAATCCTTCAGCAGGTTGCTGAGCACCAGCGCGCGTCCCTGGTCCTTCTTGTCTACGTACATGCGAAATTGCATGAGCTTCTGCGTGTAGCCAAGATCGATGTGCACATCCATCAGCAGCGGCGTTGCGCGGTTGAGCTTGATTCGTGCGCGGTCGATGCCGGGCGCGTGATCGGGCGATATGTAGACGGCCTTTTGGGTGGCGGGTTGCACCAATGGGCCTTGGCTTATCGCCCGCTTGGTATCTTCCAGCTTTGACTGCAGCGATGAGTTCTTTCCCGCCAGCGACAAAACAGTCGTCAAGCAAATGAAGGTGACGGCCGCCAATCCAACGAGCACGTAAATGCTCTTCCACCATGGCGGCTTCGGTTCACCCAGGTCCTGGGGCTGGCCGCTGGCCTCCAGCAGCTTGAGGCTGAGGTGCGCGCGTTCGGACAGCTTCAGGTCATTCAAATAATCGGGATGGCTGCGGCACCACTGTTCAAGATCGCGGGCGCCTTTGAAAGGCAGTTTGTTTTCAAGATAGCGCTCGATGAGCTTGTGATCTTCGATGAATTTACGATCGAAGCGCGGCGAAACCGGCGTCGATTTACCGGCGCCGAGCGGAGCTGATTTTCCCTGGGTTATGGTGCGAGCGTTCATGGCAAGACATTCCTTATCAGCTATTTTGCCGGGTCGGAGGCGCGCAATATGTGAAATGATCGGCAGATAGGCTCGCCGGCGCAACCGGGCTGAGACAGCCGTCACGAATCGGCAACGCCGGCGACTAAGGGTTTCTCGCTGTCACGCCGTCCATCACGTCGCAAACCGCGGCGATCGCAGCCTCGCGAGTACTCGACTTGCGCCATACGGCGCCCACGGTGCGCGAAGGCTTCGGGTTGCCGAATTGCCGGATCGCCAGCCCGCGCTGCGATCCGTAGGGCGGCTCCACCGCCATCTCCGGAAGCAAGGTAATGCCGAGGCCGGCGACCACCATTTGGCGCAGTGTCTCGAGACTGGTGGCGCGAAAGTCCTCCGCTTCCCTGACATCCACTCGGCTGCACACTTCCAGCGCCTGATCGCGCAAGCAATGGCCGTCCTCCAACAGCAGCAGAGTCTGGCCTTTGAGATCTTGCACCTTGATGGTGGTTTTGGCCGCGAGCGGGTGATGGGTGGGGAGCGCCACGGTAAAGGCTTCCTCGTAAAGGGCGCGCGACTCCAATCCGTCCTGCAGCACCGGCAGCGCCATGATGCCTAAATCAATTTCGCCGTCGCGCAGGCGCTTGAGCAGCGACTCGGTTTGGTATTCGTACAACATGAGCCCGAGCTGCGGCACCGCCTTGCGAATTTTCTGCATGACGCGCGGCAACAGATAAGGTCCGATGGTCGGAATGAGGCCCATCTTCAGTTTGCCGGCGAAAGGATCGGTGTTGCTGCGCGCGAGTGCGATGATTTCCTCGCTCTCGTCCAACATGCGCCGCGCGCGCACCACGATCTGCCTGCCCACCTCGGTAAGCTGCACATTCTTCGGCTGGCGTTCCACCAATTTGACCCCCAGGTACTCTTCCAGCTTTTTAAGCTGTGCCGACAGGGTCGGTTGACTGACAAAGGTGCGTTCGGCCGCCCTGCCGAAATGACCGGTGTCGGCGAGCGCCACCAAGTACTTGAGATCCTTGAGATTCATCGATTTGTTTCCATAGACGTAGTCTATCAAAACTATCGCTACAATCAATATGATTAATAGGTATGCGGCTGCTAATATGTCTCCCATGTTCAAACCTGCTCGAGGAGTTTTCCCATGTCTCTGATCAATACCGAAATCAAGCCGTTCAAGGCGACGGCCTACCACAACGGGAAGTTCGTGCCCGTGACCAACGAAACCCTCAAGGGCAAGTGGTCCGTGTTCGTGTTCTATCCCGCGGACTTCACCTTCGTATGTCCCACGGAACTCGGCGATCTCGCCGACAACTACGCCGAATTTAAAAAGTTGGGTGTGGAAGTCTACGGCGTGTCCACCGACACGCACTTCGCGCACAAAGCCTGGCACGACACCTCGGACACCATCAAGAAAGTGCAATACCCATTGGTCGGCGATCCCACCGCCGCGCTGGCGCGCAATTTCGAGGTACTGATCGAGGAGCAAGGCCTGGCGTATCGCGGCACTTTCGTGATCGATCCGGAAGGCAAGATCAAGGTCATGGAAGTACATGACAACGGCATCGGCCGCGACGCCAAGGAATTGCTGCGCAAGGTCAAAGCCGCCCAGTACGTCGCCTCGCATCCCGGCGAAGTGTGCCCGGCAAAGTGGACTCCGGGCGCCGACACGCTCAAACCGTCGCTCGACTTGGTCGGCAAGATCTAGGCGGTTCTGCTCTCGGCTCCGGCATCCGCCGGGGCCGGGCGGCGAACCTCAACAGTCGGTACAGGTCTTCGATAGCAAAGGACACGGGAACGCATCATGCTCGACACCAATCTGAAAACTCAGCTGCAGGGCTATCTGGAGCGGATCTCGCTGCCGGTGGAAATCGTCGCGTCCGTGGACGGCAGCGAGAAATCGCGTGAAATGCTGGACCTGCTCAACGACATCGAATCGGTTTCCCCTCTGGTGAAGATCGACGCGCAACGCGACGAGACCGCAGTGAAGCCGTCGTTTGCCCTGCGCCGCCCCGGCGCCGCGGCGCAGGTCCGCTTCGCGGGCGTGCCCATGGGCCATGAATTCACGTCTCTGGTACTGGCGCTGCTGCAAACCGGCGGCTACCCGCCGAAAATCGACGAGCCCATCATCGAGCAGATCCGCAATCTGCACGGCGACTACCACTTTGAGACCTTTGTTTCGCTGACCTGCCAGAGCTGCCCGGACGTGGTGCAGGCGCTGAACGCAATGGCGGCGCTGAATCCGAAAATTCGCCACACAATGATCGATGGCGCGGTGTTTCAGGAAGAAGTCGCACGGCGCGAAGTGATGGCCGTGCCTGCGGTGTTTTTGAACGGTCAACCCTTCGGCCAGGGCCGCATGGAACTCGCCGAGATCATCCGCAAATTGGATACCGGGGCAGCGCAGCGCGAGTCGCAAAAATTGAACGCCAAAGCGCCCTATGATGTGCTGGTGGTCGGCGGCGGGCCTGCGGGGGCCGCGGCAGCGATTTACGCTGCGCGCAAGGGCATTCGCACCGGCATCGCCGCGGAGCGGCTCGGAGGACAGCTGCTGGATACCGTGGGCATCGAGAATTTCATTTCGGTCAAGGAAACCCAGGGGCATAAGCTGGCCTCCGGATTTGAACAGCATGTCACCACTTACGATGTGGACGTGATGAATTTGCAGCGTGCCGAAGCACTGGTGCCCGGCGAGCTCATTGAGGTCAAACTCACGGGCGGTGCGTCGCTCAAAGCCAGGTCCGTGGTTATTGCCACCGGCGCACGCTGGCGGGAAATCAACGTGCCGGGTGAGCGTGAATACCGCAACCGCGGCGTCGCCTACTGCCCGCACTGCGACGGCCCGCTTTTCAAGGGCAAGCGGGTGGCCGTGGTGGGCGGGGGCAATTCCGGCGTCGAGGCGGCCATCGACCTTGCAGGCCTGGTCAGTCATGTCACCTTGATCGAATTCGATCCGCAGTTGCGTGCGGATGCGATCTTGACCCGCAAGCTGATGAGCCTCGGCAACGTCACCGTGATCACCGGCGCGCAAACCACCGAAGTGGTCGGCGACGGCCAGCGCGTCATCGGGCTCAAGTACAAAGAACGCGCCAGCGGCGAGATGCGCGAGGTAGAGCTCGCCGGCGTGTTCGTGCAAATCGGTCTGATTCCGAACACCGATTGGCTGAAAGGAACCGTCAAATTGTCGCCGCGCGGCGAAGTGGAAGTCGACGCGCGCGGACAAACTTCTGTGGCCGGTGTTTTTGCAGCGGGCGACTGCACGGTGGTGCCCTACAAGCAGATCGTGATTGCGGTGGGCGAGGGCGCGAAGGCCTCGTTGAGCGCCTTCGACCATCTGATTCGTGCGCCCTTGTCAGCGGCTGCGTGACGCATGGCGGAAATTGCACCTGCGCGGCGCTTCTCAGCAGGGGTTGTGGTGGTCCATGTGGCGGGACCGGTCGTGCAGTACCTTCTGCTGCGCGCCTACAGGAATTGGGATTTTCCCAAGGGGTTGGTCGAAGCCGGCGAGTCGCCCCTGAACGCGGCGCTGCGCGAGGTGCGCGAGGAGACGACCCTGGAGAACCTGGTGTTCGATTGGGGTCAAGGATTCGTGGACACGGGGCCGTACAACAAGGGAAAAATTTCCCGGTACTACCTGGCGCGCAGCGAGGTCACCGAAGTGCACCTGCCGATCAATCCGGAGCTGGGATTTCCGGAACACCAGGAGGCGCGCTGGGTGGGATTCGATACCGCACTCACGTTGGTATCGCCGCGGTTGCTTCCCGTGATGCGCTGGGCGAGCGAAATCCTCGCCGCGCCGGCAGGCGCCCGGGTGAAGCCGCCCGTCAAAGAGTAACGGCGCCCCGGCCGATTTCGAACACGTCGCCGCCGACGAACACTTGACTCTGCGGTTTCACGTCGAGAAAAAGCGTCGAGGGCCGGCCGGCGTATTCGCCCTGGGAAATCTGCAGCTGGACCGGTAAAGCGCGCTGCATTGCCAGGCACCAGGCGCCGAGGTTGGCGGTGGCGGAGCCGGTGGCGGGATCTTCAAGAATCGCGCCGCCGACCGGAAAGAAAAACCGCGCCAAAGCGTGATCGCGGCCGGGCTCCACCCCGCCGGCATTGACGCCGCCGAAGCTGAAGACGTAGGCCATGCTATGACCGTCTTCGCTGCGGACATCGGCCATTGCTGCGGCGTCGGGAACCGCGCGGCGCACCGCATCGGTCGAAGTGAGGGGAACCACCAATTGTTCCTTGCCGGCTTTGACCCAGAGCGGGCGCTCGCCGATATCGCGTTCTTCAAGACCCAGCGCCTTGGCCAATGTCGCGCGGGACACGTCGAGTTCGCGCGAGGCGGCGCGCGGGGCGGTGAGAGTCCAGCGATCGCCGGCGGCACGCACCGGAATGAGGCCGGCCTGCATTTCCAGCACCAGCGAATCGCCGCCCAATTTCAGGGCGCGGCATACATACGCGGTACCGAGCGTCGGATGTCCTGCGAAGGCCATTTCATACGCCGGGGTGAATATCCGCACGCGCGCATTGGCGGCGGAGGAGCGCAAAATGAATGTGGTTTCAGACAGATTGAACTGGCGCGCCAGCGACTGCATTTCTTCGCTGTTTAAACCGTCGCCGTTTTCGAAGACGCAAAGAGGGTTGCCGGTAAACGGACCCCCGTTTTCGGTGAAGACATTGACGATGCGGAACGGGTGGCTGGCCATGTGCCGATTATCTCACCCGTCCGCGATCGGTTGGTTGCTGTCTGCATCTTCAGTTAACGGTACGGCCGCACGACCACCACGGGAGCCGGTGCCACCACCGCCACGCGCGGGCCGTAGTAGCCGCGATGATAGCCATACGGGGCCACAACGCAGCCGCTCAAGGTAATAATACTCATAGGAATCAATAACATAAATAGCCTACGCATGACATCCTCCTCAAAGGTTTTCCGCTCTCAGAGGGACCAACGGGGCAGAAACCTTAAGAGATGACAGGATGAACAAACCTTAAGACGTGTTATGCCAGCGTGTGAAATACCTTTTGCACGTCGTCGTCTTGCTCGAGCTTGTCGATCAGCTCCAGCACTTCTTTGGCGTGATCCTCGGGAAGCTCGACCGGCATGGCGCAGATGTACTCATGCTCTGCAGATAGCGGCGTAATACCGCGCCGCTCCAAGGCTTCCTGCAGTTTGCCGAAATCATTGAAAGCGCCGCGGATCACCAATTGTGCCTCGCCTTTGTCGCCGGTGCTGTCGCCCATTTCCTCGAGCCCGTAATCGATGAGATCCAACTCGAGTTCATCGTGATCTTTGACGTGCGACGGATCGACGCGGAAGACGCCCATCTTCTTGAACAAGAAGCTGACGCTGCCGGTCGTACCCATATTGCCGGCGCCCTTCATGAAAATGTTGCGCAACGAGGCGACCGTGCGGGTGGGGTTGTCGGTGGCGGTTTCCACCAACAATGCCACGCCATGCGGCGCATAGCCTTCGTAGAGAATTTCCGAATAGTTGGCCGCATCTTTGCCCGAGGCGCGGCGGATGGCCGCATCCGTCTTGTCCTTCGGCATGTTGACCGCGCGGGCATTTTGCAGCACGCGGCGCAGCGTAGGGTTGGAGGCGGGGTCGGGCCCGCCGGCGTGCACTGCAATGGCGATGTCCTTGGCGACCCGCGTGAATTGCTTGGCCATGCGGTTCCAACGGGCGAACATGGCGTGTTTTCTGACTTCGAATATGCGACCCATGGCGATATGGTAGCAATACGCGGTCAAACCGCTAGACTTGCGCACTCCTAACCCACGGCATTTCCCATGAGCGCAGTTCCCGCAGACTCGATTGAAAACACCGCGAGTTTCCGCGACCTGGGGGTGTCGGAAGCGGTCTTGAGCGCGCTTGCCGATGTCGGCTATGAGTCGCCCTCGCCGATTCAGGCCCAGACCATACCGGTGCTGCTCTCGGGCCAGGACATGCTGGGCCAGGCGCAGACCGGCACGGGCAAGACAGCGGCCTTTGCATTGCCGGCCCTCACGAAAATCGACCTGAGCCGCCACGAGCCGCAGGTGCTGGTGCTGGTTCCGACCCGCGAGCTGGCGCTGCAGGTCTCGGAAGCGTTTCTGCGCTATGCGGCGCACTTGAAAGGCTTCCACGTGCTGCCCATCTACGGCGGTCAGAGCTATCAACCGCAGTTAAATGCGCTGCGCCGCGGCGTACACGTGGTCGTGGGGACACCGGGGCGCGTCATCGATCACATGAATCGCGGCACCTTGAAGCTGTCGGGCTTGACCTTGCTGGTGCTGGATGAGGCCGACGAGATGCTGCGCATGGGCTTCATCGATGCGGTCGAAAGCATCCTCGAGCAGACCCCGCCGCAGCGGCAAGTGGCCCTGTTCTCCGCCACCATACCCGCGCCGATTCGGCGGATCGCAGCGAAGCACCTGCGCACCCCGGTGGAAGTGACGATCAAGAGCAAGACCAGCACGGCGACCAATATTCGGCAGCGCTACTGGATGGTCAGCGGCGTGCACAAGCTGGACGCGCTGACGCGCATCCTCGAGGCCGAAAGCTTCGACGGCATGCTGGTGTTCACGCGCACCAAGCAATCGACCGTCGAGCTGGCGGAAAAGCTTGAAGCGCGCGGATTCGCGGCCGCGCCCTTGAACGGCGACATTGCGCAGCCGCTGCGCGAACGCACGGTGGCGCGGCTGAAGGCCGGCCAGATCGATATTCTGGTGGCCACCGACGTGGCCGCGCGCGGACTCGACGTGGAGCGGATTGGACACGTCGTGAACTACGATGTGCCCTACGATACCGAGTCTTACGTGCATCGTATCGGCCGCACCGGACGCGCGGGACGCAAGGGGGAAGCCATCCTGTTCATTGCGCCACGCGAACGCAACATGCTGCGAGCGATCGAGCGAGCCACGCGCCAGGTCATTGAACCGATGAACCTGCCGAGCGTCGATGCCGTCAATACCTTGCGGATTTCCAAATTCAAACAGCGCATCACCGAAACCATCGCCAAGGGCGACGGCAACCTCTACCGGCCGGTGCTGGAACAATTGGAAACCGAGTCGGGTTTAGGCTTGATCGACATCGCCGCCGCTCTTGCCAGTCTGTCGCAAGGCTCCACGCCCTTGCTGCTGGCGCAAAAAGCGGAACGGCCCGCGGAAGCTCGAGCGCCGGAGCGCGAGCCGCCCACCCGGCACCCGGCCGCAGAGCGCGAGCGGCCGATACGCGAGGATCGCCCGGGGCGCGAAGATCATCCGGGGCATGAGGATCATCCGGCGCGCGAGGACCGTCCGCGCCGCTCCGGCCCCGCGCAGATGGAAACTTTTCGCATCGAGGTCGGGTCTGTACATGGAATCAAGCCCGGCAATATCGTCGGCGCCATCGCCAACGAGGCTGGCATCGAGGGAGTGCATATCGGCCGGGTCGATATTCGCGAGGATCACAGCTACGTCGACTTGCCGGAAGGCATGCCAAAGCAGATATTCAAGCAATTGCAGAAGGTGCGGGTGGTTGGGCGAGAGCTGCGCATCAGCCACGTGAGTGAGAAGCCGCCGAAGCCGCCGCGCGCGACGTTGGGACGCCATCCCGCGGCGGCGCGCAAGGAAGCCCGGCCGGCGAAGCCGAAGATCTCGGCGCGCCGCCGTACGAAAGATTAGTGATTACAACCCTAACTAGAGGAGCGAATCATGGGCAAGGGCATGGATCGAAAGAAGGAAGACAAGAAAAAGCCGACCAAGACGTTGGAAGAGAAACGCGCCGCCAAAAAGGAAAAGCGGGCAGCACGAGGTTGATGTCGCGGCTTTGAATACTCAGACAGGCTCCTAGACCACGCGGCCGCGCCGACCGCCCGAGCGAAAGTCGCGGATATTGGCCGCCATCTCGTCTATACAGCGCTGCCGCGCCTCGCGTGCCGCCCAGGCGACGTGCGGGGTCAGCAGCAGGTTCGGGATTTGACTGTCGAGCAGCGGCTCGCCGCTTTGCGGCGGCTCCTGGGGCAGAACATCGATGCCTGCGCCGCCGAGCGTCCCTGCTTTCAGGGCGGCGGCGAGCGCCGCGCCGTCGATGAGCGCTCCGCGCGCAGTATTGATCAGCAAGGCGTCGCGCTTCATCAGCCCAAGCTCGCGCGCACCGATGAGACCGCGCGTCGCATCGGTGAGCGGACAATGTAAAGAAAGGATGTCCGCGGTGGCCAGGAGCTCATCGAGCGCGACCCGGCCCGCCTGGGGCGGCGCCCCGGGCCGGGCGGCAATGCCGACCCGCATGCCGAAGGCTTCGGCTATGCGCGCCGTGCCGCGCCCGAGTTCTCCCCAGCCGACCACGCCGAATACGCCGCCCTGCAGTTCGCGGATGGGCCGGGAAAGCGCCGCACCCGCGTCGTCTTTCGCCCACGAACCATCCTGCGACAGACGCGAGAATTCGGATACATGTTGTGTAAGGCTCAAGATGAGTCCCCACACGTGCTGGACCACGGAGGCCGTGCAGTAGGCGCGCACGTTGCAGACCGCAATGTTGCGTTCGCGCGCGGCGATCAAGTCGATGTTGTTGGTGCCGGTGGCGGCCAGCGCGATCAGCTGCAGCCGCGATGCGCTAAAGATCAGTTCGCGGGTCAGATCGAGTTTGTTCAACAGGACGACCTCCGCCTCTTGAATCCTTTCCGCGATTTTCGTGCTGCTGGAGTCGTACAGGGCCAGGTCGCCGGTGGCCGCACGCAACAGGTTAAGATCGAGATCGCCGTTAGAGACGGTGTCGTAATCCAGGAAGACGGTTTTCAGCGGCTGCGAGTTCATGACGCGTTAGAATATGCGACTCACATGAAAATTACCGCCGTCATCTCGCTCATCGCCGCCAATGTTGTGGTCTACCTGCTGCAGCTCGCGAGCAACGGGCAGCTCGAACTCATGCTGGCGTTGTGGCCTCTGCGGCCCTATGAGGGCCACGTGTATTTCCACATTTGGCAAATAGTCACGTATTCTTTTCTGCACGACACCCGCAACTATTTTCACCTGTTCTTCAACATGTTTGCCTTGTGGATGTTCGGTGCAGAAATCGAGCGCTATGTCGGACCCAGGCGGGTGCTGACCTGCTACTTCGCTTCGGTGATAACCGCGGCGCTGGCGCAATTGTCGGTGCCGTTTGTGGTCCCCGCGCCGTTCGGCCCGACATTGGGCGCCTCGGGCGGCGTTTTTGGCCTGTTATTGGCCTATGCAATGCTGTTCCCAAAGCGCAAGGTCATTCCTCTGATACCTCCCATTCCCATGCCGGCATGGCTGTTCGCGACAATCTTCGCCAGCCTCGAGCTTTTTCTCGGCGTAACGGGAACGCTCTCCGGCATCGCCCATTTTGCGCACTTGGGCGGAATGGTCGGAAGCGCGCTGGTGGTCATGCAATGGCGCGCGAGCGCGCGGGCGCGGATGGGAAAAACCCGATAGGCTTGCATCATGAATATTAAAGCGCCGGCGATTTGTTTATGCATCCTGCTTTCGGCAGCCGCACCGGCACGCGCCGAGTGGGTCACGCGCGTGACCGACGGCATCATGGGGACGCGCATCACCGTTGAGTTATGGTCGGAGGATCGGCCCAAGGCCGAAGCCGCCATCGATGCCGTTCTCGATGAAATGCGGCACATCGACGACTCGATGAGCACCTACAAACCCACCAGCGAGGTATCACTGGTCAATGCCAAGGCGGCCGACGGGCCGATGCCTATCAGCAAGGAGCTGTTCGACTTGCTGGTAAAAGCGAAGGAGTATTCCGTCATCACCGACGGCGCCTTCGACATCACCTACGCCAGCGTCGGCTATATGTACAATTTTCCGAAACACATCCGACCGGACGATGCGCAGATCGCCAACGCACTGCCCGCGGTCGATTACCGGCACGTGGTTCTCGATGCCAAAAATCAGACGGTGCAATTTTCGCAGAAGGGCGTGCGCATCGATCTCGGCGGAATTGCCAAGGGCTACTCGGTTGACTGCGGAATCGACGTGCTGAAGGCGCGCGGCGTGACCCGCGCCTACGTATCCGCAGGCGGCGACAGCCGCATTATCGGCGATCGGTTCGGCAAACCCTGGATGGTCGGCATTCGGGATCCGCGCAAGGGCGAGGGCGAAGTCATTGCCAGCATTCCCTTGGTCGATGCGGCCATTTCCACCTCGGGCGACTATGAACGCTTTTTCGACGAGGGCGGCGTGCGATACCACCACATCATCGATCCACACACAGGACACTCTGCCAGCAAGGTGCGCAGCGCCACCGTGATCGGACCCTATGCCACCCGGACCGACGGGTTGTCGAAAACCGCATTCGTGCTGGGCCCAGATAAGGCCATGGAAATCTACAATCGCATCGATGACATCGACGCCATCATCGTCAGGCTCGACGGCACAGTGGTGTTTTCCAAGGGCATGCAACGCGGCAAGGGGAGCGCGCCGCCTCCGAAGTAGCCGCGCCGCGAACTTCAGCGAAAGGCGATAATTTTCGCCTCTTCGCAGGCATGTAAGTAGTCGCTGACGAGATCCAGCGGGATCGGCCCAAATTCTGCGGACACGGAGTCGCGGATGTCGCCGACCGACTTCTTGCCGTCGACAAAATTGACGATCTCGTAGGCGTACAGAGCGCTTCGGTCCTGAACATTAACGAACCGGCTCGACCCGGCACTCAGCAGACGGACCTTTTGCAGCCGCTCATCACCCAAACGATCGCGCAGCACATCGTCATTCTGAAATGTCAGAGGCCCGAACGCGCCTATGCGGTGCGGCACGCGCGCCGCCTCCGCACCGGTATGCCACGACGGTGCGCCTGAGCCATGTATGCCAAGCCCCGCGGCCGTGCGGTCCAGCCAGCCTTGCGCGGTCGCCGCCTGGGACTTGAGCACTTGAGTAAAACCGGCGGCGTCCAGCGGATTGGCATGACTGAAGGCGACGAAAGACCGCAAGGCGGCCTGTTCGCGCTGAAGCATTTGCGCGACGAGATTGTGCGCCTCGAACAACGCCTCTTGCGGCTTGAGGTCGGCCTGTTGCAGAAGCAGCAGTGCCCGGTTGAACCCTTGCGCCAAGCGTTGCTGCGCGCGGGCCGCCAGAAACGGCAATTCAGCCGCGGACTGCGAGGCATTCAGCGCGGCATAGCTGTAGCCCGACGCCGCGCCCAGCAGCGCGACTCGGCGCAGTTTGGTAGGGTCGATCTGCTGCAGCGTGTCGTGATCGGTGTGGATGTAGATGTCCGGCCAGTCGCGCAAATACAGCGAGGGTACAGCGATGGTGGACGAATCATAATCGTCATGATCGCTGCCCTCGGCGTACGGCGTCTGGTCGACGAAAAATGCATTGCGGGTGCCCAGGGCGCCGTTGCGATCTTCCACCACCGCGGCCTCTTTGCCGCTGCCTTCTTCGGTATAGACGGTTGCGGCATCGCGGATGACCGCCGCGAAAGTTGCGCCGATGTCGGTGATGAAAGTGGGCAGCGACCAAGGAGTTTCAGTGACATGCAAAACGGATTTGTTCTTGAACAAATCGCCGCCCACCATGTCCATGTGCACGTCGGCGCGCATGGAGGCCCGAATGTCGGGATGCCGGCTCAAATAAGCCATGGTGCCTTCGACTTCCGGGCCCCAGATGAATCGGATCGTTCGGCTGGGACGCTTGAGATTTCCAGCGCCGATCAGCCGGGACAGGATCCGCGCGGATTCCAGGATGGTCACGCAGCCGCTGCCATTGTCGTTGGCGCCGGGCCGTTGATGATCGAGGTGGCAGCTGTAGACGATTTCTCCGGCGCTCTTATCAGTGCCTGGGATGATGCCGGTCACCACCGTCCAATGGCCCGGGCCCACTTCGGCCTGCACGTGCGCACCGAGCACGACGGGATGGCCGGCGGCGATTTGCGCCCGCAGGTCGCCGGCGGCGGCCCGCGACACCATGAAGGCAAACCCTTTGGTAATCGCGCCGTCCAAATGGCCCCAGCGCACGATGCTGGCATCGAGTCCCGACCAAGCCGTGCTCTGATTAGGCATGTCGCTGACGATGCCGGCCGCGCCGTATTTCTCCACCGCCAGACGCTGTACTCCCGAGAGCACTCCGTCAGCCAGCACGATTTTGCCGCGCACATCCTTGCCGGCGTAATCCGATTCTTGGGTTCCCCCGCCCACATCCACGAGCGCCGCCTCGACCTCGGCACCATGGCTGTAGTCGGCGAGGCGAATGGGATCGGTGGCCCAGTCGCCGAGCAAAGCGTGCTGCGGTTCAATCTGCCAGAGGCGCGCGCTCTTGACGCTCCAGCCAATGTGCGAGCGCATGAGTCCATATTCTATTTTGCCGTCTATGGGGAATTCTTCGGCGTGCACATCCTGCAGGCCGTATTCCTGCGCGCGCGCCTGGATGTAGTTTGCCGCTTGATCGAATTCCTCCGTGGCGGGAACCCGGTGCAGCCGCGTCAGAATCCGCAGATTCTCGTACGGTGCGGTGCCGCTGGCCTCACTACGAAGTGCCGACCACTCGCCGTCCGACAGAAATGGGTGCTGCGCCCACGCAGGCGCCGCCAGGCCTAAGACAAGAACGGAAGTTTTGAGTAGGCTTCGAAGCACTGGAAATACCCCTTTGTTGTGCCCTTAGGATACGCGAGCCTTCTTTTCCCGTAAGCAAGGAATAAAATCGGCGGCCCATGAGTCTTAACCCTATGGATGACAAGCGCGCTCGATTCGAGGGGCTGGTTTTGCCTCACCTCGACGCCGCGTATCGGTTCGCCCGCTGGTTGTGCCGCGGCGGCGAAGCCGATGACGTGGTGCAGGATGCCATTTTGCGCGCTTATCGAGGTTTCGATGCCTTGCGCGGATCGGATGCGAAAGCATGGCTGCTGACCATCGTGCGCAACTGTCATTTGACTGCGGCCAAGCAGCAGCAGCGGCGGACATTTGTGCCGCTACCGGAAGAAAACGAGGCAAATCACGCGATGTTAACCAGCGATGAAAATCCGGAGGAAGACACGATTCGGGCCGATCAAAAGCAGGTGCTCGACCGGCTGGTGGCCTCATTGCCCGAGGAACATCGCACGGTGCTGATGCTGCGGGAAATCGAGGAAATGGACTATGCGCAGATCGCGGCGGTCACCAACGTGCCTATCGGCACGGTGATGTCGCGCCTGGCGCGTTCGCGCGCGGCGCTCAAGGCCAAATGGCTGCAAGAAGTGGAAGGAGAGCCGCGTGCAGTGCGCTGAATCGCTTCGGGTGCAGGCTTATTTCGACGGCGAGGTGGACGCGCTGTCCGCCGCCGAGATCGAGCGGCATGTTGAGCATTGCGGCGAGTGCCGCGCACTGCTTCTCGATCTCGAGAAGGTGCGAAGCGCATTGCGCGGCGGCATTCCTTATACGTCGGCGCCGTCCGCGCTGCGCACCCAGATTCTTGAGGCGCTGGACAGCGACAGTGCTGCTGAGATGGGCTCCCCGCCCGGGCCGCGACGCAATCTTAACCCCGTGCCGCAATCCCGGCTGTGGCGCAAGGGTTCGTTCTGGACTGGAGCCTTCAGCGGCATCGGCGGTGCTGCGCTGGCGGCGGCTTTGGCTTTTTTTGTGGTCATGCCGAGTCTCTTCAGCCCCTTGAGCAATGAGCTGGTCAGCGCCCACGTGCGTTCGCTGATGCCGGATCATTTGATCGACGTGGTGTCGACGGACAGACACACCGTGAAGCCCTGGTTTGCAGGTCATGCCGACGTTTCGCCCGTGGTCTTGGACTTCGAACCCCAGGGTTATCGCCTGATCGGAGGCCGCGCCGACTACATCGGCCACCAGCGCTCAGCCGTGGTTGTTTACCGGCACGGCGCGCATGTCATCAACGTGTTCACGTGGGCCGCAAACGGCCGATTGCCGAATGACACCACGCGCAGCGGCTATCACCTCGCATTCTGGCAACAAGGCGACATTCAATATTGCGCGGTGTCGGATACCGGCTGGGACGAGCTTTTAGGCTTGGAGCGGTTGCTGCGCGAACCAGCTTGAGCCCCTTTCAAGGCGAGGATTGCGGCGGCACGAAAATGGCCACACCGTGGCCGGTCTTTTTATAAATGCCCAAAGATCCGCCGACCCCCACCCCGACGGCAGAGTTGCTGGAATAGGAGCTTGATCCGACGCCCGATCCCACTGAGCCGGTTTGGCTGTCGGAGAAGCCTTGCAGAATCACGCCGTTCGCGCCGAGTTTGGCAGCCTGCGCCTTCAGGCCCTGGATGACTTCATCCACCGTCTTCTGGCCGCCGGTGGTAAAGGCGCTGTTCTTCGATGCATCGAGAATGGCGACCTCCTCGAACTGCGCTGGCGGTTGCGAATAGATCTTTACATCCGCCGGGGAAATCGGCGCGCGCGATAAGCCAGTGATGACCACGGAGTCCGTTGCGCAGGCTGCCACACTTAAGGCGATAAAACCGGCAAGGGCGAGCGAACGGTTCGCCGATGTTTTTCTTATGCTCATGGGGATCTCCTTGAAGCCTATACCAGGCATTTTGCGCGCAGCTTGCGGGGGCGAACTGTAGGACAAACACGCTAGTGGAATAAATCCGGCGGCTGCGAAGTCTGTACTCCTGAAACCAGCCGCAACCTAAGGAGTGAGCCATGTCGGATGATCAATTGCTGTTATCGCGCCGCAATGCCTTGAAATGCATGGCTTACGGCGGGGCGGGAACGCTTTTTGTACTGTCGGGCGGCGTATTTGCGCCGATCGATCTGGCCCTGGCGGCCGATGCCAAGTATGGCGCGGCGAAGCTGGGGAAGCCGCTGTTCGTGCAGATCAGCGACACGCACATCGGTTTCAACAAGGATGCCAATCCCGACGTCAACGGCACGCTGACCCAGAGCATCGACCTGGTGAACGCCATGCCGGAGCAGCCGGCGCTCATTATTCACACCGGCGACATCACACACTTGTCGAAGGCCGCCGAGTTCGACACGGCACAGCAACTGCTCGCGCGCCTGCGCAGCAGCGAATTGCACACGGTTCCCGGCGAGCACGACACCACCGATGCCGCCGTAACCGAGTATTTCAACCGCTTCGGCCAGGCATCCGACAACAAGGGCTATTACAGCTTCGATCACGCCGGCGTGCACTTCATCGCACTGATCAACGTGCTGCAGTTCAAGCCGGGCGGTCTGGGCAATCTCGGCGCGGAGCAGCTGGCGTGGGTGGCTGCGGATCTGAAAGGGCGATCGGCGAGCACGCCCATCGTCGTGTTCGCGCATATGCCGCTGTGGACAATCTATGAACCGTGGGGATGGGGAACCGGGGATGCCGATCAGCTCATGGCGCAGCTGCGCCGATTCGGTTCGGTCACGGTATTGAACGGACACATCCACCAGATCGTTCAGAAAGTGGAAGGCAATGTCACCTTCCACACGGCGCGCTCCACCGCCTTTCCGCAACCGGCCGCGGGCGAGGGCCCGGGACCGGCACCGCTCAAGGTGCCCGCGGAACAGCTCGCGCAGATGCTCGGCATCACCAGCGTGTCGGTGGTCAAGCATCCGGCGGCACTGGCGCTCAAAGACACGACGATCGCGTAGCACACAATTTTTTTACAATTCAAGGAACAGCCAATGAATCTCTGTCGATACCGCTCGCAGCTGGTCGCTGCGGCCATGGCGATGATGTGCACCGCCGCCGGGAGCGCAGCGCCAAACAGCATCCAGGTAAAGGACTTCATGTTCATGCCCACCACGTTGACGGTGAATGCCGGCGAACAGGTGACCTGGGTCAACAAGGACGACGAACCGCATACGGTCGTCAGCGACTCAGGGCTGTTTCGCTCCGGGGCGATGGACACCGACGAGAGCTTTTCGTTCAAGTTCGACAAGCCCGGTACTTATCACTTTACCTGCTCCATACATCCGCGCATGGTCGGGACGATCGTCGTCAAATGAACAGGCCGGTGATCAAGGCGTCATTGACCGTCATCATTGCGCTGTTCGTGTTGGCGCTGGGCGCGGCGTTGTTCCTGGAATTTGGGTTCTACAACATCGGGGCGGACGACCATCATACGAAGCTCACACTGGCGATCATCACGCTACTGCGCGATGGTTCCATTGATGCCCGCCTAAGCTCGATCCAGCCGCAACTCACCGCGACTCCGGAAATGATCAAGGCGGGCGCGGAGCACTATCAGGAGCTGTGCGCCGGCTGCCACCTGGCGCCCGGCGTCGCGAAGTCCGAAGTACGCACCGGGCTGTATCCGCATCCGCCGAATCTCGCGCAAGAAGACATCCAGGAGTCGCGGCGCGCCTTCTGGATCGTCAAGCACGGCATTAAAATGTCGGGGATGCCGGCGTGGGGCAAAACCTTGGACGATGCGGCGATTTGGGACGTGGTTGCGTTCGTGCGCAAAATGCCGGGGATGGCCCCGGAAGAATATCGGCAACTGGCGCAACCTTAGAGGGCTCGCGCCAACAGCTCTGATGCCGGGGGCCGTCCGGCTTGCTCGCTAGTCGCGGAAATTGTTGAACTGCAGCGGCACGCCGACGTCGGCCTTGCGCAAAAATGCGATTGCCTCCTGCAGATCGTCGCGCTTCTTGCCGGTCACCCTGACCTTGTCGCCCTGGACCTGAGCCTGCACCTTCAGTTTCGAATCCTTGATCAGGCGCGATACTTTCCTGCCGGCCTCGGCATCGATGCCGTGCTTCAAAATCACCAGTTGTTTCGCTCTGGCGAGATTGACCTCAGGATCCTTGACTTCCAAGCAGCCGACGTCGATACCGCGCTTGGCAATGCGCAGTTTCAAGATCTCCAGCATTTGCTTCAATTGAAAATCCGCGGGCGCCTTCATGGTCACGGTGGTCTCTTCCAGCTCGAAGCTCGCGCCGGTGTCCTTGAAATCGAAGCGTTGCGTCAGTTCGCGCACCGCCTGATCGACGGCGTTGGTCAGTTCATGCGTGTCTATTTCCGAAACCACGTCGAAGGAGGGCATGCTTTAGGTTTCCGACAGCAGCTGATCCAGCGTGCTCTTCACTTCGTGGACGAACTGAATGTAATGATCGCCGGTGGCCGGGCCTGTGTAACCGGTGTGAATCTTGCGCACGTTGCCTTTGCGGTCGATGAATATGGTGGTCGGAAAGGCGACGAAGCTTTGCAGCATGGGCAGCTTCTTGCCGGCTTCGTCCTTGTCGGAGATGCCCGCAATCAGCGTGGTGTACTCGATGCCATAGTGCTGCCGGAAGCGCTGGGTGGCGGCGGCGGCGCGGTCGAAGTCGCCGAAGTGCTCGAACTGCAATGAAACGATTTCCAATCCCTTGCTGCGATAGTCCTTGTAGAGGGGCGCGAGAAAGGCGGCCTCATCGTGGCAATTCGGGCACCAGCTGCCGGCCAGCGCAACGATCAGGACTTTGCCGCGGAATTGCGGATCCTGGGACGAAACGGTTTTGCCGGAAAGATCGGGAAAGGCAAAGTCGAACTTCTTGACGCCGCTCTTCATGGCCGTGATGCCATACGCATCCGGCAGCTGGGCGGCAGCGTCGCGCTTGCCGGTCCATTTCTCGTGATAGGCGAGTCCTGACCACCAGTCCCCGTCCAAACTGCCGTCCGCGGCAATTTTGGCCTTGTACAGAAACACGTGCGCGCCGTCGAAGGTGGACAGGTACAGCTCGTCTCCTTTTACCTGTCCGGCGAGGTAACGGTGATCGCCGGTGGTGGTCAGGATGGTGCCGCTGATCACATCATGCGATTGGCTGAATTCGCCGAGCGCCGGCTCGGGCGTGCCGCTGTCATCGATGAATTTCACCGCCCAGCGGCCGGAGACATCGGCGTTGTCGCTCGCCGGCGTCGCGAAGAATCGATAGTTCTCGCCGAGGGTGGCATGCAGCGGCACGTGTTGGTTCTTCTCGTCCGGCTTGACCAGGAAAAGCTCGCCGCGCAGCTCATTTCCGGAGGCATCGGCCTTGAGGACATTCATATATCCCGGCATCGCAATTTCCAAATGCGGGCCGCTGATCTTGACGTCGCTCAGCAGCAACCGCTCCTCGCCGTTGATGAGATAGCCGACAGGCTTCGAGTCCTTGAGCGCAAGTTCCAGGCCGAACGGCAATTCACCGCCCGGCGTTTGCAGCACCACCCGATACGTGCCCATTTTTACGCCGCCGTCCGCCGCGGGCGCGCCCACGGCCGGAGCATCGCCTCCGTGACACGCGGCCAGGAACGCCGCAATGGAGGGCAAAAGCAACCGCGATGATGTTTTCACCATAATCTGACCTCGAAAGGATGCTTTAACGATACCCGCGCGCCTGCAAAGTGAATAGCTTCGCATATTGGCCGTCGGCCGCCATCAGCGATTCGTGGCTGCCGCGCTCGACGATGCGGCCCTCTTCGAGCACCAGGATTTGGTCGGTCATGCGCACGGTTGAAAAGCGGTGCGAAATGACGATGGCAATGCGGTTGCGGGTCAGCTCGCGGAAGTGCTCAAAGACCTCGGCCTCCGCCCCCGCGTCGATCGCCGCGGTGGGTTCGTCCAACACCAGAATATCGGCGTCGCTGCGCATGAAGGCGCGCGCCAGCGCAATTTTTTGCCATTGGCCGCCGGATAATTCGCGGCCGTCCTTGAACCACTTGCCGAGCTGCGCGTGATAGCCGCCCGGAAGCTGTTCCACGAATTCGGCGGCGAGACCCTTGGCGGCGGCGCTGCGCCAGCGAGCTTCGTCGTCGAAGGCGCGCACGTCGCCGGCGCCGATATTTTCGCCGACCAGCATTTGATAGCGCGCAAAGTCCTGGAAAATGACGCCGACGCGCTGGCGCAGCGTCGTCTCATCCCATTCCTTAAGATCCAGCCCGTCGAGCAGCACTCTGCCGTGCGTGGGCTCGTAAAGCCGCGTCAACAGCTTGATCAGCGTGGTTTTTCCAGAGCCGTTCTGCCCGACCAGCGCGAGGCTCTCGCCGGGACGTACGTGCAGGCTGATTCCCGACAATGCGGGCGCGGCGGCTCCCGGGTAGACGAACTCGACATCCTCGAACCGAATGCCGTCGCCGGGACTGGGCCCGACGAGTTGATGGCCTTTGACCGCGCCGCTCCCGAGGGGTTGTTCCAAGTATTCGAACAAATTCGATAGATACAAATTGTCCTCGTACAGGCCGCTGACCGCCGACAAGGCCGCGCTCACCGCGGACTGACCCTGACGAAACAGCATCAGATACATGGTCATCTGGCCGACGCTCATGGTGCCGCGTACTGTCTCCACTGCAATCCATACGTAGCCGCCGTACAGGGTGGCTGTGCCGACGAGGCCCAACCCAAAGCCCCAGGCATCGCGCCGCAAGGTCAGGTCGCGGTCCTCGCGGTACAGGCGCGTGAAAATGTCGCGGTAGCGATCCAGAAACCGCCTTCCCAGATCGAAGAGTTTGACTTCTTTGGCGTAGTCTTCGCGCGCCAGCACGGATTCCAAATAGATTTGCATGCGCGACTCCGGCGCACGCCAGCGGAACAGGCGGAACGCTTCGCCCGAAAATTTCGCCTCCGCCAGGAACGCCGGCAATCCGGCCAAGATCAACAGCAGCACGGCCCAGGGCGAAAAGCGGAACAACAAGCCGCCGAACGAAATCAATGAAACCGCATTTTGCGCAAGTCCGAAGGTACGCATTACCAGGCTCAAAGGCCGGCTGGATGCCTCGCGACGCGCACGAGTCAGCTTGTCGTAAAACTCGGAATCCTCGAACTGAGTGAGGTCGAGGGTCAACGCTTTTTCCAGGATCATGACATTGACCCGTTGGCCCAATTGGGCACGCAGCAGCGATTGCGCCAGAGAAATCCCCCGTTGCGCCATGGCGATGGCGGCCACGAGCAAGGCCTCCATCGCGACATAGCGAATAACGTCCGTGAGGAATGTCGCGCCGGTGCGCCTATGCAAATCCGCGGCGTGAATGACTGCATCGACAATTTGCGCGCCGACAAAGGCCACGCCGGCGGGCAGGACGCCGGCAACCAAGGTGAGCGCTCCCAAGGTGAGGCTTAAGGTCTTGTTGGTGGTCCAAACCAGCGTCAGCGCGCGTTTGCTGTACTCGAATATGGTGGATTGGGCGCTGATGGAATGTCCCCGCGGTCTATAATAGCCGGTCGCAACAGCCTGGTATGGCGGAGCAGCCGTGAAATTCAAGCCCTTGCTCGATCGCTGGAAGAAGGCGCCCGCGCCGGCGAGGACTGCGAAAGAATATGCCCTGCGCTTGCCGCTCGACGACGCCGCGCGGCTGCACGCACTGGCAGACTTGTTTCCCGGACAGCCTCTCGAGGAAATCGTGACGGATCTGCTCAGCGCCGGGCTGGATGAAATTGCGGCAGCCATGCCGTATGAAAAAGGGCCCAAAGTCATTTCGCGCGACGACCAAGGCGATCCGGTTTACGAGGACGTCGGCCTTACGCCCCGATTCGTGGAATTGACCCGCAAATACAAGAAAAACCTGGAAAAGACCGGGAAAAAATAGCTCCCGGACGCCCGGCGGCAGTTGACGCTGCCCGCCCAAGACGGCGATACTGGCCCCATGTCGACCTCGCGCAATCTTCGCAACACCTGGTGGTGGCGTTTCCCATAAGGAGTGGGCTGGTCGTTTAGCATTCGAATTCTCGTATCTCCAACCCATCTCCGCGGCACGTGGTGATGGGTTTTTTATTGCCTGGAAGGTTTATGAATGAAACCGCCTTTTGACATCGCAGCGGACTTGGATACGCCGGTTTCGGCGTATCTGAAGCTCAAGCCTTTCCGGCCGCGCTTCCTGCTGGAAAGCGTCGAAGGCGGCGAACGGCTGGCGCGCTACTCGTTCATCGGCTTCGGCGATTGTCTCGAGGTGAAGATCGATGCCGCAGGCGTGAATATCGGCGGAACCCTGACGCCGCGACCGGCGAGTAAACAGGAGTTTTTGAACGTGCTGCGCGGTGCATTGACGCGCGCACCCGCCCCCGTCCCAAAAATTCCAGGGGTTCCTCTGTCGGGCGGCCTGGTCGGATATACGGCCTACGATGCCGTGCGCTATTTCGAGCGCCTGCCGCAACGCAGCCTCGACGGCACGGAAACCCCGCATGCCCACTTTGTCGCGCCGCGCTCGCTGCTGGTATTCGACCATTTGACACGCGGCGTGGCACTCCTGCATGACGGCAGCGAAGCCGAGCGCCGGAAGCTGCGGGGCGAGGTGATCGCTGCATTGCGGGGCGCCGTGCCCGCGCCGCTCGCACCGGGGAAATTTTCGAGCGCCTCGCCGTCCTTGACGGCGCAGGCGCATGCGCAACGCGTGCGGCGCGCGCAGGAATACATCGCCTCCGGCGATGTGTATCAACTGGTACTCGCCTCGCGGTTCGAAGGGCGCCATTCCCTGGCGCCGTTCGAGGTCTATCGCGCGCTGCGCCTGTTGAATCCATCGCCCTACATGTTTTTTTGCGAGCTCGGCGATCTCACCGTGGTCGGCTCCTCGCCGGAGGCCTTGGTGAAATGTCACGCGGGCCAGGCGCAGCTGCGGCCGATTGCCGGATCGCGACCGCGCGGCGCCGACGCGGCGGCCGATGCGGCGCTGGAAGCCGAACTGTTGCGCGATCCGAAGGAGAACGCCGAGCACGTGATGCTGGTGGATCTTGCCCGCAACGACTTGGGCCGCGTGGCGGTCGCAGGGTCAGTGTGCGTCGATCCGTATCGCGTGATCGAGCGTTACAGCCATATCATGCACATCGTCAGCGGCGTGCGCGGCCGCTTGAATCCGGGGCAAGATGCATTCGATCTGTTTGCCGCGACTTTTCCGGCAGGTACGCTGGTCGGAGCCCCCAAGGTGCGCGCGATGCAGCTGATCGACGAACTCGAACCGGTGGGCCGGCAACTGTACGGCGGGACGGTGGGTTATTTCGGGCAGCATGGCGACATGGACCAGGCAATCACGATCCGCACGCTGGTGTTTCGCGGCGACAGCTACAGTTATCAAGCGGGGGGAGGTATCGTCGCCGACAGTACCGCGAAGGCTGAGTACGACGAGTTGCTGGCAAAGAGTGCAGTATTGCGGCGCGCGCTCGAGCTTGCGGCGGAGGGCCTGTAAATGGGCGCCCAGGTACTGTTGATCGACAACTACGACTCGTTCACCTACAACCTGGTGCAGGCGTTTCTGATTCTCGGCGCCACAGTCGATGTACGGCGCAATGACGCGATCGGCGTGGAGCAGGCGCTCGCACAAAATTATTCTCACCTGATCATATCGCCGGGACCCGGCACGCCCAAAGATGCGGGCGTCTCCATGCAAATGATCGCGGCCTTCGCGGGCCGCATTCCCATATTCGGCGTGTGTCTCGGCCATCAGTCCTTGGTCGAGGTTTTCGGCGGCAAGGTGGTGCGCGCGCCGCGCCTGATGCACGGCAAGGTATCGCCGGTCTTGCACGACGGCAAGGGGTTGTATACGGGCATGCGTCAGAATTTCGCGGCCGGCCGGTATCATTCCTTGATTGCCGAGCCGGCCAGTATTCCCGCGGTGCTCGAAGTGACGGCGCGTACGGCCGAGGGCGAAATCATGGGCGTGCGCCATAGATCGTTGGCCATCGAAGGCGTGCAATTTCACCCAGAAAGCGTACTCACGCCCGACGGCCAGCAGCTCATGAGCAACTTTCTGAACACCTGACGTGAATACTCCGCGCGAAATCCTCGAACACTTGCTGGCGCGGCGCAGCCTGAGCGAGAGCGAGGCCGCGGCACTGCTGCGGCTGCTGACCGCACCGGAGCTGGCGCCCGCCCTGGCCGGCGCGCTGCTGGCGGCGCTGCGCGCCAAGGGAGTCACCGCCGACGAGGTGCGCGGTTTCGCCGGCGCAATGCGCGCACTGGCGCTCAAGCCGGCGCTGCCCCAAGGCTTGGACGCCATCGATATCGTCGGCACGGGCGGCGACGGCTCGGGCAGCCTGAACCTGTCCACCGGCGCGGCATTGCTGACGGCCGCCTGCGGCCTGCCGGTGGTCAAGCACGGCAATCGATCGATTTCGAGCCGCAGCGGCAGTGCCGATCTCATCGAAGCGATCGGTTTTACGTTGCCGCTGGATGAGAATCGCGCGGCTGAGTGTTTTGTTGCGACTGGATTTACCTTCCTGTTCGCCCCGTATTTCCATCCGGCGATGAAGGTGCTGGCGCCCGTGCGCAGCGCGCTCGGCATACGCACGGTGTTCAATCTGCTGGGACCCCTGACCAATCCCGCCGCTCCCCGCTACCTGCTGGTGGGCGCCTACGATGCGCCCGCCGCCGAGTTGATGGCGGGCACTTTGGCGGGCATGCACATCGAACGCGGCTGGGTGGTGCACGGCGCGGCCGGATGGGATGAGGCGACGCCCATCGGCTCCTTTGTGGCCTTCGATGTCGCGGGCGATCGGATCACGCGCCGCGAGATCAACCCGGAACAGTTCGGGTTCGCACGCTGTACTCCGCTGCAACTCGCGGGCGGCGACGCCAAGGTCAATTTGCAGGCGTTGATCGAGGTCTTCGAAGGCCGCGACTTAGGTCCCCATCGCGATACGCTGGCGCTGCAATGCGGCCTTGCGCTGACGATTGCAGGCCGGGCGCAAACCGTTGAAAGCGGTATTGCGCTGGCGTGCGGGGTCATCGACAGCGGCAAGGCGCTGGCGTGGCTGCAGCGTTTGCGCGCCTTCGCGCTGCATTCGGCCGAGCGCAAGGCCGCGATGTGAGCGGCTTCTTGGACGAGATGGCGAGCTTGAGCGCGGCGCGCGTGCGCAACGCTTTGGCGCGCGAATCGTACGCGGAGCTGGAGCGGCGCGCGCGGACAGTGCCGGCTGCTGCTCGGCTGCAATTGTCGCCCCTGGGGTTTGATGTCATTGCCGAACTCAAATTGAGGTCCCCGGCAGCCGGGCGGCTTGGCGAGCCAAGCGATGATTGGCTCAAGCGGGTCACGGCCTACGCACAAGGCGGCGCGGCTGCCGTATCGGTGTTGACGGAGCCCTCGCGCTTCGACGGTTCGCTCGAGCACCTGCGCCTGGCATGCGCGGCCCTCAGGCCTCTCAACGTGCCGGCGATGCGCAAGGATTTCCTGGTGGATCCTTATCAGGTGCTCGAGGCGCGTGCGGCCGGCGCCGGCGGCGTGTTGGTGATCGTGAGAATGTTGTCGCGCGCGCAAATGATGCAACTGCTCGACGCCGCGGCCGAATTCAAGTTATTCGTCTTGCTCGAGGCGTTTGATGCCGCGGATCTGGCCGCGGCGCGTGAATTGCTCTGCGCGCGAAGCGGAGGCGGAGCAGCCGAAATCGACGATATTCTGGTGGGAATCAACTGCCGCGATCTGCGGACCCTCAAAGTAGCACCGGAGCGATTCGCCGAACTGGCGCCGCTGCTGCCCGGCGGCCGGCACGCGGTGGCGGAAAGCGGCGTGGCGAGTGCCGCCGATGCCGCGCGCATGATGCGCCTGGGGTATCGAGTCGCGCTCATCGGCACGGCCCTCATGAGCTGCGATGATCCGGCGCAACTGCTGGGTGAAATATTGACAACGACCCGGACAGGTCCCATCTAAATGGCTACACTCCGCGCCATGTGGATCAAGATATGCGGCATTACCGGTGCGGATGCGGTCAGTGCGGCCGCGGAAGCCAACGTCGACGCGATCGGCTTCGTATTCGCACCGAGCCCGCGTCAAGTCACGCCCGGGCAGGCCGCGCAACTCGCTGCGCTCGCGCCGCCGGGCATTTTGCGCATCGCCGTCGCGCAGCATCCCTTGCAGATGAAAGTCGACGAAATCTGCCGGATCCTCAAGCCGGATTATTTCCAGACCGACGTGGAAGATTTGCGCGAGCTGAAAATACCGGCGCACATCAAGGTATTGCCGGTTGTGCGCTTCGGCCGTAAGACACCGAACCCCTTGCCGGGCCGCATGTTGTTCGAGGGTCCTTCGAGCGGAATCGGCGAGCTCGCCGATTGGGGCCGCGCCGCGGAGTTGGCGCGGCAAACCGAAGTGATCCTGGCCGGCGGGTTGTCGGCGCAGAACGTGGCCGAGGCGATCCAAGCGGTGCGGCCCTTCGGCGTCGACGTCAGCAGCGGCGTCGAGTCCGAGCCCGGCGTCAAGGATCCGGCCAAGATTCACGAGTTCGTGCGCGCTGCGCGCGCGGCCGCCGCCCACCTGGAGATTGAATAGTGAGTTCGCCGCTGCGCGCGACCGCGGCGGCCACCGGCCTGCCCGATGCCAAGGGCCGCTTCGGCGCCTTCGGCGGCCGCTATGTGCCCGAAACGCTGGTGCCGGCGCTGGACCGACTGCAGGCCGGCATCGACCGCTACCTTCACCAGCCTGATTTTCAGGCTGAATTTACCCATGAACTGAAAAGCTGGGTGGGCCGCCCGACGGCGTTGTCGCCGGCACCCACTTTAAGCAAGCGCTGGGGCGCGCAGGTGTGGCTGAAGCGCGAGGATCTCGCGCATACGGGCGCGCACAAGATCAACAACGCGATCGGCCAAACACTGCTCGCGAAACGCCTGGGCGCCAAACGCATCATCGCGGAAACCGGCGCGGGACAACACGGCGTGGCCAGCGCCGCGGCCGCCGCGCGGCTCGGCATCCCCTGCGTCGTCTACATGGGGGCAGTCGACGTCGAGCGGCAAGCCCCTAATGTCGATCGCATGAAGCTGCTGGGTGCAACGGTGGTGCCGGTGACCGGCGGCGATCAAACCCTGCGCGCGGCCATCGACGAAGCGCTGCGCGATTGGGTATCGGATCCTGACGGTACCTATTATTCCTTGGGATCGGCCGTGGGGCCGCATCCCTATCCGTACCTGGTGCGCGAACTGCAATCGGTAATCGGCCGCGAGGCACGCGCGCAAATGTTGGAGGCCGCCGGCAGGCTGCCCGATGTCGCGGTTGCGTGCGTCGGCGGCGGCTCGAACGCCATCGGCTTGTTTCACCCTTTCTTGGAAGATGCGGCCGTGCAGCTGCTGGGCGTCGAAGCCGGCGGCCGCGGCGCGGGATTGGGCGAGAATGCCGCGTCGCTGACCTTCGGCACACCCGGCGTTCTGCAAGGCAGCTACACGCTGATCTTGCAGGATGCGTTCGGCCAGGTGCGCGAAACGCATTCGGTGTCGGCGGGCTTGGATTATTCCGGCGTGGGACCGGAACATGCCTACTTGATGAAAACCGGGCGCGTCACGTACGAGTCGGCGACGGATCCGGAATCTCTGGACGCACTCGCGGAATGCGCCAAGTACGAAGGCATTCTGCCGGCCATCGAAAGCGCGCATGCGTTTTTCGGCGCGCGTCGCTTCGCGAAGAAAAATCCGGGCGCGCAAGTTCTCATCGGCTGCTCGGGCCGCGGCGACAAAGACATGCCGATCCTGCAGAACACGTTGCTGAAAGCGCTGCGATGAAAGCGGATCTGCGCCGGTGAGCGCGCCGAGCGAACGCATTTCCGCGGCCATACAGGCTGCCGTTGCGAGAGGGCGCCCGGCGTTGGTGGGCTACCTGACCGCCGGCTTTCCCAGCCGCCGGCAATTCAAGCAAAACCTCGGCGAAGTCGCCGGCGCCTGCGAGGTCGTTGAAGTGGGCGTGCCGTTCAGCGATCCGATGGCCGACGGCACCACCATCCAGCGGGCGAGCTTTGCGGCGCTGGCCGACGGCGTCACGCTGCCGTGGATTCTCGATGAATTAGCATCCCTCGAACCGCGACCTGACGCGCCCATTCTGCTGATGAGTTATTTGAACCCGCTGCTGGCATTCGGCATGGAAAAGCTGCCGCGCGCGGCTGCGCGGGCCGGCGTCGCCGGTTTCATCGTGCCCGATCTGCCGTTCGAAGAAAGCGGCGAACTGCACCAGGCGCTCGAGGCGGAGGGCTTGGCGCTGGTGCAAATGGTGACGCCGGTGACGCCGCCCGAACGCCTGGCGATGTTATGCCGGCAAGCCAGGGGTTTCATCTATGCGGTGACCATGACGGGAACCACCGGCCAATCCGCCGACGGCAAATTCGCCGACGTACCGGTTGAGGTGCTCGAGTACCTGGACCGGGTCAAGCGCGTGGCCAATGTCCCGGTGTGCGCCGGCTTCGGCATCCGCTCGGCGAGGCAAGTCGCGCGGCTTGCGCCGCATGTCGAGGGCGTGGTCGTCGGCTCGGCGCTGGTGGAGGTGTTGGAAAGAGGGGAGGATGCGGTTGCCTTCTTGAAGTCTTTGCGCTGAGCTGGCCCTTGGAGAACCGTGAAGAGAGTGTTTCGAGCCGCGTCTTTGCTGCAGGTCGCACATGCCCGCAATATCTTGATCACCGCGGGCATCGAGGCTGAGCTGCGCAACCAATATCTGGCAGGCGCACTCGGCGATTTGCCCATGCTGGAAACATGGCCGCAGTTATGGGTGGAGGACGACTTGGAACCGGCCGCCCTGCGTGCGCTGGAACGGGCATCGGCTGCCCCGACTGGCGCCCCTTGGGAATGCGTGCAGTGCGGCGAGCAGCTCGAACCGCAATTCACGACCTGTTGGCGCTGCGGCGCGGGTTTGTGAGTGCATCGCGTGTGCCAGTCGTGAAATGCGTCCCCAAAAGCGCTTGAGCCCGGTTCTGGGGATGCCAATACGGCCTTTCCTTTCAGATGCTTGCGAGCGCGTGTCAGACAAACACTGACAGGCTTCAGCGCGAATTCCGAGCCGAGGATCAGCCCTCCGCCCTGGCGAGGCTTAGCTGCACAGGTTACAAATTATGGCGTGTCACGTGTAACGATTACACGTGCGCGATCAGCAGGAGATTTGTAATGAATAGTGTGAGCCAGACCCTTTCCGAGCGTCCCGCGCTGCCCCCGATGCAGGCAATGGATTCCTTGTTGGGAAACTCCGTCGCCATGCAGGAAGTATTTCGATTGATCGAGCGCGTGGGCCCCACCGAGGCCAGTGTTTTGTTGACCGGCGAAAGCGGTTCCGGCAAGGAACTCGCCGCACAGATGATCCATGAGTACAGTGCGCGCCGCGGCAAACCCTTCATCGCCATCAATTGCGGCGCGATTCCCGCGGGTCTCATCGAGGCGGAATTGTTCGGCTACGAAAAAGGCAGCTTCACCGGCGCGGTCCGCGCGCACGCGGGCGTGTTCGAGCGTGCCGACGGCGGCACTCTGCTGCTCGATGAAGTGACGGAAATGCCCCTGGATATGCAAACACGGCTGCTGCGCGTGCTCGAATCCCGCAGGTTCTACCGCGTCGGGGCGAACATCGAATACAGCAGCGATGTGCGGGTCATTGCCGCCACCAACCGCTGTCCTCTGGCCGCCGTGCAAGCCGGCCAGCTGCGCGAGGATCTTCTGTACCGCCTGGCGGTGTTTCCGATCGACCTGCCGCCGCTGCGCAATCGCGGCGACGACGTGGAACTGCTCGCGAATCACTTCTTGTCGGAATTGAACGCGCAGGCAATGACGCAGAAACGTCTCTCGGCGCATGCCCGGATGACACTCAAACTGCATTCCTGGCCTGGCAATGTGCGTGAATTGAAGAACTGCATCGAGCGGGCCTTCATCCTCGGCGACAGCGTGCTGGAACTCGCCCCCCTCATCCAGAATGGCACACGCGCGGAGGCGGCCGGCGGCGAACTCGGCAACGCAACCCTGCTGGATCGCGAGCGCCTGGAGATCCGGGTCGGGTCGCGCATATACGATATGGAGCGTTCGCTGATCGAAGCGACGCTGGACTACTTCAAGGGCAACAAACGCCGTGCTGCCGATGCGCTGGGCTGCAGCTTAAAGACGCTGTATAACAAGCTCAATACTTATTCACAAAGACAGGAATGCGCGAATTCTTAATCTCGCGCCTTTTGAGGGGAATTAAACGTGTCTAGAGTACTGATCGCAGACGATCATGCGGTGGTCCGAGCCGGGTTCAAGCAATTTCTTGAAGCCGATTCGAGCATCAATGCTGTCGGCGAGGCGGCCAGCGGCAATGAAACCCTCGACGCCCTGCGTGAATCGGAATGGGATTTGGTGCTCCTCGATATCCATATGCCCGACCGCAGCGGCCTCGACATCTTGCGGCACATTCAAACCGGCCATCCCAGCGTCAGAGTCCTGGTCATGAGCGGCCTGCCGGAACAGCAGTATGCGGTGAATGTGCTGCGCGCCGGCGCGAGCGGCTATCTGTCCAAGGACAGCGCTCCCGAGGAACTGATGAAGGCGGTGCGCACCGTGTTGTCCGGGCGGCGCTACGTCAGCGCTGCGCTGGCGGAGATATTGGTGGCCGACCTCGACGGCGACCCGGACAAGCCGCTGCACGCACGCTTGTCGACGCGCGAATTTCAAATATTCTGCAAGTTGGCGGCGGGCCGGGGCGTATCGGATATTGCCAACGAACTGAGCTTGAGCGTAAAGACCGTCAGCACCTATAGAAGCCGCATACTGGAAAAGATGAGCTTTACCGCGAACGCCGACATAACCTCGTACGCCCTGCGCAACGGACTCATTCAATAAGCGACAATGCCGTGACCAGGGATCAATACCGCAGATGTTTTTCTAGGGCGACATGTTAATGGTGCGTTCACTGCGGGTACTGTTGGTCGAGGACTCAAAGGTATTGACTGAACGTTTGACCGAGGCCATTCGGCAGATCTCCGATGTTGAGTTGATCGGCACCGCGGATAGTGAGGTGGCGGCACTCGCGGCTGTCAAGCGCGACGCGGTCGATGTGATCATTCTCGATCTGCATCTCAAGCAGGGCACCGGCTTCGGCGTCATGCGCGCGCTTGCCACCACGCAGCAAAAGCCGCGCATCATCGTTTTGACGAACTACGATCTGCCGGAATACAAGAACGCCGCCATCGCGCTCGGCGCCACGCATTTCCTGGACAAAGCCCGCGACTACGGGCGTCTCCCCGAAGTGCTGCACGAAATCTGCGAAGCGCATCTAGCGAAGCATTGAGCGGTTTCGCGCCGCGCGCAGGTCTTTAGGAACTGCGGCGGCCCGAGATCCGGGAAGCGACCGTTCGCTCGCCTCCCTCCGAAACGGGCAATAGCATCCTGGCCAAGGGGATGCGGGCACTGACCACGGTCCCCCCCGCATTCGGGCTGTAAATTTCGCAGACCCCGCCCAAGCCTACGATGCGATGGCGCATTGAGGAGAGGCCATGGGTCGTGCTGCTGGCCAAGCGGCCGCTGGGGATCCCCTTGCCATCGTCGGTGATCCGCAGCAACAGCATGTCTGCCTCGATCACAATGGATAGATCGGCGGACTTCGCTTCCGAATGCTTCAAGATGTTGGTGAGCGCTTCTTGGGCGATGCGAAACACGCCGATCGCGGCGTCCGGGCTGCATTTCAGCTCGATTTCCGGGATCGTCTCGGTACAGCGCAGGCCTGTGCGGCGGCAGGTCTCCTTGAATTGCCATCGCAGAGCGGTAAACAGCCCCATGTTGTCGAGCAGTGTGGGCCGCAGTTCTTCGACCACGCGGCGCTTCAGATCGACGCCTGCGCTCAGGGAATCGTGAATACGCTTGAAGCGCTGCTCGATGCCCGGATCGGACGTGGGCAGCCGCTGCTGCAGCCAGGATAGATCCATGCGTGCGGCCACCAAAAGGCCGCCCAGCTCATCGTGCAGCTCGCGCGACAGGGCGGATTTCTCCTGCTCGGAAACGCCTTGCAGGTGAGTGGAAAGCTCCGTCAATTCACGGGTCCGGGCATCGACCTGCTGCTCCAGTTCAAATTTTTGATCGCGCAGGGCGGTGGCTTGGCGGGCGCGACGGCGCATGTCGCCGTAGACCAGACGAATCGCCAACAGCACGAGGCCGATATTCAAAAGAGCGCCGGCGGCCGAAACCCAGCGCGAGAAGCGATACTCTGAGCGCCATGCGGCGTTGGCCGCCGCCGCCTCGGCGGCAGCTTCGTTGCGCATCGTTCCGATAATGGCGCCGATCGAATCCATGGTGCGATTGCCGACATCCGTGCCCACCGTGCTCGCAGCTGCCGGAATGCCGCGTTTCTTGAACAGGGCAATGCCGTCTTCGAGTTCGCCGAGTTCCTTGCCCGTCAGAACGCGCAGCTGGTGAAATTCGGTGCCGTTCTCATCATCGCCGTATGAATTGTGCAATCGATCGAGCGCGTGGCTGATCTCGGCCACCGCAGTCCCGTAAGGGTCAAGGTAGGCGCTTTCTCGGGTCAACAGGTATCCACGCTGAGCGGATTCAGCATCCGCGATGAGGCCGGCGAACTCATTGAGCGCCTGCTCCTGCAATTGCGAGCGATGTGCGCGCTCATTGGCCTTGTTGAGGCGGGTCTGCCCAGCGGCGGCGAGGAAGAACAAACCGATGAGGAAGCCAATGAGCAAGATCGGCGGCAGGGCTATGTACCACCGTCCGCTTTCACCCAATTCCTCGCCCAGGATTTTCATGTAAAGTGCCTGCGTTGCAGCAGTTGAGTTTAACATGTGAGGGTATTCCTACACGGGGGGCCGTGACGAACCGATGGCTCCCCCCTGCGGTCGCGCGCAAAGTGACGGCGGCGTGCTGCTGCGCAACGGGGACAGCTGCACCAATCCACCCGAGGAGAATGCAATGGAAACGAATTTTGAAAATACGGCCGAGCAGGCCCGCGCCACCGGCCGCCGTCTGAAGAACGACTTGAATGATGGCATAGGCGACATCAAAAATGCCGCTTCAGGGGAGATCAAAAACCTGATCTCCGACGTCGAGGACCTCATGGCGCGCATCGCGGATCTCAAAGACGCCGATGTCGTGCGCGTGCGAGGCAAGGTGCAGCGCGCCGTGGACGCCACCAAGCAAAGCCTCTCGGACAGCGCCGATTCGATCCGGCGGCAAGCGCAGAACGTTGCCGGCACCGCGGACGACTATGTTCGCGAAAGCCCCTGGCAGGCAATCGGCATCGCGGCTTTGGTGGGCGCGGTGGTGGGTATTTTAGCGACGCGACGTTCTTAAAGCAGCTGAGGCGCTACAGTGCGAGCGTTATGGTCCCTGCCCAAAGCCGCCCCCGCGCTGATGCGCCATATCGGCGCCTATTTCGACCTGGCTGGGTTGGATCTGGCGCGGACGCACCGCGAAATCACCGCGCAGGTGGTGGCGCTGGCCATCGTTGCGATCAGCATTTTGTTTGCCGTGTTTTTCGTTTGCCTGGGTGTCATCGCCTACACCTGGAACACGCCGTATCGCATCGCCGCGATTGCCTGGATGGCAGCGGCCTTTTTGGTGGTGGCGATCGCGGCGGCCGTGTATCGATCCCGCGCCGCGCGCTCGCGCTCACCGCTGCTGGCGGATGTGCGCCGCGAATGGCAGGAAGACCGCGTCATACTCGAGCGGATTTTATCCTCGGATGAGGATTAGGAGCCTGTCTGCATGAAGGACCGCGACGCGGCAGCGAGGGATCTGATTTACGCGCGGCTGGCGCAGTCCCGCGAAGAGCTGCGCCTATTGTTAGATCCGCCGCAGACAGAGAGCAAGGGCACCGCGGCCGCAGCCAATGGTCGCGGGGGATTTCCGCGCAGCCACACCATGCAGGCGCTGTTGAGCAGCCGCGGCTTGGGAGCGTTGGGTGCGCTTGCCGGCGGCCTCTTGATTGCGCGGCCCGCGCTGGCACTGCGATTGCTGCGGCTGGTGCCGGCCGGCACCGTCGCCAAAATGCTCATGGCCAAAGCGATGAGCGCGCTCAAGTCTGAGCGCGCTTAGGTCAAAGCCTGGCGCAAGGCGCGGTCAGCCCAAGGTGATTTCGCCGTAGTGATAGCGGCCGTCATCGGTCAAGGCAATCTCGCAAAGCGCGCCGCTCAATTCCTTGCCGTCAAGGGTCGCATGCGCAACGCCGCGATTCACCCCGCGCGGATTCTTGACGGTGATGCGATAGCGCGAGGTGCCGTGCTTGTAAGTGAATTCGAAACCGGCCCAGGCGCGGGGGATGCAAGGGTCGACAACCAGCGTGGCCCCGCGCCGCCTGATCCCCAGAATTCCTTCGGTGGCCGTGCGATACATCCAAGCGGCTGAGCCCGTGTACCAGGTCCACCCGCCGCGCCCGACATGCGGCGGCGCGGAGTAGACATCGGCGCACACCACGTAGGGCTCCACCTTGTAGCGATGAATGCCGGCGCGCGTGCCGGCATGATTGATGGGATTGAGTAGCGAGAATAATTCCCCCGCGCGATCGCCGTCGCCCAACATTGCAAATGCCAGCGTGGTCCACATGGCGGCGTGCGTGTATTGGCCGCCGTTCTCGCGTAAGCCCGGAGGGTAGGCCTTGATATAGCCCGGGTCCTTCGCGCTATGGTCGAACGGCGGCGTGAACAACTTCACCAGCCCGTCGCTGCGGCTGACCAGCTGCGTGTTGACCGCGGACATGGCGCGCTGGGCGCGCCCGGGGTCGGCGGCCCCGGATATCACGGCCCAGGATTGCGCCACGGAATCGATGCGGCATTCGTCGCTGGAGACCGAGCCCAGGACTGTGCCGTCGTCGTAATAGCCGCGCCGGTACCAATCTCCGTCCCAGGCTTCGCGTTCGATGGCCTGCTGCAGCGCAAAGGCATGCTTGCGCCAGGCTGCGGCCTTGTCCCCGGCACCGCGTGCCGCGGCGATCGGCGCAAAGCGCATGAGTGCGGCATTCAAGAACCAGGCGAGCCACACGCTCTCACCGCGTCCCGCGATTCCGACACGATTCATGCCGTCGTTCCAATCACCGCTGCCGAACAGAGGCAGGCCATGCGAGCCTATTCCCAAGCTCGAGTCGAGCGCGCGAACGCAATGCTCGAACAGCGGTGCGGGATTGCCCGAGGCCGGCGCTGAGAAATTCTCCATCTGTCCCGGCGCGAGCGGACCTCCTGCCAAGAACGTCACCGGTTCCTCGAGCACCGACAGATCGCCGGTGACTTCAAGATAGTGAGCGGCGACGAAGGCCAGCCAAATGCGATCGTCCGACACCAGCGTTTTAATTCCCTGGCCCGAGGTGGGCAGCCACCAGTGCTGCACATCGCCCGCGGCATACTGCTGCGCCGCCGCCCGCAGGATGTGCTCGCGCGCCGTGGCCGGGGAGGCGACGCACAACGCCATGACATCCTGCAGCTGATCGCGATAGCCGTAAGCGCCGCTCGATTGGTAAAAGGCGGTGCGGCCCCAAACTCGGCAGGACAGGGTTTGATACAGCAGCCAACCGTTGACCAAAATATCCATCGATCGATCGGGCGTCTTGACCTGGATCGCACCCAGGGTGCGATCCCAAAAATCCGTCACGCTCTTGAAGACCTGGTCGAGGTTGGCGCCACGATAGCGTTCGAGCAATGCGATGGCGGCGGTGGATGAACTCTCCTCACCCAGCAGCAGCGTCAATTCGACCGCCTCGCCCGATTCCAGGCTGATCCTGGTCTGCATTGCGCCGCACGGATCCAGCCCGCCGCCCACCCGATTGGAGAGCGGCTGCGGTTCCAACAGAGCCGCCGGTTCGGCCAGCGAGCCATGGCGGCCGATGAATTCGGTACGATCGGCCGTGCTGCTTTGCTGCCGGCCCGCCATGTCCATGAAAGCCACGCGCGGCTTGAAGTCCGCGCTCCAGGGATTGCGCGCCAGCAGCGCCTGAGTCCTGGGATCGATGGAAGTGACGATAAAAGGAGCGGCACCGTTGTTCTGATTTCCCAGCATCCAATCCAGGTAATGCGTGATCGACAATTTCCGCGGTCCGTCGGAGCTGTTGACGATCTTCAGCCGCGAGATCTTGATCGAATCTTCAAGCGGCACGAATTGCGTCAAGGTCAGGGCGATACCGTGCGAGGTATGCTCGGAGCGGGTGTAGCCGAAGCCGTGGTGCACCACGTACACCGATGAGCGCTCGCGAATCGGCAGCGGCGTGGCGCTCCACAGGTCCCCCGAATCCTCATCGCGGATGTAAATGGCCTCGGCAGGCGTATTGCTGACCGGGTCGTTGCACCAGGGGGTTATTTGATTCTGCTGTGCATTCAACGACCAGGTGCTGCCCGAACCGTCGGCTGATACCAGAAAGCCGAAATTCGGATTGGCGATGACATTGATCCAGGGCGCGGGAGTCCATTGGCCGTCGTCGAGGACGATCACATATTCGCGCGCTCCGGGGTCGAAGCCGCCCAATCCGTTGAAGTACTCGAGTGCCGGCACCAGATGCGGCGTGTGGCTGCGAATTTCCTCGCCGCTGTTCTCACGTCGCAGCCGTGCGGCGATGGCAGGTTCCGGGGTCGCCTGAAGCTGCTCACCCAGGGGCCCGGAATCGCAAGTAAATATGGCGCGCGCCGCAACTTGCAGAAAATCCCGCTGTTGCGCCGCGATTGTCTCCGCGCGCAGCGCGATGAGCGCGCCCTTCCCCGGAAAATCCCCGCGCGCCGGCGCACTTTTGACGGCGCCATCGATTGCGGCCTGCAGCGATGGCGCGGCGGCGGGCGGCGCGGTGTTCAAGATCACCAGATCCGCAGCCAGGCACTTGGCCTGCCAATAGGCCTGCGCGCGCAACAATTGTTTCAGCGTGTCAATGCCGGCCTCGGCGCCGATCAGGGCCAGTACCATGGGGCGATCGCCCGATATCCCATGCGGCCACAAATCAGGCCGGCCCAGCTGATTGCCATCCAGGAGTTCCCGGCAGGCGCGCAACGATGGGTGGGAATACAGAATCCGCGCCGCCATATTCTGAAAGAGGCCGGCCTCCTCGAGGTGCACGCCGAGATCGCGCATTTGCACTTCCGCCTTGGCCGAGGCGCGGGTCTTGGCGTGCTGCAACGCCGGCTCGCTGCCGAGCTTGTCGACCAGGCCCAGTGCCTGCGCGCGGCCGGCGCCGATGCCGGTCCAAAACGCCGCGAGGATGGTCTCGCCCGGCTCGATGCGCACGCGGCGCCGCAGCGCCAGCACCGGGTCGAGCACCGTCCCCACGCTGTTGGACAAGGGCCGCGCATCCAGGATGGATATGGCATTGCGCAGGTCGTGCCCACGGCCGATGAAGCGGGCGCGGTCGGTCTCGAATTGCAGGCTGCCGAGGGCTTCGCCTTCCAGCGAATTGAAATGCACCATCCACAGTTGGGCTTGGCCCGCATCGCGCGGCCGCCGCGTCGCGAGCAGTGCGCCGCGCTCGGCGACGAACTCAGTCTGCACGAACATTTTGGAGAATGCCGGGTGTGCGGCATCAGCCGATGGGGGGCTCAAGACCACTTCGGCATAGGAAGTCAGTTCGATCTCACGCGTGCTGCTGCCTTCGTTGGTGAGCGACAAGTGGCGCACCTCCGCATCTTCCTCGGCGGAGACGAATACTTCCATGAGCGTGCGAATCGGGCCGTCCTTGCGGCGGAACTCAGCCCGGTCCTCGAAGAACAACGCCTGGTAGCTTTCGGACTCGCGCCCAATGGGCTGGTAGCCGGCCGACCACACGTGGCCGTTGAAGACATCGCGCAGAAAAATGTAGCTGCCCCATGGGTCGCAGGTGGGATCCTCCCGCCAGCGCGTCAGTGCAATGTCGCGCCAGCGGCTGTAGCCCGACCCGGCCGCGGTCAGCATCACGGAATAGGCGCCGTTGGAAAGCAGGTGTGTGCGCGGCGGGGTGTTCATCGGCGCGGGATGGATTTCACGGGGAAGGTCGCTGCGGCCGGGTACATCGCGCTTGAAATCTCACGGGGTAGGGTGCTAATTCCGACCGGCGCAAAATGTGCGCGCGGTGGGCTTGGCAGAGATTACTTTAGCCCCGGATTCTCGCTGTGACGTACCCGACGCAGCGAGGCTAGGATGATCGAAATCTTGGGCGCGCACGATCAGTGCATCGACCCGAGAGAACGTAATCCTATACCTACACAATGCATTCACGGATTCAGTTTCCAAACAGCGAGATTGAGCGCTGCGGCAAAAGTAACCCACAAAAAGTACGGCACCAAGAATACCGCAGCCGCGAATTTAACCCGTGTGAATTCGCGCATCGTCCAACCGACTGCCAGCCATGATGCCACCATGACGAACAGACCGGCGTCGATACTCTTCAAGCCGAAGCACACAGGCGCCCACGCTGCGCTCAATAGCAGCTGAATCAGGTAGGCGGCGATCGCGATATTGCGGCCGCGGTGATAGCGTTCCTGCCAGACGATCCACGCGGCGACCGCCATGAACACATACAGGGCGGTCAGCACCGGCGCAAACCACTGTTGCGGGGGCAGCCACGCGGGTTTCAGCAACGCTGCGTACCAGTGCGCCGCGGCAGGCGAAAATCCGGGAGAAAATGCCGCGCCCAGGCCTTCCGCGCCCAAGGCCAGCACCAGGAACAAGATCAGCGCCGGCAGGTTTGGGCGCGAATTGCGGCCGCGATAGCTGGTCGAACTTCCCAACGGAATTCTCATTCGACCGGCGGCCTGCTCAAGCGAAGTCTGACGAACAGCAGGATGGCAGCGATCATCTGCAGTCCGCCAAACCACCGGTGCGGCGCATTCATTGCCAGCCAGATCAGCCCGGACAACCACAGTATGCCCGCGGCCAGGCTCAGATCGCGGCGCAGCGCCGAGCCGCGCTGCTGCGCGCGCAGGCGCGTAAGTTCCCGGTCCACCGCGCCAGGACTGCCGTCGGCCGTCTCGCGCACCGCGGTCTGCACGATCTGCGGGATTTGCCGCAGGGTGAGCAGCATGTCGGGCCAGTGCGCACGAATTTCCTTGAACATGGTGCGCGGACTGACGCGCTCCGTCATCCATTCGCGCAACACCGGTTGGGCTGTTTTCCAGAGATCGAGTTCAGGGTAGAGCTGACGGCCCAGGCCTTCGATGTTGAACAGGGTTTTCTGCAGCAAGATCAATTGCGGCTGCACCTGCATGTCGAAGCGGCGCGCCGTCTCGAACAGCCGCAGCAGCACTTGCGCGAATGAAATCTCCTTGAGCGGTTTGTTGTAAATGGGCTCGCATACCGTACGCACCGCCGACTCGAGCTCATCCACCCGCGTGCCTTTCGGCACCCAGCCGCTCTGGATGTGCAGCCGCGCTATGCGTCCATAGTCGCGGTTGAAAAAGGCCATGAAATTTTCCGCCAGGTAGTGCTGATCGCGCGGCTGCAGCGTGCCGACGATGCCGAAGTCCACCGCCGCATAGCGCGGGTTCTTCGGATCGTCGATCTGCACGAAAATATTGCCAGGATGCATGTCGGCATGGAAGAAATTGTGACGGAACACCTGCGTAAAGAAAATTTCCACGCCGTTCTCGGCCAGCTTCGCGATGTCGGTGCCGCGCGAACGCAGCTCCTCCACCTGGCTGATGATGACGCCGTGAATGCGCTCCATCACCATGACGTTCGGGCGGCAATAATCCCAGTGAATCTGTGGCACGTAGAGCAGCGAAGAGCCCGCGAAATTGCGCTTCAGCTGCGAGGCGTTGGCGGCTTCGCGCATCAGGTCCAACTCGTCGGTGACGGTCTTGCGATATTCGTGTACCACTTCGATGGGCCGCACGGGACGCGCCTCGATCCAATATTCATCGGCCAGTTTCGCGAGGGCATCAAGCACCTCGAGATCCAGGTCGATGAGCTCGCGCATGCCGGGACGCAGCACCTTGACCACCACTTCCTCGCCGCTCTGCAAGGTGGCCGCGTGCACCTGCGCAATGGAGGCGGCCGCCAGCGGCGTCAGCTCGAAGCCGGCGAATAATTCCGTGAGCGGCTTGCCGAAGGTTTTCTCGATCATGGCGGCGGCGATCTCGCCCGGGAACGGCGGCACCCGGTCTTGGAGTTTGACCAGCTCGTCGGCGATATCCACGGGCAACAGGTCGCGGCGAGTCGAGAGTGCCTGGCCGAATTTGACGAATATCGGCCCCAACTCCTCGAGCGCGAGACGCAGGCGCTCGCCGCGCGTGCCGCCGATGCGCCGCTGAAACCAGGTCCAGGGTGATAAATAAAACAGATAGCGCAACGGCCGGTACAGATGAGTGGCGCGCACGAATTCATCGAGCCGGTGCCTGACCAGCGCCCGCTGGATTTGCAGCAGCCGTGCAAGAACTTGCAGCCGCATCAGGCGTTCTTCACTCGCTGCTCCATCCGTTTCAGGCGAGCCTCGATCCGATCGACGCCTTCGCGCACGCCATCGACGCCGCGCAAAAACTCTTCCAGTTCTGTCTTGGTGACCAAATCGCGGCCTTCCTCCTGCAAATACTCGGCGATGTTCTCGCCGGCGGTGCGCCGCGCGCGCCGCGCCCAAGTGCGCACGCTCCTGGCCAGCTGCGCCAGATGCCGCGCCGGCAGGTCGCCCACCCAGCGGGACAACTCCTCTTCCAGCTCGGGGCGGGCCGCCGCGAACAAATCGCGATAGCGGGCGGCGATTTCGGCATCGCCGCGAATTTGCAGCGAGGAGCGTGTCTGCGCGCCGGGCATGCCGCTTTTCAGCAGCTGGAGGAGCGCCGGCGCCGAGCCCGAGATCGCGGCATCGGCCGCGGAATCATCGCCGGCCAAAAGCGCCAGCCGGCCGCCCAGGCAGACCGCGCGAATCCGGATGACGCCGTCGACCTCGACTTGCAGGCTGGCGCCTTCGAGGCGCACGGCCAGCGCCTTCGCGTCGCTCGATGCCGCGATGTTGCGATTCAAGACCGCTTCGGCGGACGCCAACCAGGCGGGAGTCGCCGCCATCAGATTTTATAGCCGCGGTGCACGGCGACGATGCCGCCGGTGAGATTGTGGTAGCGCGCCAAACTGAAGCCCGCGGCGCGCAGCATGTCCAGCAGGGTTTCTTGATCCGGATGCATGCGGATCGACTCCGCGAGATAGCGGTAGCTGTCGGCATCCTTCGCGACCAGGCCGCCCAATAGCGGCAATACCTTAAAGGAATAGGCGTCATAAAGCGGCTTCAGTCCCGGAGCCACCGGCGTCGAGAATTCGAGCACGAGCAGCTGGCCGCCGGGTTTCAGAACCCGATGCATGGAGTTGAGCGCCGCCGCCTTGTCGGTGACATTGCGCAGGCCAAAACCGATGGTGACGCAGTCGAAGGAGTCGTCCTCGAACGGCAGCCGCTCCGCGTCGGCCACGATACATTCGACGTTGCCCACATGGCCCGCATCGAGCAGGCGGTCGCGACCGATTTCCAGCATCGCCGGATTGATGTCCGATAGCACGACGCGCCCCGTCTTGCCGACCTGGCGCAGCAGTCCGGCGGCCAGATCGCCGGTGCCGCCCGCAACGTCCAGCGCGCATTGGCCGGGCCGCAAGCCCGTCAACGACAGGGTGAAGTGCTTCCATAGCCGATGCGTCCCGAACGACATCAGATCGTTCATCACATCGTACTTGCCCGCGACGGAAGCAAAGACCGAACGCACCCGCCCGGCCTTGTCGGCCGCAGCGAGCTTTTCGAAACCAAAATCCACTGTGCGATCGGAGTCAGCCATGGTGTCCGTTGCCATCCCGAGAGGGATATTGTAGCCGACTGCAGCCTGCCGCTTGGCGGCGTTATTTGCCTGAAATATCAGCCTCGGCGCAACGCTTAAGATAGCGGGCCCAATTGGCCTGGGCTTCCAGGCCCAATTGATGCAGAACGCTCCAGGAATAGAGGCCGGTATTGTGCCCGTCGTCGAAGAACAGGCGCAGGGCATAGTTGCCCACCGGTTCAATCCCGCTGATCCCGACGCGCTCCTTTCCCCGCACCAGCGCGCCTTCACCGCCGCCGTGGCCCTTCACCTCGGCCGAGGGCGAAAACACCCGCAGATATTCGAAGGGAAGTTCAAATTGCGAACCATCGTCGAAGCGCACCTCGAGCAGCCGCGACGCGGTGCGCAGCTTGATATCAGTGGGCTGCGGCGTTTGCGGTCCGCGCGGCGCGCTCACAGGATGTACCGCGATAAATCCTGATCTTTCACCAATTCGCCCAAGTTGCCTTCCACGTAGTCGCGGTTGATCACGACACGCGTGCCGCTGCGGTCCGCGGCGTCGAAGGACACCGTTTCGAGCAGGCGCTCCATGACGGTGTGCAGCCGGCGAGCGCCGATATTCTCCGTGCGCTCATTGACCTCGAAGGCCACCTCGGCCAGCCGCTGCACGCCGGAGTCCGCGAATTCCAGGGTCAAGCCTTCGGTCGCCATCAATGCCGAGTATTGCCGGCACAATGAGGCGTCCGGCTCGGTTAGGATCCGCACGAAATCGCCGACCACCAAGGGCTCGAGTTCAACACGAATCGGCAAACGACCCTGCAGTTCCGGGATCAGGTCTGAGGGCTTGGACATGTGAAAGGCGCCGGACGCGATGAACAGCACATGATCGGTCTTGACGGTGCCGTACTTGGTATTCACCGTGCAGCCTTCAACCAGGGGCAGGAGGTCGCGCTGCACGCCTTCGCGCGACACGTCAGCACCCATGGTTTCCTGGCGCCGCGCGATCTTGTCGATTTCGTCGATGAACACGATGCCGTTCTGCTCGGCATTCTCGACGGCGCGCAGCTTCAGCTCTTCTTCATTGATCATTTTCGCCGCTTCTTCGTCGACCAAGAGTTTTAACGCCTCCTTGATCTTGAGCTTGCGGGCACGCGTCCTGCCGCCGCCCAAATTTTGGAACATGCCCTGCAGCTGCTGGGTCATTTCTTCCATGCCCGGCGGCGCCATGATTTCCACGCCCAGGGGTACCGCGCGAACTTCGATTTCGACCTCGCGGTCGTCCAAGTGGCCCTCGCGCAGCATTTTCCGAAAGCGCTGGCGGGTGTCGTTGTCCGTGTGAGCGGAATCGCCGGCAAAGCCCGCCTGCGCCCGCGGCAGCAAGATATCGAGCACCCGGTCCTCTGCGGCGTCAGCGGCGCGATGCCTCACCTTCGCCATTTCCTCTTCCCGGGTCATTTTTACCGAGATCTCAACAAGATCGCGGACGATCGAGTCTACTTCGCGTCCAACATAGCCCACTTCGGTGAATTTGGTCGCTTCGACCTTGATGAAAGGCGCTTTGGCGAGCCGCGCCAGTCTGCGGGCAATTTCGGTCTTGCCGACGCCGGTCGGTCCGATCATGAGAATGTTCTTCGGTGTGATCTCGGGCCGCAGCACTTCATCGACCTGCTGGCGCCGCCACCGATTGCGCAATGCAATCGCTACCGCCCGTTTCGCGGCCTTCTGGCCGACGATGTGCTTGTCGAGTTCCTCGACGATTTCCCGCGGAGTCATCTGCGACATCCTAAGCGCCTGCCTTGAAAATCCGCGTCATTAGAGTTCTTCGATGGTCAGGTTGCGATTGGTGTAAATGCAGATGTCCGCCGCGATGTTGAGCGACCGTTCGACGATGTCGCGCGCCGACAAGTCTCCCTGCATAAATGCCAACGCCGCGGCCTGCGCGAATCCGCCGCCCGAGCCGATGGCAATCAAGTCATGCTCCGGTTCGATCACATCCCCGGTACCGGAAATGACGTAGGTGCTCTCGATGTCGGCCACGCACAGCAGGGCTTCCAAGCGCCGCAGGCTGCGATCGCTGCGCCAGTCTTTGGCCAGTTCGATGGCGGCGCGCGTCAAGTTGCCGAACTTCTCCAGCTTGCCCTCGAAGCGCTCGAACAGGGTGAACGCATCTGCCGTGCCGCCTGCAAAACCCGCCAGCACTTTGCTGCCGTACAGCCGGCGAACTTTGCGCGCGTTGGACTTCATTACGCTTTGGCCCAAGGTGACCTGGCCGTCGCCGCCGACCGCGACGTGGCCATGGCGCCGTACCGCCAGAATGGTGGTGCCGTAAATACGCTCGGGATCGTGGATCATAGGAATCCTTGATACCTGGGGCCGGCGACCGGCGTTTCAAGCCGTGCCGGGCCGGCGCCGGGCTCGCGGATGGGAGGCGTCATAGACGCTGGCGAGACGTTGAAAATCCAAATGCGTGTAGACCTGGGTGGTGCTGATGTCGGCATGACCCAACAGTTCCTGGACGCCGCGCAGATCGCCGCTCGACTCCAACAGGTGGGTCGCAAAGGAATGGCGAAACATATGCGGGTGGACGTGCATGGTTAAACCCTGGCGCCGGGCCCAGGTGCCCACGCGCAGCTGCACCGCCCGTGCCGAAAGAGGCCGCCCGGTTTTCCCAACAAACAGGCGGCCCGCGTGCGCGGCATCCAAACCCGGTTTTCGCCGAACGAGCGCGCTGCGCTCTGTCAGCCAGCGCTTCAAGGCCTCCAGCGCATGCCGGCCGATGGGAACGATGCGCGTTTTGCTGCCCTTGCCGAGCACCCGCACGGTTCGATCCTGAAGATCCACCGCCGCGGTATCGAGCCCGACCAATTCGTTCAAGCGCAGGCCCGAGGAGTAGAACAACTCCATCATCGCCTTGTCGCGCGTCGAGAGAGAATCGTCGGCGCGAAAAGCCAACAGCCGCGCCATTTGATCCGCGTCCAGGGTCGCGGGCAGGCGCTTCTTGGATTTGGGCGCGCGCACCTCGAGGGCGGGATTGTTGTTCGCGAGACCCTCGCGCATCAGGTATTCGTAAAACGAACGGACTGCGGATAAGCGCCGTTGAATGCTGCGCGGCGCGATGCCGCCGGCATGTTCCGCGGCAGCAAAAGCGCGCACCTGAAAATTGTTCAACGCCGCGAAGCGCGGCACCTCGCGGCGCTCGCAGAACTTGAGCAGCGTCAGCAGATCGTGCCGGTAAGCGGCCAGCGTATGCCGGCTCATGCGCCGTTCCACGTGCAGATGCGTTAGAAACCGCTCGATCTGTTCGCGCTCGCGGTCAGGAAGACTACGCAGACAGGTTCCAGGGATCAGCGGGTCAGCGCGTAGGTCACGAGTTCGCCGATGCGCAGCAAGAACTCGGTGCTCATGCCCGGATGAAAACGCTCCGCATCGCTCGCCCCGATCGCCAGGATGCCTAGCGCGCCTTTCTGGCCCAAGGGCGTGAGCGCCACCGAGCCGATGGCCACCGACTCCAAGCCGAACAGGTAATCGCGCTGCGCGTCGCGCACTTGGCCGCAACGCGGTTTGCCCGAACTTAACAGGGAATCGAAAGTGCGCATCTCCTCGCCGGCGGGATTGGCAACGCGCAAAAATCGGCCCATCTGCGGCTCCAGGGCGCGCGCTTCCTCGAGGAACAGCACCAGCACTGAATTCATGGCGTCGAAATCTTCGCGCAGCGAGGTCTCGATCGCGCCGATTGATTCGGCCATGGTGCGCGTGCGCAGCAGCCGCTGGCTCAGGCGATGAATGCGATCAGCCAGGGCATCGTTGGCGCGGGCCACATCGACCAGTTCTTTCAGCTTGCGCTCGAGCGATTGATTGCGCTCGCGCAGCACCTCGACCTGGCGTTCCACCAGACTCACCGTGGACGCGCCATCGCGCACATGCGGCAGGCGCAGCTTGGTCAGCAGTTGCGAGTTGCGCTCGAAAAAATCCGGATAGGTCTGCAGATAATCCGCGACGCTGTTGTCGTTGAGGGCATCCTGTTTGATCCCGCGCGCGTGACTCGTGGTCATTGTTTGGCTCCCGTGAATCGCGTTAAATCGATTGAACCTGTAAAAACCGTGGTTGCAGGCCCGGTGAGCCAGATATGCTGGCCCGGGCCTTCCCAATAAACCGCCGCCCTGCCACCCGGCAGATCCACCCGCACTTCTTCGCCGTCGAGCAATCCCTGACACACGCCCACCGCGACCGCCGCGCAAGCTCCCGTGCCGCAGGCCTGGGTCTCGCCGGCGCCGCGCTCGAACACGCGCAAATGGATGTGGTTGCGGTCGACAATCTGCATAAAACCCACATTGGCGCGATGGGGGAAATGCGGATGCCGCTGCACGCTCGCGCCCAGCTGCTCCACCGGCGCAGTTTTCACGTCCGGCACTCGCAGCACTGCATGAGGATTCCCCACCAACAGCCCGCTCATCGCAATGTCCTTGCCCTCGATCTTGAGCGAAAACTCCAAGGGCTCATCGAGCTGCGGGATGCCCATGTCCACCGACACCAGGCCGTCGTCCCTGACGCGCGCGCGCACGCGGCCGCCGGGGCTGCCCATGATGAGGTCGCGGCCGAGTTCGGGCGAGCGCGCATAGAGCAGCGCCGCGATACAACGCGCGCCATTGCCGCATTGTTCGACCTCGCTGCCGTCGGAATTGAATATGCGATAAAACACGCGGCTCGCCGGATCGCGCGGCGACTCCAGCATGAGCGCCTGATCGAAGCCCACGCCCGTGTGCCGATCGGCGAGAGCGCGAAGCGTCCTTTCGTCTAGGTGAGTGTCGGCGGCAATGGCGGCGGCGTCGAACACCAAGAAATCGTTGCCCAGGCCCTGCATCTTGAGAAACTCGATGCGCATGGCGAGGAGCATAGCCGATGCGGCGGATTTCCGCTCGGGGTTGCGCAACACTCGCGTAAAGTTCTACCTTAGAAGAACAACAAAGCTGGGGGATTATGCGCCACGTAATGGTTTTGAATGCGAAGGGCGGATGCGGCAAGAGCACGCTCGGTACCAACATTGCCGTCTTCTTCGCCCGCGACGGACACAATGTCTGCATCGCCGATTATGATCCGCAGCGTTCCAGTCTCGATTGGCTGGCCATGCGGCCGGCGGACCTGCCGGCCATCAGCGGCGTCGCCGCATTCGATGACGGACTGCGAAATGTGCCGCGCAACACCGATATTCTGGTGATCGATGCGCCGGCGCGTGTTCACGGCACCGAATTGAACGAATTGGTGCGGCGTGCCGAAACCATCATCGTTCCGGTATTGCCCTCGAGCATCGACATGAAAGCCTGCGGCCGCTTCATGGCCGAGCTTCTGGAAATCGGCAAGGTTTCGCGCAAGCAGGCTCGCCTCGCGGTCGTTGCCAATCGCGTCCGAGAGCACACCCTGGTGTACGAGGAATTGGACCAGTATCTCAGCAAGCTCAAAGTGCCCTATCTTGGACATTTGCGCGAGGCACAAAACTATGTTCGCGCCTACTCGCGCGGCATGGGCGTGCTCGAGCTGCCCGAATATCTCGCGTGGCCGGACTGGAAGCAGTGGGAACCGATCCAAGAATGGCTCGACAGCAAGCGCAGTCAGCCAAGCGCTTGAAGTAACGCCGCCCGCGCACCGGGGCCATTGGCCGCGTGATCGTCAACATCGCCAATTCCAGCCGCAGCTTCGAAGCCGCCGCCGATCAGCCGCTGCTGGATGCCGCCCGATCTGCCGCGCTGAATTTGCCGCAACGCTGCAAGAGCGGCAATTGCGGGGCCTGCAAGGCCCGGCTGGTCCGCGGCGAGATCCGCTATCGCAGCGGGCCGCCCTTAGGGCTATCTGCCGCCGAGATCGCCGAAGGCTTGATCTTGCTGTGTCAAGCACGGGCGCAAAGCGATCTCATCATTGAGACTTTTGAAATGCAGCCGGCCGCCAGCGCCTTCTTCAAGCGCCTGCCGTGCCGCATCGAGCGCGCTGTTCCCCTGTCGCATGACGTCATGGGACTGTTCCTGCGCCTGCCCATCGCCGAGGACTTCGCCTTCGAAGCGGGCCAATACATCGACATTTTGCTTCCCGGCGGACGGCGCCGCAGTTTTTCCATCGTATCTCCTCCGCACGATGCGCGGCCGCTCGAACTGCACATACGGCGGGTCGCGGGCGGCGAGTTTACCGATCGATTGTTCCACGACGATATGCGCAGCGAGCTGCTGACCATCGAAGGTCCCTTGGGCAGATTCGTTTATCGGCCCCAGTCGCGCGATGCGCCCCCCATGCTGCTGATCGGCGGCGGCACCGGCATTGCGCCGCTGCTCTCCATTCTGCGACACGTCATCGACAAGGGCATCGCGCGTGACATGCGGCTTTTTTGGGGCGTGCGCAGCGAACAGGACCTGTATGCGCAAGCGGCGATTGCGCAGTTGAGCCGCCGTGCCTCTACACTGAGCTACGCGCCGGTTCTCTCGGAAGGTTCGCCCGCCTGGCAGGGGCTCACCGGCTGGGTGCACGAAGCGGCACTCAAAGACAGCGAAAATCTCGAATCGATCGAAGTGTACGCTGCCGGACCGCCGGCGATGATTGCCGCGATACAACGCGAATACGCGGCGCGCGGCAGCGCCACGAGCCGCTTGTACTTCGATTCCTTCGACTATGCGCCAGACACGCTCGAGCGCCAGCGGATGAGTGCCGCGACCAAGTCCTGATCCTCGGCCGAATCAGATTGCAGCAGCGGCGCCTGCAGTCCCAACTCGCGCAACCCCGATGCAACGCGCTCGCCGGGGACCAGCCAGTGCACCCGCGCGAATTCAGCGCGCAATTCCGGCGGCGCCAAGGCCAGCAATGACCCGCCTGTTTCTAAGCTGGTAGCTGTAATCACCTGGACCTCGCCTGCCAGGAATCGCTCGTGAAGCGCCGCCAACGCGGCAGCGCTCGGGTTTGCCGCCACACGTTCATACACTTCGATGCACGCCACCGTCGCACCGCGCCGCGTGAGCTCTTGTTGCAGCAGTTGCCGTCCGTCGCGTCCCGTGATCATCAAGATCCGCTGGCCCGCCGCATGCTCCAAGCGCGGATGCGACAGAAGGCCCTCGGTGTCGAAGGAATCACGGGGTTGCAGGGCGACGCGGTAGCCGGCTTGATTCAAGGCGCGCGCCGTAGCCGGACCTACGGCCGCGAGCGTGAGATCGCGTTTCTGATCGAGGTAGGGCGCGCCGAAACGGACTGCGTTGGCGCTGGTAAAAATGATGACATCGAAATTATCGAGAGCTCCCAGCTGCGCCGCCAGTTCGCGCCGAACTCCCAATGGTTTGATTTCAATTGCCGGCAGGCGCAAGGTGGCCGCGCCGGCCTGTTCCAACAGACGGCATAACCGCATCGCCTGCAGTTCGGGGCGGGTGACGAGAACACCGATTCCCTGGAGAGGCAACATTAAAGAGCGTGCAGGCGCTCAAGCAGGGGTCCCGCACCCGCGGCCAATACACGCTCGGCCAATTGCCGGCCCAGCGCCGCCGGATTCTCGGCACTTCCGGAAAGCTCGTCGCGCAGCAGCCGCGAACCATCCGGTTCCGCGACCAAACCCCGCAGCCTGATCCGGCCCGCGCCGAGTTCGGCGTAAGCGGCAATGGGCGACTGACAACTGCCGCCCAAGCGCGCGGCGAACGCACGCTCCGCGTCCATGCACACACGCGTGGCCGGGTCCTCGAGTGCTTGCAGGAAGGAGACGGTGGCGGCATCGCTGCGCCGGCATTCGATGCCGATCACCCCCTGAGTGACGGCCGGCAGACAGTCCTCCGGATCGAGTCGCGCGGTGATGCGCGATTCCAGACCGAGGCGAATCAACCCCGCGCAAGCAAGCACAATGGCATCCATGCGGCCGGGATCGCGGCCGGACTCAGCGCCGCTCATCCCTTTCTCGCCGGTGTCGAGCTTGCGCAGGCGGGTATCCACATTGCCGCGCAGCGATTCAATGCGCAGATCCGGCCGCAGCGCGCGCACCTGCGCTTGGCGGCGCAGGCTGGAGGTCCCCACCACCGCTCCGCGCGGCAGTTCCTTGATACTCCCGACGCCGGATGCCGTTACCAATGCGTCGCGCGGGTCCGCGCGCTTCAGCGCGGCTGCGATGATCAGGCCGTCGGGAAGATCCGCCGGGACATCCTTCATCGAGTGCACCGCGATGTCGGCGCGCATTTCTTCGAGTGCGACCTCGAGTTCCTTGATGAACAGACCCTTGCCGCCGATGGCCGCGAGAGTCCGGTCTTGAATGCGATCGCCCTGCGTTACCAGCGGCACGAGCTCGATGTGAATGCCCGGGTGCGCCGCGCGCAGCAGCGCCGCTACGTGCTCCGCCTGCCATAGTGCCAGCTGGCTTTTGCGTGTCGCAATGCGAACATCTGCGCTCACTTAGACTCAGGCTTTTCGGGAAACAGCTTCGACTTCAGCCGATAGATTGAGGATATGTCCTCATCGCCGTACCCTTGAGCGATCAACTTTTCGTACTGCTCGATGGTGGATTCGACCACCGGCAGCACTCCGCCGTGCTTGGCCGCCATGTCGCGGCAAATGCGCAGGTCCTTGTCGTGCAGCCGGACTCGGAAACCCGCGGGAAAGCTGTTGTTAGCCATGAAGGGCGCACGATTGACGAAGTACCAACTCGAGCCCGCGCCCTTGCCGAGCACTTCGATGACTTTTTTCAAATCGACGCCTTCTTCATGCGCGAACGCCATCGCCTCGCCCACGGCCTGAATAATCCCCGCGCACATGATCTGGTTGGTGGCCTTGGTCACCTGTCCCGAGCCGCTGGCGCCCATGTAGGCCACTGCCTTGCCCATTTTTTCCAAAATGGGTCTCGCGCGATTGAACACGGACTCATCGCCGCCGCACATGATGGCGAGCGACGCGGTGCGCGCGCCCTCGACCCCGCCGCTGACCGGACAATCGAGAAAGCCCACGCCCAGCGTATTGAGCTGCGCATAGATTTCGCGCACCGTATCTTTGCCGACAGTGGAGCAATCCATCACGATCATGTTCGGGCTCAGACCCGGCTCCAACGCCGTGACCACTTCGCGCAGGTCTTTGTCGGCGGAGACGCAGATGACCACTGCCTCGCAATTGCCCGCCAGCTCGGCCAAATTCGCAAACGCGTGAACCTTCAGTTCTTCGGCCAGCGCCTTGGCTTTATCGGGGGAACGGTTCCACACGCCGGTCAAAATACCCGCGCGGTGCAGGTTGCGCGCCATGTTCGCGCCCATCGCGCCCAATCCAACAAAGCCTGTTTGCATGTGCAGTGTCCTTGAGGTCAGATCCTAAAAGGACGTTAGGTTAAGGCTTTGCGCCTTCCGCGGCAAAGAGTGGGTCCGCCCGCGCCGGCGGCGGCCGCGCTTAATTGGCGCTATTGCAGATGCTATCGACGTCGCGTTTGGCGTTGAGGCGCTCGGTATCGATTTCCTCGGAGGTCATGTACTGGCGATCGCCGGACGGGCCGGTTTTATACAGACGCCGCCCTTCGATGAGTTTCTTGTAGTGATCTTGTGCATCGGCGCACTGCTTATCCTTGGTCTGCGAAACGTCTTGGGCCACCGCTGCCTTGTCCTGGACATCCTTGGGGGAAGGCGGATTTGCGATGGCTCCCTTGGGAGAGGCCGACGTTGCGGCCGCAGGCGCGGCCGCAGGCGCGGCGCGCGATGATGCCGCATGCGCGACCAACAGTTCGACCACCTCGGCGTGCACGCCGTCAGGCGGCCGGTCGCCGTACTGCAACTTGCCTTGAGCATCGATCCATTTGTAGACCACCGCGGAGGCCATGCCCGACCAGGCGATCAAGGCGGCGAACAACAACAGGCGTTTCATCGTCCAGTCCTCGCTAATTGTTACAGGGCGCGTGAGCCCGCTTCACCGGTGCGTATTCGCAGCGCTTGTCCAAGATCGCAAACGAAAATCTTGCCGTCGCCAATTTTGCCCGTCCGTGCTGTTTCAATAATGGCTTCAACGACTCGATCCACCTGGTCGTCATCGACGGCCAGTTCGAGCTTCACTTTGGGCAGAAAATCAACGACGTACTCCGCCCCCCGATATAGCTCAGTGTGGCCCTTTTGGCGCCCAAAGCCTTTGACCTCTGTCACGGTAATGCCCTGAATTCCGACCTCTGCCAGGGAAGCGCGCACATCGTCAAGCTTGAAGGGTTTGATGATGGCAATCACCATTTTCATGCATCCGGCTCCCGGGTTCTGTTAAGCGCAGTTTAGCAGTGGAATTCAAAAGAAATTTGCTGCAATACAGCATGGAGTATTGAAATCTTCTGGGGTATAAACGCCTCAGCGTCTCGCGTCGGGCGTGGATAAAAAACGGCGCGGGTCCTTTTTTAGGGAACCCGCGCCGCCGGGATATCGCACCGACGGGGGAGTTGGCTGGCTTGCCGGCGCGAGATGCTCCTAAATCGTCCTAAAATCCGGCCTCGCTCGCTGTGCGCGAAGCCTTCCAAACTCAATTCAAATGGCGTCGGGACCGGTTTCACCGGTGCGAACCCGCAGTGCCTGTTCCAGATCGAGTACCCATACCTTCCCGTCTCCCAGGCCGCCTGTCCGGGCGACGTTGCACAGCGCTTCCATGACCTGCTCCGCGATCGAATCGTCTACCGCCAGCTCGATCTTTGCCTTCGGCAGAAAATCGATCTGATAGTCAGCACCTCGATAAACCTCGGTGTGTCCCGGTTGGTTGCCGTAGCCATGGACTTCGGTGACCGTCACGCCTTGAATTCCGATGTCGGCGACCGCTTGCCGGACATCATCCAGCTTGAAGGGTTTGATGACTGCGGTGATCAGCTTCATGCATTTGTCCCCGCATTCACCAGTAAATCAGCGCGCCTCCCCGTCAGTTCCGCGTACTATCGATACTGAGTTTGCAGATTCCGTGCCAGGCAATGCAGACCGCGAATCAACGGGTTACGCCGCGTCCGGGACTTGGGATGCACCCATCTGGCGCGCGAGGGCTGGGATCGTGCGTTAACGAAGTGCGGCAGCGAGGGTGCGGATAGCAAAGGAGGCCGGGCGACTGCATTTGCCATGGCCAAGCGGAGGTGACAATGAGTTTCATCAATTCAAATGGTTTGGACGATTTGGCGAAGCGCCTGGCCGATTCGGTGCCGGAATCGCTGCGCGCTTTCGGCAGGGATTTGGAAGGCAATTTCAAAGCCGTGCTGCAAGCTCAGTTGGCAAAGCTCGATCTTGTCACGCGACAGGATTTCGATGTGCAGGCGGCTATCCTGGAACGCACTCAAGCCAAACTCACGGCCATCGAAGCGCGTTTGAAAGAGCTTGAAACCAAGCTGACTTGAAGTGCGCGGCGCAGCGCGCCGGCTATTATCCAACATGGATTCTCACAAGGAAGTGAGCAGCGTTTTCAGCCGAGCGCCCGCCGGGCTGGACGCGCCCTTGGTCCGGGTCGAAGTTCACCTAGGCACCGGACTTCCGGCCTTTGCGCTCGTCGGACTTCCCGAGGCCGTCGTTCGCGAGAGCAAGGAACGGGTCCGCGCCGCTCTGGTTACAGCGGGATACGATTTCCCGCAGCGGCGCATTACCGTCAACTTGTCGCCCGCCGATCTACCGAAAGAGGGCGGACGCTTTGACCTGCCGATCGCAGTCGGCATCCTGGCGGCAGATCGCCGGATCAATGCGCGCGAGCTGAAAGGCCGGGAATTCTACGGCGAATTGTCCTTGGGCGGCGCCTTGCGCGAGACACGCAAGCTGCTGCCCGCATTGATCGCAGGGGCCAAGGCGGGCAACGAAATGATTCTGCCGGCTGCGAACGTGCTCGAAGCGAACTTAGTGCAGGGCGCGAAAGTTCGCTTGATGAATCACTTGCGCGAAGTGGTTGCAGCGCTGGGCGGCAGGGCAATGCCGGCAACGCATATTGCCGGCCGCCAGTGCCGCGCCCGCGGAGAATTTCCGGGCGGCGGCAATCCAAGCGATTTCAACGCGGAGGCGAGCGAAGCCGCCGGCTCGCGCGATGGCGCCCTGCGCAAATCCTTTCCGGATATTAATGAAGTCCGCGGCCAGTACGGCGCGAAACGCGCCCTGGAAATTGCCGCCGCAGGCGAACATGGATTGCTCATGATAGGTCCTCCGGGCGCCGGCAAAACGCTTCTCGCGCAACGATTGCCCGGACTGCTGCCGCCCCTGTCGGAACGCGAAATCCTGGAGGTCGCGAGCTTGGAATCGGCCGCCGGGCGCAGGCCGAGCACCGGCGGGCGAAGGCCGTTTCGCAGTCCGCAGCACACGGCTTCGATGGCCGCTTTGATCGGCGGCGGCGCGTTGCTGCCCGGAGAGCTATCGCTGGCGCACCTCGGCGTACTGTTCCTGGATGAACTGCCGGAATTCCCTCGCAATGCACTCGAGGCGCTGCGCGAGCCGCTGGAAACCGGCGTGGTGGCCGTCGCGCGCCTCAAACGCAGCTGCGAGTTTCCGGCGAAATTTCAACTGGCTGCCGCAATGAATCCCTGTCCTTGCGGCTACGCGGGGGATCCCCGCGGACGCTGCCATTGCACCGCCGAACAAATCGCGCGCTATAGGAATCGCATCTCCGGTCCGCTGGTCGACCGCATCGACATCCACATTGAACTGGCCGCACTGCCGGTAGAGCATCTGATGCGCGAAAGCCAAGAGGCAGGAGAGTCCTCCGCGGTCGTGGCCGGACGCGTTCAGGCGGCGAGAGCCGTGCAATTGCGCCGGCAAGGAAAGCTCAACGCGCGGCTCACGGTGTCTGAAGTCATGAGTTGGTGCGCTCTTGCCAAGGAACCACGCGCGCTGCTCGCCACCGCTATTACGCGACTGGGCCTATCTGCGCGCGCATATCACCGGGTGCTCAAAGTCGCGCGCACTTGTGCGGATTTGGGCGGAGCGATCGAAATCAGGCCGGCCGATGTGGCGGAGGCCGTAAAACTGCGCGCGCTGGACCGGCCTACTTGTTGAGTGAAATCATGTAGTCGACGGTCATGCGGATGGTCGCGTCCGGCCAATTCGTACCCCCCTTGGGCGGCATGTTGCCCTTGCCGGCAATCGCATCCTTATAGAGGGTGTCTTTTCCTTGAGCGAGGCGCGGAGCCCAAGCCGCATGATCTCCGATTTTCGGCGCTCCATTGATGCCGGTCGCATGACATGCAGAACACACCTGAGTGAATGCTTGCTCGCCGGTGGTGGGTACATTCACCGCGGGCGCCGCACCCGCCGGCGCGGTCAAAGCAGCCAGGGCCGAATTGTCCTTCCCCGCAATGGCAACTTGCGCGAAGGGGGTAATGTTTTTCTGCACCTGCGCGAGGTGCAGCGGCTCCAACAGCACCTGAGCCCCTTGGCTGTCGGCACCCATGGATCGGGCCACCGCGAAGAGAACAATGGCGAAGAAAATGAGCAGACCGAGCACCATGCTGAAGGAATTGAAGAACTGCGTATCTGACGATGCTGACTGGGACACGGTAACTCGCTGGTATCAATGGGAAAAACGAAGAAGGGCGACAGTATAGCGGCAGCGAAGGATTCTCGAAATAGCGCGGATGCCGGGAAACGCTTGGATCATGCGGTCCAGAGGGCTTTTGACCCCCGGGGGCAATGGCGAAAGGTATGGCAACTTGCCGGCTGCCGCAGACATTTGGGGCACCAAAGCCTGTTGTGGACGGCCCCCTACCAGGCGTTCAGAATCCCAATCTCCGGACGGGGAACAACCAAGAAGCCGCGAGCCGCAATGCTCTTCACGAAAAAACTCCGGGCCGGCGTGAAGGGCGGCCAAGTGACCGCCAGCGTCCGTATTTGGAAGACGCCGCGTGTCAAGGTAGGTCATCGCTATCAATTAGAAGAGGGCCACATCGTGGTCAACTCCATTCGCGAGATTTCCTGGGAAGACCTGACTGACAAACTAGCTCGAGACACGGGCTTCAACAATCTCGTTGATCTCATGAAAATCGCAAGACATGGTAGCGGACAGCACATCTACTACATTCGATTTCGCTATTTGACTGGTTCCTCACGAACCGCCGGCAAGTAGAAGCCCTAGCCGTGGCGCGAAGGACGCGGTAAGCGTCCTGACACCAGGCTCGCGCTAACCGTCTGCGCCCAATTTTTCGCTATTGTTTTTGGTTCGACATGCAATTACCTCAACCGCTCGATCATTTTGATACTCGCCCTTCTCGAGAGAAGCTCGCCGACGGCGCCTATCTCTTGCGAAGCTTCGCGCTCCCGAAAGTCAACGCCCTGCTTGCCGAAATATCGCGTATCGAAGCGGCGGCCCCGTTCCGACACCTTGAAACCCCCGGCGGCTTTCGCATGTCGGTCGCAATGACCAATTGTGGCAACGTCGGATGGGTCAGTGACCGCCGCGGTTACCGCTACAGCACCGACGACCCATTGAGCGGAAAGGCTTGGCCGCCGATGCCTTCGACATTTTCAGTGCTTGCGGCAGAGGCGGCGAGCGCCGCCGGATTCGACGATTTCGATCCCGATGCCAGCCTCATCAATCGCTACGAGCCCGGCGCTCGCCTCACCCTGCATCAAGACAAGGACGAAGACGACTTTCGCGCGCCGATCGTGTCCGTTTCTTTAGGGCTACCCGCCATATTCCTGTTTGGCGGCAACTCAAGAAAAGACAAACAACGGCGCGTACCGCTGCAGCACGGCGACGTTGTTGTGTGGGGAGGCCCCGCGCGTCTCTTTCACCACGGCATACTGCCGTTGAAGGACGGCTGGCACCCGATCCTCGGCCGCAAACGAATCAATCTGACTTATCGACGCGCGTGTAAATAGGCGGTCGTCCTCTTCAGCAACGACATTTTCGCTGTCAGTCGCCATTCGCGTTTACCCGGGATTGGCCTCACTTTCGTAGGCTTCCCTTTGATAGCGAGCTAGATCGTCGCGAGCTTCCGCATATTCTTCACGGATACGATCCAACCACGGCCGCATGGCAATCTCCAATGCGACAACGAGCAATAGAGCAATCGCGTACTCGATGAACGCAGCACTCACAAACTCGCATGTGTGCTCGGAGACTCCCGGAAAGAAGACCTCGCAATTATAGGCAATCAGCAACAGCGTCACCGCCACACCCACAGCGGCCAGCGGGACTTGCCATCGAAGTATGTGGCCGAGCGCCACGACCGTCGGCGCAAACGCGAAGAACAAGAAGCCGGAGCTTAATTCTATGTATAACAAATTCCAGAACGAGTGCATCGGCGCAAGATAGGCGCGCCACAGGAACAGCGCCGCACCGACAGGGAACGCCAAAAGCGCAAAGTATCGGCCGACAGCGGCACCGAAGAGGTCGATCTGCGCCATGCTGATCGCAAACGGCAACATCAGCTTCTTCATATCCGCGACACCCTTCATGATCTCCTCTTCCTGGTCGTCTCTTGAGTCGCTCACGATGTCCTCCTTCCGCCCGACGTTTTAGCTACCCCGTCACCATACAGACGTTACTGAATCGGACCCCACGCCGTCCCATGCAGCTCCGGGTACGATTGTCCATATTTTCGATCAAACTCTCCCGGATTGCTAAAGATTGCCTGACGATCTCCCAATTGCCAGCAAAACCTGCAGTCGATAGCATGTCTATGCACGCAGCCCCGCGCCTCTCATCCTCATCGTTTGATAACTGCAGGAAACGTCTTGCCAGTCCCCAAGAAGACCTCAGCCGAAACGCTCTCGCTCCGCATTACCGTTGTTGATCCGCCGCCGAACATCTTGTGGGCGCTTCAACTCGGTCGAGACCAGGTGGTAAAACCAACCTTGAGCACTAAGAACCGTATCTCCTTCGACTTTACAGTAGACGTAGTCGAAGTTTCTTCCTCAGCAGGCTTTCGACTTCGCGGTCCAGCAGTTCAGGGCCGTCCGGGGGAGCGCTTCGTATATCTACGCATCGGTGCCTACGCGGGTCAGATTGGAGCCTCCGCTGGCTGGCGCGCGAAGATCGGGCTCGAAGGCATTAGCCACAAGCTGGTACTTGCGGCGAAGGCAAAACGCTCAGGCCTATTGGAAGTAGAGTTCGCGGGCACCGGGCCAAAGGGTGGTCCAGCTTGTGCAACCGTGCCACTGCTGGGCACAGGCTGGCACGTCAAATGAAGCGGTCCTCTAACAACTGGTTTGAGCGAGCGGCGCCATGATTGCTCCTTTGGTGCACAACCGTGGGTTTGTCTTAGTCAGGGGATTCCCTTGATCGTAGGATCCCGTACGCTCGTGCCAGGCGTTAGGGTCACATTCGCGACGCAGGAACCTCATGGATAAACCGGCAACACGCGCTCCAGTTCGGATCAATTTCTCGCGATACGAGAAAGTCGTCATCGGTATTCTCGGATTTCTGCAGTTCACCGTTATTCTGGACTTCATGATCATCTCGCCTCTCGGGGCGATTGTGATGCCGAGCCTGCACATCAGCCCACAGCAGTTTGGCCTCGCGGTCTCTTCCTACGCCTTTAGCGCGGGAGTGTCGGGATTTCTTGCGGCAGGCTTCGCCGACCGCTTCGACCGAAAACGGCTGCTGCTGTTCTTCTATTTTGGGTTCATGCTCGGCACCTTGCTGTGCGCTCTAGCCACCTCTTACCCGCTTTTTTTGCTGGCGCGCATCGTTACCGGATTGTTTGGCGGGGTGATTGGCTCCGTCGTATTGGCCATCGCCACGGACCTCTTTCCTCTGGAGATGCGCGGCCGGGTGATGGGGGTGATTTCCACCGCCTTTGCCGCGAGCCAGGTGCTCGGGCTCCCCGCCGGGCTGTATCTGACCAGCCATTGGGATTGGCACGCCCCCTTTCTTGCCATCGTCGCCGTCGGCGTGCCGGCGGGTGTCATGATCATGGTCTTCATGCGGCCAATCGTCGGGCACCTCGCGCTGAAGCAGGAGCACAGCCCTCTGGCGCATCTCATCAATACGATCACCCAGCCACGCTATCGCCTCGCGTTTCTCCTCGTCATGTTGCTGCCGACCGGCGGCTACATGCTGATGCCCTTCGGCACAGCCTATATTGTGAATAACGTCGGATTGAGCTTTACCGTGCTGCCGGTGATTTATCTTGTGACCGGGGTGAGTGCAATTTTTGTGGGCCCGCTGGTCGGGAGGGCCAGCGACAGTTTCGGCAAGTACCCCATGTTCTGCTTCGGGAGCATCGTGACACTGATCATGGTGCCGATCTGGACGAATATCGGCCACGTGCCGCTCGCCACGGTCATTGTGATCAACGTGATCCTGTTCGCGGGCATCTTCTCGCGGATGATCCCGGCTCAGGCGCTTATCTCGGCTATCCCGGAATCCGCCAAGCGCGGCGCCTTCAACGCCGTCAGCGCTTCTTTGCAGCAATTCGCGGGTGGGATGTCAGCGGCGGTGGCCGGCTGGCTCATCGTTCAGAGGCCGAATGGCTCGTTGGCTCATTTTGATTGGCTGGGCTATGTCGTGATGGCTATCACTCTCGTAGCGTTCGCTCTCATGTATCGAGTGCACAAGCAGGTGTCGGAGGCGGCACCGCGGTAGAACAGCGCTGATGAGCAGCGCCCTGTGTGCGCTCGCCTTTTCTATCGGGAGTGCCGCTATGCGGACCTTTCCCAAAGTGCTTCCGTGGCGTCCTTTTGACAAGTTGTTCTGTCCCGCTCTCGTTTTTGTAAGTTACGGAACACGATGTGGCGTTGCTGGCTAGCGCCGAATGCCATTCGCCGCAGTTGCGGCGGATGGGCAGCAGTCTTACCATCGGTTCGAGCGATCGAGGGTTAGAGGGCTTCGGCGAACCTGGGAGGGAATCGATGATCCGGACAATTCAACTTCGATCAATCTCGGCGCACCCGCGGGTCGCTCAACCTCATCGTTAGACCGCTAGTTGCGAAGCGTTCCACATGCGCTCTCAGAACATCCGTCTGCTCAGCTTCGATCAGTCGATGGCGGTCGTCGTAGGAATCCTTGCCGCAATCGTGTTCCGGATAGGCTGGGGTGATGACTTCGCTCGCCCGTACTTGGCCTCCATGTGCGGCGGGTTTTTTGCGTTCCTCGTATGGGCTGGGCTGAGCGCTAAACGCTTGAGTCTTGATGGGGAGTCAGTCAAGTTCGAATCTCTGTTTCAAACAGAGAGTATTCCCTTGACCATGATCGCGGGGTTAAGCGTCAAAAGAATGTGGATCTCGCCGATACCGCAACAATGGATCGTCTTCGGTCACGGCGAGGGAAACGGGCTGTCGCTGTATCGCATCGGTCTGTTCTCATGGCCCGACGGGGAAACGTGGGGGCGTGACATTAGAGAGGTACTTAAGGCGCGGTCGTCGGCACGCAGGGCCGCGGTCCAAAATATCATTGGACATCCTTAGAGAGGCAGTGCCATGGTCAAGACGCACGGGCTAAGTCACGTTGCTTTGTCAGTAGTAGACCTCGATCGATCCTTGGCCTTTTATCGCTCGGTTTTTGGGGTACGCGAATATTTTCGCAATGATTCGACGGTCCAGGTCCTGGGACCCGGGCCATTCGACGTATTGGCTTTTGAGAAACGCCCCTCTGGCGCCGGTATCCCAGGCGGGATCATTCATTTTGGGTTTCGTCTGATTAGTCCGGAAGATATCGATGCAGCGATTGTTGCGGTCGAGGGCGCCGGGGGTACTGTCACTTCGCGAGGCGAGTTTGGGGCGGGCCTGCCGTATGCGTTTATTAGAGATCCGGACGGATATGAAATTGAGATATGGTTTGAATGAAGCCCTCGGAGAAAGCCGCAATGGGCGCACCATTTTTCCGTGCCCAATGAGTGAATTGACTTGCCGATGTACGGGTTCGGCATCTCGGTAGCGAGAAGGACACCTCATGAAGCGAACGTGGACGATTATTGGCGTCAGGGATGTGCCGGGCAGCTTCAAGTGGTACCAATCGCTGCTCGGTTTGCCGGAGACGACACCCGCCCATGACAACTTCGGTCAAATTCTCGACTCCGATGAAACGGTGTTGCTCTGCCTTCATAGGTGGGGTGACCACGGGCATCCCCCGCTGATGAGCCCTGATCACACGCCGCCTGGCAACGGCCTGCTCTTGTTTTTCCGCGTCGACGATTTTGCCTTGGCCTTGCCGAGAGCACGTGCTCTCGTTTCTCGATTCGAGGAGGAGCCTCACCAGAATGAGAATACTGGCACCCAAGAGTTCTCTGTGCGTGATCCTGACGGATACTACGTCACGATTAGTGCGCTCTCCGCTGCATGAAAATGGGCCGGAATCTCGCTCCTATGGCGTTTGTGGTGTTGATTCCTCGGATCAACTTCGGGCGGTAGAATGTCAATCAACGACTCGCGCGTAACGATTCACATGGCGGCGAGCCTCGACGGTTTCATCGCGCGAAGGGACGGACGAGTCGACTGGCTCGAAACTTCAGATGAATTTGCAGATGGCGAGACGCTCGACCCCGGATTCGTCGAGGCCTTCCTCAAGACGATCGACTGCTACGTCATGGGGTCTCGAACCTATGAGACCGCGTTGAATTTCGAAGCCAAAGGTTTCGGTTGGTCATACGGCAACAAACCCACGTTCGTCCTTACCCATCGCGATCTGCCGCGGACCCGGGATACCGTCAAGTTCCATTCGGGTGATCTTGTGGGGTTCGTGAATGGACACCTGCGGCCCACGTTTCGCACGATCTGGTTTGTTGGCGGTGGTGCCGTGTCTGGCGAATGTCTGCGCCGCGGGCTGGCCGATGAAGTTCGTTATTCCATCCTGCCGATCTTGATTGGCGACGGAATATCGTTTTTTGAGACGCTCGACAAAGACATCCCCCTCCATTTGGCGGAAGTCAAAGCTTATAAGAGCGGCATGGTTGGGCTTTGCTACGAGGTGCGAGGACACCGCGGCGAGCTCGGCTAACTTTGCGGGAGCGGCATAGTGTCGAACTCAAATGAACAAACCGAGGCTCAGACCTGGCACAAGCGTTTTGCGATGGGCTGTAACAACCGAGCGTGGGATTTGTCGACCCAGGTTCGAACTCCTGCCCAAGACCGCGAAATGCTCAACGCCTCGCATGCAGCCGCATGGCATTGGGAACAGGTGGGCAGTGAGCTGAATCGAATGCGCGCAACCATGCTTTTGGCGGAGGTCCACGCATTGTTAGGAATGGGGCCATCGGCGTTGATGCTCGCGGAGACAATGCGGACCTACTTCACGGGCCGAGAAACCCCGGACTGGGAGCTTGCATTTACGCATGCCGTTTACGCTCATGCGGCATATGCGGCAGGCCGAATGCCTGAGTATCGTGACGCCTACAGCCAAGCGGCAGCGGCGCTTGGCGCGGTCGCCAACGAGGAAGAACGAAAAATTGCCGCTGAGACATTCAGTCGCGTGCCGAAACCATGAGCGCACCTAGAAATCGCCGGATCGCGCTGGATCTTGGGGGGTTGATTGGTACGACTGATATCTTTCGGTTGTCCGGCAGCATGAAACGGGATCCGGCCGTTGACTTCTGGCTGGTCGACGGTCCGGTTGAGCTGCAGTCCATCGCGCAGAGATGGTTTGCGCGGATGCGGCAATGCGGGAACGACGTGCGGGAACTGCTGCATGATGGTTGCCCCGTGGCATGCGTAAAGGACGCGCCATTCGGCTATGTCAATTCGTTCAAGAGTCACGTCAACGTCGGCTTCTTCTACGGATCCCTGCTCGAGGATTCTGCCCGCCTCTTGGAGGGCAGCGGCAAACGCATGCGGCACGTGAAACTACGCCCCGGCAAGTTATTCGACGCGGCTGCACTGGGCGATATGATTCATGCCGCCTATTTGGATATCAGGGTACGCGTCGGCGATCCGTCTTAAGAGACCGGGTTTTATGCTGCGACACGCAGCGCATGCACAATGGGTGGGAGCCGGCACATGGTATCGAGCATTTTGTGGGCACTGTTGGCGCTAACCGCGGCATCCGCGGTCGACGCCCGCGGATTCGAGACACCCGAGGACGCGGTGCTCGCTCTTGAACGAGCCTATATTCAGAAAAACGCGGATGACGCCGTTGCGGTGATGGATTTCGTGGAGGAAGGGCGGCAAATGCTCCAGAAAATCAATCCAACCCTGGCCAACGATCCTGACATGGTCAAACAAGCTGCCGAAGGACGAGAATTGGCATTTCGCGATGCGCTGCGCGCAAATGGCTTTCCCGATTTCACCAGTAAGAAATGCTCCTTTGCGGCGACAAGACAGATTGCTCCCGGCTTGCTCGAGCTGACGCAGAAATGCGTTACTCAAGAGGGCGTGCAATCAGTCCACGATGTGCTGGTGGCAAAGAGTCCTCTTGGCTGGCGGGTAACTCTGCGGCCCCCTCCCTAGGCGGAACCGGAACTGTGGGCAACGCAGGTTCTCGAGCTTTTACCTTGAGGCCAAACAGCACCCGCATGACGGAGAATGGTCGAATCGCCAATTCGTAGATCGCGAGTGCGCCGGCACCGGTGGCGACGGCCAGCAAGATCGCCTCCAAGATCACGGGCACTCTCTCGGGGAAGAGATAGTACGCACAGATTAACAAAATGGGTTGGTGCAGCACGTAGATCGGCAGGATCGCTTCGTTGAGATGAGCAAGAGTGGCTGATTCCTTATTGAGATGCTGCAGGGCAAATCCGCACAGCGCGCCGATCAGGGTCCACGCATACAAGCTGCTCGTGATGCACCACAACAGAGAGCTGGCCACGGACTCGGTCTGCCGCGTGAGCCAAAAAACCCGGCAAAGGGACTGCAGCGCCAAGAACAACGCCGCTGAAGCCAGCAGCCTGGTGCGATTTCGTCGCACCCATTCCCAGACATCGCTGCGGGCTGCGCATGCCGTTCCGGTGATGAACATGCCGGCCCATTTGAGGTGTGAGCCCCAATCGTTGGCTACGTTGAAAGTTACCGGCAAATTCCGCTCGATAAGGAAATTAACGCCGATCAGCCAGAGCGCCGGAACAATCAGCAGGGCCCACAGGGGCAGCCGCGCGGTTGGCGCAGCGGGCGCGCGGGCAGCGGAGCGGAGCAGCGCGCGCGCCGCGGCGACCGCCGCCGCGAATAGCAGTGTGTAGAGCAGTAAATAGACGAGAAACCACAGATGATCGTAGGTTGGCATCGTGCGATGCAACGGTGCCACCAAGGTTTGGTCGGCAGCCAGATACGAGAAAATCCAAAAGTGAAAATAACCGCCGTGAACAAGCCCCCTATTGACCAGCATGATGTAAGTCTGAGGAGGAATGACGACGAGGGAACCCATGAGCAGAACCGGGACCAGCCGCCGTAGGCGATCGACCGCGAACCCTACGGTACCCAACTTGGTGAGCAGATACCGGCTGGCGACTCCTGAGATCAAAAACAGCAATGCCATGCGCCAAGGCGCCAGCGCCAGCAACCCCCAATCGACGCCGGGCAGTGGGTGCGGGCTCTTGAGGTTGTAGTCCCACGACGCATAGAGACAGCCAACGTGGAAGACTATGAGCCCCGCAAAAGCGATCACACGGAGCCAATCCAGAAAGTGTTTTCGTGAGCCCATTGTAGCCACCGGACGGTCTATAGAATGACCAGGCGACGCTGCCAGATGTGCCGGGGTTGAGTCGCGCCGATTTTTTGAAACGGCTCCCCATTTTCTGAAAACGAGGCGATTATTGCGATTCTGGTAAGACTTTGCCGGCGCCCTGGCCCGGCGCTTCGCCCTCCTGGGAACGATAGGCCGACGGGGTCATGCCCATGACGTCGCGGAACCCACGATTGAATGTATTGACTGACTGATAGCCCACGGACAGCGCGATGGTGAGAATCGGGATTCGACGCATCGTTGGATTGCGAAGTTGTTCGCAAGCATCCCGCACGCGGTAACGGTGCAGAAAAGCATTGTAATTGCTGTGGCCGAGTTGCTCGTGGATGATTTTCCGCAGCCGATACTCCGGCACCATCACCCGGTCAGCGAGATGTTTGAGCGACAGACTCGGTTCCCGATACAGCCGCTCGCTCTCCATCAACGAAGTGAGTCTCGCCAGGATAGCCGCTATCTCAGGGTCAACGGGTCGCCGGGGTGCGGCAGGGGATTGACCGCGGTCTGGCTGCGGCTCCAAATATTGCCTAATGTCGCCTTTGGAATACTGGAATAGCAAAAACAACAACGTGGCGAGATTAAGCGCGATCAGGCCGGTGCGGGTGTAGAAATTGGCAGCGCTGTGCGGATCGATCACGATGCGCAGCAGCACACTCGAAGCAATCACGTTCAGTCCGATGACCAACGTTGTCAGAGCGCGGGCGCGACGCCGAGTCTCGACCAAATCCGGCCGCCAGCTGGAAATGGCCCAATAAATTGCCAGCAGGGCGAAAAACATCTGCAGAATGCTGGGTACGATCTGCGTGACGAGACGCGCAAAGCGCCAGTCGGACGCAACGAGTGCGTGGCCGGGTTCCTCCAGTAGCATCTGCAGAACAAACAAAGCCAGCAGCCAACCCGGAAGGCGCCGCCCTTCGGTAAACAGCGTGAAACACAGAATCATCAAGAGTCCGGGGGTCAGATTGCGGGCGAAGTTCATTACGTCGAACCAGGCGCCGACGTCGATATGAAATGCCGTCGGAATCCAGTAGCTGTACTCGAAGCGCGACAGCACGACGTAGCAGATGTTGCAAATAGATATGGATGCAATGAGTTGCGCAGCGCGCAGCCGCGGATAGCTCACGATCAGCCGCGCGCCGAGCAGAGCGGCGCACAGCATGGTCGCAATATCGAGGGTCAATAAAATAAGTTGTGGGCTCATTACATGGGTAGACCGGCAACCGGGGACTCAAAGGTGAGGAGGTGGGTTAGCCCCAAGCTCCCCACATAGACGGTGCGTCCGCTGGCGCCGCCGAATGCCAAACTCGTCGGCAAGGTCAGTTTGTCGCCGGCACAAGCCACCAAGTGCTCTGAGGTTGCGGTCTTCTGCTCCAGGGCACTCACCAGGGCGTCAATGGCCGCCGTTTTCGGCTCTTCGTAAAGGGTGTGCATGTCGCCATCTTCACTGATCACCACGATGCCGTTGCGCGTGATGATGGTCACCCAGATATTGCCCTCGCCATCGAAATGAAAGCCGTCCGGCAGCGCGCCATGCCCCAGGTCCGCAGGGCCAAATATTTCCTTCTGCCCGAGATCGCCATTCGCGCCGATGGGAAAACGGAACACGCGCTTCCCCAGGGTTTCCACGCCGTACAAATATTTTCCGCTCGGATGAACTTTGATCTCATTGGTCAAGTGCAGTTTATCCGCCACCACACGAACCTGCCCCTGCTCAATCAGAAGTATGTATCCGTCCGGCTCGGTGTTGAGCGCGTGAAACCATCGTTCTCGCCGCGTCATCATCGATACCCAGATTCGGCCGCGTTTATCGGCCCACGCCGTATTGACGGTACCCAGCGCGTTGCCCTGGAACCTGTCGAGCACCACACTGACGCGACCGGAAGGATCGATGCGAAAAACCTTGTTGTCCTTCAGGCCTGCGACGATAAATGCGCCGTCTGAGGTTCGCGAGTATCCGTTGGGTTCGTAAACGCCTTCCCCACGAATTTCCGCAACTCCATTTTGAGTTACTCGTGCGATGCCGCCATGGTCGTCCGATGCCCAGACCCCATCTTGATCCGTTCGAACGCATTCGGGCCGGCTAAGACCGGCACCAAAAATGGCGAGGTCCTCCGACCGTAGGGTAAAATTCTTCAAACTACGATTCATTGCTGCTGACCTCCGAATTTACCGGACTCTTTCGGCACACTTGCGGTTCAATTTGCGGCGTGCGTGGCCTCGAACTCGTTCGGGCCTGCCTCTTATTGCTTCTTATAGAAAAGGGGATTTTCAGGCAAGGCGGTCAAATCGACCAGACGGCCCTGTGCAATGACGGCGTGGATCTTTTCGATATTGTGAATGTCCGTCAAGGGATCTGCTTCGAGCAGGACGAGGTCTGCGGCTTTGCCTTTTTCGATGGTCCCGAGATCCTTTGAGCGCAAGGCCGCGCCGGCCCCATTCGCAGTGGCCGCAATGATCGCTTGCATCGGCGTCATTCCCAACTCGACGAATCCTTCGATCGCCCGGACAGTGCCGCTTCCCGGTTCAAGCTCTTCGGTCTTTACCGCGCGCCGAAATTCCGGCGCATCGCCCAAGTAGCTGTCGGTCGCCGGCGTTACCTTGCAGCCCGCGGCAATGAGCCGCACCGCATTTCTGCGCTGAATGTCCAGAGTCTCCTGCAACAAATCGAGCCGCCGCCATTGCTCGGCCGTCGTGGCGGCGGGAGGCATCTTTGCGATCCGCGCCTCTGCGTCCGCACGCTGCGCCAAATGATGCGCGCGGGCATCGCCCGTGATCAGATTCGCCCGCATGCCGCAGAACACCCCCTTGCTCACAATCAAGTGGATGAGATCGTCCGGCAGATCCCGGCTCATCATTTCCGGGTGCTGAATGAGATCGATTCCCGCTTCCACCGCCAAGCGCAATCCTTCCGAGCTCGTCGCGTGCGTCTGCACCGGCTTGCCGCGCTTATGCGTCTCGGCAACGATCACGCTCTGCTGGCGCGGCGAGAAGCCGATGAGCGAGGGCCGCATGAAGTGACTCGTGCCGCCGTATTTGATGACATCGACACCCTTGTCCAGATAGCCGTTCATGGCGACTCGCAGCTCCGCGGGCGTCATGTCCGCCGATTCTTCACCCATGCCTTGCGCCAAGAGGTCGTTCCACTTTTCTTCGAACAGCGATAAATCGGCGTCCTTTGTCAGCGAAAAGGTAATGGAGAAAGGTCCTCCCCAACCGAGAATGTTGCCCGCAAGCAGCAGTCTCGAGCCGACCGCCTCGCCCCGGTTGATCCGATCGCGAACCACAATGGATGGCGGCAGGACGCCATAACTGTCCACCAAGGTTGTGACGCCCGCCTTGAGAGTCCGCTGCGCGAATTCCAAAGCCAACTCTTCATTGCGGTCGCCGTATTTTGCCGACGTGTCGCGCCGCGCCGGCTGACCGTACACTGTGAGGTGTGCGTTGTTATCGAAAAATCCCGGCACCAGATATTGCCCAGTTCCGTCGATCTTCACGTCGCTTGACTGCATTCTCTCAGAGCTTCCTGCGATTTCAACGATATGGCCGCCATCAATCCTGACGGTGACGTGAGATCGAGGTGCCGCGCCGGTGCCGTCGATGAGAGTGACGTTGCTGATGACCAGGGACGCTGATTGCGGCACCGCGTACGATTGCGCGCCGAAGAATACAAACGCAGCCAGAGAGATTCCAGAAATGATCCGCAGCATCAGTCCTCCCATTCATCTCGTTTTGCGGCGAGCCACGTAAAGTATACTGGGGCGGCAGGACAGCGCGTTGTCGTTTGGCTATGCCGAAACGCAACTTAAGCACATCCACGATTGGTCGACGCTTCGCGCGTCATTGGCCGGAGGTTAAACCATGGCTGTAGACGGCAAATTCAAGCCCGATGGCTGGCCCACGGTAATTCCCCGCTTAATTGTGGCGGAGGCCGAGGGTTTGGTCGCATTCATCAGGAAAGTCTTCCACGCGCACGGGGATTACAACCCGCAGGCACCGGCAGAATTGCGCATCGGCGACTCCATCGTCATGGTCAGTGACGCGGGGATACGCGAGCCCGCACCGGGCTGTCTCTATGTGTACGTGCAGGACGCCGATTCCACCTGGCAGCGCGCCCTCGATGCGGGCGCGATATCGATCGAGGCCCCCTCGAACATGCCCTACGGTGATCGGCGCGGCATGGTCAAGGATCGGTGGGGCAATATATGGCAAATCGCGACACGGTCCTAAAGCCTCCAGCCTCTCGTCGTTTGCATGGAATCTGCGCCGTCGTAGCCGCCCCAAGCCACTTCGCTTATGCTTCTGCTTCGCTTGAGTTATCGCTTCGCCTGAAATGAGGGGGAATTAATGTCGGGACAATTCATCGCCGCATATGCAGCGGCGATCGCCTGGGTATTGAGCGGCGCTGCCGCTTACGGCCAAGCGCAAAAGGCGGCCGAGGCCGCCTCGGGGGCACCACCGGTAGCGAACGGACCCATCGTCAAGGTACGTCAGGGCGAAGTGCAGGGCATCGCTGCCGATGGGGTGGCGATTTTCAAGGGACTGCCGTTTGCCGCACCCCCGGTAGGCGATCTTCGCTGGCGCGATCCACACCTGCCGGCAACATGGTCCGGAGTGCGAGCGGCCAATGCGTTCTCCCCCACGTGCGCACAGGCCGAGGACTGCCTGTATCTCAACATTTATGAGCCGGCCGACGCCAAGAGAGGCGCCAAGCTGCCGGTGATGGTTTGGATTCACGGCGGCGCGTTCATATTCGGTTCGGGATCCGCCTACGACGGCAGCCAGTTTGCGCGGCAAGGCGTCGTTGTCGTGACAGTGAATTATCGTCTGGGCCGCGCCGGATGGTTCGCGCATCCTGCGCTCACGGCGGAAAATCCGAAGGGACCGCTCGGCAACTATGGTCTGATGGACCAAGTGGCGGCGCTCAATTGGGTGCGGGACAACATCAAGGAATTTGGCGGCGATCCGAAGAACGTCACGATTTTCGGCGAATCCGCGGGCGCCATATCCGTCAACTACCTGATGCTGGCCCCGCAAGCCAAGGGACTCTTTAACAAGGCGCTGTCGGAATCCGGCTTCGGCCGTCTCGCCGCGCGGCCCATCGCTTCCGTAGAGCAGAATGGCGTATCGTTTGCCGAAAAAGCCGGCGTGCAGGGATCTGACGCCGCCGCTGCGAAAGCACTGCGGGCGCTGTCCTGGACTGATCTCACCAGCAACGTTGCAGGCATTGGCGCCGCCGAACAGCTTCTTCCCATGGCTGACGGCAAGATGATCACCGGCAGTGCCGCCGATGGATTTGCCAAGGGGAAGGAAGCGCATGTTCCCTACTTGTTGGGGGGCAACAGCGATGAGGCGAGCCTGACACGGCGGGGCCTGAACGCAGCCGAGCGCCTGGCCTCGATCCAGGAACGGCGCGATGCCTTCATCGCTGCCTACGATCCCGACCATACCGCCGATGCGGACCGCATCATCGCCCGTCTGGTCACCGACACCTCGATCAGCGAGCCCGACCGCGATCTTGCGCGGCTGCACGCCAAACATGGCAACGCCACGTATGTGTATCACTTCTCGTACACGCCCGCCGCCCAACGCGCGAGTTCATTTGGCCTGGCGCATGGCGGGGAATTGGCTTACGTGTTCAATGTCCCGCGTGCCACGCCCTTCGACGACGAAGGCAAGGCAATCGCCGCCGCCGCCAACAAATATTGGGCGCAGTTCGCCAAAACAGGCGATCCGGATTCCGCGGGCGGCGCACCATGGCCCAAATTCGACGCGGCCGAAGAATATGTGATGGAATTTCCGGGCTCCGGAGTGCCGGCCGTTGCCAAACACTTCCACAAGGATAGGCTGGATTGGGTGGAGGCGGGACTGCCGAAGTAAATCTCAGCCGGACCAGCGAGGTGAGCCATGAACGACGAAAAGCAATTCCATACCTTTGGCGATTTTTACCCGTTCTACCTGAGCGAACACGCGAACCGCACGTCGCGCCGTCTGCATTTTGCCGGAACCAGCATCGCGCTGGCATTGCTGGTCGCCGCGCCGATGACGCAGCATTGGTGGTTCGCCGCGCTGGCGTTGGTTCAAGGCTACGCATTCGCATGGGTCGGGCATTTCTTCTTTGAGCACAACAAGCCGGCAACATTCAAGTATCCAGGATTCAGCTTGATGGGCGACTGGCGGCTGTGGTGGGATATTTTGACCGGCAAGCAAAAGTTCTGACGCTGAGGTTCAACATGCGTTCCATTCCCAGATTCATTGTGGTGCTGCTGACCTTGAGTTGCTGTGTCGGCTGCGATCAGGTGTCGAAGTCCGCCGCGCGCTCCTTGCTGCATTCCGGCGTCGCGCACTCGCTGTTTGCCGGCTCACTGCGCCTGCAGCTCATGGAAAATCCCGGCTCGTTCTTGAGTCTTGGCGCCTCGCTCCCCGAACACCTGCGCTTCACCCTTTTTACCGGGGCCGTTGCCGTGATACTGGCCGGTCTGGTGTGCGCGTCGCTCTTTGCGCGCCGCCTGAGCACCGGCCGATTTGTCGCACTCGCCTTGGTCGCCGGCGGCGGGATCAGCAATCTGATCGACCGCCTGCTATACGACGGCCGGGTCACTGACTTCCTGAATGTCGGAATCGGCTCGTTGCGCACCGGCATTTTCAACATTGCCGACATGGCAATTCTCGCCGGCGCTCTGCTGCTGATTCTAAATAAGGGCGAGCCGCAAGCGGTGCCGCCCGCAACCTCCTCCGCGCGCAACGCGCCGCCCCGCGCTTGAACCATGTCGTCGCTGCGCAATATCCGGATGCTGACCCGCTACTCCGCGTGGGCTAATTCGCTGCTATACCTGGCGCTCGGTGAACTGCCCGAGACTGAGCTGACCAATCCGCGGCAAATTGTATTCGGAAACCTGATCCGCACCTTGAATCATGTCTACACCATCGATCTGGTGTGGCAGGCGCATCTGCAGGGCAGGGAGCACGGTTTCACGACCCGCACGCCCGACGTTCAAATCTCGTTTTCCGATCTGCGCATTGCTCAGGCGACCCTCGACAGCTGGTACATTCGCCATGCAGAGGAAATGTCGGACCGTCAAGGCGAGGAGATCGTCGACTTCACCTTCATCGGCGGCGGAGACGGCTCCATGTCGCGCGGCGATATCCTGCTGCACGTGGTCAATCACACCACTTATCATCGTGGGCACATCGCCGCCATGATGTATCAAATTCCGGCGCGCCCGCCGACCACGGACCTACCGGTGTTTCTGCGCAACGCCGCGCTGCAGACCGAGCGCGGCCCGCGCGGCCCGCTGCAAGCTTAAGGCATGGGACATTTTCGCTATGCGCGGCACTTCGGCGTGCTGGCGGCGGCCGCCGTCACGCTGTTCCTTTTGAGTCATTGGGACCTGCTGAGCGACTCGCTGGTTGCCTCCTTTGCCATCAATGGCGCGCTGCACGCCTGCGCCGTGGTGCTTGCGCTGCGCGAACCGCAGAGCAACCTGCGCAAATGCGTCTTCATCGCAATCGCCGCCGCGCTCAGCGTCTTCACGCTGTACGTCGGGATCGTTGGTCTGGTGCTGTTTGCCGTCGTGCCGGGCAATGAACGGCTTTACGTCACCCTGGGCCTGTGCTCGATTGCCGGTGCGATCACTTACGGCTCCGTGCTGAGGATTTTCTGGCTTCGTCAATTTTCTTCGCGGGTAATTCTTGCGATGGCAATGCTTTGCTTGGCGGCCACGGCGTTGGCGTTTTTCGTCCGGACTTATGCCGACTTCCTGGGCGGCTGGTGGCTCACGGCTGCCTGGTGGTTCGCATTTTCAGGCGGCCTTTGGTTTTTTGATACGCACCCCGGCGCCTTCAGCCGTTCGAAGTACAATGGTGCTGCCTGAGGGGGGACAGCCATGACGCGACGCCTGATCAGCTCGGGGTCTAAATTCGAAACGGAAGTGGGTTATTCCCGGGCCGTGGTCGACGGCGAATGGATATTCGTCTCGGGTACCACCGGCTTCGACTACGACACCATGACCATCTCCGACAATTTGTTGGATCAGACCGAGCAATGCCTCAAGAATATCCAGTCCGCCCTGCGCCAGGCCGGCGCCGATTTTTCGGATGTCGTGCGCGTGAATTACATTGTGCCCAAAGGCGAGCGCTTTGCCGACTGCTGGCCGGTTCTGCGCAAATATTTTGGCGCCTGCCGTCCGGCGATGACCATGATTTCCGCAGGCCTGTTGGATCCTCGCATGCAGATTGAAATCGAAGTTACCGCGCGCAAGCGAGCGGCTGAGCCGCGATGACCGCGTCGAATAGTCTCCTGCATGCACAGGAAGGCGGCTGTTCCTGCCGGCATGTTCGCTATCGCATGACCGGCAAGCCGCTGTTCGTTCACTGCTGTCATTGCCGCTGGTGTCAGCGGGAGACGGGCGGCGCTTTCGTGTTGAACGCAATGATCGAAGCCGGGCGCGTCGAACTTCTGGAAGGCGAGGTCAAGATCATCGATACGCCTTCCCATAGCGGCAGGGGCCAGCGCGTCGCGCGTTGTCCGAAGTGTTTCGTGGCATTGTGGAGCCACTATGGGGGCGCGGGCGAGGCGATAAGCTTCGTACGCGTGGGCACACTCGACAATCCCGACAGCCAGCCGCCGGACGTTCATATTTTTACATCGACGAAGCAGCCGTGGGTGCAGCTGCCGCCCGGTGTGCCCGTGTTTGCGCAGTTCTACAAGCCCGCTGAGCAATGGCCCAAGGACAGCTTGAATCGCTATGCCGCGCTGCAGATGAAAAAATGAGGTGAATCATGTTCGCCACCCATGGCTTTTGGCTATTTGTGCTGAGCGGATTTCGCCACGAGCATTAGTGCGGGCAGACATTTGAAACCATCGAGGACGCTGCGATGACTCCGCTGTTCAAAAAGCTCAATCTGGGCACACATCGGGAAATTGCCGTGCTCAATGCGCCCGAGTCCTTCGAGGCTGAGCTCAAGCAGCTCAGCGGCATCAAAGTGGTGCGCGACCCCGTCAAGCCAAAAACGATTGGATTTGGCTTGGCCTTTGCCATCACGCAAGCACAATTGGACCGTGCCGCGAAGATATTGGCGGCGGCATCCGCGGGCGATGCCGTGATTTGGTTCGCCTACCCGAAAGGGACCTCCAAGCGCTACAGCTGCGAATTCAATCGCGATTCCGGATGGAACGTCATTCGCACTGCGGGTTTCGAATCGGTGCGCATGGTCGCGATTGACGAGGACTGGTCGGCGCTGCGCTTCCGGCGTTTGGAATTTGTGCGGCCCCAAGGCGGGAAGCGCTGATGGCCAAGGCAAAGCCCGCGGCCAGGAATAAGCCCACCGCCAAGCCCGAATCTGCGGCCAACGTTAAGCCCAGGCCCGCGCTGCGCGAGCATCCCACTCTGCGCGAACTCAGCAAGATTTGTCTGGCGCTGGATGGAGAGGGCATCGATTGGTCGGAAGTGCGAAACCTGGTTGAGTTGAGCTACGGACTGGCTGCGCCGAAGAGGCTGCGGAACAGAAGATGACACTGGAAATCTCGACGGATCGCGGCCGGCTCGACGTCGCCATGATTCACGCGTTCCTTGCCGATGACTCCTATTGGGTTCCCGGCATCTCCCGCGCCAGCGTCGAAAAGTGCATTGAACACTCCCTTTGTTTCGGCGTTTACTTGGACTATCGCCAAATCGGCTTTGCACGGATCGTGACCGACTACGTGCGCTACGCGCACCTGCTCGATGTCTTCGTGCTGCCGGAGTTTCGCGGCCGCGGCATCGCTAAGTTATTGATGGAGAACATTCTATCGCATCCGGAACTGCAAACCATCGTGCGCTACACCTTGGGAACCCAGGATGCGCATGGTCTGTACGCGCAGTACGGTTTTACAGCTTTCGCAAACCCGGAGAGGCAGATGGAACTGCTGCGCGCCAAAACCGCGCCGCAGGCCCCGGCACCGCACAACGCTGAGGGTGTGGTAAGGTTAGATCCAAGGATTGAAGGGGACCCGACGTGAAAACCTTGCTCTTATGGTGCGTTTTGTTGGTCTTGTGCTGGCCGCTCGCCATCCTAGCCATCATTCTGTGGCCTTTGATTTGGCTGTTATCCATACCATTTCGCATCATCGGGATTTCCTTCGAGGCGATCTTTGCATTGCTGCGGGCCATTTTGTTTTTGCCCTCGCGCATTCTTGGGCATCGCGGCCCCTCAGCCCGACGCGCGCTTTAGCTCAGCGGATCGCGCTGGGAAGCCCTCGGTGAATTTCCGATGATCTTGGCTCGAGAGGCACTCGCTCTGCTGCGCGCCGGCAATGCCCGCTTCGTTTCCGAAGCGCCCAGCCGCGATGCGGTTGAAAGCCGCGCCCGGCGCTTGGAGCTGGCAACCGGACAGGAGCCCTTTGCGGCAATCCTCGGTTGTTCCGACTCGCGCGTTCCCGTCGAAATCGTTTTCGATCAGGGCTTGGGAGACTTATTCGTCATCCGAGTCGCCGGCAATATCGTTGCGCCCTCCTTGATAGGCAGCGTCGAATTCGCTGCCGAACAGTTTCACACGCGGCTGGTTGTCGTGCTCGGACATACCCGCTGCGGCGCCATCGAAACTACCCTGGCGCAATTGCAGCGGCCGGTCGAAAATCAATCCCGCAATCTACATTCCATAGTCGACTTCATTCGACCGGGAGTGCAGGGTTTGCTGCTCACCAACCTAAGGAATGATCACGATGCGCTGGTGCACGAGGCTTGCCGCGCCAATATCCGGGCCTCGGTCAATCATTTGCGCCATGGATCCGAGATTATTGAAACCTTGATTCAAAATGACGGGTTGTTGGTGGTGGGCGCCGAATATTCCCTGGAAACCGGTGTGGTGGATTTCTTCGAAAACTTGCCGCCCGCCGGGTAGGAGATGCCCGTGAGCACTCCATTGACAAAGTTGCGCACGGCGGAGAATTTCAACAGCGCCGGCGCGCACAAGTTGCCCGGGCATCTGGGGATCGTCATCACAGAGGTCAGTCAGTCCCGCGTCGGCGGCGAACTGCCGGTGGTCGAGTCGCTCCTCGCGCCGAACGGCTACTTGCATGCGGGTACCGTAGTGACGCTAGCGGATACGCTCTCAGGCTATGGTTGCGTCGCGAATCTCCCGGAGGGAGCCAGCGGCTTCACAACCATCGAACTGAAATCCAATCATCTTGGCACCACGCTGCAAGGGACGATTGTCGGCGTCGCGACACCCGTGCATCGGGGCAGAACCACCCAAGTATGGGACGCTGTGGTCACTCATAAGGAGTCCGGCCGGACGCTCGCCCTATTCCGCTGCACCCAGATGATTCTTTACGCCAAGCCTTAAGGCGCACCGCGATGGCGACGAGCACGCCGAAGAGCCGCGATGTGTACGCCGATCGCATGCACCGGGTCAGCGAGTACATCGACCAGCATCTCGATTGTTCTCTGGATCTTGAGACACTGGCTGATGTCGCGCACTTCTCCCCGTTTCACTTTCACCGGCTTTTCTCGGCATGGATGGGGGAAACGCTGGGGGCATATCTGCGGCGCCGCAGGTGCGAAGTCGGTGCGACCCGTCTATTGGCGCAACCCCGGCTCGCGGTTCTGCAGGTTGCGTTGGGCGTAGGATTCGGCAGCGCCGAAGCTTTTACCCACGCATTCGTCTCGCGCTTCGGATGTTCGCCCACTTCGTGGCGGGAGCAGCAGTCGGCGACCCAGCTGTCGAAAAGCAATTCCGATCAGGTGAACCGCAAGTCCGATCAGACGCTGCAGCAATCGACCGGGAAGAATGGTGTCCCGAATGACCCTACGGAGACACCCATGAAAGTTGGAATCATTGACCGCAAACCGACGACGATCACCTATCTGCGGCATATCGGTGCTTACGGCCCGCCGATCGGCGCATTTTGGCAAACGCAAGTTTATCCTTGGATGGTTACCAACGGACTGATAGGGCAGCCTAGGTACGGAATCAGTCTGGACGACCCCAGAGTCACCGCCCCCGAACAATGCAGATACGACGCGGGATGCGAAACGCCCACGGACTTCGTCGCTACAGACAATGCGCATCGCAAGACCATTCCCGGTGGTAAGTATGCCGCGCTCAGTTTTCAGGGCACGGTTGCCGACTTCGAAGCCGCGTGGGACGCGCTGTTGCGCGATTGGCTTCCTTCCAGCGGACTGCAGCTCGATAGCCGGCCCATGTTTGAATACTATCCCGTTGATTCAAGCTACGACTCCGCGACCGGCGTGATTCAATGCAAATTGTGTGTTCCGGTGACGCCTCTGTGACGAGAGCGCCTGTGTGACGAGAGCTCGATTGTGAATGTTTGCGTGGCACTCATCCGCGGCATCAATGTGGGGCGCGCCAACCGCGTGGCCATGGCGGATTTGCGAGCCATGGTCGGCGATCTCGGCCACACCGCAGTCCGCTCCCTGCTGAACAGCGGAAACCTGGTATTCGAATGCAAGCGGCCCAATGTCGAAAAAATTGCGTTGGACATAAAGGGGGCCATCGTTGCCAATTGCGGATTCTCAGCATCCGTCATGGTCGTCACCTCCCAAGATCTGGATCGCATCATCGATGAGAATCCCTTGCTGCACGCCGTCGACGATCACGCCCGGCACCTGATCGCATTTGTTGCACACTCCAACCATCTTGAGCCGCTCCGTCCGTTGTTGAAGGATTCGTGGAAGCCGGACGCACTCGCGATCACCAGCCGCGCAGCCTATTTATGGTGTGCCGGCGGCATCTTGGAAAGCCGGCTGCTGCAGTCGGTCAGCCGCACAGCCCGAGACACCGTTACCACCCGCAATTGGGCCACGGTGCTTAAATTGCAGGCGGCCGCGAAACAAGCGACATAAGGCAGGGAACTCACAGCGCGTACGCGTTGCCGCTGGACGGCGCTTGCCGACGGCGAGTAGTATCGCCACCCCTGCGCTGCGCCCGTAGCTCAGCTGGATAGAGTATCGGCCTCCGAAGCCGAGGGTCGTGGGTTCGAATCCCGCCGGGCGCACCATTTTCAAAAGGTCCTAACCGGGGACATGGTACCCATTTCATTCCGGAGACATGGGTAACAGATTAGGGCCGAACGGGTTTGGGGCACATTCGACGCGGCCTGCCTCGAAATCAAAGAACCCCAAGTCGTAGTCCATAAAGCTGACCAGCCAGATTTTCTCCGCGACTTCCTTGATGCCGACATTCTGTCCGGCGAAGACCTGACTTAGATTTATTTTACGCCGCCCGATACAGATGCGCCCGCACTGCGTGACGGTGATGGTGCGATCGTGGAAGGGATATTCCAGATCGCTCAAGCCGGTGTAGGGTCGCCGCGAAGGCTGGTACAGCTGAGCGGGGCATCGACCATCTAAGGCCTGGTGCGGCCGCTCAGCGTTGTAGTAATCGATGAAGTGATCGAACTTGGCCTGCTGCTGCAGGAAGTTCTTCGCCGGCGGCTTGGTAGCTTCCTTCTTGAGCGTCAAATGCATGCGTTCATGTCGGCCATTTTGTTGTGGGTTGCCGGGCTTGATGCGCTCGATGCCGATCCCTAGGCGCAACCACCAGACCGAGAGCTTGGAGAGGCCAAAGAAGGCACTGGGGCTGGCGAAGGGGATGCCGTTATCGGTGCGGATCGCTTTAGGCAGCCCAAAGTCCTTAAAAGCCCTTTCAAACACGGTAAATGCGAACATCTCCTTGGTGCTGCCCAGAGCGTCGCAGCACAGCAAGTAGCGGCTCGCAAAGTCGGTGATGGTCAGCGGATAGCAATAGCGCTGATCGGCGAGCATGAACTCACCCTTGTAATCGGCGCACCACAGATCGTTCGGTCGACTCGCCTGGCTTAAGCTCGTGCCTTCGGCCCGGTAGCGGCGCTTCTTGCGCCCACTGTTGACCAAACCGTTTCGATCCAGAACGGCGTGCACGGTGCTGATCGCCGGAAGGTGGATCGTACTGTGCAGCAGCTTGATCTTGTCCCGGATCTTCTGAGCTCCCCAGCTCGAGTGCTTCTCCTTCAGTTGCAGGATCAAGTTCTCGATCTGAAAGGGCAATCGATTGGCATGCCGATACGGCCGACGGCTCCGATCGGTCAGTCCTTCAATCCCACAGTTCTGGTACCGCTTATAGAGCTTGTAGCCAGTCTTGCGCGAGATATCGAACTCTCGGCATAAGGCCGCCATCTTCTCCCCGTTCGTCAAGCGAGCGACAAAGCGCATCCGCTCGTCCATCTTGTAACACTCCTTCCAAGGCATTTCGCGTCTCCCGCAAAAGCCGAAAAGTGTTACCTATGTGCTCGGAAAAAGTGTTACCTATGTGTCCGGTAGGACCAAAAAATGTATCGGACAGACCGGCTTCACCGACACGCATGGTGGTCGAACCCACGACCTGAAACAACGGGTTCGACGACGCCGCGAAGCGGCGGCGATCGCCCTTTAGGGCGACCCCGCAAGGGGCGAGGCGCGCAGCGCCGAGTAATCCCGCCGGGCGCACCATTTTCAAAAAAATGTATCGGACGACCGGCTTCACCGACACGCATGCTGGTCGAACCCACGACCTGAAACAACGGGTTCGACGACGCCGCGAAGCGGCGGCGAGCGCCCTTTAGGGCGACCCCGCACGGGGCGAGGCGCGCAGCGCCGAGTAATCCCGCCGGGCGCACCATTTTCAAAAAAATGTATCGGACAGACCGGCTTCACCGACACGCATGCTGGTCGAACCCACGACCTGAAACAACGGGTTCGACGACGCCGCGAAGCGGCGGCGAGCGCCCTTTGGGTTTGCTACCCTATGGCGGTGAATCTCATCGGCAGGATACTGCTCGCGATCCTGATCTTGGCGGCGGCCGCACTTGCGTTTCTGCATATGCGCGCATCGAGGGCCCGCGACGCCGATCTGGTGTATCACGCAATCCTGCCTAAAACCATTGTTTTGCGCAGCGTCAGTATCAGCGCGAGCGGCGAGATTCCGGCGTCCTATACTTGTAAAGGAGAAAGCGTTTCGCCGCAAATACTGTGGGAGGCCGTGCCTGACAACGCCCGATCTTACGTGCTGATAGTGACCGATTGGGATGGACCATCGCCGCGGTTTCGCCTCGGCAATTTCACTCATTGGATTCTGTACAACATTCCGCGAAGAGTGCATGAGATCAAGAGTGCGGCGAACGCGGCCGAATTGACGCAGGAAAAAATCGAGATCGGCAGCAACTCTTCGGATACCGCCGCGTACCAGCCGCCGTGCCCGCCGCTGGGAAAACATCGTTACGTATTTCGCCTGTACGCGCTCGACGCCGCACAGATCCACCCGGCATCGCGCGATCGAGACGCGGTGATGAATGCCATGAGAGGCCACGTGCTTGCCTTCGGAGAAATCGTCGGCCTGTTTGGCAGTTGATATTTCGAAACGACCCGGTCCGGTATAAGCTTGTGCTCCTTACAAGAAAAACCCAGGAATTGACATGTCACGAAGCTTCTCCCTCTTGTTGTTAATCACCATTGCCTGCTCGGCGCAGGCAGCCGAGCATTTCGATGGCAAAACGTGGTGGGCTACGGTGAGGGAGATTTCGGATGACAAGTATCAAGGCCGCGACACCGGCAGCCCCGGCGAGCACCAGGCTCAAGAGTACATAGTCGGCAAGCTCAAGGCGTTGGGTGTCGAGCCGGCCGGCTCGAACGATTACTTCCAAAGCGTGAAACTGCGTACGCGGGAGATCGACGAGTCGCATTGCCAACTGGCGCTGGTCGGCGGCGATGGCCAAAAGAAAGTACTGACACTGGGGGAGCAGGCCTATTTCAGCACGCGTTATCCTGCGGCGCCGAAAGTCGATGCGCTGTTGGTGTTCGTCGGCTACGGATTGAATATTCCGGAAAAGAATTACAACGATTTTGCGGGCTTGGATGTCAAGAACAAGGTGGCGGTGATTCTTACCGGTTCCCCCGCCGATGTTCCGTCCGCTTTGAGCGCCCACTATCAGTCGCGTGCCGAACGCTGGAAGGCTCTCAAGGCGGCGGGTGCGATAGGCCTCATCCAAATCCCCAACCCGGCTTCCATGGACCTGCCGTGGGCCCGGTCATCGCTGAACCGCAACCATCCCAGCATGGATTTGATCGGTCCCGAATTTGACGAGACCGGCGGGTCGCAACTTGCGGTCGCCTTCAACCCCGCGTATGCGGACCTTCTCCTGCAGGGCACCGGACATACCTTCGAGGAAATCGCCGCCCTGGGCAAGGATCGCAAACCGCTGCCGCATTTCCCCTTGAAGGTATCCGTCAGCGCGACGACGGCGACGCATTCGCACGATGTTGAGTCGACCAACATTGTGGCTAAGATCGGCGGAAGCGATCCCAAGCTCAAAAGCGAGTACGTGGTCCTTTCTGCGCACATTGACCACGTTGGTGTCGGCGAACCGATCAACGGCGACAAAATCTACAATGGCGCCATGGACAACGGGTCCGGCAGTGCGCTGCTGCTCGATATGGCGCGTTCCATCAAGGAAACGCATACACCGCTCAAACGCTCATTGTTATTGGTGTGGGTGACCGGCGAAGAGAAAGGGCTGCTGGGATCCAAGTATTTTGCCGAGCATCCCACGGTCGCGCCGAAATCCATGATTGCCGATATCAATACCGACATGTTCCTGCCCATCATTCCGCTCAAAGTACTGACCGTCTATGGATTGGCGGAGTCGGATCTGGGCGAACGCGCAACGCTGATCGGCAATCATCTAAGCGTAAAAATGCAGCCCGACCCGCTGCCGCTGCTCAACGTGTTCATTCGCAGCGATCAATACAACTTTGTCCGCCACGGCATTCCGTCTCTCATGATCGACGTGGGCGCGGCGCCCGGATCGCCGGAGGCCGCGATCATCAAGGCTTGGCGCACGGAGCGCTATCACGCGCCCTCGGATGACGCCAATCAGCCGGTCGATTTGGCAACCGCGGCAGGCTACGAGGAAGTTATCCGCGCGCTCACGATCGAGATAGCCAATGATTCAAAGCGCCCGCAGTGGAAACAGGATAGTTTCTTCCGCCGTTACGCGGAAGCCGCAGGCCCGTGAGGATCCGATGGCGCGGCGGCGCGCGCGGCTAGGGTTTCGTTGTGCTCAGCTCCAACGACTTAGGCAGTGCGGTGCCGCCTGAGGCATGCGCCGGGTTGTTGCGGCTCGCGGCCAGCCCGCCATGCGGCAACACAGGCAATAGGCGGTCAAATAATCCGCGCGCGGAGCCCTCATGACGCGCAAAAGGCGTGCTCCATTGCAGCGACGGCGCGCCGCGCTTGCCCGCTTGCAGAGACACTGAACTCGCGCGGCTCTGCCACAAGGTCAACAGGCGCACGCGATCCTGGGATTTGAACTCCGCCATCTGGCGCGCAATGGATGTGTCTTGCTGCGGCGCATCAATGAAGAACCCACCGCTTCTTGCGCTCACGGCTTCGGCAAAGCCGCGAGCGCGCGGCTTGAATTCCGTCGCTGAAAATTCACGCGGCGCCATCAGCGGCGCGGCTGAAAAAGCCGGCGGCGCAAACAGGGGCGCGGCCAGCGGTGCACCGGCAGCACCGTGTTTCGGTGCTTGGTCTGCCGCCGCGGCTTCGTCGCAGCGCGCCAGGCCGTAAAGTGCCAGTGCCAGCAGCATGCTCTCGCGAAAGCCGGGGCAAATCGCCTGTCGCCGGGCGCAAATCGCCCCGTATCGCCGTCCGATTTCTGTCATGCCTGAATGATCCCTCATCGCGGGATTCAAGGCCCGCGAGCATCCTGCAACGCGCGGTGAGACATGCGCGCTGTGCGCCACATCTTTGCGCCGAACGGATGCCGTGTGGAGCGGTTCACAACATAATGCCGCGAGATTTCCCGGTTATGTCGTGGGTGCGCCGCGATGGGTAAGCCGTCAGGGCCTTTCAGGCGCGCGATATTCGGCGCGGCCCTTTTCCCAGTCGCGGCCGTTGAACGGCCTCACGCGCATGGACGCGATGCTGCCGGCGTCGATGCAGCGGGCGTTGACGCTGAAGCCTTCGGGGTGGGAACGCGGAATATAAAATGACTTCACTCCGCAAACGGCGCAGAAGAAATGCTTGGCAGTGTGAGTATTGAAAGTGTAGATCGTGAGCGAGTCGCTGCCGCTCAGCAATTTGAAGTGTTCGGCCGGCACGATCAAATGCAAAAAGCCACCCTTGCTGCACATCGAGCAGTCGCACTCATCCACGACAATGTCGGCGGGTGCCGTAACTTCAAAGCGGACGCGGCCGCAATGGCAGCCGCCCAGGTGGGTACGGGTCATTTTTCGATCCTCCGATCGGGAACGATCCACATAATAGCCACCAGCACATAAATCACGACGGCCAGCCACGCGTGCCACAGGGATAGGGCTATCCCCAAAGCATAGAACACAATGGATATGCGGCCTTTGAAATCGTTGCCGAACGCCTTCGCCAGTGCGGAATCCGGGCCGTTATCCCGGATCAGGGTGCGCGCCAGAATGTAGTAGGCAACCGCGGCCATCAGCAGTACAAATCCATACAGTGCCGCCGGCGCCGCCACCAGTTCGGTATCGTCCAGCCACGCGGTCACGAACGGAATCAGCGACAGCCAGAACAGCAGATGCAGATTTGCCCATAGCCCCGCGCCGCTGACGCGATCGGCCGCATGCAGCATGTGGTGGTGATTGTTCCAGTAGATTCCCACGTACATGAAGCTCAGCAGGTAGCTGAGGAATACAGGAATGATGGGCAGCAGCGAGTCGAATCCCGAACCATGCGGTGCCTTCAATTCCAGCACCATGATGGTGATGATGATGGCAATGACGCCGTCGCTAAATGCCTCCAGGCGCCCTGTGCCCATCCACGCGGCCGGCTAGTGCTTGTGCTCTTGAATGGCGAGATCGTTGACCAACGCGAGCAGCTTCTCTGGACCGCCTGCCATGGCCACATCGGTGACGTACTTGCCGTTCACCACGAACATGGGAACGGCCGAAATGCGGTAACGCGTCACGAGTTCATCCGCTCTTTGCATCGCAGTCTCGACATTGAAGCCGCGATATTGTTTTTCGAAGTCGGCATCCGACAGTCCCTGCTTCTTGACGAACGCCAGTTGTACGCGTTCCGCCGACGCAGCATTGGTGGGATCAGCGCCGATCAGCGGATCGCCATTGACCTGAATTTCCTTGAATATTTCGCCGTGAACGTCGTTCAGCTTACCCATGCCTTCGAGCGTGTAAAAGAGCCGCGCCAGCGAGCGATGGCCTTCGTTCCATTGCACCGGCACGCGCGTCAAGGTGATGTAGGCGGGCTTGGATTTGAGCCAGCTCGCGACCGTGGGTTCGAGTGCGTAGCAGTGCGGGCATGCGTACCAAAAAAACTCCAGTACCTCGACTTGGCCGGCAGCGACGTTGGTCGGCTGCGCCGGCACCACGCGGGTGTAGTTCACGCCATCCTGCCACTGTGTCCCGGCCGCAACGGCTGTGCTGCTGGAGGTTGCCGCGGCGACGGTCGAGGCCACTGCAGCCAGCAATTTATTCTGCGCGCTGGTGTCGCCCGGCGTTTCCTCAACTGTCTCCGAGCCGTCTTCATTGAGGCGCGTCACCGTCAACGGCTTGCCGGCGGCGTCGGCCGCCGTCTTGCCCGCAAGCGCAGGAGCGGCGGTTTTCACCGCGGGTTGGGTCGCGGGCCCCGGCGCCTTTGCCGGAGCGAGTCCAGACGTTTCCTGTTTGCCGCAAGCCGCCAGGGCCAAGACAATACCCAGCCCTAACAGAAACGATCGCGGACCGAATCGCATCAGCGTATTCCCTGCAAGTAGGACGCGAGGTTGCGAATGTCGTCGGCAGATAGACGCTTGGCGATGGTTTGCATGATGCCGTTCGGCCCGCTGGTCCGGGTTCCCGACGCGTAATCATTCAGTTGCTTGATGACGTAGCCCGATTGCTGGCCGCGCAGCGCCGGAAATTTCGCCGGCTCATTGCCCTTGCCGGTGGCGCCGTGGCAGGCCATGCACGCCGGAATACCGCGCGCTTGATCGCCGCCTCGATACAGCTTTTCCCCCGCCGCCCAGAAGGAGGGGTCCGCTTCCAAGCCGGTGTTGGTGAGGCTGTCGAAATACATGCCCAGATCCGCCATGTCGTTGGCGGTCAAATTCACGGTCATGGGCATCATCACGGGACTCGAGCGCTTGCCGGTCTTGAAATTGTTCAGCTGGTCGGCGATGTAATCGGCACCGAGTGCGGCCAGGCTGGGCCACTCCGGATTGGTGCTGTTGCCGTTGGCACCATGGCAGGCCTGGCAGGTCGCCGCTTTGGCGGCGCCGGCTTCAACGCTGGGTGCGGGGATGGCGGAGGTCGCGACCAAACTGCTCGAAATTGTTGCTGCAAGGATCCAAAACCGCTTCATGACGCGCTAACACCCCGTTTTATTGTGACCTGCTGTCAACCCTAAATTGTACACTAGAGTCAATAATTTGCGTCCGCCGGCGGCCATGACGACCTATTCCAACGTGAAATTCATGACCAGTGCGGCCGAAGCTCACCAACTCGCGCCTGACTCCGGACGCGAAATCGCTTTCGCCGGGCGGTCCAATTCCGGCAAGTCAACGGCCATCAATGCCATCACGCAGAGGTCAGGGCTGGCCCGCGTCAGCCGGACTCCCGGGCGCACCCAGCTCATTAATTTTTTCGAACTCTCGTCCGAGAGGCGGTTGGTGGATTTACCGGGGTACGGATTCGCCAAGGTTCCCGAGCGCGTGCGCCTCCACTGGTTGGCGCTGATGGAGCATTACTTCAACGTGCGTGAATCGTTGGTTGGGCTGATGCTGATCGTCGACAGCCGGCGCGGCCTGGGCGCGCAAGACGCCGCCATGCTCGAGTGGGTGCTGGCAAGAAACCGTTTCGCGCATGTGTTGTTGACGAAAGCAGACAAACTCAATCGACGCGATTCGCTGCAGGTCTTGCGGGAAACGACGGCCGCCGGAAAAGACGCTGCGGTATCGGCGCAACTATTTTCCGCGCACAACAAACAAGGATTGGAAGAGGCGCGCGAGGTCATGGATCGCTGGTTGGAGCCCGCATAAAAAAGCCCCGATGGGCGCTTTTGGCAACCATCGGGGCAGACCAACCCGGCATGGGGATGACAAACCGGGTCTTGCTCGCTCAGGGAGAAGAGCGAGGAGCGTCTTAAACGCTCAAAAAGTTAGATGGAGATGATTCGCGAAAGTTCCAGTCCTTTGAAAGCCATTTTTGTAACTGCTGTATCTTCTTGCCACAGCCTACGGCTCGTCCCGCCAGTTTTGCGATATTGCGCCATATTTTGCGCTAGCGCACGCGTTTAATGCGCTTCATCCCAGTTGCGGCCAACCCCTACGTCGACCTTCAGGGGGATCGATAAATCCGCCGCGCGGATCATGTGTGTCCGTGTTTGTCCTACAAGAATCTCGATGGCCTCGTCGGCAACTTCCAGCACCAACTCGTCGTGCACTTGCATGATCAAGCGCGCTGGAACGCGCGAGCTGTGCAGCCAAGAGTCGACCTCGATCATGGCGCGCTTGATGATGTCCGCAGCGGTTCCCTGCATGGGCGCATTGATGGCGCTGCGCTCCGCGTATTGGCGCAGCGCAGCGTTCCGCGATTGAATTTCCGGTAGGTAAAGCCTGCGTCCGAACACGGTCTCCACATAGCCGGATTCACGCGCCTGGCGGCGCGTCTCTTCCATATAGCGTCTTACGCCGGGATAACGTTCGAAATAGAGGTCCATGTATTTTTGCGCATCGCCGCGGGGAATACCTAGTTGGCGCGAAAGACCGAATGCCGACATGCCGTACATGAGTCCGAAATTAATCGCCTTCGCTGAGCGGCGTTGATCGCTGCTGACCTGATCCAGCGGCGTACTAAAAACCTCCGCGGCCGTTGCCTGATGCACATCGCGATCTTCCGCGAAGGCGCGCAGCAAGCTCGCATCGCCTGATAGGTGCGCCATGATGCGCAATTCAATCTGCGAGTAATCGGCGGCGACCAGCGAATGGCCGGGCGGCGCCACGAACGCCTGGCGAATGCGCCTTCCTTCCTGCGTACGGATCGGAATGTTTTGCAGATTAGGATCTTGCGACGACAATCGGCCGGTCGCAGCCACGGCTTGGTGATACGAGGTATGAATGCGCCCGGTGGCTGGATTGATTTGCAGCGGCAGGTTGTCGGTGTATGTCGACTTTAGCTTCGCCATGCCGCGATATTCCAAAATCAGCTTCGGCAACGGATAGGTCTCGGCAAGTTCCTCGAGCACGTCTTCCGCAGTTGAGGGCTGGCCGGTCGGTGTCTTGCGCATCACCGGAATGCCCAGCTTGCCGAACAGGATCTCCTGCAGCTGTTTGGGTGAATCCACGTTGAACACGCCGCCGGCTTCCTTGTGCGCCAGCGACTGGATCTCCAACATGCGCGTCGCCAGTTCCGTGCTTTGCGCCTTCAGCAGGGCGCGATCGACCAGGACGCCGGTCCGCTCCATGCGAAACAACACCGGCACCAAGGGTTGCTCTATATTTTCGTACACGAATTTGAGCGCAGGTATCGCCTCGATTTGCGGCCAGATGGCCTGATGCAGCTGCAGCGTGACATCCGCATCCTCCGCCGAATATTCCGCGGCCCGATCCACGTCCACCTGATTAAAGCTGATCTTCTTCGCGCCCTTGCCCGTGAGCTCTTCGAATTGAATCGTCTTCACGCCAAGATAGCGCGCGGCGCTCGCGTCCATATCGTGACGCGTGGCTACGCTGTTCAGCACGTAGCTCTCCAACATCGAATCGAAGCGCTGGCCGTTGAGAGTGATGCCGTAGTTGGCGAGTACATGCGCGTCGAACTTCAGATGGTGGCCGAGCTTCGCCTTGGTCATGTCTTCGAGCACCGGCTTTAGCGCGGCCAACACCTTGGCGCGATCGAGTTGATGCGGCGCGCCCGCGTAATCGTGTCCGAGCGGCACATAGGCTGCTTCTCCCGCGGCAACCGCGAACGACACACCCACGATCTGTGCGCGCATGTAGTCCAGGCTGTCGGTCTCGGTATCGAACGAAATGAGCGGCGCGCCTTTGAGCTTCTCAAGCCATAGATCGAGTTCTTCTTCCGACATTACTTTGTGGTAGTTGCGCGGTGCGGGCGTGCTGACGACGGCTACCGCGGTTGCCACCTGGCCGGCGCCGTTGCTCGTCTCGGCAATGAGCACGTCGATCTCGCCGCCCTGGGCGGCCGCGGGTTCGGCTTCCGGGCCCAAGGATTTGAGCAAAGCGCGCAATTCCAGGCGCGTGTAAAGGTCGCGCAGCCGCGGCACGTCGGCCGCGCCCGGCCGCAGTTGTTCCGCGGCCACGTCAAGCGCCAGCGTCGTATCGATGGTGGCGAGTTTGCGCGACAGCTCGAGCTTGGCCAGTTCGCCGCGCAAATTCTCGCCGACCTTGCCGCCGATCTCGGCGGCATGCGCGAGCAACCCGTCGAGGGATTGATATTGGTTCAGCCACTTGGCTGCAGTTTTCGGCCCGACGCCGGTGACGCCGGGAATATTATCCGAAGTGTCGCCGACCAGCGCGAGGTAATCGATGATCTGCTCCGGATAGACATCGAACTTGGCTTTCACGCCGATGCGATCCAAGCGCGTGTTGCTCATGGTGTTAAGCAGTTCCACGCTGGGCCCCACCAATTGCGCCATGTCCTTGTCGCCGGTGGAAATCAATACTTTGAAACCGGCATCCGCGCCTTGTTTCGCCAACGTGCCGATCACATCGTCCGCTTCGACTCCCGGGACGCGCAGCAGGGGCACGCCCATCGCGCCGACCACATCGTACAAAGGCTGCACCTGCGCGCGCAGGTCATCCGGCATCGGTGCGCGATGCGCCTTGTACTCATCGAAGAGATCGTCCCGGAACGTACGGCCGGGCGCGTCGAACACCACCGCGATCCGCTCGGGCGCTTCCTCCTTGATCATTTTGTTCAGCATATTGAGCACGCCCAATACCGCGCCGGTCGGCTCGCCGCGCGCGTTGGTGAGGGGCGGCAGCGCGTGGAACGCGCGATACAAATAGCCCGAGCCATCGACCAGAATCAGTTTGCGCGCCGTCATGTTCGCAGCACCCCTGATTTTAAGGATGCGTCGAATCCGCTGGGGGCGGCGTGGCGGGCGGGATGGGTGTCGGCGGCGTAGTCGGCGTGGCGGGCGTCGGTGCGGGAGCGGGAGGCGCAGGGCTGATCGCAGAACCCGCGCCTTCAGGTGCCGGGCCGGCTGGGCCGCTGCCGCTGCCCTTAGCGCTGCCGTTGGCGGGCTTGGCCTGAGAACCGGGCAAAGCCGGGACGGTGCGCTTGTGCTTTTGCGCGTCAGGCAGCATCAGAGGCCCTTTTTGCCCGCAGCCTAAGACTCCGCCCGCGAGGCACGCAAGCAACAAAAATGGCGCGAATTTCATGATGGCAAGTATACCCTCGCGGCCGGCCGCCGTTTTGCCGGAACCCCTGTCAACGCCAACCAGTCGAGTGCGTTGCCCACACTGGAGGTCTTATATGCGAGTTCCCAAGATCCTTGCAGCAGTTCTGGCAATTGCCGCCTGCGCCGCGTCAGGCGCGGCATCGGCGGACAATCCCGTGGGATTTTACCTCGGCGCGGGCGCCGGCACATCGCAGATCCGAAGCGACGATTCGTACTACGGGTATCCCGGGTACTACAACGACTACCAATTCGCCTGGCAGGCAATGCTCGGGATTCGGCCCATCAAGTTGCTTGGCTTCGAAGCTGAATATATCGATTTCGGTCAACCGAACAGCCACCACGGCTACTACGATTACAACGTCTCCGGCAGCGATTCTCACCCCACGGCCCCGGCGCTGTTCGCCGTAGGCTACCTGCCGATTCCGATACCGTTCCTGGACATTTTTGCCAAGGCGGGCGCGGCGCGGCTCTCCACGAACATCACCGATTTCGTACAGCAACCCTGCGTCGCCGGCGGTCCGTGTCCTTACTTCGTCCCCACCAATCGGCATGAGGTGATCGACACGCGATTCGCGTACGGCGTCGGCGTGCAGTCTAAATTTCCGTTGGGATTGATCGTGCGGGGCGAATACCAACGCATCAGCTCGCAGTACGGCGATCCCGACGCACTGTTGGTGAGCGCGCTCTGGCAGTTTTGACCTAAGCCATTTTCGTCCTGTGGGTTGTGTAGGTGCGGTCGCCGTTGACGGGCGGCGCATCTTATACTTGCGCGCATGACGCACCCCTACCCGCGCAAAGCGCTCGCATTTCTCCTGACATTGGGCATCGCCGCGGCACTCGGCAGCTGCACTTACCGGGAATTGGCCACCGCGCCAAATACAGCCTCCGGCGCGCAGGACCTCACCCGCGCTCTGCACAAGGACATCGACGTCATCGTCGTCATCTACGCCGAGAATCGCGCGTTCGACAACCTGTACGGCAATTTCCCGGGCGCGCGGAATTTGCGCGACGTGATCGATGCGAACGGCCGCCCGTTGCCGGGCTTTCACCCGCAAGTTGATCGCGATGGCAGCGTGCTGCCGGTCCTGCCGCCGAGTTGGGGTGGGGTGACCGCGGCCGGCGTCACGCCGGTGGTCACGCAGCAGCAAAGCACCGGCTTGGCGAACGCGCCGTATTCCATTGAACACGGCTTCACGGCGCAATCGCGGGTCACCCTTTCGACCTCGACGGTGACGCGCGATTTGTGGCACCGCTTTTTTGAGCATCAAATGCAGATCGACGGCGGCAAGAACGACGGCTACGCCGCATGGTCGGACGCGGGCGGTCTGGCCCTCGGACACTACGACTACAGCCAGTCGGCGCTGTACGCCTTGGCGAAGGAATTCGTGCTCGCCGACAATTTCTTCCAGGGCGCGTTCGGCGGCTCGTTTCTAAATCATCAGTATCTGATCTGTGCTTGCGCGCCGGAATATCCCGATGCGGATGCCGCGGCTGCCAGGCCATCGATCGCCGTGCTCGAGACGGACGCCGCGGGCGGCTACCTGCCACGGCTCAAGACCGCGACGACCCCGGCAGCCTCGGCGCTCGACGAGCCCCCGACCTTCGCGCGCAGCGGCGACATTGCGCCGCGCAATTATTTCGGCGACGGCAAGTTTTACGCCGTCAACACCATGCAGCCACCGTACCAGCCGAGCCGCAACAAACCCGCGGCCGGCGAAGCGGATTTTCTGTACGCGGATCCGCGCAACGCGACCACGCTGCCGCCGCAATCGCGATTGACCATCGGCGACGTGCTGGATGCGAAGCACATCGACTGGGCGTGGTATGCCGGAGCTTGGGACGCCGCCGTCAAGGACGGCACGCGGCCGCCGTCGAAAATACGCGAAGTGATCTATGCGCCGGAAACCGCCGGCGGCAATCCCGACTTCCAAGCCCATCACCAGCCCTTCAACTATTACGCACGCTTTGATCCCGCGGCCCATGCCGCGGAGCGCGCCAAGCACCTAAAGGACTACCACAACTTGGTCGCGGACGTGAGTGCAGGCCGGTTGCCGCCGGTGAGCTTCTACAAACCGCAGGGCAATTTGAATCAGCATGCCGGCTACGCTTCGGTGGCCGCCGGCGATGCGCACATCGCGGAGCTGATCGGAAAGTTGCGCGCGAGCCCGCAATGGAATCACATGCTGATCGTGATCACCTATGATGAGTTCGGCGGTGCGTGGGATCACGCCGCCCCGCCGCAAGGCGATCTGTTGGGGCCCGGCGCGCGTATCCCGGCGCTGATCATCTCGCCTTTCGCCAAACACGCAACGGTGGATCACACCCAATACGACACCGCATCCATTTTGCGTCTGCTGACGCGACGCTTCGATCTCGAAGTCCTGCCGGGCGTCGCGCAGCGCGACGCCGCGCTCGCTGCGCATGGGGCGCCTCCGATGGGCGATCTCACCAACGCGCTCGAGCTGCGCTAGGCGCGTAGGCGAGGCCCGCTTTACTATTTTACCGGCGGCGGCGTGCCGGGCGGCGCTTTCGGCGGTGCGTTGGCCGGCTCGACGCTCTTCACATTCACGTCGAAAATCAGCAGCGAGTTAGCCGGTATTTTCGGCTGGGTTCGCGGGCCATAGGCGAGTTCAGGCGGTACGAACAGCTGCCACTTCGCGCCCGGCTTCATCAGCACGAGCGCTTCCTGCCAGCCCTTGATGACGCCGTTCACCGGAAAAGTTGCCGGCGTGCCGCGCGAATAGGAGCTGTCGAATTCCGTGCCGTCGAGCAGCTTGCCGCGATAGTCGACGGTGACCGAGTCGGTCGCCGCAATCGGCGGAGCCTTCTTATCGCCCGCGGCGAGAATTCTGTATTGCAAGCCGGACGCAGTGCTCACAACGCCTTTTTGCTTGCCGTTGTTCGCCAAGAATTCCTTGGCCGCCGCTGACATTGCGTGCCGCCATGGCATCGCTCATCGAGCGCGCGTACGCCTGCGCTTGCTGCTGATCGGAGGCCGACGGCGCTTTGCCCTGCAGGCCATCCTTGATGCCGCGGACCATTGAATCGGTGGCGACGTTTTCGACGGCGATTCCCGTGTTATGCATTTGCGCGCCGAAAATCAAACCGAATATATAGCTCAGTTGCTCAGGCGTCGGGGCCGGTCCCGGGTCCGCGCCCGGCGCCGTGTTCGGCGGCGGTTTCACGGCCGGAGGGGGAGTTTGTGCTTCGCCAAGGCCCGCAACCGCAATCGTAACCACCAGGCAGAATGCCTGACGCCAAATTCCAACGGTGGATTTTTTCATGGCGCAAAAGATACGCCTCTTCACGTGACAAATGCCAGCGCAAATTTTAGCGGGTGAGGACGCCGCGCTTGATCACCGCCATGGTAATGCGCGAAATGCACACCAGCTTTTCCGCCTCATTGACGATGTCGATGGACCAGACATGCGTCCTGCCTCCCAGATGTACCGGTCGCGCCGTGCCCGTCACCAGGCCGTTGCGCGCCGCGCGCACATGGTTGGCGTTGATTTCCTGGCCCACGACCTGATACTCCTCGGCATCGACGCACATCGCCGCGCCCATGCTGCCCAGGGTTTCGGCAAGCGCCACGGATGCACCCCCGTGCAGCAAGCCGTAGGGTTGAGCGGTGCGCGTATCGACCGGCATGGTGCCGCGAATGAAGTCCGCGCCGACCTCGGTGAACAAAATGCCGAGAGTCCCTATCAACGTTCCATGCCGATTGGCGTTCAAATCCTCGAGGGTTCTTTCGCTGCGCCAGATGCTCATTCGCGATCCTTCAGTTTTGCGGCCACGTGGCGATAGGCCTCGCGAAAAGGCATCCCTTCCTTCGCGACCAGTGCATTGGCGGCGGCGGCGGCGTGAACACCGGAGTCCAACCGGATCTTCTCCGGCCTGAAGCGCACGCCGCTCAGTGCGCTCGGTAGAATTCTCAAGGTTTGCAGGCAGGAATCGATGCCGCGGAACAACGGCGGCTTGATGAGCTGCAAATCGCGGTGATATCCGGAGGTCAATTTTTGCGTGACGCCCAGCACCTCGTTGAGCGCGGCATGCGCGACGGCACTGCGCCCGCGCATCAGTTCAAACACGTCGGGATTGCGCTTCTGCGGCATGATCGAAGAGCCGGTGGTGAAGGCCTCCGGCAAACTCACATAGCTGAATTCCTGGGTATAGAACAGCAACAGGTCGGCCGCGAGCCTGCCCAGATCCTGGCTCAGCAGAGTGATTTCGAACAGCAACTGCGCCTCGGCCTTGCCGCGCGACAATTGCACCGCGGTGACCGGCTCTTGCGTCACCGCAAAATCGAGGCGGCGGCGCGTGGCCTCGCGGCTGATATCGAGGTTGGGCGTGCCGAAACCCGCGGCTGAGCCCAAAGGATTCTTGCCGATGCGCCTCTGCGTGAGCCTGAGGCCCTCGGCATCGTCGCGCAGTTCGGCGGCAAACCCCAAAGCCCAGAGCGCCACGCTGCTCGGCATCGCCTGCTGCATGTGGGTATAGCCAGGAAGCTCTTGATCTGCGTGACGGGCGGCGAGGTCTGAAAGTGCATCGGCCGCCGCGATCGCTCCCTGACTCAAGCTGTCCGCGGCGTCGCGCAGGTACAGCCGCAACGCCGCGAGTACTTGATCGTTGCGCGAGCGGCCCGCATGCAATCGGCCGCCGGCGGATCCAATCCGCTCCGTGAGCAAATTTTCGATGGCGGTCTGGCAATCCTCTTGTGCCGGCGAAATGCGCCACTGCCCAAGGCGGTGTTCCTCGCCGATCGCCGCCAAAGCAGCGCGAATGGCCGCAAGATCCGCGGGCGACAGCAGTTTCTGTTCGCCGAGCATTTCCGCGTGCGCGATGGAGGCGCGGATGTCGTAGGCCACCAAGCGATTGTCCAGGGCGTGATCTTCGCCCGCCGTGTATTCGAGCACCTGCGCGTCGAGCGAGTCTCCCTTGTCCCAGAGGCGGGTCATGCGGCGCTCATCAGGGCTGCGCCAGCTGTTCCGCGGGACTCAGCGCCTTCAAATCGGCCACGACAAGTGTACCGGTGCCCTCATTCGTGAACACTTCTGCGAGCAGACTGTCGGCGGCCTTGTAGCTGATGACGTGCACGCGGCGGACTCCGCCGCGAATGGCGCTTTCAATGGCGGTTGCCTTGGGCAGCATGCCACCCTTCAGGCTGCCCTGATCCCGCAAGCGTTTCAGCCCTGAGATGTCGGTGTATGAAATGACGGAACCCGGCTCCTCGACCTGCTCCAATATGCCGGGCGCGCCGGTGCAGAGGACCAACTTTTCCGCCGACAGCGCGGCGCCGATCGCCGCGGCGACGGTGTCGGCATTGATATTGAGCAAAGTGCCGTTGGAGTCGGCCGACAAGGGACTGACCACGGGCATGAGTCCGCCATCCAGCAACTTCTCCAGCACCGCCGAGTTGACCGAGTCGATATCGCCGACGAAGCCATAATCCACGGTCTCGCCCGAGCCGGCGATGCTGACCGGGGGCCGCTTGTGGGCGCGAATCAGTCCCGCATCGACGCCGCTCAATCCGATGGCCTCGATGTCGAGTGCGCGGCAGATCGCCAATATGCGCGTATTGATCAAGCCGTTGAGTGCCATCGCGGTCACGTCGATCGACTTCTGGTCGGTCACCCGGCGGCCGTTGACCATGCGCGTTTCCAGCCCCAAGGTCGCCTGCAGATTATCGAGCTGGGGACCGCCGCCATGGACCAACACGGTTTTAATGCCGACCTGATGCAGAATGGCGACTTGTTCGATCAGCCCGCGGGTCGAAGCCTCATCGCTGAACACCGCGCCGCCGGCCTTGATGACGAAGGTCTTGTTCTTGTACATGCGGATGTACGGTGCCGCACTTTTGAGGGCGCGGACGGCGACGGACGGATCGGGTCGGCTCATGATCATTTTAAAAATACTCCGCTGCGGCAAACGGCCGGATCGACACTTTAGGCCAACATGCGGTGCAGTACAGCCATTTGCACCGGCAAGCGGTTGAAGGCTTCGCGCTTGACCACTGCGCGCGGACCGTCGAGAACTTCGTCCGCCACGGCCACATTCCGCCGCACCGGCAGGCAATGCATGAGCTTCGCATCGGGCAGCGCACGCTCGAACCAGCGTTCGCGGACGCACCAGTCCGAGAGGTCGGCGCGCAGGCGCGAATCGGCTTCCACGTCGCCGTAATACGTGGTGGTGCCCCACTCCTTGGCATAGAGCACGCTGGCGCCGTTGAGCGCCGCCGCGCGATCCGTCGTCTCGGTCACCGAGCCGCCCGCATCGCGCGCCGCCAAACGCGCCTTCTCCATGACTTGCTCGGGCAATGCATACCCCTCCGGGCGCAACACCACGACTTCCATGCCGCGCATCGCCGCCATGTGCACGGTCGCCGCCGGCACAGCCAGCGGCAATGCCCTGGGGTGATAGGCCCAGCTCAAGACGAATTTGGCGCGCGTCGGAACCTTGAGTTCATCCAACGTCCGCCAGTCCGCCAAGGCCTGGCAGGGATGATTCATGGCAGATTCCATGTTGATCAGCGGTTTGTCGCAGAGCTTGTCGATCATGCCGAACAAGCGTCTCATTAAGATCGGCGTCCAGGCTCTTGCCATCGGCGAATGCCCGCACCCCCAGCAGGTCGCAATAGGAAGCCAACGCCGGAATGCCCTCGCGGATATGCTCCGCCGCGGCGCCCTTCATGATGGCGTTGGGCTTGGTCTCCAGTTGCCAGGTGCCGAGGCCGGGGTTGATGACGAAAGCGCTGCCGCCGAGCCGGGCCATGCCGGCCTGAAAGGACGCCAGCGTGCGCAGAGAGGGATTGAAAAACACCAATCCTAAGATCTTGTTGGCGAGCGCCCGCGGCTCCGGCTTGTCCTGCAGCGCCTGCGCCAATGCCAGCAGATCCAAAATCTGCTCGCGGCTGAATTGAGCCAGATCGAGGAAGCGCCTCATGCGGGAATCTTCGCGAGCGCATCGCTCAACGTGTCCACATGACCCTCGTTCAGGATATAAGCCGGCAGCAGACGCAAAACATGCGGATCGCCGCTCGTGCCGGTGAGGATGTTTTTGGCCATGAGCGCCGCCTGCACTTCCTTGGCCGGACGCGAGGTCTTAAGACCGAGCAGGAATCCGGCGCCTTGCACGCCCGTGACCGGCCCGATGATGCAGCTCGAGCGGATATAGGCAGAGACCTGGCGGACGTTGGCCAGCAACGCTTCCGACTCGATGGTGTCGATCACGGCCTCGGCCACGGCGCAGGCCATGGGGCCGCCGCCAAAAGTCGTGCCCATGTCGTCGTACTTCAGTTGACTGGAAATTCGCCGCGACAACAGCAGCGCGGACACCGGGAAACCGTTGCCCAAGGCTTTGGCCGCGGTAATGATGTCGGGCGCGACGCTGTAGTAGTTCGCCGCAAACGGCGCTCCGGTGCGGCCCATTCCGCATTGCACTTCGTCGAAAATCAGCACAGCCCCGACTTCATCGCAGCGTCTACGCAGCGCCTCGAGCATCGGCTTGCCGAGGTCGTACGCGCCGCCGACGCCTTGAATGGGTTCTACGATGACGGCCGCCGTTTCGCGGTCGATGTGCTGCGCGACCGCCTCCGGGTTGTCGCGCGGCGTGAAGCGCACATCAAAGGGAGTGCGCGGAAAGCCGTACCATTTTTCGAGCGCGCCCCAGGTCACTGCGCCCGCGGCGGCGGTTCTCCCGTGGAAACTCTGTTCCAGCGCAACCGCCTTGCTGCGTCCGGTAATCTTGAACGCAAGCTTCAAGGCATTTTCATTGGCCTCGGCGCCGCTGTTGATCCAAAACACCGTGTCCAATCCTAGGCCCACGAACTTGGTCAAGCGGGCCGCGGCGCGCTCGCGAATGAGCATGGGCAGCGCGTTGGTTTGAAAGGCCATCTGCCGCGCCTGGCGATCGAGCGCCGCCAACCAACGGGGATGGCCGTAGCCCAAGCCCGCGACCGCGTGGCCGCCGTAGAAGTCCAAAATCTTGCGGCCGTCGCGCGCGTACAGCCAGACGCCTTCGCCATGCGCCACTTCGATGGGGTATTGCGCGAACACCTGCGCCAGATGAGTCGTATGCGCCGCCGTGAGATTTGTCGCTGCCATGGTCTTAAGTCCATCCCGGTGCGGGCGTGGTGAGGCCCGTGGTTTCGGCGAAGCCTAAGAGGCGGTTCATCCATTGGACGGCGCCGCCGGCGGCTCCCTTGTTCAGATTATCGAGCACCGACATGACGGCAATGGAGTTTGCATTGGTCACCGCGCTCAAATTCGCGTAGTTGCTGGTCGCCACATCCTTGATCCGCGGCGCCGCGGCGCCGACGCGCACGAAGGGGCAGGCCTGGTAATAGGAGCCGAGCGCCTCCAGCGCCTGCGCCGTCGAGATTGGGCTCTTGAGGCTGGCCTGTACGGTGACATGAATGCCGCGCGCAAAGGGACCGGAATGCGGCACGAAATTAAAGTCGGCATCGATGCCGGTCGCCAGTTTCGCGCACGCCGCGATTTCCGGCACGTGGCGGTGGCTGAGCGCGCCGTAGCTGTACAGATCGCTGTGCCGATGCGGATGATGCGTGCCTTCCCCCGGCTTGCGTCCCGAGCCGGTACTGCCGGTGATGCCGGTGATGAACAGGCGCGTGTCGGTCAAGCCCAGCGCCAGCAGGGGAACGCTGGCGAGCAGCGTCGCCGTTGCGAAGCAGCCAGGGTGCGCCACATGCGGCGTCGGCGATTTCTGCAGGTGCTCCGGCACGGCGCAGGTGAATTCTCGGATCCTGGAGGGTGCGCCATGCGCATGCTTGTACACGGCCTCGTAGGCGGCCTGACTGGGGTAGCGAAAATCCGCCGAAATGTCGACGCAATGCACGCGCGTGCCCGCTGCCGCGGCGGTGCCGAGCAGGCGATCGACGATGGCAGCCGAGACGCCATGCGGCGCGGCGGAAAACAGCGCGCAGACCGGATTGGCGCGAATCACGGTGTGCAATTCCTCGGACGACGCGAATTTAAGATCCGGGTAGGCGCTGCGCAGGTGCGCGAAGGCATCGGCGACCGGCGCACCGGGTTGGCTGTCGGAGAGCACGGCGGCGACGTCCAGCTGCGGGTGTCCGGCAATCAGGCGCAGCAGTTCGCCGGCCACGTATCCGGTGCCCCCGAGGATGACGGCGGGCGTCGCGGTGCTCATTCGCCCACGACCTTGGACTCGCGCACATTGCGCAGCCCGAGCGAGGCGATGATGTGATCGCCCAAGTCCGCCGGATTGCTGATGGCGTTGAAGGCCGCGACATTCATCTGCTCGCGAATGATTTCGATGCCCACCTGATTGTCGGTGGCAGGTCCGGTCACTGCGCACGGCTCGATGCCGAATCGCTCGCGCAACAATTTGACGCCGCCCCAGGCGGCGACCGGGTCGTTTGCCGACAGCACCACTGCGGTGAGCGCGGACTTGATGTCCGGCTGCTTGAGGATCGATTCCACGCCGTAAGTGCCCAACAGACCGTCGCCGAGCTCGAAGACGACGGCGTCCGGGGAACCGGAAGCCATTTCGGTGAGCATGGTCCGGGTCAGTGCCGGGCCGTTTTTGGGCGTGGTGGTCACTACCCCTAAGTCCGTAAAGAGCATGGTGCGGCGGGCCCCGGAATCCTCAAAAGCCATGATGTCGCGGCGCAGCGAGACGCCCGTGGCTTTGAAGGCGTCCACCACCAAACCGCGGTGGCGCATGCGCGCGATGATCGCCGCCGCGGCGGCGGTCTTTCCGGCTTCCATGCAGGTGCCGGCGAGCGCCACCACCGGCACGCCGCGCGCATCGAGCGCAGCTTCGTAGTCCAGGGCCTGGTAGCCGACCTTTGCGGGGACGCCGATGCGCTCGCCCAGATAAGGAAAGGTCAGCACCGTGCCCAAGACCTTGCAGTCGAAGGGCTTGCCCTTATCCTGCGTGGCCGAATCGCATATTCCCAGCACGCCGCCGATATTCAGCATTTGAATGATGTCGCCGGGCTCGAGCGTCGCGGGAATGTGGCCCGAGTAACCGAACAGAGCCTTGCGATGTCCCAACGCGCCGACCACGATGTCGCCCCGCACCACTTTCGCCATGCGTCCGCTGGTGAGCTCCAACGTGTTGTAATTGGCTTTGTTGTTGAGAATCTCGACCACCAGCACCAAGCCTTCCTCGCAGGGAATTTGCGGGGCGATCCGCAGCTCGTGGGATAAGCCGCACGCCTGGGTCACCGAAGCGATCTTGTCGACGACCATCGTGCGCATGCTGTTCATGATTTATCCGCTCCTGCACCGGCGCGTTTGTAGAACACACCCGTCAACGCCAGCATCTTCGAATATCCCAGAGCATCGGTCGGCGTCCACTCGCCGGCCGATTCTCCATAGACCCCTTTGGACGCAGCCATCAAGGAATAGGGCGAGCTCACGCCTTCAACAAATACGGATCCCGGCCGGAACAAAACTTTAACTTCACCGCTGACCCGCGCCTGCGAGCACTCGAGCAGCGCTTCGATATCGCGGCACACCGGATCCAGGTGCTGACCTTCATGCACCAGATCGCCGTAGGGCTGCGCCACAGTTTCCTTGATGCGTGATTGCCTGCCCGTCAGCACCAATTTTTCCAGCTCGCGGTGCGCCGTCAGGAGCACCTCGGCGGCGGGCGCCTCGAAAGCAACGCGGCCTTTTGTGCCGATCACGGTGTCGCCCAAGTGAATGCCGCGCCCGATGCCGAAGGGACCCGCGAGCGTTTCCAGCGCTTCGATAACGGCAACGGAGGACAGGCTCTTGCCGTCGAGGCGGTCCGGCACGCCCCGGGTAAAACCAATGGTGTGGCTTTCTGCCAAACGCGGATGCGTGAACGCATCCTTCGAGAGAACCCAGGCATCGTCGGGAATGCTGCCCTGGGACGTGAGCGTCTCCTTGCCGCCGATGGTCACGCCCCAGAGTCCGCGATTGACCGAATAGGCGGCGCCGAAGGGCGGCACCGGCAGTTTGTGTTCCTCGAGATACCGGAGCTGTTCGGGCCGCTTGAACGCGCGGTCGCGAACCGGCGCGATGATCTCAAGCTCGGGAGCCAGCGTGCGCAGCGCCACTTCGAAACGCACTTGATCGTTGCCCGCCGCCGTGCAGCCATGAGCGACCATTTTGGTACCCAGCGACAAGGCCATCTGCGCGATGGTCTGGGCCTGCAGCACGCGCTCCGCGCCGACGCACAGGGGATAGACATTGCCGCGGCGGACATTGCCCATGATCAAGAATTTGAGCACCTGCGCAAAATACGCGCTCTTTGCGTCAATCAGGTGATGCTCGATGGCGCCCAGCTGCACAGAACGCTCCGCCAGCGAATCGGCCGCCGCCGCATCGATGCCGCCGGTATCGACCGTCACGGTGATGACCGGCCGCTGATAGGTGTCCTTGAGCCACGGCACGCAGAACGAGGTGTCGAGTCCGCCGGAAAAAGCCAAGAGAATGGGCTCTGCGCCCTCAGGTGTGGGTGTCATGGGAATTCAGCGTCCGAAAAGGGAGAGCAGGCGATCGCCGAGCTTACGCTGCGCGGCTGCGCCGGCGGTCGCAATAAAAATCGTGTCGTCGCCGGAAATCGTGCCGATCACTTCCGGCCATTGCGCGGTGTCGATGGCCACGGCGACGCTCTGCGCCGATCCGGTGGTGGTTTTCAGCACGGTGAGGTTGGTGCCGGCCGTGAGGCGGGCGCTGACGAATTGTCTGAGCGCCGCAAAGTCGTTTCGTGGCTGCCTGGCAGTCTCCGGCAGCACGTAACGATCGCCCATTTTGGCCACGCCCAGTTCGCGCAGATCACGGCTGACGCTGGATTGGGTGGCGATGTGCCCCAGCTTGCGCAGTAGGTCCACCAGCTCGGTTTGGCGGCCGACCGTCTGTTCGCGAATGATCTTCGCGAGCATGGCGCGCCGCGCCGGCGCGGTATGGTGTTCGGAATCGGACCTGAGCATTTTCGGGCCTTGCATAAAGTTGCAAATATCCTGCATAAAAATGCAGATCCTGTCAATACCCGCACGATCTGAGCTGCGTCACAATTCCCTCATGTCAGGTTGCCTTCATAAATCTATATATGTAGAGTTATCGACATGAAGCGCGATCGCAAACCATCGACTCAGACCTTGTTGCTGTTGCGCGCGCTGCTTGGGCAGCCGCGCGCGTGGTGCCATGGCTACGATCTTTCCATCGCAACCGGCCTGAAGTCCGGCACGCTTTACCCCATCCTCATGCGCCTGGGCGACCGCGGCAGGCTCGAGCACAAGTGGCAGGAATCGCCCGATCCCGGCCGGCCCCCGCGCCATATGTACCGCTTGACCGCCGACGGAATTGCCTTCTGCCGCGAACAACTCGCCGATCGCGCGGCTGCCGGACTTGCTCCCCAGGGGAGCCGCGCGTGAGTCGAGCCGCAACAATTCCGCGGCGGATCGCGAGCATTCTTATGCAATGCGCCTCGCGACTGCTGCCCGCGGCGCGCGCGAATTGGGCCAGGGCGATGCGCTCGGAGTTCGACCACATCAAAGATGAACGAGGCGCATTTTTATGGGCGCTCGGCTGTGTACTTACCGGAATCAAAGAAAGGATGGCTTCCATGATCAAGGGCGACCTCAAGATTTCGCGCTGGCTGCTGGCCCCGGAGATGCTGCTCTGCTTCGCACCGCTGACATGGCTCTGGCTCGACGCGATCGACGGCAGTTCAAGATTGACCCGGCTCAACGCGGCCTCCATTCACCACGATTTTCTCAGCGTCCCGGGTGGCACAGCCTTTCTCATCACCTTGATCGTGGGTGCGGCGCTGGCGACAATCGGCCCGCTGGGGCTGTTCGCCGGATTGCGCTTGGTTGTGACGGGCCGTCCCCTCAAAAATGCCGGGCTACGGATTGCGCTCCTTGCCGCGCCGATGTTGTACGGCGCCATGACCTTATTGTTCCGCCTGAGCGAAATGGGCGTGGCGGCGTTCGACTTCGCGGCTGCGGATTCATTCGATTTTTGGAGCGGAATAGTTCTTCTTTCGGTGTTGCCGGCGCTGGGCGCGGCGCACGTGCTGCGCCTCTCGCCCATGCCCGGCGCCGCGCCGGCGGCACCCAACTACGGTTCTACACGCCGTTGAGAAAGGTGCGCACTCTTTCCAGTTCTGCATCAAGCGCAGCGCGAAACACCGGATCGCGCGCCACCTTGGGATCCGAATAGCCGAAGCCGGCGTTCAAACGTCCCTCGGCTACTGTTAAATTGCCCCAGCCGACGATCCGCTCGTGCCACAGCAGCGGCAAGGCGTAGTAACCGAGCTTGCGCTTGGCGGCGGGAGTGTACGCTTCGAAGCGATAAACCCAGTTCCAGAAGATTTCGAAGCGGGGCCGGTCCCAAACAACCGGATCAAAGGGAGTGAGCAGGCGCGCCTCGTCATCCAGCCGCCATCGCACGGACTGCGGCCTTTCCTCGGCAGGCCAATACCAATCGACGCCGTCGATGCGCGCATGGGGAAGACGCCGCTTGGCGCGGGCCAGTGCCGCTTTGCGTTCCTTCGCCCATTGCGGTGCCCCAACCTTCAGGCGATTCACCAAATTCGCCAGGCTGCCGCCCGGCAGCGGCGCGTATTTGTGCACGATCACATCCACCAGCGCATCCATCCGCGATTGAGCCAATGCCTTGGCTTCGACCGGTCCGAGGGGCATTTCCGCCGGTGCCGCCGCGCGCGCGATATAGACGCGAGTGCCGCCGTCGCGCCGGGCGACGCGCAGCAGGCCGCGATAGTGCATGTGGTCCAGCAGCTGCGTGCTGGCATTCGAGGAGCCGCCGAACCAGTTGGTAACGCGGCCATGCGAAAAATGCGCGTCGACCTCCCGCGGATGCACCGCGCCCCGTTCACGCACAAAATCGAGGATCTCCGCCGTTCGCCTGGCGCGAGTCGGCGAAGACTTCACCACCTTGCGCGGGTGCATCAAAGCGTAGTGAGTGCGCGGCAAAAACCCATAGTTGACGAAGAAATCCTCCTCCACCGCCAACGTCGGGTACTGCCGCTCGAGATCGCCGGCGCGATAGCCGCTCACGCGGTGGCGCAGGGTCAGATCCTGTGCCCGGGCCGGGGCGCGGATCGGATCCGCCTGTACGAACCCCAATTTCTCGATGGCGCGGGTAAGGGTGGTGGGCTTGAACAGCGAGCGCGCAATCGCGTAACGGCGCAGATGGTCCAGGGTAATGGGCATGCGCCGGAATATACCGAATCCTCAACCGCGCGCGTTCGTGACCGTCAGGCTGGTCGCCGCGCAAGCTTTCCGAGTACATTAAGTGGATGCTGGAAACCATCGAAGTCGAAACCGCTCCGCAGCCAAATGCCGCGGTCATATGGCTGCATGGATTGGGCGCCGACGGCCATGATTTTGAGCCTATTGTGCCGGAGCTGGTGTCCTCGGGTTCGCGAGCCTGGCGGTTCGTCTTTCCGAACGCACCGGTACGGCCGGTGACCATCAATGGTGGAATGCGGATGCGCGCCTGGTACGACATTGCGGGGCTGGATCGGAAGGCCAAGGAGGACGCCGCGGGATTTCACGATGCCGATGTCAAGATTCGAGAATTGATCGCCCGCGAAGCCGCGCGCGGCATTCCGACGAGCCGCATCGTGCTGGCAGGCTTTTCCCAAGGCGGCGCCGTGTCGCTATACACCGCCCCCCGCCTCCCGGAAAAACTCGCCGGCGTGATGGCGCTGTCTTGCTATCTTCCGCGCGAAAGTACCTTCCTCGCTGAGCGGGCATCCAGCAACGACTCCACGCCGATATTCATGGCCCACGGACAATTCGACAGTACGGTGCCCATGATGCTGGGAGTAAAATCTCGGGATTATCTGAAAACTCTCGACTATCAAATCGAATGGCATGAATATCCGATGGCGCATGCCGTATGCGCCGAGGAAGTAGCCGATATTCGTCAATTCTTATTGCGCGTGCTCCCATAAATGACCACCAAATCGCCGATCATCAAACGACTCAAGGCTGCCGCTACCAAGGCCTCTGCCCGAGCATCCGCCGCCAAGGACGAGGTTCGCGCGGCAAAGGCGCGGCTTAAACAGGCACGCAAATTGTTCAAGGCGGAGAAAAAGGCGGCGAAACAGGCGCGGCGCAGAGTGGATGCGGCCGCCGCGAGGAGGGCGCGCAAGCCGAGGCCGGCAGCCACCCTGAAGCTTAAGCCGGCGATACGAACATCGGCAGCCGAGGCCGCCGCCAAGACCAAGGCCGCCAAGACTAGGAGCGTCGCGAAGACCAAGAGCGCGGCCAAGAAGGCCGGCGCGCCCAAGACCGTAAAGCCGCGCGTCCCGAAAAAGAAGCCTGAAACGATGCGCTCGGCGGCAGACGTGGCCAAGTCGGTGATCGAACGGCTGCATGCCCCGCCTCCGGCATTGCCACCGGACCCGAAGATTCCGGCCAGCCCCGACAGCCCGGAAGCTGAGGCGTCCGCCAAACCTTAGGCTCCTCGGTCAATGCGGCGGCGTGGGAGCGATGCCCGGGAAGAGAATCGTGATGAGGATGCTCAAAAAGAACAGCGCAAGCAGCCACAGAAGCTGGCCGAGCACCCAGACCGCAAAGGCCCTCCGCGTGCTCATCCCTAGGATTTCGCTGAATCCCATGACTTGCAGAACGATGCTCCAGAGCCACATCAGCAGATAGGCCAGCAGCTGCGCCTGCAGGACGAAGGCGACAAACCCGTCCACTTCGGCACCCGGCGCAGTGACGATCGCCGCCTCGCCGACCAGCAGCGCGGTGAAAATCCACGAAATCAGCGAGGCCGCAAGCGGGATGCCGCCGTACGCCAGCACATGAAATACTTGATTGCGCGCGGATTTGCCGCCGGCGCGCGTACCTAAGCGGCCATAAATCGCGCCGAACAGAAACAGGCTCACGATTCCGGCCAAGGGTCCGAATACCAGCGACGTGCCGAGGATCTCGCCGGCGGTGACGCCGGTTCCGGCGAGTTGGCTTCGGTACACCATTACGGAGGTGGCAATGCCTTGCGCTGCCGCCAACAAATAGTCGGTGGGGCCGATCGGGCGCTCTGCCAATTCCCGAAATACCCGCCGCGGTCTTAGCCAGACATCTTTGAGCGGGCGAATTTGTTCCGGTGTTGACACCCAAAGCAGCCTACGCAATCCGCGTGAGCGACTCCAGTGCCCATACACAGATGACAGCAGACTTTTTCAGGGCTACTCTCACAGCGAGTTCGAACGATGTTCCAGGAGAAGGATGATCATGGCAAAAAAGAGCAAGTCGAAAAAGCGCAAGACGAAACGTCCGGCGGCGAAAGCCAAACGTAGTTCGGTCAAACGCTCCGCCAAGAAGAGCGTCGCAAAGAAAAAGACGCGGCCGGTAAAGGCGAAGAAGAAGGTTAAGGCAAAAGCGAAGAAAGCAGTCAAAAAGGCAGCGCCCAAGAAGGCCGCGCCGGCAGCTCCGAAGCCCGCCGCCGTGAAGGCCCCGCCGAAACCGAAGCCCAGGCCTGCGCCTGCGGCATCGGCTCCCATGGCTGCGCCGCCCGCGATGCCGGCCTCCGAGACTGAGATGCCGCCGGCGATGAATTCCGGCGTGGAATCCTCGGGGATGTAGATTTCGCTGACGGCAGTTTAGGCGCGCATGAGCCCTTGGAGAGGGCGCGCGCCGCTGCTGTCCGGGAATACTCGTTTGGCCAGCGTATCTGCATCGACGTGCAGGTGCTCGTCGAGCACGGTTTTGAATACGCTGCGCAAATCGAGCGTCGGCTTGAGGTCGCGATTGTCCAAGAGCGCCCGAGACTGCAAGCCCGGCCAGTCGGCGATCACCTGTCCGCCGCGAACTGCGCCACCCAAGAGGAATGCACAGCCGCCGGTGCCGTGATCGGTGCCGCGTGTGCCGTTGACGGCCGCGGTCCGGCCGAATTCCGTGACCACCAGAACCGCAGTTTGCGGCCAGAGAGGGCCCAACCCGTCCGCCAATGATTTAAGCGCCTGATCGAGCCCCGCCAGCCGTGTGGCCAGGGCGCCCTTGGCGCCACCCTGGTTGGCATGCGTGTCCCATCCGCCGGCTTCGATAACGGCGATCTCGGGGCCGCCGTCGCTGCGCATGAGCTCAGCCGCCATGCGCGCCGTAGCGCCGAGTCGACCCGGATAGCCGGCACGGGCCGAACTCTTGCCCATGGCGGGCGAGTCCGCCGCGCTCTCCACCATTTTGCCGGTTTGAACGCCTTCGCTTAAGCGCGCCGAGAACCAATCGTCATTGGAGTACAGGTCCGCCAAACGCATCAGTAAGTCTTCGTCGACATCGGGCGTGACCTGCGGCGACTTGGAGATCACTGAAGCCTGGCCGCGCAGTATCAGCGGCACGTTCTGGCTGATGGCGACCGCGCGATCGGCGGGGCCGCTGCCGGCGCGCGGCAGCGCGGTCAGCGCCCGATTGAGCCAACCGTCGGCAGTGCCGAGGGGCTTGGTGAGGCCGTTCTCGAGCACGTTTTGTCCGTCGAAATGCGACCGATCGCGGTAGGGCGAGGCCACCGCGTTGAAGACCACCAATTCTCCGGCGGCGAACCGCTCATGCAAGAACCCGAGCGACGGATGCAGGCCGAACAAATTGTTGAGCGCCAGCGCGCCGTCGGGGCCCCCGGGCACCGCGATCGCCAGTTCGCGATGCAAATCCAAGTAGCCGGGATCGCCATACGGAGGCACGGCGGCCAGGCCATCGAGAGCGCCGCGCAGGATGACCACCACCAAGCGCGACGAACCGCCGGTATGGGCGAACAGCGCATTGGGCAGGGCGGCCCCCGCGGCCAGCGCACCAGCCCCGATGAGAAAGCGGCGTCGAGAAGCATGGACAGGGCGGCGCGAGCGCAGCATGTTATCTCCGTTGAAACTCGGGGCTCATCAACAACAGCGCCACCGCCTGGCCGGAAGAGGCGGCGCGGCGCAGCGCCGCGAGGGTTGCCGCGCGCGCGTAGCCGCCTAAACTTGCGGCGGCGAGTGCGGCCGGGTCAACGCCGCTTTCGTACCTGGCGCCGACGCGCGATGCCCAGAGTACGCGATGCATGAGCGCATCCGAGCCATCCCAGCTGTTGCAGGTATCCGGCCAGCCCGCCGGAGACCCCGGTGTGTACTGGCGCTGACCGAGCAGATCGAAAGTGCGAATCACTTCTTCAGGTTGCGACGGGGAGACATTCAAGGCCCGCAATGTCGAGAAAACGAAGTCTTCCGGCGTTTTGAACTTGCGCGCCTCGGGCTCCCAGGCGTCGGGAGCGTCGATCAAGGCTGCGTAGACATGCGGCAGGTCGCCCCCGGAATTCATAAAGGCCCGTGCAACGCGCTCCACGGCCGCCGGCGGCGGTTCATCCGCGATGAAATGTCGCACCAATTTGCCGGCAATGAACCTCGCGGTCTCGGGCCGGCGCGCCAAATCGGCCAGCACTGCCTCACCCTGACGTTGACCTTGTTCCGTGTAGGTCTTGCCGAGGAACGACTTGGGGCCCGGCTCATGCAAATTGTCCCGAAAATAAAAGCGGCCTGGTACGCCGCCGGCCAGCCGGCCGTTGCCGCCGCCGATGGACCAACCGGTAATGATCTGCGCGAAGCTGGTCACATCCGCTTGGCTGAATCCGCCGTTGACTCCAAGCGTGTGCAATTCCAGGATTTCCCGCGCCAGATTTTCATTGATGCCGAAGCGGCGGCGTTTGGGCGAGTTCACGTCGGGACCGCGAAATCGCGACGCGAATTGCGCGGCCATCGAATCCTTGCCGACCGAATATTGATTGTCGAGAAACGCGATCATGGCGGGGTGTTGCTCCACCGCCATCAACAGATCGACGAATCGGCCCGCGACATGCGGTCGGATGGCTTCGTTTTCCAGCGTTCCCGCCAAGCCGAACACGACACCCTTATCGGCCGAGACGGCAAAATGATTCGACCAAAAATGCACGAGGCGTTCGGCAAAAGGACGCTGCGTGAGCGCGGCACTTTGTGCCCGTGCCAACACCTGCGCGCGGTAATTCGGTTGATAGGCTTCGCGGACGGCGTTGACGATCTCTTTCGGGTCCGCACTGTCAACGGCCCGCTTTAGTTTCCGCTTCTGCTCGCGGGCGGCCAGCAAGGCGGCGAATACCTGGTCGGAGGGCGTCAGCGCTGCATCGACCGCCAATGGGGCGGGTCCCTTGATTTGTGCCTGCAGCCAGGCTCGCGGATCGCCGGCCGCCGCCGCCAAATCGCCGGGTTTGGCACCCAGGCCGAAACGCAGAACGGCAATTTCAGCGTGCATCATGCCCCTCCAACGGCACAGCCTGCGCGCGGTTGACCTCAAGAGGCCCAACAGGGCCGAAAGCTGCACCGCAGCACGCCGTCCTCAAGCCGTGGGCATCAGCCTCCGCCTCCGCCTTGCGCCGCGAAGATAAAATGTAGCGCGAGAACCAGTGCAATCAACGCGATGACGACATTCAAAATCACGCCGATTTGCGTCCAATAGCCGGGCGGTACCACCACAGGATCCAGACTCTTCGCGACCTGGCGAAACTGACGCGCGGAAATGAGCGCTACCGCTGCACCGAGCACCAACAGCAGAACCCCGGCACTCAGCGAAAAACTGCGCTGGCCGCCGGATTCGGGTTGATGCGCGACCATTTGCAGGAACAATCCAAAGCGCTCGACGACGAAACCAAATCCCATCAAGGCAATCGCGCTGCGTTGCCAAGCAAGCAGGGTGCGTTCCGCGGCGAACAGCACGCGGGGATCCGCCGTGTAGGACATGGTTGCTCCTCGACCGGTCTGTGAACTTTGTTGGTCAGTCAAGTCTTACATATTCATCAGGTGCGACCCGATGCCCGTCGCGGGCCAAAGCCCGCCACAATGGCCGCGGCTTAAATCGCGATATCCCCGGAAAGTACTATGGCATATGCACGGTCCCAGGTTGTTTCGAACGATGACAAATCTTGCGACCCGCGCGAGCCGGCGCGGCACGATGTGAATACGCGCGTGCGCCGCCTGACCGCAGGCGAATTGCGTGAGGTCGAGAGTCTGCGCGCCATTAACGCCCACTTGCTGCGTGAACTCGCGACGATGAAGGCGCGCGAGGCCGAAACTCAAAAGCTCGCGGATCGTGATGGGCTCACCGGTCTTTACAACCGCCGCCGCATGCTGGAACTGCTGGAGGCGGCGATCAGCGATGCGGTGCTGCAGGACCTGCACGTGGGATTGTTGTTCATCGACCTCAATGGTTTCAAGGCAATCAACGATAGGTATGGACACGCGGCCGGCGACAAGATTCTCACCACCGTCGCGACGCGCATTTCAGCGCGCGTGCGCACCGGAGATATCTGCTGCCGGTACGGCGGCGACGAATTCGTCGTGGTGCTGCCGGGGGTGCCGGATCCGTTCCCGGTCAGCCGGGTTGCCGACGCCATTCGCGAGCGCGTCTCGCTGCCGTACTGGATAGGCAACGAGCAGCAGCATTTGACCGCTTCGATCGGCGAGTCCATGTATCCCTATCACGGCGAGAACGCTGCGCTGCTGGTGCATCGGGCCGACGAGGCCATGTATCGCCTGAAGACTCGGATCGTTCGCCCCACGGCGAATGATCGCCTCGCGCCCGAGCAGCGGATGACCCGGCGGCGCAACGACAAGTCCAAGTCACGCACGGGTGGTACTCCGTAAGTTTGAGCGGTATGCTTGATTCAAAATCCGGTCAACGGCGGGGGACGAGAGACGTTCAGGTCTTGATGTTCCCTGATAACAGGATGACTTCATGAATCAACGCAGGTGGGTAGGTGCATCTTTAGCACTGGGCTTGGCTCTCTCGGCAGTTTCCGGCTGCGTGGTGACTCCGGATCAAAGTCATTATGCAGGCGGCGTCGTCCTGGTTGCTCCGCCGGCGCCGCGGGTCGAAGTCTATGGCGCTCCACCGACCGCCGGATATGTCTGGATCGGGGGATATTGGAATTGGGTCGGCGGCCGGCATGAGTGGGTGCCGGGCCGGTGGGCACCGGGCCGGCCTGGATATCACTGGGTGGCGCACACCTGGACGCGCGAAGGCGATGGCTGGCGGATGCGTCCGGGGCATTGGGCGCGCGGCTAAGCGCAAGCCGCAGGCGAGGCCGATCCTAACGGGCGGCCGGCCAAGACGAGAGCTTCTGGACTTCCCGGAGTTTCGGGCCGCCGCCGGCATCGAACCACTGCTCAATCAAACGAAACGAAATCGATACCCCCGGCGGCACCAGGGGACGGCCCGACGCCACGTCCGCACGGGTAAACCATTGAGCATCCTCCAACTCGTCATCGCGTCTTAAGATTTGCGTGGTCGACGCATGCGCGGTGAATCCCAACATCAGCGAGGAGGGAAACGGCCAGGGCTGCGAGGAGTGATACTCGATCTGATCCACTTCGATGCCGGTTTCTTCGAATACTTCGCGCGCCACCGCATCCTCGAGCGATTCTCCCGGTTCGACAAAACCGGCGATGGTCGAGTAGCGCCCCTGCGGCCATGACGCCTGTCGGCCCAAAAGTGCGCGCTCTCCATCGCTGACCAGGACGATGATGGCCGGGTCGGTGCGCGGAAAGTGTTCGTGCCGGCAAGCCGGATTCGTACAAACGAGGACATGACCGCCTTTCGCCGCGAGCGTCGGCGCTCCGCAAGTTCCGCAGAAGCGATGCCGGGCGCGCCATGCAACCATGCCGCGCGCATAGCCCATCAATCCCGCATCCTCGGCATTGAGCACGGCGGCAACCGTGCGCAGGTCCTCGAAGCGCGTTCCTTCTTTGAGCTGCGGCGGCTCGATCGACTCGATCTCGTATGCAAACACATGGACGCCGACGAACCGCCCCAGCAGGATCAATTCGCTTTCGCTGCGCCGTGCTTGCGGAACCGCCGACAATTCGAGCAGTGCGGCACGCGGGGCTTCGCCCTCCACGAGGTTGCGCAAATTCCAAACGGGAAGAAAACGGCTGCGCGCATCCGCCAATGCGCCCGCGAACCAGGCAGGGTCCTTGCGCAAGTGGGCGGCGCGATCCAAGTACGGACCGGCCAGGAGGTTCCTCTGCATGCAAGGGATTCTAGCAGGGCAAAGGCTCCACGGCGCTGTTATGGGCGCGCTCGCAGTTGCCGCAGCTGAGTCTGCGCTTCGCCAGCAAATCGCGCACACGCACGCCGCCGCAAATCGTGCAGCGTGCGATGCCCACCTCATCGTGCCTGGCCAGAGCCAGGAGCAGAAACCAGGCGTGCTCGAAGGAGATGTTCGCGGGCCGGTGCATTTCACTATAGGCCTCATACGCGCGGCACAGCAGCGCGCCGGATTCCAGCGACCCCAAGCGATAGCGCGGCTCTACGCCGCGAGCGCTGCCGGCCATCAAGCCGTACATCAAAAACAAGCTGGCCAGCTGCGCGGCATGAAAGTTCAGTTCCGGGTTGCGGAAAAAAAATGCCGCCTGACGCGGCGACTTGCCGCGGTGGCGCGTAACCACGCGCGCCTCGCCGCTTAAAACGTAGCTGCGATACAGCTTGCGTATGCGATCGTCGCTCAGGCCGGTCCACTGTCTGATGGTGAACGTGCGGGCTTCGTGGTGAATCAGGCGCAGCGCCAGATCGAATTTCTGGCGGTCCTTCGTGTAGCGATCGTCGGACACCCTCATGTCAATCTCCTGTGGGCAATTCAGGCGTTTTGGGGTCAAAAAGAATTTGACAGAAATTTGTCACAAAGTTAGCTTGCCTGCCAGGGCTTTTTTGACCTAAAAGGAGGCGATTTGTGCAGGAAGCATTCATCGGCAACTGGACCCGGCAGTCGCACCTCTCCGCGGAGCACCTGGCTTCGGTGCGCGGCTTGAACCGCAGGTTCCTCGACTTGGCCGGCAACGGCCGCCTGTCCGCCTCATTGGCCGCGCAGGTCGCGCCGCTGACCCCGGCGCAGCGCGCCGCCGCGGCGAATTGTCCCTATGCCTTGTTCGATCTGCGCTTCGCGGATGACAACTATTGGCGCGGGCGGCTGCAGGCGGCCGGCGCCGTGCGGATCGCCGATGAGCCGCGGACGGACGAGGATGCTGTTGATTTTGTGAGAATTGCGCTCTTCTATACCTGGCATATCGCGTCGAGCGCCGATCTCACCGCGCACCTGCTGCTCGGCATGCATGCCAACACCGCGGATGCCTTCCGGCGCGTGGCGGTGGATGCGCTGCCGGCGCTGGCGCTTGCCGTGGCGCCGAACTTGAGCGCCCGTTGGAGCGGCTGCCACGCCTACTGGAGCGCCCTAATGAGCGCAGCGGCGCGCCCCGATACCGGCGCATTGCGCCGCGTGCAGCTGTCCGGGTTGCAATTGGCGGCGGCGGCTGAATTGCCAAGCGAGCCTCGCGAGGTTTAGTCTACGCGGCTCTTATGCATGCCTTAGTCCTCCGACAACTCACCAAAGTCTATAAAAACGGCATTAAAGCGCTCAAAGCAATCGACTTGGAAGTCGATGAGGGCGATTTCTTCGCGCTGCTCGGCCCCAACGGCGCCGGCAAAACAACCGCGATCGGTATCACCACCTCCCTGGTCAACAAGACCAGCGGCGTGGTCGAGGTGTTCGGTCACGACATCGACAAGGAGCTGGAAGCGGCCAAATCCTGCATCGGCCTGGTGCCGCAGGAAATCAACTTCAACATGTTCGAGACGCCGTTCACCATCGTGGTGAATCAAGCCGGGTTCTACGGCATACCGCGGCCGCTCGCGAAACAACGCGCGGAAAAATATCTCAAACAGCTGCAGCTCTGGGACCGGCGCAATTCGATCGCGCGCTCGCTCTCCGGCGGCATGAAGCGCCGTTTGATGATCGCCCGCGCGCTGATGCATGAGCCGCGACTGCTGATCCTGGACGAGCCGACCGCGGGGGTCGACATCGAAATTCGCCGCTCGATGTGGGAGTTCTTGCGCAACATCAATGCGCAGGGCACCACCATCATTCTCACGACCCATTATCTGGAAGAAGCCGAGAATCTGTGCCGCAACATTGCCATCATCGAGGGCGGCAACATCATTGAGCGGGACAGCATGGTGAACGTGCTGCGCAAGCTGCAAACCGAAGTGTTCGTATTCAACCTGCGTGATCCGCGCGCCGCCGCGCCGCATCTGTCGGGATTCACAGCGGTGCTGTCCGACGATCACACCCTGGAAATCGAGATGTCTAAAACGCAAAGCCTGAACGATATTTTCGCGCAGCTGTCGGCGCAGGGCATTGCCGTCAACAGCATGCGCAACAAGGTCAACCGGCTCGAGGAATTGTTCATCCGCCTGGTCGACGTCAGCGCCAAGAACACCGCCGCGCAGGCCTCATAAATGTCCGACTCTCGCGCGCTCACCGATTGGATCGGCTTCAAGACCATCATCATCCGCGAGTTCAGCCGCATCGTGCGCATCTGGGGGCAGACCATCGTGCCGCCCGCCGTCACGGCCACGCTGTACTTCGTCATATTCGGCAGCCTGATCGGCAGACGCGTCGGGCAAGTCGGCGGCTTCGACTATATGCAGTTCATGGCGCCCGGCATCATCATGATGAACGTGATTCAAACCTCATACGGCAATGTGGTGTCATCGTTCTTCGGCGCGAAATTCGGCAAGCACATCGAGGAGCTGCTGGTTTCGCCGCTGCCCAATTGGCTGATCGTCGCGGGCTATACCATGGGCGGCGTGCTGCGCGGCGTGCTGGTGGGCGCCGTGGTCACGGTCATTTCGCTGTTTTTCGCCCGTCTATCGATTCACCACGTGCTGGCGATCATCTCCGCGGCTTTCCTGACCAGTTTTATTTTTGCGCTGGGCGGATTCATCAACGCGCTGTTTGCCAAGAATTTCGATCAGATCTCCTGGTTTCCCACCTTCGTACTGACGCCGCTTACTTACCTTGGGGGCGTGTTTTATTCGGTTACCATGCTGCCGGGCTGGGCGCACGTGGCCTCGAACGCCAATCCCATTTTGTACATGGTGAGCGCGTTCCGCTTCGGCTTTCTCGGCAGTTCGGATGTCGATTTGCGCCTGGCCTATGCCATTATGATTTCCGCCGCCGCCGTGATGTTTGCCTTGGCGGTAACCTTGTTGAATCGCGGCACCGGTATCCGCGAATGAAGGAGAGCGATAAGTGTCTGTAACGATTCCCCGCGTCTTGTGCGCATTCATCGCCGCCGCCGGCCTCGGCATGGCCGCGGCGGGCGCCGCCGATGGGCCGGCCGGTCCGAACGATCTCGAAGGTTTTTCGAGCGCCGCCGCCGCCGCGCAGTCGCAGCTGGAACAGCGTTTCGATGCGAACTTGTCGGCGGACGACTTGCGCGAATGGCTCAAGCAGATGAGCTCCGCGCCGAACCATGTGGGTTCCCCGCACGACAAGGCCAATGCGGAATTTCAGCTGGCGAAGTTTCGCGAGTGGGGCTGGGACGCGGCCATCGAGACCTTCTCCGTGCTCTACCCGACGCCCAAAGAGGTGCTGGTGGAACTCGTGGCGCCCACGCACTTCAAGGCGCGCCTGAGCGAGCCGGCCATCGAGGGCGACAGCACCTCGACGCAGACCAAGGATGAGCTGCCGCCGTACAACGTGTACGGGGCGGACGGCGATGTGACCGCGGAACTGGTGTATGTCAATCAAGGCATGCCGGACGATTATAAGGAACTCGAGCGCGAGGGCATCAGCGTCAAGGGCAAGATCGCGCTGACGCGATACGGCGGCGGTTGGCGCGGACTCAAGCCCAAGCTGGCCTACGAACATGGAGCAGTGGGCTGCCTGATATATTCCGACCCGCGCGATGACGGTTACGGTGCCGGCGACATTTATCCGAAGGGCGGCTATCGGCCGCGCGATGCCGTGCAGCGCGGCTCGGTACAGGATCTGACCTTGTACAGCGGCGATCCGCTCACTCCCGGCGTGGGCGCAGTCCCCGGCGCCAAGCGCCTCGCTCTCAAGGATGCGAAGACGCTGCTGAAAATCCCGGTATTGCCGATTTCCTACGCGGATGCCGAGCCCTTGCTCGCGGCCCTCGGCGGCCGCATGGCGCCCGCCTCATGGCGCGGCGGCTTGCCGTTCGCCTATCACGTGGGACCCGGACCGGCCAAGGTCCACATGAAAGTATTGTCCGACTGGAGCCAGAAGCCGATCTACGATGTGGTGGCCAAGATTCGCGGCAGCGAAGAACCCGATCAATGGATCATCCGCGGCAATCATCATGATGGTTGGGTGTTCGGCGCCATGGATCCTCTGTCGGGTCAGGTGGCGTTGATGGCGGAGGCGAAAGCGATTGGAAAATTGCTGAAGGACGGCTGGCGGCCGCGGCGCACCCTGGTCTACAACAGCTGGGACGGCGAGGAGCCGGGGTTGCTGGGTTCCACCGAGTGGGCCGAACAGCACGCGGCCGAGCTCAAGATCAAGGCCGTGATGTACATCAATTCCGACACGAATGGCCGGGGTTTTTTGCAGGCCGAGGGCAGCCACGCCTTGCAGCACTTCTTGAGCGAGGTCGCACGCGATGTGAAAGATCCGGAAACCGGCGCAAGCGTGCTGGCGCGATCGCTGGCGGAAAGACGCGTCATGAGCGTGGAATCCGCGCGCGGAGAATCCGGCGGCCGCGCCGGCGTCCCCGGCGACCTGCAGTTGGGCGCGCTGGGATCCGGCTCGGATTACACGCCGTTCCTGCAGCACTTGGGCATCAACTCCGTGAACCTGGGATTCGAGGGCGAATCGGAGTACGGCGTTTATCACTCGGCCTACGATTCATTCGACCACTTTCGGCGCTTCGTCGATCCGAAATTCGACTACGGCGTGGCGCTGGCAAAAGTGGCGGGTAGGATCATGCTGCGTGCCTCACAGGCCGATCTGATACCGGCGCGCGAGAGCGACTTCGCCGCCTCGGTCGCGGCATACGCTGAAGAACTGCACAAGCTGGCCGACAGTATGCGCGGCAAAACCGCGGAGTCGACCAAGCTGTTGGAGGACGATTCCTACAAGCTCACGGCCAATCCCGATTACCCGCGTGCCCCGCCGGCGCGCGAAGCCCCGGTGCCATACCTGAATTTTGCAGTACTCGACAACGCGGTGTTGAAGCTCGAGCAAAGCGCCAAGGCATTCGACAAGGAATATGCTCGCCTGAATGCCGCCGCCGATCCTGGCGCCAAGGCGGAGCGGGACCGGGTAAATGCAACCCTCACGGTCATCGAACAAAGCCTGATGGATGCGCGCGGCCTGCCGGGGCGCGAGTGGTACCAGCACATGATATACGCGCCCGGCCTGCATACCGGGTATGGAGTCAAGACCTTGCCGGGAATCCGCGAGGCCATTGAAGAGCGCCGCTGGGACGAGGCCAATCAATACCTGGGGGTGGTCTCGAACGCCCTCAACGCCTACAGTGGCCGGATGGACCGCGCCATCGCGGCACCGTAGACTGCACAGATAATTTTAAGGAGTGGGTAATGACCGAAGAGAAGCAGCAAAAATTCACCGCCAAAGTGCGCCGCGGCTTGGTCTGGGTGCATTCCGTCGCAGCCGCGGAACTTGCCAAGAAAAAGGCCGAAGCCACCGGCGTCAGGATCGAAGGATTTACGGCCAGTGAACTCGCCGATGTTGAATCCGCTCTGACCTGGATTGCTCAGAACAAAGAATCGCCGAGCGCCGATCCGGCTTAAAGTTGCTCAAGGGGCGCATGCCAGCCACACGCTCCAGCACCGCGAGTTGCGCTGCATGCTCGTCGCGAATTCGCGACGAGCATGACCGCATGGCGCGCTGACCATCGCCGAAGCGACTGCGCTACACTAATCGCATGGCTCGAAAAAGCGCACTGGTGGTCGACGATTCCAAGTCTGCACGCGTAATTTTGAGCCGCATGCTCGAGAAATACGACATCGAAGTCGACATGGCCGAGTCGGCCGAGCAAGCCATTGAATATCTGAAGTCCAATCGGCCCGATGCCATTTTCATGGACCATCTCATGCCCGGGATGGACGGCCTGCAGGCGGTGAAGGCCATCAAGGGCAATCCGCAAACCGCGATGATCCCCATCATGATGTACACCTCGCAAGAGGGCGAACTGTACGTCGGTCAGGCGCGCGCCTTGGGCGCAATGGGCGTGCTCCCCAAGCAAGTGCGGCCCGTGGACGTCTCGAAAGTATTGTATGAACTGCATTTGTTGCCGGACCGGCGCGACGCGGCGGAAGCGGGGCTGCATCCGGTGGAAATCGACTCCGGAATTCCGGTCGAGCGCCCCACGCCGCGGCCGGTGGCAGCCGGTCCGATCGATTGGGGACGGCGTATCGAAACCGCGGTGAAAGACCAGGCGCTGGACATTCGCCGCTTCATCGTTGCCAGTCTCGACAGCTTTTCCACGCGCATCGTCAGCGATGTGCGCAACGCCATGCCCATTCAGGCCGTCGACCCCATCGCCCCGCCGCCTGCGCCGCCAAAGTCACCCTGGCCCTGGGTGGCGGGCCTATTGGCGGCGAGCCTCGTCGCTGTAACGTTTGCCGCGGCGTGGGTGAGTACGCGCAACGATCTGGCCGGCGTGCGCGCGGAGCTTGCCGGCTTGAAATCCGGCAATGCCGAATTGCAGCGTTCGAAGCTCGATCTGGCCGGCACCGTCAAAGACCTCACCGCTGCGCTCGCCGCAGCGAACAGCAGCGGGCAGCCGAGCACGCCGGCGGGAGCGGGTTCGGCGGTGGTCGCATCGCGGGTGGAACCCGTGCCTTACGGCGAAATCGCTTTCGATCACAGCCGCTTGGAAGTGCTGCGCGAGTTATTGATGAAACTCGAGGCACAAGCATTCAAGGGCGTGGTGAAGATCACCAGCTCCGCCGGATCGTTCTGCCTCACGGGGAATGCCACCGATGGCTACGTCCCGGCGGCACCGGCGCTGCCCGTCAACCGCTGCGACTTGATCGGCAATCCACTCGATGAGGCCTTGTCAGGGCAGCAGCGTCAATCGCTGGCATTTGCGAATCTGGTGGCGGGCGTGCGCCAGAGAACGCAGGGCGCGATAACCGTTGCAATGGAGAGCACCGGCACCGCGCACCCCGGCACGCCGTATCCGACGCGCAGCGATACCCTCACGGCCGGAGACTGGAACAAGGCTGCCGCTGCCAACAACCGGGTGGAATTCTCGGTCGAGACCAGCACGCCGCAATAGCCGTTTAGAATGCGACTCTGACGACGAATTCCGGACCTTTGGAATTGAAGTTGAAGAATCCGGACTGCTTCGGCTGCGTCGAAAGCAGCTCGGCGCGCAGCATGGTGTAGCCCAACGCGAATGAAATGTTCGGACGCAGCCGGTACAGCGCGGCGATCTCGTAGATGCCGAGCGATCCGTCGAGATCGTCGACGCGCACCTTGAAGTATTGCGCGCGGCCGTCGACGTAAAATCGCTTGCTGACCACATACGTGGCGTCGAGGCCGAAGGTCGGGAAGGGGCCGGCCTGGTCTTCGGTCTGATCGACATGCCGCGCCTGCGTCTGAACGCGCGCGCGCGCGGAGATATCCGTGTCGCTGATGCCGAAGGTGCCGGCCAGTTCAAACTTGTCGCGGTGAATGAACGAATATTCGTAGCTGATGCTGAAAGTCCGAATGGACAGGTCCGAATTCAAGGGATCGCCGGGCTGCAGGACGACGTCTCGGAACACGATGGGATCGGTCACCACGGTATGACCCGAGCGGTCGAGCGAAAAATAATCGAATCGCAAGCGGTGCCGCTCCCCGACCCGCACCATGGCCTGGATCACGGCTTCATAGTCGGTCTTGGCCAGGCCGAATTGGTCCTCGGCGTTGACCGGCGTTCCGGGAACGCCGGCGCTGCTGTCGATCTGAAGGTTGGTGTTGTTCGACAGGCGCGCAACGCCCAACGATAAGCGCACGCGCTCCTCGGTCGGGCTGAGATAGTCCTCTGCATGCGCCAGCGTTGCGAACAACGCCAGGGCCGCCAGGGCTATGCCATTCTTGCTCATGTCGGTCTCCTCAAAATCAACAGGTCCGTTTCGGCGCGCCGCACGGCGGCCGGCAACGAGGGGCGGATACGCTGCATTACATGGACCGCAGCCGCGCGCCATCCCGTCAGTTTGCCGCCATAGATGCCCAAAACGCGTGGGCGTACGTCTCGGTCCGTGGTGAATATGGTCTCACGCGACCGGTCGAAGGCCGCCTGCGTGGCCGCGGGCAACACCCGCAGGCCGGCAAAACGCTCGCTGATGTCCGCTCGCGTCAGGCCAGCCAGCGCCGGAAAATAGTGCCGGACGACCGCCAACAGATATTCTTCCTCGGCGGGCAACGGTTGCAGCAGATCCGGGTCGCCGCGATAGGGTGTTTCCGTGGTCCCGACCAGCGTGGCGCCCGCCCAGGGCATGACGAATACGGCGCGCCCATCCGTCGGGCTCTCAACGTAGTAAATGCCGGCGGTCAACGGCTGGGGAATCACAATGTGCGTTCCCTGCACGAGATCCACGTCGGGGATTGCAATGGCCGGCTCGATCGCACGCGCCACTCCTGTTGCCCAGGGGCCGGCGGCATTGATCAGCACGCGGGCCCGGCATTCCACGGTCGCTGAGGCGGTCGCGTAGCTCACGGTCACGCCGTCCTCGCTCAAAACCGCCCGCGTGAATTTCGCCGGCAACGCAAGTTCTGCGCCCAGGCCCAAAGCGGATCTCACCACCGCACGCGTCAGCAGGGCATCGTTGGTCTGTGCATCGTGATAACGAATGACCGCGTCGAGATCCTGGGTCTTCAGACCGTCGAGTTGCGGCCACTCAGCTTTGGGCACGCTGCTGAAACGCGTGGCCGCGTCAAAGCCGCCGAGCAGCGCGTATATCCACAGCCCGATTTTCAACTGCCAGGGCCGGCGACGGGTGTCGCGGTATACCGGAATGTAGAACGGCTTGAGCGCCACCAACTCCGAGGCGATGCGCAGATGAATCGCGCGTTCGCGCAAGCTTTCGCGCACCAGCGCAAACTGGCCGGATTCCAAATAGCGCAGTCCGCCGTGAATCAGCTTGCTGGAGCGGCTCGACGTGCCGGCCGCGATAGCTTGGCGTTCAATGAGCAGAGCGCTGTGACCGGCGGCCGCCGCTGCCTGCATAACGCCGGCGCCATGAATGCCGCCGCCGATGATGACCACATCGTATTCTTTCACGGCCGCTAGGATGCGGGATTACCCGCGAACACACCAACTTTGAATCAATGTCGCTATTCGCGAACAGTCGCGAATGCTTTCAAGCCACGCCGGCTTTTACTTCCCGCTCCTCTTCTGCTTCGCGCCTTTCTTCGAAGCGCAGCACCGGGGTGTCCGAAGTGACTTCGATTTCTCCATCGACGATCGCGCCCTTCGCGATCGCAACCGTCCGAGCACTGACCTTGCCGCGAATCACCGCGGTGTAACCGATCTCGAGTTTGTCCTCGACGATCAAGCCGCCCATGATGGTGCCGGCGACAATCGCTTGCTGCGCACGGACCTGGCCATGCCAGCTGCCGGAGGCCGACAGGTTCAGTGCGCCCTCCAGATCGCCGTCGCCGTGCACTTCGCCGGAAACCACAAATTGACCGCGGCCGCGGATATCGCCGACGAACACCGAATTGGCTCCGATAAAGGTGGGCGAGGCCGAACTGCTGTCGAGAAAACGGCGTTTTTGCTGGGTCATGGCCTCTTATTATCCTATCGGGGCAGCCCGTGATGTGACGAGCTTGGCGTCGCCGCAAGGAGGTGAATCGCAGTAGAATGCGCGAATCCAGGAAATCCCGCAGAGTGTGAAAATGGTCATCAAAAAAGCGTTTTTAGTGCTGTCATTGACTGCTGCCCTGGCTTTGTCGGGGTGCAGCCGTCAACAGAGCGACTGGGAAAAAACCCGCGCCGCGAACACCACGGACGCCTACGAACTCTTCTTGAAGAAATATCCAAGCGGCGAATTCACCGCTCAGGCCCGGGCGCGCGTCAAAGAACTCTACGAGGAACGGGATTGGCAAAAGGCGCGCGATACCGACACGCTCGAGGCCTACCAGGCATTTTTGAAGCAGTACCCCGAAGGCAAGTGGACCGAGGAAGCGCGCATCCGCGTGGAAAATTTTACGCTGGCATCGGCGCCCTCGACCCCCGTGCCGGCTCCTACCGAGAAGCCCGCTGAAAGCCCCGCGCCGCCGCCGAAACCGGCCGCGGCGATGAAACCCGCCGCAGTCGCCAAGCCAGCCACAGCCGCCAAATCCGAAGGCCGCTATGGCGTACAACTCGGCGCGTTCAAATCGGGCGCCGATGCCGCGCACAAGCATTGGGCGAAACTGGACCAGGAATATCCGCAGCTGCTGTCGGGGCTGTCGCCCAAGGTATCGCCGAAGAAAGGGGCATCGGGCACCTTGTATCGCTTGCAGGTCGCGGGTTTGAGTGAGAAGCGCGCCAACGGGATTTGCAAATCGCTCAAAGCCCATTCACACGCCTGCGTGCTGCTGCATCCCTAAAGGCCGTCCAAAGCCGTCAGTGTGCGTCACCCCTGGACAAATCGCGTCACCCTGACAACGCCCCCGACCGCCTAACTTACTGATTTTTCTGGCGTGTTCCGCTGGCACGCGGCTTGCTTCGTTCAGGTATGCAATCGAAATTCATCGCGCTATTGGCTGCCGAGGGCAGCCGCGAGGCCACCCTGCTGGTGCGCCGAGCCGACGGTCAGTTTGCGCTGGCAAGAATTGACGCACGCTTAGGCGAGGCCGCTCGGCTTGCCGCCCGCTACGCCGCCGCGCCGGAGGCTGCCGCCGCCAATTAAACCCGACCATTTTTTTTCGGTCACCCCGAAGGCGCCGCGATCCGCTTCCCCCCCTCCCGCTCGCGGCGCCTTTTTTTTATCGCGCCAATTCCGACAGCAGAAATGCATATTCCATGGCGATTTCCCGATAGCGCTGAAAGCGCCCGGATTTTCCGCCGTGACCGGCCTGCATTTCCGCGTGCAAAAACAGGCGATTCTGGTCGGTTTTCACGGCGCGAAGTTTCGCCACCCACTTGGCCGGTTCGTAGTACTGCACCTGGCTGTCCCAAAGACCGGTGGTGATGTACATCGCGGGATATGCCTTGCGCGCGACATTGTCGTATGGCGAATACGACAGCATGTAATCGTAGTACTCGCGCGCTTTGGGATCGCCCCATTCATCGTATTCGTTGGTGGTTAGCGGAATGCTTTCGTCCAACATCGTGGTCACGACGTCGACAAACGGCACTTGCGCCACGATGCCGCGGTAATCGCCGGCGCTCATGTTGGCGACCGCCCCCATGAGCAGGCCGCCGGCGCTGCCGCCCATCGCAAACACCTTGTCGGCGGCGGCATAGCCGGCGGCGACCAGCGCGCGCGTGACATCCAGAAAATCGTTGAAGGAATTTTTCTTCTGCAGTTGCCGCCCGGAGTCATACCACGCCCGGCCCAGTTCCTGGCCGCCGCGCACGTGGGCAATCGCATAGATAAAACCGCGATCCAGCAGGCTCAGGCGTGCCGATGAAAACATCGGATCCATCGAAAGACCGTAAGCTCCGTAGCCGTATTGCAGCAGCGGCCGCGAGGCGTCCGGCGGAAAGTCTTTCCGGTAGGCGAGCGACACGGGAATCTGCGTGCCGTCGCGCGCGCTCATCATCAAAAACTCGCCGGCGTAGTCTTTCGGATCAAAACTGCCCAGCACCGGATCGCGCTTGAGCAGCTTTTGTTCGCGGGTGCGGACGTCGAAGTCGTACAGCGTCGCGGGCGTGGTCAGCGAGGAATAGGCGTAGCGCACGATGCCCGTATCCAACTCCATGTTGACCGACAGCGATGCGGTGTACGCGGCCTCATCGCTGGCAATGAAAAATTCGGCCGCGTCGGCCAGCAGATGAATGCAGATCTTCCGCAGACCGCCGCTGCGCACCGACACGGCTAGAAATTCCGTGAATACGTCGAAATCCTCGATGTATGCATCGTCCCGATGCGGCATGATGTCGGTCCAGCCGTCACGGTTGCTGAACGCGCCGATCGGCGCGGCCACGAGCCGAAAATTGCGCGCCTGCCAATTGGACCGCACGATAAATGAGCCGCCGAGATGTTCTATGTCGTATTCATGCTCGGCTTCGCGCGGCAAAAAGACCTCGAAGCGCAGCTGCGGGTCATCCGCGCGCGCGTAGCGCCATTCGGACGACAGCGTGCTCTCCATGTGCAGAAAAATGTAGGCATCGGATTTCGAATTGGACACTCCGGTGTAGAAGCTCTTGTCGGTTTGCTCGAATATCAGCTCATCGTTTTTGGGATCGTCTCCGAGCACGTGCTTTTTGACGTACAGCCCGAGCAGCGTTTCGAGTTCTTTCGCGACGTAGAGCAGGGTGCGGCTGTCCGCGGCCCAGGCGAGATCGGCTTCAAGGTCGGCAATGGCGGTCGGCAAGATCTCGCCCGTGATCAGATCCTTGAAGCGCAGCGTAAATTGCTGACGCCCGATGGTGTCCTCGCAGAAGGCCAGCCAATTTGAATCGGGCGAGATTTCCAGCGCACCGACGCGGTAGTACGCGGACCCAACCGCTTGCTCGTTGGCATCCAGCAAGATTTCTTCTGCCGCCTCCAGAGAACCCTTGCGGCGCACAAATATCGGGTGCTCCTTGCCCGGTTCGAAACGGGTGCTGTACCAGTAGCCGTTTTTGCGGTACGGCACCGTGGAGTCGTCCTGTTTGAGCCGCGCGATGATTTCGTCGTAGAGCGCGTTTTCCAGGGGCTTGGCATCGGCCATGCTGCGCTCCCGGTAGGCGTTTTCCGCGTTTAGATAGGCCAGTACTTCCGGGTTGCTGCGCTCGTCGTCGCGCAGCCAATAATAAGGGTCGATCCGCTCGCCGTGGGGGGACTTCACGGCATAGGGCCGCATGGCAGCAATGGGGGGTGGTGGCTCTGATTCGCTCATTTTTCCGGTTGTCCTGGTATGAGGCGCGAGTATAGTCGGCAATAACGGGGGTTATATGCAGACCGTAAATCAATTGCTGCAGGTCAAGGGCAGCCAGATTTTCTCCGTGACGCCGACGGACTCCGTGCTGCGCGCGATTGAGATCATGGCGACGCGGCACGTCGGCGCGTTGTTGGTCATGCAGGACGGTGCATTGCTCGGGATCATTTCCGAGCGCGACTATGCGCGCAAAGTCATTCTCAAAAATCGCTCCTCGCATGACACGCCCGTGAGCGACATCATGAGTTCGCCCGCGGTGAGCGTGACCCCGGACGATACGGTGCATCACTGCATGCAGTTGATGACCGATGGGCGCTTTCGGCACTTGCCGGTGGTGAAGTCGGGCCGCGTCGTCGGCATGCTGTCCATCGGCGATTTGGTCAAAGCCGTCATTCAGGAACAATCGCAGCATATCGAGCAGCTAGAGCGCTATATCGCAGGCTAGCAGGCCTTCACCACCAGGTCTTTTCGCGCTTGCCAATCGGGGCGCCCTCCATATAAGGTAAGTTCCATACACCGGCGCGATGCGGCGTTTGCGCCACCCTTGGCACTTAATTTTTTAAGGCCCAGTACCGAGTTAAGTTGTTGTTTTGAAAAGCCCCTGCCATGAAATGCGCAGGGCTTGGCTTGCAGATGGGCGCGCTATGACGATGAAGGATTCCGCCGCGTACACCACCCGCCTCCTCACCGGTACCGATCCGCGCCGAGGGGACTGGGGTCTGTGCCGTGCCGCGTACGAAAAAGATTCCTGCGGCTTTGGCCTGATCGCCAGCCTCGACAATTGCGCCAGTCATTGGGTTTTGCAGACCGCCATCAGTTCCTTGAATCGGCTCACCCATCGCGGGGCGATCGCGACCGACGGTAAGACGGGGGATGGCTGCGGTCTGCTGATCAAGCAGCCGACGGCATTTCTCCGGGCGGCGGCCGCGGATGCCGGCTTCAGCTTGACGCAGCGGTTCGCCGCGGGCCTCGTGTTTCTCGATCGCGATCCGGCCAAGGCCGCCGCAGCCCGCCATACGCTCCGCGAACAACTGCAGCTGGAGCAGCTTGAACTCGCCGGGTTTCGCGCCTTGCCGATCGATCCGTCGGCTTGCGGCGCCGAGGCGCTCAAAAGCCTGCCGGCCATCGAGCAGGTGTTCGTGAATTCACCCACCGGCCTCGACGAAGCGGCCTTCAATCGCAAACTGTTTCTCGCGCGCCGCCGCTGTGAGAAGCAACTCGAAGCACAGGATCCGGTCTTCTACATTCCGTCGTTGTCGGCCAGCACCATCGTCTACAAGGGCATGGTCATGCCGCAGTTTCTGGCGCAGTTCTATCCTGACCTCAAGGATCCGCGCATGGAAGCCTCGGTGGTCGTGTTCCACCAGCGATTCTCCACCAATACCCTGCCGCAATGGCGCCTGGCGCATCCGTATCGATACCTGGCCCATAACGGTGAAATCAACACCGTGCAGGGAAACCGCAGCTGGGCCGTGGCGCGCGGTCCCTTGTTCAGATCGCCGCTGCTGCCGGATTTGAGCGACATCCTGCCGCTGGTCTCCCTCACCGGCTCCGATTCGCAATCGCTCGACAACATGCTGGAAGTGCTGCTGGCCGGCGGCCTCGATCCCATGCATGCGATGCGATTGCTGGTGCCGCCGGCGTGGCAATCGGTGGACATGATCGATCCGGACTTGAAAGCCTTTTATGAGTACTACGCGACTCATATGGAGCCCTGGGACGGCCCGGCCGGCATCGTGCTCACCGACGGGCGCTATGCCTGCTGCACGCTGGACCGCAACGGCCTGCGGCCCGCGCGCTGGGTGATCACCAAGAATCGGCACATCACCATCGCTTCGGAGGCCGGCGTCTGGGACTACGCTCCTGAGGATGTCGTCGACAAGGGCAAGCTCGGCCCGGGTGAAATGCTGGCGCTCGATCTGCAAACCGCCGAACTCATGTCGACCAAACGGATCGACGATCTTCTCAAGAGCCGCCATCCTTACAAGGTCTGGCTCAAGAAGGGGGTGCGCTATCTGCAGACCGACCTCATCGATCCGCGGCTGGCGGCCGAACCCTTCGATCGCGAAGTCCTCGCGCAGTATCAGAAAATGTTCAACGTCTCGGCCGAAGAGCGCGATGAGATCATCCGCGTCCTGGCGGAGGATGAAAGCGAGGCGGTCGGCTCGATGGGCGACGACACTCCGATGCCGGTGCTCTCCAAGAAGACCCGCTCGCTGTACGACTATTTCCGCCAGCAGTTCGCCCAGGTCACGAATCCGCCCATCGACAGCTTGCGCGAAAGCATCGTGATGTCCCTGCAGACGCAGATCGGCCCGGAAGCCAACATCTTCGTGCCGGCGCCGCAGCACGCGGAACAGATCGTATTGAGTTCGCCGATACTGTCGCAGCGCAAGCTGCGGCAGATCGTCGCGCTGGCCGAGTCCGGGATTCCCAATGAGTTCATCGACCTGCAATACGATGAGCATCTCGATCTGCAGACGGCACTCTTGCGCGTATGCGACCACGCGGAAACCGCGGTGCGGCTCGGCAAACTGGTGCTGCTGTTGTCGGACCGTTACCTGGTGAAAGGAAAACTGCCCATCCACGCACTGCTCGCGACGGGCGCCGTCCATCATCGCTTGGTGACGACGGGATTGCGCTGCAAGTGCAACATCCTGGTGGAGACCGGTACCGCGCGCGATGCCCATCATTTCGCCTGTCTGATCGGCTATGGCGCGACCGCGGTCTATCCCTATCTCGCTTACCAGACCCTGTTCGACATGATGCGCAAGGGCGTGCTCAAGATGGAAGCCATTGCGCGCCAGGAGCTCGGCCGAAGCTATCGGCGCGGCATCCGCAAGGGGCTGTTCAAAATCATGTCCAAGATGGGGATCTGCACCGTGGCGAGCTATCGCAGCGCGCAGCTGTTTGAGATCGTCGGATTGAGCGACGAGGTGGTGGCACTGTGCTTCGGCGGAACCGACAGCCGCATTCAAGGCGCCGACTTTACGGATCTGAAATTGGATGCCGAATATCTGGCGAAGCGCGCCTGGGACATACCTACCCCCGTGGAGCAGGGCGGTCTGCTCAAGTACATGCACAACGGCGAATACCACATGTACAACCCCGATGTGGTGGCCACCCTGCAATCGGCCGTCATGACGGGCAGTTTCGAGCAATACCGACAATATGCCCGCCTGGTGAATGAGCGGCCGGTCTCCTGTCTTCGCGACCTGTTGAAACTGAAGAGCAGCGCCGCTCCGATCCCGATTGAAGAGGTTGAACCCATTTCGGCCATTCTCGCGCGCTTCGACAGTGCCGGCATGTCCTTGGGCGCGCTGTCTCCGGAAGCGCACGAAGCCCTGGCGATCGCCATGAATCGCCTCGGTGCGCGTTCGAATTCCGGCGAGGGCGGCGAGGATCCGGTGCGCTACGGCACCGAGAAGAATTCCAAGATCAAGCAGGTCGCCTCCGGCCGCTTCGGCGTCACGCCGGAATACCTGATCAATGCCGAAGTGCTGCAGATCAAGATTGCGCAGGGCGCGAAGCCCGGAGAGGGCGGGCAGCTGCCGGGCCACAAGGTCAACGACATGATTGCCCGCCTGCGGTTCGCGCGGCCCGGCGTGGGCTTGATTTCGCCGCCGCCGCATCACGACATCTATTCCATCGAAGATTTGGCGCAGCTGATCTTCGACTTGAAGCAGGTCAATCCGCGGGCGTTGGTGTCGGTCAAATTGGTGGCGGAGCCGGGCGTCGGCACGGTGGCGGCCGGCGTCGCCAAGGCCTATGCAGATCTCATCACCATCTCAGGCTACGACGGCGGTACCGGCGCGAGTCCCTTATCGTCCATCAAGTACGCCGGCACCCCCTGGGAGCTGGGCCTCGCCGAAACCCACCAGACGCTGCGCGCCAACGAATTGCGGCATCGAGTGCGCCTGCAGACCGACGGCGGCCTGAAGACCGGGTTGGACGTGATCAAGGCGGCATTGATCGGCGCGGAGAGTTTCGGCTTCGGCACCGCGCCCATGGTTGCTCTGGGCTGCAAATATCTGCGCATCTGTCATTTGAACAATTGCGCCACCGGCGTCGCCACTCAGCACAACGTTCTGCGCAGTAAGTACTTCATCGGATTGCCTGACATGGTGATCAACTATTTCAAATTTGTGGCGCGCGAATGCCGCGAAATCATGGCCTCATTGGGCGTGCGCACCCTGGCTGAATTGATCGGGCACACCGAACTCTTGGAAATACTGCCCGGCGAAACCGCCAAGCAGCGCAAGCTGAATCTGGCACCGCTCCTGGCCAATTCCACACTGGTATCGGACAAGCCGCAGTATTGCCTCGATCCGCACAATGAACCATTCGACAAGGGCGCGCTGGCGGAAAGAATGCTGGAGGACATGCGCGCCGCGATCGACGCTAAGGCCGGCGGCACATTCTCCTATCGGGTCAACAATTTCAACCGCTCCCTGGGCGCGCGCATTTCCGGCGAAATCGCACGCCGCTGGGGTAATGCCGGCATGAGTGCCGCTCCCTTGGTCGTCAGCTTGAAAGGTTCCGCCGGCCAGAGTTTCGGGGTGTGGAATGCGGGGGGGCTGCATCTGAATCTCGAAGGCGAAGCCAATGACTATGTCGGCAAAGGCATGGCCGGCGGCAGGATCGTGCTGAAGCCGCACGCCAACTCAAGCTTTGTCGCGCGCGACACCGTGATCATGGGCAACACCTGCCTGTACGGCGCCACCGGCGGAGAACTCTATGCCGCCGGCAGGGCAGGGGAAAGATTTGCGGTGCGCAACTCCGGGGCGCTCGCCGTGCTGGAGGGCGCCGGCGATCATTGCTGCGAGTACATGACCGGCGGGGTGGTCTGCGTGCTCGGCACCACCGGCGTGAATTTCGGGGCCGGCTTCACCGGCGGCTTCGCCTATGTGCTCGACATGGAGCGGGATTTCGTCGACCGCTACAACCATGACCTGATCGATATTCACCGCGTATCGCCCGAGGGCATGGGCACGCACGTGCAGCACTTGCGAGGCCTCATCGAACAGCATGTCGAGGCCACGGGAAGCGAATGGGGCGCGCAGTTGCTCAACGATTTCCGCACCTACATCGGGCGATTTTGGGTGGTGAAACCGAAGGCTTCCGCCATCGATTCGCTGCTGGAAAATCTGCGCCGCGCGGCCTAAAGCGCAACGCGAATCCTCATGGCCGACAAGCATCTGCAATTTCTCGATATTCCGCGCAGGGAGCCGGACAAGCTCGGCATCGACGTGCGCACCAAGCAGTTTCGCGAAATCTATTCGCAATACAGCGCCGAGTCGGCCGCGCAGCAGGCCGGACGCTGCATCTCCTGCGGCAATCCTTTTTGCGAGTGGAAATGTCCGGTCCACAACTACATTCCGAATTGGCTCAATCTGATCAACGACGGCAAGCTGTTCGAGGCCGCGGAGCTTTCGCATCAAACCAATTCGTTGCCGGAAATGTGCGGCCGCATCTGCCCGCAGGACCGTCTGTGCGAGGGCGCGTGTACGCTGAACGATGGCTTGGGCGCGGTGAGCATCGGCGCCATCGAAAAATACATCACTGACGAAGCCTTTCGCCTGGGCTGGAAGCCGGACATGTCGCATGTGGTGCGCACTTCCAAGCGCGTCGCGGTCATCGGCGCCGGTCCCGCCGGTCTCGCCTGCGCCGACATTCTGGTGCGCAACGGCGTGACGCCGGTGGTGTTCGACCGCTATGCCAAGATCGGCGGTCTGCTGACCTTCGGCATCCCGCCGTTCAAGCTCGAAAAGGACGTGGTGGAAAAGCGCCGGGAAATCATGGAAGGCATGGGCGTGGAATTTCGCTTGAACGTCGAGGTGGGCCGCGACATCGCCTTCGAACAGCTCGAGCGCGAATTCGACGCGATATTCCTGGGGATGGGTACGTATACGTATGTGAAAGGCGGCTTCGACGGCGAGGATCTGCAGGGCGTGCACGAAGCGCTCCCCTATCTCATTTCCAATATCAACCGAGAGCTGCAACTGGGAACGGGCGCCGATTTTGTCGACATGAAGGGCAAGCATGTGGTGGTGCTGGGCGGAGGCGATACCGGCATGGATTGCAACCGGACCGCAATCCGTCAAGGGGCCGCCAGCGTGACGTGCACCTATCGGCGCGATGAGCACAACATGCCGGGATCGCGGCGGGACTACAAGAACAGCAAGGAAGAGGGCGTTACTTTTCTTTTCAACCGCCAGCCCATCGAGATCGTCGGGGTGGACCGGGTACATGGGGTGAAATTGGTGGAGACTCGTTTAGGCGCCCCGGATCAACGCGGCCGCCGCATACCGGAAGTGGTGCCGGGAACCGAGGAAACCATTGCTGCGGATGCGGTGATCGTCGCCTTCGGCTTTCTGCCGAGCCCGCCCGATTGGTTTCAAGCGCAGCGCATTCATTTGCACGGCAACGGCCGGGTGCGCGTCTCCGGCGCGCCGCATTCCCGATTCCAAACCACCAACCCTAAGGTTTTTGCCGGCGGCGACATGGTGCGCGGCTCGGACTTGGTGGTGACGGCGGTATTCGAAGGCCGCGAAGCCGCCCAGGGGATACTGCGGCATTTGGGATTGCGCCACGCTTGACACGCGGAGCGGGCGGCGCTCAACTTCGGCACCTGGGAGACCTATTTCAGCTCATGGAGCCCGCTTGATCAAACGGAGGATCTTATGTGCGAGAAGGATGATCTTGACGAAATGTATACGGTGAGCCGCGCTCGCGACTTATCGAGAAGACAATTCGGTGCCCTGACCCTCGGGGTCGGATTCACTGCGATGCTGCCGCGGCTCGCGGACGCTGCCGACACCACTGAATCTGAAGTCGAGATCAAAACGCCCGACGGGACCTGCGATGCTTATCTCGTGCATCCTGTTAAGGGCCGATATCCTGCCGTATTGATCTGGCCGGATATTTTCGGATTGCGCCCCACCTTTAGGCAGATGGGAAAACGGCTGGCAGAATCGGGCTACACCGTGCTGGTCATCAACCCCTTCTATCGAACCAAGAAGGCGCCGACCGCGCCAGAACATCCGGATTTCAATGATCCGGCAACGCGCCAAAGCCTGATGAGTCTGGCGGGCACCTTGTCGCCGGCCACCGCGCTCACCGACGCCACCGCCTTTGTCGCTTATCTCGACAGTCAGCCGTCGGTCGACGTTCAGAAAAAAATGGGCACCACTGGTTATTGCATGGGCGGCCCCTTTGTCATGAGAACCGCGGCATCATTTCCGGATCGCGTGGGCGCCGGGGCGACCTTCCACGGCGGCGGCCTCGCCACTGATAAACCTGAAAGTCCGCATTTGCTGATACCCAAGATGAAAGCGCATTTTTTGATCGCCATCGCCGAAAATGACGATCAGCGTGAACCGCAAGCCAAAGAAATGCTCAAGGAAGCTTTCGCCAAGGCCAAATTGGCCGCCGAAATCGAGGTGTATGCCGGCACCAAGCATGGTTGGTGTCCGCCCGATTCTCAGGTTTACGATCAACCCCAAGCTGAAAAGGCTTGGAGCCGCATGATGGTGCTGTTCAAAACGGCATTGGCTTAACGACCGGCCCGGAAGCGGCAGTCCCGAAAGCGCCAGTCCCGGATGCGGCAGTCCGGCTGCGAAACCGGAGTTTCGCTGTCTCATATCGAGGTCCGAAAACGGCGAGTATTAGCCCCGAATTAGGGCTAACCTGTCGCCATGGAACTCGATCCGAAAGCCTGTTTTCGTGCGGTGCGGGCCCGCGATCGGCGCTTCGACGGGCGCTTTTACGTAGGCATCACCTCCACGCATATTTATTGCCGGCCGATATGCACGGCGCGGCCTGCCAATCGCAAAAATATGCGCTTTTATTCGCATGCGGCGGCGGCTGAAGGCGCCGGCTTCAGACCCTGCCTGCGTTGCCGGCCGGAGCGCGCTCCCGGCATGGCTCCGGTCGATGCGGTCAGCCGCCTGGTCGGTGCCGCCATGGCCGGCATCGAAGAGCATGCACTTTCCAGTGCACGCGTCGGCGATCTTGCCGCTTCATTGGGCGTGAGCGATCGGCATTTGCGCCGGGTCACTGAAGCTGAGCTGGGTGTTTCACCGATTGAACTGGCACAGACGCAACGATTGCTCCTGGCCAAACGATTGTTGCGCGAAACCGCGCTCAAGCTGACCGACATCGCTTTCGCGAGCGGCTTTAGCAGCGTACGCCGCTTCAATGCTTTGTTTAAATCCCGTTACGGCTTGAGTCCGCGCGCGATCCGCGGCAAGTCGATCGACGCCGACAGCTTGAACGTACAGCTTGAATTTCGGCCGCCGCTGGCATGGCACAGTCTGCTGGCTTATTTGCGGTTGCGTGCCATACCCGGAGTCGAGAGGGTCGATGAAACTCACTATCGGCGCACCATCGCCATCGGCGCTGCCAGGGGTTGGATCGCGGTATCGATGCACCCAGGCGGAAGTGCGCTGAATCTGGAGATCTCGCCTTCGTTGACTGCCGTGATCGGGCCCGTCATCGGACGGGTCAAACAGCTGTTCGACTTGGGCGCCGCACCGGATTCGGTGAGTGCGGTGCTGCGGCACGACGACATTCTGGCCGACACCGTGCGGCGCCTGCCGGGGCTGCGCGTTGCCGGCGCATTCGACGGCTTTGAGTTGGCGGTGCGCACCGTTCTGGGACAACAAGTGTCGGTCAAAGGGGCAAGCACTATTGCAGGACGTTGGGCGCAGACTTTCGGTGACCTCATTGCGACGCCTTATCCTGAACTCAATCGCTTGAGCCCCAGCGCTGATCGCATGGCCGAGGTGCCCGCCGAACAAGTGGCCGCATTGGGAATGGTCGGTGCGCGCGCCCGTAGTCTGGTCGGACTCGCCCAGGCGGTCGCCCGGCGAAAAATCGTGCTGGCTTATGCCGCAAATGTAGAAGAACAGATCGACGGCTTGATGAGCCTGCCGGGCATCGGCCATTGGACGGCGAATTACATCGCCATGCGCGCGCTGCAGTGGCCGGATGCGTTTCCGACCGGAGATTTGGTGTTGATGCGCGCCGCGCGCTCGAATCAGAAGCAATTGCAGCAGCGCTCCGAGGCCTGGCGGCCGTGGCGCGCCTATGCGGCACATTATCTATGGCAATCATCAGGAGTTGCGCCATGAACGTTTTTTGTTATGTCGATAGCCCCATCGGCCGCTTGATGCTGACTTGCGATGGCACGGCGCTGACCGGTCTGTACATGAACTTGTACCGCAACAAGCCGGCCAAGCTGCCGAACTTGGGCGAAGACTGGGTGCAAAATGCCACCATCGATCCATTGCCGGCCGCCGTGCGCCAATTACAAGAATACTTCGCCGGCAAGCGGCGCGAATTCGATCTGCCGCTGCGCTTGGCGGGAACGGAATTTCAGCAGCGGGTTTGGCGTGAGCTGACCAACATCCCCTTCGGTCAGACGCGCAGCTATGGGCAGCTTGCCAAGCGCCTCAATAACCCGAACGGATCGCGGGCCGTGGGCCTTGCGAATGGCCGCAATCCCATTGCCATCATCGTTCCCTGCCATCGGGTCATCGGCGCTGATGGATCGCTGACCGGCTTCGGCGGCGGCATCGACCGCAAAGAATGGCTGCTGACTCACGAGGGCCATCCGCGCAACCGCGAGCTCGCATTGGGCGATCCGGCGAATCGCGGGGTAGCCGCCTAAACCGCGCTAGATGAGCGGCAACGTGATGATGAAGATCACGCCGCTGCCGTCTTCTCGATTCGCGGCGACGGCGCTGCCGCCGTGAAACTCGGCGACCAGACGCACGATGTACAGCCCCAATCCGAAATGCGGCTTCTCGTCATGGCCCTGCCGCTGCTCGAACAAGGATTCAAACAGGCGGCACATGAGTGCTTGCGGAATGAGCGGCCCATCGTTGGCGACCTGCAAGGAATAATTCGACTGGACCCGGGCCAGAGCGATCGTGATGTCGCCCTTTTTGGGGCAAAAATCGACTGCGTTCTCGATCAGCTTGTCGAGCAATTGCACCATGAGATCGGGGGCGCCGCGTGCGAAGCAGGGATCGTCCGGCACCTCGAGCGCAAATTGAGCCGAGGGAAATCCATCGCGGTAGGCGGCCACCGCGGAGATCAATAAATCGCGCAAATCGAAATTCACGCGCTCGGATTGCTTGATGCTCTCCTCCACCCGCGCGGCTGCGCCCAGCGCACTCAAGATGGATTGCAGGCGCAAGGTGCCTTCGCGGGCCCGGGTGACATAGCGGCGCTGATCCTCGCGCAGGCCCTCGGATTCAAGATTGTCGAGTGATGAACGCACAATGGTCAGCGGCGTGCGCAGCTCATGCGACAGCTTGCCGCCCAGGGTACGCAGATATTGCGTATGTTCGTTGAGGCGCCCCAGCAGGTCTTCGAAGCCGCGCGACAAAGCGCCGATTTCATCGGCGCTGCCCGATTCAGGCATTTTCAGCTGGATCCGGCCGTCGCTGCCCACCGCGGAATCGGCGGCGTGGCGCAGCCGTCCGATGCGCCAGCTGAGCCAGGTGGCAAAGGCAAACATGATGATGACCGCGGCAGCGGTGGCGATGAGGGTCAGATTGAACAGCCGGCTGAGCGCGCGATCGCGCAGCGCGAGGAGTTGATCGGCGGCCTGCTCCAAAACGACGGCACCGTGCAGCCGCCCATCGATGACGATGGGCGCGGCCGCCGTCAACAGCAATTCGTGCACGTTGTCGCGCACTACCCATTGAGCAAAGGGATGTCCTTGAAGGGCGGCGCTCACGCTCACGCCGCTCAAATGATCCGGTGAGGAGGCAATGGTCGGCATGTGGGAGGTGTCGACGCGCAGCAAGTAGCGGTACCAAATCGGCTCGGATTCTTCCGTTTCGTTGCGCTTTTTCGCGGAAAGGGTGCCGGCAGTGCCGAGCTTTAGCGCATTGGCGTCGATGACGATGGCGCGGGTGCCGTCGCCGATAAAGGTCTCCAGCAGAGAGTTGAGTCCGGGGGTGGCAAAAAACAACCGTCCGCCCTGCGTGCTGTCGGCGGCAAAGCCGGCGCGGCCTTTGCCGCGGCCATCGATCGCCTCAATCCACAGATGCCGGCCCACGAAACTCAACGGTATCCGGGCCTCCAGATGGTAGCCGGCGGCCGTTTGCAGCCAGAAGGCCTGAATTCGCGGTTCCGTGACAACGCGATCCACACCGTCCTCGCCTTTTGCGACGCTCTGCGCGGCAATCAAACCCGGAGCGTCTGTGCCAAAAAAGTATGCCGCTCGCCCATTGGGGCCTTCCAGGGTCAGATTGATTCGATCGAAGCGGTCCTGATCGGGCCGTACCATGTAAGGCTGCGGGTCGAAATGCGCATCGTCGACTTCAATGAACAGATACAGAAACCGTTCGGTCGAGCCGGCCTGCAGCCGCGCCCGATAGGCGCTCGAGGTCGGCAGCGAGCTCGGTTCCGCCGGAACGTCCCAATCTTCGCGATAGCCATCGAGCAGCGGCTGCGTCGTCAAGGGGTAGACGTAAAGATCGCCGGCGGCGGACGAAAACGCCTGCCGGTCCTCGCCATGATTAAACACGCGTTGCGGCTGCGCGGAGAGCGCATTGGCAATGGTGGCGGCACTTGCCAGCAGCGATTGCTCCTGGGAGCTGCGCAGCGCGGTCTCGAGTTCGCGGGCATACTGGCAGCCGGCCCACGGCAACACCAACGTGGTGAGCGCGACAATCAACAATTGCAGTCGAATGCTCACTCGACCCAGCGATAGCCCATTCCGTACACAGTCTGGATGGCATCGAACGCGGCGTCGACCTGCTGAAACTTACGCCGCACCCGCTTGATATGCGAAGTGATGGTGTTGTCGTCCAACACCACATTCGCCGCATCCATCAGCTGTTGACGATTTTTGACATGCCCTGGATTGCGTGCCAGGGCGTGCACAATCCAGAATTCGGTCAACGACAGGGTAACCGGGGCGCCGTTCCAGGTGGTCTGCATCTTCTCGCCGTCAACGGCGAGCGCGCCCCGCCGGATGATTTCAGCGGCGTTGTCGGGCCGCCGCAAGGCATCGATGCGCCTGAACAGCGCCGCGACGCGGGCCGCCAGGTGCGGCAGGCTGACGTCCTTGGTGAGAAAGTCATCGGCGCCCAGGCGCAATCCCGAGACCGCGTCGAGCTCGCTGTCGCGCGCTGTCAAAAAGATGATGGGTAGTTCCGCGGAGAGCGCCCGCAAGTCGCGGCATAGGTCGAAGCCGCCTTCGGCCTCATCCTCGAGAGAGATGTCGATGATGGCAAGATCGGGCAGGCGCGTGTTGAAGGCGGCCATGGCGGCGCGGCGATTGGCGTAAGCCTTGATCATATAACCATGACGGGACAGCGCCGCCGCGTAATTCTCGCGCAAAGCCGGCTCATCCTCGACGATCGCGATCTGCTTTTTCATGTCTGGAATCATAGCTTAATCGCTGCAGTGGCCCGCGGGAACCGGACGCCATGATTCGCCACAATTCGCCTTGAGATTGCCTGTTTCGCGTCTCCAATGATTGGCGTCTCTTCGCTGACACTGGCCTCGTCCGCTTAAAGAGGAGAAGGCCATGCTGATCGCTACTGTTAAATCAACTGGCCCCGCATACTGGTCGGCGCGGCGCGAAGCCTCGCTCAACTGGCTGGCACTGGGGTTGCTGCTCGCGGCTTGGAATGCCTCCGACCATGATGGCGCGCTCCATGCGCAGCGCAGGCCGGAAGCGCTGCCCAGACCGGAAGCGCTGCGCGGCTATTCCTATGTCTCGCCGCGGGCGGCGCATCGGGTCAGCGTGCGGGCCCGTTAAGATGGTCACAAAACTGTCAACCTACTGTAAAACTCAGTACCTCTAATGTTGTGGCGTCATGCCCGCCACCGACACTACGAAACGGATTTTGATCGTTGATCGGGATGTTGCGTCAATTGAGCCGCTTCGCCAGGAGTTGGGCAAGGCGGGATTTAGCGTGCATGCTATCACCGACGGCTCAACTGCGGCTGCCGCGATTGGCGAGCGGCCGCTGCACTTGCTCATCATCGATTGGAACGTGCCGGGGTTTGCGGCGCTCGATGTCATTCAGCGGCTGCGCGAGGTGAAGTCATCGAAATCGGTTCGCCTGATCATCCTGTCGGACTTGTGCGGCGAGGAGAACGTGGTGGCGGGCCTGAACATGGGCGCCGATGACTACATTACCAAACCATTTTCTTTGCGTGAGGTGGTCGCACGGGTTTGTGTGTTGCTGCGACCCCGCGCGCGGGACCGCGATCATGCGGCGCTCTGCTGCGACGATCTGGTTCTCGATGCGGCAACCAACCGGGTCACGGTTCACGGCGAATTGATGAATCTGCGCGGCGCGGAATATCGGCTGTTGGAGTTTTTAATGTCGCATGCCGGCCGCACATTCAACCGCACCCAACTGCTGAGCCGTTTATGGGGCGGCGACACGGAAGTCGATGAGAGGACGGTGGATGTCAATGTGCAGCGGCTGCGAAGGATTTTGCGCGAACAGGGCTACGCAGCCTATATCCAAACGGTGCGGGGATTTGGCTATCGATTTGCGCCGCCCACCCATCCAGAATGAGCGGCCGATCACGTTTCTGCTGTTCCACGTGATGTTCCACGGCTAAGTGCTTTTTTTGTAAGCAAATCTTCTTCCTCAAGTCATCCATTCGTAACACCAAAACGCGATCTTAAGGGCGTCGGAAGACTTACGGAGGACGAGACATGCAGGAGCGCAACGCCCACTCGCCGATGAGATTGCGAACGGTCTTTATTTCCGACATTCATTTGGGATTCAAAGGCTGCAGCGCCGAGTGGCTGCTCGATTTCCTGCATATTGTCGAAACCGACACACTGTTCTTGGTCGGTGACATCATCGATGTGTGGAGCATGCAGAAAAACATGTTCTGGCCGCAGTCGCACAACAATGTGCTGCGCACCATTCTGGGCAAGGCTAAACGCGGCACGAAAGTGATTTTCGTCCCGGGCAATCATGACGAGGTGTTTCGTGAATTCGACGGTGCGGTATTCGGCAATCTGGAAATCCACCGCGAGTACATTCACGAGGGCGCCGACGGGCGGCGCATGCTGGTGCTGCACGGTGATGAATTCGACAGCGTCGTAAAATGCAGCCCTTGGCTCGCCAAGGTGGGCAGCAACATTTACGACGTTCTGTTGGCGGCCAATCCGTATATCAACTGGTTCCGTCGCAGGTTAAATCTCCCGCACTGGTCGCTGTCCATGTATCTGAAGCACAAGGCCAAGAGCGCCGTGCAGTACATCGGCAGCTTCGAGGAGGCGGTCGCGCAGGCGGCGCGCAAGCGCGGCGTCGACACCGTGGTTTGCGGACACATCCATCGTGCCGAGATTCGCGATATCGACGGCATCCGCTATTGCAATGACGGCGACTGGGTGGAGAGCTGCACATCGCTGGTTGAGGATATGAGCGGGCAATTGCGCTTGATCGATTGGCCCAAGGTGCGCGAGCAGGCGCAACCGGCGCCGCTGGTGCTGCCCGTGGGTCAGGCAGCTTGAGCCGGATCAAGATGAACGAGGTCAATACACGGTGGGTTTCCCCCTGGTCACGGACAACTAGAAAACCTCGAACCTAAATTCATCGACCCCCGTCGATGCCGTGCCACAGAGTGCGGCCCCCTCCTTTAAACAAATTGCCGCATCCCTGTCCGCTAATCGTCATGTTGGCGGGGCAGTATCAAGACCGTCCCATTGGGCCTGGAGGGCAAGGAGAAAGAGATGATCGATCGATATGTGGATCGTGACGCTGCGGCGAATCTTCTTGAGCGCCGCTGGTTTTCTTCAATTGCAGCGGTTCGTGCTGCGCAAGCCGAATGCGAAGTGCTGCGCGAAGTTATGGAACTGGCGCAGGAGGCTTGGAGGAGCGCGCGGGCGCAACTCGGAGAACTCGAGAATTTGCGCGAGGTCTTGGGCGATCAGCTAACGAGTATCGACGAGCAATCTTCGCAGGTTGAAGCAAGCCTCGGACTCCGCGAGGTGATGTCGGCCGCCTGAATCTAGAAGGGAATTCCTGCGCGTCGATATACGTTAGCCAGCAGCCACATCGGGCCGATCATCAGAAATTGCAGGTCCTTGAAGAAGGAGGGGCGCTTCTTTTCGATGGCATGGCCGATGAACTGCCCAATCCACGCCAAGACGAACAAGCTGACGCAGATCAACCACATCGGCGCCAGGGAATTCCCGCTGAGGGCGTCCAGCGACCACAACATGAGAGCGAGCAAGGGAAGGATGCCGAGCGCAAGCGGCACGGACAGAAATGCGTAGTAGATGACCGCGAGCAGCGTAATCACGGTCGCCCAATTTGCCGCGGGGATGACGGCGCGGATGCCGCTTGGGAAGGGCGTGATCCAGAGCAGTCCCAGCACACACCACAGGATTACCGGCACGCAAATCCAATGCAGAGCCTCATTGGTGGGATTGCGATGACTCGACCCGTATTCTTCCAGCCATTGATCAGCGGTGCGCATCACGGCTACCGTACGCCTCCTGGTTCCCAATAGCTCGAGTAGGTTCTTCAGTCAGCTAAGGCAGACCTTTGCCGCCCTGTGGCCTATTGCTCATTTGGTCGAGGTCGCGCTGCGTCTGCCACTCCAACTTGTCGATCTGGTCGGCCGTATAGCAGGTGGTGTCGCGCTGGATATGGGAAGCCGTGACGAAGTTCGAGCGGCAATAGAGTTGCTGTCCGTCCTTGTCGACCACTTTGAGATTGAGATTTTTTGCGGCGGCCAATCTCTGGGCCTCAGTCATTGCGGGCGGGCCGGAACTCGAAGCCGATTGAGTGCTGGTGGGTTGGCTCGCGCAGCCGGCCGCAAGAATCACCGTGACAAGCATCGCGATACGCATACCCATACCCTGTTGATTAGTTGACAAGGCTAGCGTAGCGCATCGAAGCTCACGGGACCAGGTTTGGTTCATGCGCGAGATTCACATAACGCGCAACGCGAGGCAGGCCCTCACCACGCCGGCGCTGGCGATGACGAGCATCACCATGCTGCTGAGCCCTCCCGTCATGGCGCCGATCAGCCGCTTATCGGGATCGGCCATGTATCCGCGCAAATAACCGATGCGCCCCGCCAACCAGATGAAGCCGACCAGCGGCGCGAGCCACGCCCAAGGAATGGGATAGAACGCCGATACCCAAAGCGCCGGTAAGAAGATCCCCATCTGTTCCAGCGTATTGAGCTGAACTCGATAGGCTCGATCGAATTCAGGATGGCCGCTGGTCGCCGGTGCTTTGATATGGTGTTTGCCGCGCAGGTTGCCGACGCGGAATCCGGTATAGAAGTAAAAGAGGGTGATCAGCAAGGTCACGATGGCTGTCCATAACGTCGCTGGAATCATGGGTTTTCTCCCTATGCGTAAGCCCGGCGGGGCGATGTACGCTTGTTCTTATATAGGAGCTCTAATTGCGGTCCAACAAATCATTGAGCCGCCGACCGCTCGGCGGCTCAAACACTACATCTCGGCAAAACAACGAGGTCTTAGGCTGCCGCAGCCATCAACCCTTTCAGCTTGTTGATGGCATTCGACTCAACCTGGCGCACCCGCTCAGCTGAAATGCCGTACTCGTCGGCCAATTCATGCAGCGTGGCCTTATCGTCCGTCATCCAGCGCCGCTTCAAGATGCTGCGGCTGCGCTCGTCGAGTTTCTCCAGCGCCAGTTCCAAGCGGTCGGCGGAATCTTCTTCCCACTCGGCGCGCTCGACCTCGATCGCAGGATCGGCATTGCTCGCCGGCAGGTACATGGCCGGCGAATAGGCCTCTTCCTCGTCGCTCTCCGGGGTCGGATCGAAGGACATGTCTCGCGCCGACAGGCGCTGTTCCATTTCGCGCACGTCCGCTACGTCGACACCCAGATCGCGGGCCACCGCCGCGGTCTCTGCTTCGGACAGCCACGCCAGGTTCTTCTTCATTTTGCGCAGGTTGAAGAACAGTTTGCGTTGCGACTTCGTGGTGGCGACCTTCACCAGACGCCAGTTGCGCAAGACGTACTCGTGAATCTCGGCGCGGATCCAATGCACCGCGAACGATACCAAGCGAACGCCCACGCCGGGGTCGAAGCGCTTGACCGCCTTCATGAGGCCCACGTTTCCTTCTTGAACCAAATCGCCCATGGGCAGGCCGTAGCCCAAATACCCGCGCGCAATGTGCACCACGAATCTCAGGTGCGACAGCACGAGTTGCCGGGCCGCGTCCAGATCGGCCTCGGAACGGAATTTCACCGCCAATGCGACTTCATCTTCCTTCGACAGAACCGGAATCTGGGAAACGCGGTCTATATAAGAGTCGAGGCTCCCAACGGGCCCCGCGAACACCATTCCAGTTTGCTTAGCGACCAGAGCAGCAGTCATTAATGCCTACCTCCAAATCCAAATCTTCCACCTAAATCTATGTGAGCAATAATAGCACTCCTGGGGTTAGAGTGCTAAATGCGGCTAGAGTTCTGCAAGACAACAAAGTATTTAAAAACATATACTTATGCCGGTTCTATCGCTCGGATATGGCGCGTTGCAGCAAGCCAGGACCCCAGCCAGGACAGGCCCACGGAGAGCCCCAAAACGGCCAATCCGGGGATGATTTTCAGCCCCTGCAAACTGAACGAGCTGCCGTACAAAAAGGCCAGCTGCGCCACCGGCCGCGCCAGCACCGTAGCGGCTACCGCGACCAGGCCCAAGGCCATCAAGCCGCCGCCCAATCCGTACCAGACGCCACTGTATAGGAACGGTCGCCGCGTAAAGCCGTCTGAAGCACCCACCAGTTTCATGACCTCGATTTCCGCCCGCCGGTTCAAAATATCGAGGCGAATGGTGTTGCTGACGATCAGCACGATGCCGGCTCCCAACAGGCCGGCCGTCAGCAGAACAACGCGCCGCAGAAGATCGATCATGGTGTGCAAGCGCTTCACCCATTCCGTGTCGATTTGCACCGTCTGCACATCGCTCAGGGCCGCGATCGTGCTTTTTAGCGTCTCGGTGCCCTGCGGCGTGCTCGCGGCCAAAGTCGGCGTCACCACCAATGTATCCGGCAGCGGATTGTCCGCCAAGGCATCGAGGGCGCTGCCGAATCCGGAATCGCTGCGAAACTCCGCCAGCGCCTGTTCGGCGGTGATGATGCGGACGGCCGCAACATCGCCCCTGAGGCGCAGTTGCTTGGCGAGCGACTGCGTACGCGCGGCGCTCGCTTTCTTGTCCATATAGACCGACAAATCGTAGGCTTCGTTCCAATTGCCGGTGGCGTTGCGCGCGTTTTGCAGCAGCAAGCTCAGGAACAGCGGCAATGCGAGGGCCACGGCAATCACACCCATGGTCATGAAGGTGGCAAAGGGCTGATGCGCAATGCGGCCGAGCGAACCGACCAGCACCTGCGCGTGGCGCGAAAAGTAGGCGCGGATGCTCATCCGGCGTCTGGTGCGGCAACGCGCCCATGCTCAAGCACGATGCGCCGCGCGCCGACCTGTTCGATCAGATGCACGTCATGGCTGGCGATGACCACGGTCACGCCGACCTCGCTGAAACGCTTGAACAACCTCATGACTTCGAGGGCGAGTTCAGGGTCCAAATTGCCGGTGGGTTCATCGGCAATGAGGAGCGTTGGTTTGGCGACCACGGCTCTGGCGATCCCGACCCGCTGCTGTTCGCCGGTCGATAGTTCCAGGGGACGCGATTTCTCCCGTCCGAGCAGTCCCACCTGGTCCAGGGCCGCGCGCACCCGCTTGTCGATCTCACGTCTCGACACGCCGGCGATGACCAAGGGCAATGCGACGTTATCCGCGATCGGCCGGTCGTGCAGCAGCTTGTGATCCTGAAAAACGACCCCTAATTGCCGGCGAAAATGCGGTATCCCGCGCGCTTTCACGCCCGAAGTATTCTGGCGGTTGACGATGACGTGGCCGCGCGTGGGACGCTCGATCAAGGCGATCAACTTGAGAATGCTGCTTTTGCCTGCGCCCGAGTGTCCGGTCAGGAAGGTCAGCGCGCCGTTCTCAATGTCGAATGACACGCCCGACAAGGCCTCGCGCCCATTGGGGTAGCGCTTGTAGACTTGATCAAAGCGAATCATGCGGCCGCGTCCCGCGGTTCCGATTTCAAAAGGGCCGCAACGAATTCCGAGGCATTGAATACGCCGAAGTCCGCGGATTGTTCGCCGACGCCGATGAATCGAATGGGGATCTTCAAGCGTTGTGCAATGGCGAGCACCACGCCGCCTTTTGCGGTCCCGTCCAATTTGGTGATGACCAAACCGGTGACTCCCACACCCTTGTTGAATTCCTCGGCCTGTGCCACGGCATTCTGGCCAATGGTGCCGTCGAGCACCAACAGCACCTCGTGCGGGGCGGCGGGATCCAAGCGCGCCAGCACACGCTTCACTTTCTTGAGTTCATCCATGAGGTGCGCTTGGGTATGCAAGCGCCCCGCAGTATCGGCGATGAGCACATCGATATGCCGCGCGCGCGCGGCGTTCATGGCGTCGAAAATCACGGCCGCAGGTTCGGACCCCGCGTGCTGCGCCACGATCGGCACGTTATTGCGTTCAGCCCACACTTCCAACTGTTCGCGGGCAGCGGCGCGGAAAGTGTCGCCCGCCGCCAGCATGACGCTTTTGCCTTCGGCCAGAAGCCGCGCGCTCAATTTGCCGATGGTGGTGGTCTTGCCCGCGCCGTTGATGCCCACCACCAGGATCACGAAGGGTTTTGACTTAAGGTCGATCACCAGCGCCTGTTCCACCGGCGCCAGGATCTGCGACATCGATTCCTGCAGCGCCTTGAGCAGCGCGTCGACATCGTTCAGCTCCTTGCGCGCCACGCGCTGACGCAATTCCTCGAGGATTTTTGCAGAGGCCTCGACGCCCACGTCCGCCATGATCAACCGCGTTTCCAGATCGTCCAGGATCTCTGCGTCGATCTTGCGCCCCGGCAGCAGCTCGGTGATGTCCTTGGTCAGCCATGCGGGGCCTTGATTCAGTTTGGCGCGCAGGCGCTTGAAAAATCCGCGCACGCCTTCGCTTTCAGCTTCATTCGTCATGAGACGGGTATGATACCGGCAGTGGCTACTTCTAAGACGGATTTACCAGCGCCGGCCGGCCGCAATTCCGTGCGCATCATCGCCGGCGCCTGGCGCGGCCGCCGGGTTCACTTCCCCGACATGCCGGCGCTGCGCCCTACACCGGATCGCGTGCGCGAGACATTGTTCAATTGGCTGCAGCATTCCATCGCCGGCACGCGCTGCTTGGATCTATTCGCCGGCTCGGGCGCACTGGGTCTCGAGGCCCTGTCGCGAGGGGCGGCAGAGGTCGTGTTTGTCGAGCAATTCCCGGCTGCCGCGCGCTCTTTGCAGGAGCAACTGGTTCGCCTCGGCGGCGCGTCCAAAGGCCGGGTAATGCAAATGGGCGCCGCACGCTTTTTGCACACGCCCGCGCCACCCTTCGGCATCGTGTTTCTCGATCCGCCCTTTGGGAAGGATGCTTTGGCCGAATATGTCCCGTTGTTGGACGAGGGCAATTGGGTCTCCGCCGGCGGCCTGGTTTACCTCGAGAACGAGCGGCTTGCGGGCATTCCGACGCTGCCCGGTCACTGGGAGTTGCTCAAATCGAAGTCCGCCGGCGAGGTGGGGTATCATTTGGCGCGCGTCAACGGGCGGAAAACAGCAAATGCATAAAAGAAATGCCGTCTATCCAGGGACCTTCGACCCCATCACCAACGGCCACACGGATTTGGTGCGGCGCGCGGCCTCGATTTTCGATCGCGTGGTGGTGGCGATCGCGGCCAACCCAAACAAGGCGCCGATGTTCACGCTCGAGCAACGCGTCGAGATGGCGCGCGGGGTGCTCGCCGATGTGCACAACGTGGAAGTAAAAGGCTATGTGGGCCTCACCACGGATTTTGCCAGGCAAAATGGTTTATCGGTGATTGTGCGCGGCTTGCGCGCGGTATCCGACTTCGAATTTGAATTCCAATTGGCTAATATGAGCCGACACCTCACCCCTGAGATCGAATCGGTATTCATGACCCCGCAAGAGCAATACACATTCATATCATCGACGTTGGTGCGGGAAATCGCCGTGCTGGGAGGCAATGTCTCCGAGTTCGTGCATCCTCTTGTGGAGATCGAACTGAAACGGCATCGCAAGCTTTGATTCCGCAAACAACACCTCGCGCAACGCGAGTCCTCGGATTTCTCTGGGCGCTCTTCGCGATCGGCCTGTTCTTAAGCGCAGCGAGCGGCGCAAGAGCCGACGCGTCGCGGCCGCTTGCACGCCCTGCCGCCGCTCACAAAGGCGCCGTTGCCAGCGCCTATCCGCTCGCAACAGAGGCGGGCCGGGAAATTTTGGCGGCCGGGGGCAACGCATTCGACGCGGCCGTGGCCGTGGCCGCGGCGTTGGCGGTGGTCGAACCCAGCAGTTCCGGTTTGGGCGGCGGCGGATTCTTTCTGCTGCATCGGCAGACCGATGGCTTCGAAACCATGGTGGATGCGCGCGAAAAGGCGCCGGGCGCCGCAACGCGGGACATGTATCTGGATAAAGCGGGCAACGTCACCAGGGGCTCGACCGATGGTCCGATATCGGCGGCCATTCCCGGAGAGCCTGCAGCATTCGAATATCTGGCGCGCAAATACGGCAAACTGCCGCTCAAGCAGAGCTTGCAGCCGGCAATTCGGCTGGCGCGAGAAGGATTCCCGCTGTATCCGCGCCTGCAATTCGGCATCAAGGCGAAACGCGATGTGTTGGCGCGCTCACCGGACGCCGCGAAGGCGTTTTTGACCGCCGACGGCAATGCGCCTGAGGTCGGCGCCATCATCAAGCAGCCGGAACTGGCCAACACCCTCGAGGCGATCGCCAGCCAAGGCGCCAGGGGATTCTATGAAGGCCGCGTAGCCGAGAATCTCGTCGCCGGCGTGCGTGCCGGCGGCGGCATCTGGACGCTCGACGATCTTAAGAATTACCGCGTCGTCGAACGCAAACCGCTGATCGGCGAATATCATGGAGCGCGCATCGTGACCGCGCCGCCGCCGTCATCGGGCGGCATCGCGGTGCTGGATTCACTCAATATCCTCGCCGGTTTCGATCTACAGGAGGTCGATTCCAGCACGCGCAAGCATTTCATCATCGAGGCCATGCGCCGCGCCTATCGGGACCGCGCGATTTTTCTGGGAGATCCGGACTTCATCAAGATGCCGCTGCAGCAATTGATGAGCGTCGACTACGCTGCCGGCCAACGCAGCAGCATTCGCGCCGACAAGGCCATGCCCTCCGAGTTGTTGCCGGGCATCGAGTCGGAGCCCAAGGGCATGAACACCACCCATTTTTCCGTGCTCGACGCGGCTGGCAACCGTGCCGCTGTCACCATTACGGTGAACCTGTTCTTCGGCAACGGCTATATGCCGGCCGGGACCGGCGTGCTGCTCAACAACGAAATGGATGATTTCTCTGTAAAGCCCGGCACACCCAACGTCTTCGGGCTCATCGGGAATACCGCCAACTCGATCGCGCCCAACAAACGCAGTTTATCGAGCATGTCCCCGACCTTCGTCGAGACGGCCACAGGCATGATGGTCATCGGCTCGCCTGGCGGCAGCACCATCATCAGCCAGGTACTTCTGGGAATCTTGAACTACATGGACGGCATGGGCGCCGCGGACATCGTCAAGTACCCGCATTACCATCACCAATACCTGCCCGACGAAGTCGGTTATGAGCAAGGAGCGCTGAGCGATGCCGAAATTGCCAAGCTCAAGTCCATGGGACATACACTTAAGCTGTCCGGACGCCAGTGGGGCAACATGCAGGTCGTCACCTGGGACTTCGCCAGCGGGAAAGTCGAGGCTGCGTCCGACCCGCGCGGCGAGGGCGAAGGATTGGTTTACTAGCCGATCCCAAGCCTCAGCGCTGGCAGCCGGCGCACCAATAGGTCGATCGCGCTCCTTGCGTGAACTGCTTGACGGCCGCGTTGCACACGCGGCAGCGCTCGCCGGCGCGCTCGTACACGAATAACTTCTGGCTGAAATATCCGGCCGCGCCGTCCGCATTGACGTAATCGCGCAAGGTGGTGCCGCCGATTTTGATGGCCGCCTTGAGCACATCTTTGATGGCGCGCGATAGCTTGCGGGCCTCCTCATTGGTGATCCTTCGGGCCGCGCGGCGCGGCGAAATCTTCGCGCGGAACAGTGCTTCACTGGCGTAGATATTTCCCACGCCGACCACAAGCTGCGAATTCATGATGAGTTGCTTGATGGCGACGGCGCGCTTACGCGTAACGCGGAACAAGTAGTCGCCGTTGAACGCGGCGCTCAACGGTTCAGGCGCCAATTTTCTCAATAACGGATGCTTCGCCGGGGGATCCTCTGTCCACAGTAGGCTGCCGAAGCGCCTTGGATCGTGAAATCGCAGTGCCTTTCCGCTGTCGAGGACCAGATCCCAGTGATCGTGCGGTTTTGGCGGCGTATTGCCACCGACCAGGCGCAGGCTGCCGGACATCCCGAGATGCAATATCAAGGTGCCGGTTTCAAGACTGATGAGCAGGTATTTTGCCCGCCGCTCGACGCTCGTGACGGCTTGGCCGCGAACAATTGCCTCGAGTCCCGTAGCGATCGGCCAGCGCAGGCGCCGGTCGCGCACGATCAGGTCGGCAATGCGATGAGCGAGCAGGGCGGGTGTGATGCCCCGCCGAGTGGTTTCTACTTCAGGGAGTTCAGGCAGCTTGAGCCTAAGCTATTTGATCTTCGATTCTTTATAAGCAACGTGCTTGCGTACTACCGGATCGAATTTCTTCGTTTCCAGCTTGTCCGGATGCAGGCGCTTATTCTTCGTGGTCGTGTAGTAGTGGCCGGTGCCGGCCGAAGAAACCAGTTTGATCTTGTCGCGCATGACGGCCCCTTAAACCTTGACGCCCTTGGATCGCAAGTCCGCCACCACAACCTCGACGCCGCGCTTTTCGATGGTGCGCAAGCCGCGGGTGGAGACGCGCAGGCTGACAAAACGCTTCTCGGCTTCCAGCCAGAATCGGTGGGTGTGCAAATTGGGCAGAAAGCGGCGGCGCTTGCGATTGTTCGCGTGCGAAACCGTATTACCCGTTTTGGGGCCTTTGCCCGTGACTTGGCAAACTCGCGACATGGCTAAACCTTTGAAAATGGAAGCTTTGGGAGAGCCGCGCTTTATACCAGGCTCGCTCCCTCCGGGCAAGGCCTTGGGATAAATAATGCGCGATATTCAAGGAGTTGCATGCACCTTGCCGTCGCGATCCCCTATGATCGAGCCGTGAATATGATTGATGCGCACGGACTTGCGGCATGGCACCCAAGGATCAGGTTTGGCAGCATCCTGCTGCTCTTTGTTGGCGGCCTGGCCGTCTCTCTGATCGCCGGACTGACTTGTGTGGCTTATAAGGCGCCCGCGTTCGCGAGCAGCCTCATTGCGGTTTCCGTCCAAGATCTCTACTGGATTTGCGGTTATTGGCTGCTCTCCCATGATCGCGATTGGGTCAGCCTCCGGACCCGATGCTCACCGGTTCAAAGCCGCATTCTCTGGGCGTCAGCCGCACTGGCTGTCGCGCAGATTCTGGTCTTCACTGCCATTGCCAAAGTCTTGATCTGGGCCGGGGTCGAACTACCGGAGCTTCCGGCGCCGGACTTTCTAGCGGGCGGATTGCGTTGGCTGCCGGCCGCGTTCCTGGTAATCGCGATCATAGGACCCGCAGCCGAAGAACTCATGTTTCGCGGGCTGCTGCTCGATTGGCTGCGGCAAAAGATGCCAACCTGGCCGGCGATATTGGTCAGTGCTTTGATATTCGCCCTTATCCATGGCATAGCGCTGCATGGTGGCGCGACCGGTTGGTTGCAGCTCGGCTTTCGGATCGCGCTCGGGACATCGTGTGCTTATTTGGCCGTGCGATACTGCTCGCTGCGGCCGTCTTTTGTGCTCCATGCGGTCAACAACTGCTGCGTCGTCTTCGCATCAGGATTCGCCTAGTGTTCCCAATGGCCAGGCATGTAGCGCCACTGGCCGCCCACAGGCTCCCACTGATCCGCGATCCAGCGCGCCTTGCCATGCTCGACGATCCAGCTACCGCTCACCCAGTGATAGGCCTGGCCATTCCAGACCCAGTGCCCGGGAGCCCATACATACCCGTCGCGGGGGTGACCCATGTTTTCGGTGCGCAGCGGAGGAGGAGCGACGTCGGTCAGGATGTCCGCCGCCATGGCGGGCGAAACTTTGAGCAGCAGGATTCCATCGGCGAAACAGAGAGCGGTTAACAGCGCTATGCGAGCGAGGTACATGGCTTATCTCCAGGCTAACTATACGATCTGAACGAATCGTACCCTTATCGTATAGTTTGTCAATATGGAAATATGTCAAATCAACCAAAGGATTGGGAAGGCCTTGGGCTAGCCCGCTCTGGCGAGAGCCCGGTTCCCTGCGAGGTAAGCGCGCGCAAACGCGCCGACTTCGGCTTCCATTTGCGCGGTGGATTCGCTTCGGTTTGCCAGGGGAGCGCTGCCGAAATATAGCGCTCGCGCGAGCTGTTCGGCGTTGCGCGAGAGTTCCGGATCTTCCGCCATTACGGCACGAAGCATGTCCAGCAGCTCGACATCCAGATTGGCAAAAATCTCGCCGGCCATGCTGTGGGTGTAGGAAAACAATTCCGCAGCGTGGGGCGAGGCGCGCACCAGGGTAAACACGGGGCGATGTTTGGCGACGACGGCCTCGGACAATCGCTCATCCAAAGACGCATCCGGCTTCATCAATGCCTGCTCGACTGAACCGCGCAGAATGCGCGCCATGCGCGCGCAAACGGCGACATATAGTTCGTCTTTGTTCTTGAAGTAGCTGTAAAGCGTGGCCTTCGCCACATTCGCTTCGCGCGCCACCAATTCCATGGTCACTGCCCGAAACCCGACCTTTTTGAACAACTCTTCCGCCGTGCGAATCACTCGCTTATAGCGGGCGTTCTCGTCGTTTACCGTGTCCTGGGGCGTGCTCGACATGAACGGATCATACGATAAGTGCGCAGAATGCCCTAGCCGCGCCGATTCAAATGACGCGCGCGAGCGCGATGTGCGAAAAGGGCGACTGCTCAAGACTTTTGTCGCCGCCTCGATCATATCTTGCCGCCACGTCGCTGCCGTTGAGATCTTCGAGCAACTCTAAACCACAGGCCGCGAGATTCGCGCGGAGTGCCGCGGGATCAAATCCCGACAGAAACGGTTCGCCAAGTGCCGCCACTGTCTGCTGCAGCTCGTAAAAGTCTTGCGACGTTGCTTGGAATACCCGTTCATCCAAGTAGGTAAAGACCAATTCGCTGCCGGCCGGCGCGCTGGAGGCGACGGATTGCAGAGTCGCAAGATTGGCCTTGCGCGTCAGATACATCGTCACTCCCAACCAGGAGAAAAAAGTCGGCTGCCGCTTGAAAGGCGAGCGCGCCAGCGCCGCCGCGACGCTCTCCTGCGAAAGGTCAGCCGCAATGAAATGCACCGAGTCGGGCAGAGCAATTCCCAGCTCCTTGATACGCTCCACTTTAAGCGCCTGCGTCGCGGGAAAATCGATCTCGTAGATTTGCAGTTGCGCGGAAAATTCGGGACGCCGCAATACAAAACTATCGAAGCCCGCGCCGATCAGGACGTATTGACCAATGCCTTTTGCCGCCGCCGCCCGCAATCCGTCCTCCGCGTAGCGCGATCGCGTGACGACATTCGGATAAGAGAGGCTGCTGAGCAACGCTTGATCATCCATGCGGGCGCGCACCGATTCAGGCACCAAGCGATCGCCCCAGGGATCGTGGATCAGAGGTCGAGGATCAAGGCGAGTGTGCGCCGCGCGCATCAACGATGTGACAAGGGCGGTGCTGCTGGCTGCCGTTTTTTCCACAGAAAATCTCCACACTTCTACACATTTCTGCTTATGTCTTCTGCTCAGGATGTGACGCAGCTTTAACTTTCGGTTCGGTACCTGGAGGCATACTCCCGCACAGATTGTGTCCAGGGAGAACTTTATATGAACTTGAAGACCCTCTCGTTATTTTCCGGTTTGCTTCTCTTGCCGCTGCTGGCCAATGCTGACCTGCCGGGCAAGCACCCCGCGTACTTGCACGCCTTGTCCGACCTGCGCACGGCGCGCTGGATGTTGGAGCACCGGCCCGGCAGTGCCGCAGTGAGCGGTGACGAAGATCGGGCGATCGGCGAAATCGACGCCGCCATTCACGAGATCAAGCACGCCGCGATCGATGACGGTAAAAATCTCAACGATCATCCGAACGTGGATGTCCCTGGGGATCACCCCGGACATCTGCACAAGGCGCTCGAGCTGCTGCGCAAAGTGCATTCCGATGTCGCGCGTGAAGAGGACGACCCGGCCACCCGCGGCTTGCGCGATCGAGCCGTGGGTCATATCGACGGCGCCATCCATGCCACTGAAAGGGCCCTCGCGGATGCCAAAAACGGCCGCTGAGCCGTCTTTGATCTGACCGCTTGATTCGCCGCCGCCCTCGTCGAGGCGGCGGCGGATGCCGGCCGCCCGTATGGCCACGTGTGCTTTGTGGGCCAATCGAGGTCGCCAAAACGCGCGCTATGCCGCAAACTTAAGGCCAAACAAGGAAACCTTGCATGAGCCTGGGTGAAACGCGGGAGCTTAAGCGCAGCATCGGCAATCGGCAGCTGAGCATGATTGCGATCGGCGGTGCGATCGGCACCGGCCTGTTCTTTGCCAGCGGCGCGGCGATTGCGCAAGCGGGACCGGGCGGGGCCTTACTGGCCTACGCCACCATGGGGCTTGCGGTTTTCTGCATGATGCAGTCGCTGGGGGAGATGGCGACGCAGCTGCCGATTCCCGGCTCGTTCGAGGCCTATGCGGAGCGCTTCGTCGACCCGTCGCTGGCCTTTGCCGTCGGCTGGAACTATTGGTTCAGTTGGGCCATTACCCTCGCAGCCGAGTTGGTCGCCGGCGCCCTCATCGTGCACTTTTGGTTTCCGCATTCGAATTCGGCGTACTGGGCGATGGGTTTCTTCCTGGTCCTTTTGGCACTGAACCTCTTGTCGGTGAAGGTATATGCCGAGGCTGAATACTGGTTCGCCGGCATCAAGGTCGTCACCGTCATCATCTTTGTGGCCGTCGGCTTGCTGATGATTGCCGGCATGTTCGGCAACCACAACAGCGGATTTCACAACTGGACTTTGAGCGACCCTAAGGCCGGCACCCACGCTCCGTTCGTGGGCGGCTTCACTTCGATGCTCACGGTGTTCCTGGTCGCGGGATTTTCGTTCCAGGGCACGGAAGGGGTGGGCCTTGCCGCCGCCGAGACTGCCGATCCCAGCAAGAATGTTCCAAAAGCGATCAGAACCGTGTTCTGGCGAATTTTGTTGTTTTACATCGGCGCCATCTTTGTCGCGGGCACTCTGATTGCGTACACGGATCCGAATTTGCTCAACGCGGACGAGACTCATATCGCGTACTCGCCCTTCACCATGGTTTTGCAGCAGCTGCCGACGGTGGGGTATTACGCCTCGAATCTCATGAACGCGGTGATTCTGTCCTCGGTGCTCTCGTGCGGCAACTCATCCATGTACGTGGCGTCGCGCATGCTGCATGCGATGGCGCACAGCCGCAAGGCGCCGCGAATGTTCGGCATCCTGAATCAACGCGGGGTGCCGGTCCTGGCGCTGTTGGCCACCGGTTCGGTCAGTGCCGTGGCCTTCTTCTCCACGATGGTCGGCGACAAGAAGATCTATCAACTGCTCTACAATGCCTCGAGCCTGAGCGGCTTTCTGATCTGGCTGGGAATTGCCATTTGCCATCTGCGGTTCCGCAAGGCCTGGGTGGCGCAGGGACGCAGTCTCAATGACCTGAAGTTCAAGTCCAAGTTTTATCCCTACGGTCCCTGGCTCGCCCTGGTGTTGTTCCTGATCGTGCTGTTCGGCGCCAACATCGGAGTTTTCCAGACGCCGGTATTTTCCTGGTTCGACTTCATCACCGACTATCTGATCATCCCGACGGTGATTGTTTTATATCTTGGCCATAAGCTTGTGAACAAAACGCACGTGGTGCCGCTGAAGGATTGCAACTTCGATCCTTGATGACCTCTTATGGGCGCCCTCAATACCGCACTCGCTCATCACGGCTACTTGATTCTCGCCACCATTGTCTTTTTAGAGGCCATCGGTCTGCCGGTGCCCGCCGCGGTGGCGCTGTTGATTGCCGGCGGCGCGGCGGGGCGCGGAGTCTTGCAGACTCCTTATGTGCTATGCATCTCGTTGAGCGCGATGCTGGCCGGCGATACCCTGATGTTTCTTTTGGGCAGATATACCGGCTGGTGGCTGCTGGGACTCCTTTGCCGTATTTCTCTCAACCCGGAAGCCTGCATCCTGCGATCCGCGGATTCGTTCTACCGCCGCGGCCGCACGCTTCTGGTGATTGCAAAATTCATTCCCGGCATCAACACCATGGCGCCGCCGCTGGCGGGCAGCATGAATATGCGGCTCGCGACATTCCTGCGTTTGGATCTGGCGGGCTCATTGCTCTACGCAGGCTCTTATCTTCTAGTGGGGTACGTTTTCAGCGGCGCCTTAGAAGTGGTGACGCGCGGCTATGATTCGGCAGGCCGGATCGTTGGCTGGGTCGTGCTCGGCCTGATAGCCGCTTATTTGTTGTTTCGCGCCTGGCTGTGGGCGAAGGGGCGCGCCATGACGGCCGTGACGTTCGCCGATCCCGAAGCAGCGGCGCGCGAATTGTCAGCGGGCGCCGCCGTCTATGATGTTCGCAGCCACGGTTATTTTGATGCCAAGGCCACGCGCATTAGAGGGTCGCGACGCCTCGATCCCAATTCCTTGCACCAACCGGCGGCCGGATTGCCGCTCGAAGGCAGCGTGTTTCTTTATTGCACCTGCGTGCGTCAAGCCACCAGTGTGCGCGTGGCGCAGGAGCTGCGGAAAGTGTCGGATGCCGAGAGAATTCGCATTACCGTGATTCGCGGTGGTCTGCGCGCCTGGGTCAAGGCAGGACTGCCGGTGGAAGAGGTGCCGCCCGGCGAAGTCGCCATTCTTCCCGCGTTCGATTGACCCGCGCGCGCCGCTGATGCTCTATAGCTCGCGCCCGCTTGCCTGCAAGGTTACACAAGCGTTTCGCGTACCGTCCAGGACGAGAGGTTCTATTGAGCAGGCCGAAACACCCAAATGGCGGCCGGTTCTGAGCCGCTTGCGCGAACCGCCAAAAAATATCGGTCAAATTCCGGCACGAACAGCGAAGTTCGTGCGCCATCAATGGTCGCAACCTTTGCCTCTTTAGCGTAACGCGTGCCTTGATCCGCGATGACCTCGATCGCGCCTTCGCCGCAGCTGACGTAGGCGCGCGAGCGCTTCGAATCGAAGAACACATCATCTGAGTCCCCGCACGTCTCAATCGAATAAAGCTTCTTGCCGCTCAGCACATCAAATGTTGCCAAGGTCGCCGGATGGCGAAACACGGCATGAACATGGCCTCTGGCCTGATCAAGCGTCATGGGATAGTTGGAAAGCAGAAACCCTGGCGACCAGCTGGCCGTTTGCCGGCCTCGCTCGAAATTCACGGTGGCGATCTCATGTGCATCCGGCACATTGACGTAAGCCTGAGTTCCGTCGGAGGTGAGTTGAAAGCTTTCCGGATGACCCTTGAGTTTTATGTCGCCGATTTTCTTGCGGCTCGCCGGGTCGATGACGGCGAGGGCTCCGCTACCGTAGCCGATGATCACTTTGTGGCTACCCCGGTCGATCCGCACATTGTCGGCATCCCTGCCCAGCTCAATCCGGCCCACGGGATTAAGATCCGCGCCTGCGAACAGCTGCACCGCGCCGTCGCCGGCATTGGCGACATACAGCGTGTCGGTAGCCGGTTCGTATCCGACACCCTGCGGCTGGTGCAGTCCGGTCAGCGTGCGCAGCACCGCGTGATGGGCAAAATCCACGACGCCCACGGTGTCGTTGCCAAGCTCGGCGACAAACAAGCGTTGTCGCGTCACATCGACTGCCAAATGATCGATACGGCCCCGCACCTGGCCGAGCGGAATCTTGACCTCCAGCTCGAGCGGCGCAGCCCACGCGGGCGCTGCCAGAAGCGCTGCGGCCAGCATCACGGAAGGTGCAAAACCCAGCATGGTCATGGAATCAACCCTGCGATATTCATCAAAGCGCCGGCAGCGGAGCAGCCGAGCAATGTCGCGATCATCCCAACCTTGAAGCGAAACATGGCGACCAGCGCGGCGACCGCCAAAATCAGCGCGGGGAGATTAAGCGTGCCGAGCACCGGCAGTTGCAGCGTCAGCGCGCCAAGATGCCGTTCACGAACCTCGCCGAACAGCGTGTGCAGGGCAAGCCAGATCGCAAGATTCGTGATCACGCCGACGACCGCCGCGGTGATGGCGGCCAATGCGGCGCTCAGAGCTCCCTTGTTTCGCAGCGATTCTATATACGGCGCACCCATGAAGATCCATAAAAACGACGGTACGAAGGTGCACCATTGCGCAAGCAAGCCGCCAAGCGTGCCGGCCAGAGCGGGCGACAGGCTGCCGGGTTGGCGGTACGCCGCCATGAAGCCGACGAACTGCACGACGCTGATGAGCGGTCCCGGTGTCGTCTCGGCGAATCCAAGACCCACCAACATCTCTTGGGGCTTGAGCCAGTGGTAGTGATCGACGGCTTGTTGTGCCATGTACGCGAGCACTGCGTATGCGCCGCCAAAGGTGACGACGGCCATCCGATTATTGAAAGTCGCAATGGCTGTGAATACATTGCTCGGCCCCATACTCGCCAGGAGCGCCAGCATCGGGGCCAGCCAGATTGTCAGGCCGATCAGGGCCACTCGGATCAAACGCGATACCGAGGGTCTGACGTGTGTGGGAAGTTTGTCGGCAAAGGCGACATCGATCGCAGCTTTCTCTTCCGTTGCGACCGGATCAGCTTTGCCGGTATGTGCCGCAAGGGCGAAGCCCTTTAACCCCATCGCATATCCGGCAAACCCGATCAACGCAACTGTGGCAATGATCAGCGGAAAGGGAGCGCTGAAGAAAAAGATGCCGCCGAACGCCAAGATCGCGATTAGCAACATCGAGCGTGAGCGAATTGCCCGCTTGCTCACCCTCAGTAGCGCCTGGAGCACGACGGCCAACACGGCCGCTTTCAAACCGAAGAACAGGCCCTGGATGCTGCCAACGCTGCCGTAGGTCGCGTAGATCCAGCTCAATAGACCCAGCGAAAGGAGGCCGGGCAGGACAAACAGCGTCCCGGCCACAAGTCCCCCGCGCGTCCGGTGCAGGAGCCAGCCGATGTAGATCGCGAGCTGATGCGCTTCCGGTCCCGGTAGGAGCATGCAGTAACTAAGGGCATGCAGAAATCGGGTCTCCCCGATCCAGCGTTTCTCCTCGACGAGAATGCGGTGCATGACCGCGATTTGACCGGCGGGACCGCCAAAGCTAAGCAAGGCGACGCGAGCCCATACTCGCGTCGCTTCGGCGAATGACACGCCGTGACTTTCATTGATGGCCTGAGAGGTTCCAGCCAGAACACCCTTCGTCATGAGTTTCGAGACTATTAGGGGCCGTGTTTGACGTTCGCCAGATCGAGCGCCGCCCGCAGACCGTGGGTTAGCTTGTTGAGGTCATCGTTCGCCCAAAAGTGCATGAAGAAGAGGTGCGGCGAATCATCGATCATGTGACTGTGCAGCGCCGTCACCTCGATGCCATTGCTGCGCATTGCTTTGAGTACGGGGTTCACTTCCTTGCCGAGCAGCACGAAATCGCCGGTAATGGCCGCCTTGCCGCCGCCGCTTGGCTGAAAATTGATGGCGATGGCTGTCCCTAAGGAGGGTGGAATCGCCATGCCTCCTTCGCTGATCGCTTCCGCCCGCGGAATATTGACCTGGTACACCCCGCCGTTGATTACGCCTTTAGCCTGAAGCGCCGAATCGATCGCCGCAAGATCCAAATCGATCGTGGGCGGCGCCGCAGTGGGCGCGGCAGCGGGCGCCGCGGGCGCCAAAGGCGTCTGGCTCAAAGCCAACCCTGCGTGCAATGTCTGCGCAAGCTTGACCGGATCGCCCTGGCTGCTGACATGCATGTAGAAAACGGCCGGCGAGGCCCGCAACAAGTGATTATGAATGGCCGTGATCTCGATGCCATCATCAATGAGCCGTTTCATCACCGGCTCGATTTCGGTCTCCGTTAAAACCAGATCGCCCATGACCATTGCGCCACTGCCCATCGGCATGAAACCAAGCCACGAACCCAATGCCAGGGTGGGCTTGATCGCGATGCCATCGACGGTAACTTTGAGATCCGAGCGCGGCAGGCCGTATTTATGGACGCCGCCGGGCTGATCGGTCCCAGGTTTGCCGATGGCTTGATCGACCTTGCTCCAATCGATCGGGGCAGCAGTCGCGCTCACGGTAGAAGCCAAGGCGGCGAGGCCTGCCAGCAAAATCACAATGCAGTGCATGAAGTATGTCTCCCCGAAGTTTCAACCCTCTAAGGCCACCAGCCGATGACACGCATGGGCTTAGTGTTGCAGTTTTACGAACCAGGTAGGCAGATCAAATGATGATCTTTTGTAACCTCTATTACAACTCGGTAGAGTCCGCTACATGAACCGCACCGCCCGATCCTGGTTGCTGCTTGTCACCAATCTGCCCGGCCAGAAGCAGACTTTGCGAATGAGGATTTGGCGGGCGCTGAAGGCCGCCGGTGCAGGGCTGCTGCGCGATGGCGTGTACGTCCTGCCCGAAACGCGGGACGCCGAACGCATGTTTGCAGAACAAGCCCGTGATATTCGCGCCGTCGCCGGCAGTGCGCATATTGTGCGCTTCAACGCTGCCTCAAATGAACAACAAAGCGCCCTCATCGCCCTGTTTGATCGTACCGCCGAGTACCAAGAGTTCATGGCTCGCCTCGAAGCTTGGAGAAACAAGCTTTCCAAACTCAGTGAACTCGAGGCACGAAAGATGCTCGCGATGATTTCGCGCGAAGCAGTCGCTACTGCGGCGAGCGATTTTTTTCCGGGAAAGCCGCAGGCACAGATGCATGGAGCGCTCGCGGAGGCGCAGGCCGCGGTCAACGGGCGTTTCTCACCCGACGAGCCTCGCCCGGCCCACCGGAAAATGCGCCGCCGCCGACTCCAAGATTTTCAGGGAAGGATTTGGGCGACGCGCGAACATATGTGGATCGATCGGGTATGTTCCGCGTGGCTCATTCGCCGCTTCATCGACCCGAAGGCGAAATTTGTATGGTTCAAACATATCAGGAGCAGGCCCAAGAAGGCGCTGGGCTTTGATTTCGATGGCGCCGAGTTCACCCACGTCGATTTAAAGGTGACTTTTGAGGTACTTCTGACAAGCTTCGGTCTCGACCAAGATCCAGCGTTGCTGCGATTGGGTTCTCTGGTGCATTTCTTGGACGTGGGCGGCATCCCGGTCGCCGAAGCGCCTGGCTTTGCGGCCATCGTGGCCGGTGCCAGAGCCATTCAAGCCAATGATGACGAGCTGCTGAACGTCTTGACCCCGGTGCTCGACAGTCTGTACGAAAGCTTCGTGGGTCACCCGCAGCCGTAGAACGCTTGACAATACGATATTAATCGAAATATCGTAACAACATGAGAACACCTGAAGTGATCGGTGCGTTAGGCGCGCTGGCGCACGAGCATCGCCTCGCGATCTTCCGTCTCCTGGTTGAACGAGGCCCGGCGGGACTGCCGGCGGGACGAATCGCTGAACGGATTGGGTTGGTTCCTTCATCCCTGACCTTCCATCTGCAGAATCTGCAACGCGCGGGACTGATCGCCCAGCGTCGCGAGAGCCGCCAACTGATCTATTCGGCTGACTTCACGGCAATGAATCATCTGGTCGCTTACCTGACGGATAACTGCTGCGCGGAGAGCACTGCGGAATGCTGTCCGGTGGAGCGGCCGCCGAAATCTGCCAAGCCCGCCGCGAGAGCCGTTTAAAATCCGTGCCTGATGTGCTCATGATCCGAGAACGGCCACCGCAGTCAAGCGTCATCACGCTTTTGCAGGCGCACGGGCTTCCCGCTTCGGACCTTAGCGAAGCGCACCTGGAACATTTTTTCTTCACAGGCACCGATGGCGCGCCGAGCGGTCTTGTGGGCCTGGAGATGTATGGCCGCCATGCGCTGCTGCGCTCGTTGGTGGTCAGCGCCGCGGCGCGAGCGCAGGGCTTGGGGTCGGCGCTGGTAGCGCACGCGGAAGAGTATGCCGCCGCGCGCCACGTGAGCGCGATGTACCTGCTCACCCTGACCGCTGAAAACTACTTTGCGCGGCGCGGCTATCAGCGCATCGATAGGTCGCAAGCGCCGCCCGCCATCCAATCCACACGCGAATTCGCTTCTCTGTGCCCGGCGGGTTCCGCCTTCATGATCAAACGACTGTAACGAAACGACCGAGTGAAAGTGAAACGACCCCGGACCTACAATGTTCTGTTTTTATGCACCGGCAACTCCGCGCGCAGCATCCTCGCCGAGTCGCTCCTTAATCACTGGGGCCAGGGCAGGTTCCGTGCCTTTAGCGCGGGAAGTTATCCCAAGGGTGCGGTGCACCCGCTGGCACTTCAGCTGCTGGAGCGCATGAATCTTCCCTTGGAAGGCTTGCGCAGCAAGAGCTGGGATGAGTTCGCGGCGCCGGAGGCGCCGGCCCTGGACTTCATCATCACCGTCTGCGATAACGCAGCAGGCGAGGTGTGTCCGATATGGCCCGGGAAGCCCACGACGGCGCATTGGGGAATCGCCGACCCGGCGGCCGCTGAAGGTTCTGATGCAAACAGAGCCCTTGCATTCAGCAAAGCGTTCGCAGAGCTCGAAGCTCGCATCAAACTATTCACCGAGTTGCCGATCGACTCCCTCGATCAAATGGCGCTGCGAAACAAACTGCGCGCGATCGGCGAGCTGCCGACCGCGGAAGCTTGAAGACCGTGCTCCGCCGGGTCATCGCGGAAGGGCTCGGTTCGCTCCTGCTCGCGGCAACGGTGATCGGCTCGGGGATCATGGCTGAGCGGCTCGCGGCCGGAAACCTTGCGGTCGCACTGATCGCCAATACCGGCGCCACGGTCGCCGCGCTGGCCACGTTGATCGCATTGCTGGGACCGGTCAGTGGCGCGCACTTCAATCCTGCCGTGTCTTTGGTTCAAGCGCTTCGCGGCTCCTTGCCTTGGCGCGAAGCCGGGGCATACGTTGCCATCCAGATAGTCGGCTGCTGCGCGGGCGCAATCCTGGCGCACGCGATGTTCTCCTTGCCGTTCATCCAGTCATCAGCACATGAGCGGACCGGCCTGGCTCAGTGGATCGCGGAGTTCGTGGCCACCCTGGGTCTCTTGCTGGTCATCCTAGGCCATCGCAAAGCGCAGGATGCGCCTTGGATGGTCGCCGCCTGGATCGGCGCGGCTTACTGGTTTACCTCGTCCACTTCGTTCGCAAATCCCGCGATCACGATCGCACGCTCACTGTCGGACACCTTCTCCGGAATCTCCCCTTCCCACGTGCCTGCCTTCATCCTCGCGCAGTTGTTCGGCGCAGTCGCAGCCGTGCCCCTCGCCGCTTTGTTGTTCTCCAACCAGGGCGGGGAGTCGCGCGATTAAGCTGGAACGTACGTCAACCTGATCGTGTCGCCAATGGGATCGCTGGCCACAAAGCGGAGCGGCGGCCGCGGGCCGGCGAAGAATGGCGTGCCGTGACCGAACACGAAGGGGCGGAAGTAGAGTCGATACTCATCAATAAGACCAAGGTCTGTCAGGCTTCGCGCCAGGTCGGGTCCGGCGACATCAATCTCCCCGACAAGCCGAGCCTTAAGCTCGCGCAGCACGGTCCCGACGTCATTCGGGATCAGCGTGGCGTTGGGGCCGACTGACTTCAACGAACGCGACACGACCCACTTCGGCAGGCTGCGCCAGGTTGCCGCAAAGTCGAGCTCCTCCGCGTCCCACTCGGGCAGGTCTTCGTCCCAATAGCGCATGATTTCGTACGTGCGGCGACCATACACACAGCCGGATAGGTCGCGCACGTGCTCTACGAAGTGCCGAGAGAGCTCGGGGCCCGGCCGCAGTTTCAGGTGGTCCACGTAGCCGTCCAGGGACTGCGACAATCCGAAGATGAGTTTCGCCATGCTGCAAAATCTCCACCCAAGGGCCTTCAGAACCACTTCACACTTTACACAAGTCCACGCTCGGCCAGCGACACGCAGCCGCCGTCGCCGACAATAATGTGATCGAGCAGGCGGATGTCGACCAGCGCCAATGCCTCCTTCACCCGCTGGGTGATGAACTCGTCCGCCTGCGAGGGTTCGGCCACGCCGCTGGGATGATTGTGGGCGATGATCACCGCGGCGGAATTGCGCTGCAGCGCCAATTTCACGATCTCGCGCGGATGCACACTAGCGCCGTCAATGGTGCCGCGGAACAATTCCTCGAACTGAATCAGCCGGTGGCGCTTGTCGAGGAATAAGCAGCAGAAGACTTCGTGCTCCAGATCGCGCAGCCGCGCGGTGAGAAAATCGCGCGTGGCCCGCGGGCTGGATAGGGAGGGACCGGCGCGCAACGTCTCCGACAGCTGCCTGCGGGCTATCTCGACCGACGCCTGGAGTTCGGCATAACGGGCGGGTCCCAAACCTGGCTCGGCGCAAAATCGCTGCCGGTCGGCGGCAATCAACTTGCGCAGCGAGTGAAAGCTCTTCAGCAGATCGCGGGCCAGATCGAGCGCCGAACGCCCGCGCGTTCCAGTGCGCAGCAGGATGGCCAAGAGCTCGGCATCGGAAAGCGCCAGGGCGCCCTTTTCAAGAAGTTTTTCCCGCGGCCGTTCATCGGCAGGCCAATCGCGAATTGACATGCGTCAGCATGACCAGAGCCCATCGCACTCACCAGCGGCATTTCGCGGCAGAAGAGGGCGAAACAGCGGCTAACTGTGCCCGGAGCTGCCGAATCCCCCGCTGCCGCGCTGGGTGGCGGAAAAATCTTCGACTACTTCGAAGGCGGCCTGCACCACGGGCACGATTACCATCTGAGCGATGCGATCGCCGGGATTGATGGTGAAAGCCGCGCTGCCGCGATTCCACACCGAGACCATCAGCGGCCCCTGGTAATCGGAGTCGATCAAGCCGACCAGATTGCCGAGCACTATGCCGTTCTTATGACCGAGACCCGACCGCGGCAGCAGCATGGCCGCAAGCGAAGGGTCCGCGATGTAAATCGACACGCCGGTCGGGATCAGTTCCGCGCCTCCCGGCGGCAAGAGAAGCGGCGCATCGAGGCAGGCGCGCAGGTCCATGCCGGCCGAGCCGGCGGTGGCGTGATGCGGCAAAGGAAATTCGCGGCCGATGCGCGGATCCAGGATCCGCAGCTTGATGGTACGTTGCATGTTGGGGAACCTACTTTAGACTCGGCGCGGGCGCCGGCCGCGCACGCGATCGCGCGGTACGGCAACAGCCGTCCGCCGTTTCCGGGCGCCGCGCCGCGGGCTGCCGTCGCGCGGCGGCAGGCGTTTGGCGATGAGGGCGATGAGTTCCCGCGCCACCTCGATTTTCGGGCCGCGCGCTACCTCCATCTTCCCGCCAGGCCAGATGACAGTCAGCGCATTGTCTTCGCAATCGAACGCGATTCCATCGCCGACTTCATTGGCGGCAATCATGTCCAGCCGCTTGCGCTTCAGCTTGAGGCGCGCGTTGTCTTCGACATCGTTGGTCTCGGCGGCAAATCCCACCACGAACGGCCGCTTCGCCATGTCGGCCACCGACTTGATGATGTCGGGCGCCGCCTCCAGTTCCAGCTTCACCGAGCCGCCCTGCTTTTTGATCTTCTGCTTGGCCACCGCTACGGGCTGAAAATCGGCCACGGCCGCCGCGGCGATGAAAATGTCGGCATCGCCCACCTGCCGGTGAACCGCCGCATACATGTCGCGTGCGCTCTCGACATTGATGCGCGTCACGCCCGTCGGGGTGTGCAGCTGCACCGGCCCGGTCACGACCGTGACATGCGCGCCGGCTTCACGCGCGGCCTCCGCCACGGCAAAGCCCATTTTTCCCGAACTGCGATTGGTGAGATACCGCACCGGATCGAGACGTTCTCGTGTCGGGCCGGCGGTGATCAGCACATTGAGGCCGGAGAGCAGGCCCGCGTTAACGGGCGCGGCGAGCACGGTCTCCGCCAGCTGGGAGGGTTCCCACATGCGCCCGGCGCCGACTTCGCCGCATGCCTGGTTGCCGGAGGCGGGTCCCAAGACGCGGATGCCGCGCGCGGCCAGCGTGCCGACATTGGCCTGCGTCGCCTTGTTGGCCCACATGACGCGATTCATCGCCGGCGCGAGCAAGATCGGGGCTTCGGTCGCCAGGCACAGCGTGCATAACAGATCATCGGCCCGCCCCGCAGTCAAGCGAGCAATAAAATCCGCGCTCGCCGGCGCGATCAGGACGATCTGCGCCCAGCGCGCCAGTTCGATATGGCCCATCGCGGCTTCTGCGGCGCTGTCCCACAAGTCGCTGCGGGTCGGACGTCCGGAGACTGCTTGGAAGGTCATTGGAGAGACGAAGCGCTGCGCCGCGGATGTCATCACGACTTGTACATCGGCGCCGCGCTCGATCAGGCGGCGCACCAGGTCCGGGCTTTTATAGGCGGCGATGCCGCCGGTGACGCCCAGCAGGACTCGGGTTTTCGGCGTCATTTAATGTGCTTTAACTCTTTGAAGCGATCGATGTCGCTTTCGAATTGGATGCTCATCGTCGCCTCTTCACTGCGCTTCTGCTGCAGATTTTTTTGCTGTGTGCGCACATCGGTGCTCAGCCGCACCAGATCTTCGGCCATTTGATCCGGCATGACCGGCGCCTTCGGGTCGCTGTTGTAGGGCTTGAAGCGCATGCTGTCGCCGCGCATTTTCTTCATCTGGCCGTTGAGCGTCTCCAGAAATTGATTGGTTACCTTGATCTGGTCTGCCAACAGGTTCAGGCGCTGATCGCGCAGGCGTTCAATCTCCTGCACCGACGCATAGGTGCTGAGCAAATTCTTGTCGCGCAGCGCGCCTTGCTGTGCGTCCAGTATTTTTTTTTCGTCCGATGCCGCCTGCTCGGCTGTTTTCTGCGCGTCGAGATGTCTGATTTCATACCCTTTTGAATTGAGGATATGCTGTTCCTGCGATGCGTATTCCGGGGGGACGTGATCGCCGAAGTGCGTGACACCCTCGGTATCCACCCACTTGTAAAGCACCCGCCCATCGTCGTGCGACGTCCCACTTCTGGAGGCAGGGGCTGCAGGAGCGGCCGCCGCGGGCCATAAGGCCGGCAAAGCGCACAGACAGAGTATCCAAGCGACATTCTTCAAGAATCTATCCTCGAGATGAAGCGGCCGCCATTGTGAGGGGAGCGGGCGGCCTTTTCTAGGGGCAATTCCTCAGTCTGCGAGCCCATACCGCTCGCGGTAGAGCCGCATGCTCGAGAGGTCGGCTGCCTGGCCGGTCTTGGAGGCATGTTGCATGAGGTCGGCCAGGCTGATCACGGAGACCACCGGAATTCGGTACTGGCGGCGCAATTCCTGCACTGCCGAAAAATCGCTTTCCGAGGCCCGTTCCTGGCGGTCCAAGGCGAGCAGCACCCCCGCGGGCGTTGCCCCGGATGCCTGAATGACATCGATGGATTCGCGAATGGCCGTCCCCGCCGTTATCACATCGTCGATGATCAAAACGCGGCCTTTCAGGGGACTGCCGACGATGCGGCCGCCTTCACCATGATCCTTGGCCTCTTTGCGGTTGAAGGCAAAGGGCACATCGCGCCGCTGGTGTTCCGCCATCGCCGCGGCGGTGATGGTGACCAACGGGATCCCCTTGTAAGCAGGCCCGAACAGCATGTCGTAATTCAAGTCCGAGGCGGCGAGCGCTGCGGCGTAGGCGCGGCCCACCGCGCCGATCGCGGCTCCGGTGTTAAATAGGCCCGCGTTGAAAAAATAAGGACTCTCACGGCCGGACTTGAGCGTAAAGCTGCCGAATCGCAGCACGCCGAGTTGCACGCACAAGTCGATGAATTCAGTTTGATACGCCGCGGTCATGGGGACTGATATTATCGTGCGCGATGCGTATCGTCACGAATACCGCCCTCCATTGACGCAACCAGCGAATCCCTCGTTCTGGCAGGCGTTGGGCGATAAACGAATTCTGGCCGTGCTGTTGATGAGCTTCGCCTCGGGGCTCCCTTTCAATTTGTCAGGATCGGGATTTGCCTTTCAAGCGTGGCTCGCCTCCGAAAACGTCGATTTGAAATCAATCGGCTTTTATTCGCTGGTGGCGCTGCCCTATTTCTTCAAATTCCTGTGGGCGCCGTTGCTGGACCGCTATCTGCCGCCGCTGTTGGGCCGTCGGCGCGGTTGGATCGTCGTTTTCCAGGCGTGTCTGGCGGTCGCGATCGGCGTGATGGGTTTCAGCTCGCCGGCGCAGGAGCCCTATCTGCTCGCCGTCCTCGGGTTGCTGGTGGTTTTTCTCTCGGCGTCGCAGGACATCGTCATCGACGCGTACCGCGTCGACATTATCCCGGCAAGTGAACGAGGCCCGGCCGCCGCGGCGGCGGCTTGGGGTTACCGCACGGCATCCATCCTCGCGAGCACAGTGCTGGTGATCATTGCCGCTCACACCAGTTGGCACTTCGCGTTTCTCGTCATTGCGGTCATCATGGCCGCGACCATGCTGTCCACATTCTGGGCGCCCGAGCCCGATACCTCCGGCGCGCCTCCGAAAACCTTGGTCGATGCGGTCTGGCATCCGCTACGTGACTTGTGGATGCGTCAGAAGGGCGCCTGGCGATTTCTATTGCTGGTGCTGCTCTACAAGGCCGGCGACGCTTTCGCGCTGAGTCTATACAGCGCCTTTATGATCAAAGGTGTCGGCTTTTCGCTCGACGAATTGAGCATCGCCGGCAAGGCGAATATGACCGTGTCCACCATCCTCGGCGTGACCTTGGGCGGATGGGTCTACATGCGTTGGGGCATGTTCCGTTCATTGCTTGTTTTCGGCATCGGCCAGTCGCTCACCAACCTGATGTACTCGGTGCTCGCGTTGTCGGGCAAGAAGCTGTGGCTGATGGCGCTCGCCACTACCCTGGACACGGGCGTCGGCGGCATGGGGCAGGCTGCGTTCGTGGGTTTTTTGATGACCTTGTGCAGCCCTGCCTTCAGCGCCGTTCAGTACGCGCTACTCTCGGCAATTGCTTCACTGGCACGCATCACCACCGGCGCCATCGCCGGCACGCTGGTTTCCCACATTGGCTGGCCGAGATTTTTTGTGGTGACGTGCCTTACTGCGGTGCCCGGCCTGATCTTGCTGGTGATTTTGCGCCGCCCGCTCAAGGAACTTGCGGCACGCGACAGCGCCGACGCGAAGCGTTGAGGCGTGGCCTGTTTTGGATGCTCAGCGGCGCAATGATCGGTCGTGCGGACTGGACCAGGCGGTGCGAGCGTTGTCCTCGAACTCGCGGCCGAGGTCTTCGGCCTCGACATCGATCGCGCCCGACCAGTCTTCCGGTGCATCCGCGGCCTCGATCAAATCATCCCAGAGATGTTCGTTCCAAGAATCGAAATCCATTTCCGCAACGGTGCCGTCGAAGTACTGAATTTCGATGGTTTCGTCCTGATGATCGATGGCGACCACTTCAAAGAGCTCGTTGGTACCACCCCGATACCATTCGCCTACGATCGGCTTGATTACGTTCATCGCCGTCTCCGTCTGCTATGCTCAACTCCATTCAACTCCCAATGAGCCCTTCGCGCAATATGTAAATTTTGCGCGAAGCAACATTCCATGATCGAACAGCTCATCAAATTCTTCGTGGTCTTTTTCGTGGTGGTCGAACCCATTTCTTTGATTCCCTTGTTCGCGGGTCTGACCGCCGGCGCCAGCGCCCGCTACAAGAAAAAAATGGCCGGCAAGTCTGCGGCGATCGCCTTGGCCATTTGCGTTTTGTTCGCGCTGGTGGGTGCAAGATTCCTGGACATCATGGGGATCTCCTTGAGTTCCTTCCGCATTGCCGGCGGCACTTTGCTGTTTTTGATTGCATTGGACATGGTGTTCGCCCGAACCTCGGGCACCAAGTCGACCACCACCGAAAAAGAGGAGGCCAAGACGCGCGACGACATTTCGGTATTCCCGCTGGCCTTCCCCTTCATCGCAGGTCCTGGAGCCCTCGCCACGATCCTGCTGACCTCGGGGGAGTTGTGGGGCAAGCCGCTGCAATTCGCTGCGTTCCTGGGCGTGGTCTTTTTCGTGATGCTCGTATGCTGGGTGGTGATGCTGGCGACGCCGCGCCTGATGAAGGTGTTCGGAGTCACCGGCGCCAATGTCATGAGCCGCCTGTCCGGCGTCATCCTCGCCGCGCTGGCGGTGCAATTCATCATCGACGGAATACGCGGCAGCTTTCTATCCTGACCTAGTGCGGTGTGTCGGCGGCCGCCGCCGGCATGTCCAAGGCCCGCGGGGGTATCTCTGGGACGCGCTTCGCATAGGCGAGATCCCAAACTCCGTGACCCAAGCGCTCGCCACGCCGCTCGAAACGCGTCGGCGGCCGGAATCCGGGGCGCGCGACATAGGTCAAATCCGGGCTCAAGGAGCGAAGCGCCTGATTCGCGTTGCAGACCGCCAACATCTGTTCCGCGTAATCCTGCCAATCCGTGGCCAGCCGCAGGATTCCGCCGCGCAGAAGCTTCGCCGCCGCCAGCGACACGAAGGAGGCTTCGATGAGGCGCCGTTTGTGATGACGTTTCTTGTGCCACGGGTCCGGAAAGAACACCAGCACCTCGTCGAAGGAAGCCTCCTCGATATGATCGCGCAGTACCTCGACGGCATCGTGGCAAATCACGCGAAGATTCTTCAGAGCGCTTTGTTGTGCGCGCAGCAAGAGCCGGCCGACGCCGGCGCGGTGCACTTCGATGCCCAGATAATCGATGTGAGGATTGGTTTCCGCCAAACTCCCGATCACTTCCCCGACTCCAAAACCAATTTCGAGGCAGCGCGGCGCATCGCGCCCGAATGCGGCCTTCAGATCCAAGGGTCCTTGCGGCAGGTCGATGCCGTACTGCGGCCATAGCTGGCCAAGCGCGCGCTCCTGGGCGGGGGTCGTGCGCCCGGCTCTTAGAACGAAGCTGCGAATGCGCCGTGTCTGCATTGCTACAAAGTGTGCCTGATATGATGACGCGATGCGCAATACCTTCCTGCCGGTGCTGGCAGCAGCGATCCTGGTGCTCGCCGGCTGCGCCGGTTTGCCGAGCCACGTCCAGAAGACTCCATCCACCGCGTTCCAGCACCCCGATAGCACTTCGCTCGGCAGAATCGTACTCACGGCCGAATCCGGCAAGAATCTTTCCGGCATCCGCTTGCTGTCCTCGGGGCAGGAGGCATTCGCGAGCCTCATCGCCCTGGCCGATCACGCCGAACGCACGCTCGACATCCAGTATTACATCATCCACGAGGACGAATCGACCCGTACGCTGCTGCATCATGTGCGGCTGGCGGCGGATCGCGGAGTGCGGGTGCGGGTGCTGGTCGATGACTTGAATACGGCGGGCGAGGACCGGCGCTTCATGCACTTGGGCGAGCATGCCAACATCGAGGTGCGCGTCTTCAATCCGTTTACCGCCGGGCGCTTTGCGACCTGGACCCGCGTCGTCGCCTCCGCTTCGGATATCCGGCGCATCAATCACCGCATGCACAACAAGCTTTTTGTTGCGGACGATGCGCTCGCCATCACCGGCGGCCGCAACATCGGCGACCAATATTTCACGGTTGATCCGCACAGCAATTTCGTCGATCTGGACGTGGTCGCGGCCGGCCCCATTGTCCCGGAATTGTCCGCTTCGTTCGATCAGTTCTGGAACAGCAAGTACGCCATCCCGATTTCGTCGGTGGCATCGTCCGTGGACAGTGAGGCGACCGCCGCACCGCCCGTGGAAACGCAGTTTTCCGCGAGCGACGAGCGTCTGCAGCTCGAGCTCGATGCAGGCAGGGTGAATTTGATCTGGGTGCCGGCTACGGTCCTGGCGGACAAGCCGGCCAAAATTGCCAGCGAGACCTCGCCCGAGGAAGAGGTCACGATAGCCAATGACATCACGGCGCTCATGGATACGGCGAAACAAGAACTCAGCATCATTTCTCCGTATTTCGTGCCGGGCAAGCAAGGTGTCGCGCTCATCGCCAAGCTGGTGGAGCGCGGCGTTCACGTGCGGATTCTCACGAATTCCTTGGCGTCCACCGATTCGCCGCTGGTGGACATCGGTTATTCGCGCTACCGCGTTCCGCTACTGAAGCTGGGAGTCGATCTGCGTGAAATGCGGCCGAAACTTGGCCAAAAGCATGCTCGCTTTCACCCGTTCCGCAGCTCCAACGCCAGCCTGCATGCCAAAGCATTGGTGATCGATCAAAGAATAGTCTTTATCGGATCGTTGAACATGGACGAGCGCTCGGCGAAAATCAACAGCGAGTTGGGGCTGGTGATCAGCAGCGCCGAAATCGCGCGCGAGGTCACCGGTCTTCTGGATGACATCAGCACCGACGGCAGCTACAAGCTGCAGTTGGATGAGCGCGATCGGGTCCAGTGGGTGAGCGGCGATGCCGGCGCGCAGAAGATCTGGTATACCGACCCGGAAACCAGCCGCACCGAGCGGGTGTGGCTGAAAATGCTCTCGCCGTTCGCACCCGACGAGCTGCTGTGACGCCCCCTAGGAAGAGATCCGCAGAGTGCTCAGGTATTCCTTTACTTTGGCGCGATAGCCTTCGCTGCTGGTGACGGTGGCTCCGCCGGCGAGCACCAGGATGAAGTCGCCGCGCAGGGTGCGGTTCACTTCTCGGACATAGTTGAGATTGATCAGGCAGGAGCGGCTGATGCGCAGCATGGGCTGCGTGCGCAGGGCGATCTCCGCCTGCTGCAGCGTGCTGCGGGCGTGGAAGTTATCCTTGCCGACGCGGATGACCACATAGTTTCGATCCGCCTCGATCATTTCCACCTGGGTCGCGTCGAGCACATGCAGGTGGCCGCCGAACTCTGCCAAGAGGCGCGGCTTCTCCTCGCCCACCGTGCGCGCGCCGCGTTCCAGCTGCGCGAGCAGTCCCGCCAGCAACGTCTGCCGTTCGTCGATGCCGGAATTCAGATGACGCGGCCGCACGCGCGCCAGGGTCTTGCGAAACCGTTCCTGGTCGAAGGGCTTGAGCAGGTAGTCCACCGCGCACACTTCGAACGCCTCGAGCGCGTAAGTATCGTAGGCCGTCACGAACACCAGAGAAGGCAGCTGCGAGGGTTCCAAGGCGCGCGCCAGATCGATGCCGTTCAACGGGTCCATCTGAATGTCCAAAAACAGCAGCTGCGGCTTCTGCAAGCGGATCGCGGCAAGCGCCGCGGCGCCGTCGCCGAACTCGCCGATGACGTGCAGATCCTTCTCCGCCTCGCAGAATTCGCGCAGGGTGCGGCGCCCGGCGGCCTCGTCATCGACGATGATGACGTCCATCATGTGCCGAGCAGCGTGGTGGTATGCATCTCGTGGCCGAGCGGCGCTTCCCGCGCGAGTGGCGGCGACTCGCGGATGGCCGGCATGGAAATCTCGCTGATCCATTCGCTACCGTGTGCGCCGGCCATGAGCACGGCTCTGCCCTCGAACTGCACCGCCATGCGTTCGCGCACGTTTTTAAGGCCGATGCCGTCCGCCCCGACGGCCCGCTCCGGGGACATGGAGTTTGTGACGCGCAGCAGCAACAGCTTCTCATTTACCAGGTTCACCGTGACGCGCACCGTCACAATGCCTTGATGTCCGGCCAGGCCGTGAACCACGGCATTCTCGATCAGCGGCTGCAGTATCAGGCTCGGCACCCACACGGCCGGGACCTCGCCCGGACTCGGCAGTTCGACAAGCAGGCGGTCGGTAAAACGCCTTTGCTGCAGTTCCAGATAAAGTCGGGCGAATTGCAATTCATCGACCAGCCGCGAAAAATCGCGTTCGCCGGCATTGAGCAGGCGCCGCAATAAATCCGCGAGTTGCACCACCATGGACTGCGCGGCCTTCGGGTCCCACTCGATGTGTCCGCGGATCGTGTGCAGCAAATTGAAGAGAGTATGCGGAGAAAGCTGCATGCGCAGCGCCGCCAAGCGGGCGGCGCTCCACTCGCGTTCCAGTGCCGCGAGCCGCAGTTCGGAATCGCGAAAGCGCGTATACAGCGCCAGGCCTGTCACCAGCGCCAGGCCGAAACCATACGAGGGCAGGAAGCTGACGAAACTGGCCAGCCACAGGGTCACCCAAAAGGGGTCGCTCCAGGCGCTGACCACGTGCGACAGGGCGGTGCCATGGGATTGGCCGGTGGCCATGATGACCTCCGACAAAATCATCACGGGGTATGCCATCGCCGAGAATACCGAGCCGAGGATCAATTGCAGGGGCAGCGCGATCAGAATCGGCCGCCATTGGACTTTAAGCGAGGCCCAAAATGACACCAGCAGCATCGGCAGCAGCAACAGATGCTGCAGCAGGCGGGTATCCCAGGTGGCAAACACAGTCACGTTGGTAACCCGCGCAATGCCCGCGCTCATGCTGTAGCCGTACAAGACATTCGATACGGTCACGTACACCCAGAACAGGCAAACGATGCCGAGGAACTGCAGCTGGTTCAGGCCGCCCGCAAAGCGCTGCGAAGATTGGGCCGGACTCATGCCGATCATCGCTCAAGCCTACCGCACCCCTTGCGCGCTCGACACCGTATTTTGCGGTCTGTGCACACTCAGCCGGGACGAAACGGTCGCATTTTGGGACGAACTCGACGGCCGGCCGCATACCAAACCCTAAGTTGCGGCGTCTTATGGGGTGTCTCATTCATCAACGAAGGAGAGATGTCATGACTCGATTAGCTACCAAGATGCTGCTGCTCGGGGGCCTCGCCGGCCTCGTGATGGCGGGCGCGGCGGGAGCGGGAACCGTGGACAAGGATGTGCCCACGCTGGTCGTGCACTACCACGCCGATGCCCTCGACACCGATAGCGGCGCCCAGGCCCTCTATCGGCTCCTGGCGCAAGCTGCCGAACAGGTGTGCCCCCTCGTCGTCAACACCCGCATCGTCAGTGGAGAGGTGCTGAAATGCCGACGGGACGCCCTGAATGCTGCGGTCAGCAAAATACACAATCAGCGCCTCGCTGCATTGCACGCCGCCCACATGTCCAAATCAGGTTAAGGGCATGGCACTTTAGCGGCCAGCCGCAGGATCCAAGCGCACGGTGCTCTGGGCCACCGTGACGTCGCCATCCTGCGAGCTGGTCGCAGTCTGCGGCCGTGCCTGCTGCAGAGTTTTTCCCTCCGGCAGCTCTGCCGGCAATCCGTAACTTTGGTCGAACACCCGTACCGTCAGCGGTGAGGCGGCCGTATCGACCGCAAAGCGCAGGCCGGCAGCGCTCAGGCCCGGAGCGACAAAGAGAGTTGCGCCGTCCTGGAGTTTGTGCAGCTTGGCGCGCAACGGTCCCGAGGACGTCGCGATCTCGACCTCTTGGATGTTCGCGCCGGCCGGAAAAAGTACGAATGCCGCCGGCGCTGCGCGCGCCGAATGCAGCAACAACTCAACGTGCATGAGTGCGGCGCCGATGGGAGCCGCGGAGATTTGAGTCAACTCCGGCGGCGCCAGCTTCAAGGCGGGAGCCGGCGCAACGAATCCTTGCACGGGATTCCCTGGGAAACGCGCGCGCGGCACTGGATCGAATTTCAGTGCCTCACTCATCGCCCGCGGCAGGCGCAACGAGGCGGCTTGAGCCCACCAGTGTGCGCGGCCGCCGTCCGTGTCGAGCCAATATTCCACGTTCACCCGCTGCGGCCAGGCCGCGGAGTAGGTCGGCAGCAGAACGGTGATGCAGATGCCGCCGAAGGTCACGATCCCAGCCAGCCACGCCAGTCGCGCGCGCGCGCGCCGCGTTGCATGGCCCAGCAGCGGCAACAAAAAGCCGGCCGTCAAGCACAGCGCCGCCGCGCCGATGGGCCACGCCAGTACGCCGAGCGCCGAATACAACAGCAGCAGCAGCGGCATGAGCGCCGCAAAGGCCACGAGTCCCGGTAGGATCGCGGCGAAGTCGGCGGTTGCTTGCGATGGAGCGCGGTGCCTGAAGACGGCCCAGATGCACGGCAGCAGTGCGAGCACCGCCGTTAAGGCGGGGAGCAACAAGACATAGGCGGCGCCGGGCATGATCATGGCGGCGGTTAGCGACAAGATCGCAGTCAAGAAAGAGCCGCCGAACCAAAAACCCCAAAACCGCGCGCGGCGCACGAATGCGGCGGCGATCGCTGTGCTCGTCAGCACCGCCAAGGCCGGAAATGCGATATGCATCGCCAGCGGGTGTGCGATCCAGGGAGGTGACTGCAGGGGCGGTAGCCTTCCCAAGAAGCGCAGCAAGGCGAGCACGCCCACGCTCAGCACGGCGCAGAGCAGCACATTCGCGAGCGTGCCGAGAAAACCGAAGGCAGCCTGACGCGCGCTCAAGTGTCCGCGGCGGCCCAGCAGGATCGCCGCGGCCAGCAATAAAACCAGCGCGGCGATCGCCGCCGGCAATACGGCGCCGATGGGCCAGACGATCACGGTGCGCGCGAACACGTCGTAAAACATGGAATCGGCGGCGGGCGGATTCATGCCGGTCGAGTTGGCCAGCGCGAGCAGCGCGCTCAAGGCATTGGCACCCTGATGCTGCACCGTGCTGGGCGAGGCGCTCTCGAAGTTGTCGAGCGGCGTGTGGTAGTGAGCCACATCGCCGATGAATGCCAAATTGAAGCCTTGATAGGACGCGGCTTTAAAGACGGTGAAGTCGGTATTGTTGGGCAGTGTTTTGTAAATCACGTAGCACAACGAGTTGGTGATCGGCTCGAGCGTGCTGTTGCCATACAGGCGCATGAGCCACTCGTTGGCCGATCCCGTTTCAAACATGAGGCTGGGTCCGGAGACGCCGCGCGCTTCCATGTTGACCGCGGCCCAGACTTGCTTCGCCAGGGGATGTTCGCGGGTGAACAGCGAGGCCCCAAGCAATCCGGCTTCTTCCCCGTCGGTCACCAGCAATACGATGGGATGGCGAGGGGCGGGCAGTACCGTGAGCGCGCGCGCAATCTCCAGGAGACTCGCCACCCCGACGCCGTCGTCGGAAGCGCCCGGGCCGGCAGGCACAGAGTCATAGTGCGCTGCCAGCATCACCGCGTCCTTGGCCGTAACCTCGCCGCGCGTCGCGACTATGTTGGTCGGCGCGCCGCACGCGCCGAAATCGTTGCAGGCGATGCCGGTCTGCAGCGCGGTGGTGTAGCCCAGCGTGGTCAGGCGCTTGACGATGTCGTCGCGGACGCGCGCATCGGCGCTACTGCCAAGCGGATGCGGCACCCCGTCGCCGACCAAATCTTTGAGAACCTCCAGGGCGCGCGCGGCGGAAAACACCGTCGGAGCAGCGTCGCTCGCCAGCGGCTGCGGGGTGCGGTACGCAGACAGCGTCGCCGCCAACAGCAGGGCCACGCCGGTGCCGGCGATGATAAGTCCGCGACTCTTCCCCATCGCCATGCTAGGTCCGGGTTTGTTGTTCCGCCAGATGACGGTTGATGCCGTTCAATATTTCCGCGTGGGCCAGTTCTACGCCGGACCAGCCCAACACCTTGACCCATTTGCCCGATTCGAGATCTTTGTAGTGCTCGAAAAAATGCTGGATTTGTTGCAGGCGGATCTGCGGCACATCCTCGATGGTCTTCCAGTGAACGAACAGCGGACAGATGTCGTCGGTCGGTACCGCCAGCACCTTGGCATCGCCGCCCGATTCATCCTCCATCCTCAGCACGCCCAAGGCGCGGCAGCGCACGACCACGCCGGGCAGCAGCGGGAACGGCGTATGCACCAGCACATCGACCGGATCCTCATCGTCCGCGATGGTCTTGGGCACGTAGCCGTAATTCGCCGGATAGTGCATGGCGGTCATCATGAACCGGTCGACGAACAAGGCGCCCGACTCCTTGTCCACCTCATACTTGATCGGGTCGGACGCTTGGGGGATCTCGATGATGACGTTGAATTCCCGCGGCACATGCTTGCCGGGCGTCACTTCATGAATACTCATCCGCCGAACATACGCGGATCTTGGGATTTGGACTAGTCGATCGCGATCGCGTGAGGCTGTGCTCCCACGGCGAAAGGCGAACCTGAGACCGGCGTGAGCGCACCCGAGGCGCCCACGATGTACCCGGACACATCGCCGGAGTTGTAATTCACGGCATACAGAAACTGCCCGCTGGGGTCGAGTGAAAGCGCAATGGGCAGCAAATCGGCCGCCGCCGTGGATTGAAGGGTCAATGCACCGGTGGCAGGCGTGATGCCATACGTCGCGACTTGATTGGCGGCGCCCGCATTGGCCGCGAACACATAGCTCCCGGTCGGATCGACGGTGAGGGCTTCCGGACTGGTGCCCGCGGCAAGGGGTGAGCCGGCGATCGGCGACAACGCGCCGCTGGTCGCGTTGAGTGAATAGGAGCCAATGCTTGCGGCCGAGTTGTTGGCTACGAAAGCGAAGGCGTCGGTCGGATCGATCGCGATCGACAACGGCCCAGCGCCGGTGCCAAAAGGGGCACCCGAGATGAGGCTCAGCATGCCATTGGATTGATCGATCAGAAGCACCGCGACACTGTTGCCGTTGAAATTCGCGACGTAGACAAAATTGCCGTCAGGATCGACGGCCAGCGCGGCCGGCTCCGCGCCGGCGGCGAACGGCGAGTCGACCACCGGCGTCAAGGTGCCGCCTTGTATGGTGAACGCCGTGACGGTATTGGAACCTAGGTTGGCGACATAGAGAAAATGGTCGGTGGGGTCGACGACGACGGCGCCCGGACCCGATCCCGCCGCAATCGGAAATCCGGTCGCGGTCAAGGCGCCGGTCGTGTCGTTGATGGAATAGACCGACACGTTATTGGAGCCGCTGTTCGCGACATAGAGAAACTGCCCGTTAGGATCGACCGTGAGCGCCGTGGGTGTCGTGCCGTTCGAGGCAAAAGGCGAACCGCCCAACGGGACCAGCCGGCCGGTTGCAGGATCGATGCCGAATCCGGAGATCGAATTCGATTGCCGATTTGCGATGTAGGCAAAACGGCCGGCCTGCGTACAGGACACGATGACATTGGTGATGCCGGCCTTGTCGATGGTGCCCGTGCCGTTGCGCACCGTACAAGTCTGCGACGGATTGGACGGCGGAGTTTGCACCGCGACCGAGAATGCCGCGCCGTGGTCGAGCCGGGTGCCGAACACGAAGCTGCCGCTGCCGGTAAAGCTCAAGGAGTCGCCGCCATTGAGTTGCAGTGTAAATCCGCTTCCCCTTAACCCGGTTACGGTCCCCCCGACGGTGTACTTCGCGCCGCCCCCGAGGGGACAACCCGACAGGGCGAATGCTGCGGCGCTCATCGCCGCCAGGACCGGTATCTTCACGACTGCTCTCCGGAAAAATTTACAAGATCTTTGGTTGCGACAACCGCCCCGCGAATTCATGCCCTATTGTGCCGATTATTCGCGTCAAGAAATGTTTAGCGGCGCCACGGCGCGGGCCTGCCGAGGCGCGATTCATTGTAAGCTTCGATGGCGGCAGAACTCCGCCATTTGACCGATTGGAGTGGCATATGCGTTATCGTTTGCTGGGCCAAACAGGGTTGTACGTCTCGGAGCTGTGTCTTGGCACCATGACTTACGGCGGTAATGGCGGTATTTGGCAGGCCATCGGCAGTTTGCAGCAGGACGCTGTCAACGAACAGGTGAAGTTCGCCGTTGATGCCGGAATCAATTTCATCGATACGGCGAACGTGTACTCCGCCGGCAAGTCGGAATCGTTGCTCGGTCAAGCGCTCAAGTCGCTTGGGTTAAAGCGCGAGCACCTGATCGTGGCGACCAAGGCCACCGGCAGCATGGATGACTCACCCAACGGCCGTGGGCAGTCGCGCCACCATTTGTTCAACCAAGTCGAGGAAAGCCTGAAGCGCCTGCAGCTCGATTATATCGACCTGTACCAAATACACGGCTTCGATCCCCTGACGCCCTTCGAAGAGTCGCTGTCCGCATTGAACGATCTGGTTCGATCCGGAAAAGTGCGCTACATCGGCCTGTGCAATCTCACGGCCTGGCAGATCATGAAGTCCTTGAGCGTGTCGGAGCGCTTGAATCTGGCCAAGTTTGTCAGCGTTCAGGCGTACTACACCATCGCCGGGCGCGACCTGGAGCGTGACATCGTGCCCTTGATCGAAGATCAGAAATTAGGGTTGATGGTCTGGAGCCCGTTGGCCGGCGGCCTGCTCAGCGGCAAATTCAGCAACGTCGAGGATAAAGGTCCGGCCGGAGCTCGGCGCGCCGCTTTCGATTTTCCCGTGGTGGACAAGGCCCGGGCGTTCAAGTGCGTCGATGCCATGCGTCCCATGGCCGAGGCGCGCAAGATTTCGGTGGCGCAGATTGCGTTGGCGTGGCTGCTTGCCAAGCCTTTCGTGACAACGGTGATTATCGGCGCAAAATCCATGGAGCAATTGCGGGACAATATCGACTCGACGCGGGTGCGGCTCGACGATGCGGAAATCGGGCAGTTGGACGAGATAAGCGCGTTGCCGCCGGAATACCCCGGTTGGATGCTGGCATTTCAAGGACAAGCCCGCAACAAGCCGCCGGTGAAGGAGTGATGTTGCCTAATTCCGACACAACGCAGCTGAACCAAATGAATCAAGGCCTTTCCAATGAGTGTGCGAGCGCCTCTTCAAGAGGCTACCCGGGCCCCTCCCATGAGGCTGAAGGATAAGCCATGCCGACAACCGCTTCGAAAGCATTCAAGAGTGCCGCGCTCATCGTTGCCGTGCTCGCCGCCGCCTTGAGTCCCTGCGTTGCAACAGCCACATTGGGAGAATCGGAGATCACGGTTCAGACGGATGTCGCCCGGGCACATGCATCGATCACCTCTTTGCAGGATCGCGTGAGTTTCCATGTCCACGAAATTGCATTGCCCTCGGGCACGGTGATGCGCGAATTCGTCGCCGCAAACGGCAAGGTGTTCGCGGTGGCATGGCAGGGGCCGCGGCGACCCGATCTGCGTCAAGCGCTGGGCCAATATTTCGACACCTATGTCTCGGCACCGCGATCCAAGTTCGCCGACCGGCGCCACGTGCAAATTCAGCAAGGTGATTTGGTGGTGGAGGCCGGAGGTCATATGCGCGCGCTCTCCGGGCGAGCGTACTTGCGTAGCGCCATTCCGAGCGGCGTCGACCTCAGGGATTTGCACTGATGCTTTCGCCGCGCGCGCTTCGCCTCTGCCTTGGCCTTGCCTTCGCACTGTCGGCGATTTCCTGCGGCGGCGGGGGCGGCAGCAACGGCCCCGTCGTGCCGCCACCTCCACCGCCGCCGCCCAACAATGTCGCCAGCGTCATTGTTGATGAGGGACCTACCGGCAACAGCGTCAACACACTGTTCGTTTCGGTCACGGTGTGCGCGCCGGGGAGCACCACGGCGTGCCAGACCATCGATCATGTTCAGGTTGATACCGGCTCATACGGCCTGCGCCTGCTGGCGCCGGTGCTGACCGTCACGTTGCCGGTGGAAACACTTGGCAATGGCAGTACCGTCGCGGAATGCACGCAGTTCGTGGACGGCTTTTCATGGGGCCCGATCGTGACGGCCGATGTGCAAATCGCCGGCGAGACGGCGAGCTCGGTGCCGGTACAGGCGATCGGCGACTCGCGCTACTCGACCGTGCCGTCGGATTGTTCGAGTTCGGGCGGCACCGAGGAAGATACGGTGGCGGACTTCGGTGCGAACGGCATATTGGGCATCGGGCCTTTTGAGATCGACCAACCCGGCTGCGCGACTGCCGCGGAGACGGCCTGCTACTACGCCTGCACGACCGCGACCTCGTGCACCAACAGCGCCGTGCCGATGCCCATGCTGGTGCCCAATCCGGTCACTCATTTCGCCGCGGATAACAACGGCATCCTCATCGAACTACCCAGCGTTCCTTCTGCCGGCCAACTTACCGTCACCGGTTCGCTGATTTTCGGCATCGATACACAGTCGAACAATGCATCCGGCGCGCAAACGGTGTTGACCGTCGATGGCAATGCCGAGTTGCTGATGATGTTCAACGGCCAGACGTTGGCCAACAGCTTCATCGATAGCGGCTCGAACGGCATTTACTTCAATGACAGCGCGTTGGCGACGTGCACCGCCATGGGCCTTACGGATTTTTACTGCCCGGCGAATACCTTGACGTTGGGTCTCAGCATTGAGGGCATGAACGGCGTCATGGCGAACAACCTGACTTTTGATGTGGGCAACGCCGCGACGATGTTGAACGCCAATCCCACGTTCAACGCGTTCCCACTGCTGGCCGGCACCAATCCGAACCCCGGCAGTTTTGACTACGGCCTGCCGTTTTTCTACGGCAAACGTGTCGCGGTGGCGGTGGAAGGCGACATGACCTCGGTCGGCACCGGGCCGTATATCGCCTTTTGATGCGGCGGCCGGGGCGGCTACCCTTCGGCGCAAGAGGCAGGATAAACTGACTCGCAAATGAACACCACGGCGTCCTCGACCGCGGCCGGCACGGGCAGTCTGCAACTAGATTATTTGACTTCCCAACAGGTGCGGTCCCAACCCGCTTCCTGGTGGCAGGGTGTGCTCGGCGTGGTGGGATTCGACCGGGCGCCCAGTTTCGGCCGGGCCCGCATTCCGGTGACCGCCAGCATGGTCCCTTCCTTGAGAGCCCCGGATTTATGCGAAGTCTGGCGCGTCGAGCATCCGGAGATAAAACTTTACAGCGGTGCCGAGCACGCCAAGCTGCATTATCGGTATTCCGATGATCTTCTATTCGGCTCGCTGACCATCGCGGAGCGCTCAATTGATGCGCGCAGCGAGGCCGGAGCGCTGTTGCGTGCCACGGAGATTGCCTACCAGGAAATATTCGACGTGCTCAACGCCACCGAGCATCGGCACCTGATTCGCATCTGGAATTATTTGCCGGACATCAATGCCCAGGCCGGCGGCGATGAACGCTATCGGCATTTCAATTCGGCGCGACAGATGGCCTTCCGCAAGTCGGGCCGCGCGACCATGGGGACAGTACCGGCGGCCTGCGCGTTGGGCTCGCCGGCCGGCAGCCCGATCTGCATTTATTTCCTGGCAGCGCGGCGCCCGCCGAAGATGATCGAGAATCCGCGCCAGACCAGCGCCTATCACTACCCGCCGAAATTCGGCAGGCACAGTCCGATTTTTTCGCGGGCATGCCTCTGGGGCGGATCCGGAGGCCGCAAATTATTCGTATCGGGTACCGCGAGCATCGTCGGTCATGAAACCATTCATCGCGGAGACGTGATTGCGCAGACCCGCGAGACCATGGTCAACATCGGCGCGCTGCTGGTGGAAGCCAATCGCGTCGTTGGCGCGCCGCATTATTCGCTGGACCGGCTTCAGCTCAAAGTGTACGTGCGCCGGCCCGCGGATCTTGACGCCATTGAGGCCACTCTGGCCGGGCTGCTGCCGCCTGCGGCGTCGCTGGTGTACTTGCAGGCCGATGTCTGCCGCGAGGACCTGCTGGTGGAGATCGAAGCGGTCGGTTGAGACGGCCTCCGGTCGCCAAGGTTTTTTTGAATCATATCCTTTCAGCCAAACCAGAGAGTAGAACATGATCGACACCCAAGTTGAGGCCCAACATTATCGTTGGACAGACATACCGGCCGAATCGATGAAGGGCACCATCACCCGCCAACTGATCACTTCTGAACGTATGATGATCGCGCATGTGCGCTTGAAGAAGGGCGACGAGGTGCCGAAGCACTCGCACGAAAACGAACAAATCACCTACATTCTCGAGGGCGCCCTGCATTTTTGGCTGGGACCCGAGGGCGATCGTGAGGTGACGGTGCGCGCCGGAGAGGTGCTGGTGATTCCCTCGAACCTCGAACACCGTGCCGTGGCGCTGGAAGAGACGCTCGATGTCGATGTCTTCAATCCGCCGCGGCAGGATTGGCTGAACGGGACCGACGCCTATTTGCGCGGCTGACGATAAAGATAGGCCGCCAGCTGCGACCCCATGCCGCTCGCCACAAATACGAGTTTGTTGTTCGAGCTGAGCTTGCGCAGCCAGTCGAAAGATCCGCCGTCGATCAGCGGCATCTGCTCACCGTGCTGCCCGCGTGCGCTGATCATGAATCGCAGCCCGTCATAGTAGCGGTGCGCGAGCGGCTCGATGACGACGGGCGCTCCGCCGAGGCTGCCCGCAATGCGCTGAGCCAAGCCTTCGCGGGCCGGCACCGCAAGAAGCTTGATGATGCGGTCCGGGAAGGCGTAGCCATGCTGCTCGAGCCGATCCAGCGCGTTCAGATGGGTCCGCATATGCTCGCTCAGCGACTCGACCAACAGGCCTTGATCCTTGCGTTCATGGCCTGCGCTGCTCATGCAAAACAGCCGGAAGTGGGCCGCGAAGCCCGGTAGCTCCGGCACCTGCTGGGCGCGCACGCAGCGATGATTGGTGGCGAGCCTGACCGTGAGGGCAGGGTCCGTGCGCAGCCGCCGCGCGCTTTCCAGCGCCAGTAAATTGGTGGGATCCGATACGACTTCCGTGCCACGCACGGTCGAGACGATTTTATTCTGGCTCGCGAGCGCGATTGCCGAACAGGAACCGAGCGGCGCCAAGGGCGAGAGTTCCACGGCGTCGAACCCGGAGGCGACACCAAGCAGATGACCATCAAGTTCGTTCAGCGTGCGCTGATCGATGTAGGCGGGGCAGACGAAGCGATCCTTTTCCCATTGCTGCTGCAGGTTCGCGGGAGTGCGCTGCGCCGCCCGCTGTTCGGCAACGCCCAGTAGCAACGACCACAGTTCGGATGGCGGCAAATCCCGCGCGAGAGCGGCATAAGCCGCCGCGTGAATCCCGGTGCGCGCCCAATCGCGTTGTGCCACGGCGCGTGCCTAGATCAAAAGATGCGGCGGCACGCGCGCATTGGCCGCGCGCTCGTAGGCGCGCGCGATCTGCAGCAACAAACCATCCTGATTGCGGGCGGTCACCAGGGTTAGCCCCTCGGGCAGACCGTTGATCAACCCCGCGGGCACGGTGAGGCTGGGATAGCCGGCAATCGCGGCGGCGCTGGCGATCTGCGATGAACCGCCGCCGCGCCGATCACCCCACACTGAGTCGATGAGGTCCGCAGGTCCATTGCTCGGTCCCAGCAGCACTTCGACCCCCTGTTGGCCCAGCAATGTGGCCAAGCCTTCGACATCCGCGGTCCGTTTGAGCGCTGCCAGGGCTTTTTGATAGGCCTCATCGCTCAAGGGCCCCTTCGCCTGCGCCATTTCGAAGATTTCCTGACCGAACACGATGAGTTCTTCGTCGGCGTGCGCCTGATTGAAAGCGATCAGGTCGGCAAGCGTTCGGCAATCGACCTGCGCAGCATCCAGCGTTGCGAGGTAGGCGTTGATGGCGTCCTTGAATTCGTAGAGCAGGCCGTCCAGTTGCGACTCGCCCATCTCGTCGAAGGCTTTCGCCGGCTTTAGGTCGATGGTCACCGCGCCTTCGTGTTCGAGCACCGCCCGTGCATCGGAGAACAGGCGCGTCGTGTCCGGATGCGCTCCCTGCGGCACCGGCATGACGCCGATGCGCACTCCGCGCAGGCGGAAGGCCTCAATGTCGGTGCCGTGCGCGCCGAAGCCTAACGGACGCTCCGCGATCACCGAGGCCAGAATTGCCGCGTCCGCCACGGTCCGGCACATCGGTCCGGCCGTGTCCTGGCGGGGCGAAATCGGCACGACTCCCTTGCCGCTCACGACGCCTACCGTCGGCTTTAAGCCCACCAGGCCGTTGATCGAGGCGGGCGAGAGGATGGAGCCGTTGGTCTCGGTGCCGATCGCAGCGGCGCAGAAACTTGCCGCTGCGGCAACGCCCGACCCGGCGCTCGATCCGGAAGGATTTCTCGCAGGATCGTAGGCATTGCCAACCTGGCCGCCGATGCCGCTCCAGCCGCTGCAGGAACGTGTCGAGCGAAAATTCGCCCACTCGCTCAAGTTGGCCTTGCCGAGAATAATGGCGCCCGCCGAGCGCAGGCGTGCCGCCAAGGGCGCGTCGGCCGGGCGAAAGGATTTGGCGAGCGCATAGGAGCCGGCGGTCGTCGCCATAGGGTCGCGTGTCTCGATGTTGTCTTTGACGAGAATGGGGATGCCGTGCAGCGGACCCTTAAGTTTTCCGGCTTTGCGTTCCGCATCCAGCGCCCGGGCGTCCTTGAGTGCGTTGGGATTGAGCGCCAGGACCGAGCGGTACTGGGGTCCATGATGGTCGAAGCGGGCGATGCGCTTCAGATACGCAGCCGTCAGGGCTTCCGACGTCACCGCGCCCGCGGCCAAGGCGCGCTGCAGAGAGGCGATGGACTGTTCGGTCGGGTCGAAAGCACGGTCGGCGGCGTGCAGATCGCCCATGGCGGCCGCCACCGACACGGCACCTGCCGCGGTAAGAAAACGTCTGCGATCCATGAAATCTCCCTTTTGAATTTGAAATGCGGCCACTGAAAGCGGCCCCAACGTTCTCACCGTGGATGGTGAGTCGAATTATTTCGCCCGCTTTATTTACGCGTCCCGACTAATTTGTTACTTGTCCATGACTCGGCTGTGAGAGATATCTCATATACCGGCATTGGGCAAATATAACGCTGCCAGGGATGAATACCAATGACTACACGACTCGCTCGATATGGGAAAATCGCCGCGAGTCGGCGGATTTTTCGCCCGATAGTTTCTACGTCGACCAGCTGGGCCAAACGCAGATCGGAGCCGTCGCGGGCTCGTACATTACCAATGAAGGCTATATCGAGACTTTGTTCCCGATCTTCTCCCCGGCGCAGGATATTCCTGCCCTGAACCGCCTCTCAATTCCACCATCGGCATGAAGTTCACCCCGGCTTTGCAGGCGCGCCTCATTGTCGATAACGTATTCAACAAGGAGCCGCCATTCCCGGCAATCGCGGGCACCGGTGGCAACTTCGCGAACGCGACGTCGGTGTATTTCGCCGGAATTCTCGGACGCAGCTTCCAGATCTCGGTGGACTACAAGTTCTTCTAGCAGGGAAGTTCGTTTATTCCTTCACGGGCGTCCAGGACTTGTCCGGATCGAAGCGCTCCATCTTCTGATAAGCCTCGAAAGTTCCCACACCAAAGTCCTTCTCATAGACCACACCAGTGTTGCTCACCATGAAAGTCTTCAGGCCGGTGTGGCCATACTCGGCAGGGGCAGCCACGAGCGCGAAGCCGCCGATCATGGCGCCCTTTATCACGTAGTCCATTGCACCGAGAGGTGCGTGGGCCCCCTGTCCCTTCAGCACCTTGAAGAAATAGCCGCGATAGGGCGCCGGCGGCAGGTTGTAGCCTTGCTCGATCGCCTGCGCAATATTCTTGCCCACGGGACCGCCCCAGGTTCCGTCGGCGTTCTGCCATGCCAACCCGTCTTGCTTGCCGGGGCTGGCGACGACACGCTGCGCGTACTGGGCAACCTCGTAACCTTCGCGCTTGCGGAACGCAAAATCGTATTGCGCCTCCACGAAGCCGTGGCAAATATCAATGGCATCGAGTTCGTTGCTCCCGATGCGCCGGTCGAAGAGCTCCTTGCGGCCCGCGGCGGCATCGAACGCCCACCGACCCCCACGCTTCACGACGGGCAGAGCGAACGGCCACTCCTGGTCACCCACCAGCAGAAATGCGCGGTTGGCCTTGGGGTCGACTGACACGCGCATCTTCACGCGTGCCTGCGCGGCGAAATCCTGTGCGCGCTGCCGGTCTTGGGCGAACTCGCCCGTCAGAACCACGTCTTCCCCGTCGTGCCCCACGAGCTTGAGCAGAGAAGCCACGTCAAATTTCTCGGCGGCGGTGATCATGGCGTCGGCAGCTTGTTCCGGGGTGTCAAACGCCTGCGGAGCTCCCGCGGGCACGGCGGGAGCGGCGGTTGCCGCCGGTGTTTGGGAGGCCGGCTCCGCGGCAGTCACTGCTGCCGTCACGAGGAAAATTGAGCTCTCGACGCACAGAATGGCGAAGAGAGCCGCGTGCATCAACACTGACTTCATGTTCCGAGCTCCATTGATTGGCGTCCGACGTATTGGGTCGCTCATCGGCGTCTCCCTCCACCGCCGCCCCGGCGACCACCACCACCGCCCCGCGACATGGAGCTCGATGAGCCGCGACTACTCGAGGCGTTGGTGCGCGAGCCGTTGTAGCCGGTGCTGCTGGAGAACGCGTTGCGATTGCCGCCCCCGCCCGAGCTGCCCAAGTCGCGACTGCCGACCCGATCCGCTCCTCCACCGGCCGAACCTCCTGCCGGTCGATTGTTCACGCCGGGATTCGAACCCAGGCCCCCGCCGCCGGGACCCGCTCCCCCAGGGCCCGCTCCCGTGCCGCGATTGCCCTCTGAGACTCCGCCCTGGCGGCCGAGCTGTTGCCGTGCACCGGCTTCGCGAGTTGAGGGCGAGGCACCGCGCGTGTTTCCCCCAAATCGATCTGCGGTCGCGCGATCTTGATACGGAGTACCGCCTCGATGCTCGGGCCGATGTTGCCACTTGTCACCTCCGGCGCCCCCCACTCCCCCGGGACCGCCCACGCCTCCAGGCTTGCCGGCTCCGCCGACACCGCCCACGCCTCCGGGCTTGCCGGCTCCTCCGACACCACCCACGCCGCCGGCACCGCCGACTCCACCCACTCCGCCGACTCCGCCCACGCCACCGACACCGCCCACGCCACCGACACCGCCGACACCGCCGACACCGCCAACGCCGCCAACGCCGCCCCCGGCACGAACGAAGTTATTGTTGTGATTGATGTAGACGTCGCCACCGCCCCATCCACATCCGTAACCCCATCCGCCACCCGCCCAAGCGCCCATCGCGAATCCGATGCCGAAGGTAATGGCCAGGCCTCCGTACGGGTACGGAGGATAGTAAATGGGTGGATAAGGGTAGTAGGGGTAGGGCGCGCCGTAGACCACCGTCGGGCTGTAGGAAGGGACGTAGATCACTTCAGGGTTCGCCTGCTGGATCACGATCACCTGCTTGGATTCGACAACCTTGGTCTCCACGACCTGCTGTTCAGTCGTTTTCAAGTTGCCCTTGTCCTTGGCTTTCTTGCGCATCCGTTGCACGGCATCCATCAGGTCCTTTTGCTGCGCGAGGAATGCATTGCCCAGATCGGTGGTCCACTGGATGTCGTCGGCCAGACGCTTGACCACATCGGGCAAACCGGCCATCGACTGAACGCTCGGATCCCAGGGCTGCTTTCCCACGGCGGTGGCGAGCGCCTGATCCTTCAAGCCCGGGTTCTTTTCAAGCCACTGCTGCAGCTGAACGAGCTCTAAGGGGTATGTGGAGGCGGCCAGAACCTGTGCGAGCAAAGGATCCGGATAGAGCGCCACCGGTGCCACCAGCATTTCGAGTTGCTCGGGCAGAATTTTTGCAGACTCGCTCTTTGGCGCGGTCTGGGACGTCGGGTTGGCGGTGTTGGGCGGCGGCGCTGGGTTGGTGGTCTTGGGCGGCGGTGCTGGATTGGTGGCCTGCGCCAACGCCAGATGCGCCAGCGCGTCGCCGAGCGCGAGCGCCATGATCACACCGGCCACGCGCGCGCGGGGTATGCTTCTTTGCGTAAGCTGCCTCGGGTTCATGAAAGGTGTTCCTCTTTATATTGCTCGATGCTCGTGACGCGAAACGGTGCGGCCGACGCGACGAGCTGTCTGCCACACGGCGCGACACAGCGATAAACTGACGAGAGCAGCACATGCGTACTATGCCGCCGATGCGCGAGGCAAACCGGTGGGACTTTGGTCTAATAGCCTGTCAGGCATTTTTCTGATCAGCTCCACTATCGACGTCGTCTGAACGTCCCGCGCTAATCTGCGCCTCGTGCACCCATTTGCTATGTGGCCCCTTAATGCCCGCCTCGGCGCCCGCCAGGCGGAGGGCGAGCGGGTTCAGGAAAGAGGCAAGGCTGGTGCGAGCAGTACCGCGAGGTTTCAAACCCAGTCGTTGTCATTGGTTGCCTGACCACCGTCGCCACGGATAGACTGCAAGTTGGTGCGGGTGTAGCTCAGTTGGTAGAGCATCAGTTTCCCAAACTGAAGGTCGCGGGTTCGAGACCCGTCGCCCGCTCAAGCGATAGCTCCCGCCAAGCTTGAACCGTGCTCAAAAATAGCGCCCTTTGAGAGCCGTCCGTTGGAGTGGGGACCTGCTGGAGTTCTAAACACGATGCTTCGGCCTGTTCGTGAGTTGAGTCACCACTTCGTCGCGTCGGCAAATATCGTCTTGCCGGCCGAAACCGCGTGCTCCGCCATGAGGAACGCCGCTGCGTTCCATGATTGCCCCGGCATTCCGCGCGGCGCGAGCGTTTTTCCGTGCAGCCATTCGGTAAATCGCCAATTTCGCAGCGCGCATACGCGCGCCAATTTGATCAGCTCCGATTTTGCCTGTTCTGCCCGCCCCGCTGCGACGAGCGCCGTGACCCAGAAACCGCCCACCATCGGCCAAATTCCTCCGTTATGGTACTGCCACTCGAAATTCTGCCGATGCCGAGCCATGTACGGGCGCCACAGCGAATTGCTTCGTTTGATGGGACGAGTGACGGCCCGCACCGGGTACGGATCGCTCACCCGGGTCTTCATGAGCGCATCGAGCGTTCGGCTGCTTGCGGTCCTGTCGGCGAGTCCCAGTAGAACAGCCAATACGTTGCCGAAAACATCGCCCTCTTCGCCGAAGAACGAGAAATTGACGAAGCTAAGGTACAAATCACGATTGCGTCCCTGCTGCAATACGTAATCGTTGAGCAGGCGTGCGCGGCGATATTCGGCTAGTCCTGAGGAGAAAGGATGAAAGAGCCCGTTGAAATTCGCGCGCGTCTTGGCTGCGTGGTCGATGCGAAAGAGCCGCTTCACGAAATACCACAGCGCATTCGTATAGAGAACGAAGCCGGAGCGCGGCATGATGTCGGCCCAGTCGCTGGCCTCATTTTGCTGCAGCAGATAGAAGCGTTGATGCTCCTGCGCCAAGAGCCATTGAGCGGCCAGCTTGACGCGTTTGGCGTATTGCCGCAGCAAGCCGCTGGGACTGCCGTGCCGATCGAGAAACGCCAGCGCAATCAGCCACCATAGCGTCGAATCAATGCAGCCCAGATACCAGAAATCAGCTTCCTGTCTTTGTATGTCGACGAATTTCGCAATCTGTCCATTCGGCGCTTGATGCTCCGCCAGGGTGTGCAGGCCCGCCACGGCTGCGCGCGCCAGAGACTGATCTCCGGACAGCACCATACCGATCGCGCAGACGGCCGCGTCTCGCCCGAATATTGCCGTATACCCGCGCTTGTCGGCCTGCGGAGTGGGCGACGCAGCGAGGATGCCGCCGGGCGTCAGATTTCGCTTCAATAAGTCGACAGACTGAGAATGGCAGGCGTCGAGTAGGGCTTGATCATTCATCAGGCAAGCCGGACCCCTGATTAGCCATGGCGACGGCTTCGCCGCGCGACTGCACGCCAAGCTTGGATAGAACCGCCGACACATGCCGATCCACCGTCCTCGTCGACACGAACAGACGCTTGGCGATCGCGGAATTGCGCATGCCTTGGGACACCAGCGTAAGAATCTCCGCCTCGCGGCGCGTCAACCCGAGCCGGTTGCTGCGGGTTGAGACCCTCAAGCCGCGCGGAACCGCGCGAACGCCTTCTGCGCGCATTCGTTTGCGCAGGGCCTGCGAGGCCGGGGCCGCGCCGAGCCGTTCGAGGATTTCAAGCGCCTCTCGCTGTTGTGCTTCGGCACCGCGCCAGGCGAGCAGGCACGCATATTCGTAGGGACAACCCAGCTGCTTCCAACTGGACGCCGCGGCACGCCAATCGCCGGAGATCTCCTGCGCGTAAGCATCCGCAATTTCGGACGGTTGCCCTTCGAGAGCCTCAACCCGCCACAACCAGGCTGCGAGTTCGCCCTTCATCCGCGGATCGCGGCGCTGACACACCATTTGATAAGCGGTCTCGACCTCCCTCCGAACGCCTTCGTGATCGCCGGCGAGCCACGCGGCCTCGGCGCGAATCGCCGCCAGCGTTCCGATGCGCTGCAATTCCTGGGTGGCACCGCCAAGCGCCCACGCCTCTTTGAGGGCGGCCTCCCCTTGCGGATCGCCGCGGCGTATTCTGATGTGGCCAAGCGTGCGCAGCGCAGGAATGCGGGTGATCGGCGTGGCAAGGGGGTGGCGCAGCACCGCCTCCGCATCATCGCTGGCAGCCTGCCAGTCGCCCTGCTCGAAATGTTTACGGGCTCGATAGGCGAGCATGTAAAGCCGAAACGCATCCATGTCGCGCTGTTCACAATAGGCCAGACCCTCGCTCAAGCAGCTCGACGCCTTGTCGTACTGTCGGCAGGAAACGGCCATGGCGGCCAGGTCAGTATAGACGCTCGCCACCTGCTCCTGGAGATCTCCGTCCAGCGCCAGGCGCAGACCCCGCTCAAGATCGGCCCATCCTGCAGGATCGCCGGCAATGAGTCGCGTCACACCAAGCGCGCCCAGTGCGTCGCAGAGAACCTCGTTCTCAGCTCGCGGCTCCGCCAAGGCGATGGCGCGCTGCGCCCAGTCGATGGCCGATTCCAATTCATGAGATTCCATGGCAAGTTGCGCACAATTGCTGTACGCACGCGCCAGTTCGGGACCGGCCGGCATTGATTCCAGCGTCGACACGGCATCGGCGCCATGGCGGTTGGCTTCCGCCCGGCGTCCCACAATCCAATTAAGTCGCGACAGCCACTGCAGCGCGTCTCCCTCGCGCAAACGCGCGCCCGACGCACGCCAAATCTCGAGCGCTGCGACGCGCGCTTCGATTGCTTGCTCGTGCTGGGCGGTCAACTGGCATTCGTACGACAATCGCTCATACAGGCGCGCCCGATCATCCGCGGCCATTTCTTGCGCATAACGAAGGGCAACCTGGTATTGCGAGGCGGCCTCCCGATGTGAACCCACCGAAGCCGCCTGCTCGGCCGCGAGCGGCGCGAATTGCAAAACGGCCGCTGCATTGCGCGCACCGGCGGCATGGTGCGCGAGCCGCGCCGCCGAAATATCCGACCGCGCAGAGAGAGCCTCGAACACGCGCGCGTGCAGCAGCTGGCGGTGAGACTGCGACAATGAATCTTCAAACGCCCGCCGCGCAAGCTCGTGCCGAAAGGCCAGAGCGCCGTCTTCGGAGCGCACCATGCCGATGCGCATGCAATCTTCGATGGCCGCTTCGTCAACCGCAATGCATTGTTCGAGCAGCCAGGACTCCGTCCGGCCGGGCACGACGCAGGCCAGCTCGGCGATTTTTCGTGCCTGAGGCGTCAGTCTCAGGGCGCGCGTCAGCACTGCGTCGCGCACGCTGACCGGCACCGAGTCGGTCACGGCGGCCAAAGCTTCGGTGACGAAGAATGGGTTGCCGCCCGTGATGCGGTGCAGGTCCGCTGATGATTGGCCTGCCTGCCGCGCAAGCTGAGCGACCGCCGCCTCGGACAGGGGGGAAAGCGACATTCTGTGCGTCGTGCCCCAGGGCAGATCCCCGATGACGAACCGCAATGGATGCCGCGTTCCGATCTCATCGTCGCGGTAGCTAACGACGAGCATGGCGCGGGTGCGCTGAATGCGCCTTCCTAAATACTTGAGGAGGTCGAGCGTGGCCTCGTCCGCCCAGTGCATGTCTTCGAAGACGACCAGGGTCTGCCTCTCCAGCGCGTTTAGCGCCGCCGCGAAAATGACTTCGCGATTGGCATTGCTGTTGATCGCGGCCAAAAGTTCGCCCTGTGTCTGACGGGCGATGTCGTACAGCGGCCCCAAGGGACGGGGAGCGAACAGCGCGTCGCAGCCACCCCACAGCACTCGCGCGCCGAGCGGGGCCTTGGCGAATTCCTGCAGCAGCGCCGTTTTGCCGATTCCTGCCTCCGCGCCAAGCAGGGCAATGCACCCTGCACCCTCGAGCGCGCGCCGCAGCCAATCGGTGAGTTCGGCCAGGCATTTATTGCGCTCGAGTAACTGCATCGAAACTCTTGTAACCGATCCCTTGCGTGCACGCAAAGAGAGTCGGCGCGCCGGAGCTTCCTTCCCCGCGCAATGTGGGTATGCGCTCAGTCTAATTTGGGTAGATCCTGTGATGCGCCGCCCTCTGCAGCAACCCATGATGCTCCACGTGAGTTTGCACTGGAGAGCTGCGCATGGCCCGGTTTTTAATTGAACGAGAATTCCCTGACGGTCTTAACATTCCGCTCGATGAGACCGGCGCCCAATTGTGCCGCAACGTCATCGACAGCAACATGGAAGACGGGGTCACCTGGCTGCACTCCTATGTGACTCCCAATCGCAAACGCACCTTCTGTCTTTACGACGGGCCGACACCGGAAGCGGTGCGGCGCGCCGCGGTTCGCAGCCAATTGCCAATCACGCAAATCACCGAGGTTCGGGTCCTCGATCCGTACTTTTATAAGTGACGTTTTTTGTCCATTCACCCATGAGCCACTCGCAAGGGAGATCTTCGATGAAGATTACAGGCCGCTTGATATCAACTTTGTTGTCTCTATCCGTTCCTTTCATCGCCGTCGCCGGAGAAGCTCCACCGCATGCAATGACCATGAGCGCCGCCGATCAAAATTCGCCGCTGGTTAACAAGGTGCACAGAGCAACGGCGCAATTCAGGGACATCAATGCGGCGCTGGCCGCCGGCTTCGCCCAAGCCACGCCCTGCGTCAGCGGTCCGGATTTCGGCGCGATGGGCGTGCACTTCGTATTGGGCTCCCGAATCGCGGCCGGGACTCTAAACGCAGCCGAACCCGAGGCGCTGATCTACGAACCGCAGCCGAACGGCTCCTTTCGTCTGGTTGGCGTGGAATTCATCATTCTTGCCAGCGTTTGGCAAACCCAGATCGCACCCGGCAGCAGCGCCACCCCCGCCTTGGAGGGGCACTTGATGAACTTCGTTGACGCACCGAATCGCTTCGGCTTGCCGGCGTTTTACGAATTGCACGTTTGGGCCTGGGAACACAATCCCGTGGGTAGCTTTGCCGACTGGAACACGCAAGTGTCCTGCGATCAGCAGCCCACCAGCTGAGAATCATCGCCCACACTCCACGCCCGCTCCATTTCTTCGAGCCTCTGCTCAGAACAAATTCAGCGGCTCGTTGAGAAACGCAAGCTCTTCAGCGGTCGAAGGCCGCTGGAGAGCTTCGTTGCGGTGGGGAAAGCGGCCAAAGCGTTCGATGATCTTCCTGTGCGCGGCGGCATGGCGCGTCCAAAGGTCGTCGCCGAGCCGCTGGATCAACGTCTGTGCCAGCACCTGATCGTTGGAATCCTCGCTATGCTCGAAGGGCAGGTAGAGGAAATACCTCTCCTGCCCAGCTTGCAATTTCGCATCGAGGCCGTGCGCGATGGCGTCTCTGGAAAGCCGCCGCGCCATGGGATCGGCGGAGAAGGCCCGCGCGTCGGCCCGGAACAAATTGCGCGAAAATTGGTCCAGAACGATCACCGCCGCGAGTATCGAGCGCGGCGCGAAAACTACAAGGCCGCCGGATTCTACCAGTCGTTCGTGCAATGGCAGGAAGCGATCGCGAATCTGCGCGTCAATCTGGTCGCTTTTGGCAAACCAGCGGGCTTCGCCGAGTTCCGCGAACCAGAAGTGGATCACTTCGCCGACCCAAAGCGGCTCGCGGCCCTCTGTTCTTGCGGGCAGATCTGACATGAAATGTCCAATGGGACCGGGATCCAAGCTTACACCGAGCATGACGCAGCCGATGCCTTCCGATAGATTCAAGAGATGCTTTATGCTGTCCATCCACGACGGTCAGCGATAACAATGGGGTCCAAAAATGATGATTCGCCTGCGCTCGCGATCTTTGCGCTTGTTCCAGCAGTTCGGTAGTGCGGCGTTGGGATCCTTGCTGCTCGCCGCGGTCGCCGTTGCGGTGACGCCGGCGGCGTCGCCGGAGCTTTCGCAGGGACGGCGCATCGACAGTGCCGCCGGCTACGCGGTGCTGCCGTCGCATGAACGCGTCGAGCCCGAAAATCGCATTTTGGCCGAGCGCCTGGAACTTCTGCTGCCGGCGCTGATGAGCGAGACGGGACTGGACATGTGGGTCGTCGTCAACCGCGAGTATGCCGAAGATCCGGTCTATTTCACGCTTGTGCCGCAGCCCAGCTTTGCGGCGCGGCGCACGACGATGCTGGTGTTCAGTCGCGCGGCGGACGGCACCGTGGAGCGTCTTGCCGTCAATCGCTATCCGCTCGGCGGCCCGTACAAGTCGGCGTGGGCGGGCGGCGATCTCGACGCGCAGTGGAAAGCGCTCGGTGCCCTCATCGCCAGCCGCGAGCCCAAGCGGATCGGCATCGATGTTTCGCGCACTTGGCCGGCGGCGGACGGCTTGACCCACGCGTTGCACGAGCGGCTGGTCGAGGTGCTGCCGCCCGGCTATGCCACTCGTCTCGTGTCAGCCGACGCGCTGGTGGTGCGTTGGATCGAAACACGCACGCCGGCCGAGCAGGCCCTGTATCCGCACATCAACAGTATCGCGCGCGGCGTCATCGCCGAAGCGTTCAGCGGCCGCGTGATCACGCCCGGTGTCACGACCACCGATGAAGTCGCCTGGTACATCCGCGAGCGTTTCGAGTCTCTCGGACTCCGGCCGTGGTTCATGGCGACGGTGGATCGTCAGCGGGCCGGGCAGCCTTGTCCGGTTGGGGGCGCGGGCGGGCACTGCGGCGATGAGGGGCGCATTGAAGCGGGCGATGTTCTGCACACGGACGTCGGGTTTTGCTACTTGAAGTTGTGCACCGATACGCAGGAAATGGGCTACGTACTCAAGGCCGGCGAGGAGGGCGTGCCGCCGGGGCTCAAGGCGGCCCTGGCCGGCGGCAATCGCTGGCAGGACATACTGACCGGCTCCTTCCAAGAGGGACGTTCCGGCAACGAGATCCTCGCGGCAACGATCAAGGGGTGCGCGGCAGCGGGCCTGGCCTGCAGCACTTACAGCCATCCGCTGGGATTCTTCGGGCATTCACTGGGGCCGACGATCGGCATGTGGGACAACCAGGGTCCGACGCCGGCAACGGGCGACTACCCGCTGCATCGGGATACGGTCTACGCCATCGAGGGCAACGTGGCAGTGTCCCTCCCGGAGTGGGGCGGGCAGCGCGTGCAGGTCATGCTGGAGCAGGGCGCGCTGTTCGATGGCAAAGGCGTGCGCTACCTGGCTGGGCGCCAGACGGAGTGGCACCTCATTCGCTAGCGCTCCCCTTGGTTCAGGCTCTTGTGCCGATATGAGGATCGCTGACGCTGTCGAAGCCGTTTTCAACGTGGCCGGCATAGTGGCGCACGAAACCGGGATCGCTGCTCGCTGTGATGAGCACATCGTACCAACGGAAACTGCTGGCCACGAGAACCGGCACGCTGATACGGCCGCCGGGCGGCAGCGGGAAATGTTCCTCGCGGCGATCGTATCGGTTGGCAATCGTGACCGTCGTAGGCGAAGTCGCGGCGTTTTCAATGATAAAGAGAATGACCTCGCCTGCAAATTCCGGTTGAACCCGGACATCGATATTGGCGGATGTACGGCTCAGCCCGCCGGCGGCGCGGCGGAAAAAACCGTTCGGGCCGTACACAGACAGGTCATATCCCGTACCGGCGGTCGGCGACCAGTGATCTGACAGCACGCGCTTGTGCGGATCGACTGTGTAGCCCCACGGACCGGTCCCTTGGCCGCTGTTTTTGGCGCCTTGAGCGGTGCGTACATGAAAGAACGCGCCTGCTGTGCCGGTGTTTTCAAACGCGATCGACACTGTCTGTGTGGCTGCATCGACCGAAGCATCGGCCTGCAGGCGGTACGGCAACGCGCGGACGAGGCGCCGCCCCGGCTCCTGCGCCGGCATCGTCTGAACCGCCGGCACGGCAATCGGGATGTTGGGTGCAGGTTGATTGCCAGCCGCAATGATTGCCGGGGTCACCGGCGCCAGCGCACCGTTCGTGACGAAGCTGACGAAGCTGTCGGTGTCCGGTAGATTCGGCGGTTTCCGGTCGGCCACCTTGAAATTGAATGCGGAGGTCAGATCACCGGAAACGGTGCGCCGCCACGGGGTTATGTGCGACTCGGCCACATCGAAGCGCTTCTCGATGAATTGAATCACAGAGGTATGGTCGAATACTTGTGAGCAGGCCCAACCTCCCCGGCTCCAAGGGGATACGATGAAGCAAGGAACGCGTGCACCCATGCCATAGGGGCCGGGCGCGAAACTCGCGTCGCCCGGTATCCCCGGATAAATCTCGTTGACCGTATCGACCGTCGAAAGGCCGCCCGCCGGACTGGCAGGTGCCGTCGGTGCAATCAGGTGATCGAAGAAGCCATCATTCTCGTCATAATTCACAATCAGCACGGTGGACGCCCAGACTTCTGGATTGGAAGTGAGTGCATCGAGCACGTTCGATATGTACCAGGCGCCCCAGTTCGGCGGAAATGTCGGATGTTCGCAATAGGCCTGGGGCGCGACGACCCATGAGACCTCCGGCAGCGTGTTATTCATGACGTCATTCTGGAGTTGCTGGAACAGCGAACCCCCATTGAATGTGCCGCCATTAAAAAGATCGGTGCCGGTCCTGGCGTTGTCAAAGAGCGGGCTGCCGGGCAGTGCATTCTGATACTGCAGGAAGTAGAGCGGCGACGAGTCGCCGAAATTACCGATGAACGGGTTGTCGGTGAAGCCTTCGAACTGCTCGGGCGTGAGGCCGAGGCCGATGTCCTGGTAGAACTTCCAGGAGACGCCGGCGGCTTCGAGCCGTTCAGGATAGGTCAGCCAGTTGTAGCCCTGCTCATCATTGTTGACCACAGGTCCGCCCGGCAGGACGCCATTGCCGGTGCTGGGACCCACCGCCAGGGTGAAGGTGCCGGGCGTGGCGCCGGAGAATGGTTGCTCGATGGTGTCGGGCTGCGTGCCGTTCTGGCCCACCCATCCGGTCCATTGGTAGTAGCGATTCGGGTCGGTCGGACCCATGACTGAACAATGGTAGTTGTCGCAGACGGTAAACGCGTCGGCCAGCGCATAGTGGAACGGAATGTCGTTGCGATCGACAAACGTCATGGTCTCGATGCTGTTTTTGGCCGCCACCCAATTATCGTTGTTGCCGTTGTTCCAAGCGGCGTGTGCATCCGACCAGTTGTGCGGCAAGTCGCGCACGAATTGATATCCGAGAAACGGCTGCGGCGGGCGGAACGGCAGCAACGTATTCGAGCCGTTCGGCTGCTGGAACACAGAATTGCCCGATGGCAGCGCCACCGCCCGCGGGTCGTCGAAGCCGCGAATGCCGCGCAGCGATCCCAGATAATGATCGAACGATCGATTTTCCTGCATCAGCACGACGATGTGCTTCACATCTTTGATCGTACCGGTGACGATTTTCGGCTCGATCGCCAGGGCGCGTTGAATGGACTCCGGGAACGCGCCGCTGAACGCCGCTGCTCCCAAGGCCTTGAGAATTGTGCGCCGGTCCGTTTTTGCCATGTGCTTGCCCTCTTTTGATCGTCGCCAGGATCGAGGGAAGTTAGCCCGGCTGCATTACGGGAATAGGTTGGTTTCGGTTGCGGTTTTTTTACACCTCGTGAATAACGCTTTAAGTGGCTGCGGGGACCTTGCCGGCAAAACCATTCCGTGGTCGAACTTCGCCATACGACCAAGGCCCCATTATCAAAAGCAGTTAAGGGCAATAGGGTTGCCTGAAGGGACCCGTCACCTGCCCGAGGCTGGTAAACGAATGCGCCTCATGGCGCGAGGAGGCGCGGATGAAAATAAGTACGATGGATCTTCTCGCGCATGGCTCCAACCTGCTGCTGTTGGTCTCATATTCGGTGCGCGACATTCTATGGCTGCGCTGGTTTGCCGTAGCCGCCGCCATTACGGTCCTGCCGTACTATCTCGCGCTTCCCGAAACTCTCTGGCCGCCGGTCATCTGGGGCGTGGTCTTCATGCTCATCAATCTCTATCAAATCGCGCGCGTGTACGCCGAACGACGCCCGGTGGTGCTGTCTGCAGATGAGCAAGCCCTGTATGAGTTTGGATTTCAGACACTGCGGCCCAGAGAGTTCGTCTCTCTGGCCTTGATCGGAGAATGGGTCAATGCCGCCAAGGGCGATCAGCCGCTGACCGAAGAAGCGCAGGCGTCCTCGATCTGCATCGCAACTCGCGGGTCCGTGCGATTAACCCGGCAGGGGAAGGAGCTGGCGATCGTGCAGCCGGGTCATGTCATAGGGACGGCCCTGGCGCTGACCGGCAATCCCTCGCGGTTTACCGCGTCATTTGTCGAAGCGGGCCGCTATATTCGCTGGCCGCTGCCGAGCCTGCGGGAGTTTTTGGACAAACGGCCGGATCTGCGCGAAATCATGCTGAGACTGATCGGCAATGACCTGGCGAAGAAAATCGAAATGCTGATGACGCATGTATAGGCGGCGGCTCAAATAACACTGAATCGATCGATCGATGCCGGTAGAATTCGCGGCATTGATCATGCTCGATGAATCGCGAGCCAATGACGCATAAAAAGAATGGGAGACCGGAATGAATTCACGCATTCTCACGATATTCCTGGTGGTTATTTTTGCCGCGTCCGCAGCCCGGGCGGCGGAATATCATTACACCATGCTGTTCTCCGGTCACGTGGGTGGCGAACACATCACGCGAATTGCGGATGACGGCAGCATCACCACTGACTTTAGCTACCGCGAGAATGGCCGCGGTCCCGATTACAAGGAAAAGATGGCGCTGGCGGCCGACGGCACCCTGCGGCGCTTTGCCATCTCCGGCAAATCGACCTTCGGTTCGCTGGTCGATGAGCGCTTCGAGCGCAAAGGCGATCGGGCCGAATGGTCCGGCAAGGTCGATCACGGTTCGATGAAGGTCAGCGGCAAGGCGCTGTACGTGCCCATCGACTCGACCATCGAAGTCACCAGCATCATGATGCGCGCGTTGATCCATGAATCGTCGGCGAAGCTGCCGGGAATTCCCGGCGGCGAACTGTCGGTCATCAAATTGCTCGATACCACGGTGACGAACGGCAAAGAAACGCAGGCGGTCGCGCTATACGCCATGCGCGGCGCGGATCTGGAACCGGTCTATGTCTGGATGACCGCAGATGGGCAGCGCGCTTTCGCCAATATTTTCCCCGGCTTTGCACAGCTCATCCTGAAGGGCTGGGAAGCGCAGGCGGCGGGTCTCGAGCAGCAGCAGCTCCAGGCCCAGGGTGCCTACCAGCGCGACATCGCGAAGCGCAACCGCCACGAACTGGCGCAGCCGGTGCTCATCAAGAATGCTCGCGTATTCGATTCTGAGCATGCGGTGCTCGGAGCGGCGCAGGATGTGTACGTAAATCACGGCCGCATCGGCGCGGTCTATCCGGCGGGCTCGCCGGGCCAAGCGCCGGGCACGGTCATCGATGCGAAAGGGCGCGCCTTGCTGCCAGGTTTCATCGACATGCACGCGCATGTCTCACCCGGCGACTACTTGCTGAATCTTGCGTCCGGCGTCACCACGGTGCGCGACATGGGCAATGACAATGCGACGCTGGCGGAAGCGATAGGCCGGTTGGACCGCCACGAGTCCATTGGACCGCATGTGGTGCCCGCAGGATTCATCGAGGGTAAGAGTCCATTCAATGCGAGCGGCGGCATTCTGGTCGACAGCCTGGACGCTGCAAAGCGCGCGGTGGATTTCTATGCGCAGCGCGGCTATCCGCAAATCAAGATCTACAATTCCTTCAAGCCGGAATGGGTCAAGGAGACCGCGGCCTACGCGCATGAGCGCGGCTTGCGTGTCAGCGGCCACATCCCGGCATTCATGAAAGCCGAAGACGCGGTCAAGGACGGCTATGACGAAATTCAACACATCAATCAGGTATTGCTGAATTTCTACGTCAAACCGGATACCGATACGCGCTCGCTGCAGCGCTTCACGCTGATCGCGGAAAACGCGAATTCGCTCGATCTCGACGCACAGCCTTTTCAGGATCTGATCAAGCTGTTCGTGGCGCACAAGACCGTGCTCGATCCCACGCTCACCGCATTCGAAGCGCAATTCACGCAAACGCCCGGGCAGCTGAATCCGTCGATGGCCGCAGCGGCCGAGCATTTGCCGATCACCCTGCGCCGCGGGCTCTACAAGAGCGAGAGCGAAATCACCAAGGAAATGGCGCCGCACTGGCGAGCCTCGTACGCCAAAATGCTCGAAGCGGTGGCGCGTTTTCATCGCGCCGGCGTGCAAATCGTCTCCGGAACCGACGACTTCGCCGGCTTCTCGTTTCAGCGCGAGCTGGAGTTGTATGTCAAGGCGGGAATCCCGGCCGGTGAAGTGCTGAGAATCGCGACCTGGAACGGCGCGACCTACGCCCGGGTGCTGGCCGACCGCGGTTCCATCGAGCGCGGCAAGCGCGCCGACCTGATACTCGTCGATGGCGATCCGACGAAAGACATCTCAGCCGTGCGCAATGTCGCCCTGGTTCTTCAGGACGGCGACGCGTATTACCCGGCGGATCTGTACGGCGAACTCGGCGTGACCCCGTTTGCGCCGGCCTTGAAGCCGAATTAATCGGCTGGGAGGTCCGCAAGAGTCGAGTACGCTGGACAGCGCACTTCAGGGGTGTGCGCGCTCACGATTGCTGCACTGCGATAGGGCCTCCGGGGAGATGTGAAACAGCGCACAGGGCGTCAAATAGGCGGGGTTTGTGGGCTTTTTGTGCGGATGGGTCTTCAGTCTTGGAATCGCCAACGGGGTAGGCTTGAGTGGCAAATGAACTCGAAGCGGCACCCATGACACGGCAGCGACTCAATCCCATCGATTACTCGCCCGAAGCGGACGATCTGTTCGACTCGATCAGATCGAGGATCGCGTTGCGCGAAAAAGCGGAGGCCGCCGAAGGCATCGCCGTCGACCTGGTTCCCGTGGTCGGCCAACCGGCCGCCGCCCCGGCCCCCCCGCCCAATTCCGCCGGAATGCCCACCGAAGGAGCGCTGCAGCCGGATATCGGTGAAGTCTTATGCGGCCGTTACGTCATCGAAAGCCAGCTGGGCAGCGGCAGCATGGGCACCGTCTATAAGGCGTTGGATCGCTCGCGCAGCGAACACACCGAGGCGGATGCCTGCGTGGCCATCAAGGTATTGCACGAGAAGACCCGTGGGCGTTCGGAGGTACTGGCCAAACTTCGCCGCGAATTTTATTGCGCCCAAGCGCTGTCGCACCGAAGCATCATCAAGGTGTTTGAACTGGACTTGCATCAGATTCCCTTCTTCACCATGGAACTGATCGAGGGGGAAACCCTCGCCAGCCTGATGCAACGCTTTCATCCCATGTTGCTGCCGCGCGCCCATGCGTGGGCAATCATCCGTGAAATAGGCGCAGGCCTTGCGCATGCGCATGAACGGCGCGTGGTGCACGGCGATATCGAGCCGCGAAACGTGATGCTCACGAATTCCGGCGAAGTTCGAATACTGGATTTCGGGACCTCCAATGATTCAGCCGCAACTTCGATGCCGGCTTACGCGTCTTGCGACCTGTTGGAAGGGAGGCAGCCATCCTCCTGGGATGATCTGTTCGCGCTGGCCTGTCTATCTTATGAGTTATTGGCCGGAGAGCATCCCTTTCAGCGGCGCCGATCGACCGAGGCGCGCACATTGAAAATCGTTCCCCGCCGGCCGCCCGGATTGTCGGGTCGGCAATGGAAGGCGTTGAGTCAGGGGCTTGCGTGGGAGCGCGCCGATCGCACCGCGTCGATAAAGGCTTGGCTGACGGAGCTGGATATCGGCAGCGCACCGTTGGGCCCGATGCCCACCCCTGAGATCTCGAAGCCCTCGTGGCTCTCCAGAACCGGAGCGCTTTCCGCCTTGATTGCACTGCTTGCGGCGCTCGTTGTCGGCGGCGTCGCGTGGGCGCTGCTGAGCCGGCCGCAAGCCGAAGTCATGCCGGCCGACGCAGCAGCTTCCGATGCCGAGGTGGTCGCGCCGTTGAGCGTCGACAGCGTACCGCCGGAGGCCGATCCGACCGATACTCCGCCGCTTGATGCGGTGGCAGTTGCCAAAGCCGATCCCAAGAGCCGCAGCGCCGCAGTGCCGGCGGCCCGAGCGGTCGACAGGACGCCGAAGATCGGCATGGAGGCCGCGTCTTACTCCTATCGGCCAGGGGATAAATTCGCCGAACTTCGCGTGCATCGCTCCATCGCATCGAAGGGAACAACGAGTTTCGAATGGTGGACCGAACCGGCCTCCGCGCTCCCCGGCACTGACTTTGCACCGCAAGAACGGGTGACCGTGGTATTTCCGGCCGGCGCGCACAACGTCAGTCTGTTCGTCAAACTTCTGCCCAATGCCGCGCGCAAACGAACTGCGCTATTCTACGTCGTGCTCGGCAACACCAGCAGCGGCAGTACATTGAGCAGCATACCGAAAGCCCGCATTTCCCTGCATCCATGAGGACGAAGTCGCCTCGCCACGGGGCGGCGCGCGTCATTTCAAAGCTTGGCTTGGCATCCCGCACTCAGGCTGCAGAATGGATCAAAGCAGGACGGGTGCGCGTCAATGGCCGGCTGGTGAACAACCCTGAATTTCCGGTGGATCAAGCCTCAGATCGGATCAGCGTTGAAGGGCACGCGAAAGCGCCGGCCCGCTTAGTCATCATGCTGAATAAACCTCGCGGTCTGGTGACGACAACTAAAGATGAGCAAGGCCGGGAAACCGTCTACCGCTGTCTTGCGGGCGGCGCGCTGCCCTGGCTTGCGCCCGTGGGAAGACTGGATAAAGCGAGCGAGGGGCTTTTGTTGTTCAGCAATGATCCAACCTGGGCTGCATGGCTGACGAATCCAAGCACTGGTCCCGATAAGACCTACCATGTACAAATAGACCGGCTGCCGGATGCCGCGCTCCTGGCGAATCTCACCCGGGGCGCGACTGTGGAGGGTGAACGGCTGTGTGCCAAATCCGTGCGAAACCTGCGGAGCGGCCAGAAGAACGCGTGGCTCGAGATCATTCTCGCCGAAGGACGCAATCGGCAAATACGCCGGTTGCTCAGTGCTTTTGAGGTGGGCGTGTTGCGACTGGTGCGCGTCGGCGTCGGCACACTGCGACTGGGGCAGTTGGCCAAAGGTGGGTGGCGCGCGCTGACGGCGCAAGAGATCGCCGCGCTCGCGCCCGGGGCGCATGACTTGCTAGCGCAACAGGCCGGCGCGGGCGCGGCTATTGAGTCGGGCTGACGGGCCGGGCCAGGCGGGTCGCGGTTGGCGCGGGCGGCGCAGGTTCGTTCTTCGGCAAATCGGCCTCGAGTCCCACCGTGGCGATGACCCCGTCGGCCTTTTGCAGGACCTCGCGCGCGTAGTCCCAGTGAATCGCAACCGTGGTGTCGCCCACCGCGGCTTGCAGCAACGCCGAAAATTGATCGATGTCTGGCTCGAAGCTTTGGCCCTGGGCATCGACCGGCGGATGCGCTTCGAGCAGCAACTCGCCGTCAATCCAAGCCACTTTCACGGGAACATTGACCAGCCGCACCGGCGTGCCGACCGCGACCAGCGGAAACAGTGCCTCCACGTCATCGGGGTACATGCGAATGCAACCGTGCGTGACAGCCAGTCCCACCGCAATCGGATTGTTGGTGCCGTGAATGAGGTAGGTACCCTTGCCGGCGGCGAGCCGCATGGCGTACGCGCCGAGAGGATTGTCGGGCCCAGGTTCGACTTTGGTCGGCAGCGGATCGCCGGCCTCGGCGTGCTCCTTGCGCACCGATTCGGGCGGATACCACGATGGATCTTTCTGCTTCTGAATCACATGCGTGGTGCCGAGCGGCGTGCGCCAATCCATTTTGCCGATGCTCACCGGATAGGTAATGACCTCGATCGGGCCGCCGCGTTTGGGTTTCGGATAGTAATAAAGTCGGTGCTCGGGAAGATTGACGACGATTCCCTCGTGTGGACCGGGCGGAAGAATATGCCTTCCAGGCACCACCAACTTCTTCCCTGCTCCTGGCAGCCAGGGGTCGACTCCCGGATTGACTCGGATCAGTTCTTCGGAACCGAGGCTGAACTTGGCGGCCAGGTCGTAGAGGGTGTCCTCATAGACCGTTTCGACGGTGGTATCTTCGCCCACCACGGTGTCATCGGCTTTGGCGAGGGTGTAGGTTGTCGCGTTGGCACAGGGCAGTGCGGCGAACATCAGCAAGACAAAGAGAGGGTAGGGCAGCGCCAAAGGGCTGCGCCGGGGCCGGGCAGCATTGAGATTCAAAGTCTCCACACAACAAGCCTAGCACGTGCCCGATGGGTTTGACTCACGGTATCCTGGCGTGGGTTTTTCCTACGGGTGAGGGCCATGGTCAAATTTCGCGGGGCATTGCTTTTGGGGGCCTTGCTGCTGGGTTCTACGGTGCATGCGCAGCAGAATCCGGACTGGACTACGCCGATTGCGCCATTTCGAATCGCCGGCAATCTGTACTACGTGGGAGGCAAGGATCTGGCCTCCTACCTGATTGTCACGCCTCAGGGCGACATCTTGATCAATTCCGGCCTGGAAAGTTCGGTTCCGCTCATCCGCAACAGCCTTGAGCAACTTGGCTTCAAGTTCAATGACATCAAGGTCCTATTGATCAGCCATGCGCATTTCGATCACGACGCCGGCAGTGCCGACATTCTGCGTGAGACCGGTGCCAAATACATGGTGATGGACGGCGACGTATCCGTCGTGGAGAGCGGCGGCGCCACGGATTTCGCCTACTCGAAGGACACTTACTCGCCGGCCAAGGTCGATCGCGTCCTGCACGACGGCGATGCGGTTACGCTCGGCGGCACCGTGCTCATTGCCCACAAGACGGCCGGACATACGCGCGGCTGTACCACCTGGACCCTGCAGGTCCAGGCGGGGCGTCCGCTCGATGTCGTCATCGTGGGCAGTTGGAATGTGAACCCGGGCTGGCGGCTGGTCGATCGGCCTGACCAACCCGCGTCCTATCCCGGAATAGCGGCCGACTATCGGCGCACGTTCGCCACGCTCAAGGCCCTGCATTGCGATATTTTCTTGGGCGCACACGGCGCGTATTTCGGAATGCTGGCGAAATTGGATCGCATCAAGGCCGGCGCGAAAGACAATGTCTGGGTGGATCCGCAGGGCTATCGGGCAGCCGTGGCGGAGCGCGAACAGGCGTTCGCGACCGAGCTTAAACGGCAAGAAAGCCAAAGCGCCAACTAGCGCCATGGTCTTTGCCAATCCAAATGCTGAATACAGGGGACGAATGATGCTGCGAGTTTTGAATCAGCTGCGCGTGGCGATTGCCGCTGCCTCGTTGTCGTGGGCCGGCGCGTCCTGGGCGCAGGCCCCAGCCGCGCTCAAAGCCTATGTGAGCGAGGATTCGCCTGCGATCGTGCTCATGCACGTGCGGGTGATCGACGGGACGGGCGCGGCGCCTGCCGAGGATCAGCGCATCGATATCGAGGCGGGGAAAATCACCCGCGTGCAGAGCGCGAAGCTGCGCAATGCCTTTCCGCCGAATGCCAAGGTACTCGATCTTACCGGCAAGAGCGTCATACCCGGCCTGGTGGGCATGCACGAGCATCTGTTTTACACCGGACCCGAGCGCGGCAAGGATGGTTTGCCGTTTTGGATCGAAATGATCGACAGCGGACCGCGCTTGTATCTGGCGAGCGGCGTCACGACAGCGCGGACCGCCGGCAGCATGGAGCCCTACACGGACCTGGCCTTGAAAAAACTCATCGATCAGGGCGAGAAGCCGGGCCCGAAGCTACGCATCACCGGGCCCTATATCGGCGACCTGTTGGGTATCGCCCCCCAATTGCACGCGCTGGCCGATCCCGAGGATGCAGGCCGCACCGTCGATTATTGGGCGGCGGAAGGCGTCACCTCATTCAAGGCCTACATGGGCATCAAGCCGGAGGAGCTCAAAGTGGCCGTTGAACATGCCCATGCCAGGGGACTGAAGATGACCGGGCACCTGTGCGCGGTCGGATTCAGAGAGGCGGCCGCGCTGGGCATCGACAATCTCGAACACGGCATTGTGGTCGACACGGAATTTTTTCCCGGCAAGAAACCCGGGGTTTGCCCGGCGAAGGAAGCGGCCGAAGATTTTGCCAAAAACATCGACATCGAAGCGGCGCCCGTGCAGGCGATGATTCACGATCTGGTGGCGCATCACGTCGCGGTCACCTCGACGCTCGCGGTTTTTGAGATAAGCGTGCCCAATCGCCCCGCCCTCAAGAAAATGCTGCGCGCCAAGGAGGCCTTAAGTCCGCCGGCTTGGTCGACTTACCTGCGCGTGCGCAGCGGCATCGCCGAGGAAAATAATCCGCAGAGTGCGATTTCGCTCAAAAAGGAAATGCAGTTCGAACGCGACTTCGTGAAAGCAGGCGGCCTGCTGATGGCCGGCTGCGATCCCACCTCCTTTGGCGGCGTCTTGCCGGGCTACGGCGACCAGCGCGGACTGGAACTGTTGGTCGAAGCTGGATTTACCCCGCTGGAGGCCATTCATATCGCGACCCAGAATGGCGCGCTCTATCTGGGCGAAGGCGATCAAATCGGCTCCATCGGCGCGGGCAAAGCCGCGGACCTCGTGGTCATTGCCGGTAATCCCGCGCAGAACATCGAGGACATTGAAAATGTGCAGCTGGTGTTCAAAGACGGCGTCGGTTTCGATCCGGCAAAATTGACCGAGTCGGTGCAGGGGCTCGTCGGTCAACGGTAAGTTGACCGATCCGGCCGCCGCGATGTCGGACGCTGCTTTGCCGTTGCTGGCTGCCGATGAACCCGCGCCTTTCGCGGAGTGTCACGCCGAGGGACGTTCTGACTTCATCATTGTCGTGGATCACGCCGGCGCGCGCATCCCGCGGCGCTTGGCAACGCTCGGACTGCCGGAGTCCGAATTGAGCCGGCACATTGCCTGGGATATCGGCGCATTGGCCGTGGCGCGCGGCGTCGCGCAGGTACTCGACGCGCCGTTGCTGTCGCAAAATTATTCTCGACTGGTGATCGATTGCAACCGGGACCCCAAGGTGGCGAGCTCGATCCCGAGCATCAGCGAACACCGCGAAATTCCCGGCAATATGAATTTAACCGCCGCCGAGAGGGCCGCGCGCCGCATGGAAGTATTCGAGCCCTACCACCGGCGGATTCGCGAGCGGATCGATGCGAGACTCGCCGCGGGCCGCCGTGTGATCTTGGTTGCGCAGCATACGATGACCGATGTCTATAAGGGTGCGCGCCGCGAGATGCATGCGGCGGTGCTTTATAATCGCGATCGACGCTTCGCGGGTTTGGTCCTCGATGAGTTGCGGCTCGAGCCGGGCTTGATCGTTGCCGACAATGAACCGTACTTCGTCAGCGACGAGACGGACTACACGGTGCCGCATCACGCCGAGGCGCGATCGCTCGCCTATGTGGAAATTGAGATCCGTCAGGATCTGGTCTCGGATGAAGCCGGTCAGGCGCAATGGGCTGCCCGCATCAGCCGTGCGCTGCAGAATGCCGAACAAAGATTCAAGAGAGGGGGGATGAAATCGCCATGATGCCGGCTCCGTCGATCTTCGTTTCCCATGGCGCGCCGACCTTCGCGCTCGAACCCGGTGCGCTGGGGCCCAAGCTCACCGGCCTGCGCCTGGAGGAGGCGGATCTCAAGGCAGTGGTGGTGGCCTCCGCGCACTGGCAGACCCACGGTGTGCAATTGATGTCGAGCCAAGCGCCCAAAACCGTGCACGACTTCGGCGGGTTTGCGCCGGCGCTGTACCGGCTGCAATACCCTGCGCCCGGACAACCCACCATTGCCTTGAGCGCCGCAGGGTTGCTGCGGGCCGCGGGCTTCGATGTGTCCTTGGACGAGAACCGCGGCCTCGATCACGGCGTGTGGGTGCCGCTGCGGTATCTCTTGCCGGCGGCGCGAACACCGGTGTTTCAGGTGTCGCTGCCGCTCGATCTCGATGCGCCGGGTGCCATCCGCCTGGGCCAAGCCCTTGCACCGCTGCGCCGGCAGGGTGTCATGGTCATGGGGTCCGGCAGCCTCACGCACAATTTGCGCGAGATTTTCGCCGGATCCGCGGGCGGCGCAACTTACGCCGTGGAATTTACCGAGTGGGTGCGCCGCCATGTACAAGAGCGCGACCTCACGGCACTTGCCGACTATCGGCGCCGCGCGCCGCATGCCCTGCGCGCGCATCCCACGGAAGAGCATTTTCTGCCCCTGCTGGTCGCACTCGGCGCCGGCGACACTGCCGACGAGGTCACGGTTCTCGAGGGCGGCATGACTTATGAAGTTCTGTCCATGGAGTCCTACCTGCTTCGAAGCGGCCGCGGCGGCTGAGGCGCTGACCGGGCGTTAGCCTGCCATTTGACCCCCCGGGGCCCTGATTCGCCCTCACTGCCCACTGTCTGACAGCAATGGGCGGAGAAGCCCGCTGCCTTGGGGACCGGCATTTCGCGATGATGGAGCCATGTTGGATTCGCGATGCAACAATATTGCGCTGCTCACCGTCGCCGCTTTTTTCCAGGCAGCGACGCTCGGATTGGCGCAAGCGGCGCCGCAGGCGGCTGACCCACCGATTGCTCCTGAGGATCAGCGAGCCCAAGGTGTGGATCAGCGAGCCCAAGGCGCGACCCCAAGCGCGAAAAGGCCGGCGAGACTAGCGGTTATCGCCAAACCGAAGCTCGATCGCTCAGGGAAGAAGCGCATCGGTCGGGCGTCCTTTTATGCCCCGATGTTCGAGGGCCGAAAAATGGCGAACGGTAACCGCATGAACCCTCAAGAAGACAACGCCGCGAGCAGAACTCTACCGCTCGGTACGACCGCCAAGGTCACGAATCTAGAAACCGGAAAGAGCGCCCTCGTCACCATCCAAGATCGCGGTCCCTATGTTGGCGGCCGTATCGTGGATCTCTCGCCCGCCACGGCCCGGCAGATCGGCATCACGCCGCGCAAAGGGGTCGCCAACGTGGAGGTATCACCCATTGCCGTACCGTTGCAGAACGGCGGCGTGAAACTGGGCGATGCCGCGCCTGTCAGGTTGGCCAGCGAGCGGAATTACCGGGTTTTCCCGCCCGTCGGCTGGTAATCAAGCGACGGGAGTGTCGCCGCGCAATACCTGCAGGTAGCGGCTGCGCTCAATATTGCCGCCGCTCAGGATCAGCGCCACCCGCTTCCCTGCCATTATCTGGCGGTCTTTCCGCAATGCGGCGAGCGGCGCGGCGCCCGCGCCCTCCGCGACTTGGTGGGTGTCGTCAAAATAAATTCTCATGGCTTCGGCGATCTCATCCTCGCTGATCTGGACCCAGCGGGATACGCCGCGAGAAATCGTCGCGATTGCCTGAGCATTGGGCTCTCGAGTGGCAAGGCCGTCCGCAAAGGTGTTGGAGGACGGGTAGGGGAGCGGCTTGCCCGCGGCAAACGATAGCGCGGTCGCCGGCGCCTTCTCAGGACTCACTCCTATGATTTCGGTTTTCAGCCCGAGCAAGTCGCGAACCGTTACCAGTCCGCAAATACCGGAACCCATGCCGACCCCGACGTACACCGCGTCCAATTCGCCGGCGCCGCGGAACAGTTCGAGCGCGTAGCTGGCCACGCCGGCGACCAGATCGCGGTGAAAAGAAGGTACAAAATGCAGACCCTCGATTCCAGCGACGCGAAATGCCTCATGTCTTGCCTCGTCGAAGTCCTTGCCAAATTCGACCAAGCGCGCGCCGTGCGTTGCAATGGCCGAATTCTGATCGGGAGAGTTGCCTTTCGGCACGTAGATTATTGCAGGGACGCCGGCGCGGGCGGCAGCGTAGGCAATCGATTGACCATGATTGCCCCGCGTTGCCGAGATCACCCCGGCAATTCTGGGTTGAGACCGGCACAAGCGGTCCAGATATACGATGCCGCCGCGCACCTTGAAGGCCCCGGTCGGCGTATGGTTCTCGTGCTTTACCAACACACTGCAGTCCAGACGGCTTGCGAGCTTCGGCCATGCGTGTACCGGCGTCGGTGGCATCATCCGGTAGACAAGCGCGGCGGCGCTTTCCAACTCCGGCAGGTCAAATGGGTTCATCGGATCAACCATGGTTTCTTCTCTACTGAGCAACCGCGCCTAGTGACAGCAACCGCGCTGCTCTTGGATGGGCGGACACGCCACCGTGCCGTAGGAACAGAATACACAGCAATCGCCGGTCTTGGGCCGAAGCAACGCTTTGCAGCCGGTGCACTCGTAGAAGAACTGGCAGGCATCGGTGGGCATCGTCTCCTCTTTCTTGCTGCCGCACTGCGGGCAGGTGATGATCGATTGCAAAATGACTTCGCTCACGTTTTTGCGGGCCTCTAGGGATGAAAATACATCGCTAGATTACCGCGGGGACCTTTTCCAGGTCCCGTCATTTGTGGGAGACTCCAGCACCCGTGCAACCCTACCGCCAATCCCCGCATCGGCGCCTGCGCCGCCGCCTTGGGCGGCCTCTTGATCGGCGTCGCCTGTTTCGGCGCCACCGCCGATGACCTGACGCCGCAAACGCCGGCGTCATTCCTGCCGGGCGGCATGCTCGGCATCCAATTGGGGGGATCGTGGCAGAAGAGCAAGCACAGCGCTTCGCTGCGTGAATTGACCTGTCAGACGGTCACGGACGCAAGCGATTTCGACGAAGTGTGTTTCTTTCGAACGTCGGCGGCGAGCCGCGTCGGCGGCGCGCAAATCCACGATGGATTCATCGTGCGCAAGGATGACCACGTGGTTCTGGTCGGCACCGGCATCACCATCAAGGATGCCGACGATCCCGTGGCCGAGTCGGTGGTGCATGCGCTGCAATTGCAGATCAATTCGGCTTTTCAGCATACCGGAGATAACGTGCTGTTCGTGACGCTCCCCGCGCGGCACTTGTCGGCGGAGGAACTTGCCGGTTACTCGAAGACCGCCCCGGTTTTGCTGGTGCAACTCGAAGCGAAGAGCAACGAGCTCGCCGTGCTGTATGGGTATCTCGCCCCCGTCAATGAATTCGGGGCGTTGACGGCCGACTAGCCATGGCGTCTCGCGGCGGAATATTGGACTATCGACCCGATAGACCATGAATCCCCTATTTCTCATCGCCGCCGCGGGCCTGCTGGCAGGGATGATGAACGCGCTCGCCGGCGGCGGCTCGTTCGTTACCTTGCCCGCCCTGATCGCCGTGGGGGTGCCCTCCGTCATTGCAAACACCTCCAGTACCGTGGCGCTGTTTCCCGGACAGCTGACGAGCGCGTGGACCTATCGCGACGGCTTGGGTCCCATCGGTTCTGTGCCGCTGAAGTCTCTCGTCATCGCAACTTTCGTCGGCGGGGCGCTCGGCGCAGTGCTGCTCCTGCGCACACCGATCAAAACTTTCGATGTCGTGCTGCCCTGGCTGCTGGCGATCGCCACCGTGGCTTTAGCACTGGGGACGCGGCTGGGCGAGATGCTGCGCCGGCACTGGCAAATCGGCGCATCCAGCGTGCTGGCGATCCAGTTCGGCCTGGGCATTTACGGCGGCTATTTCGGCGGCGGCGTCGGAATCATGATGATGGCGGTCTGGAGCCTGCTCAGCAACCGCAGTTTGAAGAGTTTCAATGCGCCGCGCACGCTGTTGGTCGGCGCCGCCAACACCGTGGCGGTGCTGATTTTCATCGCAGCCCAATCGGTCCGATGGCGCGAGGCGTTGGTCATGCTGGCTGCCGCAGGGATCGGTGGGTATTGCGGGGCGCTCATCGGCCGCCGCGCACCCGCCGGCCTCATCCGTGCCGGCACGCTGCTGCTGTCGGTGGGCATCACGTTGGTGTTCTTCGTGCGAGCCTATTTGCAATGATCGCGAGCGCGCCGCGCAGTGTGCTTAGCTGAAGGCGCTAAAGGCTGCCCGGACAAGCATGAACCACAGCGCCAGAGCGGAAATGCAATACAGCCAGAATCTGACCAGCACGATGTTGACCGTGCAATGCACCGCGCTGTGCAGCACCCGAAAGGCCGCGAAGGTCCACGCTGCGGCAACGTAGGTGCCGTCCACTTTGTGGGCGACAAAAAGATAGAGGGTCAGGCCGTAGAAGAGTGTGGGCAGTTCAAATAGATTCTTGAGATTGTCGGACGGATTTGCGACGGCGCGGGGTGAAATTCGCGCCAGCTCGGCCGCAGTTAGATTATTCAAGTCGGCCTTGCTTTGCTGCAGGAACGGAATGCGTTTGGAGTACATGTAGAACCAAACGATGAGGGTCAGCAGCATGACGCTCAAAAAAGGGGCAAAGATTGCGTTCTGATTCATTTTTTTCTCCTCGGCAAGCTGGGGGAACGGTTAATGCGCCTGATTCGGCGCTGGGCGAACCAAGGTGTAAGTGGCGAAGTTCGACCACGCGCCGCCCGGCGCCTGCGATTCGATGACCAATGACCAGGCGTCAGCCTTGGCATCGAAAACGAAGGTGTCCAGCCGGTGCCCGATGTAGTTGTTGGCGTGGGCGTCATAGCCGAGGAATAAATCCGCCTCGTACGTGGGCGCAGGTTGGGCGCTGATGCCGAGAATTAATACGCAGGTACAAAGATCCCGCTGCTTCGCAGAATCGATTGAGAGCTTTGCATTTCAGAGTCTAACTCGCTTTTCGAGCCTAAAATCGCCCCGCATCGACATCAAGGATGAACTGCGTCAGGCCGGCCATGTAGGTTTGTTGGTCATCGTAGAGCGCCAGATGACTGCCCTTCGGACAGTACAAATAGCGGCCCTTTTTGACCTCCTTGGCGATTTTCTCCATCTGCGCGGGCTCCATGGTGTCGTAATGGGCGCCGATGGCCAACGTGGGCACGGTGATCTTCGGCAGATCCGCGGTTCGGTCCCAGTTCACGAGCTTGCCGCTGGCGCCCATTTCGCTCGGTCCCTGCATCGGGATGTAGATTTTTTTGTTGATCTTGGCGAAGGCGCGCAGCACCGGATCAGGCCACTGATCTTGCGGCATGCGCAAAATGTGATCGACATAGAAATGCTGCATCAGCAGCTCTTCGTAGCGCGGGTCGTCGAAGCGGCCTTTGCGCTTCCAGTCGTTTGATCTCAGTCAGCGCCTTCTGATCCATGGCAGGCATGAGCACACTGGCCGCGTAGCGGTTGTACGCGGGAATGCTGGCGACCATGTTCGAGATGATCAGGCCTCGCAGGTTCTGCTGGTACTTGAGCGCGTACTCGAGCGCCAGGATTCCGCCCCAGGATTGGCCATACAAATAGAAATTACTCTTGTCGAGCTTGAGCGCTTTACGGACCTGTTCCACCTCCTCGACGAAGCGCGGCAAGTCCCAGAGGGTCGGCTCATCGGGCTGGTCGCTGTAGGCGGAGCCGAGTTGATCGTAGTAGTAGTACTCGATGCCGGCCTTGGGAAAGTAGCTATCGAAGGCTTCAAAGTATTCGTGCGTCGCGCCGGGTCCGCCGTGGAGCAGCAGCACTTTGATGGTCGGATTATTGCCAATCCTCTTGGTCCACACGCGGAACGCGCCCTTGGGCGTTTGGATGGCGATCATTTTGACGCCGCCGGAGAGGATATCGTCGCGGCCGGATGAATCGAAGTAGCCGGCGGATGCGGCGTGTACGGGCGATATCATCAGGCAGAGAAACAGTGAGACAACCGCGGGGAGCAGGCGAACGAGTTTATGCATTGTAGTTTTCCCAGGTTCATCCAGCGCCCAGCCTAACATTGGGGGCGGCTGACGCGGCAATCACCCATGCCGACGCGATCAGCGCAAAATTCATGGCGTTCGCGGCCCAGTTAAAGTGAGAAGGATCGCTCAGGAGGTTGGGCACGTGGATCAGAATGCCGAAGACCACGAACATGGCGGTCAGCAGCCGGGCCGCGAGCCGCACGGCAATCCCGGAAAGCATTGCGACACCGGCGGCAAAATGTCCTGCGGCAGTGGCGTAAGCCCAAAACACCTGGCCGGGCGGGAGCCAGGCAGGCACGAAGTCCGCCGTGGCCTTGAGGTAAAACAGATGGGCGAGGGCGAACGCAATCAGGCACCCACCGAACAGGAGACGCCCGACGCGCACTAGGCGAGCGGCAAGGACCGCATCAAGCGGTGCACAGAATGCGTAAGTCACCAAGCCGCCTGCCACCAGTGCCAGCTGTTCTGCGGCACCCGACCAGTTCACGAACACCGACGGGCGCGCGACGATGAGCGGTACATGCAGCAGCAATACCCCCAGGCTGTAGAGCACGGTGAGGATCAGGGCACCGATGGCGGCGCTTTGCCGGCGCTGCAAAGTGAGGCCCGCGAGCAGGAATAGGGCGGCTACGAGGTAAGCGAACGTAGTACGGCCAGGTAGACTCTTCGGCACGGGCTGCCAAACCGCTGCGAAATCTCCCGAAACCAGACCCAGCAATCCGAAGCCGATGGCAGCAAGGCCGTAAAGGCAGGTTGCGACTGCGCGTCCGAATACTTTGTCCATCTGCAGGAAATACTAGCGGTGCCGAGGAGGCGTGTCTTGGAAATATTGCCTAAATGCAGCCCTCAGGGCGGTGTTCAATGCGGCCGCACCCGCGAAATGCGATTCTGCCGCCACACGGATTTTATGCTGCGGCCGTTTGCGACCGGCGGGACATAGGCCGCGGCGAGATCGGGCGGGACCGCCATGCCGCTCGGCGGGACGGGACAGCTGCCATTCGATTGATAGCTCAAGGCAGACGCGAGAAGACCCTCGGCGGCGTCCCCCAGCGCATGTGTGAAGTCGTCCGCCACGGAGCAGCCCGGCAGCAGGACGCCTTGCGTAGTCAGGGTGTTTTGCGGAGTAAATCCGTCCGGATAGTCGCCGAACCCTTGCGCATTGATTCCCTGAAACTGGATCGTGAAGTAAGTAACGCCGCAGTTATCCGCCGGGTAGAAGCCATAGGGCTTGCCGCAGGTCGTCGATCCGATTTGAATCACTTGGACATTCACGCCGCGGAGGCTGTTGATGATGGCCTCGCTGGCGGAACAAGTGCTCGCCGTCGTGAGCACAAAAACGCGGGCCAGATTCAACGTGGGCAGCGCTTGCCCGGCGGTGGTGGAAAATCCCAGCGTGGCAGAGTGAAATTCCAGCGGCACCAATGCCGCGCCGGTGACCGGATTGACGGAAGAATGTTTGGAATTGAATTGCGAAAGCTCGAATGTCTGGCCCGCCGTCGGACCCGCCCCGGCGATCATGTAAGCGACTTCGCTCGCGATGTCCAAGAACCCGCCGCCGTTGTAGCGTATATCCAGCACCAAGTCGTGCACGCCGGCAGTTTGCAGCTGAGAAAACGCGTTGACCAGTTCGCTCTCGGCGGTCGCGATATGGTCATTGAACAGCATGTAGCCCACGAGGCTGCCATTGGGCGCAGTGATCGTGTGCACGTTCTGCACCGGAATTTCGGTCACGTTCGCCGATACCAGGGTGACGGTGCGGGGCGCGGATGCGCCGGCATCGAGGACCGAGAAAATGTGGGACTCGCCGACCGTCTGCGGGCTCAATCCGGCATTGAGTATGTCGACACTGGCCTGATCCGCAGCATTAACCAGGTCGACACCATCGATGGCCAGCAGCTTGGCGCCCCGCGCCAGGCTGGCCGGTGCAGTGGCGGCTTGCGAGCCCGGCTGCGTGTACGAGACGACGACATTGCGCGGGGGCGTCGGCGCAATGATCACGAAATTGGCGCCGTATCCGGCCGTCACTCCGGATTGCGACAACTGTTCCCAGGTCGATGTGGGATAGGTGAAATGGAATCGATCTTTGGGCTTGCCCGACGCTGTGGTCGCGGTCGTCTTCAAGACATTGAAATAGGCGGCGTCGCTCGCGAAGTTTGCCGGATTCTGATCGGTCACTTCGTCAAACCACAGGTACAAATCATTGTTCCAGGAACGCAGCCAGTTCTGCTCCTCGAGCAAGCTGCCCTGCGTATCGGGATAGGCCTTCTGACTACCCGGATCTATTCCGGTACGAGGCGTCACGCACATGGCTGCAAACGAGGACTCCGGCGCGAATTGGCCTTGCACCCACGTCGTCGTCTGGGGGAGGAGGAGGGGGCGGTCCACCGCCACCCCCGCAAGCGCTTACGATCAGGGCAGCGAGCAGCACAAACAGTCCGCGGGTATTACCGGCCAGGTTCATATGTAACATCCTTATTTCTTTACTTTTTATGACTACATCAAAGCGCAAAACGAGCCGCTACCAGGCATGTTTGCGTTATACGCACAAGCTTGAGCCGGGTGGCGCCGACTGCATCTCGCTTTTGAGATCGGTGCATTGGCCGGCCCCTATAGGAAAGATCCTATATCAGCTAACCGCATTCCACGGGTACAGAAACTCTTTGCCCTTTCCTAAACTTCGGCCAACCGCCCGACGTCCCCGGAGGTGTTCGCAATGGACATTGAAGACCGTCTCAAAAAACTCCAATCGTTGTTCAGCTACGCCCTAAGCGGCGCGGTCGCCGCCAAGGCGCACTATTTGGCGCTGATGGGCGAGGGCAGCGCGACGCCCGCCGCCGTGGCGCGCGCCAAGATGGCGTGGCAGCAGCTCGAGGCGCGAAAGACAGCAATCATCGCGCGCATGGTGGCGCTGGAAGAATTGGAAGAAAGCGCCGCCTGATCGCCGCGGACCCTGCCGTAGGGCAGGGTCTTATGCGTCACGGCTTTCGTCGGCCGGGTTTGGACAGAGCGGCAATGCGCGAGATCAGCATTTGCGGATCGAGCGGTTTCACCAGGTGCTCCTGGAATCCGGCTTCCAGAGCCTGGGTGCGATCCTCCATTCTGGAGAATGCGGTCAGAGCGATGGCCGGCAAGGTCGCCGCGCTCTGGCCCAGTTCACGCAATCGCCGCAGCAGCTCGTAACCATCAGTTTTCGCCATGCCGATATCGCTGATGAGAATCGTCGGCTTGGACGTGTTGAGATGGTTCAAGGCAGTTTCGGCATCGGCGGCCTCCAAAACAGTGGCGCCAACCTCCGACAAGACACGACTGGTGAGGGCGCGGGAATCCGCATCGTCCTCGACCAGCAGCACCACCACCCGGGAAAAATCGATTGTCCGGAGCGCCTGACTATCGCTGAGCGTGGGTGCACCGTCCTTGTCGCTCAAGGGAATCATCACATTGAACGTCGCACCGTGGCCCTTGCCGCCGCTCGCCGCTTCGATGCTGCCTCCGTGCATTTCCACCAACTGCTTGACGATGGCCAATCCCAATCCCAGGCCGCCGTGGCTCCTGGTAATCGTGGAATCCTGCTGACTGAAGCGTTGGAATATCTTGGGCAGGAATTGCGGTTCGATGCCTTTACCCTGGTCGACAACGCGAAGATTGAAGTAGTTGCCCGATCGTCCCGCCGTCAACCAGACGGTACTGCCGCGCGATGAAAATTTAATGGCATTGCTGATCAGGTTGATTGCGATCTGTTGCAGTCGCGCGGGATCGGCATCGACGCGCAGCGCGGCTTCCTCGAATGAATCCAGAATACGAACGTCCGCGGCATGCGCGAGCGAGGAAAGCGTGTCGATGGCGGCGCGGACCGGCGTATAAGGATCGATATTTTCCGGGACAGAGCGGATCTTGCCGAAGGTGATGCCGGCATAGTCGAGGAGATCGGAAATCATGCTGGCCTGAACCTTGGAACTGCGTTCGATCGCCTGAAGACCGCGGGCGACCGTCGGCGGCAGGTCCGGGGTGCGGTTGAGGATCGTCGACCAGCCGACGATCGCATGCAGCGGGTTGCGCAGTTCGTGCGACAGCGTGGCAAGGAATTCCTCCTTGAGGCGGTTGCTGCGTTCCGCTTCGGTCCGGGCCGCTCGCTCGCTCGCCAGCAGATTCTCGCGCGCCTCCTCGTTGCGCAGCCGCTGGGTAATGTCGGTCGCCAGGAGAATGCGCGTCGCGGAGATGTTTTCCATGGCAACATTCCATTCGACTTCCGCGCGGCTGCCGTCCTTTCTTTTAATGCTTACCTGGCGCGTCCAGCGGCCTTCGGAATCCGCCGGCGTGTTCGCAATCTGCTGCAGACTCGGCGCGCCGGCGTCCAAGGCGAAGGTGGCGGGCTCGCCGATCAATTCATCGGTGGAGTAGCCCGTCAACGCGCAGTAGGCGGGGTTGACGGTGGTGTAGTTGAATTTATCGTCCAGTATGGCGATGCCGACGGGCGCCAGGTCAAAGACGGTGCGCAGTTTCGCATCGAGTCCGCGCCGCAGATGATCGGCATGTTTGGCGAACAGCAGGGTTCGAACGGTGGCGATGAGCACCGGCGCCTCGACCGGGCGCGTCAAATAGCTGTCGGCTCCGGCCTCGAAGCCGAGGGTGAAGTCGGCGGACTGCGTGAACGTCGCGGATAAATGCAGCAAAGGTGTGTGCGCGGTTGCGGGGCGCGCACGCAGCCGGCGGCATACCTCAAAGCCATCCATGTCGGGAAGATTGACATCCAGCACCACCAGGTCCGCCTGATCGGCCAATTGCAGCGCCGCGGCACCGGTCGTGGCCTGCAATACATCGTAGCCCGCGGACTTCAGCACGCGCGATGTGGCGTAGAGCGCCGCCGGATTGTCGTCGACCGCCAAGATGCGTATCGGCCCGGATTTCTTCAGTACGTCTTTGGCGCGAATCATAACTGCGTTCGTCCTCCCGGATAGCGGACGGGAATCATCACGAAAAAGCGCGAGCCCACGCCGGCCGCACTCTCGACGCCGACGCGTCCTCCCAGAAGCTCTGCGAATTTTTTGGCAAGCGACAGTCCCAGCCCGGTTCCCCGCAGGCGCTTCTGGATCCTCGTATCCAACTGCACGAAGTCCGAAAACAGCGCCGGCAGGTGTTCGGCGGCGATGCCGATGCCGGTATCGCTGACCGCAAACTCAACCATGTCCCCGTCGAGCAGTTTGGCCGTGACGCGGACTTCCCCTTCGGCCGTGAATTTCAGTGCATTGGAGATGAAGTTGCGCAGAATCTGCGACAGTTTCTTGTCATCCGTGTAAATGCGCGGCACCGAACGGGGCTCCTCGAGAACCAATGCCACCGAGGAATTGCCCACGATGGGCCGGAACATGCCGCGCAATGCGGAAAACAAATCCACCATCTCGAACCACTCGGGCGAAATCGAAATCCGGCCGGCCTCGACTTTCGCCAGATCCAGCAAGTCATCGACCATCTCGGTCAGTTCGCGCACGCTGCCTTGAACAAACTGCATTTGACGCTGCTGCTCCGAGGTGAGCGGCCCGTCGAGGCCTTCCAGCAGGATGTTGGTCACGCTGGTGATGGAGGCCAAAGGCGTGCGAAACTCATGGCTCATGTAGGACAGAAATCGGCTCTTAAGATCCGCCGCATCACGCAGCTGCACCGCGTTCTGGTCCAGTTCGGCGTACAGCGCTACGACGCCCTTGTTGGTCTCATCGAGTTCGACCTCCAGAACCTTCAGATCCGCCTGATACTTGGCAATGCGGCGATGCAGCTCCTGAAGATCGTCGCTCATTGCACATACCTGGCGGCCACTACCGTGGCATCGTCCCGAGCCCGCACATTGTCGCGATAGAGCACGCCGGCGATCACGGCCGGATGCCTTTGAAAAAGGCCTGGGTAGTCCGCCAGGTTCCAGCGAGCCGACAGCCCGTCGGAGTGCATGATGGCGATGCTCCCCGCGGGCCATTCGTATTGAAACTGTTGCGTTCGCAGCAGCTGAACCCCCAGCGTCCCATTGTGCGAGACCATCCCCCGCGAGCGCCCGCTGGTCGCTATGGCCCCGTAAATATTCCCCACTCCGGCGTAATCGGCGCGGTTTTCCTCGGCGTGCAGGATCAGGCAGGCGGCGGCGGCCCCGCGAGTGCCGGACAGCGCTCGATGCAGATGGGCCACGGCACTGCCCGGTGGTTCGAAGGGATTGGCTGCGAATGCCTCAGCGGCCGTTCTCGATGCGACCGCCGCCAGGGATCCATGACCCAATCCATCGGCAACCAACACCGCCATGGCAGAACCTGATTCGGCGACTCGCCAGGCATCCCCGCACTCGAGTTCGCCTTTAACGGCCAGGGTGATTGCGCCCAGTTCAAATCCGGACTTACGTTTTCTGGGCGACGCCGGCGCACTGGTGCTGATGCGCTTCACCGTTCGCGACAGTGCGACGGTGCCGTCGTCCACTTTGGAAAACAAATCGAAGAAAGACGACAATCTCGAGATGGCGCCCAATCCGGTCCCGGCGGTGCCATGGGTCGAATAGCCATCGCGCATGCACTGATCGACATCGATCATGCCGGGTCCTTTGTCTATACCCAGTACCTCCAACTCCGTTAGAACCCCGTCGTCCAACACTTGCAGCAGTACGCTGCCGGTCGAGGCGTGCTTGAGAATATTGGCGGCCATTTCCGTCGCAATGATGCTTATCCGACCCACCTGCGTATCATCGAATCCGTGGCTTTCCGCCAGCTGCTTTGCCGCCCGTCGGCATTCTCCAATGCTGCTCGAATCAGTGATCGCAATGCTCAACTGCGGTCCGTTGATGATGTGGCGAATCACTTCCACCGCGTCACGGTCACCTTGGTGCCGACGCCGACCGTCGAGGCGATCTCGAACTCGTTCACCAGACGACGCGCGCCGGACAGACCGAGTCCGAGGCCGTGACCGGAAGTCCAACCGTCGGTCAACGCCAGTTCGAGATTCGCGATCCCCGGCCCCGAATCGAGAAACGTCAGCCGCACCCCGCGCTTGCCGCCTTCCAGCAGCACCTCCCATTTGAGCGTGCCCCCACCGCCATAGATGTAGGCGTTGCGCGCCAACTCGCTGGCTGCGGTGACCAGCTTGGTTTGATCGACCAACGACAGGCCTTGCTCCTGTGCCAGGCGGCGCACCGCCTGCCGGCTGAGCACGATATCGTGCTCATTCGTCAGGGGCAGTTCACCGCTTTGCTGGGTCGCCATCGGACTCGCCCAGCGATTTCCTGAGCAGCTGCATGCCGCGTTCCACATTGAGCGCGGTGGCGACGCCCGGAAGCGAAAAGCCCAGTTCCACCAGCGTGATGGCGACGGCAGGCTGCATGCCGACCAACACGGTCTTGGCGTCCAGAATCCGCGCCATGCCGGAAATGTCGGCGATCATGCGGCCGATGAAGGAGTCGACCATGTCGAGTGCGGAGATGTCGATAAGGACGCCTTTCGCACCTTTCTTTTCGATCGCCGTCGTCAGATCATCCTGCAGCCTCAGGGCCAGTTGATCGTGCATGTCCAACTGAATGGTCACGAGCAGGAACTCGCCCATTCTTAATATGGGGATGCGCTCCATCAACTGCCTCTAGAAAAAGTGACGCCGGTGCGCTTGAGCGCCAGGGCGAGCGCATCGGCCAGGTTCGCTTTGGTCGTCACACCTTGCAGGTCCACTCCCAGATGCACGATGGTTTGGGCGATCTGCGGGCGTACGCCGCTGATGATGCAGTCGGCGCCCATCAGACGCAGGGCGGTCACCGTCTTTAAGAGATGCTGTGCGACCAACGTGTCCACCGTGGGCACGCCGGTGATATCGATGATGGCAATCTGCGATTCAGTTTCGACGATCTTTTGCAGCAAGGATTCCATCACCACCTGCGTGCGGGCGGAATCGAGCGTGCCGATCATGGGCAGAGCGAGAATGCCGTCCCAGAGTTTTACGACCGGAGTCGAGAGTTCGAGCAATTCCTGTCCCTGACGGTTGATGACCTCTTCGCGGGACTTCTGGTAGCTCCTGATGGTGTACAGCCCCAACTTGTCCAGCAGAACCGTGGACTGCCAGACGCCGTCGGCGAATTGCGCCGCATCGCCGGCGGATTCCTCTTTGAGCACCTGGAAGAGCGCGCGCTTGAGGGAGAAAATAAAGGTGGCGGTTTCGTCGGAAGAGAAGCCCGCGGCAACGCGCCGCCGCGACAGCTCGTCCAGAAAGGCCCGCACCTCAGTCCATTCGCCGGAATTGATGTCCTCGAGGTTTTGCGATTGCACCGCCGGAATCAAGAGATCCAAAAATTGTGTGGCTTGCTGGGAAACATCCGCGGCCGTAAGGCGACCTTTCGATGAGTCCGACAATGCACCGGCCAATTGCTTGATCCACTCTTTCTGAACATCTGCCCGGCGCTTCGCCAAAGACTGCGAAACGGATGCTGTGGTGGCCACGCTTGCTCCCCTTTGTTATGTGGCCGTATAGCATCTCTTGGCACGCCCAATTAATCAAACGATCAATGGCGTTCGCGAGCGGCGACTTAGGTGTAAGTTTTACAATCAGCGCGCAGCGCCCGAGCCCCAGCGCCGATGCACTCATTGTTTCGGTGGTTCGCTTTGTTTCGGTGATTCGCTCGGTTCGCCGGTATTCATGGCGGTACCCGTGCGCGGTTCCTGCGGTGCCGCGTCCAGCTCTTGTTTGCATGTTTTAAAGGCGGCTTGGTACGACTCGGTTCGATCCGCCTTCACCCGCTTCATCATGCAGTGGACCACTTGATGCAGCGTGATCTTGGAAACCGCGGGTTCGTCGGCTGCGGCGGGCATGGCGAGCGCCCAGACCGCCAGTACCGCGGGCAGCGATCGGACACTCGCGTGCTTCAGTCCTTGATGAGCCATGGGCAAACCTCCGGCCGTTCAGCCTAAAGCTTGCTCTTTAGCGGCGATCTAATCATCGGCCGCGGACCGCCTGCGCAGGTGCGATATTTCCTACGTTACATAACACGCAGGCGGTGTGGACGCTCCGCCAATTACTGGGAGCTGCTCTCCGCCTTATAGGCGGCCGACAAGGTTCCCTTGGCAGCCGCGATCGGCAACAGCGTCGGGTAGAACTGCACGAAGGTGTTGTCGACCGCCGCGTGCGCGGCGTGACAGGAGTAGCAATCCGCGGTGCGTGGAATCATCTTGGCGGGCTTCGCGCTGTCGAAGCCGAAGAACGCCCAGCCTTCGGGAAAATGCGCGCTGTCTTTGAGATGAACTTCGCGGCCCATCACGTCGCTGCTCTGGTAGTTGCCCTTCTTGTTGATCGAGCCTTTGTCGACCGCGCCGCGCACTTCGAGCACCAGCATGGTCTTCTCCGGCCAAGTGCCGGTCGCCAAAAATGCTCTGTACGCGCCGGATTCGACAAACACATTGTCGAACATGTGGTGGCCGGCCATGGCCATCGGGCTGTACGACATATCAAACCCGGAACTCAAATACACCCACTCACGATAGTCCTCCGGGAGAACCAGCCGCCCGTCCTCGGTGTACGACGGACCACGAAGGGGAATCTCGGTGGAGTCGCCCAGGGTGATCGAGCAGACCAGGGTCAATGCGGCCGCGGCAAGCAGTTTGGTGTTCATGGCGCAAGTATGGCGAGCCGGCGTGAGCGCAGCCACTCCGTTGGCTGCAGCCAGGCGCGCATTCGCTGCATTTTTCTGCCGCTTCTGCCGGCGTGGAGTACGATTCAAGGCGTATGGAAACCGCCGCAGATCGCCCGAAATCGTACAACTGGCTCTTGATCGCGGGATTGTGGGCCGGCCTCGGAATTCTGGACGCTACGCAGGACGTTTTTTCCATGCGCCACGCAGGCATGCATCACTCGTGGGCAAAACTCTTCATCGTCCTCGTGTTCGATTGGCTGCCCTGGGTGCTGGTCACGCCCTTTATCATCGAATTGGGACGACGCCATCCCCCGGCTTGGACATCGCCGCGGACCTGGGCGCGCCATCTGTGCGTCGTTGTACTCATCGATATCGCGGCAGCCGCCTGGGCGTCGGCGCTCGAAGTGCTCCTGCAGCCGTGGTTGCCGGATTTTGCAACCAATGATTTCCTGACCACCTGGCCGGTAAAGATGTCCGGCGGCCTGTTGCCGGCTTTCATCCTGTATGCGGTCCTGCTGTCGGTCACGTTCGTACTCGATTCCAAAGCCCGGGCAGCCGCGCAGCAAACCAAGACGGCGCGCCTCAACGAGCAGCTTTCCTATGCGCAACTCAATGCTCTGCAACATCAGATCGAGCCGCATTTTATTTTCAACACCCTCAACGCCATCTCAGGACTGGTGCGGGAGCAGAAAAATGATGCCGCGGTGAGCATGATCGTGGCGCTCAGCGACTTCCTGAGGCGGGTCGCGGTCAGTTCCCATGAACCTCAGGCCTCGCTCGTACAAGAGGTGGAATTTCTCGAGAGATATTTACAAATCCAAGAGGCGCGCTTCGCAGGGCGGCTGAAATTGGAACTGCAAATCCCGGCGGAGCTGCACAAGGCGCGGATCCCGAGCCTGGTCCTGCAACCCTTGGTCGAAAATGCCATCAAGCACGGTATTGCCCAGCGAGCCTTGGGAGGAGAAGTGCGAGTCGGTGCCTCGCGATCGGACGGACTGCTGCGGTTGAGCGTCTATAACGACGGGCCATTGCTGAATTGCGACGGCCGCGCGGTCAGAGAAGGGATCGGCCTTTCGAACCTGCGCACGCGCTTACAGCTGTTGTACGGCAACGATTGCGGTCTGCGGCTGGAAAACTACGGGATTACCGGGGTGCAGGTGTCTCTGGCGCTGCCGTACCGCGAAGCGTAAACCGCATGGCGGACGATCTGGCCGCAAAGATTCGTGCGCTCATCGTTGACGATGAGCCGCTGGCGCGCAGCAATCTTAAATTTCTATTGAAGCAGGATCCCGACATCGAATCGATCGCCGAAGCGGATTCGGGGGCCGAAGCAGTCGAGGCCATTCGCGGCACGCATCCGGAGCTGGTGTTTCTCGATGTGCACATGCCTGAGTGCGGCGGCTTCGAGGTCTTGGAAAGACTGAAGGCGGATCCGGTGCTGCCGGTGATTGTCTTCGTGACCGCCCATGATGAATATGCGCTGCGGGCGTTCGACGCCGGGGCGCTCGATTACCTGTTGAAGCCTTTCGACGACGCGAGATTTTCCCTGGCCCTGGAGCGCGCTAAACAGAGAATCAGCGCGCGTGCGTTCCATGCGCGGCCGGAAATTCCGCGCCTCACCGTGCGCAGCGCGGGGTGCGAGGTCTATGTGCCGATCCCGGATATCGATTGGATCGAGGCCGCCGACTACTACGTCTGTCTGCATGTGGGCGCCAAATCGCACTTGCTGCGCCGGAGCATGGCGGAGCTGGAACAGGAGCTCGATCCGCGGGCATTTTGCCGCATTCACCGTTCTGCCATCGTCAATTTGCGCCGCGTACGGGCGCTTGAGGTCGATAGCACGGGGGACTATGAGGTCATCCTCGACGGCGGGCAGAAGTTGCGTCTGAGCCGGCGATTTCGCAAGGACCTGCAATCCCGCATGCGGGATGGTGGTACGGCGCGCTAAAACGCGGCGGGATACGCGCCGCCGTCCAGCAGGATGTTCTGCCCGGTCATGAAAGAGGCGTGCACACTGCAGAGGAACGCACAGGTCTGGCCGAACTCGGACGCACTGCCGAACCGTTTGGCCGGAATAGCCGCCATGGAACGCGCCGCGGCCTCGGCATCGCTGACATGAGTGCGCTGGGCAGCGAGGCTTAGGTTGTTGCGCAGCCGCGCGGTATCGAAACTGCCGGGCAGCAAATTATTGATGGTGACATTCTTGTCGGCGACGCTGCGCGCCACGCCCGCCATGAAGGCGGTAAGGCCGGCGCGTGCTCCGCTGGACAAATCGAGTCCGGTAATCGGCATCTTGACGCTGTACGAAGTGATGTTGACGATTCGGCCGAAGCCGCGGCTTGCCATGGAGTCGATTACTTTTTGAGTGAGCTCGATGGGTGTGACCATGTTCATGGTCACACCATTGAGAATGGCCTGGCGGTCGAGCTCGCGGAAATTGCGCACCGGCGGTCCGCCATTGTTGTTGACCAGGATGTCCGGGGCAGGGCACGCCTTGAGCAGCGCAGCCTGACCTTCGGCAGTCGAGACATCGGCGAGCACCGGCGTCACGGGAACATTCCAGGTCCGGCGAATCTCTTCGGCGGTCTGATCGAGCAATGCTTGATTCCGCCCATTGATGATCAGTGCCACGCCGGCTTCGGCCAGCGCTTGCGCGCAGCCTTTTCCCAAACCCTGGCTCGAGGCGCAGACGATGGCGGTTCGCCCGCGGATGCCCAAATCCATAATGACTCCATAGGTGGACTTGCATTGAAGGCGCAGGGATCGTATAGCCGTAGGCAGCCGTCACGCAACCGCTTAAATGGAGGGTGTCTTGAGCCAGCAAAACGCAAGCGGCCCGCGCATCGCCGTGAATTCCCCGCAAGTGCCCGCGGTCCTCGAGGAACTGAAGCTGCGCGAGCCCATTTTCCATCATCCGGAATTCGGCACGACGCGCGAGGACTACGAGAACATGACCGATCCCGATTTCTGGGAAGTGGGGGCCTCCGGGCGGCGCTATAGCCGCGAGTTCGTGCTGGATACGCTGGCGAAGCGGGTCCCGGACCCCGAGGAATCCCTCTGGCGCACGCGCGATTTTCAATGCCGGGAGATCGCGGCGGACAACTACCTGATCACCTATACGCTGCATCAAGGCGCACGCGTTACGCGGCGCGCCACCCTCTGGCGCCGGGCCGCTGCCGGCTGGAAGGTGTTATACCACCAGGGCACGATCGTCGAACCGACGACTTAGAACCCGGTAGCTCATGCTGACGTTGCAGAATATAAACAAGTCGTTCGAGGGCAGGCCGGTCCTGACCGATGTCAACCTCAGCGTGCCGCAAGGGGTTACGCACGCGCTGATCGGGTCGAGCGGTTCCGGGAAGACCACGTTGTTGCGGATCACGCTGGGCCTGATTCCTTTCGACAAGGGCTACGTCAAGGTCAACGAGCAGGCGCTGCTGTCATTCACCCCGATTGAGTGGGCGGATCGCATCGGCTACGTGCCGCAGGAGGGCGGCCTGTTCCCGCACATCACGGGATTCGAAAATGTGTCGCTGATCGCGAAGCTGCGCGGTTGGAATCGACAGAAGATTGCAGCGCGCGTGGAGGAGCTGCGCAAGCTGGTCGGCTTGGATGCAGGAATCCTGCAGCACTTCCCGTTTGAGTTGAGCGGCGGCCAGCGGCAGCGCGTGTCCATCATGCGCGCTGCGATGATGGACCCCGAGGTAATGCTGTTGGATGAACCGATGGCGGCCTTGGATCCCTTGATCCGGCGCAGCCTGCAGCAGGAATTGAAATCCATCTTTCAGCGCTTGGCCAAAACCGTGCTGCTGGTGACGCACGATCTGGGTGAGGCGGTGTATCTCGCCGAAAACCTCACGCTGCTGCACGAAGGCAAGATCCTGCAAAGCGGCACCTACCGCGAATTGCTGCTGCATCCCGCCGATCCTTTCGTGACATCCTTCATCAATGCGCAACGCACCTTGCCGGACGCGGCCGAGCTGGCATGAATCACCCCACGCGATTGGCCATGTTTGCGGCGAGCATGATACCGGTAATGGCAATGGCCATGGCCATGGCCATGGCCATCGCGCCGCAGCGGCTGTTCGCGGCGGAAGCGATTGTGGTGGGGTCGAAGGCGTTTACCGAAGGCTATGTGCTGGGGGAAATCGCGGCGCAAACGCTGGAGTCGGCAACCCAGAGGCCGGTGACGCGCAAGCTCGGCATGGGCAGCACCGGCATTGTGTTCGAGGCATTGAAGAGCGGCGCGATCGACGTGTATTCGGACTACACCGGGACCTTGACCGAGGCGATCCTGAAGCGTCCGGACCTGAAGTCCGTCGCGGAGATTCAACGCGCGCTGCTGGGAATGGATCTGGTGATGTCGGCGCCTTTGGGATTTGACGATACCTATGCCCTGGCGGTCAAGGAATCATATGCCGAGCAGCACGGCCTGCATTCCATCAGCGATTTGGTCAAGGTTCAGAGTGGGATTCGCGCCGCCTTCAGTTACGAATTCATGGACCGTAAGGATGGATATCAGGGCATGGCGGCGAGCTATCGGCTGCACTTCGCGGCACAGAAAGTCAGCCGCATGGAGCACAGCCTGACGTTTCAAGCCATCGACGACGGCGCGGTGGATTTGATCGATCTGTATTCCACCGATGCCAAGATCGAGAAATCCCGCTTACGGGTGCTCAAGGACGATCGGGGATACTTTCCGGTGTATCAGGCCGTGTGGGTGGCGCGCAAGGCGTTTACCGAGCAGTATCCGCGCGCGTGGCAGGCGCTGCTCGACTTGCAAGGCGCGATCAGCGAGCGGGCCATGGCTTCGATGAACGCGCAGGCGGACATTCAACATGTCAGCTTCGCGAAAATCGCAGCGCAATTCTTAGGCGCGGAGGCGCCGCGTTCCCAAAGTTTGAGGAGCAGCATCTGGCAGCGCACGCGCGAGCATTTGTGGCTGGTGGGCATCGCACTCTTATTCTCAGTGCTGGTCGGCATCCCCCTGGGGCTGGCCGCCGTGCGCTTCCATGCCGCCGGCCAGGGCATTCTCATCGCCAGCGCACTGATTCAAACCGTGCCGTCGCTGGCGCTGCTGTGCTTTTTGATACCGCTGTTCGGTGTGGGCATGAAGCCGGCGTTGGCGGCCCTGTGCATGTACAGTTTGCTGCCGGTGGTGCTCAATACTTTCACCGGGATCCGCAGCGTCGATCCTAAACATGTCGAGAATGCGCGCGCCTTCGGACTGACGCGCAGGCAGGTGCTGCTGCGCATCGTACTACCCCTGGCGAGCCCGACCATTCTTGCGGGAATCAAGACAGCGACCATCGTGAGCATCGGCACCGCTACCCTCGCGGCGCTGGTGGGGGCCGGCGGATACGGCGCCCCCATCGTGTCGGGATTATCGTTAAATGACGTGCCCACCATCCTTACAGGCGCCATTCCGGCGGCGCTGCTGGCATTGATTGCGTACGGCCTATTTGAGGTCTTGGGGCTTTTGCTCATCCCGGCCGGTATTCGCAAGCAGACCTAAAAGCCCTACCCAGGCCCCAAAACACGAATATTCACGGCATGATCAGCTGGATATGCGAAACGCAATTGCAATGTAAATAATAATGATTCGTGTTAGCATCCAACAACAATCAGTTGTAGGGATGGGTCAATGCTTCCAGTCCGCACCGCCTCCGAGGGGGCCCTAAGCGCCGCCGGCGTCGCCGTCGCCGCCTTCATTTCCGCCAACGCTCAGGCCGATTCCGCGGCCCCGGCGGCGGAAGACAAACTGCAAAGTGTTGAAGTCACCGGGACGGCGATCCACACGTCCCAGGACATTTCACAGAGCACCATCAGCGTCGATAAAACGGAACTGGCCGAGCAAAATCTCACCCTTGTGCAAGAAGCCTTGCGCAACGTCCCCGGTGTGACGCTCAACGCCGGCGAAGGCGGCTCGCATGGCGACTCGGTGAATCTGCGCGGTTTGTCGATCCCCGACAGTTTCTTCATGGACGGCGTGCGCGACATCGGACAATACCAGCGCGACACGTTCAACAGCGAGTCGATCGCGGTGCTGCTGGGGCCGGCCTCCGCGTTGTTCGGGCGTGGTTCGACCTCGGGCGTCATCAACAGCATCAGCAAGCAGCCGCTGCTGACGCCGCTCGCGGCTTTCACGGTGTCGGGCGGTCAAGCCGACTATTGGCGCGGCACCGGCGATTTCAATTTGCCCTTGGGCGCCACCGCGGCCGCCCGGGTCACGGTCATGGACCAAAGCAACAGCGTGGCGCAACGCGATCAAGTTCATTATCACCGCTACGGCGTGGCGCCCACGCTGAGTCTGGGCATCGACACGCCGACGCGCCTGACCTTGAGCTACTTCAAGGAAGCAGAGAACAATTTGCCGGACTACGGTATCCCGTTCATCGACGGTGTGCCCGCGCAGGTGGAGCGCAGCAACTATTACTCGCTCGCCAACTACGATCGCACCCGCACCAATACCAATATCGGCACCATCCGCTTCGAGCACGATTTCGCGGACAGCGTGACGTTGAGCGACAGCCTGCGCTATGCGAACTATGGCTTCGAATACTTGATAACCGGCCCGTTTCTGGGCAACGACTTCGTCGAGCCGCCGCCGCCGGGCACGCCGTATGCGGACATCGATATTTCGCGCGACCAGCCGAGCAGCGGCGGTACCACCAGTCTTCTGATCAATCGCACCGACGTGACCGCTAGGTTCGACGCGGGCGGATTCGCGAACGCGCTCACCGGGGGAGTGGAGTTGAGCAAGGAACAGTCCCACGTGAACCGTTTCCAAAATGGCCTGAACGATATTCCCGCGACCCCGCTGTTGAATCCGTCGCCGTTCTACGTGCCGCCGACGCCCATCACCCCGTATTCCAATCCCAAAGGGCGGGGCAGCGACGTGAGCTTTTACGCGCTGGACAGCATCGCGTTGGGTCCGCATTGGGACGTGGATGCGGGATTGCGCTGGGATCGCTTCAAGTCGAGTTTCAGCGAGGCGTTTTCGGGCATGGGATTCGAGCGCACCGACACCTTCGTAAGTCCGCGCGCCGCGGTCATTTACAAACTGGACGCGGCGCAGAGCTACTATTTATCCTACGGCACGTCGCAAAACCCGGTAATCGAGTACCTGATCGTCGCGCCGTCGAATGACAGTCTCTCGCCGGAAAAGAACAACACCTTGGAGTTGGGCGGCAAGATCAAACTGTTTGATGGCGAGGCGCAGTTGACGGGCGCCGTCTTCGACACGCGGGTCTACAACGCGCGTATTTCCGATCCGGACGATCCCACGGTGCAGCAGATGCCCTTCGATCAGCATGTGAAGGGCGTTGAGGTGGGCATCGACGGCTACGTCACCGGGATCTGGGAGGTTACGGCCAACTACACCCACTTGAATGCCACCATCACCAAGAGCAGCGATCCGCTATCGCTGGGCAAGTACGCGCCGAACACGCCCCACGATGCGGCGAATCTTTGGACCACGGTGCAACCGACCCCGGCGTGGAGCGTCGGCGGCGGCGTTACCGCCGTCAGCCATCGTTATGCCGACACCGAAAATAGCGCCGGGGTGCCGGGCTACGTTGTGTTCAATGCGATGACTTCATACGCGGTCAACCAGCATCTTAAGCTGCAACTGAATTTGAACAACGTCACCGACAAGCTGTATTTCACCAGCATCTACTATGTCGGGATCGCTGAAAACCATGCACTGCCGGCCGCGGGCCGCACGCTGATCGGCACCGTGAGTTATCGCTTCTAGTCCGCGCTTGCCATGAGCAATGTATCGATCATGTCGCTATTGGGGCAAATGAGCATGCCGCGGCTCGACGCGTTGTTCAAGCAAGACGCGTGCCGTGCCGCCGACTGGGTTTTTGTCGCGGCGGCCGAAGGCTTGCCGCAGGCGCAAGTATGCTACGGCCGCATGCTGCTCGAAGGCACCGGCGTTGCCAAGGATACGCGACAGGCGTTCAAGTGGTTCCAGCGTGCGGCGGCTGCCAACGATGCCGATGCCATCAACATGGTGGGACGCTGTCTCGACAGTGGTTGGGGTACCGCCGAAGACCCGGCGGCGGCCGCAGAACACTTTCAACGCGGCGCGGATCTCGGCCACGCTTGGGCACAGTACAACATGGGTCATATGTACCTGGACGGCCGCGGCTTGGCGCGCGATCGCACGCTGGCCTATCGGTACTATTTGCAGGCGGCCGGGCAAAAACATGAGCGGGCCATGAACCTGGTGGGGCGTTGCTGCGAGGAAGGCTGGGGCACGGCGCGCGATTTAGACGCGGCGGCGGACTGGTACCGGCGTTCGGCTGAGGCGGGATATTTTCGCGGCCAATACAACTGGGCCAGCTTGCTGCTCAAAGCCGGCCGCCTTGAGGAAGCGGCTTGCTGGTTCGAACGCGCCGCGGCGGGAGGCACTGCGGCGATGCGCCGCGCCGTGATGCAGAGCACGGCCGTTTGAGACGTTCGCATGTTCCTACGCATACCAACGGTCTTGAGCGAGGAGCAGCTGGCGACGGTACGCGCGTCGCTCAGCAGCGAGTCAGCACCCTGGGTTGACGGCCAAATTACGGCCGGCCATCAAGGCGCACCGGTGAAGAACAATCGCCAACTGGAGGAAACGAGTCCGATGGCGCGCGAGTTGGGAAATTTCGTGCTCGGGCAGCTGGAGCGCAACGCGCTGTTCATCAGCGCGGTGCTGCCGAATAAAGTCTATCCGCCGATGTTCAACCGCTATGGGATGGGCATGCACTTCGGCACGCATGTCGATGGCTCGGTGCGCATGATTCCGAGTAGTCCCCACAAGCTGCGCACCGATCTCTCGGCCACCTTATTTCTCGCCGCGCCGGAATCCTATGACGGGGGCGAGTTGATGGTCGAAAGCGACTTTGGCACGCGCAGCGCAAAATTTGCCGCCGGCGACCTGATCGTCTACTCGTCCACGTCGCGGCATCGCGTGAATGAAGTCACCCGCGGCGAGCGGCTGGCGAGCGTGTTTTGGGTGCAGAGCCTGATACGCGACGATGAACGCCGGGCGCAGCTATTCGAGCTGGACGGCACCATCCAACGCCTGACGCAGGCGGGCGCCGATGCGGAATCGTTGGTGCGATTGACGGCGCACTATCACGGGTTGCTGAAGGCGTGGTCGGAGATCTGATTTAAGCCCACCGGCGGCACGAGTACCGCCGTTGTCGTCATGCGCGCAGCTACGGTGCTGACATGCGCTCGACACGTTCACCTACAGAATGCCCGGCGGCGATCGGGAAGAATGCCGAAGGCGGCTCGCCTGCAAACTCCTGCAACGCCGCGCGGAGAACTCCCATGATCGATGACGTTGCCGGCACTACCGCATCTGCACTGCAAAATCCCAACCGCAAACATCCGAAGCCGCCGTTTCCCGAGCAGCACCAGCGCTGGCCCGGGCTGGCGTGCCAGATGGACCCGCGCCCGGATCACGGAGAGACGACATACCGCGGATCGGGGAGGCTCAAAGGGCGCAAGGCGCTGATCACCGGGGGTGATTCCGGCATGGGACGCGCGGCAGCCATTGCTTACGCGCGCGAGGGGGCCGACGTCGCCATCAACTATTATCCGAATGAACAGCCCGATGCGGACGAGGTCGTGGCGCTGATTCGCGAGGCCGGCCGTAAAGCGGTGGCGATCCCCGGCGATATTCGCAGCGAGGCTTTTTGCAAGGCGTTGGTGGCTCAGGCGATCACCGATCTCGGCGGCCTGGACATCTTGGTGAGCAACGCGGGCCGGCAGCAAGCCAATAAGTCGATCCTCGATATCTCCACCGAAGCGTTCGACTGGACCATGAAAACCAATATCTACGCACCCTTCTGGATCATCAAGGCGGCGCTGCCGGCGCTGGCCGCGGGATCTTGCATCATCGCGACCGCCTCGGAGCAAGCGTACGATCCGAGCCCGGATTTGTACGATTATGCGCAGACCAAAGCCGCAACGATGAATTTCGTGAAATCGCTCGCCAAGCAATTGGCCTCCAAGGGGATTCGCGTCAACGGCGTCGCCCCGGGCCCCATTTGGACTCCTCTGCAAGTCAGCGGCGGCGCGTACCCTGAAAAACAGAAAAACTTCGGCTCACACACGGCCATGGGGCGAGCGGGAATGCCGGCGGAGCTTGCCGGCATCTATGTATTGCTGGCCGACAATCAGGCAAGCTTCGCGACGGGGCAGATTTATGGTTCCTCCGGCGGTGGCGGCCAGCCCTGAGCATTCAGTCGTCGGCGATTTCGAATTCAAGCGTGATTCCCATTTCGCCGAACATCCGGCTCACCTGCGGCGGAATGTTAAAGGGATTCATCGCGGTCGCGGAGAGGGTGACAAGCAGGCTGATGTCGCCGCCTTGCGAGCTGATCGCGTGCAGAAAGGCGACGTGCTTCTGAAGTCGGCCGGCGCACAGGCCTAGAGCCCACGCGAGGTTGCGCTCTACCGCGGCGTCAATCATGTGCTGTGAAATGAGCGTGTTGGGCATGGGCTCAAAAGGCACGGCACCGAACTTGGACACGGGACTTAGAGGGGCCAGCCAGTAGGATTCGGTATGCACCGTGGCCGGTGCGATGCCGCTTTTCGAATGGCGCGGTTGGCCGGCTCGAAAGGAGTGTTCGGCTTCGATCCCCAGCTCATTCGAGATCTGTGTCGGTTCCATGGAGGGGTGCCGGATTCGCAGGGACAATTGGAAGGGGAGCGGCTGGAGCATTGCTTGTTTGGCGGCGGCCATGATCGTATTTCCGTGGTGGCTTGGTCACGCGGGCTAGAACCTCGAGTATAAAGCAGCGCCAACTACTTAGGATTTTTACGCAGGATTAGCGCCTGGTGGGTTAGGCTGTTGCGACCGCCAAACGGGCTTTCACGGATTATTGGGGGATGAGAGATGCAGAATAAAGAGAAAGGCTTGCTGCTAGGACTCTTGTTGGCAGCGGGCGCGATTCAGGCCGCCATGGCACAACCGGGGCCGGCCGCCGCTCAACAGCCCAATGTTGCTGCGGCGCATGACTTGACCGCAGCCGATGTGGAAGCGTGGCTCGACGGCCTGGTGCCGAACGCGCTGCACGCGGGCGATGTGGCCGGGGCGGTGGTTGCCGTCGTGAAAGGCGACCAGGTGCTGCTCGAGAAAGGCTATGGGTACGCGGACTATGACAAGCGCGTTCCCGTCGATCCAAAAGGCACGCTATTCCGTTGGGGATCGGTGTCCAAGCTGTTCACTTGGACCGCCGTCATGCAGCTGGTCGAGCAGGGGAAGATCGATCTTGATACCGACGTCAATCGCTATCTGGATTTTCAGATTCCTGCCCGCGACGGCAAGCCGGTTACGATGCGAAATATCATGACGCACACGGCGGGATTCGAGGAAAGGCTGGTGGGCCTCATCGGCGCCCAGGCAGACGGCGTGGCGACGCTCGAGCACTTCATAAAACAGTATGTTCCGGCACGCATCTTTCCGCCGGGCGAGACGCCGGCTTATTCCAATTTCGCTGCAGCGCTCGCCGGCTACATCGTGGCGCGCGTATCGGGCATGCCATTCGACGACTACGTGGACAAGTATTTGTTCCAGCCGCTGCAAATGCAAAATTCCTCCTTTCGCCAGCCGCTTCCTGATGCGCTCAAGCCGAATTTGGCGAACGGCTATCAGGCCGCTTCACTTGGCGCCAAGCCGTACGAGATCGTGGGTCCCGCTCCCGCGGGCAGTTTGGCCGCCACCGGCGAGGACATGACGCACTTCATGATCGCGCACCTGCAGAACGGTCGCTACGGATCGGGGCAGATTCTCAAGAGCGAGACGGCGCAGGAAATGCATACCACGGCGCTCACCATTTTGCCGCGCATCAATCGCATGTTGCTGGGATTTTACGAGGACAACTATGACGGCCGCCGCGTGATTGCGCACGGCGGCGATACGCAGTGGTTTCACAGCGATTTGCATTTATACCTCGATGACGGTGTCGGGCTTTTGATATCGATGAACAGCCTGGGCAAGGACGGCGCGGCACACGAAATTCTCACGGCGGTGTTTCAAGAGTTTACCGACCGGTACCTGCCCGGCCCGACGCCGGACGGAAAAGTCGATGACAAGACGGCGGCCGAGCATGCGCGCATGCTCGCGGGCCGCTACCGCGCCTCGCGCCGAATCGATACGAGCTTTCCGAGTCTGCTGTATATGACGCAGCAAACCACGGTCGCGGACAATGGCGACGGCACGATATCCCTGTCGTCCGACACCAGTCCCGCAGGCGTGCCGCTGCGATGGCGCGAGATCGAGCCTTTCATCTGGCGGCAGGAGCACGGCAAGGCTCTCTTGTCCGCGCGTGTGCAGAACGACCAGGTGGTGCGCTTCGGCTACGGCGAGGGCGCCGCGATCGAGATGATGGACCGGACCCCCTGGCAGAAGTCATCGGGTTGGTGGGTGCCGGCGATGATCGCCAGCCTGGCGGTGCTGTTGCTGACGGTATTCGCGTGGCCCATCGGCGCGCTCGCGCGCCGTCACTACGGGGTCGCGTACGGCTTGAGCGGCATCGACGCGCGCGCGCATCGTTGGGTGCGGATCGCGGCGTTGAGCGCGGCACTGGTTTTCCTGGCATGGGTCATTCTGCTCGCCGCGATGCTGTCGGTGCTCGAGCTGATTCCGAAGGTTGGCGGCTTGATCACGTTGTTGCGCGTTTTGTCGCCCATCGTATTCCTGGGCGGCGCCGCAGTCGGTGTGTGGAATGCATCGCTGGTGATCAGGAGCGGCCGCCGCAACTGGGCGAAAATCTGGGCCGTGTTGATTGCAGCCGGGTTGTTGCTCCTGCTTTGGGCGGCGCTGTCGCTTCATTTGATTGCGTTTAAATCAGGGTTTTGATCGGCAGAAACATGGGGTTCAAGTCCCGAATGAGTGGATCTGGGCAGGTGATGCGCCTGGTGCGGGTGAGCGCGCTTTGCGCAGGCCTGTTGTTCGCGGGCGTGTCGGTTGGATCCATCGGCTTTCAGCAAGTAACGGTGCCGGATCGCAACGGCAAGTCGATGCAGGCGGGAATCTGGTATCCCAGCAATGTGCAGCCGGCTGCGCATGCGCTGGGCCCGTTCAGCCAGGAGGTGGTGCTCAATGGCCCGATCGCAGGACAAGCATTGCCGCTCATTCTGATTTCGCACGGCACGGGTGGGTCGCTCGCGAGTCACATCGACACGGCCAACGCCTTGGCACGCGCGGGATTCGTGGTTCTGGCGGTCACGCACATCGGCGATAACAATCAGGACCAAAGCTATGTCGGCAACCGGTTGGATCTGACCGACCGGCCGCGGCAAATCAAGGTGGCGCTTGATTGGATGCTGTCAGCAGGCCCTGCTGCATTGAATTTGAATCCACGGCGCATCGGCATTTTTGGTTTCTCGCTGGGCGGATTCACCAGCTTGGTATTGGTCGGAGGCACGCCGCAAATTGGCCGGATGGCGCAGTTGTGCGAATCGAACCCCAATGCGCCGGAATGTGCCCTCATCAAGAGGGTGCATGGCGATCAGCTCAGCGCAAGCGCCGAGACACCGCAGTGGGTGCACGATGCGCGCATCAAAGCCGCGGTGATTGCGGCGCCGGCAGCGGTCTTTCTATTCGGACCCGGGGATCTGCGCGATGTAAATGTGCCTCTGCAAATGTGGCGCGCCGAGAACGATTCACTGGCACCGGACGGGTGGAACGGCGCCGTGGTGCGCGAATCACTCAAGGTGCATCCGGACACGCATACTGTGCAGGGCGCGGATCACTTTGCCTTTCTTGCGCCGTGCAGCGATTCCCTGGCGGCGGCCGTTCCGCAAATCTGTCAAGATCCGAGCGGCTTCGACCGCGCGGCCTTTCATCGGAGCTTCAATCAGGTGGTGGCGGATTTCTTTACCACCAAGCTGCGGGACCGCTGAACCAGCCTTACAGTTCTTGGAGCGTCACATGGACATGGACCATAGGATCATCGCCTCACACGCCGACCTCCATGACTCGGCACAAATGGCACAGTTTTTGGCGCCCATCCCCAACGCCGGCAATCTCGAATCTCTGTTGATGGAACGCAATGCCGTTTCCACGCGCAGCTACGACGATGACACGATGATCGCCCGCTTCGTGCGCAGCGACGGCACCACCGTGGTCTGTTATGCCGTGGAAGAGGTCACCATCGATGAGGGCGAGATGATTGCCGCGCAGTGTGAACTTCTGGAGCTTTGGAACCTCGAAAATTTCTCGCGCGCCGTCCACATTGCGCTCGATCCCGAAATTTGATGGCGAAGACATTCTTGGCGCGGGGGCTCAATGGGCGGGCGGCGGGTACCACGGTATTGGAACATGGCCAGAGGCTCTGGAACTACATGGCTGCAAACCGGACGCGGGATGCCGCGGACGCGATCGTGGTCTGCTGTTCCTACGATTTACGCGTGTGCGACTATGCCTGCGAGTTGCTCAGGCAGAATCTCGCGCCGCGCCTGGTCTTATCCGGAAAGACCGGCAACTGGACACGGCATCTATGGGATGCGCCGGAGGCGAAGATATTCGCAGACCGCGCGCGTGCGAACGGCATTGCTCCGGAGCGGATTCTGCTGGAACTGCAGGCAACCAACTTCGGGGAAAATATTGCTTTCGCGCGGGGCGTCATACCCAAGGCATTGCGGGTGATTTTTGTTACGAAACCGGCGTCGGTGCTGCGCGTTTCCCTGACGGTGCCCGTTCAATGGCCCGGCCTCGCCGCGTTCGTCGATGCGCCGCCATTGCAATTTCCTGATGAGGTCTCAAATATCATCGGGGTATTCGGCGTAATTCACGAAATGGTGGGCGACATCCATCGCGTCATCCATTATCCGTCCCGGGGCTTTCAGATACCCCACGAGTTGCCGCCGCCCATCTTGAATTCGTGGCATGCGCTGGTCGAGGCGGGATTTGGGCAGCATTTATTGCCGGACACTGCGCCACCGGTGCGCCTGCAGGGGCCCTAACGGCCTACAAGTCCGGCGATTACCCGGCCGGCGATTGACTCGCGGGACGGTCTTTGTATTCGGGGATCGTGCAATGAAATGTCGCGCCATTGGAGCCGTGATTTTCCGCGCGCAACTGGCCGCCATGTGCCGCTAATATTCTTCGGCTCAACGATAATCCTAGTCCCAGCCCGTCGGGTTTGGTGGTGTAGTGCGACTCAAAAATGGCTTCTTCTCGTCCAGGCAGAATGCCGCGACCGGTGTCGGTCACGGAGATCTGCACCAGCTCGCCCGCCAACCGGCGCGAGCGCAGGGTGAGGGTGCGATTTTTGTTGGGCGATTGCGACATGGAATCGACGGCGTTCAGAGTCAGATTCAGCAACACCTGCTGAAGTTGTACGCGGTCAACGCATATCGGCAGTGACTCTGGCGGCAAGTCCGTGACGATCTGCACGCCGCGGCCCGTCAGTTCCAGATTCATCAGCTGCACCACATCGCGAATCAATTGGTTTGCCTCCACCGGTTGCGGCTGGAATGTGCCCCTCTTCAAGAGCATGCGCATCCGGTCGACCATATCGCCGGCGCGCTCGTCGTCCGCGACGACGTCGCCAAGAATTTCGCGCACTTCCTGCAGGTTGCAGTTCTCCGCGGCAAGCAACAGCTGCGCAGCTTCGACATTGCCCAAAATCGCTGTTAGAGGTTGTCTCAGTTCATGCGCCAAAGAGGCGGATAGTTCGACGAGGCTGGCCACCCTGAGCAGATGGGCGGCATTATTGCGGTGCGCCCGGGCCTCCAGTTCCGCCAATTTTCGCTGCGTGATGTCCACCGACACCCCGAGCAGCCGCAGGGGTTGATTGTCGGCGCCCAATTCAAGGCGGCCATGGCAGGAAATCCAGCGTACTTGCCCGTCCGGCAGCAACACGCTGTGTTCCGTCTGATAGGTGCCATCCCCTTGGTATGCATCCTCGAGAGCCTGGCGCGTGGACTCACGATCGTTCGGATGCAGGCACTGGAAGAACTTCTCGATGTGCAGCGATTCGGAACTGGTAAAGCCAAACAGCGCACGCCATCGGTCGGAAGCCCAGAATTCTTCCCGATCATAGTCTCGACACCAGAAGCCGATATTGGCCGCTTCAGCCGCCAAGGTCATATACTGGTTGATGACTTGCACGGACCGATCCGGTTGCGCACCGTTCGACCCATGGTCGGCGCGGTCGATTGAATACTCGCCTGCAAATTCGCCGTTCATGTGAGAGCCGTCGATCGATTTGTCCATGATTGAGTTAAATCCCCCTGTGTGACGAGGCGCCGCCGCCAGACCAGAGCCGGGTTTTATCGAGCTAAACTTTCTGAGCGCGCAACTGCCACAACAGAAACGCGTAGGTGTCCGCGGCTTCGCGGTCCTGCTGCGCACGAGTGGAGCCGATGCCGTGGCCGGCGTCGAAATCGACCCGCAGCAGAATCGGTTTGCCGGAGCTGGTGGCGGCTTGCAGGCGCGCTGTCATTTTTCCCAAGTGAAAAGGCGCGACGCGCGGGTCGGTCACGCCGGTGGTGAGGAGCACGGCGGGATATGGCGTGCCGTCCTTCACGGATTGGTAGCTGTCGATGCTCTTGAGAGCCTTGTAACCGGCGGGATCGGCGATCGCGCCCCACTCGGGTTCTTCGCCATAGCCGTCTTGCTCGACGACATAGCGCAGCGGATTGGACCAGCCGACGCCGTCGATCACGGCGGCGAACAAGTCGGGACGTTCGGTGAGCGCGCGTCCGACGGTAATGCCGCCGGCGGAGCGGCCGCCGATCGCGAGATGTCGCGAAGAGGTGTATTTCTTGGCGATGAGTTCTTCGCATACGGCGATGAGATCGCGCCAGGTGTTGGGCTTGTTGGCGAGCTGTCCGGCCTTGTGCCATTCGCGGCCGTACTCGCCGCCGCCGCGGACGTTGGCGTAGCCGACGATGGCGCCGGCATCGACCAGTGCGAGGGTGCGGCCGGCGAAGGTGGGTGTATAGGCGGAGAGGCCGTAGGACCCATAGGCGGAAATCCAAGTGGGATTGGCGCCGCCCTGTTTCACGCCTTTCTTGTAAATCAAGGTGTAGGGAATCTTGACGCCGTCTTTCGCGGTGGCGAAGAAGCGTTTGGCTTCGTAGGCGCTGACATCAATGGCGGGCTTGGGCGTAATGCCGGTGTCGGCGAGGCGCCCGGTGGCATCGACCGACCAGATTCCCGCCGGCGTGAGCCAGCCCTGGAATGAAATCAGGACGCCGTCTTCACTCGGGACCGCGAAGACCGCGCCGATGGTGCCGTCGAAGGGCAGTGCGATGTCGGCGACTTTGCCGTCGCGGCTCAAGCGCTGCAGGCGGCTGATGCCGCCGTCCATGATTCGCAGGTAAATGCCGTCGCGGGCGCGCGCTGTGCCCTCAATTACGAGCGTGGGGTGCTGAGGCACGACGACAGTGCCGCCGGCGATGTTGGGTGCGGCGGCGGCGGTTTTGACGATGCGCCCGCGCGGCGAGCCTTTGTTGACCAGCAGGTACAAGTCGTTGCCGTCGAGTTCGAGGTCGGTGACCTCGTCGTCGAATCCTGCGAATGAAACCCATTTGGCCTTGCCGGCAACGGCATCGGCCAGCGGCGCGATGAACCAACGGCCCTCGGGCCTCACGTCGGAGAGCTGCAGGATGGCGTAGTGCGAACCCGGAGAGGTGACGATGGTCGGGCTCTGGATCTTGTCGTAATCCACTCCGGCAACCAAACCGCGCTTCATGAGAATGGGATCGGACTTGGGATCCGTGCCGAGTTTGTGGAAACGGGCCTGCGCATCGAGGTAGCGCTCAGGCGTGGCGACGGCGCCGGTCAATTGCGTGTAGAAAAATCCGCTGGCGTCGTCCAGCCATTGGGGATTGGCGCCCTCGGTGTTGGGAATGGTCTCGGGCAAATCCTTGCCGTCGGCGACGGTGAGAACATGCAGCAGCGAATCTTCGCTGCCGTCTTTGGAGAGGCCGTAGGCGACGTACCTGCCGTCGGGCGAGGCGCGCCACCAGTCGAGCGACATGTGGCTTTTGGCGCTGCTCATTGCCGTGGGATCGACGAGCACGCGGTCGGGACCGTTCGCGCTGCGCACGAACAACTTGAAGTTGTCGGCGCCCAAGGGACGTTGCTGGATGAAGGTCATGCCGCCGGCGCGCTGCACGCGTGTCGTGGCGACGGCTTCGCCGGAGAGCTGTTCGATACGCTTGAGCAGCGCGGCGCGGTCAGGCAAGGCGTCGATGATGGCGCGGGTGTGGGCGTTCTGCGCCTTAAGGTATGGCAGCCAGTCGGGGTCCTTGGCATTTTCCATCCATCGATACGAATCGCTGACGGTTTCGCCGAAATAGGTGTCCTTCACAACCTCAATGCGGGCAACGGGTGCGGGCGGTACGGCGTTTTTGGTCGCGGCGGTCGCGGCGGTCGCGGCGGCCCGCAATTTCAACGGCAACAGCACCAGCGAGAGGGCGCCGGTGGTGCCGGCGATAAACGAGCGGCGGTCCAGATCCGTTTTCATATTTTTTGGGGCTCTCTATAGTAGGCGTCCGCTATAATAATACGCCTCGTCATATATTGTCGGCGCTGCGTCTTAGGTGCCGCGATTTTACGGCCGTGCTGCCAGGATTTCATCGAGGCGGGCGGGTTCTGCCGTGTCGCGCTCGAGATGCGGATAGCGCAGGCCCTCGTGATAGTCCAGGTTGGCGACCATGAACCGGTCGCCGACTTTGACGATCAGTTCTATCGGTTCTTTGCGGCCGTGCGCTGCGCGGATGGCGTCCTTGAGCACGTCGATGTCGTAGGCGACGCCGTTGATGGCGAGAATCTGTGCGCCTTCGGTGAGCTTGGCCTTGAACGCCGGACTGTCCCAGATGACCTGGATGAGCGTGCCGTCCTTGCTGTTGTCTTTCGAGTCGATGGCAATGCCGATGGAGTTGAGCAGATCGATGTGCTTGCTCTGATCTTCCATCGCGTCCTGATAGTCGCTCGGCGTGTCGGTATACACCAGCTTGTAGCCGCCGCGATGAAAGCCCTCGAGCGGCACCGGTTTGCCGATGGAATCCAGCCGCTGGCGCAGGAAGCCGGCCCAGTCGTTGGGTTCCACGGCGTTCAACGCTTTCACGACATCCTCGAAGGTGTAGGTCACGACGGCGAAGCTGCCGTCATTGATGCCGAAGAAGGCGTGCGCAAAATCGTCCAGCGATCGTGCGCCTTTGGAATGGGCGCGGATCCAGGTATCGGCGTCCAGCCAGATCAGCGCGGATTCTGAGTAGTAGTCCTCGAAGCGCTGCCAGTCGAGCCAGGACTGCGGCCGTCGCGGATTGATGATCTCATCGTTGGTCGTGTCCTGCAGGGCGCGCCATTGACGTCCTTTTTGAACTTCGTAGTGGGCGGCGGTGATGGCGAACTGGTCGAGAGCCTGCTGACGCGTGCGCAGTCCGGCGCGGGCGGCCAGCACCTGGCCCCAGTACTCGGTTTGCCCTTCGTAGACCCAGAGCAGGCTGTCCTGCATGGGCACGTTGTAGTTCGGTGTCCAAAGATCCGCCGGGCGCCTGAATTTGCCGTTCCAAGAATGCGTGAATTCGTGCGGCAGCAAGTCTCTCACCCAGGCGGTCTTGTCCCATTTGGTGAACGATTCCGGATCGGTGCCGTCCTCGCTCGATTGATGGTGCTCAAGGCCGTTCTGCTGGATCTGATCGCCCAGCGAGTACAGGAAATCGTAGTGATTGTAGTGATGCGAACCGTAGAGCTTGTAGGCCTGCTGCACCAGGCCGCGATAGGCCGCGAGATGTTCGGGCTTCACCGCCAAGAGCTCGGGTCGATCGGCAAACAGGTTCAAGCGCACGGGAACCGCGCTGCCGGGATCCAGATCGAGCTTCGAGGCGTAGCGGCCGGCGTACACCGGGCTGTCGATGAGGGTTTCGAGAGTGGTGCGCTTGAAATGGGTGGTCGCATGGTCGGCCGAAGCGGCTTCCAGGGCGGAGCCGAACTGCCAATCGGCGGGCAAAGTCAACTGCGCCTGTACCGGGATTTGACGGGTGAAGTAGCCGGCGGGATAGAACACCACTTCATTCCATTCGATCATCAGCATTTCACGGCTGATTTCCAGCGCGCCCACCTTGCCGCTGGTGGGCGAGAGATAGTCGAAGTCGATGTCGATGGAGCGGATGCCGGGCTTGGGGTTGAGGCGGAATGCGAAGACATCCACCGGATCGCGCTTCCAGGACACCGGCGCGCCGTTGGCGGTAATGCGGATGCCGGCGATGCGATCGATGGTGCCTTCCGGGGCGTGGGTGCCGGGCAGCCACTTGGGGTACAGCAGTACGGTGTCGGGTCCGACGCCGGTCAGGGTCTCGTGAACGCGGACGATCCGCCGGCCGGTGTCGCTGGCGTCAACGGCCAGTTGAATCTCGCCGGCATAGGCACGGTCCCTCGGCGCGACGATGGGCATGATCGCGGCCGTCGCACTTGGACCTGCGCTGTCGGGGGCAGCGTGGACGGCGGCGGTCAGGGCCAGTGTCGAAGCGGCGCACAAGGTGATTTTGAGACCCACTGTTCTCATGAGATGCTCTTTGTTCTTAAAATCGGCGTGCATCATAGCAATCCGCAAAGCCTGGAGTGGTTAAATGCTTTATCCCGTTGTTCGTTCCGCGCTGGCAAGACTTTGCCTGGCAGCCTGTGCCGCGGCGGCCGGCGCCGGAGGGACCGCGGCGGCTGCAAGCGGCGCTTCGCCGCCGCAGCTCGGCGGTTTCGGCATTGAGCTGGGTGCCCTGGACAAATCGATCAAGCCGGGCGACGACTTCTATCGCTACGTCAACGGACACTGGTTGGCCGCCGAAAAAATCCCCGCTGACCAGAGCACGTGGGGGTCGTTTGACATATTGCAGGTCCAGGCAGAAGTCGACGTCAAGGTGATCATTGAAGCCACCGCCGCCGCGCACGCGCCCGCCGGCAGCAACGAGCAGAAGATCGGCGATTACTACAACGCGTTCTTGGACAGCGGAAAAATTGACCGGCTGGGGCTGACGCCGGCGAGAGAAGGACTCGGAGCCGTTGCGGCACTCCAAACTCATGAACAAGTCGCCGCGCTGATCGCCGATCCGCGCTTCCCGCTGGACGGTCCGATTTCCTACGGCATCACACTCGACGAAAAAAACCCCGATCGATACATTGTGGCCATCGGGCAGTCGGGATTGAGCCTGCCCGACCGCGAGTACTATTTAAAGACCGACCCTCAGTTTGCCGAGATCCGCGCGAAATTTGTGGTTCACGTGGAAAAGATGCTGGCGCTCGCGGGGCACCCCGACGCCAAGAGGGAAGCCAAGCAGATCCTGGAACTCGAGACCCAGATCGCGAAGCTGCATTGGGACGTGGCGAAGCGGCGCGACCGCGACCTGACCTATAACCTGATGAGCGTCGACTCGCTGCAAAAAGATGCCGCCGCGTATCCGTGGGCTGCCGCCTTTCGGTCGTCCGGCTTGTCGGGTCTCAAAGAGATCGTCGTGGCCGAATGGAGCGCCGTGCCTGCGCTGGGCAAATTATTCACCGATACGCCGCTGCCGGCATGGAAGTCTTATCTTGCCTATCAATTCTTGACCAGCGAGGCGGCGGTGCTGCCGAAGGCGTTCGACGCGGAGAATTTTGATTTCTACGGCCGGATCCTCGAAGGGCAGCCGCAGCAGCGGGAGCGATGGAAGCGGGCGGTGCAGGCGACCAACAGCGCGCTGGGCGAAGCCGTCGGCAAACTCTATGTCGCCAAGAAATTTTCGCCGTCCTCGAAGCAGGCGATGGAGGCGTTGGTCGACAACTTGCGCAAAGGCTACGCGCAGCACATCGCCAACCTGCCGTGGATGACGCCCGAAACGAAAAAGGTGGCGCTCGAGAAGCTTGCGGCCTTCCGAGCGAAGATCGGCTATCCCGATAAGTGGCGCGACTATTCGAAACTCGAGGTCAAGCCGGGCGATGCCTTCGGCAACCACCAGCGTGCGGCGGTCTTTGCCTGGAACCGGAAGCTCAATCGTCTGAACCAGCCGACCGATCGGGACGAGTGGGGCATGACGCCGCAGACCATCAATGCCTACTACAACCCGGTGTTCAACGAGGTGGTGTTCCCCGCGGCGATCTTGCAGCCGCCGTTTTTCGATCCCAATGCGGCCGCGGCGGTGAACTACGGCGCAGTGGGCGGCGTGATCGGGCATGAAATGGGGCACGGCTTCGACGATCAGGGCGCCAAGTCGGACGCGAAAGGGATCTTGCGGACCTGGTGGAAGGCCGAAGACGTGGACGCATTCAAGAAGCGGACCGAGTCGCTGGCCGATCAGTATTCGGCCTTCGAGCCCATGAAGGGGCTGCATTTGAATGGGCATTTAACCTTGGGGGAAAATATCGGCGACTTAGGGGGAGTGACCATCGCGCACGATGCTTATCTGATTTCGCTGCACGGCGCGCCCCCGCCCAGCGTCGATGGCTATACGGCCGAGCAACAGTTTTTCATGGGGTGGGCGCAAGTATGGCGGGAGCTGAATCGCGACGAGGCGTTGCGTAATCAAATCATGGCCGACCCGCATAGCCCGGGGGAAAACCGGGTGAACGGCGTGGTCCGCAATATCGATGCCTGGTATGCCGCTTTCCATGTGCAGCCCGGCGATAAACTTTATTTGGCTCCGGAGAAACGCATCCATATCTGGTAGCGCGCGAGCGGCGGTGAGATCCTTGGCCTAAAGCGCATGCCCGAGCTGCCGGACATCTCTGCTTATTTGAGTGCGCTGCAAGCGCGCATCGTGGGCGAGCCGCTGGAACGCGTACGCATCGGCAGCGCATTCTTGTTGCGAACCGCTGAGCCGCAAGTTGCAGCTGCAGAAGGCCACACCGTCACCGCGCTACGGCGGATCGGCAAGCGGCTGGCTATCGGGCTCGACAACGATATCTGGTTGGTGCTGCATCTGATGATCGCGGGCCGGCTGCATTGGAAGACGCGCGGCGCGAAATTGGCAGGGCGGAATAATTTGGCGGCGTTCGATTTTCCAACCGGGTCGTTGGTGCTCACCGAGGCGGGTACCAAGCGCCGCGCATCCTTGCATGTTCTGAAGGGTGAAGCGGCGCTTGCGGCCGCGGATCCCGGCGGGATCGATGTGTTCCAGAGCGATCTTGCGCAGTTTTGCGCGGCGATGACGGCCGAGAACCGCACGCTCAAGCGGGCGCTGACGGATCCGCGCATCCTAAGCGGCATCGGAAATGCGTACTCGGACGAGATCTTGCATGCGGCACGCTTGTCGCCGATCACGCTGACCTCGAAACTGACCGCGCAGGAGTGGGGCCGGCTGTTCACGGCGACGCGCGACACCTTGAGCATGTGGATTGATCGGCTGGGCGCCGAGGCGGGCGAGGCGTTTCCGGAAAAGGTCACCGCATTTCGCAAGGACATGGCAGTGCACGGGCGTTACGGCCTGCCATGCCCGGCCTGCGGCGAGCCGGTGCAGCGCATCCGCTATGCCGACAATGAAACCAACTATTGCGCCCGGTGCCAGACAGGGGGCCGCGTCCTCGCGGATCGGGCGCTGTCGAAGCTGCTGGGCGCCGACTGGCCGCGGACACTGGATGAACTGGAGGCCCTAAAGCGCAAGTGATCGGCCGTGCGCCACGCCGCCATGACCTCGGTGTAGTCATGAGTCTTCAGTGCGCCGCGCCGTCAATCAACGACAGTTTTGTCAGCAGGGCATGATAGCGGGGATCGCTTTGCAAGCCGGCCAGCAAGGGATCGTAGGCGACGCCGTTGAGGCCGCTGTCGTGCTGTTGGTAAGCCCGCTCCAGCCATTCGAAGGCTTTATCCTTCTCGCCGCGATAGGCGTATACATCCCCCACTTGGTAGGCCATGTCGGCGGCGTCGTCGGCAATCAGCTCTTTGAGCGTCTGCTGCGATTGCTTTTCCTGGCCGTTGGCATGCTCGACCATGGCAAAACCCATGCGGCGATCGCCTTCCTTGCCTTGTTTTTGAAACTCGGCCTGCGCGTCGGCGAAGCGGCCTTGCAGCAGGTCGAGTTGGCCGAGCGCAAAATGATACGCGTCCGCTGTCGGGCTGATGGCAAGCGCGCGTTCCAGCGCTTGGCGCGCGGCGGGGTAGTCGCGATTGACGGTTTGGAACAATCCGACATTGGCCCAGGCGTAGCTGTTCAACGGATCCAATTCGATGGCCTTGTTCATGGCGGCGATGGCCTGCGGAATCTTGCCGAACGCGGCGATTTGCGCGCCGTACAGGCTTTGCACCGCGCTCTCGCCGGGCGCAATCTTGAGGGCCATTTCGCTGTCGGCGCGGGCGCCGGCAAAATCCAGCGTCTCGAGCCGGAACAGGGCCCGTGCACGGTAGGCGTCGGCGAACTGGGGTTGCAGCGCGAGTGCTTTTTCGGCGGCGTCGTGCGCGAGGGCGAAGCGCGCGGCGTCCTGTTTGGAATTGGCGATCGCGGTTTCCGTGAAGGACAGGCCGGCGTAAGCGGCGGCGTAGTAGGGATCGAGTGCAATGGCTTGTTGGTAGGCAGCCGCGGCGCGTTCGATATCCTCGATATTGCCGCGGCGGCCGAATTGCCGGGCGAGCAAGAATTGGTTGTAGGCCTCCGGAATGTCGCTGCGGTGCGGATCGTAGGCCGGCGACAGCAGTCTGAGTTTCAGCGCGCCGACCACGGCCGCGGCAATGTCGTCCTGTACTTTGAAGATATCCTTGACGTCCCGGTCGTAGTTCTGCGACCAAAGATGCACGCCGTCTACGGCGCGAATCAGCTGCGCGTTGACGCGCACCGTGTTGCCCTCGCGGCGTACGCTGCCCTGGAGCAGATGCGCGACGCCCAAGGTCGACGCTATTTTGGACGGCGATACGTCCTGATCCCTGAAGTGAAACGAGGACGTCCGAGCGATCACCTGCAAATCCTCAATTTGCGCGAGCAGCGTGATCAGTTCCTCCGACAGTCCGTCGGAGAAGTACCCTTGGTCCTTCTTCTCGCTCAGGTCCGAGAACGGCAGCACGGCGATGGATTTTTCGCTGATGGGCCGCGTGACGTAGACTGCGCTGGCATCGCTTGCCTGCTGCGCGCTGCGATCGATTTCGAAAATCGCGGTGGCCAGCACGACCAGGGCGGCGCCGGCGGCCATCACGACCATCATGCGATTGCGGCGCAGGAATTTTCCGAGGCGATAGGCCAGGCGCGGCGCCTGCGCGGAAATCGGCTTGCCGTCCAGGTAGCGCTGCAGGTCATCTGCCATTGCGGCGGCGCTTGAGTAGCGGACTTTGGGATCCTTCTCGAGCGCCTTGAGCACGATGTGATCGATGTCGCCCCGCAGCTGTCGCGTCAGCTGTTCATGCGTCACGCCGCGGGCGCCCCAGGCCTGCTGGACGATCTGAGTGCTGGGCTTGCGCACTTCGGCGGCGGCGATGGCCTGTTCGAGAATGGCGCGCGATGCACCGGCGTTAAGCCGGTATGGGCGGTCGCCGGTGAGCAGTTCGAACAGCACCACGCCCAAGGAGTAGATATCGCTCTTGGCATCGACCGGTTCGCCGCGGATCAATTCGGGGCTGGCGTAGATCGGCGTGAGCGCATGACCGTACACCGTGGTGAGCGGCGTCTGGCCGGCGGCTTCGCCGTCGAGCAGGGTCGCGACGCCGAAGTCCAGCAGGCGCGTCTGTCCGCCCTTGGCAACCAGAATATTTGAAGGCTTGAGGTCGCGGTGGATGACCTGGCGTTCATGCGCGTACTGCACCGCCTCGAGCACCTGCAGAAAAATGCGCAGCCGAGCGCGGATGTCGAGCCGCTGGGCGTCGCACCAGTCGGTCAGCAGTTCGCCCTGCACGTATTCCATCGACAGATACGGCAACCCCTGCGGATCGATGCCGGCGTCGTAGAGCCGCGCGATATGCGGATGCTCCAAACTGGCGAGAATGTCGCGCTCGCGGGCAAAGCGTTGTTCAAGGTCATGGCGCACGCGGGTGTGCGAGGGAAGTTTCAGGGCGACTTCGCGGTTGAAGGCACCGTCGGCGCGTTTCGCGAGCCACACTTCGGCCATGCCGCCGGCACCCAGGAGCCTGATCAACTCGTAGGGACCGACACGATTCCCCGGTTGAAGACCGGGGGATGCTGCACTGCCGTACTCTGGGAATTGCTCCGACTGCAGGAAGTTGGCGAAGTGGGTTCCATCGGGCGGCTGGTAAAGTCCGGGCAACAACGCATGGCGCAGGGGCGCAAACAGGTCCTGGTACTCCTCCGGTAGCGCATCCAGCCATCGGCGCCGCCCCGCGTCGTCCAAGGACAGCGCCTCGTCAAGCAGACGGCTCATGAGAGCCATTTGGGGGGCGGTCAGCCGCATGATGTCTCTAAACCTAAGAATTAGGTGGTGCGAATTGTCGCATGCCGTGGCTTCGTTGGTGGCGAGGGCGAGCAAGCGCCCATCGAAGAGGCTGCGCTATCCTTTGGGCGAAGCAGGTTGACCTCGAGGAGCGGCAATTGGCACGTTCGAAAGCGTTTCAGGAATTCCTGCTGCCTGCCCGAGGCCGCAAGCAACGGGCCAGACGCACCGCGCTCCCCGAGGACAATCCCGCGTTTCAGGAGATCTGGGCCGTGGTAGAGGCCATCCCGCGAGGCTCGGTAACTACCTATGGCGCGGTGGCGCGGGCGGCAGGACTGCCGGGCAGGGCACGCCTGGCCGGGCGCGCCCTGCGCGAATCGCCCAAGGAGCTCAACATCCCCTGGCATCGGGTGGTCGGTGCCGGCGGCAGGATCGTATTTCCGCGCACTTCTCTGCCCCATCGCGAACAAGCGCGCCGCCTGCGCGCCGAAGGGGTGGCCGTCACAGAAGGAAGAGTCGCGCGGGCGGCGGTGACGAATTTGGAATGAGGGGAATGTTTTCGATGGACGCGCGTTAACTGACCGCGTTAAACGCCAGCGTGCCCAAGAGTTCAGCGGCGCCGTTCCAGGCGACTTGGATGCCGATGCAGAACAGGAGAAACGCCGACAGGCGCACCACGATGGTCGTCCCCGTCGGGCCAATCCATTGGGCGAGGCGGGCGGAATTTCGATAAAACCCGTAGATCAGTACCGACAAGAGCGCAGTCGCGGCCAAGGTTTCGACGAAGAAAGCGAGCGTGGAGGCGTGGAAACCCGTGGGGCGGCCGGCGCCCAATGAAATCGCGACCGAGATGGTGCCGGGACCGGTGGTCAGCGGCATGGTGAGCGGATAGAACGCGAGCCGGCTTGGCGCCACATCGATGGACTTAGGTTCGGGGGTTTCACTGCGGCGCTGTTCAGTGACATCGGGGGCATTCAGCATGCGCCAGCCGGCTGCGGCGACGATGATGCCGCCCGCGACGCGCAGCACCGGCAGCGAGACGCCGAAGAAGCCCAGTACGTAGGCGCCTATGTACAGCGACGCGGCGACGATGATGAAGGCGTAGGTCGCGACCCAGCGGGCGGTGTGGGAGCGCAGCTTAGAATCCAGTTCGCGCGTGGCGCCGAAAAAGATGAACGCGCCCGACAAGGGATTGACGATCGAGAAGAGCGCTGTGAACGACAGCAGAAAAGTCGAGAAGGGAAACACGTCCGTGGGATCACGCATTCTAAAGCCTATTGAGCGGAAGGTTGTGCCGCGGCCGGCGGTGCGGTCGCTTCGAGCAGCGCTTGAACCAGGCGTTGCGGCGTGTAGCCGGCATCGTAGGGAGTCAGCCCCAGACGCACGACAACCAGCTGGCGCGACTTGATGATGGCGATGGACTGGCCGTCGTGGCCGGACATCCAAAAGGTATCCGCGGGGATGCCGAAGGCGGCATCCGGATTCAAACCGGGCACCGCGGCATCGGATCCCCACAGCCAGGTTTGACCTTTGCCATATTGGCCTTTGGATGCGGCGACCGGCTCCGCCATCATGGCGACGTAGCCCGCGGGGAGTAGTTCGTGGCCCTGCCAAACTCCGTCTTGCAGCAGAAACTGGGCATAGCGGCCCCAATCGCGCGCGGTGGCATACATATAAGAGGAGCCCACCAGCGTGCCGTGCTCGTCTGGTTCAACCGTCGCGGTGGTCATGCCAATGGGTCCAAAAAGCCGCACGTTGATGAATGATGCAAGGTCGCGCGGCGCGCCCGCAACATTGATCGAGGCCGCGAAGTCTTTCGTCTTGCCCGTGTCTTGAGCCTGCGCCTCCTGCGCGATGCGCGACAGGATGAGTGCGGTGCCGCTGGAGTACACCCACACCTCGCCGGGCGGATGCGCCAAGGGCGGCGCGAGCGCGAACCCGGCCATATCGGGCTGGAGGTACAGCATGCCGGTGACATCGGAGACCGCGCCATAGGCTTCGTTCCATTTAAGGCCGCTCGACATGGCGAGCAGGTCCTTCAAGCGGATGCGTTCGCGGCCGTCTGTGCCGGGCCAGAATCCGGCCTGGTCAAGGTTAAGCTTGCCGTCCTTGATCAACATGCCGATGACGCCGGCCATAACGGTCTTGGTCATGGACCAGCCGAGCAACGGCGTGCCTGGTGCAAATCCGGCGGCGTAGCGTTCGCCGACGATGCGGCCGTGATCGACCACGACAATGGCGCGTACTCCGGGGCCGCCGAGTGCCGGATCCGTGAGGAGTTGATCGATTTTTGGGTCGGTCGCAACCGCCGTGCCCTCCGGCCAAAGAGGAGTCGCGACGGGCGTGATAAAAGGCGGTCCGATATACGCCATGGGCTCGGGAGCGGCCGCAAGGGAATCGAACCTGCCGTCCGATACCACGGTGCAGCCCCGGCCGGGCCGGGAAATGGCGAGGCCATTGCCGATGAAGCCCAGGAAACCCGCGCGCACCATGCCGCGCTCGTGGTCGACCGAGACGCGCATGGCCTTGAGCAACGATATTCCCGGTGCCTGCACATCGACGCGCAGCACCTCATCCGGATCGCGGCCGGCGAGAAACACGTTGGAGCAGACGATTTTGGCGGAGTAATTCGCGCCGACCCGCAGCAGCGCCGGGGGCTTCAGCCATAGGAATAGAGTCAGTGCGATGAGGAGTCCGAGCAGCGCGGCGAGAATTTTGCGCAGTATGTTCATGACGCTACCAGTCAAGCTCAGCCATGAGCGCCGCGTAAGTGTTAACGCCGTCCCACAGGTTCTGCAGCCGCAAATTTTCATTCGCCGCATGCTGGTTGTTGTCGTGATTGACAATAGGCAGGCAAATGATCGGTGCCGTGAAAACATCGGCGAACAGGTACAAAGGCACACTGCCGCCGGCCATGGGCATCACCACCACCGGCGCGCCGGCGGCGTGGGTGGCGGCGGCGATCACGGCCTTTGCGGCGGGCGAGGACATGTCGGAGCGCAGCGCCGGATAGCCTGTGTCCCAGGCGAGCTTGATAATGCGCGGATGCGCCAGACGCGCGGCGAGATCCGGATCCTGGCCGGCGATCGTCCAGCCGCGGCCGGTCAGAAAATGTTCGACCGCGGCGCGCACCGCGGCGGGCGATTGATCCGGGACCAGGCGAAAGTCAAGGGAGACGACGGCGCTGGTGGGGATGGCGTTGGCTGCCGCGTCGCCCACTTGGCCTGCGCGAATGCCGCGGATGTTGAGCGCGGGCCGCATGATGCTGGTCGGGAGGTCCTCGTTGCCCTCGGAACGGCCGATGCCGTATTCCTTTCTGAGGGTATCGCCGACGGGGGGCAGATTTCTAAGCGCAGATTGTTCCGCGGGTGTGAGGGCGCGCACCTGATCGCTGAAGCCCGGAATCAGGATGCGGCCATTGTCGTCGCGCATTTGCGCCAGCAGAGTGGCCGCCATCGCAGCAGGGTTCGGCACCCAGTTGCCGTAGTGGCCGTCGTGCAGTGCGCGCAGCGGCCCGTAGATCGTCGCCTCGAGGCCCATGACGCCGCGCGCGCCGAAGTACACCATGGGACGGCGTGTCTGGTGGACAGGTCCATCGCCGATGAGAAAGAGGTCCGCACTCAAGAGATTTTGATTTTCCTTCAAGGCCCGGCCCAAGTGTTCGGAGCCGGCTTCTTCCTCGCCCTCCCACAGCACTTTGATGTTCACCGAGGGCGGGACGTGGGTGGCTTTGAGCGCGTCGAAGGCGGCTAGAAAGGCGGCGATCGATGCCTTGTCGTCGCTGACGGCTCGGCCGAACAGACGCCACTCCGGATCGAAGGGGGGCGTGGCTTTTTTCCAGTCGATATCGCGGGCGGCATCGGTCATCGCATGCTCGCGCATCACGGGCACGAAGGGATCGGAACTCCATTGCGACGGCGTTACCGGCTGGCCGTCGTAGTGGGCATAGAACACGACGGTACGCTTCGCGTTCGGCGTCATAAGCAAGCCGAATACAGCCGGCGGAGCGCCGGCCCCGGTGGCCAGTTCCGTGACGGTGAAGCCGCGCGCTTGGAGAGAGGCCTCGAGCGAGCGCGCGGCAGCCAGGAGGCCGGCCGGATCCGCGGCGACGCTTTTCAAGCGGGTCAGGGCGTCGATCTCCGCGACGATGGCGGCTTCATGCCGGCGGCGATAGTCCTCGACTTGGGAGCGCAGGTCGGCGGCACGCGCCGCAGTCAGCGCGGTTACCACGCTTAAGATGCCGGCGATAGAGAGGGCGTGAGCAATGCGGATATTCCACGGCATTTTCTGGTTCTTCCCCCTTGGACGAGTGCGATGGGCTAAAGTATCTTAACAAGCTTGAACCGGCCTCAGGATGAGGCCCTGCAGATAAAAAGGTGAGGGATGAAAAACTTAAGTTACTTAGGTCTCGCCTTGACCGCAGCCGTCTTTAGCGGCGCGGAGCAGCCGGCCTACTCGGCGCCGGCCGATTTGCAATTCAATCAAGTGGTGGACGATTTCGTGTTCGGCACGCTCGCGCTGTCGCCAACCACGGCAACCACGGTGGGCTACCACGTGCACCACGGCCAGATGCTGGAAGATGTGCTGGATGATTTCAGTCCGGCGGGGATCAAGGCGACCCTCAATCTGCAGAGCAATATCGAAGCGCGTCTGGCAAAGCTCGATCCGAAGTGGTTGACCCCGGAGCAGCGCGCCGATGTCGAGATCATACGCGACGCCATTCAGGCGACGCGGCTGGATGTCGAAGAGGTGCAGAGCTACCGGCACAACCCGACCCTCTATGTCGAACTCATCGGCAATGCGCTGTACTCCCCTTACGTATTGCACTATGCGGGGACAGAAGTGCGCTTCAGGCACATCATTCAGCGCCTGCTGCGCATTCCGGACCTGATCCGTCAAGCGGAGCAGAATCTGAGCGACTCGCCGGAGATCTGGAACAAGGTGGCGCGCGAGGAGAATGCCGGCAACATCGACCTGGTCGACGTCGCACTGCGCGCCAACTGCCCGAAAAGCCTGACGCATGAATACTCGGTGTCAGCGGTGCCGGCATTGATCGCGCTCAAAGCGTTCAACGAATTCCTGGAAGGCACGCTGGCGAAAAAGACCTCCGATTGGCGCTTGGGAAAAGAGCGCTACGCCAAGAAATTCAGCTATGTGCTGGCGACCGGAAAAACTCCCGAAGAACTGCTGAAGGAAGCGGAAGAGGATCTGGCCAGGACGCACGAGGAGATGGTGCAGCTGGCGGCGCCCAAATCCGTGGAACAGGCGCTCGCGGAGGTGGCGCTGCATCACGCCACGCCGCACACCTATATGAGCTCCGCCAAGCAGGCGCTCGCCACGGCGACGGCCTTCGTCAGGGCGAAAGACCTGCTGACGCTGCCGCCGAATTCGAATCTGCAGGTAGTCGATACACCGGTGTTCATGCGCGGCATTTATGGGGTCGGAGGATTCAATCAAGCGCCGGCGCTCGAGCCGCAGCTGGGCGCCTTTTTTTGGGTGACGCCCATACCGGATACCCTGCCGCAGGCGCGCATCGATTCCAAGCTGCGCGAGTACAACGATTCCGGGCTGGCGCACTTGACGGTGCACGAGGCGATGCCCGGACATTATGTGCAGGCCGAGTATGCGAATGAAGTGCAGCCGCGCTCGCGGCGCTTGCTGCGGGACATCTTCGGCAACGGTCCTTATATCGAGGGATGGGCGGTGTATGCACAGCAGCTCATGGCGGAACAGGGCTATTTGAGCGGCACCCCAGGGTACAGGCTCACCCTGGCCAAGCAGTTGATGCGCGTGCTGTCGAACAGCATCCTGGATGTCCGCCTGCAGACCATGGGCATGACGGATGCTGAGGCGCTCGAACTCATGACCAAGGCGGCTTACCAAGAAATCGAAGAGGCCACGGAGAAGCTGCAGCGCGCCAAGCTCTCGTCCTGCCAATTGCCGACTTACTATGCCGGCTACAAGGGTTGGCTGGCGGCGCGCGAGCACTTCCAAGCCACGCACGGCGAGGCGATGTCCTTGAAGCAATTCCATGAGGCGGCGTTGCGCGAAGGTGCGGTGCCGTTGCCGGTGCTGGTCGAGCTGTTGAATTGACCGGCTTGATTTCGCGGCGCAGAAAGCCGCTTAACTTAAAACCGTTTGACGTAATCGGCATGACCGCGCTGCCGAGGCCGCAGTGACGGGATTTCACGCGCCTTAAGCAAAATAAAATGTCGCCGCGCCCTTACGTCGGTCCGTGGCGACATGCCTTTGCGCACCGCTCTTCCGTAACATCGCGACATTGAATTTACAGCAGGGTGTCGCGCACGATGAGTAGTCTGACGTATGCCGCCGAAGCGGCTTCGAGCAAAACGCTGGAGGCGTTGGCCCAGGTCATCCGGGCGTTGGCGCCGGAGGTCTCCGGGGTCTCGTTCCATGATTTCGCCGCCGACACGCTGTGGCTGTCCGAGGATTTTCTGCTGCCGGAGGACCATCAGCTGGTCGAGGATTCTCTGTCGAGCGATTCTGGGAACCTCGATGCGTCCTACGCCCTACGCGAGGACGGCAATTATTCGCTCGCCATTCCGGTGCGCGACGATCAGGGTGCGATCAACGGCGCGGTACGCCTCAGCATCGACCCGTCGGTCCAGGACACGCGCACTGACGAAACGCTCGAGCAAAAACTCGCGCCGGTGTTCGTGTGTCTGTCGGCGGAATTCCAACGGCGCCAAACCTTCCCGCTGCTGATCAGCGAGGACACACTGCAGGGCGCGCAAATCGAAAATGCGCTGCACGCAGAACGTTTCGAACTGTTCCTGCAGCCCATTTGTTCGCTGCACGACAATGTGAGCCTGGCGCACTACGAAGTGTTGCTGCGCCTGCGTACGGTCGACGGCAACCTGATCGAGCCGAAAGAATTCCTGGCGCGCGCCGCGCAGCAACGCCTCATGCCCAACATCGATCGTTGGGTGGTGCGTACTCTGCTGGTGTGGCTGAACAACAACCGCAAGCTGTGGGCACGGGTGCCTTCGGTGTTCTCGATCAATTTGTCGTCGCAGTCGATGACCGACGACAGCTTCGTCAGCTACGTGGAAGCCTGCGTCATCAAGAGCGGCCTGCCGCCCCAGGCGCTGTGTTTCGACGTGACTGAGCGCTTCGCGGCCTCCGGCAGCATCAGCGTGGCCGAATCGATGAAGCGGCTGGAGGCACTAGGATGCGAGGTGGCGCTGGACGATTTCGGCGCCAACGCCCCGTCCTACGGCTATCTTCGCTCGATTCCCGCCCATTATTTCAAGATCGACAGCTCCTTGGTCGAAGCCGCCCCCACCGACCGAGTGGCGCGCGCGATGATTTCAGCCATCGTGCGCCTGGCGAGCGATCTCGGCGTACAAACGGTGGCCGAGTCGGTGGAGTCGGACATGGAATTGCAGGCGGTGCGTTCTCTGGGTGTCGACTATGCGCAAGGCTACTTGCTGGGCAAACCTACCTCGCTGGCCGGATACGATTTCGCCGCGGGTGCCGTCAATTGAGGCGGTTCCGGCTTACGCGGCCCGTCGCATAGCCTTCATCGCGCTCCCATATAGCTCAAAAACGCCCGCGTCAGCTCAGCCGTAAGCGCTCCGTCGCGTCCTCCTCTTTCTCCTGCAAGAACTGCCGCACCGCGCGCAAGAATTTGTCTTGCAACGCTAGGTCCGGTCCAATCATTTACATACAATGGCAGGATGCTCACCGACCCGACTGGCGCGCGGCATCCCATCTTCAATCGCGACTTTCGCTACCTGTGGATAGGCAACACGATTTCCGGGTGCGGCGACCAGTTCTTCCTCGTGGCCCTTCCCTGGCTCATCCTGCAATTGACCGGATCCGGCGCAGTCCTTGGCGGAATCATGATGGTGGAAGCCATTCCCAGAGCGGCGCTGATGCTCATCGGCGGTGCGGTCACGGACCGCGTCTCGCCCCGCAAGATCATGATTTTGACCGCTGCTGCGCGGACACTGTTCGTGGCCGCCCTCGCGGCCTTCATTTGGACACGCCATGTGCAGGTCTGGCAGATCTACGTCCTGAGCTTTCTGTTCGGCGTTGCGGACGCGTTTGCCGCGCCGGCAGCGCAGACCTTCCTGCCTTCGCTCGTTGCCCGTGCGCAATTGCCGGCCGCCAATGCGCTGTCTCAAGCCACCCAGCAGATTGCGATGCTGATCATGCCTGGTCCGGCCGGCCTTCTCATCGCCGCGTTTGGGGTCGCGTCCGCGTTTTCCGTTGACGCGTTGAGTTTTCTTTTCATCATTGCCGCGCTTCTCATGCTGCGCGACCCCGCCCCGGTCGAATCGGCCGTACCCCGCTCCAACATCGCTCAGTCCATACTGGAGGGGTTACGCTACGTCAAAAACGACATAGCGTTGCGTACTTTGTTGCTCGTGACTGCAGTCCTGAATTTTTGCATCACCGGCCCACTAAGTGTCGGTGTCGCGTTCCTGGCAAAGAGTGAATTTGGCACGCCGACAGCCTTTGGTCTTTTGATGTCGTCGGTCGCGGCAGGAAGCCTCGTCGGATTGTTGTTGGCGGCGACGCGTCGACAAAAAAAGCGAGGATGGCTGCTGCTCATCATCAGCGCAGTCATCGGCATTTGTACCGCCTCGATAGGATTGCTGAGCCAGATGTGGTCTCTGTTGCTCACCCTATTCGTCATGAGCGCAAGCGCAGGCCTCCTGAACGTGCACCTCTTGGCCTGGTTTCAACAACGAGTGGACCGGGCCATGCTCGGCCGTGTCATGAGCGTGTTGATGTTCGCCAGTATCGGACTTGTCCCGTTATCCCTGGCGGCAGCCGGTTTCGCAGTCCAGTGGAGCGTACGGGGCATGTTCGCCGCCGCCGGCGCCATGGTCATCATGGTCACCGTGATCGCCGTCTTTCAGCGTCCGGTACGCGAGATCGACTGAGTTCTTCACGCGCTCGAGCCCGCCAGGCCAAGCTCTTTGCTGACCGCTACTCAAATCCGCCCAAGCTGCACGACAGCGGACCAAGGTGTCCGACCCGGTTTCCGAGGGTCAGGCTCTGGAAAGAGTGCGAACAGCTTCAAAGTCCACGGCAAACGCCGAAATCGCGAGGCTGCGCGCATCACCGATTGAATGTGCGTCGCGCGCCAACCCAAATTCTCGAAAAAAGCAACGCCGTTGGCCGGTCCGAATTTCATCGGAGCATTGGCTAATTGGGGTCCCATGCTCTTTTTCATCATTTCCAAAAGTGCCGGCGAGGCGAGGTCCAAGATCCACCGACGAACGCCCACTTGGGCGCCAAGATCCATCGCCAGTGAGTGCACTTGTGACTCCTCGAGGTATAAGAGCAGTCCCTCCGTGATCACGAGCACATTGGCCGATGTCCCCAGCGCCTCCTTGAGCATTCCAGAGCGTGCAGTGGAGTCGGCTAGATCAACTTTGATGCGCCGCAATTGACAGCGTGGCTGAGCATCTTTCAGGAGCCGCTCCTTCTCCTCGGTAAGAGCCGGCAGGTCTGCTTCGATCCACCGCAAAGACGAGGGGACATCCAGCCGATAGGGCCGAGTATCGAAGCCCGCCGCCAAATTCACAACCCTATCGCAGCCTTGTTCAATTGCCGCCAGGATCAGGTCGTCCATGAGCTTCGTTCGAGCAATCATTGGCCAACCGTTGCGCGCTTGCCGAGGCATGAAGCCCGCGATCGCCTGCCCCCGCTCGCCCGCCAGCAACTGCGCGAAGGGGTCGTGGAAGAGGGCGTCTGGCCGCGCAGATTCTCTCGCGCGATAGACGGCAACCCACCGCGCGGTATCCGAAACGTTGGAAATTGGAGATGCACTCATTGCCGCCCCTTCATCACGCGCCGCATGCTAAGCCTTATCAGGCCGGACGCCTTCGCCCGACGATTGAAGGCGAAGATGATCTCATACCTTCGCGGAAGGCCATATGATTCCGCCGTACTCGACCGCGCTGCCCAGCCCACGCCTAGCGAACTCGGTACGTTAGCTGCGATCCATCGCCATGGCCACCCACGACAAAGCGTTGGCTCGTACCATCCCCACTATCGGTGGATAACTCGGTGCATAACCGGTTCCTTGTCACTGAAACGTCACCCGCAATCAACCGCTTGGGTTCATCTGGTGCTTTTTTGACCATCACCACAGATCAGCGCAGACTTCATTGCGCAAGCGCGCGAAACAAAAGACGTGCATACCGCGGCGAAGAATTGCGAAGAAGACAACAGGGATGCGGATCATGAAGCTCAAGGCACTTGCGATTGGCCTGACCATTTCGCTCACAGCCGCTGCGTCACCCGCGCCGACGGCAGACGTCGTAATCGGTGACATCGATGACCTGACCGGCGTGTATTCAGACGAGGGTGGTATGGGCGGCATCGAAGCCACTAAGATGGCGATTGCCGACTTCGGCGGCAGCGTACTCAATCGAAAAATTGTCTTGCTGACCGCAGACCACCAAAACAAGGCGGACATCGGCGCTTCGAAGGCCCGCGAATGGGCGGACCAACGCGGCCTCAGCATGCTGTTAGGGGGTGCAAACACCGCTGCCGCCATCGCGATGGCCAAAGTCATCGCAACGAAGAAGGTGCCGTACTTCGTCATCGGGTCGGCCGGCGCGTCACTGGTGAATGAGGACTGCACTGCCTACACCGTGCAATACGTTTACAACACAACCGCGCTCGCCAACGGTACTGCATCCACAATCGTCAAGAGTGGCGGCAAGACCTGGTTCTACGTGACGGCCGACTACAGTTTCGGCAGTCAGTTGCAGGCCGCGGCATCGAAGTTAGTAGAAGCCAACGGCGGCAAAAACTTAGGTAGCGTACGCGTGCCGCTATCGACATCGGACTTCTCATCCTTTCTGCTGCAGGCACAAAGTTCCGGCGCCCAGGTGCTTGGACTAGCCAATGCCGGCGGCGACTTCATCAATTCGCTCAAGTCCGCGAACGAATTCGGTCTCACCCAAACCATGAAACCGGCAGGCCTACTGGTCTTCGTGAACAACATTGACAGCCTCGGCTTAAAGACTGCCCAGGGTCTCTATCTGACGACCGCATGGTACTGGGACTTGAATGGAGAGACGCGCACGTTCGGCCATCGCTACTTCGACAAAATGAAAAAATATCCCTCGATGACCCAGGCGGGCGATTATTCCGCAACCATGACCTACCTGAACGCCGTCAAGGCTGCCGGTACCACGGAGCCCGACAAGGTGATGGCGGAACTGAAGAGGACGAAGATCAATGACATGTTCACAACAGGCGGATACATCCGCGCCGATGGCCTGATGGTCCACGACATGTACGTCATGCAGGTTAAGTCCCCACAAGAATCGAAATATCCCTGGGACTACTACAAGGTCGTCAAGGTCATGACCGGCGAGGACGCTTTCGGCCCGCTCACAGGCCTTTGTCCGGTTGCGCCGAAGCTTTGAAGTGCTGCATTTTGCCCTACCAGACGCGCACCCGGTCGCTGGGCGCGAGATACATCGCCTGCCCAGGCTTGACTTGGAAGGCTTCGTACCAGGCATCGAGGTTGCGCACAGTGTAGGAACGATACTGCGCGGGTGCGTGGCCGTCGGTAATGATTTCGTCGCGCAATGCGGCATCGCGCATTTTCTCGCGCCAGCTCTGCGCGAAGCTCAAGAAGAACAGCTGATCCGCGTCGAATCCCGACACTTTTGCCGGTGGCGCCGCGGCCGTGGCGAGGCGGTAGGCGTCGTAGGCGGCATTCAATCCGGCGACATCGGCGATGTTCTCGCTCAAGGTTTGCTTACCGTTGAGGTGCAAATCGGGGAAGGGCTGGTAGGCGTCGAATTGGGCCGCGAGATGCGAGCCTGAGGCGCGGAAGTGGGCAAAGTCGTTCGGCTGCCACCAATTTTTTAGACGGCCCTGCGCATCGAAGAGGGCGCCCTGATCGTCGAAGCTGTGGCTGATTTCATGTCCAATGGTGGCGCCGATGGCGCCGTAGTCCATGGCTAGGGGTTGGTTGGGATCGAAGTACGGAGGCTGCAGCACGGCCGCCGGGAAATTAATGGCGTTCATCGCAGGCAGGTTCACGGCATTGACCAGCTGGGCGTTCATCACCCATTCGGAGCGATCGACCGGCTTGCCGAGCTTGGCCAGATTGCGGTGGTATTCGAGGATGTCGGAGCGCAGCCAGTTGCCGACGACATCGCCGCGGACGATCTTCAGATCCGCGTAGGAGCGCCAGCGATCGGGATAACCCACGCCGATTTTCAGGGCCTTGAGCTTGGCCTTGGCGACGGTCTTGGTTTGTGGTGCCATCCAGTCGAGCTTGTCGATGCGGGTGTCGAAGGCGGCAAGCAGATTTTGCACCATGGCTTCGGCGCGGTGCTTCTCGGCGGCAGAGAAGTATTTCTGCACATACAGTTTGCCGACGGCATCGCCGAGCGCGGCATCAGCGGCGGCCACGGCTCGTTTCCAGCGCGGCCGCATCTCGGGCGTGCCGTAGAGCGTACGCCCGTAGAAAGCGAAGTTTTCCTCGACGAATTTCTTCGGCAGATACGGGGAGGCTTCCTCGATGGCGCGGAATTTCAGATAGTCCTTCCAGGTGTCGAGCGATTCAGTCGCGGTCAGCTTGGAGAGTCCGATCAAGGCGCTCGGCTGCCAAACCACGAAATCGTTCTGCTCGCCTAAACCCGCGGCGGCAAAGAAAGCGCGCCAATCGAGGTCTGGGGCTTCGGTGTAGAACTTGGTACGGTTCCAGTGATTGTTGCCGGCCTCGATTTGTTCGGAGGCGGCGCGCGTCCAATGCACCTCCGCCATGCGGCGTTCGAGTTCGAAAATCCGGGCGGCGCGCGCGGCGGAGTCGCCGATGCCGGCGAGCTCGAGCACGGCGCCGATGTGCACTTGGTATTTCGAGCGGATCGCGGCCATGGCCTGGGAGGTGCCGACGTAGTACTCGCGGTCGGGCATGCCCAGTCCGCCCTGCAGCAGGAAGGGAAGATAACGTTTGGGATCGTTCAAGTCCTGCGCGACCCACAACCCGAACAAATGCGGGGTGTACAAATTGGTGGAGTTCAAGACGTCAACATCGTTGCGCAGGGTGTGACCCAAGGTGATGGCGAGTTGCTGGCGGCTGAAGATCTCGTCGATTTCCTCCAAGGCATCCTGCAAAGGCTTCAACCCCTTAGCTTCGATGGCGGCTTCGTCCATGAAACTTGAGTAGTAGTCGGCGATTTGCTGCGCTTCGGTCCCGGAACGCGCGGATTGCGCGGTCGTGGCTTTGAGCAGGTCGTTGACGCGCTGCGTGGTGAGTTCGGCCAGGATGTGGCCGTTTCCATAGGCGCTCAGGTCGGAAGGGATCTGCGTGTTTTTCACCCAGGTGCCGTTGGCGTAGGCGAAAAAATCATCGCCCGGCGCGACTTGAGTATCCATGCCGGCAAGATCGGGGCCGCGGGTGTCCGCGGCGGCGGCGAGGGTGGCCAGCAGCGCGACGCCGCAGAGTAATGCTCGATTCATCGTGGTCCTACCAGTTGGGATTCGGGAGTTCGCTGAACACTTCTTGCAGCGCGAACCCCCAGCGTTCGCGGATCATCTTGAAATATTCATTGTCCATGTCGATGCTGATATGCGTCGATAATTTGAATTCGTCGCGCTTGATAATGGCGAGGTCCAGCGGCGGTCCGACCGACAGGTTGGAGCGAATGGTGGAGTCCATGGAGACGAGCGCGCACTTCGCCGACTGCGCCAGGCTGCTGGATCGGGAAATGACGCGGTCGATAATGGGCTTGCCGTATTTCGACTCGCCGATCTGAAAGTAGGGCGTGTCGACCGAGGATTCGATGAAGTTGCCCGCGGAATAAATGTGAAACAGGCGCGGTTCCTCGCCCTTGATCTGGCCTCCTAAGATGAAGGTGCCGTTGAACTCATAGCCGTGCTCGCGCAGGTCCTCGGCATCCCGCTGATGAATTTCACGCAGTGCATCGCCGACCACGCGCGCGGCGTTGAACATGTTGGCGGCGCTTAGCAGCCGGGTTTTTTCCTGGGTGGCGTCGGGCGCTTCCAGCAGATTGATCACCGCCTGGGTGATGCCCAGATTGCCCGCCGACATCAGCACCAAGACACGGTCGTGGGCGTGCTGGAAGGTGGCCATCTTCCTAAAGGTGTTAATCTGATCGACGCCGGCGTTGGTTCGCGAGTCCGACAACATCACGAGACCGGTGTCGACCAGTAAGCCGACGCAGTAAGTCATCCGCCAAAGTCTACCTTACTGTAGGTGCAGTTGGGCCGACTCCGCGATGAGCACTTGGCCTGCATTTTTCCTTGCCGCCGCCGCCTTGGCGCAGCGCGAGCAATGCACTCTGTCAGGGCGCGCGCGCTCCCAAGTGCTCCAAAAGCGCCTTAGCTTCGGGTACGCGGGGATGGTCGGCGAATCGGGCGGCGAAGTCCGACAGCAAGTTTCGTGCGACCTTAGACATCCCGCCGCCGCGCGCAGCGAGCTGGGCGATGCTGAAGGTGTCGGCCGCCGATTTGGGTCGGAAGTTTGGGTCTTGAGTAAGACGCCGAGCCACGGCATCCAGCGCCTCGCCGGTGCGCTTCAGGGCCAGAAGCTGCTCGACGTACTCTTCGGTGAAGCGAGTGACGTATCGAGGATCGTCCCAGGTCGCGGTGCGCTCGCACAGCCAGGCGTAGTCCTCGGGGGAATCGCCGCGGGATTTCAGCCAATCCTCCAGCAGCTGCCAAGCCTTGATGTGGGAGCCGGCGCGCATGAGGCCGTAGGCATCCAGCACGGTTTTATCGTGTTCCCGCTGCGCCTCCTTAGCGTTGAGTTCCGCGGTGCGCTCAGGCGAGACCCAGGTTTCCAGGTTCAATTCGTGGCGCCGCTCGTACAGCGCGCCGCCAAGCAAGCTGAAAACCGAGAGAATGGCGAACATATCAAGGCTAAGTTGAATAGGCAGCCAGAGGTCCAATTTGGCCAGCAGGAACAATGCGAGGCACAAACCGAAAACGCTAAAGAGCAAGACGCCGTAAAGCATCCCCAACCCACGCACCAAATTGAACCAATAGACCGGATTTGCCGCTTTCAAAATATTGCTTTCGAGCCCTAGGATGGCAACCGAGGCGGGAAGAAAGAAGAGGCAGAGGGCGGCGAGACCGATGGCGGCAACGGAGCCGGCGTGATTTTTAGCCGCCATCACCGCAAAAAAGAGCAGAGCCAATATCAGAACTTGCGCCAACGGACGCTGCTCGTCTATCGGATTCATCATTTGGATGTCGAGGGTCGGCGGTTCGTCAAAGCCGCGCACGGTATGGTCGAAGAGAATGTAGGCGTATTTGAAGAACCAAGAAGTGACCAGGAGGGCCAACGGTATACCGATGAACCTGGCTTGGGCCGCGATGGCGAGCAGGAAAGAGAACACAACAACAACCGCCGCGGCCCCACCGCGTGCCGGCCTGGCGAAGTGACGAAATAAGTTCATTGAGCACAGGTGGCGCGCATATTCGACGAATTCTAGTTTGAAAGGTACCGTCGATTAGGCAACTCGCAACAGTGGAGTTCAAGCCGAGCAGAAAGTATCTCGCTTATCGGTAGGATGCTCAATGAACCGAAATCGAAAGCATCTTGGATGTTAGTCGATCCAACGGATTTGGCTGAACGCCATGAATATAAGGCTTTACCAAACGCTTAGAAACAAAAAAATACAAAGGCAAAATGGGATAGTCACTCAACATGACACGTTCAGCGGCTTGCAACAGCTGCCTCCTCATTTCCGGATCAGGAGTTTGAGCCGCTTGGTCAAGCAGTGAGTCAAACGCTTTATTTGAATATCCAGAATCGTTGTTCGGAGAATTTGCGCGAAAAGTGTCCAAGAAATTGCTGGCGTCGTTGAAATCGGCCGTCCACCCGAGTCGCGCAACTTCCCATCGTGTTTTGTCGTGCCGAGATTGCAAAAACACTCGATATTCCTCTTCGGTAAGTTCGGTTTCAATACCGAGTGTTTCCCGCCACATAGCAGCGATGAGGATTGCCGTTTGCTTGATTGCCGTATTCGAATTATAAAGCAATCGAATGTGGAGGGGCTTGGCGAACGCGAATCCTGCGACTGCATAGAGCCGCTTTGATTCAGCGATTCGATCGGCGTCCGACAGATTAGACCATTGCCAATTTTGCGGGTCGTAGTTCCATGTTCCGGGAGGAACGAAGCCATAGGCAGGTGGCTGACCGAACCCTTGCGCTGCTGCAATACGTTTTCGATCGATTGCCATTGCCAGTGCCTTTCGAAGCTCAACATTCGAAGCGAAGATCGGCGCGGACAAGTTGAGTCCAAAATAGGCGGTTGCAAGAAACGGTGCTACTACCAGTTCCGCAGGGTGTTCAGATTGAATCCAAGGAATTGCACTGGCTGGTACGATATCGGTGATATCAAGTTGCCCGGCGCGGTATTGAGCCAATTGGGAGTTTTGATCAGATGCAATCTGATACTCCACGCTCGGTATCTTGACGTTTGCACTGTCCCAATAATTGGAATTTTTACTCAACTCGACGCGAGTGCCGGGCAGCCATCTTTTAAGCACGTAAGGCCCATTTGATATCCAGGTTTGTGACGAGTGAGATCGCGCGCAGGCTTCTGAGTAAACAGGAAACGCAGCGGAGTGTGCAAGCATTTGCGGCAAATAGGGAGCCGGCCGTTCGAGCTTTACCACCAAAACCCTTTCGTTGATTGCGTAGGCGCCGAGCGCATTCGGTGGCTGGCGACCGGCAATAATGTCCGACGCCCCCGCGATGATCCTTAGATCATCTGAAACCTGAGAACCCCGAGCAGGATCCAACACGCGTTGCCAGGCAAGCACAAATTGTTGAGCGCGAACGGGTTCGCCGTTGGACCACCGCGCGCTGTCTCTCAGATGGAACGTGTATTCGGTACCAGTCTTGTCCGTCGTCCATGACGACGCAACGCCTGGAAGTATCTGCCCGGTGGGTGATTCAAACGTGAGGCCCTCGTAGAGGTCCTGCAGGACTTGGAACGAGAAATTATCTGCAGCTGTTGCCGGGTCCAATGAAGCGGGTTCCCCCGCAAGCCCTCGCCTTAAAGGTCCTAAGGCTCCCCCGTCTGACGAATACCCGCAGCTGCAAACTGCAAGCAGCAAGCAAAAGCTCGCAAACAGCCGCCCAACTTGGTCGAAAGAAGCGCATACCCATCGCATCTTCTAAGTCTACTAAGAAACGATCGACGCGGCCGAAAGTGCCACTTTAGAGGTCCCGTGGGGTGCAACGAAGGTCTCTCTCAAGCTTGTCCGAGCCAGCGGCAACTGTCGATAAACGAATAGGCCAGACCCCCCTGACAAATCATTGCGACAGTTGACCCCTAACAGACATATGAATGGTGCGACGCAGCAAACGCGCAAAAGTGTGAATTACAACAACAAAACAGTTGTAATATGTTCATGAATGACGCAATCTGTTAAAGAGAATCTGCTTGCCGCTTTTAGGTATTTGTTGAAGCCGTTGGTTCGATTGGCTGTCAAGAATGCAGTCGCCTGTCCCGAATTCAGCAAGGTATTGAAGCAGGCATACGTGGATGTGGCGAGAAAGCAATTTGAGGCTTCGGGAAGAGAGCCGACGGTGGAGGGGATTTCATTGATCGCGAATATAGAAACAAGTGAGGTTCGCGAAATTTTGGGATCGAACACAGGCGTGAAGTTTGGCGTTGCGGCTCAGGAATCGAATCCTTTGCCTACAGTTTTGGCGGCGTGGCATACCGACGTGAATTACACGGGCCCATATGGGGTTCTTCGTGATCTTGAATTCTCACGTAGCGGTAGCGATAAAGCGGGCGCTACGTTTTCAGAACTGACAGCGACTTATTGTCCAGCTGTTTCGCCGCGCGCGCTTTTAGATGAGTTGATCAGGACCGGGTGCGTGCAGGATGTCGGGAATGGGTTTTTTCGAGCTGTAAAACGCTTTTACATTCCTGATCCACTAAGCACCGAGAGCGTTTTATGGTTCGCGCGTGTTGTACACAATGTTTGTGAAACACTCGAAGTTAATTTTCGCGCCGAATCCGTTGGAGGCAACGGTCTCGTGGAGCGAACAGTTTATACCGTTCACGGAATCACGAAGAAAGACCTTAAGGATTTCGATAAATTCATTCGCGCTCGAGGCCAAATATTTGCGGATGACATCGACAATTGGTTATCGGAACGAGACAAGGAAGGATGCGAAGACAGTATTAAGACAGGCGTCGGAATCTATCACTACATTGTGAATGATGAAGACGAACGTGCGTTAGCAGAAGAATTGCCAAACTGAAGGGATTACAAATGGAAATTAGCTTCGAAAGGATTGCACGAGGGACCGCGACGTCGGTGTGCATAATTGCTAGCTTGGTGGGTGCGGCCCCGGTCTTTGCAGGTCACGCGTCGATTGTGCGGCCAGAAGCACAGATCGGATCGAACGGACTGAATCGCCCAAGTGCGCAGATCGGCTCCAACGGACTTTTCCGACCGAGCGCGCAGACTGGTTCAAACGGCTTAGTTCGGCCAAATGCGCAAATCGGCTCCAACGGACTTTTCCGACCGAGCGCGCAGATTGGTTCAAACGGCTTAGTTCGGCCAAATGCGCAGATTGGCTCCAATGGCTTATCCCGGCCCGACGCACAAACGTGGCTTCCCATGCCTAGAGGAATGAGTGCTCTTGCTCACCCTGATGCGCAAATTGGCTCGAACGGGATTGTTCGGCCAAGCGCACAGATTGGTTCCAACGCGGTAGTTCGCCCGGATGCGCAGATTGGTTCCAACGCGGTTGCTCGCCCGGATGCACAGATTGGTTCCAACGCGGTTGCTCGCCCGGATGCACAGATTGGTTCCAACGCGGTTGCTCGCCCGGATGCACAGATTGGTTCCAACGCGGTTGCTCGCCCGGATGCACAGATTGGTTCCAACGCGGTTGCTCGCCCGGATGCACAGATTGGTTCCAACGCGGTTGCTCGCCCGGATGCACAGATTGGTTCCAACGCGGTTGCTCGCCCGGATGCACAGATTGGTTCCAACGCGGTTGCTCGCCCGGATGCACAGATTGGTTCCAACGCGGTTGCTCGCCCGGATGCACAGATTGGTTCCAACGCGGTTGCTCGCCCGGATGCACAGATTGGTTCCAACGCGATTGTTCGGCCTGATGCGCAGATTGGTTCCAACACGATTGTTCGGCCTGATGCGCAGATTGGTTCCAACACGATTGTTCGGCCCAAGGCGCAGATTGGCTCAAATGGCATTGTGCGACCCGGTAGCTCGGTCGCGATCGACTAGGCACATTCAATACGTCGCACCCACCGGTGCGACGTATTCCCTCTTTCTAGAGCGTCATCAATTACGTTTGTATTTCGTGGACTTGGCTAGGCGAGTCCAGGCAAATATGTGTACGCTCATTTCTCCCGAACCACTCCGTCTTGAACGCTTGCGCCTGAGTCCCTCAATATCTCCATCTACAGAGTCGATGTACGCAGAACCACGCTTCTTAATGTCACGAAGAACTGGCGCAATTGTTTTTAGGTTGACCGCTGGCACGTGACAATTTCTCTCGAGAAGTAACACTGGTCGCTTCCTTCCTTTGGAGGAATTCCAGTGCAATGTGTCGAGATACCTCTCGATGACCAATGCGGCACGCGGAACCGCGAAATCCGGCAAAACAAATTCACGTCTGTGAGGAACAAAGTTTCCGAGCGCATCGACCCCTATGCTTGGGGAACGGCGCATCAATTCAATTGCAATTCTGACTGACATCGAGACTCGCGCTGCGCGCACCAGCGCGCGCACTGACCTCGGGCCAGAGCGGCCAGTCAACGGCAGTGGTCGACAGTCCCTATCCAAGAATCTCGGGATGGAGAACCACGCGGACATAACCGTGCCCATCTCTTCATATGAACGCGCGAGCCTTCTAAACTGCCTAACGCCATTTTTTGGCCTTCGCGACCCATAATGTTGCCGAATGGATTCTACGATTAGTCGCTTGGAAATATTGTGCGCGCCGAGAAAACCTATCGTTGCCGCGATTAGCGCATTCGCCCCCTGGCGATTTATGACATCTTTGTCTGGCGAATTGGCATTTTTCATCTTTTCTCGCTCCGTCGCTTTGACTAGTTATACGTTTCTCTACTTCTGCGTGATTCTTGACCTCCGAAGCTGCCGCTGGAGATTTTTCCGACGTTTATGGCCAACGGCATTGCTTAAGCCATCCGCGGTTGATATCTCGTCTTCGAAATAATAAACAGTCACACCAACCCGCGATTGCGATGACTTCTTAACCGTAGACGGCCTTCGTTTGTCGCGCGATCGTGTGAGCAAAGACGTTGCGCCTTCGATAAACGCCGCTCCTTGCTCCGCTATTTGCCTACGCACTAGCGGAACACTCCCGACCTCCACATCGCACATCAGCGCAGTTCCTTCAAATAGTGGAGACATTTTCGCGTGCAAGTTGTGCCTTAAAGTTCCCAGGAGATCGCCAGCACGCTCCCCTACGTTTGCTATCGCGTTACTCGTCATGCCTTTAAATATAGGAACTCTGGCTTTCACCCTTACTTTCTGGTCCGAAAGGATCTCCACTGCACTAATTTGTGACAGCTGGTCAAGCATGGCGCGTACTGGTATTCCTCCACTATACAAAGTCACAAGCTGTTCGAAGCTTTTCCGCTTTCCAAAGATTGGCAAAACCGCGGGGTCCCCGCTATCGCTAAGAAATCGCCTGTTGTCGTACCAGGCTGCAAGAACCTTTCGCGCAGGGTTTTGTCCCGCACGCGATGGAACCGACCTGGCTCGGTCCGCCGCTAATATTCTTGCTACCTCGGTTCTCGCCAGACCGGTGATTATTGCGACTCGAGATTTACTGGCGCGCCCGCCCTCCTTGGTGACGCTAGCCGCAGCGCGATGCACAGCTCTCTCTCTCAGCAATCGATTGAATTCTTGGACAGTAATGCCCGTATCGAACATCAGATCAATTAATGGGTCAGCAACGCGCCGAAAGGCGCGCATGGCACTGTCCCGAAGAACGTCCGACGATTGCAATTCTTTGAGGATGCGCATTGCCGCCCGCTAGGTTAAGCAGGGATGCATGCAAATTATTGCGCATAGCAAATTCAATGCTCCTTGCCCTGGACAGCCCCAAAAAATAGAGAAGTTGAAAGGCATACTATCGAGGGACTTTTCAGGCATTATAAGTTTTTTTGCCGCTAACCAATTGACTTGGTTTTGCTGTTCGTGACAATCTGCAAATCTACTGGATTGGCCCATAAATTCGTCAAATTTCCGTGTCTCATTCCCTAGTTTGCTGGCGCTGCGGTGCCTCTCTTGCTGCGCTCACCCTTCCGCTGCGCCGGCTCGAGGTCTGCAAGACCTGCAATGCTGAGTTGCATGTATGCAAGATGTGCGTGGAATACGACACATCCTACGCCAAGCACTGCAAGGAACCGACAGCCGAAGAAGTGCGCAAAAAAGACGAGGCAAATTTTTGCGATCACTTCAAGCCCAAGGTTGGCGCCTACATCGCGAAGAACGAAGCGGAGATTGCGAAGGTGAAATCGGCCTTGGACGATCTATTTAGAAAGTGATTTTTTCTTCTTAGTTTTCATGGCGGCTTCCGCAATCCGCCACAGATACAGCGCCGCGACAGTTCGATGCGGCCGCCACTTCTCCGTGAGTTTCAGCAGCTGATTCGGCGTGGGTAATGTCCGCTTGCGGTACAACACTTGAAATCCCTTGCGCACGCCGTAATCGGTTACCGGCATCACATCCGGCCGGCACAGCGTAAACATCATAAGCATGTCCACAGTCCACGGTCCGACTCCCCGGACCTCCAGCAACTGAGAGTAAATGTCAGCATCGGACATCTGCGCGATGGAAACCACCGTGGGGATCAGGCCGGCGTTGTGCCTCAGGCAAATATCCTTCATCGCCAAGGCTTTGCTGCGAGACAATCCCGCAGTGCGCAAATGCGCCTCGGTCATTTCGGCGAGCCGCTTCGGGCAGGGAATGCCGTCTTCAAACAATCCGATCACTCGCGCCCAGATGGCGCGGGCTGCCGCTCCGGCCAGTTGTTGGAAAACGATACTCTCTAGCAGCGCAACATAGAGTTCACGAACCGGCGGCGTTGGCAGTTGCAGCTCGCCAATTCGATCGATCCACTCTCCCAGGCGTGGATCGCTTTGGCGCAGGTGTTTTATGGCAACGGCGGACATGGAAAGATTTTAGTCCGAACCCCTGCGTGCGGCGGCTATTAAAAGAAGCAGTTCCGCCTCGTGAAGCTCGTGATTGACGTCGCATGCAATAGCCGACAGCGGATGGATAGCGGCTCGCAGCCGGGGAAGGGGGACGCTATCAGATCCGATACCGCGGCTGGTGAGCGCCGCACACTGCGGTACAACACAGGTTCAGAAACAAACGGCGCCAACCGCTACCAATCTGCATACGTGCTAAATTAAGGGATTCCCGCATATTTGTCCGCCGGGTTTACGCCCACATTGCCTGGAGCGTATAAGGTTTATCGTAGACTGATATATTAGAAGTGCCCGGAGTTCCAAAGGATGGCGACGTCTCCGGATTTTTTGCGACTGGCGTCTAACGCGGCACGCGCGTTGGCGGTGTCAGCCTTAGACAGCCTGCGAGACGCGGTGCTGGTGGTTGATGTTCGGCCGAAGCACGTCCCTATCGTTCTGGCGAACACGGCGGCACGTCAGTGCCTGGCCGCAGCTGCCGATGGACTGATCGAAAGGCCGCTTGCCCATTTTCTAGGCGCTGTGTCCGCCGCAAAAATCGAAACCCTATTTCTCTCGCCGTCGGACTCACGGGCCGCTTCTAGTCGCGCCATGGCATGGCGCTTCACCGAAGGCGATCGGTCTGCGATGACGGAAATCAAGCCGTTGGTATCAAGTCCTGGTCAGCGTCTGATCATGCTGACATTCACGCCCCCCGCTCCCCACCCTGATCTGGTGACCGCGGTCGACCAGCTGCCGTATGACCTACTGATTCTGGACGCGGACCTCAAAGTTACGTACGCCAACGCGGGCGCGATTCGCTCGGCGGGTCCCATTCCGGGTGGTGCGGTGGGGTGCTCGGCGCTCATGTTGACCCCGACGTTGTTGCTAAAGCCCGAAGTGTTTGCCCGCGCCCTTGAGGGCCACTCCCATCATGATGAGTCGTTGGCCTTCGAGGAGCTGGGGCGTCCAACCCGGCGCTTTGAAATCGATGTTCAGCCGCTTAAGGGATTATCGGGAGTCGTAGGCCTCATGGTTCTATGCCTCGAAGTGACCGATCGTCGTGCGGCTAATCGTGCGCAGGGCAACGGTGAACGCCGTCTCTTAGCCCTTACCGAACATGCTCAGGACATCATTACGATTGCCGCTGCCGATGGCCGTGTGAAATACGTCAGCGCCGGCATGCAAAACACTCTCGGCTATACTTCCGCGGAGCGCGAGTCGAACTTTGTGTTCGAGCTGGCCCATGCCGAAGATCGTGAGGAATTGCGTTCCAAATATCGGCAACTGGTCGCAGGCGAAATCAAAAGTTTCACGCGAGAATTCCGCACTCTTCACAAGGATGGCTCGTACCGCTGGCTCGAATCGCGCTGCGTCTCCGCGCTCGCCAACCCCTTGATCAGCGGCGTGGTCATAAATTCGCGCGATATTACCGAGCGTAAACTGGCGGAGTTTCGGCTCGCGCAGCGCGAGGAGGTTTTCCGGCTGGCGGCCGATGCGGTCGACGGGGTCATCTTCGAGTGGGACATCGTCAAAGGTCTCGTGCATCGCTCGCGCGGCATCCAAGAGGTTTTGGGCATTCTCCCCGAGGATCTGGAATCCTCCGTGGAAGCCTGGTTTGAGCGGATTCATCCGCGCGATTTCAACGCCGCAAAAAGAGCAATCAGCGTGGCGCTGATGAGCGGCCGCGGCTGGGCCACGACTTACCGGATTCGTGATGCCAAAGGCCGCTATAAGTCCATCCTCGATCGGGCCTTAGTCCAGCGCAACCCGGCCGGCGATCCGGTACGAGCTATTGGTTGCTGCGTCGATGTGTCGGAAATCAAACGCCTTACCGACATTCTCGGCGAGACGCAGCGCATCGCCAAGATCGGCGGCTGGGAATACAGCTATGCCACGCACGAGCTGACCTGGACCGACGAGATGTTCCGCATCTTCGACGCCAACCCCCGTGAATTTGACCTGAGCTGGGAATCGATGCTGGCGCAGTGCGTGCCGGAGTCCCGGCAACAGTTCCAGGAAGCGTGCCGGCGCGCCGAAGCCGGCATCGGCCGCATCGATCTTGAACTCGAAATCAACACACTGAAGAGTCAACGCATCTGGGTGCGGGTTATCGGGCACCTGGAGATGCTCGGCGGTCGGCCGTTCCGCGCCTTCGGATCGGTGCAAAACATCCAAGCGAAAAAACTCGCCCAGATCGCGCTCGAGAACAGTACTGGCTGGCTGAAGCTGTCGATGACCATGGCCAACATGCATGCCTGGCGCTGGGACCGCGCGCAGAACTCGTTCGAATTCGCGAATCTGGAGGATCCGCAGGTTCACCTGCCCAGCGTTTACCCGGACATGCAAACCATGTTGGCGCGGGTCCACCCCAATGATCAGAGCGCGGTGAAGCGCGCCATCGACAGCGCTTTCGCGGGCCAGGTCGAGGTGCGCCAAGAATTCGAGTTTCTCGGCAACGATGGCCGTTATCGATCGTATGCGACCACCGCCAGGCCGCTATTTGAGGGAACCACGCCGCGGGGTTTGGTGGGTGTCATCCAAGACGTGACAGCGCGGCGCGATTCAGAACGACGCCTGCTGCGCTCCGAAGAATTACTGCGTGCGACCACTTCCAATACCGCGGACACCTTGTTCTTGTTGGATACGGCCCTGCATGTGCGCTTCGTCAACAACCCTGTCAACGCCCTTAGGCCCGAACAAATCATAGGACGCGGTATCGATACACTGCTGCCGCAGGCGGCGCGGGAGAGCGTGCTGCGGAAGCTGGGCACGCTTTTGGAGAATGGAGAAACCATCACCTTTGAATTCGAGTCCTGCCAGGAGGGGCGGGCGCTGTATTTTGAAAATCGCGCGGTACTGGTGCGCGATCACGGCATACCCACGGGCATTTCGATTTCGATGCGCGATATCACCGAGCGCAAGCGCCTCGAACAGGAGATTCTCGACGTCTCCGGCCGCGAGCGTCAGAGCATCGGCCGTGACTTGCACGATGGTTTAGGCCAGGAACTCACCGGCGTCGCGCTTATGTTGCGCGGACTCGCGGGGCGCATTCAGGAGCGCTGCCCGGAAGTGGTCGAGAACGTCAATGAGATCGTCGGGCATGTGAATCAATCCATCGAGACGGCGCGTTCCTTGGCCCGTGGCCTTTTGCCGGTAGGCGCCGAAAGCGGCGGCTTGACCTCGGCATTGCGTGCGCTCGCTGCGCGCAGCCGGGACGTATACGGCCTTGAAGTCACGTTTCAATCGATGATCTGCCCCGGATTCGTCCTCACGGAAACCAACGCGAGTCATTTGTATCGCATTGCCCAGGAGGCGCTGACCAACGCGGCGCGTCATGGGCGTGCCAGCTTGGTGACTATAGCGCTGATGGCACAACAAGACGGCTTTACCCTGCATATCACCGACAATGGAGTCGGATTGGCGCGCGCCGCGCCTTCTGCCTCCGGGATGGGGCTTAAAATCATGAAATACCGCGCCGACATGATCGGCGCCAAATTCGAGATTGCCGCAATTTCACCGCACGGCACCTTGATTACCGTAACAGGTTAGCGGGCCGGGCTGCGTAAGATACAATGCGATCACGCCGTTTTAGGAGTAAGTAATCATGGCAGCCAGCAGCACATGGATTCGATCTTCGACGTCCGCCTCAGGTGCTAATACCGGTAAGCGCCGCGTACGGCGCGTTTTGATCGTTGATGATCATCCCATCGTGCGCCAGGGACTTACGGCGCATCATGGAGAACGAGGAAGATCTGATTGTTTGCGGCGAAGCGGAGACCGCGCGGGATGCCCGTGTCGCAATCAAGGATCTTAGTCCCGACGTCATGATCGCGGATATCAGCTTGAAGCAAAGCGACGGTATCGAGCTGGTGCGCGACGTGCGCGCCCATTACCCGCAACTGCCGATTTTAGTGCTGTCGATGCACGATGAGACCATCTATGCCGAGCGCATGCTCTCGGCCGGCGCCAATGGCTACATCATGAAGCAGGCCGCAAGCGAGCAGTTCCTGGTGTCGCTGCGCCGGGTCCTGGATGGGGGCATCTATGTCTCCGAGGCGGTCGGCAACAATATGATCCAGAAGTTCGCGGCGGGCGGTTCTTATATCTCCGCCAACCCCATCGATCGCTTGAGCAATCGGGAATTGCAGATCTTGCACATGATCGGCAAGGGCATGAGTACGCGCGAGACCGCCGAGTCCTTGAACTTGAGCATCAAAACAGTCGAATCGCATCGGCAGCGGATCAAGCGCAAGCTCAATCTGAACACCGGTACGCAACTGGTGCAATACGCGGTGAACTGGTTTACCGGCCGCGAGGGCAGCGCCGGCGCATCGAATTCAGGCGCGACCCCGAACCCTTAAAGGCTCTCGGTGATTAACGCGCGCTCACGGCGCGCACGCAGCCGGCGAAGTGGGTGGGATGGCCGGTAACGCTGCGCTGCGCTTCGCCGCGCAAGTGCCATCGTTCGGTTTCCCCGGTCGCGAGTTGAACCTCAAACTCAGCGTCCAAGGGCGTTTGCTGTTCCAGATGCAATCGCAGTTTGCGCAGGAGTTCCTCCCACGTCGCGGTGGACATGATTGGGCGCAAGTCGCTGAATGCGGGCCGGCGCGCGACTTCGCTCCCTTTGAGACGCGGGCAGAACCAATCGCTGAACCACGCTGAACCATCGGCGAGGTCCAATTCCCAGAATCCATCGCCGCTCGCGTGCATGGCGCGCGCACCGGGAGCCGGTGACCTGCCGCTATAGGGACGCGAATCGCACATTCCTCGCTATCGGTCGGATATGCCGTTGTCTGAAGAGTGCAAAGAACTCCAAAGTCTCGAATAGGCTCTAAATTAGGCTTTTTCTTCGCATCTATGAGTGCTAGTGCCGAGATTTGCAACTGGGTTCTCACACATGATTAAGTCGTTGAGACTTGCGCCGATATCCCGACATAACACCAGAAGCTTAGGCATGCGGAGTTGACCAAAAGTGTCTGAGACGGAATCTGTGACTCCGATCACAGTCGAATCATCACCGGCGATTTTGTTGGCCGAAGATGATCCGGTCACGCGCATGCTCATGACCCGCTTTCTCAAGAACGCAGGCTATGAGGTCGACGCCGTGGCTAACGGTTCCGAGGCGCTCGACCGGATGACCAAGCGCTACTATCCGATGCTGGTGACGGACTGGGAGATGCCTCAGATGGACGGCATTGCGCTGTGCAAAGCGGTGCGCAATATGCAACTGGACGGCTACGTCTACGCGTTGCTCCTGACCGCACGCGATGCCAAGGAGCACATCATTGCCGGACTCGAGGCCGGCGCCGACGACTACCTGGTCAAACCGGTGCATGAGGCCGAGCTCATCGCCCGCCTCAATGCCGGCCGCCGCATTCTCGCTCTCGAACATTCTCTGCGGGTCGCCAATCAGCGCAATCGCATCCTCTCGATCACCGATGCGCTGACCGGTGCCTACAACCGACGTTACCTCATGGAGCAGTTGCCGCGTGAGTTCGAACGCTGTCGCCGTTACGCCTATCCTCTGTCGGTGCTGATGTGCGATCTCGACCATTTCAAGCAAGTGAACGATCAGCGCGGACATGCTGCGGGCGATGATGTTCTGCAGCAATTTGCTTGCCGCGCGCAGAAAATCATCCGCACCAATAGCGACTGGATTGCCCGGTACGGCGGCGAGGAGTTTTTGATCGTGCTGCCGGAAACGGCCCATGCCGACGGCATGCTGGTCGCCGAAAAGATCCGCCAGCTCGTGGCTTCATCGCCCTTTGCCACGCGCGCCGGCGACACCGCCGTCAGCGCCAGCTTCGGTGTCGCGTCAACCGGGGCCAACGGGCCGGATCTGACCTTAAAGGTCGAAGCGTTGATTCGCGCCGCGGACGAGTGCCTTTACAAAAGCAAGCTGGCAGGACGCAATTGTTCGAGGGGCCAGGATTTCGGCGCGTCGCTCCCGCTGGCCGCCCACGGCTAGAATTCGTTCAGCCTACCCGGCGGAGTTCCGCGTTGACGGCGGCCAGTTTCTCCGACAGTTCCGCCACCAGGCTGCCGATGGCCGGCAGCGAATTCTCGCGCACGGCCGTCTCCAGGCTCGAGGCAACCTGACTCAGGCTCAACGCGTGAATATTGGCGCTCGCCCCCTTCAAGGAATGGGCCCGCTTACGCACCGTTTCGAAATCGCTGACTTTGAGCGCCGCAACAATCTCGGCCAGGCATTGATCGCCGCTGCTCACGAAGGTCTCCGCCAATTCCCGCTCAAATTCCTCATCGCCGCCGGTCAGCTCGCGCAGCGCTGCGCGATCGATCGCCGGCGCCGACGCCGGCGCCTTCAAGAAGCGGCTGAGCGTCTCGATCAGTTGCGCCGCTTCGATCGGTTTGCCCAGGTGCGCGTCCATGCCGGCAGCGGCGCAATTCTCGCGATCCTCACTCATGACGTTCGCAGTGAGCGCGATAATGGGCAGACGTTTTCCGCCGCCGCGGGCTTCGCGTTCGCGAATGCGCCGGGTCGCAGTGAACCCGTCCATCACGGGCATCTGGCAGTCCATGAGCACGGCATCGAAGTTGGCTGTGCCGAGGCGCTCCAAGGCTTCGGCGCCGTTGTTGGCAATCGTTACGTCCGCGGCTAAGTTTTGCAGCGTGCGCTGTGCGACGCGCTGGTTCACCGGATTGTCCTCGACCAAGAGGATTCTCAGGCCGCGGAACGTCGGCAGCGCCCGCGGCGCCGACTTGAAGTGGGGTGCTTGCGGTACCTGCCCGGTCAGCACCTGATCCACCAGAGTGGCGAGCTGCACCGCGCGGATGGGTTTAAGGCCCACGGCGTCGGGGCGGTATTCGCGATCGGCCGTGTCGTGCTCGGCACCGAACAAGGACAAGAGCACAAACGGCAGGCGCGCGTGACGTGCATCGGTTCGCAGCGCGCTTAAAAGATCCAGTCCACCGCGCACCGGCATCAGTTCGTCGGCCAGCACCAGATCAAATGACGCGCCTGCGCTCAAGTGCTGTAGAGCCTCATCCACGCTGCCGGCCGAGACAGTTTCGTAACTATACAGCTTGAGTTTCAGCGCCAGGCTATCGCGTGCGGCGGGCACATCGTCGACGATCAGAATCTTGCGGCCGAGTCCCAGCGGGGCCCGCTCCGGTTGCTCGCGGGCAACGTCGACGGCGACCCGCACCCAAAAGGTTGAGCCTTTGCGCTGTTCGCTGTGCACGCCTACTTCTCCGCCCATGAGCTCCGCCAGGCTTTTGACGATCGATAGACCTAAGCCGGTGCCGCCGTAGTGGCGGGTGGTGGATGAGTCGACCTGGGAGAAGGATTTGAATAGGCGGTCAATCCGGTCTGCCGGAATGCCGATGCCGGTGTCGCTGACCTCGATGGTCAAGCCGGTGCGGCCGTCGGTCCTGGGCTGCGTCGCCACATGCACGGTGATGTGGCCTTCGTGCGTAAATTTGACGGCGTTTCCCAACAGATTGAGCACGACTTGGCGCAGCCGTCCCGGGTCCGAGCGCACCCTGACCGGCACTTCCGCTTCGATGCTGACGATGAGTTCGATGCCTTTGGCGGCGGATTGCAGCGCCGTCGCCGCCACGGTCTCGTACAGCAGGTGTATAAGATCGAATTCGACATTCTCGAGTTCGAGCCGATCGGCCTCGATCTTGGAGAGGTCGAGCACGCCGTTGATCAGGGAGAGCAGCGCCTTGGCGCTGCCGCGAATGATATCCAGATACTCGCGCTGGGTATTATCGAGCGGCGTTTCCGCCAGAATCTGCGACATGCCCAGGACTCCGTTCATGGGCGTGCGGATTTCGTGACTTAGGTTGGCGAGGAAGCTGCTCTTGGCGCGATTGGCGGCCTCCGCCGCCAGCTTCGCATCCAGCGAGGCCTGCTCGGCAAGCTTGCGGTCGGTAACCAGCTGCATGGCGCCGGCCAGGCGCAGCGGGGTGCCGTCCGCCGCCCGCTCAGCTTGGCCCCGCGCCCGCATCCATTCAAAGTGCCCGGCCTTGTGGCGTACGCGAAATTCCAAATCGTACACGGCGCGATGCGCCAGGTGATCATCCAGCGCGGCGGCGACGCGGGCGCGATCTTCCGGATGGATCAGGGTCACGAATTGTTCGTGCGAGGAGCCCAGCTCTTCCACCGTGTATCCCAGGAGTTCGCCGAACCGCAGACCGTACCAGGAGACATGCGTGAGCAAGTCAATTTCCCAAAGCCCATCCTGAGTTCCGCGCAGGGCGCGTTCCAGGCGAATTTCGACGGATCCCAACGCCGCCTTCGTGCGCTTCAAGTCGCTGATATCGACGATGGCGCCGGTGATGCGTTCGACCTCGCCGGATTGGCCGCGAGTGACCTTGGCTTTCTCGCCGATCCAGCGCTCACCGCCGCCGTCCGGCAGGACGCGGTACTCGCAGCGATAGTGAGGATTCGCGGGTGTGGTTTCCAGGGGCGCACTGCGCACGCGCGTGAAATCATCCGGATGCACCCGCGACAAGGCCCGGTTCAAGTCATCGAGCGAAGTGGCAGGCGGCAGGGCCAACAGCTCGCGGAAATTATCGGAACAGATGCGGCTATTGCGGCGAAAATCGAAGTCGAAGGTTGCGACGCCCGCCGCGGTCTGAGCGATGTTCAAAGATTCGGTGGCGTAGTGGAGCTTGTCTTCCAACTCCTTGCGTTCGGTGATGTCCGTGATGGTGCCGATCGCCCGCGAATCGTATCCTTCGCCGCCCAGCAGCACCTGGCCGCGCCCGGAGAGCCAGCGCACCTCGCCGCTGGCGGTTAATATGCGGTATTCGGCTTGGTAACCGCCGCCCGCCGCGACGGCATTGCTGAGCGCGTGCACGACCCCTTCCAAGTCTTCCGGATGGATGGACGCCAGCCACTCCTCGCGGGTGAGCGACATGTCGCGGCATTCCAGACCTATCAGTTCAAAGAACAGTGACGTGCCCTTGATGTTCCCGGTCACCAGGTTCAATTCGAACACGCCAAAGCCGCCCGCCGATTGCGCGAATTCTAGAAACTCCGCCGAACGGCGCGCCGAGGACTCCGAATCCATGCCGGCACGGTTCAATTGATCCCCTGCGCTTTCGTCGGCCGGCACGGCGGGGTCCGGAACATCGGTGCGCCGGCGCAATTTCTTGAGTAATTCGTTCTGTGTCGACCAGCTTCGCATGCGGTTTCCGTGCCCGGTGGGCCTTGGCCCATCATCTTAAGGGTATCGGCGGTCAGGGGCAGCGCTTGAGCTATGATCGAGGTCTCAATCCCAAGTGAAAGGCATGAGAAACCTGAGATTTTTCGGGGTTTTGGCCGGAGGAATCGTCGCTCTGCTGTGTGCCGTGCTTCTCGGCGTCTGGCTATTCGTCAACCCCAATCACTACAAGGGCAGGATTGCCGCCGCGGTCAAGGAAGCCACGGGTCGGGACCTGCAGTTAAGCGGCGACATCAAGCTGTCGGTGATTCCCTGGGTGGCCCTGGAATTGGGTCCCGCGAGTCTCGGCAATCCGCCGGGATTCGGCGCGGAGCCATTGTTGTCCTTCAGCCGCGCCAGTATCCGGGTGAAACTCTTGCCGCTGCTGCGCCAGCATCTCCAAGTCGCCCGGGTGGAAATCGACGGGCTGGATTTGCGTCTGCGCAAGAATGCGCAAGGCCGGGGCAATTGGCAGGACGCGGAACCTGGCGCGAAGCCGGCGAAAGCGGGCGTGGATCACCGCGGCGCAGGTGCCTTGGAGTCCCTCGGCAATATTCGCCTCAAAGCCGGTCGGATCAGCTATGCCGGAATCACCATCGACAAGCTCAATCTGGAAACCGGCTCGCTTGCGGCCGACCGGCATATCCCGGTGAATCTGACATTCGCTGCCAATCGCGCGTCCTTGGGTGATGAGCTGACGATGAGTGCCAAGTTCGACTTAAGTCAAGACGCGGAACAATCGCAGCTGCTGATCCGCGCCGTCACTCTCAGCGGAACTGCAGGTCGGCAAGGCGACGGGCGCCCGGCACACTGGGAATTGTCGACACCGGTGGTCACTGTAAATGTCGCGCAACAAAGCGTGGTTGCGCCAGAATTCGTCATGAGTTATTCGAGTGCACGCTTGACCGGGGGCGTCGAAGCCCAGAAATTCATCGACGACTTGAGCCTCGCGGCCCGGCTGACGCTGGCGCCCGTGTTGCTGCGCGAGTTTGCACCGCGCCTGGGAATCTCGCTGCCGAGGACGCGCGATCCCAACGCCTGGTCAACGCTGTCCGCAGTCACCGACTTCACCTATGACTCAAAAGCCATGCGCCTGAATCATTTGCAATTGCATGTCGACGACACGACCGTTCAGGGCAATATCACGTTACTGGCCGGTGATTCTCAGCAACTCAAATTCGATCTGGCGGCTGACCATATCGATCTCGATCGTTATCGGGCGGCCGACGCCGGCGGGGCAACACCTGAATCCACGTCGCCCGAGTCTCCTAAGAGAGGGGCTCCCTGGGATGCGAATGGCACGCTCAGCGTGAAGTCGGCGCAATTTGCGCGGCTCGATTTAGCCGACGTAAAGGTCACGCTTGCCGCGAAGGACAGCGTCACGCATCTGTCTCCGATCGAAGGTCAGGTAGACGCCGGCCGCTTTGTCGGCGATATCACCTGGGACAGCCGCGGCGCGACATCCCGCCTAAGCATCGATGAGCAGCTCACCGGTGTCGACATGGTTCGGCTGTTGGCGGGCACGGGTGGGAAAGGGCGGTTGTCAGGACGGGCGACGCTCAACCTCAAAGCCACGGCGCACGGTGCGGACGCGGATGCCATGCTCAAAACGCTGAGCGGGCACTTGGACGCCAATCTAGCGGATGGCGCGCTCGAAGGAATCGATGTGCAATACGAATTGAATCTCGCGCAAGCTTTGATCAAGCGAGCGCCCGCGCCCCAGGGCGGCAGTACCGGGCGCACGCCGTTCCAGGCATTCAAGTTATCGGCGCAAATCACCAATGGAATTGCACAGACAAAAGATCTGACGATTGCCTCGCAGGCGCTCAAGGTGACCGGGCAAGGCACTGCAAACGCGTCCACCAAGGCCATTGATTTCAAGCTGCTGGCCAGCATCCTCACGGCACCCGCGCAAAATACCGATATACCGCTCACCGTCACGGGAACGTATGTGAATCCCAGCGTCAAACCCGACATTGAAGCGCTCGCGAAGGATCAGCTCAAGCAAAAGCTGCAGGACGTCCTCAAGAAGAATGGATTGCAAGGGTTGTTCAGCAAATGACGTGGGACCCGAAGCAATTTGCGGAGCGACTGATCAAGTGGTTCAACATTCTTGGACGGCGAACCTTGCCGTGGCAGCAGAACCCCACACCGTATCGCGTCTGGGTCTCCGAGGTGATGCTGCAACAGACGCAAGTCGCGACGGTGATTCCTTACTACCAGCGCTTCATGGAACGTTTCCCGGATGCCAAATTGCTGGCTACGGCGCCCATCGATGAGGTGCTGCATTTGTGGACCGGCTTGGGCTACTACGCGCGCGCGCGGAATCTACACGCGTGCGCGAAAACTCTGGTGAAGGACTACGGCGGTGAATTTCCAGAGACCTTGGAAGAAGCGATGGCGCTGCCCGGCATCGGGCGCTCGACCGCCGGCGCGATCCTGGCGCTCTCCCGCGGTGAGCGCCATCCCATTCTCGATGGCAATGCGCAGCGCGTGTTGGCGCGGGTCTTTGGGATTGCAGGAGATCCGAGCTCGAAGGACACTCTCGCGGCGCTCTGGATGCAATCAGAGGCATGTACGCCGACCGTCCAGGTCGGCTCGTATACGCAGGCGATTATGGATCTCGGGGCAACGGTATGTACCCGCAGTCGACCGGCCTGCACGGTGTGTCCTGTGAGCACCGCATGCATCGCTTCCTTGCAGGGGCGTCAGGCGGAATTGCCGGGCCGAAAGCAAAGCCGAGTTCGCCCAACGCGTGAGGCGACGCTGCTGATTGCGCAGACCGGCCATCAGGCGTCCGCGGCCGTTCTCGTGAGACGCCGACCGGTCTCAGGGATCTGGGGCGGCTTGTGGGCGCCGCCGCAGTTTGACAGCGAAAACGAAGCGCTGGCGTGGTGCCTAAGAGAATTCGGGCCGGCCGCCAGACCGATCCCATTGCCGGCGATCGACCATGCGTTCACACATTTCGATTTGCGCTTAAAGCCGCTGATGGTCTATTGCGAACCGAGTGGAAAAATTCGCGAGGGAGACGAATACCGTTGGTATCAGCTGGACACGCCGCCGCGCATCGGATTGCCGCAGCCCATCAATCAATTGTTCGCGCGCCTGCGCACGACCTTGGGCGCTTAGCGTAAGATTCAACGCATGGCACGAAAAGTTCAATGCGTGGTGCTCAAGCGCGAGGCGGAGGGGCTCGACTACCTGCCTTATCCCGGCGAGCTGGGCAAAAAAATCTACAACAGCGTCTCCAAGGAAGGCTGGGCGCAATGGGTTGCCCATCAGACCATGCTGATCAACGAAAACCGGCTGACGCCGATCGAACCCAAGGCCCGCGCTTTCTTGGTGGCGGAAATGGAGAAATTCCTGTTTGGCAGCGGGTCGGAAAAGCCCAAGGATTTCGTACCCAAGTAGGCATGTTCCAGGAGCGGCAGTGACGACCGAGAGTAACCCTGATAATGTGCGGCCGAAGCTCGCGATGTGCCATCCACTTAAGCGCGATTTGAATTATGGGAGTCGAGGTTCGCCATGAAACGTAAGGTCCTAGGCATTCTGTCCCTCGTGCTGGCGGCGGCGCCGAGTCTCGCCGCATTGAAGCAAGGCGACGCCGCCCCCGACTTCAAAACACAAGCCTCGCTGGCCGGCAAGGAGTTTACATTCTCGCTGCGCGATGCATTGAAAAAGGGTCCGGTAGTGGTGTATTTCTATCCCGCCGCCTTTACCGGTGGCTGCAATCTACAGGCGCATACGTTTGCCGAGAATCATGACAAATTTGCGGCGGCGGGCGCCTCCGTCATCGGTGTTTCGCTCGATAGTATTTCTCGCTTGAACGACTTCTCGGCCGATCCCAAGTATTGCGCCGGCAAGTTGCCGGTTGCGTCGGATGAAAACGGCGAGATCGCAAAATCCTACGACATCCAAATCGCGGACACATACAAAGGTCAGCCGGTTGCCACGATGAAGGATTCCCGCGGCAACGAGGTCGGCCACAGCATGGCGGAACGGACGACTTTCGTCGTCACGCCCGATAACAAGATCGTTGCGACCATCGGCGGAGTTGGCGGCGACGCTAATGCGGAGCAAGCGCTTGCCGTGGTTCAGCAGCTGGCGGCCAAACGCACGGCGGGGCATTGAAGCGTGGCATGTTGACCGCCTGGTCTCGATCACTCTTGAGTCAGCGCCGAATTCTACCGAAGATCCTCGCCTCGCTCTGGTTCGCGAGCGGCATCGGCCTGAGCTGGCGGGTTGCCGCCGCGGCGCCTGCCCCGCCGGTCAAATCCCCGGCATCCGTTTCCCAGGACAAACAGATTGACGCCCTTTTCAAGGAATGGAACACGCCCAATACCCCCGGCGCCTCCGTGGCGGTCATCCAGCACGGCAAACTCATTTTCGCCAAAGGCTACGGCATCGCCAACCTCGAATACAACATCCCGATCAAGCCCGACACCGTCTTCCATGTCGCGTCGGTCTCCAAGCAATTCACGGCCATGGCCGTCGTGCTGCTCGAGCTGGAGGGCAAGCTTTCCATCGACGATGACATTCATAAGTACTTGCCCGAACTGCCGGACTACGGCGCCAAGATCACGCTTCGCAATCTCCTGCAACACACCAGCGGCATTCGCGACCAGTGGCAAATCCTGGCGCTGGCGGGCTGGGATATTCAGGATGTCATCACGCAGGACCAATTACTGCGCATGATCTTTCGGCAAAAGGAGCTGAACTTCCCACCCGGAACCCGCAATCTCTACTCGAACGCCGGATTTACGCTGCTGGCCGAAATCGTAACGCGCGTATCCGGAATGCCCTTCCCGCAATTCTGCGCTGAACGCATTTTCACGCCGCTCCACATGACCCATACGCATTTTCATCAAGATCTCACGCAACTGGTGCCCGGCCGCGCTTACTCCTACGGCAACAAGGCCACGGGATTCGCTGCAGCGCCTCTTAACTACGCCAACGTCGGCGCGACCAGCCTGTTCACCACCGCCAGCGATCTTGTCTTGTGGCTCGATAACTTCCGCCATCCGGAAGTCGGTGGCGCCGCAGGAGTGGCCCGAATGCAGGAGGAAGGCGTATTGGCGGATGGCAAGCACACCCACTACGGCCTCGGAATCGCGCTCGATGCCTACCGCGGACTCCAAGCCATCTCCCACGGCGGCGGCGATGCGGGATATCGCAGCGAAGTGATCTGGTTTCCTGAGCAGGAACTCGGTGTGGCGGTCATCAGTAATTTGGGCAGCGTGAATCCTGACCGGCTGGCCAAGTCCGTAGCCGAAGTCTACCTCGGCGACAAAATGACGCCGCTGGAAGGCAAGAAGAATGACGCCGAACCCAAATACGTGTCGATGGACCCTCAAGAACTTGAGAAGTTCGTCGGTGTGTACCCGATTCCGAAAATCGATCAAACCCTCAACATCGTCCTGAAAGACGGAAAACTGTGGGCCGCCGCCGGGCTGCAACTTGAACTACACCCCGTCGGCCCCGGGCACTTCTACTGCAAAGAAATCCAGGCCGACATGCAGTTTTCGCCGCAAGAAAGCGGCGGCATGCACGTCAAAGTAACCCAGCCGGGTGGCGCCATCAACGAAGCTGACCGCATTCCCGTCGCCGCAGTCACCGCGGATTACTTGCCTTACACCGGAGCCTATTGGAGTGAAGAGCTCGAAACGCAGTACACCTTCTTCGTGCGCGACGGCAAGCTATACGCCCGCCACGCTCATCACGGCGAGGCCGCGCTCGCCCCCACCGGCCAAGATCAATTCTCCTCCGGCTGGTGGTTTGCACCGAGTGTCAAGTTCGTCAGAGACAAGGCCGGCAATATTAGTGGAGTGACGCTCGGCGGCGGCAGAGTCACTGCGGTCGCGTTCACGCGCAAACCCGGACCGGCCCTCTAAAGCGCGAAATGCACCCGTGCGAATCGCGTGCAAGCCCGTACGATAGCCGTCTCACGCATTTCATGCGGCGGTGTGCCATGCCGACTCGCTAAGCGCGGCGCTCACTGGCGCCGCCGCCTTCCGAGGTGCAAATTGCTCTTAAGCCGCGCAGCCGGAGCCGGTAGACTGTCATACGTATGTCGTCCAGCCCCACCTTCGCAACCCAGACGAGGCCCAATAAGGACGGGCGGGAAGTGGAATGGCAGCTTGCCAGTACCGACCTTGGTTCCGTTCGACGCTGGTTGAGCGAGAACGGTACGATCGACGGGCTCACCCTTGAGCCGCGCTCCACGCTTGAACTCTTCGACACCTACCTGGACACGGATGACTGGCGAATACATCGCGCGGGCTTCGCACTGCGTGTGCGCTCCGGAACCGGAACCACTGAAGCCACGCTCAAGTCGCTCCATTCAGCCAGCACGGAGGTCGCCGATCGCCGCGAGTTGACCGAAACGCTCATAGGTTCCGACAGCGAAGCAATCCGGGCATCCGATGGGCCGGTTGGAACACGCGTATGCGCGGTCAGCGGGGCGCGCACTTTGTTGCCGCTGTTCGAATTGCGTACCTCGAGGCAGAGATTTTCGGTCCGCAAAAGTGACGAGGCACGACAGCTCGGCGAGATTGCCCTAGACGAAACCGTGATCTCTCGGCCACACGGGGAGCCCCAGGCAAGCGTGCTGCGGGTTGAGGTCGAAGCGCTCACTGAATCATACGAGCCTCTGCGATCACTCGTTAAGACGCTTCGAAGCAAGTGTGCGCTCGAGGCAGCATCCGATACGAAGTACTCGCTGGGACTCAAATCGGTGGGACTGGCGCCACCCGCGCCGGAATTTGCAGCGACCACCGTAGATGCTTCCATGACCGTCGTCGAGGTTGCCATGGTGAACCTCCGCCGCTATCTGGCCGACTGGTATGCGCACGAACCCGGTGCCAGATTGGGAGACGATCCCGAAGAATTGCATGACTTGCGGGTCGCCGGCCGCAGACTCGATGCCATCCTGCGCCAGTTTCAATCCTTTCTGCCTCCAGAATTTTTGAAAGTTCGCGTGACGCTAAAAGCCATGTTGAGTGCTTTAGGCCGCGCCCGCGACCTCGACGTCGCTTTGAGTGAGTTGCAAGATTTCAGGCGCAGATTGCCGAAATCGGATCGGGTGGGCATCGAACCCTTGAAGGAGCACCTGATGTCGGAGCGCGCCCGGGCCCGCGCGCAAATGTTGAGCGTTCTCGACTCGGTCTGGGCGCGCAAGAATCTGCAGGATTTGAGCGCGCTGCTGGTCACACCCCGGAGAGCACTCGACGCCTCATCTGTGGATCTGGCGTTGCACGCTGCCCCTAGCTTGATACGCCGGCGATTCCGCAAGCTACGCAAGCGGGCCGACTTTCTGGGCAAGGATTCTTCCACACGGGAGTATCACGAGGTCCGCGGCCAAGTGAAGAAGTTGCGGTACGCGCTGGAAGCCGTGGCCGTCCTCTACGGCAAACCTGCCGCTGAAATGGTTCGTGCACTGCGCCGCTGGCAGGAGAACCTTGGGCTTCAGCAGGACGCCGCCGTGGCAACTCAGCGCTTAAACGCTCTGGCCGGCGCGAAGCCAAAGGGCATTCCGGCGGAAACCTTGTTCCTGATGGGGCGCCTTGCAGAGCGCCACGTCGAAGCAGCCATGCAGGCCCGGAAACGCTCCGCAACGGGCTATCGAAAGGTGAGGCAGAAATGGAAGAAGCTGCGGACGAAATTCGAAAAGCCGACTGCAAACGAGGCGCCGGCACCGGCGCCATGAAACCATGGAATTGTTGATCATCCGACATGCGATTGCATGCGAGCGCGACTTACATCGTTGGCCCGATGATGCCGTGAGGCCCCTCTCGCCCGTGGGAGTCAGGCGGTCCCGCAAAACGGCGGCCGGACTCAAAGAACTCTGCCAGGTGCCCGATCGCCTTTTGACCAGTCCCCTGATTCGTGCCAAACAGACGGCGACGATTTTGACCGACGTCGCCGGCTGGCCGCGGGCGGAGGTAACGCCGGAACTCAGGCCAGGGGAAGGCGCCGCGGCGGTGCTGACCCTGTTGGCCAAGGCTCGCAGCAAGCGGATTGCGATCGTCGGTCACCAACCCGATCTTTCGGCACTGCTCGCGGCTTGCCTTCTCGATAGTAACAGCGCCTTAGCCGTGGATATTAAGAAAAATGCCGTCGCGTGCCTGTCGTTTCGTGGCAGAGCTCGCACGGGCAACGCCGCGCTCAAATGGCTCGCAACACCCCGCATGCTGCGCGGTTTTCGAAACCACCGAGCTGCCTGATCTGAAACCCCAGGAGCACGACTTGGTGGAATTCCCGGATGACTTCACCCCAAACCCCGCAGCTCCCATTGCCCAAGCCGGGGATTTGGACCCGAGCGCTAAACAATCCGGTGGCATGAAAATAATCGCCGTCACCAACATCAAAGGCGGGGTCGGCAAGACCACGACGGCCGTCAATCTCGCCTATTTATGTGCCGCAAGCAGCGGCCCCACGCTGCTTTGGGACTTAGATCCTCAGGGCGCCGCGACGTACACCTTAAGAGGCGATCCTAAAGATCACGCCAGCCCAAAGAAACTACTGAACGGCAAGCGCCAGCTGCCTGAACTCATTCTCTCGACGGGATATGCGAACTTAGACCTCCTGCCGGCAGATTTTTCCTATCGAAATTTCGATGTCCACCTTAGTGATCGAAAAAATCCCACCGAACGGCTTCTTAAAATGAGCCGATCGTTGCGAGACGTCTATTCCGTGCTATTCCTCGATTGCGCGCCAGGCATCTCACTACTCTCGGAGAACGTGCTGCGCGCGGCGGACGCGATCATCGTACCCCTGCTGCCCACGCCATTGTCGGTGCGCATGCTGTTGCAGTTGCAGGACTTCATCACCCGCAATGGCTGGACGGACTTGATGCTCCTGCCGTTTTTCTCGATGGTTGACCGCCGTAAATCGCTGCACCATGACATCATCGCCAACACGCGCGAGCGATTTCCGACGATGCTTGTCACCGAAGTCCCGTACTCCAGCGAGATCGAACGCATGACTCTGCGCCGCGCACCCATACCAGCCTCTGCCCCTAGAAGTGCGGGCGCGCTAATATATTCCGCACTTTGGACTGAGGTGACGTTATCCGTCTGGCCTTCTTCGTCTGGCCGGGCCGTTGTTGGCGCTGACCATGCGCGATCCTGCCCCACGGCGGTCCGGCGCGAGCTCTGAGGCAAAGCGTTTGCAGAGACACCTATCATGGCAAAAATGAATCCGCTCGTAACAAAGGTTCTGGCCAAGGAAAAACGTTGGGGCGCAGAATATGCCGCCCTGCGCCGACTCTGCCTTGCCTCGGGTCTCAACGAGGAACTCAAATGGGGCCACGCTTGCTACGATTTAAAGGGTAGCAACGTGGTCTTGATCCATGGTTTCAAGGAATATTGCGCATTGCTTTTCATGAAAGGCGCTTTACTTAAAGACCCCAAAGGCCTTCTCGTTCAGCAAACGAAAAATGTGCAGTCCGCGAGGCAAATCCGGTTTACTTCCCTCGCGGACATCAACAAGCAGAAAGCGGCGATTAAGGCCTGTATTGGCGACGCCATCGCAGTTGAGAAATCCGGCGCGAAAGTCGAAATGAAGGGCGTGGCCCAATTCGAAATGCCAGAAGAGTTTCGAAAACGTTTGGATGATGAGCCTGAACTGGCCGAAGCCTTCCACGCACTCACCCCCGGAAGGCAGAAAGGCTACTTGCTGCATTTTGCCGGCGCGAAGCAACCGGCGACCCGCAACGCGCGCGTGCAGAAGCACGTGCCAAGGATTCTGCAGGGGCTGGGTCTCGACGATTAGGCCCTTCTCGTCTGATCACGTAGCGAAGGCCGCAACGTCATTTCGCCTTCACACAGTCCTCAGTATCGGTCGCCTTGCCGCGGCCGGCAGCAGTGTCCGCCTCAAAGTCACGCACAACGTAGTGCGCGTCGCTCACGCGCTCGAATTCGCTGCGACTAACCGGCGTCATTTCCTCGCCGTCAAACGTAAAACCCCTCTCAACAAGGCGCCCCTGATGAAACCCCGCATTTTCCCAAACCGCATAACCCCAGGCGCCGACGCCGACCCCTTTGAATCGATCGGTAGCCTTGTCGTAGCTCGTCAGGAATTCACCGATCAACTTGTCCGCGAGACGCATGCGTTCGCGCAGGATGCCCCTGTCGTACGCCCATTCATACTCAACGCTCACATCCCGAGCCGCCGCGCCGTCCTGAGTGACATGGCAAGTCCAGCGCCCAATCATGAAGCCGTAATCGGCTTCGAGCGAATGCCGCGCCGGAGCGTCACTCCCTTGTGCGGATTCACCGAAAAAGGAAACAAGGCAAATAACGGCCAAGGCAAAGTGTAAACGCTGATGCATTCTCTCTCCATGAGGTACGCGATGTATTAGCCGACGGTGCATTCTCTTCGCGCAAAAAGAGCCCGCGCTGTTCAGCGAATAGTACTGCAAGCGAGAAACAGCCGCATCTTGGGGCGCATCGGTCCGCGCGCAACGAAGTTCATCGGGCCATTGGCCGTGAACTTGCATGCTGGAATGAGCCAATTAAGGTGCGGCGCCACAGAAAGCTGGTAACTCGAACAACAAACGCAACGGGCTTGCGCTGTCGCTCCCTTATCACAGAAACAGCGGCAAAGGGATGCCCTACGCTGACTGGCCCTGTAGGCGCGGTCAGCCGAAAATCGGATCATTCGATCCCCCTATAGGGGCCTTGGGGGCGCCTGTTTATTTCGGGGTACACCAACCTCGTAGGCCTTTACTCTGCATGGCAAAGTCGTCTATTGTTCCGTTAACGAATTTAAGCAGATCGAATCCGCATTGCGCGACAACCTCCCGCAAGGCGGCCATGCCTTTCAGCATCGGTAGCGCAAGGTGAGACTCCATTCTTAGCCTATTAATCGCTTGCGGTTACGTGTTGGTCACCGGGGGGGCGCTCTACGGTCTCCTGGCATTGCGGGCTGTGTTCTCGCCGCCGGCTTTGGCCAGCCGTCCGCCGGAAAGGCTGCCAAAAGTGACGGTTTTGAAACCCTTATGCGGCGCGGATGCTGAGACCTACGCCTGCCTTCGATCATTCTGTGATCAGCAATATCCTGAATTCCAAATCATCTTTGGGGTCGCCGCGGTTGACGATCCGGTACTCCCCATTGTGAGGCGGCTGAAGAAGGAATTTCCGCTGCGCGACCTACGAATCTTGATTGACCGCCGGCAACACGGCAGCAGTCGAAAAGTCAGCAACCTCATCAATATGATGGCCGAGGCCAGTCACGATTACTTGGTGATCGCCGATAGTGACGTGCGCGTCGACGCGCATTACCTCGACAAGATAGTGATCCCTCTCATGGACTCCGGCGTCGGAGTTGTTACTTGTGCGTATCGCGGCGCTTCGGGACGCGGCATATGGTCGTCGATGGGATCAATGTTCATCAATGATTGGTTCACCCCATCGGTGTATGTTGCCGCCAAGGCGGGATCTCGGAGTTTTTCGTTTGGCGCGACGATCGCGTTGAGACGTGCCGTGTTGTCTCAAGTCGGCGGATTCGATGCAATCGCAAACCAGCTTGCAGATGACTATCGCCTCGGAGAATTGACACGCAATCTAGGTCTAAGAACCGTGCTATCCGACATCGAGGTCGAGGTTTCTGTAGAGGAGCGCAGTTTCGCCTCCCTCGTTCGGCACGAACTTCGCTGGCTGCGCACGATTCGTGCTTTGAGGCCCCTGGCCTACGGCTTTTGCTTCATTACCTTTGGAATTCCCGTAATGTTACTCGGCGCGCTCTTAACTCGTGGCGGCCCGATAGCCGTCGCCCTGTTGGCGACCGGAATCGCTGCGCGGTTGCTTCTGCATGTTCATCGGCGCCCGTCGATTGCTCCGGCTGCGCAAATCGCTCTGGTGCCTTTCAGGGACTGCTTAAGCCTCATCCTCTGGGCATGGAGCTTTATAAACAGACGCGTGCAATGGAGAAACGAACACTATCAAGTTTCTCGTGATGGATCGGCTTTACCCTTGGGTGAAAACGTATGAAGACATTATTTTTGCATCCTCCGTCATTCGATGGTTACGACGGCGGCGCCGGCGCTCGTTATCAGATGAAGCGTGAGGTGCGTTCTTTTTGGTATCCCACTTGGCTCGCGCAGCCGGCTGCGCTGGTCGAGCGATCGAAGCTGATTGATGCACCCCCTCATAACCTGGCCTTTGCTGACATTGTGGGGGAGATTAAGAGCCGCGATTTGGTGGTGATGCACACCTCGACGCCGTCTTTCAAATCCGACGTGAAGACTGCGGAAATGATCAAGGCCGTCAATCCCACCGTTAAGATTGGATTCATCGGCGCCAAGGTCGCGGTGGAGCCTGACAAGAGCCTCATTGCCGGTGCGGCCATCGACTTCGTCGCCCGCAACGAATTCGACTTCACGATCAAGGAAGTGGCTGATGGGCGTGATTGGAGCCAAATTAAAGGTCTCTCCTATCGAAATCGAGAGGGGATCATCGTCCACAACGAGAATCGTGAAGTTCTGGAAGATATGGATTCGCTGCCCTGGGTCACGCCGGTCTACAAGCGGGACCTGACGATTGAAAACTATTTCGGCGGGTATCTCAAGCATCCCTATATTTCCTTCTATACCGGCCGTGGCTGCAAATCGAGATGCACCTTCTGCTTATGGCCCCAGACTGTCGGAGGACATCGCTATCGGGTGCGTTCGGTGCAAAATGTGGTTGAGGAAATGAAGTGGGCGAAAGCGGCGTTTCCGCAGGTAAAGGAATTCTTCTTCGACGATGACACGCTGACCGATAATCTGCCGCGGGTCGAGGCGCTGGCGAAGGAACTTGGAAAGATCGGAGTCACTTGGTCGTGCAACGCAAAGGCCAACGTGCCACGCAAGACGCTCGAGGTCATGAAGGCCAATGGCCTGCGGTTGCTGTTGGTGGGCTACGAGTCCGGGAATCAGCAGATCTTGATCAACATCAAGAAGGGCATGCACGTCGATTTCGCGCGGCGCTTCACCAAAGATTGCCACGAGTTGGGCATTGTCATTCACGGCACATTTATCCTAGGCTTGCCGGGAGAGACCAAGGAGACGATCCAACAGACCCTCAATTTTGCAAAAGAGATCAATCCGCACACCATTCAAGTTTCGCTCGCAGCTCCTTATCCGGGCACGTTTCTCTACCGACAAGCGAAGGAAAATGGCTGGCTGTTCAATGAAGAGATCGACCTGCTCACGCAGGAGGGCACGCAAATTGCACCCTTAAATTATCCTCATCTGAGCCACGGAGAAATATTCCATTCGGTTGAGGATTTCTACAAGAAGTTCTATTTTCGCCCCAGCAAAATCGCCGCAATTCTCGCCGAGATGCTGGTAAGTCCGGAGATGATGAGACGCCGTTTGCGCGAAGGCATAGAGTTCTTTCAATTCCTACGGACCCGACGAGACGCTGCTTGAAAGGATTGATTGTCACGGCGGATGATTTCGGCGCGGCTCTCGAAGTCAATGACGCCGTGGAGATGGCGCATCGGCGTGGGATACTCACTGCCGCCAGTCTCATGGTATCGGCGCCGGCTACCGCCGATGCAGTCCGGCGCGCTCGCCTGATGCCCTCACTGCGAGTTGGCCTGCATGTCGTGTTGGTTGAAGGGCGGCCGACACTGCCGCCGAGCGCCATACCCCTGCTAGTTGATGAGCATGGCGCTTTTCGATCGGATATGGTTTCTCTCGGGTGTCTCTTGGCCTGGAGCGCGCCGGCGCGCCGCCAACTGGCGGCCGAGATAACGGCACAATTTGACAGGTTTTGCGCCACGGGTCTGGTGCTCGATCATTGCAATGCACATAAGCACTTTCATCTGCATCCCGTGGTTGCGGAGCACCTGCTCACCATTGGGGCTCGATTCGGACTTAAGGCGATTCGCGTTCCTGTGGAAGATCGGCGGGTACTATCGGCAATAGAACCCGCATTTCGGCGAGTCCTGCCCTCCTTAACGGGGCTGTTTGCCGTTTTGTTGAGGCGGCGGGTTCGCGCCGCAGGGCTGCAAGGCGCCGATCGGGTGTTCGGATTGGAATGGTCCGGTCAGATGACGAAAGATCGGTTGCTTAAGTTGATTGAAAATCTCCCAGCGGGCGTGAGTGAGGTCTATCTTCATCCCGCCACCGGCTCCCATGGGGGTCACGCGCCAGGCTATCGATATCGCGATGAACTTGATGCGCTCATCGATCCCGAGGTCCTGGCCGCGTGCCGCTCCCGCTTCATAATGCGAGGAGGTTTCGGCGACTTCATGCCACAAGCGGCGCCTTTCGCGTTCTCGCCGCAGTGTCGTGTGCGATCAGGGGACGGTAGGGCCAATTAGGGTGTTGGGATCACGAAGGGTACGCCTGGGGGTGATTGCCTTAATTGGCGTCGCAGCCGCGTTTTATGTTTTGAAGAGTATTGGGCTCAAGCCCATTCTTTCGGCGGCGACTGCCGTTGGATGGCCCGGGTTCGCGATATTGTGCCTCTACCAATTCGGCCAGTTCATTTTGTTGGGCACGGCCTGGTACGTTCTAGTCCCCGCGTCCCACGGCGCGCGCGCGCCGGTGTTCATCTGGGCACGCATGGTCCGCGACGCAACCTCTGAAATACTGCCATTTTCTCATCTCGGCGGGATGGTATTGGGGGTCCGGGCGGCAATAGCACAGGGAGTTGCGCAGCCGGTTGCGTTTGCATCAATGGTGGCGGACATCGCGACAGAGATGCTCGCGCAGATGGCTTTTATCGCGGTCGGGGTCGCAATTCTCATGGCCTCCACGCCGAGTCCATCCCTGAACTTGCCGATCGCCGGCAGCGCTGCGCTCGGCCTTGTGACGATTGCCGCCACGTGCGCGGCCTTTGCCGCTTTTCAACGCTATGGCCGGCGCTGGCCGGCCAAGGTGATTTCGCGACTGTTTCCGCAAGCGGTACCCGTCACTGACCGCGTTATCGACTGTATTCAGGAGATATACCGTCGCCCTGTTTACGTAAGCCTCGCCGTTTTGTTTCATTGCGGAGGTTGGGTAACCAGCGCGCTCAGCACTTGGATTGCGCTTCGTTTCATGGGTGTCCAGGCCGGCCTCGTGCCGGTGCTTGCGATCGAGAGCCTGGTTTGCGCGGTGCGCAGTGTGGCCTTTTGGGTGCCCAACGGCCTGGGTGTTCAGGAAGTCGCTTATGCGACGATCGCGCCCTTATTCGGAATCGGAGCGGAAATCGGATTTGCGATATCGGTCTTGAAGCGGGCGCGCGACATCGTCGTCGGCCTGCCGATCTTGCTGCTCTGGCAGTGGATGGAGAGTCGCCGGTTCTTGGCTTACACGCCGACGGCCCCTCAGAGCGGCGGGGAATGCGGCACGCCGCAATAAATGATACGCGGCACGAAATGTGCGACTCTCTGCCTGAATTTTTCCCCTATGATGCAGCGACGTGGCGGGGTGGAAGGAAGAAGGAATCAATGGTAGGCAATATCCGTCTATATCGAATGCTTTGCGCCGTGCTGCTCACGATCTGTGGTTCCGGAGTGTCTCGCGCGCAAACCGCGACTTCATCGATCACTCAAGATCTGCAGTGGCGACTGGTGGGGCCATTTCGCGGCGGCCGCACGCGTGCGATCGCCGGCGTGCCGGGCAGCCCGCATACGTTTTTGGCCGGAGCGGTCAATGGCGGCGTGTGGAAGACCGACGATGATGGGCGCACTTGGAATCCGCTTTTTGATGCACAGCCGACTCAGTCGATCGGTGCAATCGCGGTGGCGCCTTCGGACCCCAGGATCATCTACGTGGCGTCGGGGGAGGGGTTGCATCGTCCCGATCTATCGGTGGGGGACGGAATCTATCGTTCGAACGACGGCGGCGCTACCTGGTCGCATCTGGCGTTGCGGGACTCGCAGCAGATCCCGAGCATTGCGGTCGATCCGCGCGATGCTAACCGAGTCTATGCGGCGGTGTTAGGCCACCCCTATGGTCCGAGCACGGAGCGCGGCTTGTACCGGTCCCTGGACGGTGGTGTCACGTGGTCAAAGGTGCTGGATCAGGGCGAGAATACCGGGGCCTCGTTCGTCCGGATCGATCCCTTCGATGCGCAAACCCTGTACGCAGGATTCTGGAACGCGCGCTCGGGGCCGTGGGAAGACAAGACCATGTTCAACGGCCCGCACGGCGGGCTGTTCAAGTCGACCGACGGCGGCGACCATTGGCGGCCGCTCACTCAAGGATTGCCTCAGGGCTTGTCGCAGCTCGATGTTGCGATGGCGCCGAGCGCGCGCGGTCGGTTGTACGCAACTGTCGCAACCAGCTCGAATCCGGCTGCGCAAGGCGGCGCTGCGCCGAGCACCGGCGTGTACCGTTCCGATGATGGCGGCGAGCACTGGCACGTCGCTACCAGCGATCCGCGACCGGGGCTGCGCATCGGCGGCGGTGATTTGTCCATTCTCGCAGTTGATCCGAAGAATGCGGATGTGTTGTACAGCGCCTCGATCGTGACCATGAAGTCCACCGACGGCGGCTCGCATTGGGTTTCCTTCAAAGGCGCTCCGGGCGGCGATGATTATCAGGCCATCTGGATCAACCCGGATGATTCGCAGCACATTGCGCTGGTCGGCGATCAGGGCAGTCTGATCACGGTCAATGGCGGCAAGACTTGGAGCACCTGGTACAACCAGCCGACCGCGCAGCTGTATCATGTCAGCGTCACGCCGACCTATCCGTATCGGCTTTGCTCCGGCCAGCAGGAAAGCGGTTCGGTGTGCATCGCGAATCGCGGCAATGATGGCATCGTCACCCTTCGCGAGTGGCACCCCGTGGGCGTGATCGAGTACGGCTATGTGGCACCGGATCCGCTCGATCCCGATGTGATTTTTGGCGCCGGGCGCAATGTCGTGACGAAAACCCATCTGTCGACCGGTCAGGTGCAAAATATTTCACCGATTCCGGTGCCATCGCCGGATGTGCGCACCGATCGTACCGAGCCGATTCTGTTCTCGCCGCAGGATCCGCACCGGATGTACTACGCGGCCAATCGTCTGTATGCGACCAGCGACGGCGGTGCAACCTGGCAAACCATCAGCGAGGATTTGACGCGGCCGAGCGGCGGCTCACCGCCGTCGGTCGGGGATATGCATGCCGACAAGGCCGAACTACAGCGCGGCGTGATCTACGCGGTCTCTCCCTCGCCCCTGGTCCGGGGGCTGCTGTGGGCGGGAACGGATGATGGCCTCATTTGGGTGACTCACGATGAGGGCGGTGCCTGGAACAACGTCACACCACCCGAGCTTGGGCCTTGGAGCAAGGTGACGCAGATCGATGCCTCACGCTTCGATGCCAATGTCGCCTACGCATCGGTAAGCCGGTTTCGCCTGGACGACTTGAAGCCCTATGTTTATCGCACGCGCGACGGGGGCAAGACTTGGCAATCGATCGCCGAGGGGCTGCCGAAGGATGCGCCCGTCAATGCCGTGCGCGAAGATCCCGTGCGGCGTGGACTGCTGTTTGCCGCTACCGAACGAGCCGTGTGGATGTCTTTCGATGACGGCAATCACTGGCAGTCGCTGCAGCTGAATCTGCCGCACACCTCGATGCGCGACGTCATCGTTCACGATCAGGATTTGATCCTTGCCACTCATGGCCGCTCCCTCTGGGTGCTCGACGACATCGGTCCCCTGCGCGCCGCTCCCGGTGCATCGGCGGTGACGCTGCTGGCGCCGTCGCCGGCAATACGCGCGCGGCGCAGCACCGGCACCGACACACCGATTCCGCCGGACGAGCCATCAGGGCGCAATCCGCCGAATGGAGCCGTCATCGACTACTATCTGCCACAGTCCGCCAAGGAACCGGTCGCGATCGAGATTCTGGATGCGAAGGGGGAGGTGTTGCGGCGTGTGTCGAGCACAGACACCTCCGGGGTTAGCGAAGCCGAGCGCGAGAAGGAGTTAATCCCTCGCTATTGGATTCGAGGCTTCAAGGCGCCGGCCACGACGCCGGGCATGCATCGCTTCGTCTGGGACCTGCACTGCACGGCGCCGCGCGCCGTACGGCGCAGCTTTCCGATTTCCGCAGTCCCCGGCGATACGCCGCAGGAACCCATAGGCCCGCCGGTGGTTCCGGGGATATATCGTGTGCGACTCGAGATCGGCAAGCATCACTGGGAGCAGCCGCTCACTGTGGCTGCGGATCCGCGCGTGATCATCGACCAGCAGGATTACGCGGCCCAGTTTGCGCTTGCCAAAAGCATGGCAGGGGCGCTCGATGCCAGCTCAGCGAAAGCGCAGGAGATCAAATCGTTGCGCGCGCAAATAAAGGCGCAGCATGCTGTGCAGGTGGCGGAACGGGCGAAGGAACTCGATGAGCGTCTTGACTCCCTCATGGAACACGGCGCCAACGCGACTGCGGCGCGTGGATTGGAGCGCGTGAATGGCGAGATCCAGAGTTTGTATACGCAAGTGTTGGAAGCGGATGCCGCGCCTACTCGCGTGCAGCGGACACTCGCCGACTCGTTGCTGAAGGAATGGGCGTTACTCTCCGCTACGGCCACGAAGATTTCGCAGGACGATCTGGCGCCGCTCAACGAGTCCTTGAAGCGCGCCAAATTACCGGTGCTGCGCAGTGATTTGGCGGCGCCGGAAGAAGGTGAGTCGACCGATGAGGAGTAGCCGGCTACTGCTGACTTGCCGCCTTCCACAGCTCGAGCTGCGTCTGGAGCTTCTTGTGCAGAGAGCTGTACAGCGCGTGCTCTTGAGTGGTGGGCGGCGTATCAGCGTCCTCGAGTAGGCCCGCGAATCCGGCGAGCTGCTCATTGAGCATGCCGGGAAACGCGAGGTTGGCTTCCGATCCGTTCATGTTCACCTGCACCAGAGTTTCCTCGATACGCGCGAGCTTGGCGCCGAGGCCGGTACGGGCACCGCCGTCTGCCAGCGTTTTGCGCTTGGCGCGGATGTCATTGACGGTGCGGTGCAGGGTGTCGATGTCGTGATACGTCGCGAGCGCGAGATCGGTTTTGGCCGAAATTGCCGCGTCACTGTTCGGCACGCGCGGATCGGCAATCACGGCAAGCGCCGCGGTGCGGGTTTGAGCGCCCAATTTCAGGTGCAGTTGATATTGGCCGGGCGGGACAAGAGGTCCGCGCGGAGCTTCGCCTTCATAGAACGCGCCGGGAATCTGAACCGGATCGTCATAGCGTAAATCCCAGACCAGGCGGTTCATGCCCGTCTTGGCAGGTATCAGATCGCTCGAGATGATTTGATCCGGCCACTCGGGTGGCTGAATTTCCTTGTTGGTTTTGGTGCTGGAGAGATGCCGGACCAGCTCGCCTTTGGCATTGACGATGTCCATGGTGAGCTCGGTCGCGGCGTCGGCAGGCAGCACATAGTCGATGATCGCGCCTGCGGGCGGATTCGCACCCACCGGACGGCGAGAATTCACCTGGTCCGGATAGTGCAGACGCAGTGCCGTCGCTGGTGAATACAGCACGAGTTCATCGTTGCCTGCCTTAGCCTGGCGCAGCGGCGTCAAGTCATCGAGGATCCAAAAGCCACGCCCGTGCGTGGCGGCGATGAGGTCAGCGCCGTGCACAGTGAGATCATGGATTGGCGCGACCGGCAGCCCGTGTTGCAGCGGCGACCAATGAGCGCCGTCGTCGAAGGACAGGAATGCGCCCAGCTCCGTGCCGGCGTACAGCAGGCCGCGGCGCACCGGATCCTCGCGGACCACGTGCACCACGGCGCCCGCGGGCAAGCCGGCGGCGATCGAGACCCAGCTCGTACCCTTGTCCGACGTCTTCCAGGCATACGGAGCGATATCGTCGAGCCGGTGGCGGTCCACGGCGATGTAGGCCACGGCCGGATCGAAGTGCGAGGGTTCGGTCATGCTGACCGTGCTCCATGCGGGCATCGCGGCAGGCGTGATGTTGTGCCAGTGCGCGCCGTCATCGTCGGTCGTCTGTACCAAACCGTCGTCGGTACCCAGCCACAGGTTGCCCTTGCGCAAGGGCGATTCAGCGAGCGCAAAAATCGTGTCGTAGTACTCGACGCTGGTGATGTCCTTGGTGAGCGGGCCGCCCGAGGCGATCTGTTTGGTCTTGTCGTTGCGAGTGAGATCCGGACTGATGATTTTCCAGCTCATGCCGCGATCAATGGATTTCCACAGCACCTCCGACGCTGCGTAGATCGCGTCGGGATCGTGCAATGAAATCATGAGCGGCGAGGTCCAATTGAAGCGGTGCTCGAGTTCGCCCGCGGGATGGCCGGAATTGTCGATCGGGTCCGGGCCGATGTTCTGAGACTGCCGTGAATGAACATCGAAGCGCGCGTATTGATTCTCCGCGTCGCTGTAAATGATGTCGGGATTGCGCGGATCGGGGACCACGAAACCCGACTCACCACCGCCGGCCGGGTACCAGTCGCGCGGCCCGATCACGCCCTCATCGCTGAAGCTGGCGACTGCCAGGTTGGAGTTGTCTTGCTGCGCGCCGTAAACATGGTAGGGGAACCGGCTATCGGTGGCGACGTGGTAGAACTGGCCTGTGGGCTGGTTGTCCTGGGTTGACCAGGTGTTGCCGCCGTCGAGTGAGATGCTGGCGCCGCCATCGTTGGCATTGATCAAACTTTTGGAATTATTGGGATCGATCCACAGTGCATGATGATCGCCGTGGGTGGCGGAGACGAGATTGAAGGTCTTACCGCCATCGATTGAGCGGAGCATGCCGGTGTTCAAGGCATACACCGTATCGACGGCGCCGGGATCGGCATAAATTTTGGAGAAGTACCAGGCGCGTTGGCGAATGCGTCCGTCATCACTCACCCGGCGCCACTGCGTTCCGCCATCGTCCGAGCGGTAAAGTCCGCCTTCCTTCGCTTCGATCATGGCGTAAACGCGCTGCGAGTCGACCGCGGAAATTGCGACGTCGATGCGGCCGAGGATTCCGCCGGGCAGTCCGTGTCCGGAGAGCTGCGTCCAGGTCGCACCGCCGTCCGCCGAGCGATACAGTCCGCTGCCGGGTCCGCCGCTGGAAAAATTCCAGGGCTGGCGGCGCACCTGCCAGAGTGCGGCGTAAACGATGTGCGAGTTGTGCGGGTCGGCGGCGAGGTCAATGGCGCCGGTAAGCTCGTTTTTATACAGCGCGCGATTCCAGGTCTTGCCGCCGTCGGTGCTGCGAAAAACTCCGCGCTGCGGATTGGGGCCGAAAGCATGTCCCACGGCGGCCACCAATACGATGTTAGGATCGGTTGGATCGACGATGATGGCGCCGATTTGCCGGGTATCGGCCAGACCCAAATGCGTCCAGGTATTGCCGGCGTCGGTGGATTTGAAGACCCCGCCGCCCCAGGTCACATTGCCGCGCAAATTCGCCTCGCCTGTGCCGACATAGATGATGTCGGGATTGCTGCGAGCGACCGCGATGGCGCCGATGGAAGAGACTTTCTCGGCATCGAAGATGGGCTTCCAGGTGGCACCGGCGTCGATCGTCTTCCAAACACCGCCAGCGGCCGCACCGAAATAAAACACATTGGGTGATCCCGGTACGCCTGCTACGGCAACCGCGCGACCGCCGCGAAACGGGCCGATCTCGCGCCAATGCAGGCCGCCATAAGCGCTTTCGGGCGGCGCAGCGCTTAGATCCATGTCCCCGGCCCAAAGGTCAGCGCTGACGCAGACCAATGCGAGACTGGACGATAGACTCAAGACGATTTTCGTGATCACGTTGATAGACTCCCGAGTTGCCTGCCTTCCTCGCCGCTTAGAAATCATAGGCAGCGCCGGCGTAGAAGCTTCGATCGCTTGCCGGCTCGAGCATGCCGCCGAACAAAAATACCCGCGAATAATAGTGCCGGTTGGTGAGATTCGCGACGCCGCCCAGGATCCTGAAGTGTCCGGCGATGGTGTAGTCGCCTGCGAGATCCGCGACAGTGTAGGTCGGAATTTCAGCGGGAGTCGAGCCGATGGATTTATTGCTGTCTTGAAAATATTGAGACCCGACCGTGTCGAGGATCAGACTGACTTTGTAGATATGGTCCTGACGAGCGGTGAGCCCCGCTTTGAATACTCCGTGCGGCGCGTAGGCGGGAATCTTGCCGGCCTGGCCCGGAATGACGCTGCTGGTGAACCGGGCATCGAGCAGGCTGGCATTGGCAAAGACGTCCAGATGAACATTCGAATCCAGGTTCGACCACAAGCGCAGCAGGTCATAGTGACCCTCGAGTTCCAGGCCGCGGCTGCGGGTGTTACCCGTATTCACACCGATGGTCTCAGTTTGAGTGAATTGCTGAGACTCGATGCGGTCCTTCACATTGACCTGGAACATACTCACATCGTAGTAGAGCCCCACGCTTGGCCAACCGTGCACGCCCGCCTCGTAGGTAAGGTACTTGGTGGGATCCGGATTGTTGGTGGCGGAGAAATTGCTGAAAGGACTGGCGATATCGAGATAGCGCAGCGGTCGAAATCCTTGCGAAACATTCAGATAGGTCTCGTTGCCATGACCGAAATCATTGCCGATGCCGATGCCGAACAACGGAATGTTCTTGGTGTAAGTCGCGTTGACCAGGGAAGGATGCGGCGCAAGCGACTCCACGGTGCTTAAGCTTTCATGATCAAGACGCGCGGAAGTCACCAAGTGAAAGTACTTGAAGCGAAACACGTTCTCCGCAAACAGCGCGCCATAGGTGGTTTTGCGCTGATTGTCGTAGAAAGGGATCCCGGACTCATCGCCCTTGTCGATGACCGGATTCTTGGTGAGCCATTCGTTGTAGGGACTGCGCGAGCTATAGAAGGTATAGCCCAGGGTTAGGGCATCCCCGGCACCCCAGCGATGCAGCCAGCGACCGTCGAGGCCGGTGTAGTTGAAGCGCTGACCGCTCAAGAGTCCGCCGGTGGCGACCGGCGGCGCACCGGCGTAGGTGTCAGATCGCGTCCACAGATCCTGGTAACCCGACCAGATTTTTTGAGTATAGGAATCTTTGTCGCTGAATTTGTTCTCGTAGGTGAGAACCGTGGTGTAGCGGTCCGCCCAGAGGTGATCGTCGGGCGTGGTGGTCTGCTTGTGGTCGGCCAGAAACTGCGCGCCGCTCATCAGACCCGCAAGACCGCTGTCGAGCGAATAGGCGTGAAAGTCGAGGCCCAGCACTTGCGAATCGAAGGCATATCCTAAATGCAGGTCGCCGGCGTTCAAACCATAGCCGCCGTTTTGGCGTTGTCCGTCTGATTGGCGGTGCGAGTAATCAGCGAGGTAGTTCCAATTGCCGCTCGTGCCCGAAACCTTATTGAAACTGGAGAAGAGCGAATTGCTGCCGCCGACCTGTTCGGTCGTGCCGCCCAGGTCGCGCTTGGAGGGCGGCTGCGAGATGAAATTGATGACCGGTTGCGGTTCAGGGCCATAGAGTAATCCTGAGCCCGCGCGGATCATCTGCACCGAGCCGATGGTCTGCGGCACCGGAATGTAGTAAACCGTGGGATAGCCGATCCAATCCATTTCCAGCGGGATGCCGTTCTGCATCAGCAGGAGGTACTCGCTTTCCTGCGGATTGCCGAGACCGCGATAGCTCAAATTGAGCGCCGTGGGGTTTTGCTGCTCGGCGATGATGATGCCAGGCAGCCGGTCGAACAGCTCGCGTTGATTGTTATCGATGATCGTAGGCACGTCGTTGAGCTGCACGACGCTGGTCTTCTTGGTCACCGTAATTGTCGGGCCGTCCACCTCCGGGAGCGAGTGTGCGTAGCGAGTGCGCTGGTTGAAAAGCCAGCGCTTGCCTTCCACGTACACGGAATCGAGCGGCTCTTCTTTGTCGGCGCCCTTGGTGTTGGCCTCCGCCGGCGCTGTTTGTGCGACGGGGACCTGCGTCTGCGCCACCGCCATTGAAGTTGCCGCCAGCATCAAGCCAGCCAGACGCGTGAGAATTTTGCCGCGGCCGAAGTTATCGGCTCGCACGTAGAACGTCAATCATTATAACCCCGTATTATTTGCGACTCATCCGGTCAGCCCGAAAGGATACTTGGTATTGGGCCGGATGACTCGCCATATCCCGCTGATCATGGCGGCCCCAACCTTGAAATCTTTACTCGCGCCGCAATCGAGGTCATTCTTAGGATATCAAGTTGGGGGCGCGCGGCTTCGGTGGGCGGCGCGCGCTGATTGCACATGCCCACGGCAACTGAAGGAGGTGATCCAAGTGGCACATTTAAACGTTGGTTCGGTCGCGACTCTTGGCGCGCTGGTTGGTGGCGGGGTTCTTCGTTAGCCGACCCTCGTACTGGCTCAGGATGCAATAGAGGGATACGCGCAGGCTCTGCCACGCGTGCGACCCAAGTCCAACGGATGGATGCTCCGATGCAATTGCTGCGCGGGCTGCCTTGGTCCGCAAGTAATCAGGCTCGAGCAAGGAATGGCGGGGTCCTAGCGGGCCCCGCCATTTTCTCTGCGTGCCCGAATATCGATCGCGGGACCGTCCTCGACGGGCTCCATCAACGCGATCACTCCCGAACTTAATACGCTCAGGGCGGTCAATCCCACCGCTTGTACGAGTGTTGCGCCGCTCAACAACCAAGTCGCGCAGAGAAATGGCATGAGAAACGAGAGCACCGCGATCGCCGCGCAGCCGAAGGCTTTCCCGTTGTTCAATGCCCTCGTCACCAGTCTCTCCTGAAAGGACGATGGTTATTAGAGGTCTAGGGGGGTCGATGCGTTCGGCGGATGTGGCGGGTTCGTCCCTCGGGCGTACGGGACCGTCCCCGAACGGCGCGGCGAGACCGGAATACCCGGCCTGACTAAGCAGCTCAGCTAACTCGCTGGTTTCTTCCCTTTCTCGTCTTTCTCGCCGCCGAACGCGGCCCGAGTTTCCGCGGTTCCGCGTTTGGCGGCAGTCGCTATCTCGTGTCCTACTGACTTTGCAGCGACCCCGACCTGATGCGCGAACTTTTTGCAGTTGTCGCCCACCACTTTCGCATCGTGCTTCACGGCCGCTCCAAATGACCTTGCCTGGGTGGAGATCGCCGATTCGTGTGGCTGATCTTCGGCTGGAGCGGCGATATAGGGCGTCAGAAACAAGCTGCCTGCAAGCAAGAGGCGGGCGACTGGGCGCACGGAGCGTGTCAGCTCATTTGTCGTTGTGATCGTGGTCATGCCCATTGCCATGTTCTTCGCCGTCATGTCCACGGCCGCGGTCGTGGTGCTGCTCGCGTTGGCGCTCCTCCCAACGCTGTCGCTCCATTTCACGTTCGCGCTCATGATCCTGATAATGACGCTTGTATTCCGGATCGTATTCCCGCGATTTCACGAAGTACACAGGACGATTACAGGCGTTGTATTCATGGCAGTGCTTATGCCAGTCTTTTGCATGATCCGGAGGGACGTGCAGATAAATGGCAGGCTGCGCCACGCCTTGCGGTTCGATCAGCATGGGTTGTGCGTAAACGACGGGCGGCGGGCTCTCGTGGCCGATACTGACCTGACCATATACGCCTGGGACGACTTCCCCGGACAGCATGACGCGGATATCGACGCCACCTGCGACACTTGTACCGGCGCCGGCGCATAGCAGCGCCAGTATTGTGATTGCTCGCATAGTTAAGGTCCTTTCAAGAAGATATTTCAATAAAACGGCCCCAGTGCGCCGGGCATCGCTAATCGTCCTGCTGAGATCGCGGACGAGAGATGAGCATAACGAGCGATCAACACCGGTGCCGTTTTTTTCAGCAATTTGTGAACAAGTTCACAATCGCGCCAGCCGGCGCTTTCGAACGGGTGCAGGTGCAGGAGGCGCGGCCGGTGACGCAGTCCTGAGCGCGACGGTAGCGGCGTAGGTCCAATCAACCCCTCAAGCGCGGTGTTGCTCTCGCAATAGGGCCTTGACCTGGCGATGGATCAACACGGGGACATAGGTCTTGATCCTGGCTGTCCGCTCCAATTTCGCGCGTGCGCTGGTATAGAGTCTTGCTACGAGCTCACGCGGCATACGCGTTTCACGCGCCAATAATTCGATCTCCGTATCGACGTGAGGGTCGCCGAATTGCGGTTCGCTCATCCGAAGTGTCGCGTGATTCATGCTAGTAATGTTACCGCTGAGGCGGCGTCGTGGCTCTTTTACGTTGCAAACTTGCCATTTTGACTTCCTCGTGAAGCGTAACTCTACAGGCGGGGGCTCGATTGGAGCGAACGGCCTAGGACACCAGGGGACGCGGTCGCCGGGATCGAGAGCAATAGGGGCCGGTCGCCGAAGCCGTCGTCCGAGCTTCCCGAACGCGGGCACGCTGCGTATATTCCGAGCTGGCATTTGAAGGTGAGGCAGTGGCGCGATAGGGGACCGGTCGCCACCGGACATTTCTTCGAGGAGTATTCCGCAATGCCCAATGCAAGTCAGCCGTGAACGACGCCACGCCAGCGGTCAAATGTCCAAGCTGTGGGGCAGGCCGGCAAGGCCGCTTTTGTGCAGAATGCGGCGAACGGTTTCTCTTTACAGACGATTTCGAACTTAGACATTTTTTAACCAGACAGCTTCCCGAGGAACTTCTGCATGTAGACGGGAAGCTACCGCGAACATTGCGTTTGCTGTTTACGCGGCCAGGTGCCCTCGCAATGAACTACGTGGCCGGAATACGGCGGCCCTTCGTCGGTCCGCTCCGAATCTACATAGTGCTTTTCCTGGTCCATGCCGTCGTAGCGGTGTCGGTTAACGGCCTCGGCGTTTCCTTTCCGGTACGCGTGCGCGAATTTGACTCATTCGGCATTCTCTCGCACCTCATGTCGGGCCGGCTTGACGTGAACTGGCAAAGTCCAGCGGTCGACTCACGTGCCCGCGAGCTCGGTCATTGGTTGGGCGAACTGGCCACGCTACTCATCTTTCTGGCAACTGCCGGATTTCAAAAGCTCATTTTCAATCGGCTGCACCGCCGCTACCTCGAGCACGTAGTACTCGCCCTGAACGTCGCCTCGTTTACCCTGGCCGCGGTCACGATAAGCGAGTTGTTGGTTTGGGCCGCGAGTCGCAACCATTCCGGAGACTTGGACGGCGTGCTTCAAACGTTCGTCCTCATGTCTGCATTGCCAATCTACTGGTTCTTCGCAATTCGGCGTTTCTACGGACTCAAGACTTTCGTTTCCGCCGGTGCGGCGATCATTTTGACGGCATTGCAGTCGGCTGTCGCGTTCGCGCTCAACATGGCGATGTTCGCAATTCTAATCCAGGCCATCTGATTTGGGAGGTGAGTGGTCGTGGTACGACTGAGCAGCGTTACAGGCGCGGCCGCGTGACCCTTCCTTTGGTGTCGCGCCGACCCTAGCTAGCTGCCGGGGAGTTGCGTAGACGGCGGCCGGTCTTTGGGCGGATGCGAGTAGGCCGGTACATCGTAACGGTGGCGGAAGCGCTTGATGACCTGCCCGATCAAGTGGCGGAGGTTGTCACGGTCGGAGTGGAAAAAGCGCAGCATTTCCATAAAAATGCCGCCGCGCAACAGCCACAGTTTTCGCCTGCGATGGATCTGCCGTGCGGCTCCATCATTCCACGAAAAGGAGCCGAGTTCCGGCCGAGCCTGCGGCGGGTTCTTGTAGTTCAAGATGTATCCCAGGCGCGGTCCGTCGCTCAGATTTCGCGACGCGCCATGGATGGTGCACCCATGATGAATGGTGATCCCGCCCGCACGGAGCCGGCATACCTTGGCGGTGGCGCGGTCAAATTCCCCGCAGCACTCGATGGAATTGGCCTCCTTGGCGCCCCCGTTGAGCCGATGAGGCAGGACACCTAGTTTATGCGATCGTGGAATGAAGGCCATCGCGCCGTTGGTGAGCGTTGTGTCAAACAGCGCAATCCAAATCGTGATCTGTTCTTGGTAAAACTGTGGATCGTTGTAGGCCTCATCTTGGTGCCATGGCGTGATACCCCCGATACGGCTGGGTTTGAACACGGCATTGTCGGCTGACAAGGTCGCCTGCGGACCCAGCAACTGCCTGGCAATAGCCAGTCCCGTATTGCGGTAAGACCACTTGCTCAGCTCCGTGGCATAAAGCGAGGGGCGACATAGCTGGGGGGTTACACCCTCATCTCCGTCTTCTCTCGCCGAGAGGTCAAGCAACCGGCCCTCCTTGCGGCCGACGTTCCTTTCGATGAGGGACATCACGGTGTTACGGCACCACCGGATCTCGGCGTCGCTGATTTGCGGAGAATCGAGCGCGAGAAACCCTTCGCGGAAGAAATCGGCAATTTGGTCCGCCGTGAGTGGACCCGAACCCACTTCAACCTGCCTCGACTCTGCCGCTTCCCGCATCGGAGCCATCCTAATCGCCGAGCCGGCGAAAAATCGTCGCACCTCAGTCGCGTGCCTTGTTTACTCTCTCGTGCAAAGCACTGCAATCGGCGCAAAGCCTAATCCGAGATCAGCGTACCGATTCCAACGGTCTGCGTCCAATCGTTGCCACCGCTGCCGAATTTGTCTTGTGCGGTGCAAATTCAGGTCCTGGTTGGACGTCCATGGCGTGGAGCCTGCGGGCCCCCAATCCTGCGAACTACATCAAAGAACGTCGGGGCCCCCTTACGGTTAACTGGCCGCATGGCCAAGATGAGCGCGGTCCTGAGGATAAAGGCTGAGCTAGCGCTGACGGAAGCGTCCAGGACACTGCTCAGTCAGCAGGCGTCTTTGTGCGCATCGCCGGAAACGAGACGTTATGCTGATACGGCTTCCGTCGTGCGCAAAGAACTCGATAAGCTCGTGGATATACTCGCGGACGACACAAGCGAGAAACACTGGAACGTAGCGGCTCGCGTGGCAAAATGTGCGGACTACCTCGCACAGATCCCGAGCAGCGATGTTCAAAGCGCTCGCCTCGATATGATCTCTGCGCACAGGGTGTTACAGGACGTAGAGGAAATCACGTTCTGATGCCTGCGCCCTGAGTTCAGTCGTTTCTTGAAATCGGTACCCGGACTTCGCGGGATCTTATTGCACCGATACCACCCGATCGTCGCGCGACCGCGAAGTCGACGGCAAAGTCGTTAGGTACACCGCAACCTTGGCAAGGCCATGTAGAAGCAACGGCAGGAGAAAAAGATCGTCAACCACTCCCAATATAGGAATAGCGAAATTAAAGGGCTCTAAGGCGAAGAAGCCCAAAGCGAGTGTTGCCGGTAGCAGCCAGGCCGGTCGGTCTGGGTGTCGCAGTGCCAGCCACAACAGTCGAAGATCCGTGCGGCTCATCCGCCATAGACTGAATATCCTGCGCATAAAATCCTCACTTGGATTCGTCCATTATGTTCGACTTCACGCATTGAAAGTGGTTCGATGTGGAGCGCAATGCTGACAAGAATTTGCGAGCTCGCAGTCGGCATCGCGCCTGACCATTGGCCAGAATGCACTTACAGCCTTTCTACAATTTCGGTATGCGAATTCGGCTGATCATCAAAGATCCCGACGCCGCGAACAGCAAGGCCAACGGATGCAATACGTGTCCGGCAATTTCAAGCGCGCCGAACCACAGGTGCTCGCCGATAGCGCCAAGCCCAGTCGCCAGCGCCATCACGCATACCAGAAGAAATGAAGTTGGAATCGGCGTGCCCTCAAAAAAGGCGACTTTCCCGGTGCCTGCGGACAGAGTCTCCGCCGTGACATTGTAGCGAGCCAGCCGCGAAACCCCGCAGGCAACGAAAAATCCTAAAATGATTCGATCGAACAATCCTTGCATCCCTAAACCGTAGGCGATGATCGCAGGAGCGACCCCGAAGGAAATGACATCCGACAGAGAATCCAATTCTTGACCCATCATCGAGGCCTTATCCCGCCATCGCGCAACGCGGCCATCGACAATATCAAACACCAACGCCGCCAATACCAATCCACAGGCAAAATAGACATGGCGCACGGCGCCCGTCTGCACAAAACTGATCGTTGAAAATATGGCCGCGGTGCCGCAGATGGCATTGGCAAGCGTGAACCAATCGGCCAGATGAAACTCACGAATCATCGAAAACCGCTTTTTAGGCGAGTGCGTCATGCTTGGATGATACCCGTCGCTTGAGGTTCCCGGCACTGGTTGGGCTGGCCGGACGCTGGAATTGGTGGCCGGGCCGCCAAGCTTCTCAGCGCGAGCGCAAATCTTCCGGCCTCACCTTTTGATTGCGCAGTGCATCGCCCCCGTCATCCGGCTCGGATGGCGGGAGTGCAATGACGGTTCGGTTATTCGACGCCAGTCCGATTGGGGCTTGCGAAGATTTGACTTGACTGTCGATCCATTCTTGCGGCAAATCCGCTGTTGCGTCCATGCTGCTCAACAAGAGTGTGTGACGCGGTACGTCGCCAAAGTGTTCCATTACGGCAACTGCACCGACCTTAAGACCCGCTTGCCGGGAATGCGCACAGACTTCCAGCACCTGTCCGAACGAGCCAATCGCTTCTCGGGCTATCCTGGCGGTGTCATCCGTGCAGCTGTCGGCGACGACCACAATCCACAATGAGTTGCGCCAGCCCGCATAGCTATTGGCGGCGAACAGGCTCTGGATACATTTGGCAATGGTGTCGGCATGATTCCGCGCCAGTATGACAACGCCGATAGCCCGAATTTTCGAACGAACGCGGGTAGGGGTGCAAGCGGCGGCGCGTGCTGAAGCTGGCTTTTGCGACACCCTGCTAGAATCGCAAATCCAGGGTAAAAATGCTGCAAAGAATGCGCGGAGTGTGAGGTCCTTAACGGTCCTACATTTCCGCGCACGAGCCAGCGAATTGATAGAAGAGGGTGTATGCCGAACAAAGTAGATGAGGCGGCTCTGGATCGATTATTCAGGACTGCCCGTACGCGAAATGCCTGGACAGACCGGCCGGTGTCGGACGATCAGATCCGCGATCTCTATGATCTCTTGAAGCTCGGTCCCACCTCAGCCAACAGCTGCCCCGCACGCTTCGTGTGGGTAAGGTCTGCCGAAGGCAAGGCGCGGCTCGCCGCGCACGTCTCGCAAACCAACCGGCCCAAGGTGCTCGCTGCGCCCGTGACTGCAATCGTCGGGTACGATTTGGATTTTGCGGTTCGCTTGCCGCAGTTGTTTCCGGCGCGCGGTGAACAAATGAAGTCGATATTCCGCGACGAAACGCTGGCGCAATCCACGGCTTTTCGCAACAGCAGCCTGCAGGGTGGATATTTGATCCTCGCCGCCCGGGCGCTGGGGCTCGACACCGGGCCGATGTCGGGCTTCGACAACGCGCGTGTGGACGCCGATTTTTTTGCAGGCACCCGCATCAAGTCGAATTTCATTTGCAGCATCGGCTATGGTTCCGATGAGAATCTGTTCCCACGCAATCCGCGCCTGGCCTTCGATGAGGCGGGCAAGTTCGCTTAAGAAGTGACGGGGCTGATCGCGTGCCTCTTTCACTCCCCAACATAAGCCCACGCTTCCGCCCCGGACCTTAAGCGCACCAGCACACGCGTATACTGCGAGACCTCGTACCGATCCGCAGCAACGAGTTCCTCCGCCGAAACCTCAAAAGCGATCCCCGGCACCTCATCTTCGACGCAAGAGCGCTTCGCAATCATGTGCTCTGACTTGCCACTCAACGCCACGACCGACGCATCCTCAATGGTGATCGGCAATAGTGTGTATCCGGGCAGCGCATCCGCGCGACCGGAAAGCGGTCGACCGAAGTTAGCCATCTGCACAGCTTCATCCCGCAACGTTCCATAGGAAAATAACAGCAAGGCGATCTCCCTGACTGACCGTCAATAACTTTCTGGCAAATGACCTTGGGATTAAATACACTTTCCCTATGACGTGCCAGTTTCGGCACGCCGGTACAGCGAGGGGCGCTGCGACTGGGTATAGACCAGCCAGGCTTGCAGTACCGGGGCTTCAGGGCCAACGGCGCTCACAACTTAAACCAGGAGTTGGAGCTTGCCATGAACGCCGTTATCAATAGGTCCCTTACTCTCACTGACTACTGTATTGCGAACCTGTCTCTCGCAGACTGGGGTCGCAAAGAAATCCTGATTGCCGAAACGGAAATGCCAGGACTCCTGGCAATCCGCGCGGAGTACATGCCGCTCCAACCCTTGCGCGGGGCGCGCGTGGCCGGTTCGTTGCACATGACGATACAAACCGCAGTGCTGATTGAAACGCTACAAGCGTTGGGGGCCGAGGTGCGTTGGGCGTCTTGCAATGTGTTCTCGACCCAGGACCACGCCGCGGCGGCCATCGCCGCCCGTGGAACATCGGTGTTCGCTCACAAGGGCGAGACGTTGGAAGAGTACTGGGACTACACCCACCGCATCTTCGAATGGCCCAACGGCCAACTTGCCAATTTGATGGTCGACGACGGTGGCGATGCGACAGGGCTGCTGCACCTAGGGGCGCGGGTCGAGCAAGATCGGAACCTGATTGCGCACCCCCGCAACGAAGATGAGGCTCATCTATTCAGAGCCATTGAAACCACGCTCGGGCGCGATCCACGCTGGTATTCGGTGCGCCTCCGGAGCTTACTGGGCGTTTCGGAGGAAACCACCATCGGCGTCCACCGCCTCTATCAGCTGGTGCGGGATGGTCACCTGGCCGTGCCGGTCATCAACGTCAATGACTCGGTGACCAAGAGTAAGTTCGACAACCTTTACGGCTGCCGCGAGTCACTGGTTGATGCCATCAAGCGCGCCACCGACGTGATGGTGGCCGGCAAAATCGCGGTTGTCGCGGGCTACGGGGACGTAGGCAAGGGTTCCGTGCAGGCGCTGCGCGCCCTCTCAGCGCAAGTGTGGGTAACCGAGATTGATCCTATATGCGCGCTGCAGGCGGCAATGGAAGGGTATCGCGTCGTAACTATGGAATACGCAGCCGAGCACGCTGATATCTTTGTCACCGCGACTGGGAATTTTCATGTGATCACGCACGAACACATGAAGCGCATGAAGAACAACGCCATCGTCTGCAACATCGGCCATTTCGACAACGAAATCGACTGCGCGTCGCTCCGTCAATACACGTGGGAGAATATCAAGCCGCAAGTCGACCATGTCATCTTTCCGGACGGCAAACGCATTATTCTCTTGGCCGAGGGTCGATTGGTGAATCTGGCCTGCGGTACAGGCCACCCGAGCTATGTCATGGGCGCATCGTTTGCCAACCAAACATTGGCGCAGATCGAACTCTTTACGAATACCGGCAAATATCCGGTTGGCGTGCATGTACTGCCAAAACACCTGGATGAAAAAGTGGCAAGGTTGCAGCTCAAGAAACTCAGCGCTGAACTTACGTCACTCACCGAACAGCAGGCGCGCTACATAGGGGTCCAACAGTTGGGACCCTTCAAATCTGATCACTACCGCTATTGACGCAAACGACCAGAGGTCACGGGAGTGTTAAGGTCAAGGGTGAATTCGTTCGGCACAAGCATGACGTGCGGGCAGATCAGCACTCTGAGCACTCCAATTTTCTTGTTACAATGCATCAGTCATCATCTAAGAGCATCCCTATGACACGTCGCCGGATATCTTTAAGCGTACTCTCCGCTGTCTGCGCCTTGGCAGCGGCCCTCGTTGGCAAAGCTGCCGATGCCGCGCCGCCCACTCCCGGCGCACAATTTCAATCTTTCAAAATTGGCAGCTATCGCGCAGTCGCGCTCAAAGACGGCACGCTCGAGATGCCGGTCGACGGTAAGAGTTTCGTCCTTGGCCAGTCCAACGAGGCGGTCGGTGCGGTACTCAAGGCCGGCGGGGCCCCAGCGGATCATTTTGAGTTCAGCATTCAGCCGCTGTTGGTGCACGCCGGAAATCATGTGCTGTTGTTTGATACCGGCGTTGGCAATTGGTATGGCGACATTGGCGGCAAGCTGCCCGACTCCATGAAGGCGGCGAGCGAGAAGCCGGCCAGCGTCACGGATATCTATATTTCGCATGCCCACGGCGATCACATTGGTGGACTGACCACGCCTTCCGGCGCACTCGCTTTCCCCAATGCAACCATTCACATGTCCACGCCCGAATGGAAGTGGCTCTCGGGACTAACCGAAGATCAGGCGAAGAATATGGCCATTCAACACGTCTCCGCGTTCGTGAGCACCATCAAGCCAAAGGTAGTGCCCTTCGAGCCTGGCGCGGATCTCCTGCCCGGTATCGTCAAGGCCGTTGAGCTCAAAGGGCATACGCCAGGTCATTCCGGTTACCTGATCGGTACCGGTGCCGACAGCGTGCTCGTCTTCGGCGATGCCATGCACAGCTTCCTGGTTTCTGTTAACAAGCCCGCTTGGCTGGTCGCCTTCGATAGCGACCAGCAGTTGGGTGCCTCGACACGAGTCACTCTCGTCAGCAACTCCGCCGCGACCGGTCAGCGCCTCTATTCGGAACACTTTCCATTTCCGGGTCTTGGCAAGATTGTGAAAACCAAGGACGGCACGATGTGGCAACCGGAGTCGCTGCACTAAATCCCTGTTTTTGCAAACCCTACCTGCCGCTGCGCGACCTCGCGAAGTAGGGCACCGCGAAAAGGTACAGACCCGTGAGCAGCAGCACGGCGTGGAGAGCGTCTGCCCGCTTGCGCGATGGCGGTGTACTCCACTCCAATTTGTGTTGAGATGGCTGCGGAAGCGAATGATGTCTCCCGACCGACAAGCATAATCAAGAGGAAATGGATGCGACAGGTTGACCTGGCTCTCCTCATCGGCCTCATCTTCTCCGGCAATGTATCGCACGCCGCCGACGTGCTCATCCAGAACGCCCATATCTACGACGGCACAGGCAAGCCCTCGTTTACCGCCGATGTGCGCGTACATGGCGGCCGCATCGTCGCGATAGGCCGGCATTTGAAATCCACGTCGGGCGAGACGACACGCGATGCCCACGGTCTCGCGCTGGCGCCCGGATTCATCGACATGCATACCCATGCAGACGGCGGATTACTTCAGGATCTTGACGCCGCGACCGTCTCCCGCCAAGGAGTCACTACCATCTTCATTGGCCAGGACGGGGACTCGCACTTTCCGTTGCGCGACTACTACAAGCAGCTTGAAGCGACACCCGCCGCGGTCAACGTCGCCAGCATGATCGGACACGCTACATTACGCGAGCAGGTGATGGGCAAGGATTTGTACCGAGCCTCGACCCCGCAGGAACTCGCACGCATGGAAGCGCTGCTCGCACAAGAATTGCGTGCGGGTGCTTTTGGTCTATCCACGGGACTGGAATACGAAGAAGGCCACTTCGCGACCACCGAGGAAGTCGTCGAACTTTCGAAGGTGGCGGCCGCCCAGGGCGGTTTTTATATAAGCCACGTGCGCGATGAAGCCAACCATACCTTCGAATCCTTCGACGAGGTCTTAAAGATTGGCCGAGAAGCGCACATTCCGGTCGAGATTACGCACATAAAACTCGGCTCCGCACGGCTGTGGCATACGGCAGCAACGCGCATGCCGGAATACTTCGCAGTCGCCAAGCGCGATCAGGTGAATTTGAGGGCCGATGTGTACCCATACACCTATTGGTACTCAACGATCCGGGTAATCATGGCGGATCGAGAGTACGATAATCTCGACAAAGTAGCGCAAGCCATCGCCGACAATGGCGGCGCGAAGGCCATCAGACTGGCGCGCTATACCCCCGATCCAACTCTTGCGGGAAAGACACTGGAGGAGATTGCTGCGGCCTGGAAGCTAACGCCCGCAGAAACCTACAGTCGAATTGTGCGTGAAACCAGCGCTGAGGTCGGCACCCAGCAACCCATGGAGTCCGTAATTGTCACCTCCATGAGTGAGGATGATGTCCGCTGGTTCATTGCCCAGCCACAGATCATGTTTTGCAGTGACGGCGAGTTGCACGGCGCGCACCCTCGGGGCGCAGGTTCGTTTCCCCGTGTGCTCGGCCGCTACGTCCGCGAGCAAAAGACGCTGTCCCTGGAGTTAGCGATCCACAAAATGACCGGATTGCCGGCACACCAGCTGGGCTTAAAGGACCGCGGCCGCATCGCCGCAGGAACCGTAGCTGACCTCGTGCTGTTCGACCCCACTGTCGTGATCGATCAGTCGACCATCGATGCGCCGGAAGCGCCGCCGCTCGGCATTCCTGCCGTCATGGTTTCCGGCGAATGGGTCATCGACAACAGCAAACCGACCGGCGCGCATCCCGGCCAGGTGCTACGCAGCCCGTCGTTTCGTCCCAGTCCCAATACGCCGCGCCAACCTCGATAGTGCGGTTCATGAGCCAAGGAGTTCAATCGCTGCTGTCCGCTTGCTTCTGCCATTGCGCTTCATTGACCCCGAAGGCGAGCAGCCACAGCAGGAATAGCAATTCGCCAAGGCCACCCAGAATCATCGCAAAGGAAGAAGTAAGCGCAACCGGCGGCGTCGAGTAGAAAACCACGATCTCGTTGACAACATAAGCCAGTCCCCCAACAGCCATCAGCACACCCAGGATGCGAGGAAAAAAAGTCGACCGCGAAGCGACATAGCCGATAACCAAACAATACAATCCGAAAAACAGAATGGCGATGTTGAACGCCTGAGCGTGGAGCCTAGTAAGTAACTGCACAGTTGCGTACACGTAGTCTACGCTGGTCGCCAGGTGTGCAGTCGTCAGCGCGACTAAGTCGAAGCAACACGCGCCCGCCTGAATAACGCAACCCAGCAAGCCAAAGAAAACCGCCAACACAGAGGCACTGGTGTTCACCGGCTTAAACAGCCGATACAGCAACGCAATGACGACAAGATAACTGGCTACACCTAAAAGATCCGCAACTACGGCGACACGATACATTGACTCGTGCACCAAAATGTTCGACTTCGTGGTGGCGGCATCGCCCGTGAAAAGCCTGCCGCGGGTAAAGAACGCAAACGCCGTTCCGCCTGTTAACAAATAAAACAGACCCGCCATTCGGGCGATTAGACGCGGATTTTCGTATCGGGTTTTGCTGGGGACTTCAATTGCACCGCGGTTCATTGGCACCCTCACCTTTAAAATCGAACGCCCAAAGTATAGGTTCAAGTCGGCAGGGTATTGCCAGCGCGAACCCAATGAAATGCGATTCGGTGGATGCTAAGGGCCGGCTCGCGCCACAGAACGTTGACTGCCCGCGTCTATCGAGGCTGCGATGACCCACGCAGAACCGATCAAGGCCATGTTGACCGCGTTCTCGGCCCAGTGCATATGAGTGTGGGGGTCGATGAGGACCAGCGGGGCATGCACCAGAACGGCGAACACGACGAACATCGCCGTCAAAAGCATTGAAGCCGTACGTGCGTAGACACCGGAAAGAATGGCGATACCAGCGGCAACGTGTCCCACGGCGGTCGCATACGCCCAAAAAAGTTGACTCGGCGGCAGCCATGCAGGAACCATTTTGACCGTGAAGGCAAGGAAGAAGTGGTGAGCCAATCCAAAATAAATGAGACAAAGGCCAAAGACGAGGCGGCCGATCTTGGATAGTCGCTCGGCGATGGCGGGTTTAAGTCGCGCGCCATATGCGTAGATGAGCAACGCGCCGGCCGCGAGCGCCAGACTTTCAGCGACGCCGAACCACGCCACGAACACGGCGGGGTGCTCAATGCCACTGGGAACGTCTACAAAAATGACCGCCAAGCAGTAAAGCACGGTGAGCGCCAGCGCACTAAGCCAGGCGGTGCGCCGCCATTGCATGGCCAACCCCGCCAGTAACGGAAGGACCGCCATGCCATACCCCCAGCCGCTCTGCCCGGGAACGCTATTCCCCGGTTGCCATACCACCGCGAAATCACCCCAGACCAGGCCCGTAATGCCCAGCGCAATGGCTCCGAGCCCGTAGATGCGGACACCGACATACCGCGCGAATATTACATCCAACATGTCTCGCATGGTCAACCAAGTCCTTTGATTTCGCCCTATCTCGGGTCTGCGGATTCTACAACTGAAAGCGCCAACCTCCATGTCCAGGGGAGACTATAGGCCTAAGAGGGCAGCGCAATTCGAGTGCAAACTCCTCGAAACAGGATATCCACGAGGCGCATGGGCTATTCTGCGGAGCGCCGGCCTTGAAACAAGCAAAACAATCGGCGGGGCCATCGATGGAGGTGTTAGTGAAAACATTGGCTTTAAGCGCGATCTTCTTAAGTGCCAGCTCCTGGGCAGCCAACCCGGTATCAGCGCCCCTTAAGGTGAACGGCCAGCGGCTGGTACAACACCTCAAAAGCCTTTCCGAGTATGGGAAGAATCCACAAGGAGGTGTCAGTCGAGTCGCTTATACGGCGGCCGATAAGGCCGGCCGCGAATACGTTTTAGGGTTGATGCGGGACGCGGGATTTGCCGTAAGCATCGACGTCGCCGGCAATCTGGTAGGTACACGATCCGGGACCGACGCATCGCTCAAGCCCATCGTCTTGGGCTCCCACATCGACTCAGTTCCCGAGGGCGGAAACTATGACGGTGATGTGGGCTCACTCGGCGCAATCGAAGTGGCACAGACGCTCAACGAGCACGGCGTGCGCTTGCGTCACCCCTTGCAAGTGATCATTTTCCAGAACGAGGAGGGCGGATTGCTGGGAAGTTCCGCCATCGGCCGAGGAATTGACGCCGCGCGGCTCAATTTCGTGTCGCAGAGCGGGAGAAGCGTTCGCGACGGCATCCAATTCCTAGGCGGCGACCCCAACCGAATCGCGGAAGCCCAACGGCAACCCGGCAGTATTCGCGCCTACCTTGAATTGCATATCGAACAAGGGGCGGTGCTCGAGAATGAGCATATACAGATCGGCATCGTGGAAGGAATCGTCGGAATCCTCGACAGTGAAGTGACGGTGGAGGGATTTGCCAATCATGCCGGTACCACGCCCATGGATCAGCGTCACGACGCGCTGCTGTCGGCGGCTCGCTTCGTGGATAAGTTCAATTCCATTGTTACCAGCGTCCCCGGTCGGCAAGTTGGCACGGTGGGGTGGATCAAAGCCGAACCGGGCGCATACAACGTCGTACCGGGTAAAGTGAGACTGGGCTTGGAAATACGTGACTTGGACGACAGCAAAATCAGATCCCTCTTCGACCGAACGCGCGAGGCGGCGGACGGGATCGGCCGCATGAACGGCAGCACCTTTCACTTCACTTCCCAGGACGTTAGCCGCCCTGCACTCACGGACAAGTCGCTGCAGGGAATCATCGCAGCGACGGCCAAACAGCTCAACTTTTCCACCAAGCTCATGCCGAGCGGCGCCGGACATGATGCGCAGGAAATGGCCAATATTGGACCGATCGGAATGATCTTCATCCCAAGCCTTGGCGGGATCAGTCATTCGCCCAAAGAATTCTCCAATCCTGTCGACCTCGAAAATGGCGCGAACGTCTTGCTCGGAACCCTAGCAAGATTGGAGATCGCGACGGACCCTTGAAGGGTGCCAAGGTGGTTCGAACCCACTCTATTTCTTCAAATCCGATCCCTGCGACAAAACGCATTGCCAAGTATCTTGCATACTATCTGACCTACTTCCGAACCAAAACAATCTCGATCGGATTCGGTCTCCCCACCGCCACATCCGAAGGCCGCGACCATCGGTTCGTGAACTGATTGATGACGCAGGTCGTCTCATAGTGAATCTGCAGCGTGTAATCATTCGCCCACTCAAAGGACAGCCGATCACAACCCTCAGCGCTGAAGACCGGCTTGTCCAGATTCAGCGGCACGCCCTGATCATTGACATAGATGTCCTCGCGAACAGAACCCCTGGCAGCACCGCCCATGGACTCCATAAAAACCGCAACCAACTTTTGATCGGGCGAAACCTGCCGGCCAAGCTCTTTCTGCTCGCCCGAACAGCCGGCGATCGCGGTGCATAGGAGCATCGATGCTGCGACCGGCGGGAGCGGCACATTCATGACAGCAGCATACCGCTCACGACGCGTTTCAATTCAGTCGTTTGATCGCCATGACGTTCGATTGCCTCGTCGCGGGATGTCCGCACACGGTGGGATTCCAGGTGGTGTCGACCATGGCCCATCCCAAAGGTACCACTCCTTTGCAGGCGTAAATGCTTGCGCCCAGGGGTTGATCGCTCAATTGCTGGATGGTCCAGACGTTGTAGGTAAGGGTGGTCGGGTTGCCGCAGACAGTCGGATTCCAGGCGTCATTGATTTTGACCCAGCCGGGAGGTACCGAGCCGGCACAAACATTCTGTACACGCAAAATTGCACCGAGCGACAAGGGGACAGGAGCGGCAGGAGCTTCGGGCGGCGGTGCGGCGGGCGGGTTCACGGCAACTCCTGCAGACGCTTCCAGGCCGGCGCTGCCGATGGGACCCGGTTTTGAATAACCGTTGCTGCAGCCTACGCGAACGGCGCTGAGCGGCGGAAGATCGGGAGTCAGTACGCCGACGCGAGTTCCGTGATCGTCGAGCAGATTCATCGACACCGAAAGTCTCGCGTAAGGATGCAGATTAATAAGATAGAAAAGGCCTGGCGGCTTGGTGCCGGAACCGCACTCGTTGATACCTCCTTGCAGCGCGAATGCTGCGAAGGAGCGCGCGTCCTCCGGCACCGATTCACCGCCGTTGCTATCCGCGTACGAGGCGCTTTGTTTGGAGATGATGAGGGGCACCATAAGGGGCACGGGCGGCTCCGGCGCCGCGCGAAAGGTGAACGTGCAACCTATCCTCGCGGATTCGCGCGGCTGCAGGCGGCGGGAATGAAATTTCGGAAAACGATCTGTGATGGGATTGAGATTGGCATCGAACAGGATGAAATGTTGTTGGGGTGGACTCGTCTCGTACTTGAAGTTGCCGTCGATTATTTGACCTGAGCTCAAGTTGGTGGCGTAAACAATGAAGTTGTTGTTCGCGCCCGTCCTTGCGCCCGCGCCATCGCAAAGGTCATGACTGGCCTCAATCCTTATATCGTCTATTGCGGCCGCGGATACGTTGGGGGAGCCCGCCAGTAGGATCAGGGGAAACGTGTCTTTGAGCTTCATTCGCGGCACCTCAGTAGCGCCTGAGTAGCTGCGCCAGCTTTTGGATGGCTTGCGACATCGCATGGGTCCAAGGGTGGCCGGTATTCAGCCGCAGATAATTGTTGAATTGCCGGCGCGCAGAAAATATTGGACCCGGCGCAACCGAGATACCCATCTCCAGTGCCCGTCGATGCAGATCCAAGGAATCAACCGTCGCGGCACATTCGACCCACAGAAAATAGCCGCCGCGGGGCGCAGCTACGCGATAGCCGGATGGAAAGTATTGCTGCAGCGAGTCCAATGCGGCCTTCTGCGATAGGGCCAGACGGCGACGCAGCCTGAGCAAATGTCCCTCGTAGCCGCCGCTCTTGAGCATCTGCGCAATACCTTGCTGCACCGGAAGGCTGGTGGCGATCGACACCTCCATCTTGCGCCGTGACAATTCTGCGCTGTACCGGCCCGCTGCCACCCACCCCAAGCGATAGCCGGGCGCCAGGCATTTGCTGAACGACCCGCAATGAAGAACGTAGCCGCTGCGGTCAAAAGCCTTGGCGGGCGGTTCAGCTTTGGCCGCGAACTGCAGCTCAGCGTACGCATCGTCCTCGATGAGCGGTATCCCATTGGTGGCCAGCAGCCGCACCAGCTCGGATTTGCGCGCTGGCGACAAGGTGGCGCCGGTCGGATGCTGCAACGTCGTCATGAACCAACAGGCCCGGATCGGAAACTTGGCGATGGCCGCTTTCAGCGCGCCAATGTCGAGACCGTCGCTCGGATGCATTGGTATTTCCACGACTTGAAGGCCTAAGCGCTGGGCTGCCTGCAGACACCCATAGAATGTTGGCGATTCGATCGCGATGGTGTCGCCAGGACGGGTTACGCATTGCAAAGCCAGGTTCAGCGCCTCGAGTGCGCCCGCGGTCATGATGATCTCGTCGATCCCGACCGACATCCCAAGGCTCAAATAGCGCTTCGCGATCTGTCGCCGAATATCAATGCTTCCGGGCGGGAGGCTTTCGACGGTGGACCAGGGTTCTAAATGCCGTGCACTACTGCCCAAGCATCGCGCCAGCTTCGGCCAGGGAAATTGCGTCGGACTCGGAAAGGCGGAGCCGAGCGGCACGACTTCTCGATTGCGCGACGCCTCCAGCGTCTCGAAAACCAAATCGCTGACCGAGAGGCGCGTGGAACCGGTTCTCGGCCGCGAAGTTCGGGGCGGCTTTGCGGCTGCTTGAAGTTCACGGACGTAATAACCCGAACGCGGCCGCGCCTCGATGAGGCCGTTTGCCTCGAGTGTCTCATAGGCCTTCGATACGGTGGCGGGGCTGACCTTGCGCGATTGCGACAGCGCTCGAACCGAGGGTAGCTGGTCGCCTGACGTCAACGATCCATCTTGGATCATGCCGCTGATTTCTTGCGTTACGGTCCTATAGAGTTTCACACCCAACACAATACGGCGGGAGCGAACCCTCCGCCAGTGTCGGTTTCAATGTGGTGCAATCCACCCAAAATGATAGCTCAGCAGTACCGAAACAAATAAAGCGACGGATAATCCGATTCGCCAGCCTAATGCTTGCACCACGCGCGCTGCGTGCTCGGGGCCCGATGACATTGAAAAGAGCGCTTTACCGAGACTCGCGACGATGGCGATCAGAGTCAACACGATGAGCGGTTTCACAGGGACCTCGTTTTGGAGGCGCGTTCCTCGCGCCGAATGGTCGCGATGACAGTTCCGAATCCCGCCGCCACGACACCAACCATTGCGACCATCAAGAACAGCAGGCCCCCGGCCAACTTGTAGCATTCATAAAACCCGTCCAGCAGACCCAGCGGTGTCGTAACGAGCAGCAACGGCTTTGCAATTCGCATGGGTCGTCTTCCTCTTCCAACTGCGGTTAAATTGACTCGCGAGTCATCCTACCGGTGCGGTCAAGAAATAACAGATACACGTAGGGATGAAAAAGTGCAGTACAGCCAGGCACGGGTTCCCGCCCGGCGCTCGCCCATTCGCGCAGCAGGGAGCCTTGCAGCGCTCCAACCGGTCGACGCAACTCTGACAGCGGCGGGATAGAATAGGGATATTGATATCATGCTCCGAGTCGCAGTGAATCCATCGTCCCGGAAGCCAGGGTTGCGTAGTTCGTTAAGTAAGGGTATCGGCATGACGCCACAACAAACGCAGGGCGAAATCAGCACCGCGGAGCGCATTCAAGCGCTACGAGGGAAGGCGGGGCGAACAGAGGACGAGTTGGCAAGCGAGCTGGGCTTGACCATTCATTCCTATCGTGACCTGGAGCAGCACGATGATGAGATTGAATCCGCTCTCAGTATTGCTCAGGCGTTGAAGCTAGCAAATCTGCTGCATACGGACCTTCTTACGCTACTCGGCGAGAAGGATGTTCCGGTGCGAATGCCGATCGCTCGCGTTCGCTCGGCGCTAAACGCGCAACTGGGGAAATCCGCGGAAGCCAAGGAATTGATGGAAGACACCCTGAACTGGGATCTTGGGCCTTTTCTCGATGGATCTGAACAATGGACCATCGTCTATACGATCGAATTCGTCCGGCAGCTAGCAACGGCGATCGAGGTTGACTGGCAGGTACTACTGGCGGGGATTGCGGCAGAGACGACCCGTGAGCGGAGTTAGTGTTCATCTTATCGACGGTACTTACGAGCTATTCCGTCATTTTTACGGCTTGCGCCGATTCACAAAAAAGGATCGGCCGTTCGGAGCCGTGATCGGGGTACTCAATACCGTGTTGGAGATGATAGAGGGTGGGGCCACTCACCTGGGGGTTGCGACCGACCACGTAATTGAGTCCTTCCGCAACAAGATCTGGAGCGGCTATAAGACGGGCGAGGGAATCGAGCCTGCGCTGTGGGCTCAATTTCATCCGCTCGAAGATGCGCTTAAAGCGATGGGCGTGGTTGTTTGGCCAATGACGGATTTGGAGGCCGACGATGCACTTGCGTCTGCCGCGGCGATCGCGTCAAAGGATAAAAGTGTTGAGATGGTGTGTATTTGGACCCCGGATAAGGATCTGGCGCAGTGTGTTCGCGGAGATCGGGTGGTGCAGGTGGATCGCAAAAGCAAGGCAATACGCAATGCAGATGAAGTTCAAAAAAAGTTTGGGGTGCCTCCTGGGTTGATCCCGGATTATTTGGCTCTCGTTGGGGACGCCGCGGATGGATATCCGGGAATAGAGGGGATCGGGCCGAAGGGCGCCGTAAGCTTATTGCTCCGCTACGGGCGTATCGAGACGTTCCCCGATGAAGCCTTGGGGGAGAGGCGCGTTTTGGCGCTTTTATTCAAACAGTTGGCAACGCTGCGGACGGATGCGTCGCCATTCAAAAACATCGACGAACTCAAATGGCATGGGCCGACACACGCGTTTGCAGAGTGGGCTGAGCGGCTTGGCGATAAGCTGATTGCTCGTGCAGCCAAGGCGGCGGCCAATTCGACACCGAATCCGTAGTCCCGGCCTTCAAAGCCTGCGAAGCCGCTTAACGCAATTTCTATGGATTAACGATACAGCTTTAGTTCATCCGTCCAGGCAGCGCCGGGCTTCTGGCTTAATTTGCTTTGCGGCCGGGGCGGTGGAGTTTTGGCTTCGCGCGGAGATTTTCGCGCGGCAATTTTCAATTTCAGAATCGGACGGTGTGACGAGGAGTTGGAAGAATTGGATTGGTGCATAGAAGGGTAGACGACTCCTTGAGATTACAGTGGTGGGGTTGGTTGCATGGTCATCGATTGGCACTGCGAAATATTAGTACTCGCTTATGACACTTATACGTCTTCGAATCGGTCTTGTCGATAAGAACTCACTGCGGAAGCAATGGGGAATGTCGAGGGCGGGTTCTGCCGGCGCCTCCGCAATGAGGCACTGCAACTAACGCTTTTCGATACCCATATCCAAGACGATTCCGGTTACGCCGGACACACGGCGAGCATCAAGCGCGGCGCGCTTTTTTGTCTCCACGTCATTGATGTGGCCGGCGAGTCGAACGACGCCATGGTGAACCTCGACTCCGATCGAACCGGCCGGGAGGCTTTCATCGTTCTCAATCTCGGCAAGAACCTCTTGCTGGATCTGGATGTCATTTTTCATGATGTTCTCCGTATTGCTGGTGACCAGAATGCGGCCTTCGCGGGGGATTTGATAGCGGAAGACGCGCAGCCGGCTGTAGGACAACGGTGACGTTTCACGGCGGCCCGCGCCTCAACGGCTTGTCCAGGAGGGTTTACAGGTTTCCGGCCGCCATCAAAGCCAGCGGCCCAGAAATCGGAATGTCCGATCCCAGGCCTGTTGCGACCAGGCAGCATCGTATTGGGTCTGTGGAATGCGGTGCGGCCCGATGGCCGTCTCGTTGGCAAACGCATGGTGCGCAAGATAGCGATGGAATTCGTACGCGACATTCGCGGCGCGCAGTTTCTCTTCGAGCTGATCTATGGTGGTGATCTTGAAGAACTCGTCCTGCGTGCCCCAATGCCCCAGCAGAGGCGCCTTGATTTTGGCGGCGTCGATGTACTCGATCGGCGGACAACCGTACCAGACAACGCTGGCATCGGTCTCCGGCGCCATGCACGCGGCCAGCAGCGTCAGCGCGCCTCCCATGCAAAATCCCATCACGGCGGCCTTGCCGCCGTTGTTTTTTAAGAATTGCACGGCGCCGCGAATATCTTGGGACGCCGTATCGGCAAAATTTAGCCCGGTCATCAAGTGGTTCGCTTCCTCCGCCTCGACCGTGGACTTGCCGCGGTACAGATCCGGCACGAGAGCGCGGTAGCCGGCCGCGGACAATCGCTCCGCGACGCCGCGGATCTGATCATTCACTCCCCACCATTCCTGGATGACCACGATGGCGGGAGCGTTGGCAGTGCCTTTGGGTTCGGCCAGATAGCCGTCAATTTTTTTTCCGTCCGGGCGAAAATAAGAGACTGTGGTTCCCATGAGCAATGAACCTCAATTCGTGTGGATTACAATGGACCGTCTCAAGCCTAACTGTGCCGGCTCGCACAGACAACCCAAGCTGCTGCTCGTCTTGTTTGGCTGTTGCCGAGGAGAATTCGATGATTTATGAACTCTACTATTGGCCTACGATTCAGGGTCGGGGCGAGTTTGTGCGATTGGCTTTGGAGGAAGGCAGTGCACCGTATGAAGATGTCGCGCGCAAGTCGGGCAAGGGTGCCGGAATCGCTGCCATGATGCGTCTAATGGGCGGTGATCGCCGCGCCGGTACGCCGTTCGCACCGCCTTTCCTGAAGGCGGGCAAGCACCTGATCGGCCAGACTGCCAATATTCTGCAATTCTTGGGTCCGCGGTTGGGCCTTGCGCCGGCTCCGCAGAAGGGGCGGCTCTGGGCACATCAGCTGCAACTAACGATTGCGGATTTTTTGGTCGAAGTTCACGACACACATCATCCGGTGGCCTCTGGGCTTTTTTACGAAGATCAGCGGAAGGAGGCGCGCCGCCGCGCTGCGGATTTTGTGAAGCGCCGAGTGCCCAAGTACTTAGGCTACTTCGAGAACGTGTTGGCGGGAAATGGCGCCAAGGGGCGCTATATGCTGGGCGCCAGACTCACCTATGTGGATCTGTCGATATTTCAAATAATAGCGGGGCTTCAGTATGCCTTTCCGAATGCGACACGGAAGACCGCGCGCTACCATCCGCGGCTTTTCGCCCTGCATTCGCGAATTCACGATCGGCCGCGAATTGCCGCGTATCTTGCCAGCCCGCGACGTATCCCATTCAACAACGACGGCATCTTCAGACACTACCCAGAGCTGGACGCGGCGGCGCGGCGCTGAGGCGGGACCACAACCATTCCGGGTCAGGGCGACCCTAGCCGGCGAGAACGCGCAAGGATCGCAATGCGTCCACCATGACCTCCAAGGCTAGCGCGACCTGGAGCACGGCGAGCACGGCGCCGAGCACCTGCAGGATGATGATTACAATGCCGCGCAGAATGAAGCGCGCGAACAGCATCGCGATCAGATCAAGACACATCACGAACACCAGCACCCCAAGGATGGTCAGCGTGCCTTGCGTACCCTCGCTCTGGGCGAGCAGCGCAATGACGCCGGCGATGCCATAGGGGGTGAGTACAATCGGGAACACAAGACGGCAGCCCGCCGCCAGGGCGGAGGGGGGCAGCGGCTCGGGCGGCACCGCAGCGCGCGGGGGTCGGTATTGCTCCAGGAGCTGGCTGAGCGCCACCAAGAAGAAGATGATGCCGCCGCTCAGCCTCAGGGCCGGGACCGAAACGTCCCATTTTGTCAGCATCGAGCGGCCGACCAATCCGCCGGCGACGCCGCCGATCGTTGCGACGACGAAACTCCACCACGCGATCTGCCGCACGGTGGCGGCGGGAAGGTCGCGCGTGCGTTGCGCGAACGGTGCCAGCGTCTTGAGCGGTCCCAAGGTCACGAAGAACGCCGTGAAAATCACCGAGGGATCGAGCATCATCGCCTCTTCATAATCGGGCTGTTGCAATTCTGTTTGAACCGCAGATCGCGCGGAAATCGGACCAAGGTCTCATTCGATGGCTTTTGCGCGAACAGGGGTTGCGATAGAGACACCGTGGGACCTAAGTCCGATGGTGGAGAAACCGCCGGCGTTCCAGGATATCGACGATGTCGCGCTAACTGGGCGCTCTTTGCGCATCGGTAACGCAAGGCCGACGGAAGACCAAGAATGCCGCGATTGTTCCTCCCGCGGGTCGCGCGGTTCTGCTGCCCGTGCCTGCTCACCTTGAGCGCCGCGCTGGTCGGGGCCAGCGTGGCCGCGCAAGAAACGACGGCGTCCGGCGCGTCCCTGCAGCGGCCGAGGGTGGGTCTGGTGCTTGCCGGGGGCGGTGCCCGGGGCGGTGCGCACGTCGGGGTGCTCAAGGTTCTGGAGGAGCTGCGCATCCCGATCGATTGCATTGCCGGCACCAGCATGGGCGCGCTGGTCGGCGGCGGCTACGCGTCCGGCATGTCAGCGACCGAGATCGATCAATTCATCAGAAAGGTCGATTGGAAGACCATCGTTGGCGGCACCGGCAACCGGCCATTCGAGTCAGCCGAACAGAAGCGTTTCTACGCCGCCACCGGATCGCTCGAGCTAGGAATCAGAGGCGGCAAGCTCGTCACGCGCAGCGGTCTGATCTCGACCACCCTGATTGAGGACATGCTGCGTAGCTATGTGGCCAGAGGCCGCCAGGTGTCGGATTTCAACAAGCTGCCGATTCCTTTTCGTGCCGTGGCGACCGACATGCTGACAGGCAACATGGTGGTGCTCGATCACGGCGACCTCGCGATGGCGATGCGGGCCAGCATGGCAGTCCCGGGCGCTTTCGCGCCGGTGATCACCGAGCAATTTGTATTGTCCGACGGCTTTATCGTTCGCAATCTGCCGATCGACGTGGCGCGCAACACCTGCGCGGACGTGGTCATCGCCGTGAATCTGGCCAAAGCCCCGGTCACCCGCGAGCAACTGGGCGGAGCGGCCAGCATGGTCTCGCGCAGCAATGACGTCATGTCGGAGGCTAACGAACGGCTGCAGCTGCAGACCCTGACCGACCGCGATGTGCGCATTGATGTGAGCTTGGGCGACATCGGCGCCGGGGACTTTGAGCGTACACCGGAAACCATTTCTCTCGGCGAGAACGCCGCGCGGCTGGCGGCGAGCCGGCTCGGGGCGCTCTCCGTCTCGGAACCGGAGTACACCGCATGGCGACAAAGCGTTACCGTGCAACAGTCCATCGAGATCCGGGTTGCGGACGTGCAGTTCGAAGGGCTCAAGCGCGTCAATCCGGAGTACCTGCGTACTTTGACGAGCGTTCGCGCCGGCGACACGGTGGATACTGCCGCGATCAGCCGCGACGCCACCCGCATGGCCGTCGTGGAAAATCTGGATGGTGTCGATTACAAGCTCACCGGCGATCCCGCCAACCCCGTGCTGGTCTGGCAACCCAGCGAGACGCTGATCGGGCCGGATTTCCTGCGGCCGAGTGTGGGGCTGTACGCCGCCGGCGGCGGCGATTTGCAGTTCGAACTGGCCTTGCAGCACGTGCACCCTTGGCTCAATTCCTACGGCGGCGAGTTGCGCAACCGGCTGCAGTTGGGTTCGGACTCGCTCATCCAGACCAGCCTGTACCAGCCGGTCACCGTCGCCCAGACCTTCTTCGTCGAACCCGAGTTCATCGCGCGGCAATCCGTCGAGGACGTGTACAGCGGCAACAACCGGATCGCTCGCTATCATTTCAACGATGTCGGCGGAGAATTCGACCTGGGCGCCAATCTCACGAACGCGGGACAGATCAGGATCGGCTATTTTGGCACCAAGCGGCGCACGAACCTGGACATCGGGATTGGGTTGCTGCCGGAGGTCGACACAACGGACGCGGGACTGACGGCCACCGCGACTTACGACAGCCGCGAACAGGCCAGCTTCGCAAGCAACGGTCTCGCGGCACAGGTGCAGTACTACAAGTCGGACAGCTCCCTGGGCGCGGTGCGCGATTGGGAGCGCCTCGAGGCGGCTATTCGCAAAGGAGTTCCCGCTGGAAAGATGATGCTGTGGTTCACGGCCGCGGGCGGCACAGATTTGGGCAGTGCGCTGCCCGCAGACCGCGCGTTCTCGCTGGGCGGTCCGCAGAGCTTTCCCGGCTATTCCATCGGCGAGGTCCGCGCTCGCAGTTACTGGACGCTCGATGGCGCAGTGCTCTGGCACGTCGCTGACATTCTGCCGATCTTGAATCAATCACTCTACAGCGGCGTCAGGTTCGAGGGCGGTCACGTGTACGGGCGCGTCGATCCGACACCGGACGGAACTCTCTACGGCGCCTCGGCCTACCTCGGCGGCCGGACCCCGATCGGAACGCTCACCGTCGGCGTTGGCTGGGCCAGCGGATCACGGGCCGGATGGATCACGTTGGGCACTCCGGTCGGCGGGGGATCGATCCTCAACTATTCTATGTTCCGCTGACGACTTCAGTTGGCGCGTATCCGCTGCGAAAAATCCTCGGCCTGATCCGCGGCATGTGCTCGCTCATTGACATGCCCGCGCCGCTGCAGCTCCGCGAACGGCACGCTGCTATCGAGCATGCCGTTTTCGTACAAATACTCCGGGACGTGACCGCTTATCAGAATCTTCCAGGAATACGGCAGATGGCCGGGGTTGACCCGCGAGTGCAGCCAGATGTTGCTGGTGCAGTTGGTTGTCAGCGAGTTGTACCACTCGGCATGTTCCTTGAGCGCATCGATCTTGCTCAGGTAGTCGAGGAAGAAGCGCTTCCGGCCTTCGGCGTCGGACTTTACGCGAAATAGATACAGCTCCTCGGGTGGATCGTGGCGGTAGTTGGTGCGCAAGCGAATGACGTCGCGCTCGTCGGCGACCACGTAGTAGAGCTCGTACTGCCGGAAGAATCCCTGCACCGTCGAATAGCCCTCGCCCAGTTCCTTGCGTGCCTCAATCGAAACCGCCACCTGATGGCCGTCGGCAAAGCCGAAGCTCACGAACACATGTGCGATCTGCGGACCCATCCAATAAACCGCGGCCAGATCAATCGAGTCGAGTTCACTTAGATTGAAGGTCCGGTCATAGTACGCGGGCGTGTAGTCGGTCTCGCTGCGGTACTCGAAGTTGCGGATGTTGTGCAGGGTGACCCGATCGCCATCGAGGGTTGCGTAAGGAAGCACGGCCACGTCGCGTTGCCAGTTACGGTCGTTCGAGGGCTGGGTGCTGAACCACCAGACGAGCAGAACGGCAAACAGAGCAAAAAAGCCGCCGACGGCCCGCCGGCGCCGGCTCTTGACCGCCAACCCGGCGAGCGCAATCAGCGAAGCAGCCGCGTAGAGAATGGCCAGCCCGTTGCGAAGGGCGAGGTTGGCGTGGTCGAAGTAAAGAAGCGCGAGCACTCCCCATCCGGCCATGGCGAGCATCAAAGCACCCAGCAGTACGACGCCGATCAGTCTCGCTGCCCGTTTCATCCGCGCAGTCATCTAAGGTCTCCGTTCAAAGAGCGCACAGCGCGAGCGCCCAAGCGTTGCCCACGGACGATTCCGCCACGCGAGCAGAGTTGCAGTGAAGGATTAGGTCGGCCTTGCCGTTCTCTGACTATCGGCCTTTGGTCTCACTGAGAAGCATTTGGCGGCCTCGCACGCATGATGGGCGCCTATTTGCGCCCGCATTTGCTTATGCCTTTTGCGTATCATCCGGCGTGGGCGATTTTCTCTCCGTTTCAAGATAACTGTATGAATATATTAATAATAATGTTGTGTTGACAGCCAACCTGGGCGGAGGATAATAGCTGCTCAAAGCAGTAATTGCCGGGGCATTGAATGTCTAAGCAGCATTATCAGGTCGGAACCTACAAGGCGCAGATTGGCATCGGCTATCTGGTGAAGCGCGCGCATTCGCTCATGCTCGATGTCATGGAGCCGGTGATCGAGCAGCGCGGATTCAGCTTCATTCAATACGTCGTTCTGTCCTGTCTACGCGACGGCATCGCGGTCAATCCGAAGGACATTTGCACGCAATACCGGCACGACAGCGGCGCGCTCACCCGTGTCATTGACCAATTGGCTGAGCGAGGGCTGTTGGAGCGGGTACGGCGCGATCGCGATAGACGCAAAGTCGAGCTGCAGCTGACCGCCGCCGGCCGCGAGACGATTGAAGCGCTCATTCCGCTGGTCGTCGCCAAACTCAACGAGATCTTGACCGGTTTCAGCAAGGCCGAGGTTCAGGACTTGCTGCGCTTGCTGACCAAGCTCAATACCACGCTGCATGAGCGTTTCCACCCGACCGTCGTGCCTGCGGAGGCGTGAATCATGATCTTCAAAAGCTCGTTGCTCTGGATCAGTGTGCTCCTGGCCGGATGCGTATTGCCGCCGAAAGAGTCCGTGCATCCCGCCGCCTTGGAAAACAGCCGGGTCGGCTTGCTAGGGGCGGCCGTGGAACCGGTCGCCGATGGGTGGTGGAAATCTTTCGACGATCCGCAACTTGATCGGCTGATTCGCGCCGGCCTCAAGGACAGTCCGACGTTGGCCGAGGCGCAGTCGCGGGTGGCCGAGGCCTTGGCCCGCTCGCAAATCGCGCAAGCAAAATTGCTGCCTTCGGCGAACCTGGATGCCAGCGTGCTGTACCAGCGCGCACCGGAGAACTACATCATTCCGCCGCCTCTTGCCGGACATACCTTTTGGATGGGCCAAGCCGGCGCATCCTTGAGTTGGGATCTGGATTTTTGGGGACGGCAGGCGAATGCGGTTCATCAAGCCGAAGCCCTGACTCATTCCGCGGCATTGGGCGTCGAGAACGTGAAGCTCCTGCTCGGCACCGCCATCGCGCAGGCGTATGTCGAGCTGTATCGGGAAAACGCTTTGGCAGAAATCGCCGAGCGCTCTGCGGCACAGCGCGAAAACATCGTCGCCATCACGCGCCGCCGCGTTGCCGCAGGGGTCGATACGCAGCTCGAATTGCGGCAGGCGGAAGGGCAGTTGCCGCAGGCGCACGTAGCCCGCGATCAGGCACAGGCTGCCGCCGATCTAGCGGTGCATGAGCTGGCCGCGCTGACCGGGCAGGGCGCGGAGGGCTACGCGTCCATTCAACGGCCGGTGATGAACCTCGATGCGGCACTGCCGGTACCCACGGCGTTGCCCATCAATTTGTTGGCGCGCCGGCCGGATGTGCTGTCGGCGCGTCTGAACATTGAGGCGGCCGACGCGCAGCGCCTTTCCGATCGCGCCGCGTTTTATCCGGATATCAATCTCAAGGCGCTCGCGGGCATCGGCGCCTTTGGCTTGAACAACCTGGTGCAGTGGAGCGCACGCGGCTATGGCGCAGGGCCCTTGATTTCGCTGCCGCTGTTCGATGGCGGCCGGCTGCGCGCGCAGTATCAAGGCAGCGAGGCGCAGTTGGACGGGGCAATCGCCGGCTACAACGACACGGTGCTGCGCGCCGTGCAGCAAACGGCGGATCAGCTCACGCGCATCGACGCGTTGGCGCGCGAACGCGTGGAACAGCAACAAACGCTGGAGGCCAACGAAGCGGCTTACAAGCTGGCGGAAGAGCGCTATCGCGCCGGCCTCGCCAGCTATCTGTCGGTGCTCAACGCCGAAACGCAGGTACTGACGGCGCGCCAAACCATGGTCGATATCGTCGCCAATCAAGCCGTGGCGCGGGTGACTCTGCTGCTTGCCATCGGCGGCAGCTTCGACGCGCGCGCATCGAGCGCAAGCACTTCGTCCAATTCTGATCACGTTTTGACACGGGTAATGCCATGAACACGAAAGACTCCCACGAGACATCTCCGGCAACCGAGCGGCAGGCGGCACACCCCGCTCCGGCCACCGCGGCCGCGCCTCCGGCCCCCTTGCGGCCGGCTCGCAACCGGGCGCGCCGTTTAGGCTTGTTCGGCTTAGGCGCGGTCGTCCTGCTCGGCGCTCTGGGCTACGGCGGCTACTGGTTCTTCGACGGTCGCTATTTTGAAAGCACCGACGATGGCTACGTGAACGGCGATGTGGTGCAGGTGACCAGCGAAGTGCCCGGCACGGTGCTGTCGCTCAACGTGGACGACACACAGTTGGTCGAAGCCGGCCAGACGTTGCTGAAGCTCGATCCGTGCGGACGCGCAAATCGCCGAGGAGAATGCCGAGGCCGACCTGGCGCGCGCCGTGCGCCAGGTGCGCGGCTTGTTCGCGCAAGGCCAGGAATTGCGCGCGCAGATCGTGCAGCGTGAACAGGCCGCCCGCACGGCCGACGATGATCTGCAGCGCCGCGGCAGCCTGATTGCCGACGGCGCCATTTCCGCCGAGGAGCTCTCCCATGCACGCGATGCGGTGACGACCACGCGCGCCAATGTCTCGCAGGCGCGCGAACAATTGAGTCAGACCGTGGCGCAGATCGACGGCACCACCATCGCGGATCATCCGCAAGTTCTGGCGGCAGCCGCCGCCGTGCGCAACGCTGCGCTGGCCCTGCATCGCACCGAGCTTACCTCGCCGGTGAGCGGGGTCATCGCCAAACGTTCCGTGCAGGTCGGACAGCGCGTGGCGGCCGGCACGCCGTTGCTGGCCGTGGTACCGCTCGAGAACGTGTGGGTGGATGCGAACTTCAAAGAGGTGCAGCTCGAGCGCATGCGCGCCGGTCAACCGGTCACCGTGCGCACCGATCTGTACGGACACCAGGTGACCTATCACGGGCGCCTCGCCGGTATCGCCGCCGGCAGCGGCAATGCCTTTGCGCTGCTGCCTTCGCAAAATGCCTCGGGCAATTGGATCAAGATCGTGCAGCGCGTGCCGGTGCGCATTCTGCTGGATCCGAACGAACTCAAGGCGCATCCGCTGCGCGTCGGACTCTCGACCACAGTGCGCGTGGATTTGCACAATGCATCCGGCCCGCTCATGTCGACCGCCGTGCGCAACGTGCCCCTGCCGAAGCAGAGCAGCGCCGGCGATGATCCGCGCGTCGATACGCTGATCGCGTCCATCATCGCGGATAACGCCGGACCGCAGGCTCATGAACCGGCCAAGCTCAGCCAAAGCGCGCGCAACGGGTGCGCCCATGTTGGCCGCCCGCCCGTGAGCGCCGATGCCGCCGCCGTGGAGGCCGCGCCGGCATTGCTCGGCGGGCGCAAAGCCATTACCGCGGTGGCGCTTGCGCTCGGGACCTTTATGCAGGTGCTCGATACCTCCATTGCAAATGTGTCCATTCCCACCATCGCCGGCAACCTGGGCGTCAGCGTCGATCAAGGAACCTGGGTCATTACCTCCTTCGCCGTGGCGAACGGCGTGTCGGTGCCCTTGACCGGATGGCTCATGCAGCGATTCGGCGTGGTGCGCACCTTCGTCGCCTCCGTGGTGCTGTTTACCATCGCCTCTCTACTATGCGGCCTCGCCTGGAGCCTGCCCTCGTTGATCGCGTTTCGCGTGCTGCAGGGAGCCGTCTCGGGACCCATGATCCCCGGCAGCCAGGCGCTGCTCATCAATGTGTTCGGCCCCAATAAGCGCACCACCGCGCTCACCATCTGGTCGATCACCACGTTAGTGGCGCCCATCGCCGGTCCCTTGCTCGGCGGCTACATTTCCGACAACTACGTCTGGCCCTGGATCTTCCTCATCAACGTGCCGGTCGGCGTGTTCTGCGCCTGGTTGTGCTGGAGCAACTTGAAGTCTCAGGAAACCCCCACGCGCAAAATCCCCATCGACCGGGTCGGCCTCGCGCTGCTCTTCGTGTGGGTCGGCGCATTGCAGATCATGCTCGACAAGGGCAAGGATCTGGACTGGTTCAATTCACCGGTCATCATCGTTCTGCTCATCGTCACGGTCGTGGCCTTTGCCGCCTGGCTGATTTGGGAACTGACCGAGAAGCATCCCATCGTGGACTTGAGCCTGTTCAAGTCGCGCAGCTTCGCGCTCGGCACGCTTGCCATGTGTTTGGGCTATGCCGTGTTTTTCGGCAACATCGTGCTCATGCCGCTGTGGCTGCAAAGCAATCTTGGCTATACCGCGACCTGGGCAGGCCTGGTGTCCGCCCCCAGCGGCATCACCGCCATCTTGAGCTCGATGATGATGGGACAGCTGATGCGCCGTGTCGATCCGCGCGTGCTGGCGGCCGGCTCCTTCGCCTTGTTCGCTGCGTCCTACTTCATGCGCGCGCAACTTACCGCGGACTCGAGCTACCTGGTGTTCATGGCGCCGCAGCTGGTACAAGGCCTGGCGATGGGCGTGTTCTTCGTCTCCATGCTCGCGGTCGCGTTCGACGGCTTGCCGGCGCAGAAAGTGCCCGCCGCATCCGGCCTTTCGAATTTCTTGCGCATCACCGCTGCGGGCTTTGCCACCTCGCTCATCACCACCTTCTGGGATCGCCGCGAAGCGCTGCATCAATCCCAGCTGGCCGATACGGTGACGCAGTACGCGCCCTCCTATCAAGAAGCGCTGACGCAACTGCATCAATTTGGGCTGACCGATCAAGGGGCGGCGGGCGCCATGACGCAGGCCATGATCGGACAAAGTTATCTCTTGTCGTCGCTCGACCTGTTCTATGCTTCGGCATGGATCAGCGTTCTATTGATACCGTTGTGCTTCTTGGTGCGGCGGCCCGCCCGCGGGGGCAGTGTGCCGGTGGCTGCCGAGTAGCGTCATGAATTTCGATTGGCGCGCGGGCTATTCCTCCGTGCGAGTGCCGGTATTCGCGCGCAACGTGGTATCCACTTCCCACCCCTTGGCCGCGCAAGTGGGCGTGATGTTGCTGCAAAAGGGCGGCAATGCGGTCGATGCCGCCATCGGCGCGGCGGCCGCGATGACGGTGCTCGAACCGTGCAGCAACGGCCTGGGTTCCGATGCCTTTTGCATGGTATGGGACGGGCAAAAACTGCACGGCCTCAACGCCTCCGGACCGTCGCCCGCCGCCTGGACGCCGGATTATTTCAAGAAAAAATACGGCGCCGGCGCGCGCCAGCCGCCGATGCGCGGCTGGGATTCGGTGACCGTCCCCGGCGCCGTAGCCGCCTGGACCGAGCTTTCCCAGCGTTTCGGCAAACTTGGCTTTGCCGATCTGCTCGCGCCCGCGATTGCAATCGCCGCACGCGGCTATGCGGTTCCGCTGGTGGTGCAAGAAAAGTGGACGGCGGCAGTGACGGATCTGAAAGACCTTCCCGGCTTTGCAGAAGTCTTCATGCCCCGCGGCCGCGCGCCTGATGTCGGCGAGCGTTTCGAATTCAAGGGCGCGGCGCGCGCCCTGACGCTGATTGCAGAAACCCGGGGGCGTGCCTTGTATGGCGGCGAGATCGCGGCCGCCGCCGCGGCGCACGCGGCCCGACATGGCGGGGCGATGCGCGTGTCGGACTTCGAGGCCTATTCGCCCGAATGGGTGGAACCCATCGGCATGGATGTGTATGGCCATCGGCTGCACCAGATCCCGCCGAATGGCCAGGGCATCGCCGCGCTGATCGCACTGGGTATCCTGCAGCACCTGGACGTTGCGGCCCATGCGGTGGACAGTGCGGCCGGCCAGCATTTGCAAATCGAAGCGATGAAGCTGGGCTTCGTCGACACCTATGCGCACGTGGCCGATCCCATCGCCATGCGCCGCTCGGTGGAGCAAATGCTCGATCCTGAGTATCTCAAAAAGCGTGCCGCGCTCATCGATCCCGAACGCGCGCAAGTTTTCGGCGAGGGGCACGCGGATCGAGGCGGCACCATTTATCTCACCGCGGCGGACGAGCGCGGCATGATGGTCAGCTTCATTCAAAGCAACTACATGGGGTTCGGTTCCGGGGTGGTGGTGCCGGAGTGGGGACTGTCGCTGCAGAATCGCGGACATGCCTTCTCGCTCGACCCCGCCAGCCCCAATTGCGTCGCGCCGCGCAAGCGTCCGTTTCACACCATCATTCCCGGCTTCCTCACCAAGGAGGGTTTGCCGCAAATGAGCTTCGGCGTGATGGGCGGCAACATGCAGCCCCAAGGGCACCTGCAGACCCTGGTGCGCATGCTGGTGTACGGACAGCAACCGCAAGCCGCCTGTGATGCGCCGCGCTGGCGCTTCAATCAAGGCCTGTCCATCAATGTCGAGGCGGCCATGCCGAGTGCCACCGCGCTCAAACTGCGCGAGCTGGGCCATCAAATCGAGGTCATTCAAGACAGCTACCAGGATTTCGGCGCCGGCCAATTCATCTGGCGGTTGGGCGACCCCGCCGTCGAGGGCTATGTGGCCGCAAGCGACCCGCGCCGCGACGGGCAGGCGGCCGGATATTAATGCGCGCGCGTTTGGAGTAGGCTTAAGGCATGGGTGCCAACTCGGGTGGGCTGAACGAGCTGCAGGCGTTCCTGAACGCGCATCCTCGCCGCTCCTACCGGCAAGGGACCGGCGCCATATCCATCAAGGCGATTCGCGCAAGTCTTACGCCGGCGCGCACCGATTCCCGGCCCGAACTGCTCGAGGAACTGGTCGCCTCCATCAAAGTTACGGGCCTCATCCAGCCCCTCATCGTGCGGCCGGTGCCCGGGTTTCCCCACCAGTTCGAGGTGGTAGCCGGCGAGCGCCGCCTGCGGGCTGCGCAGCTCGCGGGACTGGCCGAGGTTCCGGCGATCATTCGCGATTTCAACGACCAGGAAGCGCTTGCGGTCTCGCTGATCGAAAACATCCAGCGCGAGGAGTTGAGCCCTGCGGACGAGGCGCGTTCGCTTAAGCGGCTGATTGAGGAGTTCGCGCTCACACACGAACAGGTTGCGCAGGCGATCGGCCGCTCGCGCGCCGCGGTGACCAACTTGCTGCGCTTGCTCGACCTGCCCGCCGAGGTCACCGCGATGATAGACACCCGGACTTTAAGCATGGGGCACGCGCGCGCCCTGCTGGGACTGCAGGACGATGGGGAGCGCGTGCGTTTCGCGCAGATGATTGCGACGCGTCAGTGGAGCGTGCGCGATACCGAGTCTCAGGTGCGCAGGGCGCAGACGCAGACGCTTCGCGCGCCTGCAACTCCGCCGCTACTCACGGTCGTCAGCGAAGTGACGCGCGCGCCGGGCATGCGCGTCGAGCTTCACCAGCGTACCGACGGCAGCGGCAAAATCGTGATCGAGTTCGACGACGCGCGCACGCGCGATGCCGCACTCGAACGTTTAGCTGCGCTCGAGCGTCACGAGTAAACGATTGCGTTGCTTGTCGCTGCGCTGGTACTGCATCAGTCCGCGGCGTGGCGAACGAGTTTTAGGCCGAATCCGCCGTCCGGCGTCCCGGACACGAGAAGCCGAATCGGGTGCGCGTCGATGACGGGACCTTAAGCCTGCCGTCCAATCAGGAGCGCGCTGCCGATATCAGCAGCCGGATCCCCATGGAACCGATGAAATCTAGGGTACCGACATTACCTTGGCGGTGTCGGCTTGGGGGGCGGCGAGTCTATACTGAGGTCCCCTTGAGGAGCACAGCGCAATGGCGCAACAGCGCATTCCCGCTTGGCAGATCGGCGGGTGGGTCGCGGACCCGGCCGACGATACGCTGAGCCGTGGCGCGGAGTCGCTGAAGCTCGAGCCGCGCATGATGCGGCTGCTCATGTGCCTGGCCGAGTCGCCGGGCGCGGTGGTGACTCAGGAGCAACTCCTCACCGAGGTTTGGTCGGGAGTCGTGGTGGGTTCCGCGTCCGTATACCAATCGATCTCGCAGCTGCGCAAGATGCTCGGCGACACGGGACCGAAGGCGAGTTACATCGAAACGGTGGCGCGCAAGGGCTACCGGCTCATTGCTGCCGTACACCGGCTCGAAGTCGCAGGCGCTGTGGCCGCAGCTGCGACTGTGCCCGCAGCCCCCGTCGATGTCGCTCAGGCAGCTACGGCGTCCCCGTCTATAAAAGAGTCGAACACCTTCGGGCGAATCATCCGTCTCCGCTGGCTGCAGTGGCTCACCGCTGCGGCGGTGCTCGCCGTAGTCGCCGGAATGCTGCTCTGGGTGCGGCCGGCCGGTAAGCCGGGTCCGCAATCGGTTGCGGTCTTGCCGTTCATCGACTTGACCGTCGGCAAGACCGAACAGCCGTTTTGCGACGGGGTGAGCGAAGAGGTCTCGAACTGGCTCGCACAAATTCCAACGCTGCGCGTGGTGTCGCGAACCTCGGCCTCGGCCTTCCGCAACAAGGATACCGACGTTCGTGAAATCGGCCGTCAGTTGGGTACAACGCATGTACTGGAAGGGTCTTTGCGCCGCTCGGGAGATACCGTGCGTGTGAGCGTGCAGCTCATTGACGTGCATGACGGCTATAACGTTTGGTCGGCATCGTATGATTCCGCGCTTCTCAACGTCATTGAAGTCCAGGAGCAAATCGCGCGCGCGGTCGCCGGCAATCTGGAGTTGCGCATGACCGATCAGACCACGGAACGCTTGGCCGACCGGCGCAGCAGCTCGGGCCGCGCTTATTCCCTGTATCTGATTGCGCGCCACCATCAGCAGCAGCGCACCAAATCGGACAACGAGCGCGCCATCGAACTCTATCGCCAGGCCATCGACGACGATTCTAGTTTTTCGTTGGCGCAAGTCGGCCTGGCATACGCGTACCTGAACCAGCGCTACTTCAATGACCGGCCCATCGCGAGCATCGCGCCGGATGCGCTGCCGCTTCTGGAAAGCGCCGCGCGCAAAACGCCGAAATTGCCTGATCTTTATGTCGTGCGAGGCGCGCTGGAGACCGAGCTGCAGCAGAAGGATGCTGCAGTCCGTGATTTGCAAAGAGCACTGGAGCTCAATCCCAACTCGCGCGATGCCGCCGCGGAACTGGGTTTTTATAATCTGGTTTCTGGGATGCCCAAAGAGGCCCTGCGTTTCTATACTCAAGCGGCGCAATTGGATCCGCTCGATTATTACCTGCGTGCCCAACGTTGTTTGGCGCTGACCGACCTGGCGGAATTCGATGCGGCATCTGCCGCATGCGAGGGAGCGCGAGCGTTGGATCCCGGCGCGGCCTGGGCTTTGAGCGCATCCGGCGCTTTTGAAGAGGCGCGCGGACACATGGCCGAGGCTCTCAAGTGGAATGCTGCCGCGCTCGCGCGAAGTCCGGACAATCAAGTGCTCCACTACGAGCGCGGGCGCTGGCTGCTGGCCTTAGGTCTCCCGCTGCGCGCGCGCGAAAGTTATACTGCCGCGGTCGGTCACGCGGACGGCGCCCCGACACACGCGCCGCTGGTTTGGCTCGATCTCGTGACGCTTTACGCCCAAGGCGGATCGGATTTGGTTCAAAAACGGATTGCTGCCACCCAATTGGATGCGAGCGCTGAGCCGGATTTGCTGTTCGAATTGGCGAACGCGGAGCTGATCGCGGGAGATACCCGTTCCGCAAGAAAGCATGTCGATCGGGCGCTGGCATCGCCCGATCTTAAGCCCGATGAACTCGCCAGTCCCTGGCTCGCTCGATTGGGTTACTCGTATCTGCTCATTGCGGCAGCGGCGCGGCAGGCGACGGGCAGTGGCGCCGACGCTAACGCACACCTCGATCAATTGGACGCGCTGCTCAATCGACTGATTGCCGCCGGCATGGACCGTCACGGGGTGTTCGAATTGCAAGCGGCGTCCGCGTCGCTACGTGAGAATGGCAATGCGGCGATGGCTGCCTTGCAGCGCGCGGCGCAACTGGGTTGGCGTGATGTGTGGTTGGCCGAGCATGAGCCGTATTTCAAGGTGTTGCGCGGGCGGCCGGATTTCCGCGCGCTGCTCGACCGCATCCGCGCCGAGAATGACGCGGAAGGTACAAAGCTGGCGACCGGGACCCCTTAGTGCGGCGGCCAGACGCCAGGACCGCCTGCGGCTTCTCGAGCGTGGTTGATGGCCTGAAGAAGTCGATCCACGATGACCGAGATCTCGATCAGATGCACCGTCCGCTCCAATATCGGCCGTGTGTTCGGCACGGGCTTGGCGATCGGCCAGTTCTGCGCAATCAGGAACTGCGCGAGGCGGTCGCTGAGCGAGTTACTGCCGTCAGGCGCAACAGCTTGAAGTAGAAAACCGGCCCGCATCAAGACGTCGGTAAACGTCTCGAAGTCTGCCAGTATGCTTTGGTTCGTTTGCGCAGGGTGGGGCCACTTCCACGTTTTCGGTCTTCCGCCACTTATGAATTCTGCCGTGAACGCACTCATGAAATCCGTTCGGATCTTTGCCGGCGGCTTGCGTTTAGCGGGAGTCTTAGGGGCTTTGGTTTTCTTCTTGGCCATTGCATCCTCCCGTGTGCGTGTCGCATGCTAACTCTAATTCAATCCCAGAGCCATGTAGGAGGGACCCGCATGAGAGACGTACCGATTTGGTGCATCGCGCAAGGCATGGTAGCTGTGGCCCTCGGGGTCGCGGTCTCGCTCCCGGTCCACGCAACCAAAGTGGTGTTGGCGTTGACGGATCTGCAGCCGCAATACGGTTCACAACTCTGTTGGTCTGCTGCCGACGCGATTGCCGTCAATAGCTTCTACACCGACCCCAATGTCTGTCTCGCCCGTAACACACCTCTTACGGTAAATCCGCCCGGCCGCACCAGCCAGGCAGTGGAGGCCGGCTTTGGGATTGCGGATGTAACCAGTCTTGCCAGCTTGGGGATGCTCGTGGCCGCCAATGTATCGAGCGCGCTATCAGCCTGCGTGGCCAACATTCAGGACTGTAACCAGTCGGGTACCCCGATTCTGCCGGGACTCACTTTTAAGTCAAAGACCAACGGCGACTCCCTGAGCTGGACGCTGGCAAAGCAACAGATCGACGGCGGTCACCCATTTCTATTTCAATGGAACTACCCTCCTGGTGGCGGGAGTTCCAAGCCGAGCGGCTTGCATGAACTTGTCGCCATCGGCTATTCGGACGATTCGGGGCAGCAACTCATCATCTGGGACCCCTGGCCCGTGCCGAAGACGCTCCCGGGCTCGGTGCCCGCGTGCGACCCGGCCAATTCCACTATTTCAAGCCAGCTGAAGACGGCGCATACCCACACAATAGACTTCACTGTCTATGCTGATCCGGAAAGCGACATGGGCGTGGGCGCCGCGCATGTGGGCGATCAGTACGACTTGGCGTTGCCGGTGCCCGACGCGCCGGTTCTTACCGTTGACGCCGCCCAAGTGCCGACACCACCCGCGCCCAAGAAAAAACTGCTGACGGCGCACCAGCATTCGGGGGTCTCCATCGAGATGGCGCGCCGGCACGCTTTGCCGTCGAGCATGAGAACGGCCATGCTCAACGAGCCCTCGCAAAAGGCGGACTCGCCCACCGCACAGACCATCGGAGTTCCGTTCCCCATTGTCGGGCTCGGATTGGAGGACCTGCGCGGCGCTAAGCCGAATCTACTGGAACTGCTGACGAGAACGAGCTCGGCCGTTTTGTTTCCGCTCGAGTCTCACGGAGAGGTCGTAGGGTCGTTTCTCATGCTTTTGCGCGACGGTAAGTGGCACCGCGGCGGGTATTCCAATACCGAGATTACCAAGCTGCTCGTGCAGGCGCGAAGCAACTACGCGAAAAAGGAAAACTTGTCGCCGGAAACCTTCTACCTGCTGTCCATACCCGGCCGTGCCGCCTTTTTTGCAGCCCACGGCAGGGACAAGCAAGCCGTTCTAATCCCAGCTTCGAGCGATCCCTCGATCAAGGCGGTGGCTGAGGTGCCCGTGCCCGCCGTGAAGATGCTCAGCGAAGTGAGCGCGGCGATCAAGCGAGACGATGCACTCGTAGCGAAGTCGAAGGCAGCCGCAGGGTACCGGGTGCCGTAGGTCTCGGCGCGTTCACCTGGGTGAACGCGCCGAAATTGAGGCTACTAGCGGCCCGCTCCGTCGCACACGATATTGGTCGATCCTTTGACCGAGCCCACCGAGGCTGAGATGGTCGCCTTGCCGTCCTGGTAGGAGCGGCTGGCCTTGCACATCACGAGGCCCGCCGACACGGTGGCCACGGTCGATGAGCTCGAACTCCAGGTTGCCGTCGCGGTGAGATTCTTCGTCGCCCCAGAAGCATAGGTGCCGATGGCCTGCAGCTGCTGCTTGCCGCCGTTGGGAATCTCACACTGATTCGACGGTGTCACGGTGATGTACTTGAGCTGCAGCGCCTGGCAGGTCACGCTGATCGATGCGCTGACGCTGCCGCTTGTGGCAGTGATATTCGCGGAGCCGTTCATCGTCGCGCCCGCGGCGCAAGTTACGAGGCCCGCGGACGACACCGTGGCGGCGCTCGAGTCACTACCCCACTGGACCGTGGTAGTGACATCACTAGTCGCGCCGTCGGTGTAAGTAGCGGTCGCCGTCAATAGCTTCGTGCCTCCGGCCGGCAGCGTGAGCTGCGTGGGTGCAATCGCGATGGACTGAAGCACCGGAGCCAGACACGTTACCGTCGTCGAACCGGTGGTGGTGCCGGTTGCGGTCGCACCCGTTGCTGAAATATGCGCTGTTCCCCCGACGGTCGCGGTAGCACTGCAAGTCACTGTGCCCGCCGAGACCGTGGCCACGGTCGCCGCATCGGAACTCAAGGTGCTCGTGAGATCTATGGTCGTGCCGTCGGTGTAAGTACCGGTGGCCGTCACTGGCGTCGTGCCGCCGGCCGCCACTGACGGAGCCTGGGGCGTCACACTAATTGATTGCAGCGCAATGACATTCACCATTGCTTGCGTGAAGCTCGTGATGCTGTTGCCCAGGGCCGACGTGCAAGTGAGATGAACGGGGTAGCTACCCGGCGTCGCCAGCGGGCCGGTCTGCACGGAACCTGAAGGGCCAGGCACGGTCGCGGGCGCCAAAGGAAATGTCTGGTCGCTGCTTGAGATCGAACATTGCGAGGGCGGAAACGACAGGGGGTATTTCGTCGTGGCGGGTCCCCAGCTCAGCGTCGCCGTGGGGAGGGGAGATCCGAAGCTGACGATGACCGGTGCCGGCGTCGGCGTGAGCGTGACGCATGGCGGAACATTGTTCGTCGGCCATTCAGCATTCGCGGGCTGCGTTAGAAAGAACCGATCGATCACTAAGAATAGGTTGGCAAGACGCCCGTCGATGTCGCCCGCCGGGTTGAGATTGTTGGTCGGGGAAATGATGGTCGGGGCCAAGCCTGAGAACGCCGGCAGATTGGCGTGCACGTAGGCGTCGCCGGAAGCCAGCGAATTCAGCGCGCAGCTGAAGCCATTCGATGCCGATTCGTCAAGGCCGCCTTTGAAGAAGCTCTGCGCCTGATCGACGTAGCCCTGGACGGTTGCGGGATCGCCGATCTGCGCGCTTGCCGCGCTGATCGTGTGGGTCAGGTGGGTAAACTTGTCCGTCACGAATCCGGGAGGGCCGTTGGGCATGCCGCTCGGATCGCTGTTCACCCCCAAGCCATAGGCCATCATGGACAGCACGTGGCTGGTGCCGCCGCCGTTGTCGCAGAAGCCGGTGAGGTCCAAGAAGTAGTTGCCGCCCGATGCGGGGCCTCCCTCGTCGGTGATGCCCTCGATCAAAGGCAAGTCGGAGCGCGGCGCCCAGGCAAAAACCTGCAGCTGCGGACAGGCCAGGTTCAAGGGGCCCGGTAGCGGGAGGTCGGGGTTCACCGTGTGCTGAAAGAAGGAATTGTTGGCGCTCCCATCCACCGCCTTGGCGGTGCTCTTGATGACCACGAATCCGGATCCGGTGGGTCCGGAATGGCCGCACATGGTTCCGGGCAGCGTGGTGTGCGGGAAGCCGTGGCAGTAATTCGCGACATCCAATTCGGTGCCGTCGCAAGCCCAGCTGGTGGGAGCGACGAGCGAGACCTTGACGCGCGGGTCGGATTTCACCACGCAGCTCTCTTCGAGCAGCGGCGCGGCGGGCGGAAGGTTGACACTGCCTGGGCCCGAGAGCTGCGTGGTCAACTGCGCGCCGAGCGGCGCACAGCCGCCGGCTGTGACGCAGGCGGTCGCGGGCACCGAGCCTGAACTGCTCACCGCGAGGCCTTGGGGATCTTTGTTGCCGGTGCTCAATGACGCCAGCGGCGTATTCGCGCCGCTCGCCGGCGGGGCGCCGAATTGCAAGATCTTGCCGCGCGCCAGCGCGAACTGCGACACGAACGCGTAAGTGAGGGTTGAGTAGGTGCCCACTTTGATGCGCTGTAATCCGAGGCCTAAGCCGCTGGCGAAATCCGCGGTCATTGCGCCGGTACCGGAGTCGAAGCGCGTGATGCGGCCGTCTACCGTGGTGAGCAGAAGGCTCACGCCATGCGCCGCATCCGCCGGCCAGATGTCCATGCCGATCGGCAACGTCCCGCGAAGCAGCGAGGACGCGACCGCGGTCGACGTCGGATTGCCAAGCTCCTGGCCCGGATTCGCCAATAAGCCCGCGATCGACGCTTGCGAATACACCAGCACGCGAGGATTGAAGATATCGTTGACCAAGATGAGTACGTCGCCCGCGTTCCAGGCGGGCGTTGCCGCGCCGACGGGAGTAGCTGAGGTCGTCGCCACGAGAACCTCGGTGATGAGGCCGCAAGTGTCGTCTACCAAGATCGGCGCGCCGTAAGCGCCGGTCGTCGCATTGAAGGGCAGCACCCACAACGCGGCCTTATCGAAGGGTGGGCCCGCCGTTGCGGCAAAAACGTTGCCCGCAGCATCGGACGCGAGAGCGATCGGGTATTTGGGCCCCGCGGCTATTTTCGACCAGGTGAAGATTGGAGTCGAGACTGCGTAGCTGGCCGGCCCCGGGCCGGGGTAGCGCACGATCCGATTGCTGGCCGCGTCGGCCACGATCAAGTCCATGGCGCTGGTGACTGAGTTTGGAACGCGCGCGACCGCGAAAAAACTATCCCGCGGGGCGGCATCGGTATTGAGCACCGAGGTGCCGGTGATCAACGCGCCGATATTGGGCGGCGTGTTCGGCGTGACGGTCACGTTGTACAGCGCATTGTCGTTGCTGTTCACGCCGGTCAGGCCAATTTGAGCCACCGGCACGGTCTGCGGCCCGGTCTGTGCGTGCAGGGAAGCGACAGCCAGCAGTGCAGCGGCGCCGGCAGCAAGTCGCGTGACCCTTTGGCGGCGCGCGCAGTGCAGCGCGCGAAAATATTTTTTCACTGAATCGAAATACATGGCTATCCCCTTAGCTGTTTTTGTTCTTTGGGGGCATCGCCGCGTGCTCGACCCCATCCGAAGTGCGCATACGCTAACACAATGATTGTTAGGGATGTTGCGGTACGTTATGTATTATGTTACGGCGTCGCTGCATTCTGTTTGGTCGCGTCCGCAACCTGCGTTTTCTCGCGCCGGTGCAGGGCGTCGAAGTAACGCTGCGCCAGGGTTCGATAGATCAGTGGCAAGCCGCTGTCCTTGACCAAAATCGCGTGGCCATGGGTGAGAGGCTTTTCCGCCTCGGGGTAGCGGCCAAGACCCGTCAGCGCCGCGCCTTCTGCGCATTCGGCGAGCGCGGTGCGCCAGTGATCGGCGGACAACGCGGTCGTATAAATCGCCTTGGCACTGCGCGCAAAGTTGAGAGCCTCGGTGTAATTTTTTTGGTCTACCCTCAGGATGGCGAGCGCGATCAGGCTCGAAGCCACGTCGGGGTGCTGCGCGTTGAACAGCCGGCGGCGCATTGCCAACCCCTCCCCTAGGTAGACGTCGGCTTCCGTGTCCTCGGCCCCGATCGTCAGCCAGGAGCCGATCACGTTCAAGACCCGGGCGGTTTCCGGATGATCCTTAGGGTAGGCCTTGCGATAAATTCCGAGCACTTCGCGCATGTTCGTGAGCGCCTCGCGCGTCTCGCCACGGTCGTACTGCAGCGAGGCAAGATTGAGCAGCGTTCGCCCGACTTCCGGATGTTCGGCGCCGAGCAACTCGCGCCGCATGTCGAGGGATTGACGGTAGAGCGTTTCAGCGCCGCCGAGGTCGCCCTTGTCTTGCACCGTCATGGCGACATTTTCCAGCCCATTGGCGATTTCGGGGTGCTTGTCGCCGAGCAGTTTGCGGTTCATCGCCAGCGATTCTCGATAGAACTTCTCGGCTTCGTCCAAATCGCCTTTTTGGTACAGCAGCAGGCCCATGTCATTGAGCACTTCGGCGAGATCGGGATGCGGCTCCTGGCCGCGCAGCGAGCGCTGCATCGCCACGGCCCTCTGCATCAGCGGAATCGCTTTATTGAGATCGCCGCCGTCGGCGATGGCTCGGGCCAGATCCTTCAACGTGCGCGCGACCGCGGGATGTGTTTCGCCATACAGAGCCTTCTGCCGCTCCAAGCTCTCACGCAAATTCTCCTCGGCGTCGGCGTAACGCCCTTGCTTGGCGAGCAAGGTGCCCAAACCGTTGAGTGAGTTCGCCAATTTTTCCTGGTTTTGGCGATCGTTCGGGCGGGCCGATTCGATGCGGATCGCTTCGCGGTACGCTTTCTCGCCCCCCTCGTAATCGGCTTGCAAGGCCATCAGGTCGCCTTGATGACTCAAGGAATCCGACAGGTCCAAAGGATCGATCCCTTGCAGCCGGCGCCGTTTCGCCACGGCCCCATCGAGCAGCGGCCGCGCTTGCGCAAAGAGACCCAAGCCCATGTAAACCGTCCCGACGGTGTCCATCAGCGTGGCCTGAATGGCCGGCTCCGCCGCCAATTCACTCTCGATGCGAACTGCGCCCTTGTCGAGCATCTCGCGTGCGGTCACCGTGCTGCCGCGTGCTTCGCTGGGATCGAAGATCCTAAACAGATCGACCAGGAACCGGGTCGCCTCTTTGGAGGTGCGTGCCTCCGCCTCGGCGCGCAGGGTTTCGCGCTGCGCGGCGGCCCGTTGCACCAGTGCGTAGGCGGCCAGTCCGCTGGTAATCACCATGCCGGCCGCGGCCGCACAGGAAAATGCGAACAAGCGCGCATTGCGCCGTTGTTGCTCGCGGCGCCTCAGCGTGTCGTATCCGACGCCGAGCAGTCCGGAGATCAGTTTGAGTTTGGCGTTGTTCTTGCCGTCCTTGCCGGGACGCGCATCGGCGGCGATCGGCTCGGTGCGCGTGGTGCCCAGATTGCCGTCGGGCCCTAGGCGAAAGCGCAGGGCCGGCGGGAAGCATTCTTCCTCTTCGCGCCCCGGCATATCGCTGGCATACGGTTCTCCGCCGACGATGATGCAGAGGATGCGATCCTCGCGGCCCAAACGCTTGAAGGCCAGAATCTCCTCGTTGACCCACTTCGACTTGGCCGATTGCGGCGAGCAAATAACAATCTGGGCGGCGGACCCTGTGAGCGCGGCATTGATCAACGCCCCCAGGTCGGTGGCGCTCGGCAGTTCTTCACGGTCTTTGAACACCGGCACGAGGCGCTTCGGCACCTCGCCTTGGGCGGTGGAGGTGCCGATCAAGGACTTCGGCGGACGGTATCTCTCCAGGGACCTGTGCAACCAAGAAGCCCAAGCCGCATCCCGGTGGCTATAGCTTATAAAGGCGCGGTATTTCGGCGCGTCCAGGCTGGGTTCTCGGCGGCTATTATTGTGAATTCTCGCGAAACGCCGCGTATAGGCCGTGCGCGGCATATCGAAGGGCGCGGAGCGCGCCCCTATAGCCTACTCTAGCAAATCTTCGCGCCGATGCAGCAGGTCAGCCGCGGCTGACTGGCGGTGTTGGCCTTGGCGGTCTCGCGGTCTCGCGGTCATGGGGCTGTGGTCGCCCATTCCCATATAAGGAGTGCCTACTTGCCCGACAACACGGTGACGACGCGTTTGTCGCCTTGGGCGACATAGGTATTTTCGCGATAGGCGACCGTGTCGCCCGTTTTCACTTCGAGGATATGCGTGCCCGGTACGACATCCAGCACCTGTGGCCGGTTGGCTTCACTGGGTTGGCCGGTTTGAACGCCATCGACGAACAGGACCGAACCCGCCGGTGCCCCGGTGACGATCAGCTCGGTCGGATCGGGTGCCTTCGGCTTGTGATGAAACCAGCTGCAGCCGGACAGGCAGGCCAACGCGATTAATCCAGACGCCTTGAGTACAGATGCTTTCAATTTCAGATACCTACGGCCATTAAGGTGCCAAAGGCTACCACGCCCCATGAATTCTCCGAAGGGACGGGTGTCGAAATCCGAACAGCTGAAACGTCATGATTGCGGAACGGCGGGATCAATCCGAAGATCACCCCATAGGGGCGTCGAAATGAACGCTGCTCAACCGTCTATACCATGGCGGCGCATGTGTGAAGCCGGCGTTTGGTTCAAGGAGTGGCGATATGAAGATTTATTGGATCAAGGCGCAGGCGCCCCGGCGGGTGCTGGCGCTGGCAAAGCATCTCGGCATCGAAGCGGAATTCGTGCAGGTCGACCTGATGGGCGGCGGGCTGAGGTCCCCGGACTACGCCGCGCTCAATCCCAACAAGAAAGCACCGCTGCTGGTTGATGGAGACCAGGTGATATGGGAATCATCAGCCATCATGACCTACCTGTGCCTCAAGGCCGGATCGGACATGTGGCCGCAGCGCGCGGCCGAGCAGGTCGAGGTGCTGCGCTGGTTGTCGTGGAACGACTGCCATTGGTCGCCGGCGGTGGCACCGTTCTACTTCGAGCACGTGGTCAAGTCGACCTTCGGAATGGGGCCGCCGGATCGTGAATCGTTGCCGTCCAACGTGCCCAATCTGCTCAAGTTTGCCGCCGTGCTCGACGGACATCTCGCCGGAGGCGCCTACGCGGCATGCGGGCGGCTGACAATAGCGGATTTCCAACTTGCTTCGATGGCGAATTATTGGCGCGAATCGGAAATGCCGTTGCAGCCGTATACCCACATCGTACGTTGGCTTGATGGTCTGAAGCGCATCCCTGCCTGGGCGCATCCCTGGCCGGAGGAGCGTGTGCTGGCGCAAGCGGCAGGCTGAACTTTTCCGCCTTGAAATCCAAACCGGAGTAACTCTATGAAGAATTTTCTCGCTATTTTCATCGGTACGCCTGCTTCGCCCAAAATGAAGGAATGGATGGCGATGGAGGAAGGCAAGCGCAAAAAGCTCGAGGCCGAGGGAATCAAGGCGTGGGGTGACTGGATGATGGCCCATAAGTCCGTGATCGCCGAGACCGGCGGGCCGCTCGGCAAGACCAAGCGCATCGGACCGCAAGGCGTGGCGGACACCAAGAATGCCATGAGCGGCTACGTGGTGGTCCGCGCCGACTCCCACGAAGCGGCCGCCAAGATGTTCGAAAAGCATCCGCATTTTGCGAATTTCCCGGGCGAGTCCGTGGAAGTCATGGAGGTTTTGCCGATTCCGGGCATGCCCCAGGCCTAAAGCTCCGCTGCGGCGCCGGCATGGCGTGGAACCGCGCGGCGTGGCGTGGACCCGCGCGGCGTGCTGAGCCTAGACTTCGGCCCATGGGGATTTTTCTCGACCTCATTGCGGCGCTCTTGATCGTGGCTGGTTTGGCCTGCGCGGTGCTGCCCTTGCTGCCCGGCATACCGCTGATATTCGGCGGCATCTGGCTGGCGGCCGGCGTGGATCACTACAAACATGTAAGTACCGGCTGGCTGATCGGCATTGCCGGCATCGCCGCGCTCGGCATGCTTTTGGATTTTGTCGCGGGCGCGTTGGGCGCAAAAGGCGTCGGTGCGAGCGCACAGGCCATCAGCGGCGCGCTCATCGGCACCGTCGTCGGATTGTTTTTAGGAATACCGGGACTCCTGTTCGGCCCCTTTGTGGGCGCCGTGCTCGGCGAACTCTCGTCCGGTAAAGGGTTGGCGCGCTCGACGCATGTGGGAGTGGCCGCTTGGATCGGCCTGGTCTTTGGCACGCTGGTCAAGTTGGCAGCGTCCATCATGATGGTGGTGCTGTTCGCGGCGGCGTGGTGGTGGAATCGCCATCCGTGAAGGCGGGAATCTAAAATCTACTGCACGGCGTTTCGTGCAATGACTTCGCGATACCACTGCGCGCTGAGTTTTGGCGTGCGCTTCAGCGACTTGAAGTCGACGTGGTAAATCCCGAAGCGTTTGCCGTAGCCGTCGGCCCACTCGAAGTTGTCCATCAAGCTCCACAGAAAATAGCCCTTGATCGGATAGCCTTCCATCGCGGCGCGCTGCAGATGCGTGAGGTAATTGCGCAGAAACATCACTCGGTCGGTGTCTTCGACGCGTCCCGCGGAGTCGCGGAAATCCTCGGACGAGCAGCCGTTCTCGGTAATGTACAGTGCGCGCGGTTTCCACAGGTCGCTGGTATGGCGAATGGCCCAATAGATCACCTCGGGCCCGATGAACAACCACGGCGATGCCATGCGCGGAAATGAACTCGGCCGCCGCGCGATGGCGTAGCCTGCCGGCGAGCCATCGGCGCGCGCGTATTCGGGTTGATACACGTTCAGTCCGACGAAATCGAGCGGGCTGCCGATGATTTTCATGTCGTCGGCTTGCACGCTGGGCGCGTTCGCGCCCTCGCGCCGCAAATACCCATCAGTGTAGCGGCCTTCCATCACCGCGGTAAGAAAGGGCGCGTTCTCTTCGCGAAACGCGCGCCTGGCCGCTTCCGAATGCTCGGCCGTTTCGATCACCGGGACGTACACTTTCGGATTCTCGGCCAGGCCCACTTGCGTGCCGCCCGCCGCGTTGGCGCGAATCGCTTGAACGCCCAGGCCATGCGCAAGCAATCCATGGTGGCGGATTTGGTTTAACTCCGCGGCGCCCAGTTTCAGGCCCGGGGCGAATTGCCCGACCTGATAACTTAGATCGGTGAAGCACACAAATTCATTGGTGGTCATGAAATGGCGTACGCGGTCCGATAGTTTCTGGGCAGCGAAGCCCGCATAGTCGGCAAAGGCTTTGGCCGTGTCGCGCGATTGCCAGCCGCCGTTCAGCGCCTGGGGCAGGTCCCAGTGAAACAGGGTTACGTAAGGCTCGATGCCATTGTTCAGCAACTCATCGATGAGCCGCTGATAGTAGGCGAGTCCCGCTGCGTTGGGTTTGCCCTTGCCCTGGGGAAAGATGCGCGGCCAGGAGAGAGAAAAGCGATAGGTTTTGGCGCCCAACTCCTTGAGCAGCCTTACGTCTTCCTTATAGAGATGATAGGAATCATCCGCTACATCGCCGGTTTCGCCCTTGTGCGTCTTGCCGGGGGTGTGCGAGAACGTGTCCCAGATGGAGGGCCCGCGGCCGTCCTGCGTAGGTGCGCCCTCGATCTGATAGGCGCTTGTGGCGCAGCCCCAGAGAAAATCCGACGGAAAGGGCAGAGGTTGCGGGGAGGGCGCTTGCGCGCCCGCGAGCTTGGGCAGGGGCGCGCCGAGCATTGCGCCGGCCGCGGCGACCGTCCTGGCAAATTCGCGTCGAGTAAGGCGCTTCAAACCGTCACGCCTGCGATCAGACAGGAATGACGCGGCATGAAGAACAGCAGGCTTTCGATTGCGCGGACTGAAGTATTAATTTTTCCCCCAAAGCGGCCATGCCGCGTTTGCAGCGGCGCGGCAGTTTCGCACAAACAGTTGTATTTTTCCGCATGGTAGCGCTAACATCCGGCTTTAGGAAGTGTTGCCGGCGGTGTCCAACGACCCCCCTCGAAGGCTGCCGGCAACATTTCCGCCCCGATCGCCAGGCCGCTCATCATTGAATCGGGATCTCGAAAGGGCCGGCCGGCAAGCCGGATCCATCGTAAAGATTGCACAACGGCGCATCGCCCCAACAAAAACGCACGCGCGTCGCGCCGCCGAAATCCTTGGCCTCCAGCAGCACCCGGGTCGATTCGAGCGCCGCATCGACGAAACGGCAGCTGCTTTGTTCGGCGCCGCATAATTCAAATGCCGTGGGGCGATTGGAACCGTAGGCCACGAGGCTGCCGTCGACGCCGTCGAAACTCACGGCGATCTGCGCCTGCTCATGCTTTGCGATGCGCGGCACGGGCCCCGACGCCGAAAGCGATTCTCCATAAATCAGATGCCGCGCCGCCCGCGCCAGGCGGCGTCCCACGTCCTGCTTGTCGGGCGGATGCAATTGACGCGGGTCACCCACATCGATGGTCACCACCAGTGCGGCGTGTGCATCGCCCATCACTGCGCGCCGCTGCGCCTCGCGCAGATTCGCCCAATCGGATGCGCCGGGCGTCATCGTCACGGCGCCGAAATTCGGCAGCTCGACCACGAGGAAAGGCAGCTGTGCGCCGAACTGCCGCCGCCAGTCCTGCATCAGCGCAGCCAACAACACCTGATACTGGGCGGCATCGCCGGCGTTGGATTCGCCCTGGTACCAGAGCGCCCCGCGCAGGCCGTAGGCACCCAGCGGCGCAATCATGCCGTTGTACAGGGTGGTCAAGCCGCCGACGGATTCCCACGGTGCGCGCGGCGGGTAGCCGAAACTTTCCGGCACAAACTGGTAGCGCCACTGGCCGCCCAAGCTCACCGAACTGCCGTCGGGGAAGCGCAGTCCCATGTGCTCCGGAGGCCCATACATACCCGCGGCATCCCAGACGCTGAGCACATTGACCACGATGGAATTCTCGCCGGCGCGCAGCGCGCCGGCAGCCAACTCGTACGTGCGTTCTGTCCCCCAGCCGAAGGTATTGCCGATGGGTCGACCGTTCACCCAGGTCTCGTCGACTTCATCGATCCCGCCCAAGGTGAGCGTCGCGCTTGCCGCTGCCTGTTGGGCCGTCAAGCTGACGCTGCGCCGGAACCAGACCATGCCGTCATGATTGACCAGCTCAGGGACGCCCCAGGTTTTCCAATTGCGCATCGGTTCCGGCGCCGCGCGCCAATCGCCGTCCCCCTTCGCCCAAGGGGTCGAGCCCGCCGGCGCCCGCGCACGCCACCAAGCCTCCCAAAGGTCGCCGAGCGCATCGTCGCCCGCTTTGGCATCGCGCGCATAGAGGTTCAACAGATCGAGGCGCCCCGGAAAGTCTGCAATTTTGCGCAAGCCGGATTCGCTGATCCAAGGTTCGATGCGCGAGCCGCCCCAAGCTGAATGGATCAGCCCCAGCGGTACCTGCACGGATTTTTGCAGTTCGCGCGCGAAGTAGTAGCAGGCGGCCGAAAAATTGGAAATTGTCTCAGGTCCGGCCGCCGCCCACGCCACGGGTGCTTGAAAGTGCCTGAGCGGTGCCGGGATGCTGGTGTGCGCGACGGTCAATATACGGATCCGATCGTTGCTCGAATCCGCGATTTCACGCGCGTGCTCCAAGCTGTTGGCGACCGGCAATTCCATGTTCGACTGGCCAGAACAGAGATACACATCCCCCACCAAGACATCGGATAAGGATTGGCCGGCGCCCGATTTCGCGCGCACTTTTAGGTCGTAAGGACCGCCGGCTCCCATGGCGGCCAGCGCGGCCTGCCAGTGGCCTGCGGCATCCGCGCGCGCTTGCACCGAGTTACGCCCAAGCGTCACGGTAATGGTATCGCCGGCGGCCGACTCGCCCCAGACTGGAATCGGCCGGTCGCGCTGCAGAACCGCGTGGTCGGTGAAGATTTCGTGCAGCAAGGAACGTCCCGGCGCATCGGCTGCAATGGCTGCCGGCAGCAGGACCGCCATTGACAGCACAGCAAGGAAAAAATCTTTTTTCATGGAATGTCCGGTGGCTGAGATCAGTGGCGAAAGGGAGCGGCAGTCCAACCGGGATTGCCCGGAGCATACGGGTTGGTGGCGGCCTCGTATTCCTGCAGCGTGCGCTCAGGCGGCGCAAGGTCCGGCGGCAGCGGCCGTTTCGATAAACTCTGGAAATAGGCCACGCACGCGTCGCGCCACCAGCGCGCCTCCTTTTCCTGAATTCTTAAAAACGCGCTCGTTTCAGCGAATCGCTCGGCATCCACGTAACCCGCCAAAGTTGCCCAGGTGCGGCGCATGCCGCGCACCGTCTCAACACCCTGCGAGTAGTGAATGACGAGTTCCTCCCAGAGCGTGCGCCCGGAGGCCATCCGGTAATCCCAACCCAGGTGATGAAACCACAGCAGGTATCGTTCCGGTGTGCGCTGGACGTCGTCGAACTGCGCCGCGAGCGGCGGGGCATATTGCGAGACTGCGTTGCTGCCGCCGGTGCCTCGATCCGCACCGATGCCGTCCGCATCCGCGCGATGATAATAGGGCGGCGTCCAGTCGGCACGCGCGCCGCCGCCTTGCCAGGGACCCGGGCCGTAATGATGGCCCGCCGCCATCAGGTGCGCGAGCCCGAGCGGCGTCATGTAATTCACCGCGGCTTCGCGCGAGTCCATCATCATGTTCACGGTTGGCGCAACGAAGCGGATGTCGTTGGAGAAGGTCATGCGCACCCACTCCTCGGCGAGTTCGCGCACCGAGGCTTGCGGATTCCACGCAAGACGTCCGAACACGTGCCAATTGGCCTGATCGAACTGCGATCCGGTCCAGTTGCGCGCCGCGCCGACATTCGACACGCCCGCCATGCCCGTGCGTGGGTAGTCATGCACAGAGCCGTCGATGACCTGTGCAATCGTCGAGCCCGGGCCGTGCGCGTGAGTGTCGAAGCGCAGCGTCTCTTCGTACAGGGGACCTAAGTACACCAGATGAGTGGCGAAGCCCAAATATTCCTTGGTGATCTGCACCTCGAGCATCAACGGCGTTTTCGGCATCGCGCCGAACAGCGGATGGCCGGGCTCGCGCGGCTGAAAATCGACGGGGCCGTTCTTGACCTGCAGCAGCACGTTGGAGTCGAAACGCCCGTCGAGCGGCGCGAACTCATCGTAGGCCTGTTTGGTGCGGTCTTCCTGCCGATGATTCGAATACACGAAGGCGCGCCACATTACGATGCCGCCGTGGGGCGCGAGCGCCGCGGCAAATAAATTCGCCCCCTCGGCATGCGAGCGGCCGTAATCCTGCGGACCTGGCTGCCCTTCGGAATTTGCCTTGATGAGAAAGCCGCCGAAGTCCGGAATGAGCCGATAGATCTCGTCCACCTTCTCCCGCCACCATGCGCGCACCGCCGGATCCAAGGGATCGGCGGTTTTCAATGGGCCTAATTCCATGGGCGCGCTGAAGCGCGCCGAGAGGTACACCCTGATGCCGTAGGGCCGGAACACCCGCGCCAGCGCCGCTGCCTTTTCCAAGTATTGCGGGGTGAGGCTTGCGGCGTCGGCGTTGACATTGGTGAGTACCGTACCGTTGATTCCGAGGGAGGCACAAGCGCGCGCATAGTCCGTATAGCGCGGAGCGAGATACTCGGGGAGTGTTTGCCAATCCCATAGGGACGCGCCGGCGTAGCCGCGTTCGACGGTGCCGTCGAGATTGTCCCAGTGGTCGAGAACGCGACGCTGCAACTTGGGCGCCTCTTGGATGGCGAGAGCGCCTAAGGGCCGGCGGGTTTGCAGCAAGCGCAGGAAGTGAAAACTGCCGTAGAGCACGCCGGCGTTTGAATTGGCGGCGATCACGGTGGCGCGGCGGCCCCGAATCATCGCGCTGCGAATGACATAGCCCTCGGCTCCGATGCCATTCAGATCGAGGTGCAGGTCGGCGATGAGCGGCGAGGCCGGTGTGCCCAGGACGATGGCGCCGTCGCGGCCGATCGCCTCTACCACCGGCGGCATTGCACCCAAGAGTCCTTTGAGCGCGCGCTGCAACTCGCTTACGGCAACCGCGTTCCCGGGCGGTGCCACGAGTTCGGCCGCAAAAGCGCGGTAGCGCATCGTCCACGCTGCCTCCACCGGACGGTAGCGCAGCCAGAGGTCGTAACCGTCCTCGGCATGGACGAGGCCCGCGGCGCAGACCAACCAGATCCAAGGCAGTCCCCGCGAGCATCGCACAAAGCACCTGACGGCGATTCCTGGTAGCGCTATCATAAGAATGTCGACCCGTATCATAAGGCCTATTTGTGATTTTGGATCCGCCCGTACTCGACGCACTGACCCTGGCCCAGGGCGCGGCCCGCTGCGTCCTGCTGCCGCAAGTGGGCGGCAGCATCGCGGCCTGGTCGGTGAGCGGCCAGGACATGCTGCGCGCGGCCGGCGAGGCGGCGGTCGCGGCGTGCGATCCCTATGCCACGGCCGGGTTTCCTTTGGTGCCGTATTCGAATCGCATCGCGGAAGGCCGCTTCGAATGGGGCGGTAAGCCGCTCAAGCTGACGCGGAATTTTCCGCCGGAACCGCATGCCATTCACGGCGTCGGTTTCGAGCGGCCGTGGCAGGTGGCCCTGCGCGGCGCCGCGGCGGTGGAATTGACCTACCGGCACAGTCCGGATGCTGGTTGGCCTTTCGCCTTCGAAGCGCGGCAGCGTGTGACGCTCCAGGCTGAGTCGCTCCTGCTGGAACTGAGCGCCGTGAATCTGGAGCCGCAGCCGGTGCCCCTGGCCTTCGGGCATCATCCGTACTTTCCCCGCGCCGGCGCGCGCCTGACATTCGAGGCACGGGGCGTGTGGTTGGTGGGTGACGACGGTCTGCCCAACGTGAAGGTCAGGCCATCCGGTCAGTACGACTTCTCGCGCGGATTGGCGGCGGAGCATGCGCAAATCGATCATTGCTTTACAGGTTGGAACGGTACGGCGCGCATCGAGTGGGCCGACCAGGCAAGGGCTTTGCAGATCAGCGCGTCGCCAGAGCTTGGCAATGCGGTGGTCTATATTCGGCGCGAACTGGACTTCTTGTGCTTCGAACCGGTGCCGCACCTCAACAATGCGCTCAACCGGCGCGATCCGGTTGCGGCCATGCCGGTGATTGCAGCCGGCGCGAGTTTCTCGGCCAGCATCCGCTTTCAGGCCGTCAAGCGCTGAATCAACGGCTCGGCGGCCCGTCCGAATCGCGGCGAACCAGCGTGAAGTCGAGCAGGGCGTGCTTGACCTCCTCCTCCCTGCCTTCGCGCCGTGCCTTGATCTTCTTGAGCAGCAGCAGCATGGCGGAACGCGACATGTCCGCGATCGGCTGGCGAATGGTGGTGAGCTCGGGCCAGATAGAGCGAGAGAATTCCGTGTCGTCGAAGCCGCACACAGTCAGGCCCTTGGGCACGTCGAGATGATGTCGATGGGCGACCGCGACGGTGGCCGCACCCATGTCGTCGTTGCTGGCAAAAATGGCGGTCGGCGGCTTCGCCAGACTCAGCAATTGATCGGCAGCCTTGAGGCCCGAGCGGTAGCTGAAGAGTCCTTGGCGGATCAATGAATTGTCGATCGGGATGTCGGCTTCGGTCAGCGCCGCCTTGTATCCGGCCAGCCGATGCGCGCTGGCGGTCTGGTCCGGATTGCCGATGATGAAGCCGATGCGCGTGTGTCCCAACGACAAAATGTGGCGCGTCATCGCGACCGCCGCGGCATGATCGTCGATGCGCACGGCCAACAAGCCGGCGCGCGGACTGGCGCTCGCCACCGCCACCGCGAGCGCGTTGGCTTTCATGAGAACCGCATGGATGCGCTTGGAGTCGCACAGCGGCGGCGGCAGGATGATGCCGTCGACCCCGGTGGCGAGCAATCCGCGCACCACTTCATCTTCGTGCTGGTCGGCGTCGCATTTTTCGACCACCAACTGCACATGGCTCAAGCGCGCTTGCTCCAGGCTGCCGACCAAAAATTCGCTCAGGAACGCGGCGCTGGGATTGCTGTACAGCATGCCGATGCGCACTTGCTCTGCGCCGGCCAGAGTGCGTGCCGCGAGGTTCGGGGAGTACTTGAGCTTGGCGATGGCGGCCTCCACCGCCTCGCGCGTCTCCTGCCGCACGTTGTCTTCGCCGTTGATCACCCGCGATACCGTCATCGGCGCGAATCCCGCATAGGCGGCGACATCCGCGATGGTCGGAGCACCCTGTTTGCGACGTTTGGGTTTCCGCTCGTGGCGGGCAGCAATGCGTTTTCGGGCCGATCTGATCGTCATTCGCAGCGTCAGCTTACAATGGAGCGGACATGTATTTGACGCCGGTCCGGGTGGTAAAAGCAAATTGGTTGACAAAGCCAAACGGAATCCATCATGGTAGCGCTATCAAAAAATCCATCGGCTGGACTTTGGGGGATTCTCAATGCAGCAGGCAGCGTTCGCGCGGCTCTTGAGCCTCGCCGCAGGTTTCGGCTTGTTCACGACGGCGCTGGCCGCGCCGCCGGCCAAACCGCTTTATAAAAGTCCCGCGGCGGCCGTCGATGCCCGCGTCGAAGATCTGCTGTCGCGCATGACGCTGGAAGAGAAAGTCGCACAGATGATGAGCATCTGGGACGAGAAGCGCGACGTGTTCGACGCCAAGCTCGAGCTCAACCCGGCGAAAATGGCGCAGAAGTACCCGAACGGCATCGGTCAGTTTGCGCGGCCGTCGGACGCCACGGGACCCGCTTCGCCGCGGCTGATACCGGGCCGCGATGCGCGCGCCACGATCCGCCTGGTGAACGCCCTGCAGCACTGGTCCATCGAAAAGACCCGGCTCGGCATTCCCATCATGTTCCATGAAGAAGGGCTGCACGGCTACGCAGCGTTGGGCGCCACCAGTTTTCCGCAGGCCATTGCACTCGCTTCGAGCTGGGATCCGAAGCTGGTGCGCGCGGTCAATGCGGTGACGGCGCGCGAAATCCGCGCGCGCGGCGTCTCGGAGGCGCTCACGCCGGTGGTCGATGTCGCGCGCGATCCGCGCTGGGGCCGGATCGAGGAAACCTTCGGCGAAGATCCCTACCTGGTCGGCGAGATGGGTGTGGCGGCGGTCGAGGGGTTGCAAGGCGAGGGCAGGACACGGGACTTGAAGGAAGGCAAAGTCTTCGCCACCCTTAAGCATCTCACCGGACACGGCCAACCGGAGAGCGGCACCAATACGGGCCCCGCGCCCTATTCGGAGCGAACCTTGAGGGAATACTTCTTCCCGCCGTTCGAACAGGCCATTTCACGCACCGGCGTGAGCGCGGTGATGCCTTCCTACAATGAAATTGACGGTGTGCCGAGCCACGCGAACGTGTGGCTGTTGGACAAGGTGTTGCGCGGCGAGTGGGGCTTCAAGGGCGTGGTGGTGAGCGACTACTACGCCATCGAGGATTTGCAGAACCTGCATCACATCGCCGCGACCCCCGAAGAGGCCGCGCGCCTGGCGCTCGAGGCCGGCGTGGACATCGACCTGCCGAGCGGCGGCGACTACGGCACCCTGGTGCAACAAGTTCGCGACGGAAAGGTTCCCGTCGCCGGCATCGACACCGCGGTGCGCCGGCTGCTGGCGTTCAAATTCCGCGCCGGATTGTTCGAGCATCCATTCGCCGATGCCGACCAGGCCGCAGCGCTCACTAACAATGCCGAGGCGCGCGCGCTGGCGTTGAAGGCCGCGCAGCGCACGCTCATCCTGCTCAAAAACGACGGCACCTTGCCGCTGTCGCTCAGCTCCGGTGCGGCGCCGGTGATCGCGGTGATCGGTCCCAACGCGGCGGTGGCCCGGCTCGGCGGCTATTACGGTCAGCCGCCGGTGACGGTGTCGATTCTCGACGGGATCCGCGCCAAAGTGGGCTCGCGTGCCAAGATCGTCTTTGCGCAGGGCGTGAAAATCACCGCGAACGACGATTGGTGGGCGGATGAGGTGCAGCTGGCCGATCCGAAAGAGAATCTACGGCTCATCGAGGAAGCGGTGGCAGTTGCGCGCGGCGCGGATCGCATCATTTTAGGGATCGGCGATACGGAACAGACCAGCCGCGAAGGCTGGGCCAAAACCCACCTGGGCGACCGCGACAGCCTGGATCTCGTCGGCGAACAACAGGCGCTGTTCGACGCGCTGCGCGCGCTCAACAAACCCATTGTGGTCGTGCTGATCAACGGGCGCCCGGCCTCCACCGTGGCGATCGCCGAAAAAACCAACGCGCTCATCGAAGGCTGGTACGTGGGCGAGCAGGGAGGCAACGCCGTCGCGGACGTGCTGTTCGGCGACGTGAACCCCGGCGGTAAATTGCCGGTGACCATTCCGCGCAGCGTCGGTCAGCTGCCCATGTTCTACAACGTCAAGCCCTCCGCGCGCCGCGGCTACTTATTCGACACGGTCGCGCCGCTTTATCCCTTCGGCTTTGGGTTGAGCTACACCACTTTCGACGTCGGCGCGCCGCAATTGTCCGCGGATCACATCAGCATCGATGGAACGGTAACGGTCAGCGTGCCGGTGCGCAACACCGGTTCGCGCCCCGGCGATGAGACCGTGCAGCTGTACGTGCATCAAATGGTGGGCTCGGTCACGCGGCCCCTGAAGGAACTCAAGGGCTTCGAGCGCGTCACCCTGTCGCCGGGTGAGTCCAAAACGGTGACCTTTACGCTCACGCCCGAGACCTTCCGCATGTGGAACGTCGCGATGCAGCGCGTGGTGGAAGCGGGCGCCTTCGAAGTCATGGTCGGGCCGAATTCCGTGGATTTGAAAACCACGCTGCTGCACATCGGCGGCTGAAAATCGCAGCCGCCTTCGGAGCGGCCCCGCTCAAGAGTTCATGAGATGTAGCGGCTCACCACATTCTCGAGATATTCCTGCCGCCCGGACTTGAGGCTTGGCGAGATCCCATCGGCCACCGCGGCGTCGGACACGGCAGCCAGGGTGGTGCGGCCTTCCAGCATGTTGCGCGCCGCGATGGTGTGCCAGCCGGCATAACGCTGTTCCACGAAGGCCGCGATTTCGCCGCCTTCCAGCATGGCGGCGGCGCTTAACAGGCCGCGCGCGAGAACGTCGACGGCGCCGATGTGCCCGTAGAACAGGTCGGCGGGATCGATGCTTTGACGGCGCACTTTGGCGTCGAAATTATTGCCGCCGGTGGTGAAGCCGCCGCCCTTGAGCACGTAGTACAGGGCCAAGGTAATTTCGCGCAGATCGTTGGGAAACTGATCCGTGTCCCAGCCGTTCTGCGGATCGCCGCGATTCATGTCGATGGAGCCGAAGATGCCGAGGTCGACCGCCATGGCGATCTCGTGCTCGAAGCTATGGCCGGAAAGCGTGGCATGGTTCGATTCGATATTGACCTTGACCTCTTTCTCCAAGCCATGGTGGCGCAGAAAGCCGTAAATCGTATCCACGTCGAAATCGTACTGATGCTTGGTCGGCTCGTGCGGCTTGGGTTCAATGAGAATCGCACCCTTGAAGCCGATCTTGTGCTTGTGTTCGACCACCATGGAGAGAAATCGTCCGAGCTGGTTTTTCTCCTGGCGCAGATTGGTGTTGAGCAGCGTGTCGTAACCTTCGCGTCCGCCCCAGAGCACATAGTTCTCGCCGCCCAAGCGATGCGTCGCCTCCAGGCAGTGACGCACCTGGGTCGCGGCAAAACGGAACACCTCGGGATCCGGGTTGGTGGCGCCGCCCGCCATGTAGCGGGGATGACTGAACAGGTTTGCAGTTCCCCACAGCAGTTTGACGCCGGTCACCGCCATCTTGGCCTGGATCTTTTCCACGATATTCAGGAAGTTCGCGACGTGTTCGCGGATGGTCTGCGCCTGCGCCATGACATCGACGTCGTGAAAGCAGAAGTAGGGCAACCCTAAGCGTGTGAAGAACTCGAACGCCTCATGCAGCTTGTGATCGGCCGCGGCTTGATCGAGCGGCCCGCCGTGCCAGGGACGATGAAACGTGCCGGCGCCGAATATGTCGGTGCCTTCCCAGTTGAAGGTATGCCAGTAGCACACGGCCATGCGCAGGTGCTGTTCCATGGTCTTGCCTGCGACGACGCGATTCTTGTCGTAGAAACGGTAGGCGAGGGGGTTTTCCGATTGCGGACCTTCGTACTGTATCGGGGCGATGTCGCCGAAATATGAGCGGTTCAAGGGCGTGTCTCCGAAAATAGGCCTTTTAGGTTTTGGTACAGCGCGCGATAGCGCCGCAGCTGTTCGCTGTAAAGATCGGCGAGGCGCTCGTCCGGTTCGGCGACGTGCAATATGGGCGGCGGCGTGCACACATCCTCGACGCTGGCTTTCTCGGCGCCCATGCGCGCGAGCCGCGCGGCGCCATAGGCCGGCCCGACCGCGCCGCTGTCGCGGTAGGCCAGGGGCCGGCGCAATGCGGAACTCAAGATTTTGCCCCAGTAGAGCGAACGCGCGCCGCCGCCGATCACCGAGATCGATTCGATCTTCGCGCCGCTCGCCAGCAGCGCATCCATGCCGTCGCGAAAGGCGAAGGCGACGCCTTCCAACACCGCCTGCGCGATGCTTGCCGGCGAGGTCTCGTGAGTCAGGCCGAACAGCACGCCTTGCGCATTGGGGTCGTTATGCGGCGTGCGTTCGCCGGATAGGTAGGGCAGGAAAATTTCCGTATCGCCCGGCTTGCTGCGCGCCTCGGCCGCCGCGAACAACGCGCTTGCCGTGCCGAGACCGCACAGGCGCGCGGCCCAATCGACGCAGCTCGCGGCGCTCAAGATCACCGACATTTGATGCCAGCGCTTCGGAATGGCGTGACAGAAAGTGTGGACCCCGCCGGCCGGGTTCGGCCGATAGCCGTCGTTGGCGAGAAACAGCACGCCCGAGGTGCCGAGCGACAAAAAGGCGTCCCCGGGGCGCACCACGCCGACACCGATCGCACCCGCGGCGTTGTCGCCGCCGCCGGCGACCACGGGCACCCGCGACATACCCCAGGCCTCGGCGATTTCCGCGCGCAGCTCGCCGGTGATTTCATTGCCCTCGGACAGCCGGGGCATGTTCGATTCGTTCAGTCCGGTGCCGGCGAGCATGGCGTCGGACCAGCGCCGCTGCGCAACGTCGAGCCACAGGGTTCCTGCGCTGTCGGACATGTCGGAGGCGGTCTCGCCGGTCATGCGCAAGCGCACATAATCCTTCGGCAGCAGCACCATTGCGGTTTCGGCGAAAATCTTCGGCTCGTGTTCGCGCACCCACAGCAGTTTCGGCGCGGTGAATCCCGGCATCGCGCGGTTGCCGGTGATCTGGGTCATCTGCGGCACCGCAGCTTCCAGTTCCGTGCATTGCAGTGCACTGCGGCCGTCATTCCATAATATTGCCGGGCGCAAGGCCCGCTGCTGTTTATTGAGCAGCGTGGCGCCGTGCATTTGTCCGGATAGTCCGATGGCGCGCACGGACTTGCGTAGGCCTAAGCGCAAATCGCTCACGGCGTTGTTGGTCGCCGACCACCAGTCCGCCGGATTTTGCTCCGACCACTTAGGCATGGGCCGCGAGACGCTGAGCGCGGCGCTGGCCTGATCGACTACACTGCCGGTGTCGTCAACCACAGCTGCCTTCACGGCCGAGGTGCCGATGTCGATGCCCATGTACATGAGGCGATTTCTCGCGTTAGGAAATAGTTCTAATTGGATTATACGGTAGCGCTATCATTCTATGCCTGATTTCGGTGCCTTGGCACCCATGAGAACGTAATTTTGCACAGCCGCGCCGGCGGCCGCGGGGAGAACCAGCTTGAGCGATCATCGCGATGCAACGATTAATTTGCCGTTGATCTCGGCCATTGTAGGTGTCGCCACCATCGGCGGCTTCATGTTCGGCTACGACAGCGGCGTCATCAACGGCACACAGGAGGGACTGAAAAGCACCTTCGAATTGAGCGAGGCATGGCTCGGCATCACGGTAAGCGCATTGCTGCCCGGATGCGCGGTCGGTGCCTTTGCCGCCGGCCGTTCGGCGGATCGCTGGGGGCGCCGCCGCGTCATGCTGGCGGCAGCTGCGCTGTTCATCTTGAGCGCACTCGCTTCGGGCGCGGCGACTTCCGCGGTAATGATGATTCTGGCGCGCTTCGCCGCCGGCGTGGGCGTGGGCGCGGCGAGCGTGCTGTCGCCGGCCTACATCAGCGAAGTGACCCCGGCGAGCATGCGCGGACGCCTGTCGAGCGTGCAGCAAGTAATGATCATCGCCGGCTTGACCGGCGCATTCCTGGGGAACTACTTCCTGGCGCATGTCGCCGGCCGCTCGACCGAGATCCTGTGGCTGGGATATGCCGCGTGGCGTTGGATGTTCTGGATGCAGGTCATCCCCGCGAGCATCTTCCTGTTGACGCTGCTGTTCATCCCGGAGAGTCCGCGCTATCTGGTGGCGCGCGGCCGCCACGAAGAGGCCCTGGCCGTATTGACGCGATTGTTCGGCGGCGCCGCGGCAGCGATCAAAGCCCGGGAAATCAAAGGTTCGCTGGCTGCCGATCACACGCCGCGGCTGTCGGATCTGATCGACCGCAAGACCGGCCGATGGCGGCGCATCGTGTGGGTGGGCATTGGCCTTGCGACCTTTCAGCAGCTGGTGGGCATCAATGTGGTGTTCTATTACGGCGCCGTGCTGTGGCAGGCGGTCGGCTTCAGTGAGGCCGATTCTCTCAAGATCAACATCTTGAGCGGAACGCTGTCGATCGGCGCGTGCCTGTTGGCCATTTTCCTCATCGATCGCATCGGCCGAAAACCGCTGCTGATGATCGGTTCGATCGGCATGGCCGTCACCTTGGCGGCCCTGACCATTGCATTTGCGACCGGCGATTTGAGCGGCGGCACACTACATCTGGCGCCCACTGTGGGCCGGATGGCCCTGATCAGCGCCAATCTCTACGTGATATTTTTTAATTTGAGCTGGGGCCCGGTCATGTGGGTGATGCTGGGCGAGATGTTCCCGAACCAGATCCGCGGGTCGGGGCTCGCGGTCAGCGGCGCGGCGCAATGGATTGCGAATTTCCTCATCAGCGTCAGTTTTCCCGCGCTGGCCAAATTCATCGGTTTGCCAATCACCTACGGGTTTTATACCGCCTGTGCATTCGTGTCGATTCTGTTCGTGCTGAAGATGGTGCACGAAACGCGCGGCCGGGAGCTCGAGGAGATGGTCGGGTAGGCAAAACCCTGCGCTCTGATATTTCACGGCGCCGCCCGGCGCTGATATATGTAGAACAATTGGTAGCGCAACCACAAAGTGATTGCCAAGCGCAAAATAATGGTTAATATGGTAGCGCAACCATCAAAAATGTAGTGTTTTGCTGACAACACTGCCGACAACTAGATCGAGCTTGGGGGACAAATGAAAGATTCCGCATCGAGTGCTTATCTCCGCCGCCTTGTGCATGCAATATGTCTCGGAGGGGCCTCGGCGCTCTCCCTGACCGCCCTCTCGGCAACGAGTAGCGCCGCCGCCACGGATGCCGCCACCACGGGTGCCTCAACTGACGAGTTGCAGGAAATCATCGTAACGGGCATTCGCGCCTCCTTGCAGCAGAGCCTGGACATCAAGCGCGACGCCTTCGGCATCGTCGACGCGATTTCCGCAGAGGACATCGGCAAATTCCCCGATTCGAACCTTGCGGCCTCATTGGAGAGAATTCCCGGCGTGACGGTGACCCGGGGAGCGATGTCGCTAACCGGTACAGGCGGCAGTTCGACCACCGGCGAGCCGACGCAAATTACCGTGCGCGGGTTTGGTCCGCAGTTCAATGAAACTCTGTTCGACGGCCGCCAGGTGCCGACCGCCTTCGGCAATAGCACGCGCGGCTTCGACTTCGGATCAATCGGCTCCGAGTTCGTCAGTCAGGTGGACGTCTTGAAGACCCCCGACGCCACCCTCTCCAGCGGTGCGATCGGCGCGACCATCAACATCAAGTACCCGAAGCCCTTCGATCACCCCGGAATGCAATTGGCGGGCTCGCTCTCGGGAACCGATTCACAAGGCGACAACAAGATCACGCCGAACGCAAGTCTGTTGTTCAGCACCACCTTCGCCGACGATCGCTTCGGTATTTTGGGCACTGCCGGTTATTCGGACACGAAGGTGCGCGCCAACCACATCAACATTCAAGGTTGGATCGGCGGGAACCCGGCCTCGGGCGGTGGATTGGTGCCCTGCCAATTGGCAGGCGCCGGGCCTTGTGCCGTTCCGCCGGGCTCGGCCACCAGCCCGCCCCCGACCATCAAGGATTGGTTCATCCAGGACTACGGCATCTATCAGGAACACAACGACGACAAGCGCGTCGGCGGCCGGTTAGTCCTGCAGGCCAGGCCCGTGGACGGCTTGGAACTGACGCTCGATGACAACTACTCCAAGGAAACCTTGGTGCAGCAGCAACAGGGTTTCAGCGTCTGGTTCAACAACGCGGCATTGACGGACGTGGTTCAGTCGCCCAACGGCACGGTGTCGAGTTTCACGCAGCCGGGTACGCCCACCGATTTTCAGGCGCAGTTCAACCAGTCGCAGACGACGCTCAACACCATTGGATTCAACGTGAAGTGGGACGCGACCGCCCATACCTCGTACATGTTCGATGCCTATAACGCAGTTGCCAAACTCAATCCCGACGGCGCCAGCCAAGCCGGCTTGGACGCCGACATTGGCTATGGGAACGGCCCCAACGCCGCTCCGATCGGTATCGTCACCCCCGGCGGCCATAACGTGCCCTATCCGACCGGCTTTGGGCCGGGCGGTGATGCTGCGAACTTCGTGAACCCCGCCTTTATCGGTTCGCACGTGTTGGTGGAGTCTTACAACCAGAATAAGGACACCATCAATCAATTCAAGCTGGAAGGCAGCTGGCACGACGATCAGCTGAAATTCAAGTACGGCGTGCAGTTCACCCACGACCAGGAGGAGCTGCGCGCATTTACCAACCTCCCGTACACCTGGCAAATGTATGCGGGCTACGGCCCGCCCCCGGTCGGCACAGGTGGCGTCGCACCGATACCGGCGGGCCTGATCTCCAGCACTTTCAGCACCGGCTCGGGTTTCATCAACGGCTGGGGCAACGGCGCCAATCTGCCGCCGGCGATTATTGCCGCCAACGGCTATGCGATCTTGAACTACCTTCAGGGTCTGAACGGCGCCGGGATGAATGTCAACGCGTGCAGCAACTTGAGCGGTGCCACGCCGTGTACCGGCAAATACATCATGTATGAGAACCTCGGCGGGTCCCAAGACATTAGCGAGAAAACGGTGTCGCCATATTTGAACGTGTCTTTAAACGAGAAGATCGAGGACATGCCGTTGAAGATCAACGTCGGGGTGCGATTGGAGTCCACGCACGTGATCTCTTCCGGCATCTCCAGCTTGCCGACGGGTCAGCTGACTATCGTGCCCACTGACCATACTGCCTACAGTTTCACCCCCAGCGCGCCCGTCCCGATCAGCACGGAGAGCAACTACAAATACCTGTTGCCGAATCTGGATCTGGGCTTGTTCGTGACCGACACCCTCAAGGTGCGCTTCGACGCCTCGCGTACCTTGACCCGCGCGCCGCTGAACCTCCTCACGCCGGATCTCAATGTCCCGGCGGGTCAGCGCGTGGGAGGACTCAACGCAACGGGCGGCAATCCGACCTTGCTGCCGTATCTTTCCGACAATTTGGATTTGGGAGCGGAGTGGTACTACGCCCAGAACTCCTACCTCTCGGCGGATGTATTCGTGAAGCAAGTGACCAACTTCGTTGTCGGGGGCACCATTTCGCAGCCAATCAATGGCGTGACGTTGCCCGGCGGTGCCCCGGCGATTTTCGCAGTCACGTCGCAAATCAACGGCCCGTCGGCCGAGGTTCGAGGCATCGAATTGGCGTGGCAGTATACGTTTGGCGATTCTGGCTTCGGGTTCCAGTCCAACGCGACGTTTGTCAGCACTGACAAGCCGTATGACCCCAACAATCTCAGTGTGTCCGGCTTCGCCGTAACGGGCCTGGCCAATTCTTACAATTTTGTACCGTTCTTCGACAAGTATGGCTTCCAGGCGCGTGTTGCAATCAATCATCAAAATGCGTTCCTGAATAGCTTCGGTCAAATTCAGAACAACTCGCAGTTCGGCATCGAGCCCACCTTCGTCAATGCCGCCACGTATGTGGACTTTAGCGCCAGCTACCAGTTCAACAGGCACTTCAACGTGTATTTCACGGCTCTGAACCTCACCGATCAGGTTTACAGCACGCACGGCCGCTTCCCAGAGCAACTCCTGGATGTGGTCGACACCGGAAGGCAATACACACTCGGAGTTCACGCGAAACTCTAGGAGCCTGTCCGACCGTGACAGCCACAGAGAGGGCCGCCTTCTTCAGGCGGCCCTGTTTTGTGACGAGCGCCGCGGCCAGCTTATTTTCATAAAAGTCGCACTGCTTGCGCTAAGCTGTTTGACCTCATGACCGCACTCCCTATCCGCAGCATTGCCATCGTGGGCGGCGGCACCGCGGGCTGGATGACAGCCGTGAGCCTCGCGAAGTTCTTCAAGGCGGCGAAGGTGCGCGTACGCCTGATCGAGTCCGAGCAGATCGGTATCATCGGCGTCGGCGAGGCCACGATACCGCCGATCATGCATTTCATCCGCGGGGCAGGGATCGACGAGAACGACCTCGTCCGCAAGACCCAATCGACCTTCAAATTGGGCATCGAGTTCAAGGACTGGACGCGAATTGGCCACAGCTACCTGCATCCCTTCGGACAAACCGGCTTCGACTTGGGCCCCGTCGCTTTCTCGGCCTGCTGGCTGAAAGCCTTTCGCGAGGGAAAGGCGAGCAGGCTCGAGGAATATTCGCTGGAGGCGACGGCGGCCTACGCTGCGAAATTCATGCGGCCGGTGCAAGCCGCCAATTCGCCCTTGGAAAAAATCACCTACGCCTTGCACTTCGATGCCTCGCTGTTCGCGCGATACCTGCGCACCATCGCCGAGGCCGGCGGCGTCGAGCGCACGGAAGGCAAAGTCAAATCGGTAGCGCTGCAGTCGGACAACGGCTTCATCCGCGCCCTCACCCTCGAGAGCGGAGAACAGGTCGAGGCCGATCTTTACATCGATTGCTCCGGTTTTCGCGGCCTGTTGATCGAAGGCGCTTTGCAGACCGGCTATGAGCACTGGAATCATTGGCTGCCCTGCGATCGAGCCGTGGCGGTGCCGTGCGAACGCACCGGTGCGCTGTCCTCCTATACAAGGGTGACGGCGAAGGCTGCGGGATGGCAGTGGCGCATCCCCTTGCAGCACCGCATCGGCAACGGCTATGTGTACAGCAGCAACTTCATCAGCGATGCACAGGCGCAAGATGAACTTTTGTCGAGCATCGAAGGGAAGGCGTTCGCCGAACCGCTCAAGCTGCAATTTGCCACCGGCCGCCGCAAGCGCTTCTGGAGCAAGAACTGCGTGGCGATCGGTCTGTCGGCGGGCTTCCTGGAACCGCTGGAATCCACCAGCATCCACTTCATCCAACGCGGCATCGCGCTGCTCCTGAGCTACTTCCCGGATCGCAATTTCAACACCGCGGACATCGATCGCTACAACAAGATTGTCACGAGCGAATACGAGCGGGTTCGGGACTTTTTGGTGCTGCACTACGGTTCGACCGAGCGGGACGACAGCGAAATTTGGCGCTATTGCCGCAGCATCGACAAGCCCGACACCTTAAGGGAAAGAATCGAACTGTTCAAAAGCTTCGGACGCCTGATCCGTGAAGACAACGAGCTCTTCCCGATGCAAAGTTGGCTGTACGTCTTGGTCGGCCAAAACATCGTGCCGCAACACGACGACCCGCTGGTGAGCATATTGGACCCGCGAGCGGTCATGGACAGTCTGAGCAACATCCGCAGCGTCGTTCGGCAATGCGCCGCGGCCATGCCGAAGCATGAGGACTTTATCAGTCAAAACTGTGCAGCCTCAGGTGAGGCCGTGGGATAATTTGCGCATGACCCAATCCGTTCAAAGAGTCGTCATCGTCGGGGGCGGTACCGCCGGATGGTTGACCGCGGGCATTATTGCTGCGCGCCATCAAGGGCGGATCAAGACGGGCGGCTTCTCGGTGACACTGGTGGAATCGCCCAATATCCCCATCATCGGCGTCGGCGAGGGTACTTGGCCGACCCTGCGGTCGTCGCTGGAAAAGATGGGCATCTCCGAAACGGACTTCTTCCGTCACAGCGATGCCGCATTCAAGCAGGGCGCAAAGTTCGCGCGCTGGACCACCGGCGCCGACAATGATTTCTACTATCACCCGCTCATGCTGCCGCAGGGCTTTACGCAGTTGAATCTGGTGCCGCACTGGCTGCGCAGCGATCAGGGGCGAAACTTCAGCGACTCGGTCTGCCCGCAGGAACAGCTGTGCGAAGCGGGATTGGCGCCCAAAATGATCACCACGCCCGAGTACCGGGCGGTCGCAAATTACGCCTATCATCTCGACGCGGGTAAGTTCGCACCTTTCCTGACCAAGCACTGCGTCGAGAAATTAGGCGTTCGCCATGTGCTGGCCGATGTTCTGGCCGCCAATCAAGCCGAATCAGGCGACATCAAAGGGGTATACACCAAGCGAGCGGGCGAGATCTGCGGCGATCTGTTCGTCGACTGCAGCGGATTCTCCTCCTTGCTGCTCGGCAAGACTTTGGGCGTGGGGTTCAAAGAGTGCAGCGACGTGCTGTTCTGCGATACCGCTCTGGCGCTGCAAATCCCTTATGACACACCCGATGCGCCCATGGCGTCGCATACCATATCCACCGCGCAATCGGCGGGTTGGATCTGGGACATCGGATTGCCGACGCGGCGCGGCACGGGCTACGTCTATTCGAGCAGGCACAGCAGCGAAGAGGAGGCGCGCGCCACGCTGCTGCGCTATGTCGGTCCGCAGCACAAGGACCGCGAGGCGCGAAAAATCTCGATCCGCTCGGGACATCGACAGACCTTCTGGAAGAACAACTGCGTTGCGGTCGGATTGGCCGCGGGCTTTCTTGAGCCGCTCGAATCATCGGCCATCGTGCTCATTGAATTATCCGCGAAATTGATCGCCGAGCAGCTCCCCGCCAACCGCGAGGTCATGGATATCGTTGCTGCGCGCTTCAACGACGTGAACCACTATCGGTGGGGCAGAATCATCGACTTTCTCAAACTGCATTATGTGCTCACGCAGAGAACCGAGCCCTTCTGGCGCGACAATCTCGATCCGGGATCGATTCCCGACCGCTTGAAGAATCTATTGCAGCTGTGGAAGTACCAATCGCCGTGGTTCTTCGATGAATTCGACCGGCTCGAAGAGGTGTTTCCGGCCGCGAGCTATCAATACGTGCTGTACGGCATGGGGTTTCGCACCGAGGTGGATCCCGCGGAGAATGCCGATACCGAAGCGACGGCCTCGCAGCTGCTGCGTGAAAATGCGGTCATGACCCAGAAATTGCGCTCGCAACTGCCCAAGAATCGCGACTTGCTGCGCAAGATTCAAGAGCACGGCCTGCAGCGCATCTAGTCCGCGCATCCGCATGACCAACATCGTGGTTCTCAACAGTCTCACCCACCGCGACCTGCGCGTCCAGGCTGAGGCGTCGGCCAAGCTGGGCGATAATCAGCGCTTTGTACCGGTAGTGATCGCGGAATTTCCGCTTTTGGTGACGCACTATCCCATTCTGTTTTCGAAGGACACCGAAACCGGCGCATTTCTGTGCGGCGCCATGCTGGGAATCGATGAAGGCGAAAACCTGTTTTTGAAGGAGGGCAAGGGCCACGAAGGTTATCGTCCCTTGAACCTGCAACGCGTTCCCTTTTTCGTTTCCGGCGACGATCTGGCGATCGACCTCGATCATGTGCGCATCGCTGCCGACACCGGACAGTCCTTGTTCAATGACGAGGGCGAGCCCACGCCGTATCTGGACAGCATCAAGGCGGCGTTCCAGCATTTAAAACCGGGCACGGAAATGACCAAGCGTTTCATTGCAACGTTGCTCAATCTCAATCTGCTGGAACCGGTCGACATCAGCCTCGGGTTTGACGACGGCACCAAGCGCAATTTGGCGGACCTGTATACCGTGAATCAGGACGTGCTGCGAAAACTGTCCGACGCATCGGTGCTTGACTTGTTTCGGCGGGGCTATCTGCAGCTGATTTATCTGCTCATCGCCTCGCTCAAGCAGATTCCGGTGCTGGCGCAGAAAAAGAACGACCGGTTTCTGGCCGGCTGAGCGCGGGGTTTAGGTCCCGCATGCCCGAGAGTCTGCGCAGCATCGAAGGCCGGGACCTTAAAGGTCCCGAGCAATTCTCGCGCGACGTGGTGGAACCTTGCCGACCCGTCATTCTGCGTGGTCTGGTCAAGGATTGGCCCATCGTCGAAGCGGGCCGCCTGTCGGCGGCCGCGGTGCGGGATCATCTGTTGCCGCTGGCCGCGGGCGGGCAAATCGATGCGTTTTTCGGGGCCCCTGCGATTGCGGGAAAATATTTCTACGCCGAGAACATGCAGGGTTTCAACTTCGAACGTCGGCGCATGACATTTCGCGAAGCCGTGGAAACCATCGTGTCCTATCTCGACACGCCGGGTTCGGCCTCGGTGTATGCGGGGTCCGTGCCCGCCAACGACTATTTGCCGGGCTTTGCTGCGCTGAACCCGATGCCGCTGTTGAGTTCCGGCATCAGTCCGCGAGTTTGGATAGGGCACGCGTCGAATGTCTCAACGCATTACGACACCATGGACAATCTGGCCTGCGTGGCGGCTGGAAGCCGGCGCTTCACCCTGTTTGCGCCGCAAGCCATCGACAAGCTGTACGTGGGTCCGATCGACAACACCATGGCGGGGCAACCCGTGAGTCTCGCGGCCTCTTCGCCTCCCGATAAGGAGCGGTTTCCGCGCTTTGAGGAGATCAAAGACTCCTCGCTGGTCGCGGAGCTGCAGTCCGGCGATGCGCTGTACTTGCCCAAGCTCTGGTGGCACAAGGTCGAAGCGACCGCGCCTTTCAATGTGCTGGTGAATTATTGGTGGGACGCTTTTCTCTCAGGTCCCGACGCGCCCTATACCAGCCTGCTGCTCAGCATGATTACGATTGCGGAGCGCCCGCTGGCGGAGCGCCAGGCGTGGAAGGCGTTCTTCGATCACTACGTGTTTCGCAGCCACGGTCACCCGCTGGCGCACCTGCCCGCCGAACAACATGGTTTGCTCGGCCCGCTGAAAGAAAATTACGGCAAGATCCGCGCGCGCGTGATGCATTTTTTGCGCGGCGGCTAGAGAAACTGCGCCGGCCGCGCCTGATATAAGCAGATCTTAGAGTGTCATTAGATAACCTAACGCTCTTTTGACCCAAGACCGGTAGCATTCAGGGCCGATGTCGCCCAACCGCAAAACCGCTTCTGCCGCCAAGCCGGCACTCTGGCTGGTATGCGCCTGCCTGCTCGCCGTCTATATCGTATGGGGCACGACTTACTTCGCCATCAAGGTGGCGATAGAAGGATTCGCGCCATTCTTTTTGGTGGGCAGCCGCTTCATCGTCGCCGGCTTGCTGCTCTTGGGTTGGCAGCTGATGCGCGGCGGACCCATGCCGACGGCCAGGCAGTGGCGCGGCGCGGCCGTGGTGGGGTTTCTGCTGCTGGTCGTCGGCAACGGCGCCGTGTCGGTCGCAGAGCACTGGGTGAGTTCCGGCGCCACCGTGGCACTCATCAGCATCATGCCGTTAGCCACGGTACTGTGGTCCGGCGCCTTCGGCGACTGGCCGCGGCGCGCCGAATGGATCGCGATTGCACTTGGCGGCGCGGGCGCCGCTGTCATGCTGTTGGGCCGCGACCTGCAAGGCAGCATCTTCGGCACGATGCTCATACTTTGCGGCACAGCCTCATGGTCCTTGGGAACGGTGTTGTCTCGGCGCCTGGACATTCCGCATGGTCCCACCGGCTTTGGTGCGGAGATGCTGAGCGCGGGCGTCATGGGATTGGTCATCAGCGCAGCGCTGGGCGAGCAGTGGACGATTCCGCACGCCGCGAATGTGTGGTGGGCGTGGGGATATCTGGTGGTGTTTGGCTCGTTAGTCGCATTTTCTGCGTACAGATTCGTGGTCGAGCGGGTGTCGCCCTCGCTTGCGGCAACCTACGCCTACATCAATCCGCCGGTGGCACTGGCCGTCGGTTGGTGGCTGGGCAATGAGATGTTCTCCATCAATGTCCTGATAGGGTTGCCCGTGGTGCTGAGCGCTGTTGCGCTGCACGCGTGGATCCAGACGCGCACGAGCCAGATTCCGTCGCCGCTACCGGTCCGCGTCCGCGTTTCCTAGCCCAAGATTTCCTATCGTCCTACGCGGATCTGGGCAGTTTTGGCCCTGCGCAACGCGCGTTAAAAAGAGCACTTTGGCCGTGCAAGAGGATTTTGGCCGTGCCGGTTCCTCGAGAGTACTCACCCGCTGGAGATGGATTCATGAAGTGCATTGCCGCATTCTTGGTTTTGCTATTGCCTTTCGCCGCCTACGCGGCGGACATCCCGGACATAGCGTTCTATAGGAGTGCGGCGGAAGGCGGGATTGCGGAAGTCGACATGGGCAATCTAGCGCAGCAACAAGCTCGAAGCCCAAGTGTCAAAGAGTTCGGTGCCATGATGGTGAAAGACCATTCGGCGGCCAACGAGAAACTGAAGGCGCTCGCCGAATCAAAAAATATCACACTGCCGGCCACTTCGAGCGTCGATGAGATTGCCGCGAAGGCCAAGCTCAAGGTTCTTTCAGGATCCTCGTTCGACAAGTCGTACATCAAGGGGATGATCAAGGACCATGAAGACGACATTGCCGAGTTCAAGAGAGAAGCGGCAAGCGGCCAAGATCCGGAAGCCAGAGCGTTTGCTAGAGCCACGCTGCCGACTCTGGAAGCGCACTTAAAGAAGATTCAATCGATTGCTGCCGAGGCGGGTGTCAGCGGCGACAGCAACTAAGTCCATTCGCCGCACCTGCTCCACCAGCATCAAGAGGAGTGTGTCCATGAGTACATCAAGATTTGCGTTGGCCGGCATCGCGTTGAGCGTCATCGCGGCGGGTTGCGGTAAGTCTCCGTCGCCCGCGGGGCCGGCTCTGCCGCCGAGTGCGCCGGAAATGCCGGCATCGCCCGCGTCGCCGAATCCCGCGAATCCGAGCCCGGACAATCCGCACCCATCGCCGGATACGCCGCCGAGGCCCAACTAACGGTAAGCGCACCGGTTTTTGGTAGACTTTGAGCATGCAAAGCTGCCAACGTGTAACCGGATTATTTGCTTCCGATGACCACAAGGCCCCCGCGCCTTCAGGTGGCCGCGTCTGATCGACACCGCGGGACGCAATCGACTGGTCATCAACCTGCTCCTGGTCGCCACTTTCGTGGTAATTCTCAACGAGACGCTCATGGCCGTGGCCATCCCGCGACTCATGCGCGATCTCAAGCATGCGTATTTTTCGTGCAGAAGCCTTCCGGACAGGCTGAGGCGGGGCGCTGATGGCAACTTTTGACGACATACGCGAGATTGCCCATGCACTACCCGGAGTCGTTGATGGCACTTCTTATGGCACTCCCGCGCTCAAAGTGGGCGGCAAGCTCATGGCACGTCTGCATCAGAGCATGGACTGCGTTGTGCTTCGTAGCGATTTACTGGACCGGGAGATTCTGATGCAATCTGCTCCGGACGCATTCTTCATAACCGATCACTACCGGAATTACCCTTGGATTCTCGTGCGCCTCGGTGTGGTTGAAAAAGGCGTCCTAACCGATTTGATCGAACGGGCATGGCGTTTGGTCGCATCGAAAACGCTTTTAAAGAAGCATGACAATGAGCGTTAGCTGGGAGGGGGGGGGTGAGAAACTTCGACATTCTAAATCCGGTAGTTGCGCTGGCTGCATGGACGTTTGTTGTCTTGCTGCTAATTCCATTCGTTCGAGTTCGATCTGTACGGCGCCGCGAGATTGGCCCAAACGACTTTAAGTACGGAGAGTCGGCGGCGGTCCCGCCGAATGTCAGTATTCCAAACAGGAACTACATGAACCTACTCGAGCTTCCGATGCTCTTTTACGTGGTGTGTGTTGTGCTGTATGTCACTGATGGCGCGTCGCCGCCGGGTGTCCTTGTTGCGTGGGCTTACGTCGGCCTACGCGTTGTTCACAGCCTTATCCATCTCACCTATAACCACGTGCTGCACAGGCTTTTTGCCTTCACGCTGAGCAACGTCGCGCTCGTCTCACTATGGGTGATGGCAGGCTTTCACGTGGCATCCGCTCGATGAAAAGCTTTGGTTCGTGAGCACCTCGTCACTACTTTGGGGACTGCTGTTCGGCTCCATAGGACTCGGATTTGTCATCTATGGGCGCAAACAGCGGGCGGTGGTGCCCTTGCTGAGTGGACTGGGCCTGATGGTGTTCCCTTATTTTGTATCCAATAACATTTTGCTCGTTGTGATAGGCGTGCTGCTCATGGCGATGCCGTATTTTTTCAGGCTTTGAAAACGGAAAGATTCCCTAGATCTTGCGGCCCACTTTCGCCCGCGCTTCACGGCTCAAGATCCACAGTGCGCCGGGCAGCGCTGTGAAGTCGGCGATCAACGCCAGCACGAAGGCGGATGCGGAGACGACGCCGAACTGACGCATGGGCGGCAGGTCGGAGAATGTGAGCGCGAGAAAGCCGCTGGTGTTGATGAGCGTGGCGAACAGAATCGGGCGGCCTGCAGTGAGCATCGCGTGCTTGAGCGCGCCGTCTGTGCTGCCCTCGGCCCGGCCTTCCTGCAAATGGTAGAAAAAATGCACCTGATCGTTCTCGGTGGCGCCGAGCACGGTTGAGCCGATGAGGATGGTGGCAATATTGAGCGGAATGCTCGCCACGCGCATGACGATGAACACCGACAGAATCGCGAAGAACGACGGAATCATGGTCATGAGCCGCGCCGAGGGGCTGCGGAAAACCACCAGAAAAGCCAGAAAAATGACGCTGGCGGTGATGGCGAAGCTCTGCGTCAGCGTGGGCAGCAATCGCTCGGTGATGATGCCGGACAGCACTCCGTTGCCTGCCATCTCGCCGTGCACCGCGCGGAAATTAGGATCGTTCGCCTGCGCTTCGGTCCAGGCCCGCAAGATGTATTTGCGCATAGCACCGGCGGGCCCGAACAACTCGCCGCGGCCGCGGATGCTCAAACGCACGCTCGCGAGGTCCGTGACATCGACATAGCTGCGGGCGCCGGGCTCGCTCAAGAGAATCTGGTCGAGATCGGCGGCGAGTTTGGGCCAAGCGGCGGGTTCCGCCGGCAAATCGTCGGCGCCTGATTCGACGTAGCGCGCCCAGCGCAGCACCGAGGTGGGGCCGTCGACCGCGTTGATGCCCGGATGCTGTTCCAGGCGTCGGGCGAGCTGATCCACACTGCGCAAAAATTCCGGATCCAGCGCGTGCCCGGGTTGCGTCTGCAGCCATAGATCCTGGACATCCAGGCCGTTGGTTTCTTCGAAGCGCCGGGTGTCCTGCGCCACGGGTTCGCGCGGATTGACGTACGTCAGCGCGTCGGTCTCGAGCTGCAGCGGCGCGAGTTTGCCGGGAATGCCGAGGAGCGAGGCGGCGCCGCACAACATCATTGCCAGCGCCCCGGCCACCAGCCACCAGCGGAAGCGGCGGGTGGCGGGCACCAGCATGTCGACGAGTCCGATGAACCCCTTGCCCTCGGTGAGGGCGCTTGAACGGCGCGGCGCACGCAGCAACGACTGCAGTGCGGGGAATAGAGTGAAGCAGCCCACCCAGGCCGCAATCAGGCCGCACGCGGTCCAGAGACCCATCTCCCGCACGGGGCGAATGTCGGATACGGCGAGCGCCGCGAATCCGACCGCCGTCGCAAACATGGATGCGGTGCAGGGCAGAAATTTGTTGGCGAGCGCGCGCGCATGGTGCTCGAGCGGACTCGTGGATTCATCCGGCTCCATGTAGCGCGAATGAATGTAGACCAGGGTGGCGGTGGTGGTGACCATGACGGTCAAGGGCACCAGAGTCGATACCACGCTGTTGGAAAAGCCCAAGAGCTCGCCCAGTCCAACTGCGATCGCGACCACGGCGCCGAGGGTGAAAATGATCGCCGCCAGCGCGCGCCACGAGCGATACACCATGAACACCAGCGTCAGCAGAAACAACCCGAACAGCGGCATGAATTTCTTGGTCGATGCGCCGGTTTGCCGCTCCAGCCACGCATCGAGCCACGGCGAACCGACGCGCCGAATGGCGGTGAAGGGGTGGCCGGATGCATCGAGCGGCAGCACCTTCGCGTCGATCGCCGCCAAGGCCTGGTCGCGCTCGGCGGGCGAATTTACCTGCAGCTCGAGCGCTATCCCCAGGTAGTGGTCTCCCAGCAAGCCGGCGCGGCGGAACAAAGAAGTGCCGGTGGCGAAGCCGCGAAGTTTGGCGGCTTCGGCCGGGCCGATGCTCGCCGGAGGCGCGGCTCGAAAGTACAGGGTCAGGAGACTGTGGGCGGCAACTTTCGGAATCGTGCCCAGATCCCGCTCCAGGCGATCGGCGCCTTGCAATGCGGCAAGATTCAACGGATCCGGCGCTTCCAGCACAATAAGGACCTGTTCCCCTTCGGGGAATATGTGCTCGAACTCGCGGGTGGCTTGGGCCACCGGGTCGCTGGCCACGATCAGTCGGTTGATGGAGGTGTCGGTCGGTATTTGGGTGACGCCGTAGATGCCGGCCAGGGTCAAGAGGGCGAAAATCCCCACGATCGCCTGACGCGCGCGCAATACATGCAAGAACAATTGCAGCAGCCGGGGCGAGACGAACATCGTCCGATAGTCACTCATCGTCCGCCAATGATAGCCTGTCGTCATGAGCACACTCATGTCGGCCGCGGTGGCAACCTTGATTTTCTGCGCACCGGGTTACCCCGGGGGATCGGGCGATGCCAAGCCCTTCCTGGATCAGTTTGCCAAGGATGCAGCGGCGTCCGCAGGATGGGAGCCGGGAAGTCTGGCAGCTGCCTATGATCCGACCGAGCAAGGAGGCCTGGCCAAACTCGCCGATAAGGAATCGGTGCTGGCTTTCATTCCCTATGCCTTCTATGTACAGCACGCGGCAACTCTGCACCTGACGCCGCTCGTGCAGGCGGAGGTCCTCAACGTCGGTACGCAGGAGCGCTGGACCTTGGTCGGGAAGACCGGTGGCACCGTCACCGACGCGGCGGGGCTCACGGGCTATACGATTTTGAGCGCCGCAGGTTATGCCCCGGATTTTGTGAAGCATTCGGCCCTCGCGACCTGGACGCTGCCGGCGGATGTCAAAATCGAAGCGACCGGGCAGGTTTTGAGCGCGCTGCGGCGCGTGGCGGCGGGCGAGCCGGTGGTGGCCTTGCTCGATCAGACACAGGCGACCGCGCTCGCGACACTGCCTTTCGCCGCTCAGCTCAAAACCCTCATGCAATCCGCGCCCCTACCGGTGGCCCTGGTGGCGGTTGTCGATTCGCGCTTACCCGCGCCGCGCGCTAAAAGTTTGCAGACGGCGCTCATCAAGATGAGTGGCGAAAAGAGCAGCGCCGAAACCCTGGCATCGATTCATCTTAAGGGATTCGTGGCGCCCCAGCTTCCGGGCAGCGCCGCCACGCCATGAGGAACTGCCTGGTGGTAGCCGCCGCGGCATTATTGACGGCAGGCTGCAAAACGTCGACGCCGACGCCGAGCTGCCGGCCGGCCCGGCGCCCTCGATGTCGATTGAGGCCCTGGCCGCGGCCGTCGCGGCGGACGCCAAGCGCAGCGACGCCGAAACCGATTCCAAAACCCGTGCCGAGCTGGCTGACGATGCGCAGCGCAATGCTCAAGCCTGCCTTGCGCAGGCGCCCCAAGCTGCAGCCTGTCTTTATTACCATGGCATTGCATTGGGCCTTCAGGCGCGGGCGCATCCCCTGCGCGCCAACGACGCGCTGAAGGGCATGCTCGATGCGCTCGCGGGCGCGGACACGGCCGATCCCGGCTTTGACCAAGCAGGCCCTTCGCGGGTCAAGGCCTTGGTTCTGGTCAAGGCGCCCGCATGGCCGTTGGGCCCGGGCGATGCTGAGGCAGGGCTGGCGTCAGCGCGCCGCGCCGTTTCGCTGCGGCCCGACTACCCACCGAATGTGTTGGCGCTGGCCGAGGCGCTGGCAAAAAACGGCGACGCCAAAAACGCCCGGGAAGCCTATGGGCACGCCCGCGAATTGGCGCAGGCGCTGCCTTCCTCCAGCGATCGCGACGATTGGCTGCGCGAAGCGCAGCAGGGGTCCGGCAAGCTTCCGTAGGGTAGGCGTCAGTTTTACCCGGGTCACACCTTAAGAAGCACAAACTTTTTCGCAGTGCACGCCACGGGGCCATCGCTGGTCTGCTTCTCAGACTGCGCGCTGACCACGTAGGCGGCGCCGCCTACAATCAAGCTATTCATTAGGAGCGCAACCACCACCACACCGAGTTTCATCAAGAAGCGAGTGTTCATCTTGCTTTCCTCGAAATGAGCTTTCATTCGGGCTGGAAGGCTTGTTAGCTGACTGGAAAAGCTGCGGGAAGTTCCCGGGTACCGCTAACTCTTGACCGTGGCTCACGCGGCAGCGCCCCCGCTTGCCGCCGGCGATGCAATCGTGAATGCTGTTGCGCGGAGTCGCATGGTGCGAATTCCGCATTTCGGGAGAGGGCAATGTTCCGACACGTCAAATTCGGCCGCGCTCCGCTGTATCTTGCGCTGCTGGCGCTCGCCGCGGCGGCTCAAGTCTCGGCATCCGATGGGCAATTCGCGAGCCTGAACCCGAAGGCGATTTCCATTCGCTTGCCGGCGCAGATTCAATGGAAGGGAAGTACCACTGGGGTAGAAGCGATCCCGCTGGCGGGCGATGCATCCAAGCCGGGCCTATATGTCATTCTGGTGAAGTGGTATGCGCATCACAACAGCCGGCCGCATTTTCATCCCAATGATCGATTCATCACGGTGCTGTCTGGAACGTGGTGGGTCAACACCGGCCGCAACTACGACCCGGAGCATATGCTCCCGGTGCCGGCGGGCAGCTTCGTCACCCATTATGCGCACGAAGTGCATTACGACGGCGCAAGGGACGGGGACACTGTGCTGGAGATTGTGGGTGAAGGACCGGAAACGATGACCTCGGCGGAAGAATAAGTCGGCGCAGCTTCGCGCGAATCCGCCGAATGGTCACTGCGCGGCGCGCAGTTTCGCTACTTCAGCTGCGGTCAGCTGCGATCCCTTGGCCCCGAAGCGCCCCGTCACGTAGTTCGCGACGCCGGCAATCTCCGCATCGGAGTAGGTACTGCCGAAGGCCGGCATGTTGTCCGAATCGCGCGCGTAGTGGCGCTGGCCGCCGCCAATGATGATTTGCGCGACATTGTTGGCGGTTGGGTCATTGACGCCGCGGGTACCGGTCAACGTGGCGAAGGGGATCACCGGGCTGACGCCGGCCCAGCCGTGACATCCGGCACAGGCCCCTTCGTAAACCGCACGTCCGCGGGACTCGGCAGCCGTGTCGGCCAACGCCGGCGCAAGTTCCTGTTTCGGAACGGGCAGGTCGGAGGTTGAGATGCCGGGCACCGTACGCAAATAGGTGACGATCGCAGCGATATCGCTCGCTTTCAAGTGGCTCAGGCTCGCATCCACCGCTTCGCCCATGGGACCTGCGGCCGTGCCGCGGCCGTCGGCATGTCCCACCGATAAATAGTGCGCCAGATCCGCATCGCTCCAGGATCCCACGCCGCTGGCCTGGTCAGGCGTTATGTTGTATGCGCGCCAGCCCGCCTGCACGGCGCCCGCAAATTTCTCGCGGTTATTGAGCGCGAAGGCGAGATTACGCGGTGTATGGCATTCGCCGCAGTGTCCCATCGCTTCCGCGAGGTAGGCGCCGCGATTCCATTCGCTGCTGCGATCCGCATTCGGCTCAAAGCGTTTGTCCGGATTGAAAAAGGCCGACCAGAGGCTCATGAGCGCTCGTTGGTTGAAAGGAAAGATTAAGGTGTTCTGCGGGGCAGGCGCGCGCAGCGGCCTTAAGCTGAACAAGTAAGCTTTTATCGCGAGTGCGTCCGCATCCGACATATAGGTATAGCTGGCATAAGGCATGGCCGGATACAGCTTGGTGTCATTGCGGCCGATACCCTTGTGGACGGCATCGAGGAAATTAGCGTCGCTGTAGCTGCCGATGCCGGTTTCCGCATCCGGCGTGATATTGGTCGAAAATATAGTTCCGAACGGCAGCACAAAGGCGCGTCCGCCGGCAAAAGGCGCTCCATCCTTGGCGGTGTGGCAGACCGCGCAATCCGCAGCGCGCGCCAGGTACTCGCCGCGCTCGACGAGGCTCGCGGATTTGAGTTCCTCCGGTACGCCAGTTGGATCGCCTGCCTGGTAAGCGGCAAGCGCGACGCGCCTGCCGCCCGCAAAATCGGTTGGACCTGCCCCTAAGGCGAAATAGGCCGCAATGATTGCAGCGATGACGACGATGCCTGAGAGAGTCCAAAGAAGCGGCCGCGCTCTTTTTTGATGCGAAGCGTTCATGCAGGACTAGCTCCTGATCTCGCTTTTGGAAAAGGGGAAGACGTACACGCGTTTGCCCGTGGCTGCGAACACGGCGTTGGCGACCGCGGGACCGATCGGCGCAACACCCGGCTCGCCCACGCCGGTGGGCTTTGCGTCGGAGGGCACGATGTGGACTTCCACTTTCGGCGCCTCATTCATGCGCAGCACACGATAGTCATTGAAGTTGCCTTGCTCGATGCGGCCGTCCTTCAAGGTGATTGCGCCATACAGGGCCGCGCCCAAACCGAAGCCGATGCCGCCTTCCATCTGTGCCTTGATGATGTCCGGATTGACCGGCGTTCCGCAGTCGACCGCGCACACGACGCGATCGACTTTGATCGCTCCGGCCTCGTCGACGCTGACCTCGGCCACCTGCGCGACAAAGGAATTGAACGCCTCGCAGACCGCAATGCCGCGGCCGCGGCCTTTCGGCAAAGGACCTGAATTCCAGCCCGCCTTGTCGGCGGCCAGTTCCAGCACCGCTTTCATGCGCGGTTCGTGCTCGAGCAGCTTGCGGCGGAAGGTGAAGGGATCCGCGCCTGCGGCGCTTGCGACTTGGTCGATGAACGCTTCGACGGCAAAGGTCGTATGTGAGCTGCCCACGACGCGCCACCACAGGACCGGCACGCCCGCCTTGGTGGTCGCCAGGTCAACGCCGATATTCGGGATGGCGTAGGCGATATTGGACGCGCCCTCCACCGAGGTGTTATCGATCCCATCCTTCATGCCCGCGGCGAAGATCGTGCCGGCCATGATGGATTGCCCGACGATGACATGATGCCAGCCGGTCAATTCATTCTGCGCATTCAGGCCGGCTTCGAGCTTGTGGAAGTACATGGGGCGGTACAGGCCGCCGCGGATGTCGTCCTCGCGGGTCCACTGCAGTTTTATCGGCGTGCCGTCAGCGCCGTAGGCCTTGGCGATCGAGACCGCCTCAACGATGTAGTCGGAAATGGTATTGGCGCGCCGGCCGAAGCTGCCGCCGGCATAGAGGGTGTGAATGCTCACCTGGCTGGGATCCAAACCGGCCGTGTGCGCGGCGTTCATTTGATCGATGGTTTGGAATTGATCGCCCGCCCAAATCTCGCAGCTCTTGGCATCCAGCTTGACCACGGCATCGAGCGGTTCCATGGGGGCGTGCGCCAGATAGGGAAATTCGTAACTCGCGGAAATCTTGCGGGCCGCCTCGCCGATGGCCTTCTTGGCGTCGCCTTGTTTGCGGGCGGGCAGCGCGGGCTGATCGGCAAGGCGCCGGTATTCTTCCATCATCGCCGCGGAACTGCGCTTCTCAGCGTTCGAATCGTCCCAGGTGACGACGAGCGCATCGCGCCCGAGCTTGGCAGCCCAGAAACCCTTGGCAATGACGGCAACACCGCCCGGCACCCTTACCACCTTGACGACGCCGGGGACTTTAAGCGCTGCGGCGTCGTCGAAGGACTTGACCGCGCCGCCGAAAAGCGGCGCCCGTTTCAGCAACGCCACCAACATGCCGGGCATCTCGACATCGATGGTGAATTGCGCGCTGCCGTCACATTTCGCAGGGACATCGACCCGGGCCGGTGCCTTGCCGATAAGCTTGAAATCCTTGGGGTCCTTCAGCTGCACGGTTTCCGGCACCGGCAGGGCCGAGGCTTTTTTCACCAAAGAACCGAAGGAGGCTTGGCGCTTGCTCGCGGCGTGATAAATCACGCTCTTGTCGACGGTGAGTTCCCCGACAGGCACGTGCCATTCGCCGGATGCGGCGCTCAGCAGCATCGCACGCGCCTTGGCGCCGGCATCGCGCAATTGCAGCCATGAATTGGCGATCGCCGAACTGCCGCCGGTTCCTTGAATCTTGCCGAAGGCCAGATTCGCGTAACGGCTCGCATCGGCGGGGGCACTTTCGACGCGTACCTGCGTCCAATCGGCATCGAGTTCGTCCGCAAGCACGGTCGCAAGCCCCGTATAGGAGCCTTGGCCCATCTCGATGTGCTTGGCAATAATGGTGATGCTGTTGTCGGTGCCTATCCTCACAAAGGCGTTCGGCGCGAAGGGCGCGCCGGGAGCCGCACCGGCGAGTGCCGCCGCGCGCCCCGAGCCGGACCATTGAAATCCAACCGTGAGCGCCGTGACAGTGGCTGCGCCGGCGCCTTTTAGGAAAGTCCGGCGTGCCGGCCGTGAAGGTAAAGCGGTGTCTGTGCTCATGGTTTTAAGTCTTGGCCGCTTGTGCGGCGGCATGAATCGCGGCGCGGATACGCGGATAGGTTGCGCAGCGGCAGATGTTGCCGCTCATCGCGCCGTCGATGTCGGCGTCGGTCGGTGCGGAATTTTTCTCGAGCAGTGCAGTGGCCGACATGATCTGGCCCGACTGGCAATAACCGCATTGCGGAACCTGCAGATCGATCCATGCGGCTTGTACCGCCTTGGCTTGTTTGCTCTGCAGTCCCTCAATGGTGAGCACCTGCCGACTGGCCACGGCGGAGACGGGCATGACGCAGGAGCGCACGGGCTGCCCATCGACGTGGACCGTGCAGGCGCCGCACATGGCCATGCCGCAACCGAACTTGGTGCCATGCAGCCCCGCGGCTTCACGGATGGCCCACAGCAACGGCATGTTCGGATCCACCTCGTAGGTGACGCTGTTACCGTTCAAGAAAAACGTTGTTGCCATGATGACCCCGCGGATAGCCGAGATTTAAGAATCCTTCATCCGCGGATCCTGTTCAAGTTCCAAAAATTGCAGGCCGATTTGCCGGCGCCGGCACGGGGAGTGCGCCGTAGAATCCCTTATGATGGCACCGTCTTCAGCATTGAGAGAGAACCCGCCATGGTCCCCGTCATCAGAATTCGTATCGATTTTTCCGCCGACGTTCATGTTGGCCCGGGCAAAATCGCATTGCTCGAAGCGATCAAGGCGACAGGCTCGATATCCGATGCGGCGCGTTCGCTCGGGATGAGTTATCGGCGTGCATGGATGCTCATAGACAGCCTAAAACAAGGGTTTTCCGAGGCAGTCACCATATCCTCGGCGGGCGGCGCGGGCGGCGGCGGAGCGCGTGTCACGGCCTTTGGCGCCAGCCTCGTCCGGCAGTATCGGATACTGGAGCGAGAGACCGCGCGCTTGGGTGCGCGGCGCTTGGCGGACATTGTTCCGCATGTGACGGCAAAAGGACCGCGTGCCGACGGTGCCGCCAGAAAGCTGCTCATGAAAAAGAGCCTGCAGCGTGCCGAAAAGATCTCCTGACACTTTTTTGGCGGCGTACGCTGTATCTTGCCGAATATAGCCGCGGGGAAATGGGCGAAAAAATGCCGGCCCGGGCCACAGACCGCGGCCTAGAGAGGTACGTTCTCCTCGAGCCGCAGCACCGGATAGAGGTTGTAGCGTGCATCCCACGATGCGTGCCGGCGCAGGAAGAATTCCAAACGCGCCGCCGGATTGCCGGCGAAGCTCGCATTCCGCGCGCATTGCGCCGAGAATTCAACCGCGAGCTGCGGATCCTGAGCGAGCATCTCCTGCGCGATCTGCTCCGCAACGTAGGGCTCCATTTGTTCCTTCTGTTCGAAGCAGGCATTGAACAGTCCCCACGCGGCGAAGGAGTCCGGTGCTTGCGGCTCGAATAGCGCCACCGCCAAACGGGCCAAGGGCTGCGCAATGGGCACGTAAAGCGCGCCGCTTTGCAGCGCGGCCTTCTCCTCGCGCCACGCGCCCTTCAGCTGTACGCGCATGCGTCCTTCGAACGGCGCCGCCGAAAACGCCACCTCGGCGGCTCGAAAAGCCTTGGCCGCAATATTCTCGCGCGCAACGCGTAATCGCTCGAATGCAATTCCGTGCGCCTCGAGCCTCGGCCCAATGTCGGGCGCAAAAGCCGCCGGAACCATATAGCCGCCGAGCGGCGCCGCCACAGTGAGCGAGGCGCTGACTTGATCACGAAGCGGCACGCGCCAGATCTGCGGCGTGCGCGGATCGTACTTGGTAACGAGGCCTCCCGAGATTGCCGACGGTGTCCGCGAATACGCGTAGCCGCGAAAGTCGATCAATCGCCCGGCCGCCGCCGCATCCCGGTCCGCCGTCGCGCCGCCGGCCTGTGCCGGTTCACGCCAGCTCGAGGTGAAGTCGAGCGCCAATTCGGCGCCGTTTAAGTGCATCGCGGACAGATCGGCTTGATGCGCCCGCTCCAGCCAGTCGCGGCCGTGCACGGCGGCCAGTTCAGCCAGGCTGATGACGGTATTCTTCATCACGCGCACGCGCTGCGCGTAGGCCTTCCAGGAATGCGTCTCTACCAGCACGGTAAAGCGGTTGCGCTGCGGGAAGTACCCGGTTGAGAAACGCGGCGAGTACACGGTCAACGCAAATCCGGAAGCCGGGTCATCCGTGCTGGCGAGATCCGGATAAAAATCGAGCGCCAGCGAGCCCAGTTGAGTGAGGCGCGCAATGAGCGCATCGCGCATCTGCCGCCCGCTTACGCGCAAATCAGCATCGCCTTGATTGAGCGGTTCGACCTGCAGGGAAACATCAGGCTCGAAATCCGCACCGTCGGTGACGTGCAGGTCGGCACACACCAGCGGGTCCCAGGCAGCGAGGAGACGCAACATGGCGCGCATCTCCGGCGCATCCGCCTTCATATAGTCGCGATTGAGGTTGATGTTCTGCGCGGTGGTGCGCCAGCCCGTTTCGAGCGGCCCATTCTGATTGGGGCGGTTCCAGCGTCCAAAGCGTTCGTGCCCATCTGTATTGAAGGCCGGAACAAAAAGAATCCCGATACGCGCAAGCAAACCCTCGCTGGCGGAATCCTCCAGCAACTCCCGCAGGGCGATGAAACCCGCGTCCTTGCCGTCGCTCTCGCCGGGATGAATGCCGCCTTGGAGCATGAGCAGCGGGATGTCCTGGGCTCGAAGCGCCTGCGGCGTCAGCGCTCCCGATCGCGAAACCAGCACGGCGCGCATGATGCGCCCTTCGGCAGAACGCCCGTACTCGAAGGAACGTACCGCGTCGGGCCAGATACGCGCGAGTTCTGCGGACAGGCGCTCGACTTCCTCGAGCCGGCCGGTCTCTCGATAGTTAGACGATTCGGCGATCGTCAGCAAAGCTTGGTTTTTCATCGCCTGATTCTACCCGTCAGCCGCATCCTTGAGCGCGAGACCGGACTAATGGGCATGGCGCGCCCTATAATGGCGCCATGCAGATTGCGATCTTCACCACCGGCGGCACGATCGACAAGGTGTACTTCGACGCCAAGGGCGGCTACGAAGTCGGCGTGCCCATGGTTCGTGAAATCCTGGAGCACGGCCGGGTGACGGCGCAAATCCCGGTTGTTGAACTACTGCGCAAGGACAGCCTGCAAATGACGCCGGAAGATCGCATCGCCATTCGCCACGCCATTGCGGCCAACGATGCCCGGCGGATTATTGTCACTCATGGCACCGATACGATGGTGGAGACCGCGCGCGAGCTGCAAGGATTGGCCGATAAAACCATTGTGCTCACCGGCGCGCTGCAGCCGGCGCGCTTTGCCGACAGCGACGCCGCCTTTAATTTGGGGCTGGCCATGGGCGCCGTGCAAGTCCTGCCGGCGGGCGTGTATATCGCTGCCAACGGACAAGTCTTCGCCTTCCCCTCGGTGCGCAAAAATACAGCTCTGAATCGCTTCGAGGCGGTTTGAAAAAAATACAAGTGGATGCCGCCAAGCCTGCGGCAAATGAGGCCTTGCCATAGTTGCCCGGGTCGAGTAAAAAAATATGTATGAATGGCATGGGCAAACGCATCGAACCGGTGGATACGCGTATCTCCTTTCCGGCGATGGCGTTCAGAAAAGTCCTAAAGGGATTTGAAATCGGCGGTCTGCCATATGCCGAGGTTCAATTTCAACTCAAGCGTCTGCTGGCGACCGGCGCATCGCCCGGTGAATTGCGCGAAGTATTGCGCCGCAGCCACTTGATCGAACCCCTGCCTGACTACGCGCTGCGCGAGGTTCTGTCACTCCTCGATGGCGCTGTCGAGCCGGCTGTCGTTCAAGAAGAACCAGACTCTGTGGCGGAAGCCGGCGGCGAATTGGAGTCCGCACCCACGCATAGCGCTGCTCTCGATGCAGCCCGCAGTGAGTTGGAATCCGAGCGCAGCAGAGTGCGGGCGATTGAAGCGATCCTGGCGGACAGAATTGCCTCCGAGGAAGCCACACGCGCACAACTGGAGACCGCGCTAAAAGAGGCGGAGCGCGATCAGGCGGAATTGCGCTCGGCGCGCAGCTTCGTCGCCAGCCGCGATAAGGTCATCGCACAAATGCGGCATTCTCTCGACGAGCGCGATGCGCAGCTCGCCACCCTGCAGCGTGAGTACGGCGAGACGAGCGCCGCACTTCAAACGGAGCGGCGCAAAGCACAGGAAGTCGAGCGTTCCTTGGCCGAGGGCAATGTGCTGAGCGGCACGGTGCGCGCGCGCAGCGAAGAAGTAAAGCGCCAATCGGAACGCTATCAGGGCGAACTGCAGGCAGCGCGCGAATCGCTCACCCTGCAAGAAAAGGCCTTGGCGCAGTTGCAAAATACGGTCGCCGAGCGCGATGCCCAATTGGCCGCGCAGCGGCGGGAGCAGGGCAACGCGCTGAGCGCAGCGGAAACGCGCGCCAGAAATGCGGAGACCGAACTGCAGGCAGCGCAAAGGCGCTTTGAGGGAATAAAACTGGAACTAAGGTCGAGCAAGGAGAGCATTGCCGCGGCGGCCGCGCAGGTCGAACGCGGTGAATCTCAGCTGACGGCAGCGCGCCGCGAGCTGCGCGCCTCGAAGGCGGAGCAAGATCGTCTGATGGGGCAGCTTTCTGCCTTGCAATCGAAGCTGCGCGACAATGGCTCGCTGGTTGAGAAGCTGCAAGCCGCAGTGCGAAGCGAGGCTCAGCGAGCGGTGCAATGGCAGGCCGCAGCGCAGTCGGCGGCGCAGTCGCCGGACACTGTGCAGGCCGGGAATGCGGCGCACGGCCTGGAGACGGTGCAGTCACGCGAGACCGTTCAATCCCGAGCCGCCGCAACAAAATCATTGCATTTCGAAGCGCTCCCGGTGTTGCCAGGACTGGCCCGCGTGCTGCAAGTACTACGCGCACCATTCCTGGTTCGCGTCGGGCCCTGGAAGGCGGATCTGAAGGCCGCGGCGATGTGGGGCGGGGCTGCGGTCCTGCTAATCGGACTGCTGGCTTGGTTCGTCGTGCATCGGTCGCCGGCGCCGAAGATTGCCATCGCACCCGCAGTCGCGCAAGCGCGTGCTGGCGAGACGCTTCACGACTGCCCAACCTGCCCAGCCGTGACGATTCTGCCGGCGGGACGATTTGCACAGGGGTCTGTCGCGGCCACTGCCTCGGCGTTCGAAAAGCCGTTGCACACCGTGGTGATTGCTCATCCGCTGGCGCTGTCGACCAGTGCGGTGACAGTGGATGAGTTCCGAGCCTTCGTCGAGGCGACCGGCCGGGACATGCAAGGGTGCGATATCTATGACGGCCAGTGGCGGGTTCGAGCTGACGGCAGTTGGCAAAATCCCGGGTTCGTGCAAACCGGGTCCCATCCGGTCACCTGCATTTCCTGGAACGACGCCAAGGCTTATGCGGCGTGGTTGTCGGCCAAGACGGGCCAGCGATACCGGCTGCCGAGTGCGGCGGAATGGGAGTATGGCGCCCGGGCCGGCGCTACGGCGGCGCAGCCGTGGGGCGCCGACGGATCGGATGCGTGTGAATACGCAAACGTAGCGGACGCGAGCGCGGCACACCGCTACCCGGGCTGGTCGGTGTTCGCCTGCAACGACGGCTTCATCCAAACATCCCCGGTGGGTTCATTCAAAGCCAACTCGTACGGTCTCAACGACATGCTGGGGAATGTCTTTCAATGGACCGAGGATTGCTGGCAAGCGGACTATCAAGGCGCTCCGACCGACGGCTCGGCGCGGGTAGACGGCAATTGCGCCGAGCGCGAACTTCGCGGCGGTTCATGGTTCAGCAACCCTGCTTATGTCAGGTCGAGCTACCGCAATCATTTTGCTGCGGACTATCGCACCAGCAGTGTGGGCATTCGCCTGGCGCGAGATCTTGAACCATGATTGCCAGACATGCCGCGATTGTGTGGGCGCTGCTGCTGATGACGGCTGAATCGCGAGCCGCGGCTGCGCAGAACGCCAATGGCGCCGTTGAGCGCTGTCGCGCGCAGGCGAGCGTCGAGGTGTGTTATGACGCCATCCGCTGGAGCCCCAGCGATCCCGCGCTGCTGGTTGCGTTGGGCGATGCACTGGTGCGCGCTAATCGCGCCCCCGATGCACTGCGGACCTACCGGCGCGCAGCGTCGCTGGCTCCGCAGACGCCCGGAGTCGCCGCGAAAATCAGCGCGGTCGAAGCAAAAATGTCTGCCAAGCGTCCGTCCGGGAACTCCGCACACGGCGGCTCCGCCGACTCAGGCGCCGGCAAGCGCTACTCGAATGCCGCCCCGGAGACGCAATCTCACTGAGGCGGTCAGGCGCTGACTCCATGCCTCAGAAACTGCTATAACAAGCAGTCAGCATCGACAAAAAAAACTTGGGATCGAAAAATGGGTATGCGCGATTGGGGTGTAGAGAACAAACAGAGACGCGGCCTGCTGCTGACAGCGGCGGCAGCGGGTGCCGCGCTGGCCATGCCACGGCTGATTCGTGCGGCCGGCAATGCCAATTCCAGGTACGGCGGCGATCTGACATCAGTCCGCGCAGCAATCGAAAAACAGCGGCCTGAGGCCATCAAGCGTCTGCAAAACTGGATTGCACTGCCCTCGATCGCCGCCGAAAACCGCAACATGAAGGAGGGCGTTCAGATGATGATCGACCTCCTGAAGGACGCCGGCTTTCAGAGCGCCAAGGTGATGTCGACCGACGGCCAGCCCGGCGTGTTCGCAACCTTGGATGCCGGAGCGGCGCGTACCGTCGGCATGTATTTCATGTACGACGTCAAACAATTCGATCCCAAGGAATGGAGTTCCCCGCCTCTCGAGGGAGCCATCGTCGACAAGGCACCGTTCGGCAAAATCATGATCGGCCGCGGCGCCACCAATCAAAAAGGCCCCGAGGCGACATTTCTCGCCGCGCTGCATGCGATGAAGGCAGCCGGCCGCAAGCTACCGGTGAATATTGTGCTGGTGGCGGAAGGTGAAGAGGAGATCGCCTCGCCGCATTTTGCGCAGATCGTGCATCAGCCGGAAGTGTTGAAGGCGCTGTCGAAATGCCATGAGGTATTCATGCCATTTGCGTCGCAATCGCCGCAGGGCGCGGTACAGATTGCACTCGGTGCCAAGGGCGCGGTGGAAGTTGAGCTGGTGGCCTCGACCGAGAAATGGGGCCGGGGGTCAAAAGACGACATTCATTCCAGCTACAAGGCTGAACTCGACAGCGCGGTCTGGCGCATGGTCAAGGCGCTGTCGACGTTGGTGTCGGAAGACGGCAACGACCCGGCAATCGATGGTTGGTTCGAATATGTTAAGCCCCTGACCCCCCGTCAGAAAGAGCTCATCGCTGAACAGGTGGCGCATACCAACGAAGCCGACGTCAAAAAACTTCTCGGCGTGCAGCACTGGGTGCGAGATCTGCAGTATCGCGATGCGTTGGAGCGGCTGGCATCGCAGCCGACCGTCAATATCGAGGGCATGTACGCCGGATACATCGGCCCCGGCGGCAAGACCATCCTGCCGTCCAAGGCCACGGCCAAGCTCGACCTGCGTCTGGTCCCGGACCAGACCGCCGCCGATTGCGAAGCCAAGCTCAAGGCGCATCTGGCCAAGCGCGGTTACGGCGACATCGAGGTCAAGATCACGGGCGGCTATGATCCCACGCAGACCGATGAGAATTCATCGCTGATCAAGGCGTCAACATCGGTATACAAACAGCTTGGCATGCCGGTGAGCTTATCGCCGCGTCTCGCCGGTTCCTGGCCCGGCTATATCTTTACGGGAGCGCCGGTCAGTTTGCCCGCGGGCCATTTCGGCACCGGCCATGGCAGCCGCGCCCATGCCCCCGACGAATACTATGTCATCGAGTCGAGCAACCCGACGGTGCACGGCATGGCGAGCGCGACCTTGTCATATGTGCAGTACCTGTACGCGTTGGCAGCGGCTTAAGCACAGACCGCGAGCTTTGTACTAAATCGCTTTAAACTGTGACGGACTTCGCCCGTATGGCGCCATGGCGCTCGCCGCCTCGTAGCGAGACTGAGATCCACGCCTAAATTCACCGCTCCTCGTTTGGTTAAGGTGGCGCCACCTCCCAACGAGTCCTGCATATGTCAACTGACGCTTTGAGCGTCGCGCTTGGGGCTCGCCGCCCAGGAAGACGCCTCTTCGAAGGCCGCAGCAAGCATATCTGGATCGTGCCGCTCTTCTTGCTTCTCGCACTCGGTCTTGGCGGGCAAGGGCACGCTCAATCTGCGCCATCCGCGGAACGCGCCGACACCATTCTCATCGTGAAACATGAGCGCAAACTCTACTTACTGCGCGACAACTTGCCGCTGCGCACCTACCGCATTGCGCTGGGCTTGAGTCCGACCGGAGCCAAAGAGCGCGAATGGGACTTCCGTACTCCCGAAGGCAGTTACATCATAGATTTCCGTCAGGAGCACAGCCGCTACTACAAGGCGCTGCACATTTCCTATCCCAGCTCCGCCGACCTGAAACGATCGGCCGCGCAACACCTGTCTCCCGGTCGGGACATCTTCATTCACGGCGAGCCGAATCAACCGAGCAAACCAGACTCATATTACAAAACTCGAGACTGGACCAACGGCTGCATCGCGTTGTCCAACGAGGACTTGCAAGACCTGTGGATTCACACGGCAGTTCAGGCGCGCGTCGAGATCGTCCCATAGCGATGCCGGCGTGGCCGCCGATTAAGCGAATCGCATTGACCATGGGGATGCCGTCTCATTGACGGGATCCATTGGCGCTTGCTACGACGACAGCAAGCATCGTCCCCATATCCGATCCGCGATCCTCCCGGTTCAACTTGGGCGCATACAGACTCGATATGGTCCCGTCCAGGTACAAAGCCTCCCGGCAATGCACAGAGTCGCGAAAGAAACTCGCAAAGTCATAAAACGTCACCGCTGCTTCACTGATGACGAACACGGCCGAGTCAGGGGAGGGCGCGCAAACCCCGTTTCGCATCTTGCGCCAGGTCGACGTTGGACTCATTACCGCCGATGTGGTGATTTCTCCTTCATGCACCAGCATCGGTCCGGATTGTGTCGCGAGCGTTGGCTTCGGTTTCTCCTGTCCATAGTCGCTTGTCGTCATCACCCGTGCCGAGCGGCCCTCAATGAGAAAAACGCCGTTGGGTTGCTGCGAGAAATTTCCGGATCCCACGTGGCGATTCAGGGGCACGAGCTCACGCCCCTCTGCCACAAAGAGTCCCACCGGTGAGAAATCTTCTTTGTACATCCCGGCGTTGACGGCAAAGGCCAGTTGTTTGCCTTCCGCCGACAACGCCTCACGCAACGCCGAGAATTCACGATAAGGCCGGCCGGACGCATCGCGCCAAAACAACTCCAACCGCTCAGTGTTGAGATCCACGCGGCATACCGTGAAGGCGGAGCCGGCGGCAGTCTTCGTCCCGCATTCGACCGCCCGGGATTCGCTGCCGCAGATCAATAGAGCGCCGATTAACGGCATCCAAACGGGGTGAATCAAAGAGCGCACCCGAGATTGCCTCATATCGGCGCCATACTACACTTCGTGAGCCGGCAGCCGCACTCATTGTTTCGCCGCAACTCGACGGAATACTGCAACGGCAAACCGGATCGTAAGACCCTCGCACAGCGAGAACACCGATCAAAAAAGTTGCGCGGGACATTGGACGAAGGTCCCATGCGCGGATCCGGCTGGTGCTTTCACTGACAATGCGGATGCCGATTTTACGTAGCCGAAGGCCTATGTTGATGCAACGCTGGCCTCAGCAGCGTAAAGGCAATGTGTCGTCGGAACTTGGGAGCGTATATATGCGTCGTTCGATCATACGGTTTATTTCGTTAGCTGCGGCAAGCCTCGCCTCATCAGCGATTGTCCTTGCGCAGAGCGCGAGCACGGGCGGCTTTGGGTGGGAGGGCGGCATTGATCTCATTTATCAGGGCGGCAAGTCTCTACATTTCGACGGTGGTACGACCACAAATCTTGACTCGGATTTTGGATTTTCGCTTTACCTCGGTTACCGGGCCACCCCACAACTTGAGGGGGTATTTGCATTCGACTGGACCAACGTCGACTACAAAGCCAACCTTGGCAACGGTCTCGGCGGCTTCACGACGGCGAACGGCTCGTACCAGGCGTTTACGCCGCGCATGAACCTTCAATATAATATTCTTGACCAGCCGCTGACGCCGTTCGTCATGGCGGGCATCGGCTATAGCTTCATTGACACCAATATTCCCGCCGGCCGGCCACAAAGCGGATGCTATTACGATCCGTGGTATGGCTACATTTGCGGGACGGTGCAAGCGACACATTCCATCGACGGATTCGCGTTTCAAGTGGGCCTCGGCGGACGCTGGGACATGTCGCAAAATGTGTCATTTCGGCTCGGGTGGGAGCGTCATTGGGTCGACCTGAGTCACGGCGGCGGCACACCCTTCTTAGATCAGGCAAAGCTCGGGGTTACCTACCGCTATTAAAGGCACAACCCGCTGGTTAGCTCTACCACGGGGCAGGCTTGTAGTCCTTGAGAAACTGTCCCCAGACATGCTCGCCGCTTGAGTGTCCGGCGAATATCGGATCGACGATGCGCGCCGCGCCGTCGATGATGTCGAGCGGCGGCGCGAACCCCAAGCTGGCCTTGCGCGCGGCGTGAGCCGCAGGATCCTCGTCCGTCACCCATCCGGTATCGACGGCGTTCATATGGATTCCGTCCTTGACGAAGTCCGCAGCGCTGGTGCGCGTCATCATGTTGAGCGCCGCCTTGGCCATATTGGTGTGCGGATGCTTGTCGGTCTTTGTGGTGCGATAGAACTGTCCCTCGACGGCACTGACATTCACTACATGCTTGTGACGTCCTGGCGTGCGCAACATGACCGGCTTTAGCCGGGCATTGAGTACGTAAGGTGCGATGGCGTTCACCAACTGCACTTCGAGCAACTCCGGCGTCTTGACCTCATGCATACGCAACCGCCAGCTATTGACCTCCCGCAAGTCGATTTGTTGCAGGTCCTCGTCGTAGCGATCGGCGGGAAACAGCGCCTCGCCGCCCTGGTAATCCTCATCCAGATAGCGCCGCTGAGACAGCGCCGCGCTGTGCAGCAGCCCTTCGCCGTGCCGGCGCAGCGCCGCCGCGACCAGCGCGCCTTGAGGTTCCTGTGGTCGCTCGAGACGCCGGCGCAATTCCTCGTGGTGTGCGAGAGGCTCGCGCCACGAATCGGGAAGCGCGTTCAGCGGGCGGCTTTCGCGTTCGAGCAAGTGCTGGAAGAAGCCCGCGGGGCGCCGTACGGTTTGGCAGGCGTTGTTCAAGATGTAGTCCAGGCGCGGCAACCCTTCCAGCAGGAACTGCGAAAACAGCTCAACGCTCGGCGTATGCCGCAAATCCAAGCCGTGGATTTGCAGGCGCTCGCGAAAGTCCGCGAAATCCGGCTCCTGCGAATACCGATCGATGGCATCGACCGGGAATCGGGTGGTGACGATGACGTGTGCGCCGGCGCGCAGCAGCTTCAATGAAGCCTGAAAGCCGATCTTCACGCGCGCGCCGGTGATGAGCGCGTAGCGCCCGCTCAGGTCCGCAGTCTGTTCGCGCTTGGCGTAGTTGAACTCGCCGCAGGTCTCGCACATCGAATCGTAGTAGCGGTGCATGACGGCAAAGGATTGCTTGCACACATAGCAATTGCGCTCTTGATGAAATTCGCGCCGCGCTGAGGCCGCTTCGGGCTTCGGCCGCTCGAGCCAGAGCGGAGCGTAGACTTTGGAGCGCCGCTGCACGCGCAGGCCCGCACGCTCAATCACGCTGCGGTCATGTTGCTTCGCAACTTCGCGTTTGGCGCGGCGAAATCCTTTGAGCATGCGTGAAACCTCGTGCCGCTCCGGCTTGGTGACAAGACCGGCGAACGTCAGCAGTTCGCGCCGCTGCTCCTGGCTCAAGGCCGTGAGGTGCGAGCGATCGGCCTCGATCGCGCGCAGCACGCGCACGCAGGTGCGCACATCGTCGTCGGAGAGGGTTTCAGGGGCAGGGTTGGCGCTGTTCATGACGCCATTGTAGATTGCCGGGGCGCGCGCCGCTGTCGCGAAACGTGCCGGCGGCATTGCGCCGCCGGCACGGCCGATCAAGCTATCGCGTACAGGAACTCGACGAACGACGCCGCGGCGCCATCCAGTCCCTTGATCTTGGGATTTTTCGAGTCGACCAAGTAGTACTCATCCGGGGCGTGCGCGCCGGTGCCGTGTCCCAAGCCGAAGTCGCCGGCCGGAAGACTCAATGGCGCACTGGTGAATCGGTAGCCGGGCCACGATCCGGGATTGCGCGGCACGACCAGCGGCGGAGAACCGAGCTTGGCGAACGTTGCGACCACCGCTTTGAAGAAGCGGCTGTCGGGGTCGGTCTGCGTGGGATCGTAGCCGCCGCTCATGTTGACTTGAATGTCGCCAAACCCGTGCTTGGCCAGGTGGGCTTTCACTTTGGCCAGCGTATCGGCCGCGGTCATGTCGGGCACCAGGCGCATGTCGATCTTGGCCACGGCGCGATGCGGCAGCACAGTCTTGCCGCCGGGACCTGTGTAGCCGCCGACCAGCCCTTCGATGTTGATGGTCGGTTGTGAAAACAGACGCAGCAAGGAGTCCTGCCAGTTCAAATCGTGCACCCAATGGTCGACCCCGAACTCGGCCTTGATCGTGGCCTCCGGCACAGACTTGGCGTAGGCCAGGACCATTTTCTTTTGCGCTTCGGACAGCGGTTTTACTTTTTCGAAGAAGCCCTCGACGGCCGGCGTGTGGCCGTCCTTTTCCACCAAGGTGTTGAGCGCCTGGACCAAGTGCCAGGACGGCGAATCGACCTGCGCCTCGAGGCTAGAGTGGATGTCCTTCTTCGGGCCGCGGCCCCAGGTCGCGCCATCCGAAACCAATTCCAGTTCGATGACCCCTTTGGCGCCGGCCGCCACTTGCACGCTGCCATCGGTATCCTGGCTCGCATCCGGCAGCATCACGCCGACACAGTTCTTCATGTGTGGAAACACATCGGGACTATTGACGATTTCGCCGAAATGCGGCGAGGCGATTTCCTCTTCGCCTTCGCATACCAGGACCAGATTGACGGGCAGTTTCTTTCCGGTGGCCTTGAAGGCCATGAGCGCGCTCAAAAATGAGTTCTGCGGACCTTTTTGGTTTACGGCGCCGCGCCCCATGCAGACGGTGCCCAAACCGGCCTTCTCGACCAGCCGGCCTTCGAGCGGCGGCGAGCTCCACTCCTCGGGAACGAATTGCTTGACGTCGTACATGAAGTAGACCGCCACCGTGGTCTTGGCGCCCGAATCCAACCGACCGAACACACCCGGCTTGCCGGACGTCGGTATGATTTTCACGCCGGTAAATCCAGCCTGCTCGGCCAATTTCGCCATGTACTCGGCGCCCTGAGGGTAATTGCGGTTTTCCGCGGCGATGGAGGGCAGCGCAATCCAGTCCTGCAAGCGCTTGACGTTTTCCGCGTGCATCTTGGGTATTTGCCCGAGCACGGCGGCTTTGTCCGGATCGCCTCCCGCAGCGGCGAGCGCGCCGGTGGAGGCGGCCATGAAAACGGCGCCCGACAAGGCGCCCTGTACGAAATCGCGTCGGCTCACGCCGTCGGCATGATCAGTCATGAAATCTCCCTCGTTATTTTAGCCGCTGTATTTTGACTTAAAACGCAGTCCATAGAACCACTTTGCGAAGGGGAATCCCATCGTCACGGCAAAAACAGTCCTTGGGCGCTGAACGCGGACTGGAAGGCCTGTTGGCCGCTTTCGTAGCCCAGGCGGCGATAACTTTCGAACTGGCTCTCGTCGTACCACTGATCGCTGGTCGGCTGCTGCGGAAAATCGCCGTGCGCGCGGCGGTACTGCCGCACGTCCGCGGCGCTCGCCGCGGTCACGGTCGGCTTCACCCACACGATGTTGCCGCGTTTTTCCGCGATCTCATCCAGCCCCAGCAAGCGCAGATGCGCTGCTTGATAGGTGATGGTGCCGTGGCCGACCTGTATCCGGCCCACGCCGCCCTGCGGGCTCGGTGCCTCCACGAAATCGTCGATTGCCAGATCAATTTCGGCGCCGAAGTCGATGCGGCAACGGCGGATCGCGGTACCAATGTCTTCGAAAGCCGGCTTAGGATCGGCGCCGCAGTCGCACACCACGATATTGCGGCAGCCGCGCTCGACCAAAGCGTACAGGCCGGTGTTGTCGAAGTGGCCGCCGTCGGTCAGATAGCAATAGGTGCCGAGATTTCCGGTGTTGGCCAGGGATTCGCGCAACAGATAAAACGGCCAGAGCCGCGCATGGCCTTCGTACCAACGCTTGCCGGACGGCGTCGGCGCCCAGAATCCCAAACGCACGTTGAAAAGCGACAGCAGCAGCGTGAGCGCGGCACTGGGTGTTTTCGAGCCCATGGTCGGACTGACCGCCGCGCCGGAAATGGCCACCGCGGTTGCCAGGGACAGCTGCCCGGACATGTACTGCGCCGTGCAACGGTATCCGGCGCGCGCGGATCCACAGTGATAACGCGACATCACAAAATTCTCAGCAAGCCGTTGTGACATCGCCAGATCCGAACCGCCCACCAAATTGCGCGATGTGTTGATCAGGTGGTAAGGACCGCCGATGTCGTGGTTCCAAATATCCTTGAGCTGGATGTCGTCCCCGGGCGCCGCGTCGGTGATCTCCTCATTATGCCGGCCGCTGTTGGACGCGCCCAGATAGGCGCGGGACACGCGCGCCTTGTAAAAGCCGTGCAGCGAAATGAGATTCGGATCCGCAAGCCAGCCGAGCGCAATGACCCCGCCGATCAGGATCGCCACCCACAGCAAAGCCGCGACCCCGGCCGCGGGCAGAACCGCGCCGCTGGCAAGCAAGCAGAGCATCGCGGTCGCCGAGGCGATTGCCAGCAACACCACGGGACGCGCGCTGCGCAGCGACACTTTCCAGCTCAAGCGTGAGAAACTCAAGAGCGCCACCACCGCGAGAATGCTCAAGGCCACCACGTTTACCTTGATTCCGATCATCGCGTTCCAAATGTCGGAGACCGAGGAAAACTGATCGGCGCCGAACACCGCGGTGATGGCGGCCGCAGCGGTGATGCGCGCCCAGCCGCGCGGCGAAAACAAATTATACCAGGGCAACTGTTCTTCTTGCGGCGGCGCCTCGCCCATCCACTTCAAAATAAAGTGCGGCACGAATCGCCGCCAGGTGAAGCTGACGGTCGGCGCCAAGCCGTCGGGATCCTGCACGCTTTCGTAGATGGCCAAAAAGACCTCGACCACGGCGAGACAGATCGCGGCGCGCGCCAGGTGATGAATCGTCACCGGCATATTGGCGAGCATCAGATGCGAGACGTACGCCATGCCCAGCAACAGCACCGCAACGACCAGGGGCGGTGCAATCGCCAGCAGCAGCCGTCCCGCCATGCTGGGAGCGGCATCGGACTCGCCCGTCGTTGTGGGCGATTTCTGGATCAACGTGTACAGCGTGCTGACGGCGGTCAGCGCCAGCGCCCCCCAGCCGCCGGCCTTTTTCAATTGCGCGCTGAGGGTGCTGTCTGCACTGGCGAATATGAAGCTCACAATGTCGTGCGCATACGCGGCGGCGAACAGCAGTACGCCGACAAACACCGAGAATTTCAAAACGTGTTCCTGTTGCTGAGTCACCCAGGTGCGCCGATCCGCCGAGGTCGCCTGCACCGGCGGCAAACCCCCTCCCGGATCGGATTCGCCCTTGATGAACGACTGAACGGCATACACGATCAAGGTGGCAAGCGCGGCGATGATCGCCGACCAGGAACCGGCGGATAGCGGGCCCGATGTGTCACGCCGGCTGAGCATGAACCAGGCGACCGCGGCCAGTGCGATGATCGCGAATCCCGCCAGGCTGCGGCTTGCCGCGGTATTGATCAGCCATAGCAGCACGAGTGCGCCGTAGACGGCGACTGCCGCCAAAACCGGCACCGACAGGAAGGAAAGCCTCGCGTCCGGAGCATTCGCCGCCGCAGCGGCGGTTGCGGGGGACTGCGCTGTGCGCATCTCCGGCGGGTGTCGATCATTGCAGTAACGCACATGCACGGCCGCCGACGGACAGAGGAAGGCTTCGCGGGTGTCCGCCCGGAACAGATACACACTCTGCGCCAACAGAATCGCGGCGAATAAGATCGGCAGGAGCGCGAGCCAGGTAAACAGCAGGCTGCGGATGAAGTAGGCGATCATGCGCCAGGTGTCCGGACTCATGAGGCCGGTTTTCGGCGTGAGGTAGTTGGAAAACAGCCGAATGAAATGAATCGGATCATTGCGGCCCGCGCTCAAGGATCCGTCGGGCCCCTCCTCGGCGGGCGGCGTCTGCGCTCCTTTGGGAATCAATACCGCGGTCGCAGCGCGGCGCTGCAGTTCCAATTCCTCCGGCGCCGGGAAGATCTCGCCGATCGCGCGTTGCCGCCGCGACAGCCATGCGCTCCACCAGGCGCCGATGAAACCGCCGCCGGAGACAGTCGACAAGTAATCGAACCTTTGCAGGACATCCTTTGAAGCGAGGCCCTGTAAAAATCCCAAGTTGAACGACGCCGAACGAATTCCGCCGCCAGAGAGCGCCAGACCGATGAGATTGGGCACCTGCGCAATGTGGTCGGGAGGGCTCGGACACTCAACGGCGGAATCGTTGCTCATGGCCGACCCTGGCCGCGGAATCCAAAGAAGCGTTTGACCTTGGCGCCGAAGGTGCGGCCCCCGGCCGCGGCGTCGCCGCGCGGACGGGCGTAAGTCTCGAGCAACGTGCTTTGGATTCGGGCTGGACTTCGGGCTGGACTTCGGGCTGCACCGCGGCTGCCAATTGACTCCAGCGCAGACGGCGCAGCCTGATGGCTTCGCGCTCGATCAGGTAAATGGCCGGAACCGCTGACGCGGCTGGTTCTTCCGGCCCTGCGCGGCGCGCCTCGAGTTCGCGTCCTTCAGTGCTCATGGTGTTCCTTGTTATTGGATCCCCATAGTTCAGCCGCCGACGTCTGCGTGGGCCTTCAGCCGGCGCGATTCTCCGGGAAGCTCAAGGTCTTGAAGCGGCTTGCTTCTGCCTCTCCCAATTTCTTGCGTGCACGGATCTCGTTGACGATGTCGAGCGCGGTCTTGGTTGGCGGCGGCAGTTCCGCGCCGCTCTTGCTTAGGGGGGTCAGGCGTTTGCCCCAGCGGATCAGGTGCGCCGAGAGCGTCAGGCCTCCGCCGAACGCCGGCATCAGCACCAGACTATCGGGCGCCACGCGGCCTTCCTCGACTGCCTCGACCAGGGCGACCGGCGCAGTCGCGGAGCTCATATTGCCGTACTTCTGCACGGTGAGAAACACCTTGTCGGCGCTCGCGCCCGCGCGCTTGGCGACCGCGTCGATGATGCGCAGATTGGCCTGATGCGGGACGACCAGCCCGATGTCATCGATGGTGACGCCGGCGCGCTTCATCACGTCGAGACTGGCCTCGCTCATGCCTTGCACGGCCTTGCGAAAGATTTCCTGTCCGTCGAAATCCCAGCTGGTCTGCCCGTAGGCGACGCCCAGGTTGGCGTACATGGTGCCCATGCCGCGCACACGCAGTATCTGCCGCGAATCGGCGTAGCATTGCAGCTTCTCGGCGATCACGCCGCACTCGGCTTGCGATTCCTCGAGCACCATCGCCGCTGCGCCGTCGCCGAACAGCACGGCGACATTGCGGTTGTCCCAATCCATGTACTGCGAGATCAGCTCCACGCCGATCACCAGCGCATTCTTGACGATGCCGCTCTTGATCATCGATGAGCCGATCGAAAGTCCGTACATGAAACTGGTGCAGGCGGTGTTGACGTCGAACGACGCCGCCTGAGCGGCTCCGATGCGCTGCTGCACTCCCGAGGCGCTGTTGGGGACGAGCTCGTCGTTGCTGCAGCTGCCGTAAATGACCAATTCGATGTCTTTGCCCGACATGCCCGCGCAGGCAATCGCGCGATGCGCTGCGGTGACGGCAAGCTCGATGCCGGGCACATGCGAGATGCGCCGCTCCTTCATGCCGGTGCGCGTCGTGATCCACTCGTCGTCCGTGGGCAGGAAGGTGGCCAGATCCTGATTGGTCAGAACTAGCGGCGGCAGGCATTTGCCCCAGCCGACGATGGCAGCGTGAGTCAAGTCAACTCCCGAAATCCGTTTTTGTGGCGCGCATTGTCCCCCATATGGGCGCAACGCGCACGTCCGGCGCTCACCCCGCGGCGCAGCACTCCCAAGCGCCCGCCGGAATCGCTCAATCGGCTGAAACGGTGCGGGTACTGGCCCACTCGCGCAGGGCGGCAACTTTTTCCGCCATCACCACGGCAAGCGGCCGGGTGCTTTGCATTTCACGCGCGATCATGGCGGCGGTGACCGGCTGCTTGGCCGCATGCGCACTGTAGAGCGCCGCGACCACCGCCTGCTCGATCTCGGCGCCCGAGAAATTCTCGCAGCGGCTTGCGAGAGCGGCGAGTTCGTCGGGGTTGAGTGCAACGTTGCGCTTGTGCGTGTGGATGGCGATGATGTCGGCACGCGCTTCTTTTCCCGGCAGATCGACGAAGAAGATTTCATCGAAGCGGCCCTTGCGGATCAGCTCCGGCGGCAGAGAGGCAATGTCATTCGCCGTGGCCACGACAAAGATGCGGGAACGCTGCTCCGCCAACCAGGTCAGGAAGGTACCGAGCACGCGGCGCGACACGCCGCTGTCGCCTTCGCCCTCGGCCAGAGCCTTCTCGATCTCATCGACCCACAGCACGCAGGGCGCGAGGCCTTCGGCGGAGTGCAATGACTCGCGCAGATTCTTCTCGGCCTCTCCCTGCCACTTGGTGTAGAGCGCGCCGAAGTCCAGGCGCACCAAGGGTACGCCGAAAATACCGGCGGCGGCGCGCGCGGCCAGGCTCTTGCCACACCCCTGCACGCCGAGCAGCAAGACTCCCTTTGGCGGATCGAGTTCCGGGGCAGCGCCGTCGAAAGCGGGCTTGCGGGTGGTCAGCCAGCGCCGCAGATTCTGCATGCCGCCGACGTCGGCGAATTTCGCGGTCGCCGGCTCGTAGGAGAGCGAGCCGCCGCGATTGAGCAGCTCGTATTTTTCCGCCAGCATGGCGGCGATGTCCGCGGCAGTGAGGGCGCCATGATCGAATATGGCATGGCGCGCGAGACGCTCCGCATCCGAGGCGCTCAGGCCGTTGAGATTGTCGATCAGCTTGCTGAGGACCTCGCGATCCAAACGCACCGGTTTGCCGGGGTTGGCGTCATTCCACTCGCGCACGACGCGCGTGACGATCATCAACCGTTCGTTGACCGTGGGCAGCGCCAGATGCAGGCGCGCCGCGAAGTGTTCCAGCTCGTCGGGCAGCGTCACTTCATAACTCATCAGCACTACTGTACGCGCGACCTGATCGTAGCCTTGCGCGATATCCTTCAGCAGCCGGACATTCACCGGCTCCTTGAGATAGGGGTGGAAATCCAGCAGCACGTAGATGCCCGGCATCGGCGTGGCTTTAAGATGCTTCAGCAACTGCTCAGGGTCGGCCAGCATGCGCTGCGGACCGCCCATGTCGACGTCGATGCGTTGCAGGCCCTCGGTGACGGTCCACTGGAACACGCCCCAACCGCGGCCTTCCCGCACCTTGAGACTCACCTCGCGCACCAGGGTGAGCACACGCGATTCTTCCCGAGACTCCACCACGATGAGAGCCAAACGCGAGGCCAGCATCGATTGCAGCTCGCGCCGGGGGTCCGGGGTCGTGGTGTCGTTCATGCAGGCCAGAATGTAGCAAAACCGCATCCCGGGGGGGTCACTATAATGAGCGCAAACCTGGACCCGGCGCACACATTCGCAACGTGCAGCGAAGATGTGTTAAGAGGTAAGGGGCGATCGCGAGGGACCTGACTGCCGAACGATTTTACAAACCCCAAAGGTGCGGCAATCGAACTATTGGAGCGCGAAGAACAACTGCGGCGCTTGAGCGATGCTTTCGCGCGTGCACGCGCGGGCAAGGGCAGCGTGGTGGCGCTTGCAGCCGAGGCCGGCGCCGGCAAGACCGCGCTGGCCGAGCGGTTCGCCGCCGATCATGCGGCGGGCGCGCGGGTCTATTGGGGCGCCTGCGAGAACCTGTCGACGCCCGAGGTGTTGTTGCCGCTTCGCGATATCGCGCGCGCCAGCGGTACAGACTTCCAATTCGATGGCGACCACATCCGCGCCTTCGAGTCGATGTTGCGTCTGTTATCCAATGAGGTCACCCCGGCGCTGCTGGTTATCGAGGATGTACACTGGGCCGACACCGCAACTTTGGATCTGATCCGCTTTCTGGCGCGGCGCATCGCGCGCGTGCGCGCCCTGGTCTTGATCACCTATCGCGACGAAGAAGTGGACGTAGGCTCGCCGGTGCGCAATGTGCTCGGCGAGGCGCCGGCGGGCAGCGTCGAGCGCATGACGCTCGCCCCACTGTCGCTGGCGGCGGTGACGCGTCTGGCCGCCAACGCAGGCCGGCGCGGCGAGGAACTGCATGCCCTGACCGCCGGGAATCCTTTTCTCGTCACCGAAGCGCTGGCGGTCGACGGCGACATGCCGACCGATGCCGTGCGCGACTCGACTCTGGCGCGCGCCTCGCGTTTGTGCGAGTCGGCCCGGGTTGTACTCGACGCGGTTTCGCTGTTTCCGCGGCGCGCGGAAACGGCGGTGGTCGCCGATGTGCTCAAGCGCTCGATCGATTCCGGTCTCGATGAGTGCGTGGAAAAGTGCATGCTGTCCCTCGAGGGCGGCCTGGTCCATTACCGCCATGAACTCGCCCGCCGTGCCGTCGAGGGCGCCATTCCATCGGGCCGCCGCCGGGCGCTGCACCAACGGGTGGTCGATGTCTTGAAGCGACGCCCCGATGCGCGCGCGAACGAGGTCGCACATCATGCTGAACGCGCGGGAGATGTCGCGGCGTTGCTCAAGTTTGCGCTGCGCGCGGGCGAAGAGGCGGCGCGCGCCGGCGCGTCGCGCGAAGCGGCCGCGCATTTTGCCGCCATGCTGCGGCACCGGGCGCAGCTGCCGTCCGACTCGCTGGTCGAGACCTTGGAGCATCATGCCGAGCAGGCCTACCTCATGGGCGCGGCCGACATTGCCATGATCTCGATGACGGAGGCGGCGGAGCTCCGCCGCCGTGCGCACGACGCGCGAAGGCTCGGACAGGATCTCACGCGCCTCACGCGCTTCGCCTGGATGTGCGCGCGCCGCCCCGAGGCGGAAGCGTTCGTCGCAGAGGCGATTGCAGTGCTGGAAACTGCGCCCGCGGGGGTGGAACTCGCATGGGCTTATTCTCATCAATCTCAACTCGACATGCTGGCATCACGCATGGACAGCGCCATCGGCTGGGGCGATCGCGCGCTCAAGCTGGCACGGCAGTTGGGCGCCAAAGAAGTCATCGTTCATGCGCTGGGTAATGTCGGATCGGCCAAAGCCGACGATGGCCACTCCGACGGTTGCGCCGAACTGATCGAGAGTCTGGATCTTGCCGTTGCCGGCAAGTATCACGATCACGTCGAGCGCGCGTCCTGCAACCTGACCTGCACGTTTTACTGGCGCCGCGACTATCGAACGGCGCTCGAATACATCGAACGCGGTGTCGCGTACGCCGATGCAAGAGAGCTGACCCATTGGCAAGGCTATCTGCGTGGCTGGCGCGCCATGATCTGGCTGGATCAAGGCGATTGGAGCCGCGCGGAAGAGGAAGCTCAGGAGATCTGCAGCCGCACTTATGCCGCCCCGATGTACGGATTTCCCGCGTTGATTGCGCTGGCGCGGCTGCGCATCCGGCGCGGCGATCAAGACGCGGACGTGCCGACGGAGGCGGCGCGCGGGCTCGCGGCCGCCGTGGCGGAACCGCAGCGCGTCGTGTATGTCGCGATGCTCGCGGCCGAGGAGGCCTGGCAGGCGAACGATGCGGACGCACCCGCAACGGCGGAGGCGAAGGCGCAGCTTCGCGAGGTGCAGGCGCTCGCCGAGCAACGCAATTCTCGCTGGGTGGCGGAAGATTCGGCGTTCTGGCTGCATATGCTCGGCGAGCCGACGACGGGAACTGCAAAATTTCACACGCCTTTTCGCGAGCATTGCGAAGGCAGCTGGAACCAGGCGGCGGCCGGTTGGCGCGCGCTCGGCCGTCCCTATGAGGAAGCGTTGGCCTTGAGCGGCGGCGACGAAGCCGCGCAGCGTCAGGCGCTGGAAATCCTGGATCGCTTGGGCGCAGGCCCCGCAGCCGCGCGCGTGCGCCGGCAAATGCGCGCCGGCGGCGCGCGCAGCGTGCCGCGCGGTCCGATCGCCGGCACGCGGGCGAACGCCGCTGGGCTGACGCGCCGCCAGGTGCAGGTCCTAGGTCTGGTCGATGCGGGCCTGAGCAATACGGAGATCGCCGGCCGCCTGTGCATCTCCGCGAAGACCGCGGAACATCACGTCTCGGCGATCATGGCCCGGCTTGATGCGCCCACCCGGCAGGATGCGGTCCTGGCCGCCCGAGGCCGGGGACTGTTGGGCGAACTTAAAAAATAGGGATACAAAATCCAAAAGATGGGGATGCGCGCCCCATGCGCAAGAAGCCGTTCGGCGACACCATGCGGCACCTGTTCTAGAAGGAGTCGCATATGTCCCGCATCGGAATTTTTGCTTTCGGCATTCTGAGCTACTTGCTCTTTTTTGCCGTTTTTCTCTATGGCATCGGCTTCATCGGCGGCTTTTTGACACCGACCAGCCTGGATGGCATCCCCGCGACCTCCTTGGGACGCGCATTGACGGCGGATCTCGCGCTGCTGGCTGCGTTCGCACTCCAGCATAGCGGCATGGCGCGGCCCGCTTTTAAGGTCTGGTGGAAGCGTATCGTTCCCGAAGCGGCGGAGCGCAGCACCTATGTGCTGCTCAGTTCGCTCGCGCTGGCGGCGCTGTATGTTTACTGGCAGCCGATCGGCGGCGTTGTCTGGAGCGTCCCGGACGGCGCCGCCCGCAACACCGTGATCGGGCTGTACGTCTTCGGCTGGCTGCTGCTTCTCTACACCACTTTTCTCATCGATCATTTCGATCTTTTTGGTTTGAAGCAGGTGTGGCGCCGGCTCTTCAACAAGACCTACCGAGCACCGGTATTCCGCACCCCCAGTCTGTACAAGATCGTGCGGCACCCGCTGTATGTTGGCTGGCTGACGATTTTCTGGGCGGCGCCGACCATGACGGTTGCGCATCTGCTCTTTGCACTGGTGACCACCGCGTACATCCTCATTGCGATTCAGTGGGAGGAGCGCGATCTGGTATCGGCATTCGGCAATGTCTATGTCGACTATCGCGCGCGCACCCCGATGATCATTCCCAGGTTGGCGTCGAAGAGCGCCAAAGCGCAGGGAAGAATCATCTAAAGCCGCCTTAATCGCTTAAGCGTTTCTTAACCCACCTTCAGGCATTGCATTTGTTCCGGATGTCTTGGCGTCGCAAGCTGTCGGGTAGGAATTGAACTGGCAACTGGAAGGTTGGCGCTATGACTGAATTTCAAAAGATCGCGAACGGGCTCCTGAGCATGACGCATCCGGAGATTCATCAATGGAATGGGCGGCGCTGTGCGCCGACTGAGGCGCCGGGCGGCGAGGCACCGGCCGGCGAGGGGCCGGGCGGCGTGCGGCATCCGGGCCCGGCGCTCGCGGCAGTGCGCGCGCTGAAGTTTGCTTTTGCGGCATTGGTGGCCGGCTCCCGCACCATACCGCTGGGCGACAACGGCTGCATCACCCGCGAGTTGGGCGAGTACGGGTCGCACCTAAAGGGCTGCTGAGCTGGGTGCAGGCAGGGGCGCCGCGGCGAACTTTCGTTCCGGGTGCATGCGCAAGGCGAGCACCAGGCCGAACGCCATGAGAATCATGCTGCCGACGAACGGCAGTTGCCAGTTGCCGCTGACGTCGATCAAGTAACCGGCGACCACCGGGCTGATGATCGCTGCCATGGCGGACCCGGTGTTCATGATGCCGCTCGCCGTGCCCGAGTGCTCCACTGAAATGTCCATCGGGATGGCCCACATGGGAGCGATGGTCATTTCCGCGAAGAAAAATCCGGCCGAGAGACAGGTCAACGACAGCCCTAAGCTGTGCGTGAACATCAGCGGCACCAGCGACACCAACGTCAATAGCATGCACACGCAGACCATGTAGCTGCGCGCAACTTCCAGGCGCTGCGTCGATTTGAGCAGCCGATCGGTGACGATGCCGCCGAGCGTGTCGCCGATCACGCCGGCAAAGAAGACGCTGGCCGAGAACAGCGCCGACTGTTTGATGTCGAGATGCTGGCTGTGCATGAAGTATTGGGGAATCCAGCTCAAATACAGCCACAATGTCCAGCCGTAACAGAAGTACACAACGGTGACCGGCAACATGCGGGCGATCAAACGCGCCCACGGCACCGGCAGGGCGATCTTGGACCGCGGCGGCGGCAGCTCGGCCAGTTCCTCGGGCGTAACCCCGGCGTGATCCTTCGGGTACTCGGTAAAGGTCAGCGCCCACAGGCCCACCCAGGCAAAGCTGATGAGGGCGCAGACATAAAAAGACGCGCGCCATCCGTAGGCGGCCATGATGACGGCGATGACCGGGGGTGCGACGGCGTTGCCGATGCGTGCCGCCGCGTGCGTGATCCCTTGCGCAAAACCGCGCCGGCCCTTGATCACCCAACGCGACATGGCGCTGGTCGCCGCGGGAAAGGTCGCGCCCTCGCCGAAGCCCAGCAGAAAGCGCGCTAGCAGCAGCGAAACCAGGCCGCCCGCCATCCCGGTAATGGCGGTCGCGGCCGCCCAAATGAGGCCGCAGGCGATGAGCGTGCGGCGCGCGCCGAATCGATCGCTGACCCAGCCGCCGATGATTTGAAATACGAGATAGGGGTAGGCAAAGAAGGAGAACACCAATCCGATCTGCGTCTTGCTCAAGTGAAAGTCTTTACCGAATCCGGCGGCGGCCGTACTCACGTTGACCCGGTCCAGGTAGGTGATGAAGTACATCAGCGCCAGCACGGCGAGCACGATGTGGGTGGGCCGTAGATATTTTTTCATGCTGTTTTTGCGCTCGCCGTTAGCCCACCGCTTTGCCGTGTCTGCCCGCGCCGCTGCCGAAGGTCTTGGCCCCGGATGCGGTCTCGCCGGAGGCAATAGTAACCGCACCATGAGCGATTTCGTTGGCGATGGCCTCCTCCTCGCTCATGCCCCATTGTTCAATGGCGGAGAGCCGGTCCTGCCGCAGGGCGGTCTGCGGAAAACTCGATAGCGTGTGGCCGAGCTCCAGCGCGGTGCTCAGTGCTTCACCGTCCGGAACGCAGCGATTGATCAAGCCCATGCTAAGCGCCTCAGCAGCATCCACGGAACGGCCGCTCAAGATCAAATCCATGGCGCGTCCATGACCGATGATGCGCGGCAGGCGAATGGTGCCGAGATCCACCAACGGAATGCCGAAACGGCGGTTGAAAACGCCGAAAATCGCGCTCTTGCCGGCAATCCTAAGATCGCACCAGAGAATGAGTTCCAAGCCGCCGGCGACCGCAGGACCTTCGATTGCGGCGATGACGGGTTTTGATAATCGCAGCCGCGGCGGTCCCATGGGCGAGTCGCCCTCGACCGACAGCGTGATGCGATCGCCTGCCGCAATTGCCTTGAGATCTGCCCCGGCGCAAAACGCATCGTCGCTGCCGGTGAACACGGCCACGTCGAAGTTTTCGTCGCTATCGAAAGCGCGGAATGCATCGGCAAGCGACTTGGCCGTCGCCGCATCGACGGCATTGCGCCGTTCGGGACGGATCATGCGGATCACAGCAACTCGATCAACCGCCGTTACTGATACGGACATATCCCCTCCCTTGCGGCGAGCACTACGCTGAGTATAAATGGATCCGAGGATAGGGCATGCGCTAAGCTCGCTGCTCTTTGGCCAGGAGTCTGTGCATGCGCATTCAAGCGGGCGTAGCCGTCATTTGCGGCTTGGTTCTGGCGCTGCAAAGCGCCGATTCAAAGGCTGCCGGGAAGGCGGGCGCAGATGCCTGCTCTTTTTTGGGCCGGGACAGGATCAGCACCCTGCTCGGGCTGAACATCGACGCCGGGCAGCACATCGGTCCCGGCACTGCACTGTGCGGCTGGGGGGAAGCCAACGATCCGGATCACAGCGGCAAGCACGTGTTGCTGACCCTCTACCGCGCCGTCGGCAAGATCACTCCCGCGGAGCGCTTCGAGAACGGCAAGATGCCCATCGGCGGAATCGAGAAAACGCCCGTGACCGGCGTCGGCGATGAAGCTTATTTTATCGACACACCCGGATTTGGCCTGGGCCTCAACGTCAAGAAGGGCGGAGCCGCGTTCCAGGTGAAGGTGTTCGGCTTCGCGCCGGACCTGACCAAGACCTTCGAGAAAGCCCTGGCCGAGGACGTGCTCGCCAAACTGTAGCCATGCAAGCCGCAGCCCCACATCATGTGGTGATCATCGGCGCCGGGTTCGGCGGCCTGACGGCGGCCCAGAAGCTGGCCGGCGCGAATGTGCGCATCACCATAATCGATCAGCGCAACCATCATTTATTTCAGCCGCTGCTGTACCAAGTCGGCACCGCCGCGCTCGCGACTTCGGAAATCGCATGGCCGATACGGTTCCTCATGCGCAGGCGCGAGGAAGTGACCACGCTGCTCGGCTCGGCCTGCGGTGTCGATGCGCAAAACCGCTGCGTGAAACTGGAGGACGGCGCCGCCGTCGCATTCGATACCCTGGTGCTCGCCACCGGCGCACGGCACGCCTACTTCGGCCATGATGAGTGGGAGCCTTTCGCGCCGGGCCTCAAGACGCTGGAAGATGCAACCTCGATTCGCCGCCGGGTGCTCCTGTCGCTGGAGCGCGCCGAGCGGGAAACGGACCCTGCGCGCCGCGCCGCATTGCTCACGTTTGTAATTGTTGGCGGCGGTCCGACCGGTGTGGAATTGGCGGGAGCCATCGTCGAGTTGGTGTATCAAAATCTGGTCGGAGAATTTCGCCGCATCGATACCCGCAAGGCGCGCGTGCTGCTGATCGAAGCGGGTCCGCGGCTCTTGCCGGCATTCGCACCCGACCTGTCGGCGTATGCGCACCGGGCGCTTGAACGCTTGGGTGTCGAAGTGCGCCTCGGCGCGGCCGTGACCGCCTGCAGCGCCGAGGGCGTCAGCATCGGCTCGCAAGCCGTCGCCGCCAAGGTCATTCTCTGGGCCGCGGGCGTGCGCGCCTCACCGGCCGCCGCATGGCTCAATGCGCCGGCGGATTCGGCCGGCCGCGTGCGGGTCGAGCCGGACCTGACCGTGCCGGGGCACCCGCAAATATTCGTGATTGGCGATGCGGCGACCGTCAATGTTTGGAATGGCAAACCCGCTCCCGGCATTGCTCCGGCCGCGAAACAGCAGGGAGTTTACGTCGCCGCCGCCATCAAGCGGCGCCTGGCAGGCGATTTGCGACCGCGCGAGTTTCGCTATCGGCATGCCGGCGATCTGGCCACCATCGGCAAACGATCCGCCGTCATCGATTTCGGCTGGTGCAAGCTTCGAGGCTGGGTGGCATGGTGGGTGTGGGGCCTGGCGCATATCTACTTTTTGATCGGATTGCGCAACCGGCTGGCGGTGGCCTTGAGCTGGCTGTGGATTTATTTGACGGGCAGCCGCAGCGCCTGTCTCATCACGCAGGTCGATCACAACCCGCATTCTTAGGAAAGGAGCCCTATGGCGGCAGCAATAGCGAAAGCGAAGTCCCCTGCAAAGACCGCGCGTAATGTCAAAGCCCGCGCGGCCAAGCGAACCCGCGGCAAGCTGGCGCCCGGCCGCAGCGCTCGCGGCTTGGATGCCGCGCAAGTGGCAATCGGGTTGGACAGCGAGGAAATAGCGGAGGTGGTTGCGTTGGTGCGCAGCGCCGGCGGCGCCCCGATCGGAGCCTATCGCGATCCTCTCGGCGGCCGCGCACTGGTGCTGGCATCCCTGCCGCTCGGCGCGCTTCAGCCCACGCCGTTTCAGCGCGATTTATCGCCCACGCATGCCAAACGTCTCGCGCAAAAAATCGACGAAACCGCGGCCTTCTTGGATCCTCTGATCGTGGTGCGCGGAGAGGACGGGCGGCTATGGACGCCGAACGGGCGCCATCGGCTGGCGGCGGGCAAGGTTCTCGGCCTGAAGCAGATTACCGCGCTGATTTCGCCGGACGAGACCCTGGCCTATCGCATTCTCGCCCTCAACACCGAGAAAGCTCACAACTTGCGCGACCGCAGCCTCGAGGTGATCCGTATGGCGCGCAATCTTGCGAAGCGCCGCAGCACCTCGCAGGAATCGCAGTACGCCGCGGAGTTCGAATCTGCCGAGCTCTTGACGCTCGGCATTGTGTATGAAAAATCGTCGCGCTTTGCCGCCGGCGCGTACAGTTCCTTCCTCAAGAAAGTGGACCGCTTCAGCCAGCGCACGCTGGCGGCCAGTCTGCGGGAACGTGAAGGCCACGCCGCGCGCCTGCTGGAAATCGATGCGCGTGCGAAGAAAATCATCGAGACGCTGCAGGCGCGGGGCTTCAAGTCTCCGTATCTTCGCAACTATGTCGTGGCGCGCATCAATCCCGTGCGTTTCCACAAGGCCAAGAAAGGCGACAGCAAACCGCCGATGCCGCTGGCCCAGGCGCTGACGCGCATGGCGGCGGCGGCCAAAAATTTCAAAGTGGAGTCGGTATCAAGCGCGGATCTCGCATGGGTTGCCGTCGGTGCCGGGGCGCAGGACTAGGAGATGAGTTCATGATTGAGCGGCAGATTGAAATCATGACCGCGGACGGGCGCATGAGCACCTTCGTCTGTCACCCCGAGAGAGATGCCCCGCATCCGGTCATCGTATTCTTCATGGATGCGCCGGGCATTCGTGAAGAACTGCGCGACATGGCGCGCCGCTTGGGAACGGTGGGCTACTACGTCATGCTGCCGAACCTCTATTACCGCGCGGGTGTCGAGGAACTCGGCTCGGTGGTCGGAGAGGCCAATATCGCCACGCGCCAGAAGGCGCTGCAGCTCATGACCACCATCAACATCGAGTTGGTGATGAGCGATCTCGATGCGCTGTTGAAGTTCGCCGCCCAGGACGAGGCCGCTTCGGACGGCCCGATGGGATGCGTCGGCTACTGCATGAGCGGGCAGTACGCCGTGAACGCCGCGGTGAGGCGTAGGGATCGGATTCGCGCGGCGGCCTCGATTTATGGCGTCGCGCTGGTCACCGATAAGGCTGACAGTCCGCACCTTGCCGCGCAGCGCAGCGACGCGCGCCTGTATTTCGGATGTGCAGAGAACGATCATTACGCGCCGATGGAGATGATCGACCGGTTGCGGGCCGAGATGGCCGGCAAGGGCGGCAACGCGGAAGTGGAGATCTATCCCGGAACCGCGCACGGCTTCGCTTTTCCATCGCGCCCCGCCTATGACAAGCCGGCGGCGGAACGGCATTGGGAACGGCTGTTCACGTTGTTCGGCGAGACACTCAGGTGAATGCCGATCCTGAAGCAACGCCGAGGCTTGCCGCCACCACCATCCTGGTACGGGCGCGCGGATCACAGCCTGAGTTGCTGCTTTTGAAGCGCGGCGAACAGGCGCGCTTCATGCCCAACGCCTATGTCTTTGCCGGAGGAGCCCTCGATGCTGACGACGAAGGCGCCGATGCCTACAGTTTGTGCCAGGGCTTGGACGATGCGCGCGCGAGCCGGCAACTGAATTTGCCGTCGAACGGCCTGCGGTTCTTCGTGGCTGCGGTGCGCGAAGCATTTGAGGAATGCGGACTGCTGCTGGCTTACGATGCGCGCGGCGAGGTGGTGGATCTTTCCGCCTGGAACGAATCGCAGTTGCGCGATATCCGGCTGCAGCTTTCCGCGGGCCATTTGAGCATCGCCGGACTTTGCCGCGCGCAAGGGTGGCGCCTGGCGGTCGATAAGCTCGCGTTTTTCAGTCACTGGATCACGCCGCCGGGCAGGCTGCGTTTCGACACCCGATTTTTCCTGTGCGCGGTGCCGCCGCACCAGATCGCGAGTCTCGCGGGCGACGAGATGTCTGAACTGGTGTGGCGCACCGCTGCCGAAGCCCTTTCGGAGCACACGAGCAAGAAATTGCTGTTGATGTACCCGACGCGCGCAATCCTCCAGGAAATTGCGGCGCTTCGCGGCATCGATGAATTGTTTGCCTTCGCCGGCCGGCCGCGCGTGATTACGCCGATTACGCCGGTACTACCTCCCTAGGCTCCCAGCGTTCAAGCGGACTGGGCGGCGTAGATTTTGCGCACGCTATCCATGGTATCGGCGTCCTCGACGCGTTTATCGTTGCGATAGCGCTTCACCCGTGCAAGGCGCAGGGCCAGCCCGCCCGGATAGCGGCTGCTGGCCTGCAGATCGCTGAAGGCAATTTCCACCACGAGTTCCGGAAGTATGTAGACGGTGCCCGCATCGCGGCGCAGCTCTCTGCCGAGAAATTCCTTGGTCTGCCAGGCGAGCATGGCGTCCGTCAGCCCCTTGAAGGTCTTTCCCAGCATGACGTATTCGCCCGTCGCGGGATCCATCGCGCCCAAATGCAGATTGGACAGTTTGCCGGCGCGCCGTCCATTGCCCCACTCGGCGCCGAGCACCACCAGATCGAGCGTATGGACCCGCTTGATCTTGAGCCAGCTCGCGCCGCGGTTGCCGGCCTCATAGGGTGCATCCAGTGCTTTTGCCATCACGCCTTCGTGGCCTGCCGCGATCGCCGCATCGTAGAACTGGCGTGCCGCAGGTTCAGAGGCCGTCACCAGCCGCGGGATGAGCAGCGCCGCCGGCACCGCCCGGGTCAACGCGGCATGGCGTTCTTGAGTCGTGCGCGTGGCGAGGCTCTCATCGCCGAAGCGCAGACAGTCGAAGAAAAATGCCCGGATGGGCAATGCGCCACGCGACGCTTCGACATTGAGTTTGCGGCCGAAGCGCCGCATGGTCACCTGAAAAGGGTGAGGCCGTCCGTTTGCATCGAATGCGATGGCTTCGCCGTCGAGCACCAGCGTGTGCTCGGCGAATGTGCGCGCGAGTTCGGCGATTTCCGGGATCGCGGCGCCGATTTCATTCAAGCTGCGCGTGTAGATGCGCACTTCACCGCCCAGCTTGTGCACTTGAATGCGCGCGCCGTCCATTTTCCATTCGAATGCCGCCGCGCCGTGAATCTCGCGCAGCGCTTCCGCCACGTCGACGGCCGTCTGCGCCAGCATGGGCGACACCGGTGAGAAAACCATGAGCTGGAATTGCGCCAGCGCATCGACGCCGCCGCCCAAGGCAGCCGATGCCACGGCGCCGAGGTTTTTTCCGTACATCGCCGCGCGGCGTACCGGCGCCACGGGCAGTTCGGCGGCCGCCGCGATGGCATCGAGCATGACGCCCGCGAGCGCCCCTTGCCGAAGTTCGCCGATCAACAGGCGCAGCAAGAATTGCTGCTCAGGCGCGGTCGCCTGCGCGAACAGTTCCTGCAGCGCCTGCGCGCGCCGCGCTGCGGAGCCGCCGCCGCGCATCGCAGCCAACTCAGTGAGGCGCCGATCGGCTTCGAGGAGCGACAGCGTTTCGCGGCGTGAGGCAGTCGTGGCAGCGGCCGCACGCACCGCCGCGTAGCCGACGCCGATTTTCCCCTGCGGTATTTCGCCCGATAAGTAGCGCACGCCGATGTCGATCTCATCGCGCGCGAGCGAGCGCAAAAGCGATGCCAGCTCCTGAACTTTGACTCGGCGCGATGCGCTGGCGCCCACCCGCTGCGAGGCTTGCACGAGCTCGCCCAGTAAGATCACTTGCGGGCTACCGCACCCATCCAACCCGCCAGTCCGTTGATCATGTCATCGTTGATCTGGCTGTCGGTCAAGCTGCTGCGTGCGGGTACATGGAAGGAGTGATCGGCTTCCGGCAGCAGCATCAGCGTCGCGCGCTCCGCCAGCAGCGTGATCAGCGGGTTCAGCAGCTCGGGCTCGGCATAGACATCGCGCGCGCCCTGCAGAAACAGCATGGGGATTTCTACTTTGAGCAGATGCGCCGCGCGTGAATCGGAAGGTTGCTTCGGGGGGTGCAGGGGGAACCCCAGGAACGCCAGGCCGCGTACGCCCGGCAGCGGATCCGCGGCCTGCGCCTGCGAGGTCATGCGTCCGCCGAAGGATTTGCCGCCGGCAAACAGGGGCAGGGCGGGCAGCAATGCCTGCGCGGCGGCCACCGCGGCGCGCACCGTGGCGTGACAACGGGCGGGCGGGTCCGGCCGCCGGCCACCCTTTTCCATGTACGGGAATTGGTAGCGCAGAGTCGCGATTCCGCGCCCGGCAAGGTTGGCCGCCAGGGCCGCCATGAAGGGGTGCTCCATGCCGGCACCGGCGCCGTGCGCCACGACGAAACAGGCCTTGACCGTGGGCGGCGAGGTTAGCAATCCGGAGACACGCGTTGCCGCGTCAACGTCGATGTTTACCGGCTTAGGAGGGGGGGCGTTCACGCTTACCTTACGGCAGCGTCGGGCAGCGGAAGTTCACTGGATCAGCCCCGTGTGATGCGTTTGATGGCATCCGCCAGAGAGCGCGCGCCGCTGTCATAGTCCTTCCACGGTGTGTTCTTGGCGATCAGCTTGGGAGCGCTCCGTACGGTGAAGACCTTGGGGTTGAGGCCTTTCTTGACCTCCCGCCAGACCAGAGGCATGGACACGGTCGCGCCCTCACGCGCCCGAGGCGACAGTACGGCCACCGCCGTGGCGGTACGGTCGTTGCGCAGATAATCCAGAAAAATCCGGCCGGAACGCTTGGCTTTGGACATGTTGTCGAGATAAAGCTCCGGGCTGTCCTGAGCCATTTGCGCGCACACCAGATGCGCGAAGTTCTTGGCGATGGGCCAGGCAACCGCCTTCTTGCCCTCGATCAACGGCACGACGACATGCAGTCCCTTGCCGCCGGTGGTCTTGCAGAAGCACACCAAGCCGACCTTCTCGAGCCGCTCGCGGATGTCGTGTGCGGCCGCGATGACGGCATCGAATTTCAGGTCCGGTGCGGGATCCAAATCGAATATAAGGCGGCCGGCGGTCTCCGGATCGTTGCGGCTGCAATTCCAGGGATGCAGTTCCAGCGCGCCGATTTGCGCCACGGCCGCCAAGGCTTCGAGGCGGTCGATCTGCACATAAGGAGCCTTATCGCCGCGAACCTTGACGAGGTCGAACAGTTCGGACATTCCGGCCATCGCATGTCGCTGAAAGAATTGCTGTCCGGCGATGCCATCAGGCGCCCGCACCAGCGAACAAGGCCGGCCGGCAAGATGCGGCAACATCCATTCGCCCACCTGCTCGAAGTAACGCGCGAGGTCGAGTTTACTGACCGGCGTGCCGTCGCCCGCATCCGGCCACAACGCCTTGTCGGGTTTTGACACGGTAACGCCCATGACAGTCGAGGACCCTGAGGCCGGCGCCGATATGGCGTCCTTCGGTGAAGATTTTGCATCTTTCGGCGCCGGGCGAGTTTTCTTGGCGGCTCTTTTTCCACTCGGTTGTTGCATGGTCGATGTCTCCGCCACCACATCGTTCGGATCCTTGTCCTCGCGCAGGCCCTTGAATGCGGCCTGGCGAATCATGCCTGAATCGGTCCATCCTTCGAACTCGATTTCCGCCAGCAAGTCGGGCTTGAGCCAGCGAACGTTGCCTTCTTTGGGCGGCGCATTGGCTCCTTCGAAAGGGCTCTTCTCGCGCGTGAGTTTCTGCAATTTCGGCAGCAGTGTTTTCACCACGTCGCGTCCGTAGCCGGTGCCGATGCGCCCGACATAGACCAGCCGCCCATCCCGGTGCACGCCCGCGAGCAGCGATCGCACTGTGCCTTCTTCCGTGGTCCAGCCGCCGAGGATGACTTCCTGGCCGGCGCGGCACTTGGCTTTGACCCAGCGATCGCTGCGGCCTGAATAGTAAGCCGCGTCGAGCTTCTTCGAGACGATGCCTTCGAGGCCGATTTTGCAGGCCGAGGCGAGCACCGCTTCGGCGTTTGACTCCAGGTGCGCGACATAACGGATGCGGCCGCTCGCGTCGTGCGGCAGAAATTGTTCCAGGCGCGCTTTGCGTTCGCTTAACGGCAGGCTGCGCAAATCTTCGCGGCCCTCGAACAACAGGTCAAACACGTAAAAAATCAAATCGTCGGTCTTTTCCGCGGAGAGCGCGGCCTGTAATGCGCTGAAACTCGGCAATTGACGCCGGTCGAGCGCGACGATTTCGCCGTCGATAATGCAATCGCCAAAGGCAGACGCATCCTTGGCGATGGCGCCGAAGCGCTGGGTCCAATCGAGACCCCGGCGCGTGCGAATGACGGCGCGGCTCTGGTCGACTTTTAGTTGCGCGCGATAACCGTCGAATTTGACCTCATGACCCCAACCGGCGAGATCGGGGGGGCGGTCTGCCAGTTTGGCCAGTTGCGGCTCGATAAAATTGGGCAACACTTTCACCAGTACGCGTTTGGCCCGCATGGGCTTTGGCTTCCCCGGCTTGGCGCTTTTGACGACGGCCTCCGGCGCGGGCATTTTTCGCGGGGCCGTCTTTTCGGCATGCTCGGCGCCTTTGCTGTGCCACACCGCATCGGCTTTTCCCGGCGGCCCTGTGGCAAGCATGAAGGGCTTGGGACGCTTGCCCTTACCGTCGGCGATCTGCTGCATGGTTCGCCCCGAGGCCACAGAGCGATCCTCTTCGAGCACGGCACGTCGCCGTCGCGCGCTCGCGCCGGCATCGCGGTGCTTGATGAGCAGCCAATTGGTGCGCTTGCCGCCGAAGCGGTCGCCGCGCATGCGCACCAACACCCAACTGCCGGTGAGCTTTGCGCCGTCCAAGGTAAATTTGAGATCGCCGGCTTTGAAGGCGTCTTCCGTGCTCTTGGTCCCTTCAGGGCTCCAGAAGCCGCGGTCCCATAACATGACCGTGCCGCCGCCGTACTCGCCTCGCGGAATCGTGCCTTCGAAATCGCCGTAGTCGAGCGGATGGTCTTCGACTTCCACGGCGAGACGCTTCTCGGCAGGGTTCAACGAGGGTCCGCGCGCCACCGCCCAGGATTTGAAGACCCCGTCCCATTCCAATCGCAAATCATAGTGCAGCTGTCGGGCGGCGTGCTTTTGCACTACGAAGCGCAAGCGCGCCGAGGGCGCTACTGTCTGCTTGCCGGAAGGCTCGTCGGTCTTGGTGAAGTCGCGCTTGGTGCGATAAGCGGTGAGCGCCGGTTTCGCCATGTCATGCGCCTTGATCCATCATGCGCCGGTATGCCAGCAGGTGACGCAGCGACGCCTTGGGATCCTTGGCGCGTTCATAAAGCCGCGCAAGATTGAAATGCGCGTCGGCAAATTGCGGATCCAGCGCCAGCGCTTCGCGGTAGGCGAGAATGGCGTCCGGCTCGCGCTCCAAATCCTCGAGCACCACCGCGAGATTGAATGCAATGAAGGGATCCGCTTTGGCGCCGATGCGGTAGATCCGCTCCGCTTCAGTCAGCCGGCCAGCCAGATGCAGCAGCCTGCCTAAGTTGATGCGCGCTTCCAGGTGATCGGGGTCGATCTTGAGGCATAACTCGTAGGCTTTTTGCGCCGCGCGCGGATGGCTCTCCTCGATCTCCAGTGCCCGCTCGTATTGCTCAGCGGCGGAACGGCCGGCAGCATTTCCGGCAGGATCGGCAGCCGCAATGCCCGCCGCGGGCCTCCCTTCCGGCCGCGTGATGACGTGCAGCCGGCCTTTCTCTTCGACGATTTCGAGCGCCAGAGCATACTGCCCAGATTCAGGCTCGCGTAAGGTCCGCCCTTCGCGGATCGCGATGCGATTGCCGAGCGCGGTGAGCGAGAGTTTATTGAGCGCCGAACCTTCGGGGAGGGCCGAGCGCAGTTCCTGCAGCGTCCTATTGATCCGCTGCGAAGAGATTTTTGCCGCACGCAAAGCGCTGGCGGTGCGCAGCACCACGAGATCGTGAAACGAATAGTGCAGCCGGCCCGCGCGCCTGACCGGTTGGATATTTCCCGCGCGCGCTAAGGCACGAACAGCCGAAGCCGGTAATCCAAACAGCCGCTCCAGGTCTTTCGTGTCGTAGGCATGCATCTCATCTTCGGGCGGATTTGCGTGTTGACCCTTGCGCAGCGGCGCGCTTCGGCGCCTTGCGCTCCTTGAGATCCGTCGACTTCGAGCCGCGCGCGTCGATGCTGGCACGCAGCGCTTCCATCAGATCGATGACGTTTCCGCCCTTGGCCGATACCGGCCCCTCGGACAGCGATACCTCCTTGCCCTCGACCTTTTTCTGAATCGCGGCTTGCACGCGGGTGCGATGCTCATCGGCAAACTCGTTGGGATCGAAACGCTTCGCCGCCAGATGCTCGATGAGCTGCTGCGCGAGCTTCAGTTCCGGCTCCGACACCGGCGCGGCTTCGATGCCGAGATCTTTCAAATCGCGAACCTCAGCTTTGAAATGCAGTTGATGCAGCGCCAGACCGTCCTCGATCGGCCTGATCACTACGATGTGTTCCTTGCCGCGCGAAATCCAGCGGCCCACCGCGCACTGCCGCGACTTGCGCAGCGCGGTCGCGAGCAGCGTGTATGGCTTTGCGCCGCCCTTGTCGGGCGCCAGATAATAAGTGCCGTCGAAGTACAACGGGTCCACCGACTCGAGCGGCACGAACTGACCGATGTCGATGGCATGACTGGTTGTATCCTCCAGCGCTTTCAATTCCTCCGCGCTGAACATGACATATTGGTCCTTGGCAAATTCATAGCCCTTGACCATTTCCGAACGCTCGACGATTTTTCCGTCGTTGACGGCCACATATTGCTGCTTCACGCGCGAGCCGTCCTTTTGACGCAGCAGATTGAACGAAATGCGTTCGGAGGAAACCGTCGCCGAATAAAGCTTCACGGGAATGGCGACAAGCCCGAATGAGATTGTCAGCGAAGCGATTGATCGAGCCTGGGTAGCCATGTCTTATCCCTCAAAGCCAATGAGTGCGATTGTTTCTGATTTTATTGAATAAACGCGCGCAAGACCTTCGATTGTCTACGATTTGTGAGGCCTAGCCTAGGAACAATGCCGCGCGGTTTCAAGTGAATTTGGCCGAAGAGGCTGTAGGCATCGGCGAAAAAGAGGCTTTACGTCGAGTTCAATATGTAAAAAGGCTTTAGATACAGTTAGATACGCGCTAAGGAACCGGGGAGTGCTGACGGAAGTTGCGGCCGTCTGCCCTGATGGCGGCAGGGGACCGCGCAAAAAATCGCCGGAAGGTTCGGTTCATGTGGCTTTGGTCGCAGAAGCCCGCCTCGAGCGCTATCGAGGCGTAAGGTTGGTCGGTTTCCCTTAAAAGACAGGTCGCGTGTTCGACCCGAAATCTGGCCGCGGTCTCCTGCACGCTTTCCCCGGTGGCATGCCTATAGGCGGACCCCATCCAGGATGGATGGCGCTCCACTTCGGCTGCGAGGCGGCGCACCGTCAGGGCGGTATTTTCCTGCAGACGCCGCGTGATCGTTCCCATCCACTGCGCGGGTTCGCGTTGGGACTGTAAACACGCACTTGCCAAGAATTGCTGGAGGGCTGCGCGCACATGTTCTTGAGAAGTCTCTCGCTCGCATGTGCGCACCAGCTGCCGCACTTGCGAGCCGGTTTGACCGCCGATCCATCGCAGGGCGGGTACGCTCGGGCATGATTCTCGCCCAATCCACGCGGGGTCGAACTCGATCTCGATCTGCTCGAAACCCACCGTGCCGCTCGTGTTGCGATGAGGCGCGCGGGCGCGGTAGAAGACCGCTGACGGTCCAGCGATGAATTTCTCGCCAATTTCAGTTTCATTGAAGTATGAGCCCATGACAAACAGCGACAGCACCGGCCAGTCATGCAGGTGCTCCGGCACCTGGAATCGGCTTCGATCGATAACCCTCCGGACGGAGGCTCCGCTGAAACTTCGCATTTCTTGGGTTCCTGTATCAGAACCTTGAATCGGTCCAATACAAGACACGGCGCGCACGCTAAAAGTTGCTTGCCATGCTGCAAGAGCGGCAATCGGGGGCGAAATGAATTACCTTGGACAGGCTTGCATCGCGCTCCTCGCGTTGTTCGCCGCGACATCGAGCGCTCGCGCCGGCATGCCAAATTGTCACCTGGGCAGTTATCGGCTCACCGATGGGGACCTGGTCGATATCGCGCCCGATGGTGACACGTTGCGCTGGGTTAAATTCGACGGCACCACGGGCGTACTGCACAAGGCCGCCAACGGAATCTGGAATAGCACATTGGGCTGGACCGATCGCGCTGACGGAATCACCGTCGCGTTTCCGGCTTGCGCGATGGGTCGAATCAATTTCGGCGGAGTTGCGGGTCAGCGGACTTCATTCGATGTAAAGGATGCGACCTTCCAGAGTCATGGAATAACCCTGGTTGGGCGTCTGGTCATGCCGAGGGTCAGGGGGCAGGTCCCGATCGTCGTGCTGCTGCACGGTTCCGAGCAGAGCTCATCACTGGGTGATCCCGGCATGATCGTGAACATTCTGCAGCGCATGCTGGCTGCCGAAGGCATCGGCGCCTTCATATACGACAAGCGAGGCACGGGGAGTTCGGGAGGCAAGTACACTCAGGATTACAGTTTATTGGCGGACGATGCGGTGGCAGCTCTGCGTCAGGCCCGCCGGCTCGCGGGCGCGCGTGTGAGCCGCATCGGGTATCAAGGGGGAAGCCAGGGCGGATGGGTCGCGCCGCTCGCAGCCAAGCGCGCATCCGCCGACTTTGTCATCGTCAGCTTCGGCCTCGCCGTCAATGTCATCGACGAAGATCAAGAATCGGTCGAACTGCAAATGCGCGAGAAGGGTTATCCGCCCGAGGTGATCGCCAAAGGGCTGCAAGTTGCAAGCGCCGCTGAATTCGTGTTCGAGAGCGATTTCAAGGGCGGCTTTGAAAAGCTAGACGAGATGAAGGCGACGTACGGCAGCGCGCCCTGGTACCAAGATGTACGGGGCGATTATGCGTATTTCGTGCTGCAGCAGCCATCGACGGCGGCATTGCGCGCGCTGGCGCCGAAATTCGATTGGCATACTCCTTTCCACTACGATCCGATGCCGGTGCTGCGCGCGGGCAGGGCGCCACAACTGTGGATATTGGGCGGGGAAGATTACGAAGCGCCCAGCGCCGAGACGAGCCGCCGCATCAAGTCGCTCATCGCAGATGGCCTGCCGTTCACGCTGGCTTACTATCCCGCCGCGGAGCACGGCATGACACTGTTCGAGACCCGCGCCGACGGGTCGCGAGTCTCGACACGTTACGCGCCGGGCTACTTCAAGATGATGCGTGATTTTGCACGCCACGCCCGGCTTCAGGGAAGCTACGGCGGCGCGCAATTGACGCCGGCCCCATGACGGCCGCAGGCGAGTTCAGGCTTGCTTGGCGGCCCGAACCGGCAGCCGCCAATCCGGCCGGATGAAATGGCAGGTGTAGCCATTCGGAATTCGCTCCAAGTAGTCCTGATGCTCAGCCTCCGCTTCCCAGAAATCGCCCGCCGGCGCGACTTCGGTGACCACCTTCCCGGGCCACAGACCCGATGCGTTGACATCCGCGATGGTGTCCTCGGCAACGTCCTTTTGTTCTTGGGTGGCATAAAAAATTGCGGAGCGATAGCTCAAGCCGCGATCATTCCCCTGCCGGTTCAAGGTCGTCGGATCATGAATCTGGAAAAAGAATTCCAGCAGCTGGCGGTAGCTCAACACCTTGGGATTGAAAATGATCTCGATCGCTTCGGCATGAGTGCCGTGGTTGCGATAGGTGGCATTTTTCACATCGCCGCCGGAATAACCGACGCGCGTTGAAATGACGCCGGGGTATCGGCGCAATAAATCCTGAACGCCCCAAAAACAGCCACCCGCGAGAATCGCGCGTTCGCTAGCTACGGACATGGGTCTTACTCCTTCGAATGGGTTAGCGCGCGTCGCGCGCTTTTTGTTCATCCAGCGTGTAAAGCGCTTCGGGCATGGCCTCGAGGCGCTGCATCGATATGGGGGCGCCGCTGCCATCCGACAAGCCATAGGTGCCGTCTTCAATCTTTTGCAGGGCGCGCTCGATATTGCTCAATCGATTGTCGTCCGCCGCGGAAAGGTTGCCCTCGAGCTCCAGCGCATCAAGCTTCTGTGCATCGTCCTCATACTCGTGCGCTTGACCGGCGGTTTGCGCCTTGGCGTCGGCTTCATCGCTTTCTTGTCCGCGCCGCACTTGCAGAATCTGTTGGCGCAGCTGGTTGAGCCGGCCCTTCTGCCGGCCGAGAAAAGCCGGGTCCGTTCGAGAGGTGTTTGCAGTCATGCCGCGATTATGCACGCAGAGACTGTGCGCCATTGCGAAAATCCCTGATTCTGACCTGATCCGAAGCCGGTGCGGACACCGCGAAAACCGCTCGTAGTCACTGAATTGTATGAAATTTCATTTCAATCTTGGCTCCGCCTGCGCCCCGCGAGCAAAGGTAAGCAAAGGTAAGCAAAGATTATTGACTTAGATCCCTTGAAAGCTCATATACGTCATATCAGAGCTTTGAAGCCCAGCGTGGCGGCAATCCCCACCACGTGGGGATTAATTGAACTTTTGAACCGGTTGACAACAGGTCGGGAATTGTTCGAAGGCTGCTTACGAGGGGAGTTCTACTAATGAGGCGAAACATTCGCGCGCAATCGAACCAGGTGCGCTGGTCTCATGTTGCGCGTCCATTTGGCTTGAGTCTTTTGATCGCAGCGGGCACCGCTTGGGCCGCAAATGATTTGGATACGCCGGCAGCACGCGGCACGGTCCATCGAAATGGGGCAGACACGTTCAACACGGAATGGCTGGGTCACGATCCCCTGCAGGGTCGGACCGTATATCAGACGACCGTTCAAACCCAGGGCCGTCGAGTGATTGCCTATGCGGGTCACTTCAACGGTACGATGTTCAACCCCAACACCGGCGTGATGGAAACCAACGGGACATCGATCGTCGATGTGACCGATCCTCGTCACCCGAAGTATCTGAAGCACTTGATCGCCGATAAGGGCGGCGCTCGCATGGCGAAGCTCTGCGAGGGAAGCGTATTGCCGCACGGTTTGCGCGGCCACACGTACCTCTTGCGTGAGAACGGCGCTGTCTCCCACGAAGTGTGGGACACCACCGATCCTTCGAATCCGACCTTGGTCTCCACGCCGGTGACCGGCCAAGACGTGACGCATCGCAACTGGTGGGATTGCAGCACGGGCATTGCCTACATCGTCGCGGGCGCCACGAAGCCTACGGATGCGGCATACGACGGTTGGAACAACAAGAGCAGCCCGAACCAGCACCTCAAAATCTATGATCTGAGCGATCCTGCCAATCCGAAGTACATCATGGACTTCGGCTATCCGGGTCAGAATCCGGGATCGACGTTCGTGATGCCGGGAACCGAAAACACGACCAAGACCGTACCGCCGGGCGTGCACGGTCCGATCGTGGTGACGACCTTCCGCGGCAAAGCGGTCAACCGGCTCTACATGCCGTATGGCGTCGGCTCGGACGGCATCGTCCAGATCAACGATCTCACCAAGGTGCTCCCCGCTCCGTACGGCACGGGCGTGTACGCGAATCCGGCCAAGCCCACCGATGCGGAACTGCTGCAAGGGCAGATCGGCGTGGTCTATATGCCGGGGGTAGAAGGCGGCCACTCGGCCATGCCGCTCTACAATATTCCTTTGAAGCAGTACAAGAATTTCACCAACAACAACGTTCGCGACATCCTGGCTGTGAGCTCGGAGGAAACCGACAATCGGTGCACGGGATCGCCGCACTTGATGTACCTGCTCGACATCACGCAGGCGGTCGGTCAGGGAGGCAGCACGAGTGCCGAACAGCACCCGTGGCCGATCTCCACGGTGACGGTCGATGACTTCTCGGCGCGTCCGAATTTCTGCTCGCGCGGCACTCGATTCGGCGTGCACTCGCCGGCGGAAAACTTCGATGAACCGACCTATGCCCGGCTGCTCACCAGCGCCTGGTTTGATGCCGGCATCCGGGTCCACGACATCCGCGACCCGTATCATCCGAAAGAAATCGCGCATTTCATTGCGCCGATCACGGAGTTCACGCAGCCCAGCTCGGCGGTGATCAACGGTGTCACGTACACGTCGCTCGATGTGTCCTGCGACAACACGGATGTCGACAATCGCGGCCTTCGCTACTGCGGTGACCGCGTCGGCGGCGGACTCGACATCGTGCGATTGACCGGCGAAGCGGCGGAAATTGCCGAGGAAATCGCGAGAGGCGACGACTGAGACCGGATTGAGCATGCGAAGCAGGAGCGGCGCCTGGTGGCTGGGCGCCGCTCTGATTTTCTCATCAGCCTATGCCGCGGTCGCGGGTGATCTTACGGTCATTTCGTTCGGCCGGGCCGATCGTGCAGCGCTCGTCAAGGCGTATGTCGACCCGTTCGCCAAGTCGACGGGCATCAACACGCATTCCCTTTCCTATGATGGTGAAGTCACCGAGCTGACGCAGATGGTGCAAGCCGGTGCGCCTCTCTGGGACGTCATGCAGGTGGAGTCGCGCACCCTGGTGCAGGGGTGCCGACTGGGACTGTTCGAAAAACTCGACGCCTCGCGTCTGGCGCTGCCCAAGGAGCTGATTCCCGGCGCCGTCTCCGAATGCGGCGTCGGAATCTTCGCGTGGTCGCAAGCGTTGATTTATTCGGACAAATTGCAGGAATCGCCACATTCCTGGGCGGACTTTTGGGATACGCGTAAATTTCGCGGCAAACGGGGCTTGAGGCGCAGCGCCAAATACACGCTCGAGATCGCTCTGATGGCGGACGGCATCGCGCCTAAAGATGTGTATCGGACGCTCGGTACCGAGGCCGGCGTCGATCGCGCCTTCCGCAAGCTTGAGCAGATCAAGAAAAACACGGTGTGGTGGGAGGCCGCGGCGCAGCCGGGCGCTCTCATGTCGGCGGGTTGGGTCAGCATGACCTCCGCTTACACGTTATGGTTCGATCCGGAGCAGGAAAGGAATCTGCACACGCGCATTGTGTGGAATCAAAGTCTCTACGATATCGATAGCTGGGCCATCCCCAGGGGCTCGCCCAAGCGGGATGAGGCGTATCGCTTCATTGCATTCGCGAGCGCGCCCGAACAGCAGAAAGTGCTGTCGGAGAATCTCACCTACGGACCCACCAATCGCGCCGCGCTCGATCTGTTGCCGCCGCGGCTGGTCAGTAACTTGCCGTCAGCGTCTGCCAATCTCGCCGGTGCGCTGCGCATCGACTCGGCATTCTGGATCGAACACGGCGATGCCCTCGAGCGGCGTTTCAATAACTGGGCTCCGGCCCTGTGCCGCCAGCAGGAAGACGAGGACGACGATTACTTCGACCAACCGGAATGCCAGGATTCGCGCGGCGTCGTGCGCATCAACAAGAACGTCGGCGCGAGTCCGATCGGCCAACCCGGCAATCCGAAGGAAGCCTCACGCACGGTCACTGTGATCATGAACGACAGCATGCGATTCAGTCCGGACCGCATCGAAGTGAAAGCCGGCGAGACCGTCCGTTTCGTACTGCAAAATCACGGACAGCTGCGCCATGAATTGGTGCTGGGCGAACCGGATGCCCTGCGCAAGCATGCTGCCATGATGATTATGATGCCCGAGATGATTCATAGCGGGCCGAACATGGCGAGCCTCGCGCCCGGTGAGAACAGCCAGTTGGTGTGGAAATTCACGCGCCCAGGATTCGTGGCGTTCGCGTGCCTTCAGCCGGGGCATCTCGATGCCGGCATGAAGGGAGGGATATCGGTTCAGTAAATCGGGCTTGAGCAACTTGGCGGAGCGTTGACCGGGTTGCACCGGGCAACGGCGCCACCGGGCAGGCCGACCGAATACGGCGTCCATGGCGAGGGTTCGGACCGCGGATAGTCCGTGCTCAGGAGCTGCGCGCCGCTGGCGAACGCGATCTCGCGACGCGACGTGTCGTTGTTGCGCGCCTGCTGCGTGTCCGCATCGGTCCGCGTACGCACCAGGTAGCCGTGCTTCACGAGCGCGGCGATCGTTTCCCGGCTTCCGTCGTTCTCCTCCGTGAAGGCACAGTCAGGCTGCCCGGGCACGGCGTTGGTGAAAATGATCCGGCCGCGCAGCGCCGGATGTCCCTCGAGGTACACCGGTCCCACCGGGCGCTGGTCCATGAGGAACACGACTTTGCCGCGCGCCGCGGCCAGCGCCGGCCAGCCATCGTGCAGGACGGATTCCTCGAGCGTCTGATGCTTTCCGCGCACCTCGTCGGGCGTGATCATTTCGCCCGGCTTGAACACCGAGCGGATTTCCGTATCGAGGGCGTCGAAGGTCGCCGACGTGAATTTCTCGGGGCTGCGCGCGCGGTATTGCGGCGGCAGATCCGATTCTTTGGTTTCGAGCAGAATAAAAATGGGCACATGGTCCTGGTGCGCCTTCGACCAGGCGCGCACGATTTTCAGACACGCGATGAGCTGCTGGCAGGTGCTGCGGTAGTCGAGTTCCTGGACGTGCATCACCTTGAAGCCCGGCTGCTGCATCAATCCCTGGGGGTCGAAGTCCGGATCCTTGGGCAGTCCGGCGGCCGCCACGGCGTCGATTCCCATGGGGTGCGCGTAACGTCCGCCCTCGCTGTCGGCATAAATGTCCAATTCGATCTGGCGCACGCCCGAGGCGAGCTGCTCATCCAAAGGACCATGTCGATACTCAAGTGCCTGATAGAGCTTCGGGTTCTTTTGCTCCAGAAGCTTGGCTTCGCTGGGCGCGAGGCCCGCGTGGTAGCTATTGTGCGTGCCGATCACCTGGATTTGGTTCAGTTTGACCGAATCGGCGGAGTCGGATCCTCCGGCGAATACACGAACTGCGCAGCACAAAGCGCCGGCGCCCAAGGCAATGGCCCGGTTCGACAACATAACGCGGACTCCCCTAAAATCCCTACATCTGCTTGAACAGGTGCGCAAACTGACGGCTGACGGCGATCTCGTCTCCACGCCCCTTGAGCGTCAAGGTCAGATGCCCGAGCTCATCGCGCTTGGCGAGCGCGATATGCTGGGAGTTGACCACCGTGCCGCGGTGAACCTGCCAGAATATCTCTTCATCCAATTGTTCGAGGAGTTCGCGCAGCGGCATGCGGATGATGCTGTCGCCCTCACGGGTCGCCACGGTGATGTATTTGTCTTCGGCCTCGAACCAAAGAACTTCGTGCACCGGAATCAACTTGACCGTGGTGCCGGCGCCCGCGCGCACGAAGCGCAGCTTGTCCTTGCGGGGCGCATCGTAGCCCAGCAATTCCGCAATGCGCGTCGCCATTTCGCCGGCCGAGGCATCGCCCGATCCCTTGGCCAGCTGGCCGGACAAACGCTCGATGCACTTGGTCAGCCGCGCGGTCTCGACCGGTTTCAATAAATAATCCACCGCCGCCGCCTCGAACGCATCGAGTGCATAGGCATCGTAAGCGGTGACGAAAACAATGAGCGGCGGCCGCTCCTTCAGGCATAGCTGCCGCGCCGCCTCGAGTCCGTCGAGCTGCGGCATGCGCACGTCGAGGAAGGCCACGTCGGGTGAGAATTCATCGGCGAGTTTCAGTGCCTCGGCGCCATTCGCGGCGATGCCCGCACAGCGCGCCGCCGGCCAACGTTCGCTCAATTGTTGTGCCAGCACCCGGGCCAGCAGCGGTTCGTCTTCGGCGATGATATAGCTGTACGGCGTGCTCATGCCGCCGGTCTGGACAGCAGATTGAGCGGCACTTCGATGGCGGCGTGCGTGCCGCGCGGCGTGTGCGGCTCCAGCACCAAGCGCGCGGCGCCGCCGAACAACGACTGCAGACGTGCGCGCACGTTTTGAATGCCGGCACCCGTGCCTGCGGTGCCGGCAGTACCGAGGCCCACGCCGGTGTCATCGACCGACACCAACAGCTTGTCGTCCGCACAGCGAACGCTCACGCGGATGTTGCCGCCGTCGCACGCCGGCTCGATGCCGTGGGTGATGGCGTTTTCCACCAAGGGCTGCAGCAGCATGGCGGGAAATTTCAGGCGCAAGCACTCAGGATCGCAGTCGAACTCGGTCGTCAGGCGATTCGGCAACCGCAATCCCATGATGGCCAGGTAGGCCTTCAGCAATTCGACTTCGGTGTTCAGCGTGGCGGTCTCGCTGCGCGCATGCGTCAGCGCGGCGCGCAGGTAGCGGATCAGATTGCCCAACAGGCAGCGCGCCATGTCCGTGTCCGTCGCAATGAGGGCGTCGAGATTCGCCAGAGTGTTGAACAGGAAATGCGGCTCGATCTGCGCCTGCAGGGCGCGAAGTTGCGCTTCAATGGCGGCCCGCTCGGCCCGCTCGACATCGCGCCGGCTCTGCGCCAGTTTCACCCAGCTGAAATTGATGAACAGCGCGATGCTGCCCGCGACCAGCGAGAAAACAATGGCGACCAGCCAAATGTAGCCCTCGTGCATGCTGTAGGTGGGCGACTGGCGCGGCAGGAATAATTTCGAGAGCAACTCGCCGCCGATGGCTCCGGCGACGATGAGCGCGAAGTAGATGGCAAAACGCATGTGCAGCCGGCCGCGGAACCGCTGCATGACGGTGCAGCGGACGAAGGCCACCAGCCCCAGGATGGTCAGCCCGATGCAATACGCAATGACGAGATTCGGAATGACCTCATCCCAGGAATGCATCAACAGCGCGATCATCAATGCGATGACGGTGTTGATGGCCAGCGTCATCGGCAGACGCCGCTTCAAAAAATCGATCACCGTATCTTCGGTGCCGTCGAACGGCGAAAACCGATCGCCGTCCGCTTGCATGTGGGCTTTCATTCGATTCCCGGGTTGTGCACGGCCCGAGTCTAACGCCCTTCCATTCCCAGTGCATGCTCCGGATTGGACGCGGTAGAAGACGAAACTTCGGATTTGGCGACCACAAAATCATCCACGGCGATGATCGCGAAAGGCGCCAGTCCCAAGATCAGCGACAGCGACAGGGCGGCGAGACTGTTGAGCGTTTTCATGGGCATCTCCTCGAGAGGTTGCTAGAGCGCGGAGATACTGTAAATAGCGGCCGGGGAGTGCGAGGGAATTGCGCCAAATCGACGCTTCGGCGGCGCCGACGGTGCCGTTGGGTCGCGAACGGCCGGCGCTGCGGCTTTAGGATCCCAGCAACGTTATGTTCATTGTCGTAGTCAGCGCCTCCCCGCCTTTCAGCACGAATATCCCGGGCTTTTCCATAAATTCGCCCGAGTAGGCCTGGGGATCGGTGATCCCGTGCCAGGGCTCGATGCAGATGAAAGGCGCGCCCGCTTTGCTCCAGACGCCGAGGTATGGGGCGTCGGGAAACCCGATGCAGATTCGAGGTCCGGTGCTGCTTCCATAGGTGACCGACCGGCTTTTGACCTGATCGAAAATCAGGACGTCTTCCTGGAACAATTCGTCGCCGAGTGCCAGCCGCCGATTCCTGACCGGCGTGGGATGGAGTGCCGGCGTCAACAATCCTGCGGCGTCGATTCTTCGCACCGCCGCAGGCTCGTCGCTATCGAATTGGATGTCATGCAATGCGCGCGGCTGGCCGAACGGCAACGGCCAGCGAAATCCGGGGTGGTAGCCGAAGCTCGCCGGCATGTCGATCACGCCGTGATTCCGTATCCGCGTCGTTACCGCGAGCGTCGAGCCGCGCAACTCGAACCGGACCAATAACTCAAACTGAAACGGATAGACACGATAGGTTGCATCATCCGCCCGCAGTCCAAACGTGGCGCTCGCGGGGCCGGTGCTCTCGACAGAGAACGGCTTGCCGCGCGCGAATCCGTGCCGCGGCAGCGAATAGCGGTCGGAACCCAAACGGTAGCTGCCTCCGGCGAGCACGCCGACGATGGGAAAGAGCAGCGGTGAGCGGCCCGCCCAAACCGCCGGATCTCCATTCCACAAAAGCTCGCGCGCGTTGCGATCTTTCAACGAGGAGAGCTGCGCACCGTTCGGATCGATTTCAGCGCTCAGATCGCCGGAGGATATTGACACCCAGCCGCACGGTTGGTTGGTCATCGCACCGCAGTATAGGGCAACTGCGGATCTACCACTGATAGGCGATCGATAGCGCCAGCGCGCGCTGCGTGCGAGTGCCAGTCAACCCGCGGCGCCGTTATTCGGGTCGCGGTGCGGCTTGCCTTGCGCGGACTTCGAGGTTCGGACTCGTACTGCGGGCTTGCGCTTCGCGCCCGCAGCCTGCCACTTTGCGTCGGCGTTCGCGGGCGGCGCATCGGGACCGCGGCTGGCGGGCGGATCACTGGCGGGATAGGTGCCTTGCAGCGAGCGGTCGACGGCGTCCGTGAGAGTTGGTGGCTCGGGGTGCTGCGCTACGCGCAATCGCTCCTCCGCCTCCCGCCAATCTTGCTCCGCTGTTCCCTCGGGACAGCCCCGCGATTGCCAAAGATGGTAGGCCAATTCACCGATTGATCTATGTTCAGGATGCATCATGACTCCCAGCTGTTCTCCATCAAGACACAAGAGGAGCAACTTAGTCCGCAGCCGCGAACCGGGATAGGACGCGGACTTGGAAATCAGGGTCAGCCGAGTCCTACAGGCCCGATCCACCGTGTCTTCGACAATAAGCGCTGAATCAGGCGCATTCCATCCTAAATAGAAAACCAGCGCGCGCGAGTGTGCTAGTTTTGCGGGCGCCTTGCCGACCGCACCGATAAACACAACCGCTGGAGTTTAAGAGATGACATTGCGACTTGCCGCCGCGATCTTGGGACTGATTGGTTCGGGCTGCGCGCTGAGCGCGCTTGCGCAGCCGACAGCCGCTTACGATGTCGTGATCCGCAACGGCCGCCTGCTCGACGGGAACGGCAATCCGTGGGTCAGCGCCGACGTGGCGATCAAGGATGGGCGCTTCGTCAAGATAGGACGAGTCGAGGGTCGCGGCACCCGTGAGATCGACGCCCAGGGCGACTATGTTTCCCCCGGCTGGATCGACATGATGGATCAATCCGGCACCGTGCTGCTGAAGAACGGACTGGCGGAGAACAAATTGCGGGAGGGCGTGACCTCGGCGATTGCCGGTGAAGGCGGTACGCCGGTGCCTGCGGCGCAGATCGCCGACTATTTCAAAAAGCTCGAAACTCAGGGGATCTCGCTCAATTTCGGCACCTACTACGGCAGCGGGCAGGCGCGGGTGGAGGTGATGGGCGATGTCGCGGGGCGGCCCAGCGCGCAGCAAATGGACGCCATGAAGGCGCACGTCGATGAGGCTATGCGCCAGGGTGCCATGGGGATCGCCACCGCCCTCATTTATCCGCCGGACAGTTTTCAGAGCACCGAGGATCTCGTTGAACTCGCCGGTGTTGCTGCCAAGCGCGGCGGCATTTACGCAAGCCACATGCGCGATGAGAGCGCCAAGCTGCTCTCTGCGATCGGCGAATCCATCGAGATCGGCGAAAAGACCGGAATTCAGGTCGAAATTTTCCATTTCAAAGGCGCCTATGCGCCGGGCTGGGGCAAGCTGGTGCCGCAAGCCGGCGAACTCATCGAGGCGGCACGCGCGCGCGGCGTGAACATTGCGGCCGACATGTACGTATATACGGCCGGCGGCACGGGCCTCGACATCACTGTGCCGAACTGGGTTTGGGAACAGGGTGCAAAGCGCGGTCTGGAACGCCTCAAGGATCCGCAGGTTCGGGTGCGCCTGAAGAAAGAGGTCGCCGCGGGATCGGTGCCGGGCTGGTCCAATCTGATCGAGGCCAGCGGCGGCTGGGATCACATCCTGCTCGCCAATGCGTTCAATCCGAAATACGACCGCTTTCGATTCAAGAGCATCGAGTACATCGCCAAGCAGCTGGGCCAGGATCCCGCCGATGTGTCGTGGGACATCGTGCTCGGCGCGCAGCCGAATCGCGCCATGGGGCTATTTTTCATGATGAGCGAGCCGGACATCGCCACGGCATTGCGCTGGCCGTGGATGAGCATCGGCAGCGACGCCGGTGCCAATGAAGCGGCGGGCAAGATCGATGCGATCGGGCTGCCGCATCCGCGCGCCTACGCCAATTTCCCGCGCGTCATCGCCGAGTACGTGAAAAAGCGCCATGTGCTCACCCTCGAGGATGCCATTCGCAAAATGACCTCGTGGCCCGCCACGCGCATGCGTCTGTACGACCGCGGTGTCATCCGCGAAGGGCTGAAGGCCGACGTGACGGTCTTCAACGAGGAGCGCTTGGACGATGTCGCGGGGTACGAAAGTCCTACGGCTTATCCCACCGGCATCGACTACGTCCTGGTGAATGGGCAGTTGGTGATCGACAAAGGCCGTCACACCGGCGCCAAGCCCGGCAATGTCCTGCGTGGTGCGGGCTATGAAGCGGCCGCGGGACAATCCCAGCCGTGAGCGCAGTTCCCGAAGGAATTCCGAGCAAGTCTTCGTGGTTTCAGCGCTATCTGCTGCCGGGATTCGCCTTCAAGGCGGTGGTCATCGGCGGCGGCTATGCGACCGGGCGCGAACTGGCGGAGTTCTTTTTGCCGAGCGGACCGCGCGGCGGCCTCAAGGCCATCGTGCTCGCGATGCTGATTTGGAGCGCGGTCTGCGCGGTCACCTTTACCCTGGCTCACGCAACGTCGAGCTGGAACTACCGCGCCTTCTTCAAGAATCTGCTGGGACCGTTCTGGCCGGTCTTCGAAATCTGCTATCTCCTTTTCATTATCTTGATTCTGGCCGTCTTCGGCGCCGCCGCGGGTGCGATCGGCACGGCATTGATGGGCTGGCCGCCGCTGGTCGGAACCTGTTGCCTCATCGCCTGCATTAGTTTTGTAACCGCTTACGGCACGGCCTCGGTCGAGCGGTTGTTCAAGTGGGTCTCGATCTTTCTGTACGCGGTGTATGCAATTTTCGTGGTGTTGTCGTTCTTTGCATTCGGTGATCGGATCATCATGAGCTTGTCGACGCCGGCGCCGCAGGACGGCTGGGTGCTCGGCGGCCTTACCTACGCCGGCTACAACGTGGTCGGTGCGGTGATCATCCTGCCGGTACTGCGGCATCTTAGGAGCAATAAAAACGCGCTGATTGCCGGCGCGCTATCGGGTCCGCTCGCCATGCTTCCTGCGCTGCTCTTCTTTGTCTGCATGATCGCCTACTATCCGCAGATCGGCAGCGAGGCATTGCCTTCGGATTTCTTGCTGCAACGCCTGAATTTTCCGGCCTTTCATTACCTGTTCCAGCTGATGATTTTTCTGGCCTTGCTGGAAAGCGGCACCGGCTGCGTGCATGCCTTTAACGAGCGCATCGCCGAAGCTTATGCCGCGCGCAGCGGGGGCAGCCTTTCGAAATCCGCGCGCCTGTCGATCACCGCGGCGCTGCTGTTGGGATCCATATTCTTGGCGGCGCGTTTCGGGCTGGTTACCTTGATTGCGCGCGGCTACCGTGGCCTTGCCTATATGTTTCTTGCCGTGTTCGTGCTGCCCGTCATGACCCTCGGGCTATGGCAGGTGTATGCGCGCAGCAGGGCGCCGCGGTCGTAGGGACTAGTGAGAAACCGCTGAGGTGCCCACTGCCGTCGATGGGCCCTCGGCCAGGTCATACTCCGGCGGCGGCTCCGCGTGCATCAGGTTGCGCACCAAGAAATCCCAAGACCGGCGCAGCGCGTAGCGATTCAATATCAGTGCGCCGTGACCTGCGTTCGGCACGATGAGCAGCTCGAAATCTTTGTTGGCGCGGATCAATCCATCGACCAGTTGCAACGTTTGGCTGGGCAAGACATTGGAATCCATGTCCCCGTGCAGGAGAAAGAGCCTGCCCTTGATCCGGCCGGCGAGCGTCGGATTGGCGGCATCGGTGTAGTTGCGGCCAGACTCCGGGCCGTTATAGGTTTCACCCCAAACGGCGATATAGCCGCGCTGGTCGTGATTGCCGGCATCCGCGACGCCGACCTTGAAAAAGTCGGGAAATGCCGCCATCGCATGGACTGTCGCGTATCCGCCGCCTGAAGTTCCATAAATTCCGACGCGATCCAGATCCATATACGGGTAGCGGCGTCCGAGTTCGCGCAGGACCGCGACATGATCGTCGAGATGACCGGCCTGGGCGAGGCCGCCATACGATTCGTCGTGAAAACGCTTTGAGCGGCCGTGAGAGCCACGGCCGTCAACCACGACCACGATGAATCCCAATTCTGCGTAGGCTTGCGCGCCAAATCGATCAAAAACGGTCGCCAGGTAATTCGGCTGCGCGCGATGCGATTGCGGCCCCGGGTACGGCGAGTCCAGGACCGGATAACGCTTGTTCGGATCGAAAGTCGCGGGCCGCAGCAGGTTGCCGAAAAGCATGGTCTTTCCGTCGGCAGCCAGCGCGCTGAATCGCTCCGGCGCCCGAAGTCCGGTCGCCAGCAGTCTTGCGACGTCAGCCCGTTCGATCTCGGCGACCAGCGTGCCGTCGGATCGGCGCAGCACGGTAACGGGCGGCAAGTCGGTCCTGCTGTAGGTGTCGAGGAAGAAACGTCCCGAGGGCGAGAAACCGTAGGAGTCTTCGGGATTTCCGGCGGGGCCGGCCTTGCCCGCGAAGACGCCGGCTTCTTGTGCGGAAGCAACGGCATGGTCCGCGGATTCGGGCGTCAATCGCCGTACTCGCCCGTCGTTCAATCCGATCCGGTACACCATACGATAGTAAGGATCAGCGCCCGGTTCCCGTTCGTTCCCAGCGACGTAGATGAAGCCGTGGGCTTGATCCAAGTGCAGTACGTTGCGAACGGTCCACGGTCCCGCGGTGAGACGCCGCTTCAGACGCCCGGTCGAGCCGTCATAAAGATACAGGTGACCGTAGCCGTCGCGCTCGGAAAACCACACTACATCGTGATTCGCGAGCACATAGACCATGGGGCATTCGGCAAGACTCGCCGACTCTACAAATGTATTGCCGGTCTCAGACAAGAGTTGCCGCGATGTCCCGCTAGCGGCGTCAATGAGATTCAAGCTCATGCTCTTGGCATAACGGGAGCGGGCAATCAGGTACACGCGCGCGCTGTCGGGCGACCACCACGCATCCCCGCCCTCGATCGGTGTAAAGAACAAGGCCGGCATGGCGGGGCCGATCGCGCGGCCGGTGCGATTCGCCAGGTCGAAAATCCAAGGCTCCGCCTCGGGGACAGCGGAATCATTGGGCATGGCATAGCGCCACTGATTCGAAATTGGCCGAACGCTGCCGTCCGTCGGCGTTGACTGCACCAGGGTGATCTTGCGAACGCTGCGCTCATCCAGTCGGTGCGTGAACAAGTACTTCGAGTCCGGCGACCAAAGGACGATGGGCTTCTGCGGCGGTCCGGGTGGACCGGGCAGGGCACGTCCGTCCTTGACCGCGAGCGCGCGTCCGGCGGCGCCGCTGAACAGGACGCCCGCGGTGGATTCGACCGAAGCCGCATATCCGTAATGCGATGCCGCGTCGGTCGTCAGCGGGAACCGGCTCTTGCCGTCTGCCGAGCGAATCCACAGATTGCCGTCGTCGATGAAGGCGAGCCACTTTCCGTCGGGCGAGGCCACAGCCGCGGGATCCGTCGCCGGAGGTGAGGACTCAGCGCAATCCGCGCTGCGCGAGGAACAGATCCAGTTCTTGCCGTTGGCGATGAAGCGGATCTTCCCGAGCGCAATTTCTTCGTAGTCTTTAAAGGGCAGGCGCTGCGCCTCGACCACCGTGCCAAGGGCTTTGGAAAGTCCCGCGGCCACGGTGGCCTGATCAAACGCCGCCGCTCGCTTCCCCGTCGCGGCCCACACCTCCACGAAGTCGGCTCTCCCATCGCTGCGCTCGTGCCGGTAGGTAAAGCGCTCCTGGGAGCCGCTGCGCCAATGCGGCGTGAATTGCGCGTTGAGAACGAGCTTGTCTTGATTGCTCGCCAGATATTGCGCCGCCCGATCGTAGACTTTGGAGTCAAGGACCGGCAAGTCGGCCGGCAGCGCCGGCGCCGGCCGCATCGCGCAGACGCAGACGCCGAAGAGCACGCCCACCATCTCCGCGCGATGCCTCATCGACTTGCCTTGTATCAAAGGTCGCGCGGGCGCATCAGTACCGCGAAGTGAATGAGGTCAAGTGATATACCCAAGCCATCCACAGCATCGCCACCGCAGAGGCGGCGAGCACCGAGGTCCAAATCTTGCCGGGCCAGCGCCGCTTGCCGCTCCAAGCAACCGCTGCAGCCCAGAGCAGTGCGATTGCCCCTCCGACGTAGCCCAGAATTGAGATCAGGTGCATGAGAAACAGCCAAGGATCGAGGCTGGGACCGAGCATCGCGGTCCTCGTGCTGAGTACCGTAAACAACGCCAGCCACGCAAGCGATACCACGGTCACCACGGCAGTAGCGATGCGCGAAACGAGGCGGCCGCGTTCGTCCCGCCCGGCCAGATCCAGCTTCAGATTATTTTTGCGGCGCACGATCACGGCGACCGGCCACAGCAGGGTCGTCAGCAAGAGCGCGGCGAAGGAAATCTCTACCGCCGGTACGAGCCAGCTTGCAGAGCGCCACCAGCGACTCGGTTCGTACACCGTGAAGGGCGAAATTTCATCGATGCTAAAGCGCTGCACGTGCCCGTCCGCCACCTTTGCGGCCAACCGCCAGCCGCTGTCGACATCACGCCACACGAAGGGCGCGACCTCGCGATAGCGACGCGGCGCGCCGTTGCGGCCCTTGAAGGCTGATGCGGTCAAGAAACCGTCCTTGTCGACGCTGAGCTTGAAGGGACCGGCGAAGTTGAGGATGCTGACGAACGACGTCTCGGGGCGCCGCGAGCTCTCATAATAGCCAGTCATCAGCTTGGCATGCTCGGCGGCAGTTTTCGCATCGACTGTGCCCACATCCGGTGTCCCGGGAAAGTAGCGCCCGAAAAAGTCATCGAACAATGCACCGCGAATCGCACCCGCGGCGCCTTCGCGGCCTTGACTGTTGACCGACACGAACAGACCGACGTGATCATCCAGCAACAAATGCAGGTAACTATGCATGTACACCGTGTCGCCGCCGTGGCTGATCACCCGATGGCCGTTATAGTTCTGTTCATAGAACCCAAGCATCATTCGGTTCAGCGGCGGAATCATGTCGGTGGGTGTCTCATGCATCTTTTTCAGCGTTTCCGCGCCCAGAATGCGCGCGCCGTGATACTCGCCGCCTTCCAGATGCGCAATCATGAAATGCGCCATGTCCACGCCGCTGGCCGCGAGGCTCCCGGCGGGCGCCGCTGTTACGATTTCGTAGGGCTTTGGGGGCTGCGATGCGAGCGCGTAGCCCTGGGACATGTCCGCCTCGAACGCCGCGGGCAACGGCTGCCGGAACGTGGCATGCGACATCTCCAGCGGCTTGAACAGATGAGTATCAATGTAGTCATCGAACGGCTGTCCTGAAACGCGTTCCACGACGTAGCCTGCGAGCGCGGTCGCATAATTGGAGTACGCCGGCGTGGATCCTGCCTTGAATATACGCACGGGCGTCTTTTGCTCGGCATAAACCTTGAGCGGCGCCAGCAGTTTTGGGTCGGAGACGATCAGCGATTTTATCTGCTCCTCGAAGCCCGGCGTGTGCGTCATGATGTTGCGCAGCGTAATGGGACCGTCCGGGCGCGGCGGTATTTTGAAATCCAGGTACTCGTTGACATCGTGGTCGAGGTCCAGCTTGCCCTGTTCGACCAGCTGCATCACCGCGGTCCAGGTAAATAGCTTGGAAATCGAGCCGGGCCGAAACATGGTGCGCTCGGCGTCGACGGGCTTGTGCTTCTCCACGTCGGCGAGTCCGTAACCTTTTGCAAATATGACCTCGCCATTCTTGACCACGGCGACCACCGCGCCGGCAACGTCGCCGCGCTCGATGGCGTACGGCATGAAGCCGTCGAGCCAAGGCTCGAGATCGGCCCGCTCCAGGGGATGGGCCACAGGGGGATTCGGGCTCGGGCCGGCGGCCGGATCTGAGGTAGCGGCGCCGGCGGCGGCTGCGGCCATGAAAGTGCACAAACAGAAGAACAAAGAGCTGCGAGACATTTATTGATCCCCTTTTAGGCAACGCCGGCCAGAGGCGATGTTTACACTAAGAGAAATTTTCTACAATGGAAAACTCGGTATTCGTGCTGAGCGAGGCAATTCAGGCCCCGCAAGAGCGGCATGCGCGGTGCCGAACCCGCAAGCGCCATATCGGGGCTTAAACCTATGCTGCGCAGCCCAAAACAGGGCATTGACGGTCTCGGTTGAGCCGTAGAGGGGCCGGTAGAGTCCCTGCCAGTGGCCTCATCGGCGGCGAAATACCAAATATCACCGCCCAAAATTTAGGCAAAAGTTGGCGCAATCAGAAACTAGTTGCCAATCAGGATAATAAAAAATATATTGGGATCAGGAAACCTGGGCGGCAGGGCACCTTGAGGTGCGCATGTAACGCCCGCAATCAATCGATCAAAAATGGGGAATGCAATGCCTATTCGACATTTCGTGGTTAAGGTCGCGACGGCGGGATTTCTCATCTCCAGTGCTGCCGCCTGGGCGGCGGACACGGCGCCGGGGGCCTTGGATGAGATCGTCGTTACGGCCAGCAAGCGCGACGAGAAATTGCACGATGTCGCAATGAGCGTCACGGCGCTCGGCGGCGACCAGCTAGCGCTGCGTCAGCTGACCGGGTTTGAGGAATGGGCCGCGCAAGTTCCCGGGCTGTCGTTGCAAACCAGCGATCCTGCCTTTTCGAGACTGATTTTGCGGGGACAAAATGTCGGCAGCGTGGGCGCGACGATCGCCACGACCGTGGACGATATTCCCTTCTTCATGTCGGGGGCGCAAGCCGACGGTGCGTTCTTCAGCGCCAATGTCGACACCTATGATCTGCAGCGCATCGAAGTTCTGCGCGGCCCGCAGGGCACCTTGTACGGCGCCGCAGCCGAAGGCGGCATCATCAAGTACGTGACCAATGTGCCCAATCTCAACAAGTTCGAGGGCGGGGTCTCGGTGGGCGGACACTCAGTCGAGGACGGGTCCCTGGGGGGAAGCATCAGGGGCTTCATCAATGTGCCCTTCTGGGACAACAAAGCCGCGCTGCGTGTCAGCGCCGTCCAGAACTCTATCGCGGGCTGGATCGACAATCCGCAGTTGGGCGCAAAGGACATCAACCATGGCGACAGCTACAGCTTGCGCGGCTCGCTGCTCGTCCAGCCGACTTCCGAATTCTCGGCGCGACTCAGCCTATTCGAACAGCACCTCAAGGTTCACGGCAACGACGCTGTGCAGGTCGTGGGCGCCGCGGCCACTCCCCAGACGCCGCCGGCCAATGCGTTTGAGCGCATTGACGGGTTCGTCAACAACAATCCCGTTCCGCTCGAAGAGGACAATTCTCTCAAGTACGCCGCATTGAATATGAGCTATGACTTCCACTGGGCGACGTTGATGTCGGCCACGAGCTACGGCCGCTTCAATCTGCACTTCACCAGTAACCCGACCCCTTCGAATCTGGCGCCCGGCTTTACCTACGGAGATTTGCTTTCGGGCATCTACGGGCAGCCGACGCTGATCGTCGGCGACCAAGTCGAGTACGTGCACAAGTTCAATCAAGAACTGCGGCTCACCTCGGATCCCGGCAACACTCTATTCGGCCATGGATTTGACTGGCAGGTGGGCGGATTCTTCACGCACGAAGCGACCACGCTCACTCAGCCCTACCAGGCGTTGGATGCGACCGATGTCTCGACCGTACTGGCACCGCCCGTCGGCGGCGCCATCATACCGGGCGACTACAAGGAAACCTCCTTCTTCGGCGACATCACCTATCACTTCAATACTGCGTTTGACCTGGAACTGGGCGGACGCGGGACGCACGTGAAGCAGAATTCGCAGGTCACTACACAGTGCTGCATTCTGTACGGGCCCGTCGACACGCACTTTCCGGCGATATTCACTACGGAAAGCACCACCACCTGGTCGGTTGCACCTCGTTGGCACATCAGCGAGGACACCCTGGCGTACGTGCGGGTCGCCACCGGCTTTCGTCCCGGCGGCCCGAATTTCCCGACGCCCACGCTGCCGAACCCGCCGCCGTTCAAATCGGATTCGACCAAGAACTACGAGATCGGGATCCGCACCGACCTGTTCGACAAGACCTTTTCCATCGACATGGCGGTGTTTTATATCGATTGGAAGGACATCCAGATCTTAAGCCTCGTAAACACCCCCTCCGGCCCGGTCGGCATCAACGGCAATTCCGGCAGCGCAAAGAGCCAGGGCGTCGAATGGAACTTCAGCTGGCGGCCGATCACAGGCCTCACGTTCGGATTGTTGGGGGCGTACACCGACGCGCACCTGACCTCCGATGCGCCCGGCCTCGGCGCTTTCTCAGGCGATGAGCTGCCCTACGTACCGAACGTCAGTGCGACGCTCAACGTCGACTACCGCTGGCCCGCGTTCGCCAGTTACTCGGCATACGTCGGAGCCTCGGAGACCTACACGGGAACCCGCTTTACCGCCTTCTCGCCTTCGGTCAACGTGATCTCCCCGCACGTTAAATTGCCGGTGTACAACACGTTGCAGCTACGCCTCGGCGTGGACAACGAGCGCTACAACGCGCAACTGTACGGCAATAACATCACGAATTCGCACGGGATTCAGGACTACGCCAACCAAGGCGGCGAAAATCAAACCGGTTCGGCTTCTTTCATTCAGCCGCGCACCATCGGCATAGAGTTAGGGGTGAAGTTCTAGCCGATGATGTTGTCGCGACTGACCCTGCGGCGCTCGCCGGCATTAGCGCTGGTCCTGCTCTTGGGCTTCGGCGGCCTCGAGTGCGATGCCGCGCGCGCCGCGGACGCCGCGGGGCAGGGCGCCGCGGGGACAAGCGCCGTCGATATTAGCTGGGCGGTTAGAATACCGCTGCGCGATGGAATTGGGCTGAACGCCACCCTCTACCGGCCCAAGGAGCAGCGCGCACCCGCGCCCTGCATCTTCACGCTGACGCCCTATATCGGCGATAGCTATCATGACCGCGCAATGTACTTCGCCGCGCGCGGCTTGCCCTTCCTGCTCGTCGATGTGCGCGGGCGGGGCAACTCCGAGGGCACGTTCACGCCATTTGTCCAGGAGATCAATGACGGCTATGACGTCGTGGAATGGCTGGCGAAGCAATCCTATTGCAACGGCAAAGTGTCGATGTGGGGCGGGTCCTACGCCGGCTTCGACCAGTGGGCGACGGCCAAGAATCGCCCACCGCATTTGGCGACCATCGTACCTGCCGCCGCGGCGTTCCCGGGCGTGGATTTTCCAGCGCGCAACAACATCTCCTACCAGTACCTGATGCAATGGCTGACCTTCACCGCGGGCCACACCTTGCAATCCCAGCTGTTCGCGGATGGTGGGTTTTGGGGCGCCTTATGGCGCGAGCGCTTTACCACGGGCCAGCCTTTTTCCAATCTCGAGCACGCGCTGGGCGGGGAGCAAACCTCGCTGCGCGAGTGGCTCCGCCATCCGTCGGTTGATGAATATCTGGACCAAATGACGCCGACGGACGAGCAGTTCAAGGCGTTGGACATCCCCATACTGACGATTACCGGCAGCTACGATGACGATCAGCCCGGTGCGCTCGAGTACTACCGGGATTTCATGCGCTTGGCGTCCGCCGCGCAGCGCACGAAGCATTTTTTGATCATCGGTCCCTGGGATCATGCCGCGACCCGCACGCCGCGCACTCCGATCGGCGGCATTGAATTCGGTCCGGCGAGTCTGCTTGACCTGCCGAAGCTGCATCTGGATTGGTACCGTTGGACCATGGCCGGCGGCGCGAAACCTGAGTTTCTCAAGGAGGCGGTCGCCTACTACGTCATGGGAGCGGAAGAGTGGCGCTATGCCGGCAGCCTCGAGCAGGTCACTGCCGAGATGAAGCCGCTGTTGCTGAACTCTTCGGGCAACCCGACGCAGATTCTGAATTCGGGCATGCTTCAGACGCAGGACTCGAAGCGCGCCCTGGGTCAACCCGATCACTTTATTTACGATCCGCGCGATGTCTCGACCGCTGAACTGGAGTCGCGCATCGACCCGAGCGATCTCACCGATCAGCGCCTGCTCTTTGCCCGGGAAGGCACTGAGCTTGTCTATCATTCCGAGCCGTTCGCGAAGGGCACGGACGTGTCGGGCTTCTTTCGCCTGTCGGCCTGGATCTCGCTGGATCAGCCCGACACGGATCTACAGGCGCAGATCTTTGAAATCACCGCCAATGGACGCAGCATTTTGCTGACAACGGACCTCATCCGCGCCCGCTATCGTGAAAGTCTCCGGGTGGCCACGCTTGTCACGACGCACAAACCGTTGCTGTACGAATTCAAGCGCTTCATGTTCGTCTCGCGGCAACTGTCCGCGGGGAGCCGGCTGCGGTTGGTGGTCGGTCCCATCAATTCGATCTACACGCAAAAGAACTACAATTCCGGGAAAGCGGTGTCCGATGAGAGCATGGCCGATGCACGGCCGGTGACGGTGACGCTGCTGCATGACAAAGCTCATCCCAGCATGCTGTACGTGCCGCTGGGGCAGCCACGGCAGGGCTCACCATGAAGTTCACTGCCTTGATGGCAATCAGTGCCCTGTGGTTGGCGCAAGGCGCTTTTGCCGCTCCGGCAACCCAGCCATCAACCCTGCCTGCCGATGCGGGCAAGACGCCCGTCGCGCTCTTTGGCGCAAGCCAGTTCGATCTGGCATCGAAAATCAGCGCGAGGACCTATCGAGTTTTTGTTTACAGGCCGCTCATCCCGCCGCCGCCGTCCGGATATCCGGTTGTATTCGTTACTGATGGCAACGGTGTGTTCCCGTTGGCCGCGGCGCAGATGGCGCTCATGGGGCTGGCGGGTAAGGCTGCAATCGTCGTCGGTGTAGGCTATCCCACCGACGATTACATGAAGCCGATGATGCTGCGTTATAGGGACCTCACGCCGGTCACAGCAGACAAAACCCTGTTTCCGACGCAACCGCCGCTCGCTGCAGCCGACCAAGGCGGTGGTTCTGAACTCTTCTACCGCTTTATTACCGAGGAACTGCGGCCCGCGTTGGCCGCCTCCTATCCCATCGATGCGCAGGAACAGACTTTGTACGGTCATTCGCTGGGCGGACTATTCGTTCTCGGCGTCATGTTCAAGCACCCGGAGTCTTTCAAGAACTATGTCGCCAGCAGTCCTTCGATTTGGTGGGACAAGCAGTCGGTGCTGAAGGACGAAGGCGATTTTTTGGCCAGGGCAAAGAGCGCAAAGCACCGCATCCGTGTGTTGATCTGCGTGGGCGCCAAGGAACAGGACCCGTATTCCCAGGCGCCGCCCGGAAACCTGTCTTTGAGCGAGGTCAACCAGAAAATCGCGGAGGCGCGGATGGTGGATAACGCGCGTGGTTTGGCGCAAAGACTCGCGCAAAGCGGTGCGAAGTCAGGATTCCTCGTGCGATTTCAAGATTTCAGCGCCGAAGATCACATCAGCGTCATTCCGGCCTCGATTAGCCGAACGCTGGAATTCGCGCTCGAGCCCTAGCGGCCCCTGGCTTTCTTGACTGCTTTGACCGGAGCGCGCGTCGCCTGCTGCGGATTCGCAGCCGGCAAAGCGGCCTCCGTCTCACCGTGCAATGACATCAAGGAGTGTATCAACCCTTCGTCGGTGCTCGAGCACACTCCGAGCACCACGGCCTCGTCGCACCCTTCAGCAGTGACGTAGGCATGGCCCATATTACTGTCGATATAGATCGACTCGCCGAGATTCAGGACGACCGGATCGTAAAACTCCGTAAGGACCTTGATGGCACCTTTTAGGACGTAGATGTATTCCTCGCCCGAGTGGCGCACCAGCTCGCCGAACTCCTCTGCGCTCTTGGCACGGATGCGCGTCAAGATCGGGATCATCCGCTTCCTGCGCAGCTCAGGGCACAAGTAATAGTAGTCGTAGTTTTTGGTATTCACCCGCACCGCGTCATCGGTGAGCCCGATACTGCGGCGCGCGGTCACCGCCGGTTCTATCTCGGTCGGATCTGCGAATAACTCGGAGACGCGGATTTCAAGCCGTTGACTTAACTGCACCAGCTTGTCGTAGCTCAAGGTCAGGCGGTCATGTTCGACTTTGGAGAGAGTGGACACAGGAATGCTGGTCCGCTCGCTCATCTGGCTCAAGGTCCAGCCGTTGCGCGCCCGTAGCGACCGCAACAAGCTTCCCAGCGTTGGGTGACGCGTTTTCATATCCATCTAAGCCGCCCTTAAAATCATATTTCTTTTGGCCGTTGGCAGCATACCTGCCGCACTGACCGGGTCAACCGCTTCTAAGCGCATAAAACCCGCAATTGCACAATTTGGGCAAACAGACCTGTATAGAGAATTACATTGACAATTGTCTATACAGGATTATTCTGGCTTAGTTGCGACATGATATCAGGATAAGCAAACGATGTCCGACTCTTCCCTTCGCCTAACCCGCCGCCGAACCTTGCAGGCCATGGCAGGCGCCTTGGCTGCTTTCGCGCTGCCCGAGGCGCAAGCCGCTGCCGCGCAAGAATCCAAGAGCAAGTACCCGCCCAAAGTTGTGGATCTGGTGCAGCGCTCGCTGGTGATCGACATGCTCGCGCCGCTCAAGCTGGATTTTCGACCCGAGGCCTACGCGCTGCCATTGAGCGATTCTGAGGCCGCCATGTTTCGTTCGTGCGGCATCACCGGATTTCACAATTCCGTGGGGGTCGGCGGCGCGAGCGCCTATGAGGACGCGCTGCAATTCATCGCCGCGTGGAGCGGATTTGTCGGGCGCAATTCCCACGTATTCAGTTTGGTGGGTAAAGCCGATGATTTGGAGGCCGCGAAGGCCAAGCAGAAGATTGCCGTCATCATGGGATTGCAAAATGCCGATGAATTTCGCGAACCGAAGGACGTCAAAGCATTCTACGAATTGGGTCTGCGCTGCGCGCAGCTCACTTATAACACTCAGAATCTGATCGGCAGCGGTTCCACAGAACGGGTCGATGGCGGGATCAGCGACTACGGGGTCGAGATCATCAAGGCGATGAACGAGGTGGGCATGCTCATCGACGTTTCGCACAGCGGCGACAAAACCACCCTGGATGCCATTGAAATATCCCCCAAGCCCATCGCCTTCACGCACTCGAATTGCCGCGCGCTGAACAATCATCCGCGCCTCAAGACCGACGAAGCGATTCGCAAGCTCGCGGCGAAGGGCGGCGTCATGGGTATCACCGGCGTGCGTATGTTCGTCAAAGACAAGGAACCGACCACGGTCGAGGACATCGTCGATCACATCGATCACGTCGTGAAGCTCGTCGGTATCGACCACGTCGGCATCGGCTCGGACTGCGACTTGATGGGATACGATCACATGCCGCCGGACCAGTATAAACAGCTGAAGGCCGGCTATAAGGCCTCCTATGCCTTCCGCGACAAAATAGACACCGACGGCTTTGATCATCCCCGCAAGGTGTACGACCTCACGGCGGCCTTGATCCGCCGCGGCTACAGCGATTCGAATATTCAGGCGATCCTCGGCGGCAATTTCCGTCGTCTGCTGGGTATTACCTGGACATAAGTCCACGAAGATCTAAAGGCTAGGAATGAATACAAAACTCGAATCGAAGCCGGAGGCCCGAATGGCGCAGGTGCTGGATTTACCTTACCCGTACCTGCTGTTTCTGGGTGACACCACGGAAAAGGGCTACGCCAAGACGGCGTTCGGGCTGCGCGACTGGGCCGGGGATCGATGCGTCGGCGAGTGGTCGGCTCCCGGCGCCACCGTCACCACGGATCTACCGCGGTTGACGCCGAAGGAGGCGCGGGCGCGCGGTGCACGCGCGCTGGTCATCGGGGTGGCCAATACCGGAGGTGTGATCGGCGACAGTTGGATTCCGTCGCTGCTCGAAGCGCTGGAGTCGGGACTCGACATCATCAGCGGCATGCACGCCAAACTGGGCAACGTTCCGCAGCTGAAAGCGGCCGCGGAGCGCCACGGCCGCCGTCTGATCGATGTGCGCACGCCGCCGAAAAATATTCCGATTGCATCCGGCGCCAAGCGCTCCGGCAAACGCCTGTTGACCGTCGGCACGGACTGCGCGGTCGGCAAGAAATACACCGCTCTTGCTCTGGCGCGCGCCTTCAAGCAGCGCGGACTCGACGCTGATTTTCGCGCCACCGGACAGACGGGAATCTTGATCGCGGGCGGCGGCATGCCCATGGATGCCGTGGTCGCCGATTTCGAAGCGGGCGCGGCTGAATTGCTGAGTCCGGATGCGCCGGCCGGGCATTGGGACGTGATCGAAGGGCAGGGCTCCTTGTTTCATCCGGCTTATGCGGGGGTATCGCTGGGGCTTCTTCATGGCAGCCAGGCCGACGTGATCGTCGTGTGTCACGACATCGATCGCAAGGAAATGTTGGGACATCCGGGCTACCAGCTGCCCGACGTGTTCGACACCATCGATTTGAATCTGCGGCTCGGCCGACGCACCAACGCGGCCATTCGCTGCGCCGGCGTCAGCTTGAATACCTCAGCGCTCAATGACAGCGACGCCGCGCGTCTGCTCGGCTCGGAAAGCGCGCGGCTGGGCGTGCCGGTGGCGGATCCCATGCGCCCCGGAGCAGCCTTCGAGAAGCTCGTCGATAAATGCCTCGCGTAATGTCTGATTTGCGCGAATAAAGATCTTTGGATAACAGCGACCCGGTCGCAAGAAGAGAGACAATGCGTACATTCACGTTGCTGGCCGCCGCGTTCCTGACATTCGGCGCGTTTTCCGCCACCGCCCAAAAGACCTCGGCCCCGGTCGCGGCGCCGGCCTCAGCGCCCGCTCCGGCGCCTGCTCCGGCGCCTGCTCCGGCGCCGGCAGCCGCAACTGCGCCGGCTGCGGTGCCGCTGACCGCGGAGGATGTGAACGCCTGGCTGGACGGATATATGCCCTACGCGCTGCATACCGGCGATATCGCCGGCGCCGTGGTCGCAGTGGTCAAGGATGGCCAAATCGTGACCGAACGCGGTTATGGTTATTCGGATGTCGAAAAGCGCGTTCCGGTGGATCCTAAACTGACTTTGTTCCGGCCGGGATCGGTATCGAAACTCTTTACCTGGACCGCGGTGATGCAGCTGGTCGAGCAGGGCAAGATCGATCTTGATGCCGACGTGAATCAATATATCGATTTCAAGATTCCTGCTCGCGACGGCAAGCCGGTCACCCTGCGCGAGCTCATGCAGCATGTGGCGGGGTTCGAAGAGCAGGCCAAGGGCATCATGTCCGAGGATCCCAAGTCGCTGGGATACGAAGCGCTGCTCAAGCAATGGGTTCCCGAGCGGGTATTCGCGCCCGGCACGACCCCGGCCTATTCGAACTACGGGGCGTCGCTGGCCGGCTATATCGTGCAGCGTATTTCCGGCGAGACCTTCGACGATTACATCGATAAGCACATTTTTGCGCCGCTCGACATGAAGTATTCCTCCTTCCGCCAGCCGTTGCCGGCGAATCTGGCGCCGCTGATGTCCAAGGGCTATCCGCAAGCCTCCGCGCCGGCCAAGCCGTTTGAGATCGTCGGCCCGGCTCCCGCCGGCTCGCTGTCCTCGCCCGGCGAAGACATGGCGCACTTCATGATCGCGCATTTGCAGAACGGCGAATATCACGGCAATCGCATTCTGAAGGCTGAGACGGCGGAAATGATGCACAACAGCCCGTTGACCATTCTGCCGCCGCTGAACCGGATGGAACTGGGCTTCTTTGAAACCAATGTCAACGGCCGCGAGGTGATCGCACATTTGGGCGACACGCAGAATTTCCACACTTCGCTGCACCTGTTCTTAAAAGAAAACGTGGGTTTCTACGTCTCCTTCAACAGTCTCGGTAAAGAGGGAGCCGCGGGCGGCTTGCGCGGCGCGCTGTTCGACGATTTCGCGGATCGTTATTTCCCGGCCGCCGGGACCGGCACCGCCAAAGTCGACGAAAAAACCTCGGCTGGCCATGCGGCCATGCTCAAGGGCAATTGGGTCAATTCGCGCGGCTCACAATCGAGCTTTTTGGCCGCGGTCGGGCTGTTTGGCCAGACCAAGGTCGGCGTGAACGCCAAGGGCGAGCTGGTTGTGCCATTCAACGGATTGAACGGCAAGCCGCGACACTGGGTGGAGACGGCTCCCTATGTGTGGACCGATCAAGACAGCCACGAGCGCTTGGCGGCCAAAGTCGTCGATGGCAAGGCCGTGCGCTTCAGCATCGATGGCATATCCCCGTTCATGGTGTTCGACCGCGTGCCGGCATCGGAGAATGGTGCGTGGCTGCTGCCCGGGCTGTACTGCGCCGTCGGCGCGCTGCTGCTGACCGCAATCTTCTGGCCTGTGACTGCAATTGTGCGCCGGCGTTTCGGCGCCGGTCTGGCATTGGGCCCGGATGCACTGCGCGCCTATCGCTTCAGCAAAATCGGATCGATCTTGCTCGCCGCGGGCCTGGGCCTGTGGGCACTGACGATCATCCGCATGTTCAGCGACTTCAACAACCTCAGTGATAGCTTCAATTCGAACATTCGCTTCACGCAGGCGTTCGGCATTCTCACGTTTTTCGTGGGAACCGCCTTTATCGTGTGGAATCTCTGGACAGTATGGAAGGACGGTGCACGCCGCTGGCCGGCCAAAGTGTGGAGCATCGTGCTCACATTGTCGGCGTTCATCGTGCTGTGGATTGCCTTCGTCTTCAACCTGATCGGTTTCGGGGTGTATTACTAATGTCCGGACTGAAGCTGCGCGCCGAGATTGAGAAGCTGCGTTTGTCGGCGCCGTTTCGTATTTCGGGCTTTGTGTTCGAAGAGCAGGATGTCGTGGTCGTGACGCTCGACGATGGCAGGCATCGCGGCCGCGGCGAAGCCTCCGGCGTGTACTATTTGGGCGATACCGCCCAGACCATGCTCGCCGAGATTGAGGCGGCGCGCGCGGCGATCGAACAAGGCGTCGATCGGGCCGCGCTTCAGCAATTGCTGCCGCCGGGCGGGGCCCGCAATGCGGTCGATTGCGCTCTGTGGGAGTTGGACGCGAACCGGCATGGGGTCGCCGTGTGGAAGCTCGCCGGACTCGCACCGCCGAAGCCGTTGGTGACCACATTCACGTTGGGTGCTGACGCCCCCGACGTGATGGTCGCCGGGGCACGCAAGTATGCACAGGCGAAGTCGCTGAAGTTGAAATTGACCGGCGATCTGTTGGCGGACATCGAGCGAGTGAAAGCGGTGCGCGCGGCGCGGCCCGAGGTATGGATGGGCGTGGACGCCAATCAGGGCTACACCATCGACGCGCTCGATTCGTTGCTCGCGGCACTGGTACCGGCCAACGTTTTGCTGCTAGAGCAACCCTTGAAGCGAGGGCGAGAGGCAGATCTGGAGGGTTTCAAATCGAAGATTCCGATTGCCGCCGATGAGAGCGTGCTGAGCCTTGCCGACATTGCCGGGCTGGTCGGACGCTTCGATGTCGTCAATATCAAGCTGGATAAATGCGGCGGTTTGACCGAAGGACTGGCGATGGCGCACGAGGCGCGCCGCTTAGGACTGGGCGTCATGGTGGGCAACATGGTGGGCACGAGTCTGGCGATGGCGCCCGCATTCGTGCTCGGACAGCTTTGCGATGTCGTCGATTTGGACGGCCCGATATTCCTGGCGCAGGATCGAACGCCCGGTATGACCTACGTCAACGGCAGCGCATGGAGCGGCGAGCAGGTGTGGGGCGGGACTCAAACGTAAGGCGATGAACGCGCGCCCGCAGACCTGGTTCGGTCAGCCGCGCGGGCTCACCATACTTTTTCTCACCGAAATGTGGGAGATTTTCTCCTACTACGGCATGCGCGCGTTGCTGGTCTACTACATGACCAAGCAACTGCTGTTCGGCCAGGAAAAGGCGTCGCTCATATATGGCGCCTACGTGGCCATGGCCTACTTCACGCCGATCTTCGGCGGCATCATCGCGGACCGCTGGCTCGGCAAGCGCCGCGCGGTGATCATCGGCGGCAGCATCATGGCCGCCGGCCATTTCATGATGGCCTTCGAACCGTTGTTCTATCTGGCGCTGGCGACGATCGCGCTGGGCAATGGACTGTTCTTCCCGAGTTTGCCCAGCCAAATCGACGGCCTGTATCGCCCCGACGATCCGCGCCGTAGCTGGGCCTACAACGTTTATTACGTCGGCATCAATGTGGGCGGGTTCCTGGCGCCGCTCATTTGCGGCACCCTCGGCGAGCTCTACGGCTGGCACTGGGGTTTCGGCGCCGCGGGTGTCGGGATGCTGGCCGGACTCGTTATCTATGTACGCGGCGGCAAGTACCTGCCGGAGCAGGCGCGCGTGGAAAAAAGCACACCCGCGAAGTCCAGCGCTCCGGCAAAGGCTGGCACGGCGCCCGCGAGCAGTTACCGCACGACATTCATACTGCTGTTTGCCGTGATTGTTTCGGTCACCGTGTTTCGCGGCGCCTATGAACAAGTCGGAAACACGGTGGCGCTGTGGGCCGATGTCGGCATCGACCGGACGATTGGGCCTTGGACCATTCCGATGACCTGGTTCCAATCTTTGAATCCACTGTTTGTGATCGTACTCACGCCCATGCTATTGGCGCATTGGCGGCGGCGCGCTGCGGCGGGGGAGAGTGGATCATCGATGCGCAAGATGGCGCTCGGCGCGCTGCTCGTTGGAGCGGCGTATCTATTGCTCGGCGCCGTGGCATTCAGCGCGGGCGAAGGCCGCGCGAGCTGGCTATGGCTGGCGGCATTCTTTGCGATCTTTACCTGGGGTGAGCTGTACATTTTGCCGACGGGACTGGGCCTGTTTGCACGCCTCGCGCCCGCGGGCTACGGCGCCACCACGGTGGCTGCGTGGTATTGCGCGCTAGCCACCGGAAATTTGTCCGCAGGCGCGATCGGCACGCTCTGGGCGGGCCGCAGCCATGCCGAATTTTTTGCGATCTTGACGGCCGTCTCGGCTTTGGCCGCCGCCATGCTGTTCGTGCTCGATCGCACCGCCAGACGAATCGAGGCCGAGCGGGCCGCCGAGATCATGACTTTGAACGCAATTCAACCGGAGCTTCTTGCATGAAAACTACAGCCTTAGGCGTAGGGATGTTGCTGTGCGCGGCAGCCGCATTCGCGGCGCCGCCCTCGGGATTCGAAGATCGCGTCGAAAGTCTGCGCAAGCAAATCGGTGTTCCGGGCTTAGGCCTAGCCATTGTCGAGAACGACAAAGTCACGCTGGCGAAAGGATTCGGCGTCAAGCGGTTGGGTTCGCCCGATCCCGTCGATGCCGATACGATTTTCCCAACCGGTTCAACGGGCAAGGCCTTCACCGTGGCCGCGCTCGGGATCCTGGTCGACCAGGGCAAGATCGCCTGGGATGACAAGGTCATCGATCACTTGCCGGGCTTCCAAATGTACGACCCGTGGGTGACTCGCGAGATGACCATCCGCGATCTGCTCGTGCATCGCAGCGGCTTGGGATTGGGCGCCGGTGATCTGCTGTTCGTGCCGCGTACCAATCTCAGCCGCGCCGAATCGGTGCGGCGATTGCGCTACATCAAGCCCGCCAGCAGTTTTCGCAGCGCCTATGCCTACGACAACATCTTGTACATGGTCGCGGGCCAGTTGATCGAGGATGTGACCGGCGAAACCTGGGAGAAATTTACCGCGAATCACGTGCTCAAGGCGGCCGGGATGCTGCACTCGACCACGGATGACGAAGGACACTTCGCCAATCCGGACCGTGCTCAACCGCATGCGCGCATGAACGGCGGCTTGCGCGGAGTCGGCGATCAATCGGTGCTGAATGAGCGCGACAATCTTGGCAGCAACGCATCGCCGGCCGGCGGCCTGGCGGTCAGCGCCAATGACATGGCGCGGTGGCTGATGATTCAGTTGGATGCCGGCGCGCTGCCGAATAACGGCGGCAGACTGTTCAGCGAGGCGGCGCACGATCAAATGTGGACCCCGGTCGTTCTGCAGCCGGTTGGGCCGCGAACCGGCCCGTTGGCGGCGACCCAGCCCATGTTCAACACCTATGCGCTCGGCTGGGATGTCAGAGATTATCGCGGCGCCAAGATCGTCTGGCACGGCGGCGCGGTATTTGGCTTCCTGACCGCGGTGGTATTGATTCCTGAGAAGCAGGTGGGATTCTCGATCGAGATCAACAGCGAGGATGGCGCGATCATTCTCGGACTGATGTATGAGCTGCTGGATCATTATCTCGATCAACCCAAGGACACCTGGCCCGAGAAAATTGTGGCCGAAAGGCAGCGGCGAGTGCAGGAAGCGCTGAAGGCCTATCAAACGGCGGCCGCCAAGCCCGCAAAGGTTGGACCCTCGCTGCCGCTCGATCGCTATGTGGGTACTTACGCGGATCCCTGGTACGGAAATATCGAAGTGGCTCACACCAAGAGCGGCCTGAGCATCGATTTCAAATCCACGCCGCGCATGGGCGGCACACTCGAGCATTGGCAATACGACAGCTTCATCACGCGATTTGACGACAAGACCATCGAGCCGGCCTATGTGACCTTCGGTTTGAATGCCGACGGCAAAGTCGAACACGTCACGTTGAAGGCGGTATCGCCGCTCGCGGATTTTAGCTACGACTATCAAGACCTCTCATTCACCCCGATCGCGCAAAAGTCCAAATAATTGGGCGGTCGCGGACAATGAGTCGGACGTTTACGATGAGGGTTGGCGCAGCGGCGCTGCTGGCGCTGGCAACCGCGGCCAGTATGGCGGGCGGTATCGACGCTGAACTGCCCGGCGGCAAGCATCAGCTCACCGCCCCGGATGTCGACGCATGGCTCGATGGCTACCTTCCATATGCGCTGGCACAAGGCGATATTGCCGGTGCTGCGGTCGTGATCGTCAAGGATGGACAGGTTTTAACCCAGCGGGGTTATGGGTATGCAGACCTCGCTGCGCGTCGGCGTGTCGATCCGGCGACGACCTTGTTTCGGCCTGGCATTGCCGCCGGGGTTGTTGCCGCCGGCTCCGACATCGATGCGTCAACCCGTGCGCGCGTCATCGACGCCGCCATTGCCAAGATCGACGAGTTCTACGTTTTTCCCGACGTCGCGAAGAAGATGGGGATGGCGGTGCGGGCCCGCGCCAAGCGCGGCGAATACGATTCAGTGACGGATGGCAATGCGTTCGCCAACCTGCTAACCGAGCACTTTCGAGACGTCAGCCACGATAAACACCTGTCCGTCACTTTCAGTCCGATACGATTGCCTGAGGAATCCTCTTCGCCGAGCCCAGAGGCCGTTGCGCGGTACCGCGCGGCGATGCAGGAGGCTAATTGCGGTTTTGAGAAGGTCGAACACTTAAGCGGCAACATTGGATATCTGAAGTTCGATTTCTTCGCAGATCCCGAGGTTTGCGGCGGCACTGCCGTTGCTGCCATGAACTTTCTGGCCAACGTTGATGCCGTCATTTTCGATCTGCGGCAAAACCGCGGCGGCGACCCCAAGATGGTGGCATTACTATGCACCTACCTCTTTGCGCAGCAGACTCATTTGAATGACCTGTGGGAGCGCAAAAGCGGTGAAACGCACCAATACTGGACGCTGCCCTACGTTCCCGGCAAGCGCTTACCCACCGTACCTGTGTTCGTGCTGACCTCGCAGCAGACCTTCTCCGGCGGGGAAGAGTTTTCCAACAATCTCAAAGTGCTGAAGCGTGCGACGATTGTCGGTGAAGTGACCGGGGGCGGCGCACATCCGGTGGCGGGCCATCGCATTGATGATCGCTTCACGATCGGTGTTCCCTTTGCGCGCGCCATCAATCCGACCACCAAGACCAATTGGGAAGGCGTCGGTGTCGAGCCGGATGTAAGAGTTCCGGCATCCGATGCTCTCACAACCGCACAGGCCCTGGCATCGAAGGAATTAAAAAGGTCGATTGACCAGAAATAATTCGGCGCCCACCCCGGGTGGCTTCGATCTGCCACTTCGGTGGTGGGGAAGGGAATGCGTGACATTTGCGTGACGGGCTCTCAAGCCAACTTTCTCAACCAATTTCAATACTTAGAGCGCTCTCGTCGGAGATTGCCTACAGAGAAATCGGTGCCGGACGAAAGGCAGTATCCTTACATAGTCCCCCACGAAGCATTTCCAGCCATTAGGATGGGCGTTCGTTGTCCCTAAAACTCCGGACTCCCCATGTTGCGCATGAACACTCCTTCGACCCAGGTGCCCGTTGACGACCGGGCGCTCGTGCAGCGCTACCGCAAGGTGCGCGCAGCAAGCTTGGATCTGGCCGCGCCGCTGTCGGATGCCGATGCGACCGTGCAGTCGATGGCGGACGCCAGCCCCGCGAAATGGCATTTGGCGCACACCAGTTGGTTCTTCGAGTCCATGGTGCTCATACCCCACGGTGCCGGCTACCGGCCTTTCGATGAGCGCTTCAATTTTCTTTTCAACTCCTATTATGAATCGGTGGGTGCCCGGCAGCCGCGGCCGCTGCGCGGCATGCTCACGCGCCCCACGCTTCGGGAGGTTCTCGCCTATCGCGCACACGTCGACGCGGCGATGGAGCAATTGCTCCGGGGGCTGTCCGCGCCGAGCGTGCTTGAGATAATCGAGTTGGGTTGCCACCACGAGCAGCAACACCAAGAGCTGTTGCTGACCGATATCCTGCACCTGTTTGCGCAAAATCCGCTGCGCCCCGCGTACCGAGAGTCGGTGCCGCTGCCGGTCGAGGCGATCGAGCGGTCGCACACCTATCGGAGCTTTCCCGGCGGAATGTTTGAGATCGGACATGAGGGCAATGGCTTTGCATTCGACTGCGAAGGTCCGCGCCACGCAGAAAGGCTCGAGGCATACCGGCTCGCGGACCGGTTGGTCACCAACCGGGAATGGGCCGAATTCATGGCGGACGGGGGATACCGTAATCCGCTGCTGTGGTTGTCGGACGGCTGGTCCCGGGTTTTGAGCGAGGCATGGTCGGCGCCGCTTTATTGGGAACAGCGCGACGGCGGATTCTGGACCATGACTCTGCGCGGCGCCCAGCCCATCGATCCCGATGCGCCGGTGACGCACGTGAGTTATTTCGAAGCGGACGCATTTGCGACCTGGGCACAGCGGCGCCTGCCGACCGAAGCTGAATGGGAAATTGCCGCCCAAGCGTTGCCGGTGGCCGGAAACTTTGCCAATAGTGCCCGTCTGCGGCCAAAGCCGGCCCCGGCGGCCGCCGGCGAACTGCGGCAGATGTTTGGCGATGTTTGGGAATGGACGCGCAGTGCCTTCATGCCTTATCCACGGTTTCGTCCGATGGAAGGAGCGCTGGGGGAATACAACGGTAAGTTCATGTCCGGGCAGTTCGTGTTGCGCGGCGGCTCCTGTGTCACTCCGGAAGATCACGTGCGGGCGACCTATCGAAACTTCTTTGCACCGCATGCCCGATGGCAATTCTCTGGATTGCGATTGGCGGAGGACGCTTAATGCTCGCTGCAGCAGATTATCGGCTCTCGCAGCCGGAACTATTCCGTCAGGATGTCATTGCCGGCCTGTCGAAGCACCGCAAGAGCCTGCCGTGCCGATGGCTTTACGACGAGCGCGGCTCGGAGCTGTTCGAAGAAATCACTCGGCTGGCGGAATACTATCCGACGCGCGTCGAGACCGGCATCTTGCGCCTGAACGCAGCGGAGATCGCCGGCTTCGTGGGCAAGGGCGCGACCTTGATCGAATACGGCGCCGGTGCGGGCATCAAGACCGAAATACTGATCGCAGCGCTGGAAGCGCCGCGGCTGTACGTACCGGTCGATATCTCCGGCGATTTCCTGGATCAGGCCGTCATATCTTTGCGGCACCGTTTTCCGCAGATCGGCATTTGGCCCATCGTGGCGGATTTCACCGGCGACTTTGATATTCCCGCCGGCATTCCGTTGAAGGGCAGGTCGGCATTCTTCCCGGGCTCGACCATCGGCAACCTGGACCACAGCGAAACCATCTCCTTCCTGCGGCGCATTCACCGGCATGTCGGCGCGAAGGGTAGCGCTGTGATCGGCGTGGATCTCACCAAGGATATTCGCGTGCTGCGCGCCGCCTACAATGATCGGCAGGGCATCACGGCGGCATTCGATCTGAATCTGTTGGCGCGCATCAATCGGGAACTCGATGGCGATTTCAGGCTCGATCGCTTCGCGCACGAGGCGCGCTGGAACAACCTGAGTTCAGCCATCGAAATGCATCTGGTGAGCCGGGATGCCCAGACCGTGACGGTCGATGGCCAGTCCTTCGACTTCGAAGCGGGTGAGTCCATCCATACGGAAACATCGCGTAAGTACGACGTGCGTACTTTCTCGGCGCTGGTCGAAAGCGCCGGCTGGTACATCGATGAAATGTGGACCGATCCGCGCCAATCGTTCGGAGTTTTCGGGCTCGCGTCCCTGGTCTGACGGAACCCGGGACGCCTTCGGAACCCGTTAAAGGCGTCTACGCCGGCCGTTCAGCAGGAAGGCAACGACCAGGACCGCAATGATGAGACCAATGGGACCGATGCCCCAGCCTGCGCCCATCCCCCAGTACAGGCCGCCGCCCCCGCCGAATAGCACCAGCAGAATGATGATGATCAAAACCGTGTCCATGGATTCTTCCTTCGATTGTTATGCTTATAAAAAAACCAATCCTTATCGGCGCAACATTCCCATCAATGATCTTCGCGGCGCAGTCATGTATCCGGCGAGAAACCCCACCGAGGCTGCCACGCCGGCAATGACGCCCACGGCAATCCAGGGGTTTTCGCGCACGTAATCATCGGCCGAACTCGCGGCGTTCTTGAGGGCGTCCAGCGCCGCTGAATTTGCCGCCGCAAGCGCATTCTTGGCGGAATCGACGGTCTCGGAAGCTCGGTTGCGCAGATCTTGAACCTGCGCGCTGTGATCGTCGGCAACTTTGCTCATCAGGCCTTCTACGCGGCCGGTCATCTGCTGCAATTCCTGGGACTTGTCCATCATGAGCCTCGCTTTTGTCCAACACTTTCCAACATGGTGTTGGATTTGCACGGATCCGTCTGTAGGCGGACATGCAGACCTGAGGGTGCGAAATCTCACAGAAATGCGGGTGTGCAGCGCGGATGGCGCGGACATCGGGTCTATCTCCCCGATCCGCGTTGATTCATGACATGCTTTGGCTCCCCCAGGAGCAGTCATGAAAGATATTCCGGGATTCGATGCGCATGTACTGAGGTTTGAAAGCACTGAACGTTGCGTCTACCGCGCCGGTTCGGGTGCCGCCGTCATTGTGATGTCGGAGATTCCGGGGATTACACCGCAGGTTGCAGCCTTTGCACGGCGCGTGGTCGAGGCGGGATATACCGTGTTCATGCCTTTGCTATTCGGCGAGCCGATGCGCCCTCCCCAGCGCGGCTATGCGATGCGCGTTATTTTGAAATCCTGCATCAGCCGCGAATTTCGCGTGCTGGCCGCGAACCAATCGAGCCCGGTGGTGGACTGGCTGCGCGCGCTCGCCCGCCATGCCCATGCCGAATGCGGCGGCCGGGGCGTCGGAGCGATAGGCATGTGCTTCACGGGTAATTTTGCCCTGGCAATGATGCTGGACGCGCCGGTACTGGCGCCGGTTCTATCGCAACCGTCGCTGCCTTTCGCGCTCAGCAAGGCGAAGCGCGCAGGCCTGCATGCCTCGGCCGAAGAATTGCAGGCGGCGCACGAAAAAATCGACAGTCAGGGCGCCCGCATTCTGGGGCTCAGATTTATCCAGGACCCGATGTGTCCCGGGGAGCGCTTCGCCAGGTTACGCAGTGAATTCGGCGCTGCGTTCGAAGCGATCGAGATCGATGAAAAGTACGCCAATCCCGCCTTTTCCAAGCCGGCGCACAGCGTGCTGACGAATCATCTGATCGACGAAGCCGGACAGCCGACCCGCGAGGCCTTGGATCGGACGCTTGGCTTTCTAAAAGAGCAGTTATGCAGCTGAACCGTTAGTGAATTCGCCGCCCCAGCCAATCGCTCATCGTGGTTGAAACGAGATCGGCAGCGTCTTGCTGTACGAAGTGGCCGGCGCCGGGAATCGTGACCAGCGTAAAATCCTTTTCGACCAGATTCCAGGTGCCGCTGAGCGCACCCGGCAGCAAGGCTTGATCGCCGAGCCCGTGAAACTCCAGTACCGGAACGGCGACCTTCGGCAGCAGCGGCGGGGTCAGGGTGGTGGAGTCCTGGTCGGGACGCGGATAATTTGCGCGATAATAATTGAGCATCGCCTCGAAATCCGAGCGATTGAAGGCTTCAATGTAATGTGCGCGCGCGGCATCGTCCTTGACCCACCCCGCCAGTCGTTCAGAGGTCAGGTTCTTTTCCGCGCCGGGCTTTTGGAAATTAAAGGCATACTCGCTGTTCTTGCGCTGCTCCGGATTGGTCTTGATTTCGCGCTGAATGCCGCTCGGATGGGGAAGATTCAGAATGACGAGGGCCTGAATCCACTCCGGGTGCGTCATGGCCAGGGACCAAGCGACGGCGCCGCCCCAGTCGTGACCCACGATCACCGCGGTGCTGCGGCCCTCGGCTTTGATCACGGCACCGATGTCGTTGACCAGCAAGGGCATGGCGTATTGCTCGATGCCGGTGGGCCGGCCCGACAGATCGTAGCCGCGCTGATCCACCGCGACCACGCGGTAGCGGCCGCCGAGCGCCTCCATTTGCTTGCGCCAGGTGTACCAGAAATCCGGGAAGCCGTGGATCATGATCACCAGCGGACCTTTGCCTATCGCGACGTAGTGAATTTTGACGCCGTTGGAGTCGACGTCGTGATGCTCGACGCGGTCCCAGAGATCTTTGGGCGGCGCACTCTCCTTCGCGATCAACGGTGAAGCGCCGACAAGCAAGCACAGTAGCGTCGCGCACAGGCGACTTATAATTTTCATGGCGGCTCCCCCGACGAGTAATTATTCAGCATAGCAGAAGCACCCATACTCAAAAACGCGTCGTACCGCGACCACCCCATTCCTGGCTGCAATGACCCGGAAATGCGGCGGTGGGAGGAACCCCGCGGGGCTCGGTGAGCCGGGCGAAGAGCACGCCGGCAATCGCGCCGGCTGCCATTTGCGCGGCGAGGCCTGCCGGTCCACGTGCGCCGAAAATACCCACCGTTCCCAACGTCATCCACAAGATCGTAAATAACGCGAACAGCGCCAAAGCGCCGGCAACGCCGAAGACGATCGCGCGAAAACCGATAAAACGCGCCAATATGCCCGCCAACAAAAATGCAATCAACAGGGCGATCGAGGTGATGCTGCCGTAGAGAACAAAAATGCCGGCGACATCGTGCGCTGCCCAGGAAATGCGATCGGCGACTGGAATGGCGACGGGAGCAGTTCCCAAGGCATGACCCGCGGCATCCGCCCACGCCCGTTGAACGAAATACGAATGGGCCGCCGAGCCCAATAGCAGCATCGTGAGGGCAGCAAAGACAAACGCGCCTACACGGCGTAGCATCCGAAGCTTCCACGGCTGTCTCATGAGCGAGTCCTGAAAAGAAGAGGCATCTATCATAACGGATGATCGTTTCCGAAAGAGGATTGGCGCACGGACGGCAAGTCTGGTTGTCGCGATGGCGGCTGCGACTTGTTCAGCGGCGACGGCCGGCACGGCAGTCGAGCCGGTGCGCGGACCGCCGCCTGCGCCGCAGCCGGCCAAAGTCATCAAGTCCGGTTATAAAGTCGCCGAGATCGCGAAGGATCTGGATCATCCCTGGTCAATGGCATTTTTACCGGAGGGCTCGATTCTGGTGACTGAGCGCGTGGGTCGTTTGCGCCTGATCAAAAACGGCGCATTGCAGTCGGAGCCGATCGGCGGTGTGCCGGCGGTGCATACCGGTAGCCAAGCAGGACTCTTCGACATCGTTCTGCATCCGAATTTTGCACACAACGGCATCGTTTATCTCACCTACGCGGCGGGAACCGCGGCGGCAAACGGTACGCAAGTGGCGCGGGCCCGCTTCGACGGCAGCAAGCTCCAAGATTTGCGTGTGATCTTCGAGGCAATGCCTTTGAAGGATACGGACAACCACTACGGCGGGCGGATGGCATTCCTGCCCGACGGGACCTTTGCGCTGACCATCGGCGAAGGATTCGAGTATCGCGAGAAAGCGCAGGACTTGACCTCAGATCTCGGCAAGATTGTCCGCCTGAACGAAGACGGCGGCGTGCCGCAGGACAATCCTTTCGTCGGACAGGCTTCCGTGCGTCCGGAAATCTACAGCTGGGGCCATCGCAACGAACAAGGTCTCATATTCGATACCCAAAGCGGACGGCTTTACGAAACAGAGCATGGGCCGCGCGGCGGCGACGAACTGAACATCATCGTAGCGCGCAGGAACTACGGTTGGCCGGTGATTACGTATGGCATGGATTACTCCGGCGCCTATGTTTCTCCTTATACGCAGCGCCCGGGCCTCGAACAGCCGGTGATCTATTGGACACCGTCCATCGCGCCGTCGGGTCTCGCTATCTATCGCGGCGACAAATTTCCAGCGTGGCAGGGCGATCTGTTCGTTGGGGCCTTGGCATTTACCCATTTGCGCCGCGTCCATCTGGATGAGCGCGGAGACGTCGTCGATCAGGAGCAGTTGCTGAACGATCTCAACTGGCGCATTCGCGACGTGCGCGCGCCGGCGGACGGCTACCTCTATGTCTGCACCGATGAGGCCGACGGACGCGTGCTGCGGCTCGAGCCGCCGAGCTGATTCCTACGCGGCAGCAAAATCAGCGCACAAATGACAACAGACCGTGCCCCCGGGGACAATCTCACCGGCGCTGAAGAGCTTCATCGCATGCGGGAGATGTTCGCCCGGTCGCCGAGTTTTTCTGCGCTTCTACAGGGGCCCGAGCACCGGCTTCTACTAACCAATCCAGCCTATCACCAGCTCATTGGTCATCGTAACGTTGTTGGGCTGTCAGTCCGCGAGGCCTTCCCCGAGATAGCGGGGCAGGGATTTCTGGAGCTGCTCGATAAGGTCTTCGCCACCGGAGAACCATTCGTTGGCAAGGATGTAAAAATCATTCTTCAGCGCACGCCCGGCGGCGTCGAGGAAACCCGATACCTCGACTTCGTCTACCAACCCATCAAGGACGAGTCGGGCAATGTCACGTCAATCTTCGTTGAAGGATTGGACATCACCGAGCGACGAGCAACTGAACAAGCGCTTCGTGATTTGAACGCCAATTTGGAAAGGCGTGTGATTGAGCGGGCCCAGGCGCGCGGCCGGACGTGGAATCTGAGCCCCGATCTGCTCGGGGCTCTCAATTCGAAAGGATACTTCGAGACCTCCAATCCGGCATGGCGAACCATCCTCGGATGGTCGGAAGACGAGGTCGCGGGCATGTCGATTTTTGAATTGCTGCACCCGGAGGATGTAGAGCACACGCGGGCCGGCTTTGAGCTCACCCTGGTGGGTCAGCCGGCAATCCGATTTGTCAACCGCTATCGATGCAAGGATGGATCCTATCGCTACATTTCCTGGGTTGGTATTCAGGAAGACGGCTATGTCTACTGTACCGGCAGAGACATCACTGTCGAGCGAGAGGCCGAAATCGAACTTTCGAAGGCACAAGATGCGCTGCGCCAGGCTCAAAAAATGGAGGCGATCGGCCAGTTGACCGGGGGTATCGCTCACGACTTCAATAACCTGTTGACCGGCATCATCGGCTCGCTCGATCTTGTGCGAAGACGCATGGCGGCAAACAACACCGTCGACATACCGCGATTGATGGATGCTGCCTCCGCTGCCGCGCTGCGCGCGGCAGCGCTTACTCATCGGTTATTGGCGTTTGGCCGTCGCCAATCGTTGGATACAAGGCCAAACGACGTCAATCGGATCATCGCCGGCATAGAAGACTTTTTGCAACGAACCATAGGCGAACGCATCGAGCTCGTATGTAAGCTTTCCGGCGATCTCTGGACGGCTTTTACGGATGCCAATCAGCTCGAGAGTGCTTTGCTGAACCTGGCAATCAACGCGCGGGATGCCATGCCGGATGGCGGTCGTTTGACGATCGAAACGGCGAATGTTCAATTGGATGATGCTTACGCCTCTTTGCATGCAGATGTGCAACCTGGTGAATACGTCGCAGTCGGCGTTTCAGATACCGGCATCGGCATGCCGCCCGAGGTCCTGGAGAGGGCGCTCGACCCATTCTTCACGACGAAACCCGTCGGAGAAGGGACCGGCCTCGGCCTCTCGGTCATCTATGGATTTATAAAACAAAGTCGCGGCCACCTGCGTATTTACAGCGAAATGGCCCAAGGCACCACCGTCAAGCTGTATCTTCCCAGAGCCCTGCAAAATGCGGTGGACATGAAGCCCGTGGCCCATGAGACGCCCAAGGGTCATGGTGAAACGATACTCGTGGTGGAGGATGACGCCACGGTCAGATCCATCATCAACGACGTGCTGCAGGATCTCGGCTATAACGTGCTCACGGCCGAGGATGCGCGGGTTGCAATTCCTTTGCTGCAGTCCGCGAAAGCGATCGACCTTTTGATCTCCGACGTCATCTTGCCGCATGTGAACGGCGAAAAACTTGCCGAGATGGCGCGAGCCTCACGGCCCGCGTTGAAAGTACTCTTCGTCTCTGGGTATGCGGAAAATGCCATCGCCCGAAGCGCACTGATCGAAGCAGGCATGGATATGCTGACCAAACCCTTCGCCTTGGACACCCTCGGTGCAAAGGTGCACGCCATGATCAAGGGCCCGGCGGTGCAAGCCCGCCCCCGTGATTCCTCGCCTCCTGCCTGCTAGAGTGCGGGTGGCCGAACTCTGAGGGGAATTTATGAAGGGCAAGGTCGTTGTCATTACCGGAGCCACTTCGGGCATCGGCGAGATTGCCGCGCAGCGCCTGGCTGCCATGGGCGCGCGCATAGTGTTGATTGCTCGCGACGCGTCGCGGGGCCAACGGGCGCTGACCCGACTGCCCAACCTGGGCTCGGGTGCCCCCCATTCCATTTACTACGGGGATCTTTCGCGCATTTCCGAGTGCAAGCGCGTCGCGGCGCAGATTGCGGCTGCGGAACCGCGCATCGATGTACTCATCAACAACGCCGGCGCGCTGTTTGGCACACGCCGCCTCACAGCTGACAGTTTGGAAGAGACCTTCGCCACCAATCATATGGCCTACTTCGTGTTGACGCTGGGATTGCGGGCATGCCTGCTCGCGGCAGCTCCGGCCCGGATTGTCAGCACGGCATCGGATGCTCACCGGGGCTATTCGATCGATTTCGATGATCTGCAATCTGCCAAGGGGTATTCCGCGATCAGGGCGTACGGGCGCTCGAAACTCTGCAATATTTTGTTTACGCGCGAGCTTGCGCGCCGCTGGAAAAACCAGAGCGTCACCGCAAACTGCCTGCATCCCGGTTTCGTCGCCACGCGCTTCGGCGACGGCAGCGGCGGGCTGATTTCGAGGGTGGTGCGCGCGGCGAAGATATTTGCGATTACGCCCGAGAAGGGCGCTGAAACCATCGTGTATCTGGCCTCTTCGCCCGATGTGGCCTCGATCAGCGGCGAGTATTTCTACAAGTGCCGTCCCGCCACGCCCACGGCGGGTGGCCGCGACGATGCGGCCGCCGATCGCTTGTGGAACGAATCCGCGAAAATTGCCGGCATCGACGCGTGACCGGAACGGGGGCAGCCATGGCGCGATATGTAGGGGCGGTCGATCAAGGCACCACGAGCACGCGGTTCATCGTCTTTGACCGCGGCGGCAACATGATCAGTTCCGCGCAAAAGGAGCATAGGCAGATATTCCCCCAGCCCGGTTGGGTCGAACACGATCCGGTCGAGATCTGGCAGAACACCCAGGAGGTCGCCGGCGCGGCGTTGGCACGCGCCGGCTTGAGACCCAAAGATCTGGCGGCGGTCGGCATCACCAACCAGCGTGAGACCACGGTGTTGTGGGATCGGCACACCGGCCGGCCGCTGCACAATGCCCTAGTCTGGCAGGACACGCGCGTGGATCAGCTGGTCGCGCAATACGCGCGCAACGGCGGAGCAGATCGCTTCCGCGCGAAGACCGGCCTGCCGCTGGCCAGCTACTTCAGCGGATTGAAGCTGCAGTGGCTGCTGGACAACGTGCAAGGAGCCCGCGGCAAGGCGCAGTCGGGCGACGTTCTCTTCGGCAATATCGATACCTGGCTCTTGTGGAATCTGACCGGCGGCAGCACCGGCGGTTTGCATATCAGCGACGTGACGAATGCCAGTCGCACGCAATTGATGAACCTCGAGACTCTCGACTGGGACGAGGCATTGCTGGAGGAGTTTCTGATTCCGCGCGCGGCGTTGCCGCGCATCGTTGCATCGAGCGAAGTCTACGGCGAGTCCAAGACCCCCGCGCTTCTGGGAACTTCCATCGCCGGCATTCTCGGCGATCAGCAGGCGGCGCTGGTCGGTCAGGCCTGTTTGCGCGCCGGTGAAGCCAAGAACACCTACGGCACGGGGTGCTTCCTGCTCATGAACACCGGTGAGAGACCCATCGCCTCGACGGCCGGCCTGATCACCACGCTCGCCTACAAAATGGGCAAGGAAAAAGCCTGTTACGCCTTGGAAGGCTCGATCGCCGTGACTGGCGCGCTGGTGCAGTGGCTGCGCGACAACCTCGGGATGATCGCCGGCAGCAATGAGGTGGAAAAGCTGGCCGGCGAAGTCAAAGACAATGGCGGGGTGTATTTCGTACCCGCCTTCTCCGGTCTTTATGCGCCGCATTGGAATGAGCGGGCGCGCGGCACCATCGTCGGACTGACGCGCTACGTGAACCGGGCGCATATCGCCCGCGCGGTGCTCGAAGCCACCGCGTTTCAAACGCGCGAAGTGCTCGGCGCCATGGCTCAGGATTCCTCGATCCGCATTCCGGAGTTGCGTGTCGATGGCGGCATGGTCGTCAACGAGCTGCTCATGCAGTTTCAGGCCGACATTCTCGACCTGCCGGTGGTGCGGCCGAAGATCATTGAGACCACCGCGCTGGGCGCTGCCTATGCCGCGGGCCTGGCCGTCGGCTACTGGCGCAATCGCGACGATCTGGTGAGCAATTGGGCGGTCGATAAACGGTGGCAGCCACAGATGGCGCCGGATCGACGCGGCGCCCTGTTCAATTCCTGGCAACGGGCGGTGGCCCGCTCGTTGGACTGGGTCGATTAGGCTGCAGCAAGAGAATAATAACGACGGCAAGGGGTCGATATGCATTCGGCATTTCTGGGTGAATTTATGGGCACGATGATCATGATCCTGCTCGGCAACGGCGTTGTGGCAAACGTGGTGTTGCGCCAGACCAAGGGCGAAAAATCGGGTTGGATTGTCATCACCACCGGTTGGTGCTTCGCGGTGATGGCGGGCGTCTTTACCGCGCTGGCGATCGGCAGCGATGGTCATCTGAACCCCGCCGTAACTGTCGGCGTTGCCGTCTCGAGCGGCGATTGGAGCAAACTGGCCCTATATGTCCCGGCGCAAATCTCGGGCGCGATGGCCGGCGCCGCGCTGGTATGGCTGGCTTACCTGCCCCACTGGGCGAAGACTCCGGATCCTCTCGATAAACTGGCTTGCTTTTCGACCATACCTGCGATCCGCGCGCCCTCCGCGAACATACTCACCGAAGTCATCGGCACCTTCGTGCTGGTTCTGGTCGCCGCCGCCATTTCGTCGAAATACGGCACAGGGGTTGGACTGAGCCCGGGACTCGGCCCTTTCCTGATCGGATTCCTGGTGTGGGGAATAGGGCTGTCGCTCGGCGGCCCGACCGGCTATGCGATCAACCCGGCGCGCGATTTGGGTCCCCGGATCATGCACGCACTGCTGCCCATTTCCGGCAAAGGCAGCTCGGATTTCGCTTACGCCTTCGTCCCCATCATCGGCCCGTTAGTGGGGGCGATCGTTGCCGGGGCGACGGTCAAGATGATCGGCATCTAGCGGCAGCCGTGCGGTGAAATTGGTGCCCTTTTCCTGCGAAGAGGTCACGGTGAGGCTGCCGCCGTGGGCGCTCACGATTTGCGAACAAATATAGAGCCCCAACCCAAGCCCTTCGCGATTGCCTGAGCTTGACTGGCGCCAAAATGGCTCGCAAATCTTGTCGATATTTTCGGGCGGTATCGGCTCGCCGCTATTCCAGACATCGAGCACCAGCTCCGACTCCTCCGTTCGCGCGGAAACTTTGACCGGTCCGTGCGGTGCGCCGTGTTTGAGCGCATTGCCGATGAGATTCGAAGCAACTTGCTGCACGCGGCCAAGATCGCAGCGCACCTTGCGGGTCACGCTGATGCTGGCCAGTATCTGGCGGTCAGGTTGAACGTCCTGAAATTCCCGGACCACGGCGCTCAAGCCGGCATCGATGTTTTCGACGTCTGCGATTCTGATGCCCATGCCTTCGCCGAGCCGGGCGCGTGCAAAATCCAGTATGTCGTTGATCAGCGACGACATGCGGTTCACGCTGACGCGGATTCGCGCCGCCACGCTCTTGAGCGCCGGATCGGCGATCTTTTTCTCGAGCAACACCCCGGCTGAATAGACCGCTTGCAGCGGATTGCGCAAATCATGGCCTAGGATGGCAATAAATTGTTCACGCAGTTCATTGGCGGCATGCGCGTCTTTCAGCTCGGATTTTTCCCGCTGCCGCCGCATTTCGGTGTCGAGTTGCATGGCGATGAGCGAGGCAAAGCGCTTGAACATACTGATGATTTTCGGGTCGCCCACCTGTGCGGGCGCCGGATCGATGGCGCAAAGATTGCCGAAGTAGCGGCCGTTGGGCAGGACGATCGGCACCGATACGTAGCTTTCTATTTTGTAGAGCAGCGGCGTGTGATGGTTGCAATAGCGCGGATCCTTGCTGGCCTGCTCAATGAAAATAGGCGCTCCGGCCCGCTTCGACTCGATACAAAGAGTGCTTTCAAGATCGAGCTGTCCGCCGGGCTGCAAGCCGAAATTAATGCCGTCCTTGACCACGCAAGCCGTCCACGTGCTTTCCGTGACCCGGGCGACCGCGGCAAAGCGCATGCCGGTGGTCTCGCACAAAACCTCCAGCAGCGTGGGTACGGCCTCGAGCTTGCTGACTGTCGCAACGTCCCGGGCGATATCCTCGGCGGTATCGCGCACTGCCGGCGCGGGTTGAGGGGGAATTGAGGGCAAATTGACGTCCTTGCTGTGCACAGGAGGCGGTGGCTGCCGATCTTATAGTCCGCCGGCAGTCCCGGCAATTTAACACCATTTGTTTGCTTTGCCCCGCAAAGTTGACCTCGCGGGAACCGGCAGAAATGCGGCCTCGCCGCAATAACCCAAGTAAATGTCCAAGCTCGGCGTCCTGGGTCACAGACTCTGCAAATACAGGCAGCCCCTTAACCGGCGCCCGGCGCGTTTTAACAATGCGTCTGCGGCAGCCGACAAAGGCGTGGGCGTTTGTTTTACAGAAGACGGCTCAGGATCGATACCGGGAAACCCATCACGCTGTGACAGCCGCGCCTGGCGCCATATTGTCGCCGCATGAATCGCACCGCTTGAACCAGGATGAAAGGATGAAATCGGCCAACGAACTTTTGCAATTATTCGCGCGCCAGGCAGAGCTTGAAAAAGCGATGCGTCAGCCGGGAGGCGCTCGCATTACCGAGGAGCAGGAACTGCTCGCGGTCAGGCGCAAGCTCGCCGAGTTCCCCGAAGCGATGGGGACCTCATCTCCGATGAGATGAAAGTCGGACTCGCGCGTCAGCAATCTGGCGTCGGTTTTTTGCAGCTGGGACGAATTCGTCGATTGGCGGGACGAACTCGACGCCCTTGCCTAAACGTCCATGTGGTCAGTCATATCTCATTTAGCGGTCTCTACGAGAACGCAAACCGAGGATGGCCGCACCGATGCGATTACTCGACAGTGTTGCCCGCTGCTATGCACCGCTTGTCCTGCCCATGGACCGCAACCCGCTGGAAGTTGCCGGCCCCAGCCGGTTTGCGGCACAAATTGCCGCCTGTCCCTTGCGATTTGTGCTCGGCGACGACCTGACCCAGGCAAGCGCCCATTTGGCCTTCGCGGACGGTGCCCGGTTGGTCGGCTGTCTGGATTTGCTGCGAATGCCGGCCCCGCACTTGTGGATCGAGTGGAACGACGAAGTGCACAAGCGCGTGATCCATGAAACGCGCTCCGCGACGCAGTTCGACTCGGCTGCGGCCGGGCGCAAAGTCGGCATCTTATTGCGGGATGGGGCCAACGGATTGACTGCGGTGGGAAGAACCTTCTGGGCGAATACGGCCGGCGATGAAACGAGCGATGTGACGCTCTCGCCGCTGGAAACGCACTTCGACTTGCGCGGAGAATTTGCGGATTCCAACGACCGCCGCGATGTCTTGTCAGGCGGTTTTCTGGACGTCACGCATGGCGGCAATCCGGCAACGGCTTCCTTGTTGGGCCATGTTCGCTTTCGCTTTGAGGACTCATGGGCAGCTTACTATCGCGAGGCGGCAACCGATGCGGACTTCAAACGCCGCCTGATCAATGAATCGATCGATTCAATTGCCTGGGACGCACCGCTGATCCTTGCTTTTTTGCTGCTCTTGAGCGCCAAGGATGCCACGCGCTTGGTGCCGATTTCGCGCGCTGCGATCAACCGCAAACGGCTTACGAACGGCCGCGCGCCGCTCCTCGATCACATCGAAGTGAACGCATCCTTGGACGCTGTATCGACAGGCGAATCAGGCGGCGAGCTCAGCGGACGTCAATCACCGCGCTTGCATCATGTTCGCGGGCATCTGGTGCGCCGCGAGCACCGGGTGTTCTGGCGGGTGCCGCATCTGCGCGGCAGCGGGTGCCGGGGCGCGGTGCGATCCAGAACCGTCTGTCTGTCGTTCTCCCGCAAGGCCGATCACGAACTGCGGGTCTGAAGCACTCTCAAGGCCGCAGGCGCATGCCGTCCTTGGCAAAGACCGCGGATCCCGGGTAGTTTTGGCGAATGGACGCCGCGACGGCGCTGTTCATCGCCTCGACCGCCGGCGAGATATGGCTGAGCAGTAGGGCGCGTGCGCCGACCTCCTTGGCGAGCAGGCCGATGCCGTGCGGCGGTGTATGCAGCGTGTAGAGAATGGCGGGCGATCCGGGTGGATCGAGCACCACGCAGTTGAACACCAGAAGATCGGTGCCTGCTGCGATGGTTTGCAGCGCGGGCAGGCCCTGCGCATCGATGTCGCCGGAGAAGGTAATGCTTTTACCCCTATGATCGATGCGGTAGATCACCGCCGGTGCGTCGCCGTGGTGTCCCGCGATGGCGGTAACTTTAAGATCGCCTTCCTGCAGAAGCTGTAGCGGCGCCAAGCTTGCTGTCGTTGTCACATCATGCGCGTGGATGGTCATGGGCGCGGAGAAATCCTTCAAGTATGCAAATGCGCCTTTTGAGCCGAACAGCAGTTGCATAAACTCGCGCGTGCCGGGGAAGTATGCGTCCGCGCCGTGTTCCGGCGCGCCGCCGGGCCCCCAAACATTGAACACAATCGGGCCGGAAGTTGCGACGACGCGCGCCTTGAACAGGCCCGGGATCTCGCCGACATGATCGATATGCAGATGAGTGAGAAGCACCAAATCGGTATTCGACAGTGAGGTTTTAGCCTCGCCAAGACGGACGAACGAGCCGGGGCCGGCGTCGACCAGGATGCGCGCCGTGCCGTCGACGAAAACCAGATAACTCGATGCGGCGCGCCCGGCAGCACCAGGGCCGCCCGAACCCAAAACCAGGAGCTCGAGCGACGGTGCAGGTTCCTTCGCCAAAAGCGGCGTGATGGAACTGCCGATCAGCAGCAGTAGAGCCGCCGGAATGTATTTCGCCATGGCAGCCAACATAGTCTAAGCGGTCCAGATGCGCACAAAGTCAGCGAGATTCGGCAGCACGTCGACAGCCGCATGCAGCAGCACGATTAGCAGCAGGCTGCCGGTTCGCGCCCACAGCGTTCCGAACAGCAGAGCGACCGGCGAGAGTGCAGCGACCGTGAACGCAATGACTTGAACCGGGTCGGTGGAATAGCCGTCGACGCCGGAGTGGCCGCGCAGATACAACCCGGGCACATGCGCCAAGGCGAATAGCAGCGCGCCGGTCACCACCGCGCCTGCCTGGGTCTTCAGCACCGCCGCGAGCCGCGTCTGCAATACCGCGCGGAACAGAAATTCTTCGCAGAGTCCCGCTTCGAGGGCCAACCAGACGAATGATGCGGGAGCGGCCCATATCAAAGTCGCGATCGAAGTATGCAGGGATTTGATGTCGTCGAGCGCAGGCGACACGACGCAGAGCAACGCCAGTATGATGGGACCGAGCACCAGCAACGGCGGCCAAAATCCCGGCCGCGCCAATCCGCTGTTGAAGAGAGGCGCAATCTTGGCGCCGAGAAACGCCAACAGGACCGCTGGTGCGCCCACATGGACGGACAGTTTGACCGCCAGGATCAATAATTCCTGCTCGCGGCCCGCAGGCACCGCAGCTCGCGTCGCGCTCATTCCCCAGCCGAGAAAGCCCACGGCATAAATCAACAGAAATCCCAGAATTGCCCACAATTCCAGGGTAGGCCGGCGCACGGCGATCGGCGGCGGTACGGCCTTGCGGGTCAGGCCCAAGCTGAGCAGCGGCAGGGCGACGCCAAACACACCAAGAGAGATGGCCGGCAGCGTCGAGTCGGCACCTTTGAACGCGAGGTAGAGCGTGGCCGCCGTCCATAGCGCCAGATATGAGCCGACAATCGTTGCTGCACGAGCGCTGAGGCGTGAGGGCAACGGCATTTAGTGCTCGTGCGCCGCGAATGAACTCGTGGCATAGATAGCAGGTCGCTTCGAGTCATTGGCGACCGTGAGCGTCAGCCGGTAGAAGAACGTGTTGAATTTCGCGGCCGCCGCGAAATCCATGGGCTGGGTCAGATCATCCTGCGGCCGGTGATAGCGGATCTGGTACCACTCGCGGTAGCGCCGCTCAGCATCCGTGCTCGGATCGTACCCAAAGATGAAGCTGATGGCCGGAACATGAATACCGAGAAACGGATACTGATCGGCTCGAAAAAGCAGATTGCGCTCCGGTTCGCCATCCGGCCGAATCTCGATCCGGAGAGGCGCGGCAACGGCACGCGCTGTTTCGCCGAGCGTGGTGTCGCTCAAGGCTTCCGCGGTGAGAATACTCAAGGGGAACAGCGGTCGCAGCTGGTCGAGATTGATGTCAGCGGCAAGCTGACCCGCCGGTACGGTGGGGTGATCCACGAACCAGTGTGAACCCAGCAGGCCCTTCTCCTCGCCGGTGAAAGCAATAAAAAGTATGCTGCGCTTCGGTACCTGCAGCCGGTGCGCCTTGAGATTGTCGGCCGTCTGAATCAGCAGCGCGACATAGGCCGCGTCGTCCAGCGTTCCGTTGTAGAGCTTGTCGCCGTTGACGGGCGTGCCGAACCCATAGCCGTCCAAGTGCGCCCCGATGACCACGTACTCGGCCTTGAGCCGCGTGTCGCTGCCGGCCAGTTTGGCGAGCACGTTGGGCGAACTGATGTCGCGTTGGACGATGTGCAGCTGCATGTGCAGCGTGCCGGGAATCTCAAAGCTCGGCAGCGGCTGTTTCGAGCCGCCGAGCTTCAGCAGTGCGCCCGGATCCTGTCCGCTGCCGGAGAGCAGCGTCGCAAACGCCTCGGCGCTGAGCCGCAGGGAGGCGAGCGGGGCCGGGTGAGGTTTCGCCGCGGGCGGTGAGCGCAGTGTCACGCTGCGCGCGTAGGCGTATGGCCAGCGCGGCGGCTCGATGGTGAAGTACGGATCATCAACGTTAATGAGGCCCAGTGCGCCGCCATCGCGGGCATTGGCGGCACGCACGCTTCCGCCGGGAAGACCGGCCCGCTGCGTGCCGAAGCAAACGACGATTTTGCCGGCCACGTCGGCCATGGCGTCCTTGCCGCAGTAGCCGCGAAAGGCCAGAGCGGCGTCGAGCGTGTCCGGCAGATCGTCCGCCGGCGCAATGGTGATCTGCTGCAAAAATGCCAGCGGAACTTCCGCGCCGCCCGCGCCGCGCAAACGAAAGCTCGTGCCTTCGGGTACGACGGAAATCTCGTGCATCGGCACGGACTGAAAGTAGCTGCCGCCCTCGCCTGCGGGCGCGAGCCCCGCCGCTTTGAAGCGGCTGGCGACGTATTCGGCGGCGCGCTCATAGGCAGGTGAACCGGTATCGCGGCCTTCCATACCGTCGTTGGACAAGGCCTCCGTCGTATGCCACCACGCCAAGGTATCGCTGTCGTGAATCTCTTGATCGCGCATGTGTTGCTGCGCGCGACTGGCCTGCGGCGCGCTCAATGCCAGCGCGAATAGCGCGCCCGCGAGCAGAGATTCCCGGGGGATTTTTGGCATGCGGTGCATCCTTACTTTGCCGAAGCTGGGGCCCCGGTCGGGTGGGTGATTTCCGGAGGGTGAGAGGTTGCAATGCCGCACTATACTTTCCCGCTCACTTCTTTGTCAGTCCGGAAAGCAGCGCTTGGTGAAAGGCCGCTGGATCCTGAATCTGCGGTGCGTGGCCGAGTTCCGGAAACTCCACCAGCTTGGCGCCGCGGATGCGCGCGGCAGCGCGCTTGGCCAATTGCGGATAGTCGCCCAGGCTGTCGCGAACGGCCGGCGGCGCGAAGTCCTTGCCGATGGCGGTGTTGTCCTGGTCGCCGATGATGAGCAATGTCGGTACCGCGATGTTCTCGAACTCGTAGAACACCGGTTGCGTCAAAATCATGTCGTAGATCAGGGCCGAATTCCACGCCACGCGCTCCTTGCCCGGTCCGGAGTTCAAGCCCGCCAACATCTGCACCCAGACATCGTAGTCATCGCTCCAATGGCCGGCATAGTAGGTGGCTTGCTCGTAGCGGCGAATACCTTCGGCACTGGTTTTGAGTTCCCGCGCATACCATTCGTCGACCGAAATCGCAGGAACCCCCTTGGCCTTCCAGTCCTCGAGGCCGATGGGGTCGACCAGCACCAGCTGCTCGGTTTCGGCGGGATACATCAGCGCGTAGCGCACCGCGATCATGCCGCCGGTCGAGTGCGCAATGAGCGTCGCGTTCTTGATGCCCAGCGAGGAGAGCAGCGCGTGAGTATTGAGAGCGAGTTGTTGAAACGAATACTGATAGCGCTCCGGTTTGCTCGATTTGCAAAACCCGATTTGATCGGGTGCAACCACGCGATACCCGGCAGCGCTCAGTACATCAATGGTGCTGCGCCATGTCGCGGCGCAAAAGTTCTTGCCGTGCAGGAGCACGGCAGTGCGTCCATTCGCGCTGGCCGGCCGTACATCCATGTAAGCCATATGCAGGGCTTGCCGTTGCGACGGGAAGCGGAATTCAGCCACGGGAAAGGGGTAGTCGAACCCTTGCAACTCCGGCCCATACGCCGGCGTGTCGGCGCCCAAGGCGGGCAGGGAGCCCAGAACCAGCGTGAGCAACCAGGACAGGCGGATGTTGGAAAACATGAGTCACCTCTTCGGCAGCGCGGGATGAAGCTTAGCTGAGCTACAATCCCGGGTTATGAAAATAGCTACTCTCGCAATGCTTTCTCTGCTGGCGCTGTCATCAGCGGCGCAAGCCGACACCGAACGGCTGGGGAGCGTGTCCTTTGCTGTCTCGTGCGCCCCTGCGGTGCAGGCCGATTTTGTACGCGGGGTCGCGCTGCTGCACGACTTCTGGTACCAAGAGGCGCACCGCCAATTCGCAGAGATCGCCAAGGCTGACCCAAAATGCGCGATGGCGCATTGGGGTGCGGCGATGAGCGGTTATCATCAAATCTGGGACCGTCCGGACGATGCCGGCATGGCGCTCGGATGGCGCGAGATTCAGGCCGCACGGGCGCATCCCGCCAAGACGGTGCGCGAACGCGCGTACATCGCGGCGCTCGCCGGCTTCTATCAGCCCGGTCCGCACGACTATCAGGTGCGCGTCGAGGCTTATGCCGCCGCCATGGGCAAGCTGTACAAGGACTATCCCGCGGATACCGACGCGGGGGCGTTCTACGCCCTGGCTCTGTTGGCATCGCAGGCGCCGAACGACGACACCCTTGACTTGAATCACCAAGCGATGTCAGTGCTCACGCCCCTATTTGCGAAAAATCCCGACCACCCGGGCGTGGTGCACTACATTATTCATGCCTGCGACACGCCGTCGCTGGCGCCGGACGGGCTGACGGCGGCGAAACACTATGGCGAAATCGCCGCGTCCGCGCCGCACGCCGTGCACATGCCCGGCCACATATTTGCGCGCTTGGGATTGTGGCAGGCCGACATCGATTCCAATGTGGGTTCGGTGGCCGCGTCGCATGCCGCCGAGATGCGCGGGCAAAGCGGCGCCATGGACCAGTTTCATTCGGATGATTTCCTGGTGTATGCCTATTTGCAGAGCGGCCAGGAGGCGCGCGCCAAGGCCGTGCTCGACGATTCGGCGGCCGCGATCAAACGCTTCGAATCCATGCCGGACATGGGCGAGCACTACATGACCGGCATGTTCCCCTACTACCGCACCAAGTTGCCCATTTTCTATCACTTGGAATTGCGTGATTGGAACACGGCCGCGGCACTGCAAGCCGTTGCGGGGGCGCCGCCTGAATCGCAGACGCTGACCTATTGGGCGCGCTCGGTGGCAGCGGGCCACTTGCATCAGCCGCAGCAAGCGCGGGCGAGTCTGGCGGAGTACGACGCGTTGATGCTGAAAATAAAACAGGGCAGGCATGCCTACTTTGCCGACTCGACCGGTGCGCGGATCGAACGCGGCGAGATGCTGGCCTGGATTGCCTTCGCCGAAAACAATCCGGCCGACGCCGTGAAACAGATGCGCGAAGCCGCGGATTTGCAGGACAAGGTGGGCCAGGGCGAGGTCGACATCCCGGCGCGTGAAATGCTCGCGGACATACTGTCGGAGTTGGGCCGTCCGTCGGAGGCACTTGCCGAGTATCAGAAGGCCTTGGCCTTGAGTCCCAACCGCTTCAACGGACTGTTCAATGCCGGTAAGGCGGCCGAAGCGGCAGGCGACAGTGCCCGGGCGCAGCAGTACTATGCCACGCTGCTCACAGTGACCGACAACGGCTCGCAATCCGCGCGGCCGGAATTCGATCACGTCAAAAGCGCGGTGTCGGCCGCGAAGCTCGCCGTAAAGTGACGGGCGCCGCCGCGGGGCGGCTTAAGTTCACGCTCGAAGCGACCGCAACGGGCTCGAGTGCCCGTGCCGCTCGCTTTACCACCCGGCACAACGAGGTGCTCACGCCGACCTTCATGCCGGTGGGAACGCATGCGGCAGTGCGTTCGCAGCGCCGCGAAGACCTGCTGGAGAGCGGCGCCCAAGTTTTGCTGGCCAACACCTATCACCTGATGCTGCGGCCGGGTACCGAGATGTTCGAGAAGTTCGGCGGCATCCATGGCTTCATGAACTGGCCGCGATCGGTGCTGACCGATTCCGGCGGCTACCAGATTTTCTCGCTGCCGGGCAGCCGCACGCTTTGCGAGGAATACGCCGAATTCACCAGCTACGTCGACAAGACGCTGATCCGCTTGAGTCCCGAGCGCAGCATCGCCGCGCAGAAGTCCATCGGCGCCGATATCATGATGGCACTCGATCACTGCGTTCCCTCGACCGTCGATCATGAGGCCGCGCGCGCGGCGATGCAGCTGACCCATCGCTGGGCGCAGCGCAGCCTCGCGGCCCGCGGCGAATCGTCGCAGGCGCTGTTCGGCATCGTGCAGGGAGCGAGCTACCAGGACCTGCGCCGGGAAAGCGCCGAGGCGGTCACCCAGCTGCCTTTTGACGGCTACGCAATCGGCGGCCTTGCGGTGGGTGAGAGCAGCGCGCAACGCGAAGACTGCACGGCTACGGTCACGGAACTGTTGCCTGCATGCAGTCCCCGCTATCTGATGGGCGTCGGCACCACGCGCGATCTGCTCGAGGCCGTGCACCGCGGCGTCGACATGTTCGACTGCATTCTTCCGACCTCACTGGCCAAGCAGGGATTGGCCTTCACCAGCGTGGGCAGGCGCGATCTGCGGCGCGCCGCGTACCGCTTTATGGAGGGTCCGATCGACCCGGCCTGCCTCTGCTACACCTGCCGGACCTATTCGATCGCCTATCTGTTTCATCTGCAGCGCGTGCACGAAACCACGGGCTGGCAGCTGCTCAGTCTGCACAACATCCACTTCTACATGCAGCTGATGCGCACCATGCGCGAACACATCCTGGCCGACACCTGGCTGCCTTTCTATCGCGCGCAGCGCGACGTGCTCGATGCGCGCGACAGCTACGGCAAGGCGCCCAGGCACGTGACCAAGGCGGCGCTGCGCGAACGCAAGCGCAAACGCGGCCGCTACGAAGTGATCGTGAAGGACGAGGTGGGTTACATCCGCGACACCGCTTCGGGCGAAGTCATGCATTTAGGAAGCGATCCCGAGCATGAAGCCCGCTCGCTGTATGTGGAGCAATCGCGGCTCAGTGAGCGCCTGCAGGAACCGGGCGGCGCGCCCTTGGTGGTGTGGGATGTGGGCTTGGGCGCCGCTGCCAACGCCATGGCTGCCGTGCTTGCAGTGGAACACTTGCCTGCCCCGCCCGCGCGGCGGCTGGTGCTGGCGAGCTTCGAGAACGATCTGGATTCCTTGCGGCTGGCACTCGACCACCCCGGATGGTTCAAGCACCTGCGCCATGCCGCGCCCCGCGCTCTGTTGGCGAACCACCTATGGCAAAGCGGCAGCATCGAATGGCGGCTGTTCGTCGGCGACTTCGCGCAGCGCAAGTTCGAGGCCCCGCCGCCGGACCTCATTTTCTTCGATCCGTTCTCCTACAAGACCGACCAAGCCATGTGGACGTTGCGTGCGTTTCGAGAACTGGCGAAGATCTGTGAAGATAAACCGGCCGAACTGTTTACCTATACCTACTCAACCAGCGTGCGTGCCGCGATGCTGGCTGCCGGCTTTTATGTTGCCGAGGGCCGCGCCACCGGGCCAAAAGGCGAGACCACCATCGGCCTTTCGGCCGGCGCCGCGGCCGGGGCGCATGGGCGCCAGCTTTTGGGTGCGCAATGGCTCGCCAAGTGGCAGCGCAGCGCCGCGCAAGCGCCGTTCGGCGCCGCGGAGGATGATTCGTGGCGCGAGGCAGTCCTCGCTCATCCGCAATTCAAAGCCTGACGGCTTCCGGCTGCACTAAGAATCGCGCGACGCGCTTTAAAATTTCTTGTGAAAGCCCACCGACACGCCGCGCGGCAGGATCTGGACCGAAAGCGGCGTGTTGCGGGTGGTCGCCCAGTATCCGACCGCGGATCCCAAGACCCAGCCCGCGATGACATCGGTTTGCCAGTGTTCCTGGCTTTTCAAGCGCGCAATGGCGTCGTAGGCGGGCAGGAGCTCCAACGCCCACACCCACGGATGGTCGTGGGCATAATTTGCAATGAATGGTGTGACAAAACTGGCTTGCAGCGTCACCTCGCCGCTCGGAAAACTATCGCAGCAGCTGCCCTGGAACCATTTATTGGGATCATTGCCCTGATTGGGGCGGGCGCGGCTGAAGCTGAATTTGAGCACCTCGGCGGTCACCGCCGAGATGACGGTCGAGTCCACTGTCTGCCACAGCGTGTGACCGAGCTCATCGTCATTCCCGAGCCAAAGGCTGCCGCCTATTTCCGTGGCCAGCACGGTGTACTCGAGCGCTTCCTGGTATTTGCGGGCCCACACACCGCTTTGGTCGAGGGCGAGCATGTGGTCGATCCCGGCCTGCGCGCGCAGCGACATCGCGAGCAGCAGCAATGTCAACAGGGCAGGCGCCGTTAACTTCGCGCAGCCAACATGGCGGCGGCTTGGGATGCTGGGATTCTTCGGCAACATGCTTTGCGCTACAAAGTACCCGCAACCCAACGTCGACCGCAAGTGTTTTTTAAGTTTCGCGGCTAATTGCTGACGGCAATCGCGGAGGGCAGGGTTCCGGCAGCGAGCGCGGCGCCCGACAATGCCGTGAGCGCGCCACTTGCAGGGTCGATGCTGTACGCCGCAATCGTGCCGGCTCCTGAATTCGCCAGGTACGCGAACTTGCCGGTGGGATCGACCGCCAGCGCGGAGGGCTGCAGGCCGGCTGCAAACGGCGATCCGGCCAGTGCCGTCAATGTTCCGTCGGCGCCGTTCAGCTTGAATCCCGACACACTGTCCGAGACTTGATTGACGACATACACAAAACCATCGACGGGCTCTACCGCGATGGAGGTGGGCGCGGTTCCGGTGACGTACGGAGAACCGCTGATCGGAGCCACGGGAGCGGTGCTGCCGACCGGCAGTGCGCCGATCGCAGAAAGCGTATTCGAATTGACATTGGCAACGTAAAGAATGTGGCCGGTTGGATCGAGCGCGAGTGCGCGCGGAGTCGCACCGGCAGCGAAGGGCGAGCCCATATTTGAGCTGAGCAGGCCGGTCAGGTCGATCGTCAGCGCCGCAAATGTTCCGTCGGTTTGATTTGCGACGTAGGCAAACTGTCCAAGGGGGTCAACAGTCACCGCAGAGGGAGATCGGCCTGTGGCGAACAGCGATCCGGCCAGCACCGTGAGCGCACCGCTGCCCGCGGCGATAGTGTAGACCGACACGGTGCCGCCGCTGCCGCTGGTCAGGAAAACAAAGGAACCTGAAGGATCGATGGCCAGCGATGTCGGACCCACGGGGGTGCCGAAAGGTGAGCCGGCGATCGCCGCCAGTGCACCGGTGGTGCGGTCGATGGTGTAGGCGGAAATCGAGCCGCCCGTTTGATTGACGACATACGCGTAGGAACCGGTGGGGTCCACGGCGATCGCCGCGGGAGAGCCGCTCGCCGGGAATGGCGAGCCGGCAATCGGCGTCAGCGCACCGCTTGCCGCGTCGATGGAATAGCCGGAGACGTCGCCGGAACCGCGATTGGCCACGTATACAAAGCGGGCGGGATTGGTGGTACAGGTCACGGCAATGTTGGTGACATCCGTGGTGCCGGTAGTCCCCATCCCGTTCGCCACCACGCAGGTTTGCGCAGGTCCCGTCGGCTGGGTGCTTACCGTAATGTGGTATTCCGAATTGGCCTTGGCGGCTCCGAACAGCACTGCGCTGCCATTCGCGGCCGGTCCGTTGAGCGTGGCATTGAGGGGAACCGAACCGTTTTGCAGGGCCATGCGATAGCCGATCACGCCGCTCACGGATCCTTCGAGATTGACAGTCGCGGGACCGCAGTTGCTGCAGCCGGAGCTTGAGTGGCAACTCGCCAGAGACAGTGCGATGGCGCAGAGTGCAATGCATCGATGCATGTCACAAGGGTAACTTCGCGGACGAACTAAATCCACCGTGACCGCTGCTCCCTGGTTCCAGGCTCGCTCTGCAGGAGTCATACAGGGTTTGCAGCGTCCGGGAACTGGATGGACGTAAGGCGCGCGGCGCGGCAACAATCGGCGGCATGTCCGCAGAATTTCGCGTCGAAAAATTGAGCGATGAGTTCGGCCAATACACCTTGGTGCTGAAGTGTCGGCAGTGCGGACACGAGCGCAAAGCCGAACCGCACACGCTGGGTCGTCTGTGCGGCTGGGACGCGCGGCTCGAGGATGTCGCCAAACGCATGCGCTGTTCCCAGTGCGGCAAGAAGCGCTGCACCTTGAGGGCATTTCCTCCCAAGAAGCCGCGAGGCTACACGGCATTGCCCAGATAAGTTACTTTAGAGCCATGCCGAGCAAGGCCGAGATCGTCGATTTTCTGGCGCGCGAGTTTCCGCAGAGCCGATGCGTGGTCGAGGAAGTCGGCGAGCGTTCGGCCACGGTTTCTCATCCGGTGGGAACCGCGCAACTTCGCCCAGGGGGCACGGTCTCCGGTCCCTTGCTCATGACCGTCGCCGACGTCGCGCTATACGTGGCCATACTCGGCACCATCGGGCTCGTGCCCTTGGCCGTGACCACCAGCTTGAACATCAATTTTTTGCGCAAGCCTTCACCGCACCATCCCATCGCCGGGGTATGCAGATTGATCAAGGTGGGGCGAATCCTCATCGTGGGCGAAGTGGCCCTGTACTCCGATCGCAACGAGGAGATGGTTGCGCACGCAGTGGGGACCTATTCGGTTCCGCCCCAGCGCTAGCGGCAAGTTGATCGGCTAGCGCCGGTCGCGCACGTGCCTGGCCTTGCCGGCGGAGCGCGGCAGCGAACCGCACGCCACGATGTCGATCCGTGCGGAAATGCCGATGAGATCTTTGAGCTTTGCACCCAGGAGCGCGGCCTCGCCCGGTTGCGCGGCGGTGTCGGCTCGCGCCTCGACCACGATCCGCAGTTCGTCGAGGCGGTTGGGCCGGGTGATTTCGATTTCGTAATGCGGTGCCAAACCGGGGCAGCGCAAAATCATTTCTTCGATTTGCGATGGAAAGACGTTGACGCCGCGCACGATCAGCATGTCGTCGGAGCGGCCGCCGATCCTCGCCATGCGCCGCATCGCGGTGAGGCTTCCCGGCAAGAGGCGCGTCAGGTCCCGGGTGCGATAGCGGATGATGGGCATGGCTTCCTTGGTGAGCGAGGTGAACACCAACTCGCCCGGTTCGCCGTCGGCCAGCCGCTCTCCGCTGACAGGATCCACGATTTCGGGAATGAAGTGATCCTCCCAAATGGTCGCGCCGTCCTTGGTTTGGGCAAACTCCTGCGCGACGCCGGGTCCCATTACTTCCGACAAGCCATAGATGTCGCAGGCATCGATGTCGAAGGCGCGCTCGATTTCCGCGCGCATGCCTTCGCCCCAGGGTTCGGCGCCGAATATGCCGATGCGCAGCGACGTTGATCGAGGGTCCACGCCCACGCGCCTGAATTCATCGAGCAGGGCCAGCATGTAGCTCGGCGTCACCATGATGATCTCGGGCGCAAAATCGCGAATCAGCTGCACCTGCCTTTCTGTTTGCCCGACCGACATCGGGATCACGGTGCAGCCCGCCGCTTCGGCACCGTAGTGGGCGCCAAGTCCGCCCGTGAACAAGCCGTAGCCATACGCAATGTGCACCTTCATGCCGGCGCGTCCGCCGGCGGCACGGATTGAACGGGCCACGAGGTTGCCCCAGGTCGCGAGGTCGTTCTTGGTGTAGCCCACGACGGTCGGTTTGCCGGTGGTGCCGGACGAGGCGTGGATTCGCGCGACCTGCTCCAGGGGTACAGCGAAAAAGCCGTACGGATAGGCGTCCCGCAAGTCTGCTTTGGTGGTGAACGGAAAGCGTGCTAGATCATCGAGGCTGCGCAAGTTGTCGGGATGGACGCCGGCCAAGGCGAATTTGCGCCGGTAATTCGCATTGTTGGTGTAAGCATGGTGCAGCGTGGCCCGCAGGCGCTCGAGCTGCAAGGTTTCGAGTTGCGCGCGGCCGGCACTCAAGATCGGCTCCGCGGCAGCCAATGCTTGAATTGCGCTCACGGCTGCTTGGAGGTGAAACTGGGCCGGCGTTTTTCTCGGGCCGCGGCCAAGCCCTCGCGCACATCGGCAAGTCTGAAGCCCAGAAATTCAAGCGCGAGCGACGTATCGAAGCTCGGGCCCGCCAGGCGCAGCCAGTTGTTCAGCGCATGCTTGGTCCAGCGCATTGCCGTGGCGCTCCCGGCATTCAAGGTGCGCGCGACCTCGAATGCAGTTTCCAAAACCTTGTCATCGGGCACCGCCAGGGCAACGAGGCCGATGCGCTCCGCCTCCGATCCCGACAAGGACTTGTTGGTGAGCAGGTGATAGCGCGCCTTGGCGAGGCCGCACAGCAGCGGCCAGATGATGATGGCGTGATCGCCGGCGGCGACGCCGAGCTTGGTGTGACCGTCGAGAATTCGCGCGTTCTCGGCGGCGACCGAGACATCGGCGAGCAAGGCGATGGCAAGTCCCGCCCCCACGGCACTGCCGCGGATCGCCGATACCACCGGCTTGGAACAATTGATGAGGTTGTAGACCAGGTCGCTCGCCTCCTTCCATACGCGCAGCAACGTGGCTTCGTCCTCGATCATGCGCTCGATCATGTCGAAATCGCCGCCGGAGGAAAAATTCGATCCCTCGCCGCGGATGACGACGACGCGCACGGCAGGATCCACGTCGATGCTGCGCCACACCTGCGCCAGATCGCGATGCATGTCCTCGGTGGCGGCATTCAAGCGCCCTTGGTTGGACATCACCAGTTCGAGAATCCCGCTTTCCTCGTTGGAGAATTGCAGGCTGGGAAATTCCTTCGCGTAGCGGTTGAGGTCGATGGGCACCGTCAATTCTTCCCTATGGAATCGGGTATCTCATGAATGCTGACCATGGTCAGCACGTAGTACGAGGCGACGGTCTCCTCATTCTGATTGGTGATTTCCGTGTCCCAGGCCACTTCGCCCCAGCCCTTGTCGGCGCGCAGGCTCTTGCGGGCGCAGGTGAGCCTGACCTTGATTCTATCGCCCGGCTTCACCGGCTTCACGAAGCGCAGCTCATCGAGACCGTAGTTGCCGAGTACCGGGCCGTAGCCGGGATCGACGAACAACCCGGCCGCCGCCGATATCAGGAAATAGCCGTGCGCGACGCGGCCGCCGAACAGAGGATTGCGCGCCGCTTCGGTCTCGCTCATGTGCGCGTAGAAGTTGTCGCCGGTGAGCGCCGCAAATTGTTCGATGTCCGCAACCGTGACCTCGCGATCGGCGGATTTCAGCGTGTCGCCGAGCTTGAGTTCGTTGAACGGGATGCGGAACGGATGCCGCCCCGGGTCGAGCTGCCGGCTGCCGCGCACCCAACGGCCGCCAACCGCGGTGATCGTGTCGGGCGAGCCCTGGACGGCGGTGCGCTGCATGTAGTGCAGCACGCCGCGAATGCCGCCCATTTCCTCGCCGCCGCCGGCGCGTCCCGGTCCACCGTGAATCAAGGGTGCCAACGGCGAGCCGTGGCCGGTGGATTCCTTGGCGCACGCTTGATTCACCACCAGGATTCGGCCGTGATACGGCGCCAATCCGAGTACGATCTGCGCAGCGATCTCATCGTCGGCGGAAAAAATCGACGCCGCGAGACTGCCGCCGCTGCGGCGCGCAAGTGCGATGGCGTCCGCGGTGTCGTTGTACGGCAGGATGGTGGCCACCGGTCCGAACGCTTCGACTTCATGGATGGCGCGTGCTGCCTTGGGATCGTTGCACAACAACAGCAAGGGCGGAACAAAGGCGCCGCGCTCGCGGTCCGCATCCTTGACTTCGAAGCGCCCGAGTTCGCCGGCGACGATTTCCGCCTCGCGATGCAGTTCCGCGACGCGCTCCAGCACATCGATGCGTTGTTCCTGGCTGACCAGCGGCCCCATGCGCACGCCCTCGGCGCGCGGATTGCCCACGACGATTTTTTGCAGCGCTGCCTGCAATGCCGCGACCACGTCGCCGCTTGCGGATGCCGGCACCAGCGCTTTGCGGATGGCGGTGCATTTCTGGCCGGCCTTGACCGTCATTTCACGCACCACTTCTTTGACGAAGAGATCGAACTCAGGCGTGCCGGGCTTGGCGTCCAACCCTAGGATGCAGGAATTGAGCGAATCGGTTTCCGCGATGAAACGCACGGCGTGCCGGATGATGGCGGAGTGGGTGCGCAGGCGCTGTGCGGTATGCGCGGATCCGGTGAACGACACCACGTCCTGGCAATTCAAATGATCGAACAGATCCCCGAGGCTGCCGCACACCAGCTGCAGAGCTCCCTCCGGCAAAATCTTCGATTCAATGATGCGGCGGGCGACGAGTTCGGTGAGATACGCGGTGGCTGTGGCGGGCTTGACGATCGCCGGCATGCCGGCAAGGAGCGTCGGCGCCAATTTTTCCAGCATGCCCCACACCGGAAAATTGAAGGCATTGATGTGAATCGCCGCGCCTTCGCGCGACACGTACAGGTGCTGGCCGACAAACGTGCCGCCCTTGGACAAGCCCTCCACATCGCCATCCAGATAGACGTGCGAGTTCGGCAGTTCGCGCGCGCCTTTGCCGGAGAATGCGAACACCGTGCCGATGCCGCCGTCAATATCGATCAGCGCGTCGCTCTTGGTTGCGCCGGTGCAATAGGAGAGGGTGTAGAACTCCTCTTTGAGCTCGGAGAGCTTCTTGGCGAGCGCCCGGAGCATCGTGGCGCGCTCATGAAACGTCAATGAACGCAGCGCCGGGCCGCCCGTGTTGCGTGCGTGTTCCAGAACCGCGGCGAAATCGATGCCGGCGGAAGAGGCCGAAGCGATGACATCGCCGGTGGTGGCATCGCGCATCGCGATACCCTGACCTTCGCCGCTATGCCAGCATCCGCAAATATAGCTCTGTAGATTCATGAATTGATCCCATGGGGTGCGGGCGGGCGCAGCCGCGAGCTACGTCCACGGAAAAGAGCGATGCATTCGCCGGAACTGTTGGTCACACGCACATCGTAGACTCCATTGCGTGCGGTGCGCGAGACTTCGCTGGCGGCGGCGGTCAACAGTTCGCCGGCCGCTGTCGGCGCCAGAAATTCTATCGCGGCGCCGGCTGCCACCATCGGCTCGCCGTAGGAGTTGCAGGCAAATGCAAAGGCGCTGTCGGCAAAGGTAAAGATGAATCCGCCATGACACAGGCCATGCCCGTTCAGCATTTCGGGCCGCACGGTCATGGCGATGCGCACGTTGCCGGGCGCCACGTCGAGGATCTCGATCCCCAGATTTTGCGAGGCGCGATCGGTGCGGAGCATCGATTGAACCGCGGAGCGCGCAGCGTCTAGCGCGTCGCCGGCATTCGGCGCTGATCCTGCGGACACTTCAGCGTCCGGTGAAGCGGGGCGTGCGCTTCTCGGCAAAGGCCGCGACGCCTTCCGAATAATCGCTGGAGCGTCCCAACTCGCGCTGCACATCGCGTTCAAGATCGAGCTGTTCTTTGAAAGAATGCTGCCAGCTGCGCCGCAGCGCGGCTTTTGTCGCGGCGAGTCCGCGCGTAGGCGCGACGGCGAATTGTTTCGCCAAGGCATCGACTGTTTGTGCGAGTTCCGCATCATCCACGCATTGCCAGATCAATCCCCACGCGGCCGCCTGTTCGGCCGGCAGCTTGTTGCCGAGCAAGGCCAGGCCCAGCGCGCGTGCATCGCCCACCAGCCGCGGCAGGAACCAGGTGCCCCCCGAGTCGGGTATCAGCCCCAGCTTCGAAAAAGCTTGCACGAAATTGGCAGAACGCGCGGCGATGACGATATCGCAGGCGAGGGCGATGTTGGCGCCCGCCCCGGCGGCCACGCCGTTGACGGCCGCAATGACCGGCATGGGCAGCTCGCGCAATGCCAACACCAGCGGGTTGTAGCGATTCTCGATCGATTCGCCCAGATCCACGCCCTGCGCGCCGGGCGCCACCGCGCGATCGCCCAGGTCTTGTCCTGCGCAAAAGCCGCGCCCGGCGCCGGTCAAGACCAACACACGCGCGCCGCTCGCGGGGATGCCCGACAGCGCCTCGCGCACCTCGCCGTGCATTTGGACGTTGAAGCTGTTGAGCTTGTCGGGGCGGTTCAATGTCAGGCGGGCGATGCCGCCGTCCACCTCGAACAAAATGGTTTCGTATGACATGTCTTCACCTTAAGGACGAATGTGCTTACTTCTGGTCGTAGCTGATGTCGAGCGTGGGCGTCGTGGGCCGAGCCTGGCAGCAAAGTACGAAACCCGCGTCGGTTTCCCAGCGCTCCAGCGCAATGTTGTGCGTCATGACCGCGGCGCCCTCGGTGATTCTCGCACGGCAGGTCGCGCAAATGCCGGATCGGCAGGAGAAGGGCAGCTCGAGCCCGGCCCGTTCCGCGGCATCCAGCACTGACGGGTCGCTCGGCGACATGGGAAAGCTGCGGCGCCGGCCGTCCATGGTCACGGTGATGGTCGCCATGATCTCCACGGGCGCGGCCGCATCGGCCGGCCGGGTCAAAATCTCCAGGGGCCGTGTGGTGGCCGTGGCAAAGCGTTCGAAGCGAATGGCGGCATTGCCGTTCAGGGTTTTGAGCGTGTTGCGCACCTCATCGACCATGTCGCCGGGCCCGCAGATCAGGTATTCATCCGCGCTCGCGATCTCGACCAGCTGCCGCGCCAGTTCGATGACCTTCTTGCCGTCGATGCGGCCGTTCAGCAATGCAGTCTGTTGCGGCTCGCGGCTCATCACGAAGTGCAACGACAGCCGGTCCACATAGCGATTCTTAAGAGCGAGCGTCTCCTCGAGAAACATGGTGCGGGAGATGTTGCGATTGCCGTAAATGAGTGTAAAGCGGCTGAGAGGCTCGCGGGCGAGGATGTCGCTTGCCAGCGAGAGAATCGGCGTGATGCCGCTGCCCGCCGCAAAGGCCACATAGATAAATCGGCGCTCAGGATCGATGGCGGTTCGAAACCGCCCCATGGGCGTGCCGACTTCGAGCGTGTCGCCGGGCCGCAGGTTCGCCGCGAGATCGCCCGACACGAGGCCGCCTTCCTGCCTGCGGATCCCCAGCTTGAGCTCACTGCCACCGGGCGCAGTGACGATGGAATAGGTGCGCCGTTCATCGCGATCTTTGATGGTCCGGCGCACGGTGACATACTGGCCCGCATGATGGGCGAAGGTCTCCCGAAGCGCTGCGGGGACCTCCACGGTCACGCAGGTCGCATCTTCGGCCGCGCGCTCCACGGCGGTAACTTTCAAGGCATGGAAGCTCAATCCCGCCATGTCAAATGCACTTGAAGTATTCGAACGGTTCGAGGCAGGCACGGCAGCGGTGCAATGCCTTGCACGGCGTCGAGCCGAATTCGCTCACGGTTTCCGTGTCGGCGGAGCCGCAACGCGGGCAGGCGACCGGCAGGTTCTGGCGCAGCACATCGCGCATGTTCGACACGCTGCGATCCGGGGGCACGATGCCGTAGGCATGGAGCCGGCGCCGGCCCTCGGCGGTGATCCAATCGCTGCTCCAGGCCGGGGATAACACATTGATCAGGTCGAATTCGCCCACCGCAGCCCGCTCGAGCGCGTCGCGTACCGATTGACGGATCACTTCGGTGGCCGGACAACCGACATAAGTGGGGGACAGACCCACTTGCAAGAGTCCGTTCGGCCTGACGTCGATGAAGCGAACCAATCCCAGATCCACGATGCTCAAGGCCGGGATTTCGGGATCTTCGACCGAGGCGAGAGCCTGCCACGCCGCCGCGATGCGCGCAGCCGCAGGAGGTGCCGCGGGTGCGCGCGCCGCGGCAGCAGGCTCCTCGATGTCCGGCAGCCTCACCAACGGGCGTCCGGGTAGATGCGTTGCAGATACTGCATCTCGGCGAGCAGGTAGCCGAGATGTTCGCTGTGCTGGCCGCGCTTGCCGTGCCATGCATGCGGACGATCCGCCGGCCGCCGCAAGGTTGCCTCGTTCAAGATGGCGTCGATGCGCTCCGACCAGGCCGCGTAAACCTCCGAAAGCTGCGGACCGATGCCGCGTTCCGCCATGCGAAGGTCCACTTCATCGGCCGCAAACAGTTCCACGGTGTAGGGCCACAGCAAGTCGAGCGCCGCTTGCACGCGCGCACGGCTCTCCTCGGTGCCGTCGCCGAGCCGCACCAACCAGCCACTGCTGTAGCGCAGGTGATACCGGACCTCCTTGACCGCCTTGGCGGCAATGGCTGCCAATCGCTCATCGCGCGAGGTGCTCATGCGTTCGTAGAGCTCGAGTTGGAAGGCATCGATCAATACCTGCCGCACGATGGTGTGGCCGAAATCGCCGTTCGGTTGCTCGGTGAGGATCGCGTTAAAAAAAGCTCCCTGTTCCCGCCGGTAGGCCAGGTGATCCTCATCGCGGCCGCAGCCTTCAATTTCTCCCGCGTAACCCAATAGCAGCCGCGCCTGGCCGATCAGGTCGAGCGCAATGTTGGCGAGCCCCAGATCCTCCTCGAGCGCCGGCGAGTGGCCGACCCATTCACCCAGGCGCTGCCCCAAAATCAGGCTCGAATCGCCGAGCCGCAGCACGTAGCGGAACAAATCCGCGCCGGGATTCGCGGCGACGCTCATAGCGTCTTCACCTCGTCGGGGATGTCATAGAACGTAGGATGGCGATAAATCTTGTCGCGCGCCGGCTCGAACAGCGAATCCGTCTCGGCGGGATCCGACGCGACGATGGCTAGGGACGGCACCGCCCAGATGCTCACGCCCTCTTGGCGGCGCGTGTAAAGATCGCGCGCATGCTCGATGGCCATGCGCGCGTCGGCCGCGTGCAGACTGCCGACATGCTTGTGATCCAGGCCGCCGCGCGCGCGGACGAACACTTCGTACAGAGGCCACTGGCGCTTATCTTCCATCGGCGTGCTCCGCGCGTTGGCGTTGTTTCGCGGCGTGTGCGCTGGCGGCTTCCCGAACCCAGGCGCCGGCCGCATGCGCATTGCGGCGAGCGGCGATCCGCTCGGCGTTGCAAGGGCCGTTGCCCTTGAGGACCTGATCGAACTCGCTCCAGTCGATGGGGCCGAACTCATGCTGCTGCTTGGACTCGTCCCAGCGCAGCAAGGGATCGGGAACCGTCAGGCCGAGAAAGGCCGCCTGCGGAACGGTGAAGTCGACGAATTTCTGCCGTAGTTCGTCGTTCGAAAAGCGTTTGATCTTCCAGCGCTGCGAGTCGCCCGTGTGGGTTGAATTGGCGTCGGAGGGACCGAACATCATCAATGCCGGCCACCACCAGCGATTCAAGGCTTCCTGCGCCATTTGCTTCTGTTCAGAGGTTCCCCGTGCCAGGTGCAGCATGAGGTCGTAGCCCTGGCGCTGATGGAAACTCTCTTCGCGGCAGACTCGCACCATGGCACGCGCGTATGGGCCATAGGAACAGCGGCACAGCGGAATCTGATTCATGATGGCCGCGCCGTCGACCAGCCAGCCGATTGCGCCCACGTCGGCCCACGTCGGAGTCGGATAATTGAAGATGCTCGAATATTTGGCTTTGCCGGACAGCAACTGCTCGACGAGGTGATCGCGGCTTACCCCCAAAGTCTCTGCGGCGCTGTAAAGATAAGCGCCGTGTCCACCCTCGTCCTGAACCTTGGCGATCAAGATCGCCTTGCGCTTCAAGGTGGGCGCGCGCGTGATCCAGTTGCCTTCGGGGAGCATGCCGACGATTTCGGAATGCGCATGTTGGGAAATCTGGCGGATCAGGGTGTTGCGGTAGCGGGCCGGCATCCAGTCCTTGGGCTCGATCTTTTCCTCGGCATCGACGCGGGCGAGGAAGCGCTGTTCGAGTGCGCTTTCGTCCACCTGGGCCGCACCTTCGGCGGCGTGCGCATCCAAAGCCTGCGTGTACATACCTTGAACTCCCGAAAAGGGTCAGTCGGCTATTGTGATACAAAAAATCTGGAAATGCAAAGAATTGTGTGTCATAAAGGCAGCGCCCGACAAGGCACGCATATGGAAAAAAACCTGCCCCCTCCGACCGCTGCCGCGTCGCCGGCTGCCGCCGCTTTGGCCGCCCGCTTTCGCCGCCAACGTCCCCTGCGCGGCGGTTCGCTCATCGTGACGATTTTCGGCGATGCCATCCTGCCCCGGGGCGGGGCGATCGCCCTGGGCAGCTTGATCGAACTGGCGGCGCCCTTCGGACTGAATGAGCGCCTGGTGCGCACTGCAGCTTCGCGGCTCGCGCATGACGGCTGGCTGGAGGGACGCCGCGCGGGCAAGCACAGCGAATATCACCTGTCCAAAAGCGGGAGATTGCGATTCGCGGAAGCCACCCAACGCATCTACAGCGAGCCCGACACGGACTGGTCCGGCCGCTGGACGCTGATCGTCGTGCCGCCGATGCCCGCCCCGGCCCGCAACGAGATTCGCGAAGAATTGGTGTGGCGCGGCTTCGGCGAGATCTCCGCCAATGTGTTTGCACACCCGGAATTCGATGCGCGGGCGCTGCGCTCACAGCGGGATCTGGGCGGCTTGCTCGGAAAGGTGATGGCTTTCGAGGCCTCGCTGGCCGAGGACGACGCCGTGCAGCGCCTGGTCGGGTTGGGCTGGGACCTCGAAGACTTGGGCCGCCGCTACCAGCGATTCGCGCATCGCTTCAGAGCCTTTCGAGCCGAGTTGATGGTGCGTGGCGGCCTCGAGCCGCGAGACTGCTTCCTGGTGCGAACGCTGCTGATTCATGAGTATCGGCGCCTGCACTTGCGCGATCCGCTGTTGCCGGCGCAGCTGCTGCGCGCCAATTGGCCCGGTGCGCAAGCGGCCGCGCTGTGCAAGGACATCTATGCGCGAGTGTTCGGTCCTTCGGAGGACTATCTGACGTGCGTCGCCGCGCGCTTGAGCGGGCCCTTGCCCGCAGCGGACCCATCAGTCATGCAGCGCTTCGGCGGTATCGGGCCATTGCTCCAGCGTGGCGACCACATGGCTTAAAAAGGCATTGGCCTGAAAGGCGTCCAACGCCCGGTGATCGAGGGTCAGGGTCAAGTAGCACATGGAGCGCACCGCGATGGATTCGCTGCCCGCCACATTGATGACGCAGACCCGGCGCTGAACCTTGCCGGCACCGAGAATGGCCACCTGCGGCTGATTGATGACGATCGGCGCGGCGAGCAGGCTGCCGCCGACGCCGTGATTGGAGATCGTGAACGTACCGCCGCGCACATCCTGCGGCGCAAGCTTGCCTGCGCGCGCCGTCTCCACTGCCTGATTGAGGCGCCGTGCAATATCGAAAAGAGTCAATGTGTCGGCCCTGTGAATCACCGGAACGATCAGTCCCTTATCGCCCAGTGCCGTGCCCACGCCGATGTTCACGTCGCGGTGCAACTCCATGCCCTCCGGATGAAAGCTGGCGTTGACCTCCGGATGCGCGCGCAAGGCCCGCGCACAGGCGCTGATGAAGTAGGCCGTCAGCGTCAGGCGCGCACCGCGCGACTCGTAGTCCGCCGTGTTTAAGGCACGATGCTTCAGCACACGGGTCAAGTCCGCCTCGAACAAGGTGGTGATGTGCGGCGCGTCAGCGAGGCTGCGCACCATGTGCTCGGCGACGCGGCGCCGGATGGCGGTATGCGCCACGCGCGTGCTCGAGGTGGCAGCGTCCGGCGGGAATTCCGCCACCGGCGCAGACACATGCCGCGACACGTCCTGGGCGGTGACTCGGCCGTCGCGCCCCGTTCCTCTGATTGCACCCGCCGCTATGGAGTGTTCCTGCAGCAGGCGCCTGACCGACGGACTCAACAGGTCCGCCGCCGACCGCGTGTTCGCCGCCGGCGCGGAGGCCTTTGTAGGCGCCTCCATGGTTGATCGGGGTTCTTTTGCCTCGGCCGGCTCGCCGGCCATCTGCAAGCGCGCCAAGACTTCAGCAGGGCTGACCTCCGCGTTCTCGGCCTTGAGCACTTCAATCAAGGTGCCGCTCGCGGGCGAGGGCACTTCGACGGTCACTTTGTCGGTTTCCAGTTCCACCAGCGGCTCATCTTTGAGCACGGCTTCACCGATGGCCTTGCACCACCTGAGAATCGTGGCCCGGGTTCCTTCCTCGTTGTCCGGCGCCAGCACGTCCTGTATGCGGCTCATGTCAGATTGAGATCAGTTCGATCAGCGACTTTGAAATCGTTGCGACGCTGGGTAGGACGGCATCGAGCAAGAGAGGATTGTGCGGGCTTGGCACGTCCGGCATGGCCAGACGCTCGATGGGTGCATCGAGATCGAAGAAGGCTTCCTTGGCCAGCACCGCTGCGATTTCGGCGCCGAACCCGGCCGTCATGGTGTCCTCGTGAACGATGAGACAGCGCCGCGTCTTGCGTACGGACGTCAGCGTGGTTTCGCGATCCCAGGGAGACAGCGTGCGCAGGTCGAGCAGATCGCAGGACTTGCCGCTGGCGTCGATCGCCAGTTCGCATCGCTCCACCATGGCACCCCAGGTGACCACCGTGAGTTCGCTGCCTTCCCGCAACAGACTGGCCTTGCCGAACGGCACGACAAATTCGTCGCCGGGATAGGGTCGGCGCGCCCAGCTGCCGTCGAGCAACGATCGGTGCTCGAAAAAAATCGTCGGATCGTTGCCGCGCAGCGCGCTTCTCAAGAGGCCCACGGCATCTTGGGCGTTGGACGGCATGGCCAAACGCCAGCCGACGCCGTGCAGCCACTGCACTTCGTTCGACTGACTGTGCCACGGGTCGCCGCACTTGAAGAATCCACCCGGAATGCGCACCACCATCGGCGCCGCAAAACGGTTTACCGTTCGCCAGCGCATGGTGCCGCAGTCATTCAACTGCTCAGCCGCGGGATCGGCGTATTTTCGGAATTGAATTTCGGGGACGGGCATGAGTCCGCCTGCGGCCATGCCGACAGCGCGGCCGATGATGCCTTCTTCGGAAAGACTGGTATCGAACACCCGCTCCACGCCGAATCGTTCCTGCAGCCCCAAGGTCGCGGCGTGCACGCCGCCCTTGCGGCCGACATCCTCGCCGAATACCAGCATGCGCGGATTGGCCGCGAGTTCATGCTCCAGTGTGCGGCGCACCGCCGTCACAAGATTGATGCGCGGGCCCTGAGGCTCCGGCCGCGTGCGGCCTTCCGGCGGCACGACGCCCGCGCCACGCAGGCCGCCTTGCTGCTGCAAATCGATTGCCCCATCAGCGCCGGATTCAGAAAAGACGTAGCGCCGAATGCGGGCGGGATCGGGGGCAGCCCGCCGTTCAACCTCTGCGAGCGTCGTTGCGACCAAGGCGCGGGCCTGGGTCACTTCCAGATCCCAATCGGTCGCGGAAAGGGCGTGCGGGACCAATTGCTCGCGCAGTTTGCTCAAAGGATCACGGGCCTTTTCCGCGGCAATTTCTTCGCCGGACTTGTAGGTCTGCGTGTCTTGTCCCGAATGGCCGGACAGGCGCGGGACGATGAGCCTGAGCAGCGCAGGGCCTTCGCCGGCGCGCACGGCGGCAACGGCATCTTCGATCAGCGCGGCCGCGGCAAGCGGATCGGAGCCATTGCCATCGAGAACCCGCAGCCCGCGAAAGCTTTCCAGATTGCGGGCGATGTTGCCGCCAGGAGTTTGCTGCTGCGAACTAACTGAGATTCCGTAGCCGTTGTCTTCGATGAAAAACAAGAAGGGCAGCCGCTCAGTCGTGACGATGTTGAGGGCGGCCCAAAATCCATTGGTAGCGGTCGATGCCTCGCCGCCATGCGCGACCGCGATACTGTTCTTGCAGGCTTGCTCGCCGAGCTGCGCGAAGCGATAGCGCAGCGCCTGCGCCCAACCGACTGCCGGCGTGTATTGCGCACCGACTCCGCCGCACACCGGCAGCACGCACGGACCCACTTTTCGCGGCATATTGAAAACCACGCCGATGTCGCGGCCGTCGCTCATGCCCCCGGCGCGCATCATGGTCGATCCCAGCGCCTCTTCTACCGGTAATCCCAACCCCAGCAACAGCGGACGCGACCGATAGTAGGCCCCGACGCCGTCTTGAGCGCCCGTGAGCTGTGTGCTCAGCAGCACTTGGGTCAGATCGTGCCCGCGGGCCGAAAACTGATAAAGCACTTTACGGTCCCGCAGCAGCGTGGATTCTTCCAAATCATCCAGCGCGCGCGAGACGGCTACATGATGCAGGACCGAGCGCCAGTCGATGGCGCCGGGTTTGGCGGCGGCCTGTAGACGCAGTGAATTTGCAACCATGCCTTTAAGATTAGTCCAGTGGGATGGAGAAAAATCGCCAAAAAAACTACAAGAGGGGCCAAATATTAGTGATAATCACTAATATTATTTCTCAGAGTGCGTGAAACATGAAGTTGGATCGTTTTGACGCGAAAATACTTGACGCATTGCAACGCGACGGCCGCCTGTCTGTGGTAGATCTCGCCGACTCCATCGGCCTGTCGCCGACCCCGTGTGCCCGGCGCATCAAAGCGTTGGAATCGGAAGGTGCGATCGAGGGCTACGCGGCGGTGCTCAATCCGGCGCGGGTGGGGCTGGCGGTACTGGCAATTGTGCAGGTCAAGTTGACCGAGCACACCGACGAGACGGTGGCGCGATTCGAACGGGAAATTCAACTCATGGACGAAGTCACGAAGTGCCTGGCCATGACCGGAAGCTACGACTTCATTCTTGAAGTGTACGGCCAGGATCTGGACGCCTTAAGCAATGTCGTGCTTAAGAAGCTCATCCGCGTGCCCAATGTTCGCGACATGCAATCGAGCGTGGTTCTGGCAACCATAAAACGCACCGCGCGAATTCCGCTCGCACATCTGCAGGCGTAGGCGCCCGCGTGCTCACCGGCGAGGCGCCACCAGGGGTGGCAGGGCGAGAGCCGGTGCTATGATTCGGCGTGCGAATGGCACGGGGGGAGACTAAAAAATGCTGCGTATATTTCTATTGTCGACGATGTTGGCCGGAGGTCTCGCGGGGACGGCCCAGGCGCTGACGGAGGCCACGGCCTGCGGACTGCCCGCAAATCCAGAAGCAATACCGGCTGCCATCGATGCGGCGATCACCGGCCCCGCGGACAAGGATCGAGTCTGCATGAAGGCGCTTTTCATCCCTGAAGCGCGCCTAACTGTCGTGTCGCCCGGCGCCGATGGGGCGCCGGTTTATACGCTGCTGACAGTCGACGACTGGATTGCGCGCGTCAAAGCGCACGGCCATGCGCAGCTGGAAGAGAAGCAATTGAAATTTCATGTGCAGCGCTTCGGCAGCATCGTGCATCTGTGGAGCACCTACGCGCTGAACAGCGACGGCAAGCAGGCGGCGCGCGGCATCAACAGCATTCAAGCAATCAAAGAGGCCAACGGCTGGCGGGTGCTCGGGATCATGTGGCAGGCCGAATCCACCGCCGCGCCGCTGCCCAAGGAATATCTGCCGTGAGCAGCGGCGGCGCTGCCGCGCTCGTCTTGGCGCTTGTTGCAGGGGCGCCGGCAATCGCGCAGACGGCGGCCTTCGACTCGTCAACCGCCGTTCGCGAACAGAACTGGAGTGTGGCGGGGCTCAATGCGCCGGCGGATATCGTGATCGACCATTGGGGCATCGCGCATATCTTTGCGGCCGACATCCACGACGCGTTTTTTCTGCAGGGCTACAACGCGGCGCGCGATCGGCTGTGGCAGATCGATTTGTGGCGCAAGCGCGGCTTGGGAATATTGGCGAAGTCCTTGGGTCCGGCCTACGTCGAGCAAGACCGCGCCGCGCGTCTGTTCCTCTACCGCGGGAACATGGAAAAGGAATGGGCGTCGTACGCGCCCGATTCGCGTCAATGGGTCGCCGCCTTTGTCGGCGGCGTGAACGCCTACGTCGCGGCGGTGCGCAGCGGCGATCGGCCCCTGCCGGTTGAATTCAAGCTGACCGACAGCCGGCCTGAGACTTGGACAGCCGACGATGTATTGCGCATCCGCAGCCATGCGCTGGTTTCAAATGTCATGTCGGAGGTGGCGCGCGCCCATGTCGTGTGTGCGGCCGGCGTGAAGGCCGATGAGTTGCGCCGTAAAATCGAACCGCAGGGACACAAGGTCCTGGTTCCCGCAGGGCTCAATCCCTGCGATGTGCCCGCCGACGTGCTCAAGGATTATTTGCTGGCGACCAAGCAGGTCGAATTCAGCGCCTTGGCGCCAACGCCGCCGCAGCATGCGGGATTGTCGGGGGAACGTCAGCTCGCCCTGGCGATCGATGCGCAAGCCATGGAAGGCTCGAATAATTGGACCATTGCGCCCGTGCGCACCGCCACCGGCCGCCCGATTCTCGCCAACGATCCTCATCGACTGCTCGGCGCCCCCTCGCTGCGCTACATCGTCGGGCTGAACGCGCCGGGCCTCAATATCATCGGCGCGGGGGAGCCGGCATTGCCGGGGATTTCCCTGGGCCACAACGCCGACATCGCCTTCGGCATCACCATATTCTCAATCGACCAAGAAGACCTTTACGTCTATGAGCTGAAGCAGGAAGACGCGGCCAGCTATCGCTACAAATCCGGCTGGGAAAAAATGCAGGTGGTGCGCGAGACCGTCGAGGTGAAGGGCGGCGCCGCACGCGAAGTGGAGTTGCGCTTCACGCGGCATGGCCCGGTGATCGCAACCGATGCAGCCAAGCATCGGGCCTTTGCCATGCGCACGATTTGGAATGAACCCGGGTTGGCGGGCTACTTTGGCTCCTCGCGGCTGCTCATGGCGAAAAATTGGAATGAGTTCAAGACAGCCACGAATGCGTGGGGTGCTCCGCCGCTCAATATTGTCTACGCGGACGTCCTCGGGAATATCGGCTGGGCGGCAGCGGGCCGCGCGCCCAAGCGCAGCAATTGGGACGGACTCATGCCGGTGCCGGGCGACGGCCGCTACGAGTGGTCCGGATTCCATGGCAAGGATGTGCTGCCGTCGCAGTACAACCCGGCGCAAGGATTTTTCGCGACCGCGAACGAGATGAACCTGCCCACGGGATACCCCAACGAGCGGAATAGGATTTCGTTCGAATGGACCGACCGCTCGCGCATCGATCGGATCGATGAGTTGCTGCGCGCCAATACCAAAGCGACCCTGGCCGATTCGATGGCGATTCAGACCGATGCGGTGAGCATGCAGTCGCGGCGCGCCGTGGCGCTGCTCGCGCCGCTATCCTCGCAGGACGCGCAAGTTGCAGCGGCACTGGCGCTGCTCAAGGCGTGGGATCACAACGAGAGCACCGGCAGCGCCGCCGCGGCGATTTATGAGGTTTGGGCGACCAAGCATCTGGGCAAGGCTACCGTGGCGAAAGCGGCGCCGGAAGCGGCGCGCAAGCTCATCGGCGCTGCCCAGCTCGAAGCGGTGATTGAATACCTCGAGAAACCGGATGACTCGCTCGGCGCCGATCCAAAGGCGGCGCGCGACGCAATCTTGGTGGCGAGCCTGCAGGACGCGCTGGCCGAGTTGACCCAACGCTTAGGGTCAAACATGACGGTATGGGCCTGGGGGCGGCTGCACCGTGCGCTGTTCGAACCGGCTGTCGCGGTGCTGGCCGATCCCGAGCTGCGCGCGCAAATGACAGTCGGGCCCTTGGAAACGCCGGGTTCGTCCTCGACGCCGCGCGCCCAGGCGTACCGCGCAACGGACTTCTCCGTGGTCGGCGGCGCCTCGGTGCGCCTGGTGATGGATGTAGGCGCGTGGGACAATTCGGTGGCGATGAACACACCCGGACAATCGGACGATCCCATGAGCGCTCATTACCGCGACCTGTTTCCCATGTGGGCGCAGGGGTCCTACGTACCCTTGCGGTTCAGCCGCGCTGCCGTCGACCGCGATGCCGAAAGCCGCATTCATGTGACACCCGGCTCTTGAGGATTGCCAATGAAGAAGCTCAAACATGAATCGGAGCTTTTTAAGGCCGCACTGCTGGCCGGCGTGAAATATGCGGAAGAACGCAAGGCGGCGGAGTTCGAGGCGACCGATTCGGCGAGTCTCAAGGCGCTCTATGTCTATCGTTTGCTGGTGCATGACAAGCTGATCGCGCCCATGCCCGAGGATCAGGTCAGCGAGAAGACGGTTCGACACCGGCTCGCGGCCTGGTACGCGCATCAATTGCCCAAGGGCCATCCGTTGACGGAATGAGGCAAGCGCAATGAGCATATCTCCCATCGCGGCATGGCACGAACTTGTGCGAACGCGAAACGCCAAGGCCCTCGATGCGCTGCTTGCCGACAACGTCACCTTTTACTCGCCCGTCGTGCACACTGCGCAGATCGGCAAAGCCGTCACGCTTCAATACCTGTCAGCCGCCTTGAGGGTTTTTTTCAACGAGTCGTTCCGGTACGTTCGCGAGATCACCGGCTCCCATGATGCGGTCCTGGAATTTCAAGTAGAAATAGACGGCATCGCCGTCAACGGAGTGGACCTGATCAAGTGGAACGACGAGGGCAAGATCGCCGAATTCAAGGTGATGATCCGCCCGCTCAAGGCCATCAACTTGATTCATCAGAAAATGGCTGCGTCGTTGCAAGCGAAGCGGTAATTCCGCAACGCCGGCGCGCGATCCGCTCAGTCCCTCGTTTCCTCGACCACGCGGCCGTTCAGCGGCTGTGTGGGGCGGTTGTCGTGTGCATAGCGCGCTTCGAACTGCATCAATTGCTGGTCACTGACTTCGACCGGAGTCTTGAGGATGAACCAACGCACGTGCTCGCTGCACGGCGGCGTCGTCAGTGAGCCGTCGAAAGTGTAGTAGCCGTGGCTCTGCGGCAGAAAGCTGCCGATGTTGATGGACCGGCCCGCGACGTCGTTCTCAGCTGTGCCCTTCGCCGGAAAGTTGTCGAATATCGGCTTCAGAAACTCGTTGGTCTTGCCTGCGCGCAGCAGCACTGCGACGACCGCGAGCTCGCCCCGCGCATTCTTGTGCACGATGTGCGCGACCATCGCGTAGTGCTTGCCGTGCACGCGCTCCTCGGAGGGCTGGTGGAAGTGCACTTGAACGAAGTCGTAGTGGCCGCCGCCGACCGTGAGGCCGCCGCTGCCGCTCGCCGCGTTGACTTGAAAAGAGTGACCGGTATCGCTCACATTGAGCGCCGTATCTTTGTATTTAAACTCCAGCGGGGGCAGGTCCTTGACCGCGACCTTCTCGATGTTGATCGGCGACTGGTGCGTGCCGCTGCTGCAGGTTGCATACGATGGATCCTCAGACCCCCAGTGCTCGGGTCCGGTCTTACCGGTGTAGCTCCAGTGCGGTCCGGCGGCCTCCTCGGCGTGTGCTGCGGCACCGCCGCACAGTGCCGCTGCGCAGAGGAGCGCCTGCGCGAGCAAGCCGGTTGAAGCAAACATGGAATGGGTCATGGCTCACCTCACCAGCGGAATGACGCACCCAGAGCCGGCCCCGCCAGCCTGAGGTCATGCAGCGCCTCATCGCTCCCGAGATTGAGATAGAGATAGCGATAGGCGAGAACAATCTCGCCCCAGCCGAACCTGTAACCCACACCGAGGACGGCGTTGGCGGTCGTGGAGTTCTCTGAGCCCGCCCCGAAATCCAGTTCGAAGGGCATGAACCACTTGCCGCCATCCCCCAATTGCACGTGGCCAAGAACTCCGAAGATGCCGTTCACGAAATCGGTGGAATTGGATACGCGGCCGGAACGCTCCAGAGCTCCTTCGGAGGCTGAGAGATTCCAGCTGGCGAAAGTGCTGATATTCGCGTATCGAACGCCGCCGATCAGGTCGAGCCGCAAGCGGCTCGAGTCTGAGACCGCGTACGTCCCGGTCACGGTCGCGACAGTTCCTTCTATGCCGCTGTCCAAGCTTGCCGCTACCGGCAGCGAGATGACTCCTCCGGGTCCGTTCAGGTCGCGGGCCGCCGATCTTAACTCACCGAGATTGACGTACACGACATCGTAGAAGACGCCCCAATCTCCCTTGCGTGCCGTGCCGGTCAGCATCCCCGCGAATTTGAGATTGGACGGAAAGTCGCTGGCGATATTCGCGATTGGACTGCTCCCGGCCGGGGGCACCTCGAAATTTAGCGTGCCGTGAATGCTCGGCAGCCACAGGTACGGTGTGATGCCGAACTGCCAGCTATCGCCCCCCGAGCCCGATGCTCCGGCGCTTGCGCTGGAGAAGGCCATTGCCACGGCCGCAACGCATAGTCCCCGCAATTTCACGCGAGTCCTGCTATTGGGGCTTCGTCGCCGACTGGACTGAAATGGCGAGCGCCTCGGTATAAGCCACCTCAACTTCGTCGCCCTTTGTCACGGCCTTGAGCTGTGCCGGGTCGAGCACCTCAACATCGTATTCGTTGCCCATAGGTCCACGCAGCGTGACCAATTGCTTCTGGGTATTGACCGCGGTGACCGTCGCGAGCGCGGTTATCTTGCGACCCACCGCGCCACCGGGCTTCGCGCCCTTGGGGGTTCGGACCACCGCCTGTTCCGCAGTCGCGGGCGGACCGTCGGCCGTGCCGCGCTTCTTGAGCTGCAAGGAAATCGCCTCGGTGTAGACGGCGGTCACCTTGTCTCCGACCTTGACCTGATCGAGATTCCTTGCTTGATCGCTCACATTCAGGGTGTGCATCTTCCCCTGCGAATCGATCAGCGTTACATCCCGGCTGCCCATGTCGATCGACGCGACGGTTGCCGTCATCTTGGCGGTTTGGCTGGCCACGACCTTGCCGGGAGCCGTTGTCACCTCCGATGTGGCCTGCGCGCGCGCGGCCGGCGGCGCCGCGCCGATCAGAATGGCCGAGATTGCAATCGCAATCGTGGATGTGCCGACTTTCATGGTTGGATATCTCCGGTTGTTCGAATGGGATACGTCGTTGCCGAGACGGCAGTCCGTTCAGGGCCTGCCCTGCGGGGCGCCCTAACTTGGATCTAACGGCCTTTCCGGACTATTGGACCTTCGTCCCACAAGCCAACGTAGGACTAAAGTCCGATTATCAGCTGCGGCTTGCGCTACGCCGCAAACGGCGAGAACGACTGCGGACTGCGATCGAAAGGGTCTCTTTCCGTCAAAATCAGCAGCCGCCGTTCCTTGGCACGGCAGAGGAACACAAAGCCGAACTCAGCGTTGCCTTCAGCCCGCCATCCGTCGTCGGCCAGACGCGCAATCGCGGCGGCCACGGCGGCCGGGAGATCCGCGCCCGGCTCGAATCTGACGCTCTCCAATATGTGCCATTGCAGGTTGAAAATGACGCAGTAACGCGGCGTCTTTGCCCTTGAATAGAGTGGATGACGATATCGGCCCATGCGCCGATTCTCGCCAGGGACGCAGGCGGCGTCTATTCAGTGCCGCGCGGCCGGCAACACTGTATGGCGCGCCGGAACGCGGCGAGCACTCGCGCCATCTAATGCCATAGCCGCACCTCATTCGTGTGCGAAGCGATGATCTATTCACCGTTCTTATGTCTAGGAGTTTGACAATGAAAATCAGCTACACCGCCCTGGGCGGCTTTCTGGCTCTAGCCCTGGGAACGACGGCGGCCCAAGCGGCAGGCCCTACCGACCCGCAGATCGCTGCCATCGTGGTGACGGCCAATCAAGTGGATATCGACGCCGGCAAGCTTGCCTTGAGCAAGGCCCACTCTTCGGATGTAAAAAGCTTTGCGCAACTGATGATCACCGACCACAGTGGTGTCAATAAATCGGCCACCGAACTGGTGACCAAACTACACGTGACGCCCGAGGCCAGCCCCACCAGTCAATCCTTGCAGAAGGGCGGCGATGATAATTTGGCCGCACTCAAGAAACTGAGCGGCAGTGCGTTCGATCGTGCCTATGTGGACCATGAGGTCGCCTATCATCAAGCGGTGTTGGATGCAGTGGACAGCACGCTGATTCCCAGTGCCCAGAACGCCGAACTCAAGGCGCTGCTGGTGAAAGTCAGGCCGGCATTCGTCGCTCACCTGGATCATGCCAAGCATTTGCAAAGCGAACTGGGCAAGTAGTGGGGGCGATTCGCTCCGTGCTGCAGGCGTCGGCGGCCGCGGCTGTCAGTCTCGCACTCGCAGGTACTGCGGCCTCGAGCGGGCAAGCTAAAGCCGCGCCGAAAGAATACGTGATCACGATGCAGATAGCCGGCTTCGATCCGCAGGTCCTCCGCGTCAAACCAGGCGACCGGGTTACCTGGGCGAACAAGGACTTGTTTCCGCATACCGCAACTGCAAATGACAAGGCATTTGATTCGCACAGTGTGGCGCCGGACGGCAAGTGGACATTCGTTGCGGGCAAGCCCGGCAGGCACACCTATATATGTACCTTTCACCCTACAATGAACGGAACAATCCAGGTGCAATGAGGCGAAGCAATGGAGCAGGCCGCCAGTGCCGAACAATCGACTGCAGCGTTGGAGCGCTCGATGGCGAGCAACATCGCAGCAGGAGATGCATCGGCATTCGAAGACATGATGCGCCAGTACAACCGCCGGCTGTACCGGCTGGCGCGCGCCACCTTGAAAGATCGAACCGAGGCGCAAGACGCGCTGCAGGACGCCTATATATGCGCCTATCGATCGATGGCAAGTTTCCGGGGCGATGCATCCCTGGGGACATGGCTTTCGCGGCTGGTGCTGAACGAATGCTTCGCAAGAATGCGGCGCACGGTGCGCCGAGAGAACGTCGTGCCCATGGTCAGTGCCAGCCGCCATGCCGAGTCAACTGACATGATTGTGGATGAAACCGCTGCGCCCGACCGCGCGGCCGGCCGGGTGCAGATCCGGGAGTTGCTCGAGCGCAAGGTGGATGAGCTGCCCGAGAACTATCGCACGGTCTTCGTGCTGCGATCCGTCGAGGAGCTCACTGTGGATGAAACCGCCGCATCGCTGGGCATTCCCGAGGAAACCGTCAGGAGCCGGCATTTCCGGGCGAAGGGCCTGCTGCGGGAGTCCCTGGCACGAGAGCTCGATCTGGCGGAGCCTGACCTGTTCGAATTTGGAGGGGCGCATTGCGATCGGGTGGTAACCCAGGTCTTGGCGCTCCTCGCGATCGGCGTCTGCAGCACCAAGTAGCGCTTCATGGGGTCAATTTTAGACATTACGACATCATGATGTCATAATGACTAGATGGAAATTGATCCCCTCTCGCCTGTGCCTTTGCACGCTCAAGTCGAAGGGTTGCTGCTAAGGGGAATCGCGGATGGCGATCTGCCATCGGGTTCTCAATTGCCTTCGGAAGACGATTTGGTCAAGCGGTACGCCGTGAGCCGTACGACCATTCGCACTGCTGTTCAGAGCCTTATCGCCCGGGGCTTGGTTGAAATCCGCCGCGGCAAGGGCACCTACGTCACACAGCCGATCATCGCTCAAGAACTCACGGAATTGACCGGATTTGTGGAGGACATGCAGGCGCTCGGCCGTGCGCCTACCGCTCAAGTACTGGATCGGCGCATCGTTGCCGCGAGCGAGACGGTGGCGCGTCAACTTGCCTTGCAGCGGGGTTGCGCCGTGGCGCGGATTCAGCGCGTGCGCTTAGCCGATGGTGTGCCCCTGTCATTCGACGAGACCTACCTGCCCCGGAACTTGGGCGAAAAAATCATGGCCGATGATTTGGAGACTCAACCCATCTTTGCGCTGCTGGAGCAGAAATACGCCACGCCCCTCCTCGAAGCCGAATACCGGCTCGCCGCGGTCGCTTCGCATGGCACGGTGGCGCGGGCACTTGGCATCGACCCCGGCAGCCCGATATTTCTCATTGAGCGCACCACGTTCTCCAGCAGCCATCGACCGGTGGATTACGAACGGCTGTACTACCGCGGCGATCACATTCGATTCGTCACCCGTCTGATGCGTCGGCAACCCGCCGGCACGCGCGCTGCCCGCTAAAAATGTCAGTCGCTGTGGAAACCTGGCTGTTTGTGGTGGCCCTCGGCACCAGCATGCTGGGCGGCGTGCTCGGCATGGCCAGCGGGATTTTCATCGTGCCGATTCTCACCATGTTCGGGCGGTTTGACATTCATACCGCGGTTGGCGCGAGTCTGATCTCCGTGATCGCCTGTTCCTGCGGCAGCGCGGCACCCTTCTTGAGCGGCAGGCTGACCAACATTCGTCTCGCCATCCTGTTGGAGACTGCGACGACGTCGGGCGCGCTCTGCGGCGTGGTGTTGGCCGGATTCATTCCCACCCCTTATTTGTTTGCGATCTTCGCCTTGGTTCTGCTGCTCTCGGCGCAACAAATGCTGACCCGGCGCAAGGAGCCGCTGCTTTCGCCGAGCGCCACGCCAGGTGCGGGCCGTTGGGCGGCATTGCGCCTCGACGCGAGTTATCCGCAGGGCGCAGCGGATCGCGAGGTGGCTTATACCGTGCAGCGATTGCCGCTTGGCATGACCCTGATGTACGGCGCGGGCTTGATTTCGGCATTGCTCGGCATCGGCAGCGGTGTGCTCAAGATTCCCGCCATGGACACGGCCTTGCGCTTGCCCATCAAAGTTTCTTCGGCGACCTCCAATTTCATGATCGGCGTGACCGCGGCCGCCAGCGCGGGCGCCTATTTTGCGCGCGGCGAGATCATCACCTCCGTCGCAGCGCCGGTTGCCTTGGGCTCGGTCTTGGGTTCGGTACTCGGTGCGCGGATACTCATGATCGTGCCCAGCGCGAAACTACGTCTCATGTTTGTCGTCATGCTGCTCATCCTGGCGGTGCAAATGATGCTGGCTGCGGTCGGCATCAATCTCACCGGTCATGCGCCTTGAAAGCGCAGGGCGCCACCTCTGTTGAACTGGAGCAGTTACTGGGCAAGCTGCTGCACTACGGGACTCTTGTGGCCTCGGCCGTGATTGCGCTGGGAATTGTCATCGCTCCTGTCGCGGGTGCTGCCGGAATGCGCGCCGGCACCGCCGGCATCGTAATCTTCATCCTGCTGCCGGTCCTGCGGGTCGGAGCGATGCTGGTGTTCTTCTTGCGTGCGCGGGATTATCGGTTCGGTGCGATCGCGGCGCTGGTGCTGCTGATCATTTTCGCGAGCTTTCTGCTGGGCACCCGCTGAATCTTACGGTTCAGGCATAAAGGTGAGTCATCGGCAGCCCCAGGCGCAAGCACGACTGCACCGCGGGGCTGGCCGGCAAGACGATGCGATCCGCCGACGCACCGGCCCATCGCGTCGCCCACCGCTCAGTCCTTCGCAGCCCATAGTGTTCCGACAGGCCCAGGCACTCTCGCAGGCGCTGCGGAATAATTTCTACCGCCGCGCGCAGCAACATCGGTTGCAGCCAGCGCAATGGCCGTGGAAAGGCGGGCGTATCGTGCATGATCCGCAGAAATTCAAAAATGATGGGCGACGGGACCAGGCGAGGATACGTGGCGTCGAACAGCGCCCGCATATCAGCGGCCGACTGAGGCGCATCGTGCGCGCCGTACAAGCCGGCCACCGGCGCGCCCTCGCGGTAAAAATCGTCGAAATCCCCCGCGCTCAAAGGGTCTACGAACCGGCTATAGGCCTGCGCAAACCCAAATGACGCAGTTGCATGCACCCACGTCAGAAGACGCGGATCGCTGGCGGAGTAGTTGAGACCCGCCGGCGTCGTGCCGTGTACCGATGCGTGCATTCCGACGACGCGCGCGATCATGGGCTCGGCCACGCTGCGAGCGGCATACACGCTGATCATGGCCGCCAATCCCGTCCGCCTCAGGCGTCTTAAGGGATCCTTGCGAAAAGAGGAATGCTCCCACACGCCTGCGCGCACCGCGGGTTCCGCAAGCTCGAGTATCACGGCCGCAGTGCCGCCGATGAACAATGAGACGGGATTCTTCAATATGCGCCATGACACCGACTGTGCAGGCACCAAGGCTTCCTCCCACATCGGCTGCGCAAAATTGTGCTGATGATCGCCCTGGCCCTTTAGGAAGGTGTCCACGAAGCCGTTGAGATACCGCTGCAATGCATTAGGCGGGCGAAGGGTTGAGATCATGCCCAAAGTATATGCACTAATCGATGCGCGAACGAGCGGCCGCGCTGCGGCCGTTTGCGGGTTGTCCGGCCGGACCTGCCCGGCTAGCAGCTGCGCTCCGGCAACGCCGTTTTTGCGCCAGCGGCGCCATCGAGAATAACCTGCTCCAGAACCGCGAGATATTCCAGATAACGCTTCCGGCCCAGCGCGGTAATCCGATAAAAAGTCTGCGGCCGATCGCGATCCGGACCCTTGGTCAGGCTGACCAACAGGGCTTCCTGCAGAACCTGAAGATGACGATTCAAATTGCCGTCCGTCAGGGCGCAGAGCTTTTTCATCTCCGGAAACGGCAAGCCCCGGGGATGGGTGAGCAAACAGGTCAGCACACCGAGGCGCGCGCGCTCATGAATCACGCGGCTCAAGCCGTCGTAGGCAAACGGGGAAGCAGCGGCGGGTGCTTTGCGATTAATTTTCTTCAATGGCGTCCTCGAATCCAAACCGTAAAACAGCGGCGACGAGCAATTGCCCGACGCCGAACGGAATGCCCATGGCCCAGGGCAACAGAACGTGGTGCCCGGCGGCAATCAGCAGACAGACCAACCCGGCACCCAGGTACCAAGCGCCCACCGCGAACATTTGCCGCGGCAAGAATCGGCACGAGGCGAATATGCCCAGGCTGAAAATGACCGCCCACAGGCCCGGCAACATCCACGAATCCTGCGGCACTATCTGCATCATTACCACGGTTAGCAACAGCCCTACGACGATGCACGGCAGAAACTGTTCCACGGCCGCTTGCATCATCTCCAAGGCCAGGCCGGAATGAACCCGACGCACGCGAAACAGAGTCTCGAGCGCCGATAGGAGTACCGAAATCGCAGCGGTCGATATCCAAACAGCCAGGAATGCCTTGAGATCATGCTCGGAAGCCGCGGCCCAATGCGATTGTGCGCCTGCAACGAGCATCGCCAGCACGCCGCTGGAAGCGATGGACAGAGGACCGTAGCCCCGAAACTGCGTTCCACGCGCCACCTGGCTCCGAATGGCGTTGATATCGTCCAGCGCCTGTCGCAGTTCTGTCATATCAGCGGATTCCTCGATTCGGTTGCGCCCCGAACCTGACGCAACTCATTGAGGGATTGCAAAGCAATTGCAGGGTCCTGTCAAGAAAGGCGACTAACGGTCCGCACCGCAACAATTCATCTGCCGAGGGGCACGAGCCATCGGCTGCGGCGGGCGGTTGCGCCTGTCATGGCCACAGTGGTACTTTGTGATGCAAAGTTAGTGGTTGCTCGCTCGATAGAAGGAGTGACGGTGGCCGCGATGAACCTCGTCCGCTTGCGCGCTCGCCGCGCCGATGACCGGCGCACTTCATTTCCCTGGCTCATTGCCGCAGTGGGCGCGGCGGGGGTGCTGCAGGACTCGTGGCCTGGGATGCTGCCATGGCCCGCGCTGAATCTGCACGCGGTGTATGGGGTGCTGTTGTTGGGCATGGTACTGCTGCAAACGCGGCGCACTGGGTTGGCGGACGCCATGATAGATGCCGCCGACAAGTGCGCGCTGCGTCGCCAGCTGTCGCGCGCGGTCTATCTGCAGCTTTATCTGGTGTTCGGAATGAGTCTGCTGGTGCACATCGCCGCACTGCTCTGGAACAGCAGCCTGTTGGGCGCACTGCATCCGGCGAGATTGCCGCCGCCGGAAAATTTACGCGATTATCTGGCGTACGGAGTATTCGCCCTGTTCGCCATTCTCGTGCTGCCGTCCCGATCGCCCAAGCGCGCTGTGGCGAGCTAGCGCCTTAAGGCGCGCCCACCACCAGTACGACGAAGGAGTCCGCGATCAGGGCGGGACGGGGATGGGGTTGCTCGGCTGTAGCCGGCGGCGCCGGTCCAAAATCCGCGGTGACGAGGTAGATCTTCCCGCTGGTCTCATCGATCGCCATGGTGCGCGCGCCACGCTGCGTTGCCAGCGTATCAGCGACCGCATACTTGTCCGCGTTGCTTTGATGGATGATCGACAGCGTGCCCTCGCCGTTCGAGCTGAATACCAAGCCGCGCCTTGCATCGTAGGCCGCAGCATCCGGATGCTCGCCGATGGGTACGAGAGCTACTTGCTTGCCGTTGGTGGAATCGGTGACGGCCATGACCTTGCCGTCGCACACCGAGAACAATCGTTGATGCGTGCGATCGATGGCAAGGCCGCTCGGGCTATTGCAGCCGGGCAGAGGCCAGGTCGCTTTGACCTTAAGCTTGCGGCTGTCGATGACGACCATCTGGCCCGGATCGCTTTCTATGTTCACAAAAATCTGGCCGCGGCCGTCTTCGACCGCGAATTCCGGCTTGTCGGGCACGGGGATCTTCGCCACCACGTTGAGGTTCGAGGCATCGAGCACCGTGACATCCTTGCTCGCGCCGTTGAACGTAAATACATGTTTGCCGGCGGGCTCATACAGAATGGCATCGGGATTGCCCGCAGGAATTTTCGTTTCCTGGAGGACTTTGAGGGTATCGAGTTCGAAAGCCGTCACGGAGTTCGCCCGCCCATTGCTGGTATAGCCACGATTCAAGGCTTTCGCCAAGGCGATGCCATGTACGCCTTGCGTCTCCGGAATGGATCCGAGTAGTTTGCCTGATTCGGTACTGACGACATCGACCCGAGTTGCGCGGCTGATGAAGAGCCGCGCTGTGGCCGGGTCGATGGTCAGATAATCCCAGCCCCCGGCACCGCCCAATTTCCAGTGCTGCAGCACCTGCATCTTCGCGGCGGCGGTCGCCGCGCCGGCGATCGGAGCGGTGAGCAGTCCCCAGCAAAGCCCCAACAGGATCCCGAGCCCCAATTGATGGCGTCTCATCGTAAACTCCTTGCTCGAGCCCGAGACTTTGTGTGGCAAAGCATTTTACTATGCCTGATTCGTCACCTTGTTGCTACCCATGGTGCTGTGCGCGCATAGTCGGCAAGATTCTCCTCCCTTGGGTGTCTTGAGATGATAGAACGAACATGAATTTGGATTGGCGCGTCTTTGCGCTCGGCTCGGCATTCTTCGCGGCGCTGACCGCAATATTCGGCAAGATCGGCGTTTCCGAAATCAATTCGGATCTCGCCACTTTCTACAGGACGCTGGTCATCTTGGCGGTGAGCGCTCTGCTGGTCTCGGCGCGTCAAGAGTGGCAGGCGCCGGGGGCCGTGTCCTCTCGGGGGCTCCTCTTTTTGGTCTTGTCGGGCTCTGCGACCGGTCTTTCCTGGCTCTGCTATTTTCGTGCCCTGCAAATGGCCCCGGCGTCCCGCGTCGCCCCTCTCGACAAATTCAGTGTGGTTCTCGTGGTGTTATTCGCGGTGCTCATGCTCGGCGAACGGCTCACCTGGAAAGTGGGGCTAGGCTCTCTTCTTATTACCGGTGGTGTTGTTCTAACGGCGTTGTAGATGCGGCACCCATTATTCCTTTCCCTGGGCGGCATGGCGTTGCCCCTTCTCGCCGGTTGCGCCTTACACGAAGCATCGCCGGAACCGCCCGTATTGCCGGCTGAGTTTGACGCTCGCGCGGCCCCGGGTGGCTCATGGCCCAGCCAGGATTGGTATCGGGGATTCGCCAGCCAGGAGTTGCAGGCGCTCATAGAGCAAGCCGCCAACAACAATCTTGACCTCGTCATGGCGCGAGCCCGGGTCACTCAGGCGGATGCGCGAGCGCGACAGGCCGGTGCCGCGATTCTGCCGGCCGTCGATGCCGGCGCAAACGGCAATTATCTGGCCGGTCATTCCGCCAACCGCAGCGCGCACGAGACGGATTGGGGGGTGCTCCTGTCGGCAAGCTATGAGATTGATTTTTGGGGCAAGAATCGGGCGACGGCGCGGTCGGCGTCCTTGCTCGCGGAGGCGTCGAGAGCCGACCGGGATACCCTTGCGCTGACGACCTTGGCCGGTGTGGCCGATGGATATTTCCAGGTATTGTCGTTGCGCGAGCGCCTGAGCATCGCCATCTCGAATGTGGCTGCCGCTCGGAAGCTGCTGGATGTCATTCAGGCACGTTTCAACGAAGGCCTGGCCAACCCCGTGGAACTCTCGGCTCAGAAGGCAACGCTCGCGGTGGCCGCCCTGGTGGTGCCGGGACTTAGGCAGCAGGAAGGGGAAGCGCTGGCGAGTCTCGCGTTACTGCTAGGCCGCGCTCCCGAGCAGTTTTCCGTCGCGGGCGACTCGCTCGACTCATTGGTCGAGCCGAGCCTCGGGTCCGGCATACCGTCCGAATTGCTGACACGTCGCCCCGACGTGTTCATGTCAGAGGCCAAAATGCAGGCGGCGAATGCCGATCTGGTGGCTGCCCGGGCCGCTTTGTTGCCCTCCTTCAATCTCACGCTGGCCGGCGGGGTGCAGAACCCGGCGCTGAACGCAGCGGTCATCACTTTAAGCGGCGTCGGTCCGACCTTAAATCTCGGGGCTTCGATTGCTCAATCCATATTCGACGCCGGCCGGCTTCGAGCCCTGCGCACCGAGGCGCAGGCCAAGGATGAAGAATTGGTCACCGCCTATCGTTCGGCCATCCTCGCGGCGTTGGTGGACGTCGAAAACACATTAGCGGCGCTCAATCATCTGGAGGAGGCTCGAGCGTTTCAACTCGAGAGCGTCACGCAAAGCGAGCGAGCGTTCGAGGGAGCGACCTTGAGGTACAAAGCGGGTTCGGGCGATTTTCTCACCGTGCTCGAGGCGCAGCGGACGCTGTACGCGGCGCGTGATCAATATAGTCAGTACAAACTTGCGCGCCTGGAGGCTTCGGTAGCCCTCTGCAAGGCGCTCGGCGGGGGCTGGCAGGCGCAGAGCCCCGCGCCTTCGACCAAGGAAACTCGATGAATAGGAACGCTGTTGCCGCTCTCTGTATGGCGATGCTTGCGCTCGGCGCATGCCATAAGTCCCCGTCGGACGGCCCAAAATCCGCTGCGCAAGAGAAACCAGCCGAGGCCCCGAAAGCGGAGAGCGGGCAGGTGGTCCTGACGCCTGAGCAGGTCGAGAAAATCGGATTGCAGACCGAGGAGGTCAAAGCGGCCGAGTACGCCGAGGAAACCGCAGGATACGGCACCGTCATCCCCCGTGAGGCCATCGCGCAGGCGACCGCCGAGCTGGCCACGGCGCAAGCCACCGAGAAGCAAAGCCGCTCGGCATTGGCCCGGACACGGCGGTTGTCCGGCACGCCGGGAGCGATGTCAGCGGATGTCGAGGAAACGAATGCCCGCCAGGCCGCCGTCGATACCGCGGCATTGACGCTGGCCAAACAGCGGCTATCCGCGACATTCGGACAAAAGGCGCCGTGGAGCAATGGAGAAAACTCTGCGTCGCTGCAGGCTCTTGCCGAGGGCAGGGCGCTGCTGGTGCGCGCGACCTTCCCGCTGGGAACTTTGGGCGGCGAGATTCCCAAAACTTTGCGGGCCACCCGCATCGGTCAGGCTGCAGCCGGCAAGGGCTGGAAAATGGCCCCGATCTGGGCCGCGCCCGCGGATGCCAGTATTCCGGGGCGCAGCTTCTTCGCACTATTGCGCGGTAGCGACGTGGGCGAGGGCGAGCGAATCATCGTCTTTGCGCCGGTCGGTGCGGCGCAGTCAGGCGTAGTGATCCCGGCGGACGCCGCGGTCATCAAAGACGGCAAGTATTGGTGTTACCTCGTTGAAAAGCCCGGCGCGTTCCTGAGAACGGAAATAGACACCGGCAGGCCGTTCGAGAACGGCTATTTTGTGGTCGAAGGCGTGAAACGCGGCGACAAGGTCGTCACCCAGGCAGCCGCACAGTTGCTCGCGAAGGAATCGAACACCGGCGCGGACGCTGATTGATGATGCGCGCAATCGTCAGTCTGTGCGTGCGTCACTTCGGCGCGGTGAGCGCCTTGAGTCTTTTCGCGCTGGTACTGGGTTTTTGGGCTGCCATGCATGTCCCGCTGGATGTGTTTCCGGAGTTTGTTCCCTCGCAAGTCGACATTCAGACCGAAGCGCCCGGATTCGCACCCCAGCAGGTTGAGGAACTCGTTACCAAGCAAGTCGAAAATGCCGTCAACGGCGCGTCTGGGATCGCAACGCTGCGATCCGAGTCAATACCGGGGCTCTCGGTGGTGACGATCACGTTTACCGGGGACGTGGATGTTCACGTCGCGCGGCAGGGGATTTCGGAACGGCTCTCCGAACTGGGCAGCAGCCTGCCCACCGGTGTGGGCACACCCAAGCTCTCGCCGCTGGTCTCGAGCACCATGGATTTGCTGAAGATCGGCCTGTTGTCCGATCGGGTTGATGCCTATGCGCTTCGCGATACCGCCGATTGGGTCATCAAGCCGCGCCTGTTGGCGGTGCCCGGAGTGGCTCATGTGATTGTGTTCGGCGGAGATGTCCGCCAAATACAAATCCAGCCCGACATGGCGAAGCTGGCAGGCTTCGGCATCACCATGACGCAGATTTCCGATGCGGCGCGCGCGGCCCTGCCCATGCGAGGCGCGGGTTTCATCGACCTGCCCGCGCAACGGGTGCTCATCAAGTCGCCCACCCCGCAGCCGGACATCGAGGCGCTCAGTCAAGCGGTCGTGACCGAGCGCAATGCCACGCCGCTGACGCTGCGCGACCTTGCCGAGGTAAAAATCGCGCCCGCGCTGAAATCGGGCAGTGCCCTGATCATGGGCAAGCCGGGCGTGATGATGTCGCTGGCGAGCCAGTACGGCGCGAATACCTTGACCACCACTCTGGCGGTCGAAAAGGCGCTCAACGAAATGGCGCCCCTGTTGAAAACACAAGGAATCGCGCTTTATCCGGCGCTGCATCGGCCCGCCAATTTCATCGAGCGCGCCTTGGGCAATCTCAAAAACGCGCTGCTGATCGCCGCCATTTTGATTTTGGCGGTGCTTTATTTGTTTCTTCGCGACATCCGTGCGGCACTCATTGCCTTTACTGCCATTCCGCTGTCCTTGCTCGCGGCCATCGCCGTGCTCAATCGCATCGGTCTCACCTTGAACACGATGACGCTGGGAGGTTTCGCGGTCGCTCTCGGCGTGCTGGTGGATGACGCCATCATTGGGATCGAAAACATCTTGCGCCGCTTGCGCGAGAATGGCCTGCTGGCCGACCCCAAGCCGCGACTCGATGTGCTGCGAGACGCGTCCTTGGAAGTGCGCGGTCCGGTCATCTACGCAACAGCGGTGGTCGTGGTGGTTTTCTTGCCGGTGTTATTAACCACGAGCGTGCAGGGCCGCTTCATCGCGCCCCTGGCGTTGGCCTTTATCTGCGCGGTGCTCGCGTCGCTCTTGGTGGCAATGACCTCGACCCCGGCGCTGTGCGCGCTATTCTTACGGCGGCACGATGCACGCCGCGAAGCGAGCTGGCTGACGAACTTGAAGCGCTGGCAGGGCGCAGCCGTCGAAGGCGTGGCGCGGCATTGGCGAGCGGTGACGACGCTGTTGGTCGGGTTGGTCCTTGCGGCAGTGGCCGCATTGCCGTTTTTGGGCGGGACCTTCATGCCCGATTTTCGGGAAGGACATTTCGTCATGCAGGTCTCGAGCGCTGCCGGAACGTCCTTGGAGGCCATGCTCGAGGTGGGAAAGCGGATCAGCGCGGACGTCCTGGCATTGCCCTATGTACAAAGCATCGAACAACAGGTGGGCCGGGCAGAGCTTGGCGAGGACACCTGGGGGCCGCAGCGTAGCGAATTCCACGTGGAGCTAAAGGCGGATGCAAAGGTGGATCAACTCGAAGCGCAAGCGGCGCTGCGCGAGATTTTAGAAGGGTATCCTGGGCTGCAAAGCGAAGTGGTCACCTTTCTCGGCGACCGCATCAGCGAAAGCCTCAGCGGAGAAACCGCTCAAGTGGCCGTCAAGGTGATCGGCGATGATTTGCAGGCGCTGGATGCGACCGGCGACAAGATAGTCGCGGTGCTGGGCAAGGTTCCGGGCATTGTCGATTTGCAATTCAAGCGGCAAAACGGCACGCCGGCAATTGCCATCGAGCTTGTCCCGCAGGCACTGACGGCCACCGGGCTCAAGGTGCAGGACGTTCTTGACACGGTCGAAGCGGCCTATGCCGGCGCCAGAATCGGGCAGACATTCAAAGGCACGCGCACCGTCGATGTCGTGCTCTTGTTGCCCGATAAAGTGAGACACCAACCGCCTCAACTGGCGAAGCTGATGATTGCGAGCCCGGCGGGGCCGATTCCTCTGTCGCAGATCGCGCGCGTCTCGCTCACCGAAGATCGCTACAGCATCGAACACGATGGCGGTCAGCGGCGCATCAGCGTGACGTTCAACGTCGGGAAAGGTTCGTTGCAACAGGTGGTGCAGCAGGCGCAGCAGGCTATTTCCCGCTCGGTGGTGCTGCCCCAGGGCGTCTTCATCACATTTGCAGGTGCGGCTGAAGCCGAGGCGCAAACCCGCAACGAGTTGTTTCTTTATTCTGCGTTGGCGCTGGCGCTCATCGGCGTCATCTTGTTCGTCTCCTTTCGTTGGCGGGCAAACAGCTGGCTGGTGTTGGCCAATTTGCCGTTCAGCTTAATCGGCAGCGTCGGTGCGATTGCCGTCACGGGTATCGGTATCTCGTTGGGGTCCGTGGTCGGATTGGTTACGGTATTCGGCATCAGCGCGCGCAATGCCATTTTGCAATTGGCGCACTACGAACATTTGGTGGAAGTGGAGGGCGGAGCATGGGATCGCGCGTTGGTCATCCGCGGGGCTAACGAAAGATTCGTGCCGATTCTGATGACTGCCACCGTCACCGCGCTGGGACTGGCACCGCTCGCATTCGGTATCAATCAACCGGGCCAGGAGATCGAAGGTCCCATGGCGATCACGGTGCTCGGAGGCTTGGTGTCGTCGACTCTGCTCAATCTGTTTGTCTTGCCGAGCCTGGCGCAACGCTTCGGCCGGCGGGGGTGACCTAAAGATCACGTTCTGCTCTCTGTTGCAAAGAAACTACTTTGCATCGCAAATGACATTCATATATGGTATACCACAAGAACAAAATGAAGAGATAAGCACTCGAAGTCATTGATTTGAGAGTCTGACAGGGGGAGCCAATGGGGATGAGTCTTTGCGCGTCCGCGCGTGTTGTATTTCCAACCTCTCTTTTCCCTTCCTCCGTCAGATACGGATTTCCGCAGGCGTCGCTCGAGATCGCCGCGGTTTCCTGACGCACTGAGAGTGACTTGCTACACGATTCCAAACCACGAGCTATGCGAGGAGCACACGATGCTTAATCTAAGACTGGCGAGGCCTATGCTGATAGCGCTAGCAGCATGCGCCGCTAATTTTCTCGTCCAGGGTAGCGCCATCGCCGATGATGCGCAGGAAAACAAGGCGCTGAAGGAACAGATGCGCCAGATGATGCAGCGCATGGACGCCATGCAGAAGCAACTCGACTCGATGAATCAGAAGGTCTCGGCGCCGCCGCCGCCGCCCGTGGTGGTCGCACCACCCACGCCGCCCCCGCCGCCGGCCGCCAAAGCCGCGCCGCCTGCGGAGCCGAAGTTCGACGCATTTATTAAAGGCTTCTACGGAACCTTGGACGTCTCCCTTGATGGATCCACCAAGGGTATGGATGGAATGGTCGCATATCATTATGGCGACCCCGTCAACGGCGTCTATCCGACCACCGGCGTGAAAGGTACGCCGTATGGACCGGTCAACTGGCAGCCGGCGATTTCCGCCAATGCGGCCACCCTGGGCTGGCGCGGCAGCCACGCGATTCCTGGTTTGGAGGATACGAGGTTCGTCATCCAGATCGAAGCGACGGCCTCGTTGACCGACTCGCCAGGTGTGCAGACAGGCTATACCGCTCAGACGGCCGGCGTCCGGGGAGGAATCGGTTCAGGCACGACCTATCTCGGATTCGCCAGCCCGACTTGGGGCGCGTTGAAGGTTGGTCACGGTTCGACCCCGTACCAGAATTCAAGCAGGCGACTGGATCCCTTCGCCGGCATGGTCGGCGATATGCCGACCATCATGAGTAATACCGGAGGCGACAACCGCGTCGAGTTCAATGCGGCGATGGATCACGCGATCTGGTACGAATCGCCGAAATTCGGCGGGGTCACTTTTGATTTGTTTTTCTCGCCGGGGCAAAACCGTACCGCCGATGCCAATCTGAATGTTGCGGGCGGATCCTCCAATTGCGCTGGCGGCAACGTGCCCGGCAGCGGCAACTTGCTGCTCGCCTGCGATGACGGCGGATTCGACAATGCCTATAGCGTGGACCTGAAGTTCGAAACCGAGCATCTGTACTTGATGGCGGCCTACGAGCTTCACAAGCATGTCAATCGCAACAGCGACGGCATTGGATCCAACGCTCCCGGATATGCCACCATGTTCAACCAGGGAGACCCGTCGGCCGGGGCAGGCGGGCCCTTGTCGCAGTATCTGAACTGGGATCAGTACAATTTCGTCGGAAGCGCTTATGGTGCAACAGGGTCTTGCACGACGGCACCCAGCTCCTCCACCTATTACTGCCTCAACGCAACCCCGGAGTTTGTCGGCGACATCGGCGACGAAGCGGCATTCCACATCGGTGGGCAGTATGTCTTCGATTTTGGCCTGACGGTGAACGCTATTTTCGAACGCATGACCCGCAAGATTCCCTCCGCCCTGGAATTTCAGAACGAGCGGCAGCGCAACGGCAGCTGGCTTGCGTTCACCCAGGCTCTCGGTGCAAAGGACAATTTGGATCTGGGTTGGGCGCATGCGGGAAAAACACCGGGCGATCCGGGCGGCCAGCATAACTACAACCCGAACAATTCGGACAATACGGCCGACATGATCACGCTCGCTTACAAGCACAGCTTCGACAAGCAACTGTACTGGTATGCCAACGTTGCCGAAATGATCAACAACGGCAATGCGCACTTCGATCTGGGGGCCGGTAGCCATGGCATCAAAACCGACTGCCACGATGGCACCACCGCGCCCATCATCGACTACACCAGTGCCGGCAACACGACCTGGGGCGGCTGCCGGCCCAAGGCCGTTTCGGTGGGGGTGAACTACAAGTTCTAAACTTGCCGTAGGTCAAGGGTCCTGCCTGGACTCTTCGCGACACGGGACCAGGGGTAACCTCTGGTCCCGTACTCGGCGGCTCATCGGGTCAAATGAGGAATTATTTGGCGCCTCCGTGGTCCTATAATCAGGCGCAATTGGGGAAGGACTTATGGTTCACGTGACCCGAAGGTTTTTCTTGTTGTCATCTGCGGCATTGTCGGTTGGCTGCGCGACACGCGCGCCGGTCGATGCGGCCGCGCCACCTGCGCAAAATGTCCGCCAGCCCGTCCTGGGTCAATCGTGGCGCTATGCGAAGAGTGACATGTTCACTCGCAAGCTTGTCGATGAGCAGGTGGATCGCGTGGCGAGCGTCAATCATACCGTCGAAATAGGCTCGAGCTACCAAGAACCCGCCAAGGCTGCGAAGCAGGGATGGGGCGCCGCCGAATTGGAAAAGTATACGGGTCATCACAACATCCCCGCCGGGCCTCTTCCGAGCGAGATCCAGGATCCATGGGGTATGGTGGCGGTGGATCCCCATTGGAGCCAGGTCCAGGCGTACGAGACGCCGATTCCCCTATGGCCGACCGTTTTGGAGCCCGGCTGGATGACTCGCATCAGCACCGATTACAAAACGCCCGCCGACCAGGCGGCGCGTCCGTGGGACCAGACCATGAGGGCGCAGGCCTGGGAGACGGTTACTGTGCCGGCCGGCCAGTTCAAGGCCCTGCGGTTTACCAACCTGATCAAGTTTAAGCACAGCGATTTTTCCCGGGCAGATTCCCAGAGGCGGGAAACGATTTGGTTCGCACCAGAAGTGGGCAGATGGGTTGCCCGCGAGAGCCAGGGGACTTATTACGTCGCCGATTCGACCATCGTGACGCCCTACAATGAAAACAGCTACCGATGGGAGCTTCTGGAGTGGTCATAGTTCGGGATCAGCCCGCAATCTGAGGGTACGCGCGCAGAAAAAATGGGGAGGATCCCCGCTTCGGCAACATCTCCCGCCGCGTAGCTTATCTCCTGCCCGGAATCCTCCGGTCTTGCAAGGAGTAAGTACATGTCCTGCCTTAAGTCCAAGATTCTAATCTCATGCATACTCGCTGGAATCCTCGCCAGCCCGTTGAGTGCCCTGGCGTCGACCACGGTCGCGCTAGAGGATCAACCCTCGCGGGTGGTCAAATTCGGCGACCTCGATCTCGACCGCGAATCCGGGATCGCCACCCTGTATTCACGCATCAGGTCCGCGGCGCGCGAAGTGTGCGAACCCATGGATGCCGCGCTGGTTAAGTTGGAACGCGCACGTTTCGATTGCCGCGGGCATGCCATCGCAAAAGCGATTGCCGATGTGAATTCATCGAACTTGACGGCCTACTATAGGGCCAGGACGAAAACGCTCGCCGGCAACGTGGGGCACTAGTGGATGCGAGGACGGTGGCGCGCACCGTCCTCTGTCCTTTTGACCGCTGGTCTTCCCTTAAGAATCGGCCTTGAGAATTCCTAGGCCCATCGCCGCAGCGACGGCTTCGGTTCGCGAGCGGACCTCGAGCTTTTCCAAGATGGACGAAACGTGGTGATCGATGGTCTTGGCCGAAATGTGCAATCGATGCGCCAATTCGCTGTTGGTATGACCGCGCACCAGCAGCGTCAGCACTTGCACTTCGCGCGCGGTAAGCCCTGCCGGATTGCCTCGCGTCGATGCGCGAGGCCCGCGCGGTATGCTGCGAACGCCTTTCTCGCGCAGGCGCTGTCGCACAATGGCGGCCAACGGCCCAGCGCCCAGGCGCTCGAGAATCAACAAAGACTCGCGTAACGCGGATTCTGGTCCGGCGGCCAGAGCCAGCGCACGCTCATAGGGAGCTCGCAGCTGCTGCCACGCGGCGGCCGCACCTTCCCAATCGCCCTCGATCATCAGTGCGTAGGGCTCCGCGAGGTCGCCTCGCTTTTCTTTGAATGCAGGGTCCGCGAGCTGCCCCCAATACACTATCTCGCCTCGCAGCCAGGGCTCCCGATGCTCCGCGGCGGCCTGCAGCGCAATTTTTGTTTCCCGGGCGACGCCATCGAGGTCTCCCCGATACCAGGCGACTTCCGCCCGGGTCGCGGCGATACGCCCGATGCGCTGCAGTTCTGCGGTGGGCAATGCCAGCCGTGCTGCCTCGTCCAGCAGCGGATCCACGCCGGGATCGCCGCGCCGTGCCCGCACCGTCGCCAACACAAACAGCGCCGGGATTCTTTGCGCGGTGGCGATCGCACCGCAATCGATCAGATCTGCTGCGGCCAGCGCCGCCTTGTCCCATTGGCCGACATTGAGGTCAAAATGCGCGCTGAAGGCGGCGATGTACGCGAGCGAGTCCTGCACGTCGTGCACTTCACAATATTCGGTGCCCGCTGCGATGTAGCGGGCCGCCGATCCGGTATGCCGGTGGCGCACTGTCGAGCTCACCAGGTTGGCATAGGCTCGCCCTGCATGCTCGTGCAAGTCGTGCTCGAGCGCGGCTGCAAGGCTGAGTTCGAGCTTCGCGAATCCCGACTCATCTCCAGCGCCCGTGAGCACCGTACCGATGTTATTGAGGGCGTGCGAGCGCACACCGTGGTCTTCGAAGCGGACCGCGAGATCGAGTGCGCGCCCCCCATATTCCAGCGTTTCAGCAGTTTGCTGGCTGGTCATGCAGAGTTGCGAGCGGACACTGTAGGCCATCGCGAGCTCACGGCCCGGAGGCAGCGTTTCAAGCAATTCGACGGCTGCGATCACGTGCTGAACGGCCGGAGCGTTCTGCCCCGACTTCCAATTTTGGCGCCCGAGCAGCAGCAGCACTCGTGCCTGCGCGGCGGTATCGCCGAGTTCGCGCCACAAGGACAATGCCTGGGTCGCGGACTCGTGCGCGGCGGCGACTTGATTGGTGATATTGCATTCGGCGGCGTGCAGTTCATACAATTGCGCGCGCCGCGGCGCGCTGATCGCGCCCGCGCGGCGGATCACTATCTCGAGGTGTGCAACGGCTTCGCGATGCGCGCCGGCTAACGATGCATGGTGCGCCGCGCGCGGCGCGTACTCAATGAGGGCGTTCACATCCTGCGCGTGGGAAGCGTGATGCACGAGTTGCGACAGGTCCGCGTGATGTTCGGCGAGCGTACGCAGGATTCTTTGGTGAAGCGACTGGGCGCGCGAGCGCGGAATCGTGCTCTCCACCGCGAGACGACCCAATTCGTGCCGAAAAGCCAGCGCCTCATCCTGGTATTTGAGCAATCCGCACGCCACAGCCTCATCGGCGGCCGCGCCCGCGTCCCCCAGTATCGCGCCGATCACCCAAGGTTCCGTTCTGCCGGGAAGCAACGAAACAAGCTCCGCGACCTCACGCGCAGCGTCGGTGCATTGCATGAGCCGCGCCAGCACGGCATCACGCACGGTTTCGGGGACGGCGCCCGTAGAAACACACAGCAGCTCCCTCACGAAAAACGGATTGCCGCCGGTGACCTGAAAAATTTGCGCCGCGCGGCGTGGTGAGCCTTTCACGAGCTGTTCGACCGCATGCAATGACAGCGGAGGCAGGGGCAGGCGCGCTGCATGTTGGCCGGTCAGTTCACCGATCACGGCCCGCAACAGATTCGGCGACGTGTGCTCATCGTCGCGATAAGTGGCAATCAGCAGGCAGCGCGTACGTTGAATTCGGCGCCCCAGGAAGCGTACAAAATCCAGCGTCGCCTCGTCGGCCCAATGCAAGTCTTCCAGCACCACCATGCTGAGCGGGTTCGGCGGCGAAAATCGCTCCAGAAGCCGCGAGAAAAGCTGCTCACGCGACAGCGCCGAATCTGCGGATGTACTGAGCCGCAGCGACAGGCCGGCAGCCAATTCATTGACCGGCCCGAGCACGCGAGAAGTCTGCAGGGGGTCCGAGTGTCCCCATACCACGCGCGCGCTTTGTGCTGCCTGGCGGGCGAATTCCTCGACCAGCGCGCTTTTGCCGGCGCCCGCCTCGCCGCTGATGAGTGCGATCTTGCCCGCGCTTGCGCCCGCCTCGTGCAGAAGGCCGGTCAGAGCCGCGAGTTGAGCTTGGCGTTCCAGGAGGTCCATGGGTCTCGGAGTATCCGTCAAGGCGCAGGCATTGGCTAAGGGTGCCCCAACTTAGGGATCTTTGACCCCCAATTTAGGTGATTCGGCCGATTTGCGGCGCGCTGCCCGTCAATATCGTGTACGTGCACTTGGTGGCTAAAACACGGAGAAAACCATGCCGCGCTACATAGTCGAGAGAGAGTTTCCAGACGGCTTCCAGGTTCCCATCGATGATACCGGAGCCAAAGCCTGTTTGGCGGTCGTCGACAGCAACCTCGCCGACCAAGTCACCTGGGTTCATTCCTATGTGAGCACGGACAAAAAGAAGAGCTTCTGCGTTTACGACGGGCCGTCGCCGGAATCGATTCGCCGCACCGCAAGCCGCAACAAGCTGCCGGTGGGCCGCATCACCGAAGTGCGCGTATTGGACCCTTACTTCTACAAATAAGCCGGCCGTCAAGCGCTTGCGGACAACAACCCCTTGATCGGCACGTCGCACACCACTGAGTTGCCGCCATGGGTGCCGCGGGTGATTGAAATCCTTCCGCCGATGGCGCTGGCTCGAAAGCGCATGGTCCGCATTCCCAGGCCCGAGCGGGTATCGGCGTCGGCGGCCAGACCGTGACCATCATCGATGACGGACAGCCGTAGATCGCTCGGGCGCGAGTACAGTTCTATGTCGATCTTTTTTGCACCCGAATGCTTCAATGCATTCTGCACCGCTTCCTGCGCAATTCGGTATAGATGATTGCGGACCTTCAGTTCGACCATAGGCGCGATGTCATGGCGGCTGTGGAATTGCACGCGGGTCCCGCTCAAGGAGCTGCGCTGTGCCAATAATTCGAGGGCGGCATCAAGATTGCCGTCGGCGTTGGTCAACGGCGATAGACCTTGGACGATTCGGTGCGCATCCTGGATGCAGCTGGTCGCCAGCAGTGCCAGCTGGTCGAGATCGACGGAAATGACGTCGCGTTCCTTTTGCGCCCGATTTGCCAGGGCACGCACTGAGAGTGCCAGGCCGGTCAGTTCCTGACCGAGGCCGTCGTGCATCTCCTGCGCGATGCGCCGTTGCTCGCCGCCGATCGCCTCCATGAGCGCTTGTCCGAAAGCGCGCCGCTCGGTAACGTCGACCGCGAATACCAGCTCGCCCGGTTGGCCACCGCAGTCGATGGACTGCGTCCACACTTCTACCTCGAGCACCCGGCCCTCCTTGGTTACGTGCTGCGTCTCGAACGGTTCAAGCGGCAGATCGGCGATTACCGCGACATCGTGCACCGGCGGCAGCACCGGCTGTTTTCCCTGCGACAGTATCTCCACGCTGTGGGATAGCAATTCGTCGCGGCTCCAGCCGTATTGACGTACAGCGGCGTCATTGGCCAGTAGAAATCGCAGGCTGTCCCGCGCGTGTACCCACAGCGGCTGCGGACTGCCGTTGAATATCTGTGCATAGCGCTGCTCAGCGCGCAGTACCTCGAGCGTGGCCGCTTCGCGCTCGCCGAGAAGCGCGGTGATGATGATGCTCAAACCCGAGAGCGAAGCGATGAACGACCAGGTCGTCACCAGACCCTCGAGTTGATTGAACTGCGAGAAGGCACCGATGCTGAAGGCCGCGCTGATGGCCGTCATGGTCGAGATCGCAAACGAGGCGCCAGCCGCAACGACCAGACCGAATCGCATGGCGCTGACGACGATGAGCAGGAGTGCGAACACGACGATCAGCGGCCGACTCAGTGCTCCCGGCGCCAGCATGATCGAGGTGCAACAGACAATCAGCCCGAGCGACCACAGTGCAGCCTCGATCCAGTGCTGCTTGAAACGCTCAAAGCTGTTGCGGCGGTAGGCCAACAGAATAGGGCCGAGAAGCAGCGCGCCTGTGATCGCATTGCTCCACCAGCGAAGCCAATGAGTCGGATCGGTCGCGAATTCCTTCAATCCCGATACGTAGTAGCCGGGAAGGCTGAAAATCGGCGCAAGGGTCATGCCCAGGCCCACGCCCAGAATGAAGATCAAGACGTCTTTCGCGCGTGAAAAATCCGGGTTGAATCCGGCGCGCTCCAAAAGCCACACCGAAAACCAAGCACCGCTGGCGAGGCCGATTCCCACGCCGATGGAAGTGGGCAGGGCCGCGTGGTTCCAAAGCTCGATTGCCAATCCTGCCATAAACACCGCCGGCCATACGCGCCGGCCGAATCGATATGTGGCCGCGACGGCAATGCCGTTCGGTAGATAAGAAAGCGTTAGGCTTCCCCCGATCCGATGCAGGGAGATGCCTATTGCCGCAACCGCAAACACCGCTGCGAATACCAGAAAGAGGCGAAGAGCTTTAGTACTGATGCGATCGTGAGCGAGCATCGATTTGCCTCACGCTTTGCCAGCGCTTTTGCATGGTAGGCCCATCCGGGCGGTAAACATTCCACAGCGCCCCCGTCAAGCGATGCGCTCCTCGAGCTAAGAGTAAAACATGGCCGGCCATTTTTGTTTACTTAACGCATCTCGCGACTTATTCCATGGCAAACAGCAAATTCCCGCGGGCGCTGTTCCACTCGATTCGCTTATGTTGCTTGTAGTCCTTGACATAAAGAGCGCGCGTGTCGCCACCCAGAGACGCCGATCACGCTTTCATTCCGCCCACTTCGTCAATATCTTGAGCACCCGTACCGTTCCTGAGAAAGGATTTATGGCAACGCCGCTAAACGCGCCTATGGCAGGCGAGATCTGGCATCTCAGCATTGAGGATCTGTTCCAACCGGTACAAGAAGCGTCCCGTCTCGGCGGAGAGGGCCCCTTCGTCATCAATCTCAGTGTCTCCACCGCTCCGATCAGCTTGCCGACAAAATCATTTACCAGCCGTCACAGCGCGCACGTCTACCAAATTCAAGTGACCGAAGACGGCCGTACCCGTTACCGGCTCAGATTGGGGCCTTTCACCACGGAGGATGAAGCCGATGCCATTCTCGCCGAAGTTCGCGATACTTATCCGGGCGCGCTGACCGCAACGGCCGGCGCTTCGGATTTACGCGCCATCGGCAGCGTGCAGGCCAAGGCCGAACAGCGGCAGTCCGCGCAGAGGCCCGCAGAGGCGCAGCGGCCGGCGGTAGCGCCGAAGCCGGATGGCAAAGTGACTATCGACAAAGCGGCCGCGCAAAAGATTGCCGCGCAAAAATTCGCAGTCCCGGAACAGCCGGCCACTTTGAAGGCCGATCCCGAAATATCAATCGACATTGCGTGGCCGATTCCCGATCTGGCGGTCCCGCCGGTCAACCAGGCGGCTTCTACACCGACCGCGCCGCCAACTGTTGTACCGCCGAGTGTTGTATCGGCGCCGCCGCCGCAGTTGACGCTGCCGGAGCTCGATATTCCTTTTCCAACAGTGCCGAAGCGGCCCACTGTCCAGATGGCGCCTGTTCTTACCGAGGCCGTTGCACCCGCTTCGAAAGCGGCTCCGAAAATCGCCGAGCCGCTGCCGATTCTAAGCCTCGCACCCGTTCTCACCGAAGTCGTTCTGCCCACAAGGACGCCCGCGTCGAAAGCTGCGTCGCAGAAGCCCACTGTCATTGCAGAGCCTGTACTCACCGAAGCGGTCCCGCCAAAGAAAGCTGCGCCGATTGCACCTGCGCCGACTGCACCTGCGCCGATTGCACCTGCGCCAAGCGCACCTGCACCCTCCGCGACGGCGTCGACTACACGAATTTCAGCGCCGCCTGTGACAGCACCCGTTGCGCGGCCGCCAAAGGCGACGGCACCGATCGCGTCTGCGCCGGCGGTCGCTATGCCGGCTGCGCCCGTCAAGCACTCGCCGGTGCTGACGCAATCGACGGCGCCGCCGCGCAAGTCTTTCGCGCCCAAGTTCCGCGCACCGATGAAGGCCATGGCGAGCAGACTCACCTCGCTGCAGCACGTTGTCGTCGCAACCGCTCCCGCGCCTGCGCCTCGCGAAGTGAAAAAGCTCGACCGGCCGCTCGAGAGTCTGGAATCCACCCAGACCATCCGCGCTCTGACGCCGATGGAGCTCGAGGACGAAGAAGCGTCTCGATGGTTCGTCATTGAATTGGCGCAAGCGGATACCGCGTTCGATCCGGATGCAGTGCCGAATCTCGACCTCTTCAGTGAGTACCGCCTCTACTCCGTTGCCGGCGAGGATCAGGGCCGCGTTGTCCATACTCTGCGCTTGGGATTTTTCCGCGAAGAAATCGGCGCCGTCGCGGTCGCCAGTTATCTGGGGGCCTACTGGGAGAAGCCGACCATCAAACGGGTAAGCGTCGCCGAACGTCAGCGTTTCGCCGATCAGCGCGTGGAGGCGCGCAAAGACGTGGGTGCAACCGGCAGACACGCAGTCATCGAAATAACCGACGAGCTGGTGGCGCGCCGCAAACGTTCGTCGAAACTTTCAGCATCGACCAAGCCGTCAGACCGCTCGATATAAAAATTCCGCCGTTTGCGCCGTTGTCCGCGGACAGTGTCCGTACCCGAATCTCTACAAAACTCGCCGCACTCGTGCTGGCCTCGACGATGAATGGCTTCATCATCGGCGGCATCGCGTATCTGTTCGACGCGCAGGCTCATCAGCCGCCGTCGGTGGTGTCCTTCGCGAAGCAGCTCACTGCGTTTCAATGGCTCATTTGAATGTTTGCGAATTAGTGCCGCCTTAGGTTTAGTATTCGTCATTCTATTTGGGTCGCAGAGGCAACGCACATGATGAAGTCACGCTCCTTGGCATGCATGCTGGCAATGGCGGTTACCCCGCTGGCGGGGCAGGCGGGCGCCGCTGCCGGATTCTCCATGGCGCAAGTCCTGCACTATCCGTTCGCCACCGAGCTCGCAGCCGCGGAGCATGGGGACGCGATTGCCTGGGTATGCAACTTGGACGGCGTGCGCAATATTTGGCTGGCACGCGGTCCGAACTTTACCGCGGCAAAGGTTACTGATTTCGCACAGGACGATGGGCAAGAAATAACTCAACTGACCTTCTCGCCCGACGGCACGCGCCTGGTTTTTGTGCTCGGTGGCGACCACGACGCCAACTGGCCCGCCGAAGGAAACCTCGCGCCCGATCCGGGCTCCTCGCCCCAACAACCCGTTACCGCCATATGGGCCATGCCCGCTACCGGCGGCGCGCCGGTAAAAGTCGACGATGGCGACGCGCCGGTCATTTCATCGCGAGGGCAAATCGCCTATATCAAGGATGCTCACGTCTGGATTTCTTCGCTCGACGGCGGCAAGCCCGAGCGGCTGTTTTTCGATCGCGGCAGGGACAGCGATTTGACCTGGTCGCCGGACGGCAGCCGGCTGGCTTTTGTGTCCGATCGCGGCGATCACTCCTTCATCGGAATATACACCTCGAAGGACACGCCACTGTTGTACCTGGCGCCTTCTACCAGCAAGGATGAAGCGCCGATCTGGTCGCCGGACGGCGCGCGAATCGCATTTGCGCGGCTCGGTGGCGACGGCGGTCCGCCGCCGCCGATTTTGACGCCGAGTCCGCGTCCTTGGTCGATCTGGGTTGCCTCCGCTGCCGATGGCGTGGGCCATGCGGTCTGGAAGAGTCCGAACACATTGGCCGGTTCCTTTCCGGACGTGGCGGGAGAGGCGAACCTGCACTGGGCTGCGGGCGATCGCATCGTTTTCATGGCCTATCTGGATGACTGGCCGCACTTGTATTCGGTGCCTGCTGCGGGCGGCGCGCCGGTTTTATTGACGCCTGGCGCCTACATGGTGGAGCACGTGGCCGAAAGCCGTGACCGCCGCTTCATGATTTACGACGCCAACACGGGTAACACGCCGGGTGATGACGATCGCCGCCATCTATTCCGGGTGCCGGTCGATCGCCCAGGCTCGGTGGCGCTCACGAGCGGCGAATCGCTCGAATGGACCCCCGTGGCCGCAGCCGGAGACCGAATCGCGTTTGTCGCAGCCGGTACACAGCAGCCGCCGACGGTGGCTACGGCTTCGCTCGACGGATCGCGCCGGGTCACGCTGCCCGCCGCAACCAGCCCGGAATTTCCGCTGGCACAACTCATTGCACCCAAACAAGTCACCTTCAAAGCGGCCGACGGGATACTGGTGCACGGCCAATTGTTCGACGCCGGCGGCGCGAAAGCCGCGGCAAAACCTGCCGTGATATTCGTGCACGGCGGTCCGCCGCGGCAAATGCTGCTCGGATGGCATTACATGGATTACTACAGCAACGGATACGCCGTGAATCAGTATTTGGCGGCGCACGGCTTCGTCGTATTGTCGCTGAACTATCGGCTCGGTATCGGTTACGGGCGCGCCTTTCATCATCCCGAGCATGCAGGTTATGCGGGCGCTGCCGAATATCAGGATGTGCTCGCGGGAGCGCGTTTCCTGCAGTCCCGCCCGAGTGTTGACGGCAAGCGCATCGGGATTTGGGGAGGCTCGTACGGCGGCTATCTCACGGGACTCGCCTTGGCCCGCAACTCGGATATTTTCAAGGCCGGCGTCGACCTGCATGGAGTGCACGATTGGTCGCGGCTGATGGATGAACTGACCGGTGGACAGGCGACGCGTTTCGAGAAGGGCGATCGTGAGCAAGCCATGGAAGTCGCCTGGAATTCTTCGCCGGACGCGCAAGTCGACGGCTGGAAATCGCCCGTGCTGTTGATTCAGGGGGATGACGACCGCAATGTGCGTTTTCAGCAGACGGTCGATCTTGCACGGCGTCTCGAGGCGCGCAATCTGCCGTTTGAGGAACTGGTGCTCCCCAATGAGATTCACGGCTTTCTACGGCATGCCTCCTGGCTGCGCGCGGATTTGGCGACGGCGCAATTCCTGGCCCGTCATCTGGGTGTCAAGGAAAAGGTAGACTAAGGAGCGGCGCGCTGTCGCACGCGTTTGCGCTGTTCCTCAAGAGGATGCTTGCGCCCTGAAGTGCTTCGCGTCGAAGCGCGGCGTGCGGCGTAGAGTTCATTAGCGCTATCAGGGTTGGCCGCTTCACCTTCGCCGAACCCTTGAAGTTCCAGAACGCTCGGAAGCAGCTGCGGATTGTCCTGACCCGACAATCTCGCGGCATGCAGGTCGCGTAGCACAGACTCTCTGCGCCGTTCAGCGGCGCCATTCGCGCGCCAACTCAAGTACTCCGCTCTCACGTAGGCGGCCGATAGTCCGATCCCACCCACGATGACGGCCAGCAAAGCCACATCAAAACTCATGCAATTAACCCTTCAACTTCGCAGCCTCAGACAATCGATCTATAGCCTTCACGATTGATTGCAAGGAGCTGCTTCTAATTGTTAAGCGTATTTTACCGACGAAGCCGGGGTTAGTAAAATCACTCTCCAGCGGCTCCAATCGTGCGAATTTCCACCATCCGGCGCCGTAAATCGGGCCCCAGCGGCCCGCGCTGGCAACCAAGCTTGCCGAGTTGCTGGAAGCGCGGGCGCTGATCGCCGTCGCGACGACTCTGTCTAGTGGGATTTAAAATTCACAATGGCGGTGTTGCCGCCGCAAATCAGCACACCGACGCGTTCGCCGGGGGCCGGTACATATTGGCCTGAGGTCAGTGCCGCGAATGCCGCCGCGCCCCCGGGCTCGGCGAGGACGCGCAGCGTTGTCCAAAGGCGCCGCTGCGCGTCCAAAATGGCTTCGTCCGACACCAGCACGGTCTTACCGATATGCCGCTGGATGATGGGGAACACCAACTCGCCCACTCGGCGCGGTGCCAGCGATTCCGCGGCGACGCCACCGGCTTCGGCATCGACCGGATGTCCCGCCTCGAGCGCCCGCGTGAGCGTCGGAGCTTTGGCAGGCTCCACAGCGACGATTTTAATTCTGTCCTGATACCACGCTGCAAGCCCGGCGATGAGGCCCCCGCCGCCCACTGCGACCAACAGTGTCGTGATCCGCGCTTGTTCATCGAATTCCAGGGCGACGGTACCCTGGCCGAGCACGGTCTCGCGTTGATCGAAGGCGTGGATCGGCATGGCGCCGGAGGAGGCCACCCAGGCCTCGCTCGCGGCCAGCGCGTCGGCGTAGCGTTCGCCGCCGACCACCAGGTGCGCGCCATAGTCCGTGATCTGCTGAATCTTGGCGGGCGAGGCGATGCTGGGCACGAATATCTTGGCGGGCACTTTCAGCTTCATGGCCGCAAAGGCAACCGCCGCGCCGTGATTGCCCCCGGAGGCGGCGACCACGCCGGCAGCGGGAATCTTGCGCGTCAGCAGGCTGGTAAATGCGCCGCGCGCCTTGAACGAGCCGGCATGCTGCAGCAATTCCAGTTTCAACACGAGCGGCGCTGAACTCAGCCCGAAATCGGCGCCGTCGATTTCAATGGTGGGCGTCCGGCGGATGTGGGTCGCGATGCAGGCATAGGCCGCGCGGATTTCCGCTGGAGATATCAACGTGGTCTCCTTACTCGAACACGACGCGCGGAAAATAGAACGAAACTGTCCAGTTGGGCACGTCGACGATTTCACTGATGCGAAGATCGCCGCAGACGCTGCACAGAAGATAGGCGTCCATCGCCGGCATGCCGTGCTCGCGCGTGAGTAAATCCACCATGGAGCGTACGGCAGCGCGCGCCGCCTGCATCAGGTCCGGGCCGATTCCCGTCGTGACCTCATACCCTTGGGCATCCAGGTGCCGGGTTACGGGTCCATGCGTTCGGAAGCGCGGAAAGCTCAATGGTGCCTGCTTGATCAAGTCGAATTGCAGCGCCACCTGCATCGGACTTTCGATTGCTGTGCCGCACACTTCGCCGTCGCCTTGTGCCGCATGCGTGTCGCCCACCGAAAACAATGCCCCCTTCACTTCAACCGGTAGAAACAGTTCCGTGCCCTGGGCGATATCGCGCACATCCATGTTGCCGCCAACGCGCCGCGGCGGAACGACACTGTGCAGCCCCGGCTCGGCCGGGGCCAAACCGATGGTCCCGGTAAAGGGCTTGAGAGGTACCTTGCCCCACCGGCCAAACAGAGCAGGTGCAAGAGTGCCGGCGTTATAACGCCAGACGTGCAACGCGGGTTCGGTGAAATCCCCAGCCAGCAAGCCAAAACCGGGAATATTGGCGGTCCACCCCCAGCCTGAAGGCGCGAATGACAGCAGCGTGACCTTGAGGATGTCTCCGGGCTCGGCGCCGTCAATGTAGACAGGACCGGTCACAGGGTTGATTTTGCCAAAGTCCATGCGGCCCACGTCGGCGAGCGTCGAGGTCTCATGCAGCTGGCCGCCGGAAGCATCCGCGACATCAAATTCCAGCGAATCTCCCGGTGCGATTTGCATCACGGCCGCAAAGCTGTGATCCCAGCCATGATGCCGATGATGGATCGTATGCCGATGTGCGGTAGGGTTCATCCGGGACCTGCTTTTTCCATTGTACGGAATCTTCCCGCCGTTGCGCGACTCAAATCAGAGGCCGGGTCCGCGACTGTTGGGATAAACTGCTGCTCAAAAGGAGCGCGCGCGCTTGTCGATTGAAGAATTCGGATATAAGGAGCAATTGCATCGAGCGCTCACGACCAAGGATCTGGTCATCTACGGATTGATTTTCATGGTGCCGATTGCGCCGTATTCGGTGTTCGGCTTCGTGTACAACGACGCGAAAGGCATGGTGCCGCTGGCGTACCTCGTCGGCTTGGTCGGGATGTTCTTTACCGCCTTGAGCTACGCCGCCATGTCGCGCGCCTTCCCGCTCGCGGGATCCGTCTACACCTACGCACAGCGCGGACTGCACGAGATTGCCGGCTTCTTTTCGGGCTGGCTCATTCTTCTGGATTACATCCTCGTGCCGTCGTTGCTGTATCTTTTCAGTGCCGTGGCGCTGCGTCCGGTGCTGCCGGGCGTGCCGGCGTGGGCGTGGCTGGCGCTTTTCATCTCTTTCAACGCCGCGGTAAATTTCGTGGGCATCCAGTTCACCGCGCGCGTCAACCGCTACATGCTGATGTTCGAATTGGTGGTGCTGGCGCTGTTCGTGGTGGTGGGACTGATTGCGCTGTACGGCGGCATGGGGGCCGGCAAGCTCACGCTTAGGCCCATTTACGATCCGCACGTTTTCTCGCTGAGCACGGTGGCCGGCGCCACCTCGATCGCCGTGCTGTCGTTTCTCGGATTTGACGGGATTTCTACCCTGTCGGAGGAAAATCGCGCCGGCAAAGACGCCGTGGGCCGGGCAACGGTGCTTTCACTCATCTTGGTCGGCGCCTTGTTCATGCTGCAAACCTGGATTGCCACGGACTTAAGCGCCGGAATGCACTTCTCCTCGCCGGAGACGGCCTTCTACGAAATCACCGATCGCGCCGGCGGGACATGGCTGCGCCTGATAACCATCATTGCCATCGTCGTGGCCTCGGCCATCGCCAATGCCATGGCCGCACAAGCTGCCGTCTCGCGCATTCTTTTTGCCATGGCGCGCGACGGCAAATTGCCGGCGATTCTGGCCAAGGTGCATCCCCGCTACAAGACCCCGTACGTCAGCACGCTCGTGGTTGCGGTGATTTCGCTGCTGGTCGGACTGTTATTCGCCAATCGGGTCGATGACTTGACGCTCATCGTTAATTTCGGAGCGCTGACCGGCTTCGTCCTGCTGCATCTGTCGGTGATCAATCACTACCTGATCCGCCAGCGCAGCGGCTCGTGGCTCAAGCATCTGGTATTTCCGGTGATCGGTTTGGCCATCATCGTTTTCGTGCTCTACGAAATGGATCGCGCGGCCAAGATTCTGGGACTGTGCTGGATCGTGATCGGGATTTTCTATTATCTGGCGCTGACGGTATGGATTAAAAAACCCGCCGCCTTGAAGATCTGATCCAACGACCGATGACTTTTCAGCGCCCCACCATTTGGCAGTTGGCCGTTCCGTCCATCATGTCCAACCTCATGTTTTCGATGGTGGCGATGGTGCAGACCAAATTCGTCGGCGGTATGGGAGCGCCGGCGGTGGCGGCGGTCGGAGCCGGCCAGCGCGTATTTTTTGCACTGCAAGCCCTGCTGATGGCGGTTGGCGTGGGCACTACCGCGCTGGTTGCGCGCTCCTGGGGTGCAGGCCAACGCGAGGAGGCCAGCCGCATCACGTCTGCGTCGCTTATGTTCGGAGGTCTGATCGGCCTGGTGCTCATGATCTTCGGCATGCTGTTCTCGCATCGGATCGCCGAGGTGTTCGGTTTGGACGAGAATGCGGCGCAACTTGCCTCGCGCAATATATTCTGGCTCGCCGCGTTCATCATCGGCTTTGCCATCGACATCATCTTGTCGAGCGCACTGCGCGCCGCCGGTAACGCGTGGACGCCGCTGCTGTTCGGCTTGGCCGTGAACCTGGTGAATTTGCCGCTGCTTTACGCCTTCATCCTGGGCAACTGGGGAGCACCGCGCATGGGTTCGGCCGGCGCGCCTTTCGCGTCCGGTCTGTCATTCGTGTTGTGCGGCGCAGTGCTGGTGTTTCTGTGGATGCGGCAAAAATTGACCATCAAATTTTATCCGGGAGACATTTTTAAAAAGGCCCGCTACCAGCGGCTGCTGCATATCGGCTATCCGGTTGCGCTCGAACAGCTCGTGCTGCAATTCGGTTTTTTCCTATTCATGTCACTGATCGGCCATTACTATGGTACCGAGGCTTTTGCCGCGTACAACGTCGGCGTCAATATGCTGAATGCCGCCATGGTGGTCGGCAGCGGCTTCTCCATCGCCGGTGCCACGCTGGTGGGGCAGCACCTCGGCGCGGGCGATATCGAGGGGGCGGCGCGTAGCGGATGGCGTGCCTGCGGCATGGCGGTCGCCGCGATGTCGATCATCGGCCTTCTCACCGTCATCAACGCGCCCGGGTTGGCGAGATTCTTTCTCGGCTCGGATGAAATCGCCGTGCTGCGTACGACGGAATTCACGTACATCATGGGCGCCATGCTACCGCTACTGGGCATTGATATGGCGATCGGCGGCTCGCTGCGCGGCGCCGGCGATACGCGCTTCCCGTTGATCACGTCGTTTCTCGGTCTCATCGGCGTGCGCTGCGCGCTTGCTGCGACCTTCGCCATCCTGCACCTGCCGGTGGTCTGGGTATACAGCTCCATCATCGGCGACTATATGCTCAAAGGATCAATGCTCATCTTGCGATTCAAATCCGGCCACTGGAAACATGCGCTGGGAAAGCGCCCGGTCGCCGCCTAAGGAAAAATATGCGAAGCAGAGAAGTCCATTTGATTGAGCGTCCGCAAGGCCTGCCCACATCGGCGCAATTCCGAATTGTCGAAACCGATGTCCCCGATCCCGGCGAAGGCCAGGTGCTGGTCGAGAACATCTATATGTCGGTCGATCCTGCCATGCGGCCGAGACTTGCGGGGCCGACCGCACTCAATGAAGCGATGATGGGCGGCACGATTGGGCGGGTGCTCAAATCACGCAATGCCGGCTTCAAGGAAGGCGATCACGTGCAGTCGATGCACGGTTTCCGCGAATATTTTCTTTCGGACGGCAAGGGTCTTGCCGCGCTCGATGCCGACGGCATGCCTTTGATTGCCTATATGAGCGTCTTAGGCCTGACCGGCCTGACGGCCTACGGCGGATTGCTCATCATCGGTGCGCTCAAAGAGGGCGAAACCGTGTTTGTTTCTGCCGCCGCCGGCGCGGTCGGCAGCGTCGCGGCGCAAATTGCCAAGATCAAAGGCTGCTATGTGATCGGCAGCGCCGGTTCGGAAGAGAAGTGCCGGTGGCTGAAGGAAGAGCTGGGGCTTGATGCCGCCATCAATTATAAACAGGGAGACCTGCGCGCTTCGCTCAAGGCCGCGGCGGCGAAGGGCATTGATGTGTACTTCGAGAACGTCGGCGGCGAACATTTGAATGCGGCTCTGCCGCGCATGAATGCCTTGGGACGCATCGCGGTGTGCGGCATGATTTCCGCCTACAACAATTTTGGCGCAGTCTCCGAACCGGTGACCACGTTATCCAACATCATTTACAACCGCGTGATGATTCGAGGTTTCGTGTATTACGAATTCGAATCGAAACGAGCGCAATTTCTGGCGGATATGAAGAGTTGGATCCGGGAAGGACGCATGAAATACCGCACCACCATATTACAGGGGATCGAACAGTCACCCGCTGCGCTGATCGGCCTGTTCACCGGCGCCAATACCGGCAAAATGGTGGTGCAGCTGGCGAAACCCTGACGAGCCTGCGGGGCGCGCCGCTAACGCACACCGGGCTTGTAATTCACGAACACCGATTTCGGAATCATGCAGTGCACGCCCTTGCGGATATCGACGACCTGCGATACGCGGCAGTCTCCGACAATCGAAGTCAGTGCGTAGGCTTCTTCCCGGCTCATGGGCACGATGGTTTGCTTCGACAGCCAGTTGACGGTTTGGTCCACCGCAATTTTCATGGCCTGATTCAAGTCCTCGTCAAAGCCCATGAAGATCCAATCGGATTTGGTCTCGGCCCACGGCCAGTCTGTCTTCATATCCTTGCGCACGACGGGTTTGATCTCAATTTCCTTATAGGAACATTCCAGCGCCGTCAGGTTGACTTCGCCGTTGCCCTGCCGGCAATGTGAATCTCCCGTCCAGATAAGGCCGCCCTTCTGAAATACCGGGAAATAGATGGTTGAACCCGCCTGCAGCTCGTTCACGTCCATATTCGAGCCGTTCTTCCAGGGGCGCAGAGTGCTGGTGCGGCCTTTCGCGTCATGAATCGGCGGCCCGGCTTTGGCATCGGGTTCATTGGGGTCGACGCCGACGGCGAAGGTCCCGGGGAAGGGTTTTAAATCGATGACAATTCCGGGTTTGAAGGGTGCCTGCATCTTGGTCAGATCGAGTTTGTAGTAGCGAACGAAGCCTTCCGGAAACTCAGAGGCAAGCTGACCGACGGTGGGGAAATCCTTGCCGGGCACATTGAAATTGAAACCGTCCGCCTTGGGCACGATTTTCAAGATATGAATTTCCAGGGTGTCGCCGGGTTCCGCGCCCTCGACGTAAATCGGGCCCGTGATCGAATGCGGGCCGCCGCCGGGATTTGCCTTGCGTAGGCGAACGATCTCGTCCATTTCTACGCCGGGCTTGATCTGTCCGAGGGAGTGGGACAGGGTCTCGATGGAAACCGTGTCTCCGGACTTGAGCGTCAGCTTCGGTTTTTCGTTGGTGTCGTACCAACCCCATTGCACATTCTCAGGCGACGCGGGGAGCACATAGTGCTTGGAAGCGTGGCTGTCCTCTCCGAGAGAGACGGTCGACGCGCCCAGGGTCACCATGGTCGCCGTCACAATGGTACGCAAAGATATTGTGGAAAGCCCAACGCCAGTCTTCATGCTTGTCCCCTCGGCAATGCGATTTATTTTTGACGCCCTGGGTCATTCTGCCATATCGACGGCCGCGAGCTAAAGCGAATACGCGGAACGTTGCCCTCGCCGCCGCCGAAAGGGGATTTGCACAGGGTGGGCGTTTCTGGGCAATTGCGGGCAAAAATGCGGGTGACGCCGCCGGGCGCAACGATCTCCCGACAATCACGCATCAGTTTCTTTGCGATCCCGACACTTAATTGAATTCTAGTTTTCAGGGCCCGCCAACAGACTATCACCAGGCGGCGAAATTTCGACCGCCGCGCGGAACAAACTCAAGGAGTCATCATGAATAGCTTCACTCTTACCGCCGTAGGCAATCTTGCGAAGGATCCGGAACTCGCTGCAAAGGGCGACACGACTTACGCGCGCATTTGTCTGGTCGGCAATGATTACGCCGGCAAGGACGAGCACGGCAATGCACGCGAGGCGGTCACCAGTCTTTGGTTCGTCGCCTTTGACGGTCTTGGCGAAGCGATCGCGAAGAACGCGCGCAAGGGCGATCAACTCATTCTTCAAGCACAGGTTCGTTCCAATAATTGGACCGATAAAGAAGGCGGCAAGCAATACGACCACTCGTTCGTCATTCAGAATTTCCGCTTCGGCGCGCCCGGCCGGGCCAAACGCGAGGAACTCGCAGCGCGGCGCGGCGAGCACGAAATGGATGCGCTGGAGACGGAGATCTGACATGCGGCACCTCCTCTGGGCTCACCGAGTTGCGCGCATTGCGCTGTTTCCCCTGCTGCTGGCGGTCTGCGCCCCCGAATTTGTCATGGCTCAAGCATCTCCTTTCATGGCAGGAGCGAGTTCGCTGCAGGCGAACATTCTCGCATGGCTGACGCCGGTGGCCATTATTCTGGTAATGGTGCTCGGAGGAATGGCCATGGCAAACCGAATGTCGTGGGGGTGGTGTCTGGGCGCGATTTTGGGGATTGCCATCGGATTCGGAGCGCCGCAGATCGTCACCTGGGTTCGCGGAATGTTTGGCGTCTAGGAACAAAACGTGAACGACCTGAATGCAGGGCTCACTGCCGATCCGTTATTTGTGGGCGCAACGCGGCCTTCGATGCGCTGGGGCGTGACCTACTCGGCGCTGCTGTTCAATATGGTGTTCAGCCTGGAGGCCTTTCTTCTCACGAAGAATTTGCTGGTCTTGTTGCTGTGCGCGCCCATCCACGGCGTATGCATGCTGTTATGTGCCCGCGATGCCCGATTCTTCGACCTAATGCTGCTATGGGGGCGGACGCGCCTGCCCGCGCTATTTGGCAATCTGCGCGTCTGGAAGGCGAGCAGCTATTGCCCGTTGACGATCGATCTGCCGAATCGCCGCGGGCGGCGCAGCAGGAAGGACTGACCATGGCGACGTCACGTGGCCGCGCTGTCTTGAATCGAGAAATTGCCGCTGCCGAACGGATCCCGTATCACGCTCACGTTGCGCCGGCGGTCGTCCGGACGGGCTTCGGCGATTACGTGCAGGCATTTCGGCTGGGCGGCGCGAGTTTCGAGAGCAGCGATGACGCTGACCTCAACAATTGGCATGAGCGCTTGAACGTTCTGTGGCGGAATATCGCCAGTCCAAACGTGTCACTTTGGACTCACATCATTCGCCATCGCGCGCGAATCAACGCAGCCGCGCCGCAGGCGGCGCGAGCCAGCCGCTTGTTCGCCGACGGCCTGCATCGCAAATATCACGATCGTCTGGCGAACGAAACGCTGATGCTCAACGAGATCTTTCTGGCGATCGTGCATCGGCCGACCTTTGGCGTGGCGAGCGGCGTTGTGTCGAAGGCACTCGCAAAGGCGCAGCGTGCCGGCTCCAAAATATCTCTGATGGATGCGCTGGACGCGTGCGAGAAACTCAAAGAGACGCTGCTCGCATCCCTGGCGCGATACGACCCGGAGCTGCTGGGTGTCTATTCCGCGGACAACTTCGAGTGTTCGTCGCTGCTCGAATACCTGAGCTTGTTGATTAACGGCGAGTGGCAGCGCGTGCCGCTGCCGGCCGGTCCTTTAAATCGCGCGCTTGCGACCTCGCGCCTGCTGTTCGGCACCGAAGCCATCGAGTACCGTCTGCCCGCGGGTACGCGGGTTGCCGGAATGCTGGGCATCAAGGAATATCCGACGCCGAGCGCGGTCGGGATGTACAACCGGCTCTTGTCGGCGCCATTCGCCTTCGTCGCGACCCAGTCCTTCTCATTCCTGGCCAAATCCGCGGGTCAGTCATTGCTGCAGCGGCAATTCAACCGCATGTCGAATGCTGGGGATTTTGCTGTCACGCAAGCAGAGGAACTAAAGGACGCGTTGGACGCGCTCACCAGCAACGAGTTCGCCATGGGCGACCACCATTTCTCCTTGCAAGTGGTCGCGGATATCCCGGACGGCCGAATGGATGCCGCCGGCATCCGGCTCAAGCCTCTGAACGATTCCATTGCTCTGGCCCGGAGTTATCTCGCCGACACAGGAATGCTGGTGGCACGCGAGGACTTGGCATTAGAGGCCGCGTTCTGGGCGCAACTTCCGGGAAATTTTCCGTTAAGACCGCGTAAGGCGCCGATTACCACGCGCAACTTCGCTGCCATGGTGCCCTTTCACAACTATCCCATCGGCCGGGCACACGGCAATCATTGGGGCGAGGCACTCAGCATGCTGATCTCGAGCGCCCGCTCACCTTATTACTTCTCGCTGCATGCCAGCGATCCAGCCAATCCGGATGGCGGCAGCCGCAAAGACACCGGCCACACCTTGATCTGCGGTCCAACCGGATCGGGAAAAACCGTCTTTATCGGCTTCCTCATCGCCATGCTCAGCCGTCAGGAAGCGACACAAGTCATCTTCGATAAAGATTGTGGCTTGGAGATCTTGGTGCGCGCGCTGGGCGGGGATTACTTGCCCCTGAAAAACGGCGTGCCCACCGGATTCAATCCCTTGCAGCTGCCAGTCACGCCGGCCAATGTCGAATTTCTCAAGGTTTGGCTACGTGAGTTGGCGAAGGGAGACGGAGTTGGTGCGAACGGCGGTGTGCATGCCGTCCGGCAGGCGGCGGATTTGGATCAAGCTTTGCGCGGAACACTGGCGCTCGAGCCGGCAGCGCGGCGTCTCTCACGTTTGGTGGAATTCCTGGACCCGACCGACCCGGAAGGATTGCACGCGCGGCTCGCGCGTTGGTGTGAGTCCCATCGTGGCGACTATGCCTGGGTGTTCGATAACGCCTCCGACTCCGTAGTGTCCAGGCTGTCGGGCGCGGCGCTGTTCGGATTTGATGTAACGGAATTCATCGATCACAGCCTCACCCGCTCGCCCACTACCCTGTATCTGTTCCATTTGGTGCGCCAGTTGCTCGATGGCCGCAGATTCGTCTGTTGGATGGACGAGTTTTGGCGTCTCCTCGCCGATCGCGCCTTCGAGAATTTCGCCAAAGACGGCCCAAAAACCTGGCGCAAGCTCAACGCCGTGATGTGCCTTGCGACGCAAAGCCCGAGCGATGTGCTCGACAGCCCGATCAGCCGCACCCTGGTGGAGCAAACGCCGACCAAGGTCTTCTTCCCCAACGCGGATGCCGATTTGGCCGAGTACACGCGGGGCTTCGGCCTCACGGAGCGAGAATTCGAATTGATCAAAGAGCAGCTGGAACCGGGATCACGCCTGTTCTTGATTAAGCAGGCGCATCACAGCGTGGTGTGCGAACTCGACTTGAAGGGATTCGCGGGCGAATTGGCAGTTATTTCCGGTCGCACCCAGCAAATTCAGCGCATGCAGCAGCTCATCGCTGCGGGCGGCTCGGATCCGCAGGCCTGGCTGCCGCAGTTTCTGGCCGGAGTGGGACACTGAAAGGAGAAAGAGATGCGAATTTCTAAGAGTTCACTTTTTGCCGTGTGCTTGATCGCGGGCGGCGCCGCGGCGCCGTCCGCACGTGCGCAGTGGGCGGTTGTGGATGCGCCCGCCATCGTTCAGCTAATTCAGGAGGTGCAGACCACCGCGCAGCAATTGCAGACCGCCAAAGATCAATTGCAGCAGGCAAGACAGGCTCTTCAGACCATGACGGGCGATCGTGGTATGCAGCAACTGCTTAGCGGAACGGTGCGCAACTATCTGCCCTCGAATTGGACGCAAGTTACGGGCGCCTTGCAGGGGTCCGGAGGCTTCGGCGCACTGTCAGCTGACGTACAGAGCATCATCACCGCCAATGCGGTGCTATCGCCGCAACGGCTGGCGACGTTGTCGCCGGGCGCCCAGCAGCTCATTCAAAACGAGCGACAATATAGCGCGATGCAGCAGGCGCTGTCCCACCAGGCATTGTCGAATGCCAGCAGCCGCTTTGCCGCCCTGCAAACGCTGATCGCAGCAATCCCGGCAGCTGCCGACCAAAAAGCAATCCTTGATTTGCAGGCGAGAATCAATGCTGAGATCGGCATGCTGCAGAACGAGCAAACCAAGGTGCAGATTCTCAATCAGTCGATGCAAGCGCAAGCCTTTGCGTTGCGCCAACAAGCGCGGGAGCAGGTGATCGACGGGCACGGACGTTTTGACACGCGCTTTCAGCCCGTTCCGTAAAGCTCGCGTATGGGATTCTTCACAACATTTTGGTCGTGGCTGAATGCGCAGCTCGCCGCGTATATCGGCGACAACACGTCGCGCCTTGCCAACGTGTTGGAGCCTGCAGTGGTCACTCTGGCGACCATCTATGTAATGGCGTGGGGCTACATGCATCTCACAGGAAAGATCACCGAGCCGTTCGAGGCCGGGCTTAGGCGCGTTGCGCTCATTGCTCTGATATTGGGCGTTGGCCTGCGACTCTGGCTCTACAACACTGTCATCGTTGACACGTTCTACAACGCCCCGACCCAACTGGCGGCAGCCGTGGTGGGCGCAGGCGACCCCGTAGGCACCATTGATGCCATTTGGAGCAGCGGCGGCGCTGTCGCGGCAGTTCTTTGGGAGAAAGCCGCTGGGGGCATCATCGGCGATTTCGGTTTCTATTTGGCCGGTGCGGTTGTCTGGTGTCTGATCGGCGTGCTGTGCGTGTACGCGATGTTTCTCATTGCGTTGTCGAGTATCGCGCTGGCTGTGCTGCTTGCACTTGGACCGCTGTTCTTCGCATTGCTGTTTTTCGACGCGACCCGGCGATTTTTCACCGCCTGGATTGCGCAACTTGCCAACTACGCACTCATCACCGTGCTGACTGTGATGATCGCTGCGTTGTTGTTGCGAATCGTCCAATCCTATGCGGTGCAGACCGCAGCGCGGGGAACAGGCATTCTGACGGTGGACGCCTTGAACATGGTGCTGGTTGCGTTGCTGGTGTTTCTCGTTCTGCGTCAAGTCATGCCAATCGCTTCGGGATTGGCTGGCGGCGCCGCACTTAATTCATTCGGAGTCCCGGGCCGAGGCCTCGCGTGGGCCGCGGCAGCGACAGGCCGCATGGCACGGCCGGCCGCTCGCTTCGCAGCCCCGTTTGCCGCACGCGTCGTGCAGGGCGCGGCTGTGCGGGCGGCCCTGCGCGCGGCAACCCTGGCCCGCAACTGGCGGAATTCGCGCCGCTAAACCACTGACACCACGGAGGGTGCATATGCGCGTGATTGTTTGTCTTATATTTGCGCTCAGCGCCTGCGCTGGGCCCGTGGTGCGTTGTGAAAAACACCTACAACCGATCAATGCACCGGCACCAAAACCGGCAGCGGCCGCTTCCGACGAGATCTCGCCATGATGCTCGGGGCCGGTTCGCAAGAATATTTCGACGCGGCCGAATCTTGGGATGCCGATCGAATAGCGCAATTTCGGCGCTATGCGCGGATTGCATGGTGGGCGGCGGGCGCGGGGTGGCTGTGCGCCGCCGTCAATGGAGCCGTGCTGCTGCTGATGATGCCCTTGAAGGAGGTGATTCCATACCTCGTGCGGGTTGACAGCAGTACCGGCATCGTCGATGTGGTTCCGGCCCTGGTGGGCCGGGCGGCGCCGGAAGAGACCGTCACCCGATACTTTCTGACGCACTACATCACCGTGTGCGAGCGCTTTAACTTCGCCACCGCCGAAAGCGACTACGAGGAGTGCGGCGCCTTTCATTCGGCGCAACGCAATCAAGCGTGGTATGCGTTGTGGACCTCGAGCAATCCGAAGTCACCATTGAATGTGCATAAGGATGGCAGTACCGTACGCGTGCAAGTCAACGCCGTCAGCTTCTTCACTCGCGCGAGCGGATTGTCGGATCTTGCCCAAGTGCGTTACCTCAAGGCGGCGCGCCAAGCGTCCGGAGCCGAGGAAACGTTCAGCCACTGGGTCGCCACCATCCAATATGCCTATGGCGAAGTCGCGAAGGATCCAAAGACGCGCCGTTGGAATCCGCTCGGATTCAAGATAGTGGATTTTCGCACCGAGCCCGAAGTTCTCAGCGAGGCAGCACGATGAGTGCGCGAGGAGGGGTTTTGGGGCGGCATTTGTGCCTCGCAGTGGCCCTGGCGGCGGTGCTTCGGAATGCCGAGGCGCCCGCAGAGAAGATTCCCACGAAAGGCAGCGTAGATACGCGAGTGCGCGAGGCCGCGTACGAAAACGGCGAAGTGTATAAATTACGCGGCTTCGTCGGCTACCAGATCGATTTGGAATTCGAGCCCGGCGAGATCTTCGTGGGGCTTGGCGCGGGAGATATTGAGGGACTGGCATTCGTCGGCCAGGAGAATCACTTATTTCTCAAGCCCAAAGCGGCGCACGTCGCCACCAATCTCACGGTACTAACGACGCGCCGTCACTATCACCTCGACTATAGCGCCTCAGCGCAGCGGCCCAGCGAAGACGACATCATCTACTCGTTGCGCTTCACATATCCGCAAACAGCCGCAGGCCTCGCCGCCGAGGCTGCAGCCAAGCGCCTCGATTCGCAGCTGGAAAGCGCGTCGAGCCGCAGGCCTCACAACATCGACTACTGGTATTGCGGCGAGCCTGCGCTGCGGCCGGTCGGCGCCAGCGACGACGGCGTCCATACGCGCCTGACATTTTCCGCCAATGCGGAGTTGCCGGCCATTTTCGTGCGCGACGCAGATGACAGCGAATCGCTGCTCAATTTCAGCGTGGATGCGGGCGACGTCATCATTCACCGCGTGGCGCAGCGCTTTTTCCTGCGGCGCGGAAGGCTGACCGGGTGCGTAGTAAATCGCGGATACAGCGGCGGCGGTAAGCGGTTGGAATCCGGCACGGTGGCGCCGGAAGTCGAGCGCCGGGTTCAAGGAGGCGTGCCATGAAGGAACGGGAAGCGGAGGCCGAGTCGGTACGCGGCGAACGCGGCGCAGCGACCCTGGCGCATGCACCCTCGGTGCAATCGCGCGTCAGCAACTTTCTCGCCATTGGCTTGATGAGCGTACTCGGCCTCGGGATGCTCTTCTGGTACTACGCGAATGCAGTGAGCCGTCAAAGTCACGCCCGCCAAGACGCCAAAGCTTCTTCGGCGAAACGCGCACAGGGCGCCGAAGTGCCACTGCCCAGTTTGGGACGGATCGACGCGCCCGCGGTGTCGAGCGCGGCGCCGACGGATCCCGCACCGCAACCGCCACCGTTGTCCCCGGCGCCGTTGCATGAAATTCCTCTCGAGGCCACGCTGACTCCCGCATACGGCGCTCCGCCGCAAAAGACCCCGGCGCAGCTCGCCTTGGAGCGCCAGTTGTCGGGAACCGTTTTCTCCTCGCAGAGTTCCTTGGCGCTAGCGCCCACCGGCTCGACGACGCCCGTGGCCGGGGCCGAACCCGGAGAGCTCAGTGCCCTCCTGCGCCCCAGCGTCAGCACTGTGGCCCACGCTCAAGTGTTGCCGACTCAGCGACTGTTGCTGCCGAAAGGCGCGTTTCTCGACTGCACGCTGGAAACGGCCATCGATTCGACCTTGCCGGGTATGACCACCTGCGTGATGGCCACGGACACATTCGGCGTCGACGGCGAGGTGGTGTTATTGGAGCGCGGCACTAAGCTTGTCGGCGAGACCCGCGGGCAGGTACAGCAAGGATCGGCGCGAGTCTTTGTGCTGTGGAACGAAGCGCGCACGCCGAACGGCGTTATTGTCCCGCTGGCATCGCCCGGCACAGACGAGTTGGGCCGCGCCGGTCTTCCGGGGACAGTCGATCGCCATTTCTGGGAGCGTTTCGGCGCCGCGATTCTGGTTTCGGTGATCGACGGCACCATTCAGGCTGCCGTTCAGTCGAGCCGCGGCAGCAATGGTACGGTAATCGTTAATTCTTCCGCGACGCAGGATGTCATGACGGAAGTACTGAAGGGCACGATCAACATTCCGCCGACCGTCATGAAGCAGCAAGGCGATCGCATTCAAGTTCTGGTCGCGCGCGACCTTGATTTTAGGTCGGTGTATGAGCTCAAGTCTACCGCCGCCGTCCGTTAGCGCCGGGGCGCAAGCCTCAGCGCTCGCGCTGACATTGCGCTCGCTGCGCCCATATCTCCTTGAGGACGTGATGGAGCTGTGCATCAATCGGCCGCACGAGGCGTTTCTCGAGACTTCGATGGGATGGCGGCGCGAGCATCTGGCGTTTGCCGACTTCGATTGGTGCAGCCGGCTCGCCAAGCTGATCGCCAATTCCACCCAGCAACGGATCGATTCCACTTCGCCGCTTCTGTCGGCCTCCCTGCCCACCGGAGAGCGCGTGCAGATGGTCATGCCGCCGGCGACCAGCGCGGGTTGCGTGGCCATGCCATTCGACGGCCCGCAAATAGGGTATGGAGCATCGAGGAGCTGGCCAGTCGCGGCATCTTTCGCCGCGCGCAGCCGGCCGGCCGCACCCTCGATGCCACCGAACAGGAACTGCTGAGTTTGATGGCCGGTTCCGAGTACGAAGCGTTCATGCGCCTGGCGGTGCGCAGCCGCAAGAACATCGTGGTCTCCGGACCGACGGGCTCCGGCAAAACAACGTGGACCAAAGCGTTGATACGGGAGATCCCGAGCGATGAACGCCTGCTGACCATCGAGGACGCCCAGGAATTGGTGCTGGACGGCCACCCCAATCATGTACGCCTGTTTTATTCCAAGGACGATCAGGGGATGGCGCGCGTCACCCCGAAGCAGCTGCTGGAATCGTGCCTGCGCATGAAGCCCGACCGGATCCTGCTGGCCGAATTGCGCGCCGAGGAGGCTTTTGACTATCTGCGCAATGTCAATTCGGGCCATCCCGGTTCCATCACCAGTGTGCATGCCACCAGTGCCGAGCTGGCGTTCGAGCAGCTGATGCTGCTGGTGAAGCAGAATCCGGCGGCAGAGAACTGGCGCGCAGCGATATCAAGAGCCTCCTGTACCTGCTGGTCGATATCGTCATCCAATTCGGCGTCGAGCATCATGAGCGCTTCATCAAAGAGATCTGGTACCAGCCGGAGCGCAAGCGCACGTGATGGAAAGTGCGCTCCATGGATGGTCGGGTATCGCCGTGAGCTATGCCGCCGTATACGGTCCGATGATTGCGGGCTTGATCAAGGCGCGAGCGAGCTTGCAGCATTACGCGATCTCTCCCTTCGCGGCCGTGCCTTTGACGGCATTGGCCGGCGTCGGCTCCGCCCTGCTTTCCTCGCACGGCATGGTCCATGCTGCACTCGCGGTCGGTGCGGGTGCGGTACTGGGCTATGTCGGCGGCCAGGTGCTGGCCGAAGGCGGTTACGGCGGCAAGATCCATCAGCGCGGTTCGTTGGTGGCTGAGGGGCCGGCGTCGAAGGCACGACCTGCAAAGTCGGCCGCACGGGGCGCCGAGATCACGTTGGCCGGCGTGGCGATTCCGGCTCTCGACGAGACCAAGCATTTCAAGCTGATCGGTACCACCGGAACCGGCAAGAGCACGGCGGTACAAGAGATCATGAGCAACGCCTTAGCGCGCGGCGACCGTGCGGTCATCGCGGATCCTGACGGCGGCTACTTGCGGCGCTTCTATCAGAAGGATAGAGGCGACATCATTCTGAATCCCTTTGATGTGCGTTCCGTGAAATGGGATCTGTTCGCAGAGATCAAGACCTCCTATGACGTAGAGCAATTGGCGCGTTCGCTGATACCCGATCATGAAGGTTCGGATCGTAGCTGGCGCGGTTATGCGCGCACTTTTTTTACGGCCGTCACGCGGCAGGTGCATGACGCCGGCGTTGCCGATGTGGGAGAGCTGTATCGGCTGCTGGTCGCGGCGGATACCCGCGAGCTGCGGGAGCTCGTGCGAGGCACGCCAGCGCAGCCCTTCTTGGAAGCGCACAACAGTCCCATGTTCGATTCCATCCGCTCGGTGACGAGTTCGGCGGTCGGCGCGCTGGAGTACGTGGCCCAACAAAGAGCACCCGGCTTTTCCGTGCGGGAATGGGTCCGCGAACAGAAACCGGGCGTCCTGTTCATCCCTTACAAAGCCGGCCAGATCGCGGCACTGCGTTCAAACATTTCCGCCTGGATGCGCCTGGCGATTTTCGAAACCATGGATCAAGACGAAGGGAGCGCACCGCGCTGGTTTGTTGTCGATGAGCTGGATGCCTTGGGACAGATCGACGGGCTGAAAGATGCCCTGGCGCGTCTGCGAAAATTTAACGGCCGCTGCGTACTGGGTTTTCAATCGATTGCGCAAGTTTCTAGCACTTACGGACACGGCGATGCCCACACGATTGTGGAAAATTGCGCCAATACGCTGATACTGCGTTGCTCGTCGAGCGAGGGCGGCGGCACGGCTCGGTTCGCTTCGCAACTCATTGGCGAGCGCGAGGTCCTGCGCACGATCGAGTCGAGAAGCCGGCGAATGACCGAAATGCTCGGGTCGGTCAGCCGTACTCAGCACTTCGGGATCGAGTCCGCCGTGCTGCCCGCGCAGGTCGAACAGCTCCCGGATCTGGCCGGATATCTGAAATACGCCTCGGACCCAACCTGGCTGCGAGTACGGCTGGACGCCAAAAACGCCTGGACTGAAGCCAGGGCCGGCGCGGGCATGGGCCTTTCGAAACCCGAGCTGCCGTTGCAAAGATCCCTGGGTGCTGATCATGAGTGAGCGCGCCCTAGGTCTGGAGGATGCGACCATCAAGGCCGGTCTGCTTATGGAAAGCGCGCAAGCGCATCAGAAATTGGCCGAAAGCCAGCTCGAAAGACTGCGGGCGCATACGGCAGACCTCGACGGTGTTGTGCGCGATGAGATCCGGCGCACGCTGGTTGAAGAATTACAGATGCTGACTGCTGAAACGACGCGTGCGACCCGGGCGCTCGGTAAGATTCACGGCGGCGTTGGAATGCGCAGCGCCATCTTTAGTCTCGCCACCGCAGTAATTTGCACGGTACTCCCGATTGGTTTTGCGCGCTGGGCGTTGCCCTCGGCCGCCGATATCACGGCGCTGCGCGCTCGCCGTGATCAACTCACGGCCAATTTGGCGAGCCTCGAACAGCAGGGTGCACGCATCGATTGGCGGCGCTGCGGCAGCGAACGGCGGTTGTGTGTTCGCGTGGACCGCAAGGCGCCGGTCTACGGCGATAAAGCCGACTACTACGTGATTGAAGGCTACTAACTGCATGAATGCCATGGTTCTCACCGCCGTGCTGACCTTTGTGGCCGTCCTGTGCTTGCGGACCCTCACGGCAGGTACGCGGCGCCGCGTGCGCGAATTCCACAAGCGCGGGGTACTGATAGTGGAGGGGGCGACGTTACAGCGGCGCAGCAGGCGTCGCATTGGTTCGCGGCCGCAACTACTCACGCTGGCGGGCATTGACGTCCCTGCGCAGGATGAATGCAAGCATTTCAAGCTCATCGGTTCCACCGGCACGGGAAAATCCACGGCGATCCGGGAGCTGATGGGGGCGGCAATTGCGCGCGGAGACCGGGCGGTCTTCGCCGATCCGGACGGCGGATACCTGGAGCGCTTCTACGATCGCTATCGCGGCGACATTGTTCTCAATCCCTTCGAGCTGGAATCCGCGAAGTGGGATCTTTTTGCGGAAATCGAAAGCAGCTTTGATATCGACCAGCTGGCAAGCGGGTTGATTCCGGACTGCGAGGATGCCTCGGCGCGCGAGTGGCGCGGCTACGCCCGCACATTCTTGGTGGCGGTGATTCGGCGCTGCCGCCAGTCGGGTAGCCGCAGTCTCACCAATCTGTGGCGTTTGCTCATGGTTGCGTCGGCGGAAGAGCTTCGGCCCGTGGTCGCCGATACGCCCGCGCAGCCGTTTCTGGAACCCGACAATGCGCGGATGTTTGGATCGATCCGCTCAGTGACCGGCTCCGCGATCGCCGCGTTCGAGCACATTCAGGCGCAGCGCGCGGCGCCGTTTTCCGTACGCAAGTGGGTGAGGCGTCGAAACTATCCCAGCGTGCTGTTCATCCCCTATCGCGCCGGACAAATCGCGGCATTGCGCTCGATTATCTCGACCTGGATGTACCTGGCGATATTTGAGGCCATGAGCCAATCCCAGCACGAGGACCAAAGACTATGGTTCGTCATCGACGAGCTTGATGCGTTGGGGGCCATCGGCGGTCTGAAGGACGCACTGGCCCGGCTGCGAAAATTCGGCTGCCGTTGCGTACTTGGCTTTCAGTCCGTTGCGCAGGTTTCCAGCACGTACGGGCACGGCGAAGCTCAAACGCTTGTGGAAAATTGCGGCAATACGCTCATATTGCGCTGCTCCGGCAGCGAGAACGGTGGAACTTCGCAATTCGCCTCGCGGCTCATCGGCGAGCGCGAGGTTATCAGGCGTCAAGTCTCCATCGGCAAGGACCGTGAAACCGCGTTTTCCAGCCGCGGCGCGCGCCGTTCCCGCAGCGTTACCGATCAGCATGTCATCGAAACGGCGGTCATGGCCTCGCAACTCGAACAGCTGCCGGACTTGTGCGGCTATTTGAAGGGTGCCTCATCTGCCGCCTGGTTGAAGGTTAACTTTGGGGGGCATTAGCCATGCGATTAGACGTTGCAAATATCCGCTCGCCCAGCTACTACATCGCAGAGACCAATGCACAATGCGGAAACTGCGGTTCAACGATCCGTGTTCTTGCTCTGGCGCTTCCGCCGGATCACGAAACGCCCGTCGATGGCCGTTGGCAGACTGCACACGCGCACGCTTTCGTCTTTTACATCGCGAAACTGCCGCGGGCCGTTAGCCGCCGGCTGCGGGCACAATGCGGTGGGTTTCGGATGTCGGCGGGCAAGGAGGCGGCGGATTCGCATTGGGCGAATCATTGCGAACACTGCGGTTCGCTCTTCAGCGATGACGAATTACATTGCGAGCCGGGGGTATTCATGCCCGGCGGAGTCGGGGAGGCCGAGCGCGTCTGTCTCACGCAGGTAGCTGAAAAATTCAGCGCCGTCGCCGCCGGGTATGCGCCGGACCCCGAATTTTTCGCCGCCATGCGTAGGCGCTAGATTCAATGGCGGTCTATTTTCTGAATATAAAGACTTTTGGGCGTTCCAATGGCAGCAGCGCCGTCAGCGCTGCCGCTTATCGCGCAGGGGAACGCATTCGTGATGAGCGCACGGGCAAAACCTATGATCACTCCGGCCGGCAGGATGTCCTGCATAAGGAGATCATACTGCCCGATGAGTTCGCGAACGATGACATGTCCTGGGCCAAGGAGCGCGGGACGTTGTGGAATGCGGCGGAAAGCGCCGAGAGCCGCAGCAACGCGCGTGTCGCGCGCGAGTATTTGGTGGCGTTGCCGGTCGAACTATCGGCCGAGAGCCGCACGAAGCTGGTGACGGGATTTGCGCGCGAACTGGTCGAACGCTATCGGTTTGCGGTCGACGTGGCGATTCACGCGGCGCGGAATTTTCCCGGCAGTGATCCGCGCAACTTTCATGCCCATCTGCTCGCAACCACACGCGAGGTGAAGCTGGAGGGCTTGGGCGCAAAGACCACGCTCGAATGGAACGACGGGCGCCGCCGCGAGATCGGCTTGGGGCCGGCCATCAACGAGTTGCTGCATGTGCGGGAACGCTGGGCGTTGACCGCCAATACAGCGCTGGAACAGGAGAATTTCCAGGCACGCATCGATCATCGTACGCTGCGGGCGCAGGGCATTGATCGCGAGCCCCGGCCGCAAATTCCGCGCGCGGCGTTCGAAATGGAACGCCATGGTTATTACAGTCCGGTGGCGGAACGCATCCGCGCGCAGCATGAGGAGAGAGTTGCGAGCCGCTTGCAGCGCGAGCCTGCTCCGATGGAGCCGCAAAGCCCGGAAGAAGTTCGCAAGAAGTCGGTGGAAAATTGGCTGCGGTATCGGCAGACGCAGGCTGAGCGGACAGCGGTCGAGCCGCCCGGTTCCGTGCGCAAAAACGACTACTCGCTATGATCTCGCGGGTCGCGTTCGCTTCGTGCTACGTGTATTCTCCCGCGGGGTGCAATGCGACCTGTAATCGGTCGCGCTTACTGAGAGCCTTGCTGAAGGCAGGCGATGCGCAATTCATGCGCAGGTACGCGCTGCGCGTGCGCCGGGAAGTGGACCAGCTATCGCAACTCAAGAACTATTTCCTCCCCCAGGATGTGTTGGTGCCGGTGCCCGGCAGTGCGCCGAAAGCAGGGGGCACTTGGGTGGCGGCCGAGCTGGCGCAGGCCCTGCTCCTGGCAGGTTTGGGAAGCAAAACCTGGCCGGGGCTGCACCGCGTCTCGGCGGTGCGAAAATCGGCAACCGCCGCGCACGGCGCGCGTCCCACGGTCGCGGTGCACTATCATTCCTTCAGCATCGAGCAACCATCGTTTCGCGCCGACAGCCTTGTGCTGATCGATGATGTAATCACCAGGGGGAGAACATTGCTCGCTGCGGCGGCACGAGTGCGCGAGGCTTTTCCCGACGCACAGATTCGGGCGTTTGCACTTCTTCGGACGATGGGTCTGTCCGCCGGCGTTCCGCGATTGCTCGAGCCCTGCAGAGGCGAAATTTGCTGGCGAGCCGGGGACGCGCGGCGAATTCCATGAAATCCAGCCGCAGCCCTATAATGCGCTGAGATTGCGCATTGACCTCAAAACTTCGCCGGCCGGCCGGCCGCTTCAGGACCTGGCTTCGAGCGCCATCGCCGCGCGGCTGGAGCGCGCGCTCGCAGCCGCCGACGGCCTGCACGGCGCCCACTGCATTCATGAACTCTGGATGCGTGGCGCAATGTCCATTAACATTGAACGCGCGCTTGAACAGCTGTGGGCATGCGCGGCGGCATCGATCCCGGAATGGCTGCCGATGCGCTATATCGACTGGCTGCCCACGCTCTACGGCACGTCATTGAAGTTTCAATCCTCTGCCAAGGGGCGATCGAACATCTACCTGGTGCTGCTCGATTTCAATGACCGTGACGGCTCGTACGGCGTCTATGTCGGCATGAGCAAGTACAGTCCGGCGCAGAGATTCGATCAGCACAAGGCGGGAATTCGTTCTGCGGGCAGCGTGTTGAAACGAGGCATTGAAGTGCTGACAGGGCCGACCATGCATTTGCAATACATAAAGAGAAGCGAAGCGGCGCGCATCGAGGCGCAGTTGGCCGCGGCGCTCGCGGATGCTGGCTTGCGCGTCAAGGGCGGCCACTGATGATACTCATCGGCATGTTTGATTCGCCTTTTGTACGGCGCGTTGCCGTCAGCATGAACTTGCTGAACGTGCCTTTCGAGCACCGCAACTGGTCGATCGGCAAGGACTTCGAACTGATTCGCCAGTTCAACCCCCTCGGACGGGTGCCCGCCTTGGTTCAGCCCGACGGCGACACCCTGATTGAATCGGCTGCGATATTGGATTATCTCGACGAAAATATCGGCCCGCAGCACGCTCTGCTGCCGCGCTCCGGCGAACAACGGCGCGAGGCGCTGCGCATCATTGCCATAGCCGTCGGCGGTGCGGAGAAGGGTGTGACGCAACTGTACGAGACGGCATTTCGGCCGCCCGAGAAGCGGTATCGGCCTTGGATGGAGCGCTGTCATGCCCAGACGCACGCCGCGCTCGGCGAGTTGGATCGAATTTGCCAGGTGCGCGGCCACGAGTGGCTGATCGGCAACCGCATTACTCAGGCCGATATCACCGCCACCTGCGTCTATACATTTCTCAGCGACGCGCTGGGCATCAATAGGGACCGGGTGATCTATCCTGCGCTAAGCGCGGTGGCGGCACGATGCGAAGCTTTGCCTGAATTCCGCGCGGCCAAAGCGGAATGGGTCGCCCCCGGCAACCCTTAGGGTTTACAATCGAACGATGGTCGTCGTTCACCATCTCAACAACTCCCGCTCGCAGCGGGTGTTATGGCTGCTGGAAGAGCTCGGCGTACCTTACGACGTAAAGCGTTACGAGCGCGACGCCAAAACCATGCTGGCGCCGCCGTCGCTGCTGGCGATTCATCCATTGGGCAAGTCTCCGGTCATCGCTGATGGCGACATCATCGTGGCCGAGTCGGGCGCCATCAGCGAATATCTGGTGGGGAAATACGGCGATGGACGATTGATACCTCCTGCCGGTACGGCGCAACGTCTGCGTTATACCTACTGGCTGCACTACGCAGAGGGTTCTGCCATGACGCCGCTGCTGTTGAAATTGGTATTCGACCGGGTGGCCGCGAATCCCGCGCCGTGGCCTGTGAGCGCGATCGCGCGCCGGATTGCCGCGACCGTGACGAATTCCTTCATCGCTCCCAACCTCAAACGCCACTTCGACTACATCGAGACCGAGCTCAATTCGCACACCTGGTTTTCCGGGGAACAATTCACGGCCGCCGACATACACATGAGTTTTCCTCTGGAGATTGCCGTGGCACGCGCCGGCCTTAACGCCAGCCGGCCGAAATCGAGCGCCTTTCTCGAGCGAATTCATGCGCGCGACGCCTACCAGCGTGCTCTGGAACGCGGTGGCAAGTACGATTACTAGCCGCGTTCGCAAGGTTTTGCATATCGAGCAATAAATAAGAAGGGGAGTTGCTATGTGGAAGTCGATTGCCAAGAGCACGGCATTGTCCGGCGCTCTGTTGTTTGTCGTTGCCGCCTGCAGCCAATCGCCGCCGCCGCCGCCAAAGGTCAACGGTCCTCCACCCGTGAACCAGGCATGGCTCAAGATTTCGAATGCCTTCATCGAGAGCTACATGCAGGCGCAACCTTCGTTTGCAGCGCAATCCGGACGGCACGAATTTGACGGCCAGTTGCCCGACATGAGCGCGCACGGGATCAAGCGCGAGATCGCCCGCCTCCACGATCAGCGCGATCAAATTGCGGCCGTCGACCCGAAGACCTTGGCGCCGCGCGAACAATTCGACCGCAACTACCTGCTGGCGGTGGTGGACCGGGATCTTTTCTGGATAGAAAAGACTCAGTTTCCTTTCAGCAATCCGGGCTGGTACCTCGGCCACATCGATCCGGACGTGTACCTCAGCAGAAATTACGCGCCCCTCGAGAAGCGCATGAAGGCATACATCAAGTATGCGCAGGGCATCCCCAGGTTCGCGGCAGCGGTGAAGGAAAATCTCAAGTCGCCCTTGCCGAAAACTTACGTCGAACTGGGAATCGACCAGTTCGGCGGGCTAGCGGAGTTTTACACCAAGAATGTGACCGCCGTATTCGCCTCGGTGTCGGACCCCGATCTACAAAAGCAACTCAAAGACGCCGATGCGGCGGCGGCGCAGGCGATGACCAGCCTCAAGGATTACCTGGTGGGCGAGCGCAAGAATGCGACCGACAAATATGCCTTCGGATCCGACCTGTTTGCGCAAATGGTCAAGCAGACCGAGCAGGTGGACCTGCCGGTCGAGCAGATCGAGACCGCGGGCCGCGCGGACTTGGACCGCAACACGGCGGCGCTGAAGAGCGAGTGCAGCACTTATGCGCCGAAGGCCTCGCTGGCGCAGTGCGTCGCCAAGATGGCGGCGAATAAGCCGAAGGGCGGGCCGGTTGAAGAAGCGCGCAACCAGCTCAAGATGCTCAAGGACTTCATCGTTCAGAACAACATCGTGTCGATTCCGAGCAGCGACGAGGCGCTGGTGGCGGAGGCGCCGCCTTACAATCGGTCGAATGCCGCCTTCATCAATACCGCCGGCCCTTACGACAAGGGCGTGGCATCCACCTACAACATTGCGCCGCCGGACCCAAAGTGGAGCAAGGCTGAACAAGCCTCCTATATTCCCGGGGAAGCGGCGTTGCTATTCACCTCGGTGCACGAGGTCTGGCCGGGTCACTTCCTGCAATTCCTGCATTCCAATGCGAATCAGGACAAGCTCGAAGGGCTGTGGGTGGGATATGCCTTTGCCGAAGGTTGGGCGCATTACTGCGAGGAAATGATGGTCGAAATGGGCCTGGCCAAAGACGCTCCGGAAATGCATGTCGGCCAGCTGAGCGAGGCGCTGCTGCGTGACGTGCGGTTGCTTTCTGCCGTCGGGTTGCATACGCACGGGATGACGGTCGCACAATCCGAAAAGATGTTCAGAGAACAAGCCTTTCAGGACCCGGGCAATGCGCGTCAGCAGGCGGCGCGCGGCACCTACGATCCGGCGTACCTGAACTACACGCTGGGAAAACTGATGATTCGCAAATTGCGCACCGACTGGCTCGCCAAGGGTTCGGGCGCCGCGCCCAACGCAGATGATCATGCCCGGTGGCATGAATTCCACGACAAGTTCCTCTCCTATGGGGGACCGCCCATTCCGCTGCTGCGCAAGGAAATGGTCGGGGAGGGCGGCGGCCTACTGTGAAATACGGACGATGATCCCGCTGTCCGCCCAAGCGGCCAACAAGCTTGCGGCGGCGGCGGGAATTTCCTCCGGCGGCAGTAACCTGTTCAGGGCTTCGCAAATCTGTGCGAAGCTGCTGCCACGCAACGCGGCATCGAGTGCCGCATCTTCCAGCGTATTCATCGAGCGGAAGTAATTTTGCAGGTTTTGCCGCCACAGCAGCCATGGCAGAGACGCCGACGAGCGCTCGGGCCGCGGCGGGGTCTCCTCGCAACTCATGGCCTTCCAGACGGCAGCCGTATTCCAGCTGAACGACAGTCGGCGCAGCGACGGATGAAACTCAAACTTAAGGCCGGCCCATGCTGACGGTGCCACCGCGGAAAGCGCGGAACGCTGCAAGGACTCGGCATCCGCGGCATCGAACACTTCAGCCAGCGTCCATTCGAGCAGCGCGACCTCGGACAGTATGGGCTCATCGCGGTACGGCGCGTTCTGCGCCAGCAGGTCCGCAAGCTCGCGTCCGTACCAGCGAATCGAGCGGAACACCGACGGATGGGCGGCGACATAGGTGCGGCCCAGCTCCATCCATACTTCATCGCCGAGCAATCCGTGCAGTACGGGATAGGTTTCGTGCAGGGCATCGATCAACCGCACTTGATAGGCATTGCGGTAGATGGCCAATCGATCAACCGCAGGCAGCGGCGGCGCATCCACGATTGCGGCAGTGACCCGGCTGTCCTCGCCCAGCAGATGCCGCTGCATGTCCTGCTGCAGTTCGCGCAGCTGAGTACGCCCGCCCATCAGGCAGCCCGGCGCGAATGCTCGGCGGCGACGCCGCGCGCCACCTCCAGCTCGGCCACCAACTCGCCCAATTCGGGAATGTTGTCATCGCGTTCGATCATCGTCGGCACCTCGCCGAAGATCGTGAGCGCTTGGCGGTATAAATCCCAGACGGGCGCGACGATGGGGTGGTCATGAGTATCGATCAAATGCCCGCCCATATTGCTATGTCCGGCCAGATGAATCTGCCGTACGCGTGCTGTCGGCATGGCCTGCAAATATTTGACCGGATCGAAACCATGATTGACGCTGCTGACATAAATGTTGTTGATGTCTAGCAGAATGCTGCAATCCGCGCGCGCGGCCACCTCGCGCAAGAACTCCCACTCCGTCATTTCGTCGGCGTGAAAGCTCAAGTAGCTGGAGACATTTTCCAGCAGGATCTGCCTTCCCAAGGCATCCTGCACCTGACCGATGCGCGTTGCCACCGAGGCCAGCGCCTCTTCGGTGTAAGGCAGCGGCAACAGATCGTGCAAATTCCGGCCTTCGACTCCGGTCCAGCACAGATGATCGGAAATCCAGTGCGGTTCGATGCGCGCAGCGAGGCTGCGCACCATGCGCAAGTACTCGAAATCGATGGGGTCGGTGCTGCCGATGGACAGTGACACGCCGTGCAACACCAGCGGGAATCGCTCGCGGATGCGCTCCAGATAATGCAGCGGTTTTCCGCCCGGAACGAGATAGTTCTCCGTGATGACCTCGAGCCAATCGATCGCATGAGGCTCGCTTAAGATGGCCTCGTAGTGAGGGGTTCGCAGGCCGAGGCCGAAGCCGGAGAGTTTCATCTAAATGGGGCCGGGCGCGAAACGCCCGGCTCCTAGCAACGCGATTGTTCGCTTACTTCGCAGCCTTGGCTTTGGCTTGAGCGGCAGCGCAGGCATCTTTGGTCATGGAGACATAGCCCTCACCCTTGCAGCTGTTCATGCCCTTGCAGCTATTCTTTGCCGATTTACACTCGGAGGTCCCCTTGCAGGAGTTCACGCCGGTGCACTTCACGGTGGCGGCATCCGCTGCAAATGCAGTGGTGCTGATTGCGGAAGTAAACAGCATGGCGGCGGCGGCGGCCATGGCGGCGCTCGACAGTTTAGTGCTCTGCATTTTTTGATTCCTCGATAGTTTTGGAACGCAGCGGAATTGCTGCTCATGTAAAAGACCCGGCCAACGGGCTCATTATTACCCAATTATGTAAGCTGATGCCTGTTTCAATCCGAAGACATCCGGCATTCGGCGGCTGAAGGCAAGAGGCCTTACATGACGGTTTCTTAATGTTGGCGGAGTGCATCCAATCGCGAATTACTCAACAAACGCGGTCGCCTGCCGCACCGTGGGGTATCGCGCCGCTGCGCGGTCCAACCAAGCCAGTCCCCGCCTGATTTCAGCCCCGTGCATGGCGCGCGCCGTGTCTAGCACGTCGCGGCGCAATGCCACGTCATAGCCATGTTCGGGCGCTTTGGAATAGCGGCGCATATGCGGTCCCTCGATAATGGCGTGCACTTCAGTTGCGGTCACCTCGACCGCGAAGTGGTGAAGCACGGCCGAGAGAAGGGCTCCAGGGTTCGCCAAGAACTGATCGAAATTGACCCGCAAGATGCGTCTGCCGGCCCATGGCATTGCCTGCGCCAACGCCGACATTTCGCAGGCCCAAGACATGGCCAACACTTCGCCCTCAGTGAGCAACGGGAGCTGCCACCCCTCGACGCCGATGTCTCGGTGCAGGCGCCGCAGCCGGCTGGGCGCGAGCACTTTCGCTTCCTGCCGGGAATTCGGACCGCCCAGGATGGTGGCCATATAACTCTCGGGCGAGACGTACAGCATCACGGCCTTCGGTGTCGAAGCACGCGACATGAGGCTCGCGGCGAGTTCGGACACGAAACTGGTGGCTTTGATCAGGGGAATCTGGCGTGCTTCAAAGGTACGAGACAGGAGTTTCAGGCAGTCGGTCAAGCGAGCATCGAAATCATCTTTGCTCCACTGGTACGGTTGGCCGTCCGGTTGACCGCTTAGTTGGGCAAAGGTCCGCAGTAGCGCCGGCTCGCGTAGCGAGAATACGCCCGCATGAGCGCCCATCAGTCGCGATAGCAATGTAGAACCGACATGACCGATATGGAAAATGAATCCGCAGCGTTCGATTAGCTGAGCTGCCTTGATGGCCGCCGCCACCTGGGGCCACGGCAGCGCGCGGCTCGATGTCTGCGGAGTGAGCAGACGGGCATCGAGGAAGCTTGCCTGTTCATAATCGGACTTGTTGAGGTGAATGAATGCAATGCCGTCGCCGGGCACGCTCAGCGCCAAGGGAAACAGCTCCGGGGACCGGCCCAATTCCTCCGCGATGTCATTCATTGCAATCAGTTTCGCACCACCCCGCTGCTTTCGCGAGCGTGCGTTTATACTTGCCGCTGGCTGCGAAGAAAATGGCAGGAAAACCGATGTTCCTTCAAATTGACAACTATCTGACGCCGGCCGAAGTGCAGGACATAACGGAACTGGCCCGCCGGGCAAAGTTCCTCGAGGGCCGGCGCTCCAATCCGCACAATCACACGAAAGACAATGTCATTGGCGATCCCGCCGATCCGACCGCACAGAAAGCATCGCAAATTGCGCTGACTGCGCTGCAGCGCAATGAACAGTCGCGAAATTTCGCATTTCCGCAGCGCATGGCAGTGCCGTCATTGGCTCGCTACGACGTGGGCATGAAATATGGAGCACATATCGATGCCGCGTTCCTGCCGCTGGGCCCGCAGCCGCTGAGATCCGATGTCTCCTGCACCATGTTCATTTCAAGTCCCCACGACTACGAAGGCGGAGAGCTCGTCATCTACTTGGGATCGGAAATAGTCCGCATCAAGGGAAACGCGGGTTCCGCGGTGTTCTACGCGTCGACTCATGTGCATCAAGTGGAGCCTGTCCGGTCCGGATCGCGGCTCGTTGTGATTACCTTCATCGAAAGCCAGATCCCTGACCCGCTGCAGCGCGACCTGCTGTTCTCGCTCGGAGAAGTACGCGCACTCGAGGCCGCGAAAATGGAATGGCGCACGCGAACACAGCTCGACTATGTTTTCGCGAACCTGCAGCGCATGTGGTCGAGGTAGTGTCTCGAGATTCCAAGGCCGATCACGCAACGCTAAGTGAAGTTCACGCGGCTGCGCAGCGCGGCGCGCATACGGAAGCCGCCGTCATGGCCGCGGCGGCGCTGGCGGACGGTTTGGAGCATCCACTGCTGCTAAATGTGGTGGCCCTCAATTTCGAGATGCAGGGCCGGGTGGCGGAAGCCGAGCAACTCCTGCGGCGGGCGGTCGCGATTGCGCCCAACGACGTGGGATCGCGCAATGCGCTGGGCCTGGGCCTGCTAGGGCTCGACCGACCTGACGAAGCGCTGGCGCAATTCGACGCGATTATCGCTTTGGACTCCTCCCTGCCGTTTGCGCACGCGAATCGCGGCAACGCTTTGTCGGCGCTGGGGATCAACACCGGGGCGGAGGCGAGCTATCTGCGCGCCCTTGAATTGGATGCCAATCAGCCCATCGCGCTGGCCGGTCTGGCGCGAATCGCCGCCAGCCGCGGCGCGCACCGGGAGGCCCGCGAACGGGCGGAGAAGGTGCTCGCTCTGTTGCCCGGATATCCGGACGCGGTGATGAGCCTGGCCGCCGCAGAATTGGGCGAGCGCCAGTTCAACGGGGCAGAAGCGAGGTTGCGTGCATTGCTGACCGACAGCCGTCTCACGCCGGTAGATCGCGCCTACGCAACGGGCCTCTTGGGCGATGTGCTCGACGCCAAGAGTCTGCCGGAAGAGGCGTTCGCCGCCTACGACTCGTGCAATCAGCAATTGCGGAAAGCCTTCGCGCCTCGTTTCTCCGCAGGTCCCAGCGCACTCGAGTACACACGCGCGTTGACGCACTACTTTCAACAGGTGGCGCCGCAGCCCGGCAGCGCCGCCGAGTCCTTCCCCAGGAGCGCTGCGGAGCCCTCTAATCACGTTTTCCTGGTCGGTTTTCCGCGATCGGGAACAACGCTCCTCGACGTGGTGCTCGAAGGACATCCGGATGTTGTGAGCCTGGAGGAAGGCAAATTGCTGCTCGATGGCGTGCGCGAATTTATGAACGCGCCGTCCGACCTGGATCGTCTGATGCGTGCGAACACTGCTTCGCTCGAACCGGCGCGAGCGGCGTATTGGCGGCTGGTTGCGAGCGCGGGCATCGATGTCGCCGGCAAGGTATTCGTCGACAAACATCCGTTCAATACCGTGAAGCTGCCGCTCATTGCGCGGCTGTTTCCGCGCGCGAAAATCCTGTTCGCGTGCCGCGATCCGCGTGATGTGGTGTTGAGCTGTTTTCGGCACCGGTTTCAAATGAGCGCGCCGACTTACGAACTGCTGTCCATGCCAGGGGCAGCACGCTACTACGACGCGGTCATGGCGCTGGCGGTTTGTCTGACCAGCGCCCTCACGCTGGATATGTGCCTGGTGCGTCACGAGGACGTCGTGATCGAGTTCAGGCGCGAGATGAGACGTGTTTGCTCCTATCTGGGTCTGGAATGGATGCCTGAGATGGGAGACTTCGCCTTGCGCTCCAAGAACCGTGGCGTGCTGACGCCGAGCACCGCGCAATTGGTGCGGGGTCTTAACACGGAGGGCATCGGGCAGTGGCACCGATATCAGGCACAACTCGAGCCGGTGCTGCCGATTCTGGAGCCCTGGGTGAAGCGCTTCTATTACGATTCGTAGCGAGCGCCGGGCCCTTAAGGGGCGTCCGAATTCATGGACGGCAGGGCTTAAGACCGCCCCGTGGTCGCGCGCGAAAAAATTGAATCGCCCGAAAATTCGTATCTAAAAAGCAACAACTGACTGCTCACTGAGGCCATGCATCCGCCCATACCGGCGGCGGAAAACGCATTCGTGGGCGCATCCCTGCGAATTTCGCCGTTTTTGGCAGCCCAATCCGCCCTAATCGGCTCGATTTGGCGCGCTAGCTGGGCCCTCGGCCCTGCGACCACGGGTCCGTGAAACTGGTCATGGAACTCAATTTCCATGTTGCTGCATCTTCACAACAAGGAATTTGCGTGTTGTAATCCGCGAATCGCTCGAACCGGTGATTTGGGAGCGGCTGCGTATTGGCCCGCCCGGTCGAAATGTAAAGTCATTTGAACAATTATGTTAAGGAGCAACACAATGGGGAATAACCGCACATTGCAATTTGCAATCCGAGCGGCGCTTGCCGCCGCCGCGACGGCGTCTGTGGTCCCGGTCGCATTGGGGCAGACCGCTACCACCACCACTACCACGACACCCGCCAACGACACGGCTCTGCAGGAAGTGGTCGTCACCGGATCGCGCATTCAATCGCTCAATCTGAATTCAATCAGCCCGGTCAGCACGGTCACCGCGGTGGACATTCAAGCCACGGGTATGACGCGTGTTGAGGACATTCTCAATAATTTACCCATGGTCTTCGCAGGTCAGAATTCGACCGTGTCGAACGGCTCGGACGGCACCGCGACAGTTGACTTGCGCGGTTTGGGTGCGAAGCGCACCTTGGTTCTGGTCGATGGCCACCGCCTCGGGCCCGGCCAGGGCAGCGGTACGAATACTTCCGACATCAATCAGATTCCCGTGGCTTTGATCGAGCGGGTGGACATTCTTACCGGCGGCGCCTCTTCCGTTTACGGCGCGGACGCGGTCTCCGGCGTCGTAAACTTTGTCCTCAATACCCATTTCCAGGGCGTCAAGATCGATGCCAGTTATAACTTCAACAACCACAGCCAGCACCAGGGCGTGGCAGAAAGCGCGGTTAATGCTGCGGGCGATGCACTTCCGCCCAACAGTGTCAACACCGGCTATGGCAAGAATGTATCGGTGTTGATGGGATCGAATTTTGCCGACGATCGGGGCAACGCGACCTTCTACGCCACGTTCGATGAGTCGGCGGCTGTTCTCGAGGGCAAGTACGATTACGGCGCCTGTACCTTGAGCGCGACCAAATCGGGCGGTCTGGCGTGCGGCGGATCAGGAACCTCAGCCAAGAACGGCGCCGGTGGCTACTTTCAGGCGTACGGTTTGGCGCCGGGCCCGGCACTCTTTACGAACACCGTCGATGGTTTGACGGGGCAGTTCCGGCCCTTTACCGGCAGTGACATCTACAACTTCGGTCCGGTCAATTTCTATCAGCGGCCTAACACCCGCTGGACGGCCGGATCGTTCATCGACTACCAGATCAACGATCATGTCACCGCTTACGCCGAGACCATGTTCACGCGCAACACCTCTCAGGCGCAGATTGCGGCGAGCGGCTCTTTTTTCCAGAATGCATTCATTCCTTGCACTAACCCGCTGCTGACGGCGCAGGAAGCGGCGACGATCTGCTCGCCTGCAAACTTGGTTGCTCAGGGCAATCCGACCCAGCTGATCGGCGGCGCGGCGGTTCCCGGCATCAACATGTACGTCGCACGCCGCAATGTCGAAGGTGGTGGTCGAATCGCTTCTTTCCAGTCCGATGCCAATCGAATCCTGGTCGGACTCAGGGGCGATATCGTCGCGAATTGGAAGTACGATGTCTTCGCGCAGCGCTCGACGGTCGATAACAACTTGTCAAACCTGAACTACTTCAGCAATGCGAACATTCTGAACGCGCTGACTGTGGTGCCCGATCCGGTAACGGGCGCACCCACCTGCGCCTCGGTCATCAACAAAACCGACACCAAATGCGTGCCCTGGAACGTCTGGGTACCGAATGGTGTGACCAAGGCGGCGACGAACTATCTGCAGATCCCGCTGCTCGTCAATGCAACCACCACCGAGGAACTGGTCTCCGGTTCGGCGACCGGGGATCTGGGCGGTTACGGAATGAAAATTCCGATGGCCGATGAGGGCGTGAAGATCAGTATCGGTGCCGAGTGGCGCTCAGAGTCCGCGGCCACCTCGCCCGATCTGGAGAGCCAGTTGGGCAATGCGGCCGGCTCCGGCGGTCCGACCGTGCCGGTTGCGGGTGGCTTTACCGTGAAGGAAATCTTCACAGAAATCGGCGTGCCGATCCTGACCCATCAACCGTTTGCCGACTCGCTTGCAATGGATCTTGGGTATCGCTACTCCGACTACAGCGAAGGCTTCAAGACCAATACGTACAAGGTGGGCCTCGAATGGGCGCCCATTTCGGATTTCCGCTTCCGGGGCAGCTATGCCCGGGCGGTACGTGCGCCCAACGTGGGTGAATTGTTCACCCCGCAGGCGGTGGGTTTGGACGGCACAACCGATCCGTGCTCGGGCGCGATCGTCGCTGGAACGAACCATCTGGCCAGCGGCGCGACCGCTGCGCAGTGCGCGCTCATGGGAGTCAGCGCGGCGCAGTTCGGCAACATCGGTCCCAACCCGGCAGGTCAGTACAACGGCAACATAGGCGGTAATCCGCAACTACAGCCTGAAAAATCCGACACCTATTCGGTGGGCATCGTGATGCAGCCGCATTGGCTCGAGGGCTTCACCGCCTCGGTGGACTGGTTTGACATCAAGGTCAATGACACGATCGGCGGCATCGGTGCCGATGTGATATTGCAGAACTGTCTCTCGACGGGCGATCCAGCATTGTGCGGAGCGGTCCATCGAGACGCGAACGGTTCGTTGTGGAAGAGTCCGCAAGGATTCGTGAATGATGTCAACGTCAACTTCGGATCGCTGTCGACGAAGGGCTTGGACGTCAAGATGAACTATCACGTCGGGATCCCGTCGGCCGGATCGCTTGCATTCGGGCTCGAGGGCACGCGGTTGATCAGTCTGAATACTCAACCCCTGACCAACGGTCCGGAATACGATTGCACCAACTTGTTCGGCACCATTTGCGGTGCACCGAGTCCTTCCTGGCGTCATGTGTTCACGACCACGTGGTCAACGCCCTGGAGTGGCTTGGACGCCACCCTGCGCTGGCGCTACATCGGTAAAGCTGATTCGCAGCTGACCAGCGCCGATCCGCAGCTAGCGGGCAACGCGCTGCCGCAGACCTCGCACATTCCGGCGTACAACTACATCGATCTGTCGGCGCGGGTCAATGTGTACAAGCAGATCAGCCTGCAACTCGGCGTCAACAACGTTACCGACAAAGATCCGCCCCTCATCGATTCCGGTGGCGGCGGGTTCGGGTCGAACTGCCCGACGCTCTCGTCGGGACCGACGGCGAGTTCTTGCAACGGCAATACGTTCCCGGGAACTTATGATGCGCTGGGCCGCTTCTTCTTTGCGCGCCTGACTGCGCAGTTCTAGGCTGGTTTAGACGGCAGTAGATCAGGAGTACGGCAGACCTCAATTCGGCGGGCCATTCGGCCCGCCGTTTTTTTTAGATGCCTTTGCGGCATCGCGGGATTGGCCGCTGAACATCGGATTGAATGGCAAACCGTTGCCGTGGCAGACTGAACGATATCTTTCTCATTTTTCAGGAGTCCGTTATGCGCGTCGCCCTGGGTTTGATGTTTTTTTTGTGCATGGGTGCGATCTCGCGAGCTCAGGCGGACGACTCGCCTGCGCCGGCCAGTCCTGCGACGCCTGCGGCGGCCACTGCGACAACGGCTGCCACGGCTGAGCCGGCTGCGGCCGCTGTGAAGCCCCCGGTTGTTGCTCCGGCCAAAGCCGAGGCCGTGTCCGCGGACGGCGTGACCAAGGAAGAACTCAAGAGGTTGCACGTCGCGGGCTATAAGCAGAAAACCCGCGGCAATCAAATCGTATATTGCCGGGTGGAGTCCGTTCTGGGCACGCGCTTCGACCGAGAAATGTGCGCCACCGCGCGCGACTTGGACTACATCAGGTCAAACAGCCAAGAATTGGCGACCCAGATACAGAAAGGAAATTTTGGTGCTCCGAAAGGGGCTCCGTAACTTCAGGAGTCGGTTATGCGCGTCGCCCTGGGCTTAACGCTTTTTTTGTGCTTTGGTGTGTTTTCGCAAGTTCAGGCGGACGAACCTGAAGCGCCGGCCAGTCCCGCGACGCCTGAGCCGGCCGCCACCGCTGCGAAGCCTCCGGTTGCTGCTCCGGCCAAAGCCGAGGCCGTGTCCGCGGACGGAGTGACCAAGGAGGAACTCAAGAGGTTGCATGCCGCGGGCTATAAGCAGAAAACCCGCGGCAATCAAATCGTATATTGCCGGGTGGAATCCGTTCTGGGAACGCGCTTCGACCGAGAAATGTGCGCCACCGCGCGCGACTTGGACTACATCAGGTCAAACAGCCAGGAATTGGCGACGCAGATACAGAGAGGAAATTTTGGTGCTCCGAAGGCTGCGCCTGGGACTCAATGAAGCCGCTGTACCCGATGCGTGCGGCCGGTTGGGGTTGTCATGACAAACGAATGGAATGTCCCACGCGTAATAGTCACCGAATCACCTTGAGCGAGCAGGGGGTCCGCTGCGTCGAGTTGCCATAGCTCGCCGCCCTCGAGTGTCACCGTGGGCCGGCCACTGGTGGTCGTGCCTAACCCAACTATTTTGGCCGTGTGTGAGGGATCTGTTTTCGGCGCCGCCGGATGTTCCGCGGCGTGGAGCCCGAAGGATTCTTTGGGCACCGCGACCGGCGACGGTGGGCTGACGGGTGTCGCCGTCGCAACCGGGGCGGCGGATGGTGCGATGAGTGAGGGTGATGCGCGCGCCGCGAGCTGCTTGAAGCAGGCGAGACTTTCACCAGGCTCATTGATGCTCGCGCAGGCCTTGAGTTGCGCGGAGAGGTCCTGAGGGGTTTGCGCGCTCGCCCAGGCAATGATGGATAAGCTCGCCAACGCCACGGCGCAGGAAAACCCACTGACCACGCGCAATTTATTCATTCAGCATTCACTCCGTAGTAGGCGCCGAATGCCTCGGTCGCGGCGCGTATCAAGTCGCGTTCTGCCTCGCTCAGGTAGGGATTCCATATGTCAAAGATCAGCACCGCTCGCGGCATGTCAGAACGGTTCCAGGCTTCGTGCTCGATCGTGTCGTCAAAAACCCAGGCCTTGCCGGGAATCCATTCGCGGGTTTCGCCGCCGACGCGAAAACCACATTCGGGAGGCACGATGAGAGGCAGGTGCACGGTAAGCCGCGTGTTGGTGACGCCGGTGTGGGGTGGTATTGCAGTGCCTGCATCCAGAATCGAATAGAAGGCAGTCGGTCCGCGTCCCGCGACGTCGCATTGCGGAACAGTCTTGAGAACCTCCGCGGTGCGCGGGCAGCGCGCCAAATGAGCCGGCTGCGCCACGCCCTGATTCCACAGGAAGTACGCGCTCCAGCGCCGCGACTTATTCAGCTCTCGCCATCGGTCCAAGGGCACACCGTCGGGATAGGCGATGTAGGGCTCGAGTCCGGCGCGATCGGCTACCAGCACTTCGGTGAGTTCCTCGCGGATGGCCTCGCTGGCGGCCTCGATGTCATCCAGCCATGGAAATTGCTCGCGCTCAAAGAACTCGATGGCGGGAATCTCTGGGAAGAGCATGAAAGTCGGTTGCGGGTTGTAGTGTGCGCGCTGGCCGGTGATGAATTCGATGCACCGATCCACTCGTCGGAACGTTCCGCCGCCATGGCGTTCGCGGATGGCGGTGAGACGCTCATCGAGTGCGGCCGCGAGCAGGACGTTGTCGGCTTGTACGGACTCGCGTGCGCTCTCGACCATCGCGGCCACCGCCGGTGGGGGAGCGATGCCCGGGGGCAGGGTGGCCAGAGCGTTTCGATAGGCCCGGGCCGCGTTGCGTACGTCGCCGCGGGCCTCGATGAGTGCGCCTTTCTGCAGCAGCGAGGCCAAATGACGTGGTTCAAGTGCCAACGCGCGCTCCACCGCTTCCATCGCTTCCGGTGCCAGCCCGAGCGAGTAGCAGCTCGAGGCAAGATTGGACCACAGCGAGGGATGGCCGGCATCGGCTTGCGTGGCGCGCAGGAAAAGTTCACGGGCGTTTTTCGCATCCCCACGCTGCATCATCCGCAGCCCCAGCTCGTTAAGAACCGCCGGATGCCCCGGGGATAGCTGCGCGGCGCGCGCCAGTAACTGATCGGATTCGCTCTCACGGCCCTCGGCGCCCGCCGCTCTGGAGGCTTGAATCATGCGCTGGGCCGCGGCGTCGGGGGCCCCGGCATTGACGTTGCTCAAGAAATTCACCTATGGTGTTCAGGTTTTCGCGCACAGATTCTAGCGCGGTTCGAGCACGGAGACCTGATGGTTGCGGCGGTTGACTCCAAACTGATGCGTGCGGCAGCACTTCTGGACACGAACCCGTCGGCCGCCGCCCGCGAAGCCGCGCGCATTCTCGAGGAACACCCCGGACATCGCGCGACCACCCTGCTGCTGGGCACCGCGCTGCGCAGCTGTGGCGACGCGGAGCAGGCCAGATCAGCCTTTGCGTCGCTTGCCGCCGCGCACCCCGATTCGGCGCTGCTCCAATTTGAGCTGGGCCGTGCGCTCGCCGCCCAGGGACTCGACGCTCAGGCGCTCAAGGCGCTGATCCGGGCCACAGAATTGGAGCCGAACCTCGCTGATGCCTGGGCCGAGCTCGCCGCGCTCCAGGCGGTGCGCGGGGATGCCGCCGCTTGCGATGCGGCGTATGCGAATTTTACGCGCCTCGCCGCGCCGGAACGGCATCTCCAAGAAGCCATTCTCGCGTTCAGAAACGGACGCCTCGCCAAGTCCCACAGTCTGCTGCGGATGCAGCTCGAGCAGGCGCCGCAAGATGCGGCAGCAATGTGCCTCCTGGCGGAAGTTTTTGCGGAGCGTGAAGACTATGCGGAGGCCGAGCGTTTGCTCCAAGACTGCCTGACGCTTGCACCCGGCTATAGCCGGGCGCGATTTGAATTTGCTCGCATTTTGTATAGCCAGCAAAAGGCTGCCCCCATGCTGCCCCTCCTGGAGCGCTTGCTGGAGCTGGATCCGAAGAATCTGCGCTACCGGTCGCTGCAGGCGTCTGCTTATACCTTATTGGGGCAAAATGAACATGCCATTGAGATCCTCTCCTCGCTTCTGACCGAGTCCCCGGACGATGAGTTGCTGTGGCTGTCCTACGGCCACAGCTTACGCACGGCCGGCCGCTCACGCGACGCCATCGAGGCGTACCGGAAAACCATCGAATTGCGGCCAGAATATGGTGAAGCCTGGTTCAGTCTCGCGAATCTGAAGACCTTCCGTTTTACGGCGGCCGATCTCGCGGCGATGCGCGCACAGTTGGTGCGCGAAGACCTCCCTGACAAAGACCGTCTGCAATTCGAGTTTGCGCTGGGGAAGGCGCTCGAGGACGCGGGCGATTTCGCCGACTCGTTTGCGCACTACAGCCGCGGCAACGCGCTGCGCAGAGCTGCGGTTGCCTACGACGGCGACGGCAATACGCGTCTGGTACGGCGATCGCAAGCACTGTACACGCAAGAATTCTTCCGGGCGCGTGCGGACTATGGGTGTGCGGCACACGATCCGATTTTTATCGTCGGGCTGCCGCGCTCGGGATCAACGCTCCTGGAGCAGATTCTCGCCAGCCATTCTCAAGTGGAGGGCACGCGGGAACTGCCCGACATCCCTGGGTTTGCCCTGGAACTCGGCGTGCGGGAATTGCCGGGCCAGCCGCCCGCCTACCCACAGTCAGTAGCACGACTGACGCGCGAAGACTGCGAGTCACTCGGCGAGCGATACCTTGCTCAGACTCGGCCAAATCGGCTGCTCGGCAGACCACGTTTCATCGACAAGATGCCGAGCAATTTTTTGCACCTCGGACTCATCCAGCTTCTGCTGCCGAATGCACGCATCATCGACGCTCGGCGCTCACCACTCGGCTGCTGCTTCGCCAATTTCAAACAACATTTCCAATCCGGGGTGTGGTTTACCTACAGTCTCGAGGATCTCGGCCACTACTACCGCGACTATGTTCAACTGATGGCGCACTTTGACGCCGTACTGCCCGCGCGTGTTCACCGGGTCTATTACGAGAATCTCGTCGCGGACCTGGACGGCGAAGTGCGACGTCTACTGCAATACTGCGGGCTGCCGTTTGAAGAGCAGTGTCTGCGCTTCCACGAAACCCAACGAGTGGTCCAAACGGCAAGTTCCGAGCAGGTACGACGGCCGCTGTACACCAATAGTGTCGAGCAGTGGCGCAACTACGAGCCTTGGTTGGAAGATTTAAAAAAAGCGTTGGGTGATGTCGTTCAACAAAATCCCCGCGAGTTCGACGCGGAACGATAAGGCGCAAAGGTAAAGCATGCCGGCTCCAGAGTTCATGAACATGTTCAGCGTGCCGTTCACGTTCAGCCGGTTCGCTGAACACGAGCGGGTCAATCCCCTGTTGAAGAATTATATTTTTGCCCAGGAAAAGAGCGGTGCCGCCGCCAACCCGCGGCCTTTTACTCAGCGCAATGCCGCGACGTTCGAGAGCAATTTCAATCTGTTCCGATCCGACGATGCGGCGGTCCAGGAGTTGAAAGCCTTTTGCTGGAATCAGCTGCTGTCGTTGGTGGGTTCAATGAATGGGTATGACCTCCCCACCATACAAAGATTGCAGATTTACAATGACTGCTGGTTTCACGTGACGCGGCGCGGCGGCTTTTTTGCTCTGCATAATCATCCCAATGCCTCCTGGAGCGGCGTGTATTGTGTTGATCCCGGCCGGGGAGATCCGGGCGGCAAGGATGGCGGAATATTGACCTTCGTCAATCCGGCCGTCGCGAGTGCCATGTACATCGATGCCGGGAACGCAAAGATGCGCCTCCCCCATGGACATCAGAACGCCAACCTGCGGCTGGAAGCAGGCCAGTTGGTCATGTTTCCGTCATGGGTGCTGCATGACGTCAAACCCTTCGAGGGAGACGGTGAACGCATAACGATCGCGTTCAACTGTTGGTTCGCATTGCCGGACGCATAAAAAGTGGCCCCAAGCGAGTCCCGGCTCTGCTTGACTTGGGATCAATGCAAGTTCGGCTGTGGGGTAACCCCTCAGGTCTTTTTAATATGCTTGTGCAAAACGGTGTCGCCGACCTTGATGCCGAACTTTTCGCAGGTCCCACCCTTCAGTTCCAGCACCGCGAATTCCGGCCTGGCGGGGCCGATGCGGGTATCGGATAACGGCGTGGCATTTGCCGCGATGTAATCGATCCTGCCCTGGGCGTTCAAGAACAAGAGATCGAGCGATACGTAGGTATTTCTCATCCACATGATGACGGGCTCAGTTCCCGGGAACATGAACAGCATGCCGGTGTGCTCATCGAGTTCGTGGATGTACATCAAACCCTGTGCCTCGCGCTGCGGCGTGTCGGCTTCCCAGATTTTGAAATTGACCACCTTGCCCGCAGCCGTACGGACCGCCAGCATGCTCTGCGGAAAGGCCGACAGCGGCTCAGGCGCAGTGCTCTGGGGGCGGGCGGCGTTCGCGGCGAACATCAGGCCGGCCGCGACCAGCAAGGGAGCCGCGAAAAATCTCTTGAACAAAAATTCCATCATGTCGCTTCCATGAAGTGGCCACGCAGTCCTACGGTATCATTAGCAGCATGTTGCCACGGCTCTTAAAGATTTTCGCCATCAGCCTTGCTTTGAGCGCCTGTTCTCTGGTGGCGCCGAAGTTCAACCGGCCCAATGTCGCGGTCATCGGCATCGAGGCGCGGGGCGGCAACCTGCTGCAGCAGAATTTCGCCGTCAAGCTCAATATTCAGAATCCGAACGACCGGGAGCTGCCGGTGCGCGGCTTGCATGTCGAATTGAAAGTGGGCGGCGTGCAAATTGCCACCGGCGTGAGCGACCGCGCCGTCACGGTGCCCGCGTTCGGTGAGTCCGAATTTGACATGACCGTCAGCGCCAATCTGGCCCTGGCGCTGCTCAAATTCGCCGACAAGGCCAACCAGCGTGCCGACTCGATTGACTACGAGCTAACCGGTGAAGCCAGCATCGACCTGCCGTTCCTGCGAAATCTGCCGTTTCATCAAACCGGCAGCTTTAAACTTCCCATAAATCAATAACTATCTGAAATATAAGTGATTTTTCCGCCCGAGATGCGATCTGGGTTCGCGCGGCTCTGGTAAACTTAGCCATCAAACAACAGCGCGGCAGCTCACCTGCCGCTGCAAGGTTTTCATGGCCGCCTCGCCCTACGAACAACTGGAACAGGAGTTTCGCCGCCTGCACGCATTCCGCGGCGCGCTTTCGTTGCTGCGTTGGGACGCCGCGGTGATGATGCCGCGCGGCAGCGCCGATGTTCGCGGTGAGCAATTGGCAGCGCTCGAAACCGAGCACCATGCCTTGCTGACGACGCCGAAAGTGGCGCGGCTGCTGGAGCGGGCGGAGGCCGGCGCATCGCAAATGGAGGATTGGCCGCTCGCCAATTTGCGCGAGATGCGGCGGCAGCGCGATCACGCCATCGCGACGCCGCCGTCGCTCATTTCCCGGCTTGCCAAGGCCACGGCACGCGCCGAGGTCTTCTGGGTGGAAGCCAAGAAGGCCAATGACTTCAAATTGCTCGCGCCTCACCTGGAAGAGGTGGTGCACTTGGTGCGCGACAAGGCGGCATTGCTGGGCCAGGCGCGCGGCCTCGCACCCTATGACGCCCTGGTCGACGGCTTTACGCCCGGAATTTCGGCGGCCGACATCGACACGATTTTCAAGGCGCTGTCCCGCAAGCTGCCGGGGCTGATCAATCAAGCCATTGAAGTTCAAGCGGCGCACGCGCCCGCACCCCTGGCCGGCAAGTTCAGCGCGTCGCGTCAGCGCTCGCTCGCGGTCGATGTGCTCAAGGCCTTGGGTTTCCCATTCGATCGCGGCCGGTTGGACGAGAGCGAGCATCCTTTCACGGAAGGGGTACCCGGAGACATCCGCGTCACCACGCGATTCGATTCGATCGATCCTTTTTCAGGACTGCTGGGCGCGGTGCACGAGACAGGCCATGCCATGTATGACTTGGGGTTGCCGCTGCAGTGGCGCGACCAACCGGTAGGCAGAGACCGGGGGTTGGCGCTCGAGGAGAGCCAATCCCTATTGTTTGAAATGAATCTTTGCCGCAGCCGTTCCTTCGTCAAATACTTAAGGCCGCTGCTGGAAAAATATTTGCAGGTAAGCGGTCCGGAATGGGAAGAAGCCAATCTCTATCGACTGTTGATCCGCGTACGCCGCAGCTGCATTCGCATGGATGCCGATGAGCTGACCTATCCTGTGCACATCATGCTGCGCTACGATTTGGAAAAGAAAATGCTCGAAGGCTCGCTGCCGGTCGCGGACCTGCCGGAGGCGTGGAATGCCAATCTCGAACAGCGCCTGAATATCCGTCCCGCCAACGACGTCGAAGGATGTCTGCAGGACATCCACTGGGCCGTCGGTCATTTCGGCTATTTTCCCTCGTACGCCCTGGGCGCGGTGATCGCCGGCCAGCTCAACGAAGCGCTGCGCGCGGCACGTCCGGCGCTCGACGAGGAAATCGCCGCCGGCCAGTTCGGCGGCGTAATGGAATGGCTGCGGGACAACGTCCACGGCATCGGCGCGCGCCTGCCGGTGCAGGAACTCATCAAGCAAGCCACGGGCAAGCCGCTGACCGCCGCCGCATACCTTAGGTATTTGGAAGCCAAGTATCTCGAAGTGCCGTGAGCAACACCTTCAAAAAACTTCAGGCGCAGCTGCGCGGATCGGTCGGTAAAGCGATCGCCGATTATTCGATGATTGCCCACGGCGATCACGTCATGGTCTGCCTGTCCGGCGGCAAAGACTCGTACACGCTGCTCGACATGCTGTCGAGCTTGCAGCGCAGCGCACCGGTGAGCTTTGAGATCACCGCGGTAAATCTCGATCAGAAGCAGCCGGGTTTCCCGGCCGACGTGCTGCCCAAGTACCTGGAAAATCTCGACGTGCGCTATCACATCATCGAGCAGAACACCTATTCGGTGGTCAAGCGCGTTGTGCCGGCGGGCAAGACCATGTGCGGACTGTGCTCGCGCCTGCGGCGCGGCGCGCTGTATAGATTTGCCGCCGAACACGGCATCACCAAGATCGCCCTGGGTCATCATCGCGACGATATCGTCGAGACTTTGTTCTTGAACATGTTTTTCGGCGGGAAATTGAAGGCGATGCCGCCGAAACTGCTCAGCGAAGATCGCCGCCATATCGTGATCCGTCCGCTGTGCTATGTGCCTGAAAGAATGATCGCGCGCTACGCAACGGCGCGCGCGTTTCCCATCATTCCCTGCACCCTGTGCGGGTCGCAGCCGAACATGCAGCGCATGGCGATCAAGACCATGCTGCGAGAATGGGAACAGCAGTTCCCCGGACGCATCGAGGCAATTTTCTCCAGCATCTGCAATATTGCCGGCTCGCAACTGGCGGATCCCAAGCACTTCGACTTCGCGGGCCTGGAAGGGCGGCGAATCATCGAGGCAATGAGCGACGGCGACGAGGACGCTCTGGCGGAAGAACTCGAGATGGGGCGCGCCTAATGGCAGCCCTGCGACGGGCGCGAAAACGAACCGTTGCCTGGGAAAGGCTTGCGGACGATCAGCTGCTCAGCCTGCGTTTCTGCGATTTGAAGCTAGTCATTGCCGGGACTGAATTGCAGAAGGCAATAGAGCGGCTATATCATGAACTGTCGATGCGCGGCCTTCGCTTTCGCCCGCATTGCTGGTTGGCTCAGGAGTGGTTCTCGCCCGACGGTATTCCGGGAATTGCCATCCCCTTTTACCTCGCCAACAAGCGTTTGATCGGACTCGAACGCCGTTTCATGCGCGAAGTGGAGGGCGGCAATCGCAACTGGCTGATGCGTATCCTGCGCCATGAGGCCGGGCATGCCATCGATTCCGCCTACCGTCTGCGCCGGCTCAAAAGCTGGCGCGAGGCATTCGGCCCCGCCTCGCTGCCGTATCCGGACACCTATCGGCCGCGCCCCGGCAGCCGCCGATTCGTACAGCACCTGGGTGCGTGGTACGCGCAAGCCCATCCCACCGAGGACTTTGCCGAGACCTTCGCGGTGTGGCTCAAACCGCATTCGCCCTGGCGGCGCGAGTACGTGGGCTGGCCCGCCTATGCAAAGCTGCAATATATTGACCGGCTCGCCCGGGAAATCGGCGCGGCCAAGCCGCCCGTTGCCGACCGCGGCACTTTCGAGGAGGTGACGCACGAGACGGTCACTCTGCGCGAGCACTACGAGAAAAAACTCGCACGCTACCGGCTGCCGCGCCGTTCCGGCGCCGACGAATTGCTGCTCAAGGTGTTCAGCAGCACGCCACGCACCCCTGCGTCGCCGAAGGCCGCCAGTGTGCTGCGCGAACAGCGCGCCGCCTTGCGGCAGCAGATTCAGCGCTCCGGAGCGTTCAGCGAATATCTGGTGCATCAAGTGCTGCGCCTGATGATCGAACGCTGCGAGGCGCTGGATCTGTACGTGCGCGGTTCGCGGCGCGACCTTAGGGGCCAATTGCTCTGGGTGGTGGCGCGCCTGGCGGAATCCTACGAAGAACGCAAGCTGCCGCGGGTCGCGCTGTGAGGAGGGCGCCTTGAGGAAAGTACGCGCGCTGGTATTGGTCCATTCCACGCTGGTACCCCCGGATTCGCTCAAGGGCTCCACCGAAAAAGAAATCGAAGAGTGGCGCACCGAATTTGACGTGATTTCGCACTTGAAAAAGGCAGGCCACGAAGTCATGCCCTTGGGTTTGAGCGACAGCCTGTCGGAATTGCGCCGCGCCATCATCGATTGGAAGCCGGAGGTGGTCTTTAATCTGCTGGAAGAATTCGACGGCATCGTGACCTACGATCAGCACGTAGTCGCCTTTCTCGAACTCATGCATCAGCCGTACACGGGCTGCAATCCGCGCGGCATGCTGTTGTCGCGCGACAAGGTGCTGTCGAAGCAATTGCTGTCCTATCATCGCGTGCCCACGCCGCAATTCATGGTGTTTCCGCGCGGCAAGAAAGCGCGCATTCCAAAGAACCTGCGTTTCCCGCTTTTCGTGAAATCCTCCACCGAAGATGCCTCGTTGGGAATTGCCCAGGCATCGGTGGTGGCCGATCCCAAACAACTCACGGAGCGCATCGCCTTCATCCACGATCAGACACATTCCGACGCGCTGGTGGAGGAATATATCGAGGGCCGGGAACTCTACGTCGGGGTGATGGGCAACGACCGGCTCACGGTGCTTCCCGTGTGGGAAATGACCTTCGGTTCCCTGCCGGAGAATTTGCCGGCCATCGCCACCCGCAAGGTGAAATGGGATCGCGGCTACCAGCAAAGGTACGGCATCACCACGGCGGCGGCGGAACAGCTGCCCGACGGCACCGTGGCGCGGCTGGAGCAACTGTCAAAGCGCATATTTCGGGCACTGCATTTGACCGGCTATGCGCGCATGGATTTTCGCCTGCGGGCCGACGGAGAATTGTTCGTGCTCGAGGCGAACGCCAATCCGAACATCTCGGCCGCGGAGGACTTTTCCGCCTCCGCGCTCAAAGCGGGCATGAACTACGACGAGCTGCTGCACCGGATAATGCAGCTCGGCCAAAATTATCCGGCGGCGTGGCGCGGCTTGGAGCCTTAGGCTGCCGCTCGCGTCAAGGCCGCGTCCAACGATTCAGCCAGTTAAGTACGGTGTCATACCATTCGATGCTGTCGGCCGGCTTCAATACCCAGTGATTCTCATTGGGGAAGTACAACAGCTCGCTCGGTATGCCGCGCCGTTGCAGTGCTGTAAATACCGATAACCCTTGCGAATCCGGCACCCGATAATCCTGCTGCCCGTGAATCACCAGCGTCGGCGTCTTCCATTTGTCCACATGGTCGATGGGATTGAATTTGGCGTAAGCCGCAGGATTCTGATATTCCGGGCCCGAGAACTCGTGCTCGGGGAACCACAGCTCTTCGGTGGAGTAGTACATGGTGCGGTTGTCGAAGATGCCATCGTGGCTGACCAGGCATTTGAAGCGGTCCGGCCATTGGCCCGCAATCCAGTTGATCATGAAGCCGCCGTACGATCCGCCGAGCGCGCAGACGCGATCGCCATCGAGCCAACTGTTGGCCTTGAGCGCCTCGCTCAGGCCGAGCTTCAAGTCCTCGAGAGGCTTGCCGCCCCAATCGCCGCTGATGGAATCGGTGAAGGATTGGCCGTAGCCGGTTGAGCCGTGAAAATCGACCATTACCACCGCGTAGCCGGCCCCGGCAAATGCCTGCGGGTTCCAGCGCCAGCTCCAGGCATTGCCGAAGCTTCCCTGCGGACCGCCGTGAATGAAAAAGGCAACGGGATACTTGCGGTCCGGTTTGAAATCCACCGGTTTGACCACGTAGCCGAAGACATTTTCCTTGTTCCAACCGGGAAAACTGAATTGGTGAAATTCGCCGAATTTGCGCTGTTCCAATACGGCCTGATTCAGGCGGGTCCATTGCGTAGGTTTGCCGCCGCTGAAACCCACCGAATAAAGATCGGCGGGGGCGCCCAGATTGCTGGCCGTATAAAACACTCTTGAGGTGCCGACGCTGAATCCCTCGACCTCGCCCGCAGCGGTGATGGCCGATGCTCTGCCGGTTGCCGCATCCACCGCCCATAACGGGCGCTGGCCGAGATGATCGGCGGTCGCAAACAGCGTTTTGCCATCCCGCGACCACGAGAAACCGTTGATCGATCGATCCCAATTCTGAGTGAGCGCCCGCTTTACACCCGACTGAAGATTGAGCAGCACCAGGTGAAATCTATCGGCTTCAAAGGCAGGCCGGTCCATGGCGAGGTAGGCGAGCTGCGAGCCGTCGGGCGAGAACGCGGGCTGCGCGTCCCAAGCCTTGTTGTCGGCCGTGAGATTTTTCGGCAGTGCGCCGCCGTCGGCCGCGGCCTCGTACACATCGAAATTTGTAGACCACGGCTCGCCCACGGTGCCGCGCACCGAAAACGCGACCTGAGCGCCGTCGGGACTGAAGGAGTAATCCTCCCGCCCGCCAAATGGTTTCCCGGGTACATCGCCGATGCCGCCGCTCAAATTCACCGGCGTGCCTTGCGCTGCGCCGGTGTCGCGCAAGCTCATGGAGTAGAGCTGCGAGCGCCGCCCGTCATTCCAAGTATCCCAATGCCTGACGAACAGCTGGGTGTGCAGGGCGCCGGTCGCGGGCGAGTGCACCGCCGCATCCAAGCGCTTCTTGGTGCAGGCAAGATCCACGCAGTCCAAAAAAACCTCGACGCTCACGAGGATTCGATCGCCCTTCGGCGAGACCCGAAAGGTGCCGACATCGAGCGGCAGATCTGTCACCTGGATGGAATCGGGAACGGGGGTGTCGCCGCGCGGGCCGGTGCCGAGGGAGCTTATCCGCCACACCTGGTTCGTGCCGCTGCGATTCGACAGGAAGTAGATGTACTTGCCGTCCTTGCTCCATTCCGGGGCATTGGAATTCGGACCGCCGTCGGTCAGCCGCAGCGGCGTCGCGCCGCGCTTGCCGGTGTCGAGCATCCAAACGCTGGTGCGACCCTTGTTTGCCTCCATATCGGTGGTGCGCTGGGTGTACGCGACGTGCTTGCCGTCCGGCGCAACCGCGACGTCCGAGATGCGCTCCATGCGCACCATGTCTTGAACAGTGAAGGGTAGTGTTGGTTCGGCAGGGGCGTTGGCCGCAGCGGCCGCACCCGCGGCGCAGGCGAGGCCTAAGACCAAACTGAAGCGTTCGGCAGACATGGATTGCTCTCTTGCTGGAGGTACCGCCGGATTGTACTCCAGGAGCGCGCGCAAGCCCCTAAGCGCCGAGCCGGTCCACATCCGCCAGCGGATGGCCTTCCTGGGCTGCCGCATCCTGCCACTCGCGCATCGTTGCATCCTGAAGCGCGTGGCCGAGGTAGCCTTGCGAGGCGGCGCTCAGCTTTGCGCCATAGCTCTGAAAGCGAAAAACCACCGGCGCGAACATGGCATCGGCGATGCTGAATTCGCCGAACAGCCAACGGCCTCCCGCACCGAACTCGCTGCGGCAGCCGGCCCAGATTTCGTCGATCCGGGCAATGTCCGCCTGGAGCTGCGGCGTCAGCGGCACGCGCCGATTCCGGGCGCGCACATTCATCGGATACTCGTTGCGCAAGGCTTGAAAGCCCGAGTGCATTTCCGCGGCGACCGAGCGCGCCTGCGCCCGCGCGTTGCGGTTTCCCGGCAGGCCGCTTCCCGTCAGGTCGGCGGCATACTCGCAAATGGCCAGCGAGTCCCAAATCTTAATGCCGCCATCCATGAGAAGCGGCACGCGCCGCGACGGCGAGAGCGCCGCGATTTGCGCCTGATAGTCGGCCGCGTCGAAATAGACCAGCTGTTCTTCGAAGTTGAAGCCGGCTTTGCGCAAGAATAGCCAGGGCCGCAGCGACCAGCTCGAGTAGTTTTTGCTGCCGATCAGTAGTGTGCTCATGGCATGATTCTAACAGGCGAAGGTTGAGCGATGAATGCACCATTGGTGTTGAGTTTTGATCTGGACGACACGTTGTGGCCCGTGGAACCGGTGATATTGGCCGCCGAAGCGGCGATGCTCTCGTGGCTGCGGGAAAAGCATCCTGCGATCATGCGCGGCCACGACCGCGAAACATTGCGCGCGCTGCGTGCGCGCATCGCCGAGCAGCACCCGCAGCGCGGTCACGACATGACGTTTCTGCGGCATCGCGCCTTGACGGAAATGTTCGCGGCGGCCGGACAGCCGGCAACGCACGCCGACGAAGCATTTGAAGTTTTCTACGCCGAACGCAATCGGGTGAACCTGTACGCTGAGGTGCCGGCATCCCTGCAGCGGCTGAGCAGGCGCTACCGTTTGTTCGCGTTGAGCAACGGCAACGCCGATCTTAAACGCTGCGGCGTCGCGCATTGGTTCGAAGGCCACATCACGGCGATCTCGGCCGGCGCCGCCAAACCGGACAGGCGCATCTTCGCGCGGCTGCTTGCGGAGGCGCGCGTCGACGCGGCGCAGGTGCTGCATATCGGCGATGATCCGGTGCTCGATGTGTCGGGCGCCATGCAGTCGGGGCTGCAGGCGGCATGGCTGAATCGAGATGCCAGGCGCTGGCCGGCGCATCTGCCGATGCCGGCGCGCACCATTGTGTCGCTCGAGGAAATAAATTAGCACCACATCGATGCGCGCGGCCTTAGCAGCCTACGCGTGCGATTGCTGATTACAAAACATCCGCAAAAATAGGCAATTTCCGACGCCAGTTCGCGCTTTTTTCATCCACTTCAGAGTAGCGTTGTCGATAGGATGGTATCGGTCCGAAAAAAAGGATGCCATATGCAAGCGTTGAATGCGGGACCTCTGGTGGCGGTAAGTTCGCTGCGCGAATTTTTTCGTGATGCATTTCACACCGCCAGCGAACATCAGCATCTTGATATCGACGAGCAGGCGGAACAATACGTCGTCAACTTGCTGACCATGTTTTCGCGCGCCGATGCGCTGTACGAGCGCACGCCGGATGGCCTGCGCATCAAGCCGTTGGCGCACATGCTGGCGGATGCGCTGGAGGCGCCCACGGTCAGCGCGCGCCAGCGGAGCTTGCAGCGGCTCGGCGATGTATCGCTGTTCATTGCCGGTTTTTTTGCCCGCAGCTTCGCGCGCAAGCTGATCGACATCGACTATCACATTGCCATGGGCGGAAATGCCTACAGCTCTCTGGCGGACACCATGCAGCGCACGCTCTCCGGGCGTTGCGTCGCGGCGGTCTATGCGCAGCTGGCGCGGAAGTTCCAAGGTCTGGTCGATGCCCTGAACGAAGTGAGCGACATGTCCTACCGCTACAGCGACGCGGACATCCTGCGCCTGTACGAGATATGGATGAAAACCGGCAGTCCGCGGGCACGCGGCTTGTTGCGCGAGCTGGGCGTGCAGCCGGTTACGGCGGCGGGCGCGCGCCGCGAACACTAGCCATGGTGCTGCGCGGCCTGCAGTCGCTGCTTGGGCGCCTGTACGATGTCGAGCAGCTCTATGACGTGTACGATTTTCTCATCACCGACCGGCGCGCGGTGGCTGGAGCGGAGCGGCTGAACGAGCGACGCACGCTGGAAGAGGAATTGTTGCTGGCCGAAACCGGGGACGGAGCCGGCGTCGCGCTGTACCTGGATGCGCAACTCTTGAGCCGCCTGGAAGCCGCGGATCCGCATCGCGCACTGACGGAAGAGAATCTCGCCGACTACTGCACCGCGCTCGAAGGCGTGAGCCATTTTGTGTATTCAACCTGGCGGCTGGCTCGCGACCTGCCGGTATCGCTGTTGGAGCTCGAAACCCAGGCAGAGGTGGACAAGTACGCCGTTACGGTGTTTCTCCTGTCCGCGCAGCTCGGCGGCGGGTCATACCCTGCGCAAGTGCACCCGCGGTTGTTTGACCGGGTCAGCTTCGATGCGCGCCTCGACCGGGATCAGCACGAACGCTACCGCACGGCGCATCGGTGCGCGGCGCATTATTGCCGGCGTCTGGAGCGGCGTTTCGTAAACCGGGGCGTGGCGAGGATCGAGGCGTTGGTGCGTGAGTTGCGCGGCTTTTATCGCTTGGGACACGCCGCTAAAATTCGCCACGCGCTGGCGTGAGCACCGAGTTCAATCCTGCGGGTCCTCGTCCTTGTTGGCTTCCGCCTGCTTCTTCAATTTCAACCACTCGCTCAAGCGGCGCAAATCCTTCTTCTGCGGCGGTTCCGGCTTTTTACCGAGCTTGCCGCTGTCGTACGGATCGTAGCCTTTCCTGGTGCCGAGCGGATTGGAGCGCACGGTCTCAAACGGCGTCGGCGCATCATCGGCGATGGAGAGGGCCGGATGCTCGAGCTTCTGCAGCCGCTGGGTCGAAACCTCGACGCCGAAGGCGCCGGTCGCCACCTGCCATTCCCATACCGCATTGCCGCGTTCGTCGAATTTGACGCGGCCGGTGGATTTGTCGCCGGCGTCCTTTTTGGACGACGGCTCGACGGGGGCGCCGTGCCCCGGTTTTGCGGAAGGTCTTGACTTTTCGTTGCTCACGATACCTTTTTAGGCGATACGCAGGCCAAGTCAAGGAATGGCCTTCCAAAAGCAGCGCGCCGTCACATTTGCAGCTGATATTGAGCACGCATAAGGGCCATGGCGGTCTTGCCGTCGTTGCAATCGCCGCGCAGCACCTGCGCGATGGCTTCATCCAGCGGCAGCCATTGCAATTCCAATTCCTCGTCGGCGTCCGGACTGGCTGCGCCGATGAGCAGATCGCGCGCCAGATACAAGTGAATCAGCTCGGTAAAAAGGCTGGGCGCCGGTATGTACAGTCCCAAGGCTGTCCAGCGTTCAGCAGACACACCGGTTTCTTCCAGCAGTTCGCGCACCGCGCAAGCCTCCGGCCGCTCGCCGGCGTCCAGCTTTCCGGCGGGAATCTCCCAGAGAAAGTCCTGCACACCATGCCGGTACTGGCGCACCAGACAGACGCGATGCCGGTCGTCGACCGCCACCACCGCGGCCGCACCGGGATGGCGCACGAAATCCACATCGTATTCGCGGCCGTTCGCATAACGCAGCCGCTCGGTCGAAACCTGAATGACGCGGCCGCTGTGCGCAGGGGTGGAGCTCACAACCATGGGTTTCTGCATGAGCGAATCATCGCCGATCTCCGCTTGAGTGTGTGATCTGTCTCCACGCGCGCTACAGCGCGAAGCGCGATGCTCCGTGCAAGGTTAACTTGTGTTGCTTCAAGATCTGGATATACGTACAGTATTGCACCTCCATGATGAAAGTTAAGGCCAACGCTTTTGATGCGCTCAATCCCGGTCAGCGCCGCGCCGCTACCTTTGGAACAGCCGTTCCTGACAAGGGCGTGGCTGCGGGGCCGTTGCTCATCCTGGCCGGCGCGGGAACCGGTAAAACCAACACCCTGGCGCACCGCACCGCGCACCTGGTGCTGAACGGCACCGATCCCTCGCGCATCCTGATGCTGACATTTACGCGCCGCGCGGCGCAGGAAATGATCAAACGCACCCAAACCATCGTCGCGGAAGTCTTGTCCGATCGCGGCAGGGGCGGCGACCGCAGCGTCGTGTCGCGCTTGATGTGGGGCGGCACCTTTCATTCGGTCGGCAGCCGCATTTTGCGTTTGTACGCCAAGCACCTTGGGCTTGATCAGAATTTCACCGTGCTGGACCGCTCCGACGCCGCGGACCTCATGGATGTAATTCGCAGCGAATTGGGCTACTCCGGTCGACCGAAGCGCTTTCCGCGCAAAGACACCTGCCTCGCCATCTATTCGTACCGCGTCAATACGCGTCTTTCGCTGAAACAGACACTCGAGGAGCAGTTTCCCTGGTGCCTGGAATGGGAGGCGGATCTGACCAAACTGTACCGCGAGTACGTGGGCCGCAAGCAGAAGAACCGCGCCTTGGACTTCGACGATTTGCTGCTGTACTGGAATGTGATGATGCAAACGCCCGCGTTGGCGCAGAGCTTGTCCAAGAATTTCGATCATGTGCTGGTCGATGAATACCAGGACACCAGCAGCTTGCAGGGCGAGATCATCCATGCGCTCAAGCCCGACGGCAAAGGCGTCACCGTGGTGGGCGACGATGCGCAGGCGATCTACTCATTCCGCGCGGCCGCGGTCGAGAACATCCTCGGCTTTGCGGACCGCTACAAGCCCAAAGCCGAGATCGTGGTGCTGGCGCAGAACTATCGATCGACGCAGCAGATATTGGACTCGGCCAACGCACTGATGGCCGATGGCGCGCGCCAACACCGCAAGACACTGCTGGGCACCAGGCAATCGCCGCAAAAACCCTTCTACGTGGCCTTGGACGATGCGCAAGCCCAAGCCGAATATATCTGCGGCAAGATTCTGCAGACGCGTGAGATCGGCGGCTCGCTGAAGCGCCATGCGATATTGTTTCGCAGCTCCCACCATAGCGACGTGCTGGAAGTGGAGCTCACCAAGAAAAACATTCCCTTCGTGAAATACGGCGGACTCAAATTTCTCGAAGCCGCGCATGTGAAGGACATGATGTCGGTGCTGCGCTGGGCGGACAACCCGCGCAATTCGGTGTCGGGATTTCGCGTGCTCAAGCTGCATCCGGGTTTCGGACCGGCGAACGCCAAGCAGGCTCTGCAGCATTTCGAAGCGCGCGGTTTTGAGGCCAAAGCACTCGCCGATTTCGACGCGCCGCAGGCGGTTAAAATGGAGTGGAAGCGATTCTGCGCCTTGTTCGAAAAACTCGCCGATCCGGCCACGCCTTGGCCCGGTCAGGTTGGTTTGGTGAAGGATTGGTACAAACCGCAGTTGGAACGAATTTACGATGCCGGCTGGACGCGGCTTGGCGATCTGGAGCAACTCGAGACGCTGGCGGTGCAGCACCCCAGCCGAGAGCGCTTCCTGACGGAATTGACTTTGGATCCGCCCGTCGCGTCCAGCGATCAATCGCAGGGAGCCTCGAAGGACGAGGACTTCGTGATTTTATCCACGATTCACTCCGCCAAAGGCCAGGAGTGGGACATCGTCTACATACTCAATGTTTCAGACGGCAATTTCCCCTCGGAGTTTTCAACCGGCAAGCCGGAAATGATCGAAGAAGAACGCCGTCTGCTGTATGTGGCGATGACGCGCGCCCGCAATGAATTGCATCTGTGCGCGCCGTTGAAATATGCGGTGACCCAACAAGCGAAGAACGGCGATGCGCATGTCTATGGCGCCAAGAGCCGGTTCATGACCGACCGGGTTTTGGAAAGCCTGGAAAAGATTTCCGTCCGAACCAGTATCGGGGTGGAAAATCTAAAGCCGGACGAGGCGTCAACGGTCGACGTAGTCGCCCAACTCAAAGAAATGTGGTGAGTGCCGGACGGGTATCACTACCCGCTGGCGCTACCAGCGTCGTGATCCGCCGCCGCCGCCGCCACCACCACCACCACCGCCACCGCCACCGCCGGACTTTCGCGGAGCGCGTTCTTGGGCTTCGTTTACGCGTAGCGGGCGGCCGCCCATTTGGAAGCCATTGGTCTGTTGGATGGCGTTTTGCGCTTCACCCGCCGCCATATCGACAAAGGCGAATCCACGGGGCCGTCCGGTTTCCCGGTCGTTAATGAGTTTGACGGATTCAACTTTGCCGTGGCGTTCGAAAATCGCACGCACTTCGTCTTCAGTCGCGGTGAATGGCAGATTGCCAACGTAGATCGTCGTCATTCAACTAATCTCACTGACAGAGGTTTCAACATCCAGACACCCGCGCGGGTCTTGCGCATCGAGGTCTGTACCCTAGGCCGTACACCAAATTCAATTAGGCAAACGACCTAATGAACGATGCTACGCTTTGGGTTAAATGTTGGCAAACGCCAGCGATACCAGGAGAAAGACGCTTATTCGACCTCGAGATAAGCATACCCGTTGAGCTCGCTTTCGTAGAAGCGCTTCACCGCCTGGGCCTCGCTCAAAGACATCCGTCCTTCTTGGACCGCCCGCTCGCAGTCCCGGGCGATCCTCGGATACAGCTCATCGGTGTCGTACTCCATGTACTCGAGCACTTTATTGGCCGTGTCGCCCTTGACGATCTCCTCGATCCACCAACCGCCGCCTTCCTGCAGCCGGATGTGCACGACGTGGGTGTCGCCGAACAGATTGTGCAAATCGCCCAAGGTCTCCTGATAAGCCCCCACCAGAAAGACCGCCAGATAGTAGGGCTCGCCGGGCTTGAGCTCATGCATTTCCAAGGTGCGCTTGGTAATGCGCGGATGCACGAACTTGTCGATTTTGCCGTCGGAATCGCAGGTGATATCGGCCAGCACCGCGTTGCGCGTCGGACGTTCCGCCAGCCGCTGGATGGGCATGATGGGGAATACCTGGCCGATGGCCCAGCTGTCCGGCAGCGACTGAAAAATGGAAAAATTGCAGAAATAGATATCGCTCAGCATGTCCTCGATGTTGTCCAACTCTTCCGGAACCCGATCCAGCTTGCGGCAATAATCGCGGATCTTGGCGCAGGTCGCCCAATAGAGCCGTTCCGCCAGGCCGCGGAACTCCAGGCTCAGATAGCCGAGATTGAACATTTGCAGCGCCTGTTCCCGGGCCTGCAGAGCATCGTGATAGCACTCGACCAGGCGCCTTTCATTCACGGACCGATAGCTGTCGAATAAATCCAGCACCGGTTGCGGCAGCTCGTCGCTGCCGTGGTAATCCTCTTCGGGACGGCCGGACACTTTGAATTGATCCAACTTGGACGAACCCAAGGTATCGAACACCAGCAAGCTGTGATGGGCGGCGATGGCGCGGCCGGACTCGCTCACGATCATCGGATGCGGAACGTCGCGCGCATCGCATACGCTCTTGATGCGATAAACCACGTCGCCCGCGTATTCGTTAAGCGTGTAGTTCATGGAGGATTCGTAATTCGTGCCGCTGCCGTCGTAGTCGACCCCCAGGCCGCCGCCGATATCGATATATTTCAGTCCCGCGCCCATGATCTTGAGTTCGGCATACACGTGCGCCAGCTCATTGATGGCGTCTTTGACGCGGCGGATGTCCTGCAGCTGGCTGCCGGGATGGCAGTGCACGAGCTGCAGGCAATCGAGCATGTTGCGCTCCTTCAACAGGGCATAGAGATCGAGAATTTCGCTTATGAACAAGCCGAATTTGGATTTCTCGCCGGCGGATTCGCGCCAGCGGCCGGCCCCCTCGCTCGCCAGCTTGACGCGCACGCCGATCTTGGGGCGTACGCCGTATTTTTCGGCATGCTTCAAAATCAGATGGATTTCTTCATAGTTCTCGACCACCGGAATGATGGTCCGGCCGAGTTTGGTGGCGATGATGACCGCCTCGATGTAGCTGTCATCCTTGAAGCCGTTGCAAACCACCAGCCGATCCGGCGCGTCCTCGGTGATGGACATGACCGCGAGCAGTTCGGGTTTGGATCCGACCTCGAGCCCAAAACCGAATTCCTTGCCGTAGCGGTAGACTTCTTCGACCACGAGCCGTTGCTGGTTGACCTTGATGGGAAACACGGCGGCATAGCGGTTCTGGTAATCATTTTCGGCTATGGCGGTCGCGAATGCATCCGCGAGATGGCGCAGCCGGTGCGCCAAGATATCGGAGAAGCGAATGACCACCGGCGTGTGCAAATCGCGCGCCTTGAGGCCCTGCACCACTTCGTAAAGATCGATCTCGCGATTCGCGTCCATACTCGGGCGGATCACCACATGGCCATCGGCATTGATGGAGAAGTAGCCCTTGCCCCAAGCCTCGACCTGATAAAGGTCGAGCGATTCGGCGATCTTCCACGGGAGACTCGGGGTGTTCAGCGCTTTGGCGGGCGTGTTCATGAGGCGCGCACGATAGCAAATTGTGGCTGCATGTAAATGATGGTCTACGCGCCCCGCGCGACGGGCCGCCGCGGATCTCTAATCCATTCGCTCCAGGAACCCGCATAGAGCTTGGCGCCGGGCAGGCCCGCGACCTCCAGGCTCAGCAAGTTATGGCAGGCGGTCACCCCGGAGCCGCACATGGCGGCCACTTGCGCCGGGCTTCGGCCGCCCAGCCGCTTCTCCCATAACCGGCGCAAGTCCGCCGCCGGCAGAAAGCGGCCATCCGCCCCGAGATTGGCAGAAAAGGGCTGGTTTACCGCGCCGGTAATGTGGCCGGCCACGGCGTCGATGGGCTCGACCACGCCCAAATAGCGTTCGGAGGCGCGGGCATCAACAATCAAGTTCGCGGCGTCGCGAAGCAATGCTTCCACCCCCGGCGTATCGAGCACGGCGGCCGGATCGAGCCGCGGCGAGAACTTGGCGGCTGACGTTGCCTCTGCGGCGGGCAAACGCTCTTCCTCTCCTGTCTGCAACGCGCCGCCGGCCCCGATCCAGGCATGCAGACCTCCGTCCAGCACGGCCACCTGCGGGTGTCCCACCCAGCGCAACATCCACCACAGCCTGGCGGCGAATGTGCCGCTGCTGTCGTCATAGGCAATGACCTGGGTTTCTCCGCCGATCCGCCAAAGGTCCAGACGGGAAGCGAACTGCTGGGGCGAGGGCAAAGGATGACGTCCGGTGGTTGCGGTAACCGGTGCGGACAGATCCTTGTTGAGGTCGGCATAGCACGCGCCGGGTATGTGTCCGGCGAGGTATGCGCGCCGGCCGCCTTCGGGATTCATCAGGTCGAAGCGGCAGTCGACAACGGCGACGCCGGCTTTGCCCGCCAAACCCAACAGGGCCGCGGCATCGATCAAGGTGGTAAAGGACACCAATCGAGCTTAGCGCGATGCTGGGTTAAGTTCATCCGCTACAATCACGGGTATGGCACTCACTCTATATTGGGGCAGCGGCAGCGCTTTCTCGTGGCGGGTCCTCTTGGCGCTGGAGCACAAGAGGCTTGCCTATGAGTCCCAACTCTTGCATTTCGACAAGCAGGAGCACCAATCGCCGCAGATGTTGAAAATGAATCCGCGCGGTCGGGTTCCGGTCCTGAAGGACGGCGACTACGTGGTGTTCGAATCGGTGGCCATCCTCTACTACCTGGATCTCAAATACCCCCAGCCGCCGATTTTTGGACTCTCACCCGAGGAAGCCGGCGTCATCATGCGCGTCATTTGCGAATTTCAGGCTTACGCGGAGCCTTCGGTGCAAAAGATCGTCAGCGCCATTTTTGCCGATCAGGTCGCCTCGGACATCGACAATCTCACCGATGCCATGCACCTGGTCGGGCGCGAGGCGCGCACCATCGAAGGGCGCCTCAGCAAGGAGGACTGGATCGTCGGCACGAACTATTCGGCGCTCGACATGGTGATATTCCCGTGGATCCAAATACTGCGGCGCGCCCTCAATCGCAGCGCGGCCGCCGAGCTCGGCGCGCGTTTTCTGCCCATGGAACGCAACTATCCGGCCTTGGCGCGCTGGATTCACCGCATCGAATCGCTTCCCGGATACGAACGCACCTATCCGCCTCACTGGCGCGACACCTAAATGAAAGGATCATCAACATGGCAGACAAGTTATGAGTAAGCACGAAGCGCATGTGAAATTTGCGGGCCGGATCGTCATGATCGGGTTCGGCAGCATCGGACAAGGTGTCTTGCCCTTGATCTTGCGTCACATCGGCACTTCGTCGGAGCGCATCACCATTGTCACGGCCGAGGACAAGGGCGCGACAGAGGCGCAGGAGTTCGGCGTGAAATTCGTCAAGACCGTGCTCACGCCCGGGAACTACCGCCAGGTGTTGGAGCCCCTGGTAAGCGCGGGGGATTTTCTGCTGAACTTGTCCGTGGATGTCTCGAGCGTCGCCCTCGTGCTGCTGGCGCGCGAGCGCGGCGCGCTGTATTTGGACACCTGCATCGAGCCCTGGGCCGGCGGCTATACCGACCCCAACATGCCGGTCGAAGCGCGCAGCAACTACGCCATGCGCTTGGACGCGCTGAAACTGCGCAAGGGCCATGAGACGGCGCCTACGGCGGTGCTGACGCATGGCGCCAATCCCGGCTTGGTTTCTCATCTGGTCAAGCAGGCGCTGTTGAACATCGCCAAGGATACCGGCGTCGACACCGCTGTACCGGAGGGGCGGGCCGCTTGGGCCGAGCTCGCGCAGACATTGGGCATCAAGGTGATTCATGTGGCGGAGCGCGACACGCAGATCACCAATGTGCCCAAGCAGCCCAACGAATTCGTCAACACCTGGTCGGTCGACGGTTTTGTCAGCGAGGGCGCCCAGCCCGCGGAACTGGGTTGGGGCACGCACGAGAAGCACTTTCCGCCGGATGGCGGGCGCCACAAGACCGGCTCCCGCTGTGCGATTTATTTGAACCGCCCGGGCGCCAGTACCCGGGTGCGCACCTGGACCCCCAAGGCGGGCTACTTTCACGGATTTCTCATCACACATTCGGAAGCCATTTCGCTGGCCGACTATTACACGGTGATGGACGGAGAGCGCGTGGTCTACCGGCCCACCAGTCACTATGCCTACCATCCCAGCGACAACGCCGTCCTGTCGGTACACGAATTGGCCGGCCGCAACTGGCACCTGCAAGACCGCAAGCGCATCATGATGAGCGAAATTACCGAGGGCATCGATGAGCTCGGTGTGCTGCTCGCGGGACACGCCAAGAATGCGTATTGGTATGGCTCGCAGTTGTCCATCGGCGAAGCGCGCGGCCTGGCGCCGTATAACAGCGCCACCAGCCTGCAAGTCACCGCAGCCGCGCTCGCGGGCATGATTTGGGCCATCGAGAATCCGCAGCGCGGCGTGGTGGAACCCGACGGCATGGATTACCAGCGGCCGTTGGAAATTTGCCGTCCCTATCTAGGGCCGATCGTGGGCAAGTACACCGACTGGACGCCGCTGCATCAGCGCGGCGAATTGTTTGCCGAAGATCTCGATCAATCGGACCCCTGGCAGTTCAAGAACATTCGGGTGGTTTGAACGCATAGCTGATCGCGGCCACCGTGAAGGTGGCCGCACCGCCCGGCAACTCGACCGTGATTTCATCGTCGATACGTTTGCCCAGGAGGCTCTTGCCCAAGGGCGAATCCATGCTGACGTAATCGCCCTCCATGTCGAACTCGTCCGGGCCGACGATGCGATGCCAGCGAAGCTCCCCCGCATCGCTTTCAATCTGCACCCACGCGCCGAAGTAAACGCGCTGCGGGTCGCGTCGCCCGGGATTTGCCGATGGATCCACGATGATCATGCCTTCCAGCCGTTTGCGCAGGAAACGCACGCGCCGGTCGATTTCGTGCAGCCGCTTCTTGCCGTAGGTGTACTCGGCATTTTCCGAACGGTCGCCTTGCGCCGCCGCCTCGGACACGGCTTGGGTCACTCGCGGCCGCTCCTCGTGCCACAGCTGGTGCAACTCATCCTGCAAGCGTTTCGCTCCCGGCGGGGTGATGTACTTGGAGCCTGGCGAGGTAGGCGGGCGATATCTTGACACGGTGCAATAATCTTTAGCCGGCGTTCAGGGACGTGAATTGGTTCTTGCCGGACTTAAGCCGACTGAGCAGTTGCTCACAGATTGCAGAAGGCCCGAATCATAAGCTCTGCACCTATGAGCGCTAAATACTACACCCACTTTATCGCGCAATCCGAAGACGCCATCGAGTACAACGAATATCGCGGTGTCGTCGAGTTGCTTGGTCAGTCGGGCAGTGTGGAAGGCGACCGCAACATTGCGCGCATGCTGGCGCGCAGTTTCGACCTCGAGGAAACCGATATTCAAGTCCTGCAGTGGCACCAACTGCACTAAGGCAACCAATCCCCTAGCGGGCTTTACTTCCCTTCATTGAAGTCCGCCTCTCACGCCCCGAGCTAACACTCGGGGCTTTTTTTTGCCAAGTGGTAGACTTCGCCCCAACGCCCAAAAAGAAGGGCAGGAGGGGAAGATGGGTAAATTTGCTTTCGCCTTGGCAGTGGTTGCCGGCCTGGCTCTGTCGGGTTGCGGCTATAACAATATTCAGACGACGGACGAACAGACCAAGTCCGCCTGGTCTGAGGTGCTGAACCAATACCAGCGGCGGGCGGACCTGATTCCCAATTTGGTGAAAACCGTCCAGGGTTATGCCGCGCAGGAGCAAACCGTGCTGCTCGGGGTCACCGAAGCCCGGGCGAGGGTGGGTTCCATCCAGGCAACGCCCGAACTGGTCAACGACCCGGCGGCCATGGCGAAGTTTCAGGCGGCGCAGTCGCAGTTGACCAGCGCGTTGTCGCGGCTTTTGGTGGTCACGGAGAATTATCCGCAGTTGAAGTCCGACCAGAATTTCCGCGATCTGCAAGCGCAGCTGGAAGGCACCGAGAATCGCATCACTGTGGCGCGCAATCGCTACATTCAAGCCGTCCAAACCTACAACCTGGCGATCCGCACATTCCCGTCGAATCTGACCGCCATGATGTTCGGCTACAAGACCAAGGCCAATTTTTCGGTGGAGAACGAAGCGGCGATTTCCAAACCGCCCTCGGTTGATTTTGCGCCGCCGCCTCCGCAGGTGCCGTCGCCTGCGCCGCCACCGGCTGCGCCCGCGCGCTAGGAGCCACCATTGCGCGCTGCGCGCCTCGTGGCAGGACTGATCCTGCTGTTTGGTTTCACACTCGCAAGCGCCGAGGTAGCCGTGCCGCCGCTGACTGCGCGGGTCACCGATCTGACCGGAACGCTGTCGGGCGGCGCGGTCGCACGCATCGAGGGCAAACTCGCGGACCTGGAGGCCAAAAAGGGCAGTCAGCTCGCAGTGCTCATCGTGCCGACCACGCAGCCGGAAGAGATCGAGCAGTATGGGATTCGTGTCGCTGAAGCCTGGGTGCTCGGCCGCAAGGGCGTCGATGACGGCGCGATACTGCTGGTGGCGAAAGACGACCGGCGCGTGCGCATCGAAGTGGGCCAGGGCCTGGAGGGCGCACTGCCGGATGCCATTGCGAATCGCATCATTACCGAGTCCATCACGCCGCGTTTCAAACTGGGCGACTATGACGGCGGGGTGGAAGCGGGCATCGACAAAATGATTTCCGTGGTCAACGGCGAACCGCTGCCGGCGCCCGACAAGAAATGGGAACGCCACAATGGCCTGGGCAACATGCTGCCGCTGCTCCTGGTGGTGGTGTTCGTGGTGAGCGGCGTGCTGCGCGCCATATTCGGCCGGCTATTCGGTTCGGTGGCTACCGGCGGCCTGACCGGCGGCATCGTTTGGCTTTTGAGCCACGTTATTCCCATCGGCATCGGCGCCGGCGTTTTCGCATTCCTGTTCGCATTGCTGACCGGCGGTTCACGTGCCGGATGGTCGACCGGCCGGGGTTGGGGCGGCGGCATGGGCGGCTTTGGCGGCGGTTTTGGCGGCGGCGGGGGTTTTGGCGGTGGTGGCGGAGGCGGCTTCAGCGGCGGCGGCGGCGGTTTCAGCGGCGGCGGCGCCTCGGGAAGCTGGTAGTGCAGATACGACGGCTGCTTCGTCACGCCACGGCAACCCATTGGCGCACGCGCATGTTATTTCCGGCGGCGACGCTCGATGCCATCGAGCAGGCCATCAAGCGGGCCGAACTGACGCATGCCGGCGAGATTCGGTTTGCCGTCGAGACGGCGTTGACGCCCAAACACGTGTTGAACGACGTCGCGCCGCGCGCCCACGCCTTGGAAGTGTTCGCGAACTTGCGCGTCTGGGACACCGAGGCCAATAACGGCGTGCTGATCTACGTTCAACTGGCGGACCGCAATGTTGAAATTGTCGCCGACCGAGGCTTCCAAGGGCGCGTCAGTCCGGCGGAGTGGGAGGCCGTGTGCCGTCTCATGGAAGAGCATTTCCGCGCCGGGCGCTTTCAAGTGGGCTCGATTGCCGGCGTCGAGGCGATCGGCAATTTACTGGCGCGCCACTTCCCGCAGGCCGCAGGCAGGCCGCCAAATGCCAATCAATTGCCTGACCGCCCGACTTTGTTGTAGATAGAACCCATGTCAGCGCCAATCACTAGGGCCACTCTCGTGGCCGTCGCACTTGCCGCCGCCGGGTGCTCGTTATTTCATCCGGTCCCGAAAGAACCTCCTCCGGCCGCCAAAGTATTGCCGCCGCCCAAGCCGGTGTTGCCGAGGCCGAAGGCCACGCATTACTTCGAGGTGGACCCGAAGAGCGACATCGTCGGCTACGTACAAAAGACCACGATCGGCAAGGAAGACACGCTGCCTGACATCGCCCGCCGCTTCGATGTGGGCTATGAAGAGATGCTGACGGCAAATCCCGGGGTCGATCCCTGGCTGCCGGGCGCGGGCCGCAAAGTCACCGTACCGACTCAATTCATTTTGCCGGCCGCGCCGCACGAGGGTGTAGTGGTGAACGTGGCGGCAATGCGGATCTTTTATTACCCGCCTCACAAGAAGGGCGAGCCGGAGACGGTGTACACGCATCCGATCGGCATCGGCAAAGTGGGTTGGAAGACTCCCGAAGGCAGCACCAAAATCGTCAGCCGGCAAAAGGATCCTGTTTGGGTGGTGCCGAAGTCGGTGCGCGATGAACACCAGGAGAACGGCGAACAATTGCCCGCGCAAGTGCCCGCGGGACCGGATAATCCGCTGGGGCAGTACATGTTTCGCTTGGGGTGGCCGAGCTACCTGATCCATGGAACCAACAAGCCGTACGGCGTCGGCATGCGCTCGAGTCACGGCTGCATGCGCTTGTATCCGGAAGACATCGCGGTGTTTTTCGATCTCATTCCGATCGGCACCAAGGTCACCGTGGTCAATCAGCCTTATTTGTTCGGGTGGCGCGATGGCACGCTGTATCTGCAGGCCTACGCCGTCATGGAAGACGATTCGCGCAAGTGGGACAAGGACCGCAAGCGGCTGCTCGCCAAATTGCTGCACCCCAAACAGCGCGGCAAGATCGCGCAGCACGACGATGAAATCGACTGGCAGCGGGTCGGCGATCTGGCGCACGAACCGCGCGCCGTGCCGGTGCCGATAACCGGCTCCCATGACGGCGTCGACGCCGTCGTTGCGCAAGGATTGCTGGTGGAGAACACGCTGCCCGAAGGTTCCAACTGGGACGGTCAGACGGGTCTGTTGGTCGATGAGAAGACTTTCAACGATTTGCTCAACGGACGTGACAAGGCGCCGGTAGGCGTGCCGTGACGCGCACTCTCGCGGCGGCCCTCGCGCTTGCCTTCTCGGGCGGCGTTTGCGCCGCCGGGCAGCGCGCCGCGGATTTGGGTCCGATCGATCCTTCGTTCGACTATCACTCGTATGCCAACGTGGATCAGTTTCGCACCACGCATTTGGATCTGGATTTGCAGGTCGATCTCACCGGTAAAACCATCACGGGTGCCGTGACGCTGCAGATGAAGCGCCTGGATCCGCGCGCCACGCAATTGGTGCTCGACACCAAGGACCTGATGATCCTCGATGTGCGGCAGAAGTCCACGGATGTGCTGGGTGCCACGGCCAAGAATCAAACGATCCTGGTAAGTCGACCGTTTCATATGGAAAAGCCGGATCCGATTCTCGGCAGCGCGCTGGTGATTGACCTGCCGCCGTCCAAGCGTGGCACGGAATCGATCAGGATCGAGTACGAAACGCTGCCGGCGTCGGCGGCGCTGCAATGGCTGACGGAGAAGCAGACCTCGCGCCACAAGGCGTTCCTCTACACCGAGTCGGAGCCCATCGGCGCGCGCACGTGGATCCCCTTGCAGGATACGCCCCAGGTGCGTGCCACCTACCGGGCCAAAGTCCATACCGATGATCGGGTGCGCGCCGTCATGAGCGCGGAGAACGACCCCAAAGCCAAGCGCAACGGAGAATACAGTTTTGTCATGCCGCAGCCGGTGCCGTCCTACCTGATCGCCTTGGCCGTGGGGGATCTGGAATTCCAGGAGACCGGTCCGCGCACCGGCGTGTACGCGGAAAAATCCATGATCAAGGCGGCGGCCAAGGAATTCGCAGACACCGAGTCGATGATCCAGGCCAACGAGAAGATGTTTGGGCCCTACCGCTGGGCGCGCTACGATATTTTGGTGATGCCGCCGAGCTTCCCGGAGGGCGGCATGGAAAATCCCCGGCTCTCATTCATCACACCCACGGTTATTGCGGGGGACAAGAGTCTGGTCTCCGTGATCGCGCATGAACTGGCGCATTCCTGGGCGGGAAACCTGGTGGGCAATGCCACCTGGCGCGATTTCTGGCTCAACGAGGGATTCACCGACTATATGGAAAGCCGCATCATGACCGCGGTTTACGGCGAACAGCGCGCCTCGATGGAACAGGTCTTGGGGCTGAAATCCTTGCAGACGCAGCTTGCGAAGCTCAAGCCCGCCGACCAAATACTGGCCATCGATCTGCGCGATCGCGACCCTGACGATGGCCTCACCGACATTCCCTACGAGAAGGGCCGCCTGTTCCTCAACTATCTCGACGCCAAATTCGGCCGCGAGCGTTTCGATGCCTTTCTGCGCGGCTACTTCGATCACTTTGCCTTCCAGAGCATCAATAGCGAACAATTCACGGCGTACTTGCAGGAGAACCTGATCGATCGATTCCCCGGCATCGTTACGCGCGCCCAGGTCAACGCCTGGGTCTTGAATCCGGGATTGCCGGCCGACGCAGTCCTGCCCACGACCACGATGTTTGAGCCGGTGGACGCGGCGCGCGCCGCCTGGCTCGGCGGCACCCTTGCGGCCAAACAACTCGGCGCCGGCTGGGTTACCCAGCAATGGCTGCATTTTCTCGATGACATGCCGCCGACCCTGACCGCGGCGCAACTGGCTGATCTCGACAAGGCCTGTGGATTCAGCAAGAGTCCCAATGCCGAGACCGAGCACAGCTGGTTCAAGCTGGTCATCGCCGCCAACTACCAGCCGAGTTTCCCGCGCCTCGAGGAATACTTGAAGACCATCGGGCGCCGCAAGTTGATTGAGCCGCTGTACACGGCGCTCATGCAGACCCCCGCGGGAAGCGACGTGGCCAAGCGCGTCTTCGCCAAGGCGCGTCCCGGTTATCACCCGGAAACGGTCAAGGCGATCGAAGCCATCGTCGCTCCCAAGCAGGAGACGGACGAATGACGGTCAACGGCGTGCAGAGCGAATGGATGAAGGTGATGCTCGAGGAAATCGCGCGCAAGAGAGACGACGAGGATCAGATCCGCGCCGAGGAACTCAGGCGCCGCGAGGAGAAGAACGCGCGCTCGAATTGAACCCGCTTGTGCTACAGTTCGCACAAGAACTCTAATGAATAAAATTTGGCTAACCTAAGCAAACTTGGGCTGCTGGTCGCCGAAGAACGCGGCCCCGATCAATCCATCCCGCGCCTGCCTGCGGCGCGCACCGCCTTCGTCGGCCGCACATTACGCGGCCCGGTCGATCGGCCGGTACTCATCAAGAATTTTGCCGAGTTTCAGCATGTGTTCGGCGGTTTGTGGCAGCCCAGCTTGTTGGGCTACGCGGTCGAACAGTATTTCGACAACGGCGGCCGCGAAGCGCTAATTGTGCGGGTGATCAATGGCGCGCGCTCGGCCACGCTGACCTTGAAGGCCGGTGCGCAGTCGCTCAAGCTGCAGGCGCTGCGGCCGGGCACGCGCGAATTCCTGCGCGCCAGCGTCGACTTTGACAATATCGCGGCCGATGAAACCGCGGTTTTCAATCTTACGGTGCAGCGCGTGCGGGCTCAGGGCACCGGGCAGGTAGAAGACCAGGAAATATTCCATCGGCTCTCCGTTTCTCCGGCGGATGAACGCTACTTGCCGCGGGCGACGGCGCAGTCTGCATTGATCCGCCTGGCCGGCGAGATGCCCGCACAGCGGCCCGACCGGACTCTGGATCCGGCCAGCGGACTTGCGAGCGCGTATGTGACTTCCAACTCGGACGGCGACGATGGGGCGCCGCTGACCGACTACGATCTGATCGGCTCGCGTCTGGATCGCACCGGCATGTTCGCCCTGCACCACGCCGAGTCGTTCAACTTTCTGTGCATACCCCCGATAACGCGCGATCAGGACGTCGGCCCCAGCACGTTGCTGGTAGCCGCGCGCTACTGCAAGGAGCGGCGTGCGCTGCTGCTGGTCGATCCGCCTTCGGGCTGGCAAACCGCCGATGATGCCCTGGCCGGACTGCGCGACTGGAATTTTTCCAACGAGAACGCCCTGATGTACTTCCCGCGGGTACTGGCCCACGACAAGCTGCGGGGCCATTTCGAATCGTTTGCCCCTTGCGGGGTGGTGGCCGGAATGTTGGCGCGGTATGACGAGATTGCTCCCGTGTGGCTGTGCGCAGAGCGCGAAGAACCCATTCTGCGCCCCGGCTTTCGTCCGGCCTGCCTGGTCAGCGAGGATCGGCGCATGCGCCTGGCGAACTTGGGCGTCAATACCATGCAGGCGGTGCGATCAACCGCGCGCCTGAATCTGCGGCCGCGCACGCTGGCTGCGGGCAATACCGCCAATGCCGATTGGCGCTATCTCGCCGCACGCCGGCAGGCGCTGTTCATTTTGAACAGCATCGAGTCGGGCACGCGCTGGATTGCCGCGGCGGCGTCGCCCGCGGAGATCCGCGATACCTTGTGCCCGCAGGTGCGGGCGTTCTTTGAGGAACTGCATGCCGCCGGCACCTTCGGCACCCGGCGCCCGGAGGATGCCTTTTTCGTCATCTGCGATGAACGGGTCGCCTCGACCCAGAGCGGCGAAATTCAATTCGTGATCGGCTTCGCGGCGAGCCGCGAACATGAGTTTCACTGCTTTCGCATCGCGCACTCGGCCACGGGCGGCAAGATCCAACCCGTGAGCCTCAATCGGCTCAATTTTTCGCAGTACAGTCCGGCGGAACTCGAGTGGGTCGACAGCATTGCCGAGCAGCTCAAATCCTAACCGGCGGCGATCGTCGCCGCGATGCGCCGCTCCAGCTCCAATACGGCCGAACCGGCTTCGACCGGCGCGGCCGCCCGCGTCGCGAGCCGTGGAATAGCAGGCATCTCGGCCAGGGCGATGCGCGCGTAGTTGTATCCGGCTTCTATCGCGCCGTCGAAAGCCCGCCAGTTGAGCAGATCGATGTTGGCGAGCGGAGGCTTCAGCAGAACGTCCGCCAGCTCGCGTTGCGTTTGTTCGCTGGCGCTGCTGTTCACCAGGCCGGCGTGAATCAAGACCTGAAAAATATTGACGCGCCGCTTGCCGAAATTGCGGTCCGCACCGACATCGATGCCGATCACGAAACCCGGCGCGTGAGTCTGCATCACGTCAACGGGCAAATTGTTGATGGCGGCGCCATCCACCAAGACGCCGGAGCCGTGAAACACCGGGGGCATGACGCCGGGGATGGCCACTGAGGCGCGCAATGCCTGAGAGATCCGCCCCTGGCGATGCTCGAACAAGCGGCCGGTGGTCAGATTGGCGCTTACGCAAAAGTAGGGATGGCGCAAATCCTCGATCAGCGCTTCGCCATACTCGCGCTCCAGCAAGCGCGACACTTTCTTGCCACGGGTCAGGGCCAGGAACGGAAACGTGTAGTCGTTGACCGGGTTGGTGGCGACAAAGCTTCTGCGGTAGCGCTGCTGCATTTCCTCATCGCTCCACCCCATGGCCGCTCCGGCGGCAATGATGGCGCCGATGCTGACGCCGCCCAGAAAATCGATGGGAACCTTGGCTTCGCGCAGGGCACGGATCACGCCTAAGTGCGCGAAGCCGCGTGCGCCGCCGCCCGACAGCACCAACCCGACACCCCGGCGCATCAGCAGCCGTGCAACCCGTCCATAGTCGCAAGGCTCAACAATGTGATGATGCAGCCCGGCCGGGAGCGTCCGCAACCAGGGAGCGGTGCAGCCCGGATGGATGCTTCCCCGGTGCAGCAACGCCAACTCGACCCTCGCTCCGCGCGCCGTTGCGGCTTCGACGATGCCCGAGGGCCATGGGTTGACGCGGCCGCGAGCCGGTGCGGCCATGAGAATGACATCGGCCTGACGGCAGCACTGCCGGGTCCAACCCGATGCGGCCCAGTTGGCGACATACACGACGAAGTCGTTGACCTCTTCGATACGGTTGAACCACGTTGCGGTGTGCGTGGTGGCGCGCGCGTCCCAGACCAGCTCGGTGCGGCCGGTTTTGCCCAATTCATCGACCAGACGAGTCGCCAATTCCGCAATATCGACTTCGATGCTGTTCGGTACCAATGCGAATATATGCGCGCGTTTGGGGCGGTATTCCTGGCGATTGCTATGTCGCAAGCGCCGCGCGCACAAGCGGGCCAGCGCCAAGGAGAACTGGGTGGAGCGCGCCGCGATCCGGTCGAGTTCTTCATTGGGTATCAGCAAGACCTCGCTATCTCGCAATGCAACAACCGTGGCGCTGCGCGCCGTGCCCAAAAGCCAACCAGCCTCCCCGACCAGTTCGCCGTGCTCGATTTCGGCCGTCAGACCCGGCTTCAGAGCGGTCTTCACACCCAGCCGGCCGCTGGCCAGCAGATATACTCCGTCCGGTTGGGAGCCGGCCTCGAACAGCAAGTGGCCGGCCGGTAGCGAGAAGTGCACGGCACCGGCCGCCAGAGACTCGAGACTAAACGGGTCCACGCCGCCGAGATCGGCACATTCGCGCAGCCAGTCGACCGCGCGTTGCATTTCCAATTCCATGCGTCTGTAGCGGCTGAGAAGGGGTGTTTCTTGAGTCGATCTATCAATACTGTGGTGTTCTCGCACGGCAAAGAGAGCGGCCCCTGGGGGTCCAAAATCACCCGGATGGCGGCGGTGGTCCGCGATCTCGGTATAGCGGTGGAATCGGTTGATTACCGCGGCATCGACGATCCCGCGGCGCGGGTCGAAAAACTGCTCGGCGCAGGCCGCGATATCCCAGGTCCCCTGGTGCTGGTGGGATCCAGCATGGGCGGCCATGTGTCCGCCGCCGCGGCCACGCGCTTGCAGGCCGCGGCCTTGTTCCTATTGGCGCCGGCCTTTTACATGCCTGGATTGGAGCAATACACGCCGCAGGATGTCGCGGTCCCGACAGCCATCGTGCACGGGTGGCACGATGACGTCGTGCCGGTGGACAACAGCGTCCGTTGGGCACGCGAACATCGGGCGACGCTGCACCTGCTCGATTCCAATCATCGGTTGGAAGATAAAATCGAAGCGATCTGCATGTTGCTGCGCGATTTCTTGGCGCAGCTCTAGGCGATTTTATTTGCGCGGTTTGGGGGCGGCCGGCGGTTCGCCGTTCGCGCCTTCGGTCGCGAGTTGCGCCATTGCGATTTCCCGCAAACTCTCGCCCAGTTGCTCGCCGCACCGCCGGCCCATGGCATAGAACCCGGCGTTCAACGAGGCTAGGTAAGCGGATATGTATTGCCGCCCGGCCGTGGATTGCAGAAACGCCAGCGTCTGTTTCAGGTCGGCGTCGCTCAAGTCGCGGTAGCCATACGCCAGGTAGCGGCGCGACGGCTCGAGGATGTTTTCTTCCATGGAGTGCCGGCTGGCTTCGCCGGACTTGCGTGCGCGTTGTTCGACGGGTCCGGGATCCATGCCGGAACCGACCGCCGTGCCCGCGGCAACCGCCGTGCCCATGGTCACCAGAATCATCACCGTGGACTCCGAAGAGCGCTCGGCGCGTTCCAGCTTCTCGAACAGTACAGTGCGCTGCGGCGTGCTCGGCGGAGCCATGTCGCCGTTCATGACCTTATCGGCGTCGGCGTCGCTCAGGGCTGCCAGGCGAAGGTCCGCGGCCACCATACGCTTGCCGGCATCCGTGGCCAGAAATGTCTCGGCCTTCTTCAGAGTCTCGGTATCGAGATTTGCGGCGAAGGCGCTCAAGGCCGGAGCCTCGAAGACATCGATGCGAAATCCGCGCATGGCGGCGACATTCACAGCCTGCAGCTGCGTATCCGACAGCGGCGTGGAGGTGTTGCCTTCGAACAGCTTGCGGATATGTCCGGGCATCGACCCCAAGGACGCGCGCACCTGCTCGCGAATCGCGGCTTCCTGGTACAGCTGGGCCGCGGTGTCGATATCGACCGGCGCAACGGCCGCCTGCGCGAGACCGGACAATCCTAAGAGGAATGCAAAGCGAAACATGGCCGTATTGTACACTCAAGCTCCTCAAGGGACCGGCATCTAAGGTGGGGCATGGGTTACGTTAAATGTTGGACAACGGCGCTGTCGGTTTTGTTCATCGCAAGTTGTTCATCACCGCAACCGCCGCCAGCGCAAGCGATCGACGCACAAGAACACGGCGAACCCGGTCATTAGCCGATCAGCATGAATCCTTTTGTCGGCCTGGGCCAGGCGTGGCGCTGGAGCGTTCGCAAGATATTGGGCTTGTGGGTGCGTGTGACCATCAAGCCGGACGATGCCGTGGCCGCGATTGCGGCGCGGCCGCGCCCGGTTTGCTACGTGCTCGAGCGGGAGAGCCAGACGGATCTTGCGGTGCTCAACGGCGTCTGCGCGCAGCACAATCTGCCGCGGCCCGCACGGCGTTTGATGATGGGAGAGGGGCGCGCGGACCGCGCCTACTTCGAATTGCAGCGCCGTCCCAGCCTGTTCCGCCGCCGCAACGCGGCGCGTGCGCCGCGCTATCTGGTGCAGTTGGTCACCGCTGCGGCCGCTCACCGGCAATTCGACGTTGATCTTGTGCCGGTGGCGATCTTCTGGGGCCGCGCGCCCCACAAAGAGGTCCGCTGGTGGCGCCTGCCGTTCACCGAAGATTGGATCCTGGTCGGGCGCTTCAGAAAATTGTTGAGCGTATTGTTCAACGGCCGCAATACCTTGGTGTATTTCGGCGATCCCATCCGGCTGCGCGACGTCATGGAGGAGGGCCTGAGCGAACCGCGCAGCGTGCGGCGCGTGCTGCGCTCGTTGCGCACGGTGATGCGGGCGCAGCGCGCCTCGAGCATCGGTCCGGACCTGTCGCACAGGCGCACCATGGTGCTGCAGATCCTGAAGACCCAGGCGGTGCGCCGGGCGGTGCGCGATGCGATGCAGGCGCGCCAACTGCAACGGCGTCCGGCGTTGCTGCTGGCGCGCAGGTATGCGCTGGAAATCGCCGCGAACTATTCCCAGGCCTTCGTCACTTTCATGGCGATGGCGCTGGGCCGCTTGTGGAATTCGCTGTACGACGGCGTGGAACTCGAGCACCTGGAGAATTTGAGCGCCGTCGGCGATGGAGTTGAAATCATCTATGTGCCTTGCCACCGCAGCCACATGGATTACCTGCTCCTGTCGTACATCATCTACCGCAAAGGGTTTGCCGTTCCGCACGTCGCCGCCGGCGCGAATCTCAACATGCCACTGATCGGACGTTTTCTTCGCAAGGGCGGGGCGTTCTTCCTGCGCCGCAGTTTCAAGGGCGATGCCCTGTATCCGGTGGTGTTCGCCAAGTACCTGGGCTTCATGATGGCTCGCGGTCATCCGCTCGAGTATTTCATCGAGGGCGGACGCAGCCGTACCGGCCGGCTGCTCTCGCCGCGCGCCGGCATGCTGTCGATGACCGTGCGCAGCTACCTGGGGAACCCGCGGCGGCCGGTGATATTCATGCCGGTGTATTTCGGCTATGAGCGCATCGTCGAGGGCCGCACCTATATCGGCGAACTGTCGGGACAGCCGAAGCAAAAGGAGAGTGCCTTCGTTCTGCTGAAGTCGACCATCGCGGTGTTGCGCAGCAAGTTCGGCAAGGTGCACGTAAATCTGGGGCAGCCGATCGCGCTTGACGAGCTCCTGCAAAAACACAATCCGCACTGGCGCGCCGAGCCGATCGAGAGCGACGAGGCGCGCGCGAGTTGGATCGGGCAGGCGGTTTCCGATCTGGCGGTGCGCATCAATACCGAAATCAATGCGGCGGCAGCGGTGACGCCGATCAATCTGGTGGCCATGGCGTTGCTGGCGACGCCGCGCCAGGCGCTGCCGGAAACGGATCTGATACGCCAGATCGAGTTGTACCAGCGCTTGCTCAACGATGCGCGGTATTCGCCGCTGGTAACGGTGACAGCCGACAGCGGCCGACAGATTGTCGACTACGCCGAAGCATTCGGATTATTGCAGCGCCAGAAGCATCCGGTCGGCGACATCATGCGCATGAGCGCGGAGAATGCGGTGCTGGCCACCTACTACCGCAACAACATCCTGCATCTGTTTGCAATGCCGTCGCTCTTGGCCTGTGCGTTCGTGAGCAACGCGCGCATGCGCACCGTGGACATCCAACGCCTGGTGTGGCGCGTCTATCCGTATATCGCCGCCGAACTGTTCCTGCGCTGGGACGAAGCGCAGGTGAGCACGGTGGTCGAGTCGCTGCTCGACACCTTCGTGCGGCTGAATCTATTGCAAGGCAATGAGGACCGCAGCGAGTGGCAGCGTCCGCCGCCGACCTCGCTCGAGGCGATCCGCCTGTCGGTTCTGGCGCAGGCAACGATTCAAACCTTGGAGCGCTATTACCTGGCAATCGCCCTGTTGCTGCAGGCGGGCAGCGGCGCCATCTCGCCGGAAGCGCTGGAAGAACGCTGTTACTTGATGGCGCAGAGAATGACGGTACTGTACGGCCTCAACTCGCCGGAATTCGTCGACAGGAGCCTGTTCCGCAATTTCATCGATCTTCTGCGCCGCCGCAATGTCATTCAAGTGTCCGACGACAAGCAACTGCTGTTCGGCGCCCCGCTGCTCGGCGTGGCGCAAGACGCCCAGCTGGTGCTGTCCGAGCAGATTCGGCACAGCATCCTGCAGGTGACGCTGGGTCAGTGAGCGTGCACCGCGTCCTCGGAGCTAATCCCAACCCTGCCGCCCGCGCTGCGATTTGGTGGCGCCGCGCCGCTTCTTCGATTCGATGCGCCGTTCCTGCGAGCCCTTGGTCGGGCGGGTCTTTTTGCGGATCTTCGGTTCGATCAGAGCGGTGCGGATCAGCGCGGCCAAACGCTCGCTCGCCGCGCGGCGATTTTGCTCCTGGCTGCGCTCGCTGCGCGCCGTGAACAAAATGCTGCCGTCATCGACCATCTTCTGACCGGCGATGGCGCGCAGCCGGTTTCTGGCCGGCACCGGCAAGCTGCTGTTCAGAGGCAGCAGAAACCGCAGCTGCACGGCGCTCGACACTTTATTGACGTTTTGTCCGCCGGGGCCGGAAGCGCGGATGAATTTCCATTCCAGCTCCTCATCCGGGATGGAAATGTGTGCAGTGATCTCGATCGGCATCGGCGCTTGGGATCTTAGTCCAGTTCCGAGGCCGCATTGCGCACGATTATTTCCCGCTGCGCCATCGGAATGGTGATGCGATGTTCCTTGAACAGCCGCCAGATGGCGCGATTGACTTCCGAGCGGACATTGTTGACGCCTTCCTGCGGATCGGAAATCCAGAAACGCAGTTCCAACTCGATGCCGCTGTCGCTGAAGTGCATCAAGCGCGACACCGGAGCGGGATCGCGCAGCACGCGCGCCTGGCCCTCGCAGGCCTCGAGCAATATCTTCAAGGCCAATTCCGGATCATCGCGATAGCTGATGCGAATCGGCAGCTTCAGCCGGATACGCGGATCGGTGTAGCTCCAGTTGATCACGGCGTTGGAGATGAGCTGTTGATTGGGTACCAGCATCTCCACGCCGTCGCGGTCGCGCACCACCACGTAGCGTCCCCGCAGCTCCTGCACCCACCCGAAGTTCTCGGTACTGGTGCCGGATTGTCCCGAGAGGCTGATCACATCCCCGGGTTTGATCGAGCGATCCATGAGAAGCACGAAGCCGCTGACGAAGTTCGCAGCGATGGATTGCAATCCGAATCCCAACCCCAGGCCGACGGCTCCGGTCAGCACCGTCAGGGCGGTGAGATCCACGCCCGCGGCATTCAGGCCGATGAGAATGCTGAGGGCGATGAGGAATGCGTTGGCAAATTTCGCGATGCCGATGCGCGTGGACATCGCGACGCTGGTGAGGCGTTTGACCCGCCGTTCGACCCAACGGCTGATCCACGCGGCGACCAACATGAACAACGTCAGGGTAAACAGCAGCTTGAGCACGGACCAGACGGTGATGCGGCTCTTGCCGGCGGCGATGCCGAGACTGTCCAGAGTGGCGATGATGGGATCGAGCCAACCCAAATATTCGGCGGCAATCGCCAGCCAGATCAGCAGCGCGACGCGCGTCTCCCAATTCTGGATCCAGGATTTGCTGCCGAGGCTCGCGGCAAACACCAGCACGGCGCTGCGCACCACGATGTAGGCGAGGATCAGACGGGCGGCCGCGCCCAGCAAGGTGACGTCGAAATGCGCGGCCTGCAGCGAGCTGTTGGCAATCAGCACGAGCACGAGCACGACGATGACGGGCGTGACCACTGCGTTGCCCTGCACGCCGAAATAGCGCCACGACAGGCCCATCGGCGCATGGTTGGACTGGCGTTGATAGCGGCGGCTCAACTCCAGCCCGACCAATCCGCCGGCAGCCAGGCACACGAACAGCACGCCGACTTCGATCAGCACATTGCGTGTGGACAGGATCTCCAAGAATGCCTCGATGCGCAGGCGGATCTCGTTCATGCGTTCAAATCCGGAATGAGCTGACTCTCCAATCTCGCGATTTGATCCTTGAGCATCAGCTTGCGCCGCTTGAGTCGTTTCATTTGCAGCTCGTCCACCTTGAAATCCATGCTAAGACGGGAAATGACGTCGTCGAGATCGCGATGCTCGATGCGCAGTTGACGAAGGCGCTCGATGTTCTTGAACAGATCGGTATTGACGTTGTTCTTTTCTTCGCTCACGTTTTATAGGCCGAAGCTGCGCCACACGGGGGTCACGCAATCGGGTAGCTTAAGGGAGCGGCCTAATGGATTCCAGGCAGCTTGCGGGCCATGGAAATCCGATCCGACGGACCCCAAGAGACCGTGGTTCACGGCGAGCGCCGCACACGCCTCGACATCCGTGGCGCCGTTGCTGCCGCTGACCACTTCAAGCGTGGTGCCGCCCGCGGCGGCAAATTCGGCGAGCAACCGGCGGCGCGCGCCGGCCGAGAGGCCATAGCGCGCCGGGTGGGCGAGGGCGGCTACGCCCCCGGCGGCGCATATCCAGCCCACCACGATCTCGAGAGCCGGCCACTCGGCGCCGACGTGCGCGCTCTTTCCCTTGCCGAGGTATTTGCGAAATGCTGCGTCGGCCGTTTCGACATGACCGCCTGCGACCATGGCTGCCGCCAGGTGCGCCCGCGTGGGCAAGCCCGGATTGCTTTCCACGGCAGCAAGCAGCTGTGCGCCGGGAAGCTTGAGCTTTTCCAACCGAGCGCAGATTTTGCGCATGCGCGCGCGGCGCAGTTCGCCTTGCGCGCGCAGTTGCCCGCCCAGCTGCGCCGCCGCGGGGTCGATCCACAATCCCAGGATATGAATCGCCTGAGAACGCCAGGATGCCGAGATCTCCACCCCCGGCACCAAGCGAAGTCCGAGTTGATCGGCGCGTTGCCGCGCTTGCTCGAGGCCCGCTACGGTGTCGTGGTCGGTGAGCGCCAGCACCTCGACCCCGGCCGAGGCGGCGCGCTCGATGAGCGCGGCAGGGCTTAGCGCGCCATCTGAACAATTGGAATGGGTGTGCAAGTCGATATTGAGCGTTTTGCTCACGACAGGCTGCCCGCGAGGCCCACTGCCTCGAGCCGATTTCCGGCCAGCACAATGAAGCCCTGCGCACGTTCGAAGCCATCATTGGTGTAATCGAAGGTATAGGTGCGCAGCAGGCGCCGTTTGCCCCGGGAATCGCGGGTCAGCCTGAATCCGGCAAATGCGACGGTACCGTCCAACAACTGCACCACGGCGCGGGAGCAGGTGTCCTTGGCGATGCGATTCGCAGCCTCGCGGGCATCAAGGGAGACCTGCCAGACCTTGTAGGCCGCCGCTAATGCGCAGGCAACGCCCACGGACATAATGAAGCTCTCATCCATGGCTTGAATCTTAACCCTTTACCCCCAACCAAGGGGTCAAGGAGCTTTAAGGATATGACCCACGATCACCAATCGCTTGCCGTACGGGTGGATCCGAACGAGATGGTGCGCTATGTGCACGATCTGATGACGACTCCGCCATCGGCGTCGGGGGACGCCTCAATTGCCATGGCGCAACGCCAATGGGGCGGCGACACGCCGCTGGCGCGCGCCGCACACTTGCGGTGGGGCGCGCTCAACCGCGCCTTCGGCGACGCTCGAGTCAGCTCCTGGACGATGCGGCAACGCCGCGATCAGATTCACGTGCCGGCGGCGCTCATTGCGGCGGCAGGCGTTGCGAAGCTGACGATGTCCGCGGACGAGGTGGTATTCGACATCCCGACTTTATTGGACGCGACGCTGCAATTGTGCGAGCCGGTCGGGCATGCCTAAACGGCCGGCAACACGCTCGCATCGCTGAAAGCGACGAAGTCGCCATTGATCAGGCTTTCGCGGCAGTTGTAGCGCAAGCGGTGGCCGTCCATGCGGGTGACATGGCCGCCCGCAGCTTCCAACAGCGCCTGTCCGGCCGCTGTGTCCCACTCTGAGGTGGCGCCGAAGCGCGGGTACAGTTCCGCGTTGCCTTCGGCCAGCAAACAAAATTTCAACGAGCTGCCGACGCCGCTCATGACGTGCGCGCCCAAGCGCGCCAAATAGGCCGCCGTCTGCGGACTCGCGTGCGAGCGGCTGCCGACCACACGCAGCGGGCGCTGCGGGGGCGCAGTGTGAATGCGGCATGCTTCGCCGCCTTGCCGGCGCATGAAGGCGCCCAGTCCCGCCATGCCCCAAAAGGTCAAGTCCTGCGCGGGCGCGGACACCACGCCCAGCAGCGGCTCGTGGTCGACGACCAGGGCAATGTTGATGGTGAATTCGCCGTTGCGCTTGACGAACTCGCGCGTCCCGTCGAGCGGATCAACCACCCACAACTCACGCCACGTTTGCCGTTCGGACCACGGTGCCGCCGCGGATTCTTCCGATAAAATCGCTATATCCGGGGTGATGCGCTTCAGTCCGTCGAGGATGATCCGTTGCGATTCCAGATCCGCGAGGGTCAAGGGTGAATTGTCGTCCTTGCGCTCCACGGCAAAGGCACCGTCGTAGATCTGCATGATCGCGGCTCCGGCGCGCGCGACAATGGGCATCAAGGATTCGGCCAGCGCGGCTAGATCTCGCATCGAGGTATCATACGCAAATGCAAGCTTCTTCTGCAGTCGACTGGGACAGCGTCGATACCGTGCTGCTGGACATGGACGGCACGCTGCTGGATTTGCGCTTCGACAACTGGTTCTGGCAAACCTTCATTCCGCTCCGCTACGCGGCTGCCAACGGCATCAGCGAGGCAGAGGCGCATGAGCGCTTGGTGCCCAAATTCAAACAAGTCGCGCACACACTGCAGTGGTATTGCATCGACTACTGGACGCAGGAATTGGGACTCGACATCCCGGCGCTCAAGCGCGAGACCCTGGAGCGCGTCGGATTCTTGCCCGGGGCGGAAGATTTTCTACGGAAACTGCGCGCGCGCGGCAAGCGCGCGCTGTTGATAACCAATTCGCACCCGACGACGCTGGCCATCAAGAACGAACGAGTTGCACTGACGCAGTATTTCGATGCGTGCTATTCCTCGCAGCCCTTCGAAGCGCCCAAGGAACACGCGGCCTTTTGGCCGCGACTCGCGGCGCGCGAAGGCTTTGTGCCGCAGCGGACCTTGTTCGTGGACGACAGCCTGTACGTGTTGGAGTGCGCGCGCACCTACGGCATCGCTCATTTGCGCGCGGTGCGCTGCCCGGATTCGGGCGCGCCGCCGCAAACGACGGGCAATTTCGCCGCGATCGACCGGGTCGCCGAACTGCTTTAGTTCGGCGCGCCGCCCGCGGGACCGCCGCTTCCGCCGTTTCCTCCGTTTCCGCGGCCGCCCGGCGCCGCCGCCGGCTGGGATCTTTCGCCGGCGCCTCCGTGCCCGGCGTAGCCGGCGTCCCGGGATTCGCTGCCGCTGAATGCGGGGGCCGCGACGGCGGACTGCGCCGTGGACCGCCGCCGCCCGGACGGCCGCCGCCGGAGCGGCTCGGACCACCCGAACGGCCGCCGCTCGAGCGCCCGCCGCCGCGCGATTGACCCTGCCGAGGCGCCCGTTCGCGCCATACGGCGGGCGGCGGTGCGGTCACGGCAGCAAGGTCCACCGATTCAATGGCGGCGCGCGGAATCTGATGGCCGATATAGCGCTCGATGTCGGGCAGCGCAATGGCGTATTCCTCGCAGCCGAAACTGATGGCGTCGCCCTCGGCGCCGGCGCGTGCAGTGCGTCCGATGCGATGCACATAATCTTCCGCGTCATTCGGCAGGTCGAAGTTAAACACGTGGCTCACGTCGGGAATGTGCAGGCCGCGCGAGGCCACATCGGTGGCGATCAGCACCGCGATATCGCCGTTATGAAAATCGCGCATCATTTTCAGGCGTTTGGTCTGCGGCACGTCGCCCGACAAGGCCTGCGCCGAGAAGCCGTTCGCGATCAACGTACGCTCCAACACTTCCGCCACACGCTTGGTGTTGACGAACACCATGGTGCGGCGCGCATCGATGCGCCGGAGCAGACCCATGAGCAACGGGATTTTTTCGTCGGTGGCGGGGAAGTAGAGCACCTGGGTCACCCGGTCCACCGTCATCTTGTCCGGTTCGATGCGAATCAATTCCGGATTGTTCATGTGCTCGTACGCCAGTTCCATGACCCGGTGCGACAGGGTGGCCGAAAACATCATGGTGAGGCGCAGCGTGGGATGCGGCATGCGGCGCAATATAAAGCGGATATCCTTGATAAAGCCGAGATCGAACATCCGATCGGCCTCATCCAGGACCGCCACTTGGATGTACCGCAGATCGAACACATGCTGCTTGAAATAATCGATGATCCGGCCCGGCGTGCCGATCAAAACATCGACGCCTTCCTCGAGGGTGCGCCGCTGCTTCTCGTAATCGACGCCGCCGAACACAATCGCGAGCCTCAAGCCGGTGTACTTGGCTATGCTCAATGCGTCGGAATGAATCTGGACCGCGAGTTCGCGCGTCGGCGCAACCACAATGGCGCGCGGCGCATTGACCGGACGGTTCGCCGCCCCCGGGTCGGTCAGCAGGCGATTGAACAAGGCGACCAGAAAGGCCGCCGTCTTGCCGGTGCCGGTCTGCGCCTGGCCGGCCACGTCGCGGCCGGCTAGGGCGATCGGCAGCGTTTGCGCCTGAATGGGCGTGGCACGGGTAAAGCCCAGTTCGGCGATACCGCGCTTCACGGATTCGGGGATGTTTAAGGAATCGAAAGTAAGCTGACTGAGATGGGCGTCTGACATTTTCGCTTTGTGAATTGCATATACTTGCAAAATGATGGGGACCGGATAACAATATGGCCAACCAGGAGCCGGTCTATCCGCTCCCCAACCGTATCATCGGTACCCTTTTAAGGTAATCAAGACCGCTAAACCCGCTGTATTGTGCCCGAACGGCCGCGCATCGTCACTTCGCGGTTATGCGTTGGGCTCCAGATTCCCAAAAAACAACCCGCTTCAACTTCAAGTAAATCTCCAAAAGGAGCTGTATCCGCAGTGAGTAACCCAAGTATCGTTCACACCAGCGACGCCACGTTCGACAAGGACGTGCTCAAGTCAGACAAGCCTGTTTTGTTGGATTTTTGGGCGGAGTGGTGCGGTCCGTGCAAAATGATCGCGCCAATCCTCGATGAGATTGCCGACACCTACAAGGACAAGATCCGCATCGCCAAGCTCAACATCGACGAAAATCCCCACACCCCCCCTAAATTCAATATCCGCGGCATCCCCACGCTGATCCTGTTCAAGAACGGCACCGTCGAGGCCCAAAAGGTCGGCGCGGTGACGAAATCCCAGCTCGCTGCTTTTCTGGACAGCAACCTGTGAGAGGCTACTTAGGCAATCAATCGCGCGGCGGAGGCCAGGGCGGCGGTCAGCAGGGGGGCGGCGGCCAAGGGGGCGGCGGCCGGTCCAATCGCAATCGCGGACCACGTAACGACAACCGCAACGGCAACAGCAACGGCGGCCGGCCGGTGCATGAAGACTACGGCGACCTGCCGGAGGGCGGCGACGATTTAGAAATCATTGCGCCGACAGATCTCGCGCGCAGCCGCAGCTCGATGAACCTGACGGAGCTGAAGAAGCGTCCGATCAGCGATCTGGTCAAGCTGGCCGAGACCATGGGTCTCGAGAACATGGGCCGTTCGCGCAAGCAGGACATCATCTTCGGCGTCCTCAAGGCGCATGCGCGCAAGGGCGAGGATATCTACGGCGACGGCGTGCTGGAGATCCTGCAGGACGGCTTCGGCTTCCTGCGCTCTTCCGATTCCAGCTACCTGGCCGGCCCGGATGACATTTACGTCAGCCCAAGCCAGATCCGGCGCTTCAATCTGCGCACGGGCGATTCGATTTCCGGACTGATCCGTCCGCCGAAGGATGGCGAACGGTATTTCGCGCTGCTTAAAGTAGGTGAAATCAACTACGATTCTCCGGAAAGCTCGCGCGGCAAGGTGCTGTTTGAGAACTTGACGCCGCTGCATCCCACCGAGCGGCTCAAGCTGGAACGCGGCAACGGTTCGACCGAAGACCTGACGGCGCGCGCCATCGATCTGGTGGCGCCCATCGGCAAAGGCCAGCGCGGACTGATCGTCTCGCCGCCGAAAGCCGGCAAGACCATGCTGCTGCAGAACATCGCCACGGCGATCACCGCCAATCACCCCGAGGTGTACCTCATCGTGCTGCTCATCGATGAGCGGCCCGAGGAAGTGACGGAAATGGCGCGCACCGTGAAGGGTGAAGTGGTCTCCTCGACGTTCGATGAGCCCGCCAGCCGCCACGTGCAAGTGGCCGAGATGGTGATCGAAAAGGCCAAGCGCCTGGTCGAGCACAAGAAAGACGTGGTCATTCTGCTCGATTCTATTACGCGTCTCGCCCGCGCCTACAACACCGTGGTGCCGAGTTCGGGCAAGGTGCTGACGGGCGGCGTCGATGCAAATGCCCTGCAGCGGCCGAAGCGCTTCTTCGGCGCGGCACGCAATATCGAAGAGGGCGGCAGCCTGACCATTCTGGCCACCGCGCTGGTCGATACGGGTTCGAAGATGGACGATGTCATTTTCGAGGAATTCAAAGGCACGGGTAATTCGGAAATCCATCTGGATCGCCGCATCTCGGAAAAGCGCGTGTTCCCGTCGATCAACATCAACCGTTCCGGCACACGCAAAGAAGAACTCATCACCGAGCCTTCGGAGCTGTCGAAGATGTGGATTCTGCGCAAGCTCCTGCATCCGATGGACGAACTGGCTGCGATCGAGTTCTTGCTGGACAAGATGAAGGATACCAAGACGAATACCGATTTCTTCGATGCAATGAAACGATAACGGGAGTTTGTTCATGCAATGGTGGGCGTGGATTGCGGTCGGCGCCATACTTTTGGGTTCGGAGCTGGCTTTTATCGATGCGCAGTTCTACCTTGTGTTCGTCGGTGCATCGGCGTTGCTTGTCGGTTTTCTGGCGCTGTCCGGCGTCGTGGACGCTGTCTGGCTGCAATGGCTGATTTTCGCGGCGTCGGCGGCGATTTCAATGGTCACCTTTCGCCGCCGGGTCTACGATCGCCTGCGCCGCAACCTACCCGTGATGCATCAGGCGCCGGTCGGCGATCTACTCGACGTGCCAACCGAGCTGGCGCCCGGCAACAGCTGCCGTCTCGAGTTTCGCGGCAGTTCGTGGAATGCGAAGAACGGCGGACACTCCGTCATTGCCGCCGGCGGCCGTGCGCGGATCGCGTCGGTGGATGGAGTTACGCTGGTCGTGCATCGCGAGCCTTGAGTTCGCCATTAGGAGAGATTCGTGAACATGACTTTCGGCTACGGCGCCATCATCATCGCCTTCCTGGTTGTGGTGGTGATTGCAAAGACCGCGACGGTGGTTCCGCAACAAAGCGCTTTTGTGATCGAGCATCTCGGCAAGTACAGCCGTACCCTGTCCGCGGGCTTTCACATCCTCGTGCCGTTCATGGAGCGCATCGCCTACAAGCACAGCCTCAAGGAAATCGCGATCGACATTGCGGAGCAGATCTGCATCACCCGCGACAACGTGCAGGTCGGCGTCGACGGGGTGCTGTACATGCAGGTGATGGATCCGCATCTCGCATCCTATGGCATCACGAATTATGGCTTCGCGATCTCGCAGCTTGCGCAAACCACGCTGCGCAGCGAGATCGGCAAGATTGAACTGGACCGCACCTTCGAGGCGCGCGGCACCATCAACGCCAATGTCGTGGCCGAATTGGACAAAGCCTCGGCGCCCTGGGGCGTCAAGGTGCTGCGTTATGAAATAAAGAACATCACGCCGCCGAAAGACGTGCTCTCCGCCATGGAAAAGCAAATGCGCGCCGAGCGGGAAAAACGTGCGGTGGTTCTGACTTCCGAGGGCGAGCGTGACGCCAAGATCAATTCCGCGGAAGGCGACAAGCAGCGCGTGATCAAGCAGTCAGAGGCCAACAAACAGCAGCAGATCAACGAGGCCGAGGGCCAGGCGCAGGCCATCCTCGCGGTCGCCACGGCGACGGCCGAAGGGCTGCGGCAAGTGGGCATCGCGCTGTCGGACCGCGGCGGCATCGAGGCCATGCAGCTGCGCATCGGCGAAGAGTACGTGAAGCAGTTCGGGCGCCTGGCGCAAGCCGGGACGACGCTGGTGGTGCCGGCAAATCTGACGGATCTCGCTGCCATCGTCACCATGGCGACCAGCATCGCCCGCAAGCCGCCCGCCGGACCGCCGCCGGCCGGCGCGCCCGTCATTTCAAAGAGCTAAGCGGCTTTCATGTCTGCGACCCGCGCCGCCCATTCAATTGGGTTTGTGGAGTTCGTTGTTTTGGCGGCGGCGACCATGTCGACGCAGGCGATCGCCATCGACGCGATGCTGCCGGCATTTCCCACCATCGTGCGGGTGCTGAATGTCGCGGACCCGAACCACGGTCAGTGGATCGTGACTGCGTACATGACGGGAATGGGCACCGGCCAATTGTTCTGGGGCATGCTCTCCGACCGGTTCGGCCGGCGCCCGATTCTGTTCGGCGGACTGGCCTTGTACGTCGGCGCGGCGCTGTTGTGCAGTTTCAGCGGCACGTTTCACGCGCTGCTGGCGTGGCGCTTCGTGCATGGCCTCGCGGCCGCCAGCGTTACCGTCACGCGCTCGGTGATTCGTGACCTCTATTCGGGCCGGCAAATGGCCCGGGTCATGTCGCTGACCTTCGTGGTTTTTCTGACGGTGCCGATTTTGGCGCCAAGCCTCGGCCAATTGATTCTTTTGTTTGCGCCCTGGCGCTATATTTTCGCGGCCTTCGCAGTGTTTGCGGCGGCCGTCGCCGTCTGGGGATATCTGCGCCTGCCCGAGACCCTGCATCCCGAATACCGGCTGACGCTGACGCGCGAGCATGTGGTGAACGCGGCCAGGCTGGTGCTGGGAAATCGCGCCTCGATTTGCTACACGCTGGCCATGATGGTGATGTTCGGAACCATCATGGCCTACGTGGGCATGGTTGCGCAGATATTCTCGGATGTGTTTCATCGGCCCAATTGGATGCCAAGCATGTTTGCGTTGTGCGCAATATTCATGGGCATGGCCGCGTACCTGAACTCGCGCATCGTGGAACGCTTGGGCATGCGTCTGATTTCCCACAGCGCGTTGCTCCTGTTCATCGCGGTAACGGGCCTGCACGTGCTGATCGCGGCGCTCGGTACGGAACAAATTTGGACCTTCGTGTTGCTGCAGGCGATTTCGATGGGGTGCTTTGGCTTGTCGGTGTCCAATTTCGGCGCCATGGCGATGGAGCCGGTAGGCTCGGTGGCCGGAATTGCTGCTTCGCTGCAGGGATTCATCTCCACTTTCAGCGGCGCCCTGGTGGGAATCATCATCGGCGCGCAATTCAACGGCACCACGCTACCGCTGGCGGCGGGACAAATGCTGTGCGGATTCGCATGCCTGGGATTCGTGCTGTTGGCGGAGAAAGGGCGGCTGTTCAGGGCGCATCATTCGCCGGTTGTTTGACCCGCCCGGTGCTCTGTGGCATACACGAGGGATCATAGGGGAGTCTTCGAGGATGAAATTAGCAGCTTGTATTTTGCTGGTATCGGCCGGTCTGTGTTCGTGGGCGCTGGCGGACGAGCCGCCCGCACCGGCCGCGCAGCCCGCACCGGCCGCGCAGCCCGCTGCCGCCGAGACACCCGCGCCGAAACCCGCGTCGGATGCGGTACCCAAGAGCCAAGTGGTCAATGTTGCCGACACCGAAGCGTTGATCAAGAAAATGCGCGCGCGCGGCTACAAGCCGGTCAACCGGAAAGGTATTCTGGTGTTTTGCCGCCCCGAGGGCGAAATCGGCACGCATTTCCAGCGCGAACGCTGCAATACGCTGGACGAATTGAAGGATGCCGAGCGCACGGGTCAGGAATTCACCAACCAGATTCAGCAACAGGGCTCGCCGACGCAGTTCAAAGGCGACGCCCCGCCGAATATGCACCCGTGAGTCGCTGACGGCGAACCGGACCTGGCCCTAAGAACTGTAACCGCGAGCCGTTATGTCACGCCTTTGCGAGAAGGCGGATCGCTGCCGGCTATCGTCGAAGCCGACGATGAGGGCTTGTACGTTCTCAAATTTCGCGGCGCGGGCCAGGGCCCGAAAGCGTTGATTGCCGAACTGCTCGCCGGCGAGATCGGGCGGCTCGCCGGATTGCCGATTCCGGAAATCGTCTTTGTCATGCTGCCGCCGGATCTGGCGCGCACCGAACCTGATGCGGAGATTCAGAGTCTCATCGGCGCGAGCGCCGGATTGAATCTCGCCTTGGACTATTTGCCGGGGTCGGTGAACTTCGATCCCTTGGTACTGCAACCGGATCCCAAGCTGGCCTCGGCGATCGTGTGGTTCGATGCGCTCGTATGCAATGTCGACCGCACCGCGCGCAACGTGAACATGCTGATGTGGCATCGCCGGCTGTGGCTCATCGATCATGGCGCGGCTCTGTATTTTCATCACGCTTGGAAGCAGCAGGACCAGCACGCGTTGACGCCGTTTTCGTTGATCAAGGATCATGTATTGTTGAAATACGCCGGCCTGCTCGAGGAAGTGGATGCCGAGATGACGGCGCGCTTGGGAACCGACGAAATTGCCGCGATCGTCGAGCTGATCCCGGACGCCTGGATTGCGGATGACAGCGGCTTTGACGGCAAGACCCAACAGCGGAATGCCTATTTGAATTATTTTAAAACGCGGCTGGCTTCATCGAGCATCTTCGTGCAGGAGGCGATTCGTGCCCGCGCTGCGCACGTATGACTATGCCGTGGTGCGGGTCGTGCCGCGCGTCGAGCGCGGCGAGTTCGTCAATGCGGGGATCATTTTATCCTGCGACATCGAGCGCATTTTGCTGGCAGGCATCGAACTGGATGAGAACACGCTGCTCGCGCTCGATGCGCGCGTCGACATGGAGCTGGTGCGACGCGTACTCATGAGCATTCCGGTGATTTGCGCCGGCGGAGCAGACGCCGGCGACATCGGCAAAATGACCGCGCGCGAGCGCTTTCACTGGCTGGTCGCACCGCGCAGCACCATTGTGCAAACCTCGCCGGTGCACACCGGTCAATGCGCCGAGCCCGCCGCGGCGCTCGAGCACCTGATGCGGACGATGGTCAGGCGCTAGTTTCCGCCGGAATGCAGGGCGGCGGCGGCGTCCGCCAGCCCGAACCCATATCCCGGATCCCAGGCCGCCGCGCCCAAGGGGAGGGCCGTGCTGCGCAGCGATTTCAGGACCTGGGCGCGATTGAAGCCCGCGCTTTCGAGCAGCGCCGCGGCGCCTGCGATCGACGGCACAGAGGCCGAAGTTCCGCAGAACTGATTATTGGTCAATGTTTTGCCGTCGCTGAACGGCGTGGTCACGCAATCCGGAGCAACCAAATCGGGTTTGGCAATTTGCAGGGGCGTCGCCAGCCGCGTGTAGTCGAAGCCGTCCGGCGCGGCTGCGTCGGGGGTCGCCTGGAAATCGATCCGGAACGGACCGCGGTTCGACCACGCCTCGAGCATGTGCGGCGACATGGCGAACGTGGCGCCCACGACCAGCGCGTCTGGAATATCGCCTATGGTGCCGCCCGCGAGTCCCGCAGTCGCATAGGCGAGCGGCTGGCATTCGATGTTGCAAGTCGAGCTGCCCTCCGTGACCTGCACTAGCAGGCCCTGGACCGAGCCGCTGGTGAGAGCGACCGCCAGACGCACGACCTGTGCGGCGCCCGTCATGTTGGTGTAGTCGAGCAGCAGCGTGGGATCCGATTGACTGTTGGCCTGGGTCAGAACCTGAGAATTTGCATCCAGCAGATAAGCGCTGAGTGCGCGATTGGAAGGATCGTGAGGCGGATCGTTCCAGTTCAAAATGAGCCGCAGGCGCATGGCTGCGGGCACCGTTATCGAATTGAACGTGTCGCTGGCGGCGCCGCTGGCGATTCCAAAATCGAGCAGAGTCGCCTGCGAGCCTGCGACGCTGCCGGCCGTCGCGGCGAAGGGTCCTTGCCAGTAGCCGCCCTGCTGTTCGTTGCCTGAAAGATGGATGAATACCAGCCGGTCATTCGCGGCCTCCAGCTGTGCGACTGTATCGGCGGTCGCGTCGGGATAGAACTGACCGGAGAACAGAATATCATCGACGATGATGTCGGCGTGGAAGTTGCTGCCCAAATCCTTGATGCAGCCGTTGAAATCGAGATCGATTCCATCGCAGAACCCCAGCACGGCGTCGGGCGCATGTTGATGGACCAACTCGAGCATCCAACTGCCCTCATCGAGTGTACCCGCCGTGTTCTGGCTGACATAAATTCCCGCAGGTACCAGTCCCGCGGCCTGATAAGACGCCAGATGGACGATGCCGGTACTGATGACGCCCACCCGCACGCCGCCGCCGCGAAAGCCCGCCGCGCGCAGCTGATCCAAATGCAGGATGGTGTCCGCTTCGCTGGTTATGGTGAGTCCCGTCTCGGCGGGCGGAGCGGAAGGAGGGCCGCTTGCAGCGCCCCCGCCGCCACCGCCGCCGCCGCAGGCGCTGAGCGCCAGGGCTGCCGCAATGGCGATCGTGGCTGTGCGCACAGCGTGGCTAGCTGCCGCGGAAAATCGTGTTCAAGCCGCCGCCCGATGCAGCATCCGCGAATCCGTCGAATTTCCCTTGCTCAACAATGAGCTTGGCGGCGCGCATGAATCCGCCCCAGGCCGCGCGCGCCAACGCGCCGCCCACGCTTACGCGGCGCACGCCAAGAGCCCCGATCTGCTCCAAAGTCAGATCGTTGAATCCGATCAGCAGGTTGACCGGTTTCGGCGCGACCGCGGCGACCACGGCGCTGATCTGCTCCGTTGTCCGGATTCCGGGTGCATACAGACAGTCGGCGCCCGCATTGGCATAGGCTTTCAAGCGGGCGATCGTCAGCTCGATGTCGGGCAGACCGACTAAAAAGCATTCGGCGCGGCCAACCAGCAGCGTGTCGCCGCCGGCTTTATCAATGGCCTTGCGCGCCGCGCGAATTCGTTCAACTGCGGCGTCCAACTCAAACAGGGGAGCGGCCGCATTCCCGGTCGAGTCTTCAATGGACAGTCCCGCGACACCGGTTTCCACCGCAAGACGTACGTTTTCGGCGACCCCGGCCGCGTCGGGCGCGAATCCGTGCTCGAAGTCGGCGTTGATCGCCAAGTCCGTGGCTTCGACCAATTCGGTCAGATGGTCGAGCACCCGGTCTCGGGACATTCCGCCATCCTGATGACCATGCGACCAGGCGAAACCTGAACTCGTGCTCGCCAGCGCCTTGAAACCCAAATGCTGCAGATAGCGGGCGCTGCCGACATCCCAGGGATTGGGGATGACGAAGCAACCGTCTTGATGCAGGCGCCGAAACGTCCGCCGTTTGTCGGCAATGCTGGGGCGAACGTGCGGCATGCGAATCTCCTAGCGTTGGATGGCGCGATAGCCGATATCAAGCCGGTACTGCACCAAGTTCCAATGAATGGCGTGAACCAGATTGTATGCCTGAAGTTGGGCGGCGCTCACAGTGTCTCCCAAACCCACCGCACAGAGCACGCGGCCGCCCGCCGTGACGATTTGCCCGCCTTCAATCTGCGTGCCGGCATGAAAAACCTTGCCGGGCAGAAGGGCGGCCGCATCGAGACCGTTGATTACGTCTCCCTTGCGGTAAGCGTCCGGGTAGCCGCCCGCCGCCATGACCACGCCGAGCGCCGCGCGGGGGTCCCATTGGACGCTGGTCTGATTCAATGTTTCGTTGAGCGCAGCTTCGCACAGGTCGATGAGATCGCTTTGCAAGCGCATCAGGATGGGCTGGGTTTCCGGATCGCCGAATCGACAATTGAATTCCAAAACGTTGGGCGTGCCGTCCGCGGCGATCATCAGTCCCGCATACAGAAAACCCAGATAGGGGTTGCCGTCGCTGCGCAAACCCTTGAGCGTCGGCTCGATGACCTCGCGCATGATGCGCTGATGCAGCTGCGGCGAAACAATCGGCGCCGGCGAATAGGCGCCCATCCCCCCGGTATTCGGTCCCTGGTCGCCGTCGTCCCGGCGCTTGTGATCCTGCGATGTGGCGAGCGCGATGACTTGCTGATCGGCGGCCACGACGATGAAGCTTACTTCCTCGCCCTGCAGGAACTCTTCGATCACGACGGTGCTGCCCGCGGCGCCAAAACTTCCGCCGAGCATGGCGCGCGCGGCGGCGAGCGCCGAATCGTGCGTTTCGCAGATGATGACGCCTTTGCCGGCGGCCAATCCGTCCGCTTTGACGACCAGAGGCAATCGCTGGGCGCGCACATAATTCTCATCGAAATCGGCCGCGGTGAAGGCGGCGAAGCTGGCGGTCGGAATGCGGTACCGGTTCAGAAACTCCTTGGTGAAGGCTTTCGAACCCTCGAGCCGCGCCGCTTTTTGCGAGGGACCGAAGCAGCGCCGATCCGCGGCCACAAAGCGATCGGCGATGCCGGCGACCAAGGGACCCTCGGGGCCGATGATGGTGAGATCGATGTCTTCGCTGACCGCGAATTGCAGCAGGCCGTCAATGTCGTCCGCCGAAATATCGACGTTGCGCACCTTCGGCTCCGAAGCCGTGCCGGCGTTGCCGGGTGCGACGAATACCTGCCGCACGCGCGTCGAGGACGCGCATTTCCACGCCAGCGCGTGCTCGCGACCGCCGCCGCCGACAATCAAAACTTTCATAGAGAAATCTCTAGTGACGGAAATGACGCATGCCGGTGAATACCATGGCGATGCCATGTTCATTGGCTGCCGCGATCACCTCGGCATCGCGCCGCGAGCCGCCGGGCTGAATGATCGCTTTCACGCCGAATTCAGCCAGCACATCCAGGCCATCGCGAAACGGGAAGAACGCGTCGGAGGCAACCGAGGCACAATCCAGCGTTAAACCGGCATCCTGGGCTTTCATGGCGGCGATCTTGCTGCTGATGACCCGGCTCATTTGCCCGGCGCCGATGCCTATGGTGGCGCAGTCCTTTGTTGCGACGATGGCATTCGATTTGACATATTTCGCAACCCGCCAGGCAAAGATCAGATCATCGAGCTCCGCCAGGGTGGGCGGCCGCTCGCTGACGGTTCGCAGTTCCTGGGCCCGCACCCCGCCCGTATCCCGCGTCTGTACCAAAAGTCCGCCGGCGACGCTTTTGTATTCGAGCAACTGCGTCACCGGCAAGGACAGGTCGCCGCTCACCAGCACGCGAACGTTGTCCTTTGCCGCCAGCACGCCCTTTGCCTCCTCGGTGATGCTGGGCGCCAGGATGACCTCCACAAATTGCTGATCGATGATGGTGCGCGCGGTTGCCGCATCCAATTCGCGGTTGAAGGCGATGATGCCGCCATAGGCGGAGGTGGGGTCGGTGCGGTAAGCGTGGGCGTAGGCCTGTGCCAGGGTGCTGCAGCGAGCCGCCCCGCAGGGGTTGGCATGTTTGACGATGACGCAACCGGCGCTGTCGAATTGCCGCACGCACTCGAGCGCCGTGTCGGCGTCGGCGATATTGTTGAAGGACAGCTCGCGTCCCTGAATTTGCCTGGCGTGAGTGACGGAAGCGCCGATGGCGCGCGGGTCGGTGTAGAACGCCGCCTGCTGATGCGGATTTTCGCCGTAGCGCAAATCCAGGTGCTTGCGAAAGGACAGATTCAGGTCGTCGGGAAAGGTCGGCGCCGCGCCGCCGATGGCGCCGCTAAAATACGCTGACACCATGGCATCGTATTGCGCGGTGTGAGCAAACGCCTTGGCGCTCAATTTTCGGCGCATGATCAGGTTGGTGCTGCCTTGATTGGCGGCCAGCTCATCCAACAACTCGCGATAGTCGGCAGGGTCCACGACCACAGTGACCGAATCATGATTCTTTGCCGCGGCGCGCACCATTGCCGGGCCGCCGATATCGATGTTGTCGACCGCATCCTCGTAGGTGCAATTGGGGCGGCTCACAGTCGCGGCGAACGGATATAAATTCACGGCAAGCAAATCGATGGGTTCGATGCTGTGTTCACGCATCACGCCCTCGTCGAGTCCGCGCCGTCCCAATAAGCCGCCGTGAATTTTCGGATGCAGGGTTTTGACGCGTCCGCCCATGATTTCCGGAAAGCCGGTATGTTCTGCGACTTCCTTGACCGGAATGCCGTGGCTGGTCAACAGCTTGGCGGTGCCCCCGGTCGACAACAGCTCTATGCCGCGCTCTTTCAGCTCACGCGCAAACTCTACAATGCCGGTCTTGTCGGAAACACTGAGCAACGCGCGGCGTACGGGCGTGAGCACGGATCACTCGCTAATGCCGAACTCTTTGAGCTTCTTGCGCAGGGTGCCCCGGTTGATTCCCAGGATGACGGCCGCACGGCTCTGGTTGCCCTGGACATGGTCCATCACGACTTTGAACAGGGGCTCTTCGACTTCGCGCATCACGAGGTCGTACAGATGCGCGGGCTTGTGGCCGTTCAAGGTCTCAAAATAGCTTTGTAAGGCCTCTTCGGCCTGCGAACGCAACGGCACTCCCTTGCCATTGACCTTCAGATCGCGGCCGTTGAAGGCAGCGGCGATTTCTCGACGTGATTTCGATTTTTTTTTAGCGACCATGGCGTTAAGTTCAAATCCCCGTTTAATTTATATTTGTTGTCCAAATGTACGCCTACGCAGCGCGTTCCACACTCGTATCGTAATGCTGCAGCAGCGTAGACAGTTGTTCCTCGGGTGTCTCGATTTGCACGAGACGATTCCGCAAGGCTTCTTGTCCCGGATGTTGCCGCAAATACCAACTCAAGTGTTTGCGTGCCACTCGAACACCGGTTTGATCGCCGTAAAAGGCATACAGGTCTTCGAGGTGGGCGCGCATAATATCACGGACATTTTCCAGCGCTAGCTCCGCGCGATTTTCTCCGCTTGACAGAAAAAAATTGACTTCATCAAAAATCCATGGCCGCCCCTGGGCTGCTCTGCCGATCATGATGCCGTCGCAGCCGGTGTACGCAAGAATCTCGCGCGCGCGCTGCGCGGAAGCAATATCGCCGTTGGCAAACACCGGAATCTTGACCGCGGCCTTGATCGCGCGCACGGTGTCGTGTTCCGCAGTCCCGAGATACATGTCGGTGCGCGTTCGGCCGTGGATGGCGAGCGCCGCGATGCCGCTGTCTTCGGCTATTTTCGCGATTGCGAGGCCGTTCTTGTGATCAGGGTTCCAGCCGGTGCGCGTCTTCAACGTCACCGGCGCCGCCACCGCCTGCACGACGGCGCGCAAAATGCGCGCAACCAGGTCCTCGTCCTGCAACAGAGCGGAGCCGGCCAAGCGATTGCAGACTTTTTTTGCCGGGCAGCCCATGTTGATGTCGATGATCTGCGCGCCCGCGTCGACATTGCGCCGCGCAGCATCGGCCATCATGTCAGGATCGAAACCGGCGATCTGCACGACGCGGGGACTGGGTTCGCCGCTGTGATCCATGCGGCGCCGCGATTTGGGCGTCTCCCATAGCCGCACGTCCGCGCTCAGCATTTCCGATGCAGCAAGGCCGGCGCCGAAGCGCCGGCACAGAATCCGAAACGGGCGGTCGGTCACGCCTGCCATGGGCGCGAGCAGGACGTTCGAGGGCAACGCATAGGGGCCGATCTTGATGGTCATCGCTTGGCTTGGGCCTGTGCCTTGTCGTTTGCGCAGGAAACTTTTCGATCCGAGCCGCGCAGACAGACGTCGATTTCAAACCCTTCGGCACTCTTGCCGGGATCGAGAATGTCCAGGGTTGCATCGGCACGCTCGCCGGGCGCCAGCAGTTTGGCGGTCGGCTTGCCCAAATATTCCGACGGCTCGAAGTCGCGGGTGCCGACGCTGCCGCCGAATCGGTTGGCGAGCGTGACGCGCAGCAAGGGATAGGGTTCCAGTTGCGCGGCCGTGTTCAAGATGCTCGCGCGCACCCGCAAGGTACCGTCGCCGGCCGGATCGCCGGTCACGCCCCATTGCCTGAGTTGGTAGGCCGACAGGTTGGCCGACGAGGAGACCGGCGCGCCCATCTTGGTGTACAGCGAGCGCAGCGATCCGCCCAACGGCGCGTGCGCAGCGAGCCATTCGCGATTCTGGTGCACGACCTGAACGATCAGCAGCACGCCCGCTGCAATCGCTGCGCTCAACCAGGGAATGAACGTGCGCGCATCGGGTGCCGGCGGCGCCAGGTCGAAGGACGAGGAGCCGCGCGTGCGCCGCCTGACACGGCGCGCCGGCCGCTCGATCGCCTCCGGAGCGGATTCCGCTTGCGAAGAGGCGTCCATGACCGAGAGCATGTCGCGCCGAACATCTTCGGAAACCTCGAAGCCGCTCGGCGCCGGGGACAGCGTCGGCGCCGGTGGCACCGTCGCGAAGTCCGGTGCATCCGGTGCCGAGGCATTGAAGACCTCGATCTCTTCGGGCTCCTCCTCCCACGGGCGCGCGCCGCCCTTCTTGGTCGCGATGAAAATGCGATCCAACTCTCCCGGGGGCAAAGTGAATTCCAGAGAGGTTTCACCTGGCTGATCCTCGCTTAAATCATCGACCGCTGCAGGCGGCGCCGGGGCTGGGTCGCTTTCGTTCCAATCGAGAATTTGCAGGCGCGCGATTTCAATTCCCGGGGGCGCTGCTTCCTCGGGCGGCTGCGGCTGCGGCTGCGGCCGCGGCGGCGTCGGCGCGGGCGTTTGCAATATTCTGTCGGCCCGCGTTTCCAGATCGAATGAACTCTCGCCGATGCTGAACGCGCTTGCCTCCTCCGCAAGGTGCGCCAAGGCGTTGAAGACCTCGCCGCATTTGCCGCAACGCACCTGGCCGGCGGCCGCACGCAGCACTTCCGCGGACAACTTAAAGACCGTCTCGCATTTCGAACATTGCGTAAACACGCTAGGAGTTTCTCCGCGCGTAAATGCAGCACCACTCATCCCGCTCTATGACCTGCACCATAGCAAAACCGCACGCGTATGCCGCTTTCAGCGCATACGCCTGCGTTTTTAATATTCCCGATAGCAACAAATGGCCTCCGGATTCGCAGGCAGCTGTGAGCTTAGGCGCCAATTCGATCAGCGGTCCGGCAAGAATATTGGCCATGACGCAGAACGAGACCGGCAGGGCGGCTTCGATGCCCTGCACGGTGATAGCGGCGGCGACGCCGTTGCGGCTCGCGTTGTCGCGGGTTGCCAGCAGCGCCTGAGGATCCAAATCGACGGCGACCACATGCGCAGCGCCGAGTTGCAGCGCCGCAATCCCTAAGATGCCCGAACCGCAGCCGTAGTCGATCACGGTTTGCCCCGCCACCGGCAACGAATCCAAGATCTGCAGGCATAGTGCGGTGGTCGGATGCGTGCCCGTGCCGAATGCCAGACCGGGATCCAGACGCACCACCACGGCCAGCGGATCATCCGGAGCGTCGGCCGTGCGCGGACAAACCCAAAGCCGGCGCCCGAAGCGCATTGATTTCCAACCGGCGAGCCAGGCGCGTTCCCATACCTGGTCTTGAACGGGGCGCACGCGGGCAGTGTGCGTGACATGCGGCCCCAACGCGGCGGCGAGCCGATGGAGATTCAGCGCGGCATCGCTCGATTGCTGAAACAGGGCGCGCACCAGGGTATCGTTCCACAGCCGCACTTCACCGGGCTTCGGCTCGAGCACCGGTTCGTCGCCGCGATCGACGAAGGTAATGGAACTTGCGCCCACTTCGAGCAGCGCGGCTTCGACCGCGTCGCTGCTCAAAGTTGCGAGCGGAAATTCGATTTCATAGAACGTCATCGATGCAACATCCCGGGAGCCTGATGTTACTTCAGTCCCAAGCGTCGCTCTAGGTAGTGAATGTCGGTCCCGCCCTGCTTGAAGGCGGAATGATTGAATATCTCTTGATGCAGCGGGATGTTGGTCTTGATGCCTTCGACCACCATCTCCGCCAGCGCGTTGCGCATGCGCGCGATGGCCGTATCGCGCGTGTCGCCGTAGGCAATGACCTTGCCGATCATGGAGTCGTAGAAAGGCGGCACGTTGTAGCCGGTGTAAACGTGGCTGTCGACGCGGATGCCGGGGCCGCCGGGAGAGTGCCACAGCCGGATCGGGCCCGGGCTCGGCGTGAAGTTCTTCGGGTCTTCCGCATTGATGCGGCATTCGACGGCGTGGCCGCGTATTTGAATGTCGTTCTGCCCGAAGCCCAAGGGTTCGCCCGCGGCGATCAGCAGCTGCGCCTTGACGATATCGATACCGGTGACCAGCTCGGTCACGGGATGCTCGACCTGGATGCGGGTATTCATCTCGATGAAGTAGAACTCGTTGTCCTGGTACAGGAACTCCAGCGTGCCGGCGCTGCGATAGCCGACTTCACGCACTGCGCGCGCGCAGCGCTCGCCCATGGTCTTGCGCTGCCTCGCGGACAGGCCCGGTGCCGGCGCTTCTTCGATGACCTTCTGGTGGCGGCGCTGCATGGAGCAGTCGCGTTCGCCCAAATGCACCACGTTGCCGTAGTTGTCTGCCAGCACCTGAAACTCGATGTGGCGCGGCTTTTCGAGAAACTTCTCCATGTAGACCTGATCGTTGCCGAACGCCGCCAGCGCTTCGGACTGGGTCACGCCGATGGCGTTGAGCAGCGATGCATCGGTATGCACCACCCGCATGCCGCGGCCGCCGCCGCCGCCCGAGGCCTTGATGATCACCGGATAACCGATGTCCTGGGCGATGCGGAAGTTCTCGTCCGTGTCCTTGCCCAAAGGCCCGTCTGATCCGGGCACGCAAGGGACGCCGGCCGCCTTCATGACCTTGATGGCGGATACCTTGTCGCCCATGAGGCGGATGGTTTCCGCACGCGGTCCCACGAAAATGAAGCCGCTCTTCTCGACCCGCTCCGCGAAATCGGCGTTCTCCGAGAGAAAGCCGTAGCCTGGATGTATCGCCACGGCATCCGTCACCTCAGCGGCGCTGATGATGGCGGGCATGTTCAGGTAGGAAAGGGCGGATTGCGGCGGCCCGATACAGACCGTCTCATCGGCCAGCAGCACATGCTTGGTGTTGAAATCAGCGGTGGAATGCACGGCCACCGTCTTGATGCCGAGTTCGCGGCAGGCGCGCAGGATGCGAAGTGCAATCTCGCCGCGATTCGCGATGACGACTTTTTCGATCATCTGCGGCTATTCAATGATGAAAAGCGGTTGGCCGAACTCCACCGGCTCGCCGTTCTTGGCCAGCATGGCGGTGACCCGGCCTTCCTTGTCGGACTCTATTTGGTTCATCATCTTCATCGCTTCGATGATGCACAGAATCTGTCCGACCTTGATCTCGGCGCCGATCTCGACAAAAGGCTTCGCGCCCGGAGAAGCGGACGCATAGTAAGTCCCGACCATGGGCGAGGTGACGGTGTGCTCGTCATTGCGCGGCGCACGCTCGCCGGCGGAGGTGGCTGCGGTCGCCGGCGCGGCGGGTGCGGCCGGCGCGGCTTGCATGGCCGGCGCCGGGGCTGCGGCGACCTGCATGCCCATGCGTGGATGGCGGCTGATGCGTACCGATTCCTCGCCCTCCGAGATCTCCAGTTCCGAGATGCCCGATTCCTCGAGCAGCTCGATCAGTTTTTTCACCTTGCGAATATCCATCCGCGAACCCCTTCAAAAAATCGTTGTAGGTCTCAGGTTGAACGTGCGATGGCGGCCTGGAGCGCGAGCTCGTAGCCGATCGGGCCCAATCCATAAATGCAGCCGACCGCGATGTCGGACAAATAAGAGTGATGTCGGAAAGCCTCGCGCGCGAAAACATTGCTCAAATGAATTTCGATGAACGGCACGTCCACCGAGAGAAAGGCATCGCGCAGCGCGATGCTGGTATGGGTGAACGCGCCCGGATTGATGATGATGAATGCGGTCCCGTCGCGCTTGGCGGCGTGTACCTTGGCGATTAATTCGTGTTCGGCATTGCTCTGTGCCGAGACAAGTTCGTGACCCTGGGACACGCATAGCGTGCTCAACTTCTTTTCAATCTCGTGCAGCGTGGCCGTGCCATAGATGGCAGGCTCGCGCGAACCGAGAAGGTTTAGATTCGGACCGTTCAGGAGCAAAATTCGGGCCATCTTGGGCGTCAATTCCCGCGCAGGCGCGCAATTAAGGTCCGCGATAATAACCAGAAATTGAAGTGAAAAGGCAAGCTTCGGCGGCGAACGTCGCCCTAACAGAACTTATCCTTCGTTTTTGGGCGCCAACGCCGCCAGTCCTTCCGCGATGGCCCGGCGCGCCTCCGGAAGCGCAATGCTCTCCTGATTGAGGCGCTGTACCTGCGACAGGATGAAATCGGCCTGGGGGCGGTGCAATTCGCCAACAAACAGGGCAACCACCTCGCCGCGCCGATCGGTAAAGACCGTAAAGGGGAAAGCCGGCTCCGCCATGCCGAATTTGGCCACGACGTCCAAGGCGTCCTGCTCGCCGATGAGCACCGGGTAGTCGATTTTGAACTGGCTGGCGAATTGCCGCACCTTGTCGGGATGGTCGACTGCAATTCCGACCACGGTCAGATCGCGCCCGGCCCAGTCGGCCGCCAGGGTTTTGAGCAGCGGGATTTCCCGGCGGCAAGGAGCGCACCAGGTTGCCCAGAAATTGATGACCAGGGATCTGCCTCGCCATGATCCGATCGACGTCGACTTGCCGCCCAGGTCCTGAAGCGAGAAATCGGGCAGATTTTCGGGAATCACCGGTTGAGGCAGGGAGTTTTGCAGCGCCGAGTTCTCGAGAGGATCCGGAGCGCTGGCAATACCGGCCGGTACGGCAACGCCGGCATCCGGCGCATGGCGGTAGAGGTGAAACTTCAATCCGACCCAGACCCCAAGCAGCGCGATCAACGCAGCGCCGAAATAGCGCAGCGCCGGGCGTTTCATGCAGGAATTTCGAGCTTGCGTCCCTTTCGCAGCACGAATCCGGCCAGCAAAAATGCCGCCGCGCCCGCGATAATGGCCGCGCTTTCCCACGGGTAGGGCGGCACGCTCGCCACGGCCGCCGGCGAACCGACCGACGGAAACAGCACTTTCGTGATGGGCGGATAGCATAGACCGGCCTCGGCGCAGCCCTGGTAGGTCACTTTGATTTGAAGAGGATGAGCACCGCCGTCGATCCGTACATAGGAGACTGCGGCCTCGACTTGTTGGGTAAACACTTGGGATGTGCCCAGATAGGGGTCGGTTTTGGCGACGCCCGGCGGCAATGCCACTGCGGAAACCACCAGATCCGGGCTTTCTGCCTTCACTTCGATCTTCTGACGATAAAGATAGTAGCCCTCCGCAATCGCCCAGCGGACCTTGACGATGTTGCCGTCGACCCGTGCGGCAACGCGAAAGGCGGCATCGGGCGGCAGAAAATCAGTTTCATTGGAATCGACCCCGCGCATCCACCAGGGTTTGGCCTGCGCGGTAACGGCCCCGCCCAGCAAAGTGCTCAGAAAAATCAGGGCGAGTGAGAGGCGTTTCATGCGCGCACTTTAGTAGGCCCTGCTAAACGGCGCCACTGCCATTAATATGCTGCGTAGCAGCAAAAAATATCGCGCTTATGCCTTGAATCGTAAGATTTCGTCGCTATGATTAGCAGCCTCCGTGGGAGAGTGCTAACAACACCCCCCTTTATCAATCAACTTAGGAGTCTTGTCTTATGAAGATTCGTCCCCTTCATGACCGCGTGATCGTGAAACGAGAGGAAGAGGAGCGTAAGTCTCCAGGTGGCATCGTGATCCCGGACACCGCGACTGAAAAGCCGATTTTCGGGAAGGTCGTTGCCGTGGGCAAGGGCAAGATTTTGGAAAGCGGCGAGATTCGCCCGCTGGACGTCAAGGTCGGCGACAAGATTCTGTTCGGCAAGTACAGCGGCACCGAAGTAAAGATGGATGGCGATGAGCTGGTCGTGATGCGTGAAGAAGACATCATGGCCATCGTGGAAGGCAAGTAAGCCTCCGCCGTTCACTTCAAATCAAATTTAATTAGAGGTATCAGCAAATGGCAGCTAAAGACGTACGCTTCAGCGACGACGCTCGGGCACGCATGTTCAAGGGTGTGAATATTTTGGCGAACGCCGTCAAGGTCACACTGGGCCCCAAAGGCCGTAACGCCGTGCTCGACAAGAGCTTCGGTGCACCCACCGTCACCAAGGACGGCGTTTCCGTTGCGAAGGAAATCGAGCTCAAGGACAAGTTCGAGAACATGGGCGCTCAGATGGTGAAGGAAGTTGCTTCCAACACGTCTGATGAAGCCGGCGATGGCACCACCACCGCCACCGTGTTGGCGCAAGCCATCATCCGCGAAGGCCTGAAGTCGGTCGCCGCAGGCGCCAACCCCATGGACCTGAAGCGCGGCATCGACACCGCGGTCATCGCGGCCACCGAAGAGCTCAAGAAGCTTTCCAAGCCCTGCAAGGACCCGAAGGCGATCGCCCAGGTCGGCACGATCTCGGCGAATTCCGACGAAAGCATTGGCAAGACGATTGCCGATGCGATGGCGAAGGTCGGCAAAGAGGGCGTAATCACGGTCGAAGAGGGTTCGGGTCTCGACAACGAGCTCGAAGTGGTCGAAGGCATGCAGTTCGATCGCGGCTATCTGTCGCCGTATTTCATCAACAACCAGCAAGGTCAGAGCGCCGAGCTCGACAAGCCGCTGGTCCTTCTGGTCGACAAGAAGATTTCCAACATTCGCGAACTGCTCCCCTTGCTGGAAGCCATTGCGAAGGGCGGCCGTCAGCTGTTGATCGTCGCGGAAGACGTCGAAGGCGAGGCATTGGCCACGTTGGTCGTCAACACCATCCGCGGTATCGTCAAAGTCGCCGCCGTCAAGGCGCCGGGCTTCGGCGATCGCCGCAAAGCCATGTTGCAGGACATTGCAGTCCTCACCGGCGGCACGGTCATTTCCGATGAAGTCGGTCTGTCGCTTGAAAAGGCGACTCTGAACGACTTGGGCGAAGCCAAGAAGATCCTGGTGGAGAAAGAGAACACCACCATTATCGACGGCGCCGGCAAGGCCTCTGACATCAAGGGCCGCGTCGAGAGCATCCGCCAGCAGATCGAGGAAGCGACTTCCGATTACGACAAGGAAAAACTCCAGGAGCGCGTTGCCAAGCTCTCCGGCGGTGTTGCCGTGATCAAAGTCGGTGCCGCGACCGAAATCGAAATGAAGGAAAAGAAGGCCCGCGTTGAAGACGCCCTGCACGCGACCCGTGCGGCCGTCGAAGAAGGCGTGGTCCCGGGCGGCGGTGTCGCTCTGGTCCGTGCGCTCAAGGCCATCGAGAAGCTCATCGGCAAGAACGAAGATCAGACCACGGGCATCAAGATCCTGGCCCGCTCGATCGAAGAGCCGTTGCGCCAGATCGTTGCCAACGCCGGCGAAGATGCCGCGGTGGTATTGAACCGGGTCCGCGAAGGCAAGGGCACGTTCGGCTACAACGCCGCTACCAGCGAGTATGGCGACATGATCGAAATGGGCATCCTGGATCCGACCAAGGTGACGCGTCTGGCTCTGCAGAACGCCGCCTCGGTGGCAGGACTGCTGCTCACGACGGAAGTCATGATTGCCGAGTCGCCGAAGGACGAAGAGCATTCGCATGGCGCGCCGGGCGGCGGCATGGGCGGAATGGGCGGTATGGATATGTAATTGCCGCTTAAACGGTAATTGCAATCGAGAAAGAGCGGACTTGGTGTCCGCTCTTTTTTTTGGCGCATTTTTTGCCGCAGTGCCGCTTGCCAATGGCCGATTTTGCTTCTATGTTTTAGCCGCGGGACAGGAAGCCATCAGGAGAAATCGTGATGAAAACGGAACTTCGTCTCACCGTAGCGGCCATCGCCGCCGTGCTGCCTCTCTTGAGTGCCGGCGCCGCCCAAACAATCAACTTCGGTCCGAGCAGCGGCCTGCCGACCGGCACCGTGCCCGACGGTTATGCTGGATTCGACTGGCACGGGGCCCAGAACGATGTTTTTTTTGACCAGACCAGCACCGGTTTCGGGAGCGCCTTCATCACCGAGATGAGCCGGCCTTCGGCCTTTAATCTCGACAACATGGTGGTTTCGCCCCTGGAGTCGAGCCTGCCCAGTCCCGACGAGACCAGCAACTTGACCACGACGATTTCCGGCTACCTCAATGGCGCGCTGGTTGAAACCGTCACCGAGAATTATTCGGCGATCGCCACCGGCATTCCCCTGGCCGTCAACATGGACGGGGTCAACGACGTGAAGTTTAATACCGTCGACACTCGCACGGTATTTGGCATGCTCGGCTCTATCGTCGGCCCGGATTTGACCATGGTCACGCAGATGAAGGTCGATAATTTCTCCGGAGTGGTGGCGCCGGAGCTGGATCCCGCGTCAACCGCGAGCGCCGTGACCTTGCTGCTCGGCAGCCTGTTGGTGATCAGAAGCCGAAGGAAAAACTCCGGGAGCATGTTTTAGCGGGTCAAGCTGCCGCTGACGATGCTGGTCTTTTCGGATTCGGTGAGCGCATGACCCGGTCCGGGTGCGCCGCTCGACCAATATGAATAGCGCCGCACATCGCGGCGATACGCCACCAATGTGACGGGATCGACGATCATCCGCATGTTGGTGACAGCCTGCAATTTCGGCAACTGATCGCGCGGCAGGCGGGAGCCGCGGGCCAGTGCCTGGAGCATATCCCCGAGGACGCCGGGATCCGGCGTGGCATGCAGCACGATCTCGATGCAGGCGGTTTCCTTGGCATCGTCGAGGCAGGGAACCGGGTGCGTGTAGGAGAACTCGATCTGGTGCCACACAAACACCTGCGGTTCCAGTGGCAAGGACAGCGAGGCCATCATGTTGTACCAGACACCCTGTTCCAGCGTGGCTCCGATCCAAGCTCCGGTATCGAAGTTGTAGTTCTCAGCCACCAGCGACGAGACCACGTCAGGCGATTGCTGCGCACTGAGAGCTTTGGATACGCTGCGCATGAGCTGTGCGGTGGGCGTGCCCCGGGATTCGAGATCGCGGGTCAGCGCGTTCACGTCGGCACGCACCCGAGCACCGAACTTGACCCTTCCCTCGCTGTCGTCGAAGTCGCCTTTGCGTGCGAGTTCGAAGTCGTGGAATTGCAGCAGCATCCCGGCCAGTGAGGTCGCGAGCCCTTGAAGCGCCGGGTCTTTGGCCGGCGGGTCTTCGAGGTCGAAATGGGCCGGAGCGGCTTGGAAAGAGACGCTCCAACTGGTGAGACCTTTGCGGACACGCCGTTGCGCGCTTCGGGTGGCGTGGACACTTGCGACCTCGCCGTCCGCTACTTCCGTATAGTCGGACTCGATTTTCACCTCGGCGATACTTGGGAACCAGCCAAATGCCAGTGTTGCTGAGCGCTCTGGGAAGTCCTGCATGCGAGCGTCAACCTGTGCGGGGGAAGCGTCCTCGTTTTTCCACTGCAGCAGCAGGGTGTAGTTGTCTTCGGCGTCATCTGCGTAGCCGTACTCGCGGTCCATGGCGATGGCTTCTTGCAAAGCCGAGGCGGCGGCAGCCGTCTCGCCGAGGTCGTGGTACGCGACGCTGACGTTGAATTGCATGGTGACCATGGAGACGGCGTCGTAGGCGTCGCGATACAGTTCGACGGCCCGTTGCGCCGCTGCAAGCGCGGCGCGCATTTCTGTATCGCGCATCTCGGCGCTTGCGCATATAGCCCGCGCCGAATGAATTTGGTAGTCGAGGTCAGTGGCGCGGGCAAGCCCGGCGGGCAGAACGGCGTCCAGTTCCGGATTTGCTTTGATCAGTTCCAGTTGGCTTTGTGCGCCATCCAATCGGGTGCGGCAGTCGCCAGCTTCACCCCGCAGCAGAACAGCGGCGTATGCGAGCCGGGCATTGAGAGTGTCCGGCGATTGCGGGTCGCTCGCGCCGAAGCGCTCAATCGCCGCCGCGAATTCCTTCGCGCTGTTCGGATCATCCTTGGCGGCGCCAGGGGAATCGGCTGCGTATGCCGGCACCGTCGCGCCGCTCACTATGGCGGCGAACAGGGCGGCCGCAGCCCCATGGATCATGTTCGGGATCTACGAACGGCGATTTGTTCCGTCGCGGGGGCCTGATTTGGAAGCGCCGAAGCAATTGTTCCAGGGGTTGGCGAATGGGTCCACGTACGAACGGGGGCACCCGGGAAAAGTGTCGCCCCAGCGCGGTTCGCGGCGATGGAAGCGGGCCAGACGACGGTCCGGGCCCGGCTTGGTGGGCGGACGTACCCTCTCGACATGTTGGCCTGCGGTTGGTTTTGCCACGCGCGATGCGGCGGCCGCGTGCGAGCTTGCGTGAACATTTCCGTGATTGGCGGCAGCCGCACCGAAGGACCCGCCATGCGCGCTGGCCGCCGCGCCTCGTCCTCCCAATCCACCGCCGCCGAAATGGCCGCCGCCACCACCACCGTGTCCGCCACCACCACCAGAACCGCCACCGCCGTGTCCACCCCCAGATCCGCCGCCCGATCCGCCGGCGGCAGTGGTGCCCGTTGAACTTCCCGAACTTCCGGAACTGCCGCCGCCCGCCGCAAGCACTGGCCCTGCGATGATCAGCGCAGCGGCAAGAACGATGAGTTTGATTGACATGGTGGCCCCACCGAAGCGAGTGTTTATACTCCTTCTACTCGCCTTGAGGTGGCGGGTCAAACGCCGTAAAAGCCTATTTTTATAGAGGTTTGGCGCTCGGTAAGGCATGGGGTTTAATCATTCGCCCACACCCAGTTAATGTTTCAAGGCGGTGTCTTTCGCATTGCTCCCCCCGGCGTTACCCACTAAAATGTAAATATAGTGGGTAATCACGGATTACTGTATCGATTGCATGAGGCCGCCATCCGCGGGCTCTATGCAGAAGTCAAAGAACGCGTGAATTCCACCGCCGAGCTGCTGCCGGGAACGCCGGGCACATTGGTGAAGCGTGCCGGCACCGGCCATCAGTATTGGTACCGATCCTATTACCCGGCGCCCAGAAAACGCTCAGAACAATTCGTCGGCACCGTCAGCAACACAGCCGCGTATGAAGCGATGCAAAGCCGAATTGCGCTGTCCGAGTGGACCGCTAAGCAGGTCGCCGCACTGGCGAAATTCGGCTATCAAGTCGCCGACAAAGTTGCCGCCGGCGTTCTGGTTGAATTGCACAATCGGGGAATTTTTGCGGCAGACTTGGTGTTGGTGGGCGGTTTGGCTTACCGCAGTTGGCTTAACGAATATGCCGCTATCGCCGCCGTCCCAAGGACGCAGGAACACCTCGAACTGGCGCGCCGTCAGAGTTTGAGGCTGCCGTCTCCGGCCGCGTTTTTATCGATGATTCAGGCAACGCAATTGCCCTTCGCCAAGGTTCCGGGCGCGGCACGCAAAGTGCCGTCGACGGCGGCGAAATTGCAGGGCGGTGAACTGCGCGTGGAGCTTTTCGCTCCGGGCGCGATCCAGGGAGAAATCGTCGCGGTTCCCGAACTCGAATGGCATGCGCTGACTATTCCGTTCTACGGCTATTTGCTCGAGGGGAGCCGTACAGCGGCCGTGCTCGCCGGCGGGCACTGCATTCCCGTCATGCTGCCTGCGGTCACCCGCATGATTTGGTATCAACTCCATGCGAGTACCCGCCAGGGAAGGGATCCGGCGGCGGCGGAGAGGGATTTGCTGCAGGCCGCGACGCTGGCGGCCATCCTCATTGAACAGGATGGCGTGGCGCTGCGTGAATCGTATCGAGGCGCGCCACGCGAGCTGCGCAATGCGGCCCTGTCGCAGTTGCCGCGCCTTGAAGGGCTGCTCGCCGAGCATCCTCGAGCCCGCGATGAATTTCGGAAATTGCGATAGCGGCACTAGTCCTTAATGTAGGCGATCTTGTCTTCCCGCAGTTTGCAGGCCGCCGCAATCAATTCGGCGCGTTCGTGGAACATGTCGTCCTTGGCCAGTCCCACCGTATCAATGAGCCGCGATAAGGTTTTTTCCTGCGGCTCCAGGCTGCCATCCGCCAGGATATGCACGATCGAGACCCCGGCCTGTTCCAGAGCGCGGCTGACCAGCAGAGTGCGGTGACAATCCAAGGGCTCCTTTTCGGCGCACATCAGCGCAAGGCGGTATTTTTCCGCCCCCATAAGCACGCGATCGATGCCGCCCTTGAACGATGCGGTGGCGGCCAAGCGCGGATACTGCACCTTGCGGTTTTCGTAACAGGCTGGATCTTCAGAGCGCGCGCCGAGCTCGCGGCCGAGAAACACATAGGCGATGCCGTGCTCTGCCAAATGCGCCGCCAAGCGATCCTTGTTGAATTGCGGATTGCGTCGGCTGAATGGCCGGGAGCGCACATCGGCCACGGCGCCAATCTCGTGCGCCGTTAAGAGGCCGACGAACCTTTCAATGGGGTGATTCGAATGCCCCACCGTGTAGATGGTTAGCAAGCGTGCTCCGGCGTTCCCGCGGAAACGTTTTGCGCACGGTCCCTTTGATTGAAGAGACAAAACAACGCCATGTCGTAGTCCATGCGCTCTCCGGTCCAGCGGGTGGCCGCGGTCCTGGGGTCTATGTATATACCCTGCGCCTCATTCACGCTTTGAATCTCCTTCCAGTCATGCACGGATGCAACGTCGCGATGGCCTCCGCGAAAGGGGTGCCCCTCGCCGTTCAGGAATTCCCAACTCCCGTTCGGGCTGGTCTCGATCACAACTTCGCCCCTGTGAACCATGCGGTGGTGCGCTCGGCAGAGGATAATCAAGTTGGAGAGCTTGGTCTCTCCTCCGTCCGCCCAGTGCTCAACATGATGCGCATCGACATAACGGTCGTAGGTGCACCCCGGAAAACGACAGCCGCAATCGCGCGAGCTCAATGCGCGCCGCAGTGCGGGAGGAATGCTGCGGGTTTTTCGGCCGACGTTGAGCGGCGCGCCGGCATCGTTTTCGACCACGCTCACCAGACTGGCATCGCAGGCCAGACGGCGCGCGGTTTCGATCGGAATTGTCGGGCCGTGTTCGACTTCGCTGCGTCCATCCTGTCCTTCCTTCAAGGTTGCGGCATCGATGTGAACGACGATCTGATAGCGATCGGCGGTCGACTGCGACGCCGGACCATGCTGCAAATACGATTCGGCAATCATGGCCAGCGCATCCGCCTGGCGCTCTCCATAGGGCCGCAATGCGTGGTCGGATTCACCGGCTTCGTCCCAATCAAATGGAAATTTGGCCGGCGACAGCGGTTCGGTCGCGGGTACCGCTTCCATGGCGGCGTCCATCGCCTTGAGAAATGCGGCGCCCGCCAACGCCGGCATGCGGCCGTGAAATACCAAACTGCCGTCGGAATCGTACCAGGAGGTGAAGCGACAGCGTTCAAGCTGCCGAGTTTCACGCGCCAGTTCCTCCGCGTGCTCGGCGCGTCTGTAATGCTTTACCAGCCGCTCCACATGATGCGCGGTGCCATGAAGGGCGATCATCAGCAGTCCGTCTTCGGTCGCGTGGCACGCAATGCGCGTGAGGGCACGGACCTTCGAATAGCTGAGCTCCCCGCGAGACATGGACGCCGAAATTTTCGGCAGCCCTTCCAAGGCATGTGCGACCCGGACTTTTTCGCGGGCCGCACCCAAATTCAATCCGACTTTGAAGTTGAGCCAGTGCGCACAAGATGCCAACTTCCCGTCGTGCCAGCCGTTTCGCCGGTCGAACTCCGCAATCAAGGTGAGCCAGCGGTAGTTGGCAGCGTTAAGTTGTCCGGCAAGCTCGGTAATTTGGTTTTCGAGATCTTCGAGCGATACCTCGTATTGTTTGTCCGATCCCTTGCCCATGGCCGCGCTCCGATAGCTGTTTATATGTACAGTATACTGGCTTCGATGAGGTTTTCTAGATGTTATGTGGAGTTTTTTATCAATAAAATCAATAATATATAGACGAAGAGCGGGGTCGCTTTGGATACCGTAGGATCGCACCCCGACCGGCGAGACCAACAGGGAGAATTAATTCATGCGTTCGGCGTTATTTTTGGTGTTGTCGTTGGCAGGGTCGGCCCAGGCTGTACTCGCGCGGGCGGTGCCCCCGGCGATCTTTACGGACCCGCCGGCGGATCGGGTCCATCCCGCGGCAATGACGGTGCTGCACATCCCGAGCCATGGGTCGCTCATCAATGGATTGATATATTCGCCGCCCGGGGCGGGGCCGCATCCGACCCTGGTGATTTGCCACGGATTGCCGGGCAATGAAAAGAACCTCGACCTGGCACAGGCCGTGCGCCGGGCCGGTTGGAATGCGGTGACCTTTAATTATCGAGGATCATGGGGTAGCCCCGGAGCATTTCGATTCGCGCAGAATCCGCAGGATGCCGAGGCCGTTCTGGCCTCTCTGAGAGATCCAGCGAACGCCGCGAAGTTGGGAATCGATCCGAAGCGGATCGCGATCGCCGGCCACAGCATGGGAGGATGGGTCGTGGCGCACACAGCGTCCCGCGATCACGGCTTGATCGGTGCCATATTCATCTCCATGGCGGACATGGGTGGGCTCGCAAGCCGGCCGCGCGCTCAGGCGGTGGCCGCCATGGCGGATGACATGGAAACTCTCGCCGACGTCACCGCCGAGGGCATGGTCGACGAGCTGACCGCGCATGCGAAAGAATTCGTCGTTGCCGGCACGGCGGCGGGGCTTGCGCAAATCCCGGTGCTCGCCATCACCGCGAACGATCATCTGGCATCGCAGACCGATGCGCTGGTGGCGTCGATCAAAGCCAAAGGCGGCAGCAAGGTCACCGCCATGCATTTGGATACCGATCACAGCTATTCGGATCGGCGCATCGCCTTGGAGAGTATCGTCATCACTTGGCTGTCGGGCTTGAATTGAGCTGGTCCGCTAAACAGTACGTTGCCTTTGAGGACGAACGCACGCGGCCCGTGCGCGATCTGTTGGGCGCCCTGCCGCCCATCGAGGCGCGCTTAGCGATGGATTTGGGATGCGGTCCGGGCAATTCGACCGAGGTTCTGGCAGCTCGTTATCCCCAGGCGCGCGTCGCAGGCATCGACAGTTCAGCGGACATGGTCGCGGCGGCACAGCGGCGGTTGCCGCAAATAGACTTTGCGGTTCAGGACCTGACTGCCTGGACGGACGCGGGCCCATTCGACGTGATTTTGGCGAACGCGGTGCTGCAGTGGGTTCCGGAACATCAGCTGGTGTTGCCGTCGCTCATTGCGCGGTTGCGGGCAAACGGTGCGTTGGCGGTGCAAATGCCCGACAACCTTGACGAGCCTGCGCATCGGCTCATGCGGGAAGTAGCCGCTGACGGACCCTGGGCGGCGAAGCTCGCGGAGTCTACGGCTGCGCGTCCCGCGCTGGCGAGCCCGGCCTGGTATTACGAATTGTTGCGGCCGCTGTGCGCCAAGGTCGATCTGTGGCGCACCGTTTATTTTCATTCGCTCGCCGGCGGACCGCCGGCAGTGGTGGAGTGGTTCAAGGGCAGCGGTCTGCGTCCATTTCTAGAACCGTTGGATGCCGCTGAGCGCAGCGTCTACCTGGGGCGCTATAGCGATGCGATTGCGCAGGCGTATCCGCCGCTGGCCGATGGCAGCGTATTGCTGCCGTTTCCGCGGCTATTTCTGACCGCGGTTCGCTAACGGCGATGGAATTCATTGAGTCCGTGCCGGAAGAATTGCGCGGTCCGGTGCAGCGCTGGTGGGAGCGCGCGTGCGCTCTGGAAGAATTTGCGGTCCACTACCGGGCGCTTTCTGAAAATCACCGCGCGCAGTTGCCAAGAGTCGTGGCGGCCAGCGAATTCGCCGCGCAGGCGCTGATCCAAGACCCGCAATCGCTGGCGTGGTTCGCGGCACACGATGCCGGCGCCGCAGGCTCGGTGAATTCCGACTACGAAGGGCAGGCGGCGACCGCGCCCTCGGCCGAACAGGCGCAATTCGTGCTGCGAGAATGGCGCCGGCGGGCAATGCTGCGCATCGCCTGGCGCGATATCGCCGCAACCGCAGCCGTGGCCGAGACATTACAAGCCGTGTCCGACCTGGCCGACGCCGCCATCCGTGCGGCCGCCACGGCAGCCGAGCTGCACCTGCAGCCGACTTTCGGCAAGCCGCACCGGACGAACCCGGCACAGTCGCCGTTCATCGTTTTAGGGATGGGCAAACTGGGAGGCCGCGAACTCAATTTTTCCTCCGATATCGATCTGGTATTCCTGTTCGCGGAGCCCGGCGAGACCACCGGACCGCGGGTGCTCGACAACGAGGAATATTTCAATCGCCTGGGCCGCGAAATTATCCGCTTGCTGGATGCAAGGAACGCGGATGGTTTTGTGTTCCGGGTGGACATGCGGCTGAGGCCCTTCGGCGAGAGCGGACCTTTGGTGGTGAGCTTGGCCTCGCTCGAGGATTACCTGCAGCAGCACGGCCGCGATTGGGAACGCTACGCGTGGATCAAGGCGCGCGCCATCGTCGGCGCCGACAGGTACGCGGCGGCATACCAGGAATTCGTGCGTCCCTTTGTCTACCGGCGCTATCTGGACTTCGGCGTGTTCGAATCCTTGCGCAACATGAAGGCTTTGATCGTGCGCGAGGTGGCGCGGCGCGATCTCGAGCATCACTTGAAGCTCGGCAAAGGCGGCATTCGCGAGGTCGAGTTCATCGTGCAATCCCTGCAGCTGGTGCGCGGCGGCAGCGATCGGCGCCTGCAGAATCCCGCGCTATTGGAGGTATTGCCGCTGCTGGCCGGTTCGAAGCTGGTGTCGGGCGAGGACATCGCGGAATTGACCGCCGCTTATCTTGTCTTGCGCAAGGCCGAGAACGCGCTGCAAATGATGCACGACCAACAAACCCACAGTCTGCCGGCGGAGCCGCTCGATCGAGCGCGCCTGAGTTTAAGTCTAGGTTGCAGGGATTGGAACGCAACGTCCGAGTATCTTCAATCGACTCTCGATCGGGTGGCGGCGCAATTCGACGCCCTGTTGTTCGGCGTGCCGGACGCACAGCGCCGCAGCGACGATCCCGGCATGGCGTGGCTGGACTCCGACGATGTCAAGATCGACGAGGAATTGGCCAACAGCGGATTCCCGACCGCGGCGATTCCGGCAGTTGCGGCGATTCTGGAATCTTACCGGCAGGCGGCGCCTTATCGACGCCTCGATGAGGCCGGTCACCGGCGGCTCCATGTGATTTTGACGCGCCTGCTGAAAAGCGCGGCACAGCATGCATCGCCCGCCGAGGTTGTGCAGCGGGTGCTGCGCGTGCTGGAAGCAATCGGCTCGCGCGCCTCTTATCTGGCATTGCTCAAGGAGCAGCCGGCGGCGCTCGACCGGCTCATCGAGGTGTGCGCCATCAGCGGCTTTCTGTCGCGGCAGGTCGCGGAGTTTCCGCTGCTGCTCGATGAGTTGATCGATGCCAAGGCCTTCGACGCCTTGCCCACCCGCCGGAGCTTTATGCAGGAGCTGGCCGCGCGCACCGAGAGATTGTCGCCTGACGATCCTGAGCGGCAGGTCGAAGCGCTGCGCCAATTTCAAAAGGTGGCCGTGTTCACCGTGGCGCTTGCCGATCTGACCGGCCGCCTGCCGCTGATGCGCGTCAGCGATCGGCTCACCGACATTGCTGAGCTCATCGTCCAATGCTGCATGGATATGGCGTGGCAGCAGATGACGCACGCCTACGGCGTGCCGTACTGCGGCGAAGACCCGGAAAGGCTGCGGCGCGTCGTGGTGGCCGTCGCGGGATACGGCAAGCTGGGAGGCCTGGAATTAGGCTACGCCTCGGATCTGGATCTGGTTTTTCTGCACGATTCCAGCGGCAGCATCCAGCTGACCGACGGCGAAAGGCCGCTCGACAACGGCGTTTTCTTTTTGCGTCTGGGCCAGCGCATCGTGCACTTGCTCACCATGCATTCCGCCGCCGGCCGCCTGTATGAGGTGGACATGCGTCTGCGGCCGAACGGCAAAGGCGGCTTTCTCATGACCGGCATCGATGCGTTCGAGCGATATCAACAGTCCGACGCCTGGACCTGGGAGCATCAAGCGTTGCTGCGGGCCCGCGCGGTGGCCGGGGACGCGAACCTATGCGCCGCATTCGAAGCCGTGCGCAGGCGCACGCTGTCCTCCGCGGTGCGCCGCGAGGCCTTGCGCGCCGACGTGCTGGAGATGCGGCTGCGCATGCGCAAAGAACTGTCGCGTTCGGGTCCTGGGGAATTCGACATCAAGCAGGATGCCGGCGGCATCGGCGACATCGAGTTCCTGGTGCAGTACTGGGTGCTCGCGGGCGCCGCGGCGCACCCTGAACTACTCACCTATACCGATAATATTCGCCAGCTCGAGGGGCTGGCGGCGGTCGGTGCGATCGACGAGGCTACCGCGGTATGGCTGAAGGAGGCCTACATCGGCTACCGCACGGTACTGCACCATCTATCGCTCGAGGCCGATGGCGAGCGTATCGTGCAAGCGGCGCCGTACCAAAAAACACGCGATCGGCTGCGTGGGATATGGCATGCGGCGCTTGAATCGGCGCCCTGACCTGTCAAAATGCGGCGATGAAGATGACAATGCCGGCACTGGTCCAGGACGATTCCAAGCAGCAACTGATAGCGCCGAACGCGCTGCATCACTACACCGTCAACATGGCGGACCTGCCGTTGTCATGTCCGATGCCGGAGATGTTCTTGTGGAATTCCCATCCCAAGGTCTACCTCGCGATCGCAGCGACGGGATGGGCGAAGTGCTCTTATTGCGGCGCCGAGTACACGCTCAATCGAAGCGCGCCGGGCAACGCGGATATCAAGTCGGAATCTGACTAGACCTTGTACTGCGCGTAGGACTTTTCCTCGACGATGTTCGAGCCGAGCCTCACGTTGATGCGCCGCTTGATTGCCGCGCGCTCGTCGTTCTCGAAATACACCGCGCGGGCGAGGCGAATGAATTCCGAGTCGAACGCCTGCGCGCGTTCCTTGTCGCGGATGTCATCCTCGATAATCCACAGCCGCTCGTTGACCTGCAGCAGCGCGGCCACGTCGGCCGAGATGTCCGTGTCGGCGTAGGCCGAAGCACTCCAGGTTTCCTCGAGCACCGTAAGTTCGCTGCGTACGTTGGCAAGTTTGCCGGGATCGCGCATGCGATTGGATTTGATCCTCAGGATGGTGATTTTATCCAGCAATTCGCCGGGCGAAACAGGAACTGTAATGTCGCTCATGGCGGCATCTTAGCGAAAATTCCGCGCCAGCATGAGGGCGTCGAATTTTGCCGTGGCATCGCTCACCGCAATCAAGTCCATGACGCCGGGCCGCTCTATTTTTGTCGTCCACGGGATGTCCGCGGCAGGCTTGCCAAGGAACTTGCGCGCCGCGGCATCGTACTTATCCACGCACCACTCGCGGCTATAGTAGGGTCCGGCGCGTTGCGGATTGGTGGCCGCATACAGGCCGACGACCGGCAGACCCACCATGCTCGCCATGTGCGCGGGCCCGGAATCCGGCGATAAAAGGACGGTGGCTTGCGACATCAGGCCCAGCAATTGCGGCAGGGTATCCTTGCCGATTTGATTGACCAGCGGGGTGCGCGCGGCGGCTGCAATCGCGGCTCCCATGCGCGCCTCGTCGGAACTTCGGCCGCCCACCAACACCACGGCCATGCGATGCACCGAGGCCGCATGATCGGCGAGCGCGGCATACCTTTCTGCCGACCAATTGCGCGCCCTATGACTGGAGCATGGGCTGATGAGCAGCGTGGGCCGCCCGGGTTCGAGGACGCCGCGCGCGTAGTCGAGCGCGCCCGGCGGCAGCGTCACATCCCAATGCGCGGGTTTGGGCTCGATGCCGCAGGCACGCGCGAAGCCCATGAATGAATCGAGCACGTGCTCCGAGACCGCCGGCTCGATCCGGGCGTTCGTGAACAGCCACTGTAGCTCGCGCGCACGCGGCCGGTCGAAACCGAGCTTGATCGGCGCCGCGATCAAACGGCTGGCGAGGCTTGCGCGAAAGGACAATTGCAGATCGAGCAGCAGATCGAAGCGCCGCCCGCGCAACAATGTGCGCAGGCGCCGCAACTCCCGCAGGGTTGCCGACTTGTCGAAGGTGATAAACTCGATTTCCGGAAGAATCGCCGTCATCAACTTGGCTTCGACTTTGCCGATGATCCAGGTGAAGCGCGTTTCAGGCCACGCCGCTTGGAAGGCGCGCAGCGCCGCCAACGCATGGCAGGTATCGCCGATTGCCGAGAGACGCAGCAGGCACACGTGCTGCAGCGGCGGTTTGAAGCTTAAGGTGGTCATAAGAATGATAAAGGGCGGCCAACGCATTGCCACTGCAACGGGCGTCATGCTGGCTGATCCTCATGGCCTTGGCAATCCATCGCTGCGCCCGGGGGAGTCGTTGTTCGATCCTAAGTTCTGGTCGGCGCGCGGTGCACTCGCCGCCGTTTCCGGCGGCCGCGGTTCGGCGTGGTTCATCGGCGCCGCGGCCGATCCCTGGGTGCTGCGCCACTATCGGCGCGGCGGTTTCATCGCGCGCATTTCTCAAGACCGCTATCTGTGGACGGGCGAAGACCGCGTGCGGGCGTTTGCAGAATGGCGCCTGCTCTCCTATCTCGCGGAGGCAGGCCTGAATGTGCCGACGCCGGTTGCCGCGTTCTATCGGCGCGCAGGCTGCAGCTATCGTTGCGATTTGATCACCCGGCGCCTCTCGCAGGCCGAAGCCTTGAGCGCAATACTCGCGGCGGCGCCGCTTGCGGAGACTGCCTGGAGGGCAATCGGCGGCGAGATCGCGCGGCTGCACCGGCATGGCGTGGATCATGCGGACCTGAATGCGCACAATGTATTGATCGGCGGCTCGAGGGTGAGCGTCATCGACTTCGACCGCGGACGGTTGCGCAAGCCGGGCGTCTGGCAAGCGAGAAACTTAAGGAGGCTGCGGCGCTCGCTGCGGAAAATCACCGCGGCTTTGCCGCCGGATCGATTCACCGCGGCATCGTGGAAGTCGCTGATGTCAGGATACGAGACGGTCTAGGTGCGTCTCTTCTATTCCTTTTTAATCCGATGCGCGGTGCCGTTCGCCTACGCGCTGATTCTCTGGCGCGGCGTGAGGGACCGCAGCTACTGGCATGGATTAGGAGAGCGCCTCGGCTTCGGCAGCCCCCGGCCGGTGCCGGGCATTTGGCTGCACGCGGTTTCCCTGGGAGAGATGTCGGCTGCGGCGCCGCTGCTGCGTGCGCTGCAGGCACGCCACCCCGACGTGCCGCTGCTGGTGACCACCGCGACGCCGGCGGGCCGCGCGCGGGCGCGCGCATTGTTGGGCGACAGCGCCGACATACGGTTTCTGCCCTACGACACACCGGGCGCGGTGCGGCGATTCCTCGCCCGGACGCGGCCGCGCGGTGCGGTCATCATGGAGACGGAATTGTGGCCGAACCTGCTGCGCGAATGCGAACGGCGCGGTGTCCCGGTGCTGCTGGCAAGCGCCCGCCTGTCGGCGAAGTCGGTCGCGCGATATCGGCGCTTCGGCAATTTGTTCAGCGGCGTATTCGGCAAGAACCTGCAGGTCGCGGCGCAAACCAGCGCCGATGCCGAGCGATTCCGGGCGATTGGCTCGATGGGCGGGCAGACGCAGGTCGTCGGCAACGTCAAATTCGACTTGGAATTGGGCGCCGGCATCGAGGATGCGGGGCGCGCTGTGCGGGCCTCGTATGGAGCCGCAAGAGTTGTTTGGATCGCCGGCAGCACCCACGCGGGCGAGGAAGAACAGGTGCTCGATGCGCATGCTCTGCTTCAGGCCTCCATCCCGAATGCCCTGTTGATTTTGGTGCCGAGGCACAAGGATCGTTTTGCCGCCGTCGCAGATCTGCTGGCGCGGCGCGGCGTCGTGTGCGCGCGCCGCAGCCGCATGACCGGCGGCGCGGCGGCGCCGGCGATGACGGTGAACACGCAGGTGCTGCTGGCCGACACGCTGGGAGAATTGCCGGTGCTGTACGCGTCGGCCGACGCGGCATTTGTCGGCGGCAGCCTGGTGCCGATCGGCGGGCACAATCTACTCGAGCCGGCCGCGCTGGGGCTGCCGGTGCTCACCGGACCTTCTTATTTCAACAGCCCGGACGTGGCGCAGCTGCTCTTGGCGCGAGGCGCCGCGCTGGAGGTGATGAACGCCGAGGATCTGGCGGCACAGCTCAGGCGCCTGTTGGAACGTCCCGGCGAATGCCGGCGCATCGGGCAGCTCGGCAAAGAAATCGTTGCGGCGAACCGCGGCAGTGTCGAGCGCTTACTGGCGCTTATTGAGCCTTGGCTGCCGGCGGCAGATCGCTCGGCGGTGGAGGAGGCGGGGTATCGGTGAGCAGCGCGTTGATCCGCTGCAGGCTTTGCTCGGACAGCGTGCCCGCGGCCTGCTGCAACTTGATCACATTCAGCATGTACTCATAGCGGCTGTGCGAATAATCGGTCAGCGCCTGCACCCACTGCTGGCGCGATTGTAGAACGTCCACCGCCGTGCGCGTTCCCGCCTCGTAACCGGATTCCGTGGCGTGCAGCGCGATCAGATTGGAATCAACCGCCCTGTGCAGAGCCTTGACCCGCGATATCTCCGAGAGAACGCCGAGGTAGGCATCGCGTGCATCGTGTTCGGTCTGGCGGGCTACCCGCTCAAGGCGCTCCTTCGCCGCTCGATGCTGGTAAACGGCCTGGCGCACCTGCGACGACACCAGTCCGCCGGAATAAATGGGAAAGGTCAATTGGATTCCGATCGAGCGTTGCCTTTGATCCAAGGTTGTCCCGCCGGCAGGATTGCCGTCGTCAAACGTGTCGACGCCGTTGTTGGTGAGCTTGCCGGCGCTGCCCACCAAATCCAGCGAGGGGAAATGTCCGCCGCGCTGGATCGAGACATTTTCGCGCGCAATGTCGGCGGCTAAGCGGCTCGAGACCAGCGATAAATTCTGTTGCAGGGCCATCTCGACCCACCGGTCCTCGCTGATGGGATCCGGGTTCGCCATGTCGAAGGGCTCGACCGGGACAGCGAGATGATCGAAGGGATCGCCGATGATTTCGCGCAACAGCTCCTGCGTCGAGGCCAGCGCGCGCTTTGCCGCGATGACCGCCGCCGCCGTGCTGTCATGGGAGGCACGTGCCTCCTCGACGTCCGTGACCGCAATCAGGCCTATCTTGTAGCGCGCTTCCGCTTGATCGAGCTGGCGGGTGACCGAGATCAACGCCATTTGTTGCGCCTGCAGATCGTCCTGGGCGCCGAGCACATCGAAGTAGCGCTGCGAGACGCGCTCCATGAGGTCCTGTTGCGCCGCCTGGTAGTCTGCCTCGGCCTGCGCCACCTGCGAGTCGGCACGCTTCAGCGCTTCCCAGTTCTCCCACTTGAACAAACTCTGCTTTAGGTCGACGGTGTAGTGATGGATGGTGGTGTCGATGGTGCCGCTGAAGGGAAAGCTTTCGAATATGACCCCTGGGGTCGGGGCTGACGAGCAGGGGGTGCCGGCCGGGATTGCCGGCCCGCAGGGCGGCAGCGATACCGCCTGCACGGTGTTTTCTTTTCCGGTATCGCGCTCCCGCGATATGGTGCCACTACCCGAGAGATGGGGCAGCAACGTTGAGAGTGCCTGGGGTTTGGATTCCAGAGCGGCCAGGCGCGTGGCCTCGGCTTCCCGCAGCTGAGGGTCGTATTGCAGAGCGCGCTGATAGACAGCCAGCAGGTCAGCTGCGGGCGCCGCGTTGCCGATAAGAAACAGAGCTAGAACAAACAGAAGTCGCTTCATGAATTACCTGTGTTGGACCATCCCAAGGCCGGTAGTATAGTGTTGTATACTACTATATCACCTTAATTTGGTCGGTCAATACTGCGGAATACTCGGATCTATAACCCGCGACCAGGTCAAAATTCCGCCGGAGAGGTTAAAAACTTTTCTGAAACCCTGACGTTCGAGGAAATGCGCGACCTGAGCGCTGCGGCCGCCGGACCGGCAGATCACCACCGTCTCCTTTTTGGGGTCCAGCTCGCCGATCCGGTCGGAAATCTCTCCCATCGGGATGTGCACGCTGCCGGTCGGGACCGGCGCCAAGGCGATTTCCCAATCCTCGCGCACATCGAGCAGGGTCATGTCCTCGCCCGCTTTGCGCCGCGCGAGGAATTCACCCGGGCTTAGCTCGCCGACCATGCTAAAAGACGAACCTTTGCGCGGCGGTGGCGTTAATCAGCGGTTCGACGACGGTCTCAAACAAGCTTTCGCGGATCCACTCGCTCTCATCGACCCGGCGCACCAGGATCGCGTCCATCACCGGCGCTTCGCCCACGATGGCGAACAAGCGCCCGCCGAGGCGCAGCGAGCGTTCGAAGCGGGCGTCATACACCGGCAGGGAGCCGGTCACGGCGATCGCGTCGTATTCGCCCAGAGGCGCGGCGGCAAATGCATCGCGGGTCTCCAGTTCGACGCGTGCCTCGGGCACGGCACGCAGGTTCGTCCTGGCCGCAGCGGTAAATCCGGGATGAATGTCCAAGGATCGGGTCGCAGCCGCGAGCAAACTCAGGCACGCGGCGAGATAACCCGTGCCCGTGCCGACCTCGAGCACGCTGTCGGTGGCCGCCACGCTCAGGGCTTGCAGGATGCGGCCTTGGATTTTCGGGGCGAGCATCGATTGGCCGAGGCCGATCGGCAGGGATGAGTCGGCAAACGCCAGTTCGCGGTAGTGGGGCGGAACGAAAGCCTCGCGCGGCACCAGAGAAAACACGTCGAGCACGCGCGGGTCGAGAACCTCCCATGTCCGTATTTGCTGATCCACCATTTGCTGCCGAGCTGCCAACGTATCCATGATTTTCCGCGCGCTATTAAGGCCGCTGATTATGGTCAATTTCCACAGGCTACGCGAGTCCCTTGCGCTATTCTCCACTCCACGATAGTTCGCGACGTGTCCAGCTCTTAACGGGCGACTAACTATTAGCGTCGCTAAGACTCGTCGTTATTGAGGTCAGCGTTGTTCCTGTCTTCCCTTGCGTTGTGGTTGGTGACCGCGGCCATTTTAGTGGTGGGCGTCGCCGTGCTGTTTCTCTGGAAACGGCGGCAGGAGCGCGCGGTCAACGATTTGTCCAGCCAGATTCAGCATTTCATCGACGCGGGCGGCGCCGCGGGCCGCATCGAGCTGGGTTCCGAGCCCGGCGCGTTGGGCAGGCTCGGCGAGTCGGTCAACAAGCTGCTGGCGGATCTGCAGGTGCGCGGCGCGCAGCTGCAGGATCGTGAGCAGCTGTTTCAGCGACTGGTTGAAACCGTGCACGACGCCGTGCTGGTGCATCGCAAAGCCATTCTGTTTGCCAATGCGCGTTTCCTGGCGTTGTTGGGCATGAAATCTGCCGACGTCGTGGGGCGGCCATTGACCGAGTTTGTCGCGCCGGAATATGCCCAGTTGGTGGAGAATAATCTGGCGCGCAGGCTGGCGGGCGAATCCGCGGCTGAGCGCTACGAAGTGGAGCTGATGGATCGGCAGGGCCAGGTCACGCGGGTCGAACTCTCGAGCACCGTCATCGACAGCTCCGGCGAGCCTGCATTGCTGCTCACCGCGCTGGAAATGATGCCGGGCGTCATCCCGACGGAAGCCTCGCCAAAGCCGCGCGCCATGGCGACGCTCGATGCGATGGGCGAGAGCGTGATCACCGTCGATGCGGAGGGCCGCATCGACTACCTCAATCATTCCGCGGAAATCCTCCTCGGACAAACGCTGGATCAGGTGCTGGGCAAAACCTTTCCGGACGTGGCCTCGTTGGTGGATGAGAACGACCGCGGCGTGCTCGGCGATCCTGTGCACAAAGCGCTGAGCAGCGGCGGCCGCGTCGGGGTGGCGCGGCGCGCGGTGCTCGTGCCCGGCAGCGGCAGCGGCGAGCGCTTCGTCGAAATCAGCGTGACGCCGCTGCAGCTCCAAGGCAAGGAAACGGCGGGCTTGGTGCTGGTGCTGCACGATACCAGCGAGCTTCGCGGCCTCACCCGGCAGATGACCTATCAGGCCAGCCACGACGCGCTCACCGGGCTCGTGAACCGGCGCGAATTCGAACGGCGGCTGCAGGAGGCGCTCGACTCCGCCCAGGCCGGCGACGTTGCCCACGCTTTGTGCTATCTCGACTTGGATCACTTCAAGGTCGTCAACGACACCTGCGGCCACACCGCCGGCGACAACATGCTGCGCGAGATTGCCTCGCTCATCAAAGATGCGGTGCGCGATTCGGACACGGTGGCGCGCATCGGCGGCGACGAATTCGCGCTGCTGCTGGTCGGCTGCCCCTTGGAAAAGGCGCGGCAGATTGCCGACAACGTGGTGCGCTCGGTCGACGATTATCGATTCGTCTGGAAGGACAAGATCTTCAACGTCGGCGTCAGCATCGGCTTGGTCGAGATAGGGCGCGACAGCGGCAACATCGAAGACATCATGAATTCCTCTGATTCGGCCTGCTACGTGGCCAAGAAGCAGGGCGGCCTCCACGTGCACGTGTATTCGGCCCGCGAGGAGGCGAGCGCGCGCCACAGCGGCGAGATTCAATGGCTGCTGAAACTACAGGGCGCGCTGCGCACCAACAAGTTCGAGCTGTATTTTCAACCCATCGTGCACGCGCAGGCGGGCGGCATCACCGGGCCGTCTCTCGAAGTCTTCGTGCGGCTGGCCGCCGAGAACGGCCAACCGGCAGCGCCGCCGGCGGAGTTCATCCGCGCCGCGGAACGCTACCGCTTGATGCCGCACGTGGATCGCTGGGTGGTGCAGACGGTATTTTCTGCGCTCGGACGGGGCGGCCTGAAGCTCGCTCCCGGCCGCAGCGTCGCCATCAACATTGCCGGGCAGACCCTGGGCGATGCGGAATTTCTCGAATTCGTGGTCGACTGTCTGGACCACACCGGCGCGAATCCCGGCGACATTTGCTTCGAAGTCACCGAGAACTCGGTGGTCGCGAACCTGGACCATGCGCAGCGCTTCATCGCCGTGCTGCACGGCATGGGCTGCGAGTTCGCGCTGGACGATTTCGGCAGCGGCTTGAGTTCCTTCTCGACCCTGAAGACCCTGCCGATGGACTATTTGAAGATCGACGGCTCCTTCATCAAGAATCTCGCCGGCGATTCGGTGAATCAGGCCATGGTGGCGGCCATGATCGACCTGTCGCGCAGCCTGAATTTCCGCGTCGTCGCAGAGCAGGTCGAAGACCAGCTCGCGCTCGACACGGTGACGGGCATGGGCATTGATTTCGTGCAGGGCTTCGCAATCGGCCGGCCGCAACCGTTGTCGATGATTCCTTCTCCCGGCTAGGCCTTATAACGCCCCGGCAGCCGCTCATAACAAACTTCTATGGCATTTCAGCCGCGCTTAGGAGGAAAATCGGCCGATATTCCCGAGAGGTTTAAATCATGCCTGTCTATGAGGACAATACGAAGTCCATCGGCCGCACCCCGCTGCTGCGCATCAACCGCATCAACGCAGGCAACGGCGCCGTCATCCTCGCTAAGATCGAGGGCCGCAATCCTGCCTATTCGGTGAAATGCCGCATCGGCGCGGCGATGGTGTGGGATGCGGAAGAGAAAGGCACGCTCAAACCCGGCATGTCGATCATCGAGGCGACCAGCGGCAACACCGGCATCGCGCTGGCCTACGCTGCGGCGGCGCGCGGCTACGGTTGCGTGCTCACCATGCCGGATACCATGACGATGGAGCGGCGCAAAGTCGTCGCCGCGTTGGGCGCCAAGCTGATTTTGACGCCGGGCGCGAAGGGCATGAAAGGCGCGATCGCCAAAGCCGAGGAACTCGCCGCTTCCGATCCGCAAAAATATCTCTGGGTGAGGCAATTCGACAATCCCGCCAATCCGGCCATTCACGAATCGACCACCGGCCCGGAAATCTGGGACGACACCGAAGGCAAAGTGGATATCTTCGTCAGCGGCGTTGGTACCGGCGGAACTTTGACGGGTGTATCGCGCTATCTGAAAAAGACCCGCGGCAAGCCGATCATGACCGTGGCGGTGGAGCCCAGCAACTCGCCGGTTATTACGCAAACCCGCGCGGGCGAACCGCTGACGCCGACACCGCACAAGATCCAGGGCATCGGCGCCGGATTCATTCCGCACAATTTGGACATGTCCTTGGTCGACCGCGTCGAGCAGGTGAGCAACGAAGAGGCCATTGAACTGGCGCGGCGGCTGGCGCGCGAGGAAGGGATTTTGTCGGGTATCTCCTGCGGTGCAGCCATGGCGGCGGCGGTGCGGCTGGCACGCGAACCTTCGAACAAGGGCAAAACCATCGTTGTGATATTGCCGGACGCCGGCGAGCGGTACTTGTCAGGAGCGCTGTTTGAAGGATTGTTCGAGGAAGTCGAGAAAATGCAGGCGATCGCCTGAAGGCCCCCCATGAACGCCAAGGTCTCGGTAATCACAGCCCTTGAAGAGCTCAGCACTGAATTGCTCGACAGCTATTTGAGCGATGAACGCGGCCGGCGCATCTCGCAGCGCTATCTGCCGTCGCGCGAGGCCATCGTTGAGATTCTGAGGGCGGTGCTCGATCTGATGTATCCGGGCTACTTCGGACGCCGCGATCTCAATGCCGACAACTTGAGCGCGCACATTGTGCAGATGGCCGCCGCCTTGGCGCCCAAGCTCGAGCGCGAATTGGAGCATTGCTTATGCTATGGGCGCGAGCGCGAAGCGGCGCGGCCTGAGTTCGGCGAGTGCGCGCCGCGTGCGCATGAGTTGGCGGAGATCTTTCTGCGGCGCCTGCCCGAGATCAGGCGGCTGCTGATACGCGACGTGCAGGCGGCGTTCGACGGCGATCCGGCGGCGTTGAATTTGGACGAGATCATTCTTTCCTATCCGGGCGTGCTGGCCGTGAGCGTCTATCGCATCGCGCATGCGCTGTACGATTTGGGCGTGCCGATGATGGCGCGCATCATGACCGAGTGGGCGCATTCCAAGACGGGTTGCGACATTCACCCGGGCGCAACCATCGGTCCCGCGTTTTTCATCGATCATGCCACCGGCGTGGTCATCGGCGAGACCACGCATATCGGCGAGGGCGTGAAGATCTACCAGGGCGTGACCTTGGGCGCGCTGTCGCTGCCGCGCGATGCCAGCGGACATCTCATCCGCGGCAAGAAGCGCCATCCGACGGTCGAGGACGGCGCCACGCTGTACGCCAATGCCACTGTGCTGGGCGGTCAAACGGTGGTGGGCGCCCACAGCGTCATCGGCGGCTCGGTTTTTCTTACCTTCAGCGTGCCGCCCCGTTCCCGCGTGTCGCTCAAGGAGCCCGAACTGCGGGTGGCGAGGCGCGATGGCGCCGCCGAGCCGGACGCCATCTATTTCGATATTTAAAATTACATCAATTTCCCGAGCACGGGCACCAGCAGCAGCGCGACGATGTTGATGATCTTGATCAACGGGTTGATCGCCGGCCCGGCGGTATCCTTGTAAGGATCGCCGACGGTATCGCCCGTGACCGCCGCCTTGTGGGCATCCGATCCCTTGCCGCCGAAATGGCCTTCCTCGATGTATTTCTTGGCGTTGTCCCAGGCGCCGCCGCCCGTGGTCATGGAGATGGCGACGAACAAACCGGTGACGATCGTGCCGATCAGCAGCCCGCCGAGGGCCTGAATGCCGGCGCCGGCACCCATCAAGAAATTCATGATGAACACGAGAACGATCGGCACGAGGATGGGCAGCAATGACGGTACGATCATTTCCTTGATCGCCGCCTTGGTCAGCATGTCCACCGCACGCGAGTAGTCGGGCTTGGCCGTGCCCTCCATGATCCCGGGGATTTCCTTGAATTGACGGCGCACTTCGTTGACCACGGCGCCCGCGGCGCGGCCCACGGCTTCCATGGCCATCGCGGCGAACAAGTAGGGCACGAGTCCGCCGATAAACAACCCGATGATGACCGCGGGATTCGACAGGTCGAAGGTCGTGGGGTGGCCCAGGACTTCGCCGAGCTTGTGGGTGTAGTCGGCGAACAGCACCAGCGCGGCCAAGCCCGCGGAGCCGATCGCATAACCCTTGGTAACCGCCTTGGTGGTGTTGCCCACGGCATCCAGAGGATCGGTGACATCGCGCACTTTCTTGTCCAAATGCGCCATTTCCGCAATACCGCCGGCGTTATCGGTGATCGGGCCATAAGCATCCAGCGCGACGATCATGCCGGTCATGGAAAGCATGGCGGTCGCCGCGATGGCGATGCCGTACAGACCTTCGAGCTGGTACGAAGCCCAGATGCTGAGCGCAACCGCAATGACGGGCAGAGCGCAGGCCTTCATGGACACGCCGAGGCCGGCAATGATGTTGGTGGCATGCCCGGTTTGCGAGGCCGCGGCCACGTGCTGCACCGGCTTGTACTCGGTTGCGGTGTAGTACTCGGTGATCACAATCATGGCCGCGGTCAGCGCCAATCCCACCAGCGTGCACAGCCACATTTTCACGGCGTGATCGCCCATGATGCTCTGAGTCACGAAGTAAAAGGCGATCGCGGAAATTACCGCCGACACGATCACGCCCTTGTAGAGCGCGTTCATGATCTTGCCGCCTTCGCGGGTCGACACGAAGAAGGTGCCGATGATCGAGGAGACGATGGAAATCGCACCGAGCACCAGCGGGAAGAGAATGGCCCGCTCGCCCATTTCCGTCATGACCAAGCCGCCCAGCAGCATGGTTGCCACCAGCGTGACGGCATAGGTTTCGAACAAATCGGCAGCCATGCCGGCGCAATCGCCGACATTGTCGCCGACGTTGTCGGCGATGACCGCCGGATTGCGCGGATCATCTTCGGGAATTCCGGCTTCCACCTTGCCCACGAGGTCAGCGCCGACATCCGCGCCCTTGGTGAATATGCCGCCGCCCAAGCGGGCGAAAATCGAAATGAGGGAACCGCCGAACGCCAGGCCCACGAGCGAGCGCAGGGCCGTGTCGGGGTCGCCAAGCACATGGAGCATGGCGAAGTAGTAGCCGGCAACACCCAGAAGACCCAACCCCACCACCAGCATGCCGGTGATGGCGCCGCCGCGGAAGGCGACTTTGAGCGCGGCATTGATGCCGCCGTGCGCTGCCTGGGCGGTCCGCACGTTGGCGCGCACCGAAATGAACATGCCGATATAGCCGGCCAGGCCGGAGAGGATTGCGCCGATCGCAAAACCGCCGGCGGTGGCCCAATCGAGCGCCAGACCGATGGCCAGGAAGAGCACCACGCCGACGACGGCGATGGTGGAATACTGCCGGTTCAAATAAGCGCGCGCTCCGGCCTGGATCGCAGCGGCAATTTCTTGCATGCGAGCGTTGCCGGCAGGCTGCTTCAATATCCAGCGTACCGAAATGACGCCGTAGAGGATTGCAACAACACCGGCTGCAATCGCGAGCCATAGCGCATTATCAAGAGTCATGTGGGGTTCCCTTCGGTCTTATGTTATTGAAATATAAGAGGTTAATGTCAAAAAAAGCGACGCGACTATATCACAAATGGTGTTCGCAGGCGCTTCGCGACGCGGGCGCCTTTCAATGTGACATAAGCAGGCAGGCCGTTGCGATAGGGAGGGTATCCTTCTCCCCCGATCAGCGGCAATAGATAGCGCCGGCACGCGGCCGTGATGCCAAAGCCGTCCGGCGTGATGAACCCGCGCGGCAGTTTCTTTTCCTGGTTGGCAATGGCGGACAGCGGTGCTTCACCGATGCTCCAGCGATAGGGCTTGGAGGATTTTCTGACGATGACGGGCATCACCGCATTGCGCCCCTTGAGCGCCAGTTCGAGCGCAGCCTTGCCGACGGCGTAAGCCTGATCGACGTCAACCTGGGAGGCAATGTGACGGGCTGAGCGCTGAAGATAGTCGGCCACCGCCCAATGGAATTTATAGCCGAAGGCCTGCTGCGTCATTTGTGCGACTACGGGGCCGACCCCGCCCAATTGGGAGTGGCCGAAGGCGTCCTTGGTTCCGGCCTCGGCCAGAAACTTGCCGGCCGCATCCTGTACGCCTTCTGAGACCACGATGACGCAGTATCCGCGCTGCTCGACGGTGGCCTTTACCTTGGCCAGGAATGCCTCGCGGTCGAAGGCGATTTCCGGAAAGAGGATGATATGGGGCGCATCGCCCGGCTTTTCGCCCGCCAACCCGCCGGCCGCGGCAATCCAGCCGGCATGCCGGCCCATGACTTCCAGCACGAAAACCTTGGTGGACGTGCGCGCCATGGATGCGACATCGAGGGCCGCTTCGCGCGTCGACACCGCGATGTACTTGGCGACCGAGCCGAAACCCGGGCAGCAATCGGTTAGGGGCAAGTCATTGTCGACGGTCTTGGGGATTCCGACGCAGATGATGGGATAGTCCATTTGCACGGCGATCTCGGACACTTTTTGCGCCGTGTCCATGGAATCGTTGCCGCCGTTGTAGAAAAAATAGCCGATGTCATGCGCGCGGAATACAGCGATCAGGCGCTCGTATTGCGCCCGGTTTTTGTCGATCCCGGCCAGTTTGTAGCGCGCCGATCCGAACGCGCCGCCGGGCGTGTGGCGCAGGCCGGCGATTGTCGCGCGGCTTTCCTTGCTGACGTCGATCATGTCCTCGGTCAGCGCGCCGATGATGCCGTGCCGGCCGGCATAGACCTTGCCGATTTTGTCGCGGTGGCGGCGGGCGGCTTCGATCAGTCCACAGGCGGACGCATTGATGACGGCGGTAACACCGCCGGATTGCGCATAAAAGGCATTCTTCTTGGCCATACCGACCCCCAAAGCTTAAGCCGCGCAGAATAGCCGATCGGCGCGTCCTCTGGTACGGTAGCGCGCTTTTACCACCGAAGGAAAGCATGAGAATAGTCCTACTGGGCGCCCCCGGATCGGGCAAAGGCACGCAATCCGCGCTGCTGGTCAAAGCCTATGGAGTGCCGCAGATTTCCACGGGCGATTTGCTGCGCGAGGCCCGCGCCAAGGGCACGGAACTGGGACTGCGCGCCAAGGCAGCCATGGATGCCGGCAAACTGGTGGACGATGCCACGGTCTTGGGCATGATTCGCGAACGCCTGAATCAGCCGGATGCCGTCAACGGGTTCATTCTCGATGGATTTCCCAGAAACATTGTGCAGGCCGAGGCGCTGGGGAAAATGCTCGCGGACCTGAACACGCCGCTGGAGTCGGTGGTGCTGCTGAATCTCGACTTGAAGATTTTGTTCAAGCGCCTGACGGGACGCAGGATTTGCGAGACCTGCAATCAGGTGTTCAACATTTATACCTCGCCGCCGGGAATGTTGACCGAGCCATGCGGCGCCAAGCCGCACAAACTGATTCAGCGGGACGACGACAAGGAAGAGGTCATCGGCAAGCGCCTCGATGTCTACGAGGCACAGACCAAGCCTTTGATCAGCTACTATCAGGCCGCGGGTCTGCTGCGCATCGTCGATGCCGACGCCGACATGAACACCGTGTTCAAAAACATCCAGAAGGCGTTAAGCCAGTAGCGCCTGCAGGCGTGTGCCGATTTCTTGCAGACGCCAGCCGCGCAGCGCTGCGGTGCCGCGTTTGCCCATGGCGAGCGCTTTGAGTTCGCCGCGCGGCGCCAGCACCTCGGCACTTACCTTGAGTTCCGCGGCGCGCGCATCCACGATTTTCATCAGACGTTCGAGCAGCGCTTTTTGCTCCGGGGTCGGCCGCGGATCCTGCGCCGGTTGTGCATCATCGCTACTCGATACGGCCAGCGCATCGAGCAGGGACGCTGCGAATCTCTCGTTCATGGGCTGAACCGCGTCGAGCGCCGCGGCCGAGGCCGGATTGGCCTGCGCCACGGAAAAAATGGCGGCATCCGACAGGATCCAGGAGCGCGGCAAATCGCGCTCTCGCGCCACCTTCTCGCGCCAGATGGCAATCGCTTTGGCGCGGCCGCGCGGCTCGGGGGCAATCTGTCCGATCCCGCGCAGCCGTTCCCACGCCTGCGAAGGATCGGGTTCATAGAGCCGCCGCTCCTCGAGTTCCAAACAGTCCTCGCGGACCCAGTGCTCGCGGCCGAGTTCCTGGAGGCGCCGGACCAATTCCGCCGCGACGTCGCCCAGGTACAGCACATCGTCCGCTGCATATTCCAACTGCGCAGCCGACAGCGGCCGCTTCGACCAGTCGGTGCGGGTCTGGCCTTTTGGAATGGTGACATCCAGCAGGGTCTTGACCAGCTCCGCATAGCCGACCTGCGGCTTCATGCCGACGCATGCCGCCGCGATCTGAGTGTCGAATACCGGCGACACCACGTGCTTCGACGTCAAATAGAGTGCTTCGAGATCCTGGCGCGCGGCATGGATGAGTTTGCGCACGCCGGCCGCGGTCAACGCCGGCATGAGCGCATCGAGGCTGGCCACCGCAAGCGTATCGATGCACCAGATCTGTCCGGCCGCGCTCAATTGCAGCAGGCATAGTTTTGGAAAGAAGGTGCGTTCTCGCAGGAATTCGGTGTCGAGGCCGATCGCTGCCTGAGACTCCAAAGTATGCGCCAGCGAGTCAAGCTGCTCGTTTCGATCGATCCAAATCGCGTCAGGCATGCCGTTACCACGTGTACAATTTGCTGCGAAGTATGACTGAACCAGTATGCTGCGACTTGCAAAAGCATTTTTAGGTATTGCGCTTCGGCGGCAATCGCCGGCGGATTTGCCGGCGTCGCTGTTGCTGCTGACAATGGCGGCCGGCGCCGCGGCACTGATGGAAGTGCTGGGCGCGCTGCTGCCGCCGCCGCCCAACGGCCAGATTGCGCTGCGCGTGCTCTTGGAGGTCGGTCTCCCCTTGAGCTTCACCTGGGTGCTGTTGGCGCTGACCCGGCGCCGCGCGCGCTTTCTGCAGACTGCCACGGCGCTTCTCGGCGTCGGAGCGCTCGCCGAATTGATTCTGTATCCGTTGGACTCGCTCATCCGCGTGATGGGTGTGGATAAAATCGCCACGCTGCCGATGGGCGTGCTGTGGACCGCGGTGTTCATCGGCTACCTGCTGGCCTGCGCGCATATCTGGCGCTCCGCGCTGGACTCCGGTTTGCTCATGGGCGGCCTCATCGCCATCGGATATCTCGCCCTGGCAATGACGCTCGAGCATCAGCTGTTGCCGCAGGCATGACGGCGCACATCCATATCCTGGGGATAGCCGGCACCTTCATGGGCGGCGTCGCCGCCATCGCCAAGGCTGCCGGATACCGCGTCACCGGTTCGGATCTGAACGTCTATCCGCCGATGAGCACGCAGCTGCGCGCCCTCGGGATCGAGTTTGTACAGGGCTACGGCGCCGAGCAGCTGGATCTCAAGCCCGACGTGGTGGTCGTTGGCAACGCGCTGAGCCGCGGCACTCCGGTCATCGAAGCCATGCTCGACCGCGGCATGGCCTATACCTCAGGACCCTTGTGGCTGGCGGAACAGGTGTTGTATTCCCGCCATGTGATCGCGGTGACCGGCACCCACGGCAAGACCACGACCACGGCCATGCTCACCTGGATACTGGAGCACGCGGGACTCGCACCGGGCTATCTGGTCGGCGGCGTGCCGAGCAATTTCGAATCCAGCGCGCGCTTAGGAAAGGCGCCCTTCTTCGTGATTGAAGCGGACGAATACGACACGGCGTTTTTCGACAAGCGCGCCAAGTTTGTGCACTACCGCCCGCGCACCGCCGTCCTGAATAATCTGGAATACGACCACGCGGATATCTATCCCGACGTCGCCTCGATCCGGCGGCAGTTCAATCAATTGCTGCGCACGGTTCCCGGAGCGGGAAGACTGATCGTCAACGGTGCCGATCCGGAACTTGCGGCCACCTTGAGCGAGGGCTGCTGGACCCCGCACGAATCCTTCGGGTTGGCCCGCGCCGACTGGACCGCGCAGATTGCGCCAGGCTCGGCGGCGCGCCGCTTTACCGTGCATTACCGCGGCCGGGAGGTGGCCGAGGTGGTTTGGGACTTGATCGGCGAGCACAATGTTTTGAATGCGCTCGCGGCCATCGGCGCGGCCCATCATGCCGGCGTCGCTCCGGAACGCGCCGTGCAGGCGCTGTCCGTGTTTCGCGGCGTGAAGCGTCGCATGGAAGTGCGCGGCGTGGTGCACGGCATCACGGTATACGACGACTTTGCGCACCATCCCACCGCCATTGAAACCACGCTAAAGGGGCTGCGCGCACGCGTGGGCGCCGAGCGCATCATTGCGGTGCTGGAGCCGCGCTCCAACACCATGAAGCTGGGTGTGCATCGGGAACAGCTGGCGCCTTCCCTTGCCGCCGCCGACCGGACCTGGTTCCTGAATTCCAAGGACCTCGGTTGGGACTTGAAGGGCGCGGTTTCCGCGATGGGGGAGCGCGTCGCCCTGACGGGCAGTGTCGATGAATTGGCGCAGGAACTGGCGGCGCAAGCACGCAGCGGCGATCATATACTCGTCATGAGCAACGGCGGCTTCGGCGGTCTGCACGATAAATTGCTGGCGGCATTGCGGGCGCGCTGATGCCGGCCGCCGCATCGATCGCGATTTTTCCGCTCAACATCGTGCTGTTCCCGGAGGGTCCGTTGCCCCTGCGCATTTTTGAAACGCGCTACGTGGACATGGTGCGCAGCTGCATGCGCGGCGAGCAACGCTTCGGCGTGGCGCTGATCCGCGAGGGCAGCGAGGTCGGCCCCGCGCAGACCTTCGATATCGGGACCCTGGCGAAGATTGTCGACTTCCATCAATTGTCGGACGGCTTCCTGGGCCTGTCGTGCATCGGCGAACAGCGCTTTCGCATTGTGCAACGCAGCCGCCAGGCCGACGGGCTGAATCTGGCCGACATCGAAAGCCTGCCGCGGGAACCCAAGATCGCCGTGCCTGAACGCCACGCGCACCTGGCCGGCCTATTGCAGACCGTACTGCCGCAGCTGGGCGAAGGGTATGCAGGGATCGACATGCGTCTCGACGATGCGGCCTGGGTGGGGCATCGCTTGGCCGAGATTTTGCCCATCCAAGCGTCGGAAAAACAATTCTGCCTGGAGTTGAACGATCCGGTCGAACGGCTCGATGTGCTAAGTCCCTTGGCGCAAGGCTCCTAGGGAGAGGATGCCGCGGCGGGGACCCAGCGCGCGCGCGACAACCAAAGGGCCGCGGCGATGGCCATTCCCCACGGCAACAACCAGTATCCGAGCAGGCCGTCGAAGCGGCCCACCCAAAACGCATACGCGGGCGCGGCACCGCCGGTGGTTGCTTCCTGCAGCATGCGCAGCACGATCACCCAGCCGGCGTGCAGGCCGATCGCCACGGCGATATTGCCGGTGAGCACGCGTGTGAGACTCAAGATCAGTCCCACGATCAACCACGAGAGAAAGGAGTCGAACACCAGGGCGGGTTGCGACAGCGGAGCGAAGGATCGCGCCAGCAGGTCGAAACCGCTGCCCCAACCCACATCCTGCGGCGCGATCCGCGCCTTCGCGAAAAAGTGCACGATGGCGAACAGGGGCGCGGTCAAGAGCGCCGCGGTCCAGGCTCCGGCCTCGCGCTCGATGGCTGTGTGCATCGCGCCGCGCATCACGGTTTCCTCGAGCAACGCCACGGCGATCCCGGAACCCAGTCCGATGAGAAAAATCCGCGCGGCATAGAGGGCGCCGGGCACGAAGTCTGGGGAGGCGACGCGCAGATGCGTGGACAGGAGAAAGACGCCGCCCACGGCGGCTGTCGCCATGCCGATCACGCCCCACATCAGGCTCACCTTCAAGAATTGCCGCCAGGGCAGGCCGTAGCCAAAATCGCGTTTGCGGATAAGCCGCAGATGGCGGCACACCCAGACGAGTTCGGCGATCAGCAGCAGCATCGCGACCCGGCTGGCGACGCGGTGAAACGCCCAACTCGCAAGAGTCGAAGTCAATTCATAGGCGGGGTAGGCGAGCAGCGCACCCAAGAGGCCCGCCAGCAATATCGCACCAACAAACCAGGCAAAGGCGCGCATCAATCGCTCAAGTGAGCAAAAACCTGTGCGGCCGCGGCGACGGTCGTTTCGATGTCCGCGGCGGAATGGGCCGCCGATAAAAAGCCGGCCTCGAAGGCCGACGGTGCGAAATACACGCCGTGCTCCAGCATGCCGTGGAAGAACCGCTTGAAACGCGCGACGTCGCAGGCCATGACCTTGGCATAGCTGTCGACATGGGGCTCCGCGGTGAAGAAGAAACCGAACATGCCGCAGACATGATTGGCGGCGAAGGCAATACCGGCATGGGCCGCCGCCGCCGCCATCTCCTCCACCAACACGTCGGTCATCGCGCTCAAGTGTTGGTGAAAACCCGGCGCGCTGATCAGGTCGAGCGTGGTCAGCCCGGCAATCATCGCCACCGGATTTCCGGACAGCGTCCCTGCTTGATAAACAGGACCCAGGGGGGCGAGCTGTTCCATGACGTCGCGCCGGCCGCCGAATGCGCCGACGGGCATGCCGCCGCCGATGATTTTGCCGAGCGTGGTCAGGTCGGGACGCACGCCGTAGAGCGCCTGCGCGCCGCCGAGCGCGACGCGAAAGCCGGTCATGACTTCGTCGAATATCAGCAATGCTCCGCAGCGGTCGCACTCAAGGCGCAGGGTTGCCAGGAAATCCGGCGCCGGCGGCACGCAATTCATGTTGCCCGCGACCGGCTCGACGATCACGCAGGCGACTTCCGTGCCGATCTGGCGCAAGACATGCCGCACCTGATCGATGTCGTTGTAGTTGAGCGTCACGGTGTGGTTGGCCAGGGACTTGGGCACGCCGGGCGAAGTGGGCACGCCGAGGGTAAGCGCGCCGGAACCGGCCTTGATCAACAACGAATCGGAATGACCGTGATAGCAACCCTCGAATTTTACGATGGTGTCGCGTTGGGTGAAGCCTCGCGCGAGGCGAATGGCGCTCATGGTGGCCTCGGTGCCGGAACTGACGAAGCGCACCAGTTCGATGGACGGCATGAGTTCGATCACCCGCCGTGCCAGGCGCGTCTCAAGTGTGGTCGGGGCGCCGAAGCTCAAGCCGTCGGCGGCGACTTCCTGCACGGCTTTGATGACTGCCGGGTGTGCGTGACCGAGGATCATCGGGCCCCAGGAGCCGACAAAATCGACGAAGCGCCGATCGTCCGCGGCGGTGACGTAGGCGCCGCTCGCTTTCTTGAAAAAAATGGGCTCGCCGCCGACGCCGCGAAAGGCTCGAACCGGCGAGTTGACGCCGCCCGGAATGTACTTACACGCTTCTTGAAACAGGCTCATGGCTGCGCATCTAAACAGCGATGGCCGCCTCGGGCAAGCTTAAGCGCACTTCCAACCCGCCGCCCGGCGCATTGAGAGCTTTGGCGCATCCGCCATGAGCCTTCATGACCTGGGCAGTGATGGCGAGGCCGATGCCTTCGCCGCCGCTGTCGCGGTCGCGCGATTCGGCCACCCGGTAAAACGGCTCGAAGATGCGCTGCAAATCCGCCGCGGGCACGCCCGGTCCATGATCGCGAATGACGATTTCCAATCCATCGGCGAGCTTGGCCACCTGCATTTCGACCGGCGTGCTGTCCGGGCTGTAGCGCACCGCATTGCGTAAAACGTTTTCAATCGCGCTGTGCAGCAGTTCGCGGCTGCCGAGCAGCGCATTGTTGGCGGCGCCGCGCAGATCAATCTTGCAGTTCTTGACGGCGCCTTCGAAATTGGCGTCGCGCACCACTTCCTCGATGATGTCGTCGAGGTCGAAACGTTCGCGTTCCAATAGGGCGTCGGTGCCGTGCAGCCGCGCCAGCTTCAACACCTGGCTGATCATGGCGTCCAGGCGTTCGATTTCGCGTTCCAGCCGGTCGAGCTGCCGCGCGGAGTCCGCCGGCGGCTGACGCGCCAGCCCCAGGGCGACGCGCATGCGCGCCAGCGGCGAACGCAACTCGTGGGAAATGTCGCGCAGCAGCCGCGTGGTCGCACTGCGATTGGCCCGCAATTGGTCGGCCATGGCGTCGAAGTCGCGCGCGAGCACCGCGAGTTCGTCCTTGCGTCCCTCGAGACCCGCGCTCACGCGCACATCGAGATTCTCGGAGGACAGCGCACGTGCTCCGGCCTGAATGCGGCGGATGGGAGCGGTCAGATGCTCCGCCAGCCACCAACTGGTGAGCGCGCTCACCACCAGTGCGATGCCGAGAATCGTCAGCGAAATCGCGGGCAGGCTCAAGGCGCCGAAAATGCTGGGACGGCGGGGCATGGTGAGCACGGTGTAGATTGATCCGTCCGGGGCGATGATTTGCGGTGCGGCGCGCGAGGGACGGAAATTGCCGGGCACCGGTTCGCGGTTGACGCCGAGGCGGCGCACCGCGCCCTCGGGCAGGTGCCGGCCGAGAATATCCTGGCCGTCCGGCCCCACCACGAACAATTCGCGGTCGCTGAGTTCCTTGCGGTTGCTGCGCAACCAGTTCTTCAATGCGCCGACTCCGCCGCCGGCGAGAATTTCCGAAGCTTGGATGGCCATCGAGGGGCGGCGCTGGTATTCGAGCGGTTCGCTTTCGCGCGAGGCAATCGTGAAGGTGGTCGCGATGCTGCTGCCGACAATGAGCGTCATCGCCAGCAAGAACAACAGGAAAATCCTGGAAAAAAGGCTATGCATCGGCCCAGGTCAGGGTGTAGCCCGAACCGCGGACATTCTTGATTTCCGGATTCTTGCCCGCCTCGAGCTCCAGTTTGCGGCGCAAATTGCTGATATGCGTGTCGATGCTGCGATCGTAGGCCGCGAGCTTGCGTCCCAGGGCTTGTTCCGTCATGGAATCGCGCGAAATCACCTGGCCTGCGGAGCGCATCAGCAATTCGAGCACGCGGAATTCGGCGCCGGTCAGCGGCACGGCTTTTCCCGCCACCTGCACCTGGCGCGTGCCCGAGTTCAGGGCGATGGGTCCTACGCTGAGTTCTTCGGGAGCGCCGCGCACGGGACGGCTGCTGGCGCGGCGCAAAATCGCGCGGATGCGCGCCACGAGCTCGCGCGGATTGAAAGGTTTGCTCAAGTAGTCGTCCGCGCCCAGCTCCAGCCCGACGATCCGGTCGACATCGTCGCCGCGCGCGGTAAGCATGAGAATCGGCGTGGGGTAGGTCGCGCCGAGTTTGCGCAGCACGTCCAAGCCGCCGACGCTCGGCAGCATCACGTCGAGAATCACGATTTCAAATTGTCCGCTCTGCAATTCGGCCAGCGCTTCGCCGCCGTCGTGCACGCTCTTGACGTCGAAGCGCTCGGCGGCCAGATACTCGGAGAGCATCTGGCACAGCTCTCGATCGTCATCGACCAGAAGCACGCGCGGTTCGCGCGTCGCAGCGGGATCCATAGCCATATTCATACCCCATACTCTGGCACAGTCGGCGTCCGGCGATGCCGAAAGCCTGCGGATTTGCAATTCTTAACAGAACCCTGTGCCGCCTCTGACACATGTTTGCACGGCGCCAGCTTAGGATAACGCCGTCCCTTCATTTCACCCGTATTGGAGCACCGAACATGAAATCGAATCGCAATTTACTGGCCGGAAGCGTCCTGGCGGCCGGAGCGATGCTGGCAACCGCCGCGGGCATTTCGATCGCGGCTGCCGCCGATGAGACACCCGCTGCCGCCTGGCATCACCATCATGGCGCCTGGCATATGCTGTCCAAGCTCAACTTGAGTGCGGAACAGCAGGCCTCCGTCAAGACCATCATGGCCAATGCCGGTCCGCAGATGAAGAGCATTCACGAGGAGGTGCGCGCCAATTCGCTGAAGCTGCAGCAGACGCAGCCGAACGATGCCAATTACGCCAATGTCGTGGCGCAGGTCACGCAGGCCAACGGCGCGCTGCACTCGCAAATGATCAGTGAAAAGGAAGCGGTGCGCGCGCAGATCTTCAAGGTGTTGACGCCGGCGCAGCAGACGCAGTTGGCGGCTTTGCAGGCGCAAATGCAGGCCAGGATGCAGGCCAGGCAGGTCGGCGCGGCTCAATAGGAGCGATTGGCTTTGACTGTAGCGGTCTTTGGGATCGTCGCCGCTCTTCTCATCGTTGGGCGGCTTCGATCCCGTCTTTTTGCAACAGCTCGATCACGCTGCCCCGGCCCACCAGATGCCCGGTGCCGACGATCACCAGGTAGTTCTTGTTGTCGTTGAGCAGCGCCTCGATCTTCGGCAGCCACTTGCGGTTGCGCGCCACCAGCACGGATTGATATAGCGCAGGGTCGCGGCCGATTTCCGCGTTCAATTGATCCGCAAACCATTTGGTATCGCCGCGGGCCCACGCGCGCACCATGTCGTTCACTTCCTTCGGCAGGTCATGCGCCTCCTCGAGACTCGACACCAGGTAGTCGGCCTGTTTGTCCATGGACAGAGCATTGAAAAGTGCGATTTGATCTTGCACCGTTTCCAGTCCGGCGACCGATTTTCCGTCGCTGCGCGCGTGTTCGAGAAAGAACATTTCGACACCGGACTGGGGTTGAAATCCCAGCTGCAGCAGCTGCAATTGCGAGATGGCCTCGGCGGCGAACCATGGTGCGAACGCATCGAAAATGCCGAGATCGACGCCGACATCGCGGGCCAAGCCTTCAGCGCGCTTGTAGCGCTGCTCGCCCATGATGTCCCGCAACGTTTTGCCCTCGGGCAGGCGCGCGCTGACGAGCAGTTCGGTCTGCATCTGCTGCGAGTCGGCATCTGCCAGGTTGACCTCCATGTAAATCGCCTTGGCGTCGCCGTAGGCCTTGAGGACCGCCGGCGCCAGCGGATAGTCGCTCGGCCGCAGGACATGGATGGAGCCCAAGATGTAAACGGTATTGTGCTTGCCGTGCAATTCCCACAGCGCGTGCAGCGCTCCGTCGGCGTGCAGCGGCGCGCAAAAGGCGGCGCAGGAAAGCGCGAGACCCAGCAATCGTCTTCGCATGGAGGTGGCCTAGCTGGCGGTTTGCCGCAATGCCGCCGATTCTACCCAGTGCACCGACGAGTCGATACGCCCGTCGTCATGCAAGTCGAAGGCCCGGTAGGCGGGCGGACGCGAGTCGACCGCATAACGATCGCTTTTCGGCAGAAACTGCGCCCCGGTGGACGGGGTCGCAAACAGCCGCACATCGGCGCGCGCGCCGTCGAATGCCTGGTGAACATGGCCCCACACAACCGCGCGAACGTGGGCATGCCGGTCGATGACGCTCCAGAACTCTTCGGGCGCGGCGAGTCCCACGCCATCCAGCCAGCGGCTGCCCATGACAATCGGGTGATGATGCAGGCACACCATGGCGTGCTTGGCCGAGTGCGCCAGCGCCGCATCGAGGCGCGCGAGTTCATTCTTGGTCAAACGGCCGCCGACATGTCCCTGATCGTAGCTGTCGAGCATCACGAAGTTCCACGCGCCGATTTCATGCGTGCCGCAAATCCGAAACGGCTCGCCGGCGAGCTCGCGGCGCATCGCTTCGGGTTCATCGTGATTGCCGGGAATGCACAACACCGGTTTGGCGAGGCCGCCGAAGTGGCTGCGAAAACGCAGATAGCCGGCTTTGTCGTCTTGCACCAAATCGCCGGTGACCAGCACCGCTGCAAAGTCGGGGACGCGCGCAAACGCAGCGTCGAGCGCCGCACGCAAACTCGGATCGGTCTCGACACCGCGCAGTTTTCCGCCGGCGTTTCCATAAAGATGCGTGTCGGTGATTTGTAGAATTTGCATCGGATAAATGCTAGCAAAGCATCGGCGCGACGACGGTGAACTAGGTCATGGCAATGCCTTATACATAAACAGACTACCGTTATGTGACCGCGTTCCGTGGTAAATCGATATCTGCGACCGAAATCACGCGGCATTGCTGGCAGGGGGCGCATCGGTGACAATAAGCGGCTGAACCCGCTAATTTGAGAAGCCCCTCATGCCTACCCGCCGCGAACTTGCCAACGCCATCAGAGCTCTGTCCATGGACGCGGTCCAAAAGGCGAATTCCGGTCATCCGGGCGCTCCAATGGGCATGGCGGATATCGCCGAGGTCCTGTGGCGGGACGTGCTTAAGTTCAATCCGGCCAATCCGACCTGGACGGACCGTGACCGATTCGTGCTCTCGAACGGCCACGCATCGATGTTGCTTTATTCGGTACTGCATCTCACCGGATATCCGCTGTCGATGGATGAAATCAAAAATTTTCGGCAATGGGGCTCGAAAACCCCCGGACATCCGGAGCGTGAAGTGCATCTCGGCATCGAGACCACCACGGGGCCGTTGGGGCAGGGATTTGCCAATGCGGTGGGAATGGCGCTGGCGGAACGCTCGCTGGCTGCGACCTTCAACCGGCCGGGACACACGGTCATCGATCATCACACCTACGTCTTTGTGGGCGACGGCTGCATGATGGAAGGCATTTCTCATGAAGCCGCATCCTTCGCCGGGACGCAGCAACTGGGCAAGCTCATCGCGATCTATGACGACAATGGGATTTCAATCGACGGCAAGGTCGTCGGTTGGTTCAAAGATGACACGGCGCATCGCTTTGAATCGTATGGCTGGCATGTGCTTGCGGTCGACGGCCAGAGCAGCGAGGCGGTAGCCGCCGCGATCAGCGCTGCCCGCGCGGTCACCGACAAGCCTTCATTCATCTGCGCCAAGACCATCATCGGTTTTGGCGCCCCGAAGCAGGGCACGCAGACCATGCATGGCGAAGCCATGGGCGACGCTGACATCGCCACGGCCCGTAGGACCCTGGGGTGGACCTCGCCGCCATTTGAAATACCGGCCGATATTCGCGCCGCCTGGGATCGCCGCGAGAAAGGCGCCGCCGCGGAAAAGGAATGGCGAACCCGGTTCGCCGCCTACCAGCAGGAATTTCCCGCTCTCGCGGCAGAATTAGAGCGGCGCATGGCCGGAGATCTGCCCGCGGGCTTCGACGAGTCGTTGCGCGCATTCGTAGGCGGCGCGCAATCCGAGGGCAAAGCGCTGGCCACGCGGCAGTCCTCGCAGGCGGCGCTGAACGCCATCGGTCCCTCGCTGCCCGAGCTGTTGGGCGGATCGGCGGATCTTACGCCGTCGAACGGAACCTGGCGCAAGGACTCGGTGACCTTAGGCCCGGCCGCGCCGGCCGGCAACTACCTGCACTACGGCGTGCGCGAGTTCGGCATGTCGGCCATCATGAACGGCATTACCGCGCATGGCGGCTTTATTCCGTATGGCGGCACCTTTCTGACGTTTTCCGACTATGCGCGCAACGCCGTGCGCATGGCCTGCTTGATGCGCATCCGCGTGGTCTTCGTCTATACGCACGATTCGATCGGCTTGGGCGAGGACGGTCCGACGCATCAGCCCATCGAGCATCTTGCAAGTCTGCGGGTCATCCCACATATCGACGTATGGCGGCCCTGCGATGCGGTCGAAACAGCGGCGGCGTGGGGCATTGCGCTGGATAATCGCGACGGCCCGACGCTGCTGGTATTGACGCGCCAGGCCTGCACGCACCAGCCGCGCGAGCCGGCTCAGGTGGCCAATATCGCGCGCGGTGCCTATGTGCTGATCGAGGCGCCCGGGGCCGGATCGCCCGAGGCGATCGTGATCGCCACGGGTTCCGAAGTCGGCATTGCCGCCGACGCGGTTCGCACCATGAACGGCAAAGGAAAAAGGATAAGGCTGGTCTCGATGCCGAGCACGAACAAGTTCGACGCCCAGGACGAGGCCTACAAGGAGAGCGTACTGCCCGCCGCAGTGGCGCGCCGGGTGGCGGTCGAGGCCGGGGTGCGCTCCGACTGGTGGCGCTACGTAGGGCTTAAGGGGCAGGTGGTGGGCATCGATCATTTCGGCGCCTCGGCGCCCGCCAAAGTGTTGTTTCCGCAGTTCGGGTTCACGCCCGACAAGGTGATCGAGGCCGTCGAGAAAACAGGAGAGGTCGGAAAATAATGGCAATCAAAGTCGGCATCAATGGCTATGGGCGCATCGGACGCAATATTCTGCGTGCCCTGTACGAGGGAAAACACGGCGAGGCGCTGAAGATTGTCGCCATCAACGATTTGGGCGATGCCAACACCAATGCCCATCTGACGCGCTTCGATACGGCGCACGGCCGCTTCCGCGGCGAGGTGCATGTCGAGGGCGATTCCATGGTGGTGAACGGCGATCGCATCCGGGTGGTCGCCCAGCGCGATCCGAGCAAATTGCCCTGGGGCGAACTCGGCGCCGACTATGTGCTCGAGTGCACCGGTTTGTTCACCAGCAAGGCCAAGGCGGCCGCGCACCTCGCCGCGGGCGCCAAGAAGGTCGTGATTTCCGCGCCGGGCGGGGATGACGTGGATGCCACCATTGTCTACGGCGTCAATCACGACATTCTCAAGTCCGGCATGACCGTTATTTCCAATGCCTCCTGCACCACCAACTGTCTCGCACCCTTGGTCAAAGTGCTGCACGAGAAGGTCGGCGTGCTCGCCGGCGTGATGAATACCATTCATTCCTACACCAACGATCAGGTGTTGACGGACGTGTACCACACGGACCTGCGCCGCGCGCGTTCCGCCACCATGTCGATGATTCCCACCAAAACCGGCGCGGCCGCCGCGGTCGGCCTGGTGCTGCCGGAACTCAAGGGCAAGATCGACGGCTTCGCGATTCGCGTGCCGACCATCAACGTATCCTTGGTCGATTTGAGCTTCACGGCCGCGCGCAAGACCACCGTGCAGGAAATTCACGATGCCATCAAGGCGGCCGCAAACGGCCCGCTGAAGGGAATTCTCGCCTACAACGATCAACCGCTGGTGTCGGTGGATTTCAATCACGATCCGGCCTCGTCCACCTACGACGCCACGCTGACCAAGGTGATCGAGGGAACGTTGGTGAAGGCCTGCTCGTGGTACGACAATGAGTGGGGATTTTCCAATCGCATGCTCGACACCACGCTGGCCTGGTCGCAGGCTCGTTAGTGAAGATCACCAAAATGTCGAGCCTGGATCTGCGCGGCAAGCGCGTGCTGATCCGTGAAGATTTGAACGTGCCCATCCAGGGCGGTTCGGTGAGCAGCGATGCGCGCATCCGCGCGGCGTTGCCCACCATTCAGGCGGCGCTCGACGCGAAGGCGCGGGTTCTGGTGATGTCGCATCTCGGGCGGCCCGAGGAAGGCAAGTACGCGGAGGAATTTTCGCTGGCGCCCGTGGCCAAGCGCCTGGCGCAGCTGCTCGGCGTGCCGGTGGCCTTCAAAAAGGACTGGCTGGACGGCGTCGATGTCGGCCCGGGCGAAGTGGTGCTGCTGGAGAATGTGCGCTTCAACGAGGGCGAAAAGAAGGACGCCGACGAATTGTCGCGGCGCATGGCGGCGCTCTGCGACATCTACGTCATGGATGCGTTCGGCACTGCGCATCGCGCCGAAGCGAGCACGCACGGCGTGGCAAAGTTCGCGCCCGTCGTTTGCGCCGGCCCGTTGCTGGTCAGTGAACTGTCGGCGCTCGAAACCGCGCTGGAGAAGCCGGCGCGGCCGCTGCTGGCCGTGGTCGCGGGTTCCAAGGTCTCGACCAAGCTGACCGTGCTGGAATCGCTGCTGAGCAAGGTCGACCAGCTCATCGTCGGCGGCGGCATCACCAATACCTTCCTGGCGGCTTTGGGTTTCAATGTGGGCAAGTCGCTGTATGAACCCAACATGCTGGATATCTGCCGGCGCCTGCTCGAGCAATCGAAGAAGCGCGGCATCGTCATCCCCATGCCGACCGACGTGGTGGTGGCAACCGAGTTCTCCGCCAAGGCGGAAGCGGACGTCAAGGATGTGCGGCGGGTGTCGGCCGACGACATGATTCTCGACATCGGCCCCGACTCAGCGGAAGTCATTGCGAAACTGGTGGCCTCCGCGGGCACCATTCTTTGGAACGGGCCGGTCGGTGTGTTCGAGTTCGAACAATTCGGCGAAGGCACGCGCACGCTGGCGACGGCCATTGCGCGCAGCAAGGCGTTTTCTCTGGCCGGCGGCGGGGACACCCTGGCCGCGATCGAGAAATACGGCATCGAAGACAGCATTTCGTATATTTCCACGGGCGGCGGCGCCTTCCTGGAATTTGTCGAAGGCAAAAAACTCCCCGCGGTCGAAATTCTCGAGCAGCGCGCAGCATGACTGCAGGACTACGGCGCACCAAGATTGTCGCAACCTTGGGGCCCGCCACGGACGATCCTCAAGTACTGGCGGATATGGTGCGCGCCGGCGTGGATGTGGTGCGCCTGAATTTCTCGCACGGCGCCGTCGCCGACCATGAACGCCGCGTCGAGCTGGTGCGCGAGGCGGCACGCCAGGCCGGCCGCTACGTCGGCGTGCTCGGCGACCTGCAAGGTCCCAAGATCCGCATCGACCGATTTGCCGCGGGCAAGATCGAGCTCAAGGACAACGCCGAATTCACCCTGGACGCCTCGCTCGCGGTCGAGGCCGGCACCGAGTCGTCGGTGGGCATCGCCTACAAGAGACTGCCGACGGATGTGTTCGCCGGCGATGTGCTGCTGCTGAACGACGGGCAGATCAGCCTGAGGGTTGTGGGCATCGAAGGCCCGCGCATCAGAACCCGCGTGCTGGTGGGCGGCGAACTCGGCAACAACAAGGGCATCAACCGCCAGGGCGGCGGCCTGTCTGCCGGCGCATTGACCGACAAGGATCGCGAAGACATCGTCACGGCGGCGCGCCTGAAGGTGGACTATCTGGGCGTCTCCTTTCCGCGCGATGCCGCGGACATGGATGAAGCGCGCGGCCTGCTGCGCCAGGCCGGCGGGCATGGGCTGCTGGTGGCCAAAATCGAGCGCGCGGAGGCGATCAAGAATCTGGCGGCCGTGGTCAAGGCCAGCGACGGCGTGATGGTGGCGCGCGGCGATCTGGGGGTGGAAATGGGCTACGCCGAGCTGGCCGGCCTGCAGAAGCTCATCATCCGGGAAACGCGCCTGCAGAATAAGGTCGTGATCATGGCCACGCAGATGATGGAATCGATGATCGTCGCGACAATTCCCACCCGTGCGGAGGTCTCCGACGTGGCGAATGCCGTCATGGACGGCACGGATGCGGTGATGCTGTCGGCGGAAACCGCCTCGGGCCGGCATCCGGTCAAAGTCGTGGAAGCCATGGCGCAGATCGTGGTGGGGGCGGAAAAGTATGAAGTGGAGCATGTGCGCACCCGCCAGAGGACCAGCGGCTTTTTCGCGCAAACCGACGAAGCCATCGCCTCGGCCGTCATGTATACGGCCAATCATCTGCACGTGAAAGCCATCGTGGCGCTGACCGAATCCGGTTCGACGGCGCTGTGGATGTCGCGCGTGCGTTCCGATATTCCGATCTATGCCTTTACCCGGCACGAAAGCACGCGCCGGCGCGTGACCCTGTACCGCGGCGTTTATCCGATCGCCTATGATGTCGAGGACCGCGGCGAGGCGGTATATTTCTCGATTTTTCGCCTGTTGCTCGGCCAGAAACTGGTGTTGGAAAACGATCACATCATTCTCACCAAGGGCGAACTGAGCGGCATTTCCGGCGGCACCAACTCCATGCAAATCCTGCGCGTCACACGAAAGTAGCTTTACGATGGCCAACGAATTTCGCGGCACCGATCGATACATCGCCACAGACGAGCTGATGGCCGCGGTCAATGCCGCGGTAGTCCTGTCGCGGCCGCTTTTGATCAAGGGCGAGCCCGGGACCGGCAAGACGCTGTTGGCGAATGAAATCGCCCGCGCCTTGAACAAGCCGTTTTTCGAGTGGCACATCAAGTCGACCACCAAGGCGCAGCAGGGCCTGTACGAATACGACGCCGTGTCGCGTCTGCGCGATTCGCAATTGGGCGATCCCAAGGTCCAGGACATCCGCAACTACATCATGAAGGGCGATTTGTGGGAGGCATTCGATTGCGATGAACAGCCGGTGCTGTTGATCGACGAAATCGACAAGGCCGACATCGAATTCCCCAACGACCTGCTGCGCGAACTGGACCGCATGGAGTTCTACGTCTACGAGACCCACCAAACCGTGCGCGCCAAGCATCGGCCGATCATCGTCATCACCAGCAACAATGAAAAGGAATTGCCGGATGCCTTTTTGAGGCGCTGCTTCTTTCACTACATCCGTTTCCCCGACACGGCGACCATGACGCAGATCGTGGACGTGCATTTCCCCAATTTGAAGCGCGAGCTGCTGCACGAGGCGCTGACCAGCTTCTTCAAAATCCGCGAAACGCCGGGCCTGAAAAAGAAGCCGACGACCTCCGAGCTGCTCGATTGGATCAAGCTCTTGGTGACCGAAGACATCTCGCCCGAAGCGCTGCGCAGCGACGATGCCAAGAAGCTCATACCGCCGCTGTACGGCGCGCTGTTGAAGAACGAGCAGGATGTGCACCTGTTCGAGCAGCTGGTCTTCCTGCACCGCCGGAATGCTCGTTAAGTTCTTTTTTCTGCTGCGCAAGACCGGCGTACCGGTCTCGATCACCGAACTATTGACCCTGCTCGAGGCCCTTGAAGCGGGCTTGGGCAACTTGAGCGCCGAGCGCTTCTACTACCTGGCGCGTACCTGCCTGGTGAAGGACGAGAGATTCTACGACCGCTACGATCGCGCCTTTGCGCAGCACTTCAAGGGCGTCGAGGACGCATTTATGCTGCTGCAGCGCGAGCTGCCGGCCGACTGGCTGGAAAAGTTGACCGTGCGCGATTTCAGCGACGAGGAGAAGGCGCAGATCGAGGCCCTGGGCGGCTGGGATAAATTGATGGAGACGCTCAAGAAGCGACTCGAGGAGCAGAAGGAGCGGCATCAGGGCGGCAACAAGTGGATCGGCACGGCGGGGACCTCGCCCTACGGCGCCTACGGCTTCAATCCCGAGGGCGTGCGCATCGGACAGGAGGGCGGGCGCAACCGCAGCGCCGTCAAGGTCTGGGACCGGCGCGAATTCGCCAATCTCGACGACAAGGTCGAATTGGGCACCCGCAACATCAAGATTGCGCTGCGCCGCCTGCGGCGCTTTGCACGGCGCGGCGTTCCGGATGAACTCGCGCTGGCCGATACCATCGATGCCACGGCGCGTTCCGGCGGCTGGCTGGACATCAAAATGCAGGCTGAGCGCAAAAACGTGATCAAGATCCTGCTGCTGCTCGATATCGGCGGCTCGATGGATGATCACGTCAAGACCTGCGAGGAGCTGTTCTCCGCGGCGCGCAGCGAGTTCAAGCATCTCGAGCACTATTATTTTCACAATTTCGTGTACGAAGCGCTGTGGAAGGACAATCGCCGGCGCTTCAACGAGCACGTCAGCACCACGGAAATCATCCGCACCTATGGACCCGACTACAAACTGATCCTGGTGGGCGATGCCACCATGAGCCCGTACGAGATCACGCATGCCGGCGGCAGCGTGGAGCATTGGAATCCCGAGCCGGGCAGTCTCTGGCTCGAACGCCTCATGAAGCAGTACCCGAAGTTCGCCTGGATCAACCCTCAGCCGCAGTCGCGCTGGCGCCAGACTGCCTCGATCGACATGACGCGCGAGTTTCTCGAGGGACGCATGTATCCCCTGACCCTCGCCGGACTCGACGACGTCATCGATGCGCTGACGTGATCGAAGAGCCGCGACAGATCGGTTTGGTATTGACCGGCGGCGGCGCGCGCTCGGCCTACCAGGTGGGCGTGCTCAAGGGCATCGCGGATTTATTGCGGCGCGGATCGGCTTGCCCCTTTCCAATCATTACCGGCACCTCCGCCGGCGCGGTAAGCGCCATCGCATTGGCATCGGATGCGGCGCATTTCCGGCGCTCGGTTCTGGCGATCGAAAAGGTGTGGCGCGACTTTCGCGTGCACCAGGTGTTCAAGGCCGATGTGGTCAGCATGCTCAGGTCCGGGCTGCATTGGTTCCTGGCATTCTTGACCGGCGGCTGGCTGGTGCAGCCGCCGCATTCGGTGTTCGATAATTCGCCCTTGTGGGCACTGCTGCGCACGCATCTGCACTTCGATGGTATCCCGCGCAGCCTGTACAAGACGCATCTGCATGCCATCGGCATCAGCGCGACCTGCTACGCGGATGCGGACTCGGTGACTTTTTTTGCGGCGGACCCCAACGCCGAGCAGTGGACGCGCGTGTACCGCAAGGGCGTGCGCGCCACACTGGCATTGGATCATTTGATGGCAAGCCTCGCCATCCCCTTTCTGTTCCGGCCGGTACTGCTGAATGGCGCGTATTACGGCGACGGCGCCATGCGCCAGACATCGCCCTTAAGCCCCGCGATCCTGCTCGGCGCGACGCGCCTCATGATCATCGGCGTGAACGATCCGGCGCCCACCGGCGCGCACCCGCCGCGCCCTCCGGTCGAGCCCACCTTCAGCCAGATGTTCGGCTTCATGCTCGATTCCTTGTTCATGGATACACTGAATGCCAGTCTCGAGCGCATCAATCGCTATAACGAAAGCGCCGACATGCGGCCCATTGAGACGCTGGTGATCACGCCGTCCCGCGACGTGAACGAGGTGGCGCGCCGCCATGTGCACGAACTGCCGCGCGCGCTGCGCACGCTGTTGCGCGCCTTGGGCGCCCACAACTCGCCCAACTCACTGCTGTTGAGCTATCTGCTGTTCGAGCGCGGCTTTACGCGGGAGATGATCGAGATGGGCTACCAGGATGCCAAGGCGCGGGCCGGGGAGATACGCGAGTTCCTGCAATTGGAGCACGCGCGCCAGTTCCGGGCTTAGCTCTTTTGTAGAGTGTCGTGCCGGGTCAGTACCTGCGGGAATTCCCGGCGAAAATGCTGCGCAAGCTGCTCGGCAATATAAACCGAACGATGCTGGCCGCCGGTGCAGCCCACCGCGATGGTCAGGTAGCTGCGGTTCGCCTGCGAGAATTCGCCGATGCGCTTCTCGAGGAACGCGGTCAAATCCGCGATCATGGTGCGCACGCTGGCAAACCCGGCGAGATACTCGATCACCGCTGAATCGCGGCCGGTGAGGGGGCGCAGCGCGTGCTCCCAAAAGGGATTCGGCAGGCTGCGCACATCGAACACGAAGTCCGCATCGCCGGGGATGCCGTGCTTGTAGCCGAAGGATTCGAACATCAGAGAAAGGCGGCCTGCGTTGCGGCGGTCGATGCGCTCGCGAATCAGCTCGCGCAGCGCATGCACGCCCATGTTCGAGGTGTCGATGACCCAGTCCGCGGCGGTGCTGACCGGTTCGAGCAGCTCACGCTCCGAGGCAATGGCTTCGCGCAGGCTCACATCGGCGTTCACCAGCGGGTGCTTGCGCCGGGTTTCGGCGTAGCGTTTGAGCAGCACCTGCTCGGCGGCGTGCAGGTACAGGACTTCGCAATCGATGCCGCTGCGCCGCAGCTCGCCGACCAGCGCCGGGATGGTCTCGATTTCATTGGCGCGGTTGCGCGCGTCCAAGCCCACTGCGGTGCGCGGATAGGTATCGCCCATGCCGCGCACCGTGTGTGCGATGAAAGGCTTCAACAAAGCGGCCGGAATGTTGTCGACACAGTAGAAGTCGATGTCCTCCAGCATATGGAGAGCAACACTTTTCCCGGACCCCGAAAGTCCGCTCACAATGATCAACCGCATCATCGTGCTTTAAGGACATCCTCGGCGTGATGATTGGAGGTCTTTTCCTTGTGTTTCTTGACGCAGCGGTCGAGCTTGTCGGCCAGGGCGTCGATTGAAGCGTACATGTTCTGCTCAGTGGCATCCGCGTAGATCTTGTTGCCGCGCACCATCAAGGTGGCCTCGGCTTTGTGAGTCATTTTTTCGACCGTCAGCACGCAGTGGACGTCAATCAGCTGCTCGAAATGCCGGGAGATCCTCTCGAATTTTTTGAGTACATAGCCGCGCAGCGCGGGGGTGACTTCCACATGATGACCGCTGAGATCTAATTGCATGTTTCCTCCATTCACTTTAGGACGCGCGGGCAGCCGCTCGCTTCCGTTCATTCGACGGTGCGATCTGCATGCCCTCGCGGTACTTGGCAACCGTGCGTCTCGCCACGGGTATGCCCTCTTGCGACAAAACCTCCGCGAGCTTGGCATCGCTCAGCGGATTGTCGGGATTCTCCTGCGAAATCAGTTTCTTGATCTTGGCACGAATGGCAGTGGATGACATTTCCGTGCCGTCGGCCGCCTCCACATGGCTGGAGAAGAAATAACGGAATTCGAATACGCCGCGCGGCGTATGCATGTACTTGGCGGTGGTGACGCGCGAAATGGTCGACTCGTGCATCTCCACCGCTTCCGCGACGTCTTTCAAGATCAGGGGCTCCATTGCTTCCTCGCCGATCTCGAAGAAGCTCGTCTGCCGCTGCACGATGCAGCGAGCAACCTTGACCAGTGTATCGTTGCGGATCTCGAGACTGCGCATCAACCAGCGTGCCTCCTGCAGCTGAGTGCGCAGCATGGCGTGATCCGGGGCACGCGAGATTAAATTTGCATAGCTCTGGTTGACGCGCACCCGCGGCACCGTCGCTTGGTTGATTTCCACAGTCCAGCCGTGGTCGGTGCGCCGCACAAAAACATCCGGGATCACATATTGCGCTTGGGTGGGATTGACGGCCGCGCCGGGACGGGGATGGCAGGAACGCACCAGCGCGAGGGCCATTTCCAAATCGCCTTCGCTGCAGCGCAACTGTCTGCGCAGCAGCACCAGCTGCTGGCCGGCAACCAAATCCAAATGCTCCAAGGCCACCCGAATGGCGACATCGCGTGCCGGCGTCGCCGGATCGAGCTGCTTGAGCTGCAGCGCAATGCACTCGCCCAGACTGCGGGCAGCCACCCCGGCCGGCTCCAGGGACTGAACGATGCCGAGCACTCGCTCGACATCCGCCGGGCTGGCCTCAATCTCCGGCAGGAGACTCAAGCGCACGTCCTCGAGCGAATCGTTAAGGTAGCCGTCATCGGTGATGGCGTCGGAAATGACGCGCGCAATGGCCAGGTCCGTGGCCGAGAGCTTGGCCAGTTCCAGCTGCTCGATCAACTGCTCCTGCAGGGTCTGGCCATGCTGATCGCTGAAATCGCTGCTGCGATCATCGTCGCCGGAATAGGCCCGGTCGGAGGGCCCGCTGGTCTGCTCGCCCCAGGCTTCATCGGCAATTTCGACTTCGGGGGTTTCGCGTTGGTCGGGCGGTGTGCTGATGCCGTCCAATTCGGCGTATTTCTCATCGAGCCGAACGGGCAGTTCTTCGGCATCGCGCGGCAGGTCGGGCGCCGCTTCGGATGCCTCATCCTCCCCCTCGAGCATTACATTGGTCTCGAGGGTCTCGCGAACGTGAGCTTGCAGGTCGAGCGAGGGCAGCTGCAACAGCCTGATCGCCTGCTGCAACTGCGGAGTCATGGTCAGCTGCTGACCGATGCGAAGCTGCAGACTGGGCTTCAACATATTTGCCTATAGCTTAAAGTCCTGACCCAAGTACACCTCACGGACCTGCGGGTTGGCAAGAATGTGGTCCGCAGATCCAGAGGCGAGAACGCTGCCTTGACTGACGATATAGGCTCTGGCGCAAATACCCAAGGTCTCCCTGACATTATGATCCGTAATCAGCACGCCGATGCCCTTGTCGGACAAGTGCTTGATAATTCTTTGGATATCGGTAACGGAGAGCGGGTCGACGCCCGCAAACGGCTCATCCAGCAGGATAAATTGCGGATCCGCTGCCAGCGCGCGGGCAATTTCCACCCGGCGGCGCTCCCCACCCGAAAGACTCAATCCCAAACTGTCCCGTACGTGGCCGATATGCAGTTCGCCCAACAGCTCCTTCAGGCGGCCGGCGCGGCCGGCGTCGTCGAGCCCGGGGCGGGTCTCGAGGATGGCCATGATGTTGTCGGACACCGATAGTTTGCGGAAGACGGACGGTTCCTGGGGCAGATAGCCTAAGCCTAATTGGGCGCGCCGGTGCATGGGCAGACGGCTGATGTCCGTGTCGTCCAAGAGAATTTCGCCGTGCTCGCAGCGCGTAAGGCCCACGATCATGTAGAACGCGGTGGTCTTGCCGGCGCCGTTGGGGCCCAATAGCCCGACCACTTCGCCGCTTTGCACCTCCAGGGACAAATCCCGCAGCACCTGCCGTGATTTGTAGCTTTTGGCAAGATTCAACGCCCGCAATACGCTCATGGATTGGGCTTGGGCGGCGTCGCCTTGGGCGGCGGCGGTGTGATGGTGATGTGCACCCGCTGCGAATTCTGCTCGGCTTCCTCGGCGAGGACCTTCTGTCCGAGGACATCGTACTTGAGCGACTGCCCGCGGATCTCATTGTCGCCGTTGCTCAAATACGCGTTCTTCGAGAAGCGCACCAAATGCTTTGTCGCATCATAGTCGATGATTTCCGCGTTGCCTTTGGCCAGTTTTCCGGTCTTGGAAACCGTTTGCTCGAAGGACGCGGGTTTGCCGTTGACGACCGCCTTGCTCAGCAGGTTGTTTGCAAAGGTGATCTGCGCATCGTCCGAGAACAGCTGACCCTGCTCGACGGTGATTTTGACGTTGCCGCGAAAATTCCACACATTGTTCTCAAAATACAAATCCGCGGAGCGCTGCTGGCTGGCTTGTCCCTGATCGGCGCTGATCGACATCGTCCCCTGAGAGATCCGAATCTTGCTGAAGACCGCGCTGTTGGTTTTCAGATCGATGGAAGTGGACTGCGCGTCGAGCAATATCGGCAGCTGGCGATCGCGCGCGAGGGCGGGGGCGGAGTTCGCCTGGGACAGCGGCGCGAGCAGCGCGGCCAAGGCGAGACTATTACGGAATAAAGCGGCCATTGACCTTGGATTCTAGGCGCATCGTGCGCTCTTTCAAATTCGCGCTCAGACCACGCGCAGTGAGAATATGGCCGCCGTAATCGATGCGCACGTCGCTTTTTGTGGTGGCGGTCGACTCAGGCACGTTGTAGCTCAAGACGTCGGTGCGGATCACTGCGGTGCCCTCAGTGCCCGGATTCTCGCCCTGCAGCCGCACATTGCCGGCGACATCGATGATTTTGCCGCCGGGCTGCACATGAGCGGTGTCGCCAACCAGGACCCAATTCTGACCGCTCGGCGAGTCGTAGTTTACGCGCACGTTGTACAGCGCCACTTCATTGCCGTGCGCGATCTGATCGATGCGCTCTGCCTCGATGCGAATGCTGGGTGCGCCCTCGGCATCGTAATCGGTGAGGATGGCGTTCTTTAAGTAATAACCGGGCAAATCCGCCTGGTTCGCAGCGCCTTGGTCTCTGGGCCGGTGGCTCGGCGAACTCGATATCCAGGTGATGATTATCAGGGCCGCAACCGCGAGCACGGTAAAGACGCGAAAAAACACTTAGGACCGCCCGGCGCGGGCGCGCAGGATGGCATCGCAGAGTTCGCGCACGGCGCCCAAGCCTCCGGGCGCGCGCGCGACCCAGTGCGCGGCCGACAACACCACCGGATGTGCGTCCGCAACCGCGGCGGCACACCCAACCGCCGACATCAGCGGCAGGTCGGGCGTGTCATCCACGATGCAGGCGCAGTTCACGGGATCCACCTCGAGACGCTTTGCAACACGCTCCAGTGCGAGCAGTTTGTCGTTGCAGCCTTGTACCACGGTGGGCACGCGCAGTTCGCGCAGGCGGGCGGCGGCGGCCGCCGAGCGCCGGCCGCTGAATGCCGCCACGTGCACGCCGGCCGACATGAGCAGCCTGATGCCATGACCGTCGCGCACGTGAAATACCTTGAGTGCTTCACCCTTGGCGCCGAAGTACAGCCGTCCGTCGGTCAGGACGCCGTCCACGTCCAGGATCAGCAGCTGGATGCGTGCGAGCGGCGTGGCGGTGCGCGCTTTCAAAAGACGCCCGCGCGCAGCAGGTCGTGCACATTGAGCGCTCCGACGATTTTGCGGTCGTCATCGAGCACGAGGAGCGAAGTGATGCGGTGCGTTTCCATCAAGTGCACCGCCTCGGCCGCGAGCATGGCGGGACGCACCGATTTGGGTCCCACGGTCATGACTTGATCCATGCGGGTCGTGTGCAAGTCCGCGGAGCGATCCAACGCGCGGCGCAAATCGCCGTCCGTGAACACGCCGAGCACCTGCATCGCGTCATCGACCACTGCGGTCATGCCGAGGCCCTTGGAAGTGACCTCCAGCAGTCCTTCTGCCAGCGTGGTGGCGGCGCGGACCGTCGGAATGTGCGCACCGGTGCGCATCACGTCCTTCACGTACAGGAGGCGCCGTCCCAGCGCGCCGGCCGGATGCGAACGCGCGAAGTCCTCTTCGGTGAAACCGCGCGCCTTCAGCAGCGCGACCGCCAGGGCATCGCCCATGGCCAACGCGGCCGTGGTACTCGCGGTCGGGGCGAGATTCAAAGGGCAGGCCTCGGCCGGAACGCGGATGTCCAAATGGACGGTCGCGATGCGGGCCAGCGCGGAATCGGAATTTCCCGTAAAAGCGATCAGGGGCACCCCGAGCCTCTTGATGACGGGGAGGATGGTGAGGATTTCACTCGTTTCGCCGGAATTGGAGAGGGCGAGCACGGCGTCATCGCGGGTGATCATGCCGATATCGCCGTGACTGGCCTCGCCGGGGTGCACAAAGAACGCCGGCGTGCCGGTACTGGCCAGGGTGGCCGCGATTTTTCCGCCGACATGCCCGGACTTGCCCATGCCGGTGACGACAATACGGCCACGGCAGTTAAGACAAATGCGGCAGGCGCGTGCAAAATCCGATCCCAGCCGGGGCAGCTGGGCCCGCAATCCGTCGATCTCGACGGTGAGCGCCTGGCGTCCGAGTTCGATGAGGTCCTCATCGGTAAAGTCGGGATTCATCGGTGAATGATACAGGTAAGCTTGAGCAATTTTGAGGAGCAGGCATGAATCCACAACAGGTGGCGCAACTGATCGAAGACGGTTTGCGCGACAGCCATGCGATGGTGACCAGCGACGATAACGTGCATTTCGAGGCCGTGGTGGTGGCTGCGGTGTTCGTCGGCAAGAAGCCGATACAGCGGCATCAAATGGTGTATTCCACGCTCGGCACCGCCGTGGGCAACGAGATTCATGCCCTCGCCCTGCAGGTCTTTACACCGGACGAATACTCAAGGCAGGGCCGTGGATAAACTACAGATTCAGGGCGGAATCGCGCTCGAAGGCGAGATCCGAATTTCCGGCGCCAAAAATGCGACGCTGCCCATCCTGGCCGGTTGCCTGCTGGCGGACGGTCCGGTAACCGTTGCGAATGTGCCGCATTTGCAGGATGTCACCACCATGATCGAGTTGCTGGGACGCATGGGCGTTTCGGTCACAATCGATGAAAAAATGCGCATCGAAGTCGACGCCTCGACCATCAAGGAATACTTCGCGCCCTATCAGCTGGTCAAGACCATGCGCGCGTCGATCCTGGTCCTAGGCCCCTTGCTGGCGCGTTTCGGCGCGGCGGACGTGTCGCTGCCCGGGGGCTGCGCGATCGGCGCGCGACCGGTCAACATTCATGTTGCCGGCCTGCAGGCGATGGGTGCCGACATCCACATCGAGAACGGCTATATCAAGGCGCGTGCCGAGCGGTTGCGGGGGGCGCGTCTGGTGCTGGAGACCGTTACGGTCACCGGCACGGAAAATCTCATGATGGCCGCGACTCTCGCGGACGGCGAGACGGTGCTGGAAAATGCCGCGCGCGAGCCCGAGGTGGTCGACCTTGCGAACTTCTTGATCGCGATGGGCGCGAAGATCAAAGGTGCGGGAACCGACCGGATTGTCATCGAAGGGGTCAAGCGCCTGAGCGGCACCGCCTACGAAGTGCTCCCCGATCGGATCGAGACCGGCACGTACCTGGTTGCGGGCGCCATCACCGGCGGTCATATCAGGGTAAAAAACACCCGCCCGGATCATGTGGATGCCGTGATCGACAAGCTCAAGGAGGCCGGCGCCAAAGTGGATGTGGGCGACTCGTGGATCGAAGTCGATATGCGCGGCAAAAGGCCCAATGCCATCGACATCCGCACCGCTCCCTATCCGGCGTTCCCCACCGACATGCAGGCGCAATTCGCGGCGCTCAACACCGTGGCAAGCGGAGTCGGCACCATCATCGAAACAATTTTCGAAAACCGTTTCATGCACATGCTGGAAATGCGCCGCATGGGCGCGGAAATTCGCCTGGAAGGCAACACCGCCATCATCAAGGGCGTCGAACGCCTCACGGCGGCGCCGGTCATGGCCACGGATTTGCGCGCATCGGCCAGTTTGGTGCTGGCCGCGCTGGTGGCGGACGGGCGCACCGACATCGAGCGCATCTATCACATCGACCGCGGCTACGCCGCGATCGAGGAAAAGTTGCAGCAGCTGGGCGCGAAGATCCGGCGTACGCCCTGACGCTTTAACGCTGTTGGATCGGACGGACGGGGCGTTCCAACACGGTCAGTCTCATTTTATAGCCCTGCTGCGCATGGCGGCCCTCGAGTTCCACTTCGGCGCCGGGCTTCAACGAGGAGACGCGGGCGACCAGATCCTGTGCGTTGTGCACGGCCTCGCCGCCCAAGGCGGTGATCAGATCGCCGGGCCGCACGCCCGCCTCGTACGCCTGACTCTTGACCATGATATTCACCACCGTCACACCGCCGCCCGCCGTGCCGATCTGGGCCGACTGTTCCTCGCTCAAGTCCTGCGGCACGAAACCCAGCCAGCCGCGCACCACGTGGCCGTTGAGAAGAATCTGTTCCATCACGCCGCGCACCAAATTGACCGGAATGGCAAAGCCGATGCCCTCGGGTCCGCCGTAAGTTCGATTGAGCACGGCCGTATTGATGCCCACCAGATCGCCATGCGCATCGATGAGAGCACCGCCCGAGTTGCCGAGATTGATCGCCGCGTCCGTCTGAATGAAATTCTCAAATGTGGCGAGCCCCAGCTGTCCGCGCCCGGTCGCGCTCACGATTCCCTGCGTTACCGTCTGTCCGACTCCGTAGGGGTTGCCGATCGCCAGGACGATATCGCCGACGCGCAAGGTATCGGAGCGTCCCAGCGGCATGATGGGGAGATTTCCGATCTGCAGGCCGAGAATGGCAATGTCGGTATCAGGGTCTTGCCCTACGATGGTGGCATCGGCGATGCGCCCATCGGCAAGCTGGACCCGGATCGAATCGGCGCCGGCGATGACGTGCTGATTCGTCACGATGGTGCCCCGTGCATCGACGATGACGCCCGACCCCAAGCTGCGCTCGACGCGCTGACGATAGCTCGGCCAATAATCGCCGAACAATTGGCTCAAAGGCGGCGCTTGGGTGCGCTCCCGCACCACTCGGGCCGTATAGATATTGACCACAGCCGGCGCCGCACGCGCTACGGAATCGGCAAAGCTCTGCATCACCACCGGCGGGGCCGCGGCGGCGATCGGCGCGGCCGGGGCGCGGCTCGCGGGGGGCACCAGCGCGCCGGTGTGCGCGCCCAACAGCGTCGGGTTCCACCAAACCACGAGAAATGCCACGGCCAGGCCGACCACGACAGCTCGGAGCAAAAAACTTACGAGGACGCGCACGTTCTGCAATTAATATCGCTCCTCGAGCCTTAAGGGTGTCCTACGTAACTGTGTATAATGCGCTCCCAATATTCTTTGGGAAACACTGACGCCAAAGGGGTTTGCGTGAAGATTTGTCAACTATTTTCGAGGGCGATCGCATGACTGAAGAGGTAGACCACAGCCGCCGCCGCTTACTGACGGCAGCCACGGTCGGCACCGGCGCGATCGGCGTCGCGTTCGCGGCGCTGCCCTTTATTGCATCTTGGAAACCGAGCGCGCGCGCCAAGGCGTTGGGCGCGCCGGTGGAAGTCGATGCGGCGAAACTCGAAGCCGGTCAGATGTTGAAAGTTGTATGGCGCGGGCAAGCCGTTTTCGTGGTACGCCGCGCCAAGGGCGTGGTGGATCAGCTGGGAGGCCACGACGACATGTTGGCGGACCCGAAGTCCGAGGATTCAACCCAGCCGGACTATATCAAATCGACCGGTGCGCTACGCGCGCGCAACCCCGAGTACTGGGTGGGCCTCGCGGTGTGCACGCACTTGGGATGTTCGCCGCTGGGCGCGTTCCAGCCGAATGATTCGTTCCAGGTCGCCGGCGCGGACCTGGGCGCGAACTGGCCGGGGGGCTTCTATTGCCCCTGCCACGGTTCGAAGTACGACCTGTCGGGCCGCGTGTTCAAGAGCATGCCGGCGCCGAAGAACCTGACCGTGCCGCCGTACGCGATCGGCGCGAACACGCGCATCGTCATCGGCGTCGACGACGCCGCCAAAACAGTTTCGTAAAGCAAGAGGTAAGCGATGGCCGCAGCACCCGAGTCCGCCGGCACCGGCAAAAGCATGATTGGCTGGATCGACCAGCGATTTCCGCTGACGAAACTGTGGAAGGATCATGCCGCCGAGTACTACACGCCGAAGAATTTCAATTTTTGGTATTTCTTCGGAGCGCTCTCGTTGTTCGTTCTCGCCAATCAACTGGTCACCGGTATTTTCCTGACCATGAGCTACAAGCCGTCGTCGGCCGAGGCTTTCGCCTCGATCGAATACATCATGCGGGATGTGGAATGGGGCTGGCTGATCCGCTATATGCACACAACCGGTGCATCCGCCTTCTTCATTGTGGTTTATCTGCACATGTTCCGCGCGCTGCTGTACGGCTCGCACCGCAAGCCGCGCGAACTGGTGTGGATTTTCGGCTGTTTGATATTTCTTTTGCTGATGGCCGAAGCCTTCATGGGCTATGTGCTGCCCTGGGGCAACATGAGCTATTGGGGCGCCCAGGTCATCGTCTCGCTGTTCAGCAGCCTGCCCATCGTCGGCGGCACCCTGGTCGAATGGATCCGCGGCGACTACAACATCGCCGACCCCACCTTGAACCGCTTCTTCGCGCTGCATGTGGCGGCGCTGCCGCTGGCGTTGGTGTTCCTGGTCATCGCGCACATCATGGCGCTGCACGAGGTGGGCTCCAATAATCCGGACGGCATCGACATTAAGAAATACAAGGACGCGGACGGGCATCCGTTGGACGGCATACCGTTTCATCCGTATTTCACCGTGAAGGATCTGATGGGCACCGCCGGATTTTTGCTGGTGTTCGCCGGCATAATTTTCTTCGCGCCGAATTTCTTCGGCTTATTTTTGGAATCGCCGAACTTCGAGCCGGCCAATCCCCTGCAAACGCCGCCCGACATCACCCCGGTGTGGTACTTCACGCCGTTCTACGCCATGTTGCGCGCCATCCCGTCCGCCTTCGGCACACAGGTCTGGGGCGTGATGGTGATGGGCGCCGCGGTCTTTATTCTGTTCTTCGTGCCCTGGCTGGACCGCTCGCCGGTGCGTTCGATACGCTACAAGGGTCCCATCTACAAGGTGATGCTGGCGCTGTTTTCGGTCGCATTCGTCTGCCTGGCGGTGTGCGGCATGAAACCGCCCTCGGGCATTTATCCGATTCTGGCGCGCATCTGCACCGCCATCTACTTCGCCTTCTTTTTGCTGATGCCCTGGTACACGAAGATCGACAGCGTGAAGCCGGTGCCGGAAAGGGTTACGGGACATGCTTAAAGCCAGCATTTTGATTGCCTTTGGAGTTCTCTGCGCCGGTTCTGCGCTCGCCGAGGAAGGGGAGATCGCGCTGTTGCGCGCGGATACGGACATCAAGAACACCGAGTCCCTGCAGCGCGGCGCGCGCAATTTCATGAACGATTGCTCGGGCTGCCATTCGCTCAAGTACCTGCGCTACAACCGCTTAGGTCAGGATCTTAAGATCCCCGACTCGGAGCTGTCGAAGAATCTGATTTTCACGTCGGCGAAGAACTTCGAGGAAATCAATACCGCCATGCCCGCGGATTCGGCGGACTGGTTCGGCAAACCGCCGCCGGACCTGACGCTGATGGCGCGCGAACGCGGCACCGACTATCTGTATTCGTATCTGCATGGCTTCTATGCCGACAAGACCCGGCCCTGGGGCGTGAACAACTTGTATCTGCCCGGCACCGCCATGCCGCACATCCTGTTCTACCGGCAGGGCTTGCAGAAGCCGGTCTACAAGAACGAAAAGGACCCTCACGGCAACGCCAAAATGGTCCTGGCGGGGGTCGAGCCAATGATCCCGGGCTCCATGAAGCCGGAGGAGTATGATCAATACGTTCGGGACATCGTCAATTTCTTGGACTATGCCGCCGAACCCATCAAGGGTACGCGCCAATCCATGGGCATCTTCGTGATGCTGTTTTTGTTGGTGTTCTTCATATTCGCGTACATGCTGAAGAAAGAGTATTGGAAGGACGTCCACTGACGCTGGCGGATACTTAAGAAGGCTCCTAGGAGGTCCGGTTAGTGGCACGTCGTTCGGTGATGACCCTGTTTTCAGCACCGGCGGACCCGTGGAGTCATCGCACCCGCTTGGTTCTCGCCGAGAAGGGCATTGCCATCGAATTGGTGAACGTCGATCCGCACGCTCTGCCCGAAGATCTGATCGACCTGAATCCCTATCACAGCGTGCCGACGCTGGTGGACCGGGATCTGGTGCTGTACGACTCGCGCGTCATCATCGAATACCTGGACGAGCGCTTTCCGCATCCGCCGTTGATGCCCATCGATCCGGTTACGCGCGCTCAGTTTCGGGTTGCGCTGTACCGGGTGGAGCGCGATTGGTACGCCCTGGCGCGCGATATCGAACTCGATCCGGCCGGCAAGACCGCCGAGCACAGCCGCAAGGTGCTGGGCGAAGCGATCTGCGCCAGCGCCGAGGTGTTCAAGGCGAAGCCATTCTTTTTGAGCGATGAATTTTCATTGGTCGATGCCAGCATTGCACCGATCCTGTGGCGCCTGCGCGTATACGGCATCGAATTGCCGGCACAGGCGCAGCCGATCATGAAGTACATGAACGCCATTTTTGCGCGCTCCACATTCCGCGCCTGCCTGACCGACGCGGAGCGGGACATGCGCCATTGAAGCCGCGGCGTCCCTATCTCCTGCGCGCGCTGCACGAGTGGATCTCCGATAGCGGCGAAACGCCGCACATCGTGGTGGATGCCGCCGCCGAAGGGGTGACGGTGCCGCGCCAGTACGTCAAGGACGGCAAAATAGTGCTCAACGTCAGCTTCTCCGCCACCCAGATGCTCAAATTGGGCAATGATTTCGTCAGCTTCGAGGCGCGGTTCGGCGGCGTTGGATTTGCGGTGCAGGTCCCGGTGCGCGCCATTCTCGGCATCTACGCGCGCGAGACCGGCCAGGGCATGATATTTCCGGAAGGCGATGCGGACCCCGATCCCACCGACAGCCCGCCGGCGAGCCCCGGCGCGGGCAAGGCCGGCGAAGCGAAGCCGAAGCGGCCGAAACTGCAAGTGGTCAAGTAGCGGCGCGAAACGCATCCTTGATCCATTCGACGCGGTGGGCGCCATCCGGCCGCCCCTCGATGGCCAGGACGTCGAAGCGCAGGGGCACGTTCCGCCAGCGCTTTTCCCGCCGCAGAAAGTATTGAGCGGTGCGAAGAATTCTGCGCTGCTTGACCCAGGTAACCGAGCCCGCGGCGCCGCCGTATTCGGCGCTTCCCCGCTGGCGGACTTCGACGATGGCGAGAACGGCGCCGTCGAGACAGACCAAATCAAGTTCACCGGCCTTGCAGCGTAAATTGCGCGCCAGGACTTTGAGGCCGCGCACTTGCAGATAGCGCGCCGCCAATTGTTCGGCGGCGGCGCCGCTGGCCAGATGCGCGTCATTCATGCGGCATCATGGCGCGGCGTGCGCCGCTGCGCAGCCGCGATAAGCGCCCCGTTCGTCTAATTAGTACTACAAAACATTCGGTACCCCGTTTTTTATCTGCGCCCAATCCAGGTCGCGGCGAACCTTGTTCTGCGGATCGAGGTGCAGCTTGCCGGTCACGCCCGCAATCTCGCTCGCGGCCGCGGGATTGCCGGAGCGCAAACCCGGAACCAGGCGGTACGCATCGAAGCCGAATGCGTAGTAACGGTCGCGCCGCGCGGTGAGCGCCGGCCATGCGCTGCGCACGCTGTCGCGGATGGGCGCGGTGGCCGGATCGCTCGAGATCATCCACGGCATGTCGGGAAAAAACATGCCCTCAACGTCGGAGTTGGCGGCCGGGTCGGGTTGGAAGCTGTCAGAGGTGGCGTACACCGGGACGTCGCCGGAATAATTGTATTTCAGCTGCGGCAGGATCAAGCGTGCCGTGCCCGCGCTGCTCGCGGCGACGAAAATGAAAGCGGCGTCGCTGCGATGCGTCGGCGGTTCCGGCTTCTCGCCCTTTTCGACCTTGGTGACTTTCAATTGCATGACCATTTTGATGACGTCCGAGAAGTCCGCCTGCGATGAATCGTAGCGCCCGCTGTCGAGCACATTGCCGCCGAGACTCTTCAGCTCCTCGGCGAATGCGGCGCCGACGCGCGTGCCCCATTCCCCGGTCGGCACGATGACCACCCCGTTGAGCCGTCCATCGGCGACCACGCGCCGCGCCACCATGCGCGCCTCGTCTTCCGGCAGGAGTGCGAATTGATAGAAATTTCTGGGCGGCACCACTGAATCGCCCAGGAAATTCAACGCCAGTACCGGAGTGCGTCCGGCGGTCAAGGGCGCAACCGCAGCGACTTCATCTTTGATCAAGGGTCCAACCACGAATCCGGCGCCGTCGGCGATCGCGCGGTTGTAGGCGCTGGCCACCGACTCGGCGGCGACGTCGTAGATTTTCAATCGCGGACGGCTCGCAGGATTCTGCTGCAAATAGGCCGCGATAAAACCGTCGCGCACCGCGACGCCGAACGCTTCGCTGCGTCCCGACAGCGGCAGCAGCAGCGCGATCTGATTGGGATATTCCGTGGCCACCGCGATTTGCGTCGGCGCGGCGGCGAGCGCGCTCAAATTGGCAGGATGCTGCGGAAACTGCCGCTTCCAGGCATCGAGCGCGGCGGCGGCGCGGGCCGGATTGCGTTCGACTTCGACGGCAACCGGTCCCAATTCCAGCCAACCCGCGACGACGGGGTCGGTCTTGGGCGGCGGCTTCATCGGCGCCCCGCGCTCGGCGGCGGTGCGGACCCGGCTTAAGAGTTCGTCGCGATTGGCGCGCAGCGCCGCCGGATCGTTGTTCAAGAAACGTTCGCGTTCCACCAGCGCGCGGGTGCCCTCGACTGGGTGGCCGGTCAGAAAGGCGCTGCGGCCGCGGATCCAGTAGTAGTTCTGCGCCTGCTCCGGGTTTGTCGGCACCGGAATCTGGTCAAGCTCACGGATGGCGCGCGCAGGATCATTTTCGCCGTAGGCGATTTCGGCCGCAACCAGCGCGCGCGGCGCCGCCAGCTTGGTGCGCGCCTCGGGCGAGACCTGCGCCAGCGCCTGCTTGGCCGCTGGCGATATTGCCGGCGGCAACCCATTGTTCCGCGCTCAGCAACTCATAGTTATCGTTTTCCGCGGGCAATTGCAGCGCCAGGTCGGCATACAGCCGCGCCGCTTCCGCGTGTTTGCCATCGTGCGCCAGGTGCGCCGCATGCTCCTGTTTATCGGCGGTGGTTTCTGTGGGCTTGATGAGGCTGCAGGCAGCCGCGATCATCGACAGCGCCAGTACCGCATATCGCGCCAGCCGTGGACGTCGAGTGATTGCTGCCATACCCTCTGATCTCCTTGAGTCTTGCGAATAGAGGCACGGATTATAAGTGACAAACGGGAAACTCTACGTCGTCGCCACGCCGATCGGTAACTTAAGCGATTTGAGCCCGCGCGCGCGCGCGGTACTCGCAAGTTGCGAACTGATTGCCGCGGAAGATACGCGCCACACCGGAATTCTGCTCAAGCACTTTGCGATCGCTACGCGGCAATTGTCGCTGCACGATCACAACGAGGCTGCGCGCGCCATTGAAATAGTTGCAATGCTGCGCGCCGGAAAGTCCGTGGCGCTGGTGAGCGATGCCGGGACGCCGGCCATCAGCGACCCCGGGTTCGAGCTGGTGCGCGCCGTGGCCGCCGCGGGCGTCGATATCATCGCCGTTCCGGGGCCGTGCGCCGCCATTGCTGCGTTGTCGATCGGCGCGCTGCCGACGGATCGATTTTGCTTCGAAGGATTTCTACCGGCGCGCGGTGCGGCCCGGCGGCAGCGGCTGAAATCGCTCGAAATGGAGCCGCGCACGCTCGTGATCTATGAATCGCCGCACCGTGTGCGCGAGACTTTGGAGGACTGCATGGCAGCATTCGGCGCCGCGCGCAGCGCGGTTGTCGTGCGTGAAGCCACCAAGCTGCACGAGACCACCTACCGAGGCTCTCTGCAGGAACTTAGCGACACGGCGCGGGCGGATGCGGACTTCTCGCGCGGCGAAATCGTTCTTTTGATCGGCGGCGCAGAGCCGGTGGAAGCGCCGTCGCAACTTGATCAAGTGCTCAGCGTGCTGCTGGCCGAATTGCCGCTGAAACAGGCGGCGCATCTCGCCGCCCGGATCGTCGGGGCGCGCGAGAACGAGGCTTATAAGCGGGCATTGTTCCTTAAAGAGCAATCCGCCTCGCATTAGCGCTCATACCTGCGTATGGTGCACACCGGAGTCGGCCAGACAGCCGCTGTCCTTGCCCGGCAAGGATGGAGGAAAGTCCGGGCTCCACAGGGCACGGTGCCAGGTAACGCCTGGGAGGCGCGAGCCTACGGAAAGTGCAACAGAAAGATACCGCCTAAGTGCCGCGCAAGCGGCGCCGGTAAGGGTGAAATGGTGCGGTAAGAGCGCACCGCGCGGGTGGCAACACCAACGGCACGGCAAACCCCACCTGGAGCAAGACCAAATAGGGAAGCGAGCGGCTTAAAACACCGCTACATGTGGCCCACATGGGCTTCCGGGTAGGTCGCTTGAGCTGCGCGGTGACGCGTATGCCAGAGGAATGGCTGTCCAAGACAGAACCCGGCTTATCGGCCGACTCCTTTTTAGCCGCTTCGCGGCAACTGTTCCCGGGGCCGCAGCGGCCCCGCCCTGAAGCGCGGCCCGAAGAAAAGCAAAAGAGCGCGGCCAGAAGACAAAGACTGCGCGGCCAAAAAGTGTGAGTTAAGAGCAAGATCAAAGAAGATCGGCGAAAATGCCGACAACTCGTACTTGTAAATTTTTCCAGGAAAATCTCCTAAGAGATTGATTCATCTCAGGGCTGCAATCGCAGCTTCCCAGGCCTGTACAAAATGTGACCTAAGTCACTGTCGGCACGGGTTTTTTTTACCATAAGGCGTTGACAGTGCTCTCCTTCGCTCCCTATAGTGGTGACCGGTGGGAAATTGTGGGAGAAAATGGGTTTTTGGACCTGTTAAATCATGTTTCGGGGTGCCAATAAGCTAACGCTCGATGTCAAAGGCCGGCTGGTCATGCCAACCCGCTATCGGGAGCGGCTGCAGGAGCGTTGCGGGGGAAACCTGGTCATCACGGTCGACAAGGACCAGTGCTTGTTGATCTACCCCTTGCCGGACTGGGAAGACATCGAGCGCAAGCTCAACAAGCTGCCCACCTTGAATCCCCAAGTCCGCCGCTTGCAGCGCTTGATGATCGGCCATGCGACCGATTTGGAGCTGGATTCGCACGGCCGGATTTTGTTGCCGGCTAATTTGCGCGAGTTCGGTCAATTGACGCGCGATGCCATGTTGATCGGACAGGGAATGCGATTCGAATTGTGGGATGAGGCGCGCTGGAACGAGCGACGCGACGAATGGTTGGCGAGTCCGGAGAGCACGACGGACCTGCCGGCGGAACTCGATACGTTGTCGTTCTAGCGATCTTTCGCGGTGGAAGAAATGGCGGGGGTTCACACGGCGGTCCTGGTACCCCAGGTACTGGCGGCGTTGAACATACGGGGCAGTGGCACCTACATGGATGCCACTTTTGGCCGGGGCGGACATGCAGGGGCGATTTTGGAGAAGCTTATCGCGAACGGCCGACTGCTCTGCCTCGATCGTGATCCAGAGGCCATCGCGGCGGCCCGGGCGAGGTTCGCAGCCGATTCACGCGTCTCGATTTTTCTCGCGCCATTTTCGTCGCTCGCGGCCGCCGCGGATCGGGTCCAGCCGGGACTCAAGCTCGACGGCATTCTCTTCGACCTCGGCGTCTCCTCGCCGCAGCTCGACGATGCTGCGCGCGGCTTCAGCTTCATGCAGGACGGTCCCCTCGACATGCGGATGAGCGCGGAGGGCATGAGCGCGGCGGATGTGGTCAATGGCGCGCCGCTGACAGAACTCATCCGTATATTTCGCGAATTCGGCGAGGAGCGCCATGCGCCGCGCATCGCGCGCGCCATCGTCGCGGACCGCCAGAAAAAGCCGTTCGAGCGCACGCTCGAACTTGCGCAGATGATCGCGCGCGTCGCCCGCAGCAGCGAGCGGCACAAGCATCCCGCCACGCGCGTGTTCCAGGCGCTGCGCATTTATGTGAACGGAGAGCTCAAGGAGATCGAAACCGCGCTCGACAGCGCGCTCGAGCGCCTGGCGCCGGCCGGCCGCCTGGCCGTGATCAGTTTTCACTCGCTCGAAGATCGCATGGTCAAGCAATTCATGCGCCGCCATTCGCTGGCGGATCCGATGTACGCCGGCCTGCCCGACATGCCGCCGCACGCGCGGCCCAAGCTGCGCTTGGTCGGAAAGGCCATCGAAGCCGGCGACAACGAAATTTCCCTCAATCCGCGGGCGCGCAGTGCGCGGCTGCGCGTCGCCGAACGTCTCGACCAGGAAATCGCCGCATGAAATATCGCCGCTGGCTGCCGCTCACCCTGCCTTTGTTGTGGTTGGCCGTGCTGGGTTCGGCCGTGCAGGTGATTTACGAGCGCCACAAGGCGCGCGACATGTTCGTGCGCTTGGAGAAGCTCAACGCCGAGCGCGACTCGCTCGAAATGGAGTGGGGCCGCTTGCAGCTCGAGCAAAGCTACTGGTCATCGCATGCCTTCGTCGAACGGGTGGCCAACGCCAAATTGCAAATGAACCTGCCGCAGACCCGCGACGTGAGGATAGTCCGACCGTGAAATTGCGCTCCGGCGAAAACCAGCGGCCCGCGAAATCTTATCGCTGGCGCTCCGCGGTCGTATTGGGCCTGATCGTGCTGGGGGCCATCGGGCTGGCCGCGCGCGCGGTCGAGCTGCAGCTGGTGGATCATGCGTTTTTCGCCAAGCAGGGCGATGACCGCTCGATGCGCGTCGTGAAGATCGCCGCGCACCGCGGCGCGATTACCGACCGCAACGGCGAGCCGCTCGCCGTGAGCACGCCGGTGGACAGCATCTGGGTGAACCCCGAGGAACTCAACGACAACATCGATCAGCTGCCCAAACTCGCGCGTGCGCTCAAAGAAGATCAGCAGACTCTGGCGCGGCGCATCACCAGCAATCTCGACCGGGAATTTCTCTATCTGGAGCGGCACATGCCGCCGGAGCAGGCGGCGCACATCAAGGCACTGGGCATCCCCGGCGTTTACTTGCTGCGCGAGTACCGCCGCTACTATCCGGCCGGCGAAGTCTCCGGACACGTCGTCGGTTTCACCACCGTCGATGACAATGGCCAGGAGGGATTGGAACTCGGCTTCGATCAGTTGTTGAACGGCCAGGATGGCGCGAAGCGCGTCATCCAAGATTCGCTCGGCCACTATGTCGAGAACGTTGAAAGCATCCGCGCGCCGCGGCCGGGCCGCGACCTCGCGACCAGCATTGATCTGCGCATCCAGTACCTCGCGTACCGTGAGCTGAAGGCGGCGATGCAGGAATATCGCGCACGCGCGGGCTCGGTGATCGTGATCGATGTGGATACCGGCGAAGTGCTGGCGATGGTGAATCAGCCCTCGTACAACCCGAACGACCGCGAGCAACTGAAAGCCGGCGTGTACCGCAATCGCGCCGCCACGGATATTTTCGAACCCGGCTCGAGCATCAAGCCCTTCATCATGGCCGCCGCTCTGGCCTCGGGACACTACAAACCCGACAGCGTGGTCGACACCGCGCCCGGGTTTTTGAAGGTCGGCACCAAGGTGTTCGAGGATGAGCACAATTTGGGCGTCGTGGACCTGGCGACCATCCTGGCCAAGTCCAGCAACGTCGGCACCGCGAAAGTGGCGCTGTCGCTGCAGCCTGAACAGATCTGGAGCACCCTCACCGGCTTGGGATTTGGTCAGGTGACCGGCAGCAGCTTTCCGGGCGAATCGGCCGGCATGCTGAGCAACTACGCGCACTGGCGGCCGATCGGCATCGCCACGCTGTCGCACGGCTATGGTCTGTCGGTGACGCCGCTGCAATTGGCGCATGCCTACGCGACCATCGGCGCCGGCGGCATCAAGCGGCCGATTTCGTTCGAAAAGATTTCAGGCCCGGTTGCCGGCGAGCGGGTCATGGATCCGAAGGTGGCCCGCGAGCTCGTGGGCTTGATGGAATCGGTGGTTGAAAAGGGCACCGCCACCAAGGCCTCGCTCATCGGCTACCGGGTGTCCGGAAAGACCGGAACGGCGTTCAAATCGATTGCCGGCGGCTATTCCACCGACCGGATCATGGCGGTATTTGCCGGCCTGGTGCCCGCATCGCATCCCAAGCTTGCCACAGTTGTGGTGATAGATGAGCCAAGTCGGGATATGCACGAGGTGACTACCTTGGCTCAGGGCGGCACAGTGGCGGCGCCGGTATTCGCGAGCGTCATGTCCGGCGCGCTGCGGCTGATGGACATCGCACCCGATGATCTGCAGAACGTGCCGGCGGCGACGCTGGTGCAGGCGAACGACAACCCATGAGCGCGGCACTCCTGTGGCTGCTCGACGGCATCGTGAAAATTCCGGCGAACGAAGCGCGCGTCACGGACCTGACGCTGGACAGCCGCCAAGTGCGCACCGGCAGCTTGTTCTTTGCCTTGCCGGGACTCAAAGATCATGGCCTGAAATTCGCGGGCGATGCCGCCGCGCGCGGCGCGAGCGTGGTGTTGTGGGAGCCTACCGGCGAGATCACGCCCCCGCTGTTGCCTCCGGGGGTGTTCCATGCGCCGGTGCCGAACTTGAAAAGCTTGGTGGGCCGCATAGCCGACCGGTTCTTCAACTGGCCATCCTCGCAGCTGCGCATCACCGGCATCACCGGCACCAACGGCAAAACCACCTGCGCTTACCTGTTGTCGCAATGTCTTGAAAAATTGGGCTCGGCAGCGGCCTACATGGGGACGATCGGCTGGGGGCGTCCGGCGGCACTCGCCGAGCCCACTCATACCACGCCGGATGCAGTCACCGTGCATCGCACGCTGGCGCAACTGCGCAGCTCCGGTGTACGCGAGGTGGCAATGGAAGTCTCCTCCCATGCGCTCGACCAGGGCCGCGTGGACGGCGTCAGATTTCAAGTCGCTGCATTCACCAATTTGACGCGCGACCATCTCGACTATCACGGCAGCATGCAGGCGTACGGCGCGGCCAAGGCCAAGCTGTTCGGGGCCGCGGATCTAAAGCACGTGGTACTCAACATTGGCGACGAGTTCGGCCGCGCGCTGGCCCGCGACTACGTGGGCGGCGCATCGTTGATCGCGGTGTGGGTGGGCCCCGGCGAGTCCGGCTGGCTTGCGGATCGGGCGCTGCAGGCAACGCAGGTTCGCATGGAGGCGCGCGGCATCGGCATCGATATCGACGGCAGCTTCGGCAAGCTCACCGTGAAGACGCAGTTGATGGGGCGCTTCAATGCCGAGAACTCGCTGGTGGTCATCGGTTGCTTGCTGGCGCTGGGTGTTTCGCTGCCGGACGCGGCCAACGCGTTGGCCGAGTGCAGGCCCGCACCGGGACGCATGGAGGTGGTCAAGGCCGACGCGCACAACAAGCCCACCGTCGTGGTCGACTATGCGCACACCCCCGATGCGTTGGCAAAAGCCCTGAGCGCGGCGCGGGAACATTGCGCCGGCACGCTGTGGTGCGTGTTCGGCTGCGGCGGCGATCGGGATGCCGGCAAGCGCCCCGTCATGGGTGCAATCGCCGAAGAGCTGGCGGATCAAATCATCGTCACCGACGACAATCCGCGTTCCGAGGACCCGCAGGCGATCACGCGCGACATTCTCGCCGGGATCAAGTCGCAATCGGTACGGGTGATTCACGATCGCGGCGAAGCCATCGCAACTGCGCTCCGGCAAGCGCAGGCGCCCGATCTGGTCCTGATCGCCGGCAAGGGTCACGAGGACTACCAAATCTACGGCGAGACGCGGCGCTCCTTCAGCGATCGCAGTGAGGCACTGCGTTATCTGGGAGCGGCGGCATGAACTTCGGAGCGGCGGCATGAAACGAACTCTGCGCGATGCGGCCAGAATTGTCGGCGGCGAACTCAAGGGCGAGGACCGACCTTACGGCTGCGTTTCCACCGACAGCCGGACCTTGAAGCCCGGTGCGCTGTTCGTGGCGCTGCGCGGGCCCAATTTCGACGGCACGGCATTCGTTCAGGCAGCCGCGGCGCAGGGCGCGATCGGCGCCTTGGTCGAGCGGGAAACGCCGGGCAATCTGCCGCAGGTGGTCGTTGCCGACACGTTGCGCGCGCTGCAGGAGCTGGCCCGGAACTGGCGCGCGGACTTCGGCCTGCCGGTGATCGCGGTCGCCGGCAGCAACGGCAAGACCACCGCCAAGGAGATGACCGCCGCCATTTTGTCGCGCATGGGCTTGGTGATGGCGACTCACGGCAATCTCAACAATCATATCGGTGTGCCGGTGACGCTCATGCGCCTCGAACCGGCGCATCGCAGCGCCGTGATCGAAATGGGCGCGAACCGAGTGGGCGACGTGGCCGAATTGATGAGCATCGCGCAGCCCACAGTGGGCCTCATCACCAACGCCGGCGCGGAACATTTGGAAGGCTTCGGCACGCTCGACGGCGTTGCCAAGGGCGAAGGCGAGGCGGTGTCGTGCCTGAAGCCGGAGGCAACCGCCATCATCAACGCAGACGATCCTTATGCCGGTTATTGGCGCGGGGTCTCCGGCGCCAAACGCATCGTCACCTTCGGCGTGCAGGCCGGCGCGGATTTCGCCGCGAAGAACGTGTTTCAAGGCATCGAGCGCGGCGAATTCGCGACGCGCTTCACCCTGACCTCGCCGCTCGGCGAGCGCGCGATCATGCTGAAGGCAGGCGGCGCGCACAATGTCGGCAATGCACTCGCCGCCGCCGCAGCAGCGAGCGCGGCGGGCGCATCGCTCGAGGACATTGCGCTGGGCCTGAGCGATTTCCGCGCGGTCGCCGGCCGGCTGCAGCTCAAGGCAGGCGCGCGCGGCAGCTGGATCATCGACGATTCCTATAACGCGAATCCCAGTTCGGTGCGCGCGGGCCTGGAGGTGTTGCGGGCCCTCACGGGGGCGACCTGGCTGGTGTTGGGCGACATGGCCGAGCTCGGCGAGTCCAGCCAGGACAGTCATGCGCACATCGGCTCCTATGCCCGCGACTGCGGCGTCAAGCGGCTGTTTGCCGTGGGTCCCTTGAGCTCCCGGGCGGTGGAAACATTCGGATCGGGCGGCGAGTGGTTCGCGGATGCCGAGTCGCTGTCGCGCCGGCTGCAGGCCGAGCTGTCTGCCGGTGTGACCGTGCTGATCAAGGGGTCGCGCATCAATCGTTTGGAGCGTGTGGTGCAAGCCGTCACCGGCGGCGGCGCCGGATCCGGCCCGATGATGAGGGCGAGCTGAAGCGCATGCTGCTATACCTCACCGAATATCTGGCGAAATTCTACAGCGGCTTTCACGTCTTTCAGTATCTGACGCTGCGCGGCATTCTTGCCGCCGTCACGGCGCTGCTGATGGCGCTGTTCATCGGGCCGGCCATGATTTCGCTCTTGAGCCGCTATCAAATCGGCCAAGTGGTGCGCAGCGACGGGCCGAAAACGCATCTGCTAAAAACCGGCACGCCCACCATGGGCGGCGGATTGATCCTGGTTGCCATGGGGATCGGTACGCTGTTGTGGGCGGACCTGTCGAGCCGGTTTGTGTGGGTGTTGCTGGGAACCACGCTGGCATTCGGCGCGATCGGCTTCTACGACGACTATTTGAAACTGGTGGTGGGCAATTCGAAGGGCCTCGCCGCGCGTTACAAATATCTGGCGCAGTCGATTGCCGCGCTCACGATCGCCTTGGCCCTGCACGGCATGCATCAATCGCCGGCCGAAACCTCGTTGTACGTGCCGTTCTTCAAGGCCGTGGCGGTGCCGATGTCGACGATCGGCTTTGTCGCGTTCGCCTACTGCGTCATCGTCGGCAGCAGCAATGCCGTGAATTTGACCGACGGGCTCGACGGGCTTGCCATCATGCCGGCCGTGATGGTCGCGGCGGCGCTCGGCGTGTTCGCCTACGCCACCGGCAACATCAAGTTCGCCACCTATTTGCAGATTCCCTACATCAACGGTGTGGGCGAGGTGCTGATCTACAGCGCCACGCTGGTGGGCGCAGGCCTGGGGTTCCTGTGGTTCAACTCCTATCCCGCGCAGGTGTTCATGGGCGATGTGGGCGCGCTGGCGATCGGCGCATCGCTCGGCACCATCGCCGTCATCGTGCGCCAGGAGCTCGTGCTGTTCGTCATGGGCGGCGTGTTCGTGCTCGAGACCGTCTCGGTGGTGCTGCAGGTCGCCTCGTTCAAGCTGACGGGCAAGCGGATATTCCGCATGGCGCCCATTCATCATCATTTCGAACTCAAGGGGTGGGCGGAACCGAAAGTCATCGTGCGCTTTTGGATCATCAGCTTCGTGCTGGTGCTGGCGGGTCTTGCAACCTTGAAGATCCGCTGATGAACAGCGTGGTCGTCGGTCTGGGGAAAACCGGAGCGTCCTGCGTACGCTTCCTCGCAAAACGCGGCGATCGCGTCAGCGTCACCGACACGCGCCGGGCGCCGCCGGGGCTTGCCGAACTCGGCGAACTGGCCGCGTCGGTCGACTTGCGGCTCGGCGGCTTCGATCTATCGCTGCTGGACGGCGCTTCACAGCTGCTCATGTCTCCCGGTGTATCGCTCGAGGAACCCATCGCCCAGAGCGCGCGCGCCCGCGGAATTGAGGTGCTGGGCGACGTGGAATTATTCGCGCGCACGGCGCAGGCTCCGGTGATCGGCATCACGGGGACCAACGGCAAGAGCACGGTCACCACCTTGGTCGCCCGCATGGCCGCTGCCGCCGGCAGGCGGGTGTTGGCGGGCGGAAATTTAGGCGAGCCGGCGCTCGATCTGCTCGAACAGCCGCGGCCCGATTTGTATGTGCTCGAGCTCTCGAGCTTTCAATTGGAGACGACTTCGTCGCTGGTGCTCGCCGCGGCCGTGGTGCTGAACGTCAGCGCCGATCACCTCGACCGCTATGCCTCGGTCGAGGCGTACGCGCGCGCCAAGGGAAGAATTTTTGCCAGGGCTGCGACGGTGGTCCTGAATGCCGACGATCCGTGGGTTCTCGCCATGCGCGACACCCGGTATCGCAGCCAGCCCAAGCGCCTGACGTTTTCCATTCAAAACAGCGACGCCGATTTCACCCTGGTGCGCGAGGGGGCGAAAATCTTCCTGGCGCGACGCGGCGAAAAATTGCTCGACACCGCGCGCATGAAAATTTCCGGTTTGCACAACGCGGCCAATGCACTGGCGTCCTTGGCGCTGGGCGAGGCCGTGGGACTGCCGGACCGGGCGATGCTTCAGGCGCTGGAAGAATTTCCCGGCCTGTCGCATCGATCCTCCTGGGTCGCGGATGTGGCCGGCGTGCGCTACATCGACGATTCCAAAGGCACCAACGTCGGCGCCACCACGGCGGCGGTGGCCGGCATGAGCGGGCCTCTGGTGCTGATCGCCGGGGGCGAGGGCAAGGGCCAGGACTTCACGCCGCTGGCGGATGCATTTCGCGGCAAGGTGCGCGAAGCCGTATTGATCGGCAAGGATGCGCCGGCCATCGCGGCCGCGGTGCAACGCGTGTGCAGAACGCGCACGGCTGCGTCGATGGAAGACGCCGTGACGCAAGCGCAGTGCGCCGCCCGGCCCGGCGATACGGTGCTGCTGTCGCCGGCCTGCGCGAGTTTCGACATGTTCCGCGACTACGGACATCGCGGTGACGTCTTTGCCGCGGCGGTGCTGAAGCTCAAGGAGGCAGCGCCATGACCACCGCGACGATGTCGTATGGCGTGCGCGCCCGCGAACGCATGCCGTTCGCCTGGGACACGGTGACCTTGGGATTGGTGGCGGCGCTCCTGCTCATCGGCTTGGTGATGGTCACCTCCGCCTCGATGTCGATCGCGGCCCGCGACATGGGCGATCCATTTTATTTTCTCGAGCGGCAATTCCTATTCACCGTGGCCGGACTGATCTTCGCGTTGGCGGTGACGCGCGTACCCGCGGAATTGTGGGACAAGTACAGCCTGGCGTTGTTGCTGCTCGGATTGCTGCTGCTGGTTTTGGTGCTGATCCCCGGCCTGGGTGCGCGGGTCAACGGCGCGCGCCGCTGGCTACGCATCGGCATGCTCAATTTCCAGGTTTCCGAACTCGCCAAAGTGCTGGTGCTGACCTGGGTGTGCAGCTACTGTGTGCGCAAGCGCGCCGAGCTGGAGAGCACGCTGACGGGCTTGGTCAAACCCGTCGGGCTGCTCACCGTCACCGGGGCCCTGCTGCTCATCGAGCCGGACTTCGGCGCCGCCACGGTGCTGTTCGCCACCGGCTTCGCGGTGCTGTTCGTCGCCGGTGCGCGTTTGCGCTACGTGGCGCTCTTGGTGTCGGCGGCGGTGTTGGCGTTTGCGTTGCTGGCGCTGACCTCGCCCTACCGTTTGAAACGGTTGCTGATTTTCCTGCACCCCTTCGATGACCCGTTCAACGGCGGCTTCCAATTGACGCAATCGTTGATCGCGATCGGACGCGGTTCCTGGTTCGGCGTCGGTTTGGGCAGCAGCGTGCAGAAGTTGTTCTACTTGCCGGAGGCGCACACCGACTTCGTGTTCGCGGTGCTGGCCGAAGAACTGGGATTGGTCGGCGTCATCGGCGTGATTGCACTGTTTGTCGCCTTGGTATGGCGTGCATTTCACATCTCTCGCATGGCGGCACAGGCGGGCTTGAGATTCCAGGCCTACCTTGCGCTGGGGTTCGGCGTCTGGCTGGGGCTTCAGGCCAGCGTGAACATCGGCGTCAACATGGGCGTGCTGCCGACCAAGGGATTGACGCTGCCGCTGTTGAGCTACGGCCGCAGCAGCCTGCTGGTGAGCCTGGCATGGCTCGGTGTGTTGCTGCGCATCTATCATGAGGTCAAGTGCAGTTCGCGCTCCGCGGTGACGCGGGTACCGGGAGGCAGCCGTTGAACGCGCAGGTCAACCGGCCGGTCCTCATCATGGCGGGCGGCACCGGCGGCCACGTATTCCCCGCGCTCGCCGTGGCCAAGGTGCTGCGCGAACGAGGCGTGGCGGTCGTGTGGCTGGGCGTCCCCGGCAGCATGGAATCGCGGCTGGTGCCGGCGCAGGGGTTCCCCATCGAATGGGTGCGCGTCGCCGGCATTCGCGGCAAGGGCCTGTTGACCTGGCTGCTGGCGCCGTGGCGCATTGCCAATGCCGTGGCGCAAGCCATCGGCGTGCTGCGCCGCGTGAAGCCGCGCTCGGTGCTGGGCGCGGGCGGTTACGTCAGCGGTCCCGGCGGCATTGCCGCCTGGCTGTTGCGCATACCCTTGCTCATCCATGAGCAAAATGCCATCGCCGGCATGACCAACCGCTGGTTGGCGCGCCTGGCCACGCAGGTATTGCAGGCATTCCCGGGCAGCTTCGGCCCGCGGGTGCACGCCGGCACCATCGGCAATCCCGTGCGCGAGGACATCGCGGCGCTTGCGGCGCCGGCGCAGCGCTTCGCCGCACGCGACGCGCGCGCCCGCCTGTTGATCTTCGGCGGCAGCCAGGGTGCGCAGCGCTTGAATACGGTGCTGCCGCAGGCGCTGGCGCGCATCGCGCCGGCGAGCCGGCCGCAAGTGCTGCATCAGAGCGGCGCGCGCGGCCTGGAGGCGACTCGCGCAGCCTATGTTGAGGCCAAGGTCGAGGCCGAGGTGCTGCCCTTCATCGACGATATGGCGAAGACCTACGCGTGGGCGGATCTCGCGGTGTGCCGCGCGGGCGCGATGACGGTCGCGGAATTGCAGGCCGCGGGCCTGGGCGCGATTTTCGTGCCGCTCCCCATCGCCACGGATGATCACCAAACCAAGAATGCCGCCGTCATGGTGGGCGTCGGCGCGGCGCGCATCATCCAAGAGCGTGATCTCACGCCGGAGACCTTGAGCGACATCCTGGCCGAGCTGACGGCGGATCGCGCCAGGCTGCTGAAGATGGCGGAGGCCGCGCGCGCTGCGCGCGTCACCGATGCGGCGGCGCGCCTCGCAGACTTGGTCATGGCAGCCGGAGTGCACGCATGACCGTGCGCACGCGCTTGGAAGACCGGATGCGCCGCATTCAGCGCATTCATTTGGTCGGCATCGGCGGCAGCGGCATGGGCGGCATTGCCGAAGTGCTGCTGAACCTGGGCTACGAAGTGCAGGGCTCGGATCTTAAGGGCAATGCGGTGACCGAACGTCTGGCGCGTCTCGGGCGCCAGCATTTTCATCGGCCATGACGCCGAATATTTGGGCGACGCGGACGTCGTGGTGGTGTCGAGCGCCGTCAACCGCGCCAACCCGGAAGTGGCGGCGGCGCTGGCGCGGCGCATTCCGGTGGTGGCGCGCGCGGAAATGTTGGGCGAGCTGATGCGCTTCCGCTATTCGATTGCGGTGGCGGGCACGCATGGAAAAACCACGACCACGAGTTTGGTGGCGAGCGTGCTCGCGGAAGCGGGACTCGATCCCACCTTTGTCATCGGCGGCCGATTGCAGAGCGCGGACAGCAATGCGCGTCTCGGCGCCGGACGGTATCTGGTGGCCGAAGCCGACGAGAGCGACGCCTCGTTCATGCACCTGCAGCCGATGATCGCCATCGTCACCAACATCGACAACGATCATCTCGGGACGCATGACGGCGATTTCGCGCGCCTCAAGCACAGCTTCGTCGATTTTCTGCACAACCTGCCTTTCTACGGACTGGCCGTCCTGTGCGCCGATGATGAACACGTGCAAAGCATCCTGGAGGAGGTCGCACGGCCGTTCGTCACCTACGGTTTTCGCGAGGGTGCGGACCTGCGGGCGGTCAACGTGCAGCGCCTGGGGCTGCAGTCCCGCTACGAGGCGCTGCGCGCCGGGCGGCCACCCTTGAGCGTGACCATCAATTTGCCCGGCCGCCACAATGTGTTGAATTCCCTGGCGGCGGTGGCGGTTGCCACAGAACTGGAAATCCCCGACGCGGCGATTCAGCGCGCACTCGCAAATTTCCAGGGCATCGAACGGCGCCTGCAGCAGCTGGGCGAGATTCGCTGGCCGGGCGGGCAGGCGCTGATTGTCGATGACTACGGCCATCACCCCACGGAAGTGGCCGCGACGCTGGAGGCGGTGCGCCAGGGCTGGCCGCACCGGCGGCTGGTGCTGGTGTTTCAGCCGCACCGCTATACCCGGACGCGCGATCTGCTCGACGACTTCGGCCGCGTGCTGGGCGAAAGCGACATCCTTTTGGTGACGGAAGTGTATGCCGCGGGTGAGGCGCCGATCGCCGGGGCCGACGGCCGCGCGATCTGCCGTGCGGTGCGCGGCCGCGGGCTCATCGAGCCGGTGTTCGTCGAAAGCGTCGATGATCTGGCCGATTCGTTGCGCGCGGTGCTGCGCGACGGCGATGTGGTGCTGACCATGGGCGCCGGCAATCTCGGACAAGTGGCCCAGGATCTGAAGCGCCGTTTCGCGGCGGGAGCGCAAGCATGAGCGCGCAGCACTCGCTGGAAATGCCGCCGGAATTCAGCACCCGCGTGCTGTACGACGTGTCGATGGCCACCCACACCTCCTGGCACGCCGGCGGAACGGCCGATTTCTTTTTCACGCCGCGCGACATCATGGATCTGGCCTCTTTCATCCGTCAGCTGCCGCTGGAAGTGCCGTTGCTTTGGATCGGCTTGGGCAGCAACTTGTTGGTGCGCGACGGCGGCGTGCGCGGCGCCGTGGTGTCGACGCACGGTGCCTTGGGGGCGCTCGAGCGGCACAGCGCAACGCGTATCCGCGTCGAAGCGGGCGTGCCCTGCGGCCGCATCGCCCGGCAATGCATCAAATGGGGCTTGGGTCCCGCGGAATTTTTTGCCGGAATTCCCGGAACCCTCGGCGGCGCCTTGGCGATGAACGCCGGCGCCTGGGGCGAGGAGACCTGGCGTCACGTGGTTGATGTCGAAGTGCTGGATCGCAAGGGCGTGCGCCACACGCGCAGCCCCGATGAATTCGAAATCGGTTACCGGCACGTCAAGGGACCGGGAAACGAGTGGTTCATCGCGGCTCGCTTGGAGTTCGAGCGCAAGCCGGGCGCCAATACGGATGCCATCAAGCAACTGCTCGACAAACGCCGCGAGACGCAGCCCATCGGCGAATGGAGTTGCGGCTCGGTGTTCATCAATCCGTCCGGCGATCATGCGGCGCGGCTGATCGAGGCCGCGGGCCTCAAGGGATTTCGCATCGGCGATGCCTCGGTATCCGAGAAGCACGCCAACTTCATCATCAACCACGGGCAGGCGCGCTCCGCCGATATCGAGGCGCTGATTTTGCACGTTCAGAAAACCGTGGCCGCGCAGGGCGTGGAACTACATACAGAAGTGCGCATCGTTGGAGAAGCGGCATGAGCCTGCTCAAAGAAAGTGCCCTGCGGCGCGCGGCATCCGCCCGGGATTTCGGCAAGACGGCGGTGCTGTTGGGCGGGGATTCGAGCGAGCGCGAGATTTCTCTGCTGAGCGGCAATGCCGTGCTCGAGGCGCTCAAGCGCCGCGGCGTGGACGCGCATGCCTTCGATCCCAAAGACCGGCCGGTGCAGGATTTGCGCAGCGAGGGATTTGAGCGGGTGTGGATCGCATTGCACGGGCCGGGAGGCGAGGACGGCACCATGCAGGGCGCACTCGAATGGATCGGCGTCCCCTATACCGGCAGCGGTGTGCTGGCCTCGGCGCTCACCATGGACAAGCTCAAGACCAAGCGCGTGGTGGTCGGCGCGGGCTATGCGGCGCCCGAGTATGCGGTGCTGACCGGCGCCGCGGATCTTGCGCCGGCGCTGAAGCGCATCGGCCTGCCCATGATGGTGAAGCCCGCGAGCCAAGGATCGAGTGTCGGCATGACCAAGGTCAAGGCTGCCGCAGAATTGCAGGTCGCGTTCGAGGCGGCGCACGCCATCGACCCGGTGGTGTTCGCGGAAAGCTTCGTCAGCGGCGATGAATACACCGTGTCGATCCTGCAGGGCGCGGCATTGCCCTCGATCCGGATTCTGCCGGCGACCGAATTCTACGACTATCAGGCCAAGTATTTCCGCGATGACACGCAGTACTTCTGCCCCAGCGGCCTCGATGCCAAAGACGAGAGTGAATTGCAGGCCGCGGCGCTGGCCGCGTTCAAGGTTACCGATTGTTCCGGCTGGGGGCGCGTGGACTTCATGCGCGACCGCGCCACCCGCAAATTCTTTTTCATCGAGATCAACACCACGCCCGGGATGACCAGCCACAGCTTGGTGCCGATGGCCGCGCGCCAGGCCGGCATCGATTTCGAGGAGTTGGTGTGGCGGGTGCTCGAAACCAGTTTCTCGAGGGTGCGCAAATGATGATGAGCCGCCTCATGCACCGCAATCGCTTCAAGCCCAAAGCCGCGAAGCGCAGTTGGCAGTGGCCGGCATACTTGCGCGACTGGCGCGTGTATGCGCGCCGCGGCGGCTTGGTGCTGGGGCTCGCCGCCGCCTTGAGCATGTTGACCTGGGCGCTCGATCGGCCGGTGCGGGTCATTTCCATCGACGGCAGCTTTCAGCGCGTGAGCCCCGGCCAGATCGAAAAGGCGGTGGCGCCGTTCGCGAATCAGGGCTTCATGTCGGCGAATCTGGCCGACGTGCAACGCGCGGTGGAAGCGCTGCCCTGGGTGGATCACGCGCGCATCGCGCGCCGCTGGCCCAACAGCCTGCGGGTGACGGTGATCGAACAAACCGCCGCGGCCCGCTGGGGCGAGTCGGGACTGCTCAACACCCGCGGCGAATTGTTCGTCAGGGCCTCGGCGCACGTGCCGGCGGAACTGCCGCGCCTGAGCGGTCCGGAGGGCAGCGAATCGCAGGTCGCGCAGCGCTACCTGTCCGCGCAGGGCCGCATGCTGGAAGCCGGCATGCGCATTGCCGCGCTGCGGCTCGATGAACGCGGCGCCTGGGAAATGGATTTGGACAGCGGCGTGACGGTGCGCTTAGGGCGGCGCGATGTCGAAGAGCGGCTCGAGCGCTTCATTCGCACGGCTTCACAAGTCATTGCGCACCGATTGACGGAAATCAGCTACGTGGACATGCGCTATTCCAATGGCTTCGCCATCGGCTGGCGCAATCCGGGCACACCGGCATCCGTGCCGGCCAAGCATCCCGACGATGCAGATGCGTAAAGGAACTCTCTAAAAGACATGGCAAAGCGTTCTGATCGAAATTTATTGGTTGGCCTGGATATCGGCACCAGCAAGGTGGTCGCCATCGTCGGCGAGATCAAGGCGGACGGCGCGCTGGAAATCATCGGCGTGGGCAGCCATCCCTCGCGAGGTTTGAAGAAGGGCGTGGTGGTCAACATCGAATCCACGGTGCAGTCCATTCAGCGCGCGGTGGAAGAAGCCGAGCTCATGGCGGGTTGCGAGATTCATTCGGTGTACGCCGGCATCGCAGGCAGCCACGTGCGCAGCCTCAATTCGCACGGCATCGTCGCCATCAAGGACAAAGAGGTGGTGCAGGGCGATGTGGAGCGGGTGATCGATGCCGCCAAGGCGGTCGCGATCCCCGCCGACCAGAAGATTCTGCATGTGCTGCCGCAGGAATACGTCATCGACGCGCAGGAAGGCATCCGCGATCCCATCGGCATGTCCGGGGTGCGCCTCGAAGCCAAGGTGCATATCGTCACCGGCGCGGACAGCGCGGCACAGAACATCGTCAAGTGCGTGCAGCGCTGCGGCCTGGCGGTGGACGACATCGTGCTGGAGCAGCTGGCCTCGAGCTATGCGGTGCTCACGGAAGATGAAAAGGATCTCGGCGTTTGCGTGGTGGACATCGGCGGCGGCACCACCGACATCGCGGTGTTCGGCGGCGGCGCGATCCGCCACACGGCGGTCATTCCGATCGCCGGCGATCAGATCACCAATGACATCGCCGTGTCCATGCGCACGCCGACCCAGTACGCCGAAGACATCAAGATCAAGTACGCCTGCGCACTGTCGCAGCTGGCGAACCCCGATGAAACCATCGAGGTGCCGAGCGTCGGCGACCGACCGCCGCGCCGCCTCGCGCGCCAGACGCTGGCCGAGATCGTCGAACCCCGCTACGAGGAACTGTTCGGGCTGATCCGCGATGAATTGCGCCGCGCCGGACTCGAAGAGCAGGTGGCCACGGGCATCGTGCTCACCGGCGGCAGCGCCAAGATGGAGGGCGCCATCGAACTCGCCGAAGAAGTGTTCCACATGCCGGTGCGCCTAGGCATCCCGCAATACGTCACCGGACTGTCGGAAGTGGTGAGCAATCCGATTCACGCCACCGGCGTGGGTCTGTTGCTCTACGCGAAAAGCAACATGGAAACGCAACGCACGGAAGCGCCGCTGCTCGCGGGCGGCATGAAGAACTTATTGGAGCGAATGAAGGCTTGGTTTCAGGGCAATTTTTGAACGATTACTAACGTAGGAGAACTGGAATGTTCGAACTGATGGATTCTTATAGCCAAAGCGCCGTCATCAAGGTGCTGGGCGTGGGCGGCGGCGGCGGCAACGCTGTCTCGCACATGGTCCAGGCAGGACTTGAGGGCGTCGATTTCATATGCATCAACACCGACGCGCAGGCGCTGAAGCACTCCAAGGTGCGCACGGCATTGCAGATCGGCTGCAACATCACCAAGGGCCTGGGCGCGGGCGCCGATCCGGAAGTGGGGCGGCAGGCCGCGATGGAAGACCGTGATCGCATCATCGAGCTCATCGAGGGCTGCGACATGCTGTTCATCACGGCCGGCATGGGCGGCGGCACCGGCACCGGTGCGGCTCCCGTGGTGGCGCAAGTCGCCAAGGAACTCGGGATTCTCACCGTCGCGGTGGTCACGCGTCCCTTCGAGATGGAAGGCAACAAGCGTTCGCGCGTGGCCGACCAGGGCATGCTGGAATTGTCCAAGTATGTCGATTCGCTGATCACCATTCCGAACCAAAAACTGTTGTCGGTGCTGGGCAGCAGCACCACGCTGCTCGATGCCTTCAAGGCGGCGAATACCGTGTTGCAGGGGGCCGTGCAGGGCATCGCGGAACTGATCACGCGGCCGGGCCTCATCAATGTCGACTTTGCCGACGTCCGCACGGTGATGTCGGAGACCGGCATGGCGATGATGGGTTCGGGCACGGCGTCGGGCGATGATCGCGCCCGCGAAGCGGCCGAAGCGGCCATCTCCAGTCCCTTGCTCGAGGACATCAATCTGTCCGGTGCTCAGGGCATCCTGGTCAATGTCACCGCCGGAATGGACCTGTCGATCGGCGAGTTCCAAGAAGTGGGCAATGTCATCAAACAGTTCGCGTCGGATGATGCGACCGTGGTCGTGGGTACGGTTATCGATCCTGAAATGACCAGCCAAATCCGCGTAACGGTCGTGGCGACGGGCTTGGGCAAGCCGGTGGCACGGGCCGCTCCGCACCCGGTTGCGGCCGCCGCTCATGCCCCGCCGCTCACCATGCGAATGGTTCGGCCCAGGACGCCGATGCAGCCGACCGACTACGCGATGCTCGACAAACCGACCGTTCAGCGGCAACGCGCCGTGGGCGACGGCTTGCGCGCCGAAGTGGACTCGGAGGATTTGCTCGATATTCCCGCCTTTTTGAGGCGTCAAGCAGACTAAGGTCCCAGTCGTTCAGCATTCCAGTTTGGCGCCTGTAGGAGTAGTTCCCCTACAGGCGCCGCTCTTGTCGAGAAGTGCTAAGACAGCGAACTAAACGGTGGGTAGCAGGTCGACCCTGTGGTACCTTTGGCACATAACATAGTCCGGTTTCACTTAATGTTGAATCAAAGAACCCTGAAGAATTCGATTCGCGCCACCGGCGTCGGGCTGCATACGGGCAAGAAGGTTCTCATGACCTTGCGGCCGGCGCCGCCGGATACGGGGATCGTTTTTCGCCGCACCGATTTAGATCACCCGGTCGATATCCGCGCGCACGCCGAAAATGTCGGCGACACGATGATGGGCACCACCCTGCATCGCGGCGATGTCAAAGTCTCCACGGTCGAACACTTGTTGTCGGCGCTGGCCGGATTGGGCATCGACAATGCGCTGGTGGAAGTCAGCGCCGGCGAAGTGCCCATCATGGACGGCAGCGCGGGGCCCTTTGTGTTCCTGCTGCAATCGGCGGGCATCGAGGAGCAGAAGGCGCCGAAGCGCTTCATCCGCATCCTGGAAACACTGCAAGTCGAAGACGGCGACAAGTGGGCGCGCTTCGATCCCTATGATGGATTCAAGGTGAATTTCGAGATCGAATTCAATCACCCGACCTTCAAGAAGCATTCCCAGGTGGCGTCGATGGATTTTTCCACCACGTCCTTCTTACGCGAAGTAAGCCGTGCGCGCACCTTCGGGTTCATGCGCGATTTGGAGAGCCTGCGCGCGCGCAACCTGGCGCTCGGCGGCAACATGGATAACGCCATCGTGCTCGATGACTATCGGGTACTCAATGAAGACGGATTGCGCTACGAAGATGAATTCGTCAAGCACAAGATTCTCGATGCCATCGGCGATTTGTACTTGCTGGGGCACAGCCTGATCGGCGAGTTCAGCGGCTACAAGTCCGGGCACGCGTTGAACAACAAACTGCTGCGCGCGCTCATAGCCAGGAAGAGCGCCTGGCAGGAAGTGACTTTTGAGAGCTTGGCGGACGCGCCGATCTCCTACGTCGCGGCGGCCACCGCGCACGCCCGAGCGTAAGCCCTGCACCGTTTTAAGGCGCGGGCGGGACGACCCGAATCCGCACGCTCAAGATTTCCAGTCCCAGCGACTTGGCCAGCCGTTTGCGAATGACGTCGGTCGAGTAGCGCAGCCGGGAGGCCCAAACGGCGCCGACCACCCCGATGGTAAGACGCCCCCCTTCGACTCCTGCGCTGGCCACGGCTTGGGACAGCCGGGCGGGCAGGGCGGCCCGGACCGACTCCACGATCTGTGACCGCGCAGCGGCGCGTTCTTGGAGCAGTGAAAGCCGCTTCCCACCTCTTGCCAGTAACTCGCTGAGACTCTTGGAGTTTTCCATTCAACAATAATCGGCATAACAAAACGGTTGGCAGAAACCGTGCGGAAATCCTTGTTTTGAGTGCCTTATCTGCATAGTCTAGCCATTGTACTCGGAGCATGATCACGAGGTCCCGGACGACATAATCCTGTTTGGCATCGTTTCGGCGTTGGAAGAATAATCCGTATGAATGTCATTTTTGTCGGCCGCAAGTCGGGCCGAGTGAAACAATTTGACCTGCGACATCCCGTGATTATGTCGGCTGCCGTGCTATTGGTGCTCGGAATCGTGGGCACGACCTTCTCAATCGGCGTCGGTTTGGGTGCCCGGCATGGTAGCGGCAATCCCATCGACCAGCTGGGCAATTGGTCGGCCGAGCTGATGCATCAGAAAGTGCAGATTGAGGATACCAAGCGAGTATTACAGGAAAAGGTCAACGCCTTGGCCATGCGCGTGGGCCAGATGAACGCCAATGTCATCCGCTTGGATGCGTTAGGTAAGCGCTTGACCCGTATGGCGAACTTGGACGACGGGGAGTTCGATTTCGGCCATCCCCCGGCCTTAGGGGGCGCTGAGAGCGGCGCCGATGGCCAACCCGCGCAGATTCCCAACCTTACCGCCATGGTCGATGATTTGCAGACCCAGCTCTCCAGCCGGGAGCAGCAATTGGGCGTGCTCGAGAACATGATTTTGACGCGCGAATTGAACAAGCAGGTCTACCCCGAAGGACGGCCGGTCCAGGAAGGGTGGATATCCTCCTACTTCGGACGCCGTGCCGATCCTTTCACCGGCTATGCCGCGGTGCACAAGGGATTGGATTTTGCGGGGCCGGAAGGCAGTCGGGTGACGGCAGTGGCGGCGGGCCTGGTGACCTACGCCGGCGACCGGTCCGGGTACGGGCAAATGGTGGAAATCAACCACGGCAATGGCTTGTCGACCCGCTACTGCCACAATGAGAAAGTACTGGTGAAGCAGGGCGACATGATCCGCAAAGGCCAGGATGTCGCGTTGATGGGATCGACCGGCCGATCGACCGGGCCGCACCTGCATTTCGAAGTATTAAAGAACGGCGCCCAGGTCGACCCCCTGCGCTTCATCGGAGAAGATCGCTAATCTTCCAGAGGCCTTGAAAAAGGCCGCAGTCGAAACGATTTCCTGCTCTTCCGGTCTATCCGTACAATACGCAGTTTTCTTAAAAGGACTCCCCCCGCGTGTGGAAGCTTCTGACGCAAGTATTTGGCAGCCGTAATCAGCGCCTCATCAAAGAGCTGAGCCGCACGGTCGCGGCCGTTAACGGCTTCGAAGCCAGCGTCAGCGCCTTGTCGGACGAACAATTCCCGGAAAAGACCCGTGAATTAAAGGCACGGTTTACCGCCGGGAGCCCCCTCAAGGATCTCGTCCCCGAGGCCTTTGCTCTGGTGCGCGAAGCCTCACGCCGCAAGTTGGGGATGCGCCATTTCGATGTGCAGCTGATCGGCGGCCTGGCTTTGAATGCCGGCAAGATCTCCGAAATGCGCACCGGCGAAGGCAAGACGCTGATGGCGACGCTGCCGGCGTATCTCAATGCCCTGACCGGCGAGGGCGTGCACGTCGTGACCGTGAACGAATACCTGGCGCAACGCGACTCGGAATGGATGGGGCCGGTGTACCGCTTCCTAGGCATGGAGGTCGGCGTCATCAAGAACGCGCAGTCGCCGGACGAGAAGCGTGCGGCCTACGCCTGCGACATCACCTACGGCACCAACAACGAATTCGGCTTCGATTACCTGCGCGACAATCTGGCGTTCCGGCTCGAGGACCGCGTGCAGCGCAAACTCTCCTTCGCCATCGTCGATGAAGTCGACTCGATCTTGATCGATGAAGCGCGCACGCCGTTGATTATTTCCGGACCTGCCGAAGAGAGCACCGAGCTCTACATCAAGATAAACGCGCTGATCCCCGGGCTGACCCGCTCGACCAGCGAAGAAATCGTCGACCGCGGCGTGATCGTGACGGAGGTCCTGCATTCCCGGGTGCAGGGTGATTTGCGCACCGGCGATGTGATCTTGAGCGTCAATGGCGCCAACGTGGCGACCTCGGGCGATGTGCTGGCGCAGATCAACGGCAAAAAGCTGCCGGTGAAGGCGAAGCTGGAGCTGTGGCGCGACCGCAAGCTGCAAACCGTGAGCGTGGAAATCACCGCCGCGGAATCGCCGAATGCGAGCGCGCTGGGCGGCGAGGCTGAAAAGAATCCGCTGCTCGAGGCGGCCGGCATCTTAGGTAGGCGTCTCACGACTGAGCAGCGCTACGAGCTGGCGGTGGATGGCGATTACTGGGTCGATGAGAAACAGAAACAGGCGACCTTAACCGAGGCCGGCCATCAGCGGGTCGAGGATATGTTCGTCTCGATCGGGTTGCTGCGCGAGGGCGAGAGCCTGTACGACGCCGCGAACATCCGGCTGATGCATCATTTGAACGCGGCGCTGCGCGCGCATGCGCTGTACAAGCGCGATGTCGAATACATCGTCCGGCAGGGCGAAGTCATCATCGTGGACGAATTCACCGGGCGCACCATGCAGGGCCGGCGCTGGTCCGACGGCCTGCACCAGGCGGTCGAGGCCAAAGAAGGCGTCAAGGTCCGCGAGGAAAACCAGACCGTCGCGTCCATCACTTTCCAGAATTATTTCAGGCTTTACTCGAAGCTCTCGGGCATGACCGGCACCGCCGACACCGAGGCGTTCGAATTCCAGCAAATCTACGGCCTGGAAGTGGTGGTGATCCCCACCCACAAGCCGATGATCCGCAACGACAAGTCCGATCTGGTGTTTCTCTCCGAGCCGGACAAATTCCAGGCCATCCTCGAGGACATCCAGGATTGCGTGAAGCGCGGTCAGCCGGTGCTCGTGGGCACCACCTCGATCGAAGCGTCCGAGCGCATCGCCAAACTCCTGCAGAGCGAAAAAATCCCGCACGAAGTGCTCAATGCCAAACAGCATGAGCGCGAGGCGCATATCGTGGCCGAGGCCGGGCGGCCCGGCGCCATCACGATTGCGACCAACATGGCCGGCCGCGGCACCGACATCGTCTTGGGCGGCAGCTCGCAGACGCAGATCGATGCAATCGTCAATCCCAACGAAGCGGATCTGAAAGGTATTCAGGCCGAGTGGCTCAAGCGCCATGAGCAGGTGATTGCCGCGGGCGGATTGCACATCATCGGCACCGAACGGCATGAATCGCGGCGCATCGACAATCAGCTGCGCGGCCGCTCAGGTAGGCAAGGGGATCCGGGTTCGAGCCGCTTCTACTTGTCGCTGGAAGATAATTTGATGCGGATTTTCGGCGATCCCACCCGCATGAAGGCGCTGATGACGCGCGTGGGCATGAAGGCCGGCGAAGCCATCGAGAGCGGCATGCTGACGCGCCAGATCGAGCGCGCGCAGCGGCGCGTGGAGCAGCACAATTTCGACGCGCGCAAGCAATTGTTGGAATACGACGACGTGGCCAACGATCAGCGCCGCGTCATCTATCAGCAGCGCACGGATCTCATGGGCGCGGAAGATGTGGCCGAGGCGATCAAGGGCATCCGCGAGGATGTGGTGGCGCAGCTGGTGGATCAGTATGTTCCGGCCGGCGCACCCGAGGAGCAGTGGGATCCTGCGGGACTGTCGAAGTCGATCGAACGGGATTTCGGGCCTGCGCTGCCCATTGGTGACTGGCTCAAGGCCGAAGAAGGCGGCGACGGTGCGGGGCTGCGCGCCAAGATCTTGAGCGCCCTGGAAGAGGCCTATCACCAGAAAGAGACCAATGTCGGTGCGCAGGTCATGCGCTACGTCGAAAAAGAAATCATGATGCGCACGCTGGACCAGCATTGGCGCGAACATCTGGCCGCGATGGACTACATGCGCCAGGGTATTCATCTGCGCAGCTATGCTCAGAAGAATCCGAAGCAGGAATACAAACGCGAGGCGTTCGAACTGTTCTCAGGAATGCTGGATCGCATCAAATTCGATACCGTGACCACGGTCTCGAAGATTCAGGTGCGCAGCCAGGAAGAGATCGAGCGCGAAGAACTCGAGCGCCAGCAACGGCTGGCGCGCGCGCTGTTGGCCCAGCACGCCGATGCGGTGTCGCCGGTCCAAGGGCTGCCCGGCCTTGATGACGCGGGTGCGCCACCCGGCCCGGGCGGCAATGTCATGGAAATGGAGCCGCGCGGACCTGCGCCGGCCACCGCGCCGTTCGTCAGAGCCGTTCCCAAGGTGGGCCGCAATGAGCCCTGTCCCTGCGGCTCCGGGCGCAAATACAAGCACTGCCACGGCACGCTGCAGCAAGCGAGCGGTTGAGCCCTTCTTCTGCTACCCACGTCGTTGCCGCCGCGCTGCTCGACGCGCAGGGGCGCGTGCTGATTGCCCAGCGACCCAAAGGCAAGCACTTCGCCGGGGGTTGGGAGTTTCCCGGCGGCAAGCTCGAGCCCGGCGAGGACCGGCGCTCAGGGTTGGCGCGCGAGCTGCGCGAAGAACTTGGCATCACCCTCATCGCGCCGCCGCGCCCGTTGATTCGCATCCGCCATACTTACGACTTCGGCGAGGTGCTGATCGATATGTGGGTGGTGAAGCGCTATGGCGGCGAGCCTTCGGGGCTCGACGGCCAAGCGCTGCGCTGGGTATCCCGTGATGAACTCGAGGCGGTGGAGTTGCTGCCCGCGGATGGGCCCATCGTGGCGGCGCTGCGCCTGCCGGAAAGGCTGATGCAGCCTTCGACGCGCGAGTATGTGCTCGCGCGTTCCGCTGAGGCCGATGCCGCCGGGCGGCTGGTCGGCGTGTGGTGCTTAAGTGCGGCGGATGCGCTGGCCGCCAGCGATGCCGGCGCGGATTTTCTGGTGCTGCGGGCGGAGCTCCCGCATGCGGAGATCAGGTCGATTTGCGAGTTGGTGCCGGTTCCTCTGTATGTGCCGGGACTTGTCCTGGAGGACGCGTGGGGGCTGGGGGCCACGGGGGTGGTTCAGATCGGCGGCTAGCTCGCCAGTCCGCCATGCAGCGCGGCCTCAAGAATGGCCATAGTCCACTCGGGTGCGCGAAGCAATGCGTCGAGATCATCGGAGGCGGGCGAGAGGACCCGTCCGTTTTCCATCTCGAGCACGAGAATAGGGTCGGGCACGGTGCCATCGGCGGCCGCCTCGGCGCTATTGTCGTAGACCGTGATGTATGCCGCATGCGGCATGAGTTTGATCAGGTTCATCTGCGCCAGCGGGTAGCGTTCGCGGATTTTTTCTTCCGGAATGGAATGGCCACCCGCCGCGACGCGGGCCTGGACGCGCGCAATATGCAGCTCGGGGGACGACAGCCCGCAGAACCAAATCAGGACTGCATGTGTTTTGGCGGCCTGCAGAATCTTGGCCGTCACTGAGGTGCCGCCCAAGGTCGTTTCGAAGGCATGATTCAAGCCCTTTGCGATAGCTTCTTCAAGGCGGCGCATACTCTCTTGCCACGCTTGCGAGTTCGCCGTTTCCTGGTCGCATCCCGTTGCTACTTTCAGTTCGCGAGCGAAGGTATCGGGGTTGAACCAGGTCAATCCGTTCCGTTCCAGAAGGTGGCCGCCGATCGAACTCTTGCCCGCGCCGTTTACGCCGGCGAGGACGTAGAGCACGGGCCGTGTCATTAGTAGCCCGAGCCTGCTTTCACTTTGCCGCCCAATTTGGCACGACCCCGTATCGTTGACTGCAGACGAGTTGCCGCCGACTGTCCTTGCAGCAGCGATAGACGCTCATCAAAGCGGTGCCTTAAGTTGGCCAGCGCTGCTTCGTTCTGAGCCTGCGACTGCGCTGCGAGCCTCATCAGGTCGTCATACTCCGCCACCGCAATTATGACCGCCTCGGGTTCATCGTGATTGGTCACCAAGAGCGTCCCCTTGCTGCGCAGACCATTCATCATCCCGCGCCATCCGAGTTTTTTCAGATCGGATGCGGGCGCGCGCGGCAGTTTCGCAAGGGGCAAAAAAGCGGCTGGTTTTACCGGGATGGTCATGAGTTCTTACTCCTGGGCTCGCCGTGAGGCTGCCATTTTACCCTAATGGTCTATTTTTCCCTAATGTTCCATATCGGCCAATTTTGGCCGGATGCTAGAATATAGAATTGACTGTATTAGCGTGTTTGATTAACTCTATGTTATGCCAAAGAGCTCACAGGCACTCTTAACCCTGCCGCCGGCCGCAGCTCAGGCGCTCAAGGCCCTGGGCGAAAACTTAAGCATAGCCAGGACCCGGCGGCGCGAATCCCAACGCGTGTGGGCCAAACGCCTCGGGGTCTCGGTCCCGACGCTGATCCGCCTGGAACGCGGGGATCCCGGCGTGGGCGCCGGCATCTACGCAACAGCCCTGTGGTTGATCGGCAGGTCGAGCGCGCTCGCGGACCTTGCTGCGCCGGATCATGACCGTGGTGCATTGGAGAGCGATGTACGCCAGGCGATCGCCAGGCGCGCGGTCCGATCCGCAGCTTCTGCGGTGGCCCGGCTGGCTCGTCAACGCAAGCAGCTCAGCCTCGGGCGCTAGGGCTTTAAGTTCTCGTCGAAGAATCGCTTGATCATCTTGTAGCCGTGCCGTCCATCGTTCTGACGCATGAGCCCGTGCTTGGCGCCGGGATACACCATCACATCGAAGGGCTTGCTCAAGTCTTGCAGTCTGCGAAATAGCTTGGTGCTATTGAGGAACAGCACATTGTCATCGGCCATGCCGTGCATCACCAGGAGGGGTCCTTTAAGATCCTTCGCGTAAGGCAGCACGGAACTTGCCGCGTATCCGGCGGCATTGTCCTGCGGTCGGTCCAGGTAGCGCTCGGTGTAGTGAGTATCGTACAGCGCAAAATCCGTGACGGGCGCACCCGCGACGCCGGCGCGAAATACATCGGGTGCCTTGAACATCAGATTCAAAGTCATGTACCCGCCGTAACTCCAACCCCAGACGCCGATGCGCTTAGGATCCACGAAGCTCTGGGAGCCCAACCATTTTGCCCCTTGCACTTGGTCGGCGACTTCGACGTCCCCCATCCGGTCGTGAATGGGATTCTGAAACGCAGTGCCGCGGTGCGCACTGCCGCGGTTGTCGAGGGTAAATACCACGTAGCCGGCACGCGTCAGGATCTGGGTAAACGAGCCGCCGTGCCAATTGTTGATCACCCGCTGGACGCCCGGGCCGCCGTACACGTCGACAATGGCGGGATAGCGTTTGGCCGGGTCGAAATGCAGCGGTTTGAACAACTGATAGTACAGAGTCTGGCCATCCGCCGCCGTGAGCGTCCCGACTTCCGCAATGGAATTGTCCGCGGCATAAGGTGCGTCCGGATGCTGCGCATCCAAGCGGTTTTCCAGCAACCACGAGGTCAAGGCGCCATCCGCGGAGTGCAGGCTTATTTGCGGCGGTTGGCTGCTGCTGGTGAAGGTATCGATATAGAAACGCGCATCCGGCGACATCGAAATGGCGTGTACGCCGGTCTCCTGAGTGATGCGGTGAATCTGGTGCGGGTCGGCCGTATCGAGCGAAGTGCTGTACAGATGCCGCTCGGTGGGGCCCTTTTCGGTGGCCGAGAAGTAGACTGTGCGTGTTTTTTCGTCGATGCCCATCAACGCGCGCTTGCGGAAGTCATCGACCACCCAGTTGCCGGCGGTTAACTGGCGGATCAACCGGCCATCGGTGCCGTACAAATAGAGATGCGTGTAGCCATCGCGTGCCGAAGCCCAAATAAACTCGCGCGAATTCTTCAGGAAGGTCAGGTCATCGTTGAGATCAATCCAGGTGCTGCTGTTTTCCGTGAGCACGGTACGGGTCTTGCCGGTGCCGATGTCCGCAAACAACAGGTCCAGCTTGCGTTGATTGCGGCTCTCGCGCTGGAGCGCCAGCGTTTTGCCGTCCGGCAGCCAGTTGACCCGGGCCAGATAAATATCTTGGTCGGCGCCCAAGTCCACCCACTTGACCGCGCCGGTCTTGATGTCGATGACGCCGAGTTTGATCAGCACGTTGGGTCCACCGGTGGTGGGATAGCGCTGCGCGAATGTCGCGACGTTGTCGGCGGCGATCTCGAATCGCTCGGTCACTTTGATCGGACTTTCGTCGACGCGGGCGAAAGCGATGTGCCGGCCGTCCGGCGCCCACCAGTAGCCGGTGCTGCGGTCCATCTCTTCTTGCGCAACGAACTCCGCCATGCCGTTCTTGATGGCGCCGCCGCCGTCGGTGGTCAGCGCCTTTTCCTTTTTGGCGGCAATGTCGTAAACGTAGAGATTTTGATCGCGGATGTAGGCCACCTGGCCTCCGGCCGGCGAAACCGTCGCGTCGGTGGCGAAGCCATGCGTATCAATGAACTCAGCCTGCTCTGTGGACCCTGCAAGCGAGTAGTAGTACAGCTTGCCGTTCAACGGAAACAGCAGTGAGTCGCCCGCGGGAGCAAAGGTGTATTCCACGATGCCCGAGAGTGCCGCCGTTCTTTGGCGCTCGCGCCGGCCCAGCTCCTCGTCGGATAGTTTTTCCTGTTTGGGCGCCAATGCCCGTGAATCAACCAGCACCCGGGCCTGCGCATCTCGGATGTTGTATTCCCACAGATCGAGGCGATCCTTGTCGTCCGCCTTACCCTTCAAATACGTTACCCGCGAGCCGTCGGGCGAGATTTTCAAGCCCACGATGGTCGGACCGGCGAGCGGCGGTGCGTCGAACAATCGATCGATGGTCAGTTCGGCCGCGCTGGCCCCCGTGGCGACCGCGCAGGCAACCAGTGCCGGTACCAGGTATTTGCCCGAATTTCGCGAGTCGGTCATGTAAGGTCAGCCCTATTCGTTATAGTGGTTAGTGTATTACAGCCGCGTGATCCGGTAGCAATCCTCACGCAATTCCGTCAGGCCGCGGGCGCGCAAGCGCGGTTCGAGTTCCAGAATCTCGTGACGGCCCAGTTGTTCAATCGAATGCTGCTCAGCGTAAAGCGCCGAGACCGTCGCCGGGGTTAGCGGGAAGGGTGGACCGCTCATCTGCGCCTCGGGGTACTCCACCACGGTCAATAGGGTCTGATTGCCGGCCCTTGTCAGCTCGGCCATGTGCTTCACATAGGCTGCTCGTAGCGGCGGCGCCCATGAGATCAGTGCCGCGCGATCATAAACAGCCGAGACACCGCCCAGCAGCGCCGGAGTCAGCTTGAAGAGATCACCACAGAACAGCGCGAGCCCGGGCGCTTCATAGACCGCGAAATCGGCGAGTAGTCGTCGCCTGGCGGGAATGCCATTTTCCAGGCAGAACGCTTCCACCGCGATAGGCGAGATTTCCACGCCGACCACCGAATGACCCTGTGCGCGCAGCCATAGTAAATCAAGGCTTTTTCCGCAAAGCGGGACCAGCACGCGGCTGTCGACCGGAAGCCCAAGCTTCGGCCAATAGGCCGTCAAACGCTTGTCAACCGCGGCTTGATGAAACCCGATCAGCGCCTTGCGCCAGCGATCGAGCCAGAACTCGGCCTGCACGCGTTACGATTCCTCGGCCGAGTCGGGATGCAATTGATCCTGCGCAGTGCCTGGTTCGTCTGGAATCTTGTGTTGCTCCGTGAGCCACGCGCCCAAATCGATGAGCCGGCAGCGATCGCTGCAGAACGGCCTAAACTCCGATGCCGGCGACCATTGCACATCGCGCCGGCAGGTTGGGCACTTGACGATCGTTGCCATCGCGTTCCTAACCGAAAACTCAACCGCAGCAGGTCAGGAGAAACGGTACATCAACTTCGATATGCGCCGGGCGCGCAGTTGCATCGAGCCAATTCAAAAAACGAATGGTGCAGCGATGTTGATTGCCGCTGATCTCCGGAAACAGATCGGTGTCGGAGGGCAGCGTGATGCGCACCAACTGACAGGGGTTCTCGCGGTCGAACTGCAGCTGGAAAATGCCGCCCACGGCCACTTCGGATTTGCGCTTGGCTTCCTGGCGCGTCAGCCACAGGAGTTCGGCGATGCTGTCGCACAAGGGGCGTATCAACGACAGCCAGTTGTTGAACTCAGCGGCTCGTATTTCCGCTGGACGACTCAGCCAGTAGGAATAGTCCGGCAGGTCGAAGTCACAGGTGCCGCCGGGGATGGCGCTGCGATGCTTTACTGCGCTCAAGAACTCTGAGTCCCGCAGCGGTGCCATGTAATTTCCGCCGATTGACGACAGATCGCTGCGCAGTTTGACCAGATTGGACATGAGCGATTTGAGCCGCGCAGGGTCCACTCCGGTTTTGGTCTGATATTCCTTGAGGATGTTGACCTGCCGCTCCAGCTCCTTCAGCACATCGCTGCGTGAGTCGCCGCGCGCGGTAATGGCGAGGATCTCCAGCAGACTCGAGACGGCGGCGCGCGAACTCCAGGGACTCGGCGACTCGCTGTGGTACGCAGCTTGGGTGTAGAGAAATTCGAGCCGCAGAAATGTCCGCATACGCTCGTTGAGGGGCTGCTCGTAAACGACGGGCGCCGCCTCGAGGTCCGCTTGGGCGGAAATATCGGGGTAAGAGTTCATCGGCCTATTGTGAGCCAACCCAACCCCCAGGGTAAACCTGGGATTTAGGTTAAATGTCGCTTGGGACGCGTTGTTTGGGCAAGCTGTAAATATTTCTCATGCAAGCGATCAACCGCCTGGCGCAGATCCGCGACGGTTGCGGTGTTCAAAAGCACGTCGTCCGCCGCCGCGAGACGCACTGCACGAGGGGCCTGCGAGGCGAGAATCGCGCGTGCATCATCGACCGAGCTGCCGTCGCGCGCCTGCACCCGCTGGATTTGCAGTGCTTCGTCGGCATCCACGACCAAAACCCGATCGACGCGCGCGCGCGCGTTGCCGCCCTCGATGAGCAGGGGAATGGCCATTACCAGGTAAGGGCCTTTCGCCTCGGCCGCCTGCTGCTCCATGTCGGCGCGGATGAGAGGATGCAGAATGGCGTCCAGCGCCTGCCGCGAATTCGGATCGTTGAATATCAGGGTTCGCAGCGCTTTGCGGTCGAGGCTGCCGTTTGGGTCGAGCACCTTGGTGCCAAAATGCTCCACCACCCGCGCCAGACCGGGTGTCCCGGGTGCCACCACCCTCCGCGATGCGACATCAGCGTCGATGACCGGAACGCCGAGCTCCGCGAAACGCTCTGTGACCGTGCTTTTGCCGCTGGCGATGCCGCCGGTCAGGCCGATTCGCAGGCGCGGCGCCATGGCTTAGTGCTTAAGGCCCGATATGCGCAGATAGCCGTTGACCAGCGAATCGCCGTACATCATGGCCAGCCAGCCCGCGGCCGCTAGATAGGGTCCAAAAGGAATCGGTGCGCGGCGGTCCCGGCCTTGAACCGCAATCATCAGGAGCCCCAATATTGCGCCCGTTGCGGCGGAAAGCACGATGATGAGCGGCAGCAGCTTCCAGCCCAACCAAGCACCCAGAGCGGCGAAAAGCTTGAAGTCGCCATAGCCCATGCCTTCTTTGCCGGTGATGAGCTTGAATGCATGAAATACCAGCCACAGGCTCGTATAGCCGGCCGCGGCGCCGATGATGGCGTCCGCGCGGAGACGGGCAGCGCCAGCCCCGCCATGGGGCCCCAGGCAACTGCCGCCACCAATCCAGCCCACATCGAGCGGCAGGGTGATGTTGTCGGGCAGCAATTGATGATCGATGTCGATGCCGGTTAGCGCGATCAAGCCCCACGTGATCAGCAGCGCGCAAGCCGCGGGCATGCCAAATCCGAAATGCCAGGCCACCCAGGCGGAAAGAACGCCGGTCGACAGCTCGACCAAGGGATAGCGAGCGGAGATTTTCGCCTTGCAGGAAGCGCAGCGGCCGCGCAGCACCAGCCAGCTCACCACCGGGATGTTTTGCAGAGCCGTAATGGGCGCCTTGCAGTTCGGGCAAGCGGAGCGCGGCTTAGCTGAGCGTGAATGGCAGCGGCGGTACCGCTCGCGGCAGGCACTGCCGAATCTGCCGACAGCACCTCAGTCGCCTGCGTCCGCCACTCGCGTTCCAGAATGATAGGCAGCCGATAAATGACGACGTTCAGAAAGCTGCCGACGATGAGGCCTAGCAGAAAAACAGACCCCGCGAAGACCGCGGGGTCTGAGGTGTAGAGCAGCGCGTATGTCGTTCAGCATCGGCTAAACAACAATAACGGTCGGACAGCCGAAAGACGACTTAAATCGCGGACCCGAGCTTGAATATGGGCAGGTACATGGCGATAACCATGCCGCCGACCAGCACGCCCAGAACGGCCATGATCATGGGTTCCATCAGGCTGGACATGCTGTCGACTGCGTTGTCGACTTCGGCCTCGTAGAATTCCGCGACTTTGCCTGACATGGTGTCCAGCGATCCGGATTCTTCGCCCACCGCGATCATCTGCACCACCATGTTCGGAAACAAGCCCGTGTTCTCCATGGCGCGCTGCAGGCGTTGGCCGGTGGCCACTTCGTCCTTCATGCGCAGCGTGCCTTCTTCGTAAACGATGTTGCCGGTGGCGCCGGCCACGGACTGCATCGCTTCGACCAGCGGAACACCGGCCGCGAACATGGTGGAGAGGGTACGCGCGAAACGCGCGATCGCGGATTTGACCAATATGGGGCCGATGATGGGAAATTTCAGCATCGCGCGGTCAATTGCGCGGCGCATATTCCTCGATCGCTTGTGAAAGTAAATGAACGTATATAGCCGCGCCGCCTACAATCGCAAAGACGAGCCATCCCTGGTGTTGCATGAATTTCGACATGTTCACGACCATTTGCGTAAACGCCGGCAGGTCAGCACCAAAGCCTTTGAACAAAGATTCGAATTGCGGAATGACGAAAATCAAAAGAATCACGGTGACAATTACCGCGACCACGAGAACGGCGGCGGGGTAAAACAGGGCTTTCTTGATCTTCTTCTTCAACGCCTCTGTTTTTTCTTTATAGGTCGCGATTTTATCCAGCAACGTTTCAAGCGCGCCGGCATGTTCGCCAGCCTCAACCAGATTCACGAAAAGATCATCGAAGTAAAGTGGATGTTTAGCCAGCGACTCGTGCAGCGTGCTTCCGCCTTCGATGTTGCACTTAATATCGAGCACCAGCTTTTGCATCGCTGGCTTTTCATGCCCGTTGCCGATGATTTCAAAGGCCTGAACCATGGGTATGCCGGCAGACATCATGGTCGCCAGCTGACGAGCAAATACGGCAATGTCTTGCGGCTTGGACCTTGCCTCCGCCCACCCTGCTCTGCGTCTTGACTCGAGTAGCTGCGACGCCTTGGCGCCTTAGGTCGGCTCGCAGCGCTTGCTCGTTTGCAGCAAGGGCCTTGCCGCGTACCTTATGGCCGCGCTTGTCCTTGCCCTCCCATATGAACTGGGTTTCTTTTTTCGTCGCTGTTGCCGAGATCGCCATAAATCAGTCCCTCGCAGTCATTCGCTATTCAATCGTGACGCTGTTAACTTCTTCCAAACTCGTCAAACCCGCCTTCACTTTTTCCAATCCTGCTCGACGCAGATTCCAAATGCCGTCTTTCGTCGCCTGATCATTGATGTTCATCGCGCCGCCACCTTCCATGATGATGCGGCCGATGGTTTCCGTGACAGGCATGACTTGGTAGATTCCCAGTCGTCCCTTGTAGCCATCCGTGCATTGACCGCAGCCAACGGCTCTGAAAACTCGGATGCCCCGTTCGCAATGTCCTCCGGCTCAAAGCCTTCTTTTTTTGCCGCTTCGGTTGGGATGTCGATCGGTTGTTTACAATTGCTGCAGAGTTTGCGGGCCAGGCGTTGCGCGATGATCAGGCTAACGGAGGTCGCGATGGCGTAGGGCTTTACGCCCATATCGATCAAACGCGTCAGCGTTTGCGGTGCATCATTGGTGTGCAATGTTGAAAGAACCAAGTGGCCCGTCTGCGCCGCCTTAATCGCAATTTCTGCGGTTTCCAAATCTCGAATTTCGCCGACCATGATGACGTCCGGGATCTTGCCGCAGAAAGGCTCGAACGCGGACGCAAAGGTCAGACCGACCTTGTTGTTGACGTTAACCTGATTGATTCCGGGCAGATTGATTTCGGCCGGATCCTCTGCGGTAGAGATGTTGGTATCTTCGGTATTCAGGATATTTAGCCCGGTGTAGAGAGACACGGTCTTACCGCTACCCGTCGGGCCAGTGACCAGGATCATGCCTTGCGGTTTGCCGAGATACTTTAGGTACAGCTCGCGCTGAAAGGGCTCGTAGCCCAGCGCATCGATGCCGAGCATCGCGCTTGAGGGATCGAGAATACGGGTGACGACTTTCTCGCCAAAAAGCGTCGGACAGGTACTGACACGAAAATCGATCGCTCGATTCTTCGATAAGCGCATCTTGATGCGTCCGTCCTGGGGGACTCGGCGCTCGGCGATATCGAGCCGCGCCATGACTTTCAATCGAGCCACAATCTTCACGGCCAACTGAACAGGGGGCACGGCGACTTCTTTCAACACGCCGTCCAATCGGGTTCGGATGCGAAAAATTTTTTCGTAAGGTTCAAAGTGAATGTCGGATGCGCCCTTCTTGATGGCGTCCAACATAATTTTGTTCACAAAGCGCACAATCGGAGCGTCTTCGACGTCGTCGCGCCCGAGGGCGTCCGCGTTAGGATCTTCATCGCCGCCGCTAACTTCGAGATTCTCTAGATCGAAATCATCGTCAGTCAGGCTCGGCATCACCGCTTCGGCTTGATCGATCGCCTTGGTGACGGCAGCTTGTAGCTTGTTGTCCTCGACGACCACAAACTCGATGCTCATCGAGGTTTGGAAGCGGATCTCATCGAGCGCATGCAGATTCGTCGGGTCGGCAACGGCCAGGAACAAGCGCTTGCCTCGCTTCATCAGCGGCAAAACGCGATGCTTCTGCATGAGCTTGTCGCTCACCGCCCGGACGGCATCCATATCGATGGCGACCGCGTCCAAGTCCAGCAGGGGCACGCCAAACTCATTGGACGCGGAAATGGCGATATCGCGGGCCGTCGCCAGGTTGATCGAGACCAGATGGGTCACCAGATTGGCGCGCTTTTCCTTCGCCTTGACGATAGCGTCCTGCATGGCGTTCTCATCCAATAGGCCGTCTTGAACCAATCGCTGGGCAAGACCACCCAATGCCACCCGACTGGTGCCGCCAACCGACGCTATTGCGTTGTCATTCATGGACTTACACTAAACCCCATAGCTTGCTTGCTAGTCTACTATCGGTAGCTAGCAGAGCAATTGTCAAATCATCCGCGGATGGTCGCACATCGGCGCGGGCTGGCTCGTGACTTTGATCGCAAAACCGACACCCATGAGGTGCTGGGGGCCTCCGGAAAAGAAAAGCCCCTCCGAGTGAGGGGCTTGATCCGTGCATATCTCGGAGAGAAATGCCTAGCCTGTTACTTGCACTCGGTCGGCACGTAACGCGCCAACACCGGGGCGGCCGGAACAGTAAACTTCAAGTCGCGGGCGGCAGCGGTGGCATTCGTGGCCGATGCGCACGACCAGTCGATGTTGCCAGAACTCGTACCAACCGCGCTGAGCAGCGTGGACGCACCAACGACCTGAATTGACGGGGTCAGCGCAACGACAAGCCGTTCAATTGCGGGGTGCCAGCGCCGATACGTAATGGTGATGAGGCCGTCGCGCGTGATATTGATAACGATGGTCTGACATACTTGGTGGCGGTGAAACCGCGAGCCATGAGCTGGCAGCCGCAGCAACGCCCGGAATGGCGTTCGACTGGAATCCTTCTGCCACCGCAGTCTTCGCCGAATCCGCGAGGTTAAGACCTTCCGTCACCTTCGCACGAACCGTGTAGTCCTGATACGCCGGAATGGCGATCGCCGCCAAAATACCGATGATCGCGACCACGATCATCAATTCGATGAGGGTGAAACCCTGTTGCACTTTCTTAAACATATTGACTCCTGATGATGACACAATCGAGACGATAATTCGAACAACGGCCCGTGCCGGTGGTAAGAAGGGAGCAAGCGGTGTGCCAATCATCGCGCGCTGCAGATAAGTCCATGAATTACCTAAGTTAATTGCGAATCAGCTTTCTCGGCTTGACATAGAACTGTCGTCAGCCAGCGCCGCTAGTGGCGCCCAGAGTCACACAGTGACAAATTTTGTCAGCCAAGCGGTCTAGTCTTTCGGCTCTTCAAGCGGGCCGATCAACTTCTCGTAGTTGCCCCAGCGTCCCGCGGCTTGCCTATGCATTTTCTGGCGCACTTGCCAGGCACCCAACAGAGCATCGGAATTGTTTGGCGCGAAAATTAGTAAGAGCAATCACGCTTTTGTGCCGCGCTACTCGATCCCGAGCTTCTTGATCCGATATCGCAAAGCACGAAAGGACATCCCCAAGACTTTGGCGGCGGCGGTCTTGTTGAAGCGTGTCTGCTCAAGTGCTTTAACGATGGCATCGCGTTCGATGTCTTCTAGATGGTCGCCGAGCGCGCCCGCATTTGACGAGGTGACGGCTGCGGCCGAACTGCCGGGAGTCGGCCTAAGTTGAATGTCGCTGGCGCTCACTTCACCGCTGGTGCTAAGAGTGATGGCGCGCTCTAGAATGTTCTCGAGTTCGCGCACATTTCCCGGAAAGGCATATGCCTCAAGCGCGGCCAACGCGTCCTTTCCCAGCATCGGTGGGGTGATCTTCATCCGCCTTCCGAGCCTTCGCAGCACAGCCTCCGCGAGTTCTAGTACATCCTCCCGCCGTTCGCGGAGCGAGGGAACGCGCATTTCGATGACGTTCACACGATAAAACAGGTCCTCGCGAAATTTACCTTCGGCGACGAGTTGGGCGAGATTTTTGTGCGTGGCGGAAAGAATTCGTACATCGATCCCCATTTCCTGCTGTTCGCCGACCGCACGAACAGCTTTCTCCTGGATGACGCGCAGCAACTTCACCTGCATGTGCAGCGGCAAGTCCGCAATCTCATCGAGGAACAAGGTGCCGCCCTCCGCGGATGGAATCAGCCCTTTCTTGTCGCTGACCGCGCCGGTAAAGCTGCCGCGCTTATGACCGAAGAGTTCGCTTTCCATGAGTTCAGTCGGAATGGCCCCACAATTGACCGGTACGAAGGGGCCATCGCGGCGTGGGCCGGATTCGTGGATGAGTTTCGCCACCAATTCCTTGCCGGTGCCTGACTCGCCGAAAATATGCACGGGTGCCTGGCTGCGGGCCACGCGGCCGATCATATCGCGCAGGTGCTGCATGGCGGCCGAAGCGCCGAGCAAGCGAGGGCCAAACACGCTGGTGTCGCCATCGTTGGTACCCGATAGCTTGATGGCCGCCACCACCAGCTTGCGCAAACCGGCAAGGTCCAAAGGCTTCGAGACGAAATCGAAGGCGCCCGCTTTGAGAGCCCGTACGGCAGTTTCCATATTTCCGTGGGCGGTGATCACGGCGACGGGAACGTTCGGCGTGTATTGCTGCATCCACTCGACAAGCTCCAAGCCGTCCCCGTCCGGCAACTGCATATCGGTCAAGCACAGATCGAATGGCTCGGTCTTGAGTAGGCGCTGCGCCACGGCCAGATTATTGGCCGTCCGTGGAATCAACTCCATGCGCTGCAAGGTAATGGACAGGAGTTCGCAAATATCGGGTTCATCGTCGACGACCAATACGGCGGGTTTGGGCATGGGGCCCATTGTAGCGTTAGCCGGGCTTGACGGAACACCGTGCGCGTTATGCTATTGCTCAATGGACCATACCTTTGCCATCCCGGTGTACCTGGCCGCGCCTAACCTCGCCACTCTGGTCGCATCGCTGCGCGCACAGGCGGGGGATCCCAGCGAAATCCTGCTGGCGACGTCGACGCCCTCGGCGGGGCTTGAGGCTTTCGCAAAACGTCATGCGTTGGCATTGCACGTCAATCCACGGCGCTTCGATATCGCTGCGGACTGGAACTTTGCGCTTTTGTCGGCCCAGACTCCCCTGGTGACGCTGGCTCATCAGGACGATTATTTTGCCTCGCGTTACGCTGTCCGGTTGAGCAGCGCACTGCGGCGACATCCGAACGGAGTTATGGCGTTTTGCGACTACGCGGAGCACTCCCCGCTTGGGGCGCGCCAGACCAATATAAACTTGCGGATCAAGCGGGCGCTCCGCCAACGTGCCTTCGGCCGGCGCGAATGCATCACCGATACTCGCCACAAGGTGCGTTTGCTTTCCCTCGGTAACCCGATCTGCTGTCCGAGCGTCATGTTCAATCGAGCGCTGATTGCCGATTTCCGCTTTCCGGCCGGCTTTCAGACGAACTTGGATTGGATGGCGTGGCTTGAACTAGCGCGGCGGCCCGGCGGCTTCGTCTATGTGCGCGAACGGCTGGTTTCCAAGGGCGTGCATGCAGGGAGCGAGACCACGGCGACCATCGCGAATCGCGCGCGCGAACATGAAGACCGCGCGATATTTGATGCGCTTTGGCCGGGGCCGATTGCCGCCGCACTCGCATCCCTCTATCGATTCGGGTATCGCGCCAATCGCCTTTAGGCGCTAGTGCCGCCCAAGCTGATACAGACCACTCCGAGCGTGACGAGGGCGATGCCCGCCCACTGCACGGCTGAGAGGGTCTCGCCATAGACGAGCCATGCCGATAGCGCCATCAAGGTGTAGAAGCCCCCGCCCACAGTCGCCGTGGCAACGCCGAGTTTTTCACGTGAGACAATGAGCATCCACATCACGTAGCTTAGAATCTGCAGCGTAACGGATGCGTAGATCCAGGGAGAGAGGGCCGCGCTGCCAATGAAACGCGGCATGTTCATCAAGCTGGCCGGGCTCGCCAAATCTTGTAAGCCGCGCCGCAACACCAGCTGGCTGATGACGGAATTCACGGTGAAGGCAATAAATAGGAATCTTGCGTTCATTCTCTGGCTACCGATACAAGACGATAGCGTAGTTCGGGAGATCCTCTTTGAATAAATCGGTGTCCTCGCGATGAAACGGTCCCAATACTTCTTCGAAGAGACGGGTCACCTCGTCTCTGGAAATCAGACTGACATTCCTATCCCCCGTGACGTAGCGATCAGACCAAAGACCAAGCAAGGCACGCCAATGGCCGGGCTCCACGTCTTTCACTATAACGCGCAGGTTCGGTACGCGATCGAGAAGGACCCCGACAGAATCGAGGAATTTTCGCCGCACGGCCTTTGGAATGTGGTGCAATACATCCGCGATTAAGATGACGTCGGGCTGTGGATGCGCGCAGGCTACAAATTCCGTCAGGCTGGTCCGCGGCAAGCGTTTTACCTGGCGATCGTAGCGTGGGTCGATCCACTGGCCGACCACGGGTGCCGGATCCAGTGTCGTAATCGTCAGGTCGGGGCGCACGGACAGCAGATGATTGAGAGGCTGGCCGTCGCCGCCGCCCACGTCCAGCAAATGCGCATCGCGCGGCATGACCGCCGCCAACGCTGCCGCTACTTTCACCAGGTCGACGAAAATCCCCCGGTAAAATTCGCCCGCGCGACGGGCCGCGCGCGGTCCTAAAAGACGTCTCGTTAATGGTCCAAGAGCCATGCACGGTCACCGATCAGCCGCGCGGGCGCGGACATCGATGAACTCCAGCAAAAAAGAGGAGAAAATGATTTCGGCCCCTGTGAGCATCAAAGTCACGGACGGAATCGCCACGCGCATGACTACCGCGGGTTCAAGGGCCGCAAGGCTGGCCTGCGCCCAAGTGACGACGGAATAAGCAGCGAGTCCCAGGCCGCCGGCGCCAAGCAACAAACCGAGGAAAATGCCCCGTTCGAGTGTGAACACCTTCAGTAAGCGCGAAAACGTCGGGCGCATCGGCAATACATTCTTCAGCACGCCGATGGCGCGCGCCAACACGGAGAACAGCACAAGTTGCACGCCAAGAATGACCGCACCTCCTGCGTAAAGCATGGTGTGAATGTCAAGTCCAACACCGGAAAACACCAGCGGACCACGTGCAATCACAATTTGCGCGGCGCCTCCGATCGCGATCAGACAAGTGCCAGGGTATAGCATGAGCCACCGGGGACTCATCATCAGCAGAAAGCGTAAATGTCGCCATCCGTCTCGCCAGCTGCGCAGATGCGGCCGGCGCGATCGGCCCGTGGGCGATAGGGTGGCGGGCACCTCGGCGATGCGCCAACCGGCGAGCGTTGCTTTGACGATCATTTCGCTTGCGAACTCCATCCCCGGCGCTTGCAGGCGCAGTTTCAGGGCGGCCGCTCTATCGATGCCACGCAGACCGCAATGAAAGTCACCGATGCCGGATGAAAAGAACATCCTACCCGTAAGACTGAGCAGCGGATTGCCAAAATAGCGGTGCAGGAACGGCATCGCGCCTGGACGAATGCCGCCGCGAAAGCGATTGCCGATGACCATCTTGTTGCCGGAACGCAAGGAATCCACGAATAAGCCCAACTCCGAGAAATCGTAACTGTCGTCCGCATCAGCCATGATCACAAATCGACCATGAGCGGCATTGATTCCGCCGATCAAAGCATTGCCATAGCCCTTGTCAGCGACGCTCACTACGCGTGCGCCGAACGCAACCGCAAGATCCGACGATCCGTCTGTCGATCCGTTATCGGCGACTACTACCTCACCTTCGATTCCGGCGCCGACAAGAAAATTGCATGCCTTACGCACGCAGAGGGCAATAGTCTCAGCCTCGTTGAGGCAAGGCATGAGAATTGTCAGTTCCACGGAGAAAGCCCCGTTGAGAGATCAGGACGGGCTGTCAAGCTGTTCATGGTACGCATCGTCAGCATTGACGCGCCATATATCCTGCTTACCGCAGCCGTTATTGACGATGGAATTCACAGCGCTCCTCGCCGTCAGCATCGAGTGGTCCTGGTTATTGTATCTGTGCATTCCATTTCTGCCGATTGGATAAAGATTGCCAATCTGGTCCAAATAACTTCTTACACGATCGAATTCAGCGTAAGCGCCAAAGTACGCCGGATAAGCCTTGGGGACGCGAACCAAATTACCATCAATCACGTCTTCACGGTTTATTAAACCGATTTTCTCGAGTTCTGCCGCCGCAAAATCGATGAATCTGCCGTCATTCATTGACCAAAGATCATCATCCTTCCTGCAGAAGTATTCCAAACCCAGCCATATTGTGCTCGGATCGGCAACCATGGCGGGACTCCAATTGTTGAAGACCTGTATGCGTCCGATCTTGACGTCAGTCTCTTGAACATAGATCCAATTATCCGGCGGCATTCCGTTTGCCTGTCGCTTGTCCCGCGCATCGGCTCCGTGTTTCATCCGACGCAGCAGCAGACCCGCCGTCATGAAGTCGCGGTAAGGAAGACGACTCGCAATTCGTTGGACATCAAGTTCGGGCGGTCGCAGAAACGCGATAAGTTCGGTTACCGGTATCGTCGAAATGAAATGATCGCATGCAACGCGCCGGATCGCTTGTGTGCTCTCGTCAACCACGTTGATCGCGGTGACCTTTCCCGCGGCCTGCTCGATGCCGGCAATTCGATGCCGAAGATGAATGTGCCCACCCTGGTCAGAGACCCTGCGCGCAACTGCCTCCCACATCTGGCCCGGCCCAAGTTTAGGATAAAGAAATCGCTCGATCAGGCTAGTCTCGGTGGGTCTTTGCGCGGGGTCATCGAATTTAAAAAACTTGCCGAGTGCGTGCGAAAGCGCTTTTGCGATCGATAATCCTTTGATTCGTTGTGCGCCCCATTCGGCCGAGATTTCGCCGCAGGGGACCCCCCACACCTTCTCCGTATAGCCCTTAAAAAAAGTCTGGTAGAGACGATCGCCAAATCGGTTAATTAGGAAGTCTTCCAATGAAGATTCCGGCGATCGACGTCTCGCCTGCGCTTTTCCGTAGCTCAGGCCTATTTTCACGGCTTCCATGATTCCCAAATTGCTCAGAGTGCTAGCGCTCAGAGCGAGCGGGTAGTCGAAGAATCGGCGGTGATAGAAAATACGTGACAACCGCCGCCGCAGCAACATGACGGCATCAGAGTCCTCAGAAGCTACTCTGTCGGGCGTCAGGTTCTGTGATTGCCCCTGATAGCTGACCCGCAGTGAGTCTGATACGTCCACCTCGGTTTGCGCGACGGGCAAGATCTCTTGCCACCAGCGCATTACCCAATCCGATTTGGAAAAAAAGCGGTGCCCTCCGAGATCCATGCGATTGCCACGGTAATCAATCGTTTTGGAAATTCCACCCACCTGAACGTCGGCTTCGAACACGACCGGTAAAACATCGGAATGTCGCAAGAGTTCGAGGGCAGCCGTCAGGCCTGCAGGTCCAGCTCCCGCGATAACGGCAACTTTCTTCACTCAATTGTCGCCGATGTTCGCACGTTGCGGCAGTCGTAAAGATTCCATCCCTTCCACCTGCCGTCATTCTGATGGTTCAACGCATCGAAGCCGACTTGCTGCGATGAAATGACAAATCCGAGCAACGTGTCCGCGCAGATCTGGCTTAGAGTGGCCGCGGTTAGCGGCCGGCTCGGTGCTTCGGTCTGATTTTTGCCAGTAGCTGCGGCGGCACGAAGCTTCGATCGTATCTTCCAATTCGGATCCATCACGGGCTGCAGGAGCTGAGAACGACGCCGAATCTCCAGGGCCGTTGCGCGCGAAAAGACGACACCAGCGGATTGATCGACCGCCAAATAGTTCGGCCGCTGGAGGGTGAACCAAACAAACGTTCCCACGTCGCGAGCGGGTGTTACCAGCACGGTGCTTGTCGCGGGAATAACGCTGGCCCAGTCTGAAAATTCGCCGATGTCGGCCGCGGAGGCCAGAGAGCGGTTTTGTTTGAACGCGGCGGGCAAAATAAAAATCGACACGGCAACTAAACCGAAGGCAAGCAGAGCCGGCACCCGAACGCCGACGCCTTTTCGTAATCCCCACCAAATAAGCGACACACTGATCACGGCTGGGATCTTCAGCGCGAAAAAATCGCGCAGCTGCACGGCAGCCATGGTTCCGGGTTTGTGAAATGCGGTCCAGGCAATTTCCCAGGCATGAGTGGCTACCCAAGCTGCAACCGCAAGAACCAATCCAAAGGAGACCCAGCGAAGCGTCTGAACGGCGCGAATTGAGAAACGCGACCTCATCAGCCATAATATCAGGGACAACGAAACACATGCCGTCCCGCTCGCCGCCGGAAACGTCAGACCCAGCAACAACAACAGCCCGCACAGCGGCCCGCATTTCTCGTCAGACCAGATTTGCAGCACTATCGCGGGCAGCAGCAGAGCGCCGACACACACGGCAATCCATTCCCATCGCCAGGCTTGGCCCTGCACGAATATGGCGACAGGACCAACCGCGTCGGCGATCAGGGCGGCAGCCAAGCCGGCCGCGCCTACGATAACCGCAGCCACGCAGACTCGGCGCACACGACTGTCTTGAGTCGCGAATGCGATGAACGCTAAATAAAAAAAAGGCCGCGCATTAATTTCCCAGTCTCGAAATGACCATAGTCGCAAGAACAAGAACTGCGAGCGCTCTTCGACAACATTCAGCCATGCCGGGTCCATGAGTGGGAAGATCTTAGCGATCCCTGGCAGATGCACGGCGCAGAATGCAATGAGAATGCCAACAATCACAGATGCGGCCGCACCAAGAAGGCTTACACGGATCGGAACCCCAAGGCACATCAGCAGCAGCAGCCCGGGCAGGGCAATTAGCGGATGAATCAACAGCGCCGTTGCCGCAATCAACGCCGCAAGAACTTTGGAGCCCCGGAGGAAACAAGCGAGAGACGTCGCAACAAGCGCTTCGGCTGGCAGACGAGCGGTCAAGAATTGCTCAGCAACTCGAAATACACCTGAGCCGCCATAATTCCCATCGACTATCAGCAGGAAAATGACGCCTAGCCACGCGCCGTCGCGATTCGTGAGGGTTCGCGCTACATCCCATGCCGCCGCCAGAAACCAAATTGTGAAGAGCAGGGTGAGCATTCGCGCGGCCGGTTCGAGCCCGAGCAATTCGATGAACCATGCGTACGCAGGAGAGAAAATGGTGAACTTATCCTGCGACGTGTTCTGAAGATACAAATCATGGGCGAGCGGCGGATGTATTCTGGAAAGCGCCTGAAAAGCATAAAGTTGTGCATCTCCAAGGAGCCCGTGGTAGCCGCGCAGCAAAGCCCACGTCGCAAAAGCCGTCAATAAGAAGACGGCGCCAACGATCTTTGACTGAAACCCGTGGCTCGACCAGTGCATTGCTAGAGCTGTTGTGTAAACATCGCATTATGCACGAGGCGCCATCGACGCAAGTGCGTCCGCTCAGCTCATTGGGAGGCTCGCGAGGTAATGTTGAGCCGCTTTACCGAGCGCCACGTTCGCGCGACGGGTCTTGCGCTGTGCGCCGCATGCGTGGCTTATTTCTACCTGCTCGACCGCATTGTGTTTTCGAGCGCCCACTTTTCGCCCATTTTTCGCGATTTACTAACGAGGGATGACCCCCATGCAGCGTGGCTCGCGCTCGTAATTGGCATCTCGGCTGCCTTGTGGAGACGGCCGGCACCGATTCTTCGATTCGTGGATTTCATCGGGCTACACCCGATAGGCACCGCGTTGGTCGCCGTGGCTGCGCTGGCGGTCGGCGCGCTCGTGGTTTACCACGACTATCCGCTTTCCATGGACGAATACGCGGCCGTTTTTCAATCGAAAGTCTTTGCCTCGAACCCGCGTGGCAGCACAGGTGCCACCCGAGCTCCTCGATTGGCTGGTGGTCCGCGGTTTTAACGGCAGTTTTCTCATAGCTTCGCCTCAGACCGGCAGAGTCATCGAAGCATATTGGCCAGGATTTGCCCTGCTGTTGGCGCCCTTTCAATTTCTCGCCGTCCCATGGCTGTGCAATGCGTCGCTATCTGGACTTGCGGTTTTTCTTATCTATTGGATAACCCAGGAAATCACTGCGGATAGGAGGGCGGCGGCTTGGGCGATGCTGTTCGCGCTGGCTTCCGGCGCATTTGTCGCTAACGGAATCTCCTATTATTCAATGCAGGCGCATCTGACTGCGAATTCGTTTTCGTTGCGCTGCTCTTGAAGCCGTCCGCATACCGGGCGTTCGCTGCGGGTCTCGTGGGCTCGCTTGCGCTGATTTTACACAATCCGGTACCCCATGCGCTGTTCGCGTGTCCATGGATCGTGGCATTGGCGACTCAGTCCGATCGGCGCCGGTATTTGGCGCCTCTGATCGTTGGCTACTTGCCAGGGGTGGCATTGGGAGTCGCGTGGCTGCTATTCCGTGCTGAGATCGGAGCGGGCGGCGCTGGTTTGACACCAATTGGCGGCGCCGTTTCGGGAGTCCTAGTGTGGCCCGACGCAGTCCTGTTGAACGCGCGCGTCGCTGCCCTGGTGAAAATGTGTGTATGGGCAATGCCCTCGCTGTTTGCGCTGGCCCTGTTGGGCGGCAGCCTGCGCGGGCGGACCCGCGCGTGCGCTTATTGGTATCCTCGGCAGCCTTAACGTTCGTGGCATATTTGTTTGTTAGGTTTGATCAAGGTCATGGATGGGGATACCGGTATTTTCATTCTGCGTGGGGCGTGGTGCCGATATTGGCGGGATGTGCGATGGCAAACAGACCGCAAATTAATGGGCGCCTATTTCGCTTGCCGGAGCGAGCGCAATTTTGAGCCTGCTGATCTTGATTCCTTTCCAAATGAGCAGAATCGATCAGTTTATATCTCAGCACCTGGCGCAGCTTGCGCCGCCCGAAGGCCGGGCAACAACGTATATTTCATTCATCCTTTCGGGGGGTCGTACCTGGCGGACATGATTCAGTTTGATCCGCTGCTTCGAAACAAGGACTTATTGTTGGTGAGTCATGGCGCGGTATTGGATGCGCAAATGATTCAGTTAAATTGGCCGGACGCCGTGAAGAGTTTCCGGCAGTCCGGCGGCTGACCAGTGGTATTTGGGCCCAGAGGACCGGCGAATGGCGATTCCCGGCAGCAAAGAGCAACGGCAATTCGTGATGGCGCACATTCCGCATTGAGACTAGTCCTTTTCCTCCCAGCGCTGAGGATCGCTGAAGACAATCCTAAAAATACTTCCCGCGCTACGCGGCTCGTACAGCAAAATGGCGCGGTTTAGCTGGCACAATTCACGCGCAATGAACAATCCCAGTCCCGTGCCGCCTTTTCGCCCGGTAAAGAACGGCTCGAAAATGCGATCGACCGCGTGCGGCTCAATTCCAGGGCCACGATTTGAGACTTCCAGATACGGGCGAGTGCTGGGATTCAGGCGGCCGAGGTTGATCTCCACGCTGATCCCGTCGCGCGCTTCACCGTACTTGATGGCGTTGTCGCAAAAGTTCCAAACCACTTGATGCAAATGGCTGGGATCGAACCGTACTTCCAAGTCCTCGGTCGCCTCGTGAACGCCAATTTGGGTCTCGCGAACCTGCATGGTTTCGCAGAATTCGCCCAGAAAATCTTCGAACCAATCGCCAAGTAACAAGCGCGTGGGTTTCGTCGCTTCGCGCCGCGACAACTGCAGTACATTGTTGATGATGGTACTAACGCGCTCGGAGTTGTTGTGGATGATGTCTGTCAAGCGACGTTCTTCAGCGCCAATATTGGGCTTTCCGCCAGCAGCTGACCGGCATGGCTCATGGCCCCTACTGGATTGCGGATTTCATGCGCGATGCTGGCCGACAGCCTGCCGAGTGCCGCCAGCTTGCCCTGCTGCACGCGTTCGGCCAGGAAGCTGGTGTCCTCGAGAAATATCAGAGTTGGTCCCGGCTCTGCGCCGAGGGGGGCAAAATGCGGCTGAATAACGCGCGCACCGTCTGCCGCCACGAAACTCGACGGAGACTCTTCGTCCTTGCTCACGTTGCCGCCAGGTAGACAACGAGTACAGCAGGCGCGGGGATACTTCGCCCACCAAGGCGCCCGGCACAGCATGATTGTCACCGAGAATCTCCGCCGCCGATTCGTTGATCAAGCGAATCTTGTCTCCGGCATCGACAACGAGGATGCTTTCGCGCAAATGCTGCACGATGTACTGCGACAGCTCGGCGAGATTCGCAAGATCGACGTCCTTCTGGCGGACCAGGGCTTCGCTTTCGCGCATTCGTCCCGCCGCATAGGATGCAGCGCCGGCGGTGACAAATAACACCGTACCCAATAATCCGGCGGTGGCGTACGAGTTGATGTCGGTGATGCCGCCCAGCTGTTGCCAGATGGTGTCCGCAAGAATGGCAATGGCGGCTACCGCTGCCAGAAACAAGGCGCTGCGCGGCGGCAACAAGAATGCCAGCGCACCGACGGGTACCAGGAACAAAACTCCCAAGCCGCTGGCTACTCCGCCGCAGGTATGCAACAGCAATATCAACGACAGCATGTCGACCGCCGCTTGAAGGATGGTTTGGACGTTCGCGTTCGCCAGCCTTCTGCGCACCAACACAACGCTCGCTAAACCGAAGCAGAGGTAAAATACCGTGGCGCCAAAGAACACTTGCGAGGAATAGACCGCGAAGCCGCGGGCGCCGCCCAGCGAATAAAGGCCCAGCAACACCAGCGGGACCAGTACCCGGTACAAATTAAGGACGGCGAGCACGCGCCAAGTCAACGCAGGGTCGCGGTCGATGCGGCGGTCTAATTGGCGATTCAAGTGGTGTGTTTCTCCCCGCTTTGCGCTGTGCTTAAGCTTAATTCAGAATAGCGCGCCTTACGCGACGCGATCGGCACTTAGGACAATTCATGAATCTGCACGAGTATCAATCGAAGGAATTGTTCGCGCAGTACGCCATCCCTGTCCCGAAAGGCCGGGTCGCCGACTCACCGGAAGGAGCCGTGGCGGCTGCCAAGGGGCTCGGCGGGTCGTTGTGGGTGGTGAAGGCCCAGGTGCATGCCGGTGGGCGGGGCAAGGCCGGCGGCGTCAGAGTGGTCAAGGACTTGGAGGCGGTCGGGGCTGCTGCCCAGGCGATGCTGGGTACGACGCTGGTGACCCATCAGACAGGGCCCGAAGGCTTGCCGGTGCATCAGGTTTACGTCGAAGTGGGTTCGAAAATCGCCCGCGAGATTTACTTAAGCCTGGTGCTTAATCGTGACGCCGGCCGTCTGGCCTTTGTTGCTTCCGCCGCGGGCGGCATGGACATCGAAGAGGTTGCCGAGCACCACCCTGAGAAAATCATCCGCGTGAATGTGAACCCCACCGCGGGCTTGCAGGATTTCCAGTGCCGCCAGTTGGCCTTTGGGTTGGGGTTCAAAGGCACCCAGGTCGCGCAATTCGGGCACATTGCGCAGGCACTCTACAAGCTGTACTTAGAGCGCGATGCCAGTTTGGTCGAGGTCAATCCGCTCATCGTCACCGCGGAGGGCGATCTTTTGGCGTTGGACGCGAAAATCAATATCGAAGACAACGCGCTGTTCCGGCACAAGGATCTGGCGGTGTTGCGTGACGCCTCACAAGAAGATCCCATGGAGCGCCAGGCCGCCGAACACGATCTTAACTACGTGTCCTTGGACGGCAATATTGCCTGCATGGTCAATGGCGCCGGCCTCGCCATGGCCACCATGGACCTGATCCAATTGCACGGCGGCAGGCCGGCCAATTTTCTGGACGTGGGCGGCGGCGCCACCAAGGAACGCGTCTCCGCGGCGTTCAAATTGATTCTCTCGAACCCCAAGGTCAGGGCGATTTTGATCAATATTTTCGGCGGCATCGTCCGCTGCGACATCATCGCAGAGGGCATCATCGCGGCCGTCAAAGAGGTCGGCGTCAGCATGCCCGTCATCGTGCGGCTCGAGGGCACCAACGCCCCCCTGGCGCGGCAGTTGTTGGCGAGCAGCGGTCTGGCGATTACCGCGGCGAGCGATCTCACCGATGCGGCGGTCAAGGCCGTACGCATGGCGGGAATGGCATCATGAGCATCCTCGTCAACAAGGATACCAAGGTCATCTGCCAGGGCTTTACGGGCAAGCAGGGTACTTTTCATTCCGAGCAATGTCTGGCGTACGGCACCAAGCTCGTGGGCGGGGTGACGCCCGGCCGCGGCGGTGAAACGCACCTCGGGTTGCCGGTCTTCGATACCGCAAGAGAGGCCATTGCGGCCACGGGCGCGACGGTCAGCATGATCTATGTGCCCGCACCCTTTGCGGCGGACGCGATTCTCGAGGCGGCCGACGCGGGTGCGGAATTGATCGTGTGCATCACCGAAGGTATTCCGGTGAATGACATGGTGCGGGTCAAGGCGACGCTCGCCGGCTACAAAACGCGGCTCATCGGCCCGAACTGCCCTGGGATCATCACGTCCGACGAATGCAAGATCGGCATCATGCCGGGCTTTATTCATAAGAAAGGCCGCGTAGGGCATTGTTTCCCGTTCAGGAACCCTCACGTATGAAGCAGTGTTCCAGACGACCAACAATGGCCTGGGGCAGAGCACCTGCGTCGGCATAGGCGGAGATCCGGTGCGCGGCATGAACTTTATCGATGTGCTGGAGCTGTTCGAACAGGATGCGCAGACCGAAGGCATCGTGATGGTCGGCGAGATCGGCGGCAGCGACGAAGAAGCGGCAGCCGCCTTCATTCACAAAAACGTCAGCAAGCCCGTGGTTGCCTATATCGCCGGGGTCGCCGCGCCGCCGGGCAAGCGCATGGGTCACGCCGGTGCCATCGTCGCCGGCGGCAAGGGTACGGCGGCGGCGAAATTCGCGGCGCTCGAAGCGGCCGGCATTACCACGGTGCACTCGCCGGCGGAAATGGGTTCGGCGATCGCCCAACGGATGAAGAATTGAGCACTCCGCGCCAGCTGCGCTGTGTGATGGCCCAGCTCAATCTGGTCGTCGGCGATGTCGATGGCAACACCTCGCGCATCGTGGCCGCTGCGAACGAAGCGCGCGATCGATATCGCGCCGACTTAGTGATGCTGCCCGAGCTTGCCGTATCCGGGTATCCCCCCGAGGATCTGCTGTTTCACTCCGGCATGCGTTTGCAGGTGGCGCGCTCGCTGGAGCGCCTCAAACAAGAAGTGCGCGGCATCACGCTGATAGCGGGGTACCCTGAATACGCGGACTCCGCCATTTTCAATTCAGCCATTGTGATCCGCGATGGCGCCGTGCTCGCCAATCACCGCAAGGCCTGCCTGCCCAATTATCGAGTGTTCGACGAGAAGCGCTATTTTACGCCGGGGTCGGATCCGACCGTTGTCGAGATTCAAGGTGTGAGAGCCGGCGTCTTGGTGTGCGAGGATGCCTGGGATTCCGCGCCGGCTCGCCAAGCACGCGAGGCCGGCGCTCAGGTATTGCTGGTGATCAATGCCTCGCCCTATGAGGTCGATAAACAAAGCATGCGCGAACAGCAGGTGGTGCGGGAGCGGATCCGCGAGACGCACATTCCGGTGGTGTTCTGCAATTTGATCGGCGGCCAGGATGAGTTGGTGTTTGACGGCAATTCCTTTGTCATGGACGATAAGGGTGCCGTCACGCAGCGTGCACCAGCCTTCGCCGAGGGCTTGTTCGTGGTCGATTTGGCATTGGATGCATCCGGTACCGTCCACCCCATTCCCGACGACATTACGCCCCTGCAGGGTCAGGAAGAAAGCGTCTACGGCGCCTTGGTGCAAGGCACCCGCGACTATGTCACCAAGCACCGCTTCCCCGGCGTGGTCATGGGACTATCGGGCGGCGTCGACTCGGCCCTTACGCTGGTGATTGCCGTCGACGCCCTGGGAGCGGATCGGGTGCATTCGGTCGCGATGCCCTCGCGCTATACCTCGCAAATGAGCAAGGATGATGCTGCCTTGCAGGCCGGAAAGCTGCATGTCAAACACAGCGAAATATCGATCGAAGGCATGTTCGAGGCCACCTTGGCCGCCCTGAAACAGGAGTTTGCGGGACGCGCCCCGGACACGGCGGAGGAGAACATTCAATCGCGTTGCCGGGGGGTGCTGCTCATGGGCATCTCCAACAAGACCGGCAAGATGCTGCTCACCACCGGCAACAAAAGCGAAATGGCGGTGGGCTACGCCACGCTGTACGGCGACATGGCCGGCGGATTTGCCCCCATCAAGGATTGCAGCAAGCTGCTGGTGTATCGATTGTGCCGTTGGCGAAATGCGCAGTCTGAGGTAATTCCCGCCAGAGTCATCGATCGGCCGCCGTCGGCCGAGCTGCGCTTCGACCAAAAAGACACCGACAGCCTGCCGCCCTATGAAATTCTGGATCCCATCCTCGAGGCTTTCATCGAAGAGGATCTATCGGTCGATCAAATCGCCGCGCGCGGCTTCGATCGAGCCACGGTCGGGCGCATCTTGGATCTGGTCAAGCGCAATGAATACAAGCGCCGGCAGGCGCCGCCGGGGGTGCGCGTGAGCGGCCGGGCATTCGGGCGGGACTGGCGCTACCCGATCACCAACGGCTACAAATCGCACTAAGAGCCGGTTAGAGGATGTTCTGGTACCAATGCTTCTTCTTCTCGAGGTCCTTGCTGGATCCCGGGATAGTTATCCGCGTACACGCGCTCCGCATTCTTCGCCAAATCCACCATATTCAGATCGTAGTAGGCGTTGACGATGACCTTCATCGAGCCTTTCACCGCTGGTGCGCCGTCATAATTTTCCACGCAGTATTTGGCGCGGTTGAGTGCGCCGACATAGGCGCCGCGGCGCATATAGTAAAGCGCGACATGCAGTTCGAAGTCGGCCAGGCGGTTGCGCAGGTAAATCATGCGCTGCTGCGCGTCGCCGACGTACTCGCTGTGCGGATATTTTTCGATGAGCTGTTGAAATGAATCGAACGATTTCTTGGCATTGATCGGCGGGCGCTGCGACAGATCGACGTTGAAGACCCGCTCCAGCCAATTCGACTGACGCTCGAAGTACACCAAGCCCTTCATGTAGTAGGCGTAATCGACCCTCGGGTTGGTGGGGTTCTCGCGGATGAAGGTGTCGGCCGCATCGACTGCCGGATCGACTTCGTGATTCTTGTAGTACGCGTAGATCAAATCGAGCTGTGCCTGGCGCGCCGGTTCGCTGAAGGGGAAGCGAGATTGCAGCGCTTCGAGTTGTTTGACGGCTTCTGCGTAGCTGGAATTTCGTATTGCCTTTTGCGCCTTGGCGTAAATCTGCTCCGGGCCCGACTTGGCGTCATCGGCGCGGTGGCTGCGGCAGCCGGTGGCGAGCAACACGATGCCGACAGCCATGACTAGAACACGGCCCGGTTGGACAAGATCACGCAGTCTCACAAGCGATTCCTTACAATGGGGGTCCCGTGGGGCGGGCCCGAAAGCGCGGCAGTATACCCAAATGCCCCGACGGTAGCTTCGAGTGCCGCTATGACCCCAGAGTTCCAAGTGATCGAGCTTAAGATTCCGCCTGAATTGGCGGGCGAACGGCTGGACAGCGCCCTGGCCCGGCTCATGCCCCAGCATTCACGAACCCGGATCAAGGGCTGGATCGAGGACGGGTCAGTCATGGTGGGTCGGCGGCGTCTCAAGCCCCGCGACCGGCTCGAGGCGGGGGTGCAGGTGCGCGTGCAGCTGACGGTTTCTGAGCCGCCATCCCAAGTGCTGCCGGAGGCGATTTCGCTGCGGTTGGCTTACGAAGATGCAGACGTGCTGGTGATCGATAAACCGGCCGGAATGGTCGTGCATCCCGGCGCGGGGAATCCACGGCATACCTTGCAAAATGCCCTGCTGGGACTGGATCCCTCGTTGGCGAGGCTGCCGCGGGCCGGCCTCATCCATCGCCTCGACAAGGATACGAGCGGCCTGCTGGTCGTTGCCCGGACCGCCGAGGCGCAGACTTCGCTTGCCCGGCAGCTCATGGCGCGCTCCATGTCGCGCAATTACCTGGCGGTATGCGTCGGCGTCATGACCGGCGGCGGCATGATCGACGCTCCCATCGGGCGCAATCGCAGCGATCGCCTAAGAATGGCGGTGCGCGAAAGCGGGCGTCCCGCGGTGACGCATTACCGCATTATCGAGCGCTTCCGCGCACATTCGTACCTGTCGGTGCAACTCGAGACCGGCCGCACCCATCAAATCCGCCTGCATCTATCGCACCTGAAATACCCCATAGTCGGCGATCCGGTCTACGGTGGTCGATTTGCACAACCCAAGGGCGCAGGCGAAGAACTCGTGAGCACCTTGCGGGCCTTTAAGCGCCAGGCATTGCACGCGGCGGCACTCGGCTTTGATCATCCTCGGACCGGCAAGCGAGTGGGATTGGCCAGTAAGGTGCCGGAAGATTTTCACAAGCTGCTGCTGGCGTTGCGCGACGACGCGCTCGCCGCCTCGGCGGAAGCGGAGCCCACCCGGTGACAGCGCCCTGGGTCGAGGCGGACTGGCCGGCGCCGCGGGGCGTGCGGGCCTTATCGACCCTGCGGGGCGATCCTAACGCCGGCGTCAGCGCGGTGCCCTACGCCAGCTTCAATCTTGGCGGCCATGTCGGGGATGACCCGATCGCCGTGGCCGAAAATCGGCGCCGATTAAGGTTGGGAGCCGGCCTGCCGGCCGAACCCGCATGGCTATCCCAGGTCCACGGGGTTGCAGTGGCGGATCTTGACCGAGCGGGAACCTTGGCTCCCGCCGACGCTGCCGTCGCCCGGGGGCCTAATAGGGTAGCTGCAATTCTTACGGCCGATTGTTTGCCCATCGTTCTTGCGGCGGACTCGGGCGACATCGTGGCGGCCGCGCACGCTGGCTGGCGCGGGTTGGCAGCGGGCGTCATCGAAGCGACTGTGCGCGCCATGGGCGTGCCCCCGGCGGCTCTGATGGCATGGCTGGGACCGGCAATTGGTCCTAAGCATTTTGAAGTGGGCCCCGAGGTACGCGAGGCATTTTTGAGCGGGGATTCGCAGGCAGGTGGAGGCCTTCGAGCTCAATGCCCGCGGGCGCTATCAGGCAGACTTAGGCGTGCTCGCGCGCCGCCGCTTAAGTTCTCTTGGTGTGATCCGCATCCATGGCGGTGGGCATTGCACCTTTGCCCAACAAGATCGCTACTTCTCGCACCGGCGCGACGGAATCACCGGCCGCCAAGCCACGCTGATCTGGCGGGAACGCTGAAAACAACGTTGAATTGCACCCTGTCCATCCCCATTTCGTGACCATTCCGAGCCTTTTCTCAAGGGATAACTTATGCGAATGGACAAGCTGACGACCAAGTTTCAGCAAGCGCTGGCCGACGCCCAGTCTCTGGCGGTGGGTCGCGACAATCAGTACATCGAGCCGGTGCACCTGATGGCGGCGCTGCTCGATCAGCAGGGCGGTACCGCCCGGCCCTTGTTGGAGAAGGCCGGGGCACAGGTGCCCAAGCTGCGTTCCGATCTCGCGGGGGCGCTCGACCGGATTGCCAAGGTTGAGGGAGCGGGCGGCGAAGTGCTGCTCGGCAATGATCTTAACAAGCTCTTGAATGTCACCGACAAGCTGGCGCAGCAGCGCGGCGATCAATTCATTTCCAGCGAACTTTTCGTACTCGCCGCTTGCGACGATCGCGGCGAGCTGGGCCGGCTGCTCAAGGCAAGCAGCGCGTCGCGGGCCAGTTTGGAAAAGGCCATCGACGAGGTGCGCGGCGGCGCCAAGGTGGAGGATGCGGGCGCCGAGGAGAATCGTCAGGCGCTGGAAAAATACAGCATCGATCTGACCGAGCGCGCGACCCAGGGCAAGCTCGATCCGGTCATCGGACGCGACGACGAAATCCGCCGCACCATCCAAGTTCTGCAGCGGCGTACCAAGAACAACCCGGTCCTGATCGGCGAGCCGGGCGTAGGCAAAACCGCGATTGTCGAAGGTCTGGCGCAACGAATCATCAACGATGAGGTGCCGGAAGGCTTGCGCAACAAGCGCATCCTGGCACTCGACATGGGTGCGCTTATCGCCGGCGCCAAGTTTCGCGGCGAATTCGAGGAGCGGCTGAAGGCGGTCCTCAATGATCTGGCGAAACAGGAAGGCCAGGTGATTCTGTTCATCGACGAATTGCACACCATGGTGGGCGCCGGCAAGGCTGAGGGCGCCATGGATGCCGGAAACATGCTGAAGCCCGCGCTGGCGCGCGGCGAGTTGCACTGCGTCGGCGCCACCACGCTGGATGAATACCGCAAGTACATCGAGAAGGATGCGGCGCTGGAACGGCGCTTCCAAAAAGTCCTGGTGGATGAGCCCTCGGTCGAGGACACCATCGCGATTTTGCGCGGGCTCAAAGAACGCTACGAAGTGCACCATGGCGTGCAAATCACCGACCCGGCCATTGTTGCCGCGGCCACCCTGTCGCATCGCTATATCGCGGATCGGCAGCTGCCCGACAAAGCCATCGACCTGATCGATGAGGCCGGATCGCTCATCCGTATGGAAATCGATTCCAAGCCCGAGGCGCTGGACAAATTGGATCGGCGCATCATCCAGCTCAAGATCGAGCGCGAGGCGCTGAAGAAGGAAACCGACGAGGCTTCCCGCAAGCGCCTCGGTACGCTGAATGACACTCTGAAGGGCCTGGAGAAGGAGTACTCCGATCTCGAGGAGATATGGAAGGCCGAGAAGGCCACCGTGCAAGGCGCGGCGCACATCAAAGAAGAACTCGAGCGCGCGCGGCAGGACGTGGATACGGCGCGCCGCGCTCAGGATCTGGCGCGCATGTCGGAGCTGCAATACGGCCGCATTCCCGCGCTGGAGCAGAAATTGGCGAAGGCGCTGGAGATCGAACAGAAACCCAACCAGTTGGTGCGCAATTCGGTGACCGAAACGGAAGTCGCTGAAATCGTCTCGAAGTGGACTGGAATCCCGGTGTCGCGAATGCTGGAAGGCGAGCGCGACAAGCTGCTGCGCATGGAAGAAGTATTGGGAAAGCGAGTCGTGGGTCAGGAAGAAGCCGTCAAGGCGGTGGCGGATGCCATTCGGCGCACACGCGCCGGGCTGTCGGATCCGAATCGTCCCAGCGGTTCGTTCATGTTCTTAGGTCCCACCGGCGTCGGCAAGACCGAACTGTGCAAGGCGTTGGCGGAATTCATGTTCGATACCGAAGATGCCTTGATCCGCATCGACATGTCGGAGTTCATGGAGAAGCATTCGGTTGCCCGTCTGATCGGCGCGCCGCCGGGCTACGTCGGCTACGAAGAAGGCGGTTACCTCACTGAGGCGGTGCGCCGCCGGCCGTACTGCGTCATTTTGCTGGACGAGATCGAGAAGGCGCATCCCGACGTTTTCAACGTCTTGTTGCAGGTACTGGATGATGGCCGTCTCACCGATGGCCAGGGCCGCACCGTGGATTTTCGCAACTGTGTCGTGATCATGACGTCGAACTTCGGATCCCAGGTCATCCAGGAACTGTCGGGCGAGGCGAACTACGCCAAGATGAAGGAGGCCGTGATGCAGGTGGTCACCCAGCATTTCCGGCCCGAATTCATCAATCGTGTCGATGAGATCGTCGTGTTCCATTCGCTCGGCCGCGAGCAGATCAGGTCCATTGTCGATATTCAATTGGGACGCCTGCGGCAGCGGCTGGCGGAGCGCGACATCACCCTCAAGCTTGACGATGACGCGCGCGACAAGATCGGCGAAGCGGGCTTCGACACCGTGTATGGGGCGAGGCCGTTGAAACGCGCCATCCAATCGCAAATCGAAAATCCGCTGGCGCAGCGGATATTGAAGGGCGACTTTATCGCGGGGGATCGGGTGATCGGCAAGCTCAAGCGAGACGCGCTGGTGTTCGAGAAGGAACGCCTGCACTAAAGTTCAGCGCCGCGAAGCTCACGCATTTTAAGTTCGCTATACTTCGCGGCGCTTCCCCTTTACGAGGAATTCCATGCCCTTCTACGAGTATCAGTGCAAAAACTGCGGCCACGAGCTGGAGGCCATGCAGAAGGTCAGCGATGCGCCGCTCAAGAAATGCCCGCATTGCGGCAAGTCGCAACTCACGCGGCTGATGTCCGCGCCGGTGTTCAGGCTCAAGGGCGGCGGCTGGTACGAGACGGACTTCAAGGGCGACAAGGACAGTCAGCGCAATCTGGCTGATCGGCCTGACGCGGACGCTCCGAAAGAGACCAAGGAGGCGGACTCAAAGGGCAAGGACGAGAAAGGCAAGGAGGGCAAGGAGGCTAAAACTGCGGAAACCAAGACTTCCGAGGCGCCCTCTGCGAAAGAGCCGGTTGCAAAAGAGAAATCGGCCGATAAATCGGCAAAAAAATCTTCAGACAGAGGTGCCGCTCAAAAACCAAAAGCCGCCAACAGGTCATCGCGCGGCGGCCGTCTCAAGAAAAAGTCGATTAAGGTCAGACGGCGCCGCTAGACTTAGGCTCAAGCTTCGACAGAGGACTTGCCGGGACTGACTCTAAGCCTTAGCATCCCGCGCTTCCCCCTTTTGGTTGTTTTTGCTTATGCGCACTCATTATTGCGGCCGGGTCGATGAGTCATCGATCGGAAAGGCCGTCACCGTGGCCGGCTGGGCCCAGCGTCGACGCGACCACGGCGGCGTGATTTTTGTGGATTTACGCGACCGCGAAGGGTTGCTGCAGATCGTCTTCGATCCTGACAAGGCGGCGGTGTTTGCGCTGGCCGAACGCGTGCGCAGCGAATTTGTGCTCAAGGTGACCGGGCTGGTGCGGGCGCGGCCGCCCGGCACGGCGAATGCCAATCTAAAATCCGGCCAGGTCGAAGTGCTGTGCCAGGAGTTGGAGATTCTCAATCGCTCCGAACCGCTGCCGTTTCAGCTCGACGAAACGGTGAGCGAGGAAGTGCGCTTGCGCTTCCGCTACCTCGATCTGCGGCGCGAGGAGATGCGCGAACGCTTGCTGCTGCGGCACCGGATCACGCGGGCGATGCGCGGCTATCTGGACGACGCCGGATTCGTGGACATCGAGACGCCCATGCTGTCGAAGGCCACGCCGGAAGGAGCCCGCGATTATCTGGTGCCGAGCCGGACGCATGCCGGCAAGTTCTTCGCGTTGCCGCAGTCGCCGCAAATCTACAAGCAATTGTTGATGATTTCCGGATTCGACCGCTACTACCAGATCGTGCGCTGCTTTCGCGACGAAGATTTGCGCGCCGACCGGCAGCCGGAATTCACCCAGTTGGACATCGAGACCTCCTTCCTGGATCAGTCGCAAATTCAGGAAATCATGGAAGGCTTGATGCATGCGCTGTTCAAGCAGGTGATGAACGTCGAGCTGCCGAGTCCCATGCCGCGCATGAGCTATGCCGAGGCCATGCGCCGCTACGGCTCCGATAAACCGGATTTGCGTGTGCCGCTGGAATTGGTGGACGTCGCGGATTTGGTGAAAGGTTGCGATTTCAAGGTATTTGCGGGGCCGGCCGCCGATCCGCGCGGTCGGGTTGCTGCCTTGTGCGTGCCTCAGGGCGGCAGGCTGACCCGCAAGGAGATCGACGACTGTACCGCCTATGTGGCGCGCTACGGCGCGAAAGGCTTGGCCTACGTCAAAGTCAACGAACTGGCGAAAGGGCGCGAGGGATTGCAGTCGCCGATTCTAAAATTCCTGAGCGACGCTGCTATCGAGGGGATCATGCAGCGCGTTGCGGCCAAGGACGGCGATTTGATTTTTTTCGGGGCGGATACCGGCAAGGTCGTCAGCGACGCGCTCGGGGCGCTGCGCCTCAAGGTAGGCCACGATCTCAACATGGTGGTGGCGGGTTGGCGGCCGCTGTGGGTGGTGGATTTCCCCATGTTCGAATGGGACGCCGACGCCAAGCGCTGGCAGGCCATGCACCATCCCTTTACCAGTCCCGCCAACTTGGACCCTGCGGCGTTGACGGCGAATCCGGGGGAGGCCATCGCCAAAGCCTACGACATGGTATTGAACGGCTCGGAGATCGGCGGCGGTTCGGTGAGAATTCACAATCAAGAACTACAATCCGCCGTGTTTCATCTGCTGGGAATCTCGCCGGAAGAGGCGCGGGTGAAATTCGGATTTCTGCTCGATGCGCTCAATTTCGGCGCTCCGCCGCACGGCGGCATCGCCTTTGGACTTGATCGGCTGGCAATGTTGATGGCCGGGGCCGACAGCATCCGCGATGTGATTGCGTTCCCGAAGACTCAGACGGCCGCGGATCTTCTGATGGACGCACCAACGGAAGTGAGCGAGGCCCAGCTTCGCGAACTGCATATTCGGGTGCGTACTCCCCCTAAGATCGAGTGATGCTTGCAGCAATTTCGCCGCCCCGAATCCGTTTTGATCGTGATTCACACCGAGGGCGGAGAGTTTCTGCTGCTCGAGCGGCGCCGGCCGCCCGGTTTCTGGCAATCAGTGACCGGCAGCTTGGAGTGGGGCGAGCCGGCAGATGCTGCCGCCCGGCGTGAAGTGATCGAGGAAACGGGAATCGAGCAAGGCGTGTTGGTCAATCTGCAGTGGACCCAGGTGTACGAAATTCTGGCCGCCTTCGGCAAGGTCTACGCGCCCGGCATTACCCTTAATCTCGAACATGCATTCTCGCTGCGATTGCCGCACCGGGTGCCGGTGCGATTGAGCGAAAGCGAGCATGTGCAATATCGCTGGGCGCCTGCTGCGGATGCCATGGAAACGGCGTCTTCCAGCACGAATCGCGCGGTCATTGCTGAACTGAGCTTGTAGGGCTTAAAGCGATGAGCACGCTAATTGTGTACGTGCATGGGCTATGGCTGACGGGCAACGAGGCCGGCATTCTGCTCAGGCGGCTGTCCAGGGAGTTGAATGCCAAGACACGCGCGTTCTCATACCCGTCGGTGACCTCGAGCATCAGCGAGAGTGCCCAAGCGCTCGGCAAGTTCTTAACACAGCAGCGCGCAGAGACGCTGCACTTGGTCGGCCACAGCTTGGGCGGCTTGGTGATCTTGAAGATGTTCGAGATCGGCAAAACCACGCAGCTGCCGCCCGGACGAATCGTGCTCTTGGGTTCGCCGTTGAATGGCAGTCGCGCGGCGCAGAATGCAGCGCGTCTGCCATTCGGCAGGAGAGTCTTGGGAAGAGGCGTGCACGAGGAATTACTCATAGAGCGCCAACGCCGTTGGACGGGGCAGCGCGATCTCGGCGTGATCGCAGGCAGCGTTGGAATCGGCTTGGGAAGGCTGGTGGGAGTGCACGGCGCACCCAGCGATGGCACGATCTTTGTGGAAGAGACGCGGCTGCCCGGCATTTTGGAGCACCTGGTATTGAGGATCAGCCACACGGCTTTGCCGTTTTCTTCCATGGTGGCGCGGCAGACTGCTGCGTTCTTGAACGACGGGAATTTTATTCGTTAGTCGGGTTGCCGCGATCCAGGCTTTTTAATCGGAATAGCAGATCCAGTGCATCGCGCGGGCTCAAGGCATTGGGGTCCGCCGCGCGCAGAGCTTCCAAGGCAGCGGATCCTTGAACCGGGGCGGGAAGCGGTGGCGGAGCGAACAGCGGCAACTCGCCCTGCGGCGAGCTGTAGCTGCGCAGTGCGTCGCGCTCGCGCTCCAATTCGGTTAAATAGCGGCGCGCCTGCGTGGTCACGGATTTTGGAATGCCGGCCAACGCGGCCACTTGCAGACCGTAACTCTGGTTGGCGGGACCTTCTTTGACGCTGTGTAGGAATATCAGACGGTCGCCATGTTCCACTGCTTCAACATGGACATTGACGACGCCGGGCGCCTCGCCCGCCAGGCTGGTCAGCTCGAAATAATGCGTCGCAAACAGCGTAAAGGCGCGGATTTTTGTGGCAATGAATGCGGCGCAGGCCCAGGCAAGCGACAAGCCATCGAAAGTGCTGGTGCCGCGGCCCACTTCGTCCATGAGCACGAGGCTTTGATCGGTGGCGTTGTGCAGAATGTTCGCCGTCTCGGTCATTTCGAGCATGAACGTCGAACGCCCGCCCGCCAGGTCGTCGGAAGCACCGATGCGCGTAAAAATGCGGTCCAAGGGTCCCAATACGGCACGCCGCGCGGGCACGAAGCAGCCGATATGCGCGAGAATGACAATGAGCGCCGTCTGCCGCATATAGGTGCTCTTGCCGCCCATATTGGGGCCGGTGATGATGAGCATGCGGCGGGTATCGTCGAAACGCAGATCATTGGGAATAAAGGGCTCGCGCCCGGCGCGCTCCACCACGGGATGGCGTCCGCCCTCGATGAGCAGCATCGGTTCATCGACCAACTCCGGCCGCGCGCACTGCAGTGTGGTGGCGCGCTCGGCGAAGCAGCTCAGGACGTCGATTTGCGCTATTGCCGTGGCGCTGGCCTGCAGCTCGGGAAGGGTTGCGGATAGCTGATCCAGCAGCGCTTCGTAGAGCATGCGCTCTCGTGCCTGCGCGCGATCGCGCGCGCCGAGCACCTTGTCCTCGAAGGATTTCAGTTCCGGCGTAATGAACCGTTCGGCCGACTTGACCGTCTGCCGGCGCAAGTACTCCGCCGGCACTTTATCCGCCTGACTGCGGTTCACCTCGATGAAGAATCCCTGCACCCGGTTGAAGCCCAATTTCAAGCTGGAAAGGCCGCTGCGTTCGCGTTCGCGACGTTCCAGATCGACCAGAAATTGTTCGGTATTGCTGCCGAGGGTACGCAGCTCATCTAACTCCGCGTCAAATCCCGCAGCAATCACGCCGCCGTCGCGAAGGTAGTGCGGCGGGGCCTCATCGATCGCCCGGTGCAGCAAGGCGTGTTCTTCGCGATGATCGCTGATGCCGGTGGCGAGTTGTTGCAGCAGCGGAGACTGTGCGCCCAGGACGTTCTGCCGCAGCGCGGGCAGCGCGCCGAGCGCGGCGCGCAATTGCACCAGATCGCGGGGCCGCGCGGATCGGAGCGCGACTCGTGCCAGAATCCTTTCTAGATCGCCGATCGACGCGAGCGCGTCGCTGGTCTGCGCCGACCGGCCAAGGTCGATGAGTGTGGCGACCGCCTGGTAACGGGCGCGCAGAGCCACGCGATCGCGCAGCGGGCGATGCAGCCAGCGCCGCAGCAGGCGTCCTCCCATCGCGGTGCTCGTCCGATCGAAAACCCCCGCCAGGGTCAGCTCGGGGGATCCCGAGATGCTCTCATCGAGTTCGAGATTGCGACGCGTCGCGGGGTCCATGATGAGCGCGGCATTTCTTTCCTCGGTGGTGATCGACAACAAGTGCGGCAGCGCCGTTTTTTGCGTTTCGCGCACATACGCCAACAACGCGCCGGCCGCCGCGATGGCCAACGGTTTGTCCGCGCAACCGAAACCGGCGAGATCGCGCGTGCGAAATTGCTCAGTAAGCGCGCGCGTCGCTGATTCGCTTTCGAAATGCCAAGGCGGCCGGGTCCGCCAAGGCCGCTCCGCGGCAGCCCAGGAGCGATCAAGAGCCGGTTGGCCGCCGTCGGGCACCAGTATTTCCGCCGGACGCAGCCGCTCGACCTCGGCTTCGAGCGCCGCGAGGTCGGCGAGTTCCATCACGCTGAAGCGGCCCGCTGATAAATCGAGCCAGGCCAGTCCATAGCGCCCGTCGCCGCCGCACACGCTTGCTAGAAGCGTGTCGCGCCGCTCCTCGAGCAGGGTCTCGTCGGTGATGGTCCCCGGAGTGACGATTCGGACGACTTCGCGATCCATCGGCCCCTTGGTTTTGCCGGGATCGCCGCGCTGTTCGCAAATCGCCACCGATTGGCCCTTGCGCACCAGTTTCGCCAGATAGGTGTCGAGCGTGACGGCAGGCACGCCGGCCATGGGGATAGGCGCCCCTGCGGACGCGCCGCGTTGGGTCAGGGCAATGTCGAGCAGCTCCGCGGCGCGGCGTGCATCGTCGTAGAACATCTCGTAGAAATCACCCATGCGATAGAACAGCAGGACGTCCGGGTGCTGCGCCTTGATGCGCAGGTACTGCTGCATCATGGGCGTGTGGTTGGACGTATCCTTAGGATCGGTGGGGGGGTTTTGAATCATTTCCTAATTTCGCGGCGCTGCCGGGCGATCGGTCGCATCGGCCTAATTGCAATATTCAACAGCTACAGCACTTCTATCGCGCCGCCATAGGCTGCGAGCACTGGATCGGCGGTCACGAACCGTAAGGGTTCCGAGAAGGGTGGGCATCCAGGGGCAGTCTCATCACGGTCCCTCAAATTGTCTTAAGACGTCGGCCGGCAGCGGTGCATCAAAATCCGCCGAGACCTTGATCTTGCCTTTGAGGACACCAAATTTCAGGTTGCGCTTGGGCGAGTCCAGCCGAGTAAGTTGCGCCACCGGTTTGCCGCCGCGCGCAATTACCACATCATGACCGGCCGCTGCCTCCTCGATGAGCCTGGAAAGCCGGGTCTTCGCATCGCAGATATTAACAACGGTCATTGGTTCTTCCTCTGGCAGGGCTGCTTAGTCTAGTCAGATTAGGGTATCAATATTTGGCCGAGACAGGGCGCGACAGCCGCGCCGGCCACGGGAGTAAACGATGGACCATAGGCGATTTTAAACCAGTAAACTCCTTGCTATGACAGTCAGCGACGCCGAACTCACACGTCTGGCCGCGCGAGTCGGGCGGCACCTGCTAAAAAAACGCCGCCTCGCGGCCACGGCCGAGTCGTGCACCGGCGGCTGGATCGCCAAGGCGTTGACCGACATTGCCGGCAGCTCTGCGTGGTTTGCCGAAGGATTCGTTACGTACAGCAACGAGTCCAAGGTGCAGGGGCTCGGCGTGCCGCGCACGGTTCTGCAAAGGCACGGCGCCGTCAGCAGAGCCGCTGTTCGCGCGATGGCGGCAGGCGCGCTGCGCCGCAGCCGGGCGCAGGTGGCGGTCGCGGTGACGGGGATTGCAGGTCCCGGCGGCGCTGTTGCGGGTAAGCCGGTGGGAACCGTTTGGCTTGCTTGGGCCTCACGGCGCGGAGCTGCGATCCGCATTGCGACGGACTTGCGGCATTTTCGCGGCGATCGCGAGTCGGTGCGCCGCAAGACGGTCCGGGCGGCGCTTCGGGGCCTTCTGTCGCGTTGACCGTAGGCGCCGGGGAGGTATGCGTTGCGATTATTTTTCGCGCTCTGGCCCGATGCCGACATTGCAGAGCAATTTCGCCAAGCCGCCTGTCGGTTGAGCCTGGCAGCGCCCAGCCGCCGGGTTAACCCCCAGAATTTTCATTTGACGCTCGCGTTTGTCGGCGAAGTAGCAGACTCCCGTCTTGCGGCATTACAACAGATCGGCCGATTGGTTGCGTGCGCCATGCTTCAGCATCTCGTGCGATTCAATGGAGTACTGGCGCGAGCCGCGCGTGATCGTCGCCGCTGCGCAAAATTCCCCGCCGGAATTCCTTGACCTCGGGCGCAGATTGGGCGCGGCGCTAGGGTTGCCGCCGGCGCCGCTGCGTGCGCATGTAACGCTCGCGAGGAAGGTCGCGCAAGCCCCTGTACTGCAAGCAATGCCGCCCATCATTTGGCGCGCAACTCATTTCAGTCTGATTCGATCCGAAACCGGCGGCGCTCAGTCGGCGTATACAGTACAGGGCACCTGGCCACTACTGTATGAGACGCAAAATCGTTGAGAAATCTCTGCGAATTCATTGCATATCATACGAGCAGCGCACGCTGAATATGAAATAATAGCGGCACACTTTGTTGAGGACTGTCCATGGAAGAGAATCGCAAAAAAGCTCTCGCTGCCGCGTTGAGTCAAATAGAGAAGCAATTCGGTAAGGGCTCAGTCATGCGCCTGGGCGATGCCGGCGCCACCTATGAGGTGGAGTCGATCCCCACCGGTTCATTGGGCCTCGATATTGCACTTGGCGTCGGCGGGATCCCGCGCGGGCGAGTCATCGAAATTTTTGGACCCGAGTCCTCGGGTAAGACCACGCTGACGCTGGCCATCATTGCCTCGGCGCAGGCCAACGGCGGTACCGCGGCCTTCGTGGATGCGGAACACGCGCTCGATCCTGTGTATGCGGAAAAGCTGGGCGTCAAGGTCAATGATCTGCTCGTCTCGCAACCCGACACCGGCGAACAGGCCTTGGAAATTACCGATATGTTGGTGCGTTCAGGCGCGGTCGACGTCGTGGTGGTCGATTCCGTTGCCGCACTGACGCCAAAGGCCGAGATCGAAGGTGAAATGGGGGATCAGCACATGGGGTTGCAAGCGCGGCTCATGTCCCAAGCGCTGCGCAAGCTTACCGGCAACATCAAGCGCTCCAACACCATTGTGATTTTCATCAATCAGATCCGCATGAAAATCGGCGTTATGTTCGGTAATCCCGAGACCACCACCGGCGGCAATGCCTTGAAGTTCTATTCGTCCGTGCGCATGGACATTCGGCGAATCGGCGCGATCAAAAATGGCGAGGAGGTCGTGGGATCGATGACGCGCGTCAAAGTCGTCAAGAACAAGGTGGCGCCGCCGTTCCGCGAGACCGAATTTGAGATCATGTACGGCACGGGGATCTCCAAGGAGGGCGAACTCATTGAATTGGGCGTCCTGCACAATATGGTGGAGAAGTCCGGCTCTTGGTACAGCTACAAGGGCGAGCGGATCGGGCAGGGCAAGGACAACGCCCGCGTATTTTTGCAGCAGCATCCTGAGATCGCCGCGGACATCGAGGCGCAGGTTCGCGCCAAGCTAATTCCGGAAAAGGCGACCATGAATCGGGGTGGTGACGTCAAAGAGGCGTAATGCCCTGGTCCGTCGGCCTGTAGAGCCCCTAGACGCGCGCGCCGCCCGGGTGGCGGCGCTCGACGCGTTGGCCCGGCGCGACCTTGCGTCCGAGGATTTACGCCTAAAATTGCTCGAGAAGGGTTACGATACCGCTGTCGTGCTGCCTTTGCTCGATGCGCTGCGCGACGAAAAATTACTCGATGATCGGCGATACCTGGAAAACTTCGTGGCCTACCACGCCGCGAGGGGCCAGGGACCGCTGCGCATCCGTCTGGAGTTGCGCCGGCACGGCTTGCAGGGTGCGCTGATCGAGGAATACCTCGACGCCTACCCTGATTGGATTACGCACCTAAAAAGGGCGCGCCTCAAGAAATTTGGCGCGACAGAGCCGCGGAATTACGCTGACAGGCAGCTGCAAGCGCGATTCCTAGGTTACCGAGGTTTCACGAGCGCCCAGATTCGAATGGCTTTAGGCTTTGATGTTGAACTTGATTGAAGACTTTAAAGAGCATGAAACGCGACGTTAGATTGAAATCCATGACGACCACGGAAATCCGCGCCAGCTTCCTGGAGTTTTTCCGGAAAAACGGCCATGTGGTGCTGCCGTCCAGTTCGCTTGTGCCCGGCAACGATCCGACCCTGCTGTTTACCAACGCGGGAATGGTCCAATTCAAGGATTCATTCTTGGGCAAGGAAGTGCGCGGTTATTCTCGCGCGGCCACCGCGCAGCGCTGCGTGCGCGCCGGCGGCAAACACAATGATTTGGAGAATGTTGGCTACACCGCGCGCCACCACACATTTTTCGAGATGTTGGGGAATTTCAGTTTCGGCGACTATTTCAAGCGCGAGGCGATTCATTTCGCCTGGAACTTCATCACCGGGACACTGGAGATTCCCAAAGACCGGTTGTGGGTGACGGTCTACACGGAAGACGATGAAGCGGAACGCATCTGGGTTGAGGAAATCGGCGTCGATCCGACGCGTTGTACCCGCCTCGGCGAAAAGTCGAACTTCTGGGCCATGGGCGATACCGGGCCGTGCGGCCCCTGTTCGGAAATATTCTACGATCATGGCGCTGAGATCCCCGGTGGTCCACCGGGCACACCCGACGAGGAGGGCGATCGCTACGTTGAGATTTGGAATCTCGTGTTCATGCAGTACGACCGGTCATCGGATGGCGTGTTGGTGCCGTTACCCAAGCCCTCGGTGGATACCGGACTGGGACTCGAACGGGTCGCAGCCGTCATGCAGGGTGTCCACAGCAACTACGACATCGACTTGTTCAAGTCATTGATTCGCGCAGCAGGCGAGGTCACGGGCACCACCGACCTTGAGTCATCGAGTTTGCGCGTCATTGCGGATCACATTCGCGCGTGCACCTTCTTGATCATCGACGGCGTTGTGCCCTCCAACGAAGGCCGGGGATATGTCTTGCGGCGCATCATCCGGCGCGCCATCCGTCACGGCTACAAGCTTGGCCAGACCAAGCCCTTTTTTCACAAATTGGTCTCCAGCTTGGTGCGGGAAATGGGCTCCTACTACGCGGAACTGGTAAGCGGCGAAGCGCGCGCAACGCAGGTGCTTGCGCAGGAGGAAGCGCGATTTGCCGAGACCTTGGCGACCGGTATGGCGTTGCTCGACATGGAAACAGCGAAGCTTAAAACGTCGGTCATCCCTGGGGAAATTGTCTTCAAGCTCTACGATACGTTTGGCTTCCCCGCGGATCTTACCGCCGATGTGGCGCGTGAGCGCGGACTCACCATCGATCAGGCTGGCTTTGATGTCGCCATGGAGGCGCAGCGCGGACGCGCGCGCGCTGCCAGCAAGTTCGGCGCGGAGCAGCGCGAATCGATCAAGCTGTCCGGCAAGACTGATTTTTCCGGCTACGACCGACTGACGGACAATGCTCAGGTGACGTCGCTCATATTCGATGGCGCCCTGGTGGATGTATTGCGCCCGGGCCAGGAAGGACAAGTGGTTCTCGACCATACGCCGTTCTATGCGGAAAGCGGCGGCCAGATCGGCGATAGCGGCATCCTCAAGAACGCAAAAACACGTTTCGGGGTGCGCGATACGCAGAAAATTGGCGCGTCGTTTTCCCATATTGGGGTTCTCGAAAGCGGCGAGCTGCGTATCGGCGACACTCTGGAAGCGCTTGTCGATCAAGAGCGCCGCAAGGCAATTGCGCTCAATCATTCCGCCACGCATCTGCTGCACGCCGCGCTGCGCAAAGTGCTGGGCAAGCATGTAGAACAGAAAGGTTCACTGGTGGCGGCCGACCGGCTGCGCTTCGATTTTTCGCACACGCAGGCTGTCTCGCCGGACGAATTGCGGCAAGTCGAGGAATTGGTCAATGCCGAGATTCGCGAGAATGCGCCGGTCGAGACCCGGGTAATGGCATTGGATGAAGCGAAGTCCGCGGGAGCCATGTCGCTGTTTGGTGAAAAATATGAAAGCGACGTGCGCGTGCTCTCGATCGGCGATTTTTCGATGGAACTCTGCGGCGGAACCCACGTCGAACGTGCTGGCGACATCGGACTCTTTAAGATTACCGGCGAATCGGGCGTGGCCGCCGGGGTTCGCCGAGTTGAGGCCCTGACCGGGCGCGGGGCGTATGAGTGGGTCGTGCACACCGATCTGGTACTGCGCGATATTGCTGCGATGCTTCGGGGCAGCCGAGAGGATGTGGACGAGAAAGTCCGCGAGTTGGTTGAGCGATCGCGCAGGCTGGAAAAGGAAATTCAGCAGCTGAAATCCAAGCTTGCGAGCGGGCAGGGCGGCGATTTGTCGGCCACCGCCAAGGATGTCGGCGGCATTAAGGTTTTGGCGGCGCAAATCGACGGCGCGGATGTAAGGTCGCTGCGCGACGCGCTGGATCGGCTCAAGAGCAACCTCGGCTCCTCGGTAATTGTCCTCGGCAGCGTCCAAGAAGGTAAAGTCGTGTTGGTCGCGGGAGTATCGAATGACCTGGTCGCTCGGATAAAGGCTGGCGAGATTGCAGGTCTGGTAGCAGCGAAAGTAGGAGGCCGCGGCGGCGGCCGCGCCGATTTCGCCCAAGCCGGCGGTACGCAGCCGGAAAACTTGGGCGCTGCGCTCGCCGGGGTTGAATCCATGGTGCGCAGCCGGCTCTCTAATTGAACGATTGTATTATTCTGTCATGAAGTTGCAACAAATGCGGTTGGTATTCTTGTATTCTTTATCGATCGGCTGAAGTTTTCTTGTGGGAAATGTAACCACCGTTCGGAATGCGAACGAAGCTTGTCGCCAAGCGGTGTGCAACGCGGTAAATGCGTGCCGCTGCCGGTGCCAAGTTAGCAAGGAGCTGGATTATGTTGATATTGACCAGACGTGTCGGCGAGACCGTGATGATTGGCAACGAAGTCACAGTTACCGTACTGGGGGTAAAGGGTAATCAGGTCCGGGTTGGCGTAAATGCGCCGAAGGATGTGGCGGTTCATCGCGAAGAGATTTACGAGCGCATCAAGCGCGAGCAAGATCATGACTCGAACGCGGCCGCTGCAACCGCCAAGATTGTCGATGACGCCTGAATTAGGCGTCTAATTTCCTTAAACTTTACCTGGACTGCTCAGGGCGGGTATCATCCCGCGCTCCGCGAAGGCCGTATGCGCCTAAATTAACCGGAGAGGTGGCCGAGTGGTCGAAGGCGCGCCCCTGCTAAGGGCGTAAGGGTCAAAAGCCCTTCGAGGGTTCGAATCCCTCCCTCTCCGCCACGGAGCCCATCGGACGATGGCAACGCTTTGAATGACAAAGGATTGCCCAACCTAACATGGCCTCTGTGACATCGCTGAGCGCAAGTGAGCTCATTGACGAAGGATTGCGACAGCGGCAGCAACATGGCGCGGCATCGGCATTACCTCTATTTGAGCGGGCCGCGCAGCTCGAACCGAGTTCTCACTTACCGTTTCTGATGCTTGGCAACGCCGCCAGCGAATTGCGTGATTACGATCAGGCGGCCGCCTACTACGAACGTGCGCGCGATCTTGATCCAAAGAATCATCTAATTCGTTACAACCTCGGTCTGTGCCAAATGTCGCGCGGATACCTTGACTCGGCAATCGCGGAATTCGCGGGAGCCTGCTACTTGAGCCCGTCGTATGACGCCGCTCGATCTGCGTTCCTATTGGCGCTTCACAATTCGGATCGCGCCAGTCCTGAAGAGATCGTTACAGCAATCCGCGAGTGGGGTGCCCAGTTTCCGCTTAAAAACTCGGCAATTGCGCAGGCAGCAAGTGGCCGCGGCAAGACAGGCAAGCTGCGCGTCGGATTCATATCGGGCGACTTTCGTACTCACTCGGTGGCACACTTCTTTGAGCCGATTGCGAGCGCCCGCAATCGCGGTGCGTTTCAGTACATTTTCTACAGCAACTGCGCCGAAAAGGACGACGTGACAACACGCTTGCGCGCGTGTGCAGATACATGGCACGACGTCTGGCAACTTACTGATGACGCGTTAGCGAACCTGATTCTGTCCGATTGCGTAGATATTCTTGTGGATTTGTCCGGACATACCGCGTCAAATCGGCTCTCGATTTTTACGCGGCGCGTGGCTCCCGTGCAGACGACGTATCTGGGGTTTCCAAATTCGACTGGTCTTCCGGCCATGGATTTTCGCATAACGGATGCGTTTACCGATCCGCACGATCTAGCGGATGATTGGCATACCGAGAGGCTGCTGCAGCTGCGCGATTCGCAATGGTGCTTTCGACCTTTTGGAGCGCCGCCCCTGCCGGGTCCGCTGCCTGCGCGCGAGGCGGGATTCGTAACGTTCGGTAGCTTCAACAATCTCATCAAGATTAGCGATACCACGCTTGGCAGTTGGGCACATATATTGCGCAGAATACCTACTTCTAGACTGCGATTAACTCGCGTCCAGAGTCCCAAGCGCGCTGCTGAGATCGTTTCATGGTTCGCAAAGGCCGGCGTGACGGCAGACCGCATTGATTGCACGCCCTATTTGTCCACAGTGCCGTATGGCGTGCAATTTGCGGGCGTCGACATTGCATTGGACCCTTATCCTTATAACGGTGTTACAACTACCTGCGAGTCGCTCTACGTGGGTGTCCCCGTCATTTCACTTTACGGTCGCAACTGCGTCTCACGAAGCGGGTTAAGCATCCTTAGCACGCTGGGCCTTAGCCAATTGGCGGCCTCAACACCTGAGCAATACGTCGAGATCGCCGTCACGCTTGCGACTGATCTTCCGCAGCTTGAAGAGTTGCGCGAGGGACTACGCCACCGGTTTGAGCGATCCCCCCTGCGCGACGAAAAGCGTTTCGCAGAGAACTTTGAGGAACTGCTTCATTTGGCGTGGCGACGGCACACTAAATAGTAGGCCGCCAATCCTGGTGCAGCTTGAGATGAATCTTAGGCGGCTCGCGTGCCCCGGCCAGTACTCCGCTCCGCCAAGTCTAAGCTTTTCTTGCTTAAGTGCTTGATTTGGCGCGAAAGATGTGGTGCGCCGTCGCCGGTCCCGAGGAAGCCCCGGGAATGGCTTGCTGCAATCTATGTGCTAATATTCGCGCCCTTCAGCGAACGCCTACCGTCGCGATTGAATTCAAGGGGATGGAAAGTTCGCGCCGAACTGTGTGATCGTCGATAGTTACCTGTTTAGTTTTTTGCGCCCGTAGCTCAGTTGGATAGAGCGCCTGGCTACGAACCAGGAGGCCGGGAGTTCGAATCTCTCCGGGCGCACCACCTTTTCTTTTTCCCATCAACGACTTAGGTCTTTTTCCACTCAATCGCCCGTAGTACTCATGCCACTTGCGGTATGGTTGTGGACATGGTGGAAACGCCGACCGGGCCGCGCTGCAAACGCGCGATGGCTTGCTCGAAGAACGAATGCCGCACGCGGTTGCCGTAGCGCGCCGCAGTCACATCGACCGACGCGTGTCCGAGCAGCTTCGAGACCACGTACAAGTCGGTGCCGAGAGCAAGCAATCGACACGCGAACGTGTGACGCAGAATGTGCAGGTTGCAGTCGTTGATCTCAGGTAGCGCGCGACGCACCATCATCCAACGATGGCCGCACCAATCGACCGTCACCTTGCCGTGCAGCGGGTGAGCCAACAGCGCAGCGATGGACTCCTTCGCGCGCGCGGTCAGCGGTACGCGTCGGGTCTTCGCGGCTTTGTTGTTGCGCTGCCGGCGCCGCCGACCAGACTTGGTTGGCACCACCTCAGCACCCGCGACGATCACGCCCTCGAACACGGCCTCCTGGCCATCGCACGCTTTGAGCTTCAGCACCTCGGAGAGACGCGCGCCGGTATCCATCAGCGACGCCACGAGGTTGCGCAGGTAGACCCACTCACCCGTCGCGTCAGGATCAAGCGCCTCGGCAGCCACCTTGGCGTCAAGGTAGGCGAACGCTTTGGCTTCCTCGTCCTCGTTCATCTCGCGTTCGATGATGTTGTTCTCGGCGAGCGTGTCGGGGAACTCAGGCATCGCCGACATGTGACCCTCGCGTACCGCTTCGCGCAGCGCAACCTTGAGTGTGCTGATGCGACGGTTCGCCGTGGCTGGCGCGCTACCATCCTTCACCAACGCATCACGGTAGCCCTTGATCTTGGAGTAGCCCGTCGCGCCCGGCATGTCGGTGAGCAGCCAGTGTCCGATGTCGCGCTCCATCGCGCGCACCACATACTTCAGCTGCACGTCACTCGCGGTGCCCTTCCAGCGTGACAGGTAGCACGCCTCAAGCGCCTCGGCGACATTGTGAATGGACCCAAGCTTGCGCTCGCGGACAGGATCACCGCCGCCCTTGGAGCCCGCGAGGAAGTCTCGCAGCTTCGCGCTGGCGATCCTCAAGGCTTCATCCTCAGGCGTTGACACAGGCAGGCCCGTGGCGAACCGACGCCACCGTCCCGTTGTGTCTTTGTACCTCACCGACCAATGGCCGGCGCGTTCAACTAGCTTCATTTACTTGCCTCCTAGTTTGGCAATCAGCTTCTTGCCGTTCGACGTCAGCGTGAGCCGACGCAGCCGGAAGTTCTGCGCATCCTGAACGCTGTCGATCAGGTCGAGTCCCGGCTTCTTGTGACCGTGCTCATCCTTGAGCCAGTGGAACTTGCCGAGCGCCTGCACCGCGCGCACCGTTGCGCTCGGGCTGGTGTCGAGAAGCTTGGTCAGCTGCCCCTGGTCCAGGCCACTATCGCCTGCTTGCGCCACGAGCATCAACGCTCGCACGTATGACAAGGGAGCATCTGACCCAATCTCCTTACCCAAAAGTTCTATCGCGCGCAGTATCGTAGCTGCGTTCTTTGTATCTACGGACATTGTTCCTCCATGAGAGCATGAAACACCGCCGGAAGGCGTACGCCTCGAACACGAGGTATGACGCCCCAGTGGTGTGATGTTGCCATAAACGGAAGCGTTCCGAAAACCGGGCGCCGCCGAACGTTGCCCCTTCACTGCTGATCTCTAATCGCTTGCTCATTTAATCACTTACTCCTGCAGGTTTTACTGGGACCTGGGGAACCCCGTGATCTGGTAGCCGGCGCTCCCTTGCGCGGGCTAGGAAAATCAGATCACTGACGCTACTTCAACCGACCCCGAACCGGTGGGGCGAGGCACCTCGCGTAATAGCGATGTGGCCCGCAAGTTCGCAGTGGGCAGTGTGAGTGAAGTCACATCCACGGCGACCCCCCTGTGAGCGGGATCACCTAGATGATTTTCTCCTACGTGTTATCGACGCACTTAAAGACGAACTCGCCGCCGGACTCAGTGACGATGTGCTTCACCTTGCCCCGCTGCGCGCAGAAAGCTTGCGCACGCGCCACCGCAGGCTCACGCACGTCACCGTCGCCATAGGCAAGTGAGTACATGCCTTTGCCTTCCTCACCCCACGGGGTTATTTGCGGCATCAAACTGCAGCCCGCCGTCGTGAGTACTAGAATCGCCATCAACTTTCTCATCAGCTTCCTCCGTCGTAGTTTCCACCCCGTTGAGGCGGCGCACCGTCGGCTTGAACGGGTTCGAGCGCTCAGCGCGCCAACGCTCCCGGGTTGCCTTGGTGTCCGCCTCATGTGTCGGGCACATAGTTACCCATCGTTCCGGCGCGATTAGTGCAACGCACCCGCACTCCAACTTATGGGTACCACTCATGGTACAAGCCCCTTGGCGCGCGCGACCGCTGCCACGCCAATTGCGAGCGCAGCTGTGATCAGCGTCACAATCCCGGGCGGCACGATCTGCCGGTCGCAAGCCATGGTGACGTCCTCGACCACCTGGCCGGCATCCAGCACGTAGATGACCGTCTGGAACTTGCAGCCGCGCTTCGTGTGCCCCGAGTTGCGCTTGAGAATGATCGAGCCGGGCGGAACCGGAAATGCACTCATGCAATTCTCCTGGTGCTGATGTGTGTGTGAACCTCGAAGCCCAAGGTGCGCAGATCCGTCCACGCGCGATACTCGGCGCCCTCGGCGTTGTTGCCGGCGATTACGAGTGTCTTGGGGAACCACTGCGGCGCAGCCTTCGTCCGCACCTTGTGAGTGACCGCGTACTGGTACTTCATTTCGCGCACCCTGTGCCGCAGTTCTTGCACCACGGTGGTTCGCAGTAAGGGCTTTTGCATCCCGTAGGCTGCTCGTCCAGAGCTTTGCGCTTGCAGGGCTCGCAGTAGTACGAAACGAACGCCACGCCATCGAGGTCCGCGAACGTGGGCCCGACGTTGTCGCCAGCGCGTGTCAGCTTCTTGCAGCCGACGCAGACGCAGGTGAACGGCTGCCCGGTAACGAGTGCGAACCTCATTGCGCTACCTGCATCGGTTCGTCTTCGATCACTTCGCCCGTGGCTTCGTTTTCGATCATCACACGCACGGCGCCAGCGTCGTGCAATTCGCGGTCGATTAGCCAATCAATCGCGACGGCGCGCGCCTCGCGCAGCGTTAACTGCGCATTGACTGCCGTGTCACAACCGTCCGCGTCGCGCGCGGTTACTTGATACAGTTTCATCGTTCAAACCTCCGTTGGATTTGGCTTGCCTCATCAGCTGCGCGTGAGCCACACGACGCAGGACCGCACAGCGCAATCGCTGGCGGTTTCGGCGGGGACGGTTAGGCGTCAACCGAGAACGTTGACGGGTGCGCGTCGCTGAATTCGTTCAGCGCCGTGTTGAGTCGGTCAACGATCACAGCCGCGTCCCGCTCGAACGGTGACGATGCGATGCGTTGGCCGTCGCCGCGCACGATGTAGACGCCGAACAACTCGCCGCCGTCGGTTAGGGTTTCTTTACGAACATAGAACGGGTACTGCATTAGCTCTCCTCGCGTTGGACACACATCCAGGCCTGCGGCGCCTTGTGATGTGCGAGATAGAAATCGACCGCATGCACGCACGCGGCTTGTGTGTGAAAGGCGCTAGGCGGGAACGGTGTGCGGTAGATCGGATGGCCGAACGCGTTGAGCGTGACGATGACGACCAACCACGTACTCACCGCAGCACCAGGCCTGCCGATATCTGACCGTCGCGCATCCGTGCGCCGTGGGTGACTGACGTAACGCCCGGGATAAACTCGCGGACGGTGCCACTGTCGGTAACCAGGATGAACGACGGCACGCCAAGCTGGCGCGCTACCTGAATGTCGTTATCGCTGAAATACTCGGCGCCGCTGTCACGTCCCGGGTGAGTGTGGAACAGCGCGGCAAGGTGCTCGCCGTGCTTGAGCGTGAACGACAGCCGGAAGCTATCGCGATTGCCGGCAGCGGGAACGGTGAAGCGATACTCACCGTCAGCCGTGGCGATGATCACGCCCGCTGCCTCATTGCCGGACTGTGTGGCGCACGCTGCTAGAGCGCTCCGTGCGGTATCTTCGAGTGTTGCAGCAGTGGCAGGCGCGGACAGCACTAGGCCGACCGCAGCCGCAAGGGTTGCGATTCTCATGGGTTACTCCAGGTTGGTTGTGGCTTGCCTCATCAGGCGCGCAGTAGCCGACTGCAGCGCGACCGCTCAGCCGCGATAGCTGAGGGTTTCGGCGGGGACGTTTAGGCGGGCGCGCGGCGCCGTGCGGCGTGCGTTCGGCCGTTCGCGCAGTAGGGGCACGGGCCGTGATGTCGGCACTGACGCGACGGCCGTATGTCGGCGCCGTCACGCACCTTGCCGCGTCCCTTAGGCGCCGTGCGTTTCGTGCGGCTCATTCGCGCGGCTCGCGGATACCTGCCGCCTTGGCATTGCGGGCGCGGTACTCAAGCTCCAGTTCAGGCGCGGGCGATAGTTCCTGAACTACCGCGTAAAACTTTGGCGTATGCAGGTGCTCATCCGCAACAAAGTGCGCAAGTTCGTGGGCTAGGTAGTGCTCGAAATAACGCGGGTGTCGCGTGGTCTGGAATGACCAGATAGGCACCGACAGAAACCCGCGCGACCGATACGCGCGACCGCGCCGCGTGTGTGTTGCGTAACACTTGACGCGGTCTATCGCCGCCGCGTGGTGTGGCGCGCGTTTCTTGATGGACTCCTTGACCGCTGCCAGCGTGGCCGTAATGGTTGCGTCCGTGGTCACCTTGCGCGGCCTGTGCATTTGTCTCATGTGATTTCCTTTTGACTTACCTCATCAGGCGCCGTGTAGTCAGCACGGGCGCGACCGCGCGATAGCACGCGGTTTCGGCGGGGACGTTTAATCGATTGCGAACGTGGAACCATCCGGCAGCGTGACGGCGCGTGCGTCGGGCGCTAGCAGCCCCATCTCGCGTGCGTCGTATAGCGCGCTGCGAAGTGCATCGGCGCCCTTGTCACCGACCCAATACGAGTCCTGCACCAATGGCCACGGCGCCCGGTCAGCGTCGCCCGATGCATAGCGCACCATGAGTAGGGAATCGGGTGAGAAGCCATACCGCGCAGCGTCGGCTGCCTCTTCCGCTCTCACGTCGGCGTCGTGTATGTCCGCGTTGGCGATGTACAGGCTTTCATCGTGGGCAATCAGTTTGATCTGCGTCATGTGTTTCCTTTGGTGTGTTGTTTGGCTTGCCTCATCAGGCGCCGCGAAGCCATCGCGAACGCGACCATGCCGCGCAGGGCATGGTTTCGGCAGTGGATCGTTAGGCCACAACAAACCCGGACGTGTCCCGCTTGGCGCGACCCTTCGCGGTCAGTCCTACGACGGCGCCTGTGCGGTCTAAAAAGCGTAGGTCGGTATCGTCACCGCTGATCACGTCCCGCCCTAGGAACGCGGCCGGCAATGCCTTAGCGAACACTGCGGCGAAGTTCACGCGGTCGCCGTAGGTCTCTAAAGCTTTGGCCACGATGCCCGCAAATTCCGGCCGGTGACTGTAGCTAAACGTTAGGTGATAGTTGGCGACGTCCAAGGCGCGGCGACGGTTCGGTATCTTCGTGTAATCGTAGAATTGAACACCCTTGAAGCGCGCGAAGATGTTCGGCAGTGCCGGCGAACTGATCAACACGCCACCATTGCGGAATGTCACGGCCGGCAGTTCGATGTCTTCCCATCGGATATCCGACGTCCCATTCAGGCGGATTGCCGGAACCATGCCCGCGCGCTTAGCAGCGATGGCAAGCTTGTGTATGTCGCGTACCAGGGCGGCCATAAACGCCGGGCGGTCAGTCAGGTACATACGCGTACGGCGCAAGCGTGCGGCTTGCACAGTGTTCGTGCGGCTGCCATCGGTCAGCGTGTCATAGGTGACCATGCCACCTTTCGCGATACCGCCACGGCCGGCAGTGTTCAAGCATGCGCGCACGCATCCTGCTAGCTCGGCCATCGGGCATACATTGACGCCAGACAGGTTAAACGGCGCCAAGTGTAGGACGCCAGTCATATACCCGATGCTCTCACCCTTGACTGTCTTTTGATTGCCCGTGGTCAGTAATTGCAATTTCATCGTTAAACCCTCGTATGTTGTTCGGCTTGCCTCATCAGGCGCACGGCAGCCATCCGTACGCGACCGCGCAGCGCGCGCGGTTTCGGCTTTATGCGTTGTCAGGGTTACCGACAGGACGCGTGCGAGTGTTGCCATTTCCGAGATTGTCTTGATTGCTCATAGTGAAACCCTTTCGTATGTGGATCGTTTAATCGAGTGTTACAGGCGCATCGGGCAGGAAGCCTAGCGTCATACCTTTCGCGTATGGCTGCGGCAGCCTTGAGAGACTTTCGGCCGTGCTCACTTGGTCCGCAGTGAACACAAAGCGCGGCTTAGGCTCTTCCGTGAGACTCGCGTTGCCTTGCGGATCGTAGTGGACCGCTGTCACTTCCCACAGATACCCGTGGCGCCACAGCCGCGTTCCCACAGTGACGTCGCGCGCTTTCATACGATCACCTCACCGCCAGCCGCGTTCCAAGACAGCCAAAAGTCAACCATATCCGCCAATGATTCGTGTTCGATAACTAACATGTGATGTTCTCCGCTTTGACACGATGCCCGCCCTATGCAGGCATCTTGCGAAAGCGTTCGGGCAGTGCCCGATATCCAAAGCATTTCGCTTTGGCTTTCGTGCTAGTTGTTCAGCTGTACAGTTGCGGCCGTTTGTAGAGGCTGAATCGCTTGGTCTCTAGCTATCGACGTTTACGTGCGCCGGTCACCTCTTCGCGGTTATCTCAGGGCCTTTCGACTTACTGACTCTGCCGCTTAGGCGGGTTTCGTCCCGCCGTCGTTTGCTGTCCGACGGCGCCATCTTAAGAGCAACCATGCCGTACGTGTCAAGATGCCACATGTGGATACTGTGACGCAGTTCACACAATCAGCCAAAGCGGCAGCATTGCGGACGCGGCAGCGTGGCGCATATGGAAGCCAATAGAACGATACAGGCGCGCGCGCGAGGCGTACGCATAAGACCGCCACAGGCACATCGCGGGTAGGCCTAGGCCATGGCAGCGGCTAGCGATAGATCGGCCGGCAGCGTTAGCGGTAGGAAGCCTCATATAGAACCATTGCACAGCCACAGGCGCCGGGCAGCGGTCGGCAGGCGCCGTGTGAGCGCTCCTATGGTGCGATGCAGGCGCGTACCAGGTAGCGGTAGGCGGACGTGAGGCGTACCCGTGGCGTACCCGTGCGGCAGATTGAAAAAGACAGATGGCCGCGAGAGGCCGCGCCAACGCGGGCAGGCATGCGCCGGGCAGCGGTCGGCAGGGCAGCCGAGCCGATAGAAAGGACGCGCGCGCAGCGTGGCCACGGCCGGACCACAGCTAACTAGTTGATATCGCAGGCGCACCGCTAGATTACGCATGTACCGGCAGCGCGGCGCGCAACGTAATGGATGGGCGCGAGGCCTATCCGCCAGCCTAGGAAAACGCGACGGGGGAACCTGGCGGGACGGTTCGCGCCTATGCCCTCGCAAATTTGTCACAAAACGGCGATGATCGCTGCTTCGCGACAACAAGGATAAATGATGACCAAACAACAGCTTCGGGACCCTTCAGTAACCTTCAGTGCTCTTCTCGAATACCTACAGGGGCTCTATCAGATCCTCCAAGAGGACAGCCCACCGAACATCCCCCTGATCATCTACGCCATCGGTACGTGCCGCGAGACGCCCACTGTGAGCGACATTGCGGAGATCTCAGGGGCAACCCTCAAGACCACCTCACGCGTGCTGAAGGACCTGCGCGGGCGCGGCTGGATCGAACTGGTGGGTGATCCGACAGATACCCGAAAGCGCCGTGTGAGGTTTACCAAGGCGGGTGATGTGGTCGCGCGGCTGATCAATGGTGCGTTCACCGACTGCGCCTTCAAGGTAGTGGAGAACGTGTTGGGTAAACACCCGCAGGCGGACGCCGCGACTCTGCGACGCAAACCACATAGTGAACACAAATAATAATTACCACTGTAGGACAGTCTTGCAAACAGGATCATCCATCTCTACAGTGCCGGCCCGTTCGAGACACAGCCTTAACGGAGGGAACGGTAGAGATGGTTGATCTGATCAATGACGATCCGAGGGACATCAAGTTGGAAGTCGAGCTAAGAGAGCTACGGCGATTGTCCTATCTACGAAAGCTGCTGGAGCTTCCAGCAACGTTATTCGCCGAGAGGGCGCCTAAGGGATGCCACGGGGAATGCGAGAGCCCTACGCTTATGGGAGCCGACGGGATGACCTGCTGCCACTTCTACCTGCAGTACCAACGCTACAACGAGACCATGAGGCTCGAACTGTTGCAGAGGCAGTCTGTGGAGTCTGGTAGGCAGAAGCACCGTAAGCAGCCCACACAGCGGGTGGAGTCCCCGCTGCATGATGCTTACTACAGAGAGTTCACAGGGACAGGAGTGATGCGTAGGTTGGAGAGAGAGCATGCCCAGGACCACACTCCACCACGGGACACCCTAGACAGCCAAGGGGACACTGAAGGGGACACCGCACTGCTCCCTAGGCTGTACATGAAGTTAGCCTGAGGATTACTACAGGCTAAGCTACAGGTATACCTAGGGTGTGCCACCCGGCTGTTACGAGGGGTAGTCAGAAGTACCCCCCGTCTACCGGGGCCGCCTGCGGAGTACCTGAGGCGTCCGGCTGACGAACTGTGAGCCGGGCGGCTTGCCCTTGATGCCCAGGGCAGCCATCTCGAACTTGCGGAAGTCTTCGTCCCGCTGCTTCGAGCGCATGGCCGACTCAGCCCTCGCATGATCAACAGCCATCTGTTCGCGATAGTACCGGCACGCCCGGGCAACGACTTCAATCTTGTCGTCGTGCCTCAGTGAGCCACGGTCTCGCGTCAGATGCGTCATCTGATACAGGAGAGAATATTTTGGGTCTTCTTCAGCTACCTTCAACTCGTCACGGACAACCGTCGAGTCAATCGCCAGCCGATGCTGGTTCATTACAGGTTCGAGGTCATCGATGATTCGCAATTCCTTTTGCCCGGCGCTCCGGTACTCCTCGATGGTGCAGGGGTGAGTCTTCGCCATGTATGGCTCAAGGAGCTTCTGGAACATGCCGTCACCGAAGTTGGACTCGATGAGGATGTGCTTGACCTGCTGAGCTTTCGCGAGATCCGCGATGGCCTGCAGAGCGTCGGCTTCGTATCCGCCTTTGAGGCCTTTGAGGGCCGTCAGGTAAAGCTGGCCCATGAGGGCCTTGACGACACCGACTGCAGTCTGGTCCTTACCTCGGCCGGCCGGATCGATCACCATGACGGCGCCCGTGTACTTCTCTCGTGCCTCAGCGACGTGCATGGGACGATACAGTCGGTCTCCAGCGAAGCCTATGTTGGCGAGGCCGGTTACCGCTTGTCGAGCATCGGACGTCCACGCCAACCGTATCGGCGCGTCGTCGGCCGCACAGTCAAAGTAAATGAGGTCACTCTGTTTCAGCGGGTAACGCTCCATATCCGAGAGCGACGTGTCGAGCATGAACTGGAGAGCGAAGCCAGACCGACCGTAACTGCCTTCCCGCTCCGCGAGGTCCAGATCGGAGAAACGCTCAGGGTCCGTGGACGTATGCTCTCGGGCGCCCAACTGAATGTCGGCAAGGATATCTTCTGCAAGAGCCCCATCGTACTTCGCGATCTTTGCCTGCGAGGGAAACCGCGCGGGCCAGATCCGGCACTCGTAGCCACGCTTGCGGACGGCGTTGTAAATCGACTGCTCAGTCTGTGGCGTGCCGAGGTAGATGATCTCTCCACCCGGTACGATCAACGCATCAAATTCCTTGACGAGTTCTGCAAGCCGCTCGCGCATTCCCTCCGTGAAGCTATTCTTCGGCACCTCAATGTCGTCGGCGACGAGGATCGAAGCTCGACCACCGGTGAGCTGCCCCGTGATGCCTACGGCAGACACCGAGGGAGTTGGCGCAGCGTCGGCAGGTCCGACATCGAAAGCGAGTACTGAGTCGCGCTCCCCGGGTCTACCTCGGGGGCGCAGGAACTGCAGCTGCGGGACCTCCTCGATCAACCTGCGGATGAACACAGCGTTCTCCGTAGCCTTGACCTCGTTGGCCGAGACGATCTTCACGCGCTCCTGTGGGTTGCGGTAGAGGCGCCACAGGATGAATGCACAGGTAAGCCAGGTCTTCGCCGCGCCTCGCCACGCTTGCACCATGCGACGGCGTGGGCCGTGCTGAAGGTAGCGTGCGATGCTGCGCTGGCGTTTGGTCGGGTTCGGAAGCTTCAGGTGCTTCCACAGCAGCCACACGAACATGACGAAGTCATCGTGGATGCGCTGCTCCGACTCCGTAGTAACCCACTCGGGGTAAACCATGAGTCCTCCTCAGGATTGCTTTAGGTGGTCGGAATCGGCGGCGTGTAGGTGGCGCCAGGCACCAGCTGAGAGATGAGGAACGCAGCTACCGCGTCCTTGTCGGCGCAGAACTGTTCGACGGACATGCCGCCGGGCAGGCCATTGCTGTTGGGCTGCGGGTAAACCGTAACGACGTAGCCGTTGGCGATCTCCGCGATCTGAACTGTTGGTCTTGCCATTGTTGTTTCCTAGTCGCGCTGTGCGACTTTCTGAATGTGTTTGATGCGCTTGCGTGTGTCAGCGAAGACGAACGTGGTTCGGGTTGCGGACAAGATGCGCTTGGCGATAGGATTGAACGCGCCGATGATGCGGGGGTTCTTCGCATGCCGAGCTTTCGCTTCAGCGATGCAGGCCTCACACGGCCAGGCTTCCGTGCCCATCGGCACGACAGCTTCGGTGATGTGCCCCTTCGAGCACTCGAATTCGTAAATCAAGGAGACTCCTCATGGGACAGAAATGGACTGACGCTCAGCGGAAGAAATTCATCAGGACGATGAAGGCCAAGCGAAACGGCGGGGGAAAGGAAAAGATCAGCAGCGCGTTCCCTCCGGGGCTAGAACGCGCGCTGTATGATCACTACCGTCAGCGGGTGATCAGCGAATTACTTCGCAAGGCTTAGAGATGTAGACGGGTCAGTGTGTCGGAGAGGGCCTGCAGTTCTCGCAGAGCCTTCTCGACTTGGTCGCCGTTGCCAGCTGTACGGGCCGCGACAAGCTTTGCTTCAATCTCATCGATGACGGGATTGAGCGTGGTGTCGGCGACGGCTGCATGCTTCACGTTGGAAGCAGTTGCCGCTGTGGTGAACGAAGTTGTAGACATGGTTTTAACCTTGTTTTATAGGGCTTTGGTGAAGGGGAGGACGTTGTCCGATTCGAAGTCGGGCATGGCGTCCTTGAGTGTGTCGACCTTGGTGCCCGTGCGGGCCGGCTGGTCAATGCCGTTGTCCTTCAGGAACTTGATAGCCTGCGCGAGGAGGGCAGGTGGGAACACCTTGACCCACTCACCTTCCTTGCCCATGTCGACCAGGCGCCCGTTCTTCCAGGCATTGATCTGTTCGATGAGAGCATCAGCGACGAGGCTATGTAAGTCGTTGAAGGTATCTTCAGTGGCTTTGGCCATTTGATTTTTCCAGCAGTCGATCTACCTTGTTCTCGATGCGCGTAAGCCGCTCGACGTCGTCCGCGCGATGCGCTTCGAGTGTCGATACGCGTTGCGTGGTTTGGAACACGAACGTGGTTGAGCCAGTCAGCGCCATGCTCATTACGGCAAGCGCAATCTTGGTGGCAGTCGGGCCCATTAAGGCTTCAACTCAGCCTCGACAGCGACGACGTCTGCTTTAACAGCAGCGACATCCTTCGAGACGACAGCAGAGACAACAGCCGCTTCAGCCTTCACTTTCGGGAAGAACTTGCGGTACAGAAATTCGCCAAGACCGGCGAACACAAGAGCGAGAACGATGTACTTGATCATGGTGAATCCTTAGGTGTATTTGAGAATTACGAGGCCGTCGGCGCCAGCTGTGCGCCCGGTGCCCGCTGTATTGAGACCACCATGGCCGGCAGCTGCGCCGGTCCCGTTGGTGCCGACAGTGCCCGCAGCGCCAGCACCACCAGCTGTTGTGGTGCCTACTGCGCCCGTAGCGCCTGTCGTATTGGTTGATCCGCCCGAGGCAGTGCCACCGCCGCCACCGCTGCCGACCGTCGTGGTATTCGCAGCGCCACCTTGAGTGCCGCCGTTGCCGGTCAGCGTTGAGATGGTTCGGGTGCCCGAGGAGACCGTCGTGTTGCCGGCTGCGGAGGTGCCGATTGCACCCGCGAGGCCCACGACAACCGCCAGGGTCTTGCCCCAGTCAGCCGAGGTGAGCGTGATGACGATCTTGAAGTAACCGCCAGCGCCGCCACCACCGCCCCCGTGGAGCGTTGTGGTGCCGTTGCCGGCGCCGCCTGCGGCGGACGCGCCCCATCCCTCGATGGTTACCGAGAGCGCACCTGTGGGGATCGTTTCAGTGAACGAGCCGTTGGTGCTGAAGGTATGCGTCGCGCCTGTGAAGTTGACGAAGACTTGCTGCCAGGTACCGCTGACGCGCTGCCAGACCGACTGTGCTTGCCGCCATGTACCACTCACCCTGATCCACGGTGCGCCCGAATGCCACGTGCCAGCGACACGAATGTTTGCTGATGACACGTGGCCTCCGAGAGATTAGTAGATGAAGATGATGTCGCCGTCGTTGCCCCCTGAAGGTGAGCCGCCTGACTGGGACTTGATGAGTCCGCCAGCGCCACCGACTGTGGCGTCGTTACTTCGAGTGCAGTTCTTACCGCCCGCCGCCCAAGCAGTTACGGCATATCCGATGCCACTGTCGGAATCGAAGAAGATGTTTCCCGTTCCGCCAGAGGCTACATACATGCCCCAGTGGGCAGCTTGCCCCATGGAAGCTATGCCTGATACGTTGCCAAGCGTGTAGCCGATGCCATACATGTTTCCAAGCGTGGTGGTACCTGGGACATATACGCCGCCACCGATGCTGTAGATCGCGCCGGAAGTGCCGCCGGTTTCCACGGCTGCATAGTTGCCGTCGAGGAAGCCTGCGCCCGCAGCAGATCGTTGGTACGAACCTAAGTTGACAAGTCCCGGGGGGGCCCCGCCGGAGCCGGCTCCCGCGTGCGTCCAGTAGCCAGTCTCCACTCCCGATGGGTAGAAGGTGATGGTTCCAGCACCATTCAAACGCATCTCGCTGGAGGCGCCGTAGAGATACCCGACGCTGCTTCCGTTGATCGCTAAGTCGAGCAGCGAATCGCTAGACCCGTTAAGTTGAAGGACCGCTCTGCCAGCGCCTGCGTAGACCGACGTGGTGCCGCTGCCGCCACCCAATACTTGAACCAATGGTCCAGTACCACCAGAGATCGCCATCCGTATGGTTCCGGCACCGCTGTCGCCGTTCACGAAGAAGTTGTGGTTGCCACTTAGCTCCGTAACGTAGTTGAGGTTCCCTACGTAGTCAGCGCGGAGGCGTGCGATGATCGCACCACTCTTCTGCCACTCGATGCCGGTCTGCATCGTGCTTGAGAGATTGTTTAGCACTAGGCCAGTGATGCCACCCACGCCTGCACTGAAGCCGCCGCTGTTCCACGCGTACGTCGAATAAGACGGCGTGATGGTCAGCAGTGGTGTGCCTGCAGTGGTACGGAAGTTGTGACGTGAGGCGTCGTAGTAGTTGTCGCCCGCGACGCCGCTGTAGTCAACGCGGAGCGAGCAACCATTCGCGCCGAGGACGAAGAGTTGCGAATCGGGAGTAGCACCGATGCCCACGGCACCAGTGAAGTGCGCGCCCGCGAGGAGCGCATACAGTGACGGTGTGAACGTCGCCGCGAGGATAGCCGAAGCTGCAGCCGCAGCAGCACTTGCCGCCGCACCAGTCGCGGATGTGGACGCAGCGGTAGCCGATGCCGCCGCCGCTGTCGCACTCGTAGCAGCGTTCGCTTCCGAAGTCGCTGCCGCAGTAGCCGAAGCCGCTGCTGCCGTCGATGCGGCGCCCGCAGCTGCTGCGTAGCTACCTGCTAGGCTCGCAGCCGTGGACGCTGCGGTGGCCTTCGTGGTGGCCGTGGCTGCCGACGTGGCTGCGTTGGTGGCCTGCGTGGTGGCCGTGGTTGCGCTGGCCGCAGCCGCTGTCGCGCTGGCTGCCGCCGCTGTGGCTTGGGCCGTCGCGCTGCCGACAATCGTCGTGACGTCTGCGGCAAGCTGCGCCGGGCTTTCAATGTTGTACGTGTTGCCGAGCGAGTCGGTGAGCGGGTATTTGCCATCACTTGAAGGACCACCACCCACCGTCCCCGCCAGCCACGCTTGCTGCTGGCCCATGTAGGTACGCCACGAATTGACCAAGTCGCTGATCTTTTGCGCCAGCTGCGCATTCGTGATGTTGGAGACGACGGGCATGGTTCACCTTATTAGGTTGCGGGTGGTGTGGGTGCAGGCGCCGCTTCCTTCGCGACTTCGTCCTGCAGTTTCTTTCCAAGCTCAATTCCAGCCACGGCGTTACGTAGTGCGACGATCTGTTCGTCCAAGGCTTTCACCTCGGCATCGAGAACGTGCTTCTTCAGCAGTGCGGAATTGAGTTGGCTCAGCACGGCGTTGACCTGCTGAGAAGCGGATTGCTGTTGCTGCATCATGGAATGTCCTCCTCGGACTTAGTAGTAATAGAAAGTGACTTGACCAGGAGAGCCGAGTCCCCTGAGCGTGTTGCCTGAACCAATGCCGCCTGCGCCGCCATCGGGAGCGATGTGGTACATGCCGCATTGGCCGCGCCCGCCCGCGCCACCGGTCACACCGGGAAGGCCTGGAACGTTCGCGAGGTTGCCGCCTAGAGCGTTGCCGGCAGATGTGGCGCCCGCGCCGTTTGCGCTGGAGGTAGCGTCACTGCCGATGGTGCCGCCGCCGGCTGTCATCGTCGTGATGAGGCCGAGCGAGACCACCTGCGATTGGTTGCCAATGGCGCCTGCGGTGTAGCTGAAGGTCTGACCCGGAGTAACCGCGATCAGCGTCTTGACGTACCCACCGGAGCTACCACCACCACCGACAAAGAACGTGCTGGCGCCGTGACCACCAGGGCCAGAGCCGCCGCTCACTTCGATGATGCAGTTGGTGTAGCCAGCAGGAACCGTTTCGGTGCCGCTGGTGTTGGTGTAGGTGTGCAAGATGCTGTTGTGGATCGCCCCGCCGAAGTACGCAGTACCGTCATTCTTGAGGTACATGGTTGCGTTGGCTTCGGTGCAGCTGCTCACGCTCGCGAGGTGCGGACCATACCAATCGATGAACTGGCTGGACGAACCGAAGTCGACACCGAACACGCGCATATGCGAGCCGTTGTCGCCGATGAGCAGGCCGGTGCCGATGTTCATGTTGGCGTTGAACGTGCCCGTGCTCAGCTTCGAGACGTTGAGGTTGCTGATGATCGCATCGCCGATGACGACGTTCTGCATCGTCACCACACCACCGGAGATCGCGAAGGGCACGGTAGGTGTGCCACCAGGGTTACCTGGGTCGATCACTGCGAATTTATTCGCGAGCACCGTGAAGGTACTCGGTGAGCCGCCGCCGGCTGCAATGCCGTAGCCTGCGACGTTGCCGTCGACGTCGATGCGCAGAGTGTACTGTGCCTGGAGACCGCCGATGCTGGCCAGCTGCGAACTGATGCTCGCGGTATGGCCACTGACCACAGTCGTAAGAGACGTGATTGAGGAAGCGTTGGCGCTATCCGCAGAGGCCCGCGTGCTTGCCTCAGAGGCAATCGCAGCGCTGTTGGAGCCGATTGAAGATGAGAGCCCACTCAGCCTGGTAGCCAGCGAGGTCGTGCCATCCACGTACACATTGCTTGTGTTGAGAACGAACGTCGTGCCGCCACCGCTGATGGCGCCCATAAGGTCGAACGTGGACTGCAGTGCTGCGTCGCCGTCGATGCGCGCGTTCTGCTCACTCAAGAGGAACGTGCCGATGCCGCCAGGAACACCTGAGGTCAGCGAGTCGAGCGTGCTCTGCAGTGTGTCCACGCGCGCCGTCTGCGCCAGAATGTTGTTGGCGTTGAGCGTGATGTCGCTCGAAGCGTTCAGCAGGGACTCTGCCAGTTCCGTACCCAGTGCCGCCGCAGCTGCCGCGTTCAGGAGATCCTGAGGAGCCGTGAAGGGATTGATGCCGGTCACGCTGTACTTCGCGACGCCGGCATTGATGTATCTGTTGAGTTGATCCTGCAGTTCCTGCGTGCGGTAGAGCGCCTGGAGGACTGCGGTGTTCAGGTCGGCCGCAGTGAGTTGCGCGCCGTTATTGAAAGAGACCAACGGACCGTCGGGGCTCGTTGATCTGGTAATCGAGATGGTGTTCCCGCCGGGGGGGACATCGTTGAATGAGATCGAAGCCGGTCCGGTCCACTGATAATCAGCGAGCGGGAAGAACGTGACACCGTTGAGTTGAACGGCTACGTCGGCCTGTTGGATGTACGGAAACGGCACAGTGAAGACACGCGTGGTGCCGTCAGTCGTACCCTGCCAAAATGAATCGGCCATGAGGTCTCCGTGTTGGGGTAAAAAGAAACAGGGGAAGTTGGTGGTCCTTCCCCTGGTGGTTTACTGAGTGACTGCCTGTTGGGGCGTTGCCTGCTTGGGCGTGGTCTCAGCCATGAACTTCTTGAACATCTCGTCCTGCTTCTTCTTTCCAAGATCGGGATGATCGAGCTTGTACTTGTCGACGCCAGACTGGTACGCGCCGTTGATCGCAGCCTGGACCCACTGCCCGTTGGCAGTCATTCCATCCTGCATCGAGGCGTTGTACTTCCACTGGGGAGAAGACGTCAGCGCACGCAGATACTCTTCGAGGGTTGAACCTCCTGGGAATATCTTTGCCTGTGTGCCGTTGGTCAGCACCTCATCGTACTCATGCGCGTTCAGTGTGTAGCCGTCGATGTTGCGTGGAGGCGCCACGACGTTGACCGCTACCTTGCTCAACTCCTGGTCCATCTCGTCCATGTTGCCAGTGACGGCACCGAACGGATTCCAGGCGGACTGAGCCGGCATCGGGCGACCGAGTAGATCGCGACGTGGCGGAAGCTCCTGCGACAGGTACGGGATCGATGCGATGACACCATCGAAGATCGAGCCCTTGCCACCCGTGCGCTGCTCATCGTCGGAGCCGTGGGCTGCCGCGCGAGCGAGACCGCTGAATGGCAACAGCTTGCCAACGTTCTCTGAGATCGCCCGCGCAAACAAGGCCTGTGCCTTGGACGGGTCCTTCTCACCGAACGCTTGCGTCAGCATGTCGACGCTCTTCATGAACGTCTTATCCAACGCCGCGTGCGACACCGCGAGAGCCGCTGCAGTGGACGCCGTTTGAAGGGCATTCATCGCATCGGGATCGTTCGGATCGTAGTGGTGAGCGTACGCCTCGTGCAGGTCTGCACCCGCTGCGAGCCACGTACCGATAGGATCGAGTCGGTCGAACTTGTACCAGCTGCCGCCAATCTTGGCCGAGTAGTTCGTAACGCCGTCAAGCGTTTCGGTGTTCTTCGGGCCAAGCCGCGCGCCTGTGATAAGACCGTTCGCCGCGAGCACGGTGGAACCTACGAGTGCTGACGAACCAATGACCATGCGAGCCATCGCGAGGTCGGCATCGCTGCCACCCCCGGCCAGCTGCGCGCGGATGTTCTTCTGCGCCAGGCCGGCGACCGTGTAGTCACCGAAGCCTTGCCGAAGCATGTTGCCTGGACGATGGATGAACGGAGCGACAACCAACTTGGTGACCGGGTCAAACGAGTTGATGGCCTTGAAGATTGCCGAGCCGGTCTGCGTCTGCGGAGGTTCGAGGAACGCCGTGTAGCGTCCTGCAGCCATCGCTTTGTTGTCCAATTCCTTCGTGGGGTTCTTGAACAACTCAGTCTTGCGCTGATCCATGAACGCATCTCGCAGTGGACCTTTGAGTCCCTGCTCGTCGGCTTCAGAGGCAGCCTGTACGTACGAGCGGGCATTGAGGTCACCGTAGTAACCGATGCCCTGCGAGTAGTGATCGAACAGTCCCATGAGGCGGCCGGGGTATCGAATGACACGCCCAGTCGCGTTGATGGCTTCCTTGTACGAGAAGTCGAGGAACTGCCCGCCGCCTTCGTTCGTGATCGCGATGGCGCGCGTGCCGGGCTGACTGAACTTCGAAGTGAAGTTCTCATCCTTCAGTGCTTGCCATGCGAGGTTTGAGGCTTGCTTGAATCCCTCATAGGCGCCCTGAGTGTGAGCCCAGGCTTCGCGTAGCGTCGCGTGGTCGGCGTTCGGGAACATGACTCCCCGTACTTCGCCGATGACGCCACCGAGATAACGCTCCATGCACTTCAGTGCAACGTTGCTCATGTTGCCAACGATGTTGGTCAGCTGAGTCGTCGGACCGCTGAGCATGCCGTTCTGTGCGATCTCCTGCAGCACGTTCTTCCAACCGCGTTGCCGAGTGGCGTCCGCGATGTTGGTAAGCTGCCGTAGGTTCTTCGCGTTGGCTACCTGCGCTGCGAACTTCTGAATTGCTTCAGGACCGAGCTTCGTGGAAGCGTAGTCGTTGATGTCGTGAAGTGCCACGTCGGTGCTCGCCTTCAAGAAGCGATGCGCGTAGAGCGCGCGGGCGATCTCTGTCGACGCCTGTCGGATCTCTCCAACGATTGCCGAGTGGATCGCCAGCTGCTTCTGGAACGCGAGGATCGCTTGTGCGCCTTCGGGCGTCTGAGCGTTTACACCTTTCGCAACGTTCGCGAGAGCCTTCATCTGCTTCGCAGAGGCCATCAGCATGTTGTAGCCGGCGATCACACGGGCAGCCAAGCCACCTTCTGAGGTAACGCCTTCGTACAGCCTAGAGAGCGCCGCACGGTCGCCGCCGATGTCTCGGGCCAGCTGCGTGATCGCCTTAGCGCCGACAACGGTTGTCCCGTGTGCGGCCTTGATGACGTCGCCAATCTTCGCCTCGACGGCGTTCATGACGCCCTTAAGGTTTCCCTCGGTGCTCAGATCGTCCATCGGAATAGTCCGATGCGTGTCATCGAGCATGGCAGGGAGCTTGTCGTAGTCGCCGCTGTTGATGGCCTCCATTACTTCCTGGGCGCTCTTCACCGGGATCAGCATCTTCGCCGCGATGGTGTTCGGGTTGAACACTGCAGCGGGAGCTTCGCCGGGCTTCGGCTGCTCCACGAGGTTCTCTACGGACTGCTTCGGGTTCGCCGTGTCGGTCGCTGTGACGTCCGTGGGCTTCCAGCCGGCGGGCTCGGCGGCCTTCACGGGCGCGCGTTCCATTGCCTGGCCGGGTGTGGTCCCGCCTTCGACATCCTCGAAGCCGTGCTTCCGGTAGATCTCCTTCAGCTTTTCGAGCGGCATCTTCTGAGGTGTGCCGTCGGCGTTCCTGAGGATGTTGCCTTCGGCGTCCTTCATGTCCATCGGGACCGCATCGAGCTTCAGCGTGGTGCCATGCTTGTCGGCCAGGTCGGTGAGGGTCTTCAGCGCAGCCTTACCAACACCTTTCTCGCCAGTGTCATTGCGGAGGATGTCCAGGTGAACGTGACCAGCCTCAGGGTCAGGGCCGGTGCTCATGTCGACCAAGGCGCCGCCGATGTTCTTCTGGCTCTCGTGGACGTCGTTGGCAGCGTCGAGCTTGCTGTACTCGTCCATGAAGCGTTCCTGAGGCGTACCTACAGGAGTCGGCTCAGCTGGCGCGGCAGGCGCGTCGATCTTGGTTGAGGGAGTTACAGCTTCCTCTGCGGCGTCCTTCGCGACGAGTCGCGCAGCGCGTGCGCCTCTGACCCAATCGCTCAGACCGCCCACGATCTTCGAGCCAAGCTCTGTGCCTACCTCGAAGAGGATGGCATCGCCGAATTGCTTCAGCCGGTTCTCCCACTCGGGATCATCCTCGTGGGTCTCAAGCGCAGCCTTGTACTTCTCAGGCAGACCAGGAATCTGTGCGAAGAGATCCGTGGCGTGCTTGTCGTCAGGGTTGAACGCGGCAGTCATCGAGCCGAGGTTGGCTACGCGGTTGCCTGCGCCGAAGCCAGTGAACATGCGTCGACCGAACAGGAACTCCGCAGTGCCTTTTACGAAGCCAGCGCTTGAGTTGTCCTTGTCATCGGCGAAGGACATCTTCTCAGCGGTCTTGTTCCAGTCAGCTTTCTCTTCCTTGAGGAAGCCGTCGACGTCTTGACTGTTTGCGCCGAGCTTCGCTACCTGGCCGGCTGCCCACTCAGCTGTGTACAGCGTGCTGGAGGCGCCCTTCACGGCGCCGTTCCAGACCTCTTCGAGGTCATCGATGGGATGCTTGACGATGTCTATAGCGCCGGCCGCCATGTTGTAGAGGAGGCCGTGCTCGTCCTTCGGTGCAGCTTGTTGACGCTGCTTGTCGATGGTCGCTTGGTAGCCGTCCTGTTCGTCGGCAACCTTCAGCGCACCCTTGCTCGCTTGAGCATCTGCGATCTGCTGAGCTTCGTATTGGTGTGCGCGTTGACGTGACTGTTCGAAATCATCATCACTGATGTCGGCCATAGGCTCCTTCAAGGGGAGCCGGTGGCTCCGTTAGTTTGTGTGTGGGTCGTACATGTCGTAAGCCCGCTTCGCCTGCTCGCGGCTGAGGAGGCCGGATTCGAGCATCGAGTCGACGTCCTTCGGTCGGACGCCAGAGGCGAGGAATTGCGGACGACTGACGTTCGTGCCCAAGCCTTGGACGATTGAGGCTTGCTCACTGAATGTCTTCGGCATCGTGTGGCTATGGGTGATCTGACCGTTGACCGGGTTCTCCAGCGGATCTCCCCAACGCTCTCTCGTGGTGTCCCACGCTTTGCGCGCAGCTTCAGCCGTGCCTTTGCCCTGCTTGATCAGCCCGTCGTACTCGACGTTGTAGTCGACCAGTGCGCCCATCTGTTGGGCCTTCGCGGCGGGGTTCATAATCTTCCCCAGTGGACCTTGCACGGGTGCGTAGACGCCCGAGACGTTCTCGCGGTACGCCTGGTAGTTCATGTCGGTGCGATCAATGCGCGTCGCGGTCGACAATTCCTGCATGCCCTGCTTGAGGAGTTGGTTGCCAATCTTGGTGCCGGCGAGGTCGTTGTCGCGGAGATAGCTCATCAGCTGACCACCAGTCGAGTACGTGCCGTCACTGATACCTTCACTCATCTTCCAACCAACCTTGTTGGACTCAACAGTGTCGGCCTCACCTTGCTTGCCACGACGGTACTGCCAGTCGATCAGTGCGCGAACCTGCTCGCCCATACCGGGAACAGCTGCGTACTTGTTGAGGATGTCCTTCGCTAGTGGAAGGCTGTCCTTCCCACCGAGGACATCCTGGGTCGCATTGTTGATTGCCGTCTCGGCGCCGGTCTTGAGCATGTGCTGCTGTTGCTCAGTGGCACGCTGAATGGCGCTGTCGACGTAGGCTCGGTTCTCTGGAGTGAGTGTGGCGCCTCCACCAAAGTCGACGCCTTGGGGGAGGTACTGCTTGATTAGATCCGGTCGACCAGTGCTGGCGCCGGCTTCACCGATGGCATGCACGTAATCTGCGCGCGCCTTGGCGGGGTCTTGGCCGTTCACATCGAGCAGCTTCTTATACTGCACGTCGGCGTTGAACTCTTTCGAGCCGGTCTGCGCATCAAGCATCAGTAGCGAGGTCGCTGAGTCAACAGCACTTTGCTGATTGCGCTTGATGTCCATCTGCGTCTTCTGGCCTAGGATCTCACCGAACGTGTGGGTGATCGCCGGTCCCATGATCTTTGCTTGCTCAGGGACCTTCTCGTAACCAGGCGGGTACGATGCACGGAGCACGTCATCGAGACCGGACTTGAAGCCCTTGGTCACGGTGCCGTCGGCGTTGGTCGTATCTTCCATCGGCTTGCCCTGGTTCTGCGCCAGATACTGGATGGCGTTCATGCGGGCCGTCGTGGTGTACCGCTCAGCCTGAGTGCGTTGGACGCCATCGGCATAACCGATGACTGTCTTCATCTTGGCCGGGTCGACGGTGCCGTTGGCTTCATCAGCTTCGCCGCTCGCTTCATTAGCGGAGCCCTGCTGCCGTGCCATCTCACCCATGGTGTCCTGTGCGGAGTCATTGGCTTTCCCGAGGGCGCGGGCGAGCAGCTGCGCCTGCGAGGGCGCGGCGGCGACGTCGAGTGGTGCATACACACCGGTCTTGAACGTCGACGGACCACCAGGCGTAAAGCCTTGGGTGTTGTGAGTCCCGCTTAGGGACTCTTCTGTTGGACGAGGCATGGAGTCTCCTTAAACGTTGGGCGTCGGCTTGTCGGCGCCGAGCTTCGTCATCTGACGGCCCTTCATGTACGCGCTGCCACCCGCGAGGGCGACATTGAGCGTCGCACCGAGGAACGTCGATGAGGTTGCTTTTTCGTTGAGCAAGCTCTGCGTCTCTGCAGTGTTCGCTTGCTGTTGGTTCTTTTCGTTCTCAAGGATGAGACCGGACTCGTTGGCCTGGTTCATCGTGGTCGTCTGCAGTGACGCCATGAATGAGTTCGAACCGAGGTTTACCCCGGAGCCGCTGGCCGCAGCGATGCTCTGAGCACGCTCGGCGCGTGAGCGCATGAGGCCTTCTTCTTCTTGCTGGCCAGCTTGGGCCTGCATTTCTTTGCCACGGATCTCGGCCTCTTGGTTGATGGCCTCGCCCTGTGCAGTAGCTGATTTGTTTGACGCGTACATGCTAAGGGCGGCCGAGGCAGCGGCTGTGCCTACCATGGCTGTTTCCATGGCCGTCATCGTGAATGCGCCGATGCTGACTGGTTCACACATGGTTTAGGTTGCCTTTGAAAATCGGAGGAAGGGGCGACGTTCGGCCCCGTAGTGGGGAATGAATCCGTCGAATCGGAAGCCGGCCCATTCGAGCCAGCTGAGGTTGTTTGTGTGTCGAAGGTCGGTGTAGTTGATGAGGAACTCGAAGCCTTCACCCATCTCATGGACGAAGCGCTTGGTGTTGCGCACGACTTCTACCCGATGCTTGACGAAAGAGTCGGTGGCAATAAGCCACGGCGAGCCAAGGGATGGCTCAGAGGACCAAGGGGCCACGCCACAGACGGCGTAGGCAAGCCCACGTTTATCAACGCAGGCCCAGGCCTTGGTGGACATAGAGAGACAACGCGGCAGGCTAACCTCCGGGGGTAACCCGGAGGCCGCCTTCATTTCATTCAGGTCTTCCTGACGAATGCCCGCGACGAGCATCTGACAAACATGACACTCGCGCGCAGGCACTATCATGGAGACTCCTTAGATGGTTCGACCGCGATTGTTGTAATCACCTTCCCACTCAGCCTCGAAGAAGCTGACGGGATACGGCGTATCGTTCTGCAGTGTGACGGTGGCTTCCGTGCTGGCGCCGTACACGCCAAACTCGGCGTACCCTGTGCGGAAGTTCGGCGAGCCCGTGATGAGGTTCTGGCTGCCCACAGTCATGCCGGTGTACTGCGACACCTGGTCAGGTGTCAAAGACATCGAGACCGGGTTGCCATTGCCATACGAGTCGACAAGCACCTCGAAGAACGCCGTGTCCACAAAGTACAAACGCCAGTTGCGCAGCGTCAGCCGTCCACTCAGGACAGCCACACTGTTCTGGTTGAGCATGAATTGCTCAGAGAACTTATACGAGAAGGTGTACGTGACACCCACGAAGCAGCTGTGCGCGTGGTAATCACCAGGCACACGAACCTCAGTCGAACTGATGAACGTGTACGTCGATGGATCGAGCATCGCACCCGGCGTGCTGAAGCCGTTACCGAGGACGACTCGGAAGTTGTTTCGGTCACTTCCGTCCAGCCCATAGGGCAGCGTGAACGTCGTGTAGTTGCTCGGTGAGCCTGTGTAGACTCCGTTGAGCACCGTACGCTGATCAAGGTTCAAGTCGTACAGGTTGCCGTTGTTGTCCGTGAGGCCAACGTTGGCTCCCACAGCCAGCGAGCACTTCTGGATGTACGTACCGTCGCTGTGTTTGACCACGGCGTACAAGTAGTCATCGAGGCCGGCCGCCGCGAGCACTTGATTGCCGGCGCCAAGCTCCCAGTAGCTCCACGCGGACTGAGCCTTCTGTTGCTCGGTCTGCCAGTAGAACTTGTAGACGTACAGCCGTGAGGGCTGCGCATTGGTCGCCATGAACAACGCGTCGTGGTTGTTCGAGCCGGCGAGCATGTACACACCCTTCGGGATGAAGCTCGGGACGTGAGCCGTCGTATCCTCAGCGTCCGTCTGGATCTGCCCGGTGTAGCTGAGCTTCACGAAGTACTCACGCAAGTGAGCGTAGCTGTCGTCCTCAGACGGGAAGTACACATCCGAGCCGAGCATCAGCGGGCGCACCTTGGGTGATGCGATGTAGCGTGTAGCTACCTGCATCGACACCGTGGTGGAACTGAAGTTGCCGTCGAGTGGCGTGACCATGCGGAACTGTGTCTGATCGCCGAAGAGCATCAAGCCCTGTGCAAATGGAACAGCGAAGTTCAGATCCGTGACATTCGTTTCCGACACCCCGATATCCACGACCTGGTCGGACAGAGTCTGTAGAACGGTGAGTCGGTAGAAGTTGCCGAAGTCTCCAGCTGCCGAGAGAATTGCGTTCTCGGCTGAGAGGAAGCCGAGTCGGTTCTGGTAGAAGAAGATGTCGTTAATTGTTCGGCCCACGAAAGATGGATTCGCATTGGTTGTCTCATCGCCTACGCGCCTCGGTGCCCAGGAGTACGGTTTGAAGTCGAACGTGTCGTCAGCGTTGTGGATCAACGCCCATGGCATCGTCGTCTCATCGATGGCGTTCTTCAGGCCAGGAGCGACGGTCTCGTTCCACACGCCGCCTTGGTAGACGACGTAGTAGGCAGTGAAGCCGCTGTTGGCGTCCCCTTGGATTTCCCAAAGGTCACCGTTGCTTGGCGAGGGCGTACCGTGGGGAGCACTCGGGCCACCAGGCAGATAGTCGAACGACTGCACAGTACCCTTGAGGGCGCCGTTCACAGTGTTCGCTGCGTACTGCTGCAGGATGGCAGCGGAGAATGGATTCGCAGAGATCAGATTGCCCGGGATGTTCCGGCCGAGCCACACGTAGTTCGTGGGCTGCGCAACCTGATCGGCAGCGACGGCCTTCATCGTTACCTGGATACGCTTGTTCAGAATGAACGAAGCATCAGCCACCGTAGTGACACTGAAGTCTTCCTGCGGATTCGATGAGGTGAGGTAGTCGGTGCCGTTCGGAAAGTTGACGGTCTTCTCGTTACCGCTAAGGTCATACACCTTCAGCGTGCCACCAGCCATCACTATGAGGTAGCGGTGCTGAGAGTCGCGATTGATGATCGACGTATACGAGGACGAGAGGTCGTCACTGGTGATCTTCGCGACGTGCTGAAGGGGAGGACGGTGCCTGAGGCCGTTGACCACCGTACTCCAGCCGTTGATCTGCGACTCAGCCTGCGAGGGCAAGCGCAGCGTCGCGGGCTGCTGGCTGATGCCGTTGTACAGCGCGGGGATTGCGCGGTTGACGAGCACGGTGGGATCTCCTTAGAACCAAGCGTTGTTACGCCCGGCTCCGGGTTGTCTGTTGTAGATGCGGTTGTTGCGCGTCGGCGTGGCGAACATGTTGGTGCCCGAGTTCTTCAACTCAGAGCGCTCAAGTTCTGCCTGCGCTTCCAGTTCCATTTCTTTGGTGAACTGGTAAAGGATCTGGCTGCCGATGGCGTTCGCTTGGAAGGTGCGAGCCGCGCGCATCGCCACGTACATACGGGCAGCATGCGGGAGGTCTTCGTACTGGAAGCACCACACGAGGTTGCAGTTCAGCGTGGTGCCGCTGCCGAGGCGATTGCCCACACGCATGTCGAAGGTGTGCTTCTCGACGTCGTACAGCTTGCCTGCACGTTCGTTGAGCGGAAGCGTACGGTCGCTTGGAGAGAAGTCGAGGACGCTGGCGGGCCTGAGGATCTGCCCGGTCACATCTGCAGTGATCGGGAAGTCGGCCTCACGGTTGAACCAGTAAGCGCGGTGCTGCACATCGCGGCACACGTTGTAGAGAGTCGTGGTTGCCCACGAGACATCGTTCACGCCACCTACGGCGAGCGTGTTGACGGGAGCCTTGCCGATGGAAAGCAGCATCATGTTGACCGCTTCGAGTTCGGTCGTCGGGTCGGCGGAGAAAGTGATTGCCATTGGTAAGGTTCCTGAAAGGATGAAAAAAAGGGGACCCACAGATTTCTCTGTGAGCCCCCTTTGGGTTGCTGTGGATACAGCGAAGCGACTAGTGCTTCTTCAATTCCACGGCGCACTTGGCGCGCAGAACGTCAGCACCGATAGCCTGCTTGGCAAGCATCAACGTGCCTTGACGGCGCGTGTCCCACACGGTCTCCATGGTGAGACCGAGCAGTTCCAACATGCCCGCAGCCGGCTCGACCCACACGAGACCCACGGTCTTCGTCTGGTCGCTCTGGTACTTGGCCGGGTAGTTGGCCTGGATCGCCTGGCCGAACGGCAAGCTGCCGACGGCGGCAACGTTGGTGCCCGGCACGGGCGGATCGCTCGCAGCCACGATACCGCTGGTGTTCGTGCTCGTGACCCAGGTGGTCGCGTTGTAGCCGAACAGCGGCGCGATGGACTTGATGATCTCGATGTCCGAGACAGTCTTCAGCGACTGGCGGGCCAGCGAGGCCTGACCGTCGTTGTAGAACCGGTTGATGTTCTTGTCGCTGTTCGCGATCAAGTACCACTGAGCCGGCTTCATCACGGAGTAGACGGGCATCGTCTCAACGGGAACCTGGTTCTCGTCAAGCTTCTGCTTCGCCAAGTTCACGCCGCTGATCAGGTCTGCACCCGAGGCGGTGAAGTCGGCCGAGGCGCTCACGTCGGACTGATCGGTCACGGTCTGGCCGTGTCCGTCGCCGGTGAACAATTCGGTCGTGGTGCGCGCGCTGGCAACCAGCGTGTTCGCAATGACGCGGTCATAGAACAGAGCCTGTGAACGGCCGTGCTCCATCGCATACGTCGAACGCACATCGTAGTAGTTCTTCAACTCTTCGATCTGCGCGATGAACGTGTCGCTGATTACGAGGTCGTCAAGGCTGATGACCTTTTCGTTCGCTTGCACAACCTGGCCGGTGATTTCCGAGCCGGGGGTGTGGTTGCGGGTGGCGATACGGAAGGTCGCCGGGAAGGTGGCGCTCTTGGCACCACGGATGGAGCGTGTACGGACTTTGCCCTTGAGCTTCACCGCGATTTCAAACGCGGTCAGAATCTCGCCTGCGAAGACCTTGAGCCACAATGCATCGAGGGCACCGCTGCCCTGGATTTGGCCCAAGTGGGAAACATTGGCGTCGGCCATTGCATTCTCTTGGTTGGTCGGATCGTGTCCCTATGTTGAGGACAGCGAGCGACTGTTTTGTTTTAAGTTGACGGAGGGATTGTTTGCACATCGACCGACGCGTAACGATCTTCGGGCGAGGTTGTCCCTTAGGTAAACCCGTAGGTTCACGGTCGGGGCCATCTCCTACTCGACGTATGATCGTCAGGTGTGTGCGGAGGGATCACGCGGGCGTTAGCTAGACGTCCGCAATGAAATGGTGTGGGTGCCTTGGCAAGGAACCTGGTGATCACTCCAGGCGCCAAGACTGTTACCCTGCCCACGCAGGGACCAGAATTACTACGCTACCCGAAGGTATGGCAGGGGATCTGGCGGCGTCATCGAGACAACGCCGGGGGTTAGAAGCGCACGCAACTTAGTTCGAGCCGCGCAGTGTGCTCTAGCGGCGTGCCCGCTACTTCTTTCGCACGGAGGAGGGACGTGCGTTAGATCTTGAGGTGCATGTAGTGGACGTCATCGCCCACGTATGGCACTTCTGGTTTATAGAATCTGAACCCACACTTGAGTAGGTTCACAAAGGAATCGTAATTGCGGAGTAGGGTGTACGTGATGATCTCGCGTGCTCCTACACGCTTCGCCCACGCTATGCGGGCTTTGATCATCCTTCGTTGCAGTCCATGTCCACGAGCACTCGAATCAACGGCAGCACGGGACAGATAAACGTACCCAAGCTGTGGTCGATAGATGGCAGAGCAGAAGCCCACTGGCAACTTCTCGCTGTCTCTCACGACCCAAAAGGTGTGGTCGTCACCGACCCAACCATCACCGTCGAAGAGGTACTCATGGAGACTGCGTATCAACCCTACGTCCTTCGTGCGACGTAGGGAGTACATGATCACCCTTACTGGACGTAGAGTCCGATGTCGACGTTGTTGCGCGCACTCGCGGCGATACGCTCAGCCACCTCACGGTGGAATGCAGCGTCACCTCGGGTGTACCGGGCGTCCGACATGGCGGCCGTCAGTTCAGCACGGGACGTGAAGGCATTACCCTTCGGCACCGAGTTGTTGGTATCGACGGGCTTGCCGCCCTTACCGAACTCGTTCGTGTATCGTGCCTTCAGGCCAGCCACAGCCATCTGCTGTTGACCCTTGTCGCCGCTGCGGAGCGCCGAGTTGAACGCCTGTTGCTCCGCTTCGGAGTAGTTGGTCGTGCCCCAAGACACCATCGTGTCGAACGAGGACTTGCCACCAACGACGTCGTACATCGCATTCAGCTGCAGCGTCGCCTTGGCCTGCTGGCCTTCGACGTACGTGTCAACCTGTGCGCGGCTGTAGCCAGCTGCTGCGAGCTTCGCGTAGGACGCGTCGCTGATCTTGCCGGTAGACGCGAGGTCTGCCGTGGCTGCGTCCGAGGCGGACTGCCGTGCCGTGTTGGCTTCTGCGGCCAGCTGCTCTGGAGTCTTGGCGGGCTCAGCTGCCTTCGCGGCGGCCTCTGCGGCCAGCTGCTCGGGAGTCTTGGCCGGTTCGCCCATCGTCGCGGGCTTGCTCTCTACGGGCTCAGCGGGCTTCGACTTGACCTTCTCCAACTCCGTGTAGCTCTTCAGTAGAGCTTCGGTGTTGACTGCGCCGGTCTCGGCGTTCCAGAACTTCTCGGGAACGTTGTCAGGGCGTTGTGGCTTACCGTCGGTCGCTGCAGGTTTGGCGGCCGGGGTGACATCTGCGGTCGCGTTGGCGGCCGGCGCTGACTTCGCAAGCTCGGTGACCGTGCCGTCCTTTTGGACAACACTCACGCCAGCTGCGTCAGCCTTGGCAAGAGCAGCCTTCTCGGCATCGCTCAGGTTTGCAATTTCATCGGACATGGAAAGTTTCCCTCCTCAGGGGTTTACTGTTGATTGACCTTGTCGGCTACGCCCTTCGCAATGGCGGGGGCTGCCTTCTGAAGACCGCCAGCCATCTGCTGCTGCTGCTGTTCCTGTTGAACTTGCTGCTGCGTCTTGAAGAGATCGGCGGGCTTCTCGACGCCATAGCCCGTGCCGAAGCGGCGGGCGACTTCATCGAACTGCACGTACTGCACGAGGGCTTCCTGACCGAAGGTAGCCGCGAGATCACCGAAGAGCGCCTTGAGGCGATTCATCGAGTGGTTGCGACCGAGTGCTTCGAAGCCAGTCACGATGACCGGGTCGAGCGCTTTCTTCGGCAGAGCAGGAATCTCTTTGCTCTCGATCATGCTCGCCATCTGTCGGCGAACCATCGGGAGTTGCATTTCCTGTGCGAGGACCGTGTAGACGCCACCGAGGGCATCTTCAAGTTCCTGTGCGTTGGCGCGAATTTCTTCTGCAGTGACACGCTCGGCTTGCCGAGTGGTGCCTGCGGTGAGTAGGAAGGCGTAGCTGATGCGCTGTTCTAGGCGCTCTGAGACAACGTTGGCGACCTGGAAGTCTGCTTGCTTCTCCAGCTGCAGGATGTCGATGTCAGCGCGAGAGCCGACGACTGCGTCGCCACTCTCTGCGTTGTTGACGTCCGCGACACTCGTGGTGCTGTTCGGGTGAACGAGCATGACGATCTTCGCGGCAGCTGCGGCGAACTGCACGATGGCTTCATTGAGCCCTTCGAGCGAGCGCAGGTCACCGAGGTATTCCTCGCAGTGACTGCGGCCGTAGTCTTTGTTCGGTACAGCGATCCAGCGCAGCGGTATCCATTCACTCTTATCGAGTGGACGGTCGGTGTCTGAGTCAGGCACGTCCTTGTCGTTGATCTGCTGGCAACTACGCACGCGGCCTTCGCCGGTCGTGTAGTCCCATTCGATCTTCGTGTAGACGTCGACGGAGGCAAACGGATCTGACTTGTTGACGCCGCACGCGGCGGCCACTTCGTGAGTGATCGCTTCAGCGACTGTGGTCTCCATCACGATGACCACCAGAGGGCGGCCCTTGTTGTCGCGGGAGATGACGTACTGATCCATGCGGAACATACGCATGTCCTTGTGGGACGGCATATGCAGCAGGACGTTGCCGGCGACGATGAGGTGCTTGAGCACTTCAGCCATCACGGGGCGGGTGTGGTTCTGTTCGAAGCCGTCGCTGATTGTGCGCTCGACACCGCCCAATGCTTCCTCGATCTGCGACAGCTGCTGGCCCAGTTCTTGGGCAACAGACTCACGGATCTTCAGGCGGAAGCAAGGCATGCCTGGAGGGAACAATGCCATCAGCAACTTCGATGAGAGGTTGTTGACGCCACGGGCGCCGACCGACTGGTACGGCGTAGGTAGCTCTGTGTTCTCTGAGGAGTACTGCGGCGGGAGTAGGCCGGGCAGGGTGAGTGCCGAGCAGTCCCGTGCGCGCGTCAGCGACACGAAGCGATTTGATTCGAGTCGAGTGTAGGTCGACTTCGCGGAGCACTGGTTCGCCGGGGTGGCGCTCTCAGGCTTCACACTTGATTCTTCAGCCACGGGCTACCTCGCGAATGCGCGTGGGGGCGCTGTGGGTGTGGTGACTCGGCCGCCCATCAGGCCGGCCATGACGCCGCCGACGGTGGGTACAACGGTGCCGGGCTGGCCGCCCATCATCGTCAAGCCAGCGTTCGGAGAGGGCAGTCCAGGCTGTCCTGCGACTGGCGCGTTGGTGTTCGTCTGCACTGCCGGCATTGCGCCGGGGCCAAACGTGACCAGACTGTTGCGTCCCCGCTGTAGACCGTTGCTCATCGTCGCTCCATCAAGGAACGGGTTGTGCAGGTAAACCGGGGGAGGCGGCGCAGCTGGTGCGGTAGGCGTATGAGTCAGACACATTGGCTACGCCTTCTTTAGTAGAGGTTTGGTGGGGTCGAGTGCGGCGGCCTCGGAGGCCTTCAGACGCAGGACCAGGGAGTGAACGAGTTCGCGCTTACCGGCGTAGCGGTGCGCAGCCTCGATTGATTCGTTGGGGGCGATGCAGCGCTCGGGGGTGCTGGCATCAAGCTCGCGGATGAGATCGACCGCGTAGGTAGGGAGTTGATTCACAGGGCCTCCTCAGGCTTTCGGAAAAAAACCCCAGGCGCCCGATGGGCAACCGGGGGTGTGTTCTGAGCCTGCTGACGCCGCAGCCCTTGGGGTTTGAGCTTTTAGTGCGGTGCAGGGAGATCGAGGGAGAACCTCCGAAGGAGGTTACCGAGGGGTAGTCAGAAGTAAGGCATCCACAGGACCGGCTTCTTTTCCTTGAAGTTCCAGTCACTTGCACGCAGGATGCGAGCGCAGCGCGCCTGAACAAGCGCTTCGGAGGCGGCAGTCTCCTTGCGCGGCATGACCGTCACCTGAAGCTCTTCGCACTGTTGCTTACACAGCCTCTCGTGAGCCCGCTCGAACGCCGCGAGGACGTGCTGCCACATCTCCTCGACGGTCTTGGACTCCAGCACGCCGGCCACTTCCTTGCTCTTCGGGCCGATGCCCACGGCGCCCGGGTAGTTGTCTACCTGATCGCCCGTGATGGTCTGCACCATGTGGAAGCGATTCGCCTGGAGTTTGCTGATCTTCCGGGGCTCGTCATCCTTCGCAGGATTGAAGAGCAGGCCGGGGATCGTCGCCATGTCCTTATCCTCGGACACGATGATCTTCTCCCCAACGATCAGCGTCGGATGCGTGGAGAGAATCCCCATGCAGTCGTCAGCTTCCAGTCGGGGTCGCTTGTAGGTCTCGTAGACCTTCGACAGGTGAGCCTCAACGTTGAAGAGGTCTGTCGGCTTGCGTGACTTCCGGTTGCCCTTGTAGGTTGGCCAGAAGTCTTTGCGGAACTCGTTGCCTCGATCCGTGAGGCAGACCACGATGTGATCAGCGCCGAGCTTAGCCTTCAGTCCCTCGATGTAATCTACAGCCGCATTGCAAGCCTCCTCAGTGTTGTGGTCAACGGCCGGTGGTTGATCCTTGCCGTCGAAGTAGAAGACGTCTTCAGTCGCGCTGGCGAACTTGTAGCAGACGATGTCAGCGTCGATGAGCAGCGTGCGTTTCACTTCACGCCCTCCAGACAATAGGCATGCCCATGACCGCTGTCGTTGATCCAATTCGCCTGCTGCATGCAGCGCTCATAGGAGACCTGGGGGATGTGCCCCGCAGAGGCGTCCCACCCGAGGCCGAAGACAATCAGAAACCAGATAGTCATGCGTCCTCCTGCGAAAGAAAGAGAGCGCGTTCAGCTTCGCGGCGGCGGGTCAACCCCGGCACCACCACACCGTTGTCGTGGTTCCACTTCAGGAACTCTTCAGCGGCTGCGTTGTAGCAACTCTGGTTGACCAGCTTGATCAGCGTCGAGTGTGCTTCAGCTGCGATGCCAACGTTGTAGGTGAACGCAACGATTGCGTCGAACTCGTTCTGCTCAAGGATGCTGTCTACGAGACTTCGGTTGACAGCGAGCACCGCGCCGGCAGTGTCACACTCGAACCATAGGTCTGCCTGCTGAGGCGTACATGTGGTTGTCGCTGTGACGTCCTTGCCGGTGTGTCCCCATCCGCACGTCCAGGGCTCACCCGGGAAGTTGCGGTAAGCCTTGAGGCGCAGCTGCTCGAACGACTTGATGAGTGCAGCGCCCTTCGGGCCGAGGTTCATCATGTCTTCACCTCACCGATGATTGCCGTCGCCACCATGACGGCTTCGTTGCTGTCGTACATCTTGTAGAAGCACTGAGCCGGGTGTGGCAGAACGCGGATGCAGACTGTGGCGAAGCCATCAATCACCGCGCGAATCTTCACGGTGTGCTGCATGTAACTGCCGTTGGTGTTGCGCTCGATCAACTCGACGTTCTGCGTCGGGATGATGTCCTCAGGTGAGGCGACGGCCACCCCACCTGAGACTGCAACGAGTACGCAGATCACGAGCCAGTCGAGCCAGTTCGCGATGAGCTTTCTCATTTGCTCACCTTCGTCTGTTCATATACGTGCATGCCGCCAACGCCAAGCAACGCGAACAACAGAGTCGTCGTCGTGCTGGTGTCGACAGAGGGCAGCGAGACGGGATGACCGAGCAGCGTGCAGACCCACTCGATGGGCGCCTTGAGCGCCGCGAACCCGAACGCCACAACGCAGACCCAACCCGCGCCGTCGCGGAAGTGGAAGCCAGGTTGTGCTTCTTCAGCAGCGTTCGCTTTGATCTGCTCGATGTTGAGTTGGAACTGATCGTCCAGTTCCTTCAGCGCGCCCGACTGCTGCGCGTTGAGGATTGCGACCTTCGCCGCTGCGGCCTGCGTTGGGTCGGGCCAGATCTTGTCGATGCCGGTCTTGATGAGATCAGCTACCGAGCCGAGTCCGGTGATGTCCATTGATACTCCTAAAGGTTAATGCACGCGCGTTGAGGCGGGTGCGTTGGGTTTCTTGATGGTTTGGATCTGGAGTGCGAGCGTCCAGAAAGTGACGGAGCCTGTGGATGGGTCGAAGACCTCCACGGTCCCCTGGTCGTGCTCCAGAATGTCTCCCTCAAGGTCGGAGACCAGATCGGCCACCTTCATGTTGGAGAACTGCTTCATCGTGTAGCACTTCATGGCATGACTCCATTTGTGGAACCTTTAGTCGCAGCTTCGAGCCAGTCGGAAACTGCCCGAAGCTCCGCGACGGTGGCATCTTGTTTAATGCGGTTGGCGCGCATGCTGATGAGGATGACGTTCCCTTTGACGTATCCTTTATTTGGATCTATTCGATCAAAGGACGGCGAATCATCCCTCATCTTTGCTGGCCCATGACCTGTTGGATACACCAGCGGAATACCGAGTGCCGGGCAAACATCCGCCCACCAAATGTCATCGTGCTCGATGGTGAACTCGATCCCCGCTCGACGGGCATGCCCTTGTTTTGATTTGAACATTACGTGTGTCGGGTTAGCCGCCATCCTTCGGCGCTTATTAGTTCTGTTCACGGCGCGCTGCTTTTCCGGGTTGTCCTTGCGCCACTTGGCCGCCCACGCCGCCTTCTTGCGCTTTTGCTCCTCAGTGAGTTTCCTTCCAGTTGAGCCCGACGCCGTAGCTTCCGCTAAGGGGACATCTGAGCTTGTAGAACTCCCCGGCAAGTCGAATTGCATTGGCGAAGCCTTTGCCGATTTCTTCGGCATGTTGTTCCTCCGTTTCTAGTTGGGCCTCGTCGTGTACGTTAGCTACATACGAAACCGTTACGTTTGTGGATCGTTTTGGCGCAGCGATGCCGTCTTCGAAGAGCACGAGTGCCTTCTTCATAACGACTGCGCCGCCTGATTGAAGCAGCGTATTTAGGGCGGAATGTTCACCCCGGATGTGCAGCTTCCGACCGTCAAGGCCGACGAGGAAGCCACGCGCTTTGACTGCAGCTTTCACCGCTTCGACCAGCTGGCCGAGCGCAGGGAGGTTGGTCATCAATGCTTCGCGACGTGATGCACCCAGGCGTTTCAGTGCGCCAGCGCGCGTCTTCTTGCCGGGGTACTTAGCGTTGAATCGATCACGCTGCTCATCGGTAAAGTCGTCGTACGCGATAGCACCAAGCTTGTAATCACCTGCTCCGTAAATCAATGCGTACATGAAGGTCTTGCCTGAGTCACGCTTGTTGAGCCGAGCGGCTCGCGTGTTGACGGTGTGAACGTCCGTGCCGTTTTCCTTCTTGCCCTCCGTGACAACCAACACGTAAGCGCCTTCGTCATAGCGCGCCATGTAATGGGCAAGCATACGAAGCTCGATGCCCTCGGCGTCACAGCCGACGAGCACCAAGCCGGGGCTGGCTATGAAGCACGCCCGACACTCTTCGCCGTATGGTGTCCCAACTCGTGGGCACTGCGCGATGTTCGGGCTCGCGTGTGTCATACGACCGGTGACCGCACCATTCGTGGTGACGTTGCCGTGAATGCGGTAGGTGCCAAGCACATCCTTCACCGCATGCTTCAACCACGCCTCACGTCCCTCAGCAATCTGTCCGAGGCGTTTCTCTACCATCAGTGACTCAGCGAGCACCTTGGCTTCCGGGTACGGCAACGACTCCAGCGTCGTTTCGTCAACCTGGGGTTTACCTCCGTCGGTGAACGTCGAGGGCTTCCAGCCACGCAGCTTCATCAGTCGGTCGGAGATGTGATCACGCGACGCGGGATTGAACACCACCAGCTTCACCTTGGACAGCTGAGCGCCGGCCGTGTAGCCGAGCTTCTTGTTGTCACCCTTCGGCGTGAACAGGGCCGACCCTTTCACAACGTCAGCCGCGTACCAGGGCTCGAACAGCTTGCCCAGTTCACCCGCGATCTCCGCGTGGCGCCTCTGCAGCTTGGCCACGAGTGCGCCGGCTGCAACCATGTCGAACCCGAAGCCGTGCTCAATCTGCTGCTGGATGATGTGAGCAACCCGGTGCTCCAGGTCTAAGCACTCGACCGAGTAGGCCTTTGCTTCGATCTTATTGAGCAGGGTAAGATTCACCTCTACGTCTTGCCGACCATAGGTGTCCATCTCTTGGGTAAAGCCAATCGTCTTCCAGGTGTGCTTCTTGCCGGTCTCGGCGTTCTCATAATCAGATGGGCTGAAGTCTCCCTTGTAGTCCCCAAGTCGGTAGCCCCAGGATTCAAGACCGTGCTTGCCGACGAGTCCCTTCCGTTGGAAGTCAGGGGACAGACTGCCGCGCGCGATGGCCGCAAAGTCCCACTCCTTGACGTCAGCCCAAATGACCTGAGCGCACACGCGAGTGTCTACGACGCGGCCACTCGGTGCCCACGATGGGTAAAGCTTCTTCAGGACCGGGATGTCGTAGTTGATAATGTTGTGACCAGCCAGCGCGTCGGTGCGCTCCAGCATCGCAAGACCTTCCTCAATGGTCCCTTCGCGCGGTGCAGCGGTCCCGTCCTTGTAGACGCCGCCGTTGTACGCGAGGCGTTTGTTGGTGCTGCGGTCGATCACGTTGATGCAGTGGACGACTGATACGTCGTCAATCAATCCGTCTGTCTCGATGTCGAACAACAGCATGGGTTCTCCTATTCTTGGCGGATGGTTACTCTGCGAATGTCTAAGCTAGGAGGGCCGATGGGCGGCACCTCGTACGAGAAGTTCACCGGCATCTGCGCAACCGCAAGCTCGTAGGAGCTATAGCTCCTCGGCGTGAGGTGCTCTGTTTTGAAATCGGACCACTCGCGGGGGGTGAGGAGGACTTCGGTGACGCGCCGCCCCTTCTCATCTTCCTCGCGGATGCGCCGCTTGATGGTGTCCATCAGTGGTTCGTATTTGAATCTCATTAGGTTCTCCTCAGAGTAGTTTTAGTAGTGCCGCATGCTCTTCTTGCGTCATGCTGAACACAGTAGGTTCGGTGCGGCCGTCACCCCACATCTCCACCTTGTAGGTACCCATCCCGCCGACAACGACAGGAGGTGCGAGCATGTCCAGCGACAGCTGCGCACGCTTGATGTCCGCGAGGATCGCAAGCTCGCAGTGGTTCTTCTCACACTTGTTGAGGAACCAATTGAGAGCCCGCGCCCATCTCGGTGGTGACGCCCGGCGCATGGCGAGGCCGGTGTAGGAACTGATCGTGATGTCGTAGTCCTTAGTGATGAGGACCGCAACGAACATGTCGATGGCGCGCAGGACCGTAGCGAAGTAGCTGCGGTTGTACGTCACGGGAGTCATCGTGTCCTCGCGATGTACAGTGCGAGATCGATCATCGTGATGGCGACGCCAATCAGCACGCCGACGAAGAGTCCAATGAGGAAGCTCATAGCGGCTCACCGTTGAGGCGCTTCTCGATCAGCGTGGCGTAGCCGGCGATGTCGTGCCAGGAGTCCACGTAGTTCGCGTCGCCGCGCAGGATGCGGCCAATCTTGTTCGCGATCAGGTCGAGCGATTCCTTCTGGTCGGCTTCGAGGTCCTTCCACTGGGGCGACGCGTGCATGATCTCTTTGAGGTCTGTGATCAGCGTTGCGGTGTCGAGGTAGGTGCCGTAGCGGTTGTGGCGTTGCTGCAGCGTGTTCTCCAGGGCGGCTGCAGTGTCAGATGCTGGCTTGTTGCGCTTGATCTCTTCTGCGTAGCACTGCGCGCAGTTCTCGTACATCAGCACGCCGTGCTTGCAGGTGTCGTTGGCTGCCGTCATTTGCTCCTCCGGTGAACCACGGCGCCACGGAAGAAACCCTTCGGTTCCCCCTTGGTCTTGCTGCGGCGGCGCTTGCCGGTCGCCCACTGACTACCCGGACGAGTCGGGGTCTTCTTGGTTGCGTCGGTACTCATTGAATGTCTCCGTTGATGTAACTAGTGATGACGGGAGATCCGGCGCGTACAGTCCACGCTGGATCAGCCCGTCGATTCGATTGCGAAGTTCGCCAAGAGTCAGTTCAGAAATCTCCACTACCACTCTCGTCCTTGAAGCCTTCGTCCTCGGCGCCCGTGGGCAACGCACACTCGGTCTGCCTGCCGGTGTTCCGGTCGTATGCAAGACCGAACGTCACGCCGTTGGCATCGCCAGTGAAGCGGTCCTTCAGTACGCGGAAGGTGGTCGGCTGGTCGGGGCGTTGCTTGTCTCGCTCGATGCCGAACATGTAGTGCGACCACTGCGCGATTGAGCGGGAGCCACGGAAGTGTTTCTCCATGACGCGCCCGCCTTCCTCGTGAGGCTTACCCTCGGGGGTCGTGAGGTGGCTGACGAAGTACAGAGTGAAGTCAAGCTGCTGCGTGAAGCCGCCGAGGTCCGACATGATCTTGTCGAGGCCGCGCCGCTCGTCACCATCCATCGCAGCCGCAAGCGCCGTGAGGTGATCAAGGAAGATGTGCTTGCAGCCGAGCGCAGTCACCATGTAGCGAATGCGTTCCTTCACGGTGTCGTAGTCCATCGCGCCGAAGTGATCGAACAGAGCCATCTGTCCACCAATCTTCTTGCGCGCAAACTCGAGTTCCGCTGGCGTCGCAGTCACTCCAGGGACGTGCAGTCGCTTGCCGATAAGCTTGCCTGCGATGACCTTGAGGCTGTGGCCGGGTGGTTCCTCGAACGCAAGGTAGCCGCACCGATGGCCGAGGCCCATCAGATGCAGCGCGATCTCTTTGAACACATCCGACTTGCCGCAGCCGACACCACCACCGAACGCATACATCTCTTTCGAGCGGATGCCGTAGGTGACATCGGTCAGCGTCTTCCAGGGCCACGGGATGCCGACGGTGGCTTCGTTGAACGCAGTCTCGAACAGGTCGTCCACGAGCACGACACCGTCCGGTCGGTAGGCCTTCGCGCCCCATATGGCGTCAATGACCTTCGGCCCTTCGCCCGCCACAAGAGCCTCGTTGGCGTCCTTGAAGCCAGCGATGCGTCCTATCTTCGCTTTGCCAGGTGTGAGAAGTGCTGCGCATTCGATAGCAGCTGCGCGGCCTGGCTCATCATCATCGAACAGGAAGACAACTTCATCGAAGCGTTCGAGCCACTCGACTTCCTTCGCGATGGCCTTGGACGCGCCGGCTGCGCCGTGAGGCACCGATACGACCGGCCATTTATTATTCTGCAGTTGGGAGACAGAAAGAGCATCGATCTCTCCTTCAGTGATGACGACCTTCTTGCCGCCGTCACGCCATAGATGCTGGCCGTAGAGCCCTGCCTTTTTCGGCTCACCTACGAACAGGAACTTCTTGTCTGCGGTGCGGATCTTCTGCGCCACAGGCACGCCGTTCTCGTCACAGTAGTTGGCGATCTGCACGGGCGTACCGTCAGGCTTCGCGCCGACCTGATAGCGCCAATGCTTGCAGGTCTCCTCGGTGAGCCCACGCTTTGGTAGCGCGCGAACTTCACCCGTCAGCATGTCGTTGCTCACGCGCTCTATCCTCCTCGTGTTGGTTTGCTCGTTGGTCGATGGGTGTTGGTAGTGCTGACAGCCAAAACAAAAGCCGTGCCCATCGCTGTAGCGCGCGAGGTTGTCTCGCGAACCACAGGACGGGCACGGCTCGTGGCCGACGCATGTAGAGTCATCGGCCATGTGGCCTCCTAGGCAGCAGGGCGAACAAATTCCGCGTTCAAGCGGTAGCTCGTGTAGTTATTGCGGTGACCGGTTTCGAAGTCCCGGTCAGTCAACGTGTACTGCGAGTAGCGAACGCCAGTGTCATTGAGGCGGATCGCGTTGTTGATCGACACGCCTTCTTCACGCAGATCCTTGATGCGAGCGGCGAGCCGCTGGATGCCATAGGACTGTGCGATCAGCGGGGTGATGTAGCCGTGGTCAATCATGTGATCGAGCACGCGTTGGTTCTGACTCTTCGACATAGGACCTCCTCAGGGAATTGGATCGATCTTGAAACTGATGTGTGGGTCGGCTCCGGTTGGCGTCCATCGCTTCCACGCGAGCACCGTTACAACCTGCGTGTCGTCCTCCCACCACCCTGATTGGGTTAGCGCGTCGAGGAGACTCTTCAGGTAGTTGTCGATGTCAGGCTTGGGAGCGAAGAGCTTGGTGCTCTTCGGTCGGGCGGCGGTGAACCACGCTTCCAGAGCGAGTGGCCCACGGAAGGGCTGCTCTGGTCGTATGGTCGCCAACGCCTCGACGGCGGTGTCCTTCCACTTCTTGTAAGCGGCAGGGTAGTACGCGGTAGGGAACCTTCCCCGGAGCGCGATGCGCGGTCTTGGACACGGCATCGGCCCCAGTGGAAGGATGTACATTAGAAGTCGTCGCCAGCTTTGGGCGCTTCGCCGGCAGGCTTGTCGTCACCCTTGCTGTCATCGAACTGGCCGGCGTCAGCGCCGTCTTCGCCCGTGTAGCCTTCCTCGGCACCGAAGCCGTGGTCAGCTGCGTTGTCGCCGCCGCCGGATACCAGCTTCAACACCTGGACTGCGTTCAGGTAGAACGCCATGCCGACTTGGTTGTCCTTCGGCGTGTAGTAGGCCAGTGCCTCGACGGCGATCTTGCCTTCGCTGCCACCCCAAATCTGTTTGTTCGCAGCGAGCTTGTTGCCCTGTGCGTCGAACAGTTTCGGAGAGCGCTTCCACGGCGTGCCATCCTTTTTGCTGATGCCGCTGGCCTGCATCTTCGCGTTGATCAACGAGAAGCCAGTCTCTGTGCCGGTCTCCTTGTCGGTCTCGGCGGTGAAGAGGTCGAGCACCTTGAGTGCCTTCAGCTTCGCGCCTTCCTTCTTCGCCTTGAGCGCAGCCTTGGTCTCCTCGACCAACGCATCGCGCGCAGCGGTCAGTTTCTCGATCACCTCAGGTGCCACTGCGTCGAGCGTGAAGCGTCCCTTGACGCGGTACTCGCCCTCGGCCTTGTACTTGGTGTCCGCCTTGGTGAGCTTCGGGAAGATGAACACGCAACGCGGCGTGACGAATTTGATTGCTTTACGTTCTGACATTACATGTCCTCGGGTTGGTGAAATTGCAGATCCATCTCGCCTTCGGTCTCGAACCAGCAGCGAACGTTGTCGCGCAGTTCGGTCGATGCCCACTTGAATGGGAAGTCGGCGACGGTGGTGCGGGGGGTCAGGGTCTTGGCTTTGAACGTGTGACAGCGGTGTTCGACGGCACGCTCGCCGTTCGGGCTGATGACCCACACGCTGAACACGGGCTTGAAGATCTTGCCTCGGTTGCGGTACCGCTCGTTGTTCTCACGAGCGGCAGCCTCGTCGGCAAGGACAACCTTCTTGACGCCGGCTTGGAGCTTCATGCGAGGTCTTCCTCCACGACGAGCGGGGCCGACTCGATGTCAACGTTCTCCAGGGAGTCATACAGGTCCGCCGCCAGAGTCCCGTGCAGCGAGTTGTCCCAGTTGACTGCGAAGAGGATGCCCATGAGTACAGCGGCTTCTTCGCCGGTCAGGGCGAGCGTCACTTCGGTGACGGCTTTGGTTGCTTTAACTTGCACGGGCGGGCTCCATGTGGTTGATGGCGGATTCGATCTCGGCTGCGGTGTACCCAACGTCGTTGAGTGCATCGCGGGTTTCGTCGGTGATGTAGCCGGGCGTGGTATCTCGCTCGTCCTTAGCTCGGCGTAGCAGTGCTGCGATCATTCGAGGTCTCCAGTTGTTTCATGGCGTTGGTGAACAGCCGGTCCTTGGTGGAACCGAGCGGTCGGGGGTTGCGTTTGATGTCGTGAAGGTGATCAGCGAAGACCTGAGCGACGAATGCCCGCGCAGCTGCGTGGCGCCGCAGAAAGCTGATCATGCGTTCGAGAGAACGCAGCGAGTCACGACGGTAGGCGCGCACGAGGCGCACCGTTGGGTCGATGTTGTTGCTCACTGCCGGTACTCCTCACCACGAGCGATCTCGTTGGCGGCGAAGTCACGGATGGCCTGGACGTGCGACGTGTGCGCAGCCTCGGCGTCTGCCAGGATGTTGCGGCCGTTGGTGATGACGTCGTGCAGGCTGATGTTGGCGGACTCGCACATGGCTATAAGAGCCACTGCGGTGCCGAGCAGCTGCTCGCCGGGGGTGAAGTCTTGAATGCGAGACAGCACGTTGAAGGCCGGTCGCCGTACCCGAGCGGGGTTACAGACAAAGCGAAGTTGGTCCCGCACTACGTGCGGCTTGAAGCCTCTCATTAGGGTTTCCTCTTGGGTAAGCGAATGGTTCTGGTGGAGGGATACGAGGGGTAGTCAGAAGTCCTCCTCCTCCTCACTCCCGCGCACACGTCGCAGCCCGGCAGACAGGACACGCAGACGTAGCAGTCAGGGCAAACACGCCCCGTCACCGCTGAGCGGCAGACCAGGCAGCCCCGGTCCATCCGCTCGTTGTGCCGGCTCAGTTCAAGTTGATCGTTTCGGAAGTCAGTCTTCATGGCATGGTTCCACTTATGGTTTCGTTAGGCAAAGAAGTACTGAGACTCGCGGACGGCCGCAAGCTCCAGGGTGCCCTGCTTGGGCACGGCAGGCAGGTTGGCTGCCAATTCCGCAGGCAGTTGCGCTGCCAGTTCCGTACGGAAGCGGGCCAACACGTCGGGCGTGTACTGATCGATGAACGCTTCGCGAATGCAAGCGTGCAGCGTGTCCACGTCTGCGGCATGAACGCCGAAGGAGTCGTGGATGCAGGCCCAGTGGTCGAGCCCGTTGGCTGACCCGAGGGTCACCGTGGCCATGAGATGCGCGCTGTCGAGCGAGTGAACGAAGTTAGGGGCGATCCCTGAGACTTGCTTCTTCGTGTCCCGCTTCTTCGTGTCAACCGCTACCTTCAGCTGCATGCGCTGGCCTTTGTAGTGGATGTTGACCAGCCTCTTCGCGTCCACACGGTACGCTTGCTTGGCCAGGAAGCCGGCCGGCGTGGTCCACTTGATGTCGACGGCGGCGTCGTTGCACACCGTGGCACAGTCCTTCAGGAACGCCATGGCGTCCTTCGCGGCAACCACAGTTTCCCCGATGGCATCCCAAATGTGCCGAGCCATGTACATACTGGCCGAGCGCACGTCGGCGCCGTCGAGGAAGTCACTACCACCTTCGTCGTTCACCGCTCCTGCGATCTGACTCTGCATGCCGTACAACGTGGCGGCGTAGCACACCGTCATCGTCGGACGTTTGGCGATGCTGCGCTTCACGCGCCCCCGCCAGTGCGGCACCATTTCACTTGTAGAACCATCAGACAAAGCTTGGGCGCGTTTGGCCACTGCCGTGTAGATGTCGCCGGGCTTCGCTTGCGGAACCAGATTCACAGCGGCGCCGCCGACGGGGTCGCGGAGCATGGCGCTGTAGTGCTGGAGGCCCGAGCACGAGCCGTCCATCGCGATGGGTAGGTGTGACACGTAGCTTTCTCCCTGGACCATAGCGCCGGCCAATTCGAAACAGGCCGCAAGCGCCTGCCACTTATTACCGCCACCGTCCGCAGTCGTCCAAAATTTCTGACCATCAAGCGGGCTCATCGCTGAGTCGAGTAGGGCGTCCATGTTCGCCTCGACCCACTTGATACGCTCCTCGAACGACACCTTGTCGATGCCGAACAGGTTCGCGATCTGGATCTTCAGCCAGTACAGCCCACGGCTTCCGAGAGGCTTTCCCTCGGCGAACTCAAGCAACCCACGGCCGAGGTCATCGGACTGCGGGTTGAGGTAGCTCGCGTAGGGATAGATGCGACCACGGAAGTCCAGGTAGTGCGGGAAATAGATCGTCTCGAACTCAGCGAACTTCTCGGCCACCCACATCTTCTGCGTGGCACTGATGCGCTTGGATCGCAGACGCGCGTTGGCCTGATACACCTCGGCGCACTCACGCTTCCACAGTGAGAACACCTCCCGCTGTGAGGCTGTGAACTCCGTGGCCTTCACCCCCTCGGAAGGGAGATCACCCGGACGCGCCGGCAACGCCTGGTCATCCTCAGACAGCAACGCCTGGAACGCCGGCCCACTGGTGTGAGCCTGGCGCACGACATCGAGTACTGACTTGTTGATGTGCCACGGCGTGCGCTGCACGGCGTTGACGGCATTGTAAGCAGCTTGCAGCTGCTCGGCGCTCGCGAAGAACGCAGCGCCACCGACAGACGACTTGAGGCGCAGCTGCGGCACCAAGGTGGCCCGGTGCATCGCACGCGACAGATATCCGCCGTCGAACGCATCGACCCAGTCACGCGGCGGGAACACCATCGGCTGGTGTATGGGTGCCCACTCGCGGGCGTTGGCGTGCGCTGAGTCAAACCACGCTTGCGCCTCGGGGGTGAACACCAGGCGGATCGGGGTGTTGTGATGACCTTCACTGATGCGCTGCGAGGTGACGATGTTGCTCACCTCATCGAACAGTTCGATCAGCTTGACGCCAAGCGTGACCTTGTCGTAGTCGGTCCAAGTCAGCAGGCTCTTGTCGTACTTGCGCGTGACGTGCCGCTGCACGGTCGAGCGGTGGTGTTCGCTGGTCGAGAAGCGCAGCTGCTGCATGACCTTGAAGTACAGACCAGGGGCCTCATCGTTCAGGTTGACCAGGTTGATGTGATCCTCGATGGCCGCACCAAGCTTCAGGGCCACCGTGGTGATCTTCTGGCGGCCGGCGGCGCCGTCGATGGCGTACCGAATGGCCAGGTAGGCGGCCTGTCGGGGGTTGATGTGGGTGAGGTAGGCAACGGCATTGTGGTGTCGGCCGGCGCTGGTCGAGGACGCCTCAATGAACGCCACAATGGCGCCTGCCAGGGCGTCCACGTTGCGTGAGGTCTGTTCAGCCCCTGGTCCAGTGGCGGACTCGTCTTGGTCGGCACGCTCACGGTCGTAGCGGGCCTGGCCCAACATGACGCTCTCATACTCAAGCTCAGCTTGTCTGGTCTTCAGGTCAATCACAGGTAACCTCACGGGTGTATCTAAGGGTGGCGCCACAGGGGGTATACGAGGGGTAGTCAGAAGTACCCCACTCACAGCAGGGCCTCCAGCCGGCGAACCTCAAGGCGCGCCTCATGGGCTTGCTGGTCGAGGCGCTCCTGCTTGCCGGGGTTGTTCCCCGAGTACCATTCGGCAAGCTCATCGCGGCGGGCGGCGAGGGCGCGGGCAGCCACAAGGGCCGCCTGAATTTCATCAGGGCTCATGGAATCTCCTCAGGTTGTCGAGTCGGGAATAGGTTGGAGGAGGGCGGCGCGCGCCGTCGTCCGGGGTTTAGAAACTGTGAAGTGGAGACGGCCGCGCAGGCTTTTCCATGGACACATGGACCACGGCAAACCGTGTCCACGAGGCCTAAGTCATTGACGGGATTAGTGGATTAGAAAGATCGAATCTCTCCGGGCGCACCAATTTATCAAGAACTTACCGAACATCAGTTCACCGACCGTAGCGAAAACGTAGCGTTTTTTGCTACGTTTTTGCCCCTTGGCGCGTCCCCAGCCATCGTAAGTGCTTGTCGCTCAATGCGTCCGGCCACGAAGCTCAGTTTCTCCGGGGCCAGGTGCGCATAGCGCAGCACCATCTCGTACGATTTCCATCCGCCCAGTTCCATCAGCTCCGGCAGCGAAGTGCCGTTCTGCACGTGCCACGAGGCCCAGGTGTGCCTCAGGTCGTGGAAGCGGAAGTCTTCGATACCGGCGCGCTGCTTCGCTAGGCCCCAGGCGGTGGAGCTCTGCTGGATGCGCTTACCTGAGAAAGTGAAGCACCAGCGCGGGTGCTGTCCCCGCGTCGCTTTAAGCGCCGCCACGGCATCCGCATTCAAGGGGATGCCGCGGCCGTCTCCCGGACTTCGTCGTGCCGTGATCGAGCCAGGCCAACCTGTTGCCTATCCTGCATCGCGCCTTTTTTCAGCGTAACTCAAACCAAGCCAAATATTTAATCTGGCGCAGCTGTACGAGAGCGTGCCGAGCACGACTAGCGTCATGGTAAGAGTTCCGCTGAAAATTCCGCGGAACTCACTCCCACGAAAATCTCATCTTGCGTGATACAGTCTCCTTCCAGGCCCGCCCTCGGCACTTATCCTGCTGCATCCGCGCATCGAGATCAATGCGGTCGTAGAGCTTGCAGCGGCCCTTGCGGATGAAGGGCAGTTCCATGCCGTCGAGGAATCGCAGGCTGCAGCGGACATAGGCTGCAGCTTCGCGGCGGGTGAGATAGCGTGCCGGCGCGACTGCCTGTGGAACCTCTCGGACGGTGCTGGAAGACTTTGGACGAGATAACGGTGAGATTGGTGCCGGTCTCGAGAAGTCGAACGGCAGCTGTCCCGAAGGCGCAGAGGAATCTTGTCGCACCTGCAAAGTGTTCGCGCGAGTCGGCATGACATTTGGGTGCTTCAAAGCAAATCGTGATGTGTGGTTCCGAGCGATTTCACCGGCGCTTTTCCAGCATCGACTCTACTCGTCAACCGGCGGCGATCCCATGCTCCTCGATTCGCCAATGGGGCTGCGGAAGTTTGATCGCGAATTCCGACGCTTCCTCGAGTCGTCATCGCCACATGCATCCTTCCCGGCCATCACCACTGGCGATCCTAGGCCGTTTTCGGAATTGCTTGGCGGCCTTCGAGTCGTAAAGTGCCAAGGCTCCCCCCAACTTCGCCTTGGCGACGACCGCTGGCTAGAACTGGGCGGGTCAGCGCAAGATCTGCTACTGCTCGCCAAAGCGCTTTCGGGGCTTGATGATGGAGACCATCATCACTGGTACACCAGTCCCGTATCTCTAATTATCGAGGCGGATACGTCGCGAGCCAATTCCGACGGTCGAGAATGAATCGGTATCGATTGGTGCCCTTCGGGTTGCTCCTATGTTCAATAATTATCACTGCATCGTGGGCTGCGAGCGGCAAGGTGACTCTGCAAGAAATCTGCACGCAGACAATAATTCGCATCGCAGACCTAAAGCGGTTGGATTTAAATGTGAAACAGGGCCACGGGCCGCTTTTTTGGGCGGTGATCGATGACAAGACGGAGGTTCAATTTTGGTATAAACCTGGTCTGGCATCAGCGATGACGGTTGGCAAGATAGAGCTAATTACGACTGGTGTTCCTAACGACGAAAACCACGGCACGATAATCTGGCCAAAAGAGAAAGTAGGACACGATTTTGGTAGTGAACTTGACAAGCTTTACGGGAGAAAATAATCAAGGTGCTCTGATTTCGGCATGCCTGGTAGCCGCCGGTCGTCAGCGTCAGTAACGGGGTCGACTGCGGCCCTCGCCGTAGGTTGAGTAAGTCGATGTTTCAGCCTCTCATGAACCCTGCAGCTTTTCTTGCAACCACACCTTGATCAGCGATTGATAAGGCACATCGCGAGCGTTGGCAGCGGTCTTGATCGAATCAAGTAGATGCTGCGGAAGCCGTAGAGAGATCGTCTGGGTAGACGGCTTCAGATTTGGAAGTACAGTGGGCCGCGCTTTTTTCCAATCCAAATACCCCGTTGAATCGTTCTTTTCCCAGAACGCTCGTTCCGCGGTCTCACTGGCAAACTTGGGGATGGACTTAAGTCGCTTGCTCATAAATCACGCGCTCCTTCCGATGCATGTCTCTAGCCGAAATCACCCGAATGAGCTGGTCGGCATCTCTCAGGGTAAAGGTGATGTGCAACCGCCGGCCTTCAATGGTCTTGCCCAGAGCATGAAAGCGCGGCTCGGTCTCGCTGTGCGTTGCATCGGGCAGTACCAGCAACGGGGTATTGAAAAAAACCTGTTCAGCCTCAGCCATAGAAACGCCATGATGCTCATTCTTCCTGGCGTTGCCTTCATCCCATTCGAAGCCAATGATCTTCGAGAGATCAACCATTTGTGTATATTACAGTAATATACACAAATCAACAAATCTCGCCAATCAAATCGCTTTTCGAACGCTTATCTTGACGCGCAGACCAGCCGTTGCCGCCATGGTCACAAGCGCATCCAAGCCAAATACGTCGATCTTCCCGCGCATAAGATCTGAGAGACGAGGTTGACTAACGCCGAAAAGCCTAGAGATCTGTGCCCGATTCAGACCAGTGCCGGCCAAATGCTTTTTCAGAGCGATCATCAGGGAGGATCGAAGCTTCAAGTTCTCCGCTTTCTCTGGCGTGCCTTCGATTGCATCCCACACGCTGGCGAATCGCTTTTTGGTCACTTGCTTCATCTGCTCAAGCCGTAGTCCCGGCGCAGCTCAGCAGCTTCAGCGACGCGCCCAGCCTTCGCGTCGGCGAGCCCAGCCTCGACGTCGCCTCGAAGCTCCAACGCGTACAGTAGATCCTGCCAGGTCGCGTTGTCCGGCAATGCTTCGATCAATTCATGTGCTCGCTGCTTGATGGCCACTGTCATTGCGCGTCCTAGTTTCGTGGAAACGAGCGATTCGCGATTTTACCCGATTGCCGACACTGGGCACCGTAGCGAAAACATAGCGTTTGATGCGTTTTCGTGCGCTACGGTGCCTATTTTGAGTGAGGGCGGGCCTGCTAAGTGGTTGAAAAATAAGAACCTATCAAATCATCTCTGCGACTACGAACCAGGAGGCCGGGAGTTCGAAGCTCTCCGGGCGCACCACCGATTTTCTGTACGAGAACCGCTAGAGCGGTTATTTCTTCCCGCTGGTGGCGGGATGTTGTGCCGCCTCGAGCGTTGTCTTGCACATGTCGGCCTCGCCCTTGACGCGGTCTGCGATTCCCGCGGCGACCACCGTAGCTCCGGCAGTCGCCACGGCCAGTGCCACGCCCTTTGCGCCCGCGCTCAGTTTGGGGCTTGTCAGTGTGCCGCGCAGTTCCAGGAATGGGTTTGTAAACATGCCAGGGCTTACGCCGATGCCGCTGCGCGGCCGCGTGTTGAAATTGAACGCGAGAGCTTCAGTGAGGAGATTGACCGTGCCGTCGGCCGTCACGGTGACCTTGCGGGTCTGTAGAAGCACCGGCGCGATCGTCGCCTTGCCATTCAGGATATCGATCCGCGCCACGGTGCAATCGACCTCCGTGAAAGGATCTTCCTTTGCGAACGGATTCAGCTTGCCGAGCAGCTGGCTAATCACATCACTGCCGACCACGCTCAAGGCGCCCTTTGGGGTCTTGCCCGGCCCTGTGGAAAGAAGAAGACTGCCGCTCGCGCCTGCTGCCAATTGCCGTGGAGAGACGCCCGTCGCAGCGATATCCGCTGCCAAGCTCACCGGCGGCACTTCCTCGTCCCGGACCTCGTCGCCGCCTGAGAGGAGACCGGCGCGAAAGTCCTGCAGCTTCATGTCGATCTTGAGTATTGCTTCTTTACTGCCGGAGAGCGCGAGGCTGACTGAACCTTCGAGACTGCCGCCGTAGCCGCCGTTGGCGCGCGCCTGTGCCAGCAGTTTGTCGTTGCCGACGTTTATCGTGGCGTCGACACTTTTCAAAAGCATCGTGTCGGCTCGCATTTCTCCTGCGCTGAATTGCAGGCGTGCATCCAGCCCCTGCAGTCGCGCGAGCGGCAGGGGCGTCGTCGGGAACAGGTACTGCTTCTTCGGTGGATGCGGTGCCGGTTGGGCGCGTGGTTTGTCCGGCTCTGGCTTGCTGACGAAGGGCGTCAGGTCGAGCAACGGTGTGCTGACGTCAGCCTCGATATGCCGGTGGGCGCCGCTCTGGAATACCGCGTTGCCCTTAAGATCAGTCTTGCCAACATGGGCGACGAGGTTTGTCAATTCGATCCGATCTGCTGCGCGGGTCAAGTCGCCGCTGACCTCCAGCGGCAGCGGGGGCAGTGTCGCCTGAAGTTCAGCGAGGCTTTGTGCCGAGACATCAAAGCGAACAGTCATGGGCTGATCCCGTTTCACCGGCAACGTCCCGTCGATCTGAGCCTGCGTCCCTCCGAGCTTGACGGTGACGCCTTCGAACTTCAGTTCAGTGCTCGAAGCGGCCATGTGACCGGCAACCTCCAGCTTTGCGGCGGGAACACCCTTGACGTCGAACGCAGCCGCGAGTCGCGCGGCATCCAATGCCTCGAGGCTGAAATCCAGGTTCGAGTCGCGCAGGCCGAGCGTAGCTATTGTTCCGGCAATCCTCGTCGCGATGTCCCCGACCTTCCCCTGCAGATCGACATGCGTTCGTTGGCCGGCAGCCTTCAGGCTGGCGTCGATGTGCATGGGACCATCGGCGAATTCCGGAGCACGGAGTTCTTTAAGCATCCTGCCTAAATCCGGATTATCGACTGTCAGCTTCAGATCTGCTCCAGCTAGTGGATACAGTTGACCCACCGCACCCTTTGCAGTGAGCTGCAGATTGCCAAGCGAAGCCTGTATCGACATGCGGATATCCCGCCCAGAGAGCAGTGCGTGCTGTGGCCCAAGCTCGCCGGCGAGCGTCGCCGCGTCGGCATCCACTGAGCCCTTGCCGTCGACTGCGAGCAGGCCGTCGGATGCAGGCAGGACCGTCAGAGATTCGACACGGGCGATCCGGTCCTCCTGGTCGGGCACGCGATAGGTGAGGCGCAGATTACTGAGCGTGGCGTGCTGGAATGCAATCGGAAGTTTCTTCAGTCCTGCGTCGGACTCCTCCGGCGGAGGTTTGGGCGCATTCGGGTTACCGAAGGTCCAGTTGTTGCTGCCATTGCGATCACGCTCGAGGGTGATCGTTACATCGCGCAGCTCCAGTGTTCGGACGTTGACGGGCCCGGAGACCAGGGACCACAGGTCGATCGTCGCGGCGATGCGTCCAACCTGCAGCATCTGAGGCGTCGAGCCCCAAGGAACATTGCTGACGCGCACCTTTTCAGCCTGCAACTGGACCGCGGGGATCACCTTTAGCGAGAACGGGCCGTCGATGGCGAACTCGCGGCCGATTCTCTGGGTCACGAATTGCTCGATCCGCCCCTTGTGCGCAGCCAGATCTCCGAACGCCAGGTACAGGCACAGGGCTACCAGCAATATAACGACAGCTAGGGAAACAGCGGCGAGCACGCGCAGCAGTATCTTCATTTGAATTGGAACCCCGAGAGCACGCTCCCAAGCAGCTGTTCGTTGCAAATACCCCGGAGCGGCCGGTGGTCGATGGAGGCCGGCTCAGGGGAGGCGGCGGTGGTCATGATGGGCTCTCCATCCGTCTTGAAACTGGGATTCTGGCAAAGATGAGGTACTTGCCACCCTTGACTTTGTCCGGCGGGGCCGACGTCCTCAAGAGCCAATTGCCAGGTCTCTATTATCGTTCAGGCACTCGAGCCAGATAAATGAGACCTAGGACCTAGGATGCCGCGCAGGGGCGGTAACGCTTGGTTGACCCGTTGTAACCCGCTACGGTCAACCAGCCCTGATATGAGGCGTTATCGCTGCATGGCCGGTAAAAACCCTCGCCATTGGGGCCGCTTATGAAGCTTTCGCAGCAAATGAATCGACGTGCGGCCGATCTTTCCACGTTGATCGTGTGGAGCAACAGCATTCGAGGTGTGTTCCCGGTTCCTGCGTTTGTCTTCACCCTGTTGAGTTGTCTCGCGGCCTGCGCGTGACCGATAGTCCAATGTGCACTTCAGTCAGACATTGGAAGGTCCCGTCGCGCGGCGGCGCGCCGTGAGCAGCCACGCGACGCCGACCTCGATCAAGGCGCCCGCCGGATTATTTGCGAAAGCGCTGGCCACACTGTCGGTGGGTCTGCTGCTCGCCTGCTCAGGCTCCGGCGCCCGCATGGATTCCGACAAGTCGGCCGATTCGAAGCAGACGGCCGCGGCTGTGTTGCCGGTACTGCATCGCGAGGACATGCTGTGGCTGGAGAGAGTCACCTTCGGTCTCGACAGCTCGACCGTCGCGGAATACCGCCGCCTCGGACGCGAACGTTTCCTCGATCACCAACTGAATGCCCGGGATATAGCGTTGCCGGCGCCGATCGCCGCGCAAATCAGTGCCCTGGAGGTATCCCGCGCCGATCCACAAGCGTGGCTCGCCGATCTCAACGCGCAGTATAAAACCATCAATGCCATGGTGGATGGCCCCGACAAGGACCAGGCGCGAAAGATCCTGAACGAACATGGCAACAAGCTCGCCTACGAGGCAGTCCGCCGCGAACTGCTGCGTGCGGTGTATTCGCCGTCGCAGCTGCAGCAACAAATGGTTTGGTTCTGGCTCAACCATTTCAGCGTGCACCAGAACAAAGCCAACCTGCGCTGGTTGGTCGGCGATTATGCGGAACAGGCGATCCGTGCGCATACGCTCGGGCATTTCAAGGATTTGGTTCTGGCAACACTCGAACATCCGGCGATGCTGCAGTATCTGGATAACAGCCAAAACGCGGTCGGACATGTCAACGAGAACTACGCCCGCGAATTCATGGAACTGCACACGCTCGGGATCGGCGCCGGCTATAGTCAGAATGACGTACAGCAGCTCGCGCGGGTACTGACCGGCGTAGGCGTCAACTCGCGCGCGCCGCCGAAACTCAAGCCGGAGTGGCAGCGATTGTATGTGCGCAACGGCGCCTTCGAATTTAACCCGGCCCGGCACGACTTTGGTGCGAAGACGCTGTTTGGCCATCACATTGACGGCGCCGGATTTGGCGAGGTGGAGGAAGCGGTGACTCTCATCCTTCGCCAGCCAGCCTGCGCTCGATTCATCTCGCGGGAACTGGCGACCTACTTTGTCGCCGACAACCCTCCGCCGCAGTTGGTCGAGCGCATGGCGCAGACTTTCGCCCGCACGGACGGCGACATCGCCGCGGTGCTGCGTACGATGTTCCTCGCGCGGGAATTCAATGCGTCGCTCGGCGGAAAATTCAAGGATCCGATGCGGTATGTGGTTTCCGCCGTACGCTTCGCCTATGACGGGCGCCCCATCAGCAATTCCCGGCCCATGCTCAACTGGCTCAATGGTCTCGGAGAAGCGCCATTCGGCCGGCAGACGCCGGATGGCTATCCGCTGACGGAGCTGAGTTGGGCCAGTTCCGGGCAGATGAGCCGCCGCTTCGAGATCGCGCGCGCCATTGGCGCGGGCAACGCTGGGCTGTTCGATCCCGAAGACGGCAGCGTTTCGGCCGTCAGCGGCTTTCCGCAACTATCGAACAGGCTGTACTTCGAGGCGGTCGAGCCTTTCCTCGCCAGCCGTACCCGGGTAGCACTCACCCGTGCGAACTCTCAGCAAGAATGGAATACGTTTCTACTGTCGTCGCCGGATTTTAACTACGAGTAAACTGTTCGAGCCGTCATGAACCGTCGTCATCTGCTTCGATACGGCAGCGCCATGCTGCTGAATGCGGGCGTCTCAGGCCGCCTGCTCGCTGCGCCGGCCACGGGTCCGCGTTTTCTAATGGTTTTCTTGCGAGGCGGCTACGATTCAACCAATTTCCTGATTCCTTATTCGAGCAGCTACTACTACGAAGCTCGGCCCAACATCGCCATCGCGAAGCCTGATCCGGATTCGAAAACCACGGCGCTCGCGCTCGATGGCGACTGGGCGCTTGCACCGGCTGTGCGCGACACGGTGGGCGCCATGTATCTGCAGCGGCAGGTGGCCTTCATCCCTTTCGCCGGCACGGACGACTTGTCGCGTAGCCATTTTGAGACCCAGGACAGCATCGAGTCGGGCCAGCCGACGAACGGTGCGCGCAACTATCGTTCGGGATTTCTCGGGCGCCTATCCGATACTTTGATGGGCTCTTCCCGCGTTATCGCGCCGATCTCGTTCACCGACGCGTTGCCGCTTGCTTACCAAGGCGGCGGGACCGTGCCTAACCTGTCGCTCAAGAGCGTGGGCAAGCCAGCGTTCGATGAGCGGCAGGCCCGCATTTTGAGCGACATGTACGCCGGGCATCACCTGGAAGGCGCGGTCAGCAACGGTCTGGAATTGCGGCAGGAGCTTGCCAAGGAAATGGCCGACGAAATGACCGCCGCCAACCGCGGCGCGATCAACACCAAGGGATTCGAACTGGAGGCCGAACGCATGGGCAGGCTCATGCGCGATAAGTATCGCCTGGGGTTCATCGACGTTGGCGGATGGGATACGCACGTCGGGGAAGGAGCCGCGCAGGGGGCGCTGGCCACCAATCTGGCCAGTCTCGGGCGCGGCCTGCAGATCTTCTCGCAGTCGCTCGGGAACGAGTGGAGCAATACGGTGGTCGTCGTGGTTTCGGAATTTGGCCGTACTTTTCGCGAGAACGGCAATCGCGGCACCGATCATGGGCACGGTACCGTCTACTGGGTGCTCGGGGGCGCCATCAGCGGCGGCAAGATCGGCGGCGAACAGCAGCGCGTGGATCGAGGCACGCTGTTTCAAGATCGGGATTTCCCCGTGCTCAACGATTACCGGGCAGTGCTCGGCGGCCTGTTCCGTTCTCTCTGGGGGCTGTCGGCGGATCAAAGCGCGACAGTCTTTCAACGGGTCGCGCCGGTCGATTTGAAACTGGTTTGACGCGACCAGGGTGCAAGGGCTTCAGTTCGAATAGTGTCGCGGGAATAAAATCCGAAACGTGGTCCCTTGGTCCTTAACCGATTCCATCTCAATGGTTGCATCGAGCATTTCGCACAGCCGCTTGACGATTGATAAACCGATACCCTCGCCAGCCTCACCTTGCATTGCTCGAATGCCGTGGGATTTTACGATTGAGTCTTTCTTCTGCGCGCCCGATGCCTGCGCCACAACCGATTTCGCGGGAGAGGACGGTTCATGCGCCGGGTCCAGCACGGCGGCCATGGGCTGACCTGAGGCGGTATGAAATCCAGGTCCGGTGTCTGCAATGGTCAAGTACCAGCGTTTAAAATCAGGGACCTTACCGTCGCCCCAGGTGACGGTAATCCCGCCCTTGCGGGTGTATTTCACCGCATTCAAAATCAAATTCTGGGCGATGCGCCGAATCTTGACCGGATCGCCGTCTACCGCAAATCCCTCCGGTCCAGCGTACTTAAGATAAAGATTGCGTTGCTCTGCCAAAGGACGAATGTCTTCGCACAACGGCGTTAATATTGCCGTTACATCAATGGCTTCCAGCTGGCGGGATTCTCGGCCCGCCTGCAGACGCGCCAGGCTCGTGACATCATTCAGCAGATGATGCAGAGAGGTCACATTGCGCGCCAAAATACGGACAAAATCCTCGCGCGAGTCATCGCGTTGTCCGTGGCGTGTAAGGCCCACTGCCACATGGGCAACCACGCCTAAATTTCCTCGTAGGTCGTGCGCGGCTTCTCTCCAGAGATCGCCGCGCTCCTGTTCGAGTTCTCGGATTTGCGCGAGCGCTCGTTCGAGATCCTCGACGTGGCCGACGGCCTCTTGGCGCTGCAACTCAAAGTATTGGATCACGCTTTCTTCGATCGCAGCGCTGGAGAGCGTCATCCAGATTTCCCGCGCCTGCGGCATCGATTGCGGAAATAAGCCCTTCTGCGCCCCAGCAAAGCGGTCCAATTCTAGAATGACGCACCGGTTTAACTGTCCCAACTCGCGGATCACTTCGCGCAAATCGTAGCCCTGTTGCCAGCGCTGCAAACCATGTGCCGACGCGGGCTCCAAGGCGGTCGTTTCCGCCGGCTCGGCGGCATGACGAAGCCGCTCTTCGAAGGCCTTCAGCAGCGCCGGAATGTGATCGAACAGTTCGACCCGCGGCAGTGATTCTCCCTGAGTCAGGTCAGGGTCGCCTTTGACCGCATGATGCCATTCGAGCATGAGCGCATCGCGGCGATCCCTTAGATGGTCTGCCAAGGCGAGAAAATCCCCAGGCGTGTCCATACTCGACCCCTTTATTGCGGTAAATCGTCAGTATGGGCCTTTGCAATCGAAGCATTGCCACCGCCCGCTCGCCGCTCCGGTAAATTCATCAACAGCAACTCGATCGTGGAGATTTCAACCGGTTTTGTCAGATGCTCATCAAAGCCCGCTTGTGCCGTTCGCAGCCGATCCTCCGGAGCATTCGATCCGGTGACGGCCACCAAGAGCGGATTGTCGAGTTCCGGCTGACGGCGGATTGTGCGCGCCAACTCATAGCCATCCATGCCGGGCAATCCCAAATTGAGCAAGACAATATCGGGCTTGAATTCGGCTACCGCTCTAAGAGCCTCGATGCCCTCGTAAGCGAGCGCCGTGGTATGGCCGCCCAATTGCAACAATAGACTCAAGGCCACGGCCGCATCGACATTGTCATCGACGATCAAGGCTCGAACTGGCTTTTGCTCAGCGCCGACGGACTTCGACATCTCGACCAGAATCCGGCTGACTTCTGAAAAAGCGTATGGCTTGGCAATGTACGCGCGTCGCTCGCCCTCGACAAAACCGGGCGCTCTGCTGGTCAATCCGGAGGTGAGGAGAACCGGGACTGTAGGCCGAACGCGGGCCAACCATCGGGCGAACATATAACCCGTCGGACCGCCCCGCAATCTGAAGTCGACAAAGCCAATATCGACCGTCGCGCCGCTATCGATCACTTGCATCGCCTCGGCTGCATCGCAGGCCTCGATGACCGCCCATCCGGCTTGACGGAGGTATTCGGCGAGAGGCCACCGAACCGAGCTTTCATCCTCGACCAAAAGCACGACTCGCGGTTGTCCAAGGGACGCAGTTATTTTCGCGTTTAACAGAATGATCTCCCTGACGCGATGGCAGCCGGCACCCGAGACGCTAACAATCAGCACAGAGAGATGCGAGGACTTTCCAATGCAATGAGGGTCGGAATATTCCTACAAAAGGTTTAACGGCGCCGGCCACCCTGAAGTGGTGCATGCGCTCGGTCTCCGCCGCGTTCCCACCTCTCGCATCGGACCAAAGTCTCATTGTTCTGTGAGTCACCGCCGTAGCCTCATAGCAGGGCGTGGTAGTCACGCGGAACACTTAAAAGAGCGCCGCAAGGCGCGGAGCATCCCATGTCCGGAACATCAGATCAGAAAGATTGGACCAAGCCTGCGGCGATGGCGATTCCGAAAGGGGGTTTTATCCCTGACAAGGTGGAACAAGGGAGATATGGCCCAGTATTTCCGAGGACCCCTGCATGCTACGGCTTTTCGATTCTCGCGAAGGTCATTCCCGGGCGCGAGGAGGCTTTCTACGAGTTCTCGCGGAAGATCGAGAAGACCATCGCTGGCCAGCCGGATGCGCTCGCCCCACTGAAGCTCCACTACCTGCGCTGGCTGCTCTTTCCGATCAAGGGCGAGACGTATTTCATGTACCAGGGCATCTTCGACACCGATTTCGACAAGTACACCGAGGATGCCGTGGGACTCTTCGGGGCGACCGGCATCAGCACGTCTTTTGAAAATCTTGAAGGTTTCCCAATGGACTGGAGGACGAACGCGCCGGCCTTCGTCAAGTTCGTGCGTGACCACCAGTGTCCCAGTTTCTTGGAATACGGCGAGTACCCGTTCGCAAGCGCGGATGAGATCAAGAAGGCGCTGCGGGTGAAGGCGGCGCTCTCGGAGATGCTCGATCAAATGCAATGAGCACCGAGCTGCCTGCTGTGCTTGAGTTGGACGACGTGCAGCACATCCTTCTGAACCGCGCCCCGGCCCTGACCGGCCGCTACGAGTTCCTTTCGTTCAAAGATCCCGCGGGTGGCCGGGCATGGCTTGGCGCCATGCTGGACAAGGTCCATTCCGCAAAGACCATGCACGAATCCGTGGAAAAGGAGAAGCGCTGGATCACCGTGGCCTTCACCTACCCCGGCCTGCGAGCTCTTGGAGTGGACGAGGCAGCGCTCGCTACGCTACCGGAGGAGTTCCGCCAAGGCATGGTGGCACGAGCCCAGATGCTCGGCGACACCGGAGAGAATGATCCATCACGCTGGATCGACAAGACGTCGAGTCCCGATCTGCACGCCATTGTGATTTTGTTCGCGCGCGACGCCGCGGAACGAGGGCGCTGCGTCATCGAGCACGACAAGCTCGTCGCAGAGTGTCAAGGTCTCGAGGTGCTATCGACTCTGGATGTCGAGGCGACCCCGCCTTTCGACCACGCACACGATCATTTTGGCTACCGTGACCGGCTTTCGCAGCCGGTGATCGAGGGCTCCGGGGATCAACCAACACCCGGCTCGGGTGCACCGCTCAAAGCGGGAGAGTTCATCCTCGGCTACCTGGATGAGAGCGGTCTGGAACCGCCGCTGCCCCAGCCGGAAATCCTGTTCCGCAACGGCAGTTTCATGGCCTATCGACGGCTCGAGGAGCACGTGGGCAAGTTCCGTGATTTCTTGCGCGAACATGGCAAGACGCACCAGGAGCAGGAACTCATCGCTGCGAAGCTGATGGGGCGTTGGCGCAGCGGGGCGCCGCTGGTGCTGGCGCCCGACAAGGACGACCCGGAACTCGGGGCCGATCTTCAGCGCAACAACAATTTCAACTACAAGCGCGAGGACCCTCAGGGTTACGCCGTGCCACTCGGCTCGCACATGCGCCGCATGAACCCGCGCGACACGGCGCCCAACATGAACCGCCGGCGCATGGTCCGGCGCGGCGCCACCTATGGGTCCCACCTTCCCGAAGGCACGGCGGATGACGGCCAGGAGCGAGGCATTGCCGCGTTCGTGATCTGTGCCAGTCTCATCCGTCAGTTCGAGTTTGCGCAGAACGTATGGGTGAATGATAGGAACTTCCACGAGCTCGGCAACGAGCGTGACCCGATCATCGGCACTCAGGATGGAACGCTCGAATTTAAGATTCCGAACCGGCCGATTCGGAAAAAGATCTCCGGCCTGCCCGCGTTCACCACCACGCGCGGCGGTGCTTACTTCTTTTTGCCTGGAATCAAGGCGCTGCGTTGGCTCGCGGATCGCGGCAAGGCGAGCTGATGCACACCTCAGGAGGCCCGTCATGAGTACCACACCCCCGGCCGCCCGAACCTATAACCAAGCGCATGTCGCTCGCAAATACACATCGGGCAAGCGCCGCTTAAGCATCTACTGGAGCTGGAGCTATCCGTTCGAGGCGCAGCGCAACCCGGCCGAGATCGAGAATCGCTTCTCCACCATGACCGAAGTGCGTACAGTGCTGTGGCCGGCCTACGAGAAGCCTGAGTGGGGTCCGGCGCAGTTCTTACAGGGGGTCGCCGGCACGCTGGAGCTGTTCCATCACTCTGCGCTCAACTTCCAGACGCTCGTGGGCGAGGTCACGGGACACCCCGTAGCGGTATTCCAGCGCGTCGACCAGGCGGGGTTCAGGCTTCCCATCGACGACCGGATTCTCGCCGACACCGATACCCTTCTGGTGTTCGGGCTCGATCATCTGCAGTCCGGGGAGGAGTGCACACCGGAGGAAGTAGCGGCCATTCGCAAGTGGCTTGAGCGTCAAGGCACCTGCTTGCTGCTCGCGCCGCACCACGATGTCGGCTTCACCGATGATTTGAATCAACGCCAGATGGAATACATCCATCACGGTGATCGCCTCGTGCCGCGCCAGCAGCGCTTCACTCACTATGGCCGCTCGTTGTTGAAGGCGCTCGGGGTTCCGGTGCACAACACCTGGGGACTCTGTCCGGCCCGGGTCACCGGGACGACGCAGACCGCACCGGTCACTGCTTTCCGCGACCTCGACAAGCCGGGACTCCTCAAGGACGTCACCGCGCTCAGTTTCCATCGGCACCTGCCGCACTACGAGATCACCGACAAGAACAGCAGGGCCATTCACGTGCTGGCGCGCCAGCCGATCGAGCCGGAGCGGCCGCACCCGTTTACCGCGGCAGGGAACACGGAGTTCAACTGCCTCCTGTGGATGCCGCCGGAGAAGCAACGCGCCGGGGACATCGTATTGGTGGACTCGACCCACTTCACGACGCTATTTGGCGTGACGGAGAGTCTGAAGAACTTCTGGCGGAACGTCGCCACTATGAAATGAACGCGGCCCGCAGATGACGGACACGTACGATCTTGTTGCCATCGGATCCGGCCCGGCGGGCGAAAGCGCCACCGAGCTCGCGGCGTTTTTTGGCTGCCGTTCGGCGGTGATCGAGAAGGCCCAACCGGGCGGCACGGTGACGACGACCGGCGGCGCGCCGACGAAGACGCTGCGCGAGGCGGCGCTGTATCTCTCAGGATTCTGCGAGGGGGACGTTTATGGACTCCGGATGGCAGCGCCCCCCGAGATCGCGATCGACATCGTCCGCAAGCGCACTCAGGCGGTATGCGATGTGCTGCAGAAGCTCACGGCGGACAACATCGCGAGTCGCGGTGTCGATTATATCCATGGTACCGCTAGGATCGATCCGGACGGCAGCGTGGTCGTGTCCAATGGGGGAGAAGCGGTGCGTACAATCCGCGCCCAGACGATTCTGATCGCGTCCGGCTCGCGGCCCTCCCGGCCAAAAAACATCTCATTCGAGATCCCAGGGGTGTGCGATACAGACACCATCTTGCATCGTGGCCGCGTTCCAAAAGCCATTGTCATCGCCGGCGGCGGCGCGGTGGGCGTCGAGTTTGCGACCATCTGCCATGCCCTGGGCGCCAGCGTGACGCTCCTCGATCGCGGCACGCACCTCATGTCGGCCATGGATGGCGAAGTGTCGGAATGTATGGAAGGACTTTTCGGGAAATGGCGCATCAACGTTCTGTTCGGCGCGAACGTGGAACGCGTCGCGGCGAGGGACGCCGGTCTGGAAGTGGAGCTGTCGACGGGCCGGATGCTCATGGCGGACACGCTCCTGTTTGCCGCCGGCCGCGTCGCGAATACTCAAGATCTGGGCCTCGAGGCCGCCGGAGTCGAGTGCGACCCCCGGGGGCGGATCGTGGTGGACGCGCACTTCCGCACCTCCGTGCCGGGCATTTACGCCGCGGGTGATGTAGTTCGGCCGACGCTGGCGTCGATCGCCATGGAGCAGGGCCGGGTTGCGATCTGTCATGCGTTTGACATCCCGTTCGAGGGAACCGCCGACCCTTGTCCCGTCTCGGCGATCTATGGGATGCCGGAGGTTTCCGGTGCGGGTCTCACTGAGGAGCAGTGCCGCGAGCGAGGGGTCGATTACGAGGTGGGGCGCGCCGACCTGGCGCTCACGCCGCGGGGCGCCATTGCCGGCCGGGGCGGGCTTTTGAAGCTCATCTTTCTCAAAGCCGATCGCAAGCTGGTCGGAGTCCACTGCATTGGCGACATCGCCTCGGAGATCGTCGGCATAGGCCAGATGGTGATTCGTTGCGGCGGAACGCTGAACACCATCGCCAACATGTCGCTCAACACGCCGACTTATAGCTACGCCTACAAATACGCCGCGTTCGACGGTTTGCGCCGTTTGGCGACCGCCCGGAGGACGGAGACAATCTCCCAACGCATGCGGGAAGCGCCGGGCAGCCAGTGAGGCGGCACGCGGCAGCCGGGCGCTGGATCGTGGCTGCCGCTTTAGCGTGGTTGGCCGCGACCTCAGCCCAGGCGCAGAACCGCGGCGTCTATCCTCTCGGCCTCAGCGCCATCAATTCCGGTGTCAGCGCCTCCGCGGGATTCACGTACAGCAACGCCTTTCTGTTCTACTCGCGCAGCGAGCAGAAGGGAGGCAGCGGCGAGGTCCTTGCCACCGGACAGCAATCCGTGCTGCTGGACATGAACACGATTCTTTGGGCGAGCGCCGAGGACATTGCGATGCTGGGCGGTGCCCGGTTCTCATCCGCCGTGACGATACCGATCGCCAACAATTCGCTGAGTTCCAGCACTCAGGGTGCCATCAGCGGCGGCGGCGGCGCGGGAGATGTTTATTTTCAACCGGTCATTCTCGGCTGGCGCCTCGAACGTGCCGACGTTCGCGGCATCGCCGGCTTCCTTGCGCCCACCGGTAAATTCAACGCCGGCGCGACGGATAATGTGGGTAACGGGTACTGGACGCCGGTGATCGCCGCGGGCGAGACGTTCTACTTATCCGAGGATCGTGCGACCACATTCTCTGCCTTCGAGATGTACGAATTTCATAGCAGCCAGTCGGGCACGCATATTCATCCGGGCGAGACCATCGACCTTGATTATTCTCTCATGAGGGCATTCACGTTTCCGGATGCACGGCTGCAGGTCGGGCTGATCGGCTACGGTGCATGGCAGACCACAGCAAAGACCGGGCCGCAGATCACCGCCGCAGAGGAGGGACAGCGCTACCGGGTCAACGCTTTCGGCGCGGGGCTAAACTACGCGTTACCGACTCGGAAGGTAACTGTGAGCCTCAAGTACTTCGACGAGTTCTCGAACCAGTGGACTTACCAAGGCCACTCGGTCCAAATCTCGGTAGGCGTTGGTTTCTAGGATCGCATGAAGCGGCGCGCCAGTCTCGCCAGAGCCGGCACAAAGACTGGGCGCCGCAAACGGGCATCATAAGCACGCATACGACGCTCATTTTCGGCCAGGCAGATGTCGATCAACTCGGCAACGCTCAAATCGTTACCTATCGCCGCTGCCCCGGTTACGGTGAAATTGTTATCCTGCACCCCGTTTCCCAGATCGCGAGCGATCCCGATTCGTTCCCATATGAGAAATAGCCAGACGGCCAGCACCTTCATCTCAAAGAAAGGCCGGCGCCAAAGGGGCATCGTTCGACGGTGCCAGGCAGTCCAGTTCACAAAGAACAGGATGTGACGGGCTTCTTCGTGGATGACCGGCTCGAAGGTTTCTACCAGCTCTTCGGGAAAGAATCCGGAATGCCGCGCCGATTCGAATAACCCGAAGGCGAAAAAGCTGTCGATGCATTCACTGTAACCGGTGACCATGAAAGCCCACTCGGGGTCCGGCGGCGCCCGATAGACAGGTTCGGGTGCTAAGGTGATGCCATAGGCGGCCACCAGATTGCTCAGCACCATTTTGTGGCGACCCTCCTCGAAGGCATTGAGCTCGATCGCCTCGCGCAACAAAGGATCGTCAATGCAGGCGGCATAGGAAGCCACGTTGAGCCGCGCCCGACCCTCGGTCTGCACGGCAATATCCCAAATCGGCAACTTGACCAAACGATCACGCGCCTGTGCGTCGAGGTTGGGCCAATCGAGCACTGCGGGTTTGTAAGGGTCGAAGGTATCAAGAAGCGTCCGGCAAAAAAGCTCCTTATGGTCATTGCTGCCCACAGGGATGCGCGGTGCCGGGGTGGTACCCCTCACGGCGTCATTGCTCTCGGGTTGACGGTTTGGGCGATGGCACTCGCTCCTCAAGATTCAAACTTGGCGGCGCTCAAAGGTAATACGCTTTGTATCACAAAGTAAAGTGGTACCGGAAGCGGGGCGGTGTAAGCCTACTGGGCGCTGAAAATTGCCTTGATTTTAAAAGTCACGGGATCCATCACGGCGAGCATCGGGTGGCTTCTCCCGGTGAGAGGAATGGCGTCCCCTTGGTCGTCTGCCAGTCCGGCAGCTTTCATCTTTTCTTTGAGCTTCTTCTTATCGCTTTTTGCAAAGTAGGCAACATCGTCTACTTTCTTGAGTTGGTCTCGAAGCGCCGGCAGACCCTCTTCCCAGCGCTTGTAGTATCGGGGCATGGCAATCACATCATCGCCCCCGGTGATTGCCGCCTGGACTATGTTGGCGCGTGTTTCGGGATCCGCCGGCAGCGGTGCCCATATCCATCGCGGCAGGCTATACCAATGTGGCGCGAGCTCGGGATTTTGCTCGCGGCCGAGCTTTGCTTCCTCGGGGCTGATGTCATAGGCCTGCACGAGCTGCAGGACGCTTTCGGAGAAAGCGTAGTAGAGCGGCCGGCCATTCCAGAGCGACACAGACCCGTAAAGCAATGCGCAGAGCTGCACCGCCACGATAATACCGATGTCCCGGGCAAGCTCGCGCCGCGGCTTGTTGTTGTTGGCAATGATCAGGGTCAGGGTCGGACCCAAGACGACGTCCACACCTATCATGATGAGAACGACCCGCTTGACCTCGGTCAAATACCAGCCGGGCCAGCGATACCAGCCAAAGTAAAGCAGGCCCAGTATCAGCGACAGCATCACGGCGCTTGACAGTAAATGTATGGACCAGGCCTTCAGTCGAAACTTCATAAATTCGCCTCAATCGACACTGCGCAATTTTAGCGAGCGCCATCGGGATTGGAAGTGTACTGGCTCTCAATTAGCCGAGGTTGCGAAGTCCACAATTGCCTGTGCTTGTACGTCCAGCGAATCGACGAAGGGTACGGTAATACCGGCGGAGATTACCGAGAGTTCGCTGCAACCAATCAACAGAACGTCGGATCGGTTTGCCAGATCGAGCGCGATCCGTCCCAGCCCGACCTGAATCTGCAACCCGGTTTCGCCGCGTTTGACGGCCTTGATCAGCGCCATGACATCGTCTTGATTGGCCGGATGAATGACGGCGATGCCGTTGCTGGAGAACGCCTGGGCATACAACTCCGTGGCGAGGACGGCGCTCGACGCCAGCAACCCAACGCGCGCCGTGCGGCGCGCGTTCGCGATTTGTTCGACGGTCAAATTGACCATGTCAAGCAGGGGGATGCTCACCGCACGCCGAATGGAGTGTGCATAGGCATGTGCGGTGTTGCACGGTATCGCCAAGGCGTCCGCGCCGGCGCGCTCTAGATTGACCGCGATACGGATCAGTTCCGGTGTGGGATCGGCGCCGGTGCCGTCGATCAGATGCGCAATGCGCGAGGGGATTTTGGGGTTGCTTTCTACGATCAGATGCACGTGGTCCTGATCGTCGCGTGCCGGCGTCTTCGCGATCACGCGCCGCATGAGGTCCACGGTGGCCTCCGGCCCCATGCCCCCGATAATGCCGACGACGCGATGCATCGATCTAGCGGCCAAAGTTAAAGTCATCGACGTAGCCGAACAATCCCGCGCTGCCGCCCGTGTGTATGAACACGATGTTTTGGCCCTTCTTGAACATTCCCTTGCGAATCAGATCCAAAAGTCCGGCCATGCCTTTGCCTGTGTAGACAGGATCAAGCAGAATTCCTTCGAGGCGGGCAAGGGTCTGAATGGCATTGATCGAATCCGGCGTCGAGAAACCGTATCCGGTGCCGACGTAGTCGCAGTTGGCGACGATGTCCTCGCGTCGTATCGCCCCCGGCATGTCGCAGAGTTCGGCGGTCGCGCCCGCCAACTTGAAGACATTTTCCTCCTGACGTTCCTGGGGTGCGCGAACACCTATACCTAAGAGCGGCACGCCCGAGCGGGTACCCGCGAGTCCCACGATCATTCCTGCCTGAGTACCCGCGCTGCCCGTGGCGTGCACCACGTGATCGACACGCAAGCCGATGTCATTGGCCTGGCCGATCAGCTCCATCGCGGCGTTGACGTACCCCAACGCCCCGACGGCGTTGGATCCGCCGCCGGGAATAAGATAGGGCTTGCGTCCGTCTCTTTTGAACCTTGCCGCCACCTTGGCCAGTTCGCCATTCATGTCCGGATTGGCCGCACAACGCTCGATGCTCGCGCCATGTAAATGATCCAGAAGCACATTGCCGCTCTCGGTGTAGTCGTGATCGGTTTTGCCGGTCCGATCCTCGAGCAGGAGATGGCAATCGATTCGCATCTTCGCGGCGCACGCCGCAGTTTGCCGCGCATGGTTCGACTGGGTGGCGCCTTGCGTGAGCACGATATCGGCACCTTGATCGCGCGCCTCGGCCAGCAGGAATTCGAGCTTGCGCGTCTTGTTGCCGCCGGTTGACATGCCGCTGCAGTCGTCGCGCTTGATCCAGATTTCGGGACCATTGAGCGCCTTGCTCAAGTTGGGCAGGTGTTCGAGCGGCGTCGGCAGGTGCGCGAAGCGGATTCGTGGGAAGCGTGCCAGGTTCATGGTTTACTCACATTTAGAAACGGAATCGGCGCACCGGCATAGACATTCTGCGGCAACTGTCCGTTCCAACGATTTGCCTTCGTCTGCTCCACCTCGATGCGGCGCAGTTCCAACACTTCCTTGCTTTGCGCCAGAGCGCTGTTCTGCACGCGCAGCGCTTCCGCCTGTGCTGTCGCAATCTTCAGATTGGCATAGGCATTGCCGTCGGCGGTGGCCTTGACGGCGTCGGCCTCGGCCTGGGCAATGGCGACTTTCTGCTTCTGCTCCGCCTCGACCGTGCGCAGCTTGTTCTCGGCCGCGAGCCGCAGTTGCTCTTGCTCCACTTTGCTGTTGATCGCGCGCATGTACGATTCTTGGAAAGAAAAGTTGCGCATGTCGATGTTGATGACCTGGGCGCCGTAAACCGCCAGCTTGCTTCCCAGCGCAGAATAGATGTCGGTGGACACCTTGGCGCGCTCAGCGATCAAATCCGGCGCGGAATACTTGGCAGTAACGGCCTTGAAAATTTCGTGTGTGGCCGTTTGCACATAGCTCGATAGGTCGCCGTTGTGGCTGTATTTTTCGTAAACCTCCGACACCTTGTCGGGGCTGATGCTGTACCTGACGGTCAGACTCACGCTCACCGGTTGCGTGTCGGAGGTCGAGCCGGAAGCATTGTCGATGTTGGCTTCCTCGGCACGAATAGAAAATAGCGTGAGGTTTTGCCAGGGAGGCAACACCGCGAGGCCTTCTTGCTCAATTCCCACGATTTTACCAAATTGGGTCACCACTCCCCGGCTGCCCGTGGGCACGGAATAGAACGGCCACATTTTCATGAGAAAAATCAACGCCGCCAGCAAAAGGATGCCGTCGCGCAGTATCGCGCCCCAACGTGGATTTTCTTCGCTGGTGTATCTGTCTTTGATGCTCATCTTCTCTTGACTCCCTGTTGTAATTCTGACCGTGGATATTCTCGCCGCATTGACGCCAAGGTGCGGGATTTGTTACATGCACTCATGTTCAAAGCCATTTTAATCGAACGCGATCCCCCGCCGTACCGTGCGAAATTGACGGATCTCGATGAGGCGCGATTGCCGCCTGGGGACGTCACGGTGCGCATCGACTACTCGACGCTGAACTACAAGGACGCCCTCGCGATCACCGGCAAGGGGCCTGTCGTGCGGCAGTTCCCGCTCGTCCCCGGAGTCGACTTGGCGGGCACCGTCGAGCGCTCCAGCCATGCGGACCACAAGAGCGGCGATCGGGTGGTGCTCAATGGCTGGGGAGTCGGCGAGACCCATTGGGGCGGACTCGCGCAGCTTGCCCGCGTCAAAGGGGAGTGGCTGGTTCCATTGCCTGCCGCCCTGACGACGCGGCAGGCCATGGCGATCGGCACCGCCGGCTATACTGCCATGCTCTGTGTGATGGCCCTGGAGCGCCACGGCATCACGCCCCAGAGCGGAGACATCCTGGTGACCGGAGCCGCAGGCGGCGTGGGCAGCATTGCCGTCGCAATCCTGGCGAAATTGGGATTTCGCGTTGTGGCGATGACCGGCAGGCCAACCGAAGCGGACTTTCTCAAGCAGTTGGGGGCCGCGGAGATTTTGGATCGCGCGCAATACGCGGCCGCGGGCAAACCGCTGACAAAGGAGCGCTGGGCTGGCGCCATCGACGTGGTCGGCAGCCACACGCTCGCCAATGTCTGTGCGTCGCTGCGCTACGGAGGCGTGGTTGCCGCCTGCGGCCTCGCCGCTGGAATGGACTTCCCAGCTACCGTCGCGCCGTTCATTTTGCGCGGCGTCACGTTGGCGGGCGTCGACAGCGTCATGCGTCCGCGGCCCGACCGCATGGAAGCGTGGCGCCGCTTGAGCAGCGACCTTGGCATCCGGCGGCTCGACCTGCTTACCGAGGAAATCCCGCTCGACCACGCCATCGAGCATGCCGCTCTGTTCCTTCAAGGCCAGGTGCGGGGACGGATTGTCGTGGACGTCAATCGCTAGGAGCCTGTCTGGGTATTCAAGGCCGCCACCGTGGCGGGTGTCCGCGCGGCGTCCGCGGACACTGTCCGCGGACACCGTACGGCACCGGTCAAAAAATATCTTTAGTGTAAACAATAGCTTATATCGCTTGATGACGCTGGCACGGCCCTTGCTTTATCGGAGCTATGTTGCGCAAGGCACTCACGTTTGGCGTATTGAGTTTGGCGGCCGCGGGCGCCTGCGCCAATGATTTGAAGCAGTACTATGAGATCGCGCTGACAAAAGACGCGACGCTGCAAGCGGCTCACTTCCAGCGCGATGCTTTGATCGAAGCGCGGCCCCAGGCGATCGCCCAGTGGCTGCCGCAAGTGGCCGCCAACGCTTCGGCGATGCGCGAGCGGGTCGAATTCAGCAGCGGACCGTCGCTTGGAAACCAGGCGGCCGACTGCGCCATCAGCTCGACCGCGATCTCGCAGCGCTGTTACGGCACGGCGCACACCTTGGGGCTCAACATGTCGCAGACATTGTGGAGTTTCCAGTCCTTCAGTCAGCTGAAGGAAGCGAATTTCCAGGTGGCCGCGGCCGAAGCCAATTTCCAAGGCGCGCAGCAGAATCTGCTGCTCAGAGTGGCACAAGCTTACTTCGGGATCCTGTCCGCCGCGGATCAACTGGCCACCAACATTGCCGAGCGCGAGGCATTTAGCACGCTTTTGAATCAGGCCAAGGGCCGTCAGCAGACCGGCGTCGGGCCGCGTAGCGATGTGGATCAAGCCCAGGCCTTCTATGATGCGACGGAACAAGGCGTCATCGATGCGCGCAATGCTCTGGACGATGCGAACCTGGCGATGGCGCAGATTGTCGGTGAGCACGTCGATAAAGTGGCGCCGCTGCGCGAGGACATTCCGCTGCTCTCGCCGGAGCCGGCATCCGCCGACGATTGGGTCGTTTCCGCGCGCCAGGACAACTTCGATGTGCGCACCGCCCAGCTGACCATGGAAGCGGCATCGCGGGACATCTCGGTGCAGCGCGGCCGGGGACTGCCGACGATTTCGCTGACCGGCTCCGGATCGAAAATCACCCAGGATGCGGTGCTCGGCGGCAATCAGACGCTCGATACGGTCGGGGTTTCCTTCAGCTGGCCCTTGTTTCAGGGCGGTGCCATCGCCTCCGCCGTGCGTCAATCCCGGGCGCTGTTTCGCCAATCGCAGGCCAACTATGAATCGATCAAGCGCGACACCGAGCGCCAAACTCGCGCCGCTTTTCGCGGCATCGTTTCCGGTATTCAGCGCATCGGTGCGGCGCGCCGTTCGGTCGACTCCGGCGCACGCGCCGTTGAAGCCATGCGCCGCAACGTGGAATTCGGCACCGGCACGGAGTTCGAACTGCTGGATGCGCAAAACAACTACTACGTGGCCCGGCGCGCCTACAGTCAGGCGCGTTATGACTATCTGACCAACGTATTGACGCTCAAACAACAGGCCGGTCGCCTGACCGAGCAGGATCTGGTCGCCATCGACAACCTGCTCATCGAGAACGCCGCATGAGCATGCGTTTATTACCCAAGGAACCCATCATGCTTCGCGACACATCCGCGCAGGATCGCGTGATCGAGCCGAAAAATGCCCTCAAGCGCCATCGCAAACTCATCATCGTCGGATTGATCGCGGCGGCGGCTCTGATTACGCTGATCCTGATCTTGATGCGCTATTCGGGCGCCGGCGTTTCGGTCGACCGTTCGCGCGTATCGATCGCGACTGTCGAGCGCGGCAATTTCGTGCGCGACATCGCCGCCGATGGGCAGGTCGTTGCGGCTGTCAGTCCCACTCTGTATGCCAATGCCTTGGGCACGGTCTCGCTGAAGGTCCACGCCGGCGACACGGTGACCAAGGGCCAGGTATTGGCGGTCGTCGATAGCCCGGACCTGACCGCGAAGATGTTGCAGGAAGAGGAGACGCTCGTGGGTCTGCGCGTTGATTGGCAACGCGCGACGCTCGATGCCGAACATAAGCTGTCGCAAATGCGCGATGCCTTCAATCAGGCCGAGGTCGATCAAAAGACCGCGCAACGCGAGCGCGATCGCAGCCGCAAGGCCTACGAACTCGGCTCCTATTCGGAATTACAGGCCTTGAGGGCGGAAGATGCGCTGGAGAAGGCACAGTTCGCCTTCCAGCAAGCCAAGAGCGTCTACGATTCGCAGCCGAAACAAAATCGCTTCGACATCGACAGCAAAAAGGCCCTGCTCGACCGCCAGCAGTACCTGGTGGACGATATGAAACGCCAGGTCGACGGCTTGAATGTGAAGTCGCCGGTCGACGGTCAGGTGGGCCAGGTGCAGGTCGCCGATCGCGCCAGCGTCGCGAAGGATGCGCCGCTGCTGACGGTGGTGGACCTGTCGGCGCTCGAAGTCGAAATCAAGGTTACCGAAAGTCTGGCGCGCGACCTGCGCCCCGGGATGAACGCCGATTTAGAGGGCGGCGGTCACCACTGGCAGGGCGTGGTCAGCGGTGTGTCGCCCGAAGTTGTCGCCGGCCAGGTCACGGCGCGGCTGCGCTTCGGCTCCGAGAAGCCGGCCGGCTTGCGGCAAAGCCAACGCCTGTCGGTGCGCATCTTCATCGACCGCCGCGACAACGTACTGATGGTCGATCGCGGTTCGTTCGTGGATCAGGAAGGCGGCGGCTTCGCCTACGTGGTTCACGGCAATATCGCGGAGCGAACGCCGGTGCGCTTGGGCGCCGCCAGCATCGCCAAAGTTGAAATCCTGGAAGGGTTGGCAGTCGGCGATCAGATCGTCATCTCCGGTACCGACGCCTTCAACGGCGCGCAGCGCATCATTCTCAGTCACTGATTGAACCACTTAGCCCCTGAGGCCACACCATGCTTAAAATGACTCACCTTTCCAAAGCGTACCGCACCGAAGTCGTCGAGACTTATGCGTTGCGAGATTTCTCGATTCACGTGCGCGAAGGCGAGTTCGTCGCGGTGACCGGGCCGTCGGGTTCGGGCAAGACGACCTTTCTGACCATCGCCGGGCTGCTGGAGGAATTCAGCGGCGGCGAGTACCAATTGGACGGCGCCAATGTGCGCGGCTTGAACGACAATCAGCGTTCTCGCCTGCGCAATGAAAAGATCGGCTTCATCTTTCAGGCCTTCAATCTGATCGCCGACTTGAACGTCCAGGACAACATCGACGTGCCGCTGCGTTATCGCGGCTTCAATGCCGCCGAAAGGCGGCGCCGCATCCAGGAAGCGCTGGGCCGGGTCGGTCTGTCGGCACGCTCGCGGCACTATCCGGCGGAACTCTCCGGCGGCCAGCAGCAGCGCGTGGCCATCGCACGCGCGCTCGCCGGATCGCCGCGGCTGCTGCTTGCGGACGAACCGACGGGAAACCTTGACACGCAGATGGCGCGCGGCGTCTTGGATCTGCTCGAGGAGCTGCATCGCGACGGCGCGACCATCGTCATGGTGACGCATGATCCCGAACTCGCAGTGCGGGCGCAGCGCGAAGTGCACATCGTCGACGGTCAGGTGGTGGATTTGGCGGCGCAACCGCGCCTGGTCGCCACGGCGAACGCCAACACCTAGGAGATTATCGTGTTCAACTATTATTTCGGTCTCGCATTGCGCAGCCTCAAGCGCAATATCGTGCTCACCGTGCTGATGATCGCCGCGGTCGGTGTCGGCATCGGGGCATCGATGACGACCTTAACGGTATTTCGTGCGATGGACAACGATCCCATACCGCAGAAATCGCGCCAGCTATTCGCCGTGCAGATCGACAATTGGGGCCCCGATAACAGAAGCGTCGTGGCCGGCGATGCAGAACACTTTCAGGAACAGATCAGCTATATCGACGCGGTCGGGCTGATGAACGCCAAGGCTGCGCACCGGCAGACGGCGATGTACAAAACCGGTGCCGCGCTGACGCCGGCGAATGCCCAATTACTGCCCTTTCAAGTGCAGATCCGCGCCGACGTATACGGATTTTTTCCCCATGTTCCAGACGCCTTTTTTGGCGGGCGGCCCCTGGAGCGCGGATGACGACAAGAATCACGCGGACGTCGCGGTCATTACGCAAAAGCTCAACGACAAGGTATTTGGCGGCGGCAACTCCGTCGGCAAGACCATCAATCTCGACAATCATGAATTCCGTATTGTCGGTGTCTTGAGATTCTGGGAGCCAATGCCGCAGTTTTACGATCTCAACAACGATCAATTTGGCGAGGGCGCCGAGATTTACCTGCCCTTCACGCGCGCCATCGACGGCCAAATGGGTAGTTGGGGCAACAATAACTGCAATGGCGACGTGGGCCAGCCCGGCTGGGAAGGACGCCTGCATTCCGAATGCGTCTGGATCCAGTTTTGGGCCGAACTGCCCACCGCGGCAGACGTCGCGGCCTATGGCGCCTTCTTGAACAACTACGCCTCGGATCAGCAGCGCTCCGGGCGTTTTCACTGGCCGGCGCATACGAAGATTCGTGACGTGCGCGAATGGCTGGTCTACCGGCACGTGGTGTCGGATGAAGTGCGGATTCTCGTACTGGTCAGCTTCAGCTTTCTGTTGGTGTGTTTGCTCAATGCCATGGGTCTCATGCTGGCCAAGATCATGGGCCGCGCGGGCGACATCGGCGTGCGCCGCGCGCTCGGTGCGAGCCGCAGCGCTATCTTCGGCCAGTGCCTGATCGAGGCGGGTGTCGTCGGGCTTGCAGGCGGCCTGTTGGGACTGGCATTGACGTCACTGGGTCTCATGGGTCTGCGGTCGCTATTGTCGGAAGAAGCCACTCGTCTCACTCACTTCAGCCCCGCGGACATCACCATCGCCATCATTCTCGCCGTGTTGGCAACCACGCTGGCGGGTCTCTATCCCACGTGGCGCGCCGCGCAAGTTCAACCGGCGTGGCAGCTCAAGGCCCAGTAGGAGGCACTATGCAATTCCGTCCGATCATTTCAGCCATGCGCCGTAACAAGGTCGGCGCCATCCTGATTGCCGTGCAAATGGCGATCACACTGGCAATTCTCTGCAATGCCCTCTTCATCGTGCAGCAGCGGCTTGCCATGAGCAAACGGCCGACGGGCGTCGACGAGGCCAATGTCGTGGTGCTCGACAATCAATGGGTGGGCCAGCCGCCGGATCTGGTTGCGCGTCAACAGGCAGACCTGGCAGCGCTGCGATCTTTGCCGGGTGTACAGGATGCGTTTGCCACCAACAGCGTTCCCTTGACCGACGGCGGCTCGAGCGAGGGCATCAACCTGCATCCGGATCAGAAAACCGCCACCGCATCGGCTGCCCTGTACTTCGGCGACGAACATGCCATCGCCGCACTGGGACTGAAGTTGATCGCCGGCCGCAATTTCAATTCCGATGAAGTCTTGGACAAGATCGGTTACACCGACATCAAGCCGCCGGCCGCGGTCATCATCACCAAAGCGCTGGCGGATAAGCTGTTTCCCAATGCGAATCCGCTGGGTCAGGGCATCTACGACAACTCGCTGAAGGGCCTGATACCCATCGTCGGGGTGGTCGATCGATTGCAGGTGCCGTGGGTGTCAGCGAGCGGATTCGCCAACACATTCATCGACAATTCTTTCATTTTGCCGTTCCGTTTCGTGAGCCCGTATCCGATTCTGTATGTCGTGCACGCGCAGCCTGGCCAGGCGGCGGCGGTGATTCAGGCGGCGCCGAAGAGACTTTTTGACATCAGCCGTGCGCGGGTGATTGGCAAGGTCCGGGCCATGACGACATTGCGCACGGAGATTTACAGGGACGATAAGGGCCTGGCGGTGATTCTTGCGGTGGTTTGCACCGCGTTGTTGGCCGTCACCGCATTCGGCATCGTGGGACTCACGAGCTATTGGGTGGCGCAACGCCGGCGCCAGATCGGCATCCGCCGTGCCCTCGGCGCGACGCGCAACGCCATCATTCAATACTTCCAAACCGAGAATCTGTTGATCGCTGCCGCGGGCGCCGCCATCGGCGTCGCATTGGCGGTATCGCTGAATCTTTGGATGGTCAATGCCTTCGCGATGCAGCGTCTGAACACGGGCTACACCCTGGTTGGCGCGGTCGTGGTGCTGTTGCTCGGGCAGGCCGCGGTATTGTGGCCGGCGTTGAAGGCGGCGTCCATTCCGCCGGCACTGGCGACCCGCGCGGCATAGGCCGAAAGGGGGCGCGCCGACGATGTTCCGCTACTATTTCAGGCTGGGCATTCGCAGCCTGCGGCGCAATGTGGTGCTGACCGGACTGATGATCGCGGCCATCGCGGTGGGAATCGGCGCGTGCATGACGGCATTGACGGTGTTCCGAGCGATGTCGGGAGACCCAATTCCGCAAAAGTCCAGCCAACTGTTCGTGCCGCAGATCGATAGTTGGGGGCCAGACAAGCACAACGGGGGGTCTCCGGACCGCTTGGAACCCCAGCTCAGTTACATCGACGTGATGGGATTGATGAAGGCACATGCCGCGAAGCGCCAAACCGGCATGCTTGCCGCGCTGCTGTCATTGCGGCCCGCCGATCCGCAGCAGAAGCCGACCAAGGTTGTTGTACGTGCGGCCTACGCGGATTTTTTCCCGATGTTCGACGTGCCATTCAAGTATGGCGGCCCCTGGAGTGCGTCGGACGACGAGTCGCACGCTGCGGTGGTGGTGCTGACCAAGGACATGAATGACAGATTGTTCGGTGGCGCCGACAGCGTCGGCAAAACCATCCGTCTCGGGAACGAACCCTACACAGTCAGTGGGGTGTTGGCTGATTGGCGGTTGCTGCCTCGTTTTTACGATCTGGCCATCCGCCCGTTCGGTGACGGCGACTCGATATTCATGCCATTCACGCGTGCGATCGAGAAACAGACGGGAAGCATCGGCAGCACTTCCTGCAGCGGCGATGTCGAGCCCGGCTGGGAGGGGCGTCTGAGATCCGACTGCCTATGGCTGCAATTCTGGGTGGAACTGCCCACCGAAGCAGACGTGCGGAGCTATCGTGATTTTCTTTACAACTATGCGGCCGAACAGCAACGTTTGGGCCGATTCCATTGGCCGCCGCATACGCAATTGCGTGATGTGAAGCAATGGCTGCAATACAGACACATTGTTCCGGGTGAAGTGCGCATTCTGATCTTGGTGTCGTTTGGTTTCCTGCTGGTATGTCTGATGAACGCCATGGGCCTGATGCTGGCGAAAATCATGGGACGTGCGGGCGATATCGGCGTGCGGCGCGCTCTCGGCGCGAGCCGTGCGGCGATTTTCGCGCAGTGCCTGATCGAAACAGGCGTGGTTGGACTGGCCGGCGGAATTTTCGGGCTGCTTCTGACGGCACTCGGATTATGGGCGGCGCGTTCGTTGTTGACCAAGGAATTTGTCGCCTTGGCACATCTTGATTGGGCAGACACCGGCATTGCGGTGTTGCTGGCCGTGTCGGCCACGGTGCTGGCGGGGGTTTATCCCACGTGGCGGGCAGCGCATGTGCAGCCCGCGTGGCAGCTCAAAGCGCAGTAGTACATCATGGAAGTTCGTCCTATCTTATCCGCCATGCGCCGCAATAAGTTCGGCGCATTCCTCATTGCTACCCAGATGGCAGTTACCTTGGCTTTCCTGACCAATGCGCTGACGCTTGTCGAGCAGCGGATCGCGTGGAGCGGCCGGCCTACTGGCATCGATGAAGCCGATATCTTTGTCATGCAAAGCGATATGGCGGACCACCCCGACGATCGAGTCGCGCGCCTGGCCAGAGATCTCGATGTATTGCGGGCGTTGCCCGGGGTGGCGGACGCCTACGCCACCAACATGTACCCCTTGGAAGGCGGAGGATGGACCGAGACCGTCGATTTAACCCCAGACCAAAAAACTCCCACGGCGTTCGCCGCGCACTACATGGGGGACGAGCACGCTTTGCATACCATGGGGCTCAGGCTGGTCGCCGGCCGCAATTTTTCCACGTCCGAAGTCGCGAATCGCACGGAGACTGAAGTGCCGCCGACTCCCGGCTACATCGTGACGCAAGCACTGGCGGCGAAGCTCTTTCCTCGCGGCGATGCGCTCGGCAAGTCGATATTTGTCGAGACCAGCAAACCTGTACCGATTGTGGGTATCGTTGATCGCTTGCAGGGACCGTTCACTGTTGCCACGGGACTGTTCAGCACGTTTGCCGAGAATTCAGTCCTATCGCCATATCGGTTGATCTCGGACACCAATACTTACATGGTGCGCACCCAACCCGGGAAACGCGATGCCGTCATGACAGCCGCGGAGGCCAAGCTCTCTGCGCTGGACGAAAATCGAATCCTCAAGTCCCGGTCAATGGAGCAAGTGCGCGCCGATGCCTATCGCGGCGATCACGGCCTGATCGTTTTGCTGATTGCGATCTGCGCCGCGTTGCTGATCGTGACGGCATTCGGAATCATCGGATTGACCAGCTACTGGGTGGCGCAGCGGCGCCAGCAGATCGGGATTCGACGCGCGCTCGGCGCCACGCGGCAGGCCATCGTGCGGTATTTTCAAACCGAGAATTTTATGATCGCGGCCGTGGGCGCTGCGATCGGAATCGCCTTCGCCATTGGCTTGAATCTATGGATGGTGCGCAGTTTCGAAATGGTGCGCATGGACAACAGCCGCGCCATTGCCGGCGCCTTCGTAATCCTGTTGCTCGGTCAATTTGCCGTACTGTGGCCGGCATGGCGCGCCGCCGCCATCCCTCCGGCCCTGGCGACCCGGGGCGGATAACGGTCGGCGGGGTGTGATTCCGCGCCGCACCCGCTAACATGGCTGTATGCGTACGGTACTCGTCATCGATGACAACCCAGCAGTCGCCCAGGCGCTCTCGCTGCTGTTCGGGCTGCATGATATCCGCACCCTGACGGCCGTCACGCCGCAGAAGGGGCTGGCCATGCTCGGACAAGAGCGGGTGGACCTGGTGATTGCCGACATGAATTTCAGCGCGGACACGACTTCGGGCGAAGAGGGCGCTGCGCTATTTCGCGCCTTGCGTACTCAGCAACCTGATCTACCCGTCGTTCTGCTGACGGCGTGGACGCACTTGGAATCGGCGGTGCAGCTGGTCAAGGCCGGGGCGGCTGACTATATCGGCAAACCTTGGAACAATGACAAGCTGTTGGCAACGGTCGAGAATCTGCTCGAGTTGGCGGAAACCACGCGCGAGCGTCAGCGGCTGCACGAAGAACGGCGCCGGCGGCGCGAACGCTTGGCTGAGCAATACGATCTTTGCGATATTGTGTTTGCCTCGGATGCGATGGAACGGGTCGTCGAACTTGCCTGCCGTGTGGCTCGAGCCGATGTTCGGGTGCTGATCAGCGGACCCAACGGGGCCGGCAAGGAGCGCATTGCGCAGATCGTTCACGCCAATTCCGCCATTCGCGGCGGCCCGTTCGTCGCGGTCAATTGCGGTGCGATTCCCGCCGAATTGATCGAGGCGGAACTGTTCGGCGCGGAGGCCGGCGCGTTCACCGGCGCCAACCGCGCGCGCACCGGCCGTTTCGAGGCTGCCAACGGCGGCACTTTATTCCTGGACGAAATAGGCGACTTGCCGCTGGCGGGACAGGTCAAGCTGCTGCGCGTGTTAGAGACCGGGCAGTTCGAAATGCTGGGCTCGAGCAAAACCCGCACCGCACAGGTGCGCATCTTGAGCGCCACCAATGCCGATTTGCCGGCGCTGATCCGCGAGGGACGGTTCCGCGAAGATCTCTATTACCGCCTGAACGTGATTGACATTGCTGTGCCGCCGTTGGCTGACCGCCCCGCCGATATTTTGCCGCTCGCCCGCCATTTTCTCGGCGAAGGGCTGCAGTTGAGCGACGACGCGGCGGCGGCGCTGCAGGCACACGACTGGCCCGGCAATGTGCGCGAACTGCGCAATTCGATCGAGCGCGCCAATCTGCTGGCGCGCGAACGCATCGTCGCAGCCGCGGATTTGAACCTGCCCGCGGCATCGCGGGCCGCGCCGCGCGAAAGCGAACACTTCAGCAAGGAAGTGCTCGAGGCCAGCCTGCGAGAGGCAGGCGGCAATATCAGCCGCGCGGCCCAGAGCCTGGGTCTGTCGCGTCAAGCGCTTTACCGTCGGCTGGAACGCTTTAACCTGCGTCCCGCAAGCGGCACCTGAGCGCGCTTGCAGTGAGCCTGAAGGCCAAGCTCGCCCTGTTGCTGATCGTCATCGTCGCGATCAGCGTGGCCATGGGCTCCTGGGCACAGCGCTGGTTCGGCAATTCGCTGCTTGTCTGGCTGGTGTTGGTGGCAGTGTCGCTGCTGCCGCTCCTATGGCTGTCATCGCGCATCATGCGGCCGATCGGACAGATGTTGCGGGCGCTGTCGGGCACCGTGGCCAGTTACCGGGAAGGGGATTTCAGTTTGTCGCTGGTGGCCGATCGCGATGATGAGCTCGGCGAATTGATGACTGCCCACAACGAACTCGCCGCGGCGTTGCGCGAGCAGCGCGCGCACCTGGTGCAACGCGAGTTGTTGCTGGATACGGTGATGCAAAACTCGCCCGTGGCGTTGGTACTGGTCGATGCCAACGACCGAATCGCCTACGCCAACATCGCTGCGCGCCACTTGCTGAGTGAAGGCCGCAGCCTGCAGGGCTTGCGATTTCGCGAAGCCTTGACCCGGGCGCCAGCGGCGCTGCAGGGCGCTGCGGCGGAACAAGGCGATAGTTTGTTCTCCACGGAAATCGACGGCATCGAAGAGACATTTCATTTGTCGCAGCGTGCCTTCATCCTGCAGGGACGGACTTTCAAGCTGTATCTGCTCAAACGCCTGACGCGGGAATTGTCCCGCCAAGAAGTGTCGACCTGGAAAAAACTGATCCGGGTCTTGAGCCACGAACTCAACAATTCCCTGGGTCCCCTGTCCTCGCTCGCACACTCAGGGGCGGAAATCGCGCGGCGCGCAGACTATGCGGCGCTGCCGACGGTTTTTTCCGCGATTGCAGAACGCGCCGAGCACCTGCATCAATTCGTCAGCGGCTACGCGGCCTTTGCCAAACTGCCGGCGCCCCGGCCGGAGCGCGTGCCCTGGCAACAGTTCGTGGCCGACTTGGAAGGGCAGCAGAGCTTCATCCATACCGATCCGCTGCCCGAGTTGCCGGGATGGTTTGACCGCGTGCAGGTCGAACAGGCGTTGATCAACTTGCTCAAGAATGCGCACGAGGCAGGCGGCGCTTCCGGGGAAGTCGAACTCTCGATCGTTTGTGCCGGCGGCGATCAACGCATCGAGGTGCGCGATCGCGGATCGGGAATGAGCCAGACCGTGCTGGCGCAGGCGCTGCTGCCCTTCTATTCGACCAAGCGCAGCGGCACCGGATTGGGGCTGGCCCTCGCGCGGGAAATCGCCGAGGCGCACGGCGGCCGCATTCAACTGGCCAACCGCGAAGGCGGCGGTCTGACCGTCGCTCTGGACTTGCCGTGGAGCCCGCACCGCGCGGATGCTACAGTGGCTTGATGCCGGTCGCCTCGCCCAGCTCCTAAGTTCAATCACGTGGGAACCATCTACCTCGTACGACACGGGCAAGCGGCCTTCGGCACCGATCATTACGACCGCCTCACCGACTTAGGGCTCACTCAGGCACGCCTTCTGGGCGGCTATTTCGCCCGGCGCAATATTCGATTTGACGCCGTATTCACCGGCACGTTGCGGCGTCAGGCCGAGACGGCGCACGGCATCTTCGCCGGCTATCCTGAGCTTGGCACGCCGCCCTTGCAGGAAACCGTCGCAGGCCTGGACGAATACAAGCCCGAAGCCATCATGATGGCCTTGACCGGAACCTTCCCGGCACCCGCGCTGGCTGCGGCAAGGCGAGATCCGATCATCGTGCGCGAGCACTTTCGTGTTCTGCGGGAGGCATTGCTGGCATGGGCCGAGGACCGCACGCAGCCCGAGGGCATGCCTGTCTGGCAAGCATTCCAAGATGGTGCTGTCACAGCACTGGTGGAAGCTCGCCGGCGCTTTCCGGACGGCAATGTGTTGATCGTCAGCTCCGGCGGTCCCATCGCGGCCATCGTGGCAGCGGCTCTCAACGCACCTCCTGCGACCGCCGTCGAATTGAACCTGCGAATCCGCAACAGCTCCCTCACCGAGTTCGCGGCCACGCCCCGGCGCCACAACCTGATCAGCTTTAACGGGTTGCCGCATCTCGATACCAATCCCGATCCTGCGTTGATGACCTATGCCTAGGCCGGCGCAGCGGCCCCGAGCATGGGTTGCACGATTGCGGAGTCGGCGCGCAGACTGCGCTCATCGGACAAAGAGGTTCAGGATGAAGCCAATCGTGCTGTTTGTCGCGACCTGCGTCGTGTGTTCCCCGCCGGTTTGGTCGCAGGAAATCCATTCACACCCGCCGCCGGAGATATTGGGCAAGGTCTCGTTCCCGACATCCTGCTCACAGAACGTCGCGCGCGATTTCGAGCGATCCGTCGCGCTGCTGCATTCCTTCGCCTATACGGCTGCCGAGCAGTCATTCCGAAAGGTCGCAGCGGCGGATCCCGCCTGCGCAATGGCCCATTGGGGCATCGCCATGTCCTACTATCACCAACTTTGGAGTCCGCCGACGTCGGCGGAATTGCACGACGGACGGATTGAAATCGAACGGGCGATCTCTTTGAACAGCGGATCAGCGCGCGAGCGGCAGTTCGTAGCGGCGGCGGCAGCCTACTATGGAGATACGGACACGACGCCGCAGTTGCGCGCCAAAGCCTACGCGGAAGCGATGGCCAGGGCCGCGCAGAACAGTCCGAAGGACACCGAGACGCAGGTATTCTATGCCTTGTCGCTGATCGCGACCGCGCCGCCCGAGGATGCCACCCACGCGAATCAGAAGCGCGCGGCGGCGCTGCTGGAGCCGATTTACCGCGCTCAACCCGATCACCCGGGCGCGGCCCATTATTTGATCCACGCTTACGACAGCGCGGAGCTGGCGCCGCGCGGTCTCAGCGCAGCGCGTGCCTATTCGAAGATCGCGCCCTCGGCGCCGCATGCCCTGCACATGCCGTCGCACATCTTCACGCGGCTGGGGCTGTGGAACGATTCCATCGCCTCCAATGAGGCCGCACGTGCAGCGGCCCACACGCAGGGCGATGCCGGCGAGGAGCTGCATGCGATGGATTACCTGACGTACGCCTACCTGCAGCGGGGGCAAAAGGCGGACGCCGAGCAGGTCGTGGCGGACCTTCGCGCCATGGGCGCGGCGACCGGATCTGCGAGCGATTTCAAAGTCGGTTATGCCGCGACGGCCATGCCCGTCCGGCTCGCGATCGAGAGTCATGCGTGGCGCGACGCGGCCGATCTGCAGGCGCTTCCGGGCTCGGCTCCGCACGTGGCGGCCATCATTTTCTGGGCGCGTGCGATCGGGCACGCGCGCAGTGGGCGGCCGCAAGCCGCGGACGCCGACATCGCGCAACTTGAAGCCGGCCGAGATCGGTTGCAGGCTGCCGGGAACGCGTACTGGGCCACTCAAGTGGACGTGCTCGACAAGGAAGCGAATGCGTGGCGCCTGGCGGCCACGGGAGCCGCGGCGCAAGCGGTTCAATTGCTTCGCCAGGCCGCGGATGAAGAAGACGCGGTGGAAAAATTACCCGTTACGCCGGGCCCGGTCGTTCCGGCACGCGAACAGCTCGGAGAACTGCTCTTGCAGCAAAGGCAGGCGAAAGAGGCGCTGCGAGAATTTCGCGCCGCCTTGGCGCTGGCGCCAGGCCGGCGCGGCGCGTTGCTCGGGGGCGCGGAGGCCGCTGAAGCGATCGGCGACACCCAGGGCGCGGCGCAGTTGCGCGCCAAGCTTTAGGCTCGCCGCGCAAACGCCGGTGCGACCTGCCCCTCAGTCGAACTCGGTGGCCAGCTCCAGCTGTTGGCGGTGGCGAAACATGCTCTCGATCTGCGCCGCGGTAGTGCGCCCCAACGAGAGCGGCGGCAGCTCTTCGCGGGAGAAGAACGCGACTTCGCTGGTCTCATCGCTGGCGCGCGCCTCGCCGCCGACAATGTCGCAGATGAAAAACATTTTGTAGATCGAGTCGATATGGGGCGGCGGGTTTCTTTTCTGGTAGTCATAGATGGCGGCGAGCTTCACGGCCCGCGCCGTAAATCCTGACTCTTCGGCGATTTCCCGCACCACGCATTCGCCCGCCGATTGATTGACATCGGCCCAGCCTCCCGGCAGCGTCCATTTGCCGTCGCTTATTTCGCGCACCATCAATACGCGGCCGCCGACGAAGGCGGCGCCGCGCACATCCACTTTTGGCGTGCCGTATCCCTTGTCCTGGCGCAGCATTTCCAGAAGGACGGCACCTTCAGCGGACGAGCCTTGCGCCAGCAAGAGCGCGGCCAATTCCTGCAGCCGCCGATAGCGTTGTTGATCGAAGCCATCGGCGGAGAACGCCAGTCCCGTTTGAGCCATGGCGCGCATTTCGCGTGCGATGCTCACCCACTGCGGCTCCTCCGACATGCCGCTACCAAAGTCAGCGCGGTGCGAAGAATTCAGTGTAGGTCGCGATGCTGTCGCCATTGAGCTGCACGACGTCAACCAGCTCGGTGGGAACCGTCACGCCGGTGACTTTGGAGAAAATGTCGGCACGCCAGTGGGCCACCGCGCGCGGCATTTCCACGGTGAGGGACAGCAGCTGATAATTGCTGAGGCGGAAAACTTTCACCATCATGGACAGCCAGGGCCGAAACTCCGCCAGATTCTTGACGCGAATCGCGATCGACTTGTCGGCACTGGCGCCCAAAATCTCGTAGCGGCCCTCGTCGGCAAAGACGCGGCACATGCCGGCCAGATCCCCGCCCACGCGTGCTGCATGCAGCTGGTGAATCAGTTGTTCCGCGAGTTGCCGCTCGGACACGTGCTGCTCCTAGGGGTTAGGCCAGGGCAGCGCGAACTTCCCGGCCGATTTGCTCGAATGCCGTGCGCGCATAGGGAATGACCGCTCCCAATCCATAGAAAAGATGGATCATACCTGGATGGCAAGTGTAGGACACCTCATTACCGGCTCGGGTGAGGCGCTCAAAATAATGTCGCCCTTCGTCGCGCAGGGGGTCGAATTCCGCGGTATGAATCAGGGTTCGCGGCATGCCGGCCAGATCCGCGGCCAGCAGCGGCGAAACCTTGGGATTGCCGGGCCCTATGTCCGGCGGCAAGTAGTGCATCAGGTCATGATCGAGCGTGGCTTGATCGACCAGGTAGCCGCTCGCCAGCTCGCGCTTTGATGCGGTGATACGGCTGTAATCGAGGATCGGACACAGCAGCAGTTGCAGCGCCAGCGGCGGGCCGCCGGCTCGGGCTGCCGCGTGACACGTGGCGGCAGCCAACGTGGCACCTGCGGAATCGCCGCAAACACCGAGGCGCGCCGGGTCCAGACCGAATTGTGCGGCATGATCGCTGATATGGCGTACGGCAGCCTCCGCATCGTCCAGGGCGGCGGGGAAGCGGTGCTCCGGAGCCAGCCGATAATCGACGGAAATGATGCGCACCATGGCCGCATGAGCCAGCGCGCGCGCGATGCAGTCATGTGTGTCCAGGCTGCCGGCGACCAGTCCGCCGCCATGAAAATAAATCAGCCCAGGGAGAATGGGGGCGCGCGATGGCGAATAGAGCCGGACGCGCAACGGGCCAGCCGCACCCGGCAGCGTTTGCTCTTCGACCCCATCGAGCGCGGCGGGGGGTGCTGCAAATCTCATGAGCGCCGCAAGGCCGGCGCGGCGTTCCTCAACCGTGGCAATGCGCGCGTCGGGGGGATTGCCGGCGGCCAGTATATCCAGGAAGCGCCTGACGCGTGGGTCGAGAGCCATCAGCGCCCGCGCGGCTTTAGAGAGCCAGGGCTAGCCGGGTCGCCGCAGGCCACTTCTTGAGGTCGACGCCGTGATTTGCGAACAACGCCACTGCCAGCCGGTCGATGCCGAACGCGACGCAGCTGGTATGCGCCAGGCCGCCCTTGTCGTCGTGGATGCCCCATACCTGACCGAAGTGTTCACGATGATAATTAAAGCTCATGCAAGCCGTCGGCGAGGCGCCAGGAAAGTAGGGTATCAACAACTCGAATTTCAGGGCTTGTTGCCGTTGGCTCACCGCCATGACCTGTCCCACACGGCCGAAGAAAGGATCATTGGCGACATCGATGGTATGCGGCAGCCCGAGATCGGCGGCCAGCAGCGGCGCCTTCGCCATCCATTTTTCGCGAAACTCCACAATCTCATCCGGCGCCCCGATTCGCACGAATTCCCGCATGCGGAAAGATTGCAGGCGATCGAGGCTCAACGAAGGCTCGTGCCGGAACACATCCGCTTCGATGTCGAATTGCAGGCCGCCGCGCGGCAGCTTGCCGCGTGCCGCTGCCATCGGATAGACCGGGTAGCAGGCGGCGGGCGACAGCACCAGATCGGATGAGCTCAACGAGGTGGTCCAATCGCCGCCGTTGTCGTGGCGCTCCACCGCAGAACGGATGGAGGCCTCCGAGCCATGCAGGGCGCAAACGCAGCCGAGCAAGTTCGGGAAGCTTTTCAGGTAGCCGGACTTCTCGAGCTGCGTGCGGCTCATGACCGGAGGAAAACGCATGATCTCCGCCTGCGGATCGCGCTGGCGCGTGATGTATTGCTCGAGCTTCTCGACCAAATCGACATAGAGCGCAGTACGTGCGTATACGCCGTCGACGCCCATTGGCCTGAAAAGTTTGTCCGCGAGATGCGCGAGGGGGTATGCGGGGGTGCTGTCGGGCGACATCGTGGCTCAGCCGCTGATCGAGGACGGCAGCGGCGTCATCAGCGACGTCGTGGCGAGATTGGTCAAAATGCGGTCGTTGCTGATCATGATCGGCGCCGACAGCACATCCCGCAGCAAACGGCCGATGGTAAATTCTGTGTCGTTGCGGTATCCCGCAAGTCCGCAGGCGCGCAACGACGCCAGTACCGTGGTCACCGCGAGTTCCGACACCTGTACCTTGGTCAAGGTGATCATTGTCTGAAATTCCAGCGATGAGATCGCTTTTTCGTCGGACATGACCGCCTCATAACTGCGCAAGCTGGTGGCGAGCACGCCGCGCAGTGTGCGCAAGGTCGACAGTGCTTGCGTGAAATGCGCGGCGCCGGGCGGCGTTTGGCCGTTCGATTGGCGCGCCACGTGCCGCACGAAAGCCTGTGCTTTGGACGCGGCGGCAGCGGCGATTCCCGCCCAGACTGAACCCCACAATAGGTGTGCGAAGGGCACCATGGTCTGGGCGTGAATTCTCTCGTAGGGCTCGGGCAGGATCTGTCCGGCCGCGGCGCGCGCGCGCAGCGTGAATCCCTCGCTATGGGTGCCGCGCATGCCCAAGGTGTCCCACACCTGCAATCTTTCCAGGGTGTAGTCGGGTTTCAACAAAACCAACAGAACTTGATCGTTGCCCGGTGCATCGGCGGCGCGGCGCGCGGTCGTGACGATGCCGTCCGCTTCCACCGCGTAAGAAATGACGGTTGCCTTGCGTTCCAGTGTGACCTGCGCACCCTCGTGCTCGACCGCGGCTTCGCTGGAACGGACGTTGCCGCCGGCCTGACCTTCGGTGGTCGAGGAGGCCAGGAGCAATTGTTCGGCGGCGATGCGGCGCAAAATTCGCTCGTGCGCGGCATTGTTTTTGTAATGGCGCACGATGCAGGCCATCTTGATCTGGTGCATGGCGTAGATCAGCGCGGTCGACGAGCAGGACTGGCCGAGGATGTAGCAAACATCGGCAATTTCCGCGATCGTGGCGCCTTCGCCGCCCAAAGACTGGGGAACTTGAATGCCGAGGAGCCGCTGTTTGCGTATTTCCGCAAACGCCTCGCCCGGAAAACGCGCTTCGGCGTCCGCTGCCGCGGCGTTGACGCGGGCGATGTCGGCGGCAGCGCGGGCCCGGGCTGTCAGGTCGCTTAGAAGAGCGCCCGGGATGCGGGTACCAGGGAGTCGATGTGTCTCTATTGCCATTTCGATCAAGCCTTATGGGCGTGTAATCGGCGGATTATGCGGGGCTGGCCGCACCCGGACAATGACTCGGGCGGAAATTTATGATGACTTGGTGACGCTCGACTCATTTCAAAAACATATGTAAAACCCCGGGCGTATTCCGTATCCTGCTCTACAAGGTATTATCCCGCTTGGTTTTTTTGGGGAGACATCCAACGTGGATCCGCAGGTCAAGGAGGGGCTAAGCGAGCGGCTGATTTCGCTGGTAAAGGCGGTTTTGGGGGCAGGCGGCGTCGTCCCGAGCCCGTTTCCGCTGGACGCTCAGTTGAGCGACCTGGGAATTAGTTCCCTCAAAATGGTAAATCTCATGCTTGCGGTCGAAGTGGAATTCGATATCGCCATCGCTCAGGCGGACATCACGCCGGAGAATTTCCACTCGCTGCAGTCAATAGAATCGCTGGTGGACCGAACTCTGGCGCAACGCGCTTAAGGGGTTCCGACAAGCGCTGCGACCAGGGCGTCCACATCGCCGATCGCCGTTTCGCCGTTGGTCGCGCATATCCGCACGACCTCCTGACCCTCGAATGTGGTCGGGGCGACCCAAGCCCGGCCTGAAGACACTACGCGGCGCACCAATGCCCGCACATCTCCCAGCGCCGCCGGCGGAATGGCATCGAGTACCGCCAGGGGCGAGTCATTGGCGATGCGCCAGCCGGAGGCGAGCAAGCGCTCTTTGACGCGCTCGATGACTTCGACGCCCCGCTCGACATGGGCGCCCAAGCCTTCCCAGCCGGCCGCCGCGAGCGCGAGAAACAGGCGCAACCCCAGGAAGCGCCGCGACCATTGCACACTGTTCAAATAAGGGTCCACCGCAGCGAGACTGGAGGGCATGAAGCTGGTCGAGGCATGAAATGCCTCCGACAAAAGATCGGCGCGATGCGAGAGAAACAGAGCGCAGCCCATCGTGGTCGCCAGCCATTTGTGCGCGTCGATGGTGATCGAATCCGCGCGTTCGATACCGTCAAGCACGGGGCGCAGCCGGTTCGAGGCCAGCGCCGCGCCGCCCCAGGCCGCATCGACGTGCAGCCAGAGCGATTGTTGTTTGGCAATGTCGGCACAGGCATGCAGCGGATCGATCATGCCGGCGCCGGTGGTCCCCGCCGTGGCCACGATCATGACCGGCACCGCTCCGGCCGCGCGGTCCTCGGCAATGGCCTCGAGCAGCGCCTGCGGGTCCATGCGGCCGCGGCCATCGGTATTGATCAGCCGCAGCGCCGTGCGGCCCACGCCGGCTTGGTGCGCTATTTTCAGCCACGCGATGTGACAGTCCCGGGAGGTATAAAATCTCACCGGGCCGGCGAATGCGCGCACGCCGTCGGCGGAGAAGTTGCGATGCGCGGCGGTCAGTGCGCAAATGAGCGCGGTGTAATTCGCCTCGGAGCCGCCGGTGGCAAAGTGCCCGGTTGCGTCGTCGCCTAATCCGGCGCGGTGCGCGACGGCGCGAATAACGTGGCTCTCCAAGGCCACCGGTACCGGAGATGAAGCGGAGCTCGCGAGCTGGGGATTGAACGATCCTGCCAGGCGGTCCGCGCATTGCGCCGGGAAATTTGCGCCCGGGTTGAACAACCCGAAATAGCGCGGGTTCGACATTTGCACAATGCCGTGTTCCAGGCGCTCGATCGTCCAGCGCAGCGCATCTTGCAGCGGGCGCGGCTCGTTGAAATCGAAAGCCGCCAGTTCGCTGCGAAACTGCTGCATGTCCAGGGTCGGCGCGACCGGACCCGCTTGCACGCGCCGCAGAGCCGCCTCCAGCTCGAGCGTCAACCAATCGCCGATGCGCTGCCGCTCCGTTGCCGCGGGGAATAACGCCGGAATCGCTTCCGGCAAAGAGTGCCGGTTCACGCCGCCGCGCCGAGCGCTTGATCCAAGTCGGCGAGGATGTCGTCGATGTGCTCGATTCCGACGCTCAAGCGGATGCTGCCCGGACCCACGCCCGCTGCCAGCTGTTCTTCGCTGGACATTTGCCGATGCGTCGTCGATGCGGGATGACACGCCAGGGACTTCGCATCGCCCAAATTCACCAGACGCTTGAATAGCTTGAGCGCGTTGTAGAAGCGCATGCCCGCCGCCAGACCGCCGCGTATTTCGAACGTCATGAGCGAACAGGCTCTGCCGCCGAGGTACTTCTGCACCAGGGAATGGTAGGGATTGTCGGGAAACCCCGCGAAATTCACCGACTCCACGCGCGCGTCGGCGCGCAGAAATTCCGCGACCTTGGCGGCGTTTTCGACATGACGGTCGATGCGCAGCGCTACGGTTTCTATTCCTTGCAGCAGCAGGAAGGCATTCATCGGCGACAACACCGCGCCCATGGTGCGCTGGAATACGCTGCGGCAACGGCCGATGAATGCAGCAGCGCCATAGTGATCGGTATAGACCAGGCCGTGATATGACTCGTCCGGCTGCGTGAACATAGGAAAGCGCGCCGCATTGGCGGTCCAGGAAAATCGCCCGCAGTCGACGATGATGCCGCCCAGCGTGGTGCCATGGCCGCCCATGAATTTGGTCAGCGAATGAATCACGATATCGGCGCCGTAATCTATCGGCCGCACCAACATCGGCGTCGCCACGGTATTGTCGACAATCAAGGGCATGCGATGACGATGCGCAACATCTGCCAACGCCTCGAGATCGCAGACGTTGCCGGCGGGGTTCCCGACCGTCTCGCAGAATATCGCACGGGTGTCATCGTCGATGAGCGCTTCAATATCCGCGGCGCGATCCGACTTCGCGAAGTGCACATTCATCCCCATTTTCGGCAGGACATGTGCGAACAGCGTGTAGGTGGTGCCGTACAGCTGCGGCACCGACACCAGGTTGCGGCCCGCTTCCAATGCATTCATCGAGGCGTAAAGCAGCGCAGTCTGTCCGGACGCCACGCTGAGCGCGCCCACGCCGCCCTCGAGTTCGGCGACCCGCTGTTCCAGCACGTCGGTGGTTGGATTGGCAATGCGCGTATAGCGATAGCCGGGCACTTCCAGATTGAACAATGCCGCGCCGTGCTCGGCGCTGTCGAAGGCATACGCCGCCGTTTGGTAGATTGGAACAGCGACGGCTTTGGTCGTGGGGTCGGAGTCGAAGCCTCCGTGAATTGCGATCGTTTCCCGCTTCATGCTCGCAAATTTTCGTGAACGAGGTGCGCCAGTGTAGCTCGAACGCCTCAGGTAGTCGTGCTATGGTTCGCAATTCCCTGGATGACTGTTAAATGCCCAGTCCCAAGACGCAGCCCGGCGAGGCCGACCCGAAATTCGCCCGCGACGCCTGGTTGCGGGCGCTCGCGAAGACCGCCAACATCGGCGAGCGGGGGATTACGTTACCCACGCTGATCGAACGCGTGGCCGGCGAATTCAAGGACGCGCCCGCGCTTTTCTCTCCGGAAGCGACGCTGACCTACGGCCAGTTGGGATTGCGCTGCAATCAATATTCTCGTTGGGGCATCGCCCAGGATCTCAAGAACGGCGATGTCGTTTCGCTGCTGATGTCCAATTGCGCCGAGTATCCGGCGATATGGCTGGGCTTGACGCGCATCGGCGTCGTGGTCGCCCTGGTGAACTCGCAACTGGTCGGCGAGGTTTTGGCGCGCTCAATCAACACTGCCAACCCGAAACGTCTGATCATAGGCGCGGATCTGGCGCAGCGCGTGGCAGCGATCCGCTCGCGCCTGCCGCCGGGACTGGCATGCAAAGTTTCAGGCGGCACCGGCGCGCAAGGCTTCATGCCGCTGGATGCCGAGCTTGCCTCCGTGTCGGGCGAGCCGCTGCGTGCAGCGGAGTACGAACCGGCGACGATCGATGCCACGGCGCTCTATATCTATACGTCGGGCACCAGCGGCCTGCCCAAGGCGGCCAAGGTCAGCCATTACCGGCTGATGCAGTGGAGTCATTGGTTTGCCGGAATGATGGATACCAAACCCAGCGATCGCATGTTCAACTGTCTGCCGCTTTATCACAGCATCGGCGGTGTGGTTGCGATCTTTGCAACACTGGTCAACGGCGGTGCAGTGGTGATCCGGCCGCGATTTTCCGCATCGGACTTTTGGCGCGACGTACGCGACGAGCGCTGTACGCTGTTTCAATACATCGGCGAACTCTGCCGCTACTTGCTCAATTCGCCGTACCAAGCCCACGAGACCGGGCACTCGCTGAGGATGGCCTGCGGCAACGGCCTGCGCCCGGAAGTCTGGATGCCGTTCCAGAACCGCTTCAGCATCCCGCGAATCCTGGAGTATTACGCCTCCACGGAGGGGAATTTTTCGCTCTACAACTGCGAGGGAAAGCCCGGCGCGATCGGCCGCATCCCGGCATTTCTGGCAGGCCGATTGCCGGTGGCGCTGCTCAAGTTCGACGTCGAGAAATCGGAACCGTGGCGCAACTCCGAGGGATTTTGCGAGCGCTGCGAGATCGGCGAGATCGGCGAAGCGGTGGGCTCGATGCCGGCCGCCGGCGGCGATCGCGCCGGCCGGTTCGAAGGCTATGCGGATGCCGAGGCGAGCAGCCGCAAAGTATTGCGCGACGTTTTCAAGCCGGGCGATTCGTGGTATCGCACCGGCGATCTGATGCGCCGGGATGAGCGGGGATTTTATTACTTCGTCGATCGCGTCGGCGAAACATATCGTTGGAAGGGCGAGAACGTGTCGACCGCCGAAGTGCTGACGGCGCTCGCCGCCATCCGCGGCGTCGTCGATGGCGTGGTCTACGGTGTTGCCGTGCCGGGCGCCGATGGCCGAGCGGGCACGGCAGCGTTGTTGGTGAATGGGGACTTCGATCTCAAGATTTTTCGCGCGGAAGTGGCGCAGCGCCTACCGCCTTATGCGCGGCCGGTCTTTTTGAGGATACTGCCGGCGCTCGAGGCCACCGGCACCTTCAAGCCGCGCAAGCAGGATCTCGTGCAGGCGGGGTTCGATCCCGGGCGCATCCAGGATCCTCTGTACTTCGATGACGCACTAACGCAGCGCTACGTGCCTCTCGATGCGGAGCGATTCGCGGCCATCTTGAACGGCAGTCTCAGGGTCTAGCGCCCGAGGCGGGCGCGGCATTTCAAGTGGGCGCGGGCTCGCTCAGCTGCGCCACTGCATTCCCAATGGGGATTTGCACGATAAGCATGGTGCCGCCCGAGGACGGGCTTCTGACATCCAAGCGGCCGCCCAGCGCACGCACCCGGTGACGCATCGAAGCCAGTCCATGCGAGGCAATCGCGGTAAACTGCGCCGCCGGAATTCCGATGCCGTCATCGGTAATTCGCATCAGCAGGGTTTCGTCATCCATATCGAGGCTGATGTCCACAGATTTGGCGCCCGAATGTTTGAGAATGTTGCCGAAAGCCTCCTGTGCTATTCGAAACAACGCAATCGATGCCTCTGATTTGAAACGCGGCTCATCGTCCGGGTACGACTCGGTGCACTTGAGGCCGGAGCTGCCGCAGGTCTCCTTCATTTGCCAGCGCAGCGCCGCGAACAGGCCGACGTTGTCGAGAAGCGTCGGGCGCAGCTCTTCGATGATGCGGCGCTTCAAGTCGACGCCCGCGGCCAGATTCTGCTGCACCCGGTTGAGCCGCAGCTTCAAGTCGGCGTCGTTCTTGGTCAAGTGCTGTTCAGCCCACGAAATGTCCATGCGTGCGCCCACCAGCAAGCCGCCGAGTTCGTCGTGCAGCTCGCGCGCGAGACTGGCCTTCTCGCGTTCCGCCACATTTTGCAAATGGGTCGAGAGTTCCACCAATTCGCGCGTGCGCTCTTCGACCACCCGCTCCAGCTGCAATTTCTGATCGCGCAGCTCCGCGGTGAGCGCGGCGCGCCGGCGCATATCCAGGTACACCAGGCGCGTGGCGATTCCCACCAACAGCATGTTGAAAATCGTGCCGCACAGCGTGATCCAGCGGCTCAACGCCAGGGAATTTCCCCAATGAGTCGTGGCTTCATGGTGTTCGACGCCTTCACGATCGCGCAGGCGATCCAGAATATCGGAGATGGTCGTATCGGTGTTCGATCCCGCACTGGTCTTCACCAATGCGATCGCTGCCGCGTTGCCTTGGGACTGCTGAATGGCGAGGATCATCGACAGGTCCGCCAGCCGCTTCCCCGTCAGGACCTGCAGGTCGCGCATGGAGCCAAGGCCGGAATCTGAGCCCGCGTAGGCGCGGCGCAGAGTATCGAGCCGCGGCTCAATTTCCGTCACGGCACGATTATAGTTTTGGATATAGCGTTGATCGCCGGTCAGCAGAAAGGCGCGCTGCGCATCGACGGATCTGGTCAGCGAGGTTTGCAACTCATCGATGCTGTGTTCGCGCGCGGCCGATTTCTCCAGCCGCTCACCGGCTTCCTGCAGACGCGCCTGACCTTCGCCGGTTACGAAGAAGAGTGCGGCCAGAAAGCTGATGATGAGAAACGGCGGTACCGCAACATACCAGCGTCCCAAACCGTCCAATGCATCACTTAGGAAGTTCACGTGATTCATTGTGTTAACAAAAAGCGTCCGCTGTCCATTGCCCCAAGGGTTTATTGCTGCAACGCCCGTGCCAGAGGGCCCGAGAGCGCCGCGCAGACGGGGCGACGCCGGTCCGCGGAGAAAAAATATCAATGCGGCCCGGGAGTTATATCGGCGACGATCGCGCAACGAAACGCACCGCAGCGCCCAAGGTGCGGTCGCGAATGTAAGGATTACCGATTTAGAAGGTTCCCAAGCTCACGGTATCGGTCACATCGTCCACGGTGAATGCCATCGGCAGCACGATGATGGGCACGCGGGTTTTGCCGTTCATCCAGGTTGCGAATGCATCGAGCGGCATCGGCCTGGCGTAGTAAAACCCTTGCGCAATGTCGCAACCGAAGCTGCGCAGCCGATTGGCCGCGGCCGCGGTCTCGATGCCTTCGGCCACCACTTTCAGCCCCAAGCCGTGACCCATATCGATCGCCGAGCGCACCACGGTGGCGAATTCGGGATCGGACTCCAGGTTTTGAATGAAACTGCGATCGATTTTCATTTCATCGACCGGCATGCGCGCCAAATGACTCAACGAAGAATAACCGGTGCCGAAGTCATCGATCGACAAACCCACACCCAATGCGGCGAGGGCATCGAGCATGAGCAGCGCGCGCCCCGGATCTTCGATAAATCCCGTCTCGGTCAGTTCCAGGGTGAGCAGCGAGGGGGGCAGCTGATGGCGGCTCAACAGCGAAGCGACGCGCGAATCAAAACGCGAATCGCCGATGTCCTCCGAACTGATGTTCACCGCCAGATTCAGCGCAACACCCCCGCGATGCCACTCCGCGGCCTGCGCCAGAGCATGATCGAGCGTCCAGCGCGTCAACCAGCGGATGAATCCGGTCTGCTCGGCGAAAGGGATGAAGTCCACCGGATTCAACAGGCCGCGTGTCGGATGCTGCCAGCGCAACAAAACTTCCGCGCCCGCCACGCGCCCGGTTTGCAGCTCAAGCTTGGGCTGATAATACAGGCGCAATTCATCGCGCTCCACCGCGTGGCGCAACTCGCCCAGCAAGGAGAGTTGGTCGCGAGCCGCAGGCTTGAGCGCCGCTTCGTAAACCGCCAGCGCCCGCTTTTCGCGCCGCGCCCGGTCCAGCGCCAAATCGGCGCAGCGCATCAACTCGTCCGGCGACGCGGCCTCTTCGCTGGACAAAACCAGACCCAGGGTCGCGCTGATGTCGATGGGCTGCGCTTCCACGATGACCGGTTCGCCGAGAGCCAGCAGCAGCGAGGTTCCCCAGGCATGCAGGCCGCCCTGCGCAGGCAGCCTGGTGAACGCGGCAAATTGATCAGCCGCGAGCCGGGCGACCGCCGAGTTCAGCGACTGGACAGAGGCGATGCGCGCGCCGATTTCCGTGAGCACCGCGTCGCCGACCGAGTATCCGAGATGTTCGTTGATTCGGCGAAATCGATGCAGGTTGATCACCGCCACTGCGATGGGCGCACCCGCGGCTTCGCGCAGCGCCTCGTCCAACGCTCCGCCGAACGCGGCCCGATTCATCAAGCCGGTAAGGGCGTCTTCATAGGCGAGACGGCGGATGGATTGGTCCCGGGTCTGAACCGCCGTCTGCATCAGGTGCAGACCTTCGGCGAGCACGCCGAGTTCATCGCGGCGTTGCACATTTTGTTGTGCGTCGTAGGTGCCCGCACGCATGCGGTCAACGATCTTGGTCAGATCTTGCAGCGGGCGGGTGATATTGCGCGCCAACCAGAAGGCGGCCAGGGCGAATGCGACCAGGCTGACGACGGCGATCACGAACAGCATCTTGGTGAGACGCTCGAAGGGCGCCCGCGCATCCGCCAAGGAGCGCGACAGCACCGCAACGATCTGACCGTCGCCGGCCTTTAAGAGCTCGATGCGGCGCGTGACGACGTCGGCGGTCCGTTGGACGCCGTCCGACATGGTGCTGACGACATTGCTCCAGCGGCCATTTTTGCTCACGGACAAGGTCACTGCGAGACCCGTGATATCGGCCAGTTCGCGCGCCGCCTTGCCGTCGAATTCAAATCCCATGGCGATCCAGGCGACCGGCAGCGGGCTGCGCACAGGCACGGTGACCATTTGGTACACACGACCGTGCTCGACCATCATGCCGGTTTGCTGGAGGGCCGCTATTGGAAAGGGTGCGCCGGCCGAAAGATGCGTCCCCGAGGCGGCGAGCACTTCGCCGCTCAGCGTCGTGAGCACCACCATGGCAGCACCGATCCGCTCGCCGCTGTTTTCCAGCGCCGAGGCTACGGTGGCAGTGTCGCGTGCCGCGACCGCTTCGCGGAATCCATAGTCGGCGGAGACCGCCTGTGCGGCCTGCGTGAGCTGCCGCCGGTTGCTCTCCAGCAGGCGCGAGAACACCAGCGCGCCGACGTCGAGTTGCCGCTGGACCTCACGTCCTGCGCTGTCGCGGTTGGTGGCCAGCACGGCGCCGAGGGCAGCCGCCAGCACTGCCGCCAGCAGCAGCAGAAAAGTCACGGCAATTCGGGTTCGCAGCGCCAACGCCCTTTGCTCCCACCGCTGTTCGAAGGCTACACAGCTTAGGTTAAACGCCCGCCGTCATCGGGGCTGTGCGTTCGCACACAATATCCTCTAGGTGTGAGGGCCGATGCGATACGTGACCTGAGTCTCACATCGCTTACACTGGTGCTGTATGCCCATCGTTCGCCTCGATAAAGTCTCGCTCAGCTTCGGCCTCAAACCCCTGCTCGACAACGTGAGCCTGCAATTGCGCAGGGGCGAACGTGTCTGTCTGCTGGGCCGAAACGGCGAAGGCAAATCATCTCTGCTGCAGCTGATCGCCAAGAACCGCATGCCCGATAGCGGCGAGGTGTGGGTCCGTCCCGGCGCACGGGTGGCGAGCCTGGCCCAGGAAGTGTCATCCAGCAGCTCGGATAAAGTCCGCGAGGTGGTGCTGGGCGGCGTGGAGCGCCAAACGGCGGACGAAGAGTGGCAGTCGCACCTGCAGGTCGATCAGGTGATCTCACGGCTGGGATTGGCGGGCGATGCGCTGATGAGCGCGTTGTCCGGCGGCTGGAGGCGGCGCGTCATGTTGGGCCGTGCGTTGGTCGCCACGCCGGATGTACTGCTGCTGGATGAACCGACCAATCATTTGGATATCGATGCCATCAGCTGGCTCGAGAACATGATGCTGGAGTACCCGGGAGCGTTGCTATTTGTGAGCCATGATCGAGCGTTCGTGCGCCGTTTGGCGACCAAGATCGTCGAGCTGGATCGCGGGCAGCTGCGGGCATGGCCGGGCGGCTACGACAACTACGTGGTGCAAAAGCGCTCGGCGCTGGAAGTCGAGGCCAAGCATGCGGCCCTGTTCGATAAGAAATTGGCGCAAGAAGAGGTATGGATACGGCAGGGTGTGGAGGCGCGGCGCACGCGCAACGAGGGCCGGGTCCGTGCACTTGAACAATTGAGAATTCAACGGCGCGAGCGGCGCGAGCGTATCGGCAACGTCGAGTTGCGCGCGCAGGATGCCGCTCCTTCCGGAAAACTGGTGTTCGAAGCCGAGGCGGTGTCCCATTGCTTTGGCTCGACCGTCATCATTCGCGATTTCTCGGCCCGCATCCAGCGCCAGGATCGAATCGGCATCATTGGCCCCAATGGCTGCGGCAAAACCACGCTGATCAAGCTGCTGGTGGGCGAATTGGAACCGAGCGCCGGCATCATCAAACGCGGCACCAATCTGTTGCCGGCTTACTTCGACCAGCAGCGCGAGCAGTTGGATCCGGCGGCATCCATCGCCGACAACGTAACGGGCGGCAGCGGCGACACGGTGACCATCGACGGTCAAGCGCGCCACGTTTCCGGCTACCTGCGGGATTTTTTGTTCCGGCCCGAGCGCCTGAATGCGCCCGTGAGCATGTTGTCGGGGGGCGAACGCAATCGCTTACTGTTGGCGCGCTTGTTTGCCCGCCCGAGCAATCTTTTAATCATGGATGAGCCGACCAACGACCTTGATGCGGAAACGCTGGAACTGCTCGAGGAGATGGTGGCGGATTATGCCGGCACGCTGTTGTTGGTGAGTCACGACCGGGCATTTCTCGACAATGTCGTCACCAGCACGCTGGTATTCGAGGGCGGCGGGCGAATCAGTGAATATGTGGGCGGATATTCCGATTGGCTGCGTCAACGAAAGGCCGCATTTCCGCCGCCGGCCGCCGCGTCGAAGCCCGCCGTTGCCCTGAGCGCGGCGCCGGCGCTCAAGCCGAAGCGTCTGTCCTTCAGCCAGCAGCGCGAACTGGAGGGGCTGCCGCAGAAAATTCAACGCCTGGAAGCGGAACAGGTGCGGCTGAATGTGCTCATCAGCGACCCTGCGGCTTTTCAACGCAACAACGAGCAGGGCAGCCAGGCGCTCAAGCGCATGCAGGATCTGGTCGCGGAACTCGACGCGGCCTACGCACGCTGGGAAGCGCTCGATAGTTTGGCGGCCGACTTAAGCCGCAGCTAGGAGCCTGTCTGAGTATTCAGCGCCTAACGGCGCGGGCGCCCGCGGCCCAGCAGATCGCTGGGATTCGGCAGACCCGTGCCGCCGGCATCGGGGATGACCAAGGATGAGGCCTGCTCACGGCGCATCTCTTGCAGCTCCCGCATGGTCTGCTGTACCGCCTGCTCTGCGCTTGCGCCAAATTTTTCAACGGCCGCGTCCAATGTGGCGGCGTCAAGCTCGAAACTGATCGGCACCGCGCCCATCGGCGTCATCACCTGTGCCTGTCCTACAAAAATGACGGGCCGCGAGGCGTCGGCGCCGCCGTCTGCGCTCACCGGGGTCAAGCGGCGGATGGTGCCGACCTTGCGATCGGTAAATGTTTCCTCGCGATAGACCTGTGTTGCATCCATGGTTGCCTGTCGGCCTTCATTAGCAGGACTCATCAGTACGTACCCCTTTTCAGATCGAGTCGAAAGTACAACCCTAGCAGTTTTCGGCGTTGCCATGGAGGCCTGATACGATACCGAACTTGGCACATCCGACCGCAGCGCCGAAGCTTTCCATTTGGAGCACTCTGTTAGGGGTTGCTCTATTGGGCGTGGCGCTGTTCGTGCTGCACCACTTGCTCGGCAAGTACCATTGGCGGGACATCCTCGACCGCGTGCAGGCTATTTCGAACACCAAGCTATTGCGCGCTGCATTCTTCACCTGCGCCGGCTACGGCTGTTTGACTTTGTACGATGCACTTGCGGTGCGTTTCGCCGGAGCACGGGTGCCCTATCCACGCGTGGCCCTGATCTCCTTCATGGGATACGCCATCGGTCACAACGTCGGTTTGAATTCAATCAGCGGCGGGGCGGTGCGCTACCGCGCTTACACCGCGCTCGGTTTGAGCGCCAAGCAAATCGCGACCATCATCGCATTCGGCACCCTGACTTTTTTCCTGGGCGCGAGCGTGCTGCTGGGCGTCTCGCTGCTGTTGAATGTGGAAATGTCCGGTTCGATGCTGCGGGTGCCCAATTGGCTTGCCCTTGCTGCCGGCGTGGCGTTGTTGGCGGGCGTCGGGGCGTACTTTTGGCTGGTATGCACACGCCACGGGCCCCTGCGTTTTCGCCGCCTGGAAATTCCGGTGCCCAAACCGCGCGTCGCTATTGCGCAGATCGGGATCAGCTGCGTCGACATGTTGTGCGCCAGCAGCGTGCTCTATGTGCTGTTGCCGCGGGAAGCGGCGATCGGTTTCGCCGCGTTCGCGGCGGTCTACCTGCTGGCGCTCGCGGCGGGCGCCGTCAGCAATGTCCCGGGCGGCATCGGCGTATTCGAATTCGTTCTACTGCTGCTGATGCCGGCGGTGCCCAAGGATCGGCTGCTGGGCGCATTGATCGCCTATCGCGCAATTTACTATTTTGCGCCATTCGCGATCGCTTTGGTGTTGCTGGGGGCGCACGAAATCTGGATCCATCGCGCGCCGGTGGTACGTTTCGCTCGGCTGGCAAGAACATTTCTGAACGCGGTGACGCCGCAGGCGATCGCCATCGCGGTCTTTCTGGCCGGCGCCGTGCTGCTGTTTTCCGGCGCCACGCCCGGCCTTGGCAATCGCATTGCGCTGCTGCGCAATGTCGTGCCCTTGCCGGTGTTGGAACTGTCGCATCTGCTCGGCAGCGTGGTGGGCGTCGGCCTGCTCATCATCGCCCACGGCCTGTACCGGCGCCTGGACACGGCGTGGTGGACAACAATTTGGCTGTTGTGCGCCGGCATCTTGTTGTCGTTGCTCAAGGGCTTCGATTATGAGGAAGCCGCGATCCTGGCCGTGGTGGTGCTCATGCTGATATCGGCGCGTACCCGTTTTCGTCGCCGCGCGTCGCTTATCGAGCAGCACTATTCGAGCACCTGGGTCGCTGCGTTTTTTCTGGTGTTGCTGACCGCCGCTTGGTTGGTGGTGTTCGCCTACCGCAATGTGCCCTACGACAATGAATTGTGGTGGCAATTCGCCTTTCACGCCTCGGCGCCGCGCAGCCTGCGCGCATCGCTGCTCGCAGTCATGATCGGCGCCGCTTACGGCCTGTGGCGGGTACTGCGGCCTGCGCCGCCGCGTTTCTCTGCGCCGCAGGACAAGGACTTGGACTGCGTGGCGGAGCTGATCGCCAAGGGTGAGGATACGACCTCCAATCTTGCGCTGCTGGGCGATAAGAATTTGCTGTTCAACCAGGATCGCACCGCCTGCATCATGTTCCAGACCTCCGGCAACAGTTGGGTCGCGATGGGCGACCCCATCGGTCCGCCGGAATTGGGTGAATCGCTGGCCTGGGATTTTCTCGAGGACTGCGATGGCATGGCGGTCTCGCCGGTGTTCTATCAGGTGACGCCGGAGCGCTTGCCGTTGTACGTGGATCTGGGCTTGAACTTGAGCAAATTGGGCGAGGAGGCGCGAGTGCCCCTGCAGACCTTCTCGTTGGAGGGCGCGGCACGCGCGGATCTGCGCCAGGCGCACCGGCGTGCGAACCGCGACGGCGCAACATTCGAATTGGTCGCGCGCAGCAACGTACCGGCAATCCTGCCGCAATTGCGCGCGGTTTCCGATGCTTGGCTCAAGGAAAAAAACACTGCGGAGAAGCGCTTCTCCCTCGGGTTCTTCGACGAGCGCTACCTCGCTCATTTCGATGTGGGCGTCGTCCGCTACAAGGAAGCGGTAGTGGCTTTCGCGAATCTGTGGCGCGGCGGCTCGGTCGAGCTTTCCGTGGATCTCATGCGCTACAACGATGCAGCGCCGAAGGGCGTGGTCGACTACATGCTGATCGAATGCATGCTGTGGGGCCGGGCGCAGGGCTTCAGCTGGTTCAATTTGGGGATGGCGCCGCTGTCGGGGCTGGAAGAGCACGCGTTGGCTCCCGCGTGGCACAAGCTCGGCCGCATGGTGCAGCGCTACGGCGAGACGTTTTACAATTTCGAAGGCTTGCGCAAATTCAAGGAGAAGTTCGATCCGGTGTGGCGGCCGCGCTATCTGGCAGCGCCGGACGGCCTCGCCATGGCGGGGGCGCTCTTGGATGTGACCGCGCTGATTTCCGGTGGCGTGCGCAACGTGCTTCGCAAGTGAGCAACGCATTCATGTTGGCAGCACGGCTGCTGTTGTGCTCCGTGGCGGCAACCGCTGTCGCTGCTCCTGTCCCTGCCCCGGCCGCTGCCCCCAACCCGAGTGCTTCGGTCGCTGCCATTGCCGATTTGCCGGTGACCATTGTCCCGGCGGCCGCCGGCAGTTCGAGTCCCTGGTTCGCGATACTTCTATCCGGCGACGGCGGTTGGGTTGCGCTCGATCGCGGTGTCTCCAAGGAACTTGCCAAACACGGCGTGCCGATTGTCGGTTGGGACTCGCTCAGATATTTTTGGGTTGCGCGCACGCCGGACGGCATCGCGCACGATCTGGATCGCGTCATGCGCCATTTCGCAGCCAAGTGGCACAAAACCCATGTGCTGCTGATCGGCTATTCGCAAGGCGCGGACACCATGCCCTTTATGGAGAATAGACTGCCCGCGAAGACTCGAGAAATGGTGGGACTGACCGCGTTGCTGGGCTTGAGCGATAACGCCTTGTTTCAAGTTCACCTCGCCAATTGGCTAGGCAATGCTCGCGGCGTGCCGACGGCACCTGAGCTTAAGGACTGGAGCGGGCCGCCCTATCTATGCATTTACGGCGAGGAGGACCGCGACGCGGCGTGCGATCAGCTGGCCGGCCCGGGAGGGGTGGTCATCAAAATGCCCGGCGGCCACCATTTCGGCGGCAAATACGCGCAGATAGCTCAAGAAATATTGAGCCGGTTACCCCACATCTAGGTGAACTGCGCCTCGATCTTCTGCGCGACCTCGCGCATCTTGGGCAGGAATTGTTCCACCGCAGTCCGCAAAGGCACCGCGGTGGCGGCGTAGCGCACCGTCACAGTGGCCAGAATGCGGTCCTTGGCGCGAACCGGAATGGCCAGGCTGGTTTCTTCGGAAACGCGGCGCGCTCGATGCGCCATGCCGAAGCCTTGAGTGCGAGTCTCGTTCAGCAAGCGGTCGACTTCGATGCGATTGCGTGCCAAGCGGTCCTCCGGCAAGGAGGAGCGCGCCAGCAACTCCAGCAAGGCATCGCGCTGGGGCGCCGAGCAAAACGCCAGATACGCGCGCCCCGCGGCGGAGGTCAGCATGGGCACTCGGACGCCGGCACTGTGCTGTTCCAAAGCCAGGGGACTCTGCCGGTCGGTGGTCTCGCGGATCATCATGGTCGAGCCGGATGGCGTGGCAACCGCGACCGGCCAGACAATCTGCGCACCCAAGATGGCGAGCAGCGGCTTGGCGATGTGAGCCACCAGCGCCTCATCGTCAAAGCCGTCGGACAGCGCGCGCACCATGATCGTCGGCCGGTAGCAATCGTCGTGTGCGTCGCGTTCCACGTAGCCCGCAAGGCGCAGAGTTTCCAAGATGCGATAGGTCGTGGTGCGCGGCAGCCCCACCGCCGCCGCCAGGGTATTGATCGCCGCGCGTTCGAGGCGATTTAATTCGGTTAGAACGTCGAGTCCGCGATTTAAGGCGCGAATGGGACGGGTCGAGTCCCGGGTGAGTTCTTGGTGTGCGTCGGCGCGAGTGTCAGATCGCGGAGAAACTTGTGCGTGCATCATCCCTCTATCCTTAGGAAAAACGGTTTCCACATAAAAAACAAGAACATGCGCCACGCCATCACCGCTTAAGTGCCGCTGGCGCTGCAAGGGCCCCCAAAAGACGAACCTGTCTCAAACATAAGTACCTTTTGGATGGAATCTGGTTGCTTGGGGCTTGAGGGGTCATGCGTTATGGCGCATTCGGTTACAATTCGCGCCGCTTTGCGTAAGTTAGGAATCGGGTTTTACATGTCAGAACAATACGTTGAAACAGTCATCATCGGCGCAGGTCCAGTAGGACTGTTTCAGATCTTTGAGTTGGGTCTCTTGGGGATCAGCACCCACATCATCGATTCACTTGGCCAGCCCGGCGGCCAGTGCACCGAACTCTATCCCGACAAGCCGATTTACGACATTCCGGCGCTTCCGGTTTGCGGTGCTCAGGAGTTGATCGACCGTCTGCTGGAACAGGCCAAGCCGTTCAAGGCGACCTTTCATCTCGGTCAGGAGGTGTCGGAATTGCGCGTGCTGGAGAACGGCAAATTTCACGTTGCCACTTCCACGGGCACGCGACTCACGGCGGGGGCGGTAATCATCGCGGGCGGCGTGGGCTCGTTTCAGGCGCGGCGGCTCGGCATTCCGGGCATCGAACAGTTCGAAGGCAAGTATGTGCACTACCGGGTGAAATCGGCCGGCGATTTCTTCAACCAAGATCTGGTGATTTGCGGCGGCGGAGATTCGGCATTGGATTGGACCGTCGCGTTTTGCGACAAGGCACGCTCCTTGACATTGGTGCATCGGCGCGGCGAATTTCGGGCTGCACCGGCCACGGTGGCCCGCATGCGCGAGCTGGTTGATGCGGGCAAGATGCGCTTCGTGCAGGGCAATGCCGTCGGTGTGCGCCAGGACGGCGGGACACTCACGGGTCTCGAAATACTGTCGGCCGACGGGCAGACGAGCGTGATCCCGGTGGATCACGTGTTTGCGTTCTTTGGGCTGCATCCGAAATTGGGGCCGATCGCCGAGTGGGGTCTGGAGATGGACAGGAAAGCGCTCAAGGTGGATACCGAGAAGTTCCAAACCAGCGTGCCGGGGATTTTCGCCATCGGCGATATCAATTCCTACCCGGGCAAGAAAAAGCTGATCTTGAGCGGGTTCCATGAGGCGGCGCTGACGGCCTTCGCGATCCAGCATCACCTCTTTCCCGAGAAGCGGCAATTTTTACAATACACCACCACCAGCCCCATCATGCAAAAGCGCCTGGGCGTTGCCGGCGCGGAATGAGGGGTTAGCGGCCTGATGAATCAATTGCTCGACGATTTGATCAAGGTCATGACGCTCGAGCGTCTCGAGATCAATTTATTTCGCGGGCAAAGCCGGGACATCGGCAGTCCGCAGGTGTTCGGCGGGCAGGTATTGGGCCAGGCCTTGGTGGCGGCAACGGCGACGGTGGAAAATCGCGCAGTGCATTCGCTGCATGCCTATTTCCTGCGGCGCGGCGACTTCAATTTGCCGATTGTCTACGAAGTGGATCGCGCCTGGGACGGCAAGCACTTTGCCACCCGGCGCGTTGTCGCCATCCAGAACGGACAGCAGATCTTCAACATGTCGGCGTCCTTTCAAACTCCTGAGGCGGGCTTGGATCATCAGTTTCCGATGCCGGATGTCCCCATGCCGGAAACGCTGCCGGATTTGGCGCAATATCGCGGCTCCCTGGAAGGCCTGCCGCCCGCCATGCTCAAGATCTTGGACCAGAAGCGGCCCTTCGAATTCAAGCCCACCGAGATGCCGAATTTCACGCGTCCGGAAAAAAAACCTCCCTTCAAATATGTGTGGATCCGCGCAGCCGACAAGCTGCCGGATGATGAGGCCCTGCATCGCTGTCTGTTGGCCTATGCCTCGGACTTTCAATTGCTGGATACCGCACTCAAGCCCCATGCCCTTTCCATGGCCCGCGACAAATTGGTGATCGCCAGCCTCGATCATGCAATGTGGTTTCATCGCAGCGTGCGTGTCGACGACTGGCTGCTGTACGCTATGGACAGCCCAAGCGCCTCGGGGGCCCGGGGCTTCACCCGCGGAAGCGTATTTTCCCGCGACGGTCGCTTGGTGGCCAGCGTCGCGCAGGAAGGGCTGATTCGAGTCGTGCCGAAGGAGTCTGGTTAAATGCTCAAGGCCATCATCATCGTCGTGGTCGTGATTGCAGTATTGTTCGGCGGGCTACTCACGCTGCGCAGCAGCCGGCAAACTGGCATGCCGCGCGAGGACGTGCTGAAGCGCGCGACGGAACGAGCGCGCCGTGAGGCGGCCAAGGACGAAGCGGAACGCTAGCGTTCTGGCTTAGAGAGCGGCGCGCGAGGCTTCCCACACCTCGCGCGGCAGCGTGAACAGGTGACAGTCCCACCAGCGATTTTTGGCGCGGCGATGCCGGCGGTACACTGCCTCCCAGCGCATGCCGATTTTTTCCAGCACTCGAATCGAGGCGGCGTTGTTCACGTCGACCGTGGAAATCACCCGCTGCGCGCGCAGATCGAAAAACGCTGCGTCGACCAAAGCCAGGGCTATTTCCGTGGCGTAGCCCTTTCCCCACTGTTGCGCGCCGAGCATATAGCCCAAGTCCACGACATGGCTCTCGACCAGGGATAGATCGCAGGCTCCGATCACCTGGCCGCTGGCTATTTCCTCGACCGCCAACTCAAAGCGCGTACGCGGTTGCTCGCGCTGCGATGCCAGCAGCTCCTGCAAATAGTCGGCCGTGCTCTCCTCATCGCGGGGCCCGAAGAATAAAAAGCGGGTGACGCGCGGGTCCGACGAGTATGCATGGACCGCGGCAAAGTCATCTTGGACGAACTCGCGCAGGTGCAGGCGCGCAGTGCGCATCGGCATCGTCAATCTGCGCACAGCACCTTGCCCGGGTTCAAAATGCCTTTCGGGTCGAGGGCGCGCTTGAGCGCGTGCATGACGCTCAATTCGACCGGGTCCGCGCGGCGCGCAAACTCCGCGGCCTTGAGCCGGCCGATACCATGTTCGGCGCTGATGCTGCCGCCGAGACTCTCGACCAGATCGAACATGGCGTGTTCCAGCGGCTGCGCGCGGCTGTTGAACTGCGCGAGGTCCGCGCCGGGTTTCTGACTCAAGTTGAAATGCAAATTGCCGTCTCCCGCATGACCATAGGAGACCACGTCTCCTTCGGGAGCCAGCTGCCGCGCCAACGCAGTGCCTTTCTCGATGAGGGTGGGAATGGCGGAGACCGGCACCGACACATCGTGCTTGATGCTGGCGCCGTGGCGGCGCTGCGCCTCCGGAACCGATTCGCGCAATTTCCACATGGCCTGCGCCTGGGCCAACGATGCCGCCAGCATGGCGTCGGTAACGGCGCCGGCAGCGGCGGCGTCCGCAAGTTCCGCAGTCAACAGGGCCGTGAGATTTTGCTTCGGATTGGGCGAACTCAGTTCGACCAGCAAGTACCAGGGCGAAGCCATGCCTAAGGGATTCGCGACCCCCGGCACGCGCTGCACGGTCATTTCCACGGCGATGCGCGGGATCAATTCGAACGACGTAACCTGGTCGCCCGCAGCGCTACGCAGCCGCGCGAGCAGATCGAGCGCATGCTCCGGCGAGTCGATGCCGACCAGCGCCGTGGCGGTATCGGCAGGCACAGGAAAGAGTTTGAGCGAGGCCGCGGTAATGATGCCAAGCGTTCCTTCGGCGCCGATAAACAGCGACTTAACATCATAGCCGGTATTATCTTTGCGCAGGCTCTTCAGCGCCGAGAGCACCCGGCCGTCGGCCAGCACGACCTCCAATCCCAGCACCAAGTCGCGCATCATTCCGTAGCGCAAAACCGCGGTGCCGCCGGCATTGGTGGACAGGTTGCCGCCGATTTGTGCCGTGCCTTCCGAGCCCAGGCTCAAGGGAAAAAGCCGATCCGCTGCCCGCGCCGCGTTTTGCGCGCCGGCCAGGGTGCAGCCAACCTCGACGATCATGGAATAATTCGCCGCGTCGATCTGCCGCACGCGGTTCAAGCGCTGCAGAGACACGACAATTTGCGAGCCGCTCTCATCCGGGGTTGCGCCGCCGCAGTAGCTGGTGTTGCCGCCGTGCGGCACCACGGCGATCGCCTCGCGATCGCAGATGCTTAAGATCCGGGCGAGTTCCTCGACACGGCCGGGGCGCAGGACCAGGGGAGCAGCGCCTTGATATAGGCCTCTAAAATCGGTGAGGTAGGGCGCCTTATCGTCGGGCGAGTCCAAAAAATTTCCGGACCCGACCGCCGATTTTAGTTCCGCGAGCGCCGCTGAACTAGGCGGCCGCGGCATGGCGCTTGCCAGCGCCTTCGCGGATCGCCGCGGGCACGGGCTTTAAGTCCCAGATCACGCCGCAAAACGACATTAACTTCAGCAGATAAAACGTCACGTCGAACTCCCACCAATAAAACCCCTGGCGAACCGAAGCGGGATAGTGATGGTGGTTGTTGTGCCAGCCCTCGCCCAAGGTAATGATCGCGAGCCAGGGATTGTTGCGGCTGGCGTCGCCCGTTTTATAGCGCTGGCGGCCGAACACGTGCGAGAGCGAGTTAATGGTGTAGGTGCCGTGATAAACCAGCACGGTCGAGATGAAGAATCCCCAGACCAGCATCTGCCAGCCGGTGGTGTGCAGCCCGGGGGCCACGTGCTTCAGCAGCACGCCGAGCAAGAAGACCCCAACGCCCAGCGCCGTCGGCACCACGACATCGAAACGATCCAGGAATCGCAGTTCCGGATACTTGAGCAGATCCTTGACCCGCGACATATCAGCGGCGAAGTGCTTGTGGGACATGAACCAGCCCATGTGGCTCCAAAAAAAGCCGTGCTGCACCGGGGAATGGACATCGTCCGGCTTGTCGGAGTGGACGTGGTGGTGCCGATGGTGAGCCGCCCACCAGATCGGGCCGCGTTGCACTGCCGAAGCCCCCAACATGCCGAAGATGAATTGTCCCACGCGCGAAGTCTTGAAGGTGCGGTGGGAAAAATAGCGATGATAGAAGCCGGTGATGGCGAACATGCGCACCAGATACAGGCCGATGGTGACGGTCAGGGCGATCCAGCTGAAGCCTACCCAGATGACCGCCAGACACGCGGCATGCATCAAGAGAAACGGCAGCACGCGGGCCCAATCGGTGTGCCGCCCCGAATCCTTGACTGTCGGGCTGGCGGCGGCTTCACGCGACCGCGCCGCCAGGTCGCTGCTGCCGAACCAGCGCGAGAGCTCGTGGCCGACGCGCACGGCGGCCGGGGGCTCGATCACCATCTCATTTTCCGGAGTCATACGTTCCTACGCTCTGAGTGCCGCAATCCGCTCGTCCAACGGCGGATGGCTCATAAATAACCGCATGATTCCATCCGAGCGGCCGGTATTGATTCCGAACGCCTGCAGCTGCTGCGGCATGGGTTCGCCCTGACTGCGCTTCAGCATCTGCAGCGCGTCGATCATATTGCCCGTCCCGGCAAGATCGGCTCCGCCGCGATCCGCGCGGAACTCACGGCGCCGCGAATACCAACAGACGATCACGCTCGCGACGATGCCCAGTACGAACTGCGCTACCATGGTGGTCAGGAAAAAACCGATGCCTGTACCTTGCCGGTCGTTGCGCAGAATGGCTCGATCGACGATCCCTCCGATGATGCGCGCGAGAAAGATCACGAATGTATTTAGCACACCTTGCAAAAGCGCAAGGGTAACCATATCACCGTTTGCGACGTGCGTGATTTCGTGACCCAGTACCGCCTCGACCTGCGTGCGCGACATGCTGCGCAGCAGACCGCTGCTCACTGCAACGAGGGCGGCATTGCGGCGCGCACCGGTGGCGAATGCGTTCATTTCCTCCGAGTCGAATATGCCGACCTCGGGCATCCCGATGCGGGCCTGCTCGGCCAGGCGCTTGATCGTGCCCACCAGCCAGCGTTCCAACTCGGACTGAGGGCTTTCGACGACGCGCACGCCCATCAGGCGTTTTGCAGTCCACTTGGACAGGGCCAACGATATCAGGGAGCCGCCGAAGCCGAAAATCGCGGCAAAAACCAGCAGGCTGCCGGTACCGCCCTGCATCAGATGGACGCCGAAGACATTCTCGACCACGAACAGCACGAGGCTGAGCAGCGCCAGGACCGCAAGATTGGTGAGGACGAACAGGAATATGCGTTTCATGGGCTGTTGTTCGGGAAAAGGGCCGCAATATGGTAACCGAACCCCACCCATGGTCGGGACGCGGGAGCTCAATTTCAAGCTGGGCGGTTTGCCGGTCTCGCGAGCGCAGTTTCATTGCTAACCGCAATGTGGACAGCCGCCCGCTATGTGCCTGTAAAATCAAACATTAATCTTTCAGAGTCAGGGCATGCAATATAGGGACTACTACGAGATTCTTGGGCTGACCCGTGCCGCCGACGCGGACGAAGTCAAGCGCGCGTACCGCAAGCTGGCGCGGAAATTCCATCCGGACGTCAGCAAGGAGAAGAACGCCGAGGAGAAATTCAAGGAGGTCCAAGAGGCCTACGAGGTGTTGCGCGATTCGGACAAGCGGGCGGCGTACGATCAACTGGGCCGGGATTTCCGCAATGGCCAGCAGTTCCGGCCGCCGCCGGATTGGGCGCAGCGCTTCGGGCACTCCGGCGGCCAGCGATTCTCCGACGTCAACGGATTCAGCGACTTCTTTTCCAGCCTGTTTGGCGGATCGGGTTTCAGCGGCGCCGGTTCGCCGCAAGGCGATGCCGATGCGGGACACTTGGACGTCACGGTGGAAGAGGCGTTCGCCGGAACCAAGCGGCGGGTCGTGCTCAATGAGCATGGCCGCCAGCGGCAGGTCGATGTGCAAATTCCAGCGGGCGTTGCCGAGGGACAATCGCTGCGCATTCCCGGCATCGGCGGCCGCAGCTCGCTGATTTTTCGCATCAGATTGCGCCCGCATCATCTCTACGAAGTGGCGGGGAAGGACGTGCAAATCGAACTGCCCCTGGCCCCATGGGAAGCAGCCTTGGGCGCAAAGGTGGCCGTTCCCACCCTCGGCGGGACCGTCGAGTTGACCGTGCCTGCCGGTGCCCAATCGGGGCAAAAACTGCGTCTGCGAGGCCGCGGCCTGCCGGGCAGTCCCGCGGGAGACCAGTTCGTCACCATCAAATTGGTAACGCCGGCGGCGCAAACAGCGCTGGAAAAAGAGGCCTACGAGCGCCTGAAGCGCGACTTCCAATTCGACCCGCGCGCCGACTGGCCTTGAGCCCTAACCGCCCGTCAGCACGTCTTCGGTCAGCACAAAATCGGGCGACATGATCGTTTGGCCCTCGCGGTCCCGCGCAACTTTTGCGCTCTGCGGCTTTACGAAAACTGCGGACACTTCCGGATGCGTGCCGCGGATCTGCTTCTCCAGATCGATGACAGCGCCTTCGATCTCCGGTGCCCGCATGTAGTCGAAGAAATCGAGGCTCAAGTACACAACAACGCTGTTGGGCGCGAGCTGCACGGTGGCGATGCTGTTGGCGTTGCATACACCGGCAATGCGCCCCGCAATGCGAATGATGGCATCGCTCAAGGTCGGGTCGGCGCGCTCGCCAATGAGCAGCGCTTTCGATTCCTGCGCCAGCAATGCGGCAACGCCCGCCAAAATGACGGCGATCAACAGGGACGCGACGCCATCCCACCGGCTGTCTGCGGTGAGGAGCGCTGCGGTCGTGCCGGCGGCCGCGACGAAAATTCCCGCCACCGCGGCGGAGTCTTCAAAGACCACGATGAATGCCGGCGGGTCTTTCGATTGGCGAAATGCCTGCCACCAACCCAGATTTCGTTTGGCCTTGCTGAATGCCCGCGCGCCAACGAACCAGGAGGCCCCCTCGAATACCAGGGACGCGGCGAGCACCAGGTAGATCAGCAGCGGTCTTTCGATGGGTTGCGGCTGCAGGAGGCGCTGGATACCCTGGTAGGCCGAAACACCGGCACCCACTGAGAAGATCAGCAATGCCACCACGAAGCTCCAAAAGTACAGTTCCCGAGCGTAGCCCAGGGGGTGCTCCCGGTCCGCGGGACGGTTGGAGCGGGCGATGCCGTAGAGCAGCAGGAGCTCGTTGATGGTATCGACCAGCGAATGCACTGCCTCGCTGAGCATGGCCGCCGAGCCTGTCAGGGCGGCGGCAACGAACTTGGCGGCCGCCACCAGCAGATTGCCGGCCAATGCCGCCCAAACCGCCTTCAGGGTGCCGCTTTTTTCCATGCCGGATTCTAGCTTGAAGAATCGGCCGGCGGCCCCAACTCATCCGCACTCACTCTAAAAAGCTAGGGCCATGACGACAGAAACCGAGCCGGCGGCTGCCTCCAAGCCGCAAATCAAAGAATTCCAGGCGGAAACGAAGCAAGTGCTGCGCCTGGTCATTCATTCGCTGTACTCGCATAAGGAAATTTTCCTGCGGGAGCTGATCTCCAATGCTTCGGATGCCTGCGAAAAATTGCGCTTCGAAGCGATCGCCAACCCTGAACTGCTGGGCAGCGATTCGTTGTCCATCACGCTGGCGCCGGACACCAGTGCCGGCACCTTGAGCATCAAGGACAATGGCATCGGCATGAGCGAGGCGGAGATCATCGACAATCTCGGCACCATCGCCCGCTCCGGCACCAAAAAGTTTCTCGAAACCTTGAGCGGCGATTCCGCCAAGGATGCACAGCTGATCGGCCAGTTCGGCGTCGGCTTTTATTCCGCTTTCATCGTGGCCGACAAAGTGACGGTACTCACCAAGCGCGGCGATGCACCCGGAGTGCGCTGGGAGTCCGATGGCGAGGGCCAGTACCAGATTCAGGCCGCGGACAAGACCGATCGCGGCACTGAAGTCATTCTGCACTTGCGGGATGATGACAAGGAGTTTCTGGAGCCGGCGCGGCTGCGTCAACTGGTGCGCAAGTACTCGGATCATTTGAGCATCCCGATTCTCTTGAAGACCGGGGATGGCGAAGAAACGCTGAATCAGGCGAAGGCGTTTTGGACGCGCTCGAAATCGGAACTCAAGGACGAGGACTACCAGGCGTTCTACAAGCACATATCCCACGACTCCGAGGAGGCGCGTGTTTGGTCGCACAACAAGGTCGAGGGCAACATCGAATATACCTCGCTGCTCTACCTGCCGAAGCGCGCACCCTTCGACCTGTTCGAGCGCGAGCAGAAGGGCGGCATCCAGCTGTACGTGAAGCGCGTATTCATCATGGACAAGGCGGCGGAACTGCTGCCGCCCTATTTGCGCTTCATGCGCGGACTGGTGGATTCGTCCGATCTGCCGCTGAACGTGTCGCGCGAGCTGCTGCAAAATAACCGCACTGTCGAGAAGATCAAATCGGCCCTGGTCAAGCGATCGCTCGACCTGCTCGAGGATTTGGCGGCGAACAAACCCGACGAATACGCCGAGTTCTGGCAGACCTTCGGCTCGGTATTGAAGGAAGGCATCATCGATGATGCAGCCAACAAAATCCGGATCGCGAAACTGCTGCGCTTCAACTCGACCGCGGAGAGCGGCGATGCGCCCAAGGTGACCCTCGAGGCCTACCGGGCGCGGATGAAGGCCGATCAGAAGGCCATTTATTATCTGACGGCCGATACGCTGGCGGCGGCGCGCAACAGCCCGCATTTGGAAGGCTTTCGCGCCGGGGGGTTGGAGGTGTTGTTGCTGACGGATCGCATCGATGAGTGGGTGGCGGCCCATTTGCATGAATTCGAGGGCAAAACCCTCGCCAACGTCGCGACTGCGGCCGCCGATGTGGCCTCGGCAATTGAGACGCCGGAGAAGGCGGCGGCCGAAACGGCCTTCAAAGACACATTGGATCGGCTCGGCAAAGCCTTGAGCGGCAAGATTGCCGGCGCCCAGGTGTCGGCGCGTCTCACCGACTCGCCCGCTGTGCTGGTCGCCGGCGAGTTCGGCATGAGCTTGCGCATGGGTCGGATCCTGAAACAAGCGGGGCAGAATAATCCTTTTGCGACCTTGCCCATCCTCGAGTTGAACCCGAAGCATCCCTTGGTGGAGCGCTTGAAGGATACAGCCGATGACGCATCTTTCGCGGACCTCGCCCACGTACTGTTTGACCAGGCGATGCTCGCGGAGGGCGGCGAGTTGGACGATCCTGCGACTTTCGTGCGCCGCGTGAACCGGCTCATCGTGGAAGGGATTTCCGCGCAGCCGAAAATTATTCTGAGCTGAGCCATGCGAATGCCGCAGTGGGCTGCAAATGACGGTGCGACGGCAATAGGCGGCAGCGATGCTGAGGCGCCGCTGGACGATGCGCTCTTGCTCGATGCCTATTCAGGCGCGGTGATCGGTGCCCTCGAACGGGTTGCCCCGGCGGTGACATTCATCGAAGTGGTCGGCCGGAGCCGCGGGGCGGCCGCGCCGCGTGCCCGGCGAGCGGAGCAAGCCAGCGGTTCCGGCTTTCTCTTTACTCCTGATGGTTATTTGCTAACCAACAGTCATGTTGTCGACGGCGCGGACGAGATTATCGTGCGGCTCAACGACGATACGCGGTTTCCCGCCGACCTCGTCGGCAACGATCCGGATTCGGACTTGGCGGTGCTGCGCATCGGTTCACCGGGAGCGCTGCCGTACGCGGAATTCGGCGATTCTTCGCGCTTGAAAGTGGGTCAGGTCGCGATTGCCATCGGCAATCCTCTCGGCTATTCGAAGAGTGTGACCACCGGCGTTGTGTCGGCGCTCGGGCGAACCTTGCGTGCGAAGTCCGGCAGGCTCATGCACGACGTCATTCAGACCGACGCCGCGCTGAATCCCGGAAACTCCGGAGGTCCCTTGGTGGATTCCAAGGGACGGGTCGTTGGCGTCAACACGGCAATGATTCCACAAGCCCAGGCGATTTGCTTTGCCACCGGGATCAATACGGCAAAATGGGTCATCGGCCAGATATTTGCGCATGGTAGGGTACGCCGTGCGTACATTGGAGTTTCCGGTGCCACCGTGCCGATCGCCACGCGAGTCGTGCGGCATTTCAGTTTGCCGGGCAACACGGCGGTGCATGTCGCGGAGATCGTACCGGGCAGCCCCGCTGCCATGGCGGGTGTGCAGACCGGGGACCGGATGGTTGCGCTCGATGGCGTGCGTATCAATGGAATCGATGGCCTGCAGCGCACGCTCGATGCGAGCTTGATCGGCCGCGAGTGCGAATTGCAGCTGCTGCGCAGATCGAGCGTGATCAAGACGACCATCCGGCCGGTCGAGATGCCGGTGCATCGCGCGGCCAGCGAAGTGAAATAATAACAGAGGAATCGCTGCAATGAGCTCCACGCATCCGGTCACGCTGGCGGTTCCGCCCGAACCCACCGATCATTTCCAGGGTTCGGAGCACGCCCGCGTTGTCGTGATGGAGTATGGGGATTTCGAGTGTCCGAGCTGCAAGGTCGCAGCCGCAACGCCGTCGCTGCTAATGGAGCGCTACCCGAACCAGGTGCGCTTCATATTTCGAAATTTCCCCCTGGAGGAAGCGCATCCGCACGCATTGCTGGCGGCGGAAGCGGCCGAAGCGGCGGCAGCGCAAGGAAAATTCTGGGCGATGTACGAGGTGTTGTTCCGCAACCAGGAGCACTTGAAAGCGGCAGATCTGCAGCGCTATGCGAGCGGGCTGAACATGGATATGGCGCGCTATGCGGCGGAGATGGATGATCACATCTACCTGCAGAAAGTTCGCGAACACATTGCCAGCGGGCGCTTGAGCCACATTCGCGCCACCCCCACGTTTTTCATCAACGGCGTGGTGGCGGATATTTCTTTCGGAATGAAGTCGCTGCACGACGCGGTGGCTGCGGCCTTGGTCAAACGACGCTGAGCGACTGTCGATAGACTAAAAAGGGCGCCCTTGAGGGGCGCCCGAACGGGGAATTCGTCTTGAGCGGAGCATCAGCTCCAGTCGTCTCCGCCACCGCCTAGGCCTCCGCCGCCGTCGTCCCAGGAACCGGGATCGTTCGCGCCGAAGTCGTTGCCGCCCATGTCGCTGTTGCTGTAGCCCGGTTCGGCCGCGTCGGCGGAGGGAATTACGCCGCCTTGGTGACCGCCGTCCAGGAAGTGATGCGCCAGCTCCTCGCCGGCCACCACGCCAGCGCCCACGGCGAGGCCTGAGGCAAGGCCGCCGGCAATACCGGAGCCGATTCCGCCGCCGCCCATGGGCCCCGCGCCATAACCCGGACCGTACCCTGGAGGTGACCCACCCACGCCGGGCCCGGCGACTGGATATTGATTGCTGGGGGCTCGGCGCCGAAACAGCATCACCAGACCCCCGACCACGAGCACACCGATCAGCAGGGCGCCCCAGGGGAAATGCGGCGCGGAGCGCTCCGGGACGGAGACAATTTGCGGCGTCATCGCACGTGTTGCGCCGCCCAAGCCTAATTGCGACTTCAATTCCTGCACGGAGCGCGGGCTAAAAGCAGTTAGACCTGGATTGAGGCGTTCGGCGGCAGCCAGCTCGCTGCGCGCCGGCGAGATCTTGCCCTCTTTTGCGTACAGCTCCGCTTGCACGTAATGCGCCTTGGCGCTGGTCGGATGATCGGCCAGCACCTGAGTGATCATCTGTTGCGCTTGATCGAGATGGCCTCCCGCAGCCGCCTCGTAAATCTGATTCATAGTCGGATCAGCGGCTTGAGCGAAGGTCGGCGAGACCAACGCGAAGCTCGCGCTCAGACTCAACGCAGCAGCGGCAAAAATTAATTTGCGCATGTTTAGCCCCCCAGCAGGTCGAATTGACCCTTGTGCGTTAGATATGGGCGGTCAGGTGAAGTTCAACGGCTGTAACCGGCGAAGCAGGCGGTTAAATGACGCCCCGGCGCTTTTGATCCAACTCGATCGATTCGAACAGCGCCTGGAAATTGCCTTCTCCAAAACCCTCATTGCCCTTGCGTTGAATGATTTCGAAGAAAATTGGGCCGATGGCGTTCTTGGTGAAAATCTGCAAAAGAATGCCGTTCCGCGCGCTGCCATCGATGAGAATGCCGCGCCGCTGCAATTCGGCAACCGCTTCTGTATGGCCGCTGACTCTGGCGTCAACCCCTTCGTAGTAGGTGGCGGGGGTTTCCTGGAACTCAACGCCGCGGCTGCGCAACGCATCCACCGTGGCGTAAATGTCGTCCGTTCCCAGGGCGATGTGCTGGATGCCTTCGCCCTTATACTCGTGCAAATATTCTTCGATCTGGCTCTTATCGTCCTGGCTCTCGTTGATGGGGATGCGAATCTTGCCGCAGGGCGAGGTGAGCGCGCGCGAGAACAGGCCGGTCTCCTTCCCTTCAATGCTGAAGTAGCGAATTTCCTTGAAGTTGAAGAGTTTTTCGTAAAAGCCGGCCCACACGTTCATGTTGCCGCGGCGCACGTTATGGGTAAGATGATCAATGCGCAGCAGACCCGCGGAAACGTGCGGCTCGGTGTCAATGACGGGGATGAAGTCCACATCATAAATCGTGCGCTCGCCGTAACGATCCACCAGGTAGATGAGACTGCCGCCAATCCCTTCGATCGACGGAATGTTGAGCTCCATCGGACCGGCAGTGACCGGGCCGGGTTTCGCGCCCAAATCCAAGGCGCGTGCATACGCCAGGCGCGCATCGGCGACGCGAAATGCCATGGCGCAGGCGCACGGTCCATGCAGGCGCGCGAAGCGCTGCGCGAAGCTGTCCTGCTCGGCATTGATGATGAAATTGATGTCGCCCTGATTGTGCAGGGTCACGTTCTTGGAGCGATGGCGCGCCACCGCCGGCAGGCCCATGCATTCGAACAGCCGGCGCAGCAATTCGGCATCGGGCGCAGCGTACTCGACGAATTCGAATCCGTCGGTGCGCATGGGATTGGTGAGGCTGAGTTCTGCGTTCACGACGAAACGGCGATTTTGCTCTGTGCGGAGATGGCCGTGCCGAACACATAATCCCACAAAGGAGTGGTCACGCCGAAATTACCGCGCTTGGGAGAATGATGATGGCGCATGTGCCAGGCCCGCAACTCGCTGAAGTAAGCCGATGAGGGCTTGCGCGTGTGATGGTGAATCACATGATGCACATAGCCATACCACCAATAGCCCAGCATCACGCCCACGGTGAGACCGTTGGCGACGTTAAAACCGGCCCACCACCATAGCGGCAGCAAAATGACTCCCAGCCATACGGTCACGCTGATCCAGGAGGGCGTGCCGATGAATGCCAGCGGCGCGCCGTGGTGCAGGCTGTGCATGGGCGAGAATACCGGCATGCGATGCAGCGCAATCCGGTGCAGCGCATATTCCAGCAAGGTCCAAAGCACCAATCCCGCCACGCAGGCGCCTAGCCATTCGCGGCCGCCGTGCCAGCTCGGATGGCTGAAATCCACGGCCGTTAGCGCGATCACGGCGATCGGATAGACCACGAAATCGGAGTAATAGCTGAATTTGCTGAGTTGCATCGTTGCCCCTCGCTTGTATTTGAAAGGCTATTTGACCACGAATCTAATCGAATGTTAGCGGAAGAATTGACTCCCCGCACGGCCTTCTCGCTTTGGGATGCTAAGGTAGAATTTCCAAAGGATGCGAAAAACCTTCATCATCGTAGGTGCCGGATTCTCCGGCACGGTACTTGCCGCCAACCTGCTGCGCCAATTACCGCCGGCAGGCGCCGATATCCTGCTGATCGAGCGCAGCGATGCCGTGGGCCGCGGCGTGGCATACGCCGCACACGAATTTCCCTATCTTCTGAACGTGCCGGCCGCCAGATCATCGGCCGATTCACGCGATCCATTGCAATTCCTGCGCTTTGCGCAGGCGCGCCAGCCGAACATCGATGGCGAGGATTATCTGCCGCGCGCCCTGTACGGCGACTACCTGCAAGATCTGCTGCTCAAGGCCGAAGGCGCGGCGCACCCGCAGGTTCGCCTGAGGCGGGTGTTGGGCGAGGTCACGGGAATTTCGCGGGTGCACGCCGCGGCGCAATTCAAGGCGCAGGTTGCCGGCCGCGAACCCCTAGTCGGCGATATTGTCATCTTGGCGCTGGGGAATCCCTCCACACCGTTGCCGAGCTGGGCCGCAGAGCTGCGCGGGCATGCAGCCTTCAGGCAAGATCCACGCGATTTGCCGCAGACCTTAAGCGGGCAGGACTCGGTTCTAATCGTCGGCAATGGATTGACCATGGCGGACGCGGCCTCGGCGCTGAGCCGGCATCCCGAGCGGGTCCCCACGCTGCACACGATTTCGCGCCGCGGCTTGATACCCAAAACGCAGACGTCGTTTCACACGGATGCAATGCGCGGCAGCGGCGAGACGCTGCTGGCTGCAACGCCATCGCTCAAGCAGCTGCTGCGCGTATGCCGCAATCTAGCCCGCGAGGTCGAGAAACTGGGCGGCGATTGGCGCGAGGCCGTCGCCTTCATCCGCAATCTTGCCCCGGCACTCTGGCAGCGCATGCCCGATGCGGAGCGGCGGCGTTTCGTCAGGCACATGCAGGTGCACTGGGATATTTATCGGCACCGCTTGCCGCCTCAATTGAGCGAACGCATCGAAAACCTGCGCCGCAGCGGTAAATTGAAAATAGGCGCGGGGCGCATTCAGCAGGTGGTCGCCGACAAGCGGCGGCTGCGCGTCTCATGGCGGCCACGCGGCAGCCGCGGGTCTGCGCAAATGACGGTGGACTTGGTGGTGAATGCGACCGGGCCGTCTTTCAACATCGAGCGTTCGGCAGATCCGCTGCTGGTATCGCTGCGAGCGGAAGGTTTGATCTCCTCCGATGCCCTGAATATCGGGATACGCACCGCGCGTTATGGGGCCTGCATCGATGCGCAGGGGCGGGCGAGCGAACAGCTGTACTACCTGGGGCCCATGTTGCGTGCCGCTCATCTCGACGCCACCGCGGCCGCGGAACTCCGCGAACACGCGGAGCAACTGGCAGCGCATCTGGCCCGGGGCTTAGACCAGTTTCGCGAGACCTGAAAGCAGCCGCTCGAGATCCGCGCGCGAGCTGTACATCGACACGCCGGTGCGCAGCAGGCCGCCGCGATCGCTCAAGCCCAGCACTTGTACGGCCCGCGCGGCATAGAAGTGCCCGTCCCAAACGCAGATACCCTGCTTGCCCAAGGCCGCGGCGGCCGCCGCGGCAGGGGTGTTTGCCAGGGTGATCGAGACGGTGGGTGCACGTGCGCGTGTGCTGAAATCAGGCCCCCATACCTGCACGCCGCGCAGTTCGCGCACCGCGTCGTGATAGAACTTGGCGAGGCTATGTTCATACGCCGAAATGCCGGTCATCGCCGCGACGATGCGTTCCCGTAAGCTCGGTCCCGCCCCCCAGGAGGCGAGGTATTCCACCGCGGCGCGCAGGGCGTCGATGGCGGCATGATTCAAGGTGCCGGTCTCGATGCGGTAAGGCGCCGCTGGATCTTGAACGCTGAGCCGATCGGTCGGCAGCCGATCGAGCGCGCCCGGGCGCGAGTACAGAACGCCGATGTGCGGTCCGTAAAATTTGTAGCCCGAGCACAGCAGAAAATCCATGCCGAGACTCTTGACGTCCAGCGGAAAATGCGGCGCGTAGTGCACGGCATCCACCACCAGCAACGCGCCGACATCGTTGGTCAGCCGGCGCGCAGTGCTCAAATCGTTGACGGTGCCGATGGCATTCGAGGAAGCGCCCAACGCGAACACCTTGGTTTTGGGCGTGATCTTTGCCTGCATATCCGCAAGATCGAGCTGCCCGGACGGCAGCAGCCGCACTTCCTGCACGCTGACGCCGAGTTCTTGCAAGCGCAGCCAGGGACCGCGATTGGCCTCGTGATCGAGCTGAGTGATCAGAACCTCATCGCCTTTTTGCAGGGTGTGGCCGATCGCAGCGCTCAGGGCGTAGTTGAGCGTGGTCATGTTCTGGCCGAAGGAAATGCAAGCGGCATTTTCGGCGCCGAGAAACGCTGCGAGCACTTCGCGCGCCCGCGTCATGCGACGGTCGACCTCCTGCGAGGGCCAAAAATTGCCCTGCGTGTTGACATTGCAGGTGGCGTAGAAATCGCCCAGCGTGTCGATGACGATTTTCGGCACCTGGCTGCCGCCGGGGCCGTCCAGATAAGCCAGATTCAATCCTTGAGGCGTGCGCGAAAGCGCTGGGAAGTCTTGGCGGCAGCGAAGAGAGTGTTCAGCTGTGAATGGCATAGTAAAGTATGTCATGAATTTTTCTCCGCTTGTGGATCGAATCAAGGGTGAGAGTGTTGCGGCATGGACCATCCACACTCAGGCGCGCGAAGCGCAATTGCGCGGCGAGGACGTGATCGTGCTCAGCATCGGCGACCCGGATCTGGAGACCCCCGCGCCGGTGCTCGCCCGGGCGATCGAGACGCTGCGCGCCGGGGATGTGCGCTATACGCCGGCGGCGGGACGAGCCGCCCTGCGCGAAGCGATTGCCAAGACGCATCAACGGCGCACCGGGCAGGCGGTCAACGCAGAGAATGTGATTTTTCTTTCGGGCGCACAGAATGCGCTGTTCGCCGCCTCGCTGTGCGTCGCGGGCCCCGGCGATGAGGTGCTGGCGCTCGAGCCGCTGTATCCGAGTTATCCCGCGACCATCCGTGCTTCCGGCGCGCAGTTGATGCGCGTGCCGGCGCCGGCGGAACGGGGATTTCGACCGGACCTGGACGCGCTCGAAGCGGCCATCACTCCACACACCCGCGCGATTTTCTTTGCCACGCCCAACAATCCCAGCGGCGTGATCTTGAACGATCAGGATCTTCGCGTCATTGGCGCTCTTGCGCGCCGGCATTCTCTGTGGATCGTCGCCGACGAAGTGTATGCGGGGTTGGCCCCCGGGGGCCGCGTTCCGAGTCTTGCGACGCATTTGCCGGACCAGGTTGTGACGATCAGCAGCCTGTCTAAATCCCATTCCATGCCGGGCTTGCGGGCCGGCTGGCTGGTGGCGCCGAAGGAACTGGTGAACCATGCGGAGTCGCTGTCGATGTGCATGCTGTTCGGTCTGCCGGGTTTTATTCAAGAGGCGGCCCTGACCGCATTGCAGGGCTCGGATGCACCGGAACTGCGGATCCGGGAGCTGTGCACGGCGCGGCGCGATATGCTGCTGCACGGCTTGGCCGGCGCGCATGGCCTGCGCTGCTGTGTTCCGGACGCCGGCATGTTCACGCTGATCGACGTGCGAGGCACGGGTCTTTCGGGCTACGATTTTATGAGCGGGCTATTCAAGTCGGAACGCGTGTCCGTGCTCGACGGCGGCGCCTTCGGCGAAGCGACCCGTGGGTTCGTGCGGCTGTGCTTTGCCGCTGATGCAGCGATCTTGAGCGAAGCCATGCTGCGTATCCGCCGTTATACCGGCAGTTTAGCGAGGTAGCCTTGATGAGTTCTGCGGACTTCGGAATCATTGTGCGCGCCGCGGGCGGTCCCGAGGCGCTGGAATGGAGCGAGCTGGCAACGGGTGCGCCGGCGCGCGGCGAGGTGCGCATTGCGCAACGCGCGGTGGGCGTCAATTTCATCGACACGTACTATCGCAAGGGACACTATCCCTGGCCGATGACGCCGCTCATACCGGGCGGCGAGGCGGCCGGAGTGGTCGAGGAGCTCGGCGAAGGCGTCGCAGACTTCAAGGCCGGCGATCGCGTCGCCTATACGCTGCCCATCGGCGCCTACCGCACGCAGCGAGTCGTGCCGGCCGAGCGGCTGGTGAAGTTGCCCGATGCCATCGACTTCGAGGTCGCCGCGTCGATGATGCTGAAGGGATTGACCACGCAATTTTTATTGAACACTTGTTACGCGGTCAAAGCCGGCGACATCGTGCTGGTGCATGCCGCGGCCGGCGGTGTGGGTCTGCTGATGGGCCAATGGCTCAAGTCCATGGGTGCCACATCCATCGGCACGGTGGGCTCGCCGCAGAAAGCCGCCACCGCCAAGGCCCATGGCTACGCGCACGTGATCGACTATCGGGCCGAGGATTTTCCGGCGCGCGTCAAGGAAATCACCGGCGGCAAGGGTTGCGATGTGGTTTACGATTCGGTCGCGGAGGACACCTGGCGCGGATCACTGAAGTGCCTGCACGCGCGCGGCTTGTTCGTGTGCTTCGGACAATCCTCGGGACCGATCACCGGCTTCAAGTTCTCCGATCTCGCGGCGGGCGGCTCGCTGTATGCGACGCGGCCGACGCTGTTTGACTACATCAAAACGCGCGCGGATCTGACCGCGCGCGCGGACGAGCTGTTTGCCAAGGTTGCATCAGGAGCGGTCAAGCCGCTGATCGGACAGCGGCTGCCGCTGCGCGACGCGGCCCGCGCCCATCGCGATCTGGAAGCCAGAAAAACCACCGGATCGACAATCCTGCTGCCTTGAAGCGCCTCTAGATTCCCAGGGGCAGCGCGGTCGATTCTTTGATGACAGTGACGGCGACCGAGGAGTTGACCGAACGCACGCTCGGAATGCGCGACAAGTAGTCGAGATAAAACGCCTCGTAGGCCTTGATGTTCTTGGTGACGATTTTGAGCAGAAAGTCCCATTCGCCGGTGAGCGTGTAGCACTCCAGCACCTCGGCACGGTCGCGAATCGCCGCTTCGAATTCAGCCAACGCACCACGTCCGGTGGTGGCGAGTTTCACCTGTGCGAAGATGGTGACGTCCAGTCCCAAGGCATTACGGTCGAGTAACGCGACCCGCGCCTTGATGACGCCGTTTTGTTCGAGCTGCTGAATGCGGCGCCAGCAGGTGGTGGTCGATAATTTGGTCTGCGCCGCCACTTCGGCGACTGAGAGGGCACCCTGCCTCTGTAGAATATCGAGCAGCCGCAGATCGAGGCGATCGACTCCAGGTCGGTTGTTTTGTTCCATAAATTGGTCGAATTAGGAATGTATATACCGGATTATTGGACCGATCGCTCATGATTGCAACATCCAGACGGCCGGAGACGTAAATTATGGGGATGACCAAAAAATCGCGCCTGCATTTGCCCCGCGTTCCCGCGCGCCCCGGGGAGACGCCCGACTTCAGCTACGTGGAACTTTCGCCTGCCGGCACGGTACCGCGGCCCCAGGTCACCGCGCGTGCGCGCGACATGGCTTCCCTGGCGACGGACTTGGTGCGCGTGCTCGACGACAGCGGCGAAGCCGTGGGACCGTGGCATCCGCATCTCGATACCGGCGACTTGCAGGTGGGCTTGCGGCACATGCTGCTCACGCGCCTGTATGACGATCGCATGCAGCGCATGCAGCGCGCGGGCAAAATTTCGTTCTACATCCGCTCGCTGGGCGAGGAAGCAATCGCGGTCGCGCAAGGCATGGCGCTGCGGCCTTCAGACATGTTGTTTCCCGCGTACCGCCAGCAGGGATTGCAGATCGTCCGCGGCATCTCGTTGGTCGACCTGATGTGTCAGTTGTTGTCCAACACCCGCGACATGTGCAAGGGGCGGCAGCTGCCCGTGATGTATCACTCGCGCGCCAACAACCTGTTCTCCATCTCCGGAAATCTAGCGACGCAGTTTCCGCAGGCCGTCGGCTGGGCGATGGCGGCCGCCATCAAGGGCGAAGACAATCTGGCCGCAACCTGGCTGGGCGAGGGCAGCACCGCGGAGGCGGATTTTCATCATGCCCTGCTGTTTGCATCGGTGTACCAAGCGCCGGTGATTTTGAACGTGGTCAACAATCAATGGGCTATTTCCACCTTTCAGGGCTATGCCGGCGGCGAACAACGCGCATTCGCCGCGCGCGGGCCGGGATACGGAATGGCCGGCATTCGTGTCGACGGCAATGACTTTCTCGCCGTCTACGCCGTGACGCAGTGGGCAGCCGAACGAGCGCGCACCGGCGGCGGTCCGACGTTGGTCGAGCTGGTGACCTATCGCGGCGCCGCGCATTCCACCAGCGATGATCCGGCTCGCTATCGCGCCAAGGACGATGCCGAACACTGGCCGTTGGGCGACCCCATCCTGCGTTTGAAGCAGCACTTGATCAAGAGCGGGGAATGGTCCGAGGCGCAGCACCAAGCGCTGACCGTGGAGCTCGAGGCGCTGGTGGCCTCCAGTTGGAAGGAAGCGGTCAGCTTCGGCACGATGACCGAGGGGCCGCGGCTGGACTCGGACTTGATGTTCGAGGATGTGTTCAAGGACATGCCGGCGAATCTGCAGCGGCAACAAGCCTTGATGCGCAAGGAACGGGGCTGAATCCGCATGGCCAACATGAACATGATTCAAGCGCTGAACTCCGCCATGGACATCATGCTGGGTAGAGATCCCAGCGTCGTGCTGATGGGCGAGGACATCGGTTATTTCGGCGGCGTGTTCCGCGCGACCGAGGGCTTGCAGCGCAAGTACGGCGAGCACCGGGTGATCGATTCGCCGATTGCCGAGGGCGGCATCATCGCCACGGCCATCGGCATGAGCGTGAACGGTTTGCGCCCGGTCGCTGAAATTCAATTCGCGGATTACATCTACCCGGGTTTCGATCAGGTGGTCAGCGAACTGGCGCGCATCCGCTATCGCAGCGCCGGCGACTTCTTCGCGCCGGTCACCATTCGAACCCCCTGCGGCGGCGGCATTCGCGGCGGCCAGACGCACTCGCAAAGTCCCGAGGCCATCTTCACGCACGTCAGCGGCATCAAAGTCGTGATGCCCTCGAACCCCTACGATGCCAAGGGCCTGTTGATCACCAGCATTGAAGATGATGACCCGGTGGTGTTCTTCGAGCCGAAGCGACTGTACAACGGGCCTTTTGACGGCGATCCCAACAAGCCCGCCGTTCCTTGGAGCACGCATCCCAAGGGACAAGTGGATGAAGGCTATTTCAAAGTGCCCTTGGGCAAAGCGGATATCGTGCGCGCGGGGAGCGACGTCACCATCATCACCTACGGCACCATGGTGCATGTTGCCGTGGCCGCGGCAGCCGCGCTCAATATCGATGCAGAGATCATCGACCTGCGCTCGTTGGTGCCCTTGGATGTCGATACCATGTGCACCTCGGTGAAGAAGACCGGGCGATGCGTCATTGCCCATGAGGCCACGCGATTTTCCGGCTTTGGGGCGGAATTACTTTCCCTCATTCAAGAAGAGTGCTTCTGGTCTCTCGAGGCTCCTGTACAACGCGTTACCGGGTGGGATACCCCCTATCCGCATGCTTTCGAGTGGGAGTATTTTCCGGGGCAGGCGCGGGTGAAAGCCGCGCTCAAGACTGTCATGGAACCTGCATGAGCCAATTCATTTTCAAAATGCCGGACTTGGGAGAAGGCACGGTCGATGCAGAAATCGTTGCCTGGCACACCAAGCCCGGCGATAGGGTGAGCGAAGATCAGCTCATCGTAGAGGTGATGACCGACAAGGCCGCCGTGGAAGTACCCGCTCCGGTGAGCGGCAAGGTTCTGTCGGTGACCGGCGCCCCGGGCGATAAGGTGGCGGTCGGATCCCCGCTGATCGTGTTTGAATTGAGCGACGAATCCCCAGGAGCGGCGCCCGCACCTGCCAGGACGCCGGCACCTGCTGCAGCACCGGCACCTGCTACGACGCCGGCACCTGCTGCGGTACCGCCCCCTGCTGCGGCACCGCCCCCTGCTGCGACGCTGGAGCGTGCTGCGGCGCGTCCCAGCCGCGTGATGACATCGCCGGCAAATCGCCGCCGCGCCAGCGAGGCAGGCATCGATCTCACCACAGTCGCGGGCTCAGGTCCCGGCGGTCGCATCCTCAAGGCTGACTTGCAGACCGCGGCGCCGCGCGAAACGGCGCCGGCCGCCGCCGAGACGACGGAAATCAAAGTCATCGGACTGCGCCGTTTGATCGCGGAACGCATGAGCGAAGCGAAGCGCAGCATTCCGCATTTCGCCTATGTCGAGGAAGTCGACGTCACCGAACTTGAATCGTTGCGCGTCCATTTGAATCACTCACGCCCCCAAGACGCAGGATCGCTCAGCTACCTGCCGCTGGTGGTGCTGGCGCTCACCCGTGTGCTGGAGTCCTTTCCGCAATGCAACGTTTTGTACGATGCGGCGCGCGGCGTGTTGGTGCGACACCGCGCCGTACATGTCGGCATCGCCACGCAGACCCCCGATGGTCTGAAAGTGCCGGTCGTGCGCAACGCTCAGGCGCGGGGACTTTGGGAACTCGCCGCGGAAATCCGCCGGCTGGCGGAGCGCGCGCGTTCCAACAAGGCAGCGCGCGAGGAATTGAGCGGATCGACGATCACCGTCACCAGCTTGGGCAAGCTCGGAGGCATCGCCTCCACACCCATCATCAACGCACCGGAGGTTGCCATCATCGGACTCAACAAGGCGGTCGAGCGCCCGATGGTTTATCAAGGCGCCGTCGCGGTGCGGCGAATCATGAATTTATCTTCCTCGTTCGATCATCGCTTCGTGGACGGCTATGATGCCGCTGCCATGATTCAGGCGCTCAAAGAACGTCTTGAACATCCTGCCACCATATTCATTCCCACGGTGAAAGCCCCATGACCTCTCAACCCCAGCGACCCGCCTTCGGTACCTTGCTCACCTCGCACATGGGGGTCGCTCACTACCGCGACGGAAAATGGAGCCCGAGCGAGATCAAGCCGGTCGGTTCAATCGAAATCAGCCCGGCGGCGCATATGCTGCATTACGCCAGCACCTGCTTCGAAGGGTTCAAGGCGTTTCGCCACGCCGATGGGTCGGTGCATATTTTCCGGATGGACCGGCACATGCAGCGGCTGCTGCAGAGTACGCGCCTGCTGATCTTGCCGGAGCCCGATTTGGCACAGGTCGCCGACATGGTGCGCGCCGTGATCAACCGTTGCCGAGATGCCGTGCCGGAAGCGCCCGGCGCCCTGTATTTGCGGCCCATCATATTCGGCACGACCGCCAACATCGGCGCGGCCACCACGCCGACAACCGAGGCGACGCTGTTGGTGCTCGCGAGCCCGGTGTGGGACTACTTTTCAGGCGGCGCCAAGGCGCTGCGCATTCTGGTCGACGATCAGAACACGCGATCCGCGCAACATATGGGCATGGTGAAGACCGGCGGGAACTATGCCGCGGCGCTTGCGCCCATCCTAGACGCGCGGGCGAAGCATCAGGCCGACCAGGTGCTTTTCTGTCCGGACGGCCAGGTCCAGGAGACCGGCGCTGCCAATTTTATGCTGATCCGCGAAGGCGGGTTGATGACGCGTAGTCTGGATTCCACGTTCCTGCACGGCGTCACCCGCGATTCCTTGCTCACCATGGGGCGCGACATGGGCTACACCGTTTCGGAGAAGAAATTCGACGTGCTGGAGATGCTCGATTGGGTCCGTACCGGCGAGGCCGCACTGTCGGGCACCGCGGCGGTGCTCGCAGGCGTGGGCACGCTGATCTATGCGGGCACGGAACACCGGGTGGGTAACGGCCACGTGGGCGAGGTCACCCAGGCCCTGCGCGCCAAGTTGGTCGCGGTTCAACGGGGCGAAGCGCCGGATCGGCACGGCTGGCTGGAGCGCGTTTAACACCCGCCGCGCACGCCGCCGCGCGCGGCGCCTCTAGTACTCCTCGCGGTCTTCTTCGTCCTCCTCGTCCAGGTCGTCGTCGTCCTCGTCGTCTTCATCTTCGTCCCACTCTTCGTCTTCTTCTTCGCCTTCCGCGTCCTTTTCTGCCTTGGAGCCCGACCAACCCTCCGGCTCCTCGGTCATTTCCAGATCCAGTTCCGCCCAGTCGTCGACATCGAGTTCTTCGGTATCGCCATCGAGGTGTTGGATTTGAATGGTTTCCTGGTCCTCGTCAACTTTGAGAACCTGGAAGGTTTCCTCGTTTTCCAAGTCGTCGTACCACTGCCCGACTGTCGGTTCGTACTCTCTACCCACGGTTCGTCCTTATTTGAAACTGGCGCTCGTTCAAGAGCTACGAATATTAGGTGAGGCCACTCCGCTAAGTAAATGGCAATATCGTGATCCTATGACCGTTGCAGACCGCAAAGTCGCCGCCCGCCGCCTGATCGACGCAAAGCGGGTTGTCGTCAAGGTCGGCTCGACCTTGTTGGTGGATAGCGACAAAGGCCGCTTAAACCGCTCCTGGTTGGAAAGCCTGGCTGCCGACGTGGCTGTTTGCCGCAAGCGAGGCCAGGAAGTGATCCTGGTGTCCTCGGGCGCCATTGCACTGGGCAGACGGCATCTAAATCTGGGCGCCGGGAAGCTCAAGCTCGAAGAAAGCCAGGCCGCCGCGGCTGTAGGACAGATTCGACTTGCACACGCCTATAAAGAACTGCTGGATGCGCACGAAATCGCGGTTGCGCAAATATTGCTGACGCTGGGCGACACCGAACAACGCCGCCGCTATTTGAATGCCCGCGGCACCATCAACACGCTGCTCGGCCTCGGCGCCGTGCCGGTCATCAACGAAAACGATACCGTGGCCACCGCAGAGATCCGCTATGGTGACAACGACCGGCTGGCGGCCCGCGTGGCGCAAATGATCGGCGCAGATTGTCTGTTGCTGTTGTCGGATGTCGACGGTTTGTATACCGCGGACCCCAAGGAAGATCCGGATGCGCACTTTATCGCCCGGGTGCTGGAGATCACGCCGACCATCGAGGCGATGGCCGGCGGCGCCGTGAGCGAGATGGGCACGGGCGGCATGCACACCAAGATAGCCGCCGCGAAGATTGCCGTCGGCGCCGGATGTCATTTGTGCATTTCCTTGGGCGGAGCCGAACATCCCCTGCGGCGCATCGAGGAAGGGGCTCGATGCACCTGGTTCGTACCCACGTCGACGCCGCTCGCGACCCGCAAGCAATGGATTGCGGGCACTTTGAAGCCCGCGGGAGCCATTGCAATCGACGATGGCGCTATGCGTGCCTTGATGGGCGGCAAGAGTCTTCTGCCGGCGGGCGTCACTCGTGCGCTGGGGCGATTCGACCGCGGCGATACCGTCAGCATCATCGGACCTGACGGCAGCGAAATCGGGCGCGGAATCTGCGCCTATTCAGACGTCGATGCGGCGCGAATCATCGGCCGCAAATCCGCCGATATCGAGCAAGTGCTCGGGTTTCGCGGGCGCGATGAGATCGTGCACCGCGATGACCTGGTGCTGCTTAGAATCCTGTGAACGGGATCGCCGCGACAATGCAGGACCTCGGCAGGGCTGCCCGCGCGGCCGCGCAACAGCTGGCTTTTACCTCAAGCGAGCAGAAGAATCAGGCCCTGCTCGCCGCGGCCGCGGCGCTTGAGGGCGCGCGCGGCAAGATTTTGGCCGCCAACGAGACCGATATCCGCGAATCGGGTACGGGACTTTCTGCGGCGCTGCTGGATCGACTGAGTCTTGATGCCGGGCGCGTGCAAGCCATGGCACAGGGCCTTCGCGACGTGGCCGCCGCTCGCGACCCCATCGGCGCGCGCCTGGCGGAATGGCCGCGGCCCAATGGCATGTTGATACAACGCGTCTGCGTGCCGCTGGGCGTCATCGGGATCATTTATGAAAGCAGGCCCAATGTCACCGCCGATGCCGGCGCCTTGTGCCTGAAGAGCGGCAACGCGGTGATTTTACGAGGCGGCTCGGAAAGTGCACGGTCGAGCGCCGCCATCCATGCCTGCCTGCAAGCGGGACTGGCGGCGGCAGGGTTGCCGCTCAGCGCCATCCAAACGGTACCCACCACCGATCGCGCAGCCGTAGGCTACATGCTGGCCGACATGGCCGACAGCATCGATCTGATCGTACCGCGAGGCGGCAAGAGTTTGATCGCCCGGGTGCGGAAGGAAGCGCGGGTGCCGGTGATAGGGCATCTTGAGGGCGTTTGCCATGTGTACGTGCATCGCAACGCCGATCTTGAGATGGCGAAGCGCATCGTCCTGAATGCGAAAATGCGGCGCACCGGCGTATGCGGTTCCGCTGAGACGCTGTTGGTGGACCGCGGCTGCGCCGCGACGCATCTTGCGCCGCTGCTGCGAGCGCTGCTTGCGGCCGGCTGCGAGGTCCGCGGCGACAGCACGTCGGCCGCGGTCGATACACGGGTTAAGGCGGCCTGCGAGCAGGATTGGTACACCGAATACCTGGACGCAATCATCGCCGTGCGGGTGGTGGAAGATTTGGACGCCGCCATCGCGCATATCGGGCACTACGGCTCGCAGCACACTGACTGCATCGTCAGCGATGATGTTGCCGCGGCCGAGCGATTTCTCCACCAAGTCGACAGTGCCATTGTGCTGCACAATGCCTCCACGCAGTTTGCCGATGGCGCGCAGTTCGGCATGGGAGCGGAGATCGGCATCAGCACGGACAAGTTTCACGCGCGCGGCCCGGTCGGCGTCGAACAACTCACGAGCTATAAGTATGTAGTCCGCGGCAGCGGCCAGGTCCGGGATTAGCAGGCACGGCGTTTAAGGCTTCCTGCGCACCCTTTCGCAGATTGAGGCGTTATGGGCCGCCCCTGACGCTTGCTTATGTAAATTTGTCGGGCGCCGCACAGATTTCGCACTTCACCGCTGTTGCAATGGCCGCAAAGCGCATCTTTAGGATCCAGGAATGCTCGTATTGCTGCCTTATTTGCTGGCTGCTGCGGCCGGCGCCGCCATTGGCGTCGGCGCCAGGTTCCTGCGTCTGGGTAACCGGCAAGCTGGGCGCGCGAAATTTTCCGGGGAATTGATTGGCGGTTTGCAGCTGCCCAGACAAACCCTCGGGGAATTGCAGCGCTTTCGCGCCGTCGTCGACACCTGCACCGATTCGATCTACATGGTCGACCGCGAGACTTTGAAATTCGTGGATGCCACGGCAGCCGCATCGAGCCGTACCGGCTACAGCCACGAAGAATTGATGACCATGGGCCCGTTGGATTTGCTGAAGGAAAGCCGTGAGGAGCTGGTCCGCAGCTACGATGAGGCCATTGCCGCGGGGCCGCAGGGCATTCGCAGCGAATCCACCGGCCGCTTCAAGGACGGCCAGGAGAGCTTCGTCGAATTGAATCGTCACGCGGTGCGCATCGATGGACGCTGGATCATCGTAACGATTTCGCGGGACGTGACGGCGCGTAAGCTCGCGGAAAGCGCCGCGCAGCGCTTCGCGCGCATGTTCGCCGCGCTGAGCGACACCAATGAGGCCATCATGCGGGTGTCTTCGCAGAAGGACCTGTACCAGCGTGTCTGCGAGGCGGCCGTGCATGGCGGCCGGCTGCTCGCGGCCAGCATCTGCGTGCCCGGCGAGCATTCGGCGGATGCGCAAATCGTCGCCGTTGCCGGCAGCGGTGCGGACCAATTACGGGACGTGCAGCTGTCCAGCGACGGCGCCACCCCGGAGGGGCGAGGGCTGGTGGAGACGGCTTTTCGCACCCAGGCGCCCTGCATCAGCAACGATTTTCTCGGCGATGCAGGCACCGCCCCCTGGCATGAAGCCGCACGGCGAGCCGACATCGCCGCCGGCGCCGCGCTGCCGCTCATCCAGCATGGCCGTACCGTAGGCGTGCTGTCGTTGTATTCGGCCGATACAAACGCATTTGACGAAGAGGTCGTGCAGCTGTTGATGCATATGGCCCGCAACGTCGTATTCGCACTCGATAATCTCAATCGCGAAGCCGAGCGCAGGGTCGCCGAGCAACAATTGCGCGCCGCCGAGGCCAGGATCAAGCGTGCGACGCGCGGAGCCAACGACGGCCTTTGGGAGCTGGACGTGGCGAGCCGCGAGATGTGGGTCTCGGAGCACTTCGCCGACATGTTCGGCTATGAACAACAGGAGTTCTTGGGAACCCGCCAAAAATTCTTCGAGATCCTGAATACCGAGGACGCCGCCCGTTTGCGCGAGGCCATCGAACGCAGCATTCGCGACGATATTCACCTCGATGTGGAAGTGCGCGCCAAGACCCGTACGGGCGAAGCGCGCTGGTATCGCGTGCGCGGCGCCCTGGAACGCGACGCGGCCGGTGTTCCGCTCACCGTGTCAGGTTCGCAGCGCGACATCACGCAGCGCCAGCAGTACGCGATTGCACTGCTGGAGGCGACCGAGACGGCCGCCGCGGCGAACAAAGCCAAGAGCCAGTTCCTCGCCAATATGAGCCATGAGATCCGCACGCCGATGAACGGTGTGATCGGCATGATCGAGCTGTTGTTGGAGACGCCGCTCAATCCCATGCAATTGGACTACGCGGAGACGGTGCGCGACAGCGCGTCCGCGCTCTTGACGGTCATCAACGACATCCTGGATTTTTCCAAGGTCGAGGCGGGCAAACTCGATCTGGAACTGCTGGATATGGATATGCGCGACACCGTCGAAGACGTCGCCCGATTGCTCGCGATCCAGGCGCATGCCAAAGGGCTCGAGGTCATTGCGCTGACCGATCCCGGCCTTCCGGACCTGGTGCGCGGCGATGCCGGCCGCCTGCGTCAGGTGCTGCTGAACCTGGGCGGCAACGCGGTGAAGTTTACGCAAAAAGGCGAAGTGTCGATCGAATGCAGAGTTGCGCAAAAGGATGACCGCGGGGTCGTCGTGCGCTGCGAAATTCGCGATACCGGCATGGGGATTCCAGCGAGCCGCGTGGACGCCTTGTTTACGGCTTTCACTCAGGGGGACGCATCGACTACGCGCCGATTCGGCGGCACGGGGCTGGGCTTGTCCATCGTCAAGCGTCTGGTGGAACTTATGGGCGGCGAAGTCGGCGTTACCAGCGAAGAGGGCGTCGGTTCGACTTTTTGGTTTACCGCGCGCTTAGGGCGGGCACAGACCGCTGCCAAGGCGCGGCCGGCGCCGCCGATTCAGCTGCGCGGACAACGAATCATGATTGTCGATGACAACATGACCAACCGCAAAGTGTTGATGGGGCAGCTTTCGCTGTGCGGCATGGATGCCGTATGTGCGAGTTCCGCGGATGAGGCGCTGAGTCAGATGCGGCACGCGGCGTCGGCCGGGCGTCCCTTCGAAGTCGCATTGCTCGATCATCAAATGCCGGGCTGCGACGGCGCCACGTTGGGCAAGACCATTCTGGCCGAGCAGGCCTTGCGCGGCGCGCGCTTGATTCTGCTGACCTCGTCGGGTCAGAGAGGCGATGGGCGGTTGTTCTCGGATTTAGGATTTGCAGGGTATCTGTTGAAGCCGGTGACTCATCGCGATCTCACCGATTGCCTCATGATGGTGCTCGGAATGCAGGCCGAGGGCTGGCGCGTGGCGACCCAGCCGATCGTAACCCGTCACGCGCTGCGCTCGCAGCGCCAGCGGGAAGCGCAGCACGTTCTGCTGGCCGAAGACAATGTGGTAAATCAGAAGGTCGCGTGCCGAATCCTCGAGAAGCTGGGCTATCGCGTCGATGTTGCCGCAAACGGGCAAGCCGCATTCGACGCATGGCAAAGCGGCCGCTACCAGCTCATTCTCATGGATTGCCAGATGCCCATCTTGGATGGCTTCGAAACCACGCGAAAAATCCGCGAACACGAATCCGGCGGCAAGCGCATTCCCATCATTGCGCTCACCGCTCATGCGATGAAGGGCGCGGACAACGAATGCCGCGCGGCCGGTATGGATGACTATTTGTCAAAGCCCATCGACCGGGAACAATTGCAGCTGGCGCTTAATCGCTGGCTCAACGATGCCCCGGGAGGCTCAGGCTCGGAGGAGCAGGCCGCGGGCTAGCCTCATCCGCCGGCATCCAAGGTACGTTCCCCCTCGTCGATTATCCGCGGCTGGGAATATCCTTGTGGACCATGTTCGATCAAGACGATGCCGCAGTTGGGCGGAACATAGGCATTGTCCCAGCGGCCCGTGGCGTAGGCCCACAGACACGTCATGACGCCGCCATGACTGACCACCACCACCTCGCCGTCCGCATGCGCCGCTGACAGCCGGTCGAGAACGGGGCCGACGCGCGCCTGTACTTCTTCATAACTCTCCCCGCCTTGCGGCTTCCAGGCCCACGGCCGCTGCGGGTCATAGTCCGGCTCCGTCAAAAACGAATCGTACGAACGTCCACGATGCGCGCCGATCTCGCGTTCGTGTAGATCGGGGATCACCTCGAGCGGCAGTCCCAAAGCGCCGGCGATGATGCGCGCCGTTTCGCTGGCGCGATGATAGGCGCTGGTCGCGACGCGCTCGGGGCGAAACAGTTCGGCGATGCGGTGCGCGGCGGCCAGCGCCTGCCGGTACCCCAATTCAGTCAAGGGCAGATCGTGAGGAGAGGTGGCGTAGATACGCTCTTTGTTTCCCGAACTCTCGCCATGCCTCACTAAGATCAATTTGCTCATGCGCGATGCGAGTCGTGTAGCGCTGCAATTTGCTTGAGCCAGGTCCGTACCGCAGATACGTCGGGCAGATAAAATCGGGCCTGCACCCGATCTCCGACCGCCACGGAAAATCCGCCATGCGCTTCCACCATCGCAAATCCGTCCTGATCGGTCAGATCATCTCCCGCGAACACCGGCCGTCTGCCGCTGAACGGCGATTCCTTCATGAAGGCCTGGATCGCGGTGGCCTTGCTGAAGCCGCGCGGTTTGATTTCAAGTACCATCTTGCCGCCCTGAATATGATAGTTGCTGCCGAGCAGTTTCGCGGCATCCGCCATCGCGGCCTGCACTTCCGGTTCGGCTTGCGGCGCCATGCGAAAATGTACCGCAATGGTACGACCCTTATCCTCGAACAGGGTTCCCGGATGCGCATCGACCAGGGCGCGAAGCGCTGTGCGGGCGCGATCAAGCTGCGAATCGACAAAGCTCGCGCCTTGAATTGCGCCGTCGGCGCGGCGCCGCTCCACTCCGTGCAGCCCGGCGGCAGGCAATTGCAACGGTGCGAATAGCGCATCGACGGTGTCGATTCTGCGGCCGCTGACCAGCGCAACCGCGCCGCCCAGTCGCTCTGCGGTTTCCCGCAGCAGCGATTTGACTTCGCAGTCGGCAATGGTTTGCGAAGGCGTGTCGGTGAGCTCGACCAATGTTCCGTCGACATCCAGAAACAAACACCAGTCTAGTGCGGGCGGCGGCGGCGATTGCTTCATGTGCGAAAAACATAGCCTACGCAATCCTTGCTGCCAATGGCTGCCGCGCATTTATTTGCTGTGTAAGTTTTACACGAAATTCATTGCGCAAAAGCCAAGACTGTGCAGTCAAAGTTCTGTATTTTGTGATCATCACTGCGCGCTTGGATTGAACCGACGGAGACGCGATGTTTCGCTCGATCATGTTGCGATTCGTGCTGCCGGTCGCACTCGCTTCATGCGTCGTGGCGTACTTTGGCCTGCCTTATATCCAGCGGCTGCTGGCGGAGTGGTTCAGATCCGACGTCGAGTTGCGCGCGCAATTGGTGATGCATTCGGTGGAAGAGCCGATCACCGATCTGGTTGAAAACGGCAGTGAGGCGCGCCTGCGCGCCTATCTTGCCAAGGTTGCAGCGGACGAACGTCTGCTGGCAATTCTGGTGTGCCGTCCGAGCGGAGCCACCATTTTCAAGTCGGAGCGCACGCCCACGGCGATTTCGTGCGAGACCGAGAATGGCCCGAGTCCCGCGCGTTCGCACATCATGCAGCTGCCGTCCGGTTCCGTGCAGATATCGCGCTTCGACTTCGACGGCGCAGAGCCCAAAGCATTTCGCGTGCTCATGCTGCACGACCTGAGTTTTGTGGACCGGCGCCAGCGCACCGCGAGGGACTTCGTACTGGCGTTTGTCGGCATATCGATATTGCTGCTGGCGCTGTTGATCGTTTTGGTGGCGTGGCTGCAATTGCGCCGCTGGGTGCAGGTTTTGCTGGGCGATATCCGCGGCAAGCGGTTTTTGGACAACGCGCATTCGCCGCGCTATTCGCTGCCGATCCTGTCGCAGGTGCGCAAGGTCCTGGCCGAGGCCGAGGAGCAGCAGCGCCTGGAGATCGACTACCGCGAGAACTGGACGCCGCAGGCGCTGCAACAGGTGGTGCGCGAGCAGCTGAATTCCGCGCAGGTCATCATCGTTTCGAATCGCGAGCCTTACATCCATAGTTTCGACGCCAATCACCAGCCCGTGTGGCAGGTGCCGGCCAGCGGCATGGTCACCGCGCTCGAACCCATCATGCGCGCGTGCTCCGGCGTTTGGGTGGCGCACGGCGCCGGCAGCGCGGACCGCGAGACGGTCGATCGCAACGATCAGATCCGCGTGCCGCCGGACGATCCCAGCTATACCTTGCGGCGCGTGTGGCTGACGGCCGATCAGGAGCAAGGGTATTACTACGGCTTCTCCAATGAAGGGCTGTGGCCGCTGTGCCATCTGGCATACGTGCGCCCGGCGTTTCGAGCCAGCGACTGGCACGCCTATGAGGAGGTCAATGCCAAGTTTGCGGAGGTGGTTGCGACTGAAGCCAATACGGGCAGCCCCGTGGTTCTCATTCAGGATTTTCATTTTGCATTGTTGCCGATGCTCATCCGCAAAAAAATTCCACGCGCCACCGTGGCCTTGTTCTGGCACATCCCCTGGCCCAACGCCGAGACCTTCGGCGTGTGCCCCTGGAAACGGGAAATGCTGACGCACATGTTGTCGGCGGACATATTGGGTTTTCACACGCGCTATCACTGCCAGAATTTCCTCGATACCGTCGACCGTTTCATCGAATGCCAGATCGACCGAGAGCACATGACGGTGACGCTGAAAGGCCACGTCTGCCGCGTCGCGCCCTATCCCATCTCGATCGAGTGGCCGCCGCGCTGGCTCGCGCAGCTGCCCGACGTGGCAGCCTGCCGCGCGGCCGTGCGCGAGCGCTACCGGATCGCCGCCGACGTGGTGATCGGGTTGGGGGTGGAGCGCTGGGACTTTACCAAGGGGATTATCGAGCGATTTCACGCGCTCGAGGTGCTGCTCGAAAACAACCCGCGGCATCGCGGGCGCATCAGCCTGCTGCAGATCGCCGCGCCGTCGCGCAGCCAATTGCCGGCCTATCAGGCCCTGCAGCAGCATACCTACGGCGAGGTCGAGCGCATCAACTCCAAGTTCGCCCAGGGCAGCTGGCGGCCCATCGTGCTGATCGACGAGCAACAGGCGCCGCTGCGCGTGTTCGAGCTATACCGCGCGGCGGATTTCTGCCTGGTCAACAGCCTGCATGACGGCATGAATCTGGTGGCCAAGGAATTCGTGGCGGCACGCGACGATGAGGACGGCGTGCTGATCTTGAGCACCTTTGCCGGCGCGTCGCGCGAATTGGCGGAAGCCGTATTGATCAACCCCTTCGACGTCACGGAGACCGCCAATGCCATGGAAGTTGCGATGCACATGGGCCGCGACGAACGACGCAACCGCATGGTCCTCATGCGGCGCACGGTCAAGGAAAACAACGTGTATCGCTGGGCGGGACGCATGCTGACGGACGCGGCGCGGATCCGCCAGCGACAGAGCCTGCCCTCGATGGCGCGCCGCTTCGCTTCGTTCGGCCGCTGATTGCGCTGCGACTGCTTAGGCTGCGCTGCGCGCAAAGCCGCAGAGGCGTTGCGCCGCGGTTCGCAGCGTTTCCTCGCGCTTGGCGATGCACAGCCGCACCAGCGTCATGCGCGGAGGCTGCGCATAGAAAGGCGACAATGGAATGGTGGCGACCTTCGCCTCGCGAATCAGCCGGTCGGCGAATTTCATGTCGTCGTCCTGGCTGATAGCCCCGTAGTCCACCAGTTGGAAATACGTGCCGGCAGCCGGCAGAGGCTCCAGTCCGGAACCTCGCAACAGGCCGGCCAACAAATCGCGCTTGGCCTGGAAGAATGCGGCCAGTCCCTGCCACGCATCGGGATGGGCGGACAGGTAGCGTGCAATGGCATATTGCAGCGGCGAGACGATGCTGAAGGTGTTGAATTGGTGCACTTTGCGCAGCTCGCGGGTCAGGTCGGGCGGAGCTACGCAATAGCCGACGCGCCAGCCCGTGGCATGCAGCGTCTTACCGAAGGAGAACACCGCGTAGCTGCGCTCCTGCAGCTCCGGATGGGTCAGAACCGATTGATGCCGTCTGCCGTCGAATAGCACATGTTCGTACACCTCATCGGCGATCAGGGTGATGGGCCGATCGCGGATACAGGCCGCCAAGGCATCGAGGTCATCGCGTGTCGCCACCGTGCAGCTGGGGTTTTGCGGGCTGTTGATGATGATCAGCCGCGTGCGATCGGTCAACGCACCCCGAACCTCGTCCCAGTCGAAACGAAACGCCGGCGGCGCCAGTGCAATGCGCACGCAATGAGCGCCGGCGAGGCGCACCGCGGGTTCATAGGAATCATAGGCGGGATCGAAAATAATGGCCTCATCGCCCGGTCCGACAACGGCTTGAATGGCGTCATACAGCGATTCCGTGCCGCCGCAGGTCACGGTAATCTCGGTCTGCGGATCGAAACGGCGCTGGTAGCAGATCTCGAGCTTGCTGGATATTTGCTCGCGCAGCTCCATCGTGCCTTCCATGGGCGCGTATTGATTGCGGCCTTCGGCAAGGACTTCGATCAGCGAATCGGACAATCGTGGATCGATCGGGTAGTCCGGAAAGCCCTGGCCGATGTTCAGTGCGCCTTCCTCGGCCGCGCGCCGCGACATGACCGTAAATATCGTCGTGCCGATGTCGGGCAATTTGCTTTTAAATCGCAATTTAATGCTCCAAATTCTGCAGGCCGCCGGCAAGGGAGCGGACGGCAAGCCCGCGTTTGCGCAGCGCCTGTGCCGCGGCCACGCTGCGTCTGCCGGTGGCGCATACCAGCAAGGCCTCGCGCCCCGCGGTCAACAGCGCCGGATTGGCCAGGAGTTCCTGCATCGGGATATGCCGTGCCGGGGCGGGATGCGCTGCGACTTCTTCACGGGTACGGATGTCGATGACATCGAAGCCGCGCTCGGCGGCGGCGGATAGCGAGGCCAGCACAATCTCGATTGCCGGATCTTCGCGCGCCAGGTCCTGAATATGCGCGCAAGCCGGCGCATGGCACTCCGCCCGGCGGCCGGCGTGAATCTTCAAGCTGGAAAAATTCATAAAGTCCAGCAGCAAGAGTTCGCCCTCGAGCTGTCCGCTCAAGTTGAGCAGGATTTTCAAGGTCAGCAACGCCTGCAAAGTGCCGAACGCGCCCGGTACCGGTCCCAGCACACCTGCTTGCGCGCAGTTGCCCACCACGCCGTCGGCAACCGCGTCCGGCCAGAGGCAACGCAGGCAGGCATGCCGAGAGTCGGGCTTGTACACCTGCAGTTGCCCCTCGAACTGATACACGCTGGCGAACACCGCGGGTTTGTGCGCGAGGACGGCGGCATCGTTGATCAGATACTTGGTGCGAAAATTGTCGCTGCAGTCCACGACGATGTCGTAAGCACGCAGCAAATCGAGCGCGTTGTCGGCGCTGAAGCGCGCCGGGTGCACTTCCACGCGCACCGTGGGATTGATCGCGAGGACTGCGGTTCGGGCTAGATCCGCCTTCTGTCCACCGACATCGCGCAGCGCATAGATCGGTTGCCGATGCAGGTTGCTGGCATCCAGGACGTCGGCATCGGCCAAGCCCAACGTCCCCACCCCCGCGCCGGCCAGATATTGCATGACCGGACTGCCGAGACCGCCCAAGCCGACGATGAGCACGCGCGCCCGCGCCAAGACGGCCTGTCCCTGCGGGCCAATTTCCTTGAGCAGCGTCTGACGAGAGTAGTCGGGCTGCATCGCCTACTTGAGGGTCGCTGCGCCGTGTTGGGGGTGCGGCAGGTGGGAATGATGCGGATCCGCCGCGCAGCGTTCGCAATTGACCCAGCCGGAATCACCGCTCCGGTAATGCTCCTTCTTCCAAATCGGCAAGCGATGCTTGACCTCATCGATGATGAAACGGCAGGCATCGAAAGCTTCGCCGCGGTGCGCGGAACTCACCCCCACCCACACCGCCAGGTCGCCCAAGGCCAATGAACCCAGGCGATGAATGCACATGGCATGCTTCACCGGGAAGCGCAGCAACGCTGCGGCGAGAATACGGCCGCCTTCCTTGACCGCCAATTCTTGAAATGCCTCGTATTCAAGGCGCGCGACCTCCTGGCCCTCGTTATGATCGCGCACCCAGCCTTCAAAACTCACATAGCCTCCGGCGCCGAGATCCAGCAGCTCACGGCGCGCCGCCGCGGTATCGATCGCCTGAAGGGTGAAGCGAAAACTCATCAGCCTCCCGCGACGGGTGGGATGAAGACCACCGCGTCATTGGCCGCGAGCTTGCGGGACCAATCGCTGAATTCGCTATTGACTGCCACTTTCAATTGTTCGCGCGTCAGCGTGAAGCCGTACCGCCCCGCGAGTTCGCCGTACAAGTCCGCGGGCGTGGCGGCCGAAGTTTCCAGCATCTCTTCGGACCGGCCGGCCTGCTCGCGCATCAAGGCGTAGTAGTGAACTCTCAACTGCATAGGCTGGGGTCGTCGAGAGCGGCGATGGCCTCGGCATACTCTTGCGGCGTGTTGACATTGTCCAGCGCGCGCGGATCCGGGAGATCGATGAGATGCGCGGCGTGACGGATGAGAAACTTGCGCGGACATCGGCCTCCGCCGGCTTGATAGCCGGCAAGCGCGGCCGCGGCCGCAGGTTCCCAAATCGCGCACAGCGGCTCGGGCATTCGGTCGTGCGCGCTTCTGTAAGCGGTGGCCAAAGCATCGCGGTCACGCTCGCTCAACAGAGTCTCGATGGCAGCATCGGAAAGAAACGGTAGATCGCATGCCAGCACCAGCCAGGCGACCTGCGGAGCGGCGGCGAGCGCGGAACGGATGCCGACAATGGGACCCTCGCCGGCGACCGAGTCCACAATCAGCGGGCGCACGGCGCGAGTCGGATCGAGAGTCTGAGTGGCGCGCACCGAAACAAACACCCGCTGCACGTGCCGGCTCAATAGATCAAAGGCGCGATCCAATTGCGTCATGCCCCGGTATTTCAGCGCGGCTTTGTCCCGCTGCATGCGGCTGCTGGAGCCGCCGGCGAGGATAAGCCCCTGGACAGGCTTGAGGCTCATGACGCCCTCGTATAGGCGCTCTTGCCGCCGTCCTTTGACAACAACCGGACGGCGCCGATGACGATGTCGTGGGACAGGGCTTTGCACATATCGTAAACGGTGAGTGCCGCGATGCTCGCGCCCGTCAGGGCCTCCATCTCGACCCCGGTCTTGTGATGCACGCTCACGGTGCAGCGAATGACCGCCGTATCGCCTTCCAAATCGATGACGATGCGGCAGCTCTCGATTCCCAATGGATGACAAAAGGGAATGAGTTCATGCGTGCGTTTCGCGCCCAATACTCCGGCGACGATGGCGGTGTCGAACACCGGGCCCTTGGGCGAGCGCAGGCCGTTGTCGCGCAACGCAGTGGCGACCGCGGCCGGAAATTGCACGCGCGCTTCGGCCGTGGCATTGCGCGGCGTTGCAGCCTTGCCACTGACATCGACCATCGCCGGACGCTGATCGGCATCCAAGTGTGTGAAGTTCATGATTCAACCGCCGATGTAGTACATCTCGATTTTCTTGGCTTCGGGATCGCGGCTGCGCAGCTGTTCGCGCAGCTCGCTATAGCGGTCGCTTCGCCCCAGCCACGCGCCTCGAAGGATGCGCAGCAATTCGGAGTCGTCGGCGCCGGCGCGCAACGGCGCGCGCAGATCGATTCCCTGTGTTGCGAACAGGCAGGTGTAGAACCTGCCTTCGGAAGAGAGGCGAGCCCGGCTGCAGGCGCCGCAAAAAGGCTGCGAGACCGAAGAGATGAATCCGACTTCTCCGCCGCCGTCGTCGAAACGCCAGCGCTGCGCGACCTCGCCGCGATAATTCTGCGACACGGGGTGCATGGGCCAACGCTCGTTAACGCGCGCCGCAAGCTCCCGGGACGGCACCACCATCTCGGAGCGCCAATGATTGCGGTTGCCGACGTCCATGAATTCGATGAAACGCACGATCACCGGCGTGCCGCGAAAACGTTCGACCAGATCGAGCGCGGTGTGATCGTTCACGCCGCGTTCGATGACCGCGTTGATTTTGACCGGCGCCAAGCCCGCGGCAATCGCTGCATCGATGCCGGCAAGCACCTGGTCCAGGGCGCCGAAGCCGCCGCTTAAGCGCGCGAAGATCTCCTTGTCCAGCGTATCCAAACTCACCGTGATCCGCCGCAAGCCATTCGCATGCAGATCCACCGCATGATTGGCCAACAATACGCCATTGGTGGTCAGCGCGACGTCTTCGATCCCGGGGACCGTGCTCAGATCGCCGATCAAATCGGGCAGATTGGTGCGCAGCAGCGGCTCTCCACCCGTGAGCCGCACCTTGTGCACGCCCAGGCCGGCAAACAACTTGGTCAGGCGCACAATTTCGTCGAAGGACAGCCGTTCGCGCGACTTCAAGAATTGATAGTGCTCGTGGAACTGTTCCTTGGGCATGCAGTAGGGGCAGCGAAAATTGCAGCGGTCCATGACCGAGATGCGCAAATCGTGCAGCGGCCGGGCCAAGCGATCGAGCGGGTTGTGCGCGCCGCGAATGTTTTGAACAACACCGGTCATAATGACTTCAGGTCACCAGCGGAACACGTTGGCGACGAACCCTTTGCCATAGGTATTGGGTCCGGGGGGCAGTTCCACGAATCCATCGGTGCCGGCAAGGCTTAAGAAATCCCCTGAGCCGTTCGGAGGGCGTGGACTTGCCCAAGGACGGCCCCAATCGTCGTGTTCAATGGTGACCGGCAGAAAATACGCCAGCGAGTGCTTAAAGGTCACCGGGCTCGCCAGCGCCAGGCGCTCAGGCAGCGCGCGCTTGGTGCCCATTGCCTCGGCGATGGCGGGAATCACATAGCGGATGAGACACACCAAAGTCGAGACCGGATTGCCGGGCAAGCCGAATACCGCCTGGCCGTGCGGGCCGATGCCAAACCACATGGGTCTACCCGGTCTTTGCGCAACATTGTGAAAAACCTCCTGCACCCCCAGCTGCATCAGCGCCTTGGGCACCAGGTCGAACTTGCCCATGGACACCCCGCCGCTCAGCACGAGCACCTCATGCGTGGTCAGGTGCAACGACAGCCGTTCACGAAGTTGGCCTTCATCGTCAAGCACGTGATCGTTGCCGACGCGGCTGAATCCGCGCCGGCGGAATGTGGCAGCCACGGCGTAGGCATTGGAACGGCGTATCTGAAATTCTTCGATCGGGTCGCCGGGCTCGATCAACTCATCGCCGGTTGAAACCACCATGATGGCAGGCTGACTGCTCACCCTGACGCGCGCCATGCCGGCGGAGGCCGCCACCGCAACTTCCGGCGCGCGCAACAATGTTCCGGATTCCAGGAGCAGCTGGCCTTGTCGGCTATCGGCGCCGCGGCGGTGAACGTTATGGTAGGGCGAGCTCACGACGGGGCTGTTGAGCGAGGCCTGTCCGTCACTGACATCGACCTGTTCAATGGGAATGACGTTATCGCAGCCGACAGGAAGAATGGCTCCGGTCATGACTTCGATCGCATGCTCCGCGCTCTTGAGCTTGGTCGCCGGCGCGCCGGCGGCTTGCACTTCCTGGATCTGAAAGCGGCGTTGGCCGCGCCGCAGCGCCTCGCTGTCGACCGCCAGTCCGTCCATGGACACGCGATCAAACGGCGGCGCGTCGCGCTCCGCATAAACATTCTCGCGCAGCGTCGCCCCGACACACTGCGTCAGCGGCAGTGATTCGATGGGTAAACACGTCAGCCGAGAGTAGATGGCCTCTTCGGCCAGACGCGGGGTGATGAGCGTACTAGCCTGCTGCATGATGCAAATTCTGCGGCGGAATGATCCGCCGCACTCATTTAGGTTGTTTCGCCTTGAATAATTTCAACTGTTCGTTGAACTTTCCGACCACGGCCTGTAGTTCATCAACCGCAGCATTATGTTTCTGCACGAGAATCTTCTGCTCTTGGTCGATCTTTTTCTTTTCATCCGAGGTCATCTTGCTGACATCTTTCGGTGAAGCGTCCATTTCCAGATTCAGGCAATCGAGATAAACATTCATTTCGCCGTTATAGCGGTCGAAATCGTGCTTTGCGGCAATCATTTCGTCCCGGGTGGCCGTGTTGCCATCGGGGGGCGGGGAGGGCGATTGGGGGTACGTACAGGTCGCCTGTGCGTGGGCAGCCAAACCGAAAGCAAAAACAAGCGTAAGGGGTATCCAAGCCTTCATCGGGAATCCTCTAGTTATCGAGACAAATGAGGTGAAACGGAGCCACCATGATCTTACGGCCAAGGGCCCGGGCCCGCCAGCGCGGAGACGAGAAGCTGTAAGTATATGATTTGACAGATTTCTTTGACCTTATACGCGGCACATAGTTCCCCCGGCCGAGCGATATCTAGGGAATCCGCGCTCCGGATGTCGAATTTCTGGCGGGTGATTCGACTAAGGTACGGCGAATCACGCCGCAACCTTAAGGATTCAACGTATGAACTACTTATTGCTCATCTATAACAACGAAGCGGAAACGATGGCGCTGGGTGAAGCCGCGCTCAATAAGATGATCGGAGAGTACACCGACTTCACCAAATCCATTGTGCAGGCCGGGAATTTCAAGGCCGCCGATAGGCTCAGACCCGTCTCCTCGGCTTCAACGGTCCGGGTGCGCAATGGCAAGGCGACCACGACGGACGGCCCGTTTGCGGAAACCCGCGAACAGCTGGGCGGCTATTACCTCATCGACGCCAAAAACCTGGACGAGGCGACCGCGATTGCTGCGCGGATTCCCGGTGCCAAGTATGGCAGCATCGAAGTTCGCCCCGTGTGGCCGCCGATGAGCTAGCCGATGAATCCTGCCGATGCGTGAAGGCACTGTGCATGGCGTAATCGAAGAAATTTTTCGCCGGGAGGCGGGCAGGGTTCTCGCGACCTTGATTCGCCTGCTCGGCGATTTCGATTTAGCCGAGGAGGCGCAGCAGGACGCCTTCGCGGCAGCTCTTGAACAATGGCCGGCGCACGGCACCCCAGCGAATCCGCGCGCCTGGTTGATCAGCGCCGGCCGCAACAAGGCTATCGACCGCATCCGCCGCGACATCGTGTTCAGGACGAAGGTCAGCGACAGACTTGCGGTGACCGAAGCCTATGTAGTCGCGGCGATTGACGAGGCCGACGAGGGAGTATTCGGCGACGACCGATTGCGGCTGATCTTCACGTGTTGCCATCCGGCGCTCAACGAGGAGGCGCAAGTCGCGCTGACCTTGCGCGAGGTCTGCGGGCTCTCCACCCAAGCCGTGGCCCGGGCTTTCTTGATCAGCGAAGAAACCATGGCGCAGCGGCTGGTGCGGGCCAAGAAGAAAATCCGCGACGCGCGCATACCCTACGAAACGCCGGATCCGTCGGTGCTCGAGCAGCGAATCGAGGGAGTTCTCGCAGTCGTGTACGGAGTGTTTACAGAAGGCTATGCCGCGACGGCAGGCGCACGGCTGATCGACGTCGAATTGTGCGCAGAAGCCATTCGCTTGGGGAGGTTGCTCGATAGCCTGCTGCCGGACCACGCTGGAGTAATGGGTCTGCTCGCGTTGATGCTGCTGCATGACGCACGGCGTACCTCGCGCGTCTCGGATGCCGGCGATGTGGTGTTGCTCGATGACCAAGACCGATCGCAATGGGACCGCGGCGAAATCTCCGCGGGCCTTGCGCTCGTCGACAAGTCGCTGTCGATCCGCGGGCAGCTCAGTGCCTACGCCGTGCAAGCGGCGATCGCAGCCTTGCATGCGAAAGCGGAAAGCAGCCGCGTTACCGACTGGCCGCAAATTGTCGGCCTCTACGAAGTGCTCCTAAGATTGCAGCCAACCCCGGTGATCGAATTGAATCATGCGGTGGCGGTTTCGATGGTGGATGGCCCGGCGCGAGCTCTCGACTTGGTTGATTCGCTCGCCGCGCGCGGACAGGTCACCCAGTACCATCTGCTGCATGCGGCGCGCGGCCGCTTTTTGCAGCAGCTCGGCCGTCTCGATCAAGCTCTCGGGGCCTATGGGGCTGCCTTGAGCGCGGCGGCGCTCGAGCCCGAGCGGCGTTTTCTCGCGGCTCGAATCGCGGGAATTCAGCGTGTTTGCGGCGCGCCCGTCTCCGGTTGATTGGTGGCGGGCAGCGCGGAACCGCGCACCTCGGTCCGCGCCGCTTCGTCAGGGGAGGGCGGGATCTCCTGTGCAGTCAGGCTGGTGGCATTCACGACCGACGGATCGTCGCGCAGTTTCACAAACAAGGTACCGCCCTTCGGATGCGGCACCGGCAGCGCCGATCCCAGAAAACCGTCGGGCACTTTCACCGCGTGCGTGAATTGCGGTTCATCGGCTATCGAATCGATCAAAAAGAGGTTCGATCCCGAAAGCTTGCAAGCAAGCTCCGGCGTCGCGGGGCACTTCAATTCTTTCAGCACCGGAAGGCGCACGAGATTCGCCAGGGGTTGCCAATCCCCGACCACGCCCTTGGAATTGATGCGAAATTGCAGCGGACCGAATGCCGCGCCGCCGAACACCTTGGCCGGATTGAGCGTTGCAACCGCAACCTGTGAATTCTCGAGCATCACGCCGCCGTTCGCGAAACTCAACATCGCGCTCGAGGATTCATCGCTGGTGGTCACTTCGATATTCGCATCATGCGTAAAAGCGGCCGGCGACTGCGTGCGCAAGGAAAATGTCAGTATTGCATCCTGCGGCAACTCGCTCGGGTGCGCCAATTGGATGTTGCTGTCGTGACTCGAGGCCGATGGCTGTACATTCATGCCCAGCAGCGTAACCGCGGGGCGCGGCGCATCCACCGAACCGGTAGAGGGGAATACGCGGCCATCTTTCAGCGTCACCTTCGCGGCGGCGCCGCGTTCGGGTTTTAGTGCGCCCACCGCAGCCGGATCCTGGGCAACCATGGGCAACTCGTCGACGCCATGATTGGAAGTGAGTTCGCCCGGCACGAATGTCATGTTTTTAAACACGAGGCTGGCGACCTCGTCGAGCCGATTCCCCTTGAGAGTGCCGACGATATCGCCGGCGTGAATGGAGAATCCGTCAATTCGCCCGGCGTCGGCGAAGGTGTGAATGGGAATCGGGTCCGCCTGCTCGTTTCCGTATTGCTTGACGAGTAAGGTCATGGCTCCCGGTGCCGCTTCCTGCAGCGGCAGTTTCACTTCCAATTCATCGGGGCGGGTGGTCCTCCAATCCACTTTCAGTTCCTTGCCGCCCGGATCCTTCAGCATGATTGCATCGACGCAACTGACGCTGTCAGCTTGCAGATGCACCGTATCCTGGCGCCCCACTATCAACGCAGCTTCATCGCCGGCAGCGAGTTCCCAGGATTTTGCGTGGACGTTGATCAGACGAAATGTCGGACCCTCGTAGGGATCGAAGCCCCAATAGCCTTTGAGCGATGCATGAACGCTGTCGCCGAGCGCCGCCTTGCCCAAGGCGCCGGTGTCGACCACATAACCGCCTTGGATCGGGTCGGCCTTCGCCGGGAGAGCGATCGTTTTGCCGTCACGCCCAGTTACGTTGAGCGTGAGATCGTGCGCATAACCGGTCGAAAATGCCAGGGGCGCGCCATCGACGGGCAATACCAGGGTCGAGCGGCGCACACAGAAAATCTCCTTGGGATCCACCGCATGCAGCGGTGGCAGCTGCGCTGACTCGACGGCCGGCAGCGCGATCACCAACACGGACATCGGGCTGTGAAAGGAAGGCGGCGTGTTCAGGGTCAGGGCGAGCTTGTCCCCGCGCGGCGATGCCAATGCAGGGATGTATTGATATTGCGCGGTCCGAAACGACTCCATGATGCGCGCAATGTCCAGCACCGAGGCAAGGTACGGGCTGTAGTAGCCGTAGCTGAGCTGCGGTGTGTAGCTGGCTTCCATGGCCAGATCGCTCCCCGGTCCGGAAGTCAATGCTTCCACAATGGACGTGCTGTGGCCGTCGTTCAAGATGAGCGATTCCTGTCCCTGCATAAGACAGGGAGCCTGCAGTTCGGGAATGCGGTCCAAACACTTATCCTCGACCTTGATGGCGAGGCTGCGCGCCAGCAGCGGGGCCGCTTCTTTCAACTTGGACGGATCGCCCTCATTGAGAAGATGGACGGCCGAGAGAAAGCGCTCCAATCGTGACCGGTCGAGTGCCGCCTGGTTTAGATCCTGTGTGGTGCGTACGAAAGCCCCCGGCCGCCCGCGCACGGCGCCTATCAAAGTGCGCAGATCGCCGCCGGTATGCGGCGCCAGAAATACCAGCACCTGCTGCGCGCCTTGCGGGACGGTCACCGTCATGCCGTCGCTGCCGCACTTGTCAGTCCAGATCTTGCACGCATAAAACCATTTCTCAGGCGGCGGATTGGTCGAACCGCTCAAAAAGGCGGTCACCATGAGGTATCGGGCGGATTGGGTCTCGGGCAGATCCACCTTTATCCACACGCGATCGCCAGGCGCAAGATTGGGGACCTGGGATGCAGGCAAGGTGGTATTCCCCCGGGTTACCGTAACCTCCAAGGTCGGGCCGGCCAGATCGAAAGGCGCGGGCGCCGCTGCTGCGATCGAGACTGGAAAAGCCGCCAGCAGCACCAAAAAACATCGAAGCATCATTTGCCGCCCCTACCCATGTGGTCGTTTTAGCGCTCGTTAGAGTCTATCGGGACGCGAGAGTTCGGGGGGGCCGCAAAGCGGTTCCAGGTATTAAGTTTCCTACATGCCGATTGCGCTTATGCATATGCCTGCTTGGAATTTGAATCGCAGCCCGCGGCCCATACATCGCATCAAGCGAGGTTTAACCTGAAGGAGATTCGCGTGAGCAGTAATCACATTGTCCACACCAGCGATGCGGCATTCGAGACTGACGTATTGAATTCCGATTTGCCCGTGCTGGTGGATTTTTGGGCTGAATGGTGCGGTCCGTGCAAAATCATTGCACCGGTGCTCGAAGACATCGCCGGACATTACGAGGGCAAGGTGCGAATAGCCAAGCTCAATGTCGACGAAAACGCGACGTCGGCAGAGAAGTTCAATATCCGAAGCATTCCGACCCTGCTGTTGTTCAACAAGGGCCGGGTAATCGCCCAAAAGGTCGGAGCGGTCTCACAGGCGCATCTGCGCGCATTTCTGGACGGCCGCTTGCGTGGAGCGGCCGCCAACTAAAGTGATCCCATGACAATCAAACCACCGCGTGTGCACGCGATTTTTCAGCCCATTTGGCAGGAAATAAGTTCTCTTTGGGCGGGAGCCGAATTCGCGTATTTCGATCAACCGTTGGATTCTCCAGGGCAAGAGACTGCCCCAGCAGAGTTGCAACGCATTGCGGCGAGCAATGCTTACTCCGCAGGAATGAGTGGTCACTGCAAGCATTGCGATTAGCGGAATAAAGAGCTGCATAAGGTTTCCCAATCGCCCGGGCAACGTTAAACTGCCCGCGGGCGCCCGTAGCTCAGCTGGATAGAGCACCTGGCTTCGAACCAGGTGGTCGGCGGTTCGAATCCGTCCGGGCGCGCCAGAAATTTTTGGTCCTAACCGGGGACATGGTACCCATTTCATTCCGGAGACATGGGTAACAGATTAGGGCCGAACGGGTTTGGGGCACATTCGACGCGGCCTGCCTCGAAATCAAAGAACCCCAAGTCGTAGTCCATAAAGCTGACCAGCCAGATTTTCTCCGCGACTTCCTTGATGCCGACATTCTGTCCGGCGAAGACCTGACTTAGATTTATTTTACGCCGCCCGATACAGATGCGCCCGCACTGCGTGACGGTGATGGTGCGATCGTGGAAGGGATATTCCAGATCGCTCAAGCCGGTGTAGGGTCGCCGCGAAGGCTGGTACAGCTGAGCGGGGTATCGACCATCTAAGGCCTGGTGCGGCCGCTCAGCGTTGTAGTAATCGATGAAGTGATCGAACTTGGCCTGCTGCTGCAGGAAGTTCTTCGCCGGCGGCTTGGTAGCTTCCTTCTTGAGCGTCAAATGCATGCGTTCATGCCGGCCATTTTGTTGTGGGTTGCCGGGCTTGATGCGCTCGATGCCGATCCCTAGGCGCAACCACCAGACCGAGAGCTTGGAGAGGCCAAAGAAGGCACTGGGGCTGGCGAAGGGGATGCCGTTATCGGTGCGGATCGCTTTAGGCAGCCCAAAGTCCTTAAAAGCCCTTTCAAACACGGTAAATGCGAACATCTCCTTGGTGCTGCCCAGAGCGTCGCAGCACAGCAAGTAGCGGCTCGCAAAGTCGGTGATGGTCAGCGGATAGCAATAGCGCTGATCGGCGAGCATGAACTCACCCTTGTAATCGGCGCACCACAGATCGTTCGGTCGACTCGCCTGGCTTAAGCTCGTGCCTTCGGCCCGGTAGCGGCGCTTCTTGCGCCCACTGTTGACCAAACCGTTTCGATCCAGAACGGCGTGCACGGTGCTGATCGCCGGAAGGTGGATCGTACTGTGCAGCAGCTTGATCTTGTCCCGGATCTTCTGAGCTCCCCAGCTCGAGTGCTTCTCCTTCAGTTGCAGGATCAAGTTCTCGATCTGAAAGGGCAATCGATTGGCATGCCGATACGGCCGACGGCTCCGATCGGTCAGTCCTTCAATCCCACAGTTCTGGTACCGCTTATAGAGCTTGTAGCCAGTCTTGCGCGAGATATCGAACTCTCGGCATAAGGCCGCCATCTTCTCCCCGTTCGTCAAGCGAGCGACAAAGCGCATCCGCTCGTCCATCTTGTAACACTCCTTCCAAGGCATTTTGCGTCTCCCGCAAAAGCCGAAAAGTGTTACCTATGTGCTCGGAAAAAGTGTTACCTATGTGTCCGGTAGGACCTAAAACTAGATCAATGAGTTAACGCCTCTGCCGCTAACCCGTTTTGCGCCGAAGCCAGGTGGTTGCGGGACTCTGTCTCGCACACTTTCTCCGAGGCCTCGATCAGACTCGCTAGTTCCGCTTGGGAGTAGTGCGTCGTGATGCGACCACTGCGATGCCCGAGCAAGTCCTGACGATCCTCGAACGACACACCCGCTGCGCGTTCCCGCGCCGCCTTCCAAGCCGTGTTATTCATCTTGGTCACCGGCCGTGGTTCGCCGACTTTCTTGTGCGCGCGCACGAATACATGCATCGGATGCAGCCCGCGCTCGCTCTCGACGACCGACTTCGCGATCCTGTTGAGCACGACTAGACGTTCCTCGCCATTTTTGATGTGCTCGCCAGGATGATAAAGACGGACGTATCGAGGCTTGTTGCGGCCAATATGATGTCGGGCCGCCATTGCGCGAGCGAGCGCAGTGGCTTCTGGTTTCCGCGAGCAACAGCCCAAACGCCTCTTGGCCGGACATCTTTCTCTTCGGGCCTGTATGCTCCATTGGCGAGATAGCCGAGCCACGGAGTCGAACTCTCAAGAGGCGCCAGCCGCTTGCTGGGGCGCACTAACAATGTATTTGCGAGAACTGATTTTCTCCTGCGAGCTACCATGCGATGCACAACGGTGTGCCCAGTCGTGTCGCCGTCGCGCTAGCGTGGGATTACACTGAGCTGCTACTTACTAATCGGAGGATGGGGTCATGGCCACTACGCTCGTCACCGGTCGGGATCGAACTCTCAATGTTGAGATCGTGCAGGTACGGACCTACGCGCCTTTCACGTGGTTGCGGCACGGTTGGTTCGACTTACGTCGAAACTGGGGAGCTAGCGTGGGATACGGCGCTCTGATTTTAGGGCTCGGCTGGACTCTACTTATAATTTGCGGCACGCATCCCTATTTCATCGCGGCAGCGATATCCGGCTTTCTGCTGGTGGGACCTATGATGTCGGCAGGATTGTGCGAGATGTCCAGGCGATATTCGTTGGGCCAGGCGGCGAGCTTCGATGACTCGTTGGAGGGGTTCGCCCGACACGTACCCGCGCTGATAAAGATAGGTGTCATTCTGTCGATTTGTGCCGGGGGTTGGTTCCTCTTCTCAGCGTTCCTGTTGGGCGGCGTGTTCCACATCGGCGCGCCCAGCATTCGCGAAACCATGTACCACGGGTTCCTTGATTCGACAAATCGGCGACAAGTGCTGGCCTATATTGGCGTGGGCGGTGTGTTGGCCACCGCGGTATTCACGAGTACCGTTGTTGCCATCCCATTGATTATCGATCGAAACGCTTCGGCCGCTCAAGCCGTGCGCGCCAGCGTCACTGCGACACTTCGAAATAAATCCGCGATGATTTTATGGAGCGCGCTGATCTTGTCGCTCACCATAATCGGTTACGCATTGCTGCTCGCTGGTATGCTTATCATTGCGCCACTGTTGGGGCACGCGACCTGGCATGCCTACCTCGGCATGACCGGCCAGCAACACTCCGCTACCCGGCCCGAGAAAGCGGGGGCGAAGTCCACCACTCAGGTGTCGACGTCCGGGGTAGATACTCTCGTCAATCCCAATGAAGCGCGCGAGGCACACTTGCGAAAGGTTAGAACTAAAACGGTAGGGTAAGGTTAGAGGGCGGGAATCACGCTTCCGGCGGCGCCCATTGGGGCTGCGGCCGTTCAAAGTCCCGACCACCTGGCTTTTGAGAGGCCAGGTGGTTGCGGGACTTTTGCTGACTGCGAAGCACAAACTTTCTCCGCGGCCTCAATCAAGTTCGTCAATTCCGCGTGAGAGCAGTGCGTCGTGATGCGACCACTGCGATGCCCGAGCAAATCCTGACGATCCTCGATCCATCCACTCGGAGGGAGGCGAGATTCAAAACTCTGCGCACGACCGCGCGCGCCATGTTCAGAGTCTTCGTCTTGACGCCATCCTGCCGCCGCTTCGCGCTGAAATCCTGCAAGCTTCTCCTGTGCGCTGTTTGGGTCATCCCGCGTCACATACTTTTGCCGCATTCGCGAGTCCATGTTTCGGCGCCGAATCTCGTTGGTTATGCGTCTCGTGCCAGAACGAGCAAATTTCGATCGCCTGTCCGAGAGAATTCACAGTCGGCTTGAGATTGCCGGAGTCGTTGCCCGGTTCGGATGTGCTCGCGATCCCTGGACAAAAGACTCTGATCAGGTTCGCTTGCGGCAGCAACTTCCGAAGCTGCTGACTGACCACGTCGGCATTCCCGCGTCCGGGGCTGGGGAAAGCGCTGACCAGAAAAGCAATTGAGACGCCGTCGGAGTTTGCGCCCGGCGGCAGCCCTGCAACCATTTCTGCGGGCGAGAAATGCCGAGCATCGATCCTCTTGCCGCGCAACAATCGCACGAGCACCTCGGTCGCAAGATCATCGGCTGGCGAGGAGCCCAAGGCCATGCAGATGACGACTGACCCCGGGGGCACCCCGAGCGGCCCCTGCCATTTGCCGGTAAGTTGCTCGCGCTGTTGACGCAGCCAACGTCCGGCAGTGATCTCATCGAGGACCGCGCCTCGACTCTGTCGTTTCAGGATTTTGGCGCCATTGCCGCTGAGTGCGGCGGCGACTTCGACGATGACGCGGCGAATCTTAAGTTGCTGATCCCCGGAAGTAGCGCCTGCGTCTGCGTCGAGCCGTACCAAGTGCAACGCCGGAATCACCACGCGATCGAAGTACGCCGCCAGCGAAACATGTTTCAGAAGCTTTCTCGCGTCGGTGATGATCTCGCGGAAATCTCCGGACAACGCCCGTTGATAAAGCCGCTGCGGTAATGTCAACGGCTGCGCATTGCCCAACAACACCTCCAGGACACCGAGCCCCTTCATGTGCCGTCCCGCGACCAGCAGACACAACGTCAGCGGCGTAGACAAAATCAACCCGGCCGGGCCCCACAACCAGCTCCAGAATATTGCTCCCACGACTACCGAGAGCGGCGATAACCCCGTGGCGTGACCGTAGAGGTGTGGTTCCACCAATTGTCCCACGACGATATCGAGCAGTATGAACAATCCCAGAGTGCTTACGGCGAGCGACCATCCTGGATCGACGGCCAGGGCAAGGATGGCGGCAAAGAGCGCGGCCATGGCCACGCCCACGTAGGGTACGAAGCGCATCGCACCTGCCAGAATTCCGCAGAGCAGGGCCTGCGGGAGGCGCAGCGCACTCAAGCTCATCCAGATGGCCAGCCCGAAAGCGAGGTTGACCACGAACTGCGAAACAAAATACCGGGAGAGTCGGTCGCCGGCATCGTTAAGCGCAAGAGTGGCCGAGCGTATGTCGGTCGCGCCGGCGATGCGGATAAAGCGGTCGCGCAGTGACTCATGCTCAAGTAGCACGAAGAAAAGGACAAGAAGCACGATGCCTGCGAATTGGACCGGGTGCCAAACGGTTGTGAGGAGCTTCCATACTAGCCGCAGCGGGTGGGACCCGAATCCAGGTTGCTCGTGCACCGACCCATCATCCGCCGCCGCCGCTGCTGGCAGTGAGCGCTCAGCGTCGCGGACGGGATGCGCCTCCGCGGATTGGTGAATCCCGGTAAGGCGATTCGTTTCGTTAGTGAGCTTCACTAGAGGGCCGACGGTGACTTCCTCGAGCGTCTTAAGCTTTCGTTGTAGATTGGATTCATATTGAGGAAGGCTCTCGGCGATGTGCACGATTTGCGCGCCCAGCGCGACGGCAACACTAACACCTAACACGGTCAGCCCCGCAACCGCAACGAGCACTGAAGAGGCTTTGCCAATTCGCAGTCGTCGCAGCGCTCGAATCAGCGGCGCTACCAAGAAGCTCAGCATGATGGCGAGCGCGAGCGGTATCAGCACGGACCGCCCAAGGTATAAGAGAGCAAGAACGATTCCGGCGGTCATGACGCGGCTACTGTGACCGCGCAGCCAACCGGTCGCTTGTGTGGTCCCGTCGCCTGCCCCGCGCCGCTCGAGACTTTCATTCATTGGCTATCCCCAGCGGTGAGCTGAATGTCCCTCAACGGGCACTCAACTTTCTGGTCCAACCGGGTTCGCTTCGAGACCGGCGGAGCTTTGACGACTGTCTCCATCGTTTCGTCCATGGTGGTCCACAAACGTCCACTTTGTGCGCATCGCGCTCCGTATTCGAACAGGGGACGCATCGTCGATGCTCGAAAGTCAGCTGAGCTGTATTGCGGAAAGTCGAAGGGCAGATAGGTCGATCGAACCGACATACGGTACTTCTCAGCGAACTGATCGACGGCGACGACCTCGGCTCTCGACATGTGTTTTAGAGCCACCGAGAATGTGCGCGCCACAATCGGTCGCAGCCTAAAGGGGGTGGTCTCGGGCGCATCGATAATCTGTCCATTGATCAACACGTACACCTGTGCGCCGTCGAGGCTTCGCTGATCCAGCAATGCAAAATAAGCTGCTGCAGGCGCGATGAAGAGCGAGGCTGATGCGTTTCCATCGACATGCATTTCGTCGTACAACCTTCCTCCTTGTTCAACGTGGATGAGCACGGGCTCGAACACGCCAGGAATGCTCGCGGAGGCGATGATGACATCCCGAAATAGTCTGCGAGCCGGCTCGCCGCCGCGCATGGCAATGGCGCCCAAGTCCCAGATGACTGTTTCTTCCTTGTCGAGATCAGTCGTGGCCACCCACAGAAGCCGACCGGTGCCTGCTTCTTTCGCGACAGCGCGAATGAGGTCAGGTGTGACGTAATGATCCACAAGCGCTGTCAGGACAGCGCTGCGGCGCGATGCACCGAACGGCAGCGCGAGGAGTCCCCGCACACTCATCTGAGCACCTCGTCCGCTCGTGAAGGCTTCGCTGAGCTGTGAGTCCCAGTCGGAACCGAGAAACGCGAATGGAGCGATGAGCGCACCGGTACTAACGCCTGTGACCACATCATATTGCGGGCGTTCGTGGCGGCGGCTGAGCCCTACCAACGCTCCGGCGCCGAACGCGCCGCCAGCGCCGCCGCCGGAGAGGACCAGCGCCTGTAGCCTTCCGTCTTTCGATGAGCTTCTCAATCGCTCAAGAGCGGCTGTCGATTTTGCCTCGACGCTCGCTCGATCGGTGCTTAAGAATCGAACGCCGGCGGCAAAATCCACGGGGCTTGCCGCACTAAATATGGTGGGCGGCGCATCCCGACGCGGGAGGGCACAACCGACCAGCGACAAGACAGTCAGGACGCACGTCCAGCGTTGCACCTTTTCCTGCCAGTGGTGGAGATTGCTTCCGGTTGTGACCATTACCTTGACTCCTTCGTGAGCAACCACAAAATTAATGCCCGACCGAGGCCGGATCGACCGTGCGAGCCGCCTTGGGCGCAAGTACGATGGCTATCGAGGCGGCGACGAAGACAACTGCGATCACCATCATCAGTCCGTTGGTCGCGAGCATCAGGCTCTGGCTCGTCACGAGGTTGTTGAACATCTCACGGACCATCTGCCCGGTCGTGCCCGGGGGGAGCGAGCCGGCTAGCTGGCCTGTGGGATCGACGATGTTTGCGAGCTTGGCGTGCGCAACGATCGTGCGGTTCTGCCAGGAGGTCGTGACCAGCGATGTGGCGATGGCGCCGGAGATCGTGCGCACAAAGTTCATGAGGCCTGCCGCGGAGGCGGTCTCTTCCTCCTTGACCGAGCCCATGGCGAGCCCGGTTAAGGGCACGTAGTACATCGGCATGCCCACCCCCATGAAGAAGAGAGGAATGACGATCACCCAGTAGCTCATGTCGGAGGTGGCGTAGGCCCGCCACAGCGTATCGAGGCCAAGCCAAGCGCAGCCGATGAAGATGAGAATGCGCGGGTCGATCCGGTTCGCGAGCTTGGCAGCTACGGGTGAAAAAACGACTGAGAGCACGCCGCCCCACGCCACCACGAGTCCGGCCCAGGTCGTGGTGTAGCCCATGTTGTACTGCAGCCATTGCGGGGTCAGGACATTGATGCCGAAGAAGGCGCCGAAGGCGAGGCCGAGCACCAGCATGCAAGAGGAGAAGCCGCGATGCCGGAAGACGCGCAGGTCGACAATCGGGAACTCCTGCGTCAGCTCCCAGATCAGGAAGGAGAGGAATCCGATCACGGCAACGACGGCGAGTACGCAGATTTGGGTCGATGAGAACCAGTCAAGATCCTTGCCCTCATCGAGCATGATCTGAAGCGCTGCCACCCAGACGATCAAGAGCAGCATGCCGACCTTGTCGACAGGCTTGATGACTGCCGGCTCGTGAAAACGCTTGAGCATGAACCACGCGAGGACGCCGAAGAGCAGTGCCATGGGCACGTTGATCAGGAACACCCATGGCCACGAGTACTGATCGCACAGCCAGCCGCCGAGCACCGGGCCGACGACGGGTGCGAGCAGCGTCGTCATGGCCCACAGGCCCATCGCCTGCATCGATTGGCGCTTGGGAAAGATCTTAAGCAACAGAGTCTGCGACAGCGCCATGAGGGGACCGCCCGCCATTCCCTGCAGCACCCGCATACCGAGCAGCATGGGGAGCGATGTCGACAAGCCGCAGAGGAACGAGCAGAGCCCGAACAGCACTACGGCGATACAGAAGAGCCGCACCGCGCCGAAGCGGCCGGACAGCCACCCCGTAAGCGGCACCGTGATCGCCTCGGCGACGGCATAAGAGGTGATGACCCACGTGCCCTGGCTGGATCCCGCGCCAAGAGCGCCGGCAATGTTGGGCACGGTGACGTTGGCGATCGTCATATTGAGCACCGCGACGAAGTTCGACAGCGCGAGTACGATGCCGGCCGTCCAAAGCATCCCGCCCTCAAGAGAGGGTGGGTCCTTGGAGTCGATGGCAGGGTGTGTCATGGCAGGTTCCTCGTTGATTGCTGCGTGATCAGGTATTGCTGTTAAGGTCGACCTTGGCATCCATCGACAGCCCGACGCGCAGCGGATGGGCGGCGAGCTCCTCGGGATTCAAGCGGATGCGCACCGGTAGGCGCTGGACGACCTTGATCCAGTTGCCGGTCGCGTTCTGCGCCGGGATCAGCGCAAAAGCCGCACCAGTGCCGCCATCGAACCCTTCGATGACACCGTGATACACAACCTTGCCGTGATACAGGTCGGACTTGAGCTCGACGCTCTGCCCGGCGTGAACCTTGGTGAGCTGCACCTCCTTGAAGTTCGCGTTGACATACAACCTATCGACCGGCACCACGGACAGGAGCGGCATGGAGGGTTGGACGCGCTGACCGAGCTGCACTTGCCGACGCGCGATGACGCCATCGATGGGCGAGCGGATCACCGTGCGACCGAGATCGACGTCTGACTTGTCGAGGCGAGCGCGGGCGAGAGCGACTTGGGCCCGAGCGGCATCGAGTGCCGCCCGCGCGCCGCTTGCACGGTTCTTGGCGTTGGTCAATTCGTCACCTGACACCGAGCCCGAGGCCACAAGCGCTTCACGACGTTGCAGGTCGATGACGGTGCGCTCGACGTCAGAGATAGCTGCGATCACTTGTGCCTGGGCGCGGGCAAGATCCGCTTGGGCCTGGCGCAGAGCCAGCTTCGCGTCTGTGTCGTCGATCATGACGAGAACGTCGCCGCGCCTAACATTTTGGCTGTCGACGACGTTCACCTGCATAACCGATCCCTCCGTTTCGGAGGCGACTTGCGCCACCTCGGCGGCGGTGTACGCATTGTCGGTGCTCACGTAGCGGGAACCGATGAGCTTCCAGTACTCGACGCCGCCGCCGGTGGCAGCTGCCACGGCGAGGCCGAGAAGCGAAAACAGCACGGCGCGCTGTTTCTTGCGGGGTTTGACCATCGGGATCTCGGCCATCGACTCGGGGGTGACTGAAGCTTGCATATCCATGAGAGTTCTCCTTAATAAGATGTTTACGATTGGGGGTTATGGGGTGCGGTGCTCGAGCGGTCCGACGTGAAGCCGCCGCCCAGCGCGCGTACCAGCGATACATCGAGAATCAGCGCTCGGGTCTCGAGCTCGGCCTCGGAGCGGCGCGCCGATATCAGCGAGTCTTCCGCCGACAGGACGTCAAGATACGTGGCGAGCGCTCCCTCGTATCGGGAGCGGACGATTTGGTGTGCTTCCGCCGCGGCGGCGACGGCTGCCCGGGCGGCGGCGAGTTCCTCATCGAGGGATTTGCGGCTCGTGGTTGCATCGGCCACTTCGCGCAGCGCCGCGGAGAGCGTCCCGTTATACGTGGCGACGGCCGCGTCATACTCCGCGCGTGCGCCCTTGAACTGGCCCTGCAGGCGCTCAGTGTTGAAGATCGGCAGTGAGATCGCGGGACCTGCGGCACCGGACTGCGAGGCCGACTTGAAGAGGTTGTCGATGCCGACCGATTGAAAGCCCGCGAACGCGAACAGGTTGACGCTCGGGTAGAACCCGGCCTTGCGCTGATCAATGCGATGCGCGGCGGCTTCAGTGCGAAGGCGGGCGGCGACGATGTCGGGACGTCGGCCGAGAAGCTCGAGGGGCAGGTTCGTGGGCAACCCTTGAGCACCCGCCCAGGCGACTTTCGGACGAGTGATTTGAAGTCCCCGATCCGGGCCAGCGCCGAGGAGCGCCGCGATGGCATTGCAATGCAGACCGATGCGCTCCTCGAGCGCCAGGAGATCGCCCTTGGCGGCCGCCTGCCGCGCCTCGACCTGTCGCACGCTCGCGAGCGTTTCAAGGCCGAACTGACGGCGCTGGCGAAACAACGCGACCGTCTGCGTACGCAGCGCCAGCGTGTCGGCCGCGTTGTCGTGCAGCGTATAGAGATGCAGGAGACCGGCATAGGCAGAGGCGACCGAGGTCGAGAGGATGAGGCGCGTCTGCGCGAGCTCGACCTCCGCTGCGTGCTGCTCCGAGACGGCGGCCGCTAGTGCGGCGCGGTTCTTGCCCCAGAAGTCGAGCTCATAGGACATGTTGAGGGTGGCGGCGCCATAACCGTTCCAGCCATTTGGCAGGGCTTGCCGCGGTACCAAGAAGTCGTAGCTTTGCTTGGCCTCGGCCATGACGGCGGACCCCGTCACCTCGGGCAGGCGCGTCGCGCCGGCACTCTGAACCTGCGCCGCGGCGGCCTTGAGGCGTGCCTGGGCTAGGTCGAGGTCGGGTGCGCTGTTGAGCGCCTGCTCGATGAGCGCATCGAGCTGCGGGTCGCCATAGGCGTGCCACCACTGATCGCCCGGCCAGGCCCCGACGGAAGCCGCGAATGAGTTCGAGCTGCCGAGCTCATCGACTTTCTTCATGGCAGGGGGCGGGCCGAGCCGGGGGATCTGCGCGCAGCCACTGGCGAGCGCAAGACTAAGGGTGAACAGCAGGGTGAGGCGGCGAGGCCGCGCTGCGAGTGGTTGACACTTGATTGTTTGCATCGCGGTAAAGCTCCTTAACTAAACTGTACCGTACGGTACCTTGACTTCCGACCCAATGTCAACAAAAATGTACCGCTCGGTTCATTTATGAAAGGAAGCGACTTGAGTGATGGGCAAAAACGACAGCAAACGACAGGCAATCCTCGAAAACGCCTATCGGTTATTCCGCGCGCAGGGTTTCGACGGGACTTCGATGGCGGAGATCACTTCTCAGGTCGGCGGCTCGAAGGCGACCCTCTACAGTCACTTCCCCTCGAAGGAAGAGCTGTTCGTTGAATGCATGATGGCGGCCCTGCAGAACTACATGTCGGACACGCTGAAGCACCTCGACGCCTCTCGGAGCGATCCGCAGGCCGCCCTTCGCAATTTTGGCGCGAGCGTCCTCAACTTTATTTGCTCACCCGAACAGGTGGAGGTGCGTCGCTTGATGATCGCGGAGGCGTCTCGCTCCGGCACGGGAAAACTCTTCTTTGACAAGATCACGGCGTTGCGCGCACAGATCTCTTCATACCTGGCCGCATGTATGACGTCGGGGCTGCTCCGTCGAGACGACCCCGACCTTGCCGCCGATCATCTCGGTGCGCTGCTCGAGGCCGAAGTCCTTGAACCGTTGCTCCTGCACGTGCGAGATGCAGCGCCGGATGAAGAAGAGACCGTGGCCGCGGCCCGACGCGCGGTAGCTGCCTTTCTCAGGGCCTACGCGCCGGACGCTCCACCGATGAAGATAGCTGCGGGGCCCAACGGCCACTTGAAAAGGCTCCCCCCGCATGAGCTGTGACCCAGGCCGGCGCGATCGAGTCTCGAAGGAACGCTGCTGCAAGTCAGCAGTCGCGCTAAACTGGACCTATCGGTTCTGTTAATAGACCCATCATGAAAAACCATGAAGACCAAAACTGAATCCAAACGCCAGGCCATAATCCAAGCCGCTGGCGAAATTTTTCGAGAAGTCGGCTTCGAGCGCGCTTCCATGTCGGACATCCGTGAGCGGATCGGCGGCTCCAAAGCAACTCTCTACAACTATTTCCCCTCGAAGGAGAAGCTGTTTTTCGAGGTCATGCACCAGGCTAAGGAGCTTGAGCTGGAAGCGATCACAGGGGAACTTAACGCAGATGCAGATGACTTGAGGCGGGAGCTGGTGCGTTTCGGGCAGAAATTCATGACCGTGCTCTATTCAGCTGATGCGATCGCGGTGAGACACCTGGCGATTGCCGAATCGCGGCACTCCGACATTGGGAGGCTTTCATTCGAGCAGGGGATGGTGCCCATCGAGAAGCGGGTCGCTGAATTCTTGAAAAGGGTCATGAAGCGCGGGGTGCTGCGGACTGCCGACCCGAAGATTGCCGCCATTCATCTCCTGAGCTTGCTCGAATCAGAACTTTTGCAGCGTGTCCTCCTTGGTGTGATTGACAATGTGAAGCCCGAAAGCCTCAGCGGCCCAGTGCGGCGCGCGGTAGAGGTATTCCTATCCGGGTACGAGCGACGCTAGTTGGACCGGTCTAGGCAGTCCGAGTGCGCAGCCGCCCCTCGTAATCGCGCTTTCCCAGCGGCACACCACGCGTGCGCAGAATGTCGTATGCGGTGACGGCGTGGAAATAGAAGTTGGGCAGCGAAAACGAAAGGATGAGGGTCTCCGACGTGAAGGCTAGCCTCCGCGGGCCGATCTGAAGGTCGAGGTCCTTGCCCGCCCAGCTGTTGACCTCGTCGGGGGTGAACGCCTTCAACGCCGTTTCCGCCTTGCCGATCATGGCCTGCAGGTCGGCGAAAGGAACCGGTCCGACCAGAGCGGGCGGGGCGAATACGCCGGTCTTCACGGCCTCCAGCCCCCACACTGAATGATGCCAGGCCGCTTCGATCTGGAAATGGAAGGGTGCCATATCTTCAAAGAGCCGGGCGTGCACGAAGTCGTCTGGATCTGCCTGGGTCTCGGAGCAGTGCCCGACCGCGCGGTCGAGGAAACCCGCGACGGCCGTCACGGTCTGCAGGAACGTCGGCACGCTCAGGTCGTAGAGTGATATCGCCATCGGCTTCCCCTTTGCTTAAACCGGCTTCCGAGAGTGCCGGTGAACCTGCGCGGTCGCGGAGGACAAACACTCGTTGGAGGCCGGCTATTCGACGCGGCATCATTACGGCTGCAGTATAGGAGACACACGTACATCGTCAAACCAGAAGATCGGCAACGTGGCGAGTTCTGGCGACGCGCGTCCGGGATCGATTGAATTTCCGCAAGGCTTTGTGAGTCGCTCTTGGCCGGATTTCTTTTAGCTTTCGGTTCCTGTGTCGAGATCAACACAAATATAACCATCCGCCTCCGTACGCGGGGCCCCGGACCCGTGAGACACTCTCCAGAGAGGCCTTCGCTTTCGTCAAACCGTTGGATGACTGGCGCAAGGAGACTCCTCAAGAAGATCCCGCACAACGTTCACAAAAACTAAGGGACTACGCATGGCCACTCAGAAACTCATTCGCTGGGGCGCAATCGCTTGGCTGCTCTCGGCCTTGACGGGGCTAACTTCGATTGCATTGACGCCCAGCGACTTCGCAGCGAACGCCGTGCTCAGCAGCCATTGGATGCCCGCCCACGCGCTGCTCTCAATCTCGTACGTGCTCTTTCTGTTTGGCTTAATCGGATTTTATTTAACGCAAGCGGATAAAAGTGGGCGGCTCGGATCAATCGGATTCGTTCTCACTTTCTTCGGCATCCTGGTGCTAACGGCGCAGGTCATCGTCTCCGCCTGGATTCTCCCGGTGATTGCTCTACAGCCGGGTGCACCAAATACCGCCTATGCAATGCTCGATCCGGCGGGACCACTTCCTGCTTTCAGTTGGGTCGTGTTCGCGGCCTATATTCCCGCTGGAATCGGACTCATATTGCTGGGCATTGCAACCATGCGTGCGCATGTGCTTCCGCAATGGGCCGGATTGCTCTTGATAATTGCGACAGTGCTCGATTTTGCGGTTTTACTTGGTGCACAGGGGGAAATGATCGTAAAACTCGGCGATGTCGCGTTCGATGTTGCGAAACTCTGGTTCGTTTACGCGCTGCTGTTAAGACAAGACCATGGCGCAGATGTTGTCGCCGAGACGGTCCCATAGAGTTCGACAGAAATCCAACTCAATCGACGAGGGAGATGGCATGGTTGCAATAGCGACTGAGATCGAGCCTGTGCGTGAGAAGGTTCGCCTTTTCTATGTTTGGATGGCGGCGGCATGCGCGGTCGTTGCCTTCGGCGGATTTGCGCCGACTTACTGGCTGCAACTATCCGCCGGCACATTCGTGGGTTCACCGCTTGTGCACATACATGGCGTGCTCTTCTCAAGCTGGACGCTGCTGTTACTCTCGCAGACGCTGCTGATCGCGAACGGTCGTGTCCTTAATCATCGGGCATGGGGTCTCGCGGGAATCTCTCTGGCTACCGCCATGGTCGTCATGGGCCTGGCAGCTGCGATTCAGACGCTGACCGTCGGGTTGCGGGCCGGCTACGGCGACCATTCACGAGCTTTTCTGATCTTGCCGGTGAGCGGGATCGTCCTGTTCGCCGGGTTCTTCATTGCGGCGATCGTAACCATCCAGCGCCCGGAAGCGCACAAGCGGCTGATGCTGTTGGCCACCATTACGCTGCTTCAGGCCGCCATGGCCCGTATCTTTTTTGTACTCATAACCGGGGGCGGACCCGGGCTTAGGCCGGGTCTCGGGCCGCCACCCCCATTGGCCATCGGCCTTGTGCCGAGTCTGATCACCGAGCTCTTGATCGTCGCAGGTCTGGTTTACGATTGGCGCACACGAGGCCGGCCGCACCCTGTCTGGCTCATCGGAGCGGCAGTAACAACGGCGGTAATTCTGCTCCGCGGGCCGCTCGGTACCACGCATGGCTGGCTAGCGTTCGCCGACGGCCTGGCACGCATTACCGGCTAAGAAGACTAAACGGCTGCTTTCAGGAAGCCAGTGCGCGCGGCCAAACGTGGTTGATTCGCGTTTATTGGAATTATGTTCAGCAGACCTCATCCTGGTATGCGGAACTCGGCGACCGAACTGTGGATGTTATCCGCAAGCAAGCCCAACGACATAGGAATGTCACAGTCGGTGTTTACGATGCTGCAATTGCGTAATCGCGTGCTCATGCGCGCAATGCACGCATGAGATTTCAGGATGCGGAGTCGATAAATGCGTCCCCGCCCACTAGAACCAACACCGGGAGTACCTAGTCGATGAAGAAGTTCGCACTCGTATCATGTATAGGAGCGCTGATTGCGGTTGGCAGCGCCAGCGCAGAGCAGGGGCCGGTACCGAAAGGGATTCCGCACCTCGACCACGTGTTCGTCATCATGATGGAAAATCATGCTTACGGCCAAATTGCCGGCAACCCTCAGGCACCATTCATTAACTCGCTGATGACGAAAGCCAATTTGGCGCAAGACTATTTCGCAATTGCGCATCCGAGCTCGACCAACTACCTGGAGGTTGTTGGCGGTTCGAACTTCAACAATCTTTCGGACCAATATCCGGATTGGCACAACAAGAACTGCGCGCCGAACCTGACGCCGGGGCATGTCACCAATACCGATGTTCCGAGCACAGGCCTTGTTTGCCCGATCGCGGGCACTGGCACCGACGCGGCGGCTCCGGTCCTCGATAACAGCATGAACGAAACCTCGACGCCGCCCCTGACCACGATCAATGGAAAGTTGTCGATTCCGGCGAGCACCAAAATCTCGGGGATCAGCATCGCGGATCAGCTGGTACATGAGGGCAAGTCTTGGAAGTCCTACCAGGAAGGGCTGCCCATCATTGGGGCGGATGGCGTCAATGTCAGTGATGGTTTTTACTCGGAGGGTGGACCCAACGCCGCCGGGGTCAATGTCAGCACAAACTTTGCAGCACTCTCGACAACCGGTAATCCGGTAAGCGCGTCCGACATCGTGTTTCTCTACGCGGTCAAGCACAACCCCTTCGCTTACTTTGCCTCCGTGCAAGAAGGCAAAGATCGGGCGCTGAGTCTCGATCGGGTGGTTTCTTTCGAAGGTCAGCATGGCCTCTATGCGGATCTCAAAACCGGTCGCGTGCCCGATCTCGCGTTCATCGCGCCGAATCAGTGCAATGACCAGCACGGCCGCGGCAACGGCACCGCATTTTGCAATTTTGACGCGGATGACAACGGCACGCAGACCGGCCTCAATCCCACGCTGATTTTGCAAGGTGACCTGACGGTGCAGCGCATCGTGACTGCAATCAAGGCGTCGCCGACCTGGTCCGACAGCCGCAGCGCCATCGTGATTCTGTGGGATGAAAACGACTACAGCCGCATCACCTCGAATCAAGTGGTCGCCATCGTCGATACGAACTACGGTGATCATGGGATACAAAGCGCGAAGTTCTACGATCACTACTCGCTGACCAAAACCTTGGATGCGGCCTTCAGGCTGCCCTGCCTCAACCATGCGTGTGATGCCGGCGTCGAAGTGATGGCGGACTTGTTTCAGGAATAAAGCACACGCTTCATGGGAGGCGGTTATCCTGCCTCCCATGATTCGAGCAATCATGAAAAGACCTTCCGGGATCTGGCGGGTCTTTTTTTTGTCTTTCCTGGCCGCGAAGGTGTTCGCAGCCGATCTGCCGCCATTCGATTCTCGAAGCACCGCGCCGGCGCCGTGCGGTGTCGGTGTTCCGCCGCCCGGGCACCTATCACCTGAGTTGTGGGCGCCCTCGGAAGGCCTGACGTTAACTGTTCGCCAGGATCACGATCGGCTTTGTTATACCGCCGGTGCAAGCGCCGAGGCGCCGATTATTCGCGTGAAAGTGGGCTCGGATCTCACTATCACGCTGCGCAATGAGATCAACGATCCTTCCGCGATAGATGCAGTTACCGGACCTGGCAAACTGTCCATCGCGACGGGGCACGTGCCACGAGCTGCTGAGTTTATTCCCGTCATCCCAGGCATGAAACACCAAGCAACAGGGGCGACCAATCTTCATATGCATGGATTCGCCGTCCCACCCGTAAGTCCTCAAGATGATGTGTTGAGCGTCTGCACCGATCCGTCGGTGGCGCCATCGCGCTGTGGCCGGCGCTCCTTTACCTATCATTTCCACATCCCGGCGGACATGACCGAGGGCCTGTATTGGTATCACCCGCATGTGCATGGCGAGGTGCAGGCACAGATGCTGATGGGCCTGACCGGCGCGATCGTCGTTGAAGGACCGCAGGATGATGCGCGACGCGCAGCCGGCATTGATGAACGCATTCTAATCGTGCGACAGACACAGGACCTTGATGCTGGAAAGACCCAGGCTGCGGCGATGACCGGCGCACTTTCCGGGTCGCGCGCTCACAAGACAATACCGCACGCAGCTCGGCCAAGCGCAATTGATACAGCGCACGAATTGCTTTGTGGTTCCAACTCCGGTATCGATGCCATCAGCCTGAACGGCACTCCCATACCGATTGGCGAGGTCGAGGATTCGGCGCTGGCAAATTTTCAAATACCTACCGGTCGAAAGCAGCTGTGGCGCATATTGAACGCCGCAACTGACGCGTTCCTCGATCTTGCGCTCATTACCGAGAATGGGAAGCCCTTGCCTCTAGAGGTGGTTGCGCGCGATGGGAGTTCCTTGACGGATGATTCGGGAGCACCGCTGCCAATAACGCCAACGCTTTCCTCACAGTTTGTTCCACCGTCGGGCCGATTGGAGGTGCTGCTGAACGCTCCGCCCCCCGGGGTAAAGGCCTATCTGGTAACCCACGCCGTCGATACCGGTTGTGCGGGCGATCGGCTCCCAGAGCGTCGCCTCGCAGTCCTCACCAGTTCCGAGGCGATGCGAGAGGTCGCGCTCGCAGAACCTAAGCAGGAGGCCCGACGCAATCTCTTCAGTGGACTGATGGCGCGACCCACCGACCATGAGCGTGTAATCGCCATGGCTGAATACCCGCGGCCGGGCCTGACGGATCAGGTCGATTTCTATATTGTGGAGCGCAAACCCGGCGCGGTGCTTAAGCCCTACGCCATGGGAGGACCACCGGCCATCACTGTGAGCGCTGGAACGACGGAAGAATGGGTCATCGAGAACTGGACCAATGAGCTGCACGCCTTCCATATCCACCAAGTGCATTTTCGCGTGCTGACGATTGATGGCAAGCCGGTCGCGAGTCCGCCATTACTCGACGTCGTCAACGTGCCCTATGCCGAAGCGACGGGCTATCACAGCAAAGAGGGGCCGGTGCGACCCGGGCGCGTGCGCATCAAACTCTATTTTCCGGATTCCCTCGCCGGCGATATTCCATTTCACTGTCACTTGGTTGACCATGAGGACAACGGGATGATGGCAGTGTTGCGCGTCATGCCTTCGAAGCGCAGTGCCACCACACGCTAACCTCCTTCCGGCGAAAACGTAGCGCTTTCGCTACGTTTTCGCCCCCTAAACGTTTAATGCCGTTTCGCGCGCTGAAGTGTTTGTGCGTGCACTTCGTCGCTATGGCACAGCCGCGCGGTTCAATTGGTCGTCCAACCCAAATTGTTGAGATAAATGGTGGTGCTGCCGCCCACGCTGCGCAGACCGAGGTCCACCTTGTACAGGGCAGTGCGTTGTTCGCTCATGGCCTCTGAGGGCACGGAGAGCGATGCGGTGACTCCGGGACCTGCGATGGTATAAACCCCGAGCAAGTTCGCACCCGGAGGCTGCCCATTGTTATAGGTGACGTCGCCCGGCGGACTGGTGATGTAGGTGTTCGCCGGAATGCCGGGCCCTGAGATGAACCCACCCGCATCCACGCCCACACCGGACTGAATACTGGTCACCGTCAGATGGTTTCCGGAAATGGAAGCCGTGAACTTCGTGAAGCCCATCGACAGATCCGACAACGGAATCTTGCAGGTGACCCACTGATTCACTACCGGAGTGCAGTAGGAGGATAGCTCCACATACTGCCGGGGATATACGTCACCCGGCGGCAGACGCGAAATGTGCGAGATGAAGAACGGATAATTCTTCGAATCGGCCGCTTTCACGTCCAGGGTGAGGTATTTGAAGCCTCCGAGTTCGAGGTCAAAGGCGGGTGACAGGGGAAGGTTGGCAATCGGTTGGAAGCCGCCGCCATTGGGATAGGCCAATGATATATCGTCGGTTCCGCCCGCTGGACTTCCCGCTTTGCTTTGCCAGTTCTCGGTGATTCCGTACGAGAAATCGGACTGGCCCTGATTGGACACCCCGTTCTGATAAAAGTACACGGACGGGACCGCCTGCGTGCTCTCATTGCCCTGAGTGTCGACGGCCGTCACGGCATAGCTGTAGATCGTTGCGTTCTGTGTATAGGTCGGTACCGTCGCGTTGCTGGCTGCGCTATCGGTGTAGCTGGTGCCCGTGACGGTTGCGTGCAGTGATCCGTTGCGATAAACCCGGTACGAGGCAACGGGATAGGGGCCCGCTTTTCCTGCCGACCAGCTGAGCGAGATGCTGCTGATGGTCTGCCCTGTCATCAACAGATTGGCCGGCACACCTGGGCCGGAGCCGCTGGATCCACCGCCGCTGATGGTGACGGTGGCAGCGCTCGGGCTGCCCAGTGACACGCCACTGCTGGGAGCAGAGAGCGCGACGCTGAATGTCTTACTGCCGACAAAAGGCGATGCATTGCTGACGGGTACCTTGAAGCTCTGGGATGTAGCATCGCCACTCTGCCACTGCAGCGTCCCCCTGGTCGCCGTGTAGTCGCTGCCTGCGACCGCGCTGCCGTCAGCCGTCGCGTAGGCGACGCTGAAGGCCCCGCTGGCGCCGCCAGTGCGGTTTACCGTCACCGACACAGAACCCGCGCTCTGCAAGACCGTGTAGCTGGCCTGCGAGAGTTGCGGGCTTCCAGGCGCGGCAGTCGCAGATCCTACGATGGTTGCGATCATGCTGCTGTGTGTGCCCACACTGGCGCCGCCCGTCGCGCCGGACAGCGCAATCGCGAAGGATTTGTCGCCCGAGAACGGCTTCACGGCGCTTACGGGTACGGAGAACACTTTCGAATTGCCGTCGCCGTTTGCCCACGTGAGCGTACCGCTTGTGTCGGTGTAATCCGTGCCCGCGACCGCTGTTCCATTGGACGTCGCATAGGATACCGTGACGGCTCCGTTCGTCCCGCCGGTTCGAATGACCTTGACGGCCAGGGAGCCGCCGGTCTGCGCGACGCTGCCGTCGCCTGCGGCCAGTGCCAGGCTGCCCGGCGGCTGGTCGCCCGCAATCGTCGCAGTGGCAACGCCGGGATTGCTGATTACGGCGCCCGCCGCCGGATCGGACAACACGATGCTTAGGGTCTTATTGCCCGCGAAGGGCGCGGCGTTGCTGATCGGCACCGCGAAAGTTTTCGGCGAAGAGTCGCCATCCGCCCACTGCAGCGTGCCACGGCTCGAGGTGTAATCTGCCGGGGCAACGGCAGTGCCGTTGGCGGTCGCATAGGAAACCGCGATCGCGCCGCTGGCTCCATTCATACGATTGATGGTTACGGAAAGTGAGCCAGCGCCCTGGCCGACGACGTAAATCGCTTCAGAAAGCTGCACGCTTCCGGCGCGAGAGGACGCGGCGCCGGTGATGCTGACTGTCCCGGTGCTTGGCGCGCTCAATTGGGCACCTCCCGAGACACCCGAAAGCGCGATCGCAAACGTCTTGCTGCCACCGAAGGGCGCTGTCTTGCTGATGGGGATCGAGATCGTTTTGGTCGAAGCCTCGCCATTCATCCACTTCAGCGTGCCTGCCATCGGGCTGTAGTCACGCCCAGCCGCCGCCGTCCCATCGCTGGTCTTATAGCTTACCGCGACGTCCCCGGTGACCCCGCCGGTCCGCATCGCGCTCACAGTCAGCGCTCCGGAAGCCTGCGACACTGTATAGCTGGGCGCTCCGAGCTTCAGCGTCCCCGCAGAATCTGCCGCATCACCCGTGATCGTCACCAGAGCGCTGCCGGGGGTCGCAACCGTGAGGCCGACGCTCGGGGCCCACAGCTGGACTCGAAACGACTTGTCGCCTGTAAACGGAGTCGCGCCGCTGACGGGCACTGATATCGTGCGCGGCGTCGAATCATTCTCAGCCCAGGTGAGCTCGCCTTTCACATCCGTATAGTCGGAACCCGCGATCGCGGTGCCCGAGCCTGGGACAGTGCCGTATACCACGTTTGCCGCTGAGGTCGCCGAGCCCGTGCGTTCGATCGTGAGCGACACTGATCCTGCGGCCTGACCTGCGGAATATTGACTCGACGAAAATTCCACACTTGCGATGCCTGCGGTTTGTCCGTTGCTCTCGGCTGAAGCGGAGGTGGCCGATGGGTGGGCAACCTCTGGACTACTTGCGGCATTAGTGCCCACGCCTGGACCGCAGCCCGTAAGTAGAAAGAAAAAGGCCGCAGTTAGGGCTGCCCCGCAGGATGTCAATCGCATTGCTCGCATCGCTCCACCTCTCGTCTGGAAGTGCTCTGTATCGGTCAGAGCAAAAGTTAAATTTTTCGCAGGCGCGATTGAAGCGTGGTGTGCGCAGCCGCGCAAATGTCGGCATTTGGCGATGTGCGAATTAAGCGACAGCGAATGTTGCATCCATGTTTGTAAATTTGACATCAGCTCGCGCCTCGGTTAAGCGCGCGGAGTACGGAGCGTGTTGTTATGCGGTGCCTGCTTTGAAGTGAGGACGGCGCCGCTATGTGGTTGAAAATTAAGAACCTATAAAATCATTCGTCCGGCTTCGAAGAACCGACGCCGTGATCGCGGGTACCTGGGCCCTCGGAACCAAAGGTAGAATGATCTATGGGCTTCTACCATGATCGCATTTTGCCGCATGTCATCAATGTTGCGATGCGTAATCGGGAATTGTTGCCCTATCGCGAACGAGTGCTGTCTTCTGCGCGCGGTCGGGTCCTTGAGATTGGCATCGGCTCCGGTCTTAACCTCCCTTTCTACGGATCACGAGTGGAGGAGATTCTCGGTCTTGATCCTGTGGCAAAACTAGTCGCCATGGCGCGGAGGGCCGCGGAATGTTCCAAGACTCCCGTGACATTGATAGCCGGTTCGGCGGAGGCCATTCCGATTGATGAACACAGCATCGATACCGTCGTTACCACGTGGACGTTATGCTCGATTCCAAATGCCGTCGGGGCGTTGCGCGAGATGCGACGCGTGCTCAAACCCGGCGGTCAATTGCTGTTCGTCGAACACGGTCTTGCGCCGGAGGAAAACATTCGGAAGTGGCAAAATCGTCTAACGCCGCTTTGGAAGAGGCTTGGGGGAGGTTGTCATCTGAATCGGCCGATTGGTGCGCTGATCGAAAGCGCGGGATTTGCCATCACGCAATTGCAGACCGGCTACATGAAAGGTCCGGGGCCTATGACCTTTCTGTATGAGGGGTGGGCAGCGCCGCGGTCTTCCTCCTGATTCTAATTTTCAAGCACCGTACCCCAATGCCAGCGTGATCCGGGCAGGGCTTGGTCGCGAACCCAGTGTGCCCCCCGAGACGAAGTAGGATTCCCACTGTTCGATCATGGGCATGCCGCTGTCCCGGCCTTTAGACACCGAAGCTCTCTCCATCTTCAACAACAGCTAAGTTTGCGTTTGAGTGTAAGTCTGCGTTTGCGTGAGGCACGCTTGCCATTGTATCGGCGGAGTTTGCAATTTGTGGCGGGGCTCTTGGATGGACCCCTAGAAACCCCCTTTCGCGTAGATGAGCACCCCCTGATAGCCGAAGTTCAACCGGCCGTTGAAACTTCCTTTGTTCAGGTCAACGTGCGTAGCAAATCGGTCATAGCCGATACCCAAGCCGATGTGATGGTTGAACATCCACGTTGCGCCGGCGCGCAGGTCGGACCAATTGCCGTTGATACCTTGATAGCTCAACTTGAACACCTCGGCGGAGGCGTCGAGATATATGTGGCGCGACACCGCCCAGTCGCCTCGGAAACCGAGCACTGGCAGTGGTGCCGGCACGGAACTCGTTCTGGTTTCGAAGGTTGAAGCCTGCTCGACAGGTCCCGTAGGGGTATCGACAGTAAGCGAAGCGTTGCCGGACAACTTCAGCGTCAGATCATCGAAGTGTATTCCGGCAATGCCTACGATCTCGTAGTTCTCCCGGCGGAGAAATGCGTATTCATAGGAGAGTTCGTATACCCGGAACTTGGTTTCCGCGGTCACCTCTCCGCCCGCGATGAAGGTGTACTGTCCCCATGCGAGATCTTGATCGATGGTTCGAGTGCGCCGGACGTCGTCGTCGAAATAACTGAATCGCACGTGCTGTGTCGGGGTAATTCGCCATAAAAAATCTGCGCGTATGCGCGTCTGATCCCCATCGGTGCCGAACTGTTTGTCGAAATCGGTGGTCTGATCATTTTTGTTGGCGCTACCCCTCAGGCTGCCGTTGATCGTCGAAAGCACCGCGAATCCGCCAAGATCGATGATAAAACGGTCCTTCAGTAAGTCCTCGGTCGGGTTGTCCGCCTGAGCATGGGCTGACATCGCTGCGCCCACCGCGACTAGGGCCGCGACGAGGCGCAGAGTTTGCACAAGCCCCTGCCGGCGCCTAAGGCCTCCCTTCAAAGTCCTGAAGTCGTCGAAGGATGTGTCGTTTCTTTCGCACATTTCGCACCGATGCGCGTCTCCGATATTGGAGGCCTGAAAAAAAATCACTGCACCGTAGCAGGATCGATAAGACCTTGGACATGGGGCCTTATCCTTATTGACATCACCCGAAGGTGGAATTGAAGTAGGTGCGCGCCGACGGCGAAGCCGCGACGGCAGGCTTTCAGGCGGAGGCGGTCCGAGGAAGCGATTTGGCCAGAGCTTCCAGCAGTTCGCCGCCACGGAAGGGCTTGACCAGAAAATCGAGACAGCCGACTTGCCGGGCCTGTTTTCTGACCTCCTCGTTGTCGTGCGCGGTCATGAAAATGACGGGAAATTTAATGCCGCGGTTGGTCAGTTGACGCGCCAACTCGATGCCGGATTTCTCGCCCAGCTCGACATCGATGATGAGGCCGATCGCACCGGTCGTGAGGATCTCATTCCAGAATTCCTCGGGCGAGGCATAGAGCTCAGTCTCATAGCCGTACATGCACAGCATGCGGCCCATCGCGCTGAGTATTCCGAGGTTATCATCGATAACTGCAACTACGGGACGTTTTGGCATTTGGATCCATTGCTAGTTCAGCCTGCGCCCTTTGGAATTGGGGAAGGCTTGCGCGCCGTCTCGGCGCGAAAGTGTCTTAACGATGGTGACTTTATAAGCGCAACGTCACATCCCGGTCTTGCTATGATGTGCCAAAGCGTTGTCGCTAAAGGCCAAGCGGCTAAACCTCAGACGTGCAGCGGACGATATGGTGCATGACATCGACGCCAATGGTTTCGCTGCTCTTCCCACCGCGGCGGGCGTAGTTACGCGGCTGGCCTACGGACGATTGCACGAGGCCGGCATCGCGCTGGAGCCGCTGCTGAGAAAGGCAGGCTTGAACGATCAAGAGATCGGCGATCGCAGCGTCCGCATCCATGTCCGCCGTCAAATCCGCTTTCTGAATCTCGCCGCCGACGTCTTGCACGATGACCTTCTCGGGTTTCACCTGGCTCAGTCGCCAGATCTTCGCGAGGCCGGAATGCTCTACTACGTCGCGGCCTCCTCGGACACCCTGGGCGATGCTCTCGAGCGGGTCTCGCGCTACAGCTCGATCGCTAACGAGGGATTGTCATTGAAGTATCTCGCGCGCCACGGCTGCAAAGTCATGCTGCGCTCCGTGGGTGTGAGCCGGCATGTTGATCGGCATCAGATCGAATTTTCCATGACGCTGTTGCTTCGCATATGTCGCCAACTGACGGAACAGCGTCTGGCAACGAGTTCTGCGCGCCTGATGCATTGGCGCGGCAGCGACGCGTCGGAGCTTGCCGCGTATTTCGGCGGCAACATCGAGTTCTCCGCAGCCGCCGATGAATTCACGTTCGCCGGCGAAGTGAATAAAATGCGGGTCGTCAGTGCGGATCCCTACCTGAACAAGCTGCTGGTGGCGAATTGCGAGGAAGCTCTGTCCCGCCGGCCGGCGCATCATGGATCGTTCCGGTCGCGCGTGGAAAATGCCGTTGTTCCGCTGCTGCCGCACGGTAACGCGCGCGCGTCCGAAATCGCCAAGCGGCTCGGGGTCAGCCAGCGAACGGCAGCGCGCCGGCTCGCGGCCGAGGGCTTGTCATTCTCCGGAGTGCTCGAAAGCTTGCGAAGCGATCTTGCGCAGCAGTACCTATCGGACCCCGCCTTGTCGATATCGCGCGTCGCGTGGCTGCTCGGCTATCATGAAGTCAGCGCCTTCACGCATGCATTCAAGCGCTGGACTGGCAAGACACCGCGGCAGACGCGTCAGCCTGCCGTAAATTGAGGCCGCTCATCGGCGGCAAACTTCGCATTGCACAGGCAACCTCATCATCCCCCGTTCCGATCGACGCCTAGTTCATGCAGGATTGCCACGCGCAGCTCCTGCACTTCAGGGCTGGTTAGCTTGCGTGGATGAGCCAGGTCCACCTTGAAGGTTGCTTGGATCCTCGTGGGTCTGGGCGATAACACCATGATCCGATCCGCCAGGTGAATCGCCTCCTCCACATCGTGGGTAATCAACATGACTGTGTGCCGCTCCTCCTCCAGGATGCGCAGCAATTCGTTGCGCATGCGCAGATTCGTCAATGCATCGAGCGCAGAGAACGGCTCGTCCATGTACAGAATCTCCGGCTTGACCGCGAACGCCCGCGCCAGTTCGGCCCGTTTGAGCATCCCCCCCGAGAGTTCGTGCGGATAGCTGCCCTCGAAGCCTTTCAGTCCCACCATGGCGGCGTAATGATCGGCCACGCCCTTCTTGTCTGCCGCAGGATGATCGTTCAGACCGAACATCAAATTCTGCTGCACGGTAAGCCAGGGAAAAATAGAACCTTGCTGTGATATGAGAATGCCCTTGGCGTTGGGCAGGGCGCGCGGCACACCATCGATGAGTATCGAACCCGAATCCGGCTGCAAAAAACCTACGACCATGTTCATCAGGGTGGTTTTGCCGCATCCCGAGGGCCCCACAATCGCCACGAACTCGCCGTCCCCCACGGTGAGGCTGACGTCTTCGACGACCTTCAGGTCTACACCGTTCGATGCGAACCCCTTGCGGATGCCGTTCACCTCGATCTTAGTGCGCATAACGCCACCTGACCGATTTCAATCCCTCGAGCAAGCGCATCACGCCATCCAGCATCAATCCAATCAATCCGATGATGATCATCCCGGCGATCACCAGGTCGTAGCGGTTGCCGGCATTGCGGGAATCGATGATGAGATAGCCAAGACCGGAGCGCAGCGCAATCATCTCCGCTGCGACCACCACCAGCCACGCGACACCGAGGCCGATGCGCATGCCGACGATGATCTGCGGCAGCACCGCCGGAATTACCACCTGGCGAAATAGTGTGTAGCGCGAAACGTCGAAATTCTGCGCGGCCCGCAGATAGCGGCGCTCGATCGCGTGCACGCCGGCTGTCGTTTGCACGATCATTGGAAATACCGACGAGATGAATATGAGATAGATCGGCGAGGCATTGCCGACCCCGAACCACAGAATGGCAATGGGAATCCATGCGATCGGGGAGATGGGCCGTAAAATCTGAAACAAGGGGTTGAGAGTGGAGTAGGCCCCCTTGACCCAGCCCAACCACAGGCCCAAAGGCACGGCGACGAGCACCGCGAGCGAGAATCCGATGCCGACCCGCATCAATGATGCGCCAATGTGCGTGAACAAGGTGCCATCCCTGATGAGTTCGGCCGTGCCGACAACCACCTGCCCGGGCGTGGGGAAAATAACACTGTGGGTTGCAGCCACGATCAACCACCAGGCAGCCAACACTATTGCTATGACCACTACGGCGGGCAAACTCGCCTTGATTTTGTTCATTTATGCAATGGCCCTGAAAATTCTTCGTGTTCTCCACACGAGCCGGCGCCAGGGGGTGTCCGGTTGCTCGTCGACGACCACGGTCATTTGACCGCTGGCATGTGCCGTACAGGCAAATTGATAACTGCTGGCCACTTCGAACGGCAAGCGGAAGCTCTGGCCGGGCATCATCAAGGTCGGGCCGAATATCTGCGGTACGTCATCCATATTCTTCAGCAGCAAGACATCCCTGATGCCCACCGTCAGAAAGACATGGGACGGCAGAATTTCCACCTTATTCCCCGACATGCGCCGCGCCCAGGTTCCCTTGGGAATTTCAAAAGTCTCCTCCCGCGAAGCAAAGGTAACCGGAGTCAATACCGCCCACGCAACCGTACCCAGCGCCGCGACGGTAACGGCGGCGGCGGCAATGGCTGAAAGCGTGCGAAACGGGCGCGCAATATTCACGCGATTAATTCAACAACATGGAAATATCGTGGACGTAATCATCCGCCTTGTGCCCGAACGGCATCAATGCCCTCAGCCTGCCGTCGCGTGTGATGAGATAGACAAATGACGAATGCGCCACCGCGTAGTCGCTTCCAGTACCGTGTTTCTCAGCGGTGACGCCGTAGCCCAAGCGCACCGCCGCCATTTGCGCACCGGTGCCTGTCCCACCGATGAAGGTTGGGTCGAAGGCGGCCAAGTATTGCTTGAGGCGTTCGGCGTTGTCGCGTTCGGGATCAACCGTGAGATAAATGACCTGCACTTGCGAGGCCAAGGCGCCCAATTTCCGGTGCGCCTGCGCGAGAACCGCAAGGGTCGCGGGACAGACATTGGGGCATGAGGTGTAGCCAAATCCCAACAACACGACCTTGCCGCGATAACGGCTGAGCGTGAGCGCCGTACCATCGGAACCGCGAACTGAAAAATCCGGCGCCTCCCGCGCCGGATTGAAAATGCCGGCCTTCAGCGCTTCGACTTCGGTGGGGTGCGCGGGAGTGGACAGCAGCAGGCATGCCAATAGCGGTGTAAATCGGGCCGCGTAGCTCATCACGGATTACAAGGAAATCGCGGCGGCACGCGCGTTTTTCGCAAAGGTGTCGTTCATATAGGTCTCGTAGGCAATGGGATGCTTGATCGTGCCTGCGGCAATCGACAACTCCATGAGATCTTCGAATTCGGCGCGGATCATTCTCAAGTCGCCGTAGGTCACCCGATCCACCGGGTTCTCCATGACGAACCGAATGATCTTCGGATCTTGATTGAAAAAATCCCGGCCCGCGGCAATCGCAACGGCCTTATTGCGGTTCTCCTGCTGTTGATCGAGCCAGATGCCCGCGCCCAGCACTTGGTTGACGAGGTCCTGAACGATCGCTGGGTTTCCCTGTATCAACTCTTCCCGCACGGTCAGCACGCAGCAAATGTAATTGCGCCACTCGTCCCGCGTCATGCGCAAGGGTCGCGCGTAACCGGCTTGCTGAGCGGCCGCGCCGAAAGGTTCACCGGTGCAATACGCATCCACGGCATTCGCGTAAAGCGCCGCCGGCATATCGGGGGGTGCCATCTCCATGATTTGGATGTCGCCGGGCGTCATATTCTCCTGCGCCAGCATTTTTCTCAGGAACAGAAAGTCCACGGCAAAACGGCTGGGAATCGCGATCCGCTTTCCCGCAAGCTGCCTGAAACTCCGGTACTGGGAATCGCTCCTCACCATGATTACCGCGCCGGAGCGATGCCCGAGCGAAACGATCTTTACCGGTACTTTCTTATCCGCCAGGTCCATGACCAGCGGCGCAAGCATGTATGCCGCCTGAATGCGGCCGGCCATCAAGGACTCCTTGATCTCGGGCCAGCCGCTGTACTTGCTGTAGTTGTACTCGAAGCGCGGCTGGCCTACACGAAGGGCCTCGTTGCTCCGAGCCTTGGAAACACAGGCCACCGGAAGCGTGAGATTACAGGTGACCGGGAGTCCTCCCACCGCCAAGGGCTCCCCTTTGCCGATCCCACCCGAGCTCTTTCCACAGGAAAGCGTGCTGAGCGGCAATGCTGCTGCGACCATCCCGTGCAATATTCGTCGGCGAGTTAGGGCATGCTGATCCACGGGTCTTCATCTGTTGCGAGGGCGCAGCATGATAGGCAGTGCGTCCAGACGGATACAATCGTGGTCCCATAGATTTTCGCTATCGCGATTGCAGACGAACAACTACCCGGTCTGTGCCCGCAGGAATTCCTCGTGAGTCGGCAGGTGAGCCACCATGCCGGCGATGGCGGCCTTGGCGGTGGTCAATGCCGCGGCAATTTCCGCATAGTCCATATTCTCCACTCGTTGGCAGTAAACAGCCGGGCTGATGCCCATGCCTTCAAATACGGATTGCCAGCTGGAGGCACGAAACAATTCATCGACCCCTTCGCGCAGCGCGCCGCCGGCTTTGAACAGATCGATTCGTGCCTGCAATGAGTCGGGCGGCGTTATGTTCTGGCACCACTGCCAGAAAGGCGAATCATCCCGAGCGGTGGCGCAGTAATGCAGAACGATGAAATCACGAATCTCTTCGTAGTCCGCCAATACGCGGCGGTTGTATTCCCGACTCAGCGCCGGGTCGCAGTCGCGGTCCGGAAAATACCGCAGAAAAAAGTCCACCCCACGGGCAATCATATGGATGGATGTCGCCTCCAACGGCTCGACGAAGCCCGAGGCAAGGCCGATGGAAAGGCAATTGTGTTTCCAGAACTCCTTGCGATGACCCGTGGTGAACGGAATGATGCGCGGATCCTCGAGGGCGGCAGTTCCCAAGCTGCGCATCAGCGTCGATTTCGCTGCCGCGTCGCTGCAGAACCCGCTCGAGTACACATAGCCGTGCCCCATGCGATGCTGCAACGGTATCTGCCAGACCCATCCCGCCGGTTGAGCCGTGGCGCGCGTCAAGGGGAGCAGCGGCTTTTGGCCGGCTGTTTTGGTCACAACGGCACGGTCGCACGGCAGATATTTCGACCAATCCACGGAACCGACACCCAGCGCCTGGCCGATCAGAACTCCCTTGAATCCCGTGCAGTCGACGAAGAAATCGCCCTGGATTTCACGGCCATCGCCAAGCACGACGCTTCGGATGAAGCCGTCTTCCCGTTGCAGCACACGCGTCACTTTGCCCTCGACGCGCTCGAGTCCGCGCGCTTCAGCGTAAGTGCGCAAATAGCGGGCCGCCAATAGCGCATCGACATGCAGCGCATAGTTTGCGCCGCCAATGGGGGTATTGCGGGCCTCGGCCGGCGGGAAGAATCGGCCGCTTTCAGCCATGACATTGCAGGGCGAAAAATCCAGCAGTGAAGAAGTATCGCCATGCGCGCGCGCCTTGAGCCAGCATTGATAGAAATCGTGATTGCCAATCGACCGGCCGATGACGCCGAAGGGATGGAAGTATTTCTGGCTGCGTTGATGCCAGCCGACAAACTGAATGCCCAGCTTGTAGGTTGCCTGGGTCGCGCGAATGAACTTTTGCTCATCGATACCGAGGCGCCGGATCAGATTGACGAAAGGCGGTACCGTGGATTCCCCGACAGCGATCGTCCCGATCTCTTCGGATTCGATCAGCTGAATGCGGCACTGCTCGCGTTTGAAATGATGGCAGAGCATGGATGCCGCCAGCCATCCCGAAGTGCCGCCGCCGACGATGACGATATTGGATATGGGCCGCATTACCAGTTCCGATTCTCGACCAGGACACCGGGGGTGTCGGAACCGCGAGCCGTACTGAAATTCCAGAAGGCACTGCTGCTGGCCTGAATGGTGCGCCGCAGAGCTTCAATGGCCCCATGCCGCGGAAAACTGACTCGCCACGCCAGTATCAAAGTACGTTTGGCAGCGGGGCTTTCAAAAGGGCGCGTTACCAGAAGGTCGGAGGTATACACCCGCGCTTCTGCGGCGGTCTGCGGCAGGATCGTGATCCCCAACTTGGAGGCCACCATGTGACGCAGGGTCTCCAACGTGCTTCCCCGCATCAGGCTGCGCTTTGCTTCCGGCCCGAATCCGCGCGGGGGACGCAAGTGTGGAAAGGCCGTCAGCACTTGGTCGCGGAAGCGATCGCCTTCGCCGAGCAACAAGACTTCCGCCGGGTCGAGATCGGCGGCGGCAATGAGCGACTTGTGTGCCAGATCGTGATCGGCAGGCAGCAACAACATGAAGGGTTCGTCGAACAGGGGTTGGGACACCACGTCGGGTTCGCTGAAGGGAGCAGTGACTAGAATGGCATCGAGCTCGCCGTCGCGAAGCTTGAGTGTCAGCGATTCCTGGCTGTCCTCCTCGACATAGAGCGAAAGGTGGGCGGCCGTTTTCCGCAATAATGGGATGAATTGCGGAAGCAGATAAGGACCAATGGTCTGCAGCGTACCCAGGGCCAAGGGTCCGCGCAGCTGCTCATTATCTGTGGCAGCGACATCTTTGATGGCGGCGATTTGATGGAGGACGCCGCCGGCCATCGCCACAATGCGCTCACCCAGGGGGGTGATTTGAACGCCGTTCTTGCAGCGCTCAAACAGGGTGGTGCCCAACTCCTGTTCGAGCTTCTTCACCGCAATACTCAATGTAGGTTGGCTGACATGGCAACGCTCGGCGGCGCGTCCAAAGTGCTGTTCCTGGGCCAGGGCCACGATGTAGCTCAGCTCGGTTATTGTCATAGAGTTGCAGAGTTGCGCCGCATGCCGCGCATTGCTTCCTCGAGTGCCAAACACGGCAATTCAGGCGATCTTAGCACCAATGGTCGGGTGCTTCAGAAGGCCGTGATTCTTCGGCCGTGGTCAAAAAACCGGAACCACTTCCCAGTCTCCGGCCAGGATACGGGGTTACCTTTGGAGAATGCACGGCTGTTGCCCCGGATCGTTGCAAACAAGCCGAAATCGGCGGCCCCCTGAAGCGGCCATTTCGCAGCCCCTTCGGGTGGTTTCATGATGCCATTCAATCTCGATGTCAAGGAGTCCGCCACCGCGGTGGCTGCCTTGGGCACCGCCATCGGTGCACTGGCGCAGCTGCGCATGGCTTGGCGCAAGGAGGTATCGGAGCGCGCACGCGGGGTGCCTGCGACCAAGAAGTCGCGCCGCGGTCCCATACTGGCAGTATTTCTTCTCTTGATCGCAGCCATGGCGAGCGGATTCTTGTTGTCGCAGTATTTGATCAGGCAATCGGACCGCGACTCAACGGCATTACGCAGTGATCTGCAAACACAGGTCGCGCGAATCAGCGCAACTGCGGAGCGGCTGGAGCGGGTGACCGCACCCGATCAGCATCCGGCTCAGCATGCGCTGGATTATCGCGGTGGTGCTGAGCGGGTTACCGTCACGACCACAGTAGGGCCTTGCCGCCCGGGTACTGCTGCGGCTGAAGGGGGAGTGGCGCCGGGGTGCTCTGAGCAGGAGGCTCTGCGCGTAACGCTTTGCGCCAGCGTGCCATCATCCTCATCGGTGACAGCGACCGATCTTTACGCTCGCGCCGAAAGCTCGCCGCAACTTTGGCCCGAGAGTCGCGTCGCTCCCGGCCAGGACGCAGGACGCGCACGATTTGCGGATAAGACTTTCGAGCGAGACGAGTCTGCGCTGACAAAACAGGTCTGCATCGGCTTCTCGGCATGGGACGGCGAACAAGCCTACAGCGCGCGCCTGATCGTCACCTATACGGCAGCCACTGCCGCGCCGGAAGCCTTAAATGCGGCGGCCGCGCCGATTGCCGAAGCGGGGAAGTAGCCTGTGCGCTAGGGAGTCAATACAACCTTGCCGATATTTTTGCGTGCCTCGATGTAGGCGTGAGCCTCGCCGGCTCGGTCGAAGGGAAATGATTTGTCGACGTGAGGGCGGACCCAGCCGTCGGCGACGCCTTGAAGCAGCACATCGGCCCAGCCCCTGATTTTTTCCTGCTCATGCCACAAGTGGCCCACGTTGACTCCAAAGACCGCACGGTTCTGATTCATGAGCGATAGCGGGTGAAAAAACGGCATGCCGAGTGCAGTGCCGAGCAACTTGAGGGGTGCGAGCCTGCCCGAGTCGGAAGCCACGGAGACGCCGAACATGCCGAGTCGGCCGGTGTGGCGCAAGGACTGGTAGCTCTTCTTCCAGTGGCTGCCGCCCAGCGGGTCGATGATCAATTCGACGCCTCGTCCGCCCGTGAGGTGCTTGAGTCGCAGCGACCAATCCTGGCTGCGGTAATCGATCGCCTCGTGCAATCCGCGTTCCTTGAGGAAGGTGTGCTTGTTGCTGCTCGCGGTGCCGAAGATCCGCGCACCGATATGCCGCGCAACATCAATCGCGGCGAGGCCGACGCCGCCGCCGGCGTTGTGGATCAGCACCGTCTCGTCGGCGGAGAGTGAACCCATGACGACCAGCAGTTGCCAGACGGTCAGATAGTTCACGGGAATCGCCGCGCATTGTTCGTGGCTGAGCGCGGCAGGTTTGGCGAATACCTGGATCTCAGGCACCACCACGGTGTCTGCGTAGCCGCCGAAGCGCGTGAGGGCGAACACGTCTTGGCCGATCCAGTCCTGGCGCGCGGCCGCCCCGGCGGCGTCCACCGTGCCCGATACTTCATAACCTACGACGCACGGCAACTTCGGTGCGTCCGGGTACAATCCTTGCCGTGCCAGGATGTCGGCGAAGTTAATACCGCTCGCTTTGACGCGTATGCGCAGCTGGTTTCCCTGAGGTTCGGGGTCGGATGATTCGCGCACCTGCAATTTTTCCGGGCCGCCGCGCCCGCTGATGTAGACCTGCCTCATGCTGGGACTCCCGAAGGTGAGCGGCCATGGCGCCGTGCGCGCAGGTTAGTCCCAAAACGCCGGATGAGAAAGCGCGCCGATTCAGCAGAGTTGCCGTAACTGCCGGCGGAAGCCCGCGATTGCGCGCTTGAGGTAGTCGTTCTTGAGAACCTCCCGGGTGCCGAACAGGCCGAGCGGGGACTTCGTGTGCTCGGCGGCGTCCCTGAGCTGGGCGGCGCCCTCCTTGACTCCGTCCAACAATGCTTGCTGCATCGCCGGATCGAGCTGGCCATACTCGAATGGAAATCCGGCGCCGACACCAATCCTCGCGAATCTTGTCATCAGCGCGCTTTCCGAGGGATGGGCCGGCTGAGTAAATTGCAAAATGAAATTAAGGTAGCCGATGAAGCCCGGCGACAGCGCCTTCTTCTCGTCCCACTCGGGCCATTGCACCGGCGGCGCCGCAGCCTGAGCCGGTGTTTTTTCGACCTGGGAAAGCGATGCCAGATGATACTGTGCCTGCAGCGCTTGGACTGCGGCAATGTCGTCCGGACCTGACTCGCCGGTGCGCCCCAGTATTCCGACGAAATCCGTTTCGGAATGCAGTACCCGGGCGATCTCCGGATTCGCGTTTCCACTCCAGTGGGGACCGGCCACGAGATAGCTTCCTGGGTCGAATCCTGTCGCGTGCACGCCGACATAGGCACAGTTAAACGTGTAGAGATCGATCAGTTGGAAATGGTTGTAGCGGTCCTTTGGCGTTGCCGGTAATGTCAGAACCCAGGGTTCAGCGCGCAGATCCAGCCATGCCCACGAGTACGGAGTGTCATTGTTGGCGGTGACAGCATCCTCATCCTCGGGCGTCAAGAGTTGCGAGAAATGGCGGAACCTGCCGAAACCCCCGGCGTAGGATTTGGACTGCGGGTCGAGAGCCTGCGAATAGAGTGTCTTATAGTTAAACAGCATGGGGTACGCGTAGATAAACGCATCGGCGGCGATTTGCCGGGCTTCGGCCGTCGTTGCGGGCCGTTGTGCAATTGACGCCGTCATGGGAGTTGCCCTGAGCGGCGCTCGATCCGCATCAACAATTGTTTTGTCGCAATGAATGTCGTCCCTGCTATGTGAGGCATCAGCGCATCGAGTATGGAATGCATGTCCTCTTGCAACATTGGACCAAGGGCCAATAGATGACATGTCACCGCCGCGTGTTCGGCGGTTTGGGACGGGGGAGTGGGCGATCTGACCGCTGTGTTCGATCGCCAATAGCGGCAAAGTTAAGCCGCCGTGTCCTTCGCTCCTTCGGGAGCGCCGCGCGCCAATACGTCCGGCAACGGCTGACCGCTTTCGGTAAATGATAGAGAAACCGAGTTGAGGCAATGCCGTTCGCCGGTGGGACGCGGTCCGTCGGGAAACACGTGGCCGAGATGGCTGCCGCAACGGGTGCAGACCTCTTCGACCCGGATCATGCCGTGGCTCGAGTCGCGAATGCGCTTGATGTGCGACTCATCATAAGGCTTGAAGAAACTTGGCCACCCAGTGCCCGAATCGAACTTCGCGCTCGAGCGGAACAGCGGCAGACCGCAGAAGCGGCAGCAATAAGTGCCGTCCTTTTTGTTGTCGAGGAACACCCCGCAAAAGGCTGCTTCGGTGCCGTGCTGCAGCAGCACGCGCCGCTCGTCGGCATCGAGTCCGGCCGTGATCTCGCGGCGTTGAATTTCCGTGGGCGGTGTCAGATTAAAAGTCGTCATGCGTGGCTCCGGGGAATGCAGGCTGTGATCCAAAAATACCGTTGCTGAGAGAGGCGGCTAGTCGATCGGCCAGGACATCGCTTTAGGCAGACTCTCCGGCGTCGCTGGCGTCGCTGGCGTCTCCGGCGAGGGCGCCGCCGCGGTGGTGTCGATTGCTCTCCACCAGGGCTGCGCGCGCTCTGCGTGCGCAGGCTCGACTGCCTCGCCCAGTCGCGGCATGAGGAGGTGCACACCGGTTTTTTCGCCCGCGCTCAATAGAGCCTCGGCGGGCTGATCCCAAGCATGCATGGCGAGGCTGAAGGTGCCCCAGTGCACCGGCAGAAAAGTCCCGCCGCCAAGCAAGTCCAGCGCTTTGAGAGCGTTTTGCGGTCCAAGATGAATGTCGCCCCAGGCTGGATGGTAGGCGCCGACTTCCAGCATCACCAGATCGAAGGGACCCAGCCGTGCGCGGATGAGTTCATATTCGGTGGTAAGGCCGGTATCGCCGCTGAAAAACACAGCGTGCCGCTCCGAGCGCAGCACGAACGAGGACCAGAGAGTGGCATTGCGGTCTTTCAGTCCGCGACCGGAAAAGTGCTGGGAAGGAGCGGCGGTCACGGTAAGGCCGCCGCACGCCGGACGATGCGACTCCCACCAATCCAGTTCCGTGATGAGCGCCGGATCCACCCCCCAGGACTCCAGATGTGCGCCGACGCCGAGCGAGGTCACGAAGGGCACGTTGCGCTTCGCCAATTCGCGGATGGTGGGGTAATCGAGGTGATCGTAGTGATCGTGCGACACGATCACCAGGTCAAGCGGGGGCATCGCGCGCAGGGCGATCGGTACCGGCTGAAATCGCTTCGGTCCCGCGAGTGTGGAGGGCGAGGCGCGCGGACCCCACACCGGGTCGGTCAGGACCCGCAGACCTGCGATTTCGATCAGTACGGTCGAATGGCCGAGCCAGGTCGCGCGCAACCCGCTGGAAGACGGCTTGCTCCAAAAATCGAGCGGATTCACCGAGGGCAGCGGCCCTTTTGGCACGCGCCGCTCGCCGCCGCAGAGAAAATCGCTTAGTGAAGGCATGGCCGCATTCGGGTCCCGCAGCCCGGGCGCAATTGGATAAACATTGCGGAACCGCTCGCCGGCCCATCGCGGCGAGGCCTTGATGCGATCGAGCCGCGCGCCCGCAGGTTTTTTTCCGAGAGATTTCATGGCTTTCGTCTTAAGGCGGTATCCGGCGGAGTTCCTCGCTGTCCTTTGGCAGGGCCGATCATACCGCGTCGCGTTGCAGCGGCGGCCGGTGCATGCCGCAAATCGCGGTAGCGAGCGCCCAATCGCGCGATTTTTCTTCTTAAAGCCGCGATTAGAAATCCTTTAGCAAAGCCTCAGGAAGCGTTGAGGACTAATCGCCTCCTCCGGCCTTACACCGTTACCCAAGCCACGGCGAGATCGATCTTCGTGGTGAGCGATCAACAACGGCTTTTAAGACTTTAGGAGAAGATCATGAACAGCACAATTCAATACACGGCCCGCGCGGCGACGTTCTTTCTGTGCGGCGCGATTGCTTTAGGCGCCCTGCAGATGACCGCACAGGCAGCGGATGACGCACTGCCTTCCAAGCGAGTCAGCTATGCGGACTTGGACATTTCCAAGCCGGCGGGGGCGAAAGTTCTGTATCGCCGCATCGTGCGGGCCGCGAATGAGGTTTGCGGGTTCCCGGGGGACTCCTCTTTGGGGACGAACCAAAAGATCGGCGTTTGCGTCGATCACGCCATCGACAAGGCGGTGAAGGAAGTCGATTCGCCGGCATTGAGCGCGCTGCGTCCGGGCAGCCCGATCCACTTTGCCAGCAATTGACTCAAGTCGGCGGGGGCGACCGAGACCTAACGGTCGCCGCCCAGCCGATATCGACTAGTTCTGCTCCGCGTAGATTTTGACCAGGCGGTACAAAAATTCGCGGCCCTCGAGCAGGGACTTGACCCCGACGTACTCGTTGAGGCCGTGAATATTGCCGAGGTCCGGCATCATGAACACCGGCTCCAGGCCATAAGTGGGAATGCCGACCGCATTGGTGAATTCACCGTCCGTGGCGCCTGCCTGCAGAATGGGCAGCACCGGCACTCCGGGCCAGAATTGCGCGGTCAGCTTTTCGATCGGAGCCATGACCGCGGGGGTGAGCGGCGGGGGAGAAGCCGTAGGACCGCGCGTCTCGGGCGAGGTGATCTTCACCGCCGGATCGGCTGCCAGTTCTTCGAGCTTGGCGCGCACCGCCTCGGTGGTGACGCCCGGGAAAATGCGGCAGTTGACGTTGGCACGCGCGCGTTGCGGCAGGGCGTTGGTGGCATGTCCGGCCTCCAGCATGGTTGCCACGCAGGTCGTACGCAAGGTGGCATTCCAACTGGGATCCTTGGCGGAGACGATTGCCAGCGCCTTCTGGTCGTTGGGGTCCTTTAAAAACGCGTTCATGGCATTCGCGGTCTCGGCCTCGCCTTTGGCGGCCAGCAACTTCGCCATGCCGGTGAAATAGGCGCGATTGCCGTCGGTGAACTGTGCGGGGAATTCATAGGCGCTGATGCGCGTGAGCGCGGCGGCGAGATGATAAATCGCATTGTCCTTGACGGGCCGCGAACTATGGCCGCCCTTGTTGGTCACTTCCAACCGGTAGTTCTGCGGAAATTTCTCCCCGGCTTGGATTTCGAGAGCGACGCGATTGCCGCTCGCGTCCAGCTCGCCGGCGGCGCCTTCGTTGAGCGCAAAGGCGGCATCGATGAGATCGCGCCGATTGCGGGTCAGCCAATCGGCGCCGTTGAAGGCGCCCGCGGTTTCCTCGCCGCAAGTGAGCGCAAGCTTCAGCGTTCGCCGCGGTTGGTAATTCTCCGTCCGATAGCGAATCAGGAGGTCGACCCAAATCGCCGCCTCCGCCTTGTCGTCGCTGGCACCGCGCGCATAAAAGAAACCGTTTTCTTCGATGAGTTTGAACGGGTCCCGGGTCCAGTCTTCGCGTTTCGCTTCAACCACGTCGATGTGCGCCAGCAAGAGAATGGCCTTCAGCTTCGGGTCCCGGCCCGGATAGATGGCGACCAAGCCGCCTTCCTTCGGATGGTCGGGTGCCGCAAACGGGTGCAAATCACTGTCGGCAAAGCCCGCTGCCTTGAGGCGCGCGGCCATGCGTTCGGCGGCGAGGGTGCAGCTGCCGGCCGACAACGTCGTGTTCGTCTCAACCAGTTCTTTGTAGAGTTCGCGAAATCGCTGTTCGCCCGCCGGAGAATCCTGAGGCGGTACGGCAAAGGCTGAGAAAGCAACGCAAGCGGCGGCAACAGCGAAAAAACGTTTCATGTGTACTCCATAAGGGTGCGGATCGCTATCAGTGACGGCGTGCCCATCAGCGCGCCTGATGGGCTTTGACTCTTTCGACGTAGCGGTCGCGCAATTCGGTCTGACGCGATTTCATGTTGATTCGCCGGCCCGCGATCCACACTTGGTCGGCCAGGGTCGATACCTCGAGCGGGTCTCCGCTCCACAGCACCAGATCCGCCGCCTGCCCGACGGCGATTCGACCGTGTGTCGCGCCCAATCCAAAAATGTCGGCAGGAGTTGAAGTAATCGCCGCCAATGCCGACTCCCACGGCAGCCCATGAGCGACCGCATTGCCGGCGAGCTGCCGCGTCAGCCGGGCCTGCGGCGTGTCGCCGCTGGAGAAGGCGATGCGCACGCCGGCGCGCTGCAGCCGGGCGGCGTTTTCAAGTGATGAGGCCAGCCGATCGAAGTCGCTGGGCAGATCGTTGAGCGGATTGAGAATCACCGGCACGCTGGCCTTCGCGAGTTCAGTCGCGACCAGCCATGCTTCGTCGCCGCCCAGGATGACGGCTTTGATGCCATTGCGTGCAGCGAAGGCGACGACTTCTTGAATGTCGGAAGCCCGATCCACCTGGAACACCACACGTCCGCCCATCAGATAGCGATTCAACGCCTCCCGGCCGGCCGCGTGCAGCAACGCCCCTGGTCCGATGGGCCCCGCGTTACGTGCTTCGTGGATCGCCTGATCCAACAGCATGTACTCCGCGGCGCGCGTTCCCCCGGCAACCCGGGCGCCAAGGGCCCCCATTTGCACGAACAGTGAACGGCTGCCGGCCAGTGCGGCGTCGTAGCGTCCATCCAGCGTGACGGCCGACCCCTGGCCGCCGATGATGCTGTCTGCCGCATTGGGTGCCAGCACCGTCCAGGTCACGCCTTCCACGCGCGTCACAGGCACGACGAACGATCGAGGGTTGTACGCCAGCGTGACGTCGAGTTCCGGACGCCACTGCTGATCCCAGGCCGGCGACTTTTGATTCAAGGTGGAATCGATGGTTTGAGCCTCTTCGGCAATTTCCTCGAGGCCAATGTCGGTCAATCCGCCGAACAGGCCCGGAGTCAATTCCTTGGCCCTGGCATCGATGACCGTTGCATTGGCGGCGGCGAGATCCGGACCCACAGCAACGATGACGCCGCCGCGGACCAGGACGTCGGCGTTCTTCATCGTGCCCTTGGCAGACGCGGTATGAACGGTCGCACCGCGAATCACAAATTCCTCAGCTGCCGCGCACTGAGCGGCGGCGATGCCGGCCGCCAAAATAATCAGATGAAGAGACTTCATAGCGGCGACTCCGCGATATGCCTGCCCAGTAGGAAATCCGATCTCGGTGTGGCGCTTGGATGCGCGCGATCGAAGGTGAGAGCGCCGTCGATGAAAACCTGTTCGGCGAGCGCATAGACGCTGAAGGGGTTGCCGTTCCAAATCACGACATCCGCGCCTTTACCCGCCTCGAGCGTACCGATTCGGTCATCAAGTCCCAGCGACTTCGCGGGATTCAGGGTGAGCCAGCGGATTGCCCGCTCCGGCGGCATCGCGAGGCCCGCTCTCCGCCCATGAGCCATTGCCTTGGCCGCCTCCTGATTCAGGCGTTGAATGCCGTCGCCAGAATCGGAGTGCACGATGGCGCAACTGCGCTCCGGGAAATCGACGATGGCCAGATTTTCCTGAACGCCGTCATACGCCTCCATTTTGAAGCCCCACCAATCGGCCCACATCGCCGCACACACACCCTTGTCGGCCAGACGGTCGGCGATTTTGTAAGCCTCCACGGCGTGATGGAATGCCGTGATCTTGAAGCCGAACTCGTTGGCGACATCGAGCATGGTCGCCATTTCATCGGAGCGGTAGCAGTGCATGTGCACGAGAATATTTCCCTTCATGACCTCGGCGAGAGTCTCGAGCTTCAGATCGCGCTTGGGCGGGCTGGGCGGCGTCGGGTCCTTGTCCGCGGCGCCATTCTTGTCCTTGGATTTCTTGGCGGCGCCGTCGGCGCGCTGCGCCTTCTTCTGGTCGTACTCCGTCAGTTCGCGCTGGTATTTGTCCCACTGTTGCTGATAGTCCTGGGCGTCGGCAAAGGCCTGGCGGTAACCGGCGACGTTGCCCATGCGGGTCGAGGGTGCCTGATTCTTGCTGCCGTACACACGCTTCGGATTTTCGCCGCAGGCCATTTTCAGTCCGTAGGCGGCACCGGGGAATTTCATGGCTTGGTAGGTGACGGCTTGCACATTCTTGACCACTACCGAGCGGCCGCCGATGAGATTCGCCGAGCCGGGCAGAATCTGCATGGTGGTTACGCCCCCTTCGAGCGCGGCTTCAAAGCCCGGATCCTGAGGCCAGACCGAGTGTTCGGCCCAAACATTGGAGGTCACCGGGCCGGTCGCCTCGTTGCCGTCGTCGAGCCCCTTGACGCTGGGGCTGGCGTAGACGCCCAGGTGCGAATGGATATCGATGATTCCGGGCGTTACCCACTTGCCTTGCGCATTGACGATACGCGCGTCGGCGGGCGCCGTCAGAGACTTGCCAACCGCCTGGATGCGGCCGTTGACGATCAAGACGTCCGCGCCGTCGAGGCGTTCGCCCGTGCCTGTGAGCACGGTGGCATTTTGGATCAGTAGCGGAGGATTGACGGGCACCTGATAGGTCGATGGGAAGGGCTCGGCAGCCAAGGCCCCCGATACGGCAAGCGCCGTCGAAAAAAGCAGCGCCGCGTGCGACAACATGTTCATTGAGCCAAGCACCCCCGTTGTTATGAGCCGCACTTCGATGGGTCCGAAGCGCCGGTGCGCGATTATAGTGGGTTGGCCCTCAAGAGGCATGACCTTCGGCGCACGCGGGGTCGGCTTCAGTCGGCCAGCTTGTCGAGGTGCGAGGAATTAACCAGCAGCTCGGCGGCGGCCTTGAGTCCCTCTCGATCCTCCTGATCGAATCGCGCCACGCTCGGGCTGTCCAGATCGAGCACGCCCAAGAGCCGTCCGTTCTGTAGCAGCGGAACGACGATCTCGGAACGCGACGCGGCATCGCAGGCAATATGGCCCGGGAATTCATGGACGTCCGGTACCACCAGAATTTCCCGGCGCTGCGCGGCGGTACCGCAGACGCCACGGCCCAGCTCGATGCGCACGCACGCGACCTTGCCTTGGAATGGACCTAAGACCAGCTCGCCGTCTTGCAGAAAATAAAAGCCCGCCCAATTTACATCGGGAAGCATTTGATAGAGAAGCGCGCACATGTTGGCGGCATTGGCCAATCCGTTGCGCTCTTCGGCAAACAGCCCGGTCAATTGCGCGCCGATCTCACGGTACGTGTCGGACTTGGAGAGATTCGGATTGGTGTTGATGACGTGCATGACTAGATCTGCAGCCGATAGACGCGCCGTGCCGTGCCGCTGAACAAGGCGGTTTTTTCGGCCGCCGAGTATTGTTTGGCCAGGACTTTGAAGGCGTTCCACAAAACCGGATAGCTGCAGCTGCCCATGTCGACCGGAAAGTTGCTTTCGAACATGCAGCGGTCGGCACCGAACGCTTCAATGCAAGTCTCGATGTAGGGCCGCCACTCGTCGGCCAGCTGTGTCGAGGAGGCGGCAGGCGATTGCAAAAAGGACGGGAAGCGGCAGAACGCCATCGCCAAGCCGCCCAGTTTGACCTGCACGTTGGGCAGGGCGGCGAGTTTGCGCACGTTGTCGCGCCACACCGGAAAGCGTTCCTCGCGCTTACCCTGGTAGCTCGCGATTCCAAGCGGGGTGCCGACATGATCGAGAATCACGGGGGTGCCGGGAAAGGTTTGCGCGAGTTCGATCAATTCGGGCAGCTGCGGCTCCAGCAGCCACGCATCGAACGACAAGTTGTATCTGGCCAATTGTGCGTAGCCTTCGCGAAACGCCTTTTGTCCGTACAGCCCGGCGCCGGCGCGCACCAACGGACCCAGCACGGTGGAGTCCGAGTCGTAGGAGGCGCTATGGCGAATACCGCGAAACCGCTCGGCTGCGGTATTCATATGCGCTTCGAGCACTTCGCTCACGGCGCCACCGGCGGTGAGATCGGCGTGACCCACAATGCCGGCGCAGGCACGCATGGAGCCGTAGGTGCCGCTGGCGGACATCGCCGCTACGCCGTTGACGAATTCCGTTTCGCCAACCGGCTTGAACGCCTCCGGGCCCTCGGCCCGATACATGGCGCCGCACTGAACGAACACCGTCGCCCGAACGTTGTGCCCGGTATTCAAGTCCGCGAGGAATTCGGGCAGCAAATAGCGCATGGCGCGGCGCAGGACGGTCACAAAGCCATGTTCCGGCGCCTGCGCCAAGATCGCAGCCGGCCAATCCCACAAATGGTGGTGCGGGTCAATGATCGGCAAATCCGGCTCCAAGATGGCTTCGGACGGTGCGGCGGCGGTCATCTGTTTCTCTGGTGCATCAGAATATTTTGCACGATTTTTATGCTCCGGACCGCAATTTCTGCCCGGTTTTTCCACAGGTCCGGCTAAGTTGTCAGGATGGATTTCGTGTACCTCGCCGCGGTCGTGGTGTTTTTGCTGTTGACGCTGGGATTGATCGCCGGCTGCGCGGCTCTGGAGAAAAGGAAATGAGCTGGGCCTATGTGTTGAGCGGTTTGTTGTCCTTGGGATTGCTCATTTATCTGGTGGCCGCCCTCATTCGCGCCGAGGATCTTTGAAGTGAGCGCACCGGCCTGGTTGACGCTGGCGCTCTTTCTGGCGACGCTGATTGCTCTGGCCTATCCCTTGGCAATTTACATGGCGCGGATAGGCGATGCCGCGGTCGGCGGCTACCGGCCCATTCACGGGATGGTCGGCCGGCTCGAACACCTGATTTATCGCGCTGCCGGCGTGGATATGCGCCGGGACATGGCGTGGACTCAGTACGCCGTCGCATTGTTGCTGTTCAACTCGTTCGGCGCCGTGGTGGTGTACGCATTACAGCGGGCGCAGGTCTGGCTGCCTCTCAATCCGCAGGCTCTGGCCGCCGTATCCGCCGATTCATCGTTCAACACGGCGGTCAGCTTCGTCACCAATACCAATTGGCAGGGCTACTCGGGCGGCGAAGGCACGCTGAGCTATTTGACGCAGATGCTCGCGCTCACCGTTCAGAATTTCCTTTCCGCGGCCACGGGCATGGCAGTCGCTTTTGCGTTGATCCGCGGCTTCGCGCGGCGCTCGGCGCAAGGCATCGGCAACTTTTGGGTCGACCTTACCCGCGCGAGTATTTACATATTGCTGCCGCTTTCCTTCTGCGTGGCCGTTTTCTTTATTTCCCAAGGCGTGATCCAGAATTTCGATTCATATAGAACCGCGACCACCATCGAGAGCCTGACCTACGAGAACCCGAAGCTCGATGCCGCGGGTCAGCCGCTCAAGGATGCCGCCGGGGCGCCGATCACCGAGACGCTCACAACGCGTTCTCAGACGCTCGCCATGGGGCCGGTCGCCTCGCAAGAGGCGATCAAAATGCTGGGAACGAATGGCGGCGGCTTTTTCGCTGCGAATTCGGCCCATCCGTATGAAAATCCCACCCCCCTGAGCAATTTCGTGCAGATGTTGTGCATGTTTCTGATACCGGCCGCGCTGTGTTTCGTGTTCGGCAGAATGGTGGGAGACACGCGCCAGGGCTGGGCCGTGCTCAGCGCCATGACGATTATTTTTGTTTTCATGGCAATCGTTGCCATCTCCGCTGAGCAACGCGGCAACCCCATCATTGCGCAACTTGGGGTCGATCAAGCCTCCGGTGCGCTGCAGGCGGGCGGTAACATGGAGGGCAAGGAGACACGTTTCGGCATCGTCGCCTCCGCTCTGTTTGCCACGATCACCACCGCTGCCTCGTGCGGAGCGGTCAATGCGGCGCACGATTCATTGACGCCGCTGGGCGGCCTGGTCCCCATGTGGCTGATCCAGTTGGGCGAGGTGGTGTTCGGCGGCGTCGGCGCCGGGCTCTACGGCATGCTGATCTTCGCCATCATGGCAGTCTTTATCGCGGGATTGATGATCGGCCGCACACCGGAATATCTCGGCAAAAAGATCCAGTCCTTTGAAATGAAAATGACCTCGATCGTGATCCTGGTCACCCCCTTCCTGGTATTGGTGGGGACAGCGGTGGCCGTGACCGCGGAGCAGGGCAGGCTCGGCATTTTCAATCCCGGCGCGCACGGATTCTCGGAAATTCTCTACGCGCTGTCCTCGGCATCCAACAACAACGGCAGCGCGTTCGCGGGTCTTTCGGCCAACACGCCCTTCTACAATTCGCTGCTTGCACTGGTGATGTGGTTCGGTCGATTTGCCTTCATCGTGCCGGTTCTGGCCATTGCCGGTTCGCTCGCCAAGAAGAAGCGCATTGAGCCGACCGCCGGCACCCTGCCGACCCACGGGGCGCTGTTCGTCGCGCTGCTGATCGGCACCGTGGTGTTGGTGGGAGCGCTGACCTATGCGCCCGCCCTTGCCCTGGGTCCGGTAATTGAGCAATTGCAAATGACCGCGGCGCACTGAGCGGCGGGCGGAGATTTTCAGCATGGTGCGGCGATACTTGAAACTGTTCGACAATGCCTTGTTGGCGCCGGCGCTGATCGAGTCATTGCGCAAATTGTCGCCGCGGGTGCAGTTGCGCAATCCGGTGATGTTTGTCGTCTATGTCGGCAGCATTCTGACCACGATCCTATTCCTGCAGGCGCTGCGCGGACAAGGCGAGGCGCCGCCGCTGTTTATTCTCGCCATCTCGATTTGGCTGTGGTTTACCGTGCTGTTTGCCAACTTTGCCGAGGCGCTGGCGGAGGGGCGCAGCAAAGCACAGGCGGCTTCGTTGCGCGGGCTGAAACAGTCGATCAGCGCGAAAAGAATGAAAGTGGCGAAGCGTGGTGCGGATTGGGCGGCAACGCCGGCACCGGCGCTGCGCAAGGGTGATTTCTTCCTGGTGGAGGCCGGGGATGTGATCGCCGCGGATGGCATCGTCGTCGAGGGGGTCGCATCCGTGGACGAAAGTGCCATCACCGGCGAATCGGCACCGGTGGTGCGCGAATCCGGCGGCGATTTCTCGGCCGTTACCGGCGGCACCCGAGTGCTGTCCGATTGGCTGATCGTTCGCGTCGCGGTAAACCCCGGAGAAGCCTTCATTGACCGGATGATTGCCATGGTGGAGGGGGCCAAACGCCAAAAGACTCCCAATGAAATCGCGCTTACCATTCTGCTGATCGCACTGACTTTGGTATTTCTGCTGGCTACCGCCACGTTGCTGCCGTTTTCCTTGTTCAGCGTGGCGGTGGCGAAGCTCGGTGCCCCGGTGACCATCACGGTGTTGGTCGCCTTGTTGGTATGTCTGATACCCACGACCATCGGCGGCCTGCTGTCGGCCATCGGCGTTGCCGGCATGAGCCGCATGATGGCGGCCAATGTGATTGCCACCTCGGGGCGGGCCGTGGAAGCGGCGGGCGATGTCGATGTGTTGCTGCTGGACAAGACCGGCACGATCACGCTCGGCAATCGGCAGGCGGCCGCGTTCATACCCGCCGAGGGCGTGAGCGAACAGCAGCTCGCCGACATCGCACAATTGGGCTCGCTGGCGGATGAGACGCCGGAAGGACGCAGCATCGTGGTCCTGGCGAAACAGCGCTTCAATCTGCGCGAACGGAACTTGAGCCAATTGGAGGCGACCTTCGTGGCCTTCTCGGCGCAGACTCGCATGAGCGGCGTCAATTTAGGGACGCGCGAAATCCGCAAGGGTGCGGCCGCCGCGGTACGGCAGCATATCGAAGCACAGGGCTTCAGCTTTCCGGCCGGCGTCGCGCAAGCCGTCGATGAAGTGGCGCGTAAAGGCAGTACGCCCTTGGTGGTGGCCGACGGCGGCCGCGTGCTGGGAGTCGTCGAGCTCAAGGACATCGTCAAGGGCGGCATCAAGGAGCGGTTTGGCGAACTGCGGCGCATGGGCATCCGCACCGTCATGATCACCGGCGACAACGGCTTGACCGCGGCGGCGATCGCGGCCGAAGCGGGCGTGGACGACTTCCTCGCCGAAGCAACTCCCGAGGCCAAGCTAAAGCTGATACGCCAATATCAAGCCGAGGGCCGGTTGGTGGCCATGACCGGCGACGGCACGAACGACGCGCCGGCGCTCGCCCAGGCGGACGTGGCCGTGGCCATGAATTCCGGAACGCAGGCGGCCAAGGAAGCCGGCAACATGGTGGATCTTGATTCGAATCCGACGAAATTGATCGAGATCGTGGAAGTCGGCAAGCAACTGCTCATCACCCGCGGTTCGCTCACGACGTTTTCGATCGCCAACGATGTCGCGAAATATTTTGCGATCATTCCCGCCGCATTCGCCACCACCTATCCGCAGTTGGCGCAACTCGACGTCATGCGTTTGACCAGCCCCAATTCGGCCATTCTCTCGGCGGTCATATTCAATGCCTTGATCATTGTGCTGCTCATTCCACTCGCGCTCAAAGGCGTCAAGTATCGCGCGCTGGGGGCGGCCTCGTTGTTGCGGCGGAATCTGCTGATTTACGGGCTGGGCGGCATCGCCGTACCGTTCGCGGGGATCAAGCTGATCGATCTGACCTTGACGGCGCTGCGTCTAGTCTAAGGAGCTCGTATGCATCACACATTGCGTCCCTTGCTGGTGCTTTTCGGCATTCTCACCGCGCTGACCGGCCTGATCTACCCGCTCGCTGTGACCGGAGTCGGCAAGGTGCTGTTTGCTCACCAGGTTTCCGGCAGCCTGGTGACGCGGGGCGGCGAAATCGTCGGCTCCTCTCTCATCAGCCAGTCTTTCCAGGATCCCAGGTACTTTTGGGGGCGAATCTCGGCAACATCGCCGATGCCGAACAACGCCGCCGCCTCCTCGGGCTCGAACTCAGGTCCCACCAATCCTGCGCTCCTGGAAGCGGTCAAAGCGCGTATCGCCCAGCTTGAGGCAGCGGATCCGCAAAACACGCAAGCCATTCCGGTAGACCTGGTCACCGCATCGGGCAGCGGGCTCGATCCGCATATCAGTCCGGCAGCCGCGCTCTATCAAGTTGAGCGGGTGGCGCGCGCCCGCCATGCGGACCCCGAAGTTCTACGCCGCTTGGTGCAGGAAAATATCGAGCGGCCGCAATGGGGCATCTTCGGTGAAGCGCGCGTCAATGTTTTATTGCTGAATCTGGCCGCAGATCGCGCACAATAGCGCTCGATGGCAACATCGAGCGACCAACGCCCGGATCCGGACCTGCTGCTGGCGAAAGTCAATCGGCACGAGGAACAGGCGCGGCGCGGAAAGCTCCGGATCTACTTCGGTTCATCGGCAGGCGTGGGCAAGACCTATGCCATGCTGGTCGCGGCGCGCAAGCTGCAAAGCGAAGGCCGCAGCGTCCTTATCGGCGTGGTCGAAACCCATGGGCGCGCGGAAACCGCCGCGCTGCTCGATGGATTGGAAGTCCTGCCGCCCAAAATCATGGCCTACCGCGGCAAGGTGCTGTTGGAATTCGATTTGGACGCCGCGCTCACGCGACATCCGAACCTGATCTTGATCGACGAACTGGCGCACTCCAACGTTGCGGGCGTGCGCCATCCGAAACGTTGGCAGGACGTGGATGAGTTATTGGCCGCGGGCATCGACGTCTTTACGACACTGAATGTTCAGCACCTGGAGAGTCTGAACGACGTCGTGGGCGGCATCACCAATGTGCGGGTTTGGGAGACCATTCCCGACAAGGTCTTCGATGCGGCGGACGAAGTAGTGCTGGTCGACATACCCGCCGAGGAACTGTTGGCCCGCCTCAAGGCCGGCAAGGTGTATGTGCCGCCGCAGGCCGAACAGGCCGCACATCACTTCTTCCGCAAGGGCAACCTGATGGCCCTGCGCGAGCTCGCTCTGCGCCGCACCGCGGACCGGGTCGAGGGCGACGTGCAGGCCTATCGCGTCGATCGCTCGATCGCGTCGGTGTGGAAGACCGCCACTGCGCTCCTGACCTGCGTCGGACCCGACGCCGCCGGTGAACGTGTGGTGCGAGCCGCCGCCCGGCTGGCGAGTCAGCTCAATACCGACTGGCATGCAATCTATGTGGAGACGCCTGATCTGCAGCGCCTGGCGCCCGAGAAGCGCGAGAGAATTCTGGCCACCTTGAACCTCGCGCAAGAACTGGGCGCCACCACTGCCGTCATCGCGGATCCGCAAATTGCCGAAAGCATCATTGCCTATGCGCGCAAGAATAATCTGTCCAAGCTGGTGATCGGCCGCGATCCCATCCGGCGGCTGTGGCCCTGGCAGCGATCCAGCGGCCAGAGGCTGGCGATGCTTGCCCCCGACATCGATTTGATCGAAATCGGCCGTGCGGCCAGTCCGGACAAGGAGCGCGGCCGCGAGCCGGCGCAGCTTGCGGATCCGCCGGATGACGAATCGAACAGCCGCAGCAGGGCGAAACGCCTGCGCTATGGGTGGGCCGCGGCCATTTGCGTCGGCGTGACATTGATTTCAATGCCCTTGGCCGCGCATTTCGACCGCTCCAATATCGTGGCGATTTTCATTCTTGCCGTTGTGCTGGTCGGCGTGCGACTGGGGCGCGGACCGGCCGCGCTGGCGGCGGTCTTGAGCGTCATCGCGTTTGATTTTTTCTTCGTGCCGCCGCGTTTCTCGTTCGCGGTCAGCGATGTGCAGTACCTGTTGACCTTCTGCATCATGTTGGCGGTGGGTTTGATCACCGGACAACTTACCGCGGGACTGCGATTCCAGGCGCGGGTGGCGTCGCATCGCGAGGAACGCGCCGGTTCGCTGTACGAGATTGCGCGCGATCTGTCGGGCGCGGCGCAGATCGAACAGGTGGTAAAGATCAGCGATGAGTCGATCCAGCGCACCTTTCGTGCCAGCGCCGCGCTGCTGCTGCCGGATGCCGGCGGACGATTGATCGCAACCGCGCCCGGCGCCGATGTGAGCCGCAACGGCTCCAGATTGGCGGTCGAGATCGGAACCGCGCAGTGGGCCTTCGATCGCGGCCAACCGGCGGGGTTCGGCACCGATACGCTGCCGGGAAGCGAAATTCTTTACATACCACTGCGCGCGCCAATCCAGGCTCGGGGCGTTTTGGCGGTCAAAGCGCGCAATCGGCGCCTGCTGCGCATCCCCGAGCAGCGCCAGCTTCTGGACACCTTTGCCGCATTGATCGCCATTGCATTGGAGCGGGTTCACTACGTCGGCGTCGCGCAGGATGCTCTCCTCAAGATGGAGTCGGAACGGCTGCGCAACTCGCTGCTGGCGGCGCTGTCGCATGATCTGCGCACACCCTTGACCGTTCTTCAGGGTTTGGCGGAGTCCCTCGCACTTACCACTCCCAAATTGTCCGCCGTGCAGCTGGAAACTGCCGAGGCGATCCAGGATGAGGCGCGCCGCATGAGCACCTTGGTGAGCAATCTTTTGGACATGGCCAGGATCGAAAGCGGCGAGGTGACGCTGAATCTGCAATGGCAACCGTTGGAAGAGGTCGTGGGCGCGGCATTGGACGCGGCGCGCGCCATGCTGCAGCGGCATAGGGTGGTGGTGCAACTGCCGCGCGACCTGCCGTTGGTGAAGATCGACGCCGTATTGATCGAACGCGTGTTGGTGAACCTATTCGAGAATGTGTCGAAGTACACGCCGCCCGGCAGTACGGTCACCTTGGCGGCGCAGGTGATCGGGGATCGTCTCAGCGTTTCGGTCGCGGACGACGGTCCGGGATTGCCGCCTGGGCGCGAGGAGGCGGTGTTCCAAAAATTCACCCGCGGCGAGCGCGAATCATCGACGCCGGGCGTCGGGTTGGGGCTGGCCATTTGCCGCGCAATCATTGAATCGCATCAGGGCAAGATCACAGCGGCGCAACGCCCGGGCGGCGGTGCGGTATTCACGTTCACCCTGCCGCTGGGCATCCCGCCGCCGGCCGTCGAACCGGAAGTACAGGGCGCGCATGGCTGAGCCGCTGCCGATAGTCATTCTCGTCGAGGACGAGCGCCAGATCCGGCGCTTCGTGCGCACGGCGCTGGAAACCGAGGGCTGGTCCGTTCATGAGGCCGAAACCCTGCGTCAGGGCTTGAGCGATGCGGCGACCCGCCGGCCGGATCTCATCATTCTGGATTTGGGACTGCCCGATGGCGACGGAGTGGATTTTTTGCGCGATCTGCGCGGCTGGTCGAAGGTGCCGGTGATAGTGCTGTCGGCGCGGGTCGGCGAGCAGGACAAAATCACCGCACTGGACGCCGGAGCGGACGACTATTTGACCAAACCCTTTGGCGTCGGAGAACTGCTGGCGCGGGTGCGTGCGAGCTCGCGCCGGCGCCTGCAGGCGGGCGCCGACGCCGGGGCGGGCGCGGTGTTCGAGTTCGGCGACGTCAAGATCGATTTGAGCATGCGAACCGCGCACAAAGGCGGCAATGCGATTCATCTCACGCCGATCGAATATCGCTTGCTGACTCTCTTGATCGCCAATGCGGGCAAGGTCTTGACGCATCGGCAGATCCTGCGCGAAGTGTGGGGACCCGCGCATGCCGAGGACGGCCACTACGTACGCGTCTATATGGGGCACCTGCGCCAGAAGCTGGAAGATGATCCCGCCCAGCCCAAGCACATCCTGACGGAAACGGCTATCGGCTACCGCCTGGTACCGGACGCGCGCGGCTAGCCGTCTGCGGTCGCCAGCAAAGTCCTACACGGTGTACAGTCTGTCGACGACAGCATTCGAGCGCCGTGGCGCCTAGCCTGGTTTGAGAGTGCACTTCGGTGCAACTGTCTTGCGCGGCGCCTTGATCAGCGTGGCGACACTGAGGGGAATATGCTGCATCAAGAGAGCCGGCATCCGTGCTGACCGACCAGGACATTTATTTGTTCCGCGAAGGAACCCACGGCCGCCTTTACGACCGATTGGGCTGCCGTCTGGAAGGGGCGGAGCGGGCGCACTTTGCTGTGTGGGCGCCGAATGCCGCGGCGGTTTCCGTGATCGGCGATTGGAACGGATGGAATGCCGATGCTGATCCGCTCTCGGTGCGAAGCGACGAATCCGGAATATGGGAGGGCACCGTCGCCGGCGTGCAACACGGCCACGCCTATAAATATCGAATCATCTCTCGTGCCGGAAACTACCGGGTAGAAAAGGCCGATCCCTTCGGCGTGTATTGCGAATTGCCTCCGGCCACGGCTTCGCGGGTTTGGGCGCTCGACTATGCGTGGAACGACAGCGCCTGGATGTCCTCGCGCGCGGCGCACAACGGCTTGGACGCGCCGATGTCGATCTATGAGCTGCACTTGGGATCCTGGCGGCGCAATCACGGCAACTTTTTGAATTACCGCGACGCGGCGCACGCCCTCGGCGACTATCTCAACGAACTCAAGTTTACGCATGTCGAGCTCATGCCGATAACCGAGCACCCCTTTTATGGCTCATGGGGATATCAGACCACGGGCTATTTCGCGCCGACGGCGCGCTACGGCACGCCGCAGGATTTGATGTACTTCGTGGATCATCTGCACAGCCGCGGCATCGGCGTGATTCTCGACTGGGTGCCGTCGCACTTTCCATCCGATGAACACGGACTATCTTACTTCGACGGCACCCATTTATATGAGCACGCGGATGCGCGTCAGGGATTTCATCCGGAGTGGAATTCGGCGATCTTCAATTTCGGCCGCAACGAGGTGCGGAGTTTTTTGGTCTCCTCAGCGATGTTTTGGTTCGAGAAATATCACATTGACGGCATCCGCGTCGATGCCGTGGCATCGATGCTGTACCTGGACTACGCCCGCAAACAGGGCGAATGGATTCCCAATCAGTTTGGCGGCCGGGAGAATCTTGCGGCCATCGATTTTCTGCGCATCCTCAATCAAGCGGTGTACCGCGATTATCCCGGTACCGCCATGATCGCCGAGGAGTCCACCGCCTGGCCCATGGTGTCGAGGCCCACGGACATGGGCGGCCTGGGATTCGGCTTGAAATGGAACATGGGCTGGATGCACGACACGCTGCGCTACATGCAGCAGGACCCGATTCATCGAAAGTACCATCACGGCGAACTCACGTTCTCCTTGATCTACGCGTTCAATGAAAATTTCGTGCTGCCGCTCTCGCACGATGAAGTGGTGTACGGCAAGGGATCGCTCATCGGCAAGATGCCGGGCGACGATTGGCAGAAGTTCGCCAATTTGCGCGCAATGCTCGGCTACATGTGGGCGCACCCCGGCAAGAAATTGCTGTTTATGGGCGGCGAATTTGCCCAGCGCCGCGAATGGACGCATGAAGGGGAACTCGAATGGTGGGTGTCCGATCTGCCGGGACATGCCGGCATCAAGCGGCTTTTGGCGGACTTGAACGGGGTTTACCGCCGCGAGACGGCGCTGCATCAGTTGGACTTTTCACCGCAAGGATTTGAATGGGTCGATATCGGCAATTCGGAAATGAGCATTATTGCGTTTCTGCGCAAATCCGCGAGCGGCGGCGCGCCGTTGCTGGTGGTGTGCAACTTTACGCCCATACCGCGCAGCAATTTCTTGTTGGGCGTCCCGGCGCGCGGCCTGTGGCGCGAGATCATCAATACGGATGCACGCGACTACGGGGGGGCCGGCTGGGGCAATTTAGGCGCGGCCGAATCCGTCCCGGTGGCTTCGCATGGCCGCGTCGAGTCGGTCAGCCTCACCTTGCCGCCGCTCTCAACCATTGTTCTGCGTTGGGAAAGCCGTGGCTCAGCCTAAGCGCAAACCGGCCGCCGCACGCAGACCGGCGGTCGATCCGGCCGCCGCGGCCGGTGTGACCAAGACGGCCGATGCGACCGCGAACGTTGCGGAAGGCAGGACGCGAGCGGTCATCGATGCCGTTCTGCCCAGTGTCGACGGCGGCAGATTTCCAGCCAAACGCGTTGCCGGCGAGGCAGTTACGGTCGAGGCGCACTGCTTTACCGATGGCCATGACCGGCTTCGAGTCATGCTGCGCTGGAAGCGCGCGTATGGCGCCGATGCCGAGTATGAGATCGAGATGCAGCCGCGTCCCAACGATGTCTGGTCGGCCGAATTCGTGCCGCCGCAGGCGGGGCGCTACCAATACTCGGTCAGCGCGTGGGTGGATCAGTTCGAATCGTGGCGGCGCGAATTCGAGCGGCGCGAAGAGAAGAGCGATCTGCAGGTGGCGCTGGCAGCCGGTGCCGCGCTCATCGATGCGGCTGCGGCGCGTGCCGCAGGCAGCGACGCCGTCATCCTCGCCGAATGGTCGGGGCAGCTGCGGGACAGCGCCCGGGATCCCGCCGCTGAGATCGCCGGCCTCAAGGCGCTGGCGCTCGATCCTGCGCGAGCCGCCATCGCCGCGCGGCATTCGGACCGCGCCTTGAGCACCGCTGCGACGCGAGAGCTCATCGTGGATCGCAAGCGTGCGGCCTTCAGCAGCTGGTACGAATTGTTTCCCCGCTCCGCGGCCACCCTGGCGGGACAACACGGCACATTCAGGGACGTCGAAGGCCGGCTGCCCTATCTCGCCGAAATGGGGTTCGATGTATTGTATTTTCCGCCCATCCATCCCATCGGCCGCATCAACCGCAAGGGCACGAACAACAGTTTGCGTGCCAAAACCGGCGATGTCGGCAGTCCCTGGGCCATCGGTTCATCGGAGGGCGGCCACAAGGACATTCTGCCGCAACTCGGCAGCTTCGAGGATTTTGACCGGCTGTTGAATGCGGCTCGCGCGCTTAACATCGAGATTGCCATGGACATGGCATTCCAGTGCGCGCCGGATCACCCATATGTGAAAGAGCATCCGCAATGGTTCAGGCATCGGCCGGACGGCAGCGTGCAGTACGCGGAAAATCCGCCGAAGAAGTACCAGGATATCTATCCCTTCGATTTCGAAAGCAGCGATTGGCGCGGCCTGTGGAACGAGCTGAAGAGCATCGTCGATTTCTGGATCGCGCGCGGCGTTAGAATTTTTCGCGTCGACAATCCTCATACCAAGGCCTTCGCCTTTTGGGAATGGTTGATCGGGGCGACCCAACGCGAGCATCCGGATGTCATCTATCTGGCCGAAGCCTTCACCAGACCCAAGGTGATGCATCGCTTGGCCAAATTGGGTTTCTCCCAGTCATATACCTATTTCACCTGGCGCAATACCAAGCAGGAACTCACAGAGTACTTCACCGAACTGACGCAGGGACCGGGCAGCCAGTACTACCGCCCCAACGTTTGGCCCAACACGCCCGATATTCTCCCGGAAACCCTGCAGTCGGGTCTGCGGCCGATGTACGCCGCAAGGCTCATTCTTGCCGCAACGCTGTCCTCGAACTACGGCATTTATGGCCCGACCTACGAACTGATGGAAAGCACGCCGCGCGAGCCCGGCAGCGAGGAATATCGCGATTCGGAAAAGTATCAACTGCGGCATTGGACGCTGCAGCGGCCCGACAGCCTGTGGTCGTTGATTGCGCGCATGAACCGCATACGCCGGGAAAATGCCGCATTGCAGACGGATGCAAACCTGCATTTCTGCAAGGTCGATAATGAGCAATTGATCGCCTACCTCAAGGTCGACGCGGCCTCCGGCAACGTCATTCTGAGCGTGGTCAACCTCGATCCGCATCAGCCGCAATCGGGGTGGGTGGATCTCGACGTCGCTGCCTTGAAGCTCGATCCCGGGCAACCGTACCAGGTGCATGACCTGCTGAGCGATCAGCGTTACATCTGGCACGGGCGGTACAACTATGTCCTGTTGGACCCGCAGCGCTCACCAGCGCATGTTTTCAGATTGCGCAAGCGCATCCGCAGCGAGCAGGACTTCGATTACTACCTATGAAGCGCCGTCAAGATGAATGATGTCCAGGTTCCGGTTTTGGACACCGCGCCGCCGACCGGCGTCGGCGCCGATGATGCGCTCTGGTACAAAGATGCCGTCATTTATCAAGTCAACGTCAAGTCCTTTCTCGACTCCAATGACGATGGCATCGGCGATTTCAAGGGCCTGACCTCGAAACTCGAATACATCCGCGACCTGGGCGTCAACACCATCTGGCTGATGCCGTTCTATCCGTCGCCGCTCAAGGATGACGGCTATGACATTGCGGACTATCAGAACGTGCATCCGCAATTCGGAACGCTCGATGATTTTCGCGCCATGCTGCGCGAGGCGCATCGGCTCGGATTGAAAGTGGTCACGGAACTCATCATCAACCATACCTCCGATCAGCACCCGTGGTTTCAGGCCGCTCGCAATGCCCCGCCGGGATCGGCGCAACGGGATTTTTATGTGTGGAGCGATAGCGACCAGAAGTATCTCGGCACGCGCATCATCTTCACCGACACCGAATCCTCCAATTGGGCCTGGGACCCGGTTGCCAAGGCCTACTACTGGCATCGCTTTTTCAGCCATCAGCCGGATCTGAATTTCGACAATCCGCAGGTCATGGAAGCGGTCCTGCTGATCATGCGCTTCTGGTTGGACATGGGCGTGGATGGATTCCGTCTCGATGCCATTCCCTACCTCGTGGAGCGCGAGGGCACCAACAACGAAAATCTGCGCGAAACGCATGCAGTGATCAAGGAATTGCGTGCGGCCATCGATGCCTCCTACCGCAACCGTTTTCTGCTGGCGGAGGCCAATCAGTGGCCGGAAGACGTGCGCGAGTACTTCGGCGATGGCGATGAATGCCACATGGCGTATCACTTTCCATTGATGCCCAGGATCTACATGGCGATCGCCCAGGAGGACCGCTATCCCATCATCGAAATCATGCAGCAAACGCCGGACATCCCGGACGCCTGTCAATGGGCCATTTTCCTGCGCAATCACGACGAACTGACGCTCGAGATGGTGACCAGCAAGGAACGCGACTACATGTACTCGACCTACGCCGCGGACCTGCAGGCGCGAATCAATCTCGGGATTCGCCGCCGCTTGGCGCCGCTGATGGAAAATGATTTGGACCGCATCAAGCTGATGAACAGCCTGCTGCTGTCCATGCCCGGTTCGCCGATTCTGTATTACGGCGACGAGATCGGCATGGGGGATAATTTCTTCATCGGCGACCGCAATGGCGTCCGCACTCCGATGCAGTGGAGCCCGGACCGAAACGCCGGATTCTCGCGGGCGGATCCGCAACGCCTGTACCTGCCGCCCATCATGGATGCGGTGTACGGCTACCAATCGATCAACGTCGAGTCACAGTCGCGCGATCCCAGTTCGCTGCTGAGCTGGACCAAGCGCATGCTCTCGGTGCGCAAGACCAGCCAGGGCTTCGGGCGCGGCACGCGCCGTTTCCTGCGCCCGGGCAACCGTAAGATTCTGGCGTATCTGCGTGAATTCGGCGACGACACCATCCTGTGCGTGGCGAATCTGTCGCGTTCGGCACAGCCGGTCGAGCTCAATCTCGCCTCTTACAAGGGCCGGGTTCCGGTCGAAATGCTCGGGCGAACGGCGTTTCCGCCGATCGGCGACTTGCCCTACCTGCTGACCATTTCAGGCTACGGCTTCTATTGGTTCCGCCTGGCCACCGACGCAGCCGTGCCGTCCTGGCATGAGAAAATCGTGTCGGTGGATGAACGCCCCATGTTGGTGCTGTTCGACGGTTGGACCAGTTTGTTCCGCGAGCGCGTTGTGCCCTGGCGCATCGGCATGGCGGAAAAGATCCGGACGCAATTTGAAACGGATACGCTGCCGCGCTATATCGAGACGCAGCGCTGGTACGCGGCCAAGGGCACGGCGATTGAGCGCGCCCGCATCAGCGAGCAGGTGCTGTGGCAGGAAGCCAAGGTGACCTGGTTGATGGCCTTGGTGGAACTGGACGGAGCCGAACCGCGCGCAACTTATTTTCTGCCCCTGGCCTTGGCCTGGGAAGAACGCGACGATGAGCGCGTGAAGAATCTGTCGACTTCCGCGGTCGCAAAAATCCGCCAACAGGCGAACGTAGGCGTGATGGGCGACGCGTTTGCCGATGAGATGTTCTGCCGGGCGATGGTTGCCGCGATGGCGTCGCGCCGCGAGATCGCTACCCCGCAGGGTAGGCTGCAATTCAGGCCGACAGCCGCGTTTGCCGAAATCGCCGGGCCGGACTACGCGTCGTTGCCGGTGGATCGCCCGCGCGGCTCGAGCTCGAATACCGTGGTGGATATGCGTGAACGGTTGATGCTCAAAGGGTATCGGCGCGTGCGCGTCGGTCTGAATCCGGAACTCGAGATGGGATTGCATCTCACCGAAGTCGCCCACTTTGCCAACTGCGCGCCGCTGGCGGGGGTGCTCGAATACATCGGCAATGACGGCCAGACGCGTCTGCTGGCGATGCTGCAGGGCTTCGTCGCCAATCAAGGCGATGGCTGGACCTATTCGCTCGAGTACGTGCGCCGTCATCTGGAACAGCACCGCACCGCGCCGGCCGGCGATGCCTTGCCGCAGAACGTGCACGAAGCGTACCTGGCCTTGATCCGGGTCCTGGCGCAGCGAACCGCGGAACTGCACCGGGCGCTGGCCGCGCCCAGCAATGATGCGGCATTTTCGCCGCTGCCCCTGGGGCGGCCCGATGTGGACGCCTATCGGCAGCGTGCCTTGGGCGAGGCGCGCGGCGCGCTGGATCTGCTGGCTGCCAATATCGAAGCGGTGCCCGCGGCCGACCGCGAGAATGCGAACGCGGTACTCGCACGGCGCGAGCACATCATGCAGCGCATCGAGGCCTGCGCCGCGGCGACGCCGCCGGGCAGGAAAATCCGCATTCACGGCGACTATCACCTGGGCCAAGTGCTCGTGACCCGCAACGATTTCATCATCATCGATTTCGAGGGCGAGCCCGGCCACAGCCTGGAGGAGCGGCGCGCCAAACATTCGCCGCTGCGCGATGTCGCGGGAATGATGCGCTCGTTCAGCTATGTGCAGCAAAGCGCTCTGCGCAGCGTGGCGCACAATGAAGCCGAGGCCGCCAGGATGGCGCCGTTGGGGCGAACTTGGGAGGTTGAAGTACGTTCCGCGTTTCTGTCGGCCTACGACAGCGCTGCGCGACCGGCGGCCCTGTATGACTCGCTGCTGCCGGGGCAGGGATTGCTGGGGCTGTTCGAACTCGAGAAGGCACTGTACGAACTGCGTTATGAGATTGGCAATCGACCCGCCTGGGTCGGCATCCCTCTGCAGGGAATCTTGGATCAGGAAGGCGGATAAGAGGGGACTCTCATGCAAAGCATTGATATGTTGATGGAGACAACCCGAGAGTTTTTGCATCAGACCGCAGCGTTCTTACCGAAGCTGTTGCTGGGCCTGGTCGTGGTCGCGGTCGGCTGGCTGATTGCCAAGATGATCCGATTCGCGGTGGAGCGCGCCTTGCGTGCGGTGAATTTCAATGTATTGACCGAACGGGCGGGCACCGACAATTTCCTCAAGCAGGCCGGGATGCGCGGCGACACGACGACCTTGTTCGGACTGCTGGCATTCTGGGTGGTGATTTTGGCGACGCTCATCGTTGCGTTCGGCGGCATGGGATTGACCTATATTCCGGATTTGTTGGGACGCTTGGAGCTGTTCACTCCCAAACTGCTCATCGCCATGCTCATCATCGTTTTCGGCTCCTATTGCGCGCGCTTCGTCGGCGATGCCGTGCAGAACTATTGCCTGGATGCGCAGATTCCGGATGCCGATGTGCTGGGCGGCATCGTGCGTTATGCCATCATGCTTTTCGTCGTGATGATCGCCTTGAGCCAGGTTGAGGTCGGCGGCGACATCGTGCAGCGGACCTTCCTCATCATTCTTGCCGGTCTCATGTTGGCGATTGCCTTGGCCTTCGGCTTGGGTGGCAAGGAATGGGCCGCTTCTCTGCTGCAGCGTTGGTGGCCGCAAGATCGAAAGGATCGGGACACCTGATCGCGCGATTCGCTCATGCGATGCCCTTCGGGGCTGCGCTGCTGCCCCAGGACGGCGCTCGCTTTCGATTGTGGGCACCCTCCTGCGCGAGCGTGCAGTTGGACCTGCAGCTGGAAGAAGCCGGCGCCTTCACTCGGCACACCATGCGCCGCATCGACGGTTGGCATGAGATTGACATCGCCGCAGCGCGCGCCGGCGCGTGCTATCGGTTCCTCGTTGAGACGGCCTCCGGGCCGCTGGCCGTTCCCGATCCGGCATCACGCAGCAATCCGCAGGGCGTTCATGGCGCGAGTTCTCTCGTCAATCCGCATGCCTACCAGTGGCGCGTGCCGGAGTGGCGCGGCCGACCCTGGCCGGACGCGGTTCTGTATGAACTGCACGTCGGAACCTTTACCCCGGCCGGGACCTTCGCTGCCGCCATGGCGCGGCTCGCCTACCTCAAGGAACTCGGAATCACGGGATTGCAGATCATGCCGCTGGCGGCATTTCCAGGCGGCCGCAATTGGGGTTACGACGGCGTGCTGCAGTTCGCGCCGGCGGCATGCTATGGCGCTCCTGAGGACTTAAAGGCCCTCGTCGATGCGGCGCACACGCACGGTCTCATGGTGCTGCTCGATGTGGTGTACAACCACTTCGGCCCCGAAGGAAATTACCTGCACGCCTATTGTCCGGAGTTCTTCAACAGCGCGCATCGCACCCCCTGGGGCGCCGTCATCAATTTCGACGGAGAATCAAACCGGACGGTGCGCGAGTTCTTCGTGCACAACGCTCTGTACTGGATCGAAGAGTATCGCTTCGACGGACTGCGCTTGGATGCCGTCCACGCGATGCGGGATCGATCGACACCCGATATCGTGAAGCAGATCGCCCAGGCCATCCAAGAAGGGCCGGGGCTCGATCGCCGCGTGCACATAGTCCTCGAGAACAATGCGAATCAGTCGCACTATTTAAAGCGCGATGCCGGCGGGAGGCCGCAGATCGCGACGGCCCAATGGGACGATGACACGCATCACGCCCTGCATGTGCTCCTCAGCGGCGAGTCGGACGGCTATTACGCAGACTACCAGGCGACACCTCTGCACTTGCTGGGCCGTTCGCTGGCGGAAGGCTTCGCCTACCAAGGCGAGTATTCGGCCTTCCGCGATCGGGTCCGCGGCGAGCCGAGCAGTCAACTGCCGCCGGCGGCCTTTATCGGATTTCTGCAAAACCACGACATGATCGGCAACCGGGCCTGCGGCGATCGGATTGACGCATTTGCCGAACCGCGGTTGATTGCCGCAGCCTATGCCTGCCTGCTGCTCTCGCCGCAGGTGCCGATGCTGTTCATGGGGGAGGAGTTCGCCGCCTCGACGCCGTTCCTATTTTTTTGCGACTTTGGCCCGGAACTCGGCGCTTTGGTGGCGAACGGCCGGCGCCGGGAATTCAAACGCTTTGCTGCCTTCACGGATGGCGCGACGGTGGCCCGCATTCCCGATCCGAATGCGCAAGCCGCATTCAACGACAGCAAATTGCACTGGCAGGAAAGCCTCTCGCCGCCTCACCAGCAAAGGCTGGCCTACATCCGGGAGCTGCTGTCGCTGCGGCAGCGGCACTTGGCGCCGCACTTATCGGACTGTAATCGGGCCGGACGCTTCGAAATCGTCGATTCCGTACTACGAATCGAGTGGCGCCTGGCTGACGGCCGGACATGGACGCTGCTGGCGCATTTCGGCGTTCACGCCGCCTACGCCACGGTATCGTCAGCGGCCAACACGGTGTTTTCCCATGGAGCGACAGCCGCCGCACCGCCGCAAGTCCGGCTCGAGCCCGGCGCGGTTCTCGTCACCCACGGCGGGTCTTAGGCGGCGGCGAGTTCGGCCGGCGCGCCTTCGAGCGCCCTGGCAAGAACATCCTCGATCTTTTCCGCCCAGACAAATTCGAGCCGCGTGCGCACGCTGTCGGGTATGTCTTCCAGATCGCGGCGATTGCGCGCCGGCAAAATCACGGTGCGAATGCCGGCACGCGCCGCTGCCACGCATTTTTCCTTGATGCCGCCGACCGGCATGACGACGCCGCGCAGGCTGATCTCCCCGGTCATCGCAACATCCGCGCGCACCGTACGCTGGGTCAGCAATGACGCCAGCGATGTGGCGATGGCCACTCCGGCGCTCGGTCCGTCTTTCGGGATCGCGCCGGCTGGAACGTGGATGTGCAGATCGCTGTTGTCGAGCACGGAGGGATCGATTCCCAACCGATCGGCCTGGGACTTGATCAGGGTTACCGCCGCTTGCGCGCTTTCTTTCATGACCTCGCCCAATTGTCCGGTCAGGATCAGTTTGCCGCTGCCGCGCACCCGGCTGGTTTCAATGAACAGGATGTCGCCTCCGGCCGGCGTCCATGCCAGTCCGGTCGCGACGCCCGGTACGCTGGTGCGCAGGGCGACATCGCTTTCAAAGCGTGCCGCGCCCAGGATGCGTTCCACGGCCGCCTCATCGATCGACACGCTGTGGGCTTGTGCCGATGCAATCGTGACCGCGCAGTTCCGCAATAGAGCACCGATCTGGCGCTCCAAATTCCTGACACCCGCCTCACGGGTGTAGTCGGCAATCACGCGCCGCAGCGCCTCATCGGAGATCTGCACTTGCGTCTCGGACAGACCGTTGGCCTTCAGCTGACGCCTGAGCAAGTAGCGCCGCGCGATCTGCAGCTTCTCTTCCTCGGTGTAGCCGGTCAGTTCGATGATTTCCATGCGGTCGCGCAACGGCGCCGGAATCGAATCCAGAACGTTCGCCGTGCCGATGAACAGCACCTTCGAGAGGTCGAAGGGGACCCCGAGGTAATTGTCGCGGAAGCTGTTGTTCTGTTCCGGATCCAGCACTTCGAGAAGCGCGGAGAACGGATCTCCTTGGTAGCTGGCGGACAGTTTATCGACCTCATCGAGCATCAGGACCGGATTGCGCCGGCCTGCTTTGCGCAGCGCCTGCACGATGTTGCCGGGGAGCGAGCCGATGTAAGTACGCCGATGCCCGCGAATCTCGGCTTCATCGTGCACGCCGCCCAGACTCACGCGGCCGAATTTGAGGCCGATGGCTTTGGCGATGCTCTGCCCGAGCGAGGTCTTGCCCACGCCCGGCGGCCCGACAAAACACAGGATCGGACTGCGGCCTTCGGGATTCAATTTGCGGACGGCCAGGAACTCCAGAATCCTGCGTTTGATCTTGGCCAGACCGTAATGATCTTCATCGAGTATTTTTCGCGCCTGCTCGATATCCACCTGCTCGGGGTCGAGCTTGGCCCACGGCATCGCAATCAACCATTCCAGATAGGTGCGGGTCATGGAGTATTCCGCCGCCTGCTCCGGCATCCGTTCCAAGCGATGCAACTCACGCTGCGCCTGCTCCTCGACTTCCGGGGGCATGGCGGCGTCCTTGACCGCCTGCTTCAAGTCCTGAAGGTCCGACTTCGACCCGTCGGTTTCGCCGAGTTCTTTTTGAATTTGATGCAGCCGCTCGCGCAGCACGGCTTCCTTTTGCCGGTCATCGAAGGCCTCGCGCGTCTTCTCGTCGATCTGGCGGGAGACTTTCAAAACCTCGATGCGCCGGCCGAGCAGCGTCAAGACCCGATCGAGCCGCGCCTTCAGATCGAAAGTCGCCAGGATCTCCTGCTTGTCGGCCGCCTTTAGATCCATGAAGCTGGCGATCATATCGGCGAGCGCGGGAATCGATTCGATGCTGCGAATCGCATTGACCAATTCGCCCGGCGCCTGCGGCAGCAATTGCGCGGCCTCAATGGCCCGGTCGCGCAAGCTTACGCCGCGCGCTTCGATTTCCTGATCGAAGGCAGTCAATTCCTTGTGCCGTTCGATGCGCGCGACCAAAAAGGGCTCGCGGCTTACGTAGTCCAATACCGTAAATCGCTCCTCGCCCTGGACGATCAGATGATGCGAGCCGTCGGGCGCGGTGATGAAGCGCACGATGGAAGCGCAGGTTCCCACGCGATGCAGGTCCTCGGGAGCGGGCTCTTCGAGTTTCGCATCGGTTTGCAGCAGCAGCCCCACACGCCGCTGGGTGCGCACCGCCTCTTGCGCCGCAGCCAAGGCCGCCTTACCCGACAAGGCGACCGGCAGCACGACACCCGGGAACAGCACCGCATCGCGTACCGGCAGGATGATCAAGACGTCTTCACCGCTGCTCATACAGACTCCCTCGTCAGACTCAGGTGCAGGTAGCCGTGATCCAACCGCCGCTCGGTCAGCACGTATTGCCCCGGCGGCAACTCAATGCGGCGGCGCATCCGTCCATAGGGAATTTCCAAGCGCACCACGCTCAAGACGGAACTCGCGGCGGGCGGGGACACGGTGGTGTCGATCTGCAGTCCCGTGGCCGTGATTTGCACGGTCACCTCGTCGGCGCGGGCTCCGGGCAGGGCGACGACAACGTGCACCTGGGACCCATCCGCAAAAATATCGGTCGGAGGCTCCCAGACCGGACGCGCCGGCGTGGCAATCAGATCAAAGAAATGCCGATGCTTGCGCTCGGCCTGCTCGAGCAGAGCGCAGGCTTCCGCCCACATCCAAGAGTTTCTACGGGTAATGTCCATGTGGACTCAAATGCGGGCAACCGCAGCAAAGTTCAAGGGACGAGCCCCGGGAAGCGAGCCCTCGCTAAATGGCGCGCGTACCGGGCCGCTCGATAATCTGCACCGTGTAACCGCCGGACTTCTCGTCGGACTTAAGACCCAGCATTCCGCGCTTTTGCGCGTCGAGCAGCATGTCGTTGAAAGACCTGAAACCGTAGAAGCGCTCATTGAAGCCCGGTTGGCGCCGCTTGATCGCCTGTTTGATCATCGATCCCCAAATGGGTTCGCTGCCGCCGCGCTCCTCGATCAGCGCCTCGAGCGTATCGACTATCAGTTCCATGGCCTCGCCCAGATTGGGCCCCTTCTTTTCTTTGGGCGCGGCATCGGATGCGGCGGCAGGCGTCGCTGCCGCGGTGCGGCGACGCGCTTTGGAAGGCTCCTTGCGGACCAGGTCGTCGTAATAAATGAATTCGTCACAGTTGTTGATGAAAAGATCCGAAGTGGAATTCTTGACGCCGACGCCGATCACCGTCTTGGCGTTTTCGCGCAGTTTGCTGACCAGCGGCGAGAAGTCCGAGTCGCCGCTCAAAATGACGAAAGTATCCACGTGGCTCTTGGTGTAGCACAGGTCGAGCGCATCCACGACCATGCGAATGTCCGCCGAATTCTTGCCCGACTGCCGGACATGAGGTATTTCGATGAGTTCGAACGCCGCCTCATGCAGGCCGCGCTTGAAGTCCTTGTAGCGCTCGAAGTCGCAATACGCCTTTTTGACCACGATGTGGCCTTTGAGCAAAAGACGCTCGAGTACTTTTTCAATGTCGAAACTCGGATACTTGGCATCGCGCGCGCCGAGCGCGATATTCTCCAAGTCCAGGAAGACCGCCATCGTGGCATCCGATGCTTTGCTCAACATTCTAAAATCCTGACTAGAACCAGTTGTAATTGAAGCTTACGCTGATTCGCTCGGCATCGACGGAGTTGGACACGACCTCATGACGCAGCCAACTCTCGAACAGCACGAACTGTCCGGTGGCCGCGGGGAAGGTGACCCACGGCCGGGCCGTGCGTGTTGCCGTGCTTTTGCGCGGCGGCGCGGCCATGAACCGGTCGAGACGCGGATCCTCAAACTTGATCCCCGGAGAGCCTGGCGGAACCTGTATGTAGTACGTGCCGCTCAAGGTCGAGTGAGGATGCAGATGCAGGCCATGCACCGAGTGCCGAGGCATGATATTGACCCAGCAATCGGTCATTTCAAGTTCGCGGCCGTCCAAGTCCCATTCGGCGGCAGTTGCGAACGCGGCGACATGGCGTTTGAGCTTGCGTCGCAACGACTCGAACGTCGGCGAGACGGTCTGCAAGCGATGCACCGAACCGTAGGAGGTGTAACCGCCCGGGTAGTTATTTTTGGACCAGCGCCGGCCGGCAGCATCGTCCAAGCGGAGCTGTCGGCACTCCTTCAGTAGTTGACGGTTAAAAGCCCCGGCATTGCCGCGTTGCAGGGCGGACGTATACACCCAGGTTGCAAACAACGCGTGCCGCGTCATCGAATCGCCCTATACCGACAGTTTGACTTCGTTGAATTGAATGACCGGGGCCACATCGGTATAGCGTGGAATATCGGCCTGCAGTTCAGCCGCCGCCGGCCCCCAGACTTCCGTGAAAGCCGCGATGCTGTCGAAATAAAACTGGCAGCCGCCATGAAAAGCCGGCGCCTCCCCGGGAGCGGTCCCTTGCAGGCCCGCGTCCACTTCGGTCTTGCGCAAATTCTTCTTCAGCAGCCGCATTGCGAGCGGCATGTGGGTGGCGACGTAATAATCCATATCGAAGCGCGAACCCGGCTTGTTGGGATACAAAATAGAAAGTTTGATCATCGCGAAAACCTCATCGAACGAAAAGAAGTGGCTCTAAGGGCGCCGCAGCGTGGTCCGCCAGACGGATGCGAAAACAAGCCTATTGCGATGCGGTACCTCATGAACGCAAGAGTATCGCAACGGCCGGGCGCGCGGCAGCTCTTGTTGGCGAAGAGTGCTAACCCAGGTTGGTGTGAACATCAGGCGATGCGCGGATAGTCGAGCACGAATTTGCACCCCAACTTTTGGGAGAGCGCATCCATGAGCGCCCCGGAGCCTGCAGACAGCGCGGAATTGAGACACCGCTTGCGGAGAATTCTCGCGGTTTTCCGGGCGATTGCAGTTCACACGGGTGTCTCCGGAGGCGATGCGCGCGACTCGGCCCGGCACCTTGCCGGCAGAATCGGCGCGATCGGCCGCGCCGGATTGGCCGCAACGTCCGGCGGAATGGATCTTCAGTCTCTAGTACTCGACGAACTGCTGACTCTGGGCGCGCAGCGCGCGGCGACCGTCGACGGACCTACGGTCCGGTTGAACGCCAAGTCGGCCGAACTCATGAGCCTGGCAATTCATGAACTCGCCACCAATGCGGTCAAGTTCGGTGCGTTGTCGCAATCGAAAACCGAGTTGCGCGTAATATGGTGGTTTACCGATCCGGCGGGTTCGCGGCTGCACTTTGAATGGGCGGAGAATGGGGTCCGTATCCCGCGAAAAAGACGGCATAACCCGGGATTCGGTTCGCAAGTGATCAAGCGCATGATTGCCGCGGAATTGCACGGGGAGGGTGAAATGTTGTTGTTGCGGGAGGGGATGCTTTGCACCATAGAATTGCCGGCGCGCGAGGCGTTGCTGAAGAATGAATAATCCGCTGTTGCGCAAACTTGCGAACTTTACCCAGCTCTCCGACGAGGAATCGGCGGTAGTCAATGAGAGCACGCTCGACGCTCGCGTCTTTGCCGCCGGCGAGGATGTCATCTCGCAGGGCGACCGTACCGGCGGCGTCAAATTATTGCTGGAAGGGTTTGCCTGCCGCTACAAGGTATTGGAAGACGGCCGCCGGCAGATCGTCGCCTTTTTTGTGCCGGGCGATTTGTGCGACCTGCGGGTGTTCATCCTGAAGCGCATGGATCACTCCATCGGCGCAGTGGTTGAATCAAAGGTGGCGACGATTTCTCCCGAGAATGTTCTCAAAATGACCCACAACTATCCCACGCTGACGCGCGCGTTGTGGTGGTCCACGCTGGTGGAGGAAGCGATCGCGCGCGAATGGATCGTCAATGTGGGGCAGCGCAATGCACTCGAGCGCATTGCACATTTATTTTGCGAACTGCTTTATCGCTTCCGGGCCGTAGGTATGAACGAGGGCAATTCATGCACCCTGCCCCTGACCCAGGTCGAATTGGCCGAAACAATGGGGTTATCCCCGGTGCACGTCAATCGAACGCTGCAGGAATTGCGGCGCCAGAAACTCATCACCTTGGAAGGCGGCACCTTGACGATTCAAGATCTTCCGGCCCTCAAAGAGGTGTCGTTTTTCAATCCTGACTATCTGCACTTGGACTACGCCAAAGAGCCGCCCCGGGGCGACGAGCGGGAAGGGTGATTGCTTTATGTTAGCGCGCCGCGGTGTCCGGCGACTTATGCTTTGCGCCAAGAAGAACAAGCAAGCAAACAAGTTATGCAGTACAACGAACACCAATTGGCGCAGCTCGCGGCGACCGTGGCCGCCGGCCTTGCTCGCGGCTGCGATTTATTGGATCAAATTGCCGACAAAGAGAAAGCCCGCGCCGCGGCGCGCGACCTGGCGCAGGTCAGTTTGCTGGTCGCCCGCCATATTCTCGTCGGCGCCCATTGCGCCGCCTTGAAAGTGGATGAGCTCGAGCTGTTGTACGACGACGCGGACTTCCTCTAGCCGCCGCCTATTTTGCTGCGGCCACCGGCGTTGCCATCGGCACGTTCTTGTCGACAATCCAGGACGACACGGCCATGCCGCCATCCGATCCCGGCGCCACGACCAGGCTGTGAACGGCGCCGCGCGGGTTGAAGAAGCTGTCTCCCGGCTTCAGCGCCCGATCGGGTTGCCCTTGAGTTTTTAGAATCAGATTTCCCTTCAGCACATAGCCGGCCTCATCGCCGGGATGCGTGTGATAGCCGATGGCTGAGCCCGGCGGCAGGGTCGCCGTGCCGATCACGATTTCTTTGCCGGGCACGCCCGATTGATCATGGCGCTCCATGATGTTGCGCACCGGTTGGGCCGCGGTTTTGGGTTCGTCGGCGGCCGCAGTCAGCGACAGCGCCACCAGGGCGATGAGCGAAAAAAGTACTGGCTTCATTGTAGTGATCTCTTTTTGTCGAAGAACTGATGTTGCTTATTCAAGTCGCTAAAAGATCCGAGGGCGCCCATCTTACCTCTCACCGATATTAACCGGCGACCACCAAACGGCCGCTGCGAAGGACCTTCACGGCGAGTACCAGATGCGAAAGATCACATTGTTGCCATCCTCGCTCATCAACAACGAACCGTCCTGCAGTTCTACGGTTGCCACAGGTCGGCCCCAGACATGCGCGTCATCGACGACGAAACCGGTGAGAAAGTCTTCGTAATCTCCGGTGGGTTCGCCGTTTTTCAAATGAACTCGAACCAGTTTGTATCCGGTGCGCAGACTGCGGTTCCAGGAGCCATGGAAGCCCACGATGGCATCGCCGACGAATGCGGCGGGAAACGCGGATTTTCCGCCGCTCGCCGTATAAAAAGTCATGCTGAGCGCGGCCGAGTGCGATTGGTACAAGACATCGGGCACCGCCACCTTGCCGGCCAAATCCGGACGGTCGCCTTTCAGGCGCGGATCCTCGTTCGATCCGATGTAGTACCACGGCCAGCCGAAAAAACTGCCGCGTGCCACCCGGGTCGAATAATCCGGTACCAAATCATCGCCCAGCGCGTCCCGCTCATTGGTGGTGCACCAAAGCGCCCCATTGGCCGGCTGCACGGTGAGGCTGACGCAATTGCGAATGCCGCTGGCATAGATCGTAGACTCCGCCGGTGCGGCCGCATCAAATTCCAGAACCGCCGCCCGGTTGGCTTCCAAGTCCCACGCGGCGCCGAGTCCCTGTGCCGTGTCCCAGGTCTTGATAGCCGCGGGGGACTTTTTCGCCATGGTTTCGGCAACATTCGATCCTGAGCCTACGGAGACGAACAGGCGCTTGCCGTCCGGTGAAAAGGCAATATCCCGGGTGGAATGGCCGACTCCGCTCGGCAATACCGGCACAACGACTTGGGCCGCGCCGCGCGGCTTAAGGTCGCCGGCCTGGTAGGCATAGCGCGTGACGCGGTTCGTTTCGGCCACATACAACCAGCGTGGATTGCGCGCATTGGGATAAAACGCCAGGCCGAAGGGCAGTTTCAAGCCCTGCAAATACACATCGGAGCCGCCGGACTTGCGGCCGTCGGACGAGGGGTGCAGCACGGTGACCCGTCCTGCGCGCATTTCCGTGACCAGAATATCGCCGTTGGGTGCAACCAGCATCTTGCGCGGACCGGTCAGAGCCGCCGTGAAAACATCAACATGAAATCCCGGCGGTACCGAAAGCGTTGCATTCGCCGGTTTTGCAACCACCGATGAGCTGTTGCGCGACGAGGCTGTGGCGAACGGCGCGGGCAGGGAGGCGGCGCTGATCTTATACATTCTACCCGGCGCGTCCCGCCGCCAATTGGCCGACGTTACGCTGACGGCCGGCACGACGATGGACGCTTCGGGCGCCGCTGTTTGGCTTGAGACGCTCTGAAAATAGGCGATGAGATTGTCGCGGTCGGTTTCGAGTGGAACGGCAACCACCATCGAAGTGCCGGGCACGACGCTGCTCGGCGCGGCAAGAAAGCGCTCGAGCGTCGCCGCATCCCAGGTGAGCCTGGCATTGCTCAGGGCGGAGGTGTAGGAAAACTGCGGGGCGGTGGCCGCCGCACGGCCGAGCACGCCGATCAAGGACGGCCCCTGGGCGCCGCCGTTGTCCCCTGATTCCGCGGTATGGCAGACGGCGCAGCGCTCCCGGAATACCGACTTGCCGGCACTTGCGTCAGCGCCCGAAGCAGGCCCGGCCGCCACAACCCATAGAACCGCACACCTTAACAGCATCGATTGTCGTGTCATGGTCTATAACTCCGGGTTTAGCCTTCGCGGCTGTGGAAATATAACGCGTCCTCGTACAATCTTCGCAGCCATGCAGTTATTTGAAGTTACCTTGTTATTGCTGGCCATCGCCGTGGTGTTCCTGCAAATCGCACGGCGCTTGCGCATGCCCTACCCGTCGTTGCTGGCCTTGGCGGGCGGCTGCGTGGCGCTCCTGCCGTTCGCACCGCACATGGGGATTCAACCGCAGCTGGCCCTTGCTTTATTCGTGGCCCCGGCGGTGCTCGATACGGCGTTCGACATGCCGCCGCGCGAATTGCTGCGCATCTGGGTGCCCTTGGTATCCCTCGCGGTGGTGCTGGTATTGCTGACCACGGCCGCCGTGGCGTGGGCCGCGGCGGCACTGGCCGGCATACCGCTGGCCGCGGCGATCGCCTTGGGCGCCATTGTGGCTCCCCCCGATGCGGCGGCGGCCTCCGCGGTGCTGCGCGAATTCAGTCTGCCGCGCCGGACGCTTGCGGTCCTGCAGGGCGAGAGTCTGTTGAACGATGCCGTTGCCTTGCTGGTGTTCGGATTGGCGGTAACCGCCGCGGTTGCGCCGGGCAGCGCTTGGCAGTCCTTGGCGCCGCGTCTTTTGATCGCCGTGCCGGGCGGCGCGGTGTTGGGGATTTTGTCGGCGCAGTTGGGCATGCGTCTTTTTTCCAAACTTGCCGGCACGCTGTCCTTGATCATCGTGCAATTCTTGATCACCTACGGAACCTGGATTCTGGCGCAGCGGCTGCAGCTTTCGCCGATCGTGGCCGTGGTGGCGCTCGCAGCGGTGATTGCGCGCCACATGCCGTCGCGCACCAGCGCGCGCGATCGCGTCAACTCCTATGCGGTTTGGGCGACGGTGGTTTTTATTCTCAATGTACTGGCGTTCTTATTGATGGGTCTGCAGGCGCGCGCCATCGTGAATCAACTGCAGAGCGACGCGCTGTGGCATGCCTTGAGCTTTGCCGGCATCGTGCTCGCGACCGTGATCGGCGTGCGTTTTGCGTACGTCATGGCCTACGGCTTCGTGCTGCGTTCCTATCGGCGCTTTTTCGAGGAACGGGTGCTGCATTCGAAAGTGCCCACCGCCTCGATCGGTGTCTTGGTGTCCTGGTGCGGAATGCGCGGTCTGGTCACGCTGGCGACCGCGCTGGCGCTGCCGGCGGATTTTCCCAGCCGCGATGTCATCGTGCTGAGCGCCTTCACTGTGGTGCTGGGGACCCTCATACTGCAGGGGTTCACGATGCGTCCGCTGATCGCCTTGCTGCGCATCGTACCGGACTCCTCCCTGGACGAGGACGTGAGCCGCACGCGCAACGCAATGCTGGATGCAGCACTGCAGGAATTGGCGCAGGTTCCCGGCGAGGGCGCGGCTGCGTTGCGCGCCGAATATACCGCTGCCCGCGCGGGCAGCATCGATCGAGTGAAGCCGGATACGGAATACGATGGCGTGCGCAGGCGGGCAATCGCAGCCCAGCGCCATCTCTTGGCGGAGTGGCGCCGCAGCAGCCGCATCCAGGACGACGCCTATCACCTGCTCGAGGATGAATTGGACCGCGCGGAGCTGCACGCGGCACCCGCGGCCACGTCGCTGGACGGCTAAAATGGGGTCTTTTCACCAGTCGGGCGTCGCGAACCCCACGACGATCCAACCGCGGCAGCGATCTGCTGTTACCATTGTGACCAAACTTTTCACCGACGGGCTTGTCCTACACGTCGTCAAATAATCGTGGCAACCAGGGAGACCACGGATGTCTTTACGTTTCTTAGCAATCGCCGCACTCGGCGGGTTGACGGCTGTGGCGTCCGTATCCGCCGTGGGGCCTGCGCAACCCATGCACCTACGGCCGAATGCGCCGGGCAAGTCCCTGTTGCATATCGCCGGCAGCCGCAGTCTCGAGCAGCGCGCAAGCGCCGCCGCCTCGAAGTTCGACGCCTCTTTGGCCGAGATATCGCGCCATGCCGCCAGCCTTCGGGCAGGACACGAGATCGAGGACCTGCATGCGTTGAATCCGGCCGCGAAATTCATACAAGCCGCCAGTAGCTCGACGCCCCTGGTGTCGATCGATGCCGTCACCAAAGGCGATCCGCAGCAATTGAAAGCGGCCTTGGTTGGCCTGGGCCTGCAGCATGCAGCGCAGTACTCAAACGATGTCGGCGGATGGCTCCCCGTGAATCAGTTGGATGCCGCGACCGCACTGGGCGAAGTTCACGCCATTCGTGCAGCGATGTCGAGGGCGCGCACGGGGGCAATCACATCGCAGGGCGACTACGCGCAGAACAGCGATCTGGTCCGCTCCGACAACGCACTTACCGGCGCGGGCATTACCGTGGGAGTCATTTCCGACAGCTATGACTGCTACCCGGTTTACGCCGACAACGGCGTGCCGGCGGCCGGCCCGACCGGGTATGCCAACAACGGATTCAACACGACCGCCGCCGGCGACACGCAGACCGGCGATTTACCGGCCTCGGTCAACGTCATCGAGGACGCCACCTGTATGAACTACGGCGCGCCGCTGCAATTGCCGTTTGGCGATGAAGGCCGCGCCATGATGCAAATCATCCATGACGTCGCACCGGGCGCGGGCCTGGGCTTTTACACCGCCGAAAACAGCGAGGCTGATTTTGCGAGCGGGATCGGCAAGCTGGCCGCGCCGGTCGCCAGCGGCGGCGCAGGCGCGAAGATCATTGTGGACGATGTGGGCTACTTCAACGAGCCGTTCTTCCAGGATGGCCTGGTAGCGCAGGCCATCAACGCCGTGGTCGCAAGCGGCGTTGCGTATTTCTCATCGGCCGGCAACAACGGTACGCTGGCGTACGACAACACTGCGCCGAATTTTGCGGCGTTGTCGTCGTCGCCTCCGAATTCGGGCGAACACCTGCTGAACTTCAATCAGCAAGTCGGCGGCGCAGTGTCGACCTCACTGCCGGTAACCATCCCGTCGATGATTCCCGGCGAATTCGTCGCCATCGTGGTCGAGTGGGACCAACCCTATGTGACCGGCGCTCCGCAAAGCGGCGGCTCGACCAGTCGAATTGACGTATGCATCACCGGTGCTACCGGCAATGACATCATCGCCAATGGAAATCTCACGCCCAGTGCCTGCAGCGGCGCCAGTGCTTTGGGGAAAGATCCGGTGCAGGTCATGATTATTGACAATCCGGCCAATGCGGCGGGAAACAGTCAGAAGGAAACGTTAAACATTCAAGTAGGTTTGTTGAGCGGCACCACGCCGGGGCGCATCAAGGTTGTCGTTGAGGATGACGGTCTCGGAAGCCAGATTACCAGCTTCGCCACCAACAGCGGCACCTTGCAGGGTCATCCAAGCGCCGTGGGCGCGGCGGCAGTCGGAGCGGTGTTCTTCCCGAACACGATTTCTTGCGGTGCTGCGACTCCCGTGATCGAGAATTTTTCCTCCGCGGGGGGCGATCCGATTTTGTTCGACGCGACCGGGAAGCCGCAGGCTGCGGAAATCCGCCAAAAACCGGATTTTGTCGGCCCCGACGGCGGCAATGATACCTTCCTGGGCTTTACCATCGCCGGGACGGGATTTGACGACAACAGCGGCGTTGCCGCCTGCGCCAACAACGCGAACTATCCCAACTTCTTCGGCACCTCGGCGGCCGCGCCGCATGTCGCCAGCATTGCCGCACTGCTGCTGCAGGCGGATCCCGCGTTGACGCCCGCAGAAATTTACACGGTGCTGCGGCAGAGTGCGGCACCCATCGGAGCGGCGCCGACGGCGAATACCTTCAACTTTGCCGCCGGCTACGGGTTTGTCCAGGCCAATGTGGCCGCTACCATGATTCCGGCAGTGGTTCCGGCGGCGCCGACGCTGAGTCTGGCTGCCAGCTCCATCGTGACAGGCACTTCAACGACGATCACTTGGTCATCGGCGAATACCAGCCTCGGATGTACCGCCTCAGGAAGTTGGAGTGGCCCCTTGGCCAGCACGGGCAGTCAGACGCTCAATCCGACGGCGGTCGGTTCAGACACGTATACCATCATGTGCGCCAACGCGGCCGGCAACTCGCCGCCCACATCGGTAACCTTGAGCGTGACCAGTGCACCGGCAACCCAGCCGCCGAGTTCGGGCGGCGGCGGCGGCGCTATGGGGCTTGGCGGGCTGTTGAGCCTGCTGGCGCTCGGCGCGGCGAATGCTAGACGCTACAGTTTGAATCGGCGTGCACGCTAACGGCTGCAGCGTCGCTTAAGCATGGGATCGCACCCCGCGGCGAAGTCCTGGGCGGCCTTCGGCGCGCTCGGCGTCGTGTTCGGGGATCTCGGCACCAGCCCGCTCTACACGCTGCAAACGGTTGTGCAGGCGATGGGGGGGCACTTCACCCACCAATCGGCGCTCGGCGTGTTGTCGCTGGTTTTCTGGACATTGATCGTGACGATCTCGATCAAGTACTGCCTGTTCGTGCTGCGCGCGGACAATCGCGGCGAAGGCGGCATCCTCGCCTTGATGTCCTTGATCGGCGCCAACGGATTTACGCCGGGACTGCGCCTGTTGACGGGCATGGGGCTGCTCGGCGCTGCGTTGATTTACGGCGACGGCGTCATCACGCCGGCGATCTCGGTACTGAGCGCGCTCGAAGGCGTCAATGTGGTCACCGAGGCCTTAAGGCCTTTCGTCATGCCGATGGCGGTGCTCGTTCTGCTGGTGCTGTTCTCGGCGCAGCGCTTCGGCACGGAAAAAATCGGCCGCGCATTCGGTCCGGTGATGCTGCTCTGGTTTTTGGTGATTGCCGCGCTGGGCGTCGCTTCCATTTTGCAGCATCCGCAAGTCATTGCGGCGGTGGATCCCCGCTACGCGCTGCGCTTCATGATGGCCGAGGGACGCTCGGGATTTTTGGTGTTGGGAGGCGTGTTCCTGTGCATCACCGGCGGCGAGGCGCTGTATGCCGACATGGGGCATTTCGGCAAAGGGCCGATCCGACGCTCTTGGTACGGCGTGGTATTGCCGTCGCTGCTCTTAAGCTACGCCGGACAGACTGCGTTTCTGCTGGACAAGGGCAGCGTCTCGGGCAACCCGTTCTTTCTAATCGCGCCGGCTTGGTCCGTTTATCCGCTGGTCGCGCTTGCGACCATGGCGACCATTATTGCCAGCCAGGCGATCATCACCGGGTCATTTTCCATGACCCGGCAGGCGATGCAGTTGGGCTGGCTGCCCGGGGTGGCAATCCGGCAAACATCGGATCGAATATACGGGCAAATTTATATTCCGGCGGTCAATTGGCTGCTGATGACGGCGACCATTGCGACCACGATCGCTTTCGGCGCGTCCGATCGGCTTGCCGGCGCTTATGGTACGGCGGTGTCGACCACCATGCTGCTCACGACTTTCCTCTTGTATCGCGCCATGCGCGATTTGTGGAAATGGCCGCGGGCCGCGGCGATGGGCGTTGCCGGTATTTTCATCGTGGTCGATGCGAGTTTTTTCGCGGCGAATCTTTTAAAGATCGCCGAAGGCGGATGGCTGCCGCTGACATTTGCGGCCATCCTGTTCTTGGTCATGGTGACCTGGCGCTCGGGGATCGAAGCGATACGCAAAACTCTGGTACAGGCGCCGCAGACCGCCGATAAATTCCTGGCGGATCTGCGCAGCGGTGCGATCCCCCGCGTGGAAGGCACGACGGTGTTCCTGACCCGCAGTGCCCAGAAGGTCTCGCGAGTCATCATGGATCATGCTCACTTTGTCGGCGTTCTGCCGCGCAATGCCATCGCATTGAGCGTGGTATTCGAAAACACTCCGCGAATCGCCGGCCCCACCTGCACGGTGGTGGATAGCGTGGGCGAGGGCTTGTGGCATCTGGTGGCGCGCTTCGGGTTCCTTGAAATCCCGGACCTGCGCCAGGCGCTTCTGAAGACTCATGGCCTGCCGAGCGGCGTGGACTTCGACAAGGCGCTTTTTGTCGGTACGCGCGATTTGGTGGTCGCCAAACAAAAGAGCGCCAGCCTGCGGGGCTGGCGCCTGGTGTTGTTCGCTTTTCTCTATCGCAATTCGGTCAAGATCGTCGATCGATTCAATCTGGAGCCTTCGAATGTGATCGAGATTGCCAGGCAAATTGAGATCTAGCGCCCAACTGTTCCGCGCTGTGATCATGAAAAATCGGACCCGGGTCGCGGAAAGCCGGTTGATCATGTGGATCTCGGGACGAGAGGTTTTGCAGAATGCTGATCAGGCCCCATGCCAATACCAGGCCCACCCCGACAATCATCAGCACGGCGATCACGATAGTCATGGCACTTCACCAAAATTGAACTGGGGCAATTTTATGATTCCTGAATTTTCAGGACTGTAGGAACAAGGCTGATAAAAATGTCAGCCGCCCGGGCCGGCATCAGGCTTCAGGGCCCCTAGGCGCCGCGTGCCGGCAAGACCCGCCCGGTTAGCTCACCAAAACCGATACTGACCGCCCCCGGACGCTCGCACCAGCCGCGAAAAATCACCGTATCGCCGTCTTCCAAGAAAGTGCGCTGCTCATCCTGGCCGATGCGCAAGGCTTGGGTGCCCCCCTTGCTCAGTTCCACCAGAGAGCCGGCCTCGACCGCCGTGGGACCGGATTGGGTGCCGCTGCCCAGCAAGTCCCCGGGACGCAGATTGCAGCCATTGACGGTGTGATGCGCGACCAGTTGCGCGGCTGTCCAGTAGGCGTGCCGAAAACTGGTTTCAGACAATCGCTGCGGCGGCTCGCCGCGCTGCCGCATCTTGGCGGTCTGGATCAGCGCCTCGAGCCGAATGTCGATGCCGCCCGCTTCGCGATTGCCGGGAGAATCCAAATAGGGCAGGGGCTCAGGATCGGACTCCGGCCGCGTGAACGGCACGCGGAATGGCGCCAGCGCCTCGAGTGTCACAATCCAGGGTGAGATCGTGGTTGCGAAATTCTTCGAGAGAAAGGGGCCGAGGGGCTGGTATTCCCAGCCCTGCAAGTCTCGGGCGGACCAATCGTTGAGCAGACAGAGGCCAAAGATGTGATTCTCGGCCTCGCCCAGAGGGATTGGAGATCCCAGGGAATTGCCGGCGCCGATGAAAATGCCGAGCTCGAGTTCGTAGTCCAGGCGGGCGCTGGGACCCACCGTCGGGGCGCCGCTGCCGGCCGACTTCTGCCCGGCGGGGCGCGCGAAATTCTGGCCCGAAACGCCGATCGAGGAACTGCGGCCGTGATAGCCGATGGGAATCCACTTGTAGTTGGGCAGCAGCGGATTGTCGGGCCGAAATAGTCGGCCGATGGCGGTTGCGTGATGAATGGAGATGTAAAAGTCGGTGAAATCCCCGATCAGCGCCGGCAGGGAATACTCCGCCTCGCCTTGCGCCACCAGACACTTCTGTACAGCGGATTCGTGCGCCGAACCTTGCGCCATGGCCTCGAAGAGTGAGCGGCGCAGCGCGCTCAAGACCCGCGGCCCGCTCTGCATCAGTGAATTGAGCGAGTTCTCGGCCCCCAAGCGAACACCCTCGGCAGCATCGCCCGAGAACACTGGCCCAGCCGCGAGCGAGCGCAGATCGATGATCTGATCGCCGATCGCCACGCCGCCGCGAAACGGTTCCGTGGAACGCGCCCGCCGGAATATTCCAAAGGGAAGATTTTGGATCGGAAATGCGCAGCCCTTAAGATTGGCGGCAGGCAGCCAACTGCGCGCCTTGGCATCGTGGGTCGTGTCCAATGGGAATGCGGTCACGGTTTGGCCGGATCGAAGCGCTTCTTGAGTCCCAACCAGTGGCTCATGTAGTCGCCTTGCAGCGCGGGCGTGCCCTGTAACGCGCTGCGCGTCGGTTGCAAAATGCTTCGGGATTCGAACATGAATGCCATCGTGTCCTTGATCTGCACGGGCAGCGACGTGTCGGCGGCGCTCGCCTTGTCGAAGGTGGCGGCGTCGGGCCCGTGTCCGCTCATGCAGTTATGCAATGACGATCCGCCCGGCACGAAACCGCTGCTCTTTGCGTCGTACACACCGCAGATCAGGCCCATGAATTCATTCGCGACGTTGCGATGGAACCAGGGAGGGCGGAACGTTTGTTCCATTGCCAACCAGCGGGGCGGAAACACCACAAAATCGATATTGCTCGTGCCCGCGGTGTCGCTGGGCGAGTGCAGCACGAGAAAAATCGAGGGATCGGGGTGATCGTAGGAAATCGAGCCCATTGCGTTGAATCGCCGCAGATCGTACTTGTACGGTGCGTTATTCCCATGCCAGGCGACCACATCCAAGGGGGAATGATCCATTTTTGCGGCCCAGAGACGGCCGGCGAATTTGCCGATGAGTTCGCACGGCTCCTCGACATCCTCGTAGCGGGAACACGGGGTGAGGAAATCGCGGGCATTGGCCAGGCCGTTCGAACCGATCGGCCCCAGGTCCGGCAGCTTGAACGGGGCGCCGAAATTCTCGCAAATATAGCCGCGCGCCGCGCCGCCCGGCAGTTCGACTCGAAAGCGCAGGCCGCGCGGGATGACGGCGATTTCCTGGGGATCGAGCTGAATACGTCCCAACTCGGTGTCCAGCAGCAGCCTGCCCTGCTGCGGGACGATGAGCAGTTCACCATCCGCGTTATAAAAAAATCGGCGCTGCATCGAGCGATTGGCCGCAAACAAATAGATGCCGCAGCCGGCATGCGCATCCGGCGCTCCAGTGCCGGCCATCGGAACCAGTCCCTCGATAAAGTCGGCCGGGGCGCCGGGCATCGCCAAGGGCTCCCATCGCAACTGATTGGGCGATGCCGACTCAGCGGTCGGCGGCTCATCGAGCAGCCGATGTGCGAACCGTTCAAAGGGCTGATGGGTGAGGGCGGGACGAATGCGATACAACCAAGAACGGCGATTCGCCCACCTGGGCGCCGTGAAGGCGGTGCCTGAGAATTGCTCGGCGTACAAGCCGAAGGCGCAGCGTTGCGGGGAGTTGCGGCCCAGCGGCAGGGCGCCCGGCAACGCTTCCGTTGCGAACTCGTTGCCGAAGCCGCTCATATATCCATCGCAGTCGGGAACGAGTGCGCTCACGGCATCATTCTATGATACCGCGCTGCGGAAGTCCCTCAGGCGGGTGGCGGCAACGGCCCGCGCTGGCGCAGCGCCACGGCCAACGAGACGTCCGGCTCGACGATCGCATCCTTGGCGGCGCGATCATCGTCTTTGTGGGGACTCAAAAACTGCAGCAGCGGCTGACCTCCGGCCGAGTGGGTGGCAGCCACCTTGAGCGCGGCGAGCATGGGAGTGGCGAGGATGATGCCGGCGATTCCCCAAAAAAAACCGCCGAACCACAATGCCAGGAATACCAGCATCGGATTCAACTGCAGGCGTCGGCCCACCAGAAGCGGCTGAACGAATTGTCCTTCCACGGTGGCGAGCGCCAAATAGCAGGCCGCGACGGCGGCTGCGTGGCCCAATCCATCGAATGAAATGATGGCGACAACCGTCAGAACAATCAGGGTCATCGTGGGGCCCGCGTAGGGAATGAAATTGAGGACCGCAGCCATGATTCCCCACAGGAAAGGGTTCGGCATTCCGCACGCCAGCATGGCCAGCGACGTGGCGATACCGAGGCCCACGTTGATGAGCGCCGTCGTCACATAAAATCGGCCGACTTCGCTGCGCACTTTCTCGATCACCTCGAGAATATGGGCCGCCTTCAAGTCGCTCGCGAAGGCGGCGGTCATCCGGGCGAGCATGGGCGGTCCGCCGGAAAGCAAAAACAACGTGAGGATGAGGATGGTGACGCTCGACAAAACTACGGTGCGCGCCCCGTCGAAGAGCATCGCGGGTGCACTCGCTTGCGGCGCCGCCGCAGGCGGCGGGGCAGAAGAGGTTTGCGCAGGTTGCGGACCGGAACCGATATTGCCGGCAGAATTTCGCAGCTCGCCGATGCGGCTCATAATCAGTTCGAAGGGGCGTATTTTCCGTTCGATCAGCCTGACGGTATGCGGCGCGGCCGCGAACCACTTCTGCGCCGGCTCCGACATGAAATTCATCAGGGCGACCATCATTCCGAGGATGGCGGCCAGGATGAGCGTGGCGCTCAAGATGCGCGGTACGCCTCGGGCATGCAGCGCTTCCACCGGGCCTGACAGGACCAGCGAGATGAGCAGCGCCAGCGCGACGGGAATGAAGGCGACATGCCCGAAATAGAGCAGTGCTCCTATGGCGCCCGCCACCAGCCATCTTACCGGGCCACCCCGGTGGTTTATTCTTTTAGATTCCATTCTGCCCCGAAATAAAGCGGGTTGATCCAGCACCAACCCGCTCGAAAAATTCTTGTTTTTTAGAGTCTTTGCTTTTTAGGTGTCTTTGCGGTTCATGTTGGACTTATCGCCGCCGGACTGCTGTCCGCCGCTTTCGCGCTGTCCCTGGTTTTGCTGCCCGCCCTGACCTGGCTTGTTGCTTTGATCCTGCTGACCGCCTTGATTTTTGCCCGGTGGACTCCTGGACTTGTCGGTATCTTGATTCTCGTTGGACATTACTGCAACTCCTGACTTGGTTGATCGACTGTTACACAGTAAAAGCAGCGCTGCCTCCGGCAATGTAGGCCAATCTCGGGGTGCTCTTGACATCTGAGAGCTTGGCTCTGTAGGCGCACGCCGACACCGCCATTGTCAAGCGGGTGGCGTTAAGCCGTGCTCCTGCGGACAGAGTGTGCGATCCTTCGCAGGGACGAAAAGACGGGGATACGTAACGGGCATGGCACGCGAACATTTTCATTGGGACGATCCGCTTCTGCTCGACGCACAATTGACGGACGAGGAGAAAATGATTCGGGAGGCCGCGCACAATTACGCGCAAGGCCGGCTGGCGCCGCGCGTGCTGGATGCGTTCCGCCGCGAGCATACGGACCCGGCCATATTCAAAGAGATGGGCGAAGTCGGCCTTCTCGGCCCCACCATTTCCGAAACCTACGGCGGGGGCGGACTCAATTACGTGAGCTACGGCCTCATCGCGCGCGAGGTTGAGCGGATCGATTCGGGCTTCCGTTCGATGATGAGTGTGCAGTCCTCGCTGGTCATGCTGCCGATATTTCAATTCGGTACCGAAGCGCAGAGGCAGAAGTACTTGCCGCCGATGGCGCGCGGAGATTCGATAGGCTGCTTCGGCCTGACCGAGCCGGATCACGGCTCGGATCCCGCCAGCATGGTTACGCGCGCACGCAAGGTTGCGGGCGGCTACAAGATGTCCGGCGCCAAGACCTGGATCACCAACAGTCCCATTGCCGACGTGTTCGTGGTCTGGGCCAAAACCGACGATGACATAATTCGCGGCTTCATCCTCGAAAAAGGCTGGAAAGGACTTACGACTCCGATCCTGCACGGCAAAGTCGGCCTGCGCGCCTCGATCACCGGGCAGATTTTGCTGGACGAGGTATTCGTCCCGGAAGAAAATCTCCTTCCCGGCGTGCAGGGCCTGAAAGGTCCGTTCACCTGTCTCGATTCCGCGCGCTATGGCATCGCCTGGGGCGCACTGGGAGCCGCGGAAAGCTGTTGGCATACCGCACGGCAATATGTGCTCGACCGCAAACAATTCGGCCGGCCGCTGGCCGCGAATCAGCTCATCCAGAAAAAGCTCGTGGACATGCAGGTGGAAATCACCTTGGGTTTGCAGGGGTGTCTGCGTCTCGGGCGCATGAAGGACGACGGAACCGCCTCGGTGGAGATCACCTCCATCATGAAGCGAAATTCCTGCGGCAAAGCCTTGGATATTGCGCGCACGGCGCGCGATATGTTGGGCGGCAATGGGATCTCAGACGAGTACGGCGTGATCCGGCATGTGGTGAATCTGGAAGTCGTGAACACCTATGAAGGCACGCATGATATTCATGCGCTGATCCTGGGTAGGGCGCAGACGGGGATTCAGGCCTTTTTCTAAGGATGCCGCTTTCAGCCCGGCACGCTCGGTTCCATTCAAGGGTATGAGGGGGCCGTCGCGCCCGATACCCGCGGCACGCGGATACTCGGCTTGAGACCGATTTGCCACTCGGCATTCGCAGCAGCGTCGGCCGCAACGACGACGTGCCGGCTGGTCGCATCTTCGGCGCGGTCCATGTTCGGATGCCAGATTCTCACGGTGTATTCGCCCGGCGGCATCTCGCCGATCGATGCCGTACCGAGCGGCCCGGTCTTGGCGTAGAAGGGCGTCTCCGACACGTAAATGTAGCCGATCATCCAGTCGTGAATGTTGCAGCCGAGCACCACGACGCCGGCTTTATCGAATATCACCGGCGGGGCGTCGCTGCCGGCGTACAGCGGCAGCTCGAATTTTTTGGCGGCAGAAAAAGAATAGACCTGGTGCCGGATCTTGTCGCTGTTCGGAAAACGCACGGTGGATCCGACATAGACGGGCTTCACGTAAGGCACGAATTGCTTGTCGACCTGGTCCACGGCGTCGGGCGGCGGATGGGCGTGCTGCGCGTTGCGCGGATCGACCGGGACCGCCAGCACCACGGCATCCGCGACACTTTTGCCCTTGTGATCCTTGACGCTGACGTGCAGCTCCGCCGCAGGAGCGGCGGCGCACGCAGACATGATTCCAGCCGCGATGAATTGCTTAAGCATTTAAAACCGATAGTTCCAGGTCAGTTCCGGCATCGAGTCGGCATAGTCGTGGCCTCCTTCAGCGCGCGTCTGCAAGCGCTGAAATCCGCAGCCAAGCAAACTGTGCGCGGAAAGGGAATATTCCACGGCCAGCTTGGCGCCGATGGTCGTGCCGTTGAGTCTATACGCGTAAGCCCCGGGTCCAAAAGTGGGATCCGGTGCGACGGCTTTGGAATTCGCAAAGATGTAGGCGTTTGCCTGAGTGGTCGAGACGACATCGCCATGGCGCACCAGGCCGCCCAAGCTCAAGGTCACTCGCGGGCTCAAAGAGTATTGAAGCCCAGCATGGAAGCTCCGGCTGTCTTGGCTGAATGCGTCGCTCGACACGCCGTAGAGTTCCGCTTCCGCGGGGGTTGCGCGGCGGCTTTCGAAAGCGTATTTCGCCCAAAAATTCCAGCGTTCGTCGATCCGCTTGCCGGCCTCCAGCGAGCCACGATAAATCGTCGCGTTCCGATAATTGTCGTCGTAGTCGATCCGGCCTACCGAGACACCCGCGCGGACCCAGGGTGCCAAGGCCCCCAGCCCCCATTTCTTCCTCAGCGAGAGCACGCCCTCGAGCGATGCGTTGTTCAAGCCGGAGAGATGATCGTAGATTTCACCGGACACGGCCGCGCCACCCGCCACGCTGAAACCCGTGCCGACGGCCATCAGCTGCAGCAGGGAGACGGATGCTGCGGCGCTCGAGTCGGCGATCTGGTCGGCATCCCGCGCATTGCTCACGTTGTCATCGTGGCGCAGCGCCGCGGAGGTGGCCAACGTCCAATCGCTGCGCGCGGTGTGAGCCAGCGCACAAAAAATGCAGAAAGCGGGCAGCGAGGCGCGAAGCGCCCTGCAAAACCTCCTTGGCACCTGGCAGCGCATGGCCGGCATTATGCAATGTGCCCGCAGCTCCCTGACGCGACCTAGGTCGCATCGCAGGCCTGAAGACCCTTGCGCTGGTTGGTAAAGGGGCTAAAGAGGCCGCCCTACGGACGTTGGCGTCCTAAGGGGCCTGCGTTACGGAGTGTCCTGCGGCCAGCCAGGCATCGAGGCCGCCATACAACGGCCGTACGCGTTTGAGGCCGTGATTCATCAAAGTCCTGGCGACGCGCGCCGCCGAGGCTTCGCTCGGGCAGGTGCAGTACAGAATGATGTCGCGATCTTTCGGCAGCTCCGGAACATGCCTTTCCACCTCGCTCAAGGGGATATGGAGGGCGCCCGGAATCCAGCGGGGTTCCAGCGCGCGGGCGGTTTCGGAACGGACGTCGATGATCAAAGGCTGCGCGCCGCTCTCGATCAGTGCATTGAGTTCCGCGACGCTGATGCGTGCCATGCGCAGCATCTTGTAGAAGCGCCTGCGCTCCCACCACTTGAAGCCAAGATAAATCGCCAAGAGAACGAGGGCGCCGGTGACCGCCATGCTGCCGAACCGATCAAGACGAATCAACAGCCGCTCGATCTGAGTCTTGAACAACATGCCCGCGAGCAGACCTGCGCCCACCCACAGCATGGCGGCAAGGGTGCTCAGGGCGATGAATCGCGACCAACCGATGCGCATGGCGCCGGCCATGGGCGGCGCAATGGTCGACAGTCCCGGTACGAATTTCGCGATGACCAGCGAGTTCACCCCCCAGCGGTCGAATTGGCTTTGTGTTTGACTCACACAGGAATCGGGTTCGAGGGAAATCCGGCACAGGGTCTTGAGCACGCGGATGCCGAACTTCTGGCCGACCCAATACCAGCCGCTATCGGCAAGCAGGCATGCGGCGACCGCGGCCAGGAAAACCTCCGTCAGCGAGAGTTGACCGTTCGCGGCAAAGGTGCCGGCGAGAATCAGCGTCGGAATGACCGGCACCGGCAGGCCGATCTGGTTCAGCAGGACGTTGAGCGCCACTACCGCCAGGCCATATTGACTAAGACTTAGCAGGAGCTGCTGTGTCAATGCTTGCTGCGTTCAATGTTGGGCAGGAATGCGGCCACCATGCCGAGCAGCGGCAAATAGGCGCACACCCGGTAGACAAACTCGATGCCATGGTGGTCCGCAAGAGCCCCGAGCACCGCGGCACCGATGCCGCCGATGCCGAAGGCAAAGCCGAAGAACAATCCGGACACGGCGCCGACATTGCCGGGCATCAATTCCTGCGCGAAGACAACGATGGCGGAAAAGGCCGACGACAGGATCAATCCGATGATGAACGTCAGGATTCCCACCCATAGCAAGTCGACGTACGGCAGGATGAGAGTGAAGGGCGCAATCCCCAGGATCGAGACCCAGATGACGCGTTTACGTCCGATGCGGTCGCCCAAGGGGCCGCCGAAAAGCGTGCCCAAGGCCATGGCGAGCAGAAAGAAAAACAGGTGGATCTGCGCGGTACGCACCGAGACGTGAAACTTCTCGATCAGATAGAAGCTGAAGTAGCTGGTGATGCTGGCCACGTAAAAATATTTCGAGAAGATCAGCAGCACCAACACCGCGATCGACCAGCGCACGCGCGCCGGCGAAACCGGGCCGCCGCCACGTGCCGGGTGATGCACCTTGGGGCGATCGATGTGTTGGCGCTTGTACCATGCTCCCACGCGCGCCAGCACCGCGATCGCGACCACCGCGGCGATCGCAAACCACGCAAGACTGGATTGACCCTGGGGAATGATGATCCACGCGGCCAGCAAGGGGCCCATGGCGGAGCCGGCATTGCCGCCGACCTGGAAAATGGATTGCGCAAGGCCGTGGCGTCCGCCCGAAGCCAGGCGCGCGATGCGCGAGGATTCCGGATGGAAGATTGCGGAGCCCGCGCCGATCAGGGCTGCCGCCGCGAGCACGGTGGCGTAGTTCGGCGCGAAGGCCAGCGTCACCATGCCGATCAGCGTGAAGCACATTCCGCCGCTGAGCGAATAGGGCTTGGGATGCCGGTCCGTGTAGACCCCGATCATGGGCTGCAGCAGCGAGGCGCAGGCCTGATAGGTCAGCGTGATGGTGCCGATCTGCACGAAGCTCAAGTGAAACTCGCCCTTGAGCAGCGGGTAGATCGCGACAATCAACGACTGCATCATGTCGTTGAGGAAATGCGAGAAACTCAACGCGCCGAGCAGATTGAAGCGCGTCTGCACCACCGGGACCATCGGCCTGTCCGCCGTCAAACTTTTTGCCATGCTTGAACTCATGATTCGTGCAATCAATCCGCACGTGAACCTTCGTACCCTACTAGCTAGTTCGCAGTCTGTCCTGAGAGAATGGGCGGATGAAACGCTTCGAGCCCTTTGTTTTCCTGCGCGACCTTGCAACGCGCTGGGATGTGCTGGCCTTTATCGTGGTGATCGGGCTGATCGTGTTCTTGGGCGAGACCTCGCGCGGACTGTTTGCGCCGCTGACCGCGCTCGAGTTGACGCCGATGTCCTTGAGCCCCACGCATTTGCCTGAATATGCGGCGCGCACGACCTTTCGCATGTTTGCCGCGCTGGTCCTGTCGCTCGTATTCACGCTGACCTATGCCACGTGGGCGGCGAAAAGCGAGCGTGCCGGCAGGCTGTTGGTGCCCATCCTCGACATCCTCCAGTCGGTCCCTATTTTGGGCTTCATTTCCGTTACGGTCGTGTTTTTCATGTCGCTGGCACCGGGACGGGTCCTGGGCGCCGAGTTTGCGGCGATCTTCGCCATATTTACCAGCCAGGCCTGGAATATGGCGTTCAGCTTCTACCAATCCTTGCGCACGGTGCCGGTCGAACTCGCGGAGGCGGCGGAATCGTTTCGTCTCTCACCGTGGATGCGCTTCTGGCAGCTCGAGGTGCCGTTCGGCATGCCGGCGCTGATCTGGAACATGATGATGTCGATGTCCGGCGGCTGGTTCTTCGTGGTGGCTTCCGAATCGATCAGCGTGGGACATACCACGGTGGCGCTGCCGGGCGTCGGCTCGTACATAGCGCTTGCCATAGAACAGAAAAACCTCACCGCCATCGGCTGGGCGATCGCGACCATGTTGATCGTGATCCTTCTATACGATCAGTTGATTTTCCGGCCCTTGGTCGCCTGGGTGGACCGCTTCCGCGTCGAGCAGGAACCGGGTGCGAAGGTGCCCGATTCGTGGGCGCTCACCATGATGCGCCGCTCCCGCATCATCCAGGCAGCAACGCTGGCCTTTCACGCGGCCGTCATGTTCACCAGCCGCGCGGTAAAGCGCAAAGACCGGCCGATTGTGCGCCAGTCCGGCAAACCGAAACGCTCGCTCGATTGGCTGTGGGTATTGCTGATCGTTGCCGCGGTCGTGCTGGGGCTCTGGCATATCGTGGTGGTGCTCATTCAAAACACTCCGCTGCGCGAAGCGTTGCAGGTGTGCGGCTTGGCGACGCTCACCATGCTGCGCGTGTTCATACTCATCGCGCTGGCGAGCCTGATCTGGGTGCCGATCGGAGTATGGGTGGGAATGCGGCCGCGCGCGGCGCAAATCGTGCAGCCGGTTGCGCAATTCATGGCGGCATTTCCCGCGAACCTTTTGTTTCCCATTGCGGTGTTCGGGATTGTCAAATGGGAACTGAATCCCGATATCTACTTGAGTCCGCTCATGATCCTGGGAACGCAGTGGTACATCCTGTTCAACGTGATTGCCGGCGCCTCATCGATACCGGCGGAAATGCGCTATGTGGCGGCGAACTTTCGCGTCACGGGTTGGCTGTGGTGGCGCAAGGTGGCATTGCCCGCGATTCTGCCCTTTTATGTGACCGGCGCGATTACTGCCTCGGGCGGATCGTGGAACGCCGCGATCGTGGCCGAACTGGCCACTTGGGGGGATACTCATGTGCAGGCCCGGGGCCTCGGCAGCTACATTGCCGAGGCGACCACCGCGGGAGATTTTCATCGAATTGTGCTGGGGATAGGCACCATGAGCTTGTTCGTCGTGGTCATCAATCGGCTTTTTTGGCGCCCGCTGTACTACTACGCCGAACGCAAGTATCGAATGACATAAGCTTGGGGTTCCAGCATGAATAGCTCTCCGCTGCTGCAATGCACCGATGTTCGCAAGGCCTTTCCGAAACCGGACGGCGCGGAATTGTTGGTGCTGCAGGGAATGAATCTCGAGCTGCGCGAGGGGCAAATCGTGGGCCTGTTGGGCAGGTCCGGCTCGGGTAAATCGACCTTGCTGCGCTTGATCGCAGGGCTGTCGGAGCCGAGCGCGGGCGATTTGCAGTACCTGGGCAAACCGATTTCCGGCCCTGCGCCCGGCATTGCCATGGTTTTTCAGAGCTTTGCCCTGTTTCCCTGGCTCACGGTGTTTGAAAATGTGGCCCTGGGACTGGAAGCGCAACGCATGTCGCGGGCTGAAATCCGCAAGCGCTCATTGGCCGCCATCGACCTCATCGGCCTGGACGGTTTCGAGTCGGCCTACCCGCGCGAATTGTCGGGCGGCATGCGCCAGCGGGTGGGTTTCGCCAGGGCGCTGGTGGTGCATCCGAACATCTTGCTGATGGACGAGCCCTTCTCTGCTCTGGATGTGCTGACGGCGGAAACTCTTCGCACCGATTTTCTGGATTTGTGGGCGGAGGGACGCATGCCCATCAAGGGCGTCATCCTGGTCACGCACAACATTGAAGAGGCGGTGCTGATGTGCGACCGGGTGCTGGTTTTCGGCAGCAATCCGGGGCGCATCTTGAGCGAAATCAAGGTGACTCTGCCGCAACCGCGCAACCGTCTCGATCCGAGTTTTCGTGAGTTGGTGGAACGCATTTACGTCGAAATGACGGCGCGGCCCGCAAGCGGCGCGCCCGGACGCAAGGAGAATTTCCCGGGCTTGGGGATCGGCAGCGTTTTGCCGCATGTGTCTTCCAACCTTCTGGCCGGCCTGATGGAGGCGGTGGCGGCCGCACCCTTCAACGGCAAGGCGGACCTGCCGGAGATTGCCTCGGATCTCACCATGGAGATCGACGAGCTCTTCCCCGTTGCAGAAACCCTGCAGATGCTGCGCTTCGCAGAACTGGAAGGCGGCGATTTGAAGCTCGCCGAGGACGGCATGGCGTTTGCGCACGCCGCGCTCGATGAGCGCAAACGCATATTCACGCGTCACCTGCTGACCTATGTTCCGTTGGCGGCCCACATTCGCCGTGTCTTGGACGAACGGGCGTCACATTCTGCGCGCAAGAGCCGCTTCATCGACGAGTTGGAGGACTTTATGGACGAGGATGCCGCAGAACAGAGTCTGCGGGCGGTGGTAAGTTGGGGACGGTACGCCGAGGCATTTGCCTATGATGACGAGAATGCCATGTTCAGTCTGGAGAATCCGACTTAAAATACACCCATGACCGATATGGCGCCCTATTTGACGCTGCACGTCCCCCCGGACGAAATGGTGAAGTACATCCAGGATTTGATGAGCTTGCCGCACGGCGAAATTGCCGCAGGTACTGCCCTCGCGCTCGCGCGGCGGCACTGGGGCGGCGATACGCCACTGGCGCGCGCGGCTTTACTGCGCTGGGGTGCTCTCAACCTTGCCTTCCAAGACAAGCGCCTGGAGACCTGGACCGTCACGCGAGAGCGCGACCGCATCCAAGTTCCGGCCGCGTTAGTGGCGGCAGCCGGGGTTGCGCCGCTGGTTCTCGACAACGAGCGCGCGGTTTTCGACATACCCGCGCTGCTCGACGCCACGCTGGATTTTCAACCGCCGGCGGGTCAGGCGTAAGGTTCTTAAAGACCCCATGACAACCCCTCTCGAGAAAGCGCCCAAGGCGCGCTTTGGTGTACTGCGCACGATCGCTCTTTACAAGCTCGTGAAGGTGATGCTGTTGCTCGCGGTTGCCTACGGGGAGTTGCGCCTGCGCGATGCTTCCCTGGCGGCGAAGCTGCTCTCCTGGGCGCAGGCGCGACCCTATGGCCTGGAGCACCGCATCGTCGGCCAGTTGATGGAATGGTTCAGCGGGTTGAGCGTGTCGCGAATTCATGCGCTGCGCATCGTGACCCTGGCCTATGCCGCGGTGTTTGCCGTCGAGGGGGTGGGCTTGTGGATGGAGAAGCGCTGGGCCGAATGGTTGACCACCATCATCACCGCCTCGCTGATACCGCTCGAGGCGTGGGAGATTTTCTACCGGCCGACCATCGGTAAGGGTTTGATACTGCTTACGAATGTGGCGGTGGTCGGCTACCTGGTGTGGCATGTCCGCAAGACCCAGGCATCGCGGGACGGCGGCATTGTGAAATGATCTTCATCTCGGCTGAAACGCCTGATTCCCGGCGTATTCTTCGCAGCGCTTAAGCCCACACCATCGTTTGGAGATCTCATGAAGAAGTCTGCGACCCTGATTACCACTGCATTGTTAACCTTTGGCTTGGCCGCCGCCTCGATGGCTGCCGACGCCCCGAAGGCCGGCACGCCTGCGGCTGCCGATAGCACCGCACCCGCGTCCACGAGCAAGTCCCACAAGCACAGCACCAGCAAGAAGCACAAGAAGTCTTCCGCTGCGGCTCCTGCGGCAACCAAGTAATATAATTGGTATAACGCCCCGACCGCTTCACGGCGGCCGGGGCGTTTTTTTTTGAGGGCAATAGAGGCGCGGGTGCATGGATCTCATAGTCGCAATCAAGGCCCTGATATTGGGCGTGGTCGAGGGGTTGACCGAGTTTCTGCCCGTCTCCAGCACCGGTCACCTGATCGTGGTCGGCAGCCTGCTGAATTGGAATGATGAGAAGGGCGAGGTCTTTGAGATCGTCATCCAGTTTGCCGCGATTTTGGCGATTTGCTGGCTGTACCGGCGGCGGCTGTGGACCGTGGTTGCGACGCTGCCGCGCGAGCGCAAATCGCAACTGTTCACGTTGAACCTGATTCTGGCGTTTCTGCCGGCGGCCATCATCGGCGTCATCTTCATCGGCACCATCAAGAAATATTTGTTCGCACCCGTGCCCGTCGCGACGGCGTTCATCGTCGGCGGCATCCTGATCCTGTTTATCGAGAGCCGCAAACGCGCGGCGCGGGTCGAGAATGTCGATGCCATCAAGCCGCCGGATGCGCTGTGGATCGGCGTTGCCCAGACTTTGTCCATGATTCCGGGCACCTCGCGCTCGGGCGCGACCATCATGGGCGGGCTGCTGCGCGGACTGTCGCGTCCGGCCGCCACCGAGTTCTCATTTTTCCTCGCCATTCCCACGATCTTCGGCGCGACCGTGCTGGAACTCTACAAGGCGCGCCATTTGCTGAACATGGACGATCTGGCCGTGATCGGCGTCGGCTCGATTGCCTCGTTCATCAGCGCGATGATTGCCGTGCGGGCATTGCTGCGCTATGTGAGCGGCCATGATTTCAAGGTGTTCGCGTGGTATCGAATCGCTTTTGGATTCGTTATCCTGGGCACCTGGTACTTCGGCGTGGTGAAATGGTGAGGCGGTGAGCTCGATCTTTCTGCACTCGACCGACGTGGCACACCTCATCCAGGTGGCCCTCACGCCGATATTCTTGATCTCCGCGATCGGGGTGACGCTCAATGTCCTGACCAGCCGGCTGGCGCGCATCGTCGATCGCGCCCGCGCGATGGAGAATGAGTTGTGCCGGCCCGACTACCGGGCGGATGGCCGCGACCTGCATGCCGCGCTCCCCGTGCTTGCACGCCGCGCGCGCTATATCAACGCGGCGATCACCCTCATCACGCTCTCCGCGCTGTTCATCGCCCTGGTGGTGGTGATGCTGTTTGTAAATGCCTTTGCGCAACGGGAACTGGGCGCATTCATCGCCATCATGTTCATTTTGTCCATGCTGGCGTTCGCCGCCGCCTTGACGGCATTCCTGATCGAAGTGCGTATCGCGACCACAACCTTGCGTATCGGCATCGAAGCCGCGTCGCGCAACAGTTAGCCGGAATTCTTAAGGCGTGGCGCGCTCGCGCACCGGAATCGGCACATTGCACAAGTCGATGCGGCCGGCCGGCGTCTTGAAGAAATCCTCCGGACGGTTGCGGCGCGATTCGATCAGCGCGGCAAACGTCGGCGTGTCGGTGCGGATTACTTCGAGATTGGTGCGCTCCGCCGCCGGCACATCCGCAGCGATGCGAATCGACTTGATCGGCAGCGGCTTCTCCGTCTTGGTGTAAAAGCCCATCTCGGCGCTGCCGCGCGGCAGGCTGGAGAGCAGCTCCACGCCCTTGACGACCCGCCCCACCAACGCCACGTTGCGGTCCAAGTGCCGCGGCGCATGGCCGATCACCACGTACATTTCGGCGCCGCTGCCGCTCTCCGCGTCCAAATCGCGGCCCACGCCCACCATGCCGTAGCAATGCGCCAGCCAGACTTTGTGCAGCGCCGCTGAGCGGGCCACGGGCAGACCGTCTGAGAAACCGACCTCGGGTGCATAGACGTCGCCGTCCGGCAAGCGGGTAAAATGCAGGTTCGGCGGCAGCGCCGAGTCGAATTCCGGTGCGACCTTGCCAATTCCGGGAGGCAGCGGATGGCGGTTGTCCGGATCGCCCCATTGTGCAACATAATTGTCTTGCTCGCGGATCACGGCCAGACCGTTGAAATACCCGGCCCGGGTCAAGGTTTTGATGTTGGCGACGTGCAGCGGCGCGAATGCCGGCGCCAACTCGATGACCACGCGGCCGGTCGGAAAATCCACGTACAAGGTGTTATTGGGATCGAGCGGACGCCAGTCCGACGCGCTGGAGGCGGCCAGGACCTCGGGCATGCTCAAGGGTTTAGCGGCCAGCACCGGGTGCGATAGAATGATCAGCGCGCAGGGGATTAAAAATCTAAAATTGCGGTTCATGCTCGAGAGTATTGCATAACTTGGTTCAAAGACCGTCAGGGGGCGAAATGCGCGGCATTCTAATTTGTTGTCTCGTATTGATGATTGCAGGATGGCCCGCTGTGCCCGCGGGCGCCCAAGGCTATCCCGCCGGCGTCCCCCCGATCACGGGAAGCGGCGGCCGGACACAGCAGCCGCCGGAAATACCGTCCGCGCCGGCCGAGGTCAAGCCGGACAAGGCCGCGGCGAAGGCCTATGCCGCGGCGCTGAAGAGCATGGCGAAGGCGCACGAGCTGGAAGACACGATCGCCAAGACCACGGATCCTGACAAGAAAGCCAAGGCCAACGCAAAACTCGATGACACCTACGGCAGAGCGCTGGAGCAGTTCACCGAGGTTTTGCGCAACAAGAACGACATGTATGACCCCTGGAATCAGATTGGCTTCATCCATCTGCACTTCGGTGCCTATCGCGAAGCCATCGATGATTACAATCACGCGCTCGCGCTCAAGCCGGATTTGCCGGAGGCCATACAGCATCGCGGCGAGGCCTACATGGGGGTCGATCACTTGGACGAGGCCAAGGCTGCCTATATGGACCTGTTCTTCCACGCGCGCCCGCAGGCGGATCAGATGATGCTGATCATGCAGGCATGGCTGCAAAGCCACCGCGCGTCGGCAAACGGCATGCGCCCGGCGGACATCGATGCCTTCGACAAGTGGCTGCAGGAGCGCGAGGGCATCGCGAAAACCACGGCCGCCAACTGAGACGCGCGCAAAACGGCTTATCGCGGAGGGCTTAGCGCATCGATCTGGGCGCGCAGCTGCTCGACCAGCTCCTCGAGCGCGCTGACGCGCTGGCTCAACGTTGCCGCACCCGGCGCGGCGGCGCTTTCGGCGGCGGCCTCGGGTTCCGGTGCCGAGTCCAATGCTCCCGAGAATAAATGCGCGTAACGCGACTCGCGAGCCCCGGGCGCCCGCGCCAGGCGTGCGATGAAGGGACCATCCTCGCGCGACATCAGGTTTCGCAAGGTCGCTTCGACCTCCTCGGCATCGGCGAATTCGCACAATCGATTGGTGCGCGAGCGCAGTTCCCCCGGCGTCTGCGGGCCGCGCAGCAGCATCACGCAAATGATGCCGAGTTCCTGCTTCGAAAATTTCAATGAACCGAATTCGGTGTTGCAGAAGCGCTGTTTGTACTTCGTGACCCGCCCGCCGTAGCCGGCGGATTTGTCGCTGACCAGGTATTTTTTCATCAGCGAATCGACCGACCGTTGAACTTCAGCCTCGCTCAAATCGAGCACCGGCTCGCGGTTGGTCTTCTGGTTGCAGGCATTGCTGAGGGCATTCAACGACAGTGGGTACTGATCGGGAGTGGTGATTTCCTTCTCAATGAGGCAACCGATGACCCGCGCCTCGTGCGGCGTAAATTCGATATTCATGACAGCTTCCAACGGGGCGCCGGTTGATCTACCGTAGCGTTCTTGAACCCGAAAGAAAGACAGGATATCCGTAAATGAAAACCAAAGCCGCCGTGGCAACCGCCGCCCGCAAGCCTCTCGAAATCATCACCGTGGATTTGGACGGCCCGCGCGCCGGCGAAGTCTTGGTGGAAATCAAAGCCAGCGGGGTGTGTCACACGGATGAGTTTACCCGCTCCGGAGCGGATCCCGAGGGTTTATTTCCCGCCATTTTGGGCCATGAAGGCGCCGGAATCGTGGTGGATGTCGGGCCCGGTGTGACCTCGGTTCGCAAGGGGGACCATGTGATTCCGCTGTACACGCCCGAGTGCCGGCAATGCAAGTCATGCACCTCGCGCAAGACCAATCTCTGCACTGCGATTCGCGCCACCCAGGGCAAGGGCTTGATGCCGGACGGCACCAGCCGGTTTTCCATCGGCAAGGATCTGGTGCATCACTACATGGGCTGCTCGACCTTTGCGAATTTCACGGTATTGCCGGAAATCGCGGTGGCGAAGATCCGCGAAGATGCGCCCTTCGACAAGGTGTGCTACATCGGCTGCGGCGTGACCACCGGGATCGGCGCAGTGATCAACACCGCGAAGGTTGAAGCCGGCGCCAATGTGGTGGTGTTCGGTTTGGGCGGCATCGGCCTGAACGTGGTGCAGGGGGCGCGCATGGTCGGCGCCAACAAGATCATCGGCGTCGACTTGAATCCCGGCCGCAAGGCGCTCGCGGAAAAGTTCGGCATGACGCACTTCGTGAATCCGCAGGAGGTCGGCGGCGATCTGGTCGCGCACCTGGTCGCGCTCACGGACGGCGGCGCCGACTACAGCTTCGAATGCGTCGGCAGCGTGGATCTGATGCGCCAGGCGCTGGAGTGCTGCCATCGGGGCTGGGGGGTGTCCGTCATCATCGGCGTCGCGGGCGCCGGCAAGGAGATTTCCACCCGTCCGTTCCAACTGGTCACGGGACGCGTTTGGAAGGGCACCGCGTTCGGCGGTGCTCGCGGCCGCACCGACGTGCCGAAGATCGTCGACTGGTACATGGACGGCAAGATCAACATCGACGATCTCATCACGCACAAGATGCCCCTGAACGAGATCAACCGCGCCTTCGACCTGATGCACTCCGGCGAATCGATCCGCAGCGTCGTGCAGTTCTCGTGAGTTCCCTGACGCTGCTTTCGGAACATGCCTGCTACGGCGGCGTGCAGCGCTTCTACCGGCACGAATCGCGCGAGGTGCGCGGTCCCATGAAGTTTTCCGCCTACCTGCCGCCGCAGGCAAGCACCAGCGCGGTGCCGGTGCTGTATTTTTTGTCAGGCCTTACCTGCAGCGAAGAGACATTTTGCATCAAATCCCACGCGCAAAAGAGCGCCGCCGAACTGGGGATCATGCTGGTCTCTCCGGACACGAGCCCGCGGGAACCGCGCATACCCGGAGATGCAGATCATTGGGATTTTGGCTATTCGGCCGGCTTCTATCTGGACGCGACCCGGGCGCCGTGGTCGCAGAACTACCGCATGTACAGTTACGTCACGGAAGAATTGCCGCAGATGGTGGCGGCGCATCTGCCGGCGCGGGCGGGCGCCGCCGGTATTTTCGGCCATTCCATGGGCGGCCATGGCGCGCTGACATTGGCGCTGCGCAAGCCCAACCTGTACCGCTCGGTCTCCGCGTTTTCGCCGATCGCCGCACCCATGCAGTCTCCGTGGGGCAAGAAGGCATTCGGCAATTATCTGGGGCCCGACATCGAGACCTGGCGCGCGTACGACGCCACGGAATTGGTGGCGCGGCAGGCGTATCCCGGCCCCATCCTCATCGATCAAGGAACCGCGGATCAGTACCTCGCCGCGGAACTCATGCCGGAGAAATTCGCGGCGGCCGCCGCGTTGTCCGGCCAGCAGCTGACCTTGCGCATGCAGCCGGGCTACGATCACGGCTACTACTTCATCCAGACCTTCATGGCCGACCATCTGCGGCATCATGCGCGCGAGCTCGCGCGCTGCGCTTAACGAAACGCGTAGCTGTAGGAAATCCTCAAGTTGCGCGGCACGCCAAGATTCCAGTAGGTGTAGTTGCTGCCGTCGACATCGCGCGTCGCCGTTCCCAATCCGGTCGCGTACTTGCGGTCAAACAGGTTTTGTACCGACAGATCGATGCGTTGCCGGCGCCTCGGATCGAGAAATGCGCGCCCTGACAAATCGATGATGGTCTCGTTGCCGTAGGCCTCGGTCCCGTCCCACAGGCCGGTCGCGTAGGTTCTGCCGAAATGATTGACCGACAGGGTCGCTCCCCACGGCTGGTCGGCCGGATGATAGTCAAGGCCGAGCTTCAGCAAATCCTTCGGAATATTGGCAACCTGAACCTGGGTGCCGGGATCGATGGAATTGTTGTAGGTGTAGTTGAAGGTCCCCGACAGCGAATCGAACGCGGAGGTCTCCAGCGACAGCTCGCCGCCGCGCACGCTCACCGTGCCCGGCACATTGCCGAACACCGCCTGGCCGGTGGCATCGTCGAAACTGGTGAAATCGATCAGATTCTTGACGTCGCGGAAGAAACCGATCAATTCCAGCTTGTTGCGGGTGGCGCCCAAATCGAAGCGCACGCCGAGCGACAAATTGGCGTTGTTGCTGGTTTCCGGTTTGAGATTCGGATTGCCGCGTTCATCTTGCGGATCATTCGCGAACAGCTCCTCGGCGCTCGGCAGGCGAAACGCCGTGCCCACCTGTCCCCGGACGAACACTGCGGGGGTGATGTCGTACTGGCCGCTCAAGTTCCAAACGGTGTCCGACTGGCCGACGCTCGGATCGCTGTAACGGACGCCGGCTGCGAGCTTGAGATTCGAAAATAAATCGCTGCTGGTGCGAATTTGCGCAAACACCGCCTGGGTGTTTTCGGTGTGCTGCGCAATGACCAGCACCGCATCGCTGCCGCTGTATTTCTGCAGATCGTAGCCCACAAAATATTCGAACAGGCGCCCGAATTTCAATTTCGCCAACAGATTGGCGCCGTAGTCGCGGTAGCCCCATGGGCCGTCGTTTTCGACCACCAGCAAGGTGTCGCCGGGCGGTATGGTGTTGTCGAATTCGGTGTAGTGCGAGTGCCAGTTGTGATAATAGGTCTTCAGGAAAAACTGCACTTGATCGCTCAGTTCCATGTCGAGCTTGGCGGTGGCCAGATCCTCGTCGCGGTCGTTGAAGGCCGTGTTGACCTGCTGGGGCACCGCGAAGTCCAATCTGCCGTCGGTGTGTTGTTCAGAGAGGCTCAAGCGGATCCGGTCGGTGAAGTTGTACGCATACTTGCCGCCGATGGTCAGCACTTCGAAGGCGCGTCTGCGATCGGTCGTGCTCGGCTGGTAATCCTGATCGCGAAAAGGCTGAAAGCCGATCGATTTGTCGGCGGATCCATAGACGACAAATTGGCTTTTGCCGATGCTGTCGCGAGCATAGCCGTCAAAATGATGGTCGTTGATGGTGTCCACCGCCACCGACAGCGCACCGTCAGGCGTATCAGAGAAGGCTTTCGTGACGATGTTGACCGCGCCGGCGACGGCCTGCGTTCCGTAGAACAACGCCTGGCCGCCTTCGATGATTTCAATCCGATCCACGATCGAGGCCGGCAACGTGTCGAGCGGCGTAGTGCCGTTGTAGAGACGGTTGTTGATGCGCACGCCGTCCACCAGCCACAAAATATCGCCGGTGCTCGAGCCCTGAAAGGAGGCATGCACGTAGTCGAACGGGCCGTTCTTCGGACTGATGAACAGTCCGGGCGCCAGCGTCTCGAGCGCCTGCGAGATATCGGCAAAGCCGCCGTTCTTGATTTGTTCGGCGGTAATGACCTCCACGCGCGTGCCGTACTTGGCCAGTTCCTGCGGCAGTTCTTCCTCGAGCCGCTTTGCGGTGACCGTGACCTGTTCGAGAGCCTGGTCGGCCGCGGCGAGCGGGGCGGCGATGGACAACAGGAGGCAGCAGGCGAAGGCGTGCCGCGCCCGCTCCCGCGGAACAAAACAGATTTGCATTATTTGACGAACTCTCGCTTCGGATAAAAGGGATAGCGCGCGACCCCGTCGGAGGGTTCAGCGGGCCGATATTTCGCGTGGCAGGCGGCGCAGATTTCTTGTAGATGATCGCCGGAGGCCGCCAGTTTCGCCGTGTCCTTGAGTTTGGCCGCCGCGCGCAGGGCGACCGCGGTTTCGATCATGTCCTTGATCCAGGCCTGCCAGTCGGCATTCGCGGCCCATTTGCGATCGTTCTTGCCGGCGGTTCCGCCCTTGGCCATCAGCGCGGTTGCCCCGATCAGCTGCACGGCATCCTGGTCTGCCAACAGCCAGTCTTCATCGGTGACCTTCTCGGCACCTTCCGTGGCCCACAGACCCTCGGCAGGGACTTCGATAGCGGCTCGCATGAGGTCGAGAAGACTCAGGGGAAGCGCCGCTGATTGGGGAGCGGAGGGCTTGTGGGTATCCGCCGCCACTGGCGCGCCGCAACAGAAAACCCAGGCACCCAGAATGCACGCGGTGCGGTTGATGGTCATTCTCGAACTCCCTCTTTGATTCGAGACTACGCGAAGAGCCCCGAGCCCACCGTAGATTTCATGTAAATTACTGTTCTGGTTAACGTTACCCGACGTTAATCGCGGTCCCCAGAGCAAGGTTCAGGTCGCTCTCATGACAAGTTCCGGGTTGGAAGCTTTGGACGAGCCTGCCGCCCTACGGCAGGAGGCGGCGCGTATTCAATCGAGCGGTGTGCTCGGGGAAGCGCGGCTGCGGCGGCTGTTCGATTATCTGGTGTCCACATCGCTCGAAGGGCAATCGCCCAAGGAAATCGCGATTGCCATCGATGTCTTTGGTAAGAATGCGGACTTCGATGTCGCACAGGATGCGCTGGTCCGCGTCTATGTTCACAAGCTGCGCAAGGCGCTGGATGACTTCTATGCCGGGGGCGGTGCCGCCGGGGGCGGCGCCCCCGGAGCGGGGACGGTGCGTCTTCCGCGCGGCGAATACCGATTAAGGATGGCTGAAAGGGCGCCTGCGCAAACGATGGCGGCGGCCGCTTCGACCTCAGGCCCGGAACCGCAAGGCCCTATGAGGAACCGGCGCGCACTTATTTATGGGGCGTTGGGCGCCGTGGTGCTCGCGGCTTTGGGCTTCGCATGGTTTGCGGTGCCGCATACCGATTTGCAGCGAGTCCGCGCCAATCCCGTTTGGTCCGCCATCCTCAAGGATGACCGGCCCATCATGATCATCATCGGCGATTATTACCTGATAGGAGAACTCGACGATTCGATGGGGGTGAAGCGCCTGGTGCGGGAATACTCCGTCAATTCGAAAAGCGATCTGGAGAGCTTTGTGTCGGAGCATCCGCAACTGGCGGACCGGTATCTGGATGTGGGGATACGCTATCTGCCCATTTCCGCCGCCTCGGCGCTGCGCGATGTCATGGTGGTGTTGGCGCCTGAAAATCGCCGCATTTCCGTGAGCAAGATGTCGGACCTGGAGGCGGCGAGCCTGAAATCGGCCGATATCGTGTACATCGGCTACTTGAGCGGCATGGGCATGTTTCAGGATCTGGCGTTCACCGGCTCGCGTTTCGAAGTAGGCGAGTCCTACGACGAAATCATCGACAAGACCACGAAGCATTCCTATGTGAGCGATGTGGGCACTCAGATCATGGATCCGCCGCAGCCTACCGGCAAGCAGAGGCCCTACCATGACTATGGAATCTTTACCAAATTTCGCGGCCCCGGCGGCAACACCATAGTTGTGATTTCGGGTACTCGGGATGAAGGAGTGAGTCAGACGGCGGAAGCGGTCACCAGCGCGCAAAAACTCGACGAGCTGAGGCAGCAGTCGAATCTGAACATGCCCCTGGAAGCGCTGATCGATGTCAGTGCTTTCGACGGGGTGAATTTGAGCGGTAAGGTATTGGTCGAAGCGAACCGCAAGGAACAGATTTTCAGATAGCGAGGGATTCGAGTATCATTCCGGCACGCGCAAGGTTCCCGCAAGGGACTTAAATTGGAACGCGGTATAAAACCGCGGCTGCCCCCGCAACTGTGACCGGATAGCGAACGTCCGCGATTCCACTGAGGCCTAAGGCTTTGGGAAGGAGGACGCCAGCAACGACCCGGGAGCCAGGAAACCCGCCTCGCGCCGTCGTCCTGTTACCGGCCGGGGTGCGCTGATAACTGCGGGGGAAACCGTCGCGACGACAGTGTTGGAGTCGTCGTCGCGGGAGCGTTCTGTTGATAAATTTCAATTCCATGCTTTCGCGTGCCGGCTCTTGGCCCATACCAGGAGAACTTTGTGCGCATATTTCGCTCGCTGACATTGATTGTTGCCTTGTCGGGTTTCGCCGGTTTGGCGAATGCAGATCTTTCTGATCAGCCGGATACCATTGTTGTCACCGCCACCCGCATTGCGACGCCGGAACAGGAGGTTGCCAGCAGCATCACGGTCGTGACGGCCGAGGACATTGCGGCGCGCCAGTTGCAGACCTTGCCCGATCTGCTCAAGCAAGTGCCGGGGTTGAATGTGGTGCAAACCGGCGGTCCTGGCGGCCAAACCTCGTTGTTCATGCGCGGCACCAATTCCAACCACACCAAGGTGCTGGTCGATGGAATCGATGTCGGCGACCCGAGCAATTCAGGCGGTGCGTTCGATTTCGGACATTTTCTGACCCAGGATATTCAAAAGGTCGAGATTTTGCGCGGTCCGCAAAGCGGTCTCTACGGTTCGGACGCCATCGGCGGGGTCATCAATATCATCACCAAGAGCGGTTCGGGTCCCGCGCAGTTCAACGCCGCCGTGGAAGGAGGGTCCTTCGCTACCTTCAATCAAACGGGCGGCGTGAGCGGCTCGCTCGACCGGTTCCACTATGCGGCGAATGTCGAACACTTTCACTCGGGCAAGACTCCGGTCACGCCCCTCGACCTGTTGGCGCCGGGCGAACAGCGCATCGACGACTACTACGATAATTTCACCGCTTCGACCAAGCTGGGATTCGATGTCACGGAGAATTTCGATCTGGGCCTGGTGGCGCGCTACACCGACACGCATCTACGTATCACCGGCGAAAACGAAGACAACTTTCCCGCGGATTTTCCCGATTCGGCGCAGAGCGCCAACAACACGCTGCAGACCTATGCGCGCCTCACCGCGCACCTGCTGGCGTTCGACGGCGTACTGGACCAGACCCTCGGAGCCGCCTACAGCGACATCAGGTCTTCGGATTTCACGCCGGAACTGACGCGCAGCGACGCCTACGGCGGGCGCGTCAAATTCGACTGGCAGGGAACGGTCAAACTGGCGGCGGACCAGAAATTGATCCTCGGCGCCGAGCATCAACGCGACGACATCACCGCGCCCATTTCCGCCAGCACCACCATCGACTCGGGCTATGCGGAACTGCAGTCGAGCTTTGACGAGCGGCTGTTCGACACCGTCAGCGTGCGCTACGACGAGAACGATCGATTCGGCGGCAAAGTCACTTATCGCTTTGCACCGGCTTATCTCATCAAGGAGACCGGCACCAAGCTCAAGGGCAGCATTGGCACGGGATTCAAAGCGCCGACCTTGAATCAATTGTTTCAGAGTTTTCCGGACTTCGGTTTCTTCGCCAATCCGAATCTGAAACCGGAAAGCAGCGTGGGCTGGGATTTAGGTGTCGAGCAGGCGCTGGCCGCCGATAGCCTGCGATTCGGCGCAACTTACTTTCACAACAACATCACCAATTTAATCGGCGACAGCGCGGATTTTACCACCCTCATCAATGTGGGCCGGGCGGTGACCGAGGGTGTCGAGAGCTTCGTTGAATATCAGCCTCTGCAAACGCTCGGCTTCAGGTTGGATTACACCTACACCCAAGCAACCGACGAAATCACGCACCAGGAGTTATTGCGCAGACCCAAGCACAAGGGCAGCCTGAATACCGCATGGCAGGCGACCACTCGATTATCATTGAACGCAACCCTGTTGGCAGTCGGCTCTTGGGTCGATGGGAATCGCGATTTTTCGGTCCCCCGGCTGAACGCGCCGGGCTACACAACCTTGGATCTGGCCGCCGCCTATGATCTCAACAGTCATTGGAACGTGTATGCGCGCATCACCAATCTATTGGATCGGCACTACGAAAACCCGGTCGGATTCCTGCAGCCGAGCATCGGCGCATTTGCCGGCATCAAGGCCCGGTTCTAGCGCACCAGAACCTGCGGTTCGGAGGTGATGCGGCCGTCGAAATCCATCCATACATGCTGGGCGAAATCGTACAGCTTGCAGCGGCGCACCGTATTCCAATAGTAGCGCCACGTGAACACTTCCGAGTTCAGCCTTTCATCCAGGGTCGCCGCCAGTTTTGCCTGGGCTTCCTTGAGACGGTAGAGCGGAATTCCCATGTTCACGTGGTGCGCGCCGTGCTCGAGAATGTAATGGATCAAGCCATCGAGCGGGCGAATGAGTTTGATGTGCACGGTCGTGGTCGCATAGCCGGCGTTGGCCGTCCATTGGTCGCGCCGTTCATACCACGCGACCCGTGGATGAGTGTGCTGCACATAAATCACAAATCCCATGAGGCAGTTCCAGATGCAGAAGGGAATCACAAAGCCGAATATCAGCAGCGACCAAATCGACCTGCCGCTGTACACGCCCCACACAATCAACCCGCCGACCCACACGGCCGCGAAGCCCGCCACCAGCAGGCTGTCCCAGGTATAGCTGATGCGCCGCGTGGAAACATGTTTGCGTCCGGGGAAAAATAATTTTTTCCACCACATTTCGATCATGTAGTAAACGCCCTGACCGAATCCGCTGCGATAGATGCGCTCCAGCAGGCGCCGGATCCAGGGTAACTTGGCAAATTCGGCCGGCGAGTAGGGCGTCCACACATAGTCGCGCCCCTTGAGATTGGTGAAGCCGTGGTGCGCGAGGTTATGGCCGATTTCCCACAAGCTGTAAGGAGTGAGCGACGGCAGGAAGGCGATGCGGCCGATCCATTTGTTGAGCGTCTTGTTCGGCGTGTAAGAGCCGTGACAGGCATCGTGGCCGATGACGAACAATCGCGCGATCCACAGCGCCGCGACCAACGAGGCAAAAACCTTCACCCACCAGGATTCCACGACCAGCAAGCTGGCGATCGCGACGCCCAAGACCAGCCAATCGAGCAAGAACCAAATGACCGGCGTGGCCACGCTGGGTTTGACAGCGAAGGGCTGCAATAACTTTTGGAATCTGAAACGCGACTTATCGACAGGCAAAGGCGCCGCAGCTTCGGGCTGGGGCTGGGCGGCGTCGGATTCAGTAAGCGAAGATTTTTGCACTCAAGGCCCCGTTTTCACGTCGAAAGGTCAACTCGGGATTATACGCCGAGAATGGTCATAAGCACGGGTTTGGAGATTAGGCGGTCTCCGCATCCGGCCACAGCAAAACCCCTAAATGCTCGCATGCCTCGATCAACGCCGTGGCGGCCTCCCGGGTGCTGGCATCCAGGCGTCTGTCATGGGTTAAGAGCCAGGTGAGGCGCGCCCGGCGCGAACGGGCGGACGGGTCGCTGTCAAAAAGCGCCGGAAACAGGCCCAATGCATCGACAAATTCGCGCAGTGCGGCCGTGGACGGGGCATTCGGCGCGGGGGTGAGCAACAATTTCAGCCAGGTGACGCAGCGCTTGGCGAGCCCGGCGCGTGTCAAGCCCAGACCCGTGCGGCGCCGCGATTCCCCATCCGCCAGCGAATCGGCCAGATTGCGGTAGCGCTCGACAGCCGATTCGTCGGCCGCCATCGACGGGCTGGCGTCGGACAAAATGGCGCGCAGCACATCGCTCAACAACAGAGAAAGTGATTCGGCAAGAAATCGCTGGCACTGCTCGGCGTCCGGACGCGAAAGTTGATCCCAGGAGAGCGGTCCTCCTATACGTCGGGCATTCGGCGACTTAGACATACCCCCAGTGTAGCCGCTCTATCGCGCATCGCAACTGTTGCAAAGTGAGACCAGGATCACGGGAAAAATTTAATCCTTGGCAGGGTATGATGATGCGGTTGCACGCCCGATCCCAACTTGCTCCCGGTACTTGTCACTCCTTGGCGCGAGGAGTTCGCCGGATCGTGGCCGGCAATGCCGGAATGATGACGGGCCCGGGAACCAATACTTACTTGCTGGGCGAACGAGAGATCGCCGTCCTCGACCCGGGGCCCGACGATGCAGCGCATTTGCAATCCATTCTCTGCGCCGCGGGCAGCGCACCGATCCGCTGGGTGATGGCGACCCACACGCATCGCGACCACTCGCCGCTGGCGGCCGAGTTGGCGCGCCGCACGCAGGCAACCCTTATAGGATTGCCGCCGCCCGGCGATGGACGGCAGGACGAAAGCTTCGCGCCGCAGAGGCGGCCGGCCGACGGCGAGCGGCTGTTGCTGGGCGATCTGGAATTGACCGCCGTTCACACGCCCGGCCATGCGTCGAACTGCGTGTGCTATTTTTTGGCGCGCGAGCGGCTGCTGTTCACCGGGGATCATGTGCTGGAGGGCGTCTCACCGGTCATCCTGCCCCCCGACGGCAATATGGCCGAGTACTTGAACTCCCTTGCCAAACTATTCGCCTACGATTTTGCGAAAATCGCTCCCGGCCACGGCGATCTGATGGATCAGGGCAAGCAGGTGCTCGAAGCGCTGCGGGCACACCGGCTCGCGCGTGAGAACAAGGTTTTGCGCCATCTCGACAGGTTGGGCGCGGCCAGCCTCGATGCGCTGATACCCGTCGTCTACGACGATGTTCCCGCCGACCGGCATCAATGGGCACGGCTGACGTTGCAGGCGCACCTGATCAAATTGGCGCAGGAAGGCCGGGCCGGCGAGCAGAACGGCATCTGGCGCCTCCATCGTTCATGAAAAGACGGCTTGGGGTAGCGCTGCGCGCCGCGAGCGTGCGGCGCGGCGACCGGTGGGTATTGCGCGGCATCACCTGGGACTTGCGGCCCGGGGAACGCTGGGCCTTGCTGGGTGCCAACGGCGCCGGCAAAACGCAATTGCTCAAACTCTTGAGCGGCGATATCTGGCCCACGGCGGCGCGCTCCGCGGCGACCATGCGCAGCTATCGTGCGGGGCGCAGCGCACTCGACTTGCTCGAGGCAAAGCCGCGCATGGCCTATTTGGGCGGCGAGCGCCAGGACAAGTACGTGCGCTACGGTTGGAATCTGCGCGTTCGCGATGTCGTCGCCACCGGGCTGCATCGCACCGATTTGCTGCTCACTCCGATCAAGCGGGGTGAGGCACGACAGGTGAACGCCACGCTGCGCGACTGCGGGATCAAGCCGCTGGCCGCGCGCGAATTTCTATCGTTGTCGTATGGAGAGCGGCGGCTCGCCCTCCTGGCGCGGACTCTGGTGCAAAACCCGGACTGGCTCTTGTTGGATGAAATCTACAACGGCTTGGATGCCGACTACCGCCGGCGCGTCGACGCGGTGCTGCAAAGCGTGGCCGCCGAAGGACAGTCCTGGGTTGCGACAGCGCATCGCGCGGTAGATGTGCCGCCCGGAACGCGGTTGCTGCTCGAGCTGGCCGACGGGCGGGTGCGTAAGATCAAGCGGCTGCGGGCGACGGACCTCGGCAAACTGCGTGCGCATGCGGCGGAAGTTGCGCCGCGCGCGGCACGCGCCGCCCGTGCTTCCAGCCCGCGTGCGGCGCGCTCGCAGCCGGTGCTGGTGCGGCTGACCGGCGTCGATCTGTATGTTGAATACCGCTCCGTCCTGCTGAGCGTTGATTGGCAACTGAGGCGCGGCGAGCACTGGTCGGTGTTCGGTGCCAATGGCGCCGGAAAATCCAGTTTTCTGAAGCTGCTGTACGGTGATCTGGCGCCGGCGGCGGGCGGCAAGATTGAACGCGCCGGACTGGACCCGGGCGCGCCGATAGCCGACTGGAAAAAACACGTGGGTTACGTCTCGCCGGAGCTGCAAAGCCTGTATGCCCTGGATGTCACGCTGCTGGAAGTGGTTGCCAGCGGCCGCCACTCCAGCATCGGGCTCGGGGAAGCGCCGACTACTGACGATGCTGCGGCAGCCGAGCGCTGGCTCAAATTTTTCCGGCTGCTCAAGCTCGCCCGGCGGCGGCCGCGCGAGCTGTCTTACGGGCAATTGCGCCGCGCTCTGATCGCGCGCGCGTTGGCGGCGGACCCGCAAATCTTGCTGCTGGACGAGCCGCTTACCGGTCTTGACGCACGGCAGCGTGCCGCGATGAAGAATTTTCTAGAGAGCCTGATGCGCGGCGGCGTGACTCTGGTGATCGCCGTGCATCATGTTGAAGACCTGCCGCGCGGCATGACGCATGGATTGCATTTACATAAGCGGCAGGCGCGCATTGTAGATTCCTATTTTGCGACGTGAGCGACGGCACCGTGCCGCATCCGCGGGCGAGACTTAACGTCCAAGAGGTTGCCCGGGTAGAGAATTATGTTGCGTTTCACTGCAGCGGCTTGCGTTCTAGGCACGGTAGTTTTCGCCGGCTGCAGCGGATCCGGATACGCCGTGCGTCCGGTGCCGCGCATTGCCGCCGACAACGTGGGCAAACCGGTGAGCGTATTGCAGGAGGCGTTCGGCGAGCCGCGCAAGATCGACAGGACTTCAACGAAGTTGGTCTATGTGTGGTTCCTGCCGCAGAAACCCAAAGAGGGCGCGCCCTCCGGCTTTCAGGGCTGCGAGATGGAAGTCACCGTCGACGCACGGTCGCAGCGCATCCTAGGCTATTCCCTGTCGAATATTGGGTGGTCGACCTGCCGCGACGTGCAGCGGCGCATCCGCGTGGCCCAGCGCTAACACCGACTCCGTTTCTCGCTACAATAGAGCGCTCAAGCCAGTCGGCGTCTTGCGCTCCCGGGGTTCGTTGCCGTTGTTGCCGTTAATTTTCTCGCTGCTCATCCAGGCCGCGCTCATCGTTCATGTGATCAGGACCGGACGCAACATGCTCTGGATCCTCGCCATTGGGCTGCTGCCCGGTGTCGGCTCGCTTGCCTATGTGATCGCTGAAATATTGCCGGACCTCTTGCGCGGGCGGACCGCACGGCGCGCCTCGGCCGGCGTCCAGCGCATGATCGACCCGAATCGCGATCTGCGCCGCGCCAGCGCGGAGGTCGAAATTTCCGGCAATGTCGATGCCCGCCGGCGGCTTGGCGATGAGCTGTTTGAGCGGGCCCAGTACGATGAGGCGATCGAGGTGTACCGCGGCGGTCTGAAAGGAATTTTCGAACACGATCCAACCTTGCTGGTAGGGTTGGCGAGGGCGCAATTCGGCAAGCCGGATTTTGCGGCGGCGCGCACCACCCTGGAACTCCTGGCGCAGCAGAATCCGGACTTCAAGTCGGCCGATGCACGGCTGCTGTACGCGCGCACTCTCGAAGCACAAGGCGCCCTTGATGAGGCGGAGCGCGAGTACGCCGTCGTGGCACCCGGGTTCCCGGGCGCCGAAGCACGTTTGCGCTACGCACTGTTGCTGAAGCGGCGCGGCAAACTGGCGGATGCGCAGAGGGCGCTGAAGGATTTATTGGACGGCGCCCGGCTCGGTCCCGCTCACTACCGCAAAGCGCAAGCACAGTGGCTGGAACGCGCCCGGCGAGAACTGAGCTAGAATCGCCGAGCGGCGGTTGTCAGTTTTCCGAATTGGAGTTTTCCATGCGCATCAAACGCTTCGCTCAGTACGCCGCGGTGGTTTTGTCCGCCGTCATTCTGGCCGCCTGCAGCGGGCAGAAAGTCCCTGCCGAAAGGCTGATTGCCGAAATTCAGTCGACCGTTACCGCCGCGTCGGATGAGGCTGCGAAGTACATTCCCGATCAGCTGGTGGACGTGCAAACCAAATTGAGCGGCCTCAAGGAATCTTTCGACAAAAAGGACTACGCCGCGGTGGTGACCGGCGCGCCTGCGGTGCTCGGCGCCGCCCAATCGTTGGCCACGGACGCGGCCACGAAAAAGGACGAGGTCCTCAAAGCGCTCAATGACAAATGGACGGCACTGGCCGGCAGCGTGCCCGGGTACATGACGTCCATCCAGAACCGCATCGACTTCCTGGGCCAGAAAGCCAACAAGAAAGCTGCCGCAGGCATCGATCTGAATGCGGCGAAATCAGGCTTGAGCGAGTCGCTATCGCTGTGGTCCAAGGCGCAGGCAGCATTTGCCGGGGGCAACATGGACGAGGCGGTAACCACGGCCCAGGATGTAAAAAAGAAGACCGAAGAGGTGGCGGCGGTCCTGAAGCTTGATTTAAGCCGCTCGCTACAGAGCTAGGGTGCCCTCGCTGATGATGGTTGCGGTGCCCGCAATGTGCGCCGCGATCAAACTGCCCTGGTCGATTTCGAGGCGCACCCGGACCTGTCCGGGCCGCTTCATCTGGTAGCCCTGCCGACCGATGAAGGTGGTCGATTTCTTGCCAAACTGGCCCAGGTCCCAAAGATACGCCGCCAGCATGGCATGCGCGTTGCCGCTGACGGGGTCTTCGGGGATTCCCAGCGCAGGGCAGAACATGCGCGATTCGGTCCAGATTTCATCGGAATCGCGATTCACCGCGAATAAGAAAAACCCTTCCGCTCCAAGTTCGCTTCCCAGGGCGAGCAATGTGTCGAAGTTCGGCGAGAGCTGTTGCAAATGCCGATGATCGGCAATCGGTACCAGCAGGCGGCTGCTGCCCTTGCGGGCGATGCGCGCCGGCATGACATCGTGCAGCTGGGTTGCCGGCAGCTTGAGCGCTTCGGCAACGCGCAAGGTGGTCTTGAAGGGCAACGGTGCCTCGAGTTCGGGCACCGTTTGCCGAAACTCGATTACGGACTCGCTGCTCGCGGCGCGCGCTTCGATTTGGGCATTGACCTCGACCACGCCAATGCCGGATTTCTGGCGGCAAACGCCGACCGCCCGCCTGCCCAAGGTCAAAAGCACCGCGTGCGCCGCCACCGTCGCGTGCCCCACGAAGGGAGCCTCCTTGCGGGCATTGAAGAATCGCAGCCGTACATCATGGTCCGCGCCATCGGCGGCGAATACGAACGCGACCTCGGCGTGGGAGAATTCACGAGCAATGCTGAGTAATGTGGCGTCGTTGAGCCCGTCCGCATCGAGAACGACGATCGCGGGATTGCCGGTGAAGCGGGTCGCGGTGAAAGCGTCTACTTGAAAAATGCGCAATGCCGTCTCCAAAGCCGATGGCGGAGTTTTGCACGCATCGGGCCGCCAAGCTACACTTCGCCAACCTTAAGGTAAGACATGCGCGCAGCCGTCGAAATAAGTATGTATCCGTTGACGGGCGATTATCGCCCGCCGATTCAAGCCTTCATCGATCGCTTGAACACGCACCCCGGCCTGGTTGTGAAGACCAATCATCTTGCTACGCAGATCTGGGGTCCGCTCGACCGTGTGATGAGCGTCCTGACCGAGGAAATGACGCGCTCCGCCGGCGGCGCGGCCCAGCTGGTGTTCGTCATGAAAGTACTCCCGGGCTTGGGCGCGCCGGATACCGGCGCAACGTGATTCACGACCTGTCGGTCCGGCTCGTGAGTGCATGGCACGATACGAGCTGGGTCGAATTGTTGGCGGCCGCTCTGGCGCTGGCCTACGTGCCGCTGGCGATCGGTCAGCGCCTCAGTTGCTGGTTCGCGGCGTTTATCAGCTCCGTGCTCTACATGTGGGTGTTCTTTTCGGCCCGCCTCTACATGGACTCGGCATTGCAGGGCTTCTTCGCGGTCATGGCGGTCTACGGGTTTTGGCAGTGGCAGCACGGCAACGCGGGAAACGCGCTTGCCGTCAGCCGTTGGCCCATCGTGCGGCACGCGCTGGCGGCGGCCGTGATCGTTGCGCTGTCGCTGGTGACTTCGTTCTTCTTGCGGCGCTTCACTCCCGCGGCTTCGCCCTTTTTCGACTCGCTGGTGACGTGGTCCAGCGTACTCGCGACGTTCCTGGTTGCCCGTAAGGTGTACGAGAATTGGCACTGGTGGGTGGTGATCGACTCGCTGAGCCTGTGCCTGTTCTTCACGCGCCATCTGTATTTGACGGTGTTGCTCTATGCCCTGTACGTCGTGCTGAGCGGTATCGGCATGCGCGAATGGCGCCGAAGTCTGCCGTCAGGGGCCTATGCGTCTGCCTGAAGTCGCGCGCCTATGCCGCGGCATCGTGCCCGGCGCGGCAGCCATCGAGGTGCAGCTTCTGGGGACAGGTCTCATCAGCGAGACCTATCGGATCACGCGCGACGGCGCGGCCTACACGCTCAAGGTGCCGGCGGAATTTCGCGCCGGTTTGGGCGCGGATCCGGCCTGGGAAGCCAGTGTGCTCGAGCGCGCGGCGGGAGCCGGTCTCGCGCCGCGGCTGGTGTACGTCGATGTTGCGAAGGCAGTCATGCTCGCGCAGTGGGTAGCCGGCCGATCGTGGACCCTGCAGGAGGCTGCGGCTTCCGCAAACACCCGCCGGATTGCGGAGCTGCTGCGCCGTGTGCACTCTTTGAGTATTCCCGCGCCGGCTCGCGTCATGAACCCGCTGTCGTGGGCCGATCTCTACGATGAGTCGCTGAGGTTGCGGACCGCGGAGCGCGGCGATCCTACGCTGCGAACCGCCGCGCTTGCGCGGGCGGCAAGCATCGCCGAGTTGCCGCGGACGCCCGACGTGGTTTGCCACAGCGATCTGCACATTTTGAACTTACTGCAAACGGATGAGTCGCTCATGCTGCTCGACTGGGAATACGCGCATGTCGCGGATCCTTTCTGGGATCTGGCCGGCTGGAGCGCCAACAACGATCTGGCGGCGCAAACACAGTGGGATCTGCTGCAGGCCTACCTGGGTGCCGTACCGGCAGCCAGCCAATGGCAGCGCCTGAGGCTGCTGCTGTGGCTGTACGACTACGTGTGTTTGCTCTGGAGCCGGCTTTGCGCAAACCTGCGCGGCGAATCCGTGCCGGGCATCGCCGAACGCGCGAGATTGCTCGACGCGCGGCTGCGGCTTCCGGCAAACTACGCCGCCTAAAGGCCCGAGAGGGCAGCAGCGGAGGTTTTGATGGCGCGGATGATTGTTGTGGATCGTGACGGCAAAGAGCATGAAATCGAAGCCCAGACGGGCTTGAAGATCATGGAGATCCTGCGTGAGCTCGACTACGGCGTTGCCGCGATCTGCGGGGGCCTATGCTCCTGCGCCACCTGCCACATTTACGTCGACGAAAAATGGCTGCCGCTGCTGCCGAAGCGACAGAGCGATGAACTCGAACTGCTCAACGAGCTGCCGGATTTTCGCGAGGCCACGTCCCGGTTGTCCTGCCAGGTCGACTTCACCGAGGCGCTATCCGGCATCAAGGTGACTGTGGCCGCGGATTCGTAACGCGCGCAGCGCTGCGTTCCTATGCCTTTTTTTCCGCTTGCCGCTTGACCGCATCCTGCGCCGCCGCGACCGCGCCCGGATCGCCGAGAAAGCGCCGCGCAACCGGCTGCAGCTGCTCGTCGAGCTCGTAGAGCATCGGAATGCCGGTGGGAATGTTGAACTCCACGATGTCGGCCTCCGACATCATGTCCAGCATCTTGACCAGCGCGCGCAATGAATTGCCGTGCGCGACGATCAGCACGTTTTTATCGGCCCTAAGCTCCGGAACAATTCGCGATTCCCAATAGGGCAGTACCCGCGACAGGGTGTCCTTGAGCGATTCGGCCGCCGGCAGATAGGTGGGATCGACATCCGTATAGCGCACATCGAAGCGCGGATGCCGCGGATCGTCCAAGCTCAGGGCCGGCGGCGGAATATCGTAGCTGCGCCGCCAGAGTTTGACCTGCGCTTCGCCATGCTGCTCCACGGTCTGTGCCTTGTTGAGGCCCTGCAGCGCGCCGTAGTGCCGCTCATTCAGCCGCCAGCTGCCTTCAACCGGGAGCCACATGCGATCCGTGGTATCGAGGATCAGCCACAGCGTGCGGATTGCGCGCTTCAGCACCGAGGTGAAGGCGATGTGCGGCTCGAGGTTCTCCGCCTGCAGTTCGCGGCCGGCTTGCGCCGCCTCCAAGCGACCCTGCTCGCTCAAGTCGACGTCATGCCAGCCGGTGAAAAGATTCTCAACGTTCCAGACGCTTTGGCCATGGCGGACCAAAATCAGTTTTCCAGGCATTCCTCTCTCCTAACGGCGCATAGCGGCCGCGAACAAGCCGTCGAATACAGTGGCTAAGCGCGCACCCTCGTGCATGGTCACCTGCAGGCGGATGCGCCCGCGGGCGGCGCGCACCAGCGTTTTCTCGAATTTGTCGATCTCGGCAGCGCCCGGTATGGCGATGCAGGCGCGCATATCGCCGTGGACGGGCGCGAGGAATCGCATGCTGGATTCCTGAATCACCGCCTCGGCGTCGAGTTTGCGCGAAGCGAGGAACCGCGTGATCCAAGCCCAGCCCGTCAACACCGCGAGCGAATACAGGCTGCCGCCGAATGCGGTGCCCTTGTGATTTGCATTGGGTGCAAGCGGGGCGCACAGCACCAGCGCGGTCTCATCCGCCGCTTCGACGATGATGCCCATGGGCTTTGCCAGCATGATCTCGCGATCGATGCGTTCCTGCAGATAGCCCGTGCCGAAACCGTCCGCCTGATCCATCTTGTTCTCTAATCCTGTGCCAGCCGTCTGACCGCCTGCAAGGCCACCGAAATGGTGGCGAAGTCCGGCGGCGAGCCGGTGCGCAGGTCCGCGACCAGCCGCTTAAGCGCATCCACGGGAGCGGCATGGCGCGACAACCATTGATCCACGCGCGCGGCGGATTCGCGGCCGCGGCATTTCAGAACAGCGAGGGTGATCTTTCCTTGCAGCGCGTACAGGTTCTCGCGCAGCGTACCGCGCGCGACCCCCTGCCAATGGCCGTCCGCGGACAACGATTCGATTTGCTCCTTGATCCAGGTCAGGCCGATGCGTTCGCCGAGATCAAAATACGCCTTGGCCGCGTAGCCTATGCGTACCCGCGCGGTCCGCGCGACTTCGACCAGGTCCAGGGCGCTGTGCAGTTCCTCCAGCGACGCGATGCGCGCCGCGAGATGCTCAGGCACGCGCTGCTCGATCAATTGCGATCGCAGCGCGCTCATGCGCGCCTTTTGCGTGACGCCGAGAACGCCCCCCAGCTCGTGGAACAGTTCGCTCACCTTGCCGGCGTAGCGCGAGACCGCGCGCTTGATGTCCAGATCGTTGCGCCGGTTCTCCAGCAGCCAGTAGCTCATATGCCGCAGCAGGCGCGTAGTCTGAAACATGGCCGTGTATTGAACAGAGGCGGAAATCTGGTTGTCCAAACCCTCGATCTGCGCCCAGATGTTGCGCACCGCGAACACCTCGCGGGCGATGCTGTAGGCGCGGGCGATGGCCGCCGGATCCGCGCCCGTGTCGTCCTGTGCGCGCACCGGGAACACCGGCCCCATGCGGTTGATCAAGCTGTTGGTTATGGCCGTCGCAATGATTTCGCGGCGCAGGCGATGGCGCCTGATGCGCCTGGCGAAGCGCTTCTGCACCGGCGCGGGAAAGTAGCGGTTCAGTTCGGTGGAGAGGTAGGGGTCCTCGGGCACATTGGAATGAATGAGCGCCCGATAGAGCCAGATTTTGCCGTAGCTCAAAATTATTGCGAGTTCCGGGCGAGTCAGCCCTTCGCCCGCCTGGCGCCGCTCGGCGATGTCTTCATCGCTCGGCAGGAACTCCAGACTGCGGTTCAAATCGCCGGACCGCTCCAGCGCGCGGATGACATAGGCATTTTCCGCCAAAAGCTGGCGGGTTTGAAACTCGCCTGTGCTGATGGCCTGGCCCTGCAGGTAATTGTTGCGCAACACCAGCGCGGCCACCTCGTCGGTCATCTGCACCAGCAAGCGGTTGCGCGCGGCATTGGTGATTTCGCCGGCCCGTACCGCGCCATTCAAGAGGATTTTCAAATTGACTTCGACGTCGGAGCAATTCACGCCCGCGGAATTATCGATGAAATCCGTGTTGAGGCGGCCGCCGCGGCGCGCGAACTCGACGCGCCCCAGCTGCGACACTCCCAGGTTGCCCCCCTCGCCGATGACCTTGCAGTTCAAATCGCGCGCGTCGATGCGCACGGCGTCGTTGCTGCGATCGCCGACATCGCTGTGGCTCTCGCCGCTTGCCTTGACGTAGGTGCCGATGCCGCCGTTCCACAAAAGATCGACATGCGCCTTCAATATGGCCTTGATCACCTCGTTCGGCGTGACCTGCGCGGGAAGCTCCAGCAGCGCCTGCGCTTCGCGCGACAGCGGCAGGTTCTTGGCGGATCGCGAGTACACGCCGCCGCCCTTGGAGATCGCCTTGCGCGAATAGTCTTCCCAGGACGAGCGCGGCAGTTTGAACAGGCGTTCGCGTTCGGCGAATGAGCGCTCCGCATCCGGTTGCGGATCGATGAAAATATGCTGGTGGTTGAATGCGGCAACCAGCCGGATGCGGCGCGACTGCAGCATGCCGTTGCCGAACACATCGCCTGCCATGTCGCCGATGCCGCATACGCTGAAGTTCTGCGATTGTGTGTTCACACCCATCTCGCGGAAATGCCGCTTGACGCACTCCCAGGCGCCGCGCGCCGTAATGGCAATTTTCTTATGGTCGTAGCCGGCCGATCCGCCCGAGGCAAACGCGTCGCCGAGCCAGAAACCGTACTCCTGCGAAATCGCATTGGCGATGTCGGAAAACGTCGCCGTGCCCTTGTCGGCCGCGACCACCAGGTAGGCATCGTCCTTGTCGTGGCGCACGACATCGCGCGGGGGCACGATCTTTTCATCGACGATGTTGTCGGTGACATCGAGCAGGCCGCGAATCAACGTCTGGTAGCAGGCGATGACTTCCGTCTGCTGCGCCTCGCGCTCGGCGGGCATGCGCCTCACGACGAAGCCGCCCTTGGCGCCGACCGGCACGATGACGGTGTTCTTGACCTGCTGCGCCTTCATCAACCCCAGTATTTCGGTGCGGAAATCCTCGCGCCGATCCGACCAACGAATACCGCCGCGCGCCACTTGCCCCATGCGCAGATGCACGCCTTCCATGCGCGGCGAAAACACGAATATTTCGAACAGCGGCTTCGGCAGCGGCAATTCACGCAGCTGTTGGCTCTCGAGCTTGAAGGACAGGTACTCCTTGAGCTGGCCCGAAGGGTAGGGTTGGTAGGCGTTGGTTCTCACCGTGGCGGAAAGCGCGTTCCATACGGCGCGCAGGATACGGTCCTCGTCTGAGCGTGTGACTTCCTCGAGCGCCGAGAGGATCTGCCCGCCCAGCCGCGCGAGAGCTCGGGAGCGAGCCGCGGGCGCGAGCTGCGGGTTGAAGCGGGCCGTGAACAGATCGGAGAGCAGCCGCGATATCGGCGCATTGTTCTCGAGCACCTGGGCGATGTAGCCCTGGCTGAAGGGGAGGCCGGTTTGCAGCAGATAGCGACAGTACGCCCGCAGTACCGTGACCATGCGCCACGGTATGCCGGCCGACAGCGTCAGCTGATTGAAGCTGTCATTGTCCATGCGGCCGGTCCACACCGCGGTAAACGCGCTCTTGATCTCGCGATCCAGGGCATCGGATGCGATTGCGGGGGCCGCGTGCATGACCAGTTCCAAATCCTGAATCCAGCCGCCGCGGCCGCCGGAGAATTCAAGCTCATAGGGCCGCTCGGCGATCACCTTGAGCCCCATGTTCTCGAGCATCGGCAACAGGTCCGATATCGGAATTGCGTCCTGGCCGCGGAAGATCTTGAGAAAAAACCTATCCTTGCGCTTGGGGTCAGGCCGGTAGATATCCAGGTGCAGCCGTTGGGGTTCCTTGTCGACCGCTTCAAGAAAGGACACGTCCAGTGCGGCGGGTTCGCCGCCGAAGTCCTCCGTGTACGCGGCCGGGAACGCCTGCGCATACTTGTCGAACAACTGCAGCGCGTAGGCCTCGTCGAAACGCGCCAGCAGCGCGTTCTTGAAGGAGTCGAGCCATGAGCGGACGGCGGCGGCGACGCGGCGCTCCAGCAACTCCGGATCGACATGCGCGCTCTCGTCCTGCGCGGTGCGGGCGACGATATGGATACGGGCGAGATTCGATTCGGCGATTTGTACCTGGGATTCCATGCTCAGCGCGGAAAACGCCTCGCGTATCACCCGCTCGATGCGCTGCCGGACCTGGGTGTTGTATTTCTCGCGCGGCACGAACACCAGGCACGAATAGAAGCGGTGAAATGGATCGCGCCGCAGCAGCACGCGCACCCGCGATCTCTCCTGCAGGCCGAAAATTCCGGTAACAATGCGATTGAGCTCGGGCACACTGGCCTGGAACAGCTCGTCGCGCGGAAATGACTCAAGAATGTGCTGCAGCGCCTTGCCATCATGGCTGTCGGGCGCGAGTGCAAAGTGTTCCGCGACCTGCGCGATTTTCTGCCGCAACACCGGGATCTCGCGCGGATTGCTGTTATAGGCGGCGGAAGTCCACAGGCCGAGAAAGCGCCGCTCGCCGATCAGGCGTCCCTTGGCGTCGAATTGCTTGATGCCGACATAGTCCAGATAGCCGGGGCGATGCACCGTGGAGAGCGAATTGGCCTTGGTGACCAGGCTCAGATTGCGCGAGCGGCTCTGCCTGCGGATGTCGCTGCGCAAAACTCGCGTGGTGCTCTCGGTTTTTCGGTGGCCCGGACGCAGGATGCCGAGGCCTGTGGCCGTGACCGGCTCGAGCGCCTCGCGGCCCTTGCCGCCGCGCAGACGATATTCACGATAGCCCAAAAAGGTGAAATGGCGGTTTTCCATCCATTCCAGCAGCGCGCAGGTTTCGCTGAGCTCGGCCGCATCGACGTGCGCGCTCACGGAGCTCAAATCTTGCACGGCGCTGCGCGCGGCGGCCCGCATCCGCGCCCAGTCGGCGCACGCCACGCGTACATCGCGCATGCTGCGCTCGATTTGCCCCTGCAGGGATTTGAGCAGCGCCGGGTCGACGATTCGATCCACTTCGACGTGCTGGTAGGATTCGAGACGAAGCTTTTCTTGTTGCGCGGCGGCGCCGCGCTGCTGCAGGTCAAGCAGCCTGCCCGAGCGGTCCCGTGAAACCGCGAAGATCGGATGCGCGAGGAAATGCAGGGTGAGCGCGCGTTCCGTCAATGCCAGACTGATCGAGTCGACCAGGAACGGCATGTCGTCGTTGACGATCTCAATGATCGTGTGCGGCGAGACGAAGCCATGCTCGCGCACGGTCGGATTGAATACCCGCACGAGCGCACCGCGGCCGCGCCGCATCGCGAACATGAGGTGCGAGAGCGCCGCGGCGGCCAGTTCCTTGGGCTCGCGGTCCGCGAGATCCCGGTCGTCCACATTGGCGAAGTACGTTTGTAGAAACCGGCGCCAGTCCAGGCCGCGCATGGATTTCGGCGGACGAACCGGGCTGCGCAAAATCGCGGATAGGATGCCGCGATGTTGTTCTGAGGAAACCTGGTACATATCCTTTGAACCCTTGTGTGTCAGGCGCGAATTATGCCAGTCCGCAACGAATTCAGGGGCGGTGTTGGCCGGCGAGGTACTCCTGCGTCTGCATTTCGGTGAGCCGGCTGGCGGCGCGTAAAAATTCCAATTGCAGGCGTTCGCCGTGATAAAGCGCTGACGGGGCGGCGGCGGCCGATACTACAACATTGACATTGCGATCGTAGAATTCGTCGATCAGCATGATGAAGCGGCGCGCGGCGTTCTCATTGCGCTGCGTGAATTCGGGGACATTGGAAATGAACACGGTGTGATATAGCCGCGCAAGTTCGATGTAGTCGTTTTGGCTGCGCGGTCCTTCGCAAATGTCCTTGAACTCGAACCACACCATGCCCGCGCCCGTGGCCTGGGCTTTGATGTGCCGGGTTTCCACGGTCAGCGTCGTGGGCCCGCCCGCGCCGGCGCCCGCGAGCGCGGCAAAGCGCCGCTTGAGCTGCGCTGCAGTGTCCGGCAATTTCGAATCCAGATAGGTCGGAGCCTGCTCGAGTTGACGCAGCCGATAATCGATGCGGCCATCCAAGTGCAGCACTTCGGCGTGGTGTTGAATCAGCTCGATTGCCGGCAGAAATCGCTGCCGTTGCAGGCCGTCCTTGTACAAGTCCTGCGGCGGGACGTTCGATGTTGCCACCAGGGTGACGCCGCGACGGAACAGGCCCGCGAAGAGTCCCGTCAAAATCATCGCGTCGGCAATGTCCGATACAAAAAATTCGTCCAGGCACAACACGCGCACCCGCGCGGCCAGACGCTCGGCAACCGTGTCGAGCGGTTCGGCGCGGCTTCTGATCTTGCGCAATTCCGCATGGGTCTGGCGCATGAAGCGGTAGAAGTGCGTACGCTCGCCGAGCTGCGGGGGCAGCGATTCATAGAAAAAATCCATCAGCATGGTTTTGCCGCGGCCGACGCCGCCCCACAGGTACAAGCCGGTCAGCGGCGTTTCGAGCGGCTGGGCCGAGAGACGCCGCAACTGGGCGCGCAGCCTGCGACTGATGGATTGCGACTGCTCAATCAGGCGCGCGCGGAGTTCATCGAGGCGCGCGGCCGCAAGTTGCTGTCCGGCGTCGAGTTCAAACTCTTTGGGCAATCGACGTTTTATGCTTACAGGCTCTGATAGTTGGGTCCGGAACCGCCTTCCGGCGTCACCCAGGTGATTTGCCCAGGATAGGGCTCTTTGATGTCGCACGCTTTGCAGTGCACGCAATTGGACGCGTTGATTTGCAGTTTTTGGCCGCCGTTGCCGTCCGCTATCATTTCGTACACGTTGGCGGGGCAAAAATTCGTACAGGGATTGCCGAAATCGGTTATGCAACGAGTGGCGCACAGCGCGGTGTCGGCCACATGCAGATGCACCGGCTGATTTTCATCGTGGGTGGTTGCCGCGAAAAATACGAATGCGACCCGATCGCGCGGCGGCAATTCCCGGGCGCCCCAATCTCGGTCCGGCGAGGTGTAGTCGTCCAGATGCTTGAGCGCCGTGTCGTCCGCATGATTCGCCAGGGTCCACGGTAATTTGCCGAAGGTGATCGTTTCCAACACCGCGTTGGCGAGGCCGAACCACAGGCCGCGGCGGAATCCGGGGCGGAAATTGCGCACCTTGTAAAGTTCGCGGCCGCCGGGCGATTCGCGCCAGCGCTTGTCGAACCCTGAGCTGCTTCCGGTTTCCGCATAGTGCGCGGCGGCGGTCATCCCCGAGCGGATGGCCTGATGGATCCCCTTGATTTTTGGCATATTGAGCGTGCCGCCGGCATCCCCGACCAGCAGCGCGCCGGGCATTTCGAGCGTTGGCATCGATTGATAACCACCTTCGATGATGGTGCGCGCGCCGCCCGCGACGATTTCCCCGCCCTGCAGCAAGACCTTGATCTGCGGGTGATTCTTCCACTGCTGAAAGGCTTCGAATGGTTTGAGGCGTGGATCTTCGTAATCCAATCCCACGACAAAACCGACATACACGCGATCGTTATTGAGGTGGTAGATGAAACTGCCGCCATAAGTGCTGTCATCCAGCGGCCAGCCAAAGGTGTGCTGAATGAGTCCCGGCTGGGCGCGCCCCGGCGGCAGTTGCCACAGCTCCTTGAATCCCAGTCCGTAGGTCTGCGGCGATTTGCCGGCGTCCAGCTGGTAGCGCGCGATCAACTGCTTCGAGGTGCTGCCGCGGCAGCCTTCGCAGAACATGGTGATCTTGGCGTGGATCTCCGGGCCCAGCGCAAAATTCGGGCCGGGCTCGCCGTTCTTCTCGACCCCCATGTCGCCGATACGCACACCCTTGACCGCGCCTTTTTCATCAAACAACGCCTCGGCAGCCGCGAATCCCGGGAACACATCGACGCCCAGCTTTTCCGCTTCGGCGCCGAGAAGCGGCACCAACTGGCCTAAGGAGACGATGAAGTTCCCATGGTTCCAGAGCTGCGGGGGAACAATGGGAAATTTGATGCGCTTGCGCCGCGTCATGATCGCGAATTCGTCGCGGGCCGCCGGTATGCAGATGGCGGGTGCATGTTCGCGCCACTGCGGCAGCAATTCGTCCAAAGGACCCGGCTCCATCACTGCGCCGGACAGGGAATGCGCCCCCAAACTGGCCGCTTTCTCCAGCACACAGACGCTCAAGGTCGGTTTCAGCTGCTTGAGGCGAATCGCGCACGCCAATCCCGCAGGGCCGGCGCCCACGATGGCGACTTCGTACTCCATGACATCGCGTTGGCTTTCACTCATCGGACTGGCACCCAAAATCAATAAAGCTGTGAAAAATCGGTGGCTTAGTAGATCACAAACACCTCAGAGGCGGGGAGCTGTCCAACAGGCGGACAAGCGGATGAGGGTATTTGAGGTTAAACGTCGCCTTACTGAGTGGGGATTACCATGTTGACAGGCCAAGGACGCCGTTTTCCAGGATGGCCAAGGGATTTGGGCATGGCACGGGCAAGGACGCCCACCCCCTTTTTAATCACTCCTGCCGCCAGGAGGGCTTACGCTTTGCGAAAAAGGCGGCAAATCCTTCCCGCGCTTCCGGCTGCACCCGCAACGCGGCGAGCCGTCTTGCCATCTCGAGGGACGCCGCCGCGCGTCGCTCGGCGGGCTGTTGGGCATCGCGCACCAGATCCTTTGCGGCCGCCTGAGCACCCGGCGCTCCCCTCAAAATAGACTCGGCGATGCCCGCACAGGTTGCATCGAGCAACTCGGCGGCGACCGCCTCATGGGCCAATCCTATTTCCTTCAAGTCCGCGCCGCTCAAAGTCTCCGCCGTGAGGAAGTAGCGCCGCGCCGCGCCGGCGCCGATTTTGCCGATCACAAACGGGGACACCACCGCGGGGACGATGCCGAGGCGAACTTCCGTAAACGCGAACTTCGCGTTCGCAACCGCGATGACGATATCGCAGGCGGCAATCAGACCGAGCGCGCCGCCGTAGCCGTCGCCGTTGACGCGCGCCAGCGTGGGCTTGGGAAACGACTCGAGAGCACCCAGAACCCTCGCCAGCCTTTGCGCATGCGCGAGATTCTCTTCTTCAGTTGCGCTCGCTTGCGCCTGCATTTCCGCAAGGTCGGCGCCCGCACAGAAAACATCGCCGGCGCCGGTGATCTCAAGCATGCGCACGGCGCGATCGCCCGCGTATTGTTCCAGCACCGCACTGAGCGCGCTCAAGGTCTCCGTATTGAGCGCATTGCGTTTCTCAGGCCGGTTGAGAACGACGCGCGCGACACCGCCGGAAACCGCGGCCGCAACCGGCGTTGCGCTGTTCACATCAGTTCTACGGCGATCGCAGTCGCTTCGCCGCCGCCGATGCACAGACTGGCGATACCGCGCTTTTTACCGCGCGATTTCAGCGCATACAGCAAGGTGGTCAGGATGCGTGCACCGGTTGCGCCGATCGGGTGTCCCAGTGCGCACGCGCCGCCATTGACATTCACTTTGGCGTGCTCCAGAGATAGATCCTTGATCGCAGCCATTGGTACGGCGGCGAACGCTTCGTTGATTTCGTAAAGATCCACGTCCTGCGCGGACCAGTTCAGCTGCTTCAGCAATTTCTGAATCGCTCCGACGGGTGCCAGCGTGAACCACTCCGGTTCGCGCGCAAAGCTGGCGTATCCCACAATCCGCGCCAGGGGCTTCAGGCCCTTGGCGGCGGCAAACGATTCCCGTGCCAGCACGACCGTCGCTGCGCCGTCGGAGATTCCCGAGGAACTGGCCGCCGTTACGGTACCGTCCTTTTTGAACGCGGCTTTAAGCGTGGGAATCTTGGCGATATCGCAGGTGAAAGGGGTCTCATCCTTGTCCACCACCACCTCGCCCTTGCGGGTTTTCGCGGTCACCAGCGCAACCTCTGCCTTGAAGTTGCCGTTGTTGACGGCGGCCAGGGCGCGCCGCACCGACTCGGCGGCGAACTCATCCTGGGCTTGGCGCGTAAATCCATACTTCTCCGAGGTCGTATCCGCGAAGCACCCCATGAGCTGTCCATCCCACGGACTTTGCAGACCGTCGAAGAACATGTGGTCCAGCACTTCTTGGTGGCCCATGCGATAGCCCGCGCGCGCTTTGGGCAGCAAGTACGGTGCGTTGGTCATGGATTCGATGCCGCCCGCCACGACGACCTGGGCATTGCCGGCGAGAATCTGGTCGGCGCCCAGCATGATGGCGCGCATCGCGGAGCCGCACATCTTGTTGACCGTGGTGCACGGGGTGCTGGTGGGCAGCCCGGCCGCCAATGCCGCTTGACGCGCGGGAGCCTGGCCAAGTCCCGCCGACAGGACGCAGCCCATGATCACTTCGTCAACCTCAGATGCTCCCACGCCAGAGTCGGCCAGGGCCGCCTTGATGGCAACACCGCCGAGCTGGGGCGCGGAAACGGCGGCCAGCGCGCCCTGAAATGCGCCGACCGGCGTGCGCCGGGCGCTTAAGATGACGACAGGATCCGGTTTCATAGTTCATTCCGTGGTGAGTGAAGTCAATATTATAGCCGCGCAGGCCCTATTCAAGGCGCCAGCGGCTCGCCCACCGCCGCCGCAATCAGCTCGCGGCTCTTGAGACGCGCTTCTTCGGGCGGCAGTACGGCGAGAATCTCGACCGTGATGGGCAGCCGGTGGATCGACGCGCTCCCCGGAGGCATGACCCGACGCGTGCCGTGGATGGCGACGGCAACCACCGGCATCTGGGCGCGCATTGCCGTGCTGAACGCTCCGCCCAGGAATTTGCCGATTTGGGGGGTTTCATCGAAGGTGCCTTCCGGAAAAAACATCAGGGACTGGCCGGTTGCGGCTACTTTCAACACACGGCGCGCGTCGGTCGCGCCTTTGTGACGGTCGAAGCGTTCCACAAACTGCGAGCCCAGGCGCCGCAGGAGCAGCCCGGCGAGGGGCACGCGCACCATTTCTTTCTTGATGACAAACGCAAATTCCGGCGGCAAGGCTGCGACGATGGCGATGGCATCGATGTAGCTGGCATGGTTGGCCACGACCACGCAGGGCGCCTTGGGCAACCGTTCCAAGCCTTGCGCGGTGAAGGGAATCCCTGACAACCACAAAAACGAGCGCCCACCTCTCCCGGCCACGACGCGACGCGCGCGCAGGCTGGGTAGGAATAAATTGATCGTGAGCACGGCCAACCCCAGGCCCACGAAGCACACTAGGCAGTAGGCAAGGTACGGTAATCGGAGGATTGCGGACGCCCCTGAATGCTTCACTTCTGTGATCTGGTTCTCCTTATGTTAATACTTAACCGTACTGTGATTCTGGTCACGCCGACCCTCAATCACCCCTCGCATACTGAGGACCGACAGCGCGGACAGCACTACTTCGTGCGTAACTTTCGCGAGTAACTATGGCGACGGCTCTCAAACGGACGGTTTATACACGCACCTCGGGCGCAGCGGTACCGGCGGCGCGCGAAGCCGCAGACCCCGCGCTGCAACGTTTTCTTGACGCCGTCTGGATGGAGCGCGGGCTGTCGGCCAATACCTTGGCCGCGTACCGCGCCGACCTGACCGCCCTGGCCCGATGGTTGGAAGAGCGCGACAGCGCCCTGCTCAAAGCCACGCGCATTGAATTATTGGGATTCATCGCCGCGCGCGTCGAGGGCGGATCCCGCCCCCGCTCGACCGCCCGGCAGTTGTCGAGCTTCCGCCGATTCTTCCGCTTCATGATGCGCGAAGGGTTGATCACGCAGGATCCCACCGCGCAGATTGCGATGCCGAAAATCGGCCGATCACTGCCGAAGTCATTGACCGAAGCCGAAGTGGACTCGCTGCTGGAAGCTCCGACGGTGTCGGATCCTTTGGGTCACCGCGACCGCACCATGCTCGAGGTCTTGTACGCCACCGGCTTGCGCGTCTCTGAGCTGGTGAGTTTGAAGCACAATCAGGTGAACCTGAACCAAGGCGTTATGCGCGTCATCGGCAAGGGGAACCGCGAACGCCTGATCCCGCTCGGTGAGGAAGCCGTGAAGTGGCTGCAGCAATTCATGCAAGGCCCGCGCGTCGAAATCCTGCTGGAACGGCAGACCGATTATCTTTTCCCAACGCGCCGCGGCGACCGTATGACGCGCCAGGCCTTCTGGCACATTATCAAGCGCTATTCCAAAAAAGCAGGCGTGGAGAAGGAACTTTCTCCGCACACCCTGCGCCACGCCTTCGCGACCCATCTCTTGAATCACGGCGCCGATCTGCGCGTGGTGCAGATGCTTTTGGGCCACAGCGATTTGTCGACGACCCAGATCTACACACACGTCGCCCGCGAGCGCCTGAAGGACCTGCACTCCCAGCATCATCCCCGCGGTTGAACCCAAGCCGCGGCTGTTGGGTCTGTTAGAATCTTAAGTGAACCTCCAGGCTCTTTGGGGGTCCTTACAGTTCCGGTCGCTGGAGTCCGCATGTTGCGCTATGTCGCCGTTCTAACCTTGATGCTTTGTGCCGCAGCCGCGAAGGGCGCGGCCGGCGTCGAGCCGCCGCCGGCGCCGCCGGTGGACCCCCGCGTTGCGCTGCTCAAGCTCTTGCCGGCCGGGGCCAAACTCGAGGACTTACGGCCTTCGCCCATCGCCGGCATCTACGAATTCACGCAGGGCGCCGAGGTCAGCTATCTGACGGCCGACGGAAAATATTTTATCGACGGCAATGTCTACGACATGAAATCGCGCGACAACCTGACCGAGGCGTTGCGTACGCATGCGCGCGTCGCGATGATCAATGCCGTGCCGGAGTCGGAGATGTTGATCTTCTCGCCGCCGAATCCGAAATACACGATTACGGTATTTACCGACGTCGATTGCGCCTACTGCAGAAAGCTGCACAGCCAGATGGCGGAATTCAACCGCCTCGGCATCCGTGTGCGCTATATGTTCTTCCCGCGCACCGGCCCGGGGACCGAAAGCTGGAAAAAGGCGGAAGTCGTATGGTGTTCGCCGAATCGCAATGAGGCGCTCACGCGGGCCAAGTCCGGCGCGGCGCTCGACATGAACAAGGTCTGTTCGCCGACGCCCGTAAAGCGCGAGTACGAGCTGGGCGAAAGCATCGGCGTGCGCGGCACACCGGCGATAATCACGCAAAACGGCGATTACATCTCAGGCTACGTGGAGCCGCGAGAACTGCTGGATCAGCTGAAAGAGTCGCAGGTCGCGAAGCGCTAGACCGACGGGGGCTACCAGAGCGTCACGCGCTGTTCCGGCGCCAGATACATCTTATCGCCCGGCATCACCGTGAATGCGCCGTAAAAACTCGGCATGTGCACCACCACGCCGTTGGTGCGGTATTTCACCGGCGAGTGCGGGTCGGACTTGACCTGTGCAATGACGCTCTCGTCGCGGCGCTTGCCCAGCCAGCTCTGCGCAAAGCCGATGTAGAAGCGCTGATCGGCGCTCATCCCGTCGATGACCGGGGGAGCGCGCCCGTTGAGCGAGGCGAGGTACGCCTTGTAGGCAATTTCAATGCCGGCGATGTCGGCGATATTTTCGCCCAACGTCAGCGCACCATTGACGTGGAAGCCGGGCACCGGCTCGAAGGCGTCGTATTCTTTGATCAGCAGTTCGGTCTTGGCCTTGAACTTGGCGTGATCCTCAGGGGTCCACCAATCGCGCAGGTTGCCATCGCTGTCGTATTGGCTGCCCTGATCGTCAAAGCCATGACTGATTTCATGGCCGATCGTCGCGCCCGCGGACCCATAATTGAAAGCGTCGTCGGCGGCGGGGTTGAACGCCGGCGGCTGCAATTGGCCTGCCGGGAATACGATTTCATTCAGCGACGGACTGTAGTAGGCATTGACCGTCGGCGCGGTCATGCTCCATTCGGAGCGATCCACCGGACCCGCCAGCTGCGTGAGCTTGCGGCTCCTATCGAATTGCTGCGCCCGCCTTACGTTGCCGAGCAGATCGTCGGCCACGATGATCAGATTGCTGTAATCGCGCCAATGATCGGGATAGCCGATCTTCACGTTGATCTTGCGCAGTTTCGCCTGTGCTTCGACCTTGGTGGCTGCGCTCATCCACGGCAGCTGATCGATGCTCGAGGCATAGGCCTTGAGCAGATTGCGCACCAGTTCATCGATGCGTGCCTTGGTCGCGGGCGGAAAGTGCCGGGCGACGTACAGCTTTCCGGAAGCCTCGCCCATCAGCCGGTCAACCAACTGCGTGCCGCGCTTCCAGCGGTCCGGCTGCTGCTGCGTTCCTTGCAGCACGCCCTGATTGAAAGCGAAGTCTTCCTCGACGAAGGCGCGCGGCAAAAACGGCGCGCGGCTGGAAAGCACCCGGTAGCGAAAATAGGCCCGCCATACGGCGATCGGCGTGGATTGCATCAGCGCCGACAACCCTTGCAGGTAGTCGGGCTGGCGCACGATCAGCGCCGGCAACGTATTGCTCAATCCGGTATGGGTGAAAAAGAGCTGCCAATCGATCGCCGGCGCCAATTGCGCCAGTTGCGCCGGAGTTTCGGGATTGTAGGTTTTCTGCGCGTCGCGGTTGGCGACCCGCGTCCATTGAATCTTGGCCAGCGCCGTTTCGAGTTCGATGATCTTGTCGGCGTCTTTCCCCGCGCCGGCGTCGCCGAGCAGATGCAGCATCTTCTCCACGTGCTCGCGGTACTTGGCGCGAAATCCTGCCAGACGCGCATCGTCGCTCAAATAGTAGTCGCGGTCAGGCAACCCCAGGCCGCCTTGAGTCATCCAGAACGCATATTGATTGGAGTGCTTGGAATCCGGACGAACGAACGTGGCAACAGGCGAGGGAATGCCGATGCGATCGAGCTGCGCCATCACGGTTCCGATATCCGCCGGCTGCCGGATGGCGGCGGCCAGCTGCAGTTCGGCGCGCAGCGGTTTGGTTCCGAGGCGCTCGACGCGAGCCTCGTTCAGATAGCTGGAATAGAGGTCGCTCACCTTGCGGGCTTCCGGGTCGGTTGATATTTGCGCCGCCTCGATCAGCTCGCGCTGCTGGACCAGCGAGTGCTCGGTCATCAGCGAATCGACGCCGAACGAGGCCCGATCCGGCGGGATCGGTACGTCCTTCAGCCACGTGCCGTTGGCGTATTGAAAGAGATCGTCCTGGGGACGCGTCGTCCGATCCATGTCGGCAGTTTGTATCCCGGAAATCGGCGCCTCAGCGGCAATGCTCATTGAGGCGGTTGCCAGCACCGCCGCGGTGCCAAGAACGAACGATCGCGACTTCACAAAGCACTCCACCGTACGAGAATGAGATTGGCGAGCTGCACCATGCCGCTTTCCCTTAGTATGGCGCATGCGCCGGATCCGCGCGGCGATTCCTTATGAAAATGGGGGCCGGATGTCTCATTCAATCCACTTCGGCACAGCGCGGGCGTTGTATCGCCTTGAGCGCGTTGCCGAAGGCCGCCATCATTTACTGGCTGATGTTGTATGCCGTGCTGGCAGGGTTATTCAGCCGCTTTGACGAGGATTCCTTGCCGCCGACTTCCGCGTGGGACAAGTATTTTCTCTTGGGCGATGTGCTGTTCGCTCTGGCGTGCCTGATCTTTTCCTGGTTCGCCATCCATTGGCACGCAATTACGCCGGTGCATCGGTTCTAGTATTAAGGGTCCCGGTAAGCTCAGCGCTCCAGCAGCTTGACCTTGTCCTGCACGCCTTCCCACTGCTTGGCGTCCGCGGGCGCGGCCTTCTTTTCGCTGATGACCGGCCACTTCTTGGCGAGTTCTGCGTTCAGCTGCTTGAAGTTTTCCTGGCCGGTCGGTATCTCTTCCTCGGAATAAATCGCTTCGACCGGACACTCGGGTTCGCACAAGGTGCAGTCGATGCACTCGTCCGGATCGATGACCAGGAAATTCGGGCCCTCGTGAAAGCAGTCGACCGGGCAGACCTCGACGCAATCCATATATTTGCACTTGATGCAGCTTTCGGTGACCACGAACGCCATGACTTAACCTTCTCTTGCCCAACTAATCGTTAACGCTATTCTGCCACAGCCGCCATATCCGCAGTCGGCGCGGCGCAGGCCGCCGCTTAGACTGCCTCACGCGGGTGTGCGCCTTTTCAATTCGGTGAAGTGATGCTCCTCGCGGCCCGCATTGCGGTCGGCAAAATATTGCCGCAACGCATATTCACCGCTGGCAAATGCCAGCTCGGACCATGGTATGTGTGCTTCTTCGTACAAAGCGACTTCCAAGCTCTCAGGTCCCGGCGCGAATTTCGGCTCCAGCAGGCGGGCTCGAAACATGACGTGGACTTGATTGGCCCGCGTGACATTGACCACCGCGAGCAGCGAGCCGATCTCGACCTCGGCCAATGCCTCTTCCTGGCATTCGCGCGCCGCGGCTTGCTGCATGGTTTCGCCGTTCTCCATGAATCCCGCCGGCACCGTCCAGAACCCCAGCCGCGGCTCGATCGCTCGGCGGCACAGCAGGATCTTGGTCTGCCACTCGGGCACGCACCCTAAGACCAGCAGCGGATTTTTGTAGTGCACCATATTGCAGCTGGTGCATACAAAGCGCGGCAAATGATCCCCCGCGGGGATCTTGGACTCGACAGGCGAACCGCAATTACTGCAGAAATTCAAAGGTTACACTCTAAAAAATCTGGTGCCCGAAGAGGGAATCGAACCCACACGGTGTCACCACCACCGGATTTTGAGTCCGGCGCGTCTACCAGTTCCGCCATTCGGGCATGCCAGGCGGCGCAGTATATGCGATTGCCGCTCTTGGTAGAATCCTTTCAAAGAGTATGCTGCGAACGGATTTTAACTTCGAGTTGCCCAAGGAACTCATTGCCCTCAGGCCAACCGAAGAGCGATCCGGCAGCCGGCTATTGACGCTCAACCGCGGCACCGGAGCGATCGAAGACCGGCGTTTTCGCGAGTTTCCCTCCTTGCTCGAGCCAGAGGATGTTTTGGTCTTCAACGACACCCGCGTCATTCCCGCGCGGGCTTTCGGTGTGAAGGACAGCGGCGGGCGTGTGGAATTGCTGCTCGAGCGTGCGCTGACGGCGAATACGGCGCTGGTGCACGTCCGCGCCAGCAAAGGCTTGAAGCCCAATGCCGTGGTGAGGCTCGCGGGGGGCGTGAGCGCGACCATGGTGGAACGGGATGGCGAGCTATTTGTCCTCAAGTTCTCCGGTAATGTGCTCGAGTTCTTTCAGGCGCACGGTGAAATGCCGCTGCCGCCGTACATCGACCGCGGTCCGGAGGATTCCGACAAGGAGCGCTATCAGACCGTGTATGCGCGCACGCTCGGTGCGATCGCTGCCCCGACGGCGGGGCTGCATTTCGACGCGGCAATCTTTGCGCAGCTGCGCGCCCGCGGGGTTGCGCAGGCGTTCGTCACATTGCATGTGGGAGCCGGGACGTTTGCGCCCATGCGCGCCGTGGACATCGATCAACACCGAATGCACTCGGAATTCCTGGAGGTACCGCAGAGCGCTTGCCGCGCGATCGACCGCGCGCGTGCCGCAGGAGGCCGCGTGATCGCGGTGGGAACCACGGTGGTCAGGAGTCTGGAGACGGCAGCTGCCGCGTCGCCGCTGAACGGCGAAATGGCGCCGTACCGGGGCTCTACCGACATCTTCATCAAACCGGGCTACCGTTTTCGGGCCATCGACGCCATGCTCACCAACTTTCATTTGCCGGAGTCGACCCTGTTGATGCTGTGCTCCGCCTTTGTCGGACGGGAAACGCTGCTGGCGGCCTACGCGCACGCCGTGCGCGCGCGCTATCGTTTTTTCAGCTATGGCGATGCGATGTTCTTGACGTGAGCGCCATGCGCTTCAATCTGCTGGCGCAGGACGGCGCGGCGCGGCGCGGCCGTCTCATCTTCGCACGCGGCACGGTCGAAACACCGGCCTTCATGCCGGTGGGCACCTACGGCACCGTCAAGGCCATGACGCCGGAGGACCTGGAAGCGATCGGCGCGGAAATCGTGCTCGGCAATACTTTTCACCTGTACTTGCGCCCGGGACTCGACGTCATTCAGGCCCATCAGGGGCTGCACCGCTTCATGCACTGGCGCCGCCCCATCCTGACCGACTCCGGCGGCTTCCAAGTGTGGAGCCTGGCGGAGATGCGCAAGATTACGGAGCAGGGCGCTCATTTCCGCTCGCCGGTGGACGGCGCCGCCGTGTTTTTGTCGCCGGAAGAGTCGATGCGAATCCAGCGCACGCTGGCCTCGGATGTGGCGATGAGCTTCGATGAATGCACGCCCTATCCGGCGATGGAAGCAGAGGCGCGCGCCTCCATGGAATTGTCGATGCGTTGGGCGCTGCGCGGTTTTCGCGAGTACTACGCCAACGAGCCGCCGGGAACGCTGTTCGGCATCGTGCAAGGCGGTGTTTATCCGGCGCTGCGGCTCGAGTCGCTGGCTGCGCTGGAGCAGATCGGTTTTGGCGGGCTGGCGGTCGGCGGACTGGCGGTGGGAGAGTCCGAAGCGGAACGCGACCGGGTGCTGGAAGCGCTGGTGCCGCAGATGCCGCGGGACAAACCGCGCTACCTGATGGGCGTGGGCCGGCCGGAGGACATCGTCGAGGCGGTGCGTCGCGGCATCGACATGTTCGACTGTGTGATGCCGACGCGGCATGCGCGAAATGCGCATCTGTTCACCCGCACCGGCGTCATCAACATCCGCAATGCCGCGCACATCAAGGACACCGGTCCCATCGAGGAGGGCTGCGCCTGCTATACCTGCCTCAACTACAGCCGCAGCTATTTACGGCATTTGGACAAGTGCGGCGAGATCCTAGGCTCGCACCTTAATACCGTACATAATCTGTTTTTCTATCAGCGCCTGATGGTGGAAATTCGCGCAGCGATCACGGCGGGCAATTTCGAGGCTTATGCACGCGAGTTCTACGCCCGCAAGTCTTGAACGCCCCGTTAAGTTTGTCCGAGCCTGCTGTATACTACGCGGCTTTGTGCAGCGGCGTGGCCCGCAAGAAAAGAGCGTAACACTATGGATTTCCTAATAAATTCGGCATATGCGCAGGCCGCCGGCGCAGCTCCCGGCAGTCCGAGCCTCATCAGCACCCTGGCGCTGCCGGCGCTGCTCCTGGTGGTGTTCTATTTTCTGCTCATCAGGCCGCAGAGCAAGCGCGCCAAAGAGCAGCAGGAAATGCTCTCCAAGGTGGCCGTGGGCGATGAAATTGCCACCGCCGGCGGAATCCTCGGCAAGGTCACCGAGGTGGGCGATCAATTCCTGAGCGTGGAAATCGCCGATGGCGTAAACGTCAAGCTGCAGAAGTTTCAGGTGGCCAAGGTGCTGCCGAAAGGCACGGTCAAGAGCGCATGATCGGTTATCCGCGCTGGAAGATCGTGCTGGTCGCGATCGTGATGGCCATTGGCATCTTCGTGGCGTTGCCGAATGTCTTCGGCGAGGAGAGCGCGCTGCAGTTGGCGGCCGACCGCGTGGCCGTCACCGATGCCGACCGCGTCGCCGTGGATCAAATTCTCAAGGACAAGGACGTAACGCCTTCCGGCGAGTTTCTCGAGCAGGGTCGTCTGACGCTGCGCTTCAGCAGCACGCAGGATCAATTGAAGGCGCGCGACGTGATTGCGGAGGCGCGCCCGAAGCAGTTCACCATCGCGCTGTCGCAGGCATCGCGCGTGCCCACATGGATGCGCAACATGGGGATGGGCCCGGTCAAACTGGGCCTGGATCTGCGCGGCGGCGTCTATCTGGTCTATCAGGTCGATGTTCAGGGCGCGGTCAAGCAGCTGCTCGATCGCCGCGAGCAGGACTTTCGCACCGCGCTGCGCAACGCGCGCGTGGCCTATCAAGACGTGGTGGTCGACTATCCCGCGACCCGGGTGCGGGTTCTGTTTCGCGATGCCGATAGCTTTGCCAAGGGCAAGGCGGCCATCCTCGCCGACAGCCGCAACTTGAATTTGACCGAGACCACGGTCGCCGGCTCGCCCGCGCTGGAATTGCAGCTGACGCCGCAAGAGATCAAAGAGCGCCAGGACTACGCCGTCTCGCAAAACATCGTCATTCTGCGCAATCGGCTCAACAGCCCGGAACTCGCCGTATCGGAACCGCAGGTTGCCCGCGAGGGTGTGGATCGCATCGCCATCCAGCTGCCGGGACTGCAAAATTCGGCCGAGGTGAAAAAAATCCTCGGCAAGACCGCGACCCTGGAATTTCGCATGGTCGATGAGACCAATAATCCGTTGGAGGCGGCCAGCACCGGGCGCGTGCCGTTGGGCTCGAAGCTGTTCTACACCCGGGACAAGCAGCCGGTGCTGCTGAAACGCGACGTCGTGGTCACCGGCGATCAGCTGACCGATGCGACATTCCAGCCGAATTCGCAGGACGGGCCGGCCGTATCGGTCGGCTTGGACAGCCGCGGCGCGGCGAAGATGCTGAAGAACACCCAGGAGAATCTCGGCCACTTGATGGCCGTGGTGTTCATCGATCGCTCGCGAGAAAAAAATGCGCAGGGCGTGGAAGTCGACCGTACCACCGAGGAAGTCATCAACCGCGCGACCATCCGCGGCGTCTTCGCCAATAATTTCCAGATCACGGGCGTCAACCCCATCGAGGGCCGTGAGCTTGCGCTGCTGCTGCGCGCCGGCGGCCTGGCCGCGCCGCTCACGCCGGTGGAAGAGCGCGCGATCGGTCCGAGCCTGGGTCAGGACAACATCAACAAGGGCATCAAGGCGATGGTGTTCGGCATGCTCGCCGCCTTCGTGTTCATGGCCGTCTACTACAAGGCGTTCGGTTTGATCGCGGACGTGGCGCTGGCCGCCAACGTGGTGCTGCTCACTGCGCTGCTGTCGATGTTCGGCGCGGCGCTGACATTGCCGGGCATCGCGGCCGTGGTGCTGACCGTGGGCATGGCGGTCGACGCGAATATTTTGATCTACGAGCGCATTCGCGAGGAATTGCGCAACGGCGTCACGCCGCGCGCGGCCATTGCCGCGGGCTTCGAACGCGCGCTATCGGCGATCACCGACTCCAACATCACGGCGTTGATTGCCGGCGTGGTGTTGTGGTCGTTCGGCGCCGGCGCGATCCGCGGTTTCGCGGTGGTTCTGGTGCTGGGAATTTTCACGTCGGTATTCACTTCGGTGATGGGCAGCCACGCGTTGGTGCAAATCGTCTACGGCAGAAAGCGCAAGCTCGATCGCTTGTCGATCTAGAGGAACTTCCATGGAATTTTTCCACAAAGTCACGCGCTTCCCGTTCATGCACACCCGCAAGGTGTGGTACGGGCTGTCTGCGCTCCTGATCATTGCCTCGCTGGCCCTGGTCATGATCCGCGGCCTGAATCTGGGCGTGGATTTCACCGGCGGCGTCGTGGTCGAGACGAATTTCGTGCAGGCGCCCAACATCGAAAGTCTGCGCTCGGAATTGGCCGCGGCCGGCGTGGCCGGCGCGCAAGTACAGGCATTCGGCAGTTCCCGGGACATCCTGGTGCGCCTGCCGCCGGATCCGAACGCCAAGGGCGACCAGATCGGCGCTCACGTCCTCGAGGTCTTTGGCAAGTCGAACAGCGGCGTGAAGCTGCAGCGCACCGAGGTGGTCGGGCCTCAGGTGGGGCAGGAGTTGTTCGTCAAGGGCGGCTGGGCGCTGGTGGCGACGTTGTTTTTCATCCTGGTCTATGTGTTGTTCCGCTTCACGCCGAAGCTGGCGCTCGGGGCCATCTTCGCCGTGCTGCATGATCCGATCTGCGTGGTCGGCTTCTTTGCCTTGACGCAGATGACCTTCGATCTTACCGCCATCTCGGCGGTGCTGGCGGTCATCGGCTATTCGCTCAACGACACCGTCATCGTGTTCGACCGAATCCGCGAGCGTGCCCGCACTTCGCGCAAACTCTCGATCGCGCAGGTGATCGACGAATCGATCAACCAAACGCTGTCGCGAACCTTGATGACCAAGCTGGTGACCTTGTTGGTGGTGGTGGCGCTGCTGATATTCGGCGGCGAAACCTTGCGCGGTTTCTCCGCCGCCCTGGTCATCGGCATTCTGGCCGGCACCTATTCATCGATTTACATCTCCGCCGCCCTGTCGCTCGATTTGGGTCTGCGGGTTGACGATTTGCTGGAGCGCAAGGCGTCGAAGCCGGAAGAAGTCGACGGCCTGCCTTAAGGCCCAATGGCATTGCTCGCCGATCCGCAGACGTGGGTGTCATTCCTGACGCTGACTCTGCTGGAAGTCGTCTTAGGGATCGACAATATTATCTTTCTGTCGCTCCTGGTCGAGCGGCTGCCGAAGAGGCAACGCGGCAGCGCGCGCATTCTTGGCTTGGGCTTCGCGATGCTGACGCGCATCGCGCTGTTGTTTTCCATAACCTGGCTGGCGACTCTGCGCGATCCGTTGTTCCGGGCGCTCGGCACGGACGTGTCCGGCCGCGACCTGATCCTGTTCGCCGGCGGCGCCTTCTTGGTGGTGAAAACCATCATGGAAATTCGCGACCTGTTGGCGGGCAAGGTGCATGCGCGCAAGCCCGGAGTGATGAACAGCTTCTTCATGATCATCCTGCAGATCGGCATCATCGACATCGTGTTCTCGCTCGATTCGGTATTTACCGCGGTCGGACTGGCGCAGCACATCGAAGTCATGATCGCCGCCATCGTGATCTCGGTGCTGGCGATGATGGTGGTTTCTTCGGCCGTCAGCCGCTTCATCGACCGCTATCCCACCATCAAGGTGCTGGCGCTGGCGTTTTTGGTGCTGGTCGGCGCGGCGCTGATCGCGGAATCGCTGGAATTGGAGATACCCAAAGGCTACCTGTACTTCGCCATGGCATTCTCGGCCGCCGTGGAATGGATAAATATCCGCATGCGCGGACACAATAAGTAATAGTTTGCTAGCGCGATAGGAAAGCCGCTAAAGTCCGCGCAGTATTTTAACAACGGGAGATGACATGAATTGGCGCATCAAACCGCTTGACGCTATTTTGGCGAGTGCCGAGAAGAGATCCCTGACGCGCTCGCTGGGGGCTTTCCAGCTGACGATGCTCGGAGTCGGCGCGATCATCGGCACCGGCATATTCGTGCTGACCGCCGAGGCGGCGCAAAAGGCCGGCCCGGGAATGATGGCCTCATTCGTCATTGCCGGTTTCGTGTGCGCAGTGACCGCATTGTGTTATGCCGAACTGGCCGCCATGGTGCCGGTCTCCGGTTCCGCCTATACCTACTCGTACGCGGTTTTGGGCGAGCTGATCGCCTGGATCGTGGGCTGGGCGCTGATTCTCGAATACACCATCGCGGCGAGCGCCGTGTCGGTGGGGTGGTCCAATTATTTTGTGCCGTTGATCGCGCACAGCTTCGATATTCATATACCGTTGTACCTGGCCAAGGGCTATTTCGCGGGCGGTCTGATCAATCTGCCGGCCGTATTCATCGGCGCGCTGGTGACCACCTTGCTGGCGCTCGGAACGCGAGAGAGCGCGACGGTGAACGCGATTCTGGTCTGCATCAAAGTCGCTGCGCTGGTGTTGTTCTGCGCTTTGGCGCTGCCGGTCGTCAAGATGGCGAATTTTGAGCCGTTCGCGCCCTTGGGAGCGCTTGGCATCGGCGGTGCGGCCGCTTCGATTTTCTTCGCCTATGTCGGCTTCGACGCGGTGTCGACCGCCGCCGAAGAGACTAAAAATCCTCAGCGCAACATGCCCATCGGCCTCATTGGCAGCTTGGTGATTTGCACGATTTTCTATCTCCTGGTGGCGAGCGGCGCGATCGGCTCCATCGGCGCTCAGCCGGTGCTGGACGCGATGGGGCATGGGGTCAGCCCGGGCGGTCCTGAGATGCTGCAAGCCTGCATGGATCCGGCCAAACTTTCCACGCTGGTGTGCAGCGATGAACCGCTCGCGCACGTGCTGCGGGAAATCGGCTGGCCGAAGCTCTCACGGCTCATTGGCCTGGCCGCGTTCCTGGCGCTGCCTTCGGTCATTCTGATGATGATGTTCGGCCAGACGCGCGTGTTCTTCAGCATGGCACGCGATCGCCTGCTGCCGGACGTTTTGACCAAGATTCACCCGCGATTCCATACGCCTCATGTGGTCACGATGATCACAGGATCGGTGGTGATGTGTGCCGCCGCCTTTTTCCCCGTCGGCAGCCTGGCGGATCTGTCCAATGGCGGCACCCTGGCCGCGTTCTTCTCGGTGGCCATGGGCGTGATGATCTTGCGCCGCACGGCGAAGGACCGGAAGCGGCCGTTTCGCACGCCGGCAGTCTGGCTCGTGGGTCCGCTGGCGCTCATCGGTTGCCTCAGCCTGTTCCTGCTGCTGCCGTTTTTCACCATCATGGTGTTCTTCGGTTGGGCCGCATTGGGGCTGGTGGTGTACGCGACCTATGGACGCAAGCGCAGCACCTTGAGCGGAACCTACGTCGAGCCGTCTGACGCGACCTGAAAAGACCTCAGGCGCGAAGCGGCGGGGGCGTCAAGGGGCCGATGACCTCGAGCAGCGCCTGATAGACCTTGGGGTTGCCGGCGACAATACCGGAGCCGAGCGCATACTCGGCGCCGGCGGGCGTGCCGACCCTGCCGCCGGCCTCCTGGATGAGCAAGGTGCCGGCGGCCGTGTCCCAGGGCGATAGGCCGAATTCCCAAAAGCCGTCGATTCTGCCGGCCGCCACGTAGGCGAGATCCAGGGCTGCGGCGCCCGGCCGCCGAATGCCTGCGGCGGTCGACATGACCACTTTGAGCATTGCCAGATACTCATCGACATGGGTCGCATCCGCGCGGAAGGGAAAGCCGGTGCCGATGAGCGAGCCTTCCAGGGTGCGTTGGCTGCTGACGCGGATCTTCTTGCCTTCGAGCTGCGCGCCGTCGCCGCGCGAGGCGGTGAAAAATTCCTGACGCATGGGGTCGTAGACCACGCCTTGCTCCAGGCGGCCTTTGTGCTGAAGCGCGATGGAAACGGCGAAAGTGGGAAAGCCATGCAGAAAATTGGTGGTGCCGTCCAGCGGATCGATGATCCACACGAATTCGCTCTCGCCGCTTCGGCCGGATTCTTCAGCCAGGATGGCGTGCTGTGGGTAGCTGCGGCGGATGGTCGCAATGATGTCCGCTTCGGCCTTGCGGTCGATGTCGGTGACGAAATCATTGCGCCCCTTGGTGTCGATCTTCAAGGAATCGAGACGCGAGAGGCTTTTGACGATCAGATCGCCGGCGCGGCGCGCGGCGCGCATTGCGATATTGAGGAGCGGTTGCATGACGTGGCGCTAGAATATCACCAGTGACTACGCTCGTTCGCATTGTACTCATCGATCCCAGCCACCCGGGCAATATCGGTTCAGTCGCGCGCGCCATGAAAAACATGGCGCTCGACGATCTGGTGCTGGTGCGGCCGCGCTCATTTCCACATGCGGAAGCCGTGGCGCTCGCGGCCGGCGCGGACGACATACTGGCCAAAGCCCGCGTGGTCGGCAGTGTTGCCGAGGCCATCGCCGACTGCGGCTTCATCGCCGGCACCACCTCCCGGCCGCGCTCCTATTACTGGGAATTCGTCACGCCGCGCGATGTGGCGGCCCGCGTGGTCGCCCTGCCTCAGGAGAACCGCGCCGCGCTGCTGTTCGGCTCGGAACGCTATGGGCTGGCGACCGAGGATTTGAATCACTGCAATGTGCTGGTGCGCATCCCCGCCAATCCGGATTATTGCTCGCTGAATCTGGCCATGTCGGTGCAGCTGGCGGCATACGAGATTTACCTGGCGCGCGAACAGCCGCAATCGCAAACCCAGTTGGAAATGGCGCTTGCCCCCTCCGGCGACGTCGAGCATTTTTATTCGCATCTGCACGAGGTCCTGAGCGAAATCGACTTTGAGGATCGCACCGGACACCTGATGGAACGGCTGCGGCGGCTGTTCAACCGCGCCCAACTCGACCGCAACGAGCTCAATATCCTGAGGGGAATTTTGAGCGCGGTTCAGGGCCGGCGCGGACAGTCCGCGCAGCGCACGCGCAAATGACGGCGCGGGCGATGCCGGTGTACTTGGACCATGCATCGACCACGCCGGTCGATGCGCGCGTGGCCGCGCGCATGGCAGAGGTGTTGCGTTCCGAGTTCGAGTACGGCAATCCAGCCTCCTCGAGCCACGAGTACGGCGACACGGCCGCCGAGCTGGTCGAGTCCGCGCGCGCACAAGTGGCTGCGGCGGTGGGCGCCAAGGCTGACGAAGTGATTTGGACCTCGGGCGCCACCGAAGCGGACAATCTGGCAATTTTTGGCCTGACTCACTACTACCGCGACCGCGGCCGGCATATCGTCACCGCTCGAACCGAACACAAAGCCGTGCTCGATCCCTGCCGCGAACTGGAACGCCGCGGTTGGCAGGTTTCCTATCTGGTTCCCGACCACGAAGGGTTGTTGGACCTGAAGCACGTGGCCGCCGCAATGCGGCCCGATACCGTGCTGGTGTCCCTCATGCACGTCAACAACGAACTCGGCGTGGTGCAAAACATTGCGGCAGTGGCCGCGATTTGCGCGCGGCACGGCGGCGCGTGGCTGCATGTCGATGCGGCGCAGAGCGTCGGCAAGTGCCCCGTGGATTTCGCCGGCCTCGGCGCCGACTTGATGTCGCTCTCGGCGCACAAGGTGTATGGGCCGAAGGGAGCCGGAGCGTTGCTCGTTTCGCGGCGCGGCGAATCCTCACACCGCGGCCGCGTGCAGCTCAGCGCCTTGCATTATGGCGGCGGCCAGGAGCGCGCACTCAGGGCGGGAACGCTGGCCACCCATCAGGCAGTGGGCATGGGGCTGGCCTTCGAGCTGGCCTCAACCATGTCGTCGGTCGAGACCGCGCGTGTCGCGCAGTTGCAGCAGCGTCTGTGGCACGGGCTGGCTGCGCTCGGCGGCGTGATGCGCAATGGCAGCGCCTCGCGTTCCGTGCCGCACATGCTCAATGTTTCGTTTGACGGCGTGGAAGGGGAGAGTCTGCTGGCCGCGGTGCGCCCGTACGTTGCCGTGTCGACCGGATCGGCGTGCACGTCGGCCCTGGCGGAGCCCTCGTACGTATTGCGCGCACTGGGCCGCAGCGAGCGCTTGAGCGAAAGCAGCCTGCGCTTCGGTTTGGGACGCACGACCACGGAGGCGGATATCGATACGGCCGTGACCGTGCTCCGGCGCGAAGTGAGCCGGCTGCGCAAGGTCGCGGGCGCGGGCGCGGGCGCGGTCGCAGCCGCAGCTTCATGATCTACAACGAGCTGACGCGCTGGTATTTCGAATCCGCGCCGACCGCGGGCGAGTTGACCGGCGCCGGCGTTTTTCGCGGCGCCGCCGGCAGCCCCGCCCAAGGCACTTGGGTGCAATTTGATCTGCAGGTCAACGCCGGCGAGGTCCAGGCGGCGCGCTTCCTGGCGTTTGGCTGTCCGCATGTCATTGCCGTCTCGGCGTGGCTCGCGGAACAATCGGCGGGAAAGCCGGTGAGGCAGGAACTCATCGAGAACGTGCTTGAATTGCGCCATCGATTTGCGGTGCCCGTGGAAAAAATGGGGCGCCTTTTGACGGTCGAAGACGCCTGGCGGGCTGCTGCGGCTGCCGCCATTGACTACCGCGATTGCCGCCCCCACCTGGGAGCTTGACGCGCATTGTTCCTGCGTGAACTTAAGATTAATAAAAAACGCGCTTTGGTTCCGTGCGGGAGGGGCGTGGTCGTGTTATGTATGGTGTGTTCTAGCTGATCTTTGGTGAGGTACAGCGCAGCATGGCGATACTACTGACGGAATCGGCGGCCGACCGGGTGAGGACTCATTTGGCGCAACGCGGAATCGGCGTCGGTTTGCGGGTCGGGATCAAGAAAACGGGGTGTTCGGGCTTCGCCTACGTGGTTAATTATGCCGATGAAATCCTTCCTGAGGACGCGGTTTTCGAAGCACGGGGCGTCAAAGTGGTGGTCGACCCCCAAAGCTTGCCCCTGATCGACGGGACTCTGGTTGATTTCGTCAAGCAGGGGCTCAACGAGGCGTTTAAGTTCCAGAACCCGAAAGCCAAGGGTGAATGCGGGTGCGGCGAGAGCTTCAACGTCTGACGGAAGGTTTTTTCCAAGCAATACAGGGACTTCGGTAATCATCAGGATTGCTTGGGCGGCTTAGCTCCAGTACACTTCGCGGTCTTTGTCAGCCCCTCCCCGAGGCTGATCTCAAGTCCACTTTAGCGAGGTCCCAATGTCCATCGAGCGAACCCTATCCATCGTCAAGCCGGACGGCGTTGGCCGTAACCTGATCGGCGAGGTTTATCGCCGTTTTGAACAGGTGGGCCTGAGGGTGGTGGCGGCCCGCATGGTGCAGTTGTCGCAGGCAGAAGCGGAAGGCTTCTACGCCGTACATCGCGAGCGGCCGTTCTTCAAAGACCTGGTGCGCTTCATGATTTCCGGTCCCGTCATGGTGCAAGTGCTCGAAGGTGAAAATGCCATCGCCAAGAATCGCGATGTCATGGGCGCGACCGACCCGAAGAAGGCGGCCAAGGGTACCATTCGCGCGGATCTCGCCACCAGCATCGATGAGAACATGGTGCACGGCTCGGATGCCGCCGACACCGCGGCGCGTGAAATCAGCTACTTCTTCCGGGAAATTGAGATCTGCCCGCGTACGCGCTAGCGTAGCGGTCATAAAAAGGGGTATTGCAGTGTCGGGCGAACGCGTGAACTTGCTGGGGATTCCCCGCGCGCAGCTCGAGACGTTCGTTGCGGCGCGTCTCGGCGCGAAGCCGTTTCGCGCCCGGCAGCTCATGAAATGGATCTATCGGCGCGGCACCGCGGACTTCTCGGCGATGAGCGATCTGGCGCAAGAGTTCCGAACGCAGCTCGCCGAGATTGCGGAAATCACCGTGCCGCAAATTGTTGCCGAACAGGTTTCGAACGACGGCACGCGCAAGTGGATGCTGCGCATGGACGAGGTCCAAGGCATTGAAACGGTTTATATCCCGGAACCGGATCGCGGCACCCTGTGCATTTCCAGCCAGGTCGGTTGCGCGATGGACTGCACCTTTTGCGCGACCGCGCAACAGGGCTTCAACCGCAATTTGAGCGCCGCGGAAATCGTCGGCCAGGTTTGGTTGGCGCAGCGCGAGCTGGCATTGGCCGCCGGCGGCGCGGTCGGCGAGGGCAACCGCAAGATCACCAATATTGTGTTCATGGGAATGGGCGAGCCGCTCGCCAATTACCGCAACGTGCTGCCCGCCATGCGCATTTTTCTCGACGATTTGGGCTACGATTTGTCGCGCCGCCGGGTGACCTTGAGCACCTCCGGACTGGTACCGCAAATCTACAAGCTGGCGGAGGAATGCAACGTCGCACTGGCCGTCTCGTTGCACGCGCCGAACGATGAGCTGCGCAATGAACTGGTGCCCATCAACCGCAAACACCCGATCGCGGAATTGCTGGCGGCCTGCTGGCATTACATCGATGAGCAGAACGGACGCAGCATAACGTTTGAATATGTGATGCTCGACGGCGTAAACGACAAGCCCGAACACGCCCGGCAGCTGGCGCGCCTGATGGCCGGGCGCCCGGCGAAGCTCAACCTCATTCCTTTCAATGTTTTCCCCGGCACGCGCTACCGCCGTTCCGCGCCCGCGGCCATCGTCAAATTCCGCGATATCCTGAATGATCACGGCGTCATCGCCACGACGCGCAGGACGCGGGGCGATGACATTGATGCGGCGTGCGGTCAGCTGGCGGGGCGGGTCACGGACCGCACCCTAGTGCGGCTCGGGACGAAACTTACAACGCCATCGCGCACCCCGGCGGAAATTCAATGATGCTGAAAACAACCTTTCTGCGTACGGTTCCGGTAGCGGTGTTGGCGGCAGCCTTGCTGTGCGCCTGCAGCCACAATCCTCCGGCTTATCAGCAGCCGCAACGAATTAGCTACAAGAAGCAGCCGGAGAAGGCCGCGATTGCGAACATGCAGCTCGCCATCGAGTACATGAGGCTCGGCCAGCTGTCGAATTCGCGCGAATGCATCGAAAAGGCGCTCAAGGAGGATGCCTCGAACCCGGAGGTGCAGATGACGGCGGGTCTCGTGTACGAGCGCATCAATGAAATGGCCAAGGCGGAACGCGCCTACGAGGCGGCCAACCGCTTGGGAAAGGGAGACCCTAACATAGCAAACACCTACGCCGTGTTTCTTTGCCGCACGGGCAAGACTGCGGCGGGGCAAAAATTATTCCTCGAGGTTGCGGTCAATCCCTTGTACCAAACGCCGTGGGTGGCATTGGGCAATGCCGGCGCGTGCGCGCGAAGCTCGGGTGATTTGGTGAATGCCGAAAATTATTTCAATCGGTCGCTCGCGATACGCCCGAACTACACCGAGGCCTTGCTGCAGTTGGGCAATATCGCCTTGGACCGCGGCGATGCGGCCGCGGCGCGCGATATCGTGCAGCACTATCTGGCGGTGAATCCGCCGACCCCGGAGGTGCTATGGCTGGGATTCCGCGCGCAGCGCAAGCTGGGCGATGCGGTTGCCGCGGCGGTGTACGCGCGGCGGGTGCAGACGGAATTTCCGAATTCAGAACAGGCGCAAAATATGCGCAACGGCGTGGATCGATGAGCGAAGGGCCTCCGCTTCCCGGCGCGAAGCTCAAGGGCGAACGCGAGCGCCGCGGTTTGAGCGCGCAAAAGGCCGCCGATGAGATGCATTTGGATCGCTGGGTGATCGACGCGCTCGAGGCGGATGATTACCAGCGAATAGGCCCGAGGGTTTACGCCAAAGGCCATCTGAAAAAATACGCGGCATTGTTGGGCCTGCCCGCCGGCGAGATTCTCGCGAGCTATGAATCGGGCGCACCGGCGCGCAACGAAGTGCCCAGCGGTGCGCGCAGCATGATGATGAGTTCGCGCAATGATTCGCCGTCCGCACGCAGCCTGTCGCCCGTTCATGTCGCGGCCGGCGTGGCGGTGCTTCTAATCCTGGCCGTGCTGTGGTGGCGCCCCTGGCATGTTCGCGCCAAATCGTCCGCAAGCGCGCCGGCGGCGGCGCTCGCCGCGGCCGTGCCCGCGGTCGCCAATGCGTCGCCTAACCCGACCGTGCCAGGCATCGTTTCCAATGCCGATGCGGGGCCGGTTGCGGCGCCGGCGGCAGCGGCACCCGCCGCGGCTGACCCGGGTGTTGCCGCCGGCGATGCGCCTGCCGCTCCTCTGCCCGGGGCGGGCCGCGCACGCCTGCGCTTGAGCTTTTCGGCGGATTCGTGGGTCGATGTCCATGACGCTTCCGGCAAGCGCACCTTCGCGGGCAATGGCCTCGCCAACAGCGTCAAAACCATCTCGGGCCTCGCGCCGCTCCGGGTGTACCTAGGATTCGGCAGCGGCGTGCAGTTGGAAATCAACGATCGCGCTGTGGCGATCGGGCCGCAATTTTTCGCAGGCGACGTGGCGCGCTTTGAAGCCGGCGCAGACGGCGTGTTGCGGCGCGATTCGCACACTGACCCAACGCACGGTGCGCCCGCGCGCAACCCGCGTCCGCCCGGCTGATCGGAGACTCTCTTGAGTAAGATCATCGAGCCCCTGCGTGGTGTGCATGATGTATTGCCCGCGCAAATCGCAGCGTGGCAGCATTTGGAGCGCGTGACGCGCCAGGTCTTCGCCAGCTACGGCTACGAAGAATTCCGCGTTCCCGTGATCGAGCAGACGCAGCTGTTCAAGCGCTCCATCGGCGATTTCACCGATATCGTCGAGAAGGAAATGTTCAGCTTCATTGATCAGGGCGAGGATCACATTACCTTGCGTCCCGAGGCGACCGCCGGTATCGTGCGCGCCGTCATCTCAAACGGCCTGCTGCGCGAGGGCCGCTTGCGGGTGTGGTGCATGGGGCCGATGTTTCGGCGCGAGCGCCCGCAGGCGGGGCGCTACCGCCAATTCCATCAAATCGATGCGGAAGCCTTCGGATTCGCAGGCCCCGATGTCGATGCGGAAATGATCCTCTTGTCCGCGCGCTTGCTGCGGCTGCTGGGATTGGGCGGCGTAAAGCTGATCGTAAACTCGCTCGGCACGCCGGCATCGCGCGCGGTTTATCGCGACAAGCTGACGGCCTATTTCAGCGGCCACGCCTCATCCCTCGATGAGGACAGCAAACGGCGCCTGACGGGCAATCCGCTGCGGATTCTCGACAGCAAGAATCCGGACATGCAACGGATCGTGGCGGGTGCGCCGTTGCTGCTCGATTCGCTCGATGCGGAGTCACGCGAACATTTCGCTTCGCTGTGCGCTCAATTGCGCGGCGCCGGCATCGAGTATCATGTGGAGCCGCACCTGGTGCGCGGATTGGATTACTACACGCGCACCGTATTCGAGTGGACCACCGATGCGCTCGGATCGCAAAGCACCGTGTGCGCCGGCGGCCGCTACGACGGCTTGGTGTCCCAGCTCGGCGGTACCGATACCCCCGGCGTCGGGTGGGCGATGGGCCAGGAACGCATCGTCATGCTGCTCGAGAAGCAAAATTTGCAGCGGCCCAAGGTCAAGCCGCAGGTCTACCTGGTGATGGTCGGCGAGCACGCCGAAATCCCGGGCTGCAGGCTGGCCGAGCGGTTGCGCGATGCCTGGCCGGATTTGGGCGTGCAGATCAATTTGGGCGGCGGCAGCTTCAAAACTCAGTTCAAACGCGCCGACAAAAGCGGCGCGGAGTTTGCCTTGGTGGTGGGGGATGACGAAGCTGCCCGGGGCGTCGTGGCCATAAAGGCCCTGCGGCGCGAGCTGGCGCAGGAAGAGTGCCCAATGGGACAAATCAGTGAACGTATCGGCATCTTGTTAGGTCTTACAGGCGGGAGTGGAAGTAGCTATGGCTGAAGAATATTTAACTGACGACGAACAACTAGAAGCCGTAAAGCGCGCTTTTACCGAATATGCCCCGTGGATATTGGGCGGGATCGTCCTTGGCGTGGGGGGTTGGTTTGGGGCTCAATACTACCGCTCGCATCAAAACGCGCTGGCACTGCAGGCGGCGGCTCAATTCAGCCAGATGACGCTCGCGCTGCAAATGAACGATTCGAAGAAGTCCCTCGAGATCGCCGATGGCCTGATCAAGAATTTTCCCGCCTCGCCCTATGCGGACCAGGCGCAGCTGACCATCGCGCGCATCGACGTTGACAGCGGCAAATCCGCGGACGCGGTCGCGCCTCTCACCCAGGTCATGAACAACTCCAAGGACAGCGAACTCAAGCAGGTTGCACGGCTGCGGCTCGCGCGGGTCCTGATCGACCAAGGCAAGCCTGACGAGGCGATCAAGATTCTGGCGGAAGGCACGCCCGGCAGCTTTGCGGGCCGCTATCACGAAGTCCATGGCGACGCGCTGTACGCCAAGAAGGATATTCCCGGCGCCGTGGCCGAATACAACATGGCATTGGGCAGCAGCGATGGCGGCGCCGACGCCGCGATGCTGCAACTGAAGCTTGCCGACCTTGCCTCGAACGAAAAGGCCAAACCCTGATGCGCTTATTGCTTCCGTTGAGTCTCGCCGCGCTGCTCCTGGCTGCCGGGTGCAGCAAGGACAAGGATGTGGAGCCGCCTGCGGCGCTGGTGAAATTTCCGGCGACCTTGCCGGTCAAGAAACTGTGGGGTGAAGGCGTCGGCGGCGGCAGTAAGCAGATCGTGCTGCGCCTCGGGTTGGGGCCGGCCATCGACAATGGCGTGGTCTTCGCCGCCAATCACAAGGGCGAAATACTGGCGGTCTCGCTCGAGACCGGCCGCGATGTCTGGGTCAAGAAGCTCAAGCTGCCGATCTCCGCCGGGCCGGCGGCCGCCTTCGGCATGGTGGTGGCGGGCACCAGCAAGGGTGCCGTGATCGCCTTGGATGGCGCCACCGGGCGGGAGCTATGGCGCGGGCAGATCAATTCTGAACTGCTCTCCGCGCCGGCGATCAGTGAGAAAGTCGTTGTGATGCGTTCGGTCGACGGCCGGCTGCACGGCCTCGACGCGCACAGCGGCAAGGTGCTTTGGTCGGTCGAGCAACAGGTTCCGCGCTTGAGTCTGCGGGGCACGGGTATTCCGACCGTCGCCAAGGAAGTGGCGATCAGCGGCTTCGACAATGGCAAGGTCATGGCGGTGTCGCTCAGCACCGGCGATACGATTTGGGATACGGCCTTGGCTTCACCCCACGGTCGCACCGAACTCGATCGTCTGGTCGACATCGACTCCGCTGTTCACGTAGTTGGCGACAATGTGTTCGCCACCGGCTTTCAGGGGCGCACCGCGATGCTGGCGCTCGATTCCGGTCAGCTGTGGTGGTCCCACGATATGTCGAGCTATCGCGGCTTGGCGGTCGATGGCGACAGTTTGTATGTCACCCAATCCGACGGTACGGTCGTCGCGCTTCGACAGCGCGACGGCGCCGAAATCTGGCGCAACGAAAAGCTCAAACGCCGGGGTTTGAGTACGCCCGTGGTGACCAGCACGGCAATCGCCGTGGCTGATTTTCAAGGCTACGTACATTGGCTGGACAAGAACACCGGCGAGTTAGTCGCGCGCGAGCGCGTCTCCAAGCAGCGCGTTTCCAATCCGCCCGCCGGCGCGAACGACATCATCGTCGTATTGACCGACGGCGGCACCCTGGCTGCGTACCGAGCCACTCCCAAAGCGGCCAGCGCGCGCGCCGCGGCCGTGCCCCCGCCGCCGGCCGAACAACCGCCGCCGGCCGCACAACCGTCGCCGGCGGCACAACCGTCGCCGGATGCGGTACCGCCTGCGACTCCGCCCCCGCCCGCGCCGCCGCCGCCGTAAAGATCCCAGGCGATGCTGCCGGTAGTCGCATTGATCGGCCGCCCGAATGTGGGCAAGTCGACGCTGTTCAATGCCATGACCGGTACCCGCGACGCCTTGGTTGCCGATTTGCCGGGCCTCACGCGCGATCGGCAATACGGCTTCGCACGGCGGACCGAGGTGCCGTGCATCGTGGTCGATACCGGCGGCCTGGTCGAAAATGCCGACGTGATTGAAAGCTTGATGATTGCGCAAACCGAACGCGCAATCAGCGAAGCCGACCGCCTGATCATCTTGGTGGACGGCCGCGCCGGCGTCACCCCGCAAGATCAATTTGTCGCGCAGCTGGCGCGCCGCAGCGGCAAGCCGGTATTCCTGGCGGTGAACAAAACCGAAGGCTTCGATCAGGACCTGGCGGTTGCAGATTTTCATCAACTGGGTTTAGGAGAGCCGCTGCCCATCTCCGCAGCGCATGACCAAGGCGTGATTTCCCTGCTGGAAACCGTACTCGCCGGCCTGACGCCGGATCCGCAGGACGGTCCGGAGATGCAAGGCATCAAAGTGGCGGTGATCGGCCGGCCGAACGTGGGCAAGAGCACCTTGATCAATCGCCTGCTCGGGGAGAATCGCATGGTGGCCTTCGACCAGCCGGGAACCACACGAGATGCCGTGCTGGTGCCCTTCGAGCGCGATGGCGAACGGTATACTTTAATTGACACGGCCGGTGTGCGCCGCCGCTCCCGGGTTGAAGAGGCGGTCGAGAAATTCAGCGTCATCAAGACGCTGCAGGCAATCGAGACCGCCCACGTGGTCGTGGTGGTCATGGATGCGCACGACACGGTTGCCGAGCAGGATGCCAGTCTCTTGGGCACCGTTATAGAACAGGGCCGGGCCTTGGTTCTTGCGGTCAACAAGTGGGACAACATTCCCACCGAACAACGCGACCTGATTCGTCAGCAAATCGAGCAGCGATTGCAATTCGCCGATTTCGCGCCGCTGCATTTTATTTCCGCCCGCCATGGAAGCGGCGTTGGCGAGCTATTCGCGTCGGTGCGCAAAGTCTACGCGGCCGCAATGCGCGACATGAGCACCCCGGAGCTTACGCGCGTACTGGAGGCGGCCATCGAGAGCCACCAGCCGCCCCTGGTCAGCGGTCGGCGCATCAAACTGCGCTATGCCCATCAGGGCGGCCGAAATCCCCCGGTCATTGTCATTCACGGCAACCAGACCGACCATGTCCCGGACGCCTATCGGCGCTATCTGGTGAATGTCTACCGCAAGGCGTTCGACCTGATGGGGACGCCGGTCAGAGTCGCCTTTCGCGGCGACGAAAATCCCTATGCCGGCAAGCGCAATCCGCTGACCCCCCGCCAGGTTCGAAAACGCAAACGTTTGATCCAACGCAATAAGCGATAAGATCGCAGTGCGGTATCCCGAGAGGAGGATTCCTTGCTGCGGCTGGCCAAGACCAAGACCCTGCGAATTTTAGCGGCGATTGCGCTGCTGATCGGCTTGTACGCGTTGGCGGGATTTTTCTGGGCGCCGCGGCTGGTGCGCAACGCGCTCATAAATGAAATCCCGAAGACGCTTGCGGGCGTCACGCCGACGGTCGGCGAAATTCACATCAATCCCTTTTTGCTGCAAATCGAGATCAGGGATTTTGCCTTGAGCGGCGACCGCGGCACCAAACTGGTGGGATTCGACCGTCTGTTCGTCGATTTCGAAGTGTCGTCGATCTGGCATCGCGCTTATACCTTCAGCAATATCGACTTTGGCGCACCTTTTGCCAATGCCGTCATCTTTAAAGACGGCCGCGTAAACCTGGCGCAATTGAGCCCCAAGCCGCCGGACAAGCCCAAATCCAAAAGCAATGAGCCCATTCCCGCGTTGCGCGTTGCTTCCTTGAAAGTGACCCAGGGATTCCTGTCGTTCGACGATCGGCGCCGGCCGTCCGAATTCGCGACACGCTTGGAACCAATCAATTTTGAACTTCGCAACTTCCTCACCGGCGTTGACGGCGGCCGCTTCACCTTTAACGGTGCCTCGAAACTCGGCGAACGAATCGAGTGGCGCGGACACCTTGCCGTGCAGCCGATCGAATCCGACGGCGAACTGCAAATTACGGGATTGCAGGCTCACACCATCTGGCAGTACCTGGAGGACCAGCTCAATTTTCTCGTCAATGCCGGCAAAATCGACCTTCAGGCCACATACAAATTCACGCTCAAAGACCATGTCGATCTAGAAGTCGAGGTGGCCAAGGCCGAATTGACCGAGCTGGCGTTGCGGCCAAAGGATTCGGATATCGATTGGATTACCGTGCCCGATTTGCTGGTCAGCGGCACCACGGTGGACCTTAAATCGCGTCGCGCGCACACCGATGCCATCGCCATCACGGGCGCCAAATTGGTAACGTGGTTGGAAAACGACGGATCGGTCAATCTGTTCAAGCTCTCCGCGCCGCCCGCATCGTCCGCGGCACCCGCAGCGTCCGCCGCGCCCGCCGCGTCGCCCTCGACATCGGCCCCCGTTGCCTCCGCTGCTCCGGCCAGCCCCGGCTGGCAATACGAGCTGGGTGAATTTGCGCTTCGCGATGCCCGCATCTCCGCCGAAGATCGGCGCACCAAGCCGGTGGCGAAAGTGGTGCTCGCGCCGCTGTCCGTCAAGGTGTCCGGCGTCAGTCTCGATCTTGCCAAGCCCCTGAACCTCGCGCTCGATTCGAAAATCAACGACACCGGCAGCTTGAGCGTGACCGGAGAGGTGACGCCACGACCCGGGGCGGCGAATCTGAATTTGAAACTGTCTGGTTTCGAACTCGCAGCGGTCCAGCCTTACATCGCGCAATACACCTCAATGACGCTGCTGAACGGAAGCTTGGGCGCCGATGCCAAGGTGCGGTACGGCGCGCAGAAACCCACACTGCAATTCAGCGGCAACATCAGCGTTGCCAATCTGCACACGGTCGACAACGCCCTGCATCAGGATTTCATCAATTGGGATCGCTTGGATATTCACGAGCTAAATTACCAATATGGCCCGGACCGCCTGGACATCGATCAAATCACGGCGCGCAAGCTATACGCTCGCGTCATCGTCGAGCCGGATACGTCGATCAACGTGACGCGGGTAATGAGGGCTCCTGGAGCGACCGTGGTGGCGCCGGGCGGAAACACGGCGCCTCCTGTGGCCGCCACCGCGGCCCCTGCACCGGCGCCGCCGCTGAGCAAGAAAAGGAACCGCGCGCCGGCGATCTCCGCGGCCGCCGCCGCCCTCGCCGCACCCGCCGCAACGCCGCCTAAGATGCCGATGTCGGTCAAAAAGATCGTTCTGCAGGCGGGGCAGGCCAACTTCGCCGACCTTTCGGTGACACCCAACTTTGCGACCGCCATCCAGAATCTCGAAGGGACGGTGCTGGGGCTGTCGTCAAAGGAAAATTCGCGCGCCAGGATCGATATCCATGGATCGGTGGATCAATTTGCGCCGGTGTCGATCAGCGGCGAGGTCAATTTACTAAGCGCAGTGCTCTACACCGATTTGTCGATGGGCTTTAAGAATATCGAGCTCAGTACCTTCAATCCCTATTCCGGCAAATTTGCCGGCTACAACATCAGCAAGGGCAAGCTGACCACAGAGCTGCACTACAAAGTCGACGGACGCAAACTCGACGCGCAGCATCACATCATCGTCGATCAGCTCGAGTTCGGCGACAAGACCGAAAGCAAGGACGCTGTGTCGCTGCCGGTCAAGTTGGCGGTGGCGCTGCTCAAGGATCGTGAGGGCGTGATCGAGCTGAGTCTTCCGGTTACCGGCTCGCTCGATGACCCGAAATTCAGATTAGCTCCGCTCATTTGGAAGGTCTTGGTAAATATCCTGGAGAAGGCGGTGACGGCACCCTTCGCGCTTCTGGGCTCCCTGTTCGGCGGCGGACCGGATCTACAGTTCGTCGACTTTGAGCCCGGCTCAGCCGACTTGGATACCGCTGCGGCCAGTAAGGCGCAAAACATCGTCAAGGCTTTAAACGCCCGGCCGCAGCTCAAGATTGAGATTCCCATTGCCGTCGTGAAGGAGATCGATCGCCCGCACCTGGTCGAGACCAAATTTCAAGCGCAGGTTCAGCAAGTGCATCCCGCCCGCACGAAATCATCGGCCACGGACGCGCCGTTTGCACAACTGGATCCGGCGGTGCAGCTGGATCTGCTGACGCGGCTCTACGCAAAAAATCTCGGCGCCGATCCGAAATTTCCGGAGCCGGTGGATGCGATCAAGATCAAGTCCGAGAAAGTCGCCGCGCAGGTCGATTTCTTGAGCCAGGCGCTTCACGAGCACATTGAAGTGAACGAATCCGATCTCACGGCGCTCGGCGAGCAACGGGCGATGAACCTCCAGGAAGCCCTGCTGAGCGGTACCCAGATCGATCCCGGGCGGGTGTTCCTGGTGGCAAACGGCAAGGCCAAGAACCAAGATGGCCAGGTTCGGCTTGAACTGTCGCTGCGCTGAATTGGCGCGCGGATCGCACCGTAATGATGCGTTGAAAGCGGCACGACGCCCCGGATCGGTGCAAAAAACCTGCATGCCGCCGACCCCGATGCACATAAGCTGCTGATCGCGCTCGATACTTCAATGCTGGCACAAGCGGTGCTTTCCGCCACGCACCATGAAGCTCATTACCGCGATCATCAAGCCGTTCAAGCTCGACGACGTGCGCGCGGCGGTCAGTGAAATCGGGGTGCGCGGCGTCACGGTGACGGAGGTTCGAGGCTTCGGACGGCAGCGGGGTCATACGGAAATCTACCGCGGCGCGGAGTACGTGGTGGAGTTCGTTCCGAAGACAAAAATCGAAATTGCAGTCGACGACGCCATTGTCGACCACGTGATCGAGGCGATCATCAAGTCGGCGAAAACCGGCAAGGTGGGCGATGGAAAGATTTTTGTCTTCGATCTCCAGCAGGTCGTGCGGATTCGCACGGGTGAACGCGACTCGAGCGCCATCTAAATTACAGGGGACATGATGAAGAAACCGCCGATGTGGGCCTTTGTTGCGCTGTGGACGCTGGCCGTGCCCGCCGCATGGGGCGATAGCGTGCCGACCGAACCGGTGCTGCTCGGTGTGGACAAAATCAGTGCCGGCGATACCGCCTGGATGCTGACCTCGACCGCTCTGGTACTGATGATGTCGATACCCGGTCTGGCGCTGTTCTATGGCGGCATGGTGCGCAAGAAAAACGTTCTGGCCACGCTGATGCAGACATTTGCAATCGTCTGTGTGGTGACCATCCTCTGGTGGCTGGTCGGTTATTCGTGGGCGTTCACGCCGGGCGGCAAATTTCTCGGTGGTTTCAGCCGTGCGCTGTTCACTGGCATGACCTTCATGCACGACCCGGTCAACAAACTGTCGGTGTCGCATCTGGCGCTGACCATTCCTGAAACCGTCTATGCCATGTTTCAGCTCACCTTTGCCGCGATCACGCCGGCGCTGATTGCCGGTGCCTTCGCCGATCGCATGAAATTCTCGGCGATGCTGGTGTTCATCGCTGGCTGGTCCTTGTTGGTGTACGCGCCGATCGCGCACATGGTGTGGGAGCCGACCGGCTGGCTCAACGCCGCCGGCGTCCTGGACTATGCCGGCGGTACGGTGGTGCACATCAACGCGGGCATGGCGGGTCTTGCCAGCTGCATCGTGCTCGGCAAGCGTTTGGGCTATGGCCGCGAGCGAATGCCGCCGCACAATCTGACATTAACGCTCATCGGCGCATCCCTCTTGTGGGTGGGTTGGTTCGGTTTCAACGCCGGATCTGCGGGAGCGGCCGACGGCCGCGCCGGCATGGCGATGCTGGTCACCCAGATGGCGACGGCGGCGGCAGCCTTGAGCTGGATGTTTGCGGAGTGGATAGCCAAGGGCAAGCCAAGCGTCCTCGGCATTGCTTCGGGAGCGGTCGCAGGGTTGGTGGCCATTACGCCGGCCTCGGGCTTTGTCGGTCCTACGCCCGCGGTGTTCATCGGCCTGGCGGCGGGCGTCGTGTGTTTTGTTGCTGCGACTTCGCTGAAGCACGTGCTGGGGTATGACGATTCGTTGGATGCCTTCGGTGTACACGGCATCGGCGGCATCATCGGCGCGCTCTTGACCGGCATTTTCGTCAGCAAGGAAATCAGCGGCGTGGACAACCCGGTCCTCACGCAGTTCTTGATCCAGCTCAAAGGGGTGGCGGTGACCGTGATCTACGGATTTGCGGCGAGCTTCATCCTCTTGAAGGTCATCGATTTGTCCATTGGTTTGCGCGTGACCGAGGAACAGGAGCGCGAAGGCCTCGACATCACGCTGCACGGCGAGAGTATCGAGTAGCAATCGCCGCTGAGTGCGGATGGGCGTAAACTTAAAGGCGGTGACTTAAGGAGTGCCGCCTGTGCCCATCGTCGACATAATAATAATTGCGCTGGTTGTTGTCATGCTTTCGGGACTGCGCGTAGCGCAGGAATATGAACGCGGCGTGGTGTTCAGGCTGGGACGCTACAAGGGTCTGCGCGGGCCCGGCCTGTATTGGATCATTCCCTTAGGTGTAGAACGCTCGGTTCGGGTCGACATCCGCACGCGCACGGTCTCGGCGGAACAGCAAGAAACCATCACGCGCGACAGTGTGACCATCAAAGTCAACGCGGTGCTGTGGTACCGGATCACCGATGCGGCAAAAGCGGTCATCGAGGTGGCCGATGCGCCGGCCGCCGTGTACCAGCTTGCCTTGACCGGGCTTCGCAACATCATCGGCCAGCACGATTTGGATGAAATCCTGCAGGAGCGCAACAAGATCAATACTCTGTTGGGCGGCAGTATTTCCGGCTCGACATCGGCCTGGGGCTTGGAGGTGCAGCGCTTCGAAATGAAGGACGTGGAACTGCCGAAGGCCATGCAACAGGTGATGGCGATGCAGGCGGAAGCCATCCGCGAGAAACGCGCGCGCATCATCAAAGCCGAGGCGGAACTCGAGGCATCGGTGAAGCTGTCGGCGGCCGCCGCGCAGATTGCGGCGAATCCGGCGGCGCTGGAACTGCGGCGCATGCAGATGATTTCCGAGGTGGGCGCCGAGAACAACAGCACGACGGTGCTGATGATTCCGTCGGATTTCGTTTCCCTGGCGCACACTTTGAATGACTATTTGGCGCGGCAACGCAGCGCGGCATCATGAGAAAGCCGGCTCATGGCGCGCTGCTGTTGTTCGCCGCTTTGGCGTCCAGCGCGGTCCTCGCAACCCCTCGCAGTGAAGATCCGCCGCCATCCGCGGCATCGGGCGTGGCCGCCCCGGCTGCCGAGTCCGAAGCGCAGATACATTTCGCCAACAGGAACATCTGGAACTGGCTGGTGGTGGATGAAAAAACCGTTCTGATTCAAGACCAGGGCCGGCGCTGGTACAAGGCCACTTTGTTCGGTACGTGCATCAGTCTGCCGTTTGCGGAGAGGCTGGCGTTCGACTCGAATCCCAGCGGCTCATTCGACAAGTTCAGCGCGATTCTCGTGCGCGGGCAGCGTTGTCCTTTGAGTTCATTGGTGAAAACCACGGCGCCGCCCAAAAAGACCAAGCCCAAAAAGCCGGATCTTGATGCAGCGGCGGCAGGCGCTGCATCCAAGGCATCATCCACGCCCTGAGAAAACGGATCCGACGGGACTCCCCAGGCCGTCCGCTTTTTGCGACACCGGTCATCACGGCACGTGTGCAGCCCGGCGATTCGTGATCTGTGTCGCATTTTCGGGACGATTATGCCAGGTAATCTTCCCGTGCCTTTTCGGCTTGAGACTTTAGTCCACGGAGAACACCGCATGAGCAATCCTTATAACAGCGCAACCGAGCGAGCTTCGATCCTTGGCCCCACGCTGTATTTCAAAGGCGATCTGACTGCCGAAGAGGACCTGTTGATTCAGGGCCGCGTAGAAGGCTCGATTACCCATACCCAGCGGTTGACCGTCGGCCCGCAGGGAACGGTCAAAGCCAATATCAAAGCGCAACTCATCATTGTCGAGGGCACGGTCGAGGGCGATCTGCAGGCAGAGAAATCCGTCTTTGTGAAAGAGACAGCGAAGGTTTGCGGAAATATTTACTCACCCACCGTGAGCATTACCGAAGGCGCGAATTTCAGCGGAAGCATCGACATGGACGGCAAAAAGGCCGGCCAGACCGCCAAATTCGACCCCGTCCGTAAGGCTTCCGGTGGCGCCGCTTAACAATGTCGTGGTTCAAAAAACCCCTCGATGGAGATGATCTCATGATGAATGCGAACTCAAGCGGGCGTACCGGCGCGCCCGAACCGTCACTGACGCGTCCGGAGCCGAGAGTTCCGGGCGAACCGCGGCCTGCGGCGCCGCGCGCCGCTGAGCCGCAGCGGGCGCCGGAGGTCAAGATTGCGGAGGGCGCTTCGCGGGCATCGGTCCTCGGAGCCACCCTGCGATTCAAAGGTGAGTTGTCGGCTCAAGAGGACTTGATTGTTCAAGGCAGCGTAGAGGGATCGATCACCCATACCCAGAGCCTCACCATCGGCACCGACGGCAGCATGAAGGGCGACATTCGCGCGCGGGTCATTGTCATCGACGGCAAGGTTGAAGGCGATCTGTACGCCACCGAGTCGGTCAACATTCGCGCCACGGCCAAGGTCAAAGGCAATGTCTTTGCGCCGCGGGTCGGTATCAGCGAAGGCGCGTTTTTCCAAGGGCAGATTGAAATGCAACCTTCCGGTGCGGCGGTGCAAGAACATAGCGCGCGCCTGCGACAGGCGGCGCTGTCGCCGCCGATCGAGGGAGCGGCAGTCGATCAATTGTTGAGCGGAACTTAAGCGATCGGCGCTTAGTCGGCGACGAACAATTCGGGATCGACCCAGGCGCGATTCAGGCTCAGTCCCCAATGCAAGTGCGGACCGGTCACTCGACCGGTCATGCCGACAGCGCCGAGTGGGGTTCCAGCCGCCACTCGCTGCCCCGGGTTGACGCTGATTGCGCTCAGATGGCAATACATGCTGATCATCCCGCGCCCGTGATCCAGGAAGACGGTATTCCCGTTAAAGAAGAAATTGCCCGTGTCGATCACGGTTCCGGCGAGCGGCGCCACAACCTTGGCGCCGATCGGCGCGGCGATATCCATACCGCCGTGCGGATTTCGCGATTCACCGTTGAAAATGCGGCGCATGCCGAATGAACTGCTGCGCACGCCGGGTATCGGTTGTTGCATGCGCAACGTCTGCGGCTGCTCGTCGCTCCACCGGCTCATGGCGTGATCGATGATCAGTTTTTCCCGGTTCACGCGCTCAAGATCCGCGCTCGACAGATTCACCTGACCCGGCGCGACTTTGAGCGATTGACTGGCGTAGCGCTTGTCGCTGACGGTAAAGTCGATCTCCTGCCTGACATCGTTGGCGTGCACGATTACCTGCCGGGGTCCCAGCGGGGCCGAGAGCGGAATGCCGATGACTGCAGTCCAAACGCCTCCGTCTTGTACGACCAGCGCGCGGTGACCCTCGACGTCAACATAAGGCATGGAACTGCCGCGAACGTCGATTTTCAGGAGTTTGATGCCGCCGGGAACTGCGCTTTCGCGCGGCAGGGCAAAGCTCCACGCAAACGCAGGACTCAAGCAGAGCAACAAAGCAGCACCTCGAATCAAGAATCCTCCACTCTGGCGCGAATCTTCCCCCGCGCCAGGCGCGCTTCAATGATCGTTCCCGGCGGCGCATCCGCCGCGCTGCGCACGATACCATCGCCCATGCGGCTGACGATGGCATAACCGCGATCCAAGGTGGCGAGGGGGCTTACGGCATTCAGGGTGCGCACCAGTGGCGAGAATCGCTCGCGCGCGACGTGCAGCCGCGCGAGGGCTGCGGCACGCAGTCTGGCGTAAAGGGCGGCCTGGCGGGCGGCGGTGCTGCGCAGCCGGGCTGCCGGACTCTGTTGCCAGAGGCGGCTGCGGCGCTCGCCCAGAACTGAACGGCGATCGGCCAGAATCTGCCGCAGCGCGCGGGCCAAACGTTGTTCCAAATCATCCAGGCGCTGAGTTTGCTGGGCCAACCTGGCCGACGGACTGACCCGTGCAGCGCGTCCGGTAAGCCAGCGCAGCCGCTCGCGCTGCGCCTCGACCCGGCGCTGCATACCGCGCCGCAGACGCCGCCCAAGACGGCCCACGGAGGCGCGCCATTCTTCGCCGTCGGGGACGGCGATTTCGGCTGCCGCGGAGGGGGTCGGTGCGCGGACGTCGGCGGCGAAATCCGCAATCGTGAAGTCAATTTCATGGCCGATGCCGCTGACGATCGGGATCGGCGAGGCAACGATGGCGCGGGCCAGTGCCTCATCGTTAAATGCCCATAAATCCTCGAGCGAGCCGCCGCCGCGCGCCAAAATGAGCACATCGCACTCGGCGCGCCGCCCGGCGGTGCGAACGGCTGCGGCGATCTCCGCTGCGGCCGCCGCGCCCTGCACCGCCACCGGATAAATCAGCACCGGCACCGCGGCGAAGCGGCGCGCCAGTACGTGCAGAATGTCCCGGAGCGCGGCGCCCGTCGGCGAGGTGATCACGCCGATGCGCTTCGGGAACATGGGCAGCGCGCGCTTGCGCTCTGGGGCAAACAGACCTTCTGCGGCGAGTTTTGCCGACAATTCCTCGAACTGGCGCTTGAGGGCGCCGAGTCCCGCATCTTCCATGTGCTCGATGATCAGCTGATACTCGCCGCGCGGCTCATACAGCCCAATTCGGGCCCGCACCAGAACCTTTTGGCCGTCGCGCGCGGCGAACGTACTCAGGATATTTCGCTGCCGGAACATGCAGCAGCGCACCTGCGCGGCCGAATCCTTGAGCGAGAAGTACCAATGCCCGGAGCTGGGTTTGGCGAGGTTGGAAATTTCGGCCTCCAGCCAAAGAGTGCCAAAACCTCGTTCCAGCAGCACGCGCACCTCGCGATTCAGGCGTGAAACGCTATAAACGTCGCGGTTTGCCGCTATTTCCATGAGCTCATGATACTGCGGTTTACCCCGCCGCACCTGCAAGGTACAATGCGCCGCCTCTTAGACAAACCTGGAACGCGATGCGTATTCTTGAAGAGGCACTCACATTCGATGACGTATTGCTGGTGCCGGCCTATTCCGAAGTCCTGCCCCGCGACGTTTCACTTGCCAGTCAGCTAACCCGCGACATCCGGGTCAATCTCCCGGTCGTATCGGCCGCCATGGACACTGTCACCGAGGCGCGGCTCGCCATCACCATCGCCCAAGAGGGCGGCATCGGCATCATTCACAAAAACATGTCGATCGACGGCCAGGCACGGCAGGTCGACCGGGTGAAGAAGTTCGAAAGCGGCGTCATCAGCGATCCGATCACCGTGAATCCGGACATGACTATCCGCCAGGTATTGGAGCTCACGCGCGCCAAGAACATCTCCGGCGTTCCGGTGGTACTCGGAACCAAGGTGGTCGGCATCGTCACTCACCGGGACCTGCGCTTCGAGACCAAGCTGGATGCGCCGGTCTCCTCGGTGATGACGCCCAAGGATCGCCTGATCACGGTACGCGAAAATGCGCCTAAAGATCAGGTATTGGCGCTTCTGCACAAACATCGAATTGAAAAAGTGCTGGTGGTTGCCGGTGATCACGAGCTGAAGGGCATGATTACCGTCAAGGACTTTCAAAAAGCCACCGAGTTTCCGAATGCCTGCAAAGACAGCGTCGGGAGCTTACGCGTCGGCGCCGCCGTGGGCACGTCGCCGGATACGTTGGACCGCGTCAGCGCGTTGCGCGAAGCGGGAGTCGATGTGGTGGTGGTCGATACCTCGCACGGCCATTCGCGCGGTGTGCTGGAAACGGTCTCCAGAATAAAAGCGAAATATCCGGACATGCAGGTGATCGGCGGGAATATCGTGACCGCGGAGGCTGCGCTAGATCTGGTCAAACACGGGGCCGATGCGGTCAAGGTCGGTATCGGGCCGGGCTCAATTTGCACCACGCGCGTCATCGCGGGTGTGGGGGTGCCGCAAATCAGCGCCATTGCGCGGGTAGCCAAGGCGTTGGAGGGCACGGGCGTGCCGGTCATCGGCGACGGCGGCATCCGCTATTCCGGCGATATTGCCAAGGCGCTCGCGGCGGGTGCACATTGCGTGATGATCGGCGGGATGTTCGCGGGCACCGAGGAATCCCCGGGCGAGGTCGAACTCTATCAAGGCGGTTCTTACAAAGCCTATCGGGGCATGGGATCGTTGGGGGCGATGGCGCAAACCCACGGCTCCAGCGACCGCTACTTCCAAGATACGACTTCGGAGCTTGAGAAACTGGTGCCGGAAGGCATCGAGGGCCGCGTGCCCTACAAGGGCAGCTTGGTGGCCATCTTGCATCAGTTGTCCGGGGGGTTGCGCGCCGCCATGGGCTACACCGGCAGCGGCAGCATCGAAGAGATGCGCACCCGTCCACAGTTCGTGCGCATCACCAGTGCCGGCGTGCGCGAAAGTCATGTGCATGATGTGACCATCACCAAAGAAGCACCCAACTATCGGATTGGTTGATGGCCGACATCCATGCCGACAAGGTTCTGATTCTCGATTTTGGCGCCCAATACACACAGTTGATCGCCCGCCGCATCCGCGAGATCGGCGTTTATTGCGAAATTTACGCCTGCGATGCGCCCATTGCGGACATCAAAAAATTTGCTCCGAAGGCCCTTGTGCTGTCGGGGGGGCCCGAATCCGTCTACGACACGAGGGGTCTGCAAGCACCGCCGGAGGTCTATTCGCTGGGCGTTCCGGTGCTGGGGATTTGCTATGGCATGCAGACCATGGCCGCACAGCTGGGCGGACAGGTCGAGGGTTCGACGCATCGCGAGTTTGGCGCAGCCCAAGTCAGGCCGACGAATGACTCGCCGCTGCTCGACGGGCTCGAGGACAATCGCGACCTTGAGGGCCGGCGGCTTTTGGATGTCTGGATGAGTCATGGCGACCGGGTCACGTCATTGCCGCCCGGGTTCACAGCGATAGCGGCGAGCGACAACGCGCCGCTGGCCGCCATGGCCGACGAAACGCGGCATTTATACGGTTTGCAATTCCATCCGGAAGTGACCCACACCCTGCAGGGCGGAGAAATTCTGCGCCGCTTCGTGCGCGAGATCGCCGGCTGCGGCGCGAGCTGGGCGACCCGCAGTATCATCGAAGACAGCATTGCGAGAATTCGGGCCCAGGTCGGCCGGGATCGCGTTCTGCTCGGGCTGTCGGGCGGCGTCGACTCCTCGGTGCTTTCCGCACTGCTGCATCGAGCGATCGGCGCTCAGCTCACCTGTGTGTTCGTGGACCACGGTCTGCTGCGCTTGGGCGAGGGCGATCAGGTCATGGCGACCTTCGCGGAGCACATGGGCGTGCATGTGATTCGTGTCAATGCCGAGGAAAGGTTCCTGACCGCCCTGGCCGGTGAAGCCGATCCGGAAAATAAGCGCAAAATCATCGGACGGGTATTCGTTGAGGTGTTCGAGGAAGAGTCGGCAAAGCTGGCGGACGTGAAGTGGCTCGCGCAGGGCACCATTTATCCCGATGTCATCGAGTCGGCCGGCGCGAAGACCGGCAAGGCGCATGTGATCAAGTCGCACCACAACGTCGGCGGCCTGCCCAAGCATATGAAATTGAAATTGCTCGAGCCCTTGCGCGAGCTGTTCAAGGACGAGGTTCGCAAGCTCGGAGTCGAGCTGGGCCTGCCGACGGAAATGGTGCATCGGCATCCCTTTCCGGGACCGGGGCTCGGCGTGCGCATATTGGGCGAGATTCACAAGGCACACGCGGATCTGCTGCGGCGGGCGGATGCGATATTCATCGAAGAGCTGCGCACGCATGAGCTGTACGACAAGGTCAGCCAAGCTTTTGCGGTGTTCCTGCCGGTACGCTCGGTCGGCGTCATGGGCGACGGACGCCGCTACGATTATGTGATTGCGCTGCGCGCGGTGGAAACCATCGACTTCATGACCGCGCGCTGGGCGCGATTGCCCTACGATTTTCTCGACCGCGTGGCGCACCGGGTGATCAACGAAGTGCCGGGAATTTCGCGCGTGGTTTACGACATTTCCGGAAAGCCGCCCGCCACGATCGAGTGGGAATAGAATCTGCCGAGCGAAGCTCGGGGCAGGTCAGTCATTGGCCGGCGGGCGGCTGCCACAGTTCTATCTTGTTTCCTTCCGGGTCGATGACCCAGGCAAATTTTCCATACTCTGACTCGTCAATCTTCTCGAGCACCTTGCAGCCTTCATCGCGCAAAGCTTTGATCAATGCGTGCACATCCTCCACGCGGTAGTTGACCATGAAGGTGGCCGCGCTGGGCGCAAAGTGCTCGGCGTGCGCGGAACTGATCGACCAGACAGTTGATCCGGCGACAGGACTACCTTCGCCGTCGGTCCACGTGAACGCTGTGCCGCCCCATTCCTGGACGTCGATTCCGAGATGTTGTTTGTACCAGGCCTGTAGCGCCGGAGCGTCTTTGGCCTTGAAGAAGATGCCGCCAATGCCGGTGACTCGCTTCATAGTACCTCCGAGTTGGGAGAGCGGGGTTGTTCGGCGGCGTGATCCTAGCACACGGCCGCCGCGCTTTCCCACGCGGCCCCGGATCGCCGACGCCTGACAAGTGGGCGTATAATCCCGGCATCAAGGTTGCTGCGGACCATTTATCTCAGATTAATGGAGAGGATCTGTATGTCGCTTCGAATCAATGACACGGCGCCCAATTTCAAGGCGCAAACCACCCAAGGCCCGATTGATTTTCACCAATGGATCGGCGACAAATGGGCGATCCTGTTTTCCCATCCCAAGGATTTCACTCCGGTGTGCACTACCGAGCTTGGGTATATGGCCAAGATCGAGCCGGAATTCACCAAGCGCAGCGCAAAGCTCATCGGCCTGTCCATCGATGCGGTTGAGAGTCACAACGGCTGGGTCAAGGATATCGAAGAGACGCAGGGCGCTACCGTCAAATATCCGATGATTGCGGATACGGATTTGGCCGTTGCCAAGCTCTACAACATGTTGCCTGCCGAAGAGACCGGCGGGGCCGCGGGCCGCACTGCCGCGACCAACGCGACCGTTCGTTCGGTGTTCATCATCGGGCCGGACAAGAAGATAAAGCTGATGTTGACCTATCCGATGACCACCGGTCGAAATTTCGATGAAATTTTGCGCGCGCTGGATTCGATCCAATTGACCGCGAAACACAAGGTTGCGACCCCTGCGAATTGGAAGCAGGGTGAGGATGTGATTATCTCCGGTTCAGTGACCGATGACGATGCGAAGAAGATCTATCCGGCCGGTTGGAAGGCACCGAAACCCTACCTGCGCATCGTCAAGCAACCCAGCTGATTTACAGGCGCGAGTCGTCCGCCAAGGAATCCGCGCCCGGTAGTTACATCCGGGCGCGGCTCGAATTGGCCTGCATTTGCAGGAACTGATGAACCAATGCGATTGCCATGCTGCCTTCGCCCACTGCGGACGCCACGCGTTTGACGGGGCTTAGCCGCACATCGCCGCAGGCGAACATGCCTGGGACGCTGGCTTCAAGAAGGTAAGGATCGCGATCCTGTGCCCAACGCCCGGCTCTGACGACATCGTCTCCGGTCAATACGTAACCTCGCGAGTCTCGCGCCACGTCCGCCGGCAGCCACGCCGTATCGGCATCGGCACCGATGAACACAAATAGGCCGCCGCACTCGTGCCGGGCGATGATCCCAGTCTTCGCGCTGTGAATATCGATTGCCGACAAATGGCTGTCGCCATGAACGGCATGCACTTCGGAGCCTAACAGGACGTGGATATTTTCCTGGGCGCGGATTTGGTCGATCAGGTAGTGCGACATGCCTTTTTCGAGCGATTCGCCGCGAACCAGGAGCGTGACGCGGCGCGCGTGATTGGCAAAGAACAGGGCCGCTTGGCCCGCGGAATTGCCTGCGCCGATCAAGTGAATGTCGCGACCGTGCGTGGCGTCCGCCTCGCTGCGGGCTGCTCCGTAGTAAATACCCTTGCCGATGAGCCGCTCAAAACCTTCAAGTCTCATGCGGCGCCAAGATACGCCGGTGGCCAGGATGACGGTCGCCGTGCCAACGGCGTCGCCGCCGTCGAGCAGGATCTCGCGCGTGCTCGGGTCGATGCCGGAAACTGAGCGGGTGACCAAGATCTCAGCGCCCAAACGCCGCGCCTGCTGTAGGGCGCGAGTTGCCAGTTCATCCCCCGAAACGCCGTTTGGAAACCCAAGATAATTTTCAATGCGCGAGGAGGTGCCTGCCTGGCCGCCGGGTGCCTCGCGCTCGACCACCAGAGTACGCAGCCCTTCTGAGGCTCCGTAGACGGCTGCAGCCAGTCCTGCGGGCCCCCCGCCGACGATAACAGTGTCGTATTCGCGCAGTCGTGGGCGGGTCTGAAGTCCCAAAAGCTGCGCGAGCTCCCGCATTCGCGGCCGGCTGATGACTGTGCCGTTCTCCAGGCGCAACACCGGGCAGTCGGAATCAGAAGGCAGATTTCCGGGCCACGCCTTTTGCAAATCGGCTGAGTCCGGCGTAATCCAGTCATACGTGATTTGATTGCGCGCCAGGAAGCGGCGCACCTCGGCGGATTCGGCATCCCAACGCGGTCCAAACAGCGTGACGCGCGCCTTGGGCGGCTCCGCGGCGACGATGCCCTGCAGACCTCCAATTCGCTCGCGGGCGAGCGCGCCGACTTTTTCAGCTATCTCGGATGAGTTCGCGGCCAGGATGTAGTACTGGCGCGCCTCCACCCGCATCACTCGGGAAGGCTCGGCGGCGCGGTAGGCGCCGGGAAAGGGTGTAGCGAATGCCAACGGCACCTCGCCGAAAATCGTGCCCGGGAGGCGCCAGCCGAGCGTGCGCTCGGAGCCATTGATGACTTTCACAACCTCGATTTTCCCGCCGAGCACCGCGTAGAGCGCGCGCTCGCCGCCTTCGTGCACGGCGAACTCGCCCGCTGCCAAATGCAAGTCGGCAGCCGATTGAGCGAGCCGTTCCAGTTCGATCGTCAACAGCGTCGAGAACAGCGGGATGCTGCGTACGTCCTCTGCGGTCAACATGGTGCAGCCCTAGGTCAAGATTTTATTTTCGCGCGAGTTTCGGCGCGGTTGCCGCCCTAATGCGCACGATCGCTGCCAGCACTACGGCATGATTGACTTTCGGGTCGCGTGCCCCGTAAAGCAAGGTAACGCGCCGGCGCCTGGCGAGTTTGCCGAGCTCGCCGACCGCCGGATTGCCGCTCAATTCCTTTTTGTAGCGGCTGCTGAATTCCTTGAATCGTTCCGGCCTATGGCCGAACCAAAGCCGTAATTTCGAACTGGGTGCGACGTCCTTCATCCAGAATGCCAGCTTGGCAGCGGTCTTTTTGATGCCTCTCGGCCAAAGACGATCCACCAGCACGCGCAGGCCATCCGTGGCCGCCACGGGCTCGTAAGCTCGCTTGATCATGACCGTCATCCCCGCTCACTCTAGGAGCCGGGCGGCGCGAAATCAAGGCGTCGGCATCCAGGCATCCAGGCATCCCGACAGCAGCTGCCGAACAGCAGGGTTTTACTCCGGCAGATTGAGGCCTGAACCGCCCATTTCCTTCGGCATATCCTTGAACTTGGGCTTGCCATCGCGAATCGGCAATACTGTTTCCTGGTAATGCACATGCACGCCCGGCTCGAACTTCAGCTTGGGCAACATCGCGGCGTAGATGTCCACCAGCCCCAGGGTCGGGTGGTCCGTAAACAGATGTCCGCCGCACTTTTTGCACCACTTGCGAAAGCTGATGGGCGTCTTGTTGTAGGTGCCTACGCTGGCTGCGCCTTGCGTGATCTTCAGCGACTGTGGATTCCACAGAGAGAATGCGTTCACCGGTCCCGCGGACCAATGCCGGCACGACTCGCAGTGACAATACCCCATGCCGGCGGGTTCACCGGCAACCTCGAATTGCACCTCTCCGCAAAAACAACTGCCCTTGAGGATCTTTTCACTACCCATGTTGCGTCTCCCTGTAAGATCGAACGAGTTTCGAAAGTTGGGATTCTACCGGCCGGCGGTCGATGCTCGCATGACCGCGCGTCCGGCGCTGATGCTCGATCGTCCTGGAGAAGCCGATGGATGCATTGTCTGACGTCCTGCGGGCCGTACGCCTGACGGGCGCCATTTTTTTCGATATCCAGGCCTGCGACCCGTGGGTGGCGGAAACACCGCCGGGCCAGGCAATAGTCGATGCGATGTTTCCAGGTTCAGAACACCTGGTGTGCTATCACGTGATCACCCGGGGAAGCTGCTGGGCGTGCGTGCCCGGAGAGCCGCCGACGCGGCTTTCCGCGGGCGATATCATCGTGTTGCCGCACGGCGATACGCACGTGCTCTCGAGCACGCCGGGTCTGCGACGGACCCCTGATATGACCATGTATCGCATGCCGGCAGATGGAAAATTGCCGATCAGCATCTCGATCGGGGGGGCCGATGGCGATGTCGTGCACGTGGTGTGCGGCTTCTTGGGGTGCGATGCGCGGCCCTACAATCCTCTCCTGTCCGCGTTGCCGCGTGTCATATTGGTTTCCGGCCACGCGGGCGGAGCGCTGGCCTCCTATGTGCAGTTCGCGCTCGCCGAATCGAAAGAGCCTCGCATGGGCGGGCAGTGCGTGCTGGGACGGCTGAGCGAACTGATGTTCGTCGATGTCGTGCGTCATTACCTGGAAACGTTGCCCGCAGATCGAACCGGTTGGCTCGCGGGTTTGCGCGACTCGTTCGTCGGCCGTGCCCTGTCAGCGTTCCATCGCGATCCGACCCGCGACTGGACCATCGAATCGATGGCCAAAACCGTGGGGCTGTCGCGTTCCGCACTCGCGGAGCGCTTTACACAATTTGTCGGGCAACCTCTCCTGCAGTACATGACGAATTGGCGCATGCAGCTTGCCGCAAATCATCTGCTGAGCGGAATCGAGAGCGTTGCGGTGATTGCCAATCGCGTCGGCTACGAATCTGAATCCGCATTCAGCCGGGCATTCAAAAAATCGGTCGGCGCACCGCCGAGCCAATGGCGCAAGAAACGCAACGAGCAGGTGTGATTTTTAAAACCAATGAGTTGCGCCATGAGGCCGGGGGCGACTGACTCAACACGTTTCCGGCGCCGTTGCGAGAATGTCGCAAAAATTGAAGCGCGACGCGCGCATCGTGGTCGCTCCCGCTTTGCAATGGATCGTTCTTTTAAAGATCGGTCCCGCGTATACGAAGGAGTGATATTCGCCGTGCTCCCCGCAAGGATCGGCAGTCGGCGGCAGGTCCTCAAGCAGGCTGGCATCGATTTCGCGCCCGGCAAACGATGCGTCGATCGCGTGCGTATCGACGCACGCCAGTTTGGCCTTGAAGCCCAAGCCGATGAAAGTGCGCACCAGTTCATCCGTGTCGCGCAACCAAATCGGATAGATCCCCGTCAATCCTGCCTGCGCAAGCCGCTCATCCCGATAGGTTCTAATATCTGCGAGAAACAGATCACCGAATGCGATCTTTAGTATGCCGCGGGCCCGGAACTGACCGAACGCTACGCTCATGCGGCGCTCGTAGATTTCGTTGGGACAATCCTTCGGAATCATCACCTTGTGAAGCGCAATCTCCAAAGACTCTGCCTGGCGCTCGAGAAGCTCGCACCGAACTCCGTGCATGCTGATCCGATCGTACCCCTCGGTGACCGTCGTCATGAGCGCAGCGATCTGGTATTTCTGCGAAGCGAGAAGATGATAGGCGGCCATGGCGCTGTCCTTGCCCCCGCTCCAAGACAAAATCACAGGTTCCTTGGCAGTGCGCATCGTCATCCGGTTTGTCATAGTGCAGAGGGGAGGGCCCAATTAAGGTGCCCGCACCTAAAAACTGTACTGTAATGAGCGGCTCGTCACGGGCGATCCTATTGCCAACCCCTAAAGTGAGTTGCCGCTCGATCTTTAAAAACAGTCGCGGGATTCTACTATGGGCACTATGACTATCGGCGCGATTACCGGTAACGCACGAGCAAAAATGCGTGCCGCGGCTCTCTTGGCATTCGGTCCCATTATCGGCGTCGGCGGCGCCATTCCTCCCGCCGCGGCAGACAATAGCGCTCTCTATGTGGCGCCCGGTCCCTCCACCCTGATTGCACCCGACGTGATCAGGCGCAATCAAGAACAGCTTGCAGGATCGGCGCGCAAACTGGGCGACCTTCTTGGCAACTCGCTTAAATCGCCGGGCAGCCACGCCACAGACGTTGTGGTTACGACCAAGTGCGGACACTACCTCTCCGCGACCATTTCCTATTCAGACGGAACGGCGAAAACACTCAACCTGGGAAGCGCCCCGGCAAGCCAGAGCGACATCGACAAGGCCAAGGCAGCGATTCCGATATTGCACATCGTCGAGCAAGGCGGCTGCGACCGCTGAGAACGGTGAGCCGGGTTCCGTTCGCTTACCGGACACCGCCATTGCCCGGCGAAATTACCCGGCCTAAGTCGGAGGCCCGGCTGAACCGGTCGAATACACCGTAGGCCAAACTTGAAATCCGCGCGATCGCCTCTTCGCCGGACCGCTCGTTTGTGAGGTACGTCGTCATGACGCAAATCACGTACGGCCGGTTTTTAAGAAACACGATCCCGGAGTCATTGCGGACCCCCTCGAGTTCCCCCGGTTTGTTCGCAATCTTCAGTTCCGCCGGCAGATCACGCGGCAGCCAGCTATTTTTGCCTGTGGCCAACACTTTGAAGAAATCATCGAGCAACGGCGGACCGATGACCTTGCCGCGAAAAAGCTGCTCCAACAGCCCCATCATCTCGCGCGGCGTGGAGATGTTTTCCTTGCCCTGGGATGCTGCCTGAAGATCCATCATCTTGCGGCGCAGTTGAGTATGCGGCAACCCCAACGATTCCGTCAGGCGTACGACGTTCTCCATGCCCACACGATCAATGAGGACGTTTGTGGCGGAATTGTCGCTGACCGCGACCATGATGGTCGCGAGATCACGATTTGTAAGAGAAGAAATGCCCGGCGTAAGACCACCGAGGATAAAACTGTCGGGAACGATATCCGCCGCGCGTACCACATAGGGGTCCTTCAAAGTGGCTTTGCCGGTGACGCCGTGCGCAGACTGCTGCTCCTGATGATAAAGCTCCGCAAGGACGGCGATCTTGATCGAACTCGCCTGCGGAAATACCTCGTCGGGACGAATGAATAGCTGCTGTCCGGAGCTCAAGTCCAAGATGGCAACGCCCATGACGCCGTCGAGCCGCTGTTCCACATCGGCAACTGCCAGCCGCAAGTGATCCCACAACACCAGTTGTTTGGCGTTGAGCGGCGTGTCCGCTGCGTGTACTGCCGCCGAGCCCAGTAGAAAGAACAAAAAAGCCAGCCGCATACGCATTGAATGAGGGCCGAATCAGGACTTGTGCAGCGCCGCTGCAGTTTTTGCCGTTTCAGGATCGGCGCCAAAGCGGGCCATGCGGCTGACCAGTTCCGGCGGAATCTCCGTGGCGCGTCCGCTCTCCGCGGAAATAAATACCAGCACCTGCTTTACGCTCATGCGCAACTCGCCGTGATGAGACGCTTCGATGCGAACTTCACAGGACGTGCGCCCGGTCTTGACGGTCCATAAATTGAATGTCAGCCGATCTCCGAATCGCGTCGGCTTGGGGAAATCGACGGTGAAATGGACCGATGGAGTGAGTATCTGCTTGTGATGAAATAAACCGGGTGCGCTGGCGGCAAGCCCATCTTCGAACCAGTCCTCGACGAAATCGCTGATCATTTCGAAATATCGGGGGTAAAAAACCCAGCCCGCCGCGTCACAGTGTCCGAAACGCACCAGTATCTCACGTTGAAATGCCCCCATTGATCATCCCTCCTGCGATCAGACACGTTTCTCAGTATAAAGGATGCCGGAACGGCTAATGTGACTTCGGCCGGCATTCGCGACACCGGAGCGAGTCGAGCCATAGTCCTTAAGATTTATTAAGTATTTGGGAGATCATCATGCTTAGGTTTGTCATCAGTGCAGCGCTTGCCGTCATTTTGGGCGGTTCCGCGTATGCCGCCGTTGTGCCGTATCCCGCGGACTTTCACACGCAGTCGATCGCTACCAACGGTACGCGTCTGCATGTGCGGGTGGGAGGGCAGGGGCCGGCGGTGATTCTGCTGCATGGCTTTGGCGATACCGGCGACATGTGGGCGCCCTTGGCCGCGGTCTTGATGAAAACACACACCGTGATCGTGCCTGATTTACGGGGCATGGGATTGTCCGAGCATCCCGAGACAGGCTACACCAAGAAGAATCAGGCCGTGGATATCGTCGGAGTCATGGATGCGCTCAAAGTACAGAAGGCGGATCTGGTGACGCATGATATTGGCAACATGGTCGGCTACGCTCTGGCTGCGCAATATCCGGCCCGCATTACCCGCTGGGTGGTCATTGACGCACCCCTTCCCGGGATCGGCGACTGGGAAAACATCATCCGCAGCCCTCTGCTATGGCACTTCAACTTTCGCGGCCCCGATGAAGAACGCCTCGTGCAAGGGCGGGAGCGAATTTACCTGGATCGCTTTTGGAACGAGTTATCGGCGGATCCGAAGCGGATCGACGAGGCGACTCGTGAGCACTACGCCGCGCTGTATGCGAAGCCGCACGCGATTCACGACGCGTTTGAACAGTTCGGTGCGTTCAATCAGGATGCCATCGACAATAAGGCCCTGCTGGCCAAAGGCGGCAAGCTCACGATGCCGGTCCTGGCCGTGGGCGGGGAGAAATCCTCGGGCAAGGACATGGTCGGGATCTTGAGTTTCGTCGCCAGCAACGTGGAAGGAGGCATTGTTGCAAACTCCGGCCACTGGATCATGGAAGAGAATCCACAGGCCACGATCAAACTGGTGACGGATTTTCTTGCAAAATAGCCTGAGCGGTTCTCCATGCCGCCGGCCCGCCCGCGGGACGCCGCGGGCGGGCTACAATTGGACATCTGCATTCGGCCGCGCGATTGTGATTGCGGTTGTATGGCCGCACTGCGGTTATGCGTTCGAGCCAGGGTGACATATGAAAGGTTTTCAATTCGAAGGATCAGCCGCGGCGCTTACCGGCGCGGCAAGCGGCATCGGGCGCGCCCTAGCGCTGGAACTCGCCGCACGCGGTTGCGATCTGGCTCTTGCCGATCTGGATCAGGCGGGTCTCGAGTTGGTGGCGAAAGAAATTACGGCTACCCATGCGCGCCGCGTCATGGTCCGCTGCATGGATGTCGCCGATCCCAAAGCAATCCAGGATTTTTCCTCGTCCGCCATTGCCGATTTCCCCACACTAAATCTGGTCATCAACAATGCCGGGGTTGCGCTGCTGGGGCAATTCGATGAATTCGACGAGGCTCAGATGGCGTGGCTGATGGATATCAATTTCTGGGGTGTCGTGCGCGGGACGCGCGCGTTCATGCAGCATCTGCAAAGCCGGCCGCAGTCCCATATCGTCAATATTTCGAGCATATTCGGCATCATTGCGCCCCCGGGACAGTCCGCATACTGCGCCTCGAAATTTGCCGTGCGCGGTTTCTCTGAGGCTGTGCGTCACGAACTTGCGATGAACAAGAGCTCTGTGAGGCTGTCAGTGGTGCACCCGGGCGGCGTGAAAACCAATATCGCTCGCAGAGCGCGCTCCGGCACGCGCATGCGCGAGAGGGTCAGCATGAGCGAGCTCGGCGATCGCTTCGAGCGCCTGGCACGCACCACGGCCGCCGCCGCCGCCCGACGCATCATTCGCGGCATCGAGCGGAATGAACCGCGCATTCTGATCGGCAACGACGCGAAATATCTCGACATCATTCAACGCCTGAAGCCGGCCGCTTACTGGGCGGTATTGGCGCGTTTGTTCGATCGAATGACGGTCTAATCGGCCGGCCGGCCTAATTCGCCTGGAGTTCCAGCAGCAATTCCTTGGCGCCGTAGACTTTCAGGAGCGCCTCGCGAATGATTGCCGGGTGCAGGGCGATGGCGCGGTTATTGTCCGGATTGAACCAGTACCGGCCGGCGATGGAGTGGATGTTGCCGTCGAACATCAGTCCGACCATATTCCCGCCGGCGTCGATCAGCGGACTCCCGGAATTTCCGCCGACGATATCATTGCTGGTGGAGATGCAAAAAGGCGTGCTCATGTCGAGCTGCGCCCTCACCCGCAGCCAGCTCTCGGGGATGTTGAAGGGAGCAGCTCCGGTGGCGCGCTCGAACGCACGATCGAGATGGGTGAACGGCTCGACCACCGATCCATTCTCCACCCAGCCCTCCACCGTCCCGTAGTTCAGGCGCAGCGTGAAGGTCGCATCCGGATAGGTGTTGACGCCATACGCTTCGAAGCGCGCCGCGGCGATTCTCCGGGCTGCGGTGGCGATGGGAGCCTCCACTTCATCCTCATACTGCTTGCGAATCGCGCGCGCATCGTCGTCGATGGAGCGCGCCAGCACGATCATGGGATCGCGCGACGCATAAACGGCGGATCTGCCGCCTTCCCAAAGGCGTTTGCGGAAAGCGGCGTCATTCAGTTCCGTTTCGGCAATGAGACGTGTCGCGAGCGCATCGGGGGACTCCTTGCTCATCAATCTGCGCACAACCGGGTGATCCGGACCCAGCCATTCGCGCATCCGTTCGAGTGAAAAGGAGAGGGTCAATTGCTCGAATTCCGGATAGACCGGCACTTGTTCGTACAGGTCACGCTGGATGTGCGGCAGTTCGGAATCGCTAAATTCCCGGAGCCTGTCCGTGTTGGGTTTGAGCCGTTCGTCGGCGCCTCGGACCAAAAGGCGCGCATTGCGGAACAACGCGCTGCTAAATCCTGCCGAATTTTCGATGAAGAGATACGGTAGATACAGCGCGCGCTCGCGGCTCGAGGCTGCTGCAATCGCCTGCCAGGGATCAGAGTCAGAGAACGCGGCGGCGGCCCGCAATGCCTGTTCGGCCTTGGATTTCTCTTCAAGACGCGCGGCGTCATTGAGCGCATCGAGTTCCTTGCGGCGCACCTTGATGCCGTTCTGCAAATTATTCAGCGGGGCCAGTGTAATCCGCTCGTCGCCGGCATTGTTTTTACCGAACTGTATATAACGGCCGCGCAACTCAGCGGCACGCAGCAGCGCCGTAGGCAGCGTTACATCGCGGGCAAATTCCAGCTGCGACCGCGTCTGCAAGCGCGCCGTGGTGCCCGGGTCGCCCGACACGAACACCAACTGATTGGCACGCGGGCCGGCGAAATCGATCTGCAGATGATTGGCAGTCTTGGCCGGCTTGTTGTCCTCATAGGCACGGAGAATCGAGAAATCCAACGACCAACGCGGAAATTGAAAGTTGTCCGGGTCGCCGCCGAACGCGGCGATGTCCTCTTCCGGCGCGAAAACCAAGCGAAGATCCGCGTAGCGCTTGTACTTGTAGAGAAAATATTGGCCGCCTTCATACAGCCGAATGGATTGGCACTCCAGTCTGCCGGATTTGCTCTTGGTGCTTGCAAGCACGCAAGCCTGCTCGAGCGAAGTCAATACCTTCTTGCGGGCAATGTTGGCGGCAGCATCGTTGAGTCCGGCACCGGCCTTGAGAACGGCGTCAGTGATATTTTCTGTGCCGACGAGAACGTCCGCATGCTGCGCCGGGCAGCGTGCCTCGTCCTTGCGCGCCGCAGCGTGAAAGCCGAGCTGAAGCAGGCTTTTTTCTTTGGTCGACAATTCCGCGAGGCACGATTCTATGCAATGGTGGTTGGTCAGAATCAGGCCATCGGGGGAGACAAAGGATGCGCTGCAGTTCCTCAAGCGGAGCGTCGCCAGCCTGACGTGATCCAGCCATCCCGGCGTAATGTCGGCCCCGAAACTCTGCTTGACGGCACCGGCGGGAAAATTATCGAAGGTCCACATGCCCTCCGCGGCGAATACCGGCAGCGACACGGCGCAGGCGGCCAGCAGCATTAGTCCGCGCATGGAATCCTCGTGTTATCGTTGTTGGCCAAAGGCAACGCGATATTCTACTGAATTAACGCACAACGGAACCCCAATTCAACTCCCGGCCGAAGTGTGGCCGTGGCTGCAATCACAGACCCCCAGTTGAGGATATTGAAAAACTTGGAACCCCAAATCGACGCCTCGCCCTCGCCGCTGCCAAAACGCACTGCATTTACTTCCTTTGCAAATCCGGATTTCAGGATTTTCTTTTTCGCCACCAGCGCAGCCTTCATGGCCGACAACATCGAGCACGTGATTTCCTACTGGGTGATTTTCCAAAAATTTCATTCGCCGGCGTTGGGGGCCTTCGCAGTCGTCTCTCACTGGGCACCGTATCTCTTGTTGGCTGCCTACACCGGCGGCTTGGCTGATCGCTTCGATATTCGCCGCCTCATTCAGATTGGCATGCTGCTTTTCATGGGCGTATCCATAGGTTGGGGTGTGATGTTTGCGAGCGACTCGACCCAGCAGTGGAAGGCAATGCTGCTTTTGGTGATTCACGGCTTGGCCGGTGTGATCTGGATGCCCGCATCGCAAGTCTTGATCCACCGAATCGTCGGGGCGGAACAAGTCCCGAGCGCAGTTCGGCTCAATGCCACCGGGCGGTATTTGGCTTTTCTGGTGGGTCCGGCGGTTGGAGCGGGTCTGCTGCTGATATTCGGGCCGGTAAAGGGGATATTCGTCAATGCACTCATCTATGCGCCCATGTTTCTGTGGCTGATCAAGGCGCCCTATGGCCGCGATCGCGCCGCCCCGCGTCCCGCGGGCATCCGTGGATTCAAGGACATCTGGGCGACCATGGACGTGGTGCGGATGAACCCCGTCCTCTTGTCGATGACCATTCTCGTAGGTGCTTCCGCGTTTTTCGTCGGCAATGCCTACCAGGCACAAATGCCCGGATTTGCGCTCGACTTGGGGCGTTCGCGCGCCGCGGACATTTCCTACAGCCTGTTGCTGGCAGCAGATGCGGCGGGAGGGCTCGCCGCCGGTTTGATCTTGGAGAGCCGCGGCTTGTTGCCGCCGAGGCCGCGGACGGCCTATATCCTGGCAATGATCTGGTGCTGCGCCCTGGCCGGATTCGCACGCTCGCATACCTATGCCGTGGCGGTCAGCCTGCTGTTCATCGCCGGATTCGTCGAGCTGGCGTTCAATTCAATGGCGCAATCCTTGGTGCAGCTGAATGCGCCCGCCGAGATTCGCGGCCGGGTGATCGGCGTATTCGCCATGTCCGCGAACGGACTGCGGACCTTTAGCGGATTGAGCGTCGGACTGTTAGGGGCGAGCATAGGCATTCACAACTCCCTCAGCTACAGTGCCGCGGCATTGCTTTTGCTGTATATCGCGATTTTTGCCGGGCGATATGTGGCGCGGCGACGGCCGACGACGGTTGCTCCGTGAGGCCGGCCGGCGATACCGATTTCATGCGGCGCGCACTGCTGCTGGCGCAGCGCGCTGCCGACGAGGGCGAGGTGCCGGTCGGCGCGATCTTGGTGGTCGACGGCCAGATCATCGCCGAGGGCTGGAATCGCCCGATCGCCAACCATGATCCGACGGCGCACGCGGAAATCGTTGCTCTGCGTGCGGGCGCATCCACACTGGGAAATTATCGGCTAAGCAACGCAACGCTTTACGCGACGTTGGAACCTTGCGCCATGTGCATGGGCGCGGTGCTGAATGCCCGCGTCGCGCGCGTGGTCTTCGGCGCATGGGATGCGAAGGCAGGTGCGTGCGGCAGCGTCATCGATTTGCCGCGCACGCCCCAACTGGCACAGCGCGTGGACGTATTCGGCGGGGTGTGCAGCGAGGAGTCGGCGGCGTTGCTGCGGGCTTTCTTCGAAAGCCGCCGTTAGTTCAACTGACGCGCGCTGGGACCGGCACCCCAAACCCATTCGAGCAGATCCCGATAGCCACGAACGTTGTCGACATAGCGCACCGGTTCCCATCCACGCGCATAGCCGTTCTCGGTCTGCGTGTACCAGCGCTCCTGCTCCAAGAGCGGCAGGAAGCGACGCACGTCTTGCCAGGAATCCGGATCGCGCCCGCCTTTCTGCGCCAGCACGCGCGCATCCTCGACGTGTCCGTAGCCGATGTTATAGGCAGCGAGTGCAAACCAGGTCCGATCCGGCTCCGGGACGTGGGCAGGAATTTTCTCGTACACCTGTCTGAAATAGCGCGCGCCGCCAAAAATGCTTTGCCGAGCGTCTGAGAGGTCGGTGACATTGTTTTCGTTTGCTGTATCCGCTGTCAGCTGCATCAGCCCGCGCGCGCCCGCCGACGAGGAAGCCCGTGGATTCCATTTCGATTCTTGATAGCCTATCGCCGCCAGTAGGCGCCAATCCTGGCTGCTTTGTTCGGCCGCTTCCACGAACCATTGCTTGTATAGCGGCAAGCGGCTCTGCAAGTGCTGCATAAAGCCGGGGCCGCCGGCGAACTCGGCGTCCTCGGAGCGGACGTAGTAGCGATTGACGATCGTGGCCAGTTCACCGTCAAGCTTCAGACGAACGAAATACTCAATCAATTCGCGGGCAAAGCTGGGATCGTGGTTGCCTGTGGCCCATGCGAGAGGCCGATCGCCCGGAAAATCGAAGGCGATGCGCAGGTCAGGATGCACCGCATGCGCCAGGGCGAATTCGGTCGAATCCGCTATCGTGTAGTCAATCGTGCCGTCGGCTACGCCGTCCAACAGCGCTTGAGAACTGGTGCTGGCATTTTCGACCCAGACGAGATCCGGGTTCGCGTTGCGCGCATTTTCCAGAGATCTGGCATGTGCGCTGCCGGCCGCAATCTCAAGATCAGAATTGCCGATTTCTGCCAGCGAACCGGGTCTTACCGCTCCGCGGCGAAAGATCAAATGTTCGCGCACATGTTGATAGGCCGGCCCGAATTCGATGCCCGGTACCGGCTGCATCGGCACCTTCAAGCCGGCCGCGGCGAGATGCGCCTGACCGGATGTGAGCGCTGCGTAAATCTCGGCATAAGTCCGCATCGGGGTAATTTTGAGCTTTACGCCCAATCTCATCCGCAAAGCGCCGTGCCAACTCATATTCCGGACCTTGCAGCGCGCCTTCGGGATCTTGGTAATAGGCCAACGGGCTGACGCGCGTTACCACCCGCAACTCGCCCAAGGACTTGATCTGATGAATCAAGCCGGGCACCGGCGTATAGCTGCTGAGCAGCACGAAGGCGGAAATCGCGATCGTCAGCTTGCTCCAGCGCGGCCAGTTTGTTTGTATGGGTAATCTACGCACGGTTGAATGGTCCATTTGATTGCCGTGGTGCCGGGCAAGTTCCTGTCGTGAGGCGGGCCCTTTCCCGATGCGTTAGAATAAACGAATATTTCTTGTTGCGAACCCTTGACAAAGCCATTTTTAGCCGGGTTGCCGGGAAGTCAAAAACTAAATTTTGTTTAAGTTAACGGTAAAAATGCTTAAGTAAACGACGAAAAGTTTAAGTTAATAGGAGAGGTACCGAAGTGGTCACAACGGCGCCGACTCGAAATCGGATGGTCGGGTAATTCCGGCACGTGGGTTCGAATCCCACCCTCTCCGCCACTAAATATTTGAATCGTTTCTGAGACTTGAGTCACCCACCGCGCGCAGCGGGTCTTCCGTTGATCGCGTGAATGTCGGACCGTCCGCTGCACTGCATTGTGCGATCACCCGCGTCGATCTTTTCACCGCGCTTGCGTAGTCGACTCGGCATGTTGCAATGCTCATTACAGCGAGGAGGCAAATGCAGGCTCAGCGACCCTCCCGCTGGAAAGAAATGAGACATTCGCCGTATGGACCTGCAATCGACTATGTGGCCTAGTGGGTGACGACCCATCGCTAACCACCACCTACCCCAGGAGACCCGTATGGAATTGACACCTGAGTCCCGCGAGCAAGTTGCAACAGAGCTTCGGCGTTTCGCTGCAGACCTCCATCTAACTGACGAACAGAAGGAGAAGTTACAAACCGCTCTTGCCGAAGGGCGAGAGAAAGTCGGGGCATACATGAAGTCGCATCCCAACACCACCAAAGCCGACGTTGTCGCCAAGGTGAAAGAGAATCGCAGCGAGATTCATGAGCGCGTTGCTAAGTTTCTGGATTCCGAGCAGCTCGGTAAGTGGGACACCGAAGTGGCCAAAGCCAAGGAATTTCTAGGCCAGAAGCTCGACTCATAAGAATACAGCGTATCCGCAATGGTGGCCGCCAACGGAGGGCAGCCACCATTGAGGCTGCCCTGCACGGCATGCGCTGCTAAACGGCCTCCGGTACAAGTCTGATCCGGGTTATTTCTGAGGGAACTCCGAAGCGATTCGGGGGTCCCCAGTACCCGGTTCCCCGGCTCACATAAATCCAGAGGTTTTTCAACCGGTGCAAGCCGCCGGAAAATGGCTGGAAGAAATGTATGAACAGGTTCCACGGCCAGAACTGGCCGCCGTGAGTATGTCCTGAGATTTGCACATCAAAGCCGGCGGCGGCTGCCGCGCTTGCCGAACTCGGCTGATGCGCGAGCAAAACTCTCGCTCCGGCATTGACCGGTGCGCCGAGCAACGCTGCCGCCGGATCGCTGCGCTGCGCAGGATCAAAGTGATGCGCGCCGAAGTCCGTCACGCCGGCCAGCACCAGCGATGCGCCGTCGTGCTTCAAAACCACATGTTCATTCTTAAGGACGTGCATGCCGAGACGCCGGATTTCCTCCGTCCAGGCGCGTTCGCCGGAATAGTACTCGTGATTGCCGGTAACGAAGTAGGCGCCGTGTCTCGCGGTCAATCCAGCCAGCGGGGCGGTGTGCGCCGACAGTTGCTGCACGGAACCGTCGACCAAGTCTCCGGTCACGGCGATCAAATCAGCCTGCAATCCATTCACCCGTCGAACGATGCCTTCGACGAATGCGCGCTTGATGGTGGGACCTACGTGCACATCGCTTATTTGAGCGATTGAGAAACCATGCAGGGCCTGTGGCAAATCGGCGATCGGGATTTTAATTTCAACGATGCCGGGTGTGCGCCGCGCGATGATCAATCCGGCCAGCGTGACGAAAATAGAAAGGAATAAGGTCGCTCGCGCGCTGGGCGCGATCCAAAGTTGCGCTTGGGCATTGGATAGGATCAGCCGCGCGCCCAGAAGCACCCCATCGCGCAGCAGTGTCAGCACGAACAAAGACGAAAAGAATCCCATGGCGGTCAGGCCGACCCACGCGAGGCGATCGGCCAATCTGCGGTCATTGAACACTCTGGTTCGCATCGAAAGCGGTATGAACAGACAGCAACCGATCAGCAACAGCATGCTGGCGCCGATCCCGATTGGACCAACGGACAGGCCCGACAACAGCCGCCAGCCGACATAGGCGGGCAGGGCGAGGAAAACCCAGAAAGGGTGCAGGAGCAGGCGTCGGACGTTCATAGGGAGTGTCGGCTTAAGAGCCAACCTTGGGGCAGTGCACGGTCAGTTCAAGAGCTGGGAGAGCAAGCGTAAATCTGCTGCCCCAATGAATTTGCCGGAGCCACGCAGGCACCACGCTCCCCCGCCGGCGAGACGGCCTTACGGCCGTCTCATTCGTGAAGAGTTACTTCGGTTTCTGGAACTTCAAAATAAAATTATCGCTCTCGCCGATGGCGATGTATTTGGCACGATCTTTTTCCCCCATTGCCAGGCTGGGTGGCAGCGTCCAGACCCCCTTGGGCCAGTCCTTGGTATCGCGCGGATTGGCATTAATTTCCGAGGACCCCACCGGTACAAATCCCGCCTTCTTGGCCAGGGCGATGGCGTAGTCTTGCCGGACGTAACCGCTTTCAGCTTTCGGATCCTGAGGCACATCATTGCGGCCTCGGTGCTCTTCGATGCCTAGGATGCCTCCTGGCTTCAGAGCGGTGAAGCATGCTGCGAGCGCCTGATCGGCATAGCCGTCACCCATCCAGTTGTGCAGGTTGCGAAATGTCACTACCAGATCGGCCGAGCCGGGAGGGGCAATCTCAAAGTGCCCCGGGCCCAGAGTCGTCTCGTGAACAGTCCCGAGTCTGTCTTTTTCCGCCGCGATGCGCGCGCGAAAGCGATTGACGCCGGAGTCCTCTTCGCCGCCGGCAGGCGGCAGCGCAACCGTATAGCGTCCACTGGGCGCAAGATAGGGACCCAAAATGTCGGTCCAATAACCGCCGCCCGGCCACAGTTCTACCACGTTCATTTTTGGAGTGATTCCAAAAAACGTCAGCTCTTCAACCGGGTGACGCGACTTGTCGCGAGCCACCGCGGCGGCGGGGCGGGCAGGGCTGGCGACAGCGGCGGCCAACGCGGCATCGGCAGCCGACGATGCAGTCGCAAATCCCGAGGCCGCGAGGGCCGCGGCAACGACCAAGGAAAGAACGCGCGGATTTAGCATGATTTAAGACCTCAATTTCAATTGGACGGCTTGTCGCCGCTGAAGGGAATGGGCGTTGCGCCGGTAACGGTGCCAATGGTCGCCTTGTCGCTGACGTACAGTTTTACCTTTCGCTCGAATGTCAGTTCGCCCTGTACGACCGCGCCCGGGCCGATGACGATCACGGGATCGTCGCCGTTGAACATGATGCTTCCGGGCTTTTCCACCAGGATTCCGCCCTCGACATGAGAGGCGCCCATGACGCTGATGTTGCCGCTGACGGTCTTGATGCCGCCGCCCACATGCGCCGCCGTAAGACTGATCTTGCCGTTGACATTGGTGAGAGCGCCGGAAACTTCCGCGCCGTCATTCAGCGTCAGATCGCCGTTCACCGAGCCGGCACCGCCCGACACATGAGCGCCGTCGCCGAGCGAGATTGCGCCGTTCACGGTCTTCGCCGAGCCCGCTGTTGCGTGCGCGCCCAAGTGGACGCTGCCGTTGACGGTCGACGCGGAGCTCACCGCGGCATTATCATCGATGTGGATCGAGCCGTTCACCGTGCGGGCTTCCTCTGGAGCCTTGCCGGCGAATATGTGGACGGAACCGTTCACCTTGGTGGAAGATCCCTCGCCATCAAATGAAATGTCGCAGGCCGACAATGCCATGACCGCAATTGCGGCGGCAATCCAATAGGCGCTGGCCCTACTCATAAGCGCTCCCCATTGACCGCGGATGTGCCCGCTACTCTACCAGTCCTGCCGTCGGCCTGAAACTCCGGTGACGCTCTTGCGACAGGCCATTTCCATTGTACTAGCCGCCCTGGTCGGTCGAGCCGGCCGGCGTACAATTCCATCGGCAGCCGTTAAATGGCAGTCCTTATCTCCTAATTACCGCGGGAAAGTAACGTGGCAGCGCCTGCAAGCGATGCGCCAAGCGAGGCGTTAGTTGTCGAGCCCAGGGGCGACAATCTCATTGCTGTAAAGTTTAGTGCGATGGCGAGTCCGTGCGAAGTGCTCTTGCCTTCAATGGAGCTCGACGCAGCCTTGATGATCGGCGCCATTGCAGCGAAGGAGGCGTTGCGAGTCGAGAAAAAATTCAGCCGTTATCGAAACGACAGCGTCACCGCCTGGATCCACGAACAGCGAGGCGCGACGATCGAATTAGACGAGGAGACAGCATCGCTGATGGATTTTGCCAGTCAATGCTATGACTTGAGCGACGGTCTCTTCGATATCACCTCCGGCGTATTGCGCCGTGCCTGGAAATTCGATGGATCGAGTCGTCTTCCGGACACCGCGGCAGTGGAGGCATTGCTGCCCTTAGTGGGTTTCGCCAAACTCACGTGGCGGTCGCCGCATCTCTTGCTGCCAGCTGGAATGGAATTGGACTTCGGGGGGATTGGCAAGGAGTATGCGGTCGACCGAGCTTACGATTCGCTCGCTGTCCGCGACTGGGGTCCCTTCCTTATCAATTTCGGCGGGGATTTACGTGCCAATCGCCCGGCGCCGCACGGTCCCTGGCAGGTGGGCATCGAACGTCCCGATACGGACCGAGAGGCCACCCTGCTATTGGAGTTGGAGCATGGTGCGCTCGCAACGAGCGGCGACTCGCGTCGCTATGTATTAAAAGACGGCGTCCGATATGGGCACATTCTTGATCCCCGAACGGGTTGGCCCGTCCCCGGATCGCCGCGCTCAGTCACGGTTGCGGGAAGCAATTGTACGGAAGCGGGTTTGTTATCGACGCTGGCGCTGTTGCAGGGTGCCGGCGCGCAGCAGTTTTTAGAGAACGAAAGAGTGCGGTATTGGATCCTGCAGTGAATTCCTGCATAGCGATCGCGCCATCAGTTGCCGAGGGAATCTCAGTTTAAATCGCGCGACAGAATCAGTTTGAGCACGAGGTGATCGGTCGCGGTCGTCAGGCCGACGCCAATGCCTCCCTCGATCGTCCACGGTTTGCCGTGGTAGTCAAAAACCCCAAAAAGTTGGTGTAGCTGCTGTGCGGGCGCATAGAAGCTGTGCAGTGGGCCAAAGTCATCGTATTCCTCTGCCGCAACAGCCCATGTCTTGTTGATGTTATAAGCCACTCGCGTCGCCGGCGCGAAATCCAGGTGTGAAAATCCTTTGTAGGAATTATCAAGAATCGGATTGACAATGATGTCGTAAGAACCCAGGTGCCAGCCGATTATAGGGCGGATTTCTTGCGTGTGTTTATTCTGGTCCCAGTGAGCCGCGTTCCAGCTGAACTCGAAATTCACACCGTAGAAAAACCGCTGATCGGCCGCTTCGGGTTTGACGAACAGCGCCCGAATTTTGAACCCATTGTAGGTCCATGCACCTGTTCCGCTGACACTATACAGAGGCAAATAAAGACCCGCCTCCAACCAATCTTTCACGCCGTATGCCCATTCCGTGACCCCATTGAACGTATTGTTGGGAACGATACCTCCGGGATAAGACGGACTGGTTGGTCCATCTGCCACATAATTGTTATGCCACGTCAGGTTGAACACGCGGGGCGCGGCGATCTCGGCATCGTAAACCTGAATCTCGTCCGTTTGAGCGTGAGTCCACCCGCACCACACGAGGCACAGGGGCGCCATGATCGCAATCGGGCTCGCCCGCGTTTGGCGCGCGAAGATTCGGCACACACGTCCCTCTCAGAATGTTAAAAGCGCCATCCGAACTGCACCAAGAATGCCTTGAGACCCGGATACAAATCGAGGCCTTGCAGGCCGAGGGGATCTGCCATCCGTTCATCGAATGTCTGCTGATAATATTCCGCCCGTACACTGAATTCGGATTCGGCGCGGCTTCCCAGACCAGGTAGCTTCTGCGAGTATTTAAGCCCATAAGTCAGGGCATGAAACGGACCCAGGCGGGAATCTGACGCCTGGTGGCCGGAGGTGTGCTGTTCGGGTTCCAGGATGAATGGCGTATAAAAGTTGGCCGCCGTTTGCCGGTACCAGCGAAGGGTGGGCTGGAAATATCGCTCGCGATTGGGCAAGGTCCAGCGTAGATGCAGCTGGGCGGTATCCGAGCGTACGCTCCAGTCATCGCTCATGTAGCGCAGCGATAATGCTGTCGACAGCTGCGAGCTCCAGCTGACACGATTCTCCCAATACACGCTCTTGCGCACTCGTTGATCTGGGCGGCTCTCGTACTCGTACCCGGTGGTATTGCCAGCACCATCGATGATCGAGGTAATCTTGTAAGGGTCGTTGAGATACCCATGGAATCGGTCTACCGAGAAATTCAGTTCGGTGAGCCAATTGCGAGACATCACCTGCGTAAGCCCGAGTAGCGCCCCGACCCCATTTTTCGTTTCGCCTCCAGTCTTCTGGACGAGCGCGTAATCGCTCCCTGCTACCGGCGCACCGCCGATCGGCTGCAAGGAGTCAAATTCATTATTGATGCCAAATGACAGCGTTGTGTTCTTTTCATTGAAGTCGTGAGCAATTGAGGCGTTCAGCGTCGCAGAAAAGAAATCATGCTCATCCGATAGTTTGGCGCCGAGACTCACCTGATCCATTTGGGTGAGAGGTACGGTCCAGTTACGTCGACCGCAATCCGATCATCCTGATAGTGCGGATCGACTGGCAATTCTCCGGGAGGCGTTGTGTAGGCATGGGAAGGTTTTCCCGACGGTGAAGAGAAGGTTTGCGGCGAATGGCTGGTCAGTGCACCATTCGGGCTCGCGCCAGAAAGCGCGTCGTAGGCCACATTGAAGCTAAGTGACTGCCCGTTCGCATAGACTTTGGAGAGTTCGACCACGGGCTCGACCGCTTGGATCCGGCCATCCTCATGATAATACGCAAGCGCAGTGTCGGCCGACCAGTCATCCAGCAGCCCGCTGTCGGCAGGCGCCGCGTTGGGCTGCTGGCTGCGCGCCGCGCCAGCGCTCAACAAGGCGCAACTGGCGGCCAGCAAGCGCCGCCGCATGCCCGCCGCTGGGGGCATCGGCACCTTCGGCTTCAATTGCATCCGCAGCCGCCGCCGGCATAGGAGCGGCCACCGGAAGATGCCTCTTTGCTGAAGTACATGTGATCGTCAATCGCAGCATCGAGGGGATCCGAGTCAAGCTGCATTTCCTGGCGCGCCAGCACATCGCGTTGCCAGGGCTTAACCCCGAGGGAGCTGCACCCAGACACGCCAAAGGTGGCGATCAGGCATAAGAAAATTGAGCGGCTGAGCATCATCATTATCTCCCGTCCGTTGGCACTACTTTTCTGCCAGCAGCTCTCGTAACTGCGATTCATACACGGATTCATCCACCGGTCGAAATCCAATATGCGTGAAGCGGCGAACCCCGTGCCGATCGATGAGCACGCTCGAAGGCATCGCCTGAACCCTGAATAGTTCGGCAAGTTCTCCTTTTGGATCAAAACGCACCTCAAATGTCGGGCTCAATTGATGCAGGAAGGCCTCCGCATCGCGATGGTCCGCGTCCAGATTCACCGCCACTATCGTAAGACCCTGACTCTCATATTTGTTCTTGAGGGTCTGCAGCCAAGGAAATGACTGTTTGCATGGCCCACACCACGACGCCCAAAAATCCAAATAAACGACGCGGCCACGAAATTCAACGAAATCGGAAGGCGCGGCGACCAAGTCGGACTGATCGCCGCCGCGAAAATGCAAATGGAGAATGCATCTCAGCATCGTTCTAGAACTCCTCGCAAACCATCGCGATGCGGTCCGCGACCGATGCATATCCAAGATGCTTCGTCGAGCGAACGAAGCGCATACTTTGTATCGCAAAGTTAGTGTCTGTCAAGTGTGTTGAACCGCAGGAGCCGGAACAGATCCTGAACTGCAGTAAAGAGCAATCGAGTGTAGAAAGTAAGCGGACTTTTCGGTACAAAGTAGCTGACCTCTGCGCCCGCACCTCTTGGGGATCCTATGCGTCTATACGTGATGCTCAAACCACCGCGCGCGCGATGTATCTGCAAGCGCAAAGGCCTTTGACGTGAACCGCTTGATATCCACGGGCATGCTATGGCTGGCAGCGCTGGCCTCAGGCAAAGCGTACGCTGGATTCGATCATCAGCTGCCTCTCGACCAAAGCGGAATTTGGGCGCGCAATTATCAGTTGGGTCTTCAGAACGCCGTCATTGCCGTGGAATTGGCAGGAAGTTTGTGGTTCGGCAACGACAATGAATTGGGCCACACCTTTTGGCAGACAATCGATTCGTCGGTAATTTCGGGAATCGGCGCGACGGCGATGAAGTACGCGTTCAGCCGCGCCCGTCCTAATCAGGGCAACGATCCCAATGCTTGGTTTCAGGGAAGCGGTCATCAGAGTTTTCCGAGCGGCGAAGTCACGCTTCAGGCGAGCTTTGTAACCCCGTTCATCGTGAACTACCGTCGGCAAAATCCCTGGGTGTGGGCGTTGGAAATTCTGCCGCTATACGATGCGATTGCTCGATTGAAGAGCCAGGCGCATTGGCAAACCGACGTTATTGCCGGATGGGCGCTGGGTACCGGTGTAGGGTATTGGAGCACCACCCATGGAACCCCCGTTTTTGTTCAGATCCTCCCGGGCGGCTTGTCGGTGGGGATTTCCAAGCGATTCTAGGCCGACGACGCTCGCAATCTCAGTGAGCAGCGTTAGCCGCGAGTTCGGAAGGATCCAATACTCGGCCGTTGAGTATCACTTTCGCGATCCCAGCGTAGGCGTCAAGCGTTTGCGTCGGATCCTCCCGGAGCAGCAGCAGATTGGCGCGTTTTCCAACTTGCACGGTACCGATATCACGATCCAGCTTTAGTGCCTGGGCGTTCGTCAGCGTCGCGGACTTGAAGATCTGCCCGGGAGTTTCGCCCGCCTCGAGGAGCCGATGCATCTCCAGCCAGCCATTGAGACCCGGCGGATTAGCGTAGGTGGGGGCGCTCGGTGTGTCGGTAGCGAATAGGATACGGCCGTGTCGCGCAACAACGTACGCAGTCCCATGTTTGCCGCGATCGATGACTGAGCCGAGACCCTCTTCGGCGGCATGCTCGAGCTCGCTTGGGCTCGCATCAGCAGGCAATTTCATGCCCTCGGACACAGCCACATGAAACCATTGGCCCTCGGGGGACCGATACCAGTCAATCAGGTTCGATGGCAGAACGCGAGTCAATCGTGGATCCGAAAGAAACGACGTGCCGATGACGTCTTTGAGGCCGTAGAGCACCTGCATCGTTGGCTGCAAGCCGACATTTCGAGCGAGTTCCTCGTCCAGTATTTTCTTCATTCCCGGCGTGACGTCGCTCGTTGTGGAAGGCTCTTGATACAGATTCCACAGTCCGTGGGCCATGATATCAACGCCCGCGTCGAGCCCGAATCTCTGAGCCTCGTCTGAATTGGCGTGCATCAACACGGGCATTCCTGCGGTGTGCGCGGCCTTCACCACCTCGCGAATTGTCTCGAGCTTCGGCACCGGAAGATTCCGAACGCCGCCGAAGCCGCGTTCAAAGAAAGTCTTCACGCAGATCGCGCCATCCGACTTCATCCTTGAGACGACGGCCTGTGGCGTATGCAATGCCGGATCGATGCCCTCGGGCGGATGTGTTCCGCTCTCAATGAGCATATACGGCCAACCTTGATAACGTTGCGGCTTCGGCGCGTAATTCATCGAGTAACCGTCCATCAGCGCGGCACCCCCGCAGAAGTACGCGTCCGGGGCGATGTCGTGGCTTTTCCAGCGCGCCATGCCTTGCGGCGTCGAGATCAGATCAACCAGCGTCGTAAAACCGTACAACAGGTAACTGCGCGGAATCTGGTCCCACGCCGCTCGGGCGATGTCCGGATGCTGGGCCTCCTGATCAGAACCCATCCCAGGGATCTCACCGAGGTGAACATGACTGTCGATCAAGCCAGGAGCTAAGAACAGTCCGGATCCGTCGATGACGCTTGCATCCCTTCGCGGCTGAGGGATTGCGCCGCTCGCTCTCTGGATGTCGACGATGCGCCCATCATGCACACGCACCAAAGCATCCCGCATCGGAGCGACTCTCTCGGGAGACACGATCGTCACATGCTCGATTTGCAAATCTGCCGCTAATAAGGCGCCTGGCAAGGCACCCGCGAACACAAGCCAGCGGACACGGGATAGCAACGAGAACATCGACCACATGCTGTCTCTCGGAGGCAATGGACACTCCCATTATTGCAGAAACTGCCCTCCGATTAGCCTCACTCGCAAAGGGCGTCCGGTGCGATCTCCCGCCCGGCGCAACTGTCACGGGAATTCGCCGGGGCGATCAAAGAACCCTTGCACCGGACGTCGCGTCATACCTTAAAGTGCTCGCTCGGAGGGTAGATATGGAAAATGTTGATCCATCGGAATGGCTGAGCGCGGCCGACTGCGCATCTCGAACCGGCCTTACGGTGCGCGCCCTGCGCGTCTATGAGGAGCTCGGTCTTATTGCACCGCCACGAAGCGCCGGAGGCTGGCGGCAATATGGGCCGCATGATCTGATGAAGCTCAACACGATCGCGTTACTGAAAACCGCAGGCTTGAGCCTCGCGCAAATCGGCGCGGTGACTTGTGCCAGCTCCGGTGCACCGACCTTGCAGCAAATCCTTGCGATTCAGCTCGACACTTGGAAGCGCAGACAGGCGGATGCCGAACGCGGACAGGCGATTGCGGAGGCTGCACTCGGTCGCCTGCGGGCCGATCGGTCGCTCTCCATCGACGAGCTGTGCAGCCTCATCAGGAGCCTTGAAATGACTCAATCACAACCTAACCCGGCCTCGACAGGCCACGACGACGTCGCATGGGTGGCCGTAGACGTGGCGGTGCTGGACAGCTACGCAGGTTTCTATCAGCGCGGCGAGTATGGGGTGACGAAAATATGGCGCGACGGACAAAAGCTATTCATTGATGCGCCAATACCCGGCAGCGCGGGCGCCGTCGCGCTTCACCCGATGAGCGAAACAGAGTTCTATCCAACGCATGGAGCCGGTTACCTTCAATATACGTTCCTGCGCGATTCGCATGGTGCTGTGAGGGCCGTCCTGGTGCGTGTACAGGGCGTCGAGTCTATTTCCCCTCGTATCGATGCCGCGACTGCCGAGCAACAGATGACCAAACTGCGCGAACGCACTCAAAGCCAGAAATCACTTCCCGGTAGTGAGGTGGCACTGCGTCGTTTGGTCGAGGGTATCCAAGCAGGCAATCCTCCTTACGAGCAGATGAGTTCCCAGCTGGAGCAGCTCGTTCGGCAGCAATTGCCCGGAGTGCAACTGGTCGCATCGTACCTCGGCGCGATTCGATCGATTGAGTTTCGCGGCGTAGGAAGTGAGGGCTGCGACCAGTACGATATGCATGGCGAGCTCGGCACAAGTCGCTGGCGAATCTTGCTGTCAGCGGATGGCAAGATAGCCTCGGCGAGCTATGATTGGGATCGTCCAAAATCGGCTCGTTCAAGTCGCGATCGAGCATCCTCGTCCCAGGTCTTGTAAACCAGCACCCTCGTCCCCGAGCCCTGGGGGTTTTCACGCGGTCACTGCGCTTCCGGGCCCCTGTGGCGGGTACTCAGCTATACTGATTCATGGTCAACCGGTTGCTTCGAATCTTCGCAGCTCTGCTAATCGCCCTCGGCGCACTTTGGTCTTTGCAGGGGGCCGGCATCGTTCACGTCAAGCCGATACTTTGTGTCGCGGATTGCGCCGAGTTACAGGGAGCGTCTGTGCAGTGGCTGGTGACTGGGATTGGGTGTATCGCGGTTGGCGGAGGTCTGTGGTATTTCGCACGCCGGCGAACGCGGCACCGCCCGACAGTACAGAAGGAGTGATCCCACAGGTCGGTATCGGCGGCAGCCGCGAAGGCGGCCGCATTGGTCCGTTGAGAATGCTTGAGGGGCCCCCACCTTAGCCGGCATGACTCCTTTTTCCGTCCTTGATCTGTCGCCCATAACGCGGGGAAGCGATGCGGCCCATTCCTTTAGGAATACGCTCGACCTGGCGCGTCACGCCGAGCGTTGGGGTTATCGGCGTTTTTGGCTGGCCGAGCATCACGGGATGCCGGGAATCGCGAGCGCCGCCACCGCGGTGCTGATTGGCCATGTCGCAGGGGGCACCTCCACGATTCGCGTCGGGGCCGGCGGCATCATGCTGCCCAATCATTCGCCTCTCGTGATTGCCGAGCAGTTCGGCACGCTTGAATCGCTCTATCCCGGCCGCATCGATTTAGGCCTGGGTCGGGCGCCTGGCTCCGATCAGCTCACTGCGCAGGCACTGCGCCGCAATTTGTCTTCAGACCCCAATGAGTTTCCGCGCGATGTTCAGGAACTCGCCGATTATTTTTCCGTTTCGCCCCGACAGGTGGTGCGTGCAGTGCCGGGAACCGGGCTTAGGGTGCCGCTGTGGATCTTGGGATCGAGCCTGTTCGGCGCCCAGGTTGCCGCCGTGTTTGGGCTTCCCTTTGCGTTCGCCTCGCATTTTGCGCCGGCGCAGATGATGGCGGCCATCGAGCTGTATCGCAGCGAGTTTCGGGCCTCGCCGGATCTTGCCAAGCCGTACGTGATGCTGGGCTTTAATGTATTCGGCGCCGATTCTCTGGCCCAGGCGAAGTTCCTGGCAAGCTCCATGCAGCAGGCATTCGTGAACTTGCGCAGCGGCCGTCCTTCGCAGCTGCAGCCGCCCGTCGAGGGCTACGCCCAGGGGCTGAGCCCGCAGGAATCGGCGATCCTCGATCAGGTGTTGTCGTGCGCTTCGATCGGCACTCTCGAGATGGTGCGAACGGATCTGCAGAATTTCATCAAGCGGACCGGTGCGGATGAGTTAATGATCACCTCACAAATCTTTGATCACGCGGCGCGTCTGCGCTCCTTTGAAATCGCGGCCGAAGCGTTAAGCAACTGACTGGCGCGCGTGCCGTCATCATTGCGGAAACGCCGGCTTTCTGCCGCTGGGAGCCAACCCGCGCGCGGATGATTCAATTTAGCGCTTGGACCATGGTCCAATGGACGCGAAGCAAAGCACCCGTACAGTGGCGTAGGGTGTATGCATAGTCGATGTCCGAGACGTTCTGCTTAATGCTGTGCACCGCCGGTCCTGGGTGCAAACACATAGGAGCCCGTCATGCGCGACGAAGCGATAGTTCTCCTGGCTGCCGCATCGATAATAACATTTTCAGTGGCTCGCGCTCACGAACGACCCGACTTGCGCCCCACGGATGAGAGTGCCTTGCGCGAGTCCTCGCGTGTACACAGTGCAGCGCATGGGAGGGACTCCATAAATGATCTCGAACCTCGCAGATCTATGAGCTCCGTCCGAATGATTACATGGAGTGATTGTAGTTCGCCGAGCAGCGGCAGTGCTTTTTCGATCTACTCCAGACATGAAATGGCCGCCGTCTTCCTGCCTTTTTCGGCAATACAAGAGGTTTTTCGTGGCGATTTGTGCGGTGATGATGACGAGTAGCCACCAATTGCGGCGTCTGACCGGCTCAAGTCGACCCTAACGTGACGGTATGACCGCTATCGAGTAGTTTTTTACGCGGCACAGAGCTACTCGATACGTACCGCTATATCACCTCGCTGGGCATGTCTTGAGCTAAAATTGTGCATCCGGCAGTCAACGAGACATCTGGCGCAGGGGAAATCCGCATGATCCTTCCAGTGACCCCCACCATTACCGCCTTTGAACGGTCGCCCGATCGGGGCAAGGGACTGGCGCGTGACATGCGCGTTCGCTGGGCGCTTGAAGAAGTCGGCCAACCTTACGCGGTTCGTCTTGTTTCGTTCGCTGCGATGAAGGAACCCGCGCATCGAGCGCTTCATCCTTTCGGGCAGATTCCGACCTATGAAGAAGGCGCTCTTGTCCTGTTTGAGTCGGGAGCGATCGTGCTCCATATCGCAGAGCGCCACGCAGGCCTGCTACCGGACGATGCGCATGCCCGGGCACGCGCGATCACATGGATGTTTGCTTCGCTTAACACGGTTGAGCCGCCGATCCTCGATCTAGTAACCACCAAGTTCTTGGAGGGCGACAAGGCCTGGTATGGGGAGCGCCTGCCTGTCGTTCAGGATCGCATCCGTGACCGGCTGGGCGAACTTTCCAGTCGCCTTGGCGATGCCGACTGGCTCGATGGTGCATTCAGCGCGGGTGACCTCATGATGGTGGCGGTGCTGCTCAGGTTGAAAGTGTCGGGTATGCTGGACGCATATCCGACCCTGTCCGCCTATGTCGCACGCGGCGAAGCGCGGCCCGCTTACAAGCGTGCTTTCGAAGCTCAATTGGCAGTTTTCACCGGCGACCCATCTACCAAAGGCATGACATGACACGCGTCCGAGTTGAGTGCTTTACCATCTCGCTTGACGGATACGGAGCTGGTCCGAATCAGGACATCAATAATCCGCTCGGCGTGGGCGGGACAGATTTGCACCAGTGGTTGGTCCCGACACGCACGTTCCAACGGACGCTATTTGGCGCCGACGGTGGCACAACGGACATCGATGACGACTTCGCTGCGCGGGGCTTCAAGAATGTTGGGGCCTGGATTCTCGGAAGAAACATGTTCGGACCGATTCGCGGTTCCTGGCCCGACATGAGTTGGAAAGGCTGGTGGGGAGACAATCCACCCTATCACGTTCCAGCTTTCATCTTGACTCATCACGCGCGCCCGCCCATCCAGATGGAAGGCGGAACGACATTCTACTTCGTCACGGGAGGTATTCTCGAGGCGCTTGACCTGGCGCGCGAAGCTGCCAACGGAATGGATGTGCGCGTCGGCGGGGGAGTTAACACTATCCAGCAATATCTTCGTAAGGGCCTCATCGATGAGATGAACGTCGCCATCTCGCCGGTCCTACTGGGCGGGGGAGAGAGACTGTTCGAGGGGATTGACGTGCGTGCCCTGGGATACGAATGCGTTCACTTTGTTGCTTCGGAGAAGGCCACCCATGTTTTGCTCCGGCGCCAAGGGCACGATGACGCCTAACAACGGCTGCAGCGGGCGGCGCTGCCGCGCCGAGCCGAGAGTATGCTATTACTACAGGGATTAGCATCCTAAATCTCAAAGCGTTTGTCGGGTTGCTGTTCCTGCTTTTGGCCCTCGCGGCGCTGCTATTTATCCCCGCGTGGACGCTCGACTATTGGCAGGCGTGGACGTTCCTGACCGTTTATTTTGGATGCTCCCTCGCAATCACCCTCTACCTGATGGTCAGGGATCCAAAGCTCTTAGAGCGACGGATGAGTGGAGGCCCGACGGCAGAGAAGGAATCGAATCAAAAGATCATCATGGTCCTTGCATCGTTGGGATTTATCGGCCTATTGATTTTCCCCGCACTCGATCATCGCTTCGTCTGGTCTCGCGTGCCGTCGTATGGGGTCCTCACCGGAGACGTGCTGGTGGCGCTCGGCTTTGTCGCCATCTTTTTCGTCCTGAAAGAAAATACATTTTCCTCCGCGACCATCGAATTGGCCCCCGATCAAAAGGTGATATCAACTGGCCCGTACGCGGTCGTGCGGCACCCGATGTACGCCGGAGCCCTTGTGATGCTTTCTGGCATACCCTTAGCGCTCGGTTCATGGTGGGGATTGCTTGTTCTCCTCTTGATGATGCCTGCGCTCATATGGAGACTAATTGACGAGGAAAAATTCCTGGCCAGCAACCTGCCCGGCTACGCAGAGTACCAACACAAAGTGAGGTTTCGCCTGATGCCGCTGGTCTGGTAATTTTATTTGGGTGACGGCTGCCGAGCCACTTAGCTCGGAAACTTCAACGCCCGCTCGATGGCCTTAAAGCGCGGCTCATTCCGCAAAGGGTCCATGAGCGAATCGGTCCTCAGACTCTCCAAGCCGGCATCACGTAGCCGCAGCGCCGTTTCGAGCCATTCGAGGGCTTTCGGACTATCGCCCCGCTGCGCGTAAAACGCGGAGCAGCAGCGGCGCCAGCGGGGCGGAGCGCTCCGACCAACGCCACCGCGTTTAATCCGCCGCCGCACTCGATCGCGGTGCTGCCGTTCGTGAACCTGAGTGGAGACAAGGAGCAGGAGTATTTCTCCGACGGACTGACCGAAGAGCTGCTTAATTCCCTGGCCGAGATCGATGGATTGCAGGTCGCGGCGCGCACCTCCTCGCCCCGCAGCTCGCTCTGGTCGAACCAAACCTCAATTCCGGCGGCACGCAGCGCCTCGCAAATCCTCTGAGCTGCTTCCGCATCCTGTGAGGCGTAGCTCAGGAACACTGCGTGCGAGGGCTCAGTCACCGGCTTAGATCATCCCTGGGGGAGGTCGTCTTCGCCTCCATGAGTTGCAGCTTAGCCGAAGTGGCTCAGTTTGGCTGGGGGTTCCCAGGAGTCGTTCCCTAGCGGTTATCCGCGACGCAGCCTATGGTTGCGAGAGAGCATGACCCATGGATGAGTTACCACGAGCTGACAAATCTACGCTAGCCTATTGCGATTCCAAACCCCACCGCTCGGAGCCACCCATGGCCGCCTATCTCATTGTCGACACCTTACTTAACGACCCCGATTTGTATGAGCAATACAAATTGAAGGCTAGACCCCTGGTTGAAAAATTCGGTGGCGAATACTTGGCCAGAGGAGGGCGCATGACGCTCCGCGAGACCGATCTCTGGTCTCCTAATAGATTAGTGCTGGTCCGATTTCCCGATGTCGAAACCGCAAACCGCTGCCTCGACTCTCTCGAATATCAGCAAATCCTCACCATCAGCAAGAAATCCGCGCGCAGAACAGCGGTAATTTTGGAGGGCGAATAAGAAGATCTGTAACGCTAATCTACGACATGGCGCATGCCTACGGCTCTCGGCAAGTTAGCATTTGCGCAATGGTACATACGGAACGCCAATAGCCTCCCATCCTTGAATGAACTCCCGGAGCTTCGAAATGACCGATTCGCCCGACTACGTCCCCCCGAAAATCTGGGTCTGGAACAAGGAAAGCGGCGGCCGATTTGCGAACATCAATCGTCCAATCGCGGGTCCGACGCATGACAAAGAACTGCCCGTCGGCCGCCATCCTCTGCAGCTCTATTCACTCGCAACGCCGAACGGCGTGAAAGTCACGGTGATGCTGGAAGAGCTGCTGGCGCTGAGTATCAGCGGCGCGGAGTACGACGCCTGGCTGATCAGGATCACCGAGGGCGATCAATTTGGGAGCGGCTTCGTCGCCGTCAACCCCAACTCCAAAATTCCGGCGCTCATGGATTGCAGTGGGGCCAAGCCCATCCGGGTATTCGAGTCCGGCGCGATATTGTTGTATCTCGCCGAGAAGTTCGGCGCCTTCTTGCCGACGGATCCGGTGACGCGGGCCGAGTGCTCATCCTGGCTTTTTTGGCAAATGGGCAGCGCTCCTTACCTCGGCGGCGGCTTTGGTCACTTCTACGCTTACGCCCCGACCAAAATCGAATACGCCATCGATCGCTTCGCCATGGAAGTGAAGCGTCAGCTCGATGTGCTCGATCGGCGCTTGGCCGAGTCCGAGTATCTCGCAGGATCTGACTACACCATCGCCGATATCGCCGTCTTTCCCTGGTACGGCGCTCTTGCGAAGGGCTTGCTCTACGGCTCAGGTGAGTTTCTCCAGGTTCAGGAATACACCCACGTGCAGCGCTGGAGCGATGCCATTGCCAAGCGTCCGGCCGTCCAGCGCGGCCGCAAGGTTAACCGCGCTTTCGGCGAACTAGCAGACCAGTTGCACGAACGTCATGATGCCGGCGATTTCGATGCCAAAACACAGGACAAATTAGCGGATCCTAAAACCACGTGACCGCCCGAGCTCGATCGCCTCACGGCCCTCCCGGCGCAAACTCCCTCACCTCACAGGTGCCTTCCCACCCCGGCATATAGTTCTTGTGCAGCTGCATGAACTCCACCGCCGATGCTATCGCTTCCTGCCTGTCTTTGAGTTCAAACACCGCGTAGCCACCGATGACTTCCTTGGACTCGGCAAAAGGTCCGTCGAGCACGTGCAGCCGTCCACCCTCGATACGCACCCGCGCTCCCTGAGCGATCGGCATCAACCCTCCATTATCCAACATTCGACCCGCCTCGGTCTCCCTCTTGGCAAGTTTGTGCATCTCCTCCAACAGCTTGGGGCTCGGACCCATCGAATGACCGGATGTGACGATGAACATGAATTTCACTGCGAAGACTCCTTCTCGATTTATTGCGCGGCCGCGTAGTACCTATTGCTACGACGATCGGGGCATCGGCTTTTCGACATCACGTAGGGAGGCGCCCTTAACCCGGCAGAAACCCGGGTCAAATCCTCATTGAAATCCCTTTTCTTTACTGTGCTGCTAGCATAGACCGCACGCGAACCCCGACTCAACTCCCCAGCCTCCAAGGATAGTTGGCGATGGCCACACCACGCTTTGTCAGCGCCGAGCAAATCAGAGAGACCTTAAGCTTTGCGACGCTGATTGCCGCCTTAGAAGCCGCGCATCGCCGACCGAAGATGGAAGTGCAGAACGGCCTGCTCGGCAGCGAACACGAACAGTATTTCGTGCGCCATGCGGTGGACAGCGGTCGATACATGGCCAGCAAATTAGTCACCAGCTTTCCCGGAAACCTTCAAACCGGTGTGCTGCCCGCGGTACAAGCGCTTTGCGTTGTATTCGACGGCCGCGATGGCCAGCCTCTGGCAATCCTCGATGGCACGGAACTCACTTACTGGCGCACCGCGGCAGATTCCGCGCTGGGCGCCGAGATTCTCAGCCCTACCCACGCCGCCACGCTCCTCATGGTCGGCGCCGGCGCCATGGCCGCTCACCTGGTTCGAGCGCACCGGAGCGTCCGACCCAGCCTTCAGCGCATTCTTGTTTGGAATCGAACCCCCGAGCGCGCGGCAAACCTGGTGGCGCAACTGCAGGAGGAGGGCATCAAAGCCGAATGTACCCTCGACCTCGCCGCTGCGACTAAAACGGCCGACATCATCAGCACCTGCACGCGATCCAACACCCCACTCATTCATGGCGCGAACCTGAAGCCCGGTACCCATCTCGACCTCGTCGGCAGTTATACACCCAGCACTCGCGAAGCCGATGACGAAGCCGCGCGCCGTTCATTAGTCTTTGTCGACTGCCGCGAGTCTGCATTCGACGGCGTAGGCGACATCGCCTTGGCCGTAGCGCATCGTGCAATTAAAGAGTCGGACGTTCTGGGGGATCTATACGACCTTATTGGCGGCCATGTCGCCGGCCGCCGATCATCCTCCGACATCACATTTTTTAAAAACGCCGGGGGCGGCCATCTGGACCTCATGACAGCAGAGCTGATTCTTCGCGCCTTGGTCTAATTACCAATGGAGCGCTCCGCGCCATTTGGCAAGACCCGAACGGCTCAACCGATGAAGAACTACGGCGCGGTTATGGGCTAATGCCATTTTGGGCTAAGGGCGCGCGTGATGAAACGATAAAATCAGCGAGATTCGAGGCGTCGTAAGGATGCCCGTAACAACGGCTTATGGATGAACATCAAATCACAGCTCTCGAGATTGTGGTCGAACGAGTTAGCCTCTGAAACTGCACCGGACCTCGCTGAACTCAATCGCGCAGTTGAACCCCTCTCGGCAACTCAACGAGTCGAGCGCGCCCTGGAGCTTCTGCCGGGCGCGCATGTGCTGACCTCGAGCTTCGGAGCACAGTCTGCGGTCATGTTGCATCTCGTGAGCACGATCATCCCTGACGTGCCCGTGGTCTTGCTCGACACGGGGTATCTCTTTCCCGAGACCTATAGCTTCATCGATGAGTTGACAGACAAGCTACATCTCAATCTCAAAGTTTTTCGCGCGGAGTCCTCTGCAGCGTGGCAAGAGAGAAAATTTGGCAAATTGTGGAACCAAGGGCTTTCGGGCATCGAGCGCTACAATCGCATCAATAAGCAGGAGCCTTTGGACCGCGCGCTCTATGAACTGCACGCCAGTACTTGGTTCGCGGGGCTGCGCCGCACGCAGGCCAAGACGCGCTCATACATATTTCCAATAGAATTTAAGCGTGGGCGCTACAAGGTCCACCCGCTTTTTGACTGGAGTGACCGTGATATCGGTCATTATCTGGCGAAACACAGGTTACCGTACCACCCCTTATGGGAACAAGGATATGTGTCGATCGGCGATTGGCACACCACCCGTTCGCTCGCCGAAGTACAAAGCCCGGACGAATTGCGCTTCTTTGGTCTAAAGCGCGAGTGCGGCTTACACGAATAAGGCGTCGGCCCTTTCCCCCTTAACCAAAGAGCAGGCGCTCACTGACGGTCGCGAGCATCAGCGCGATGAGTATGCGCGTGATTCTGGGTGGCAGGCGGAGAGTCACGCGCGAGGCAATCAAGACGCCCGGTATCGAGCCGAGGAGAAGAGCGGCCAACACGTTTAAGTTGACGTGGCCTAAAAGCGCATGCCCCAAGCCGGCGATCAGTGTAATCGGCAGTGCATGGGCGATGTCCGTCGCGACAAGTCGATCCGCCGTGAGCCTTAAGGGATAGAGCGCAACCAGCATTACGACGCCGAGCGCGCCGGCGCCCACTGACGTCAGCGTGACCGCGACACCTAGCGTCAGCCCGGCGAAGGCGGTGAGCAGGAGTTTGTAGCGCTCCACGAAAACCAGTGCTCGTGCCGTGATCTTAAGACCAACGCGCTGGAGCTGCGTCTGAAAGATCAGCGCTACTGCGGTAACCAGGAGAATGATGGCGAGGGCATGCTGCGTAATCGCATCGGCAGCACTGGGCGTGCCGCGCGCAAGCCACAGGCCGATCACCACCGCCGCGGACCCCGGAATACTTCCGAGCAAGAGTCTTCCGACGATCGGCCAGTCCACGCGCCGACTAAATCCGAAGGACGCGGTCGCCACTAGCTTCGTGGTCGCGGAGAATAAGAGATCAGTCCCCACTGCAACCAAAGGTGATTGCCCAAATACCAGCATCAATATCGGCGTCATCATCGATCCGCCGCCGACGCCGGTGAGACCGACCAACGTGCCGACCAGAAGCCCCGCGCCTGCGTAGAGAGGAATGTCGGTCATGGCAGCTTAAAAATGACGATTGTGGGATCGAGAGTCAATCAGGGTAGCAGCCGGCACTCCCATCATCTAGATCACGTTGACATGAGCGTATACCCGGCGGCGAACTCGAACAGTGGAATGTAGCCCCATTTCTGGACATGCAAGCCCAAGATTGTACGGGTGATTCCGGAGGGCTAGTGCCATTCGGTAACAGTTGCTCGGGGCAATAGTCGAGTCGATACAATAGTTCATGTATTTACTGCGCCACGGTCAAAGTTACTTCAATTTGCATTTCACGCCCACACGGATCGATCCGGGAATCGAGGATCCGGAGTTGACGGAGTTGGGTCATGCGCAAGCCGAGGCTGCGGCTGCGCAGTTGGCTGACGTGCCCTTAACGCGGATCATCATTTCGCCTTACATGCGTGCGCTGCAGACGGCGCAGCCGATGCTGAATTTCCATCAGGTGCCCGTGGAGGTCATGCATGAGGTACGGGAGAGGGCGGCATTTACCTGTGATGTGGGGAGTTCACCGGAAGCACTGGCGGCGCGGTTTCCGCATCATGATTTTAAGCATTTGCCGTTGCAGTGGTGGTCGGACCCTGTGGAAACGTTGGAGGCGACTACGCTGAGAGCCGACGATTTTCGCGCTTTGATGACGATACGGAACGATGCGAGGACCACGCTGTTGGTGGGTCACTGGGCGTTTATCTTGGCGTTGACCGGAAAATCGTTAGAGAACGGGGAGATCTTGGAATATGATCCGCGGAGCGGCAGGCCGGTGCGAGATAACTGGGAATCGTGAGAATTTTCGAGCGCCCGCGGATTTTGAAATAGAGGGGCGACGGTAGCGCATAGATCCATGGTTATCACCCAAGTTCGATGTGGTTGCGGTGTCGTCGAGGTGCAATTGACCGGCACGCCGGTGGCGCAATATGTCTGCCATTGCGTTGACTGCCAGGCCGTTCACGGCAAAGCCTATTCGGTTGCGCTTTACCCGGCATCTGCGGTCGCCGTAACGCAGGGCGAGACGAGCACGTTTACTCTGAAGAGATCTCCTCGTACCAAGTGTAGCCGCTGCGGTACCTACCTCTTCGCCGAAGTGCCGGGTCAGCCGTTTTGCGGAGTGAACGGTGATCTCCTACCTGAGGGTCGGTTCACTCCGGAATGTCACATTCACTGTCAGCATGCCGCTGCGAGGATAGAAGACGACCTGCCGCACTACAGAGATACACCTGAGAATTTCCGTGGATCAGGAGAGCTGATGCCGTGGTAACAGTGGGCAGCGCATTCATCACTGCCTCCGAAGGTGTCATGTGGTTGTCATCGATGCAGGGCAACAAATTGCGGTATCGAAATTTGTCCTGATTTAGGGTAAAAAAAGGTGAATTCAGCTGCCTTGCTATCAATCCCACGACAGAGGACACCGTTATGAATACGCAACAAATCGCCACCCGCTTAGCCGAGCTTTGCCGCCAAGGCCAGTTTGAGGCCGCTCAGAAGGAGCTGTTCGCCGAGGATGCGGTCAGCATCGAACCTCGGGAGACCCCGGATTTCCCCAAGGAGACAAGGGGACTGCGGGCAATCATCGAGAAGGGTCACAAGTTCGAGTCGATGGTGGAAAATATGCATGGAGTAAGCGCATCCGCGCCCTTGGTAACAGGCAACGCCATCGCGCTCGCGTTGACCATGGACGTCACGATGAAGGGACGGGGCCGAGTGAAACTTGAAGAGCTGTGTGCCTACGAAGTCAAGGATGGGAAGATCGTATTGGAGCAATTCTTTATGTAGCGTGCGCTTGGCGCAGGATTCAATATTCGGGATTTTATGTACGCGCTGTCGTGCATAAGATCCCGATTCTCGATGCAGCAGCCTGGTCGAGATCGCGATCCGCGCTCATGAGAGCGAGGTTGTCGGTTATGGCGTACTTGCAAGAAGCGGTGTCGGCCAAGTAGCGTCGCTTTTTATCGGTGTTCGTCTCCACGTGGAGCATAGCCAGAGCGTTTCGCAACTTGTCGCGCTCGATGTGGGTCGCGGTCCAGTAGCGGTCGTGGCAGTTGCTGTGGAGGCGCAGTGTTTTGCCTGTGAGCAGTCCGTTGGCGATCACGGCGATGGGAATCTCGAAAATAGATTCCAGTGCGCAGTCGGGGCAAGTGACAGAAAATTCCAGGGTGGGCTCTAGCATGTCATTCCTCCTAAAGGGCATGCGGCGCGGACGTACAGACTTATAGCGGCAGCTCGTGACACTCGTGTTAACTTCCCTGTCGTGGGCCGTTGTCGTTGATGTTGAGAGCTCGGTTCTTCTGCAGTCGATCATCCGCTGGCTTGAATGTGCAACTTTGACTGCCGATAGCTGTGGCAGGGATCGGACCAAGGTCCTATTGAGAAATCGGACTCTACGTGTCCGACCGTGTCCCGAAGCCATTTTCGTACCTCGAGAGCCCGCGTTGAGCGCCGAACTCCGCAAGTGCGCTTTTCCGCGTCAAGAGGACCAAGGACCAATAACCAAGATCAAAAGCTCGCGGACATCATGGGTGTTCTTATAGGGCGGCTCAGCCAGATTTTGTATTGGCATATTGGAGGGATCTTGTGACCAATCAATCAGATTCTGTGTCGCGCACGATTCTTCCGATTCCTGATCGCGAGCATGTAGGTCTAACGACCTACGATGCGAAAGACCCGGACACCAAGTTCCCGCCCATCGAGCCGCTGCGGCCGCCGAAGGGCGCACCGAATGTGCTGATCGTGCTACTGGACGATGTGGGTTTCGCAGCTTCCAGCGCCTTCGGTGGGGTTATCGCTACACCAACTGCAGAACGGCTGGCGAAGGGCGGATTGAAGTTCAACCGCTTCCATACGACAGCCCTGTGCTCGCCCACGCGCCAAGCGATGCTGACCGGGCGCAATCACCATTCGGTAAATATGGGCGGCATCTGCGAGATCGCGACCTCGGCCCCGGGCTACACCTCGGTACTGCCGAAGGACAAGGCGGCGTTGGCGATGACGCTCAAGCTCAATGGTTACTCGACGGCGCAGTTCGGCAAGTGTCACGAAGTCCCGGTGTGGGAAACGAGCCCGATGGGACCATTCGATCAATGGCCGACGGGCGGCGGTGGCTTTGAATATTTCTACGGCTTCATCGGTGGAGAAACCAATCAGTATTACCCCGCTATCTATGAGGGCACGACACCCATCGAGCCCGATAAGACGCCCGAGGAGGGCTATCACTTCACCGAGGACATGACAACTAAGGCGATCAAATGGGTACGCCAGCAAAAGGCGCTGATGCCGGACAAGCCGTTCTTCATGTACTTTGCGCCGGGTGCTTGCCACGCCCCGCACCACGTACCGAAAGAATGGATCGACAAGTACAAGGGCAAGTTCGATCAGGGCTGGGACAAGCTGCGTGAGGAGATCTTCGCCCGGCAGAAGCAACTCGGGGTCATCCCGGGCGATGCCGAGCTGACCCAGCGGCCTGAGGAGATTCCGGCCTGGGATCAGATGCCGGACGGAACTGAGGCCAATCCTTGCCCGGCAAATGGAAATCTATGCGGCGTTTCTCGAGCACACCGACCACCACCTGGGACGACTGGTCGATACGCTTGAGGACTTGGAGGCACTCGACGACACGCTGGTCTTCTACATCATCGGCGACAACGGCGCCTCGGCGGAGGGAACGCTGAACGGCAGCTTCAACGAAATGGCGATGTTGAACGGCATGGCTCAAGTCGAGACTGTTGAGTTCATGAAGAGCAAGATCGACGAGTTTGGCGGACCGCACGCCTACAACCACTATGCCGTCGGCTGGGCGCATGCGATGGACACCCCGTATCAGTGGACCAAGCAGGTCGCCTCGCACTGGGGCGGCACGCGCAATGGCACGATTGTGCACTGGCCGAACGGTATCAAGACCAAGGGCGAGATCCGTTCGCAATTTCATCACGTCATCGACGTGGCGCCGACGATTTTGGAAGCCGCGGGGCTGCCAGCACCTTCAATCGTCAACAGCGTGCAGCAAGCTCCCCTCGAGGGTCTCAGCATGCTGTATGCCTTCGACAATGCCAAGGCCGCCGAGCGACGCGAGACCCAGTATTTTGAGATGTTCTGCAACCGCGGCATCTACCATAAGGGATGGACGGCGGTGACCAGGCACAGCACACCCTGGGATATGTCGAAGCCGCTGCCTGCCTTTGACGACGATGTCTGGGAACTGTACGACACCAACAAGGACTGGACGCAGGCGCGAAACATCGCCAAAGACCATCCGCAGAAACTGAAGGAATTGCAGAGACTCTGGCTGATCGAGGCGACCAAATACAGCGTTCTGCCGCTTGATGATCGAAGGGTCGAACGCTTCAACCCGGACCTCGCCGGAAGGCCCCAACTCGTCAAGGGCAAGACACAGATCCTTTTCGGTGGCATGGGCCGCCTGAGCGAAAATTCTGTCGTCAACATCAAGAACAAGTCCCACTCGGTAACCGCCGAGGTTGTCGTCCCGAAGTCCGGGGCCAAAGGCGTCATCATCGCGCAGGGCGGCAGCTTCAACGGCTGGAGCCTCTACACCAAGGACGGCAAACTCAAATACTGCTACAACCTCCTCGGGATCAAGCTGTTCTACGCAGAGTCAAATAAGGCGGTCCCTCCGGGTCAGCACCAAGTCCGGATGGAGTTTAAATATGATGGCGGTGGCCTGGCGAAGGGCGGGACAGCTTCGCTTTTCTTGGATGGCGCGAAGGTCGGTGAGGGTCGGGTGGAAATAACGGTGCCGATGGCGTTTTCGGGAGACGAAACCTGCGATGTCGGCAAGGGAACCGGCTCGGCGGTCTCACCCGACTACGACCCGAAAGACAATGAGTTCAGCGGCGAGGTGAACTGGGTACAAATCGATTTGGAGAAGGACAGTCACGATCACTTGATCACTGCGGAAGATCGTTTCAGGGTAGCAATGGCGCACCAGTAGCTGGGGCTCAGCCGCGTGCTCGAAGTTTGGCACCGGCCTGACTCGAAATATGACCCCGGAGACCTCACTATGAATTCCAATATGGATCGTCGGTCTTTTCGGGCCACGCACTGTGACAGCCGCCGAGCGCTGTTAAAATCAGCCATGGGTATCGCGACTGCTTGTGTAACCAGCGCTCCCCTGCTTGGGGTGCCGGGGCTATCCGATGCTGCCGCGCTGAGCGAGGATATGCGCGACAAGCTTACGCCCGATCAAATCATAGAGATGATGAAGCAGGGCAACGAACGCTTCCGCAGCGGCAAGATGTCTCCGCACGATTATCTCGCGCAGAAACGGGCAACGACTACCGGACAATATCCAGCTGCGGTGATTCTCAGCTGTATCGACTCGCGCGCGCCGGCTGAGATCATCCTCGATGCTCGTATTGGTGACACCTTCAATGCGCGTATCGCCGGCAATATCGCCAATGACGATTTGCTTGGCAGTCTGGAGTTTGCCTGCGCGGTAGCCGGTGCCAAAGTCGTACTGGTCATGGGGCATACCGCATGCGGGGCGATCAAGGGTGCGATTGATGGTGCTCAGCTCGGAAACCTTACCGGCTTGTTAAACAAGATCAAGCCGGCGGTGGCCGCGACGCATTACCAGGGCGAGCGCACCAGCAAGAACAGTGAGTTTGTCGACGAGGTGGCCAATACCAATGTGCGTCTGACCATTGACGCGATACGTGCGCGCAGCGATGTGCTGGCTGGCTTGGAAAAAACGGGCAAGATAAAGATTGTCGGTTCGATGTATCAGTTGAACGGAGGACGCGTCGTCTACTTAACTTGAACGGTCCAATGTCGATCCAAGGCGTTGTCAAACCCGCAAACTATCGGAGGAAAATTGGGACTTGTTTTGTCGCGTCTTTCAATTAGTTCATTGATTTTATTGTATTTTCTGTTTGCCGGTTGAGGAGCGTTTTTGACCAGTCTCGTGCGGCCCAGCACAGACGCAGGACCATCTCCCGCTTCGAGCGCGGTGTTGTGCGGCGTAGTGGTGACGCCTAAGATCGTGTGTTGGCGCGCAGCGGGGATAGGAAATACTGCAGATGACTATCGCAACAGCGGACCTGCCACCGTCTGAGTCCGCATCTCAAGGTTCACGTCTCCCCAGCGAATACCTATCGAAGTTTTACGTGGAGCTGCGCCGCCTGGCCCGGGCGCGACTGGCTGCGGGCGTCAATTACACACTGCTCAACACGACAGATCTCGTGCATGAGTCTTTTCTGCGGTTGCAGCGTGCCAATCCCCTCGCGGTCAATGATTCGCAGCACTTTCTCGCGTATGCGGCGACCACAATGCGTTCCGTCATCGTCGATTACGTTCGCCATCGCAAGGCGGCCCGCAGGGGCGGCGGAGCGGAGCACGTAACGCTGCACACGGATCTGGAACCTGCCGATGCAAGCGAGGACGAAATTCTTGATGTCCACGATGCGCTTGAGGTGCTTGCGACGGTGGATGCACGTCTGGTAAAGGTTGTCGAGATGCGCTACTTCGGCGGTCTTACCGACATTGAGATTGGCCGTGGCCTGGGCGTGACGGAACGTACCGTCCGTCGCGATTGGGAACGTGCCCGACTGCTGCTGGCGGCCCTTCTCGAACGCTGACACCCGCCCCGGACCTCTGGATCACAAGGATATTTCCTGGCCATGTCCGCTTTATCCGCCGAATCTCGTGGTATCTCGAGAACGCCAGCGTGCGCCATACCGAGCGACCATCCATGAACTTGTCTCAAGCCGCCGATCTACCCAAATGGAGGCGTATCAATGCGCTGCTGCTGGAGGCACTTGGCCTGCCGCAAGATCAGCGCCAGCGATGGCTCGAGGGCGTTGCCCCCGAACATAGCGATGTAATGCCGCAGCTACGCGCACTTCTGGAGCGGGTCAGTGCGGAGACCGACGATTTCATGCAGCGTCCGGTGTCTGCCGTGTGGGCGCAGGCGCTCGGCGACAGCACGGATGTCGACGCGGCGGACCAACTTGTTGGTCCTTACCGACTGCTGAAGGAGCTAGGCATCGGAGGCATGGCGACAGTATGGCTTGCAGTCCGCGCCGACGGTGTGCCTCAACGGCAGGTCGCAGTCAAACTGCCGCTCAGTCGCTGGGCGCGTGGAGTCGCGGAGCGTTTGGAACAGGAACGCGACACGCTCGCAGCGCTCGAGCATCCCAATATCGCGCGTCTGTACGATGCGGGGACGACGGCCGGAGGGCGGCCGTATCTCGCGATGGAGTTCGTGGACGGCCAGCCGATTGACAGATTTGCGAAGGAACAGTCGCTGTCGGTGCGCGCGCGCGTCGAGCTGTTTCAGCAAGTGCTGCATGCAGTCGCGTATGCACATGGCCGGCTCATCGTTCACCGCGATCTGAAGCCAACCAATATTCTAGTCACCCGCCAGGGCAGCGTACGGTTGCTCGATTTCGGCGCGGCCAAACTTCTCTGTGATGAGGGGCCACAGGACTCGGCACTCACGCGCGAGGTCGGGCGCGCCCTGTCACCGGATTATGCCGCACCAGAGCAGATAACCGGTGCTGCCATCACCGTCGCCAGCGACGTCTATTCACTCGGTGTTGTACTCTTTGAGCTGCTCACCGGAAAACGTCCGTACGCCCTGAAGCGTCAAAGCTTGGCGGCGCTGGAAGAGGCCATTATAGCGGCCGACCCGCCGCCGGCCAGCGCGATGGTCAGCGATGATCGAAGACTGAGTCGCGAGCTTCGCGGCGATCTGGACAACATCGTTGCCAAGGCTCTTAAGAAGGAGCCGCTTGAGCGCTATGGCACAGTTGCCGAACTCGCGGCGGATCTGCGGTGCTGGCTCAATGATGAGCCAATCAGCGCGCGCCCCGATGGCGTTGCCTATCGCGCCCGCAAATTCGTGCGTCGCAATCGTGCGGGAGTTGCCGTTAGCATGCTGGTATTCGTTTCGCTCGCCGTGGCGGCCGGGGTGACGACTTCCGAGATGTTCGATGCTCGAAGGCAGCGCGATGAGGCGCGGTTGCAGGCCAAGCACGCAGAGGCACAAGAGCGCTTCACCAACTTGGTGATGGAGCAATCCGGTCCGGGCGGGCGTCTACTGACGCGCGAAGAGATGCTCGACCGCAGCGTCGAGTTGCTCGACCAGCAGTACGGCAATGACCCACGTTTCATTGCCAATGCGTTGATTCCAATCTCCGGCCGGTACATGGATCGCGGGAATACCGCCAAGGAATTGGCAGTATTGGAGAAGGCGGAGTCCATTGCCCGGCGCGTGTCAGATCCCGTGCTGTTGATTGATGTCCAATGCAATACGGTGGAGACCGAGCTTTCCCTGGGGCGTCTCGATCGCGCGGAGCAGCGCATGGCTGAGGCGCGGGCACTGCTCGCGCGTACGCCGCAGACACCGCTTGGCAAGAAAATTGTTTGCGTCCATGCCGAAGCCACGTTGGCGGATGCGCAGGGCGACCGGGCCACCGCAGTCGAGCGAATTGAGACCGCGATCGCAATGCAGGAGCGGGACGATCGCACGAGTCCTACTTATCGATATCTACTGTCGCACGCCCAAGGCCTGTACATACATGCCGGCCGTCCGCAGGATGCGAACGCAACCGTCGAAAAGACTTTGAGTATGCTGAAGATGACCGATGCGCATAACAATGAGGCCGTGTCTGGTGCGCTTCACAACCAGTCGGTGGCGCTGTCGCAGATGGGTGAACTGAGAACGGCGCTCTCCCGGGAACGCGAGTCCCTGGCGCTTACTTCCGGGAACGAGGATGGGTCCATATCCCCGGTCGTCGCCACCGTCCTAGGGCGGCTGTCCACGCGGTTGAATCTGTTCAGCGAGGGCGAAGCATGGACGGAGCGCGCCGTGGCGAGCGCTCGCGCCGATGGCAACGTCAGCGCGCTTATCTTCGCACTGGCAGCTCTCGCTGAATCGACAGCTTATGCGGGCCACCTGGATCGGGCTGCCCAAGCGTCCCAAGACGCAGCGCGGCTTCTGACACCGACCTCCGATCCGCGGGAACGGATGGCCACGGATCGCGCACTCACGTTCGTGGCGTTGAAGCGGATGGATCTGGGAGCGGCGGAAGTTGCGGCGGCGGCGTTGCTCCGCGACGTCGGATACCCCGATCGCCAGAAGGTACGCAGTGCACAGTCGGCGGACATGCAACTGCTGCTGGCAGCGCGGGTCGCCCTCGAGGCGGGTCGCCCAGGAGATGCCGCTCAGTTGACTGCTGAAGCGTTGGAAATCGCAACAAGCCTTGCTCGCGATCCGCAACAAAGCGCGACCGTGGGCGAGGCTCGGCTGCTCCGCGCGCGAGCCCTCAGCGCAACAGGTGATTCAGACGGTGCGCGGGCGGCCATTCAAGGCGCCGCCAGCGCGCTGCGTGCGGGTCTGACTCCCGAGCACCCCCTGGCGCTCGAAGCCGCCGCCTTCGAAGCCAAGCTTTAACCGACGCGTTCGCGCCGACACTCTCCCAAGAAATAGGCCCACGGCGGCAAAGCAGATCTTGGCCGTGCCCAGCATGTCCGGTTCTTCCACTCAATTGCGTGGAGTGGAGTAGGACAATACTGAGGACGATTCATGGAATTAATACTGCTATCCGTTTTTGGCATCGCGTTGTTATTTGTGTTGCAGCTGTGCGGCCTTTTTTATGAACGCTGGGTGCGCGAGCCGCGCCTGAGCGGCTCTGAACTTCACACTGCGCCACCAGCCAACCAGCCGGGTCGCTCAATGGCGGGCCAATTTCTGTCGCGTTCGGAAGCGGCGTATGACGCCGATGCGACCACGATTGTGCGCGCCAGGTCGCGTCTCACCACTACCAATCAGTTGGAGAATGACTATGTTTAAACGCTTCACCGTATTCCTCTACGGCCTTGTTTCCTACGTGCTATTTCTCGCGACTTTCCTCTACACCATCGGGTTCGTAGGGAATTTCCTCGTGCGCCGTTCGATAGATGCGCCGCGTGAAGGCGGTGTTGTGAGCGGTCTGGCGGTCGATCTTGCGTTGCTGCTGGGCTTTGCCATTCAACACAGCGTGATGGCACGTCCGGGTTTCAAGCGCTGGATGACTCGTTTCATTCCTGAACCGGCTGAGCGCAGCACCTATGTGCTGGCATCCAGCCTCGCGCTGATTGCGCTGTTTATCTTCTGGCGGCCACTCGGCGGCACCGTGTGGTCCGTGACCGAGCCGGTAATGGCAGAATTGATCTATGGTCTGAGTGCTGCCGGTTGGCTACTGATACTGGTGGCGACATTTCTCATCAACCATTTCGACCTGTTTGGGCTGCGTCAAGTCTGGCTCAATCTACTTTCAAGCAGGTACCGGCCCCTGACCTTTAGAACGCCAGGCCTCTATCGTGTGGTCCGTCATCCACTCTACGTGGGCTGGATCACCGCTTTTTGGGCGACGCCGACCATGACAGCAACGCACCTGCTGTTCGCCGTGGTGACGACCCTCTACATCCTGGTCGCGATCCGCTTTGAAGAACGGGATCTCGTTGCAACGCTGGGCAGAGACTATCGCGACTACCGGCGCCGCGTGCCCATGCTGGTTCCATTTACGCGCGTTCTGGGCAACGGCGACGACTCAGGGCCCTTCTCTTATCGCGACGTCAGCGTTCGGGATCAGCAATGAACTCGCGGGGGACCGGCGTGTCGTTGGCCAGCGTGTCAAAGGGGTGGGTCATGAAACTCGGATCGCAACAGGCGTTGGCGTGCGCAATGATCCTTCTTGCCCTCACGGGATGTCGGGCGGTCAATATGACCAGGGCGCGCGCTCACATCGAGGCGTCCGAAGCCCCGAACACGATACGTACGCTTGGTCCTGATCAGCGGTTCTCGAGTGTATCCGCAGAAAGCGTCGCGCAGCGGCTTTCGGATGGGAACAGGAGAGAACCCATGAGCATTCTTGCTCTTTCAGGCGGCGGTGCCGACGGGGCATTTGGGGCGGGAGCCCTGGTCGGCCTGACTCGCTCGGGATTACGGCCGCAATTCTCCGTCGTGACGGGTGTCAGTGTCGGCGCTTTAATTGCTCCCTACGCCTTCCTGGGACCCGACTGGGACGGGGCGCTCCTGGACATCTACAGCAGGGGGCGCGCAGAACACCTGCTCCAGTCACGAAGCCTTGGTGCATTGTTCGGCTCGAGCATGTATCGGGGCGGCCCGCTCAGGGGACTAGTCGATCAATATGCCAGCGATGCCTTGATTCAAGCTGTAGCGCGCGAGGCTGCGACGGGACGCATGTTGCTGGTCTCCACCACTGAAGTGGATACCGGCGAGACCGTTGTGTGGGACCTCGGTGCGATCGCGTTGAACGGCGGTGATCGCGCCAAGACATTGTTTCGCGATGTCTTGGTTGCATCAGCCAGCGTCCCCGGTATGTTCCCACCGGTGATCATCCACGTTCAGGAGCAAGAGACGGCCTACGACGAAGCTCATGTCGACGGAACGATTGCCGCCCCGTTTTTCGTACCCTTGGCATTCGCGCAACCGGTCCGAGATGAAGTAGCCCGCTCGCGCAGCGCAGGGATATATGTCATCGTCGACGGGCGGTTGAGCGAAGTACCTCTTCCGACGCGCCTTCGAACCACGGCAATCCTGTCGCGCAGCGTTGCCGCGGGTTTAAATCACATGTTGCGGACGACTCTTGAGCTTACCGCGACCAATGCGGAGTTGCGGGGCGCAAATCTGGAGTTCTCGGCGATTCCGGTGGGCTACCCGTATGCCGCGACTTTTGATTTTCGCGCAGAGAGAATGAAGCAGTTATTTCGCTATGGCTATGAATGTGCAAGACAAGGTCGCTTGTGGATCTCCGCGCACGGCGCGGCTCAATATGGAAACATTGCCGGCGCTGTTGCGAGTCAAGGTATGCCGTGTCCCGCCGATGACGAATCGACCGGGAAATTTGCTTCGTTCGGACACTTGACCCGAATCGGTGGGCGTCATCAAGACCCGCACGCTCAGGGTGACTTCAACGACTACGTCAAAGGGAGTGCTGAATGATCGGTGCTCTCGTTACATCTCTTGACGTCGGCAGATGAATAGCATGTTACGCGACCTCAGGATTTTGCCGTGAAGGCTGCAAACAGCTGGCGACCGAAGATGTCGTAAATATCATAAGTATTTGCCGCACCGCCAGCGACGATAGGAACAGAGTTCGAGCGCACAGGCGCAACGGACTCCCCTGAACAAGCATTGACACTCCGGCCATCTCAGTTAATACTTTCCTATATGGTTAAGTCTCAAGAACGGCTGAACCGTACGTTCATGGCGCTGGTCGATCCGACGCGGCGGGCGATTTTGGCGCAACTTCAGCGCCGGGACGGCGCATCGATCAGCGATCTGGCGAAGCCTTTCGCGATACGGCTGCCCGCGGTGATGAAACATCTCGACGTGCTCGCGAATGCCGGGCTCGTCACCCGATCAAAGTCCGGCCGCACGGTTACAGTCCGATTGCGGGCGAAGCCGATGCGCGAGGCAATGCAATGGCTGGGGCGGTACGAACGATTCTGGTCGGGCAGTCTCGACCGGCTGACGCGCTATGCCGAAAGCAAGGAAGCCGAAGCGCGAGGGAGAGGAAGATGACGAGTCTCACGCTGGTACGGCACATTAGGGCGCGGCCGCAGGTCGTATTCGATGCAGTCACGAGCGCCGAGGGAATTTCGCACTGGTGGGGTCCGGACGCGGGGCCGGTTCTGGTCGCGGAGGCCGATCCGCGCGTCGGCGGCCACTTTCGCGTGCGCTTCCTCCGCTCGCTCGACAGCACTGAGTACGAGAGCAGCGGCGAGTTTCTCGAAATCGTCCGGCCGCAGCGCGTCGTCATGACGTGGCGCTGGAAAGACGGCGTTGCAGATCCCGGCGAGTCGCGGGTCGAAATCACGCTCAAGGCGATTCCCGAAGGCACCGAACTCACCTTCGTCCATTCGCGACTGCACGACGAGGAAACGCGCCGCAGCCATGAACAGGGTTGGAAGGGCTCCCTCGATAAGCTGGAAGCGCATTTCGCTGCGGAAACCGCCGCATGATTTTCTGCGATCTTGGGAACCCAATTGACCATGCTGAGAACCGTTCGCTGGCGAGATTCTCGGGTACCGCGACGATCGCGCCGGGTCGGACCGGACGTTAACATCGTCAATCCGAAGGCCGGGTAACGTAGGAGCGAAATGAGCCATGAGCAAGAGAGCAATGTCGCGCCGGACTGTCCTCGAGGCAGGTCTCTGCGCACTGGCCGTACCGGCAGCCTTCCCGCAAATTGCGAGTGCGCACGCAGAGACAGGACTGGGTCCGAACAACGAGGACACTATTCGCAAATACTATGCGGCGTGGGAGAAAAAGGATTGGCGCCCATTCGACATCCTGCTGGCGGACAACTTCACATTTTCGAGCGCTGCCGGTGATGACCGCATCAATAAGAGCGCCTTCAAAGTGAAATGCTGGGAGTCCCAAATTGATTTCATCGATCGGTTCGACTTGCAGCGGGTGTTTGGAGACGGCAACGAGGCGTTCGTGATGTACGTCTGTCGGACCAAGATGGGTAAGACGTTTCGCAACGTGGAATATTTCCGGCTTAGGGATGGCAAGGTAGAGGCCATTGAGTGCTACTTCGGTGCGCAATCCAGTTTTCCCTCTGCAGTGAGTTCCGGGCAAGGGTAGCACCGTGGTAGCCCCGGGCTTTTTCGACCGTATCAATCCTGGGGCATGAACTAGAAAAGGCCGTAGATCACGTGCCATACGGCGTAAAAGGCGATGCGCACTGTCGCCGCCGCGACAAGCCCCGAACGCCGCAGAAAGAACACCTGCGCGAAATTGAGGGCGAGGTCCCCCAGCGCACCGGCCAGAGCAGGGGCACCATGGCGCGGAATTGCCGAGAAATCACCCTGCGTTAAGGGTTCGATCAATGCGAGCAGCGCGCCTGCGGTCCAGAAGACGACGTTTTCGCCGCGACCCTTGAGCAGTTTGTACGCGACGATCCAATCGATGAAGGGAATTAGGATGTAATAGTAGATTATGGTGACGAGAATTGCGCCGCCAAAATAGATCGGGATCGAGAGCGGAAAAGCAATGTGAATCGTTGTGAGGTGAACCTCGGAAGCCATGGTGTGGCTCCAACCGGTGCAAAGGTCAATGGCAACAATCGCGATACCTATCGCGAGTCCCAGGAAAGCCGGCCACCCGATTCGCCGCATGAGTGGGACATTCGCGTCCCAAATCCCGCGAAGCTGCGTGAGATTCAAGAAAAAGGTACTTGCGCAGCCGAGTCCCCCGATTAGCGCAAGTGCCGCCCACGAGAAAACAGCTGCCTGTGCCACAGACTTGACGGCACCAGCATTGAACGCCAGCACGAAGTGCACCGCTATCAGACAAGCCATCAGCACCGCGAAGGCCAGGTGGTTGCGGCGAGAGTCAGCCCGCAATGAATATGCCGGACCGACGATTGGATCGCTCATGAGTTTCTCGCCTGATACGGTTTAAGGCCTTGTGAATTCGAATTGCGGGCAATCGCCCGGGTGCGTCACGATCCGCGCCATATCCTCCTCCGCGTCGGGGTAACCAGCATCCACGCCTTCGGGCAGTTTCTGCTTAAATGTCGCAGGACTGTTCCCCAACGACATCAGCCAAAGACTCGCCGTTTCCCTGTTGCGCAGATTTCGCGATCCAGACGTCGACCTCCTTCTGATCAATAGTCTGGCACGCGGCCCAAAACTGTTTGTTAAACGCAGTCTTCTCTTGCAGCGCTGCATTGCGCCACTTCGAGTTTTGCCCTGAAAGCGATGGCGCCTCTTGCACTCCCGGCGAGGCTAAGTGGCAGAGCAAGTGTCCCATATCCGCGAAATATTTGCCGCCGCCGAATCGCGACGTGACGCAAAGCCAATTCCCACTCGATCGCAGCCGACCCTTGTCAGGCACGGAAAGGTAGCGCTACCATACCGCTCAAACGAGTGCGAAAAGTGGCGAACTAACAAGAAATCCGCTTTTTGGGAGAGATCAATGAAGACTCAACGCCGCAACCGCAATTGCGGATACCTGCTTGGCTGGGCCGTCGTACTGCTCACCAGTTCCTGTGGAGGAGGGGGCGGCGGCGGCAACACTGCGCCGCCGATGAGCCTCACTTTGTCCACGAGCGAGGTTTACTTCAAGGCGGCCGGACCCTACGCCGTGACTCCGGCCAACCAGACGGTTACCGGCACGGTCACGGGCGTGACCACCGGAACCGTTTACTTCAAGATTGTCGCGAATAACGTGATCGCGAACAGCCCGAACGGTTTGTTTGCGGTCGCCAATCTAATCATCGGCGGCTTCGAAGGACAGGCCGATGTGGTGCCGGCGATACCGTCGAGCATTGGCGCCGGCAGCTTTAAAGGATCAATCACCGTCACCGCCTGCCTCAATGATCCCAGCTGTCAGACCGGGCAAATTGCGGTGAGTCCGCAAACCATTGCGGTCAGCTACGACATCGCCTCCGGGGTGGACGGTAATACGGTGACACCGCGTGCAATCCCTGCAAATTCGCCCGGCGCCGTCATCCTTCGGGGCGCGGGGTTCACCGGGGCAACGAGCGTCAATTTCGGGTCGTTTGCCGCCACTTCGATGAGTGTCGCGAGTGATTCAGAAATCGACGCTTCCTATCCGGCACTGCCAGCCGGCACCTATGCGGTGTCTGTCTCCGGTAACGCCGGTTACTCTGCCTCGTTGGAAGCGATCACTCCACCCCCATTTACCGTCACAGCCGTTCCCTATCCCTTGAGTGTTACGCCGAACTACCAAGAATTACCTAAACTTGAGTACGACGCGCCGCGAACCGCTTTGTTTATTCTCATTCCCGGCGGCGTCTCCACCGACTCAACGTTGATGCGCTATGCCTTCAATGGAAGCGACTGGGGATCGCCGACACTCGTTACCATGACCGGCCTCATACAAGTGCATCTCTCGCCCGACGGAACTCATCTGCTCGCGCTGGTTGCACCCGACGGCGGCCACACCAATATGCTCGAACTCGACCCGGTCACTCTGGCACAAAGCAAGATGACAACGGTCGCCAATCATTTCTCTTCGTTCGATCCCCCCTGCGGATTCGCGCTTGCCAATGACGGCAATGCCATTGTGGGCAATGCCGAGGACTTTGGATTCGCATTTGGAACGTTCAGCCGAGTCTTCACTCCGTTCTCAAGTGGCGGCGGCTGCGACCAGGTCGCCAGCGGAAACGGCGCCTTCGTCGCGCAGAACACCGCCATGTTCCTCGCCTCGAGCGAAACGATTTCAAACACCAGCGCCCAAACGGGCTCAGGAACCACGGCCGACTTCGCCGGCAACAAGTTCGTCACCGCTGGAGTCGTGGACAATCAGACCGGTCAAGTTCTCGGCACTGTAAATGGTATTTTTGGCCAGGTCATCAATGCGGCTGGCACGCGCCTGTACGGGGTCGCGCCCGATCCTGTTTCTTTCCAACCAACCTTGGTTACTGTCGACCTGACCGCGACGCCCACCGGCAGTACCCCGCTGTTTCCCCAGATAGGCACTCCGATCACGCTGCCCGGCTGTCCCGTAGGAGGCTGTCCTGAAGAGTTTTATGCGCTCGCAACTACGCCGGATGGGGCGACAATCTTTGTTGCCACTCCAACCTACTTCGTCGTTCAACCGATATCGCCTTAGTGTGTCGGCGTTTAAATCTAGTGAACTATCAGCGAAATACTCTTCCGGTTCCTGCCGAGGGGAAGCTAAGCGCCGCCCCCCTTAAGTTCCGCCGCCCTTATCAAACGATGTCTTTATGAATTGCACGAGGCGCCGTCGCGCATCAAATCCGTGCCACGGCTCGGTGCTCGGAAATCCATACATGTTTGACGCCAACGGCCCGTGATTGTCCCGTGGATATTGCAGCAGCTGCACCGCCACTCCTTGCTGGCGCAGCGCCCGATACATCTCTAAGCTTTGGCCGAGCGGGTCAACGGTATCTCCTTCACCCTGGATTAGCATGAACGGTGTCTTTGCCTGCGAGACATAGGCTAAAGGGCTTTGGCGCCACGCATCCTCGCGGTGCTCCCAGGGCTTACCGTAGAACCACCGGTCATACCAAGATTCATCCTCCGTACCGTATTCGCTCTGCTGATCGATCACCGGCGCCGCGCTGACGATGGCCTTGAATCGATCGGTTTTGCCCTCGACGAAGGCGGCCATTTCGCCCCCATAGCTGTAACCCATCAACGCAAGCTTATTCCGATCGATCGAATATGAGCCAAGCACGGCGTCAACTCCCGCCATGATGTCTTTGAAGTCGCGGCCCCCCAGATCATTCTTATTCGCCGCCGCGAAGGCGGGCCCATAGCCCGTACTTCCCCGCGGATTCGTTAAAAAGACCGCCCACCCTTGTGCCAATAGATGCGCGGCTAAGGGTGAAAACGAATCGAGAAAAGCGCCCGTGGGGCCGCCGTGTACTTGGACGACCAATGGAACCTTGGCCTTAGATGCTTGCGCAGGAAGGTATAGCATGCCCTCGATGTCGAGCCCGTCGTTCTTCCACCGTACCGCGTGCACGGTCGGAGTGTCCCACTTGGCGGGCAACAGACTCGGCGTGGCGAGGACTCGCGCGGCTTGCCCAGGTAGCGACGCAAAGTAGAGCGTCGGGGGTTCTGTCCCGCTCTCGCCAAGCCATGCACACGAAGCATGTCCCACACTGCAGCGCAAGGCGCGCACCACGGGGCGATCGAAGTTCAGTTGCTGCGTTTTACTGCCGCTGATTTGCGCGTAAGTGGTACGAAAACCCCGTTGCACTTCCTGGAATACGGCTGATCCTACGACCAAGGGATCCTCATTGCCCAGTGAACTCTTAAGGTCCGCCAACACATTGCGTATCGATCGATCATCCAGATTCAAAACGAACAGCTCGTCATATCCCGGCGGAGCATCCGACTTGGCCTGTGCGCGAAAGAAAAAGTGTGACCCGTCTTCGGACCATGCGCCACCGCGAATCGTGGCAGGTATCTCTCTAATCGGCTCAGGGTGTGACGGATTCGCAACCTCCACGAGCCATGCGCCCATCGACGGGTTAAGATCCCCCGCGTGGTTGGGTCCCTCGGTCAGCGCAATCAGGCGATCGCTCTTCTTGGCCCAGGCAACCTTCACGAGTTCCGGAGGAACCTCAACGGCAGTCAACTTGCCCGATTCCGCGTCCATCAAGTACAGGCGCTTATGGTGCTTGTCATGGTCGACCCAAAGGGCGTCAGCTTTCTCGTCCTTTTGCTTTTTCTCGCCGGGCGTTTGCGGATCCGGCGCAATGATAGCGATAGTGCGGCCATCGGGAGACGGTTCATATTTCTCGACGTCCAACGGGATGGGATCTTTGCTGACAGGCGCATCACCCGGCTTCTTGGGTGGAATCGCATCGGGTTCTTCCGACTCATCAACGACCGGCGCAATTTTGAGCTCGTACGCGTGCGCCTCGCCGCCCGACATCGGCAATCGATAAAGCTGTACATGGTCCGTGCGCTTGGCCAGAAATACAATGCTGCTACCGTCGCCCAGCCAGCGAGCGTCATGTTCTCCCTGCTTATCCGCCGAGGGTGAAAAGGTGAGCTGGCGCGAGGTATTCGCGCCGACCTCCACAAGCCACAAGTGATGACGGCCGCCGTCCGCCGTGGCGTCAGTCACTCGAATGAGCACCCGACCGCCATCAGGCGAGACTTGAGGCTCTGCGAGCGCACGCACATGGCGCAGATCTTCGTTGGAAGGCACCCCAACGTCTGCTGCGCGCAGCGAAACGCTGCCCGCACCCAGAAGGATCGTGATCAAATAGAGGCACCGCTGCCACCCAAGACCCGCTGCTCGCATACTTTCCCTCCCGCCTTTTTCAGTCAAGATAAATTGAGTATTTGCGATGACTGCCGATGAATAAATGGCCATGACGTTTCTCGATTTGTCATTGGCCTCATGAGACGGCGCCTACCAGCGTTCAATTCTCAAATGTTCGACAGAAAGTCATGACAAAGCATACCGTTCCGCGGCGAGCGACACCCGCCGCCTTTCCATAGAGGCAGCCAAATTTGACCCAACGTCCGACTGCACGACTACCTCACGTAAGCATCCAGCAGCGCAACATCCTTCGTCTTATCGCCCGAGTACGCCACATGCACCGTCGCCCCGGGAGCCAACTGATTCATCAGCCATTCGTTATGGCATGCCGCCGCCACTTCACTCATGACCCCGCCCGAGGATTGCATCTCCACATAAACCAATGAGGTGGTGCTCCCCGGCATACCCGGCCACAGGAAATTTGCCCGCTTTTTGACGAATATGACTGTACCTGTGGCAATCCTCCCCGACTTAAACAACCGCCGCGCCTTCAACACCTCTCCAATGGGCGGCCAAAACAGCGCGCCGAAAACTCCCAAAAAGAATACCGGCATAAAGAGAAAGAAGACGAAGGGTGGCGGCTCGTTTCGGACCTCGCTCGGCAAGACGTTCACTGTCGGGTCACTTTTGAGGTACCGCACGTCAATGGCATCGCCCTGTTTGACCGAGTAGTAGGGCGACTCCTCGCACACAAGAGTTGCTGCTCGATGCTCGCCCCCAGATTTGGAGGAAAACGCATAAACCACCCGATGAGATGCGCTCCCCCGACACGAGGATGCACTGTTTACCGAGACAACATGCCCTTGCACCGTATCGGTCGCACCCATCGACATCCGCATCGCCGGATCTGAGTTCATGAGCGATAACGGAATGGAGAGAAAGAAAACTACAAAGAACAGCGGCAACACCATCACCCACTTCGGGATGACTCCCTTAAGCCGCAACCCCGGCAGACTCTCCACCCGCCGCGGCGCCTCCGCCGGCACCTTCGCAAACACCTCATCGAACATTAACGCCTCCCTGTTTGTTGTGATTGCCCCTCTCTGCCATGCTAGCCCAAACGCGACATGGCCGCCTACGCGCTACCGCCGAGGCCGGTTCTTTGATGCCGCCGCGTATCGAGCAAAACAACAGACGACGCAAATCGCAAAGATGCAAACGAGCACGAGATGGATGACGGCGCCCGGAAGGTATAACGAGCGCCGGCCTGCGGGCTCACTAGATCAGTCCATCGCTGGCGGTGATGATGTCGCCTACGAAGTGATCGGCTCCTACTGACGAAGTAAACCTGTCTTCTGCTCGCGCCGTTCGCAGCCCAACTCCTCGACGCTGGCGAAGCCGCGCGAGAGCACATCGCCGAGGGCTTCCTCGCACTGCGCCTGCGTGGCGTACACATGAACTTCATGCTGGCGTGTATCGCCTACCTGCAAGAAGAGAAGCACCCACACGATACTCATGGCGATTCGGCCGGCGCGTTCAGTGCCGCAACAAGTAGGCCTAACACGGCGGCTCTCGTGACTGCTGATTTCACAGTTATCCTCCCTCGATCTTCATTTTTCGCTCTGCACGAGGCTGACACACGGAAATGATCGGGAAGTTGACGCAGTTCGCAGAAGGCGAGGCAACGGTGGAGATGGTGGGCAAAAGTAAAAGGCCGGTCGCAAATTTGCCTGTGATTGTCGGTCTCCCGAGGCCTGCGACTGCGATCTCGACAACGAGTGCACGCGAGCTGCCATTCGATACGGTCTGCCGTCGTATCGCGTCATGCTTAACGGCCGCAACCCTCTATTGACCGTCGAAGGCAACCTTCGGCGCATGGGCTTTTACCAAACGGTCTTTGTCGAGGCCGCGGATCCCCATCAAGCCGAAGTGGAGGTTGTGAGTATTGTTAAGTCCAATCCCGATCTTCGTGAGGCGGCTATTCGCGACGAATCTATTCAACCGAGTCTGCACCTCAGCGAGATGTGGGAGATTCAGCTGTCCGACGTGCCCTCTTGCGGTAACCTAAAGCCTATGGATCGCGTCTATCATCGCCAAACTGCCGCCAAACTAATGGTTGGGTTCTCAACAAGGGGCGCACAGATGTTGGGGGTTGCTTCCGTGGGGAAATTGGTTTCCAGCCTACATTTTTGGCCCACTGATGTGCGGTGGCTCGATCGTCGTCCGGTTAAGCACCGCCGCAACGTGTTCGATCTCCCGGGGAAATCTAAATAGGCGGATTCACAAGAGTCATTGCGGCGATGGGCGCCAAGAATTTCGTTAGCCATCTGGAGTAATTGCAATGCGCACCTTCCCTCTCCATACCTTCGTCGCCGCGCTCACTTTCGCGTGGCTTGCGGGATGCGCCACCTACATCCCGCCCGGCGCGAAGGCCGATTTGCAGGCGTTTGCTCCTGCGAACATCCAAGAGGGCTTTGAGGCTAAGCCGACGTCGCCTTTTCCAGCCAGCATCGCGGCTGTTCGCGTTCAAGCACCAACCTACACGAACTACAACTTGCGTCAGAACGGCGGCACCTACAGTTCGGGCCGCTACTCAGTCGTTACCACCCGTGAGGTCGAAGATCAAAGCCAATTCGATCGCGTGGCGCGTATGCCCGAGGTCGCGGGCCTGGTTTCTATCAACCGCATGCTCTTGCCGACCAAGCTCGAAGGGGACCGTGAGATTCGTGAGGCAGCTGCACGCTTGCAAGCCGATCTCGTATTCCTTTACACATTCGACACTGCATTCTTCGACACTGATCTCGCAAAGCCCCTGTCGGTTATAACACTCGGCCTTTCACCCACTAGGAAATTATTCGTCACAACCACCGCATCGGCGCTGTTGATGGATACCCGCACCGGCTACGTTTACTCGGCCTACGAGGTAACACAAAAGACTGACACCCTGTCCACGAGTTGGGGTAGCCGGGACGCCGCGGATGAAGCGCGCAGGCGCAGCGAGGGCGAGGCATTCTCCAAGCTCATGAATGAATTCGTGGCCTCCTGGCCCAGACTTCTGGAGAAGTATGCCAAACGTCGCTAACTGTAGTTTCAAGGGTCAGGATGTTTCTCGAGGGCGAGATGACGCTTGCCTTTATGGAGAGGCAGGTGCTTGATGACATGCTTAGTTCCTCCTAAAAGCTCGGAGGAGGGGCTCGTGCCACCTTAGGAGACCGCTGCGGATCCGCGTGCGAGGTGATCACCGTACAGATCTCGCAGCTCGTGCTCGGGGCCGAGCGTGCCAAGACAAGGAGATGGACATGGAAGCAGTTGAGATCGCCTCCGAGGCGGCGTTACTCGTCATTCGCAACGGCGGCTCTACAGTTGCCGCCGAGCGGAGCTTTTCCAATGTGCTGAAAGGAATCGGCAAGGTGCACGCCGATACCGTCTGGCGGCTGGATTTCATTGCCACGACCCTTGCCGCGCAAGGACAGCTGTCCACGGTGGTGCGGCCGGTCGGTTCCATTGGAGTCAATTTGACTCGCGCCTCCGAGGTTGCCGTTCTAGGGGAACGGGTGGCGAAAGGCGAAGTTACGATTGGCAATCTCCGCGCAGAGCTTGAGCGCATCAAGCAGCTGCCCTCTCCCTACAACCGCTGGGTTTTGATGTTGATCGCAGCCTTCACGGGGGCGTGCTTTTCCCACATCGCTGGGGGAGACTGGGGAGGTTTCGGCATCGCCTTCGCGGCCGCGGGCGCGGGCCAGGGATTGCGCTCATTGCTTCAGGCCAGAAAATTTGCGGTTGCTTCCGTCACCCTCATCAGCGGCGTGCTGTCGGCACTCATTGCCGCGGGTGGATTGCGCTTAAAATTGAGTCACGTGGAGTCGGCGACGCTGATTGCATCAGTCATCTATTTAGTTCCGGGTCTCCCTCTGATCAATGGCTTTGTGGATATGGTGTCGCACAAATATCTGCTGGTGGGTATCGAGCGGATGTTCAATGCCGCGTTCTTGTTTCTGGTTTTGGCTATCGCCATCGCGTTTGCCCATACGTGCCTTCTATAAGGACGAACTAACCATGGATATATCAGCGATTATGATGAACGGCTTCTGGGCCGGGTTGTTCGCCACTGGATTGGCTGGCATGCTGAGCGCGCCGATTGCGTATCTCATCCCGTCTTTTGTCTGTGGCTTTGCCGGTCGTTGTGTGCGAGATATCTGCGTCGCAGGGGGCTTGAGTCTCAATTGGGCGACGGTGATTGCCGCTCTCATGGTGGTTCTCATCGCGGCCGCAATCATCCGCCGACGTACAGTCTCCCCTGTGGTCTTGATCTGCGGCGTCCTCCCGCTCGGTGCCGCGGTCGCCATGTTTAATCTGATCTTCGCCCTGATGCGGGTCTCCGCCTCGAAGGGAGCGGCGCTCAGCGCAGACTCAGCGGCGCTCAACGTCAACTTCGGCGAAGTCTTCGTCACATCGCTGAGCATTGTCGTGGGACTCGGGGCGGGAATGGCGATCGCGCGGCTCTTTAGACGGGAAGAGGGCCTAATCGAGTGAGCCCAGCAGTTGCAACCGCTGCGGTAAGGGCCGTAGGAAACAAACCGGGTCGTCAGTACTTGTTGGCGCATCGACGCGGCTCGACCGGCCGGGGGCTTGGCTCATCCTGCTTCTTAAAAACCAGACACTTGCGGTCTGAACCCGCTGGGGCCAGCATATCGGCACGCACCACACGAGCAGGGACGGCGAATCAATGTTAGGGAAATCAAGTTCAGATGCCGATGTTGATTTTGCTCCGGTGTCTAAATTCTCGCGCCGCGGCTTCTTACTGAGTGCCGCAGCAGCTGGGGTGTCAGGCACGTTGCTTTCGCATCGCCGTGCGAGCGCCGCCATGGTCCATACTGATGACGAAAAGTTGTTTCCCTACGGAAATGGAACATTGCCACCGGGCATTCGTTCACGAATGGTCAACAACGTAAATGGACTGGATGTCCACGTCCTGGAAGCCGGATTCGAGGTACCAGGTCGACCCGCGGTCCTGTTACTTCATGGTTTTCCGGAGCTGGCCTACAGTTGGCGCAAGACGATGCTGCCTTTAGCGTCGGCAGGCTATCACGTCATTGCGCCCGATCGCCGCGGCTACGGGCGCACGACGGGTTGGGACGACGCCTTCGATGTCGACCTCGAGGAATTTAGCCTACTCAATATGACAAGAGACGCCTTGGCTCTCGTGTCGGCGTTTGGTTACCGAAGTGTATCGGCAGTCGTCGGCCATGATTTTGGCTCACCGGTGGCAGCATGGTGTTCCCTGATTCGGCCCGACGTCTTCCGCTCTGTAGTGATGATGAGTGCACCGTTTGCAGGGCCGCCAGCGCTTCCATTCGATCACGCGAACGAGCCAGCTGCACCGGTCGCCGCCACGTCGCCGCCCGTAGATGTTAACGCGCAATTGGCGGCGCTTCCGCGGCCGCGAAAATACTATCAGCGGTATTTCACAACCCGTGAAGCCAACGGCAATATGCTAAACGCCCCGCAGGGACTTCAAGCGTTCTTGCGCGCATACTTCCACTATAAGAGCGCCGATTGGAAAGGGAACACGCCCTTTGCGCTCAAGGCACGCACGGGTGAGGAACTGGCAAAAATGCCGACCTATTACGTCATGGATCTCGAGAAGGGGATGGCAGAAACCGTCGCACCTGAAATGCCTTCTGCCAAAGAGATAGCAAAGTGCAAATGGCTGACCGAAGAGGAACTCGCCGTATACACCGCTGAGTATGGCCGAACTGCTTTTCAGGGTGCTCTTCAGGCCTATCGGTGTAATTTTGACTCGAAGTTAGTTGCCGAGCTGCGACTTTTCTCTAATCGTACTATCGATGTGCCGTCTTGTTTCATCGCTGGCAAGAGGGACTGGGGTCCGTACCAAACACCCGGCGCTGTCGCAACAATGAGGAATACTGCGTGTACGCAGATGGTGAGTTTTCATTTGGTCGAGGGAGCTGGTCACTGGGTTCAACAAGAGCAGCCTGAGAAGGTGGATGCGCTGCTCACGCAATTCATTCAGACGCAATCTCGGCACGCGGGTAAAGGTTGATTCCTTTCAACCCCCGCTATGTATGCAATACGAACAGAGCCGGCTGAAAGCGCACGGCTGGCGTAGCAACTCAAGACGCTTGGCTATCACGCCTCCATACACCCACGCATTGAGGGAACAGCGCCATAGTTAGGCCTCGACCCAAAATCATCCAGCCCGATGGTCCGACCGCTTAAGGCAGTGATCTTAAGCCCACGATCTTAAGGCTTAGCTACAATCTTCATATTGCCAGGGGTCGTGGAATGCCGAAAATCAAGGCCAAGTACAGATGCTGAAAATATATTCACAGGGGGCGTCGTCGCCGCAAGTCTGGCGCCTTGGTAGCGATCCAACATCCGCGCCATTCTGGATCGACCTAATAAATCCCAGCGAAGAGGAGCGCCAGCACGCAGCATTTCTTCTCGGTACAAAGATTCCAACGCGTGACGAGACGAGCGCACTTGAGCTTTCTAGCCGCTTACGCTCGTCGAAGTCAGTACTTCGCCTAAACGTTCCCTCATTCGTACGCACGCATGACACGAAGGGGCCCATGACGCCCCTGGGATTCGTATTGACACCCAGCATCCTCGTATCGGTAAGGTATGCCCAATCGCTTTCCTTCGATCATGTAGCCGCCACAATGAACGGCGAAGACGCACCGAAGAGCGGAATCGATGTTTTCATCTCGCTCATGGAAGAGATCGTCGATGTGGCCGCCGATCGTCTGGAGGATCTGGGTAACAAACTTTCTAATCTCTCAGAGATTGTGTTTATCGACTCCCGCGTCGCTCGCTCGTGGTTGCGCAGCGCCCTGTTACAAGTAGGTGTGATGCAACGCCAAGTCAACCAGATTCGTGCCGCCATGCTTGGAGTATCCAGGATCATCACCTATCTATGCGACTCGGCGCCGCATTGGATCGACTCCCAACTGCATGGAGATTTCCGAGACATTCAAGCTGATATTGGCTCGCTCAACGAATTTCAGCAGCAACTGAACGACCGCCTGCAATTCATGTTGGACGCGGTGCTCGGATTTATTAATAACGATCAAAATGACATCATGAAAGTGCTGACAATCGTATCGGTGGTGACCGTCCCTCCCATGATTCTCGCCGGCATTTGGGGTATGAATTTTAAATCTATTCCAGAGTACAACTGGGCTCATGGCTATGCGTTCGGTCTTTCCATGATTGCGCTCAGCATGTTAGTGCCGCTCATTTGGTTCAAAATTAAAAGATGGCTGTAGTCACTTTGGCGTTGTAGGAGCTATCAGGAATTTAGTGATTTGACGACGCCGCGCTTATCCAGAGGGTTTTTTCAGGTCGATTGCGATGCCAATTTGGCCGCCTATCCGCGGCGTCGCTCCATATTTGCCGCCGAGGACCCCGAAGCTTAACGAGAGTCCGTCGTAAACGATATATTCCCCGCCCAACATGGCCTGAAGCTGTGTTTTATCCTGTCCCGCGCCGTCGGAGACTCCCCCGTAAAGCTCAGCTCCTAAAGTGATGCGCGGCGTTACATCATGCAAGACCGACATGCCGCCGGTATAAACTTGACCGCGTCGAGTCTGAATTCCCACGGCGCCCGTACTGGTATTTCCGGCAAACAAAATGCCAAGGTTCCAATTGATCCGTGTAGCTTCAGAAAGGGGTTTTTGAACCACGAAGTTTAGCCAGTAATCGGTTAATCCCGATCCTAAGCCTTGAGCCGCGTTGCCTGTGGGCAATTCGACGTAGAAGCTTGCGGCATAGTTTGCGTTCAGCGGTTGCAGGTCTGCGGTGCCAAAATTCCATTTCGCGCCGAAATTGGTATCGCCAATGCCCCGCGAGCTCTGTGATCCCGGGGCGCGCTGAATGGTTAGATAGGGAAAATCGAGATCCAGTTCGAGACGCTTTAGGGGGCTAAAATTGATCCTAAAATTGGCGGTGTTCTGACGTTCATCGGGAAATTGCGAGGATTGAAGTCCATCGTATTCATCATATATTTCGACATGCAGAGTCTTGATGGGTGTCAGCGAAGGATCGTCGGTGTAGAACGGCATTTGAGCGCACGCAGGATTCGCCGTGAGCAACAGAGTTACTATCAACGCAACAACCGCGATCGTTCTATATAACCAAAGCACGCTCATCCAGCGGCCCGTAATGTTTAGGCGTTCTAGGTAATCACAGGCCGATGGCGCCTCGATCAGTCGCTTGATCTCGGACTTACGGGCTCGCAAAAGTCACTTGCGCTTGTGAGCATGTCGCGGAGTCGGTGCTCGGTTTGTGATCGGCATGCTTTAAACCAGCGTCCACTTCCACCTTCTCTTGCAACGACTGCCAAGCCCCTAACGTGGCATTAAAGTCCCTGCACAGATCCGAGTAGGTCCGGTACAAGGATGGCACGGGTGCCTGATCACTGGTGGCTTCAACCATCCCCAGCAGAGCCGATGCCTGTCCGTTGATCCTGCTGAAGCTGGTAACGCCCTTCACTGGTGGCACAGCGTAGGACCCGCCCGAGAGGCCGATGGACGCATCTTCGGTGGTGCCGGTCAGTTCGGCGATTCGCGTCCGCAGCGTCTTCACCAATCTGCTCGACACACCTGCGCGCGGCGATGACAGCTTCGCTTCTAACCCGTTCGTCTGGTCGTAAGCGCTCTTGCTGGCGGAGATGACCGCAATGATTCGCTGCGAAAGAGCCAATTGCCGGCGCATGCCATCCATCGCCACGGGTGAGTAATCAAGGCGCGGATCCTGTTTCAGCAGCACCGGCTGACTGTAGGAAACTCCGTCCACAGTTAGTTTCACCATATAGTCGCCAGGCAGCGCCATGGGACCTTCCGGGACGAACGGCGTGTCTTCCGGCACCGCTCCGCTGGACTGATCCAAGAACAGGGCAGGAGGCGTCGAGTAACGCATGTCCCAGCTCACACGGTGCTCACCTGCAGTCTCCGGCAATGGCCGCGATGGCCGTGCCCAAAAAGTAGGCGCGGGTGGTAGGGGTTGATCGAGGGGCCTGAACGGAGCGTTCGAATAGGAACGCACCAGAGTGCCCTCGGCATCGAAAATCTGTAGCCGCACATTCTGTGCAGACTGTTTCAGATAGTAGTCGATCACAACTCCTTGAGGTGGATTCTTGCCATGGGGAACCTCGGGCGGAAACGGAGTGTCCTGGTTGATGTTCGATTGGACGCGGGTTGCGGCTCGCGGACGGAACAAGGTCACTTGGCGATCAGCAAGCTCCGCGGTCAATTGCTCGAGCGGCGATGTATCGTCCAGAATCCATATCCCACGCCCGTAGGTTGCAGCAATCAGATCGCCGTCATGGATCTCCAAATCATAGAATGAGGTCGTTGGAAGGTTCAGGCGCAGCGATTGCCAGTGATCGCCGTCGTCGAACGACACGTGAACGGACGTTTCCGTGGCCGCGAACAGCAATCCGCGTTGGTGATTGCTTTCCTGCAATGCTCGTACAAAGCTGCCGGTCGGCTCATCTGTCGGTAGGCCCGCAACGATCTCCTCCCATGACTTGCCAAAGTTGCGCGTGCGATAGATGTGCGGTGAATAATCTCCAATGGCATCATTCCGCACCGCTGCGTAGGCCTCGGACGGGCTGAATCGCGACGCCTGAACGTCGATGACGCCATACATCGACATATCTGGCGGAGTGACGTCAACCCAGTGCTCCCCGCCGTCTTGCGTCAGATAGAGGACGCCATTGTTGCTGCCCGTCCAGATCACCCCGGCTTGCACGGTGGAGGGCGACAACGCCACCAGTGCGTCACCGTGATGGACCCCTTCCGGATTGGGCAATGGTGGTTTTCCTGGATGGGCGGTAAGGTCTGGACTGATTTTTCGCCAGTGATCACCGCCGTCCCGGCTCTCCCAAGCGTTCTGCGTGCCGTAATAAATCACGCTCGAGCTCTGTGGTGAAAAAACAATGGGCGCGGAAACTGCGCGCCGGAAATCCGTATCGCTAACCCGACTGATGGTGCCCACGCCAAAATCGACGCTCTGCGCGCCCCATGTTTTGCGATTCACTTTTTGCAGAAATCCCAAGGGGCCGTTCATGAATATGACGTCGGGATCGGCAGGGTCGACAGTCACGAAACCTGTCTCCCAACCGGGCATTGGAAACCAATCAAGGTCGGTGATTTGTCCGAGCGAGCCTCGACTGGCGATCGCAAACGTGCCGCTGTCCTGCTTGCTGCCGTATATCCAGTAGGGATATCGGTTGTCGGTGGTGATCTTTTCGATCTCAGCTGTCTTTTGGTTGTACCACGAACTCCAGGTCTGACCACCATCGAGACTGACCGATGCCCCTTGATCGCCGCCGTACACGATATGGTTTGTGTCAGTGGGATCAATCCACCACTGATTCGGGTCATCACCTCCGGGCGCACCTTTAAACGCGACTAACGTACGACCACCATCGGTGGATCTGTAGACACAAGTACCCATCGTATAGACCACGTCCGGATCATGTGGATCTACCAGAACTTGTTTGCTCGATGTGTAAATCGTCTTGGTGGCGACGGACCAACTCCCGCCACCGTCGTCCGACCGGTAAAGCCCCGCGCGATTCAACAGGTATACGCGCCGGGCATGAGTGCCCACCGCGACAGCGGTTTCCCCGAGTAGTTCGGGCTGGTCACGGCCTTTTAAGTTTTCCCAGGTCACGCCCTCGTCGCTGGACTTATACAGGCTTGTTGGACGTGGATGCTCGAAGAGCGAACGACTCGAAACCCCCGGGGCAAGATAGGTTTGAGTCACCGTGGCGAAAATTACCCGCGGATCATCGCTTGCCCAGGACAGATAGGTCGCGCCGAACTCGGGCTGAGCATTCAGCACCGATGTCCAAGTTCGTCCTCCGTCCGTGCTGCGAAACACGCCGCGTCCTCCCCCTTGTCGATGATCGATTCCGCGCGTCGCTGCCAGCACCAAGTCAGGATTTTGCGGATCCACAAGTAGCCACGCTATTGCTCCGGCATTTTGCAATCCGGCGCTCTGCCAGTGCGCCCCTGCGTCGGTGGACTTCCAGACACCGCTGCCATAGTTGGAACCAAACACGCTCCCGGTGCCCGCATAAACAACGGACGGTTGCGACTGCGCCACCGCCAATGCGGTAAAGCCCCTGGCATCCTGCACTGCATCCGTAACCGGCAGCCAGGTGGCGCCGGCGTTTACGGTCTTCCAGACGCCTCCATTATCGGTACCCACATAGGCAATCCCCGCGCGTCCGTTGACTCCGGACACCGAATCCACCTTTCCGGCAATAAAAGGGCCGATGTTGCGCCATTGCATGTCTTGAAACAGATTTGGGTTTATCTGCGCTTGGGCCGTCCCCATGATGAACAGTGCTGCGGCGGCAGCCACAGCGCATGCCAACCCATTCGCACGCTTTTCTATAACCGAAATCAAGGCTCACCCCCACTTAATCGCGGAGCGCGGACGCTCACGTGTGCCAATGTTCTTGCCAGCGGGCTGTTCCGAGCAACGTAGGCGACGCTGACTCTGCGCTTTGGCCCCGCGAAGCCGCCAGGCGTCGGGGCTCGTCGGGAGCCTATCGTTGCACATTCCTGGCAACGCGGCCGGAAGGAATTCGAATTACAAGAAAGTGACGCGCGAGTGCGATGCTAACCTGCCCGCGTCCGGCACCAAGGTCCAATAGCCTCTCTTCGATCTCCAGCGATTCAATAGAAATTCGTCCAAACAGGAGATCGCTATGATGTTCGATCGAATTCCGCGGCTCGCTCCGTGCCTCATATTGTTTGCCGGCATTGTTCTCGGCGCACAAACATTTGCTCAATCCGACCCGTTGCCCTCCTGGAAGGAGGGCCCCGCAAAGCAGGCGATCATCTCCTTGGTAAAGGACACCACCACTCAGGGCAGCCCGAAATTCGTGGAGCCGGTGGCGCGCATCGCCACGTTCGATCAAGACGGCACCACCTGGGTTGAACAGCCAATGTACGCGCAGGTCATGTTTGCTTTCAACCAAGTAGGACTAATGGCAGTGAACAATCCGAAGCTCAGGGAAACCGAGCCGTTCAAGACCGTGCTGTCGGGCGATCGGGCGGCCATGGCTAACCTGACCTTGCCGGAGCTTGAGAAGATCCTCGCGATCACTCACACCGGCATGACGGTGGAGGCATTCCGGAAGAGCGTGCAAGACTGGATCGCGACGGCACAAGACCCGCGTTTTCACCGCCGGTACACCGATCTTGTGTATCAGCCGATGCTAGAAGTGATGCAGTACCTGCGCTCCAACGGCTACAGAACCTTCATCGTCACGGGGGGCGGGCAAGAGTTCGTGCGCGCCTATGCCGAACGGGTTTATGGCATTCCGCCCGAACAAGTCGTAGGTTCCACCGCCGATGTAACGTTCGGCTACGACAGGACTGGCAAGTCGATTCTCACCAAGGTGCCCCAGGGGACACGGGTCAATGACAAGGCGGGTAAACCCGTAGGCATTGAGCTCGTGATCGGCCGCCGGCCCGTGGCGGCCTTTGGCAACTCGACCGGCGATCAGCAGATGCTCGAATACACCCAGGATGGCGGTGGCGCAAGCCTGATGATGTTGGTCCGCCACGATGACGCGACGCGCGAATACGCCTACGGACCGGAGTCAACGATAGGAACCTTCTCGGACGCCCTCCTGGCTGAAGCCAAGCAGCGCGGCTGGACGGTTATCAGCATGAAAGCAGACTGGAAGCGCGTTTTTTCCTGGGAGAATTAGGATCGAGGGACCTGCGCCGTTGCCGATTCTCCAGATAGTGTTGCGGTCAAGAAGGTTGGTTGCTCAATTGAACTGGGTATGCTGAAAGCTCCGACTGCCTATCTCGTGGTGATGGTTCAACGTCCAGGCGAAAGTCCGTGTGATGCAAGTGGCAGGACGCGATTCAGGCTGACCTCGCGTCCGACGCGGCTGCTAAAGCGTACGCTGCCGCCGTGAACCCAGGTTCAGTCGTCAACCCGGCGCTGATCGCTGCACTCGTACTGCATCGTTGCGCACAGGTTGGGTAAGGAATAAAAGGCGCATACCAGCGCCAGCCACCGCCGTACACTGTTTCCTTTCACTACTTGAAGACTTTCGATGTGAACACCGAAGGCTAATTGCCAATGCCTCCATTGGGAATACGTTTTCATCGACGACACGATTCTGTTGCGCCGAACCCAATCAAAACGGTTGTATGGTATGAATTGGTGAGGAGAATGTAGGGACCCGTCTGGATGATGGGGGCGCGACGCTGGGCCGTTTATCAGTAAGGTCGGCGATCTCAAAAAGGCCCGTTGGGCGACCAGCGCGGACAAGGCTTCGGGATTACGGTGAGGGTGGTGACGGACTGGGCCATTTCCGACACGGGCCGTTCTAACGGCGCTTTTGGCTGGGCCGGCGCCTTCGGCACTATGAGCTGGAACGATCGAGCGGAGGAAATCGCGGCGGTCATCATGCTGCAGCAATTCAATCTTGAGGTACAAGACGACTTTGAGAAATCCATCCGCCAAGCGATCGTCGATTGATTGACGCTACCGAGTTTCAATGATGCTAGCTCGTAAACTGACAACGACATGAGAATAGCGCACGCAATCGGGCAGATAGTGGCTGTTGCTGCGTTGTTGATTTGCGTTCTAGTCCTGATCGGCGCCCACTTCTACGGCATCCCGTTCTTATCGCCCATCGGGTCGACAGTCCTGTCGATATTCGGCCCGTGGCTCGTGGTTGTGCCCATCGCGATCGGTGCGTTCGAATTTTGGAGATGGCGCGCGTCGCATTCGCGCGCCATCCTTCTAATCACGACCATAGCCGTTGCGGCGACCGGTTGGGCGTCGGTGGCTCTCGCCCGAATGCTGGCGGAGTCTCGTAGCCATGGTGTGCCGATCAGTCTGGTTCACGCGTTTGGAGTACGGCTCATAGGCGGTTGGCGGCCCGACGAAGATCTTGTGTTTGGGACCTGGCAAGATCAGCCGCTGCACCTTCTCGCCTACAAACCGAGGTCGGCCACACCCGGGGAGTCTGCACCCATCCTCCTGTACATCCACGGCGGAGGATTCACCGGCGGTGACAGATTCGAGAGCGGATCCAACCTTCGCTGGTTCACCAATCGGGGATGGCTCGTACTGTCGATCGACTACTCCTTGTCGTCCGTCGATCGACATCTGTGGGATATCGCGGCAAGTCAGGTCGGTTGCGCGATGGTCTGGACCGCGGCCAATGCAGCCCGGCTCGGTGGCGATCCCGCCCGTATCTCTCTGCTGGGATCGTCTGCCGGCGGCAATCTCGCCATCAATGCCGCGTATCTCGCCAACGCGGGCCGGCTCGAGTCCTCGTGCGGGGGAACCGTGCCGCGGGTGTCGGCAGTGAGCGCGCTCTATCCGCCGGTCGATCTGGCCGCCGCGTGGGTCAGTCAGGTACCCGCGATTTCGGACATGGCGCGCCAATTCAACACGTACTACGTAGGCGGCAGCCCCCAGCAATTCCCCGATCGATACCGGTTCGTGGCTTCGGCGACCCACATCAACGCCGCCGCTCCTCCGACCCTCGTCATCTTCGGCGCCAACGATCACCTGGTCCCGCCGGACGCGACGGACAGGTTCGCCCAACAAGCCCGGAATGCAGGCATCGACATCGAGAGCGTCCGATTCCCGTATGGCGATCACGCCTTTAACCTCAACGAGTATGGTATCGGCAACCAGTTCTATCTCGGAATGACGGATCAATTCCTGAGTGAGCACGGACAGCGGCCCGCGAACTCGAGGCCGGATCGGGAGTAGGCTCATCTCAACCTGTTGGACGTTATTCGAGAAGGGGGAAATGAGTCCGGATTCGGCAGAAGTCGACTTTGCTAGTCCAAAAATCACTTCCGGAAAGCTGACATCCGAGGTAGGTTTATCCCTTGCCCGCGAGGTGCAACTTGTCCATGGGCGGGTCTTCATAACGAGGGGCAGACTGATGACTAACACATCTGGAGCAAGATCATCTACCGTTGGCCGCGCGTTGAGCGGGTTGGTAGTGCTCGCGCTCGTGGCAGACTCGGCGGCAAATCTGATAATGCCGCGCATGCTGAGTGACGAAATCGCCGCGACGGGATTCTCGTTGCATCAAGCTCCCATGATCGCGATCATCATACTGATCTGTGCCGTCTTGTATGCCGTCCCCAAGACCGCAGTGCTAGGCGCAATCCTGCTCACCGGGTTTCTCGGTGGCGCGATCTGCACTCATTTTCGACTTGGTGAACTGTTTTCACCACCTCAGATTGTATGCCTGACACTCGGCATTCTGGCTTGGGGTGGGCTTTATCTTCGTGATGCCAGGGTTCGAACATTGCTGCCGCTGATGTCCTGATCCGCGCCGAGCTCAAATCGGTGCCGCGGTTCTAACCTGCCGGCTTTGCTATGTCCGTGTTCTGTGTCAGCACGATCAGCCAACGCCCGTCGATCTTTTCGATAACGTTGGTCAGTATCCCGGCGCGGGTCGGAGCGAGCTGCCCGGCCTCCGAGGTGATTCCAGAAAGGGTCCATTCGGAGCGGGCGGTGGCAACGTCCGCCTTTAGGAAACGAATGGTCGTATTTCCGATTTTAAGCGTGCTCGACTTGAAAATAGTCGCATGGCTCGCGGCATGGTGCTGCTTGATAGCATCGCGGCCTACCCATCGAATACCGATTACATTTACAAAATCAGCGTCCGTAGCAAATAACGCTGCAAACGCGTCCATATCATGGCGGTTCCAGGCGTGGTCAGCGCTAGCTCGAGAATCCCGGCGCGTTTCTCCGGACGGGAAAAAGGGGACCATTCGGGCTACCACAGCAGCGCTTGTAGGTGAACAAAATTGAGTGTCCGGCAGCAGACGTCCGTGAGGGGTAGCGTCGGGTCCGACACCGGCGGTACAGTCACCGGCAAAAGTCGGCCCTATTGTGACATTCGAGCACTAGAAATCGCAGCCAGAAAGCCGCCACCACAGTAGTATCGCGTACTGGGCACGGCACAAGATATGACAGAACAAAAGAAAATCACCCCGCGGCGCACCTTTCTGTTGCAAGCCGCCGGCTGTGCCGGCGCCGGCGCGTTGGGACCACTGGGGGTCACCGTCGTGCAGGGTGCAGAACCGGCGCCAGAGCCGGTGCCGACAGTGGCGACCCCGTACCAATCCTTGAGCCCAGATGAGGCGGCATTCATCGAAGCGCTAGTCAACGTTCTGTGTCCGGCGGATGAATACTCTCCCAGCGGAGTCGACGGCGGACTCGCGATTTACATAGACCGTCAACTCGCGGGGCCCTACGGCAAGGGCGAGGGACGATACTTGCGCGGCCCGTTCCGCAGTGCCAAGCCGGAGCTTGGATGGCAGAGTCCGCTCACCCCGGAGCAATTTTGCAAGGCTGGAATCGCCGCGGCCAACGCGGCCTCATTTCGCGACCGCGGGAGGCCGTTCGATCAGCTCGCAGCGGCGGAGGCGGACGATTTCCTCAAGGACGTCCAGGCGGATCGCGTGCAGAGCGACGGCGTCTCGCTGACGCTGTGGTTCAACGAAGTGATCTACCGACTATTCGTCGAAGCCTGTTTCGCCGATCCGATGTACGGCGGGAATCGCAACGCAGTGTTCTGGAAAATGATCGGCTACCCGGGGCTGCCAGCGACTCACGCGCTCGACATGGTGCGGTATCGCGGCAAGCCGTATCCGGGTGCCAAGACGCCGAAATCCATCGCTGACTTCACGTGATTCAATTCTGATCATGGCCAAAAAGCTACCCAAGCGCTCTGTCGTGATTGTCGGAGGAGGCCTCTGCGCCGGGCTGGTCGCCCGGCAGCTCACCGCCAAGGGTATTGAGGTATTGGTGCTCGAGCGCGGCGGCGACCACGCGCTTGGACCGGAGGCTACGCTGCCGAACCAGCGCGACGAATTGCGATGGGACCGGCGGCAGGGGTTGATGCAAGATTGGGGGCGAGAAACTTACACGCTTCGCCATTCGCGGGCCAGCGAATCGCTGCCGATCCGTTGGATGGAGGCCTTCCTCCCCGGCCTCGGTGTCGGCGGCGCCGCGAGTCACTGGAACGGTGCCGCGTGGCGCTGGTCGGAGTACGACCCGATTCTGCGCTCCCGATACGAGTTGCGCTACGGCAACGCCGCGATTCCCGCCGACATGCTTTTACAGGACTGGGGCACCACGTACGGCGAACTTGAGCCGTATCACAATTTGTTCGAGCAACTGTTCGGCCTGGCGGGCAAGGCCGGCAATATTAAAGGGGCGATCCAACCTGGAGGTAATCCGTTCGAAGCGCCGCGGCGCGGCGAGTATCCGCAAAAACCACTCGAGAGGAGCGAAGCGGACATCATCTTTCAGCAGGCCGCGGAGGGCTTAGGGTTTCGCCCGTTTCCGCGACCAGCCGCAAATTCCCCGCAGAGCTATGTCAACCCGGACGGCCAACGGCTCGGTCAATGTCAGTATTGCGGGCACTGCGAACGGTTTGTTTGCGAGGCGCACGCGAAGGCGACCCCCGATACTCTGCTTTATCCGATGCTGCGCAAGCGCTCAGGGTTCGAGATCCGGACTCACGCTCACGTCCTCAAGATCGGGTACGATCGCCGCGCAAAGCGCGCCACAGGCGTGCGTTACCTGGATCTGAATTCCGGAGAGGAGTACGAGCAACCGGCGGACATCGTGGTGATGGCGGCGTTCACCATGAGCAACACGAGACTGCTGCTGCTAGGTGGGATTGGCAAGCCCTACGACCCGGCGACCCGGAGGGGCAGTGTCGGCAAGAATTTCTGCTATCAGACGACTTCCGGGGTAAGCGTCTTTTTCAAGAATCGCTGGATCAACCCGTTCATGGCTGCGGGGGCTTCGGGAACCGTCATCGATGAGTTCAATAACGATAACTTCGATCACTCGGCATTACCCTTCCTCGGCGGCGCGAGCATCAGTGTCGGGGTGACCAATGGGCGGCCGATTCGGACCCGTTCCACGCCGCCCGGCACGCCTCGATGGGGCACGGCCTGGAAGAAAGCCACGGCAGACTGGTACGCCCATTCCTTCTCGGTAGACGCGCAAGGCAGCTGCTATCCGCATCGCGAAAATTTCTTGGACCTCGATCCTGATTACACCGACGCGTACGGGCTGCCGTTGCTGCGCATGACCTTTGATTTTCGCGAGAACGAGATTCGCATGTCGGACTGGGTAACGCGCAAAGCCGGCGAGATCTGCAAGGCGATGTCCCCGGATTTCATGGGACCTGTAGCAGGACGCGCGCGTCCTTTCGATACGCGCCAGTATCAGTCAACGCATGTGACCGGCGGCACCGTCATGGGAGTCGACCCGAGATCCAGCGTCGTGTCGCCGCATTTGCAGCACTGGGATGCGGAAAATCTTTTCGTGGTCGGCGCTTCCGTTTACACGCACAACTCGGGCTACAACCCGACAGGGCCTCTGGCGGCACTTGCGCTGCGTCTTGGCGACGACCTCGTTCGCTACGTCGAACGGCCGAGAATGCTGTGACACGTGTAGGCCCGGGGCCCGTGGCGCGTGCAAGCATGCTGGCGATGGCGATGATCGACGGCGCAACCATCGTCGTGACCTCATCCGACGCGCAAAACACGCCCGCGGCGAGCGCCACATTCAGCCAGTGCGCAGTCTGTCATTCCATCGACGGCAGCAACGGCACTGGGCCCACGTTGCTGCGGCTCATCGGGCGCAAATCTGGCGCAGTTCCCGGGTTCCGCTACAGCCGTGCGATGAAGAGAGCAGAGATTATCTGGGACGAAGCCACGCTCGACCGATACTTGGCCAATCCGCAGGAACTCGTTCCCGGTAACATCATGCCGTTCTCTGGTGTCGCAGACGCCCAGGAGCGTGCCGATATCATTGCTTATCTCCGAACACTGCGTTGAATCGCCGCAGGAACACTTTGTAGGGAGGCTCATGGCGTCGCCAGAAACTCCCCCGCACGGGTGAGGGCCGGCCAAACCGACAAGCAGTGGGTACCTTCAGAGGTTGCTAGAATTTTTTAAGGGGGTTTGCGGCTGAGGGATTCGAACAGGCAACATAACTAACTGTTTCGTAAGACTTTGTTCAGATAAATGAGGCGAGTTACCCTGAAAAGTTACCCCGCGCGAGCGCCGCATGTTACGCGACGGCGTTGGACGGCCGTGGCATCCGTGTTGGCAGAAAACCCTCAGCCCGCACATGGCCGTCAACACATTTTCGCATGTTAACCAGGGTTTACAAAATGTAATCCATAGATTACATTACGCATGTGCGCGAAATCCTCAAGTCCGCGACCTTTGACGCCTGGTTTTCACGTTTGAAGGATCGCCAGGCGATGGCGAGAATTGCAGCGCGGATTGATCGAATGGCGCTTGGCAATCCCGGCGATGTGAAGTCGGTCGGCTCGGGTATCAGCGAGATGAGGATCGACTACGGTCCCGGCTATCGCGTGTATTTCGTGCAACGCGGAGCGGCGGTCGTTGTGATCCTATGCGGCGGCGACAAGCGGACTCAAACCGCCGACATCAAGCGTGCCATAAAAATCGCTGCGGACTGGAAGGAGTGACCTATGGCGATTAAGAAGCGAATCAAAGAGAAATTTTCGCGGTACGACACCGCTGATTACCTTAAGAGCGAGGCGGACATGGTGGCTTACCTTGAGGCATGCATGGATGAGGCCGGTGACGACCCGGCCTTCATTGCGGTTGCCCTTGGCAACATCGCTCGAGCGTACGGAATGGTCCGTCTCGCCAAAGACACTGGACTGACGCGCGAAGGCCTATACAAAGCTTTGTCGGCTGATGGTAATCCCAGTCTCGGCACAGTACTGAAAGTAGTGAAGGCACTCGGGATGAAACTCACTCCTGAAGTCGCCTAACGGCGATTACAGCCAGATTCAGGCGTTACAAATGATGCGGCGCGTCCATCCGCTCATGAAGGATGCGAATAATCGCGATGCCGTAGTCGGTGATGCGGAAATAAATCATATGCCGCTCGACATTGCGGCGGCGATAGCCCGGTCGAATATGATCGCAAGCCGGAGCGGACTTTGGCGCTTCGGCCAAGACTTTGAATGCCGCGGTCAGCAAGTCGGTGTATCGCTCAGCCTGCTCGAGTCCCCACTCTCGGCGCGTGTATTTCCAGATACCTTCCAAGTCGCGCTCTGCGGTGGGGGAAAGTCGGTACTCAACCATTTACGCGGCGGAGCCTACGCTTGAAGGCGTTTGCATCGAAGCGCTTTGGCTTTCCGCTCTTTTCACCTTCAACTAAGGCCGAGCGAATCCTTTCGATCTCTGCGCCACGCTCTTGCTCTCGCCGAATAAGGTCACGGATGTATTCGCTATCGTTGGTGTAGTCACCACCTTCGACCTGCGCCTTGATCCAGTCATCTTGCTGATCCGTCAACGTAATAGTTTTGCGGACAGTCGCCATAAAGATCCCGTACGAAACGCACCAATAGTGTGATCAGATCATACCATTGGTGTCGATGCCAGCCAGAGCGCCGGGCCGCAAATTAGGGCTGTTTTTAGCCGCAGATATCACATGACATATTGATATTATTGATTTTTTGTGGTTTGCCGGCTGAGGGATTACTCGGCGCTGCGCGCCTCGCCCCTTCGGGGCCGCCGTCGAAGACGCCGGCGTTCAACTTCGCCTAGCGGCGAAGTTGTCGAACCCATCTTTTTATCTGTCGGGGGTTCGAATGGCCACCGCCGTGCGGCAGAGACTTCGCGACGTTGTCGAAAATTTTTAAGGGGGTTTGCCGGCTGAGGGATTCGAAAAGCCTGCGTAACAATCTGTTTCGTAAGCATTCATTAAGATCGAACTGACGAGTTACCCCGAAAAGTTACCCCGCGCGAGAGCCGGATATTATTCGACGGTGTTGGTGGTCCCTGGACTCCGGCCAACGTGCTTCGCACCCATAGGATGCCAACGTCAACAATCGACCCACTCCGGTCCTAGACGACTGTCTGCTGTCGGACAGCTCACTTTTGCTGGGGGGCTCACTGCGTCGCCTAGGCGCTGCCCTATACTTGGCTTAAATCTGCTTGGCGCGCTCAACCGCAGCCTCTGCAACTACCAGTCGACCCAAAATGCCTAGGCCCATGCCGCCGATTGTCGCCAGCGTCGGCGGTCGCGTCTATCCGGTTGCTGGACCACCCTGTACGGAGACTTGGGAATCAAACTGATTGGCGAGTTCGCCGACCATCGAATCGACACGCTGCTTCCGTAATCGTTGAGCTTGTTTGCGCAACTCCCGACTTTCCAGGCGAAGCACATAAATGCGGGCGCCCTCACCACTTTCGTTCAATGTCAGCGCTTCGCTGTCCCTTGAATTGGCTCTTCGTTCGAGCGATCTTATTTGACCCCATAGCTCATCCGTTGGGTGCGACTCGTTGCCGCTGCGGCCAATAAGGTAACCGTTGCTATGCTATCTACCTCTGTCTGGTCGACCACGATCTGCGATTCCATTACGGCTTCGCCCTTACCGTTGATAGTCTCAATCGTCGCCCGTCGCTTGGATAGGATATTTTTGCCAGCCGGCCCGCGACGCATGAAGTGGTAAACGTACACGTCACTCATTGGAGTTCTCCCTGCATACCGTAATCGGTCTTCGAACTCTAAGGCTTACGCCTAAAGGCCTTCTGTACGCTGCCGCACAAGGAGGTACCGATGATCGGTCTGCTTATCGTGCAGGACCTCTTTATTTGTTAGCGGGCCACGCGGCGCTCAAACAAATTCGTTTGCGACGGGATCTACCAATAGGTTAGAGCGATCGTGGACCGGTTGCCGATGGATTGCTAAGTTCGCGCACGGCAAAGTGACCGAGATTTAGGGCAAATATTGCAGATTTCGCCTAGAAGGGCATACTAATCCGAACAAGGCTTCTCCCCGCGAGCGTCAAGGATGAACACGCAGCACCTCACTTCCGCTTACCAGGACCTGATCCAGGGCTGGGAAGATATCCAGCACCTCGCGCGAGAACGCTGGCTGGAGTACCGCGCGGGACAGGACGCGGATCGCGGTGGGCAGCCCAAGATAAATCAAGCGCGCAAGGGCAAGATAGCCTCGCGGACTATGACGACCAAGGTCTGTGAGTTCCGAGGTAGCATGAATTAGCCGGCCGCACGGCGGACCAGAGAGTAAATCTCAGGTAGGTGCCTTCGCCGTCACAATATTGGCGATGAGTCACGCGGCGCGATTGCTCAACATGACCTAGAGTGAGCAAATCAAGGGCCATTATGGGGACACCGTAGATGCTCAGGCGCACATTTCTCATGCTGGTTGGTGGCGGCGTTGCAACCGCGCCGTGGGGCGCAATCGCTGCAATCCCACCGCCGCCCTTCAGGGTGGTCAACGCTATGCCCGCGTTCTGGCATTTCTGGGATACCACGATCACGGAATCAACGGATAAGCGTGTAAGCGCGTTCTTCAATACTGTGGTCGCGGCCTATCCGGATCTCTTTCGTCATGGACTGATCGCCAGTGGCGCACTAACCGATCTTGATAGTGTGCCGGAGGCGCAAGCTCGGGTTGCCAAGTATCTGCAAGACGTCAGTTCCTTCATCCCGCAGATGAGAAAAATCTCAGCCACAATTAGCCAGAGTGTTTCCTCCTATGTTCAAGAGTTCGCGACAACGTTTCGCGACTATGCTCCCACCACGCCGATGTATTTTTCGGTATCGTTGTTTGGATTCTCTGGGGGTTTGCTGATCTCGGGCGCGAATACAGGCCTGTATTTTGGCGTGGATGAATTGGCTCGACTTTACGGGTCCATAGCCAATCTCAAACTCATCCTTCAGCACGAACTGTTTCATCAATATCATTATCAAATTGCTCCCGAAATTGGTGAGGATCGAGCCGCCTGGGCCTTCATGTGGGAGGAGGGACTGGCAACATACGTCAGCTGGCGAATGAATCCCGGTACGACAGCCGATCAGGCGTTGGTCTTGCCAGATCGGCTATCGGAATTAGCCCGACCCCATCTCAGTAAACTCGCACGGCGATTGCTCGACCATGCTGACTCAACCAATCCGAACGACTACCTGGACCTTTTTTCCGTTGAGCAGGCTCCATCCGGAATCCCGGCGCGCAGTGGTTACTTCGTTGGCTATCTGGTGGCCGAGAAACTTGCCAGGACAAGATCGCTGGTAGACCTGGTCCACTTGCGAGGCCAGGATCTTAAGATGGCCGTATTAAGCGTGCTCTCAGAACTGGAGAATACTGCTTAGCGCCCCGCGCGTGATTAGCCTGAACCCAAATGACTCTAAGTGATCGATGTCGCATAATACGGGATCGACAACGCTTTCTTGAGCTAAGCTACCGTTTCAGTTGTACAAATGATTGTAGAGCAGCCATGTCGTCGCGTGCCATGGCATCCTGAATTTGTTGCGCCCGAGCGTATGCCTGTGCATAACCATCGTCGCCCACTGCTTTTTTGATGAGATCCGCATAGCTTATGCCGGGCTGACACAGTCCCTGTGTGGCGCAGCCTTGAAAAAGATCTGCATTGTTTGCGGAGCAGTCGTATCCCAAGTTGCAGGCCGCAATCGATAGTGCGAATCCTTGCAGCGGATCGCTGCTTGCCCGTCCATCCGACAACAGTCGGCCGACATGAAACAGCGCCGCTGGGTCCTTCGATGCGACCGCACGATTGATTGATTTTTGAGCGGAGTCGAGGGACTTTTCCTTCAAATCGCTTGACGCCTCGTACCTTGTATTAGCGACCGCGGTACCGGCTTGCAAAGCCTGCGCCACGGGATCGTCAGCGGACTTATCAATCCAATAACGAATTGAGTTATAGCCGCCCTGCCTTGCGGGCAATCCCGCGAATGCATCGCCGTTGATGAATCCAATGCAAGCCCCAAAATCTTTCCGAGCCTTATCAACAGCCCATTGCGGAGCGTGAGTGCGAGCGGCCCAATGAGCATCGAAGTCCGATTGCGGATCTTTGGAATTGGCGTATTGCAGTTGGATGGGAGAACAAATGTACAAGGCCTTCGATATATATAGCGCGGCGTTGCTGTCACCGTTATAAGCATCCATTGCAGCTGCTGATACAAACTCGAAATAATTTGTAGTTTCGCTATATTGTTTCGTCCAATTCGTCCTAGTCTCCGAGCTTCGCTTTGTAACAGATGCGCGCTCAGGCCCCATCGGTGCAATTACAGATTCAGCCGGCTGCTTAATCCGCACCTGCACCGACGGGAACTCTACTTTGCTGAGCGAATGAACCAGCACCGCGATTGCAATTGCAATCACGAGCCCAGAACCAAGCAGAAGCAAAGATTTTCTTGACATTATAGATTCGGAATCGAGGCACACGGGCCGCCATTCTCACATCCCACAATAATAACGCCACCAGGAACAGGTTCAACTGTCGCTGAGCCTCTGGGAAGAGCAGGCTGATCCGGAGGAGCTTGGTAGGGGGTCACGATGGTAGTAATTTGCCCACCGGGCAAAGCCGTCAGCGGTTTGGATATAGAAGCCGATTGAAAGAGCGTTTCAGCAGTCACAGGACGGTGCGATGTGGAATCGGCAACTCCATATCCACGAGCCCACGCAAGGCGACCGCCTTCAATCACTGCAACGCTAAGCCCGGGGGTGCCAAAATCTCGCATGCGCTTGCGGATCCCGACGGCTACTCCCATGTGCTCTTTCGTGGAAGCGAGGGGCATCAATCCAAACTCGACGCTATGAATGCGTGGGTCTACAGTTCTTTCTTCTTCTGTACCCCAGACGCGACCAGAAAATAGACCGATAATTATTAGGATCCGAGCGAGCGGGTAGTTCATCGTTCATTACTTCCACGCAAACCACGGGGCACAATAGCAATCATCGCCGCGCCGGCCGGCGCCGAATCAGCCTCGGTGTGCAAGATCTTTTATAGTCCCGCGACACTCTAGCCTTGTTAGAGTCATTACGCCCGCGCGTCGCCGCAAAGACGCTGGCTCGTAATCCTAACAAGGGTGACTGTAATAAGGCGGATACGGTCTCAGTAGGGTCGTTACCATGCGCGGCGCGGCCCAGACGGCCCCAGATCGAATAGGTTGATGAGCCAATTCAACTGGTCATGTTCCGGAAGGAATTTTCGAACGGCTTCGCCCTCACTCATCATCTGAATGGTCCGCCGACCGCCTGTGAGCAGGATTTCAGTATGGGCAGTGATCGTGCTAACAGGCCACTTATCTTGAATGGCCGGTCCGGTCGATGAGGCCGCCCACGCAAACTGATCGGCAATCGGGATGGTCTGGGACCAAATAGTCAGGCTGCCCTTTCGCTCGCCAACGGCGTAAAGGTTGCTTCCCGTCGGTCGATTGCCATTCCAACGACCAAGATCTTTCGTGAACAGCACGTAGCGCGAAGACTTCGCGCCTCAAGACGTCCACTTCGATCGCTGCTTCGACTCGGCGACGGGCGGATATTGCACACGGTTCCTTAGAAGCCAAAACATCGGCGGAACTAGGCGCTTTATCGCGTTGCAGGTAGTATCGGATTCGATGTCAGCACTCGCTCGGACCACTGAAATCAATTGTGACACTCGTGCCGCGAACGAGGATTGCGCCTAACGCCAACTTTTTGGGGCGGTTTTCTTATAAGGGTTACCGAGCCCAAGCATTGTGCTGTTACCGACCTCAAAGGCCGCACTGGTCGCCTCCGATGAGCGCGGGCGTAAAACGGTGGGCAATTTCGTTCAGCGAATCCTCAAGTCAGGACTTGTGTTCGCTGCCGGTCGGATATGAACTGGTTCTATCCGGGAAAAACGCGTGGCCAAGCCGCGGCGACAATGTTTCCCAATTTGCATGACGCTGGAATGCCGCCGCTCCACATCCTGCGTGCGATCGCCACCAGTGCCGATGGTATGCTCGGTTGGCAGGGCCGGGTGGACGATGGAACCTGGAAAATCGAGTGCATTCGGTTCGAGATAAAGGAGGGCCAAGCGGCCAAGAACGAACTTGCCTCGCGTTGAGGCACATGCGGCGCTTGGGTTCAGACCAATTAATTGAGGAAATCACTCGAATGAAACCGAATCGAATCTACAGTGTCTTGGCTGTAGCATTTTTCGCTCTGTCTTCAAGTGAGCAGGTTGCCGCCCAAGCTCCGGCTTCCGTCACGCTCGTAAGAGCTGACAGGTTACTCAAAGCGCCCGCTCCCGGAACGCAGTTCCGCGACTGTTCGAATGCTTGCCCAGAAATGGTGATGCTGGCCGCAGGGCAGTTTCATCATGGGGGCTCCGCCGGGGGAAGAAGAGCGCGAGAGCGTGCCGGCTTTTTTTCGCGGACACTCGGCACCGCAGCACTTGGTCAGGATCGGATACGGGCTCGCAATTGGCAAATTTGACGTGACGCGAGGTGAGTACGCTCAGTTTGTGACGGAGACAAATCGGCCGGATCCCGATAGCTGCTATACGCTCGATGTTGCAACCGGTAGGGAGAATGACACGAAGGGCGCCAATTGGCATTCTGTTTTCGCAGACCGGAAGAGACCCCGTTGTCTGTGTAAATTGGGACCATGCGCAAGCCTATGTGGCTTGGCTGAGCGCCAAGACAGGGCTTGTTTATCGTTTACCAACAGAGGCTGAGCGGGAATACGCCGCGCGCGCGGGGACGACAACCGCGCGTTCCGGTAGCGATATGCCTGCGGAACTCTGCCGTTACATCAATCATGGTGAGCTGAACTTCAGTGAGCAGCATCCTCACGATCCCGACGCGAATCGAGAGTGCCGCGACGGTTATGCATTTACGTCACCGGCTGGAAGTTTCCCACCGAACCTATTCGGCCTCTACGATATGCTTGGCAATGTCTGGCAATGGACTGAAGATTGCTGGAACGCCAATTATAATGGCGCGCCGTCGGATGGCAGTTCGTGGCAAAGTGGCGATTGTGGTCGGCGCCTTGTGCGCGGCGGCGCATACAGCAATATTCCGGGCCTCGTCCTCTCGGCCGTCCGCAGCAGGTACAAATCGTCGGGCCGAGACCACAGCGGCGGGTTCCGCGTGGCCAGAGCATTCTAGACTCGGGGATTATGAACCTCACAGCCCGTGTCAGTGGACGTACCCCGCGAATGGTACCGCCCAGGAGTAGAGTCCGCCGAGATGTGAGATTGGTCTCGATTTAGGTCCCATAATTACTGGAAAAAACGCAACGCGGTCATCCCCATCGTTGTCCTGTCCATGTACTCCGCTGGGCTGCTGTTCCCGAGAAAAATGCTAGGCATCACCTAATCCATTTTTGCTAGTCGCCTTCATTTTGGGCTGGCGATACTTCGACTCTCAGGCGAGGCGGCTCGCGATCGCCTTCAGCACCGCGCTGATGCGGTCGCGCGCATCGAGCTTCAGGAGCAAGCGCGAGACATGATTCTTTACTGTACCTTCGGTCAGCCCGAGCATCTCGCCGATCTCGCGGTTGCTGAAGCCGCCGGCCATCAACCGGATGACGTCGCGCTCGCGTTCGGTGAGGGGCTCGGCAAATTCATCATCGAGTCGGGACTCGCCGCGTCCCTTGATGTTGCGCAGCAGCGTTTCGGTAATCGAAGGTTGCAGGACGAGGCGCCCCTCTGCGACCGCGCTGATCGTCGAGGCAAGCTGCTCGAGCGAAACGTCCTTGAGCAGAAATCCGCGGGCGCCCGATTTGCACCCTTCGAACAGCGCGTCCGCATCGTCGAACGTTGTGAGGATAATGAAGTGCGGCGCGCGACCCGGTTCGGCCAGGCGGCGCAGCACGGAGAGGCCGTCCATCTCCGGCATGCGAATGTCGAGAAGGACGACATCGGGCGCCGCCGACGGAATGAGGCGCAGAGCCTCGGCTCCGTCGACGGCCTCGCCGACAATCTCGATTTCAGGCAGAAGCGAGAGAAGGCTTCTGATGCCTTTGCGAACCAACGTCTGATCATCGACGAGGAAGACGCGGATCACGGGAGTGAAGGGCGTGTCGGAATCCAGCCCATCACCCTGAAGCCGCTGCCGCGCGCGCTCTCGAATGCGATTTGGCCGCCCTGCTGCTGGAAGCGTTCGCGCAGGCCCTTGAGCCCGTGGCCGAGGCGAAGCTGATCGGTGCCTTCACCATCATCGCAGCTGTTGAGCCGCACACCACCGTCCTCCACCCTGAGCTTGAGCCAGAGATTGCGTGCGGCCGCGTGACGCAGCGTGTTAGTGATGATCTCCTGCGCCGAGCGCATGAGGGTCTGCGCCGCTTCGGCGGATTGAAGCGCGAGCGTATCAGGAATGTCGAGATGCACGTTGAGCTGCGGCGCGTCCGTAGCCAACGCTTCCAGCACCGGCTTGATGTCGTGGCCCTCGTAGCGCCGCAGCGTGCCAACGACGTCCCGTACCTTGGAGAGCAGCGACTTCGCGAGATCGCGCGCCTCGATCGCGCTCGCGCGCCCGAGTTCGGGGGAGACATGGCTCGCATATTCGAGCTGCAGACTGAGCGCGGTGAGGTCGTGCCCCCACGCGTCGTGTAGTTCGCGCGAAATTCGCATCCGCTCGGCTTGCGCGGCGCTCTCCGCGAGGAGCGCCTGCGTCGCCCGCAATTCGGCGTTGATCCGGCCGAGCGCGAGACTCCTCTCGGCTTCCCAGCGCAGCGCATGAACCGCGCCGACCGCGATCAGCTCTCCCGCAACGTCGATGGCCAAAAAATAGAACCAGCCCAGGAGGTCGGCGTTCTGTTCCCATAGTCCCAGCCGGATCAGGATCGATTGCACCACCACCCAGACAAGAGCCGGGCGTGTGCCGAACAAAAGCGCCGCCTGCAGCGCGATCGGCGTGAGGAGCGGGCCGGGCGAGCCACGGTTGGTCGCCGCCATCGCAATGACCAACAGCGTTTCGACCCCGATCAGGAGTACTTGGCCCGTCCGCGAACGCTGCCCGATCAAGACCGAGCCGAAGAGCGCCGCGCCGAACGCAGCGAAAAGTAAAATCCAGACGAGGGCGGACGCGTGGGCGGCGTCGGGACGGGACGGCATCAGGGCCATCGCGAAAACGCCGACCCCGATCCAGATTGTGACGGCAACCGCAAGGATAAGCCAGCGAAGGCGTTGCTCGAGCCTCATGGCACGAGCATAGCATCGGACGGCTCCTTGTTGGTGTGCCGAAAGTCATGGGCATTCATGGTGCCGGTCGGCACTTCCGCGTGGGCTCCCACTCATCTACGCTTTTCACGTGTCTACGGGGCACAAACTCAAGCGAGGAGCCGGTGATGTGCTGATCCACGGTCGAGCAGCAATTCGATAATAGTTCGCCCGCAGAGACGAAGGCACGCTTGAGATCCATATCTCTGCGCAGCAGAAACGCAACGCCCGGAGTCGATTGGCTGGGGACTCGGGTTCACACCGGTACAAGCGATTCGGAACGCAGCATTGAACCGAGCCGTCTTTCATCGCGGATATCGAAAACGTCACGATCGTCTTCAAGGACGGCGTCGGAGCTGCTCAATTTGGTGAAGGATCGTTACGGATAGTAGAAGAGGGTTGCTTTTAAGAGGAGGAATGGGTCGATGCGCAAATTGATCATGCTATTGGCGCCACTGCTTTTCGCACTGTTTCCAATCGGGCAGCTCACCGCACAACCGGCCGCTGACGCGATTCTGGTGAAAGTCAGCCGGTTGCTCGACCCCCGAACGGGCAATATCCTTTCGCCCGCGGCCGTGTTGATAGAAGACCGAAAGATCAAACAAGTTGGTTCGCCCACTAAAGTGCGAGCGCCCGCGGGCGCCACGGTCATTGACTTGGGCAGCGCTACATTGCTACCAGGATTGATCGACAGTCACACCCACTTGCTGCTTGACGTAATTACCCCATCGGAAGCCGAGCGAGCGCGTCGGTACAACGGAGCATTTGTGCCGGACCTATTGCTGGCGATTGTCGAATCGCCAAGCAAACGAGTGTTACTGGGCGCGCAGATGGCGCGGGAGGATCTAGAGAGCGGCATCACCACGGTGCGAAATCTTGGGCACTCCGGGATTGATGGCGATACCGAACTGCGCGATGCCATCAACGCAGGACGGGTGCCTGGTCCGAGGATCCTGGCTTCCGGGCGCAAACTCGTCACGCGTGCTTCGTACGTTCAGAGTCTCAATCCCGCCCTTGCGGATGCCATTCTTCAGCAGGAGTTTTTGTTTATTGAAGGGGCGGACCGCGCCCGTCAGGCAGTCCGGCAGAATGAGTTTCAGGGTGTGGATGTGATCAAGGTGACAGCAGACGTGAATCTGACAGTCGCTGAACTAGCAGCCGTTGTCGAAGAGGCGCATCGTGCAAGCTTGAAAGTGGCCGTACATGCTGTCGACAAGACCAGCATTCAGACGGCCATCGATGCGGGTGCCGATTCGATCGAGCACGGCAACGAGATTACCGAGGAACAACTAAAGCAGATGCGGGACAAGGGTATGTTCTTCGATTTCACCCCTACCTCCTATGGCCATTTTTTTAACGACATTTTTGAGCAATCCACTGCGGAGACTTTAATCTTGCGAGCGCAGCGTCTCGAAGCTAACGAGCGCGACCGGCAGAAATACAACGATCTGGCGCAGCAGGTTTTGAAGTCGGGGTTTGTTGGTGGGATTGCGGTGAGAGAGAATCAGTTATACAACAGCCTGGTTCACCGGGTTCTGAAGTCGGGAGTGAAGTTCGCGGCCGGAACGGACATGTGCTGGTATTATCCGCGAAAAACGTGCGGGCAAGCCTCGACTTCACGGTTTCCCACCTTGCATGAAGCTGGAATGCCCTCGCTCGACGTGCTGCGCGCGATTACGACGAACGCTGCAGAAATGTTGGGCTGGCAGGATCGCGTGGGTGCCGTCGAACCGGGAAAATTCGCCGACATAGTCGCCGTTTCGGGCGATCCCATCGCCGACATCACCGAACTCGAGCGTGTCCGGTTTGTCATGAAGAATGGAGAGGTGGTCAAAAATGATTTCGCCGCGCACTGAAATGAAAAAGCTATGCATTATCCTGGCGCTCGCCTGTTGCTTTACTACTTCGACGCACGCTTTGGCGCAGCCGACAGCGGCGCCACGCGCCGCCGGTAGCGGCTTTCGCGATTGCCGCGCCTGTCCGCAGATGGTCGTTCTTCCGGCCGGCAGCTTTACCATGGGCTCATCAGCCGAGGAAAGATCGTGGGCGGCAACCCATGGCAGTACGTTGGGCTCGGTTGCCGACGAAGCACCGCAACATCAGGTCTCATTGCCGTCATTCGCCCTGGGCAAGTATGACGTTACTCGTGGCGAGTACGCGGCATTTGCTCGGGAGACTGGATACCCAACCGGTGATGGTTGCGGCCGCGGCCGCGCCATCTTCAAATGGGAGAAGGATCCGAAGCTGAGTTGGGAGAATCCCGGCCATGCGCAGACTGACCGTGACCCAGTCGTCTGCGTGAGTTGGCAGGATTCGCGTGCCTATATCGCGTGGTTGAACCGCAAGGCGCATCGCGGCGGCGCGGCCCCAGCAAACGGGCCGTATCGGCTGCCCAGCGAAGCGGAATGGGAATATGCCGCACGCGCCGGAACGACGACTAAGTTCTACTGGGGCGATGACGACGCTGCCGCTCCTGTCCACGCCTGGTTCAATGTCAACTCCGGCTGCAAAATAGTGACCGGTCTTTTTTGCGAACCGGGCCAGACACATCCGGTGGGCGCGAAGCCGCCGAACACATTCGGCCTTTACGACATGGCGGGCAACGTTTGGCAGTGGACCGAGGACTGTTACGACAACAGCTACGCCGGCATTCCGGTCGACGGGCGCGCGAACGAAGCCCCTTCGAGCGACCCGAAGGCGAAGGACGGCCAAGGCAATTGCCTTCGAGTTGATCGCGGCGGCTCGTGGATGTTTCCGGCGTGGCTGCTGCGACCGGCCACCCGAGAACGCAATCCCGCCGATTATCGCGACGCCATCATGGGTCTCCGCGTCGCTCGAACGCTCCCGTGAAGCTAAATCGCCACGTCCACGGCGACGCTCTCGGCTCGCTCTGACATTGGTGGATCGTGAAGAGATCTCGCGTGGCCTGATCAAGGGAGACTCTCTGCGGATGATAGCGACTAGTTTGGGCCGCGCCGCCTCGACAGTGAGCAGGGAGGTGGCGCGCAACGGCGGACTTGGCCAGTACCGGGCCGCTTCCTCAGAGAAGCGGGCCTGGAGTCAAGCGCTGCGACCCAAGGCGTGTAAGCTGGCGACTCACCCGCCGCTGCAACGAGTCGTCGCAAGGCTCCTCGGACGCAACTGGTCGCCGCAGCAGATCGCCGGGTGGCTGAGGCGCAATCACCCCGATGAGGAGGCGTTCTGGGTGTCGCACGAAACGATTTATCGCAGTCTGTTTGTTCAAGCCCGCGGAGTGCTCAAAAAAGAGCTGATTGAACATCTGCGCTCGCGGCACCCGATCCGCCGCTCCCGGCACGCCACCGCCAAGGCGGATCTGCGCGGACGTATCGCTGACACAATATCGATCCGCGAAAGGCCGGCTGAGGCCGAGGATCGAGCGGTCCCGGGACACTGGGAAGGGGACCTGCTATGCGGCTCAGCGAACAGCTATCTCGTCACGCTGGTGGAGCGTCAGTCACGCTATCTGATGATTGCCAAGGTTGCCAAACGCGATACGTACTCAGTGACTACGGCACTAATCAAACAAGCCAAGCAGCTGCCCGAGGAACTGTACCGCTCTCTGACCTGGGATCGCGGCACCGAAATGACTGATCACAAGCGCTTCACCCTGGCAACCGATGTCGCGGTGTACTTCTGCGATCCGCAAAGCCCTTGGCAACGAGGCTCGAACGAGAACACCAATCGCTTACTACAACAATGCTTCCCAAAGCGCACAGATATCTCGGTGCACTCTCAGGCCCGATTAAACAAGATTGCAAGAGAGCTCAATGAAAGACCTAGGAAAACATTAGACTACGAAACGCCGGCAGAACGATTTCAAGCTTGTGTTGCGTCGACCAGTTGAACTGACAACCCTCTCCTGCCTTAGGCGACCGTCAGCTATGTGGTGGAGTGACTTGCCCACCACACCGACAATATGCTCAACGGGTTATTACGGTTTGCACTCGAATGCGATGTAATGGCGGGAACTGACGCTCCCGCCACCATTGGTGACGATGCCGTTAGTGTCGTCGACACTGTCAAAAATCACGTAGCCGTTAGAACATACCTCTTTTGCCCGTTGATAGCATCCAACGCCATCAAAGCACTGCATCAGATACGCCGTTCCGCCATTCGGCCCGATGAATGTCGTCGATGGATCAACGTGCTTGGGATCCAATGGGGCGGTGGGAAGTGGCGTCGCACATGCCGACAAAAGCGCCGCAACGCAAGCTAACAACGCGGATGGTCCTGTCGAAAAAGGCACTCTCACCGGCATATTGAACACGTATAACAATTTCATTTTAAAATCAGTTCACGAATGTATTCTCTGCGCAGAACTTTTCTATATTCATTCCGGCCGGCTCTGGCCTTGTTCTGACACTCGGTGCTACAGATTACTTTCTTCGCCACTGCGTCTTCCTCGACGCCTCTATCTAAGGCCGCCATGTTTTTATAAGTGATCCATAGAGTGATATCGGGGTGATCCGGCGATTGTGGAGTGGCACGGAAGACCTTGTAATCGATGATTATCCCAGCTTTCTTCGTGGCTTCCATGGTCGGCTTCCATGTAGAATTTATCCAAGCGATGTACTCTTCAAAATGCCCGTACTCAACTGCTATTTCTTGCACGAAAGTGACCGGGCCCTCAGTATACTGAGGCTCATCCTCGGCGCGTGCGTTAAGCGAAAGTAAGGAAGCTGCGAGACACATGGATAAGATAATAGTCTTAATCATTTTCTCTTCACCTGTTGTGATGTATCTCTGCTCGGCTAACACTCGATTGACCTGATCGTCCCGAGTGCTCCTGATATTTTTATGCAAAACAGAAAATTACACAAATTCATTATTATCACGATTATACTGCGAGTTTCGCACGATATAGCCAGGAATGGCGGGCAAACGTAAAGCCAGAGCGTTCGAGTTGAGTGGTTTGATGCTCATGCGACCCGATGAAACGGGATCGGCATTGGCCAGAATCGTCAGCGCCCCCTTTTAATCGAAAAGTGTGGCATCAACGCGCTTGATCATGCTTGGAAGAAGGCTTTTCTTCCCTGGGTCCCTGGCCGGTCTTCCTATCACTAGGATCGTGTCGCCAATCTTCAATGTGTCTCGCGACCAGCCCAAACGCCCGAGGACCGAAGGTGGGCTGGCCTCGACTTTCCAGTCGAATATTTCACCATCGCTCGTCATTTGCTTTATGTAGATGTACACATGCGGATTCGCCCATTCAAAATTGGTTACCGCCCCGTCCATCGTGATGCTCTGCTTGTCGTCATACATCGCCGAACTGTGATGCGCATTTGATCCGAGGGGCACCAGCATTGCGAAGAGAATTGCCTAGGCGCTCCGTGCCCCAATCATCCGAATAGGATGCTTCCTGAGCCGCCTTCGGCGCTGAGGAGGATTTCGCGGCGCAAGGCATAAGGTGTGCCGCGCATCGCATTGTGCTCGACCCAGATGCCATCGCCATGCGTCCACTGCTCATGGTCGATGTAGAGGATCACATAGATACTTTGACGCGAGCGTGGATTACGCCAATGATCGAGGAAGGTCTGACCGTGAGCCGCCGGTCCTTGCGGCGAGGCGCGGCTCGATGCTACCCAGTTTTAAGCGAATTCAAAATTTGTAACGGACTCCGGCGGCGGGCTTCATGTTAGTCGTGTGGCGATAGTCGCTCGCCACGCCATCGTGAACGCCGCTGTACATCGCCCCAAGATATGTATCGAAGTGTATGTTGAAGCGATAATCGGCGTCGATGGAATAGGCATCGAAGGTGCCGCTGCATGTGCTGTGCGGGGCCGTGGTGCAACCGGCTTGGGCGCCGGTGCCGTAGCCATTCTGGCGGTAGCCCTAGTAAGCTGCGGTCAACTCCAGGTGCCGGATCACGGCGTAGCGCGCGCCTGTCCAATAGACTTGCACGGTCTTGGGTTGACGTTGTTCGTGACGAACGCGAGGACATAATCGCCGATGTCATTAAATCCGGCGGCCAGCGGTGTGTGGGGGTCCGCATATTCGATGTGGATGTGGCCGGCAAACGCCATCGCTTGTGCGAAGAGGTTGCCGTGCGCGCCAACTCCGTGGTGGGTACGCTACACCACGAGTATTTCTTGGCGCCAGGGCTGCGTCACAGAATATTTGCGGATGACGGTGGTCGATATCGGAATTTCGGGTCGATAAAGCAGATCGGGGAACGAGCACTCGCGTAGTATTTCGCCAACCGGAATCTCAAAGGTGCCGATTCGGCCTGAATTGCTCCGGGACCCCAAGTTCGAGCGCCTGTAATGCAACCGTTCCGTGCCAAGCGGTGGGGACGCATACGCCGGAACAAGCGAGGTCCGGCGACTATTTGGGCCTTCGCGCCGCCCGCCGATTCGCGGGCACCCCTCTGCGGTGCCTCGTCACGGGCTTCTTGGTGTCGGCGGCCTCAAACAATTGCCGCAACCCGTGTGCCAACAGTTCGACGGCCTTCCCCAAGGCGCCGAGTTGCGCAACCCGGACTATCGCGACGGATCGGTGCAGGTCAAACGACGGGGGATGCAATACTTTCACAGGATCGATTGAACGATTCCTGGCAATAAAGCGAGCGGGTAGCAGCCCGACACCATAACCGGACTGAACGAACGCCAGCTGCATATGCATGTTGTGGATTTCAGCCGCAATCAAGGGGGTGAAGCCGGCACGCTCCATCCGATCGATGAGGCTCGCCCGAAGAATGCACCCGGGCGGATTGAGCACCCAAGGCGCTCGGCCCAAGCTTTTCCAATCACCGTCAAGGTTGCCTGCTGCGCCTTGAACGATCTCCATGCGATCGCGAGCGATGATATTCGTCAGAAGGGGTGGAGGCGCGGTTCTACCTTCGGCCAACAGCACGGCAGCAACGTCGAGTTCACCCGCGAGTAGTCGGTTAATTAATTCACCGGTCAGAGCGCTCGACAGCTGCAGTCGGACCTTGGGGTATTTCTCCGTCAGCGCCTGAATAGGTTCAATAAGCGTCCCCTCGGCTAGGGCATGCGAGAGCCCGATGCGCAAGAGGCCGTGAGGTTCGGCGTCGCTCGACGAAAGAGATTTCAGCACCTCGGTCCGCTGCAGCAGATCTCGCGCTTGTTCTAGCACCCTGGAGCCCAGCGAGTTCAGACGCGGCGGCTTTACCGAGCGGTCGAGCAACTCGGCACCCAATGCAGCCTCCAGCCTTTGCACTTGCCGGGTAATCGCAGAGGGCGTCCGGAAGAGACGATCGGCCGCACCGGCGATGGACCCGGCATGGGCGAACTCTACGAGGGCGCGTAAATCTTCGAGCATGGGGGTCTCCTAAAGCGTTTTTCCCGACGAATAACAGAATCGTGCTTCAATGGTACTATAATCGTGATAATAATGAAGTTGTGGAATTACCTGTCGCGCATCAGAGTATTACGGAATTCATGTTGTTGCGGAAATCTGTATGCCTCATGCGATCCAAATTCGGCAGACGGGTGGTCCCGAGGTTCTGTACTGGACATCTGTCGAGGTCGGTGAGCCCGGGTCGGGTCAGGTACGGCTGCGCCAGATGGCGGCAGGCCTGAACTACATCGATGTTTATCACCGCACCGGATACTACCCGCAGCCGCTCCCCTTTATTCCGGGTCTCGAAGGCGCCGGGACCGTCGAGGCAGTCGCCCCGGATGTGCACGGTCTGAAAGTCGGCGATCGGGTTGCCTATGCCGGTCCCGCCGGTGGCTATTCCGAGGTGCGGCTCATCGAGGCCGATCGGCTGGTGAAATTGCCGGAGGCGATCTCCTTCGATCAAGCAGCCGCGATGATGCTCCAGGGTATGACTGCTCAGGTGCTGATCCGGCAGGTGTATCCCGTCAAGGCCGGCGACTTAATCCTCGTGCACGCCGCCGCCGGCGGGACCGGGCTCATTCTCTGTCAGTGGGCGGCCGCTCTCGGCGCGACGGTCATTGGCACCGTTTCGACGGAAGCCAAGGCAGAATTGGCTTACGCCCACGGCTGCAGCCACACGATCCTCTATGCGAAACAGGATTTCGTCGCGGAGGTTTCCCGTATCTCCGGCGGCGAGAAACTGCCGGTGGTCTTCGATTCCGTCGGCAAGGATACCTTCTTACGCTCGCTCGATTGTCTAAGATCGCGTGGATTGATGGTGACGTTCGGGCAAGCCTCCGGTCCCATCGATCCTATTGCGCCCGTTCTGCTAGCGCAGAAGGGTTCGCTGTTTCTGACGCGCCCAATGCTCTTTCACCACATAGAGCGACGCGATGCGCTTGAAGCTTCCGCGAACGAGCTGTTCGAGGTAGTGGCTTCGGGTAAGGTGCGCATTAACGTCAATCAGCGCTTTGCGCTCAAGAATGCCGCTGACGCCCACAAGGCCTTGGAAGCGCGCGCCACCTCGGGCTCCACCATTCTGACCATCTAACCCAAGTATCCACAGGAGTTTTCCATGAGCAAGACCGCAATTACTTCGCGCGAACTTTCGCCGCCGGTCGGCCCGTTTTCCCAGGCGATCAAAGTCGATGGTTTCATCTATTTCAGCGGTCAGATCGGCCAAGACCCGGCCAATGGCAAGGTGGTTGAGGGGGGTATTGCGGCCGAGACGGAGCGCGTCTTCCAGAATCTCTCGGCGGTTCTCAAGGCGGCCGGCAAGAGTTTCGATGATGTTGTGCGCGCTGGTATTTATCTGACAAGCATGAGTGACTACGTGACGATGAATGGCATTTACGCGAAACATTTCAGTCAACCCTTTCCCGCCCGCACGGCGATCGGGGTGGCCGCGCTGCCGCTTGGGGCCTGCGTTGAGATCGACCTCGTCGTCAAGGCTTGAGGCAACACAGGGAAGTTGATCTTATGAAGTACCAATTTCACATCGTCGATGTTTTCAGTTCGACACCGTTCGGCGGTATTCAGCAGGCGGTTCTGCCCGACGCGGCCGGCATTTCGAGTGAGGGCATGCAGAAGATTGCTCGTGAATTCAATTTCGGCGAAACGATCTTCGTCCTGCCGAAGAACGATCCTGCGAGCACGTGTCGGGTGCGCATCTTCACACCTCGGACGGAGCTTGACTTTGCGGGGGCTCCGTCGGTCGGCACAGCCTGTGCGCTTGTGATGAAACAGCACGTACGGTTTAGTGATCCAATCCGGCTCATTCTGGAGGAGAATATCGGTCCCGTGACGGTTGACGTCGCGCAGCGAAACGGGGGGTTCCACGGCAAGTTGACGTTATCGGGGAAGATCGAGGCACCGACCGGCGCACCTTCTCCGACTGAACTGGCCGCCGTCCTATCCGTCGAGCCCGCCGAGGTGGACCAAGTCTTTTTCGCGGGCGTCGGTGTTCCAATCTGTTTCGCGCAACTGAACTCGAACGAGGTCGTCGATCGGGCGGTGATTAATCGGACTGCCTGGGCGGCCACGCTCTCGCGAGCATGGTCTCCCCACATTTTTTTCTTCGCGGGAAATCTACGGGATGGCGGCAAGCTCTATGCTCGCATGTGGGCACCCGCGCTGGGCGTCGAAGAAGATCCCGCGACAGGCGGCGCTAGTGCCGCCCTCGTCGGGGCCATGGCATCGAAGCCGGATTTTAGCGGGATGGCCTATCGCCTTTCGATCCAGCAAGGGGTCTTGATGGGGCGCCGAAGCGAAATCGAAGCGGAAGCGCGTAAGAGCGGAAGCGTCGTGACCTCCGTCAGCGTTGGTGGTGCCACGGCCTACATCGCAAGCGGCGAAATCGAGGTGCCGCCGTCCGCGCTTGTGTCTTAAGCCGTCGAGGGTGTCCCAATGCGCGCAAACCGCAGGTACCGGTAATTTGAGAGTTCACCAAATGCTTGCGTCATCAGGAGATTGGAACCATGACAATAATTAGTGGCGACATCAACACGAGGGTCACCCACCGCCCGAAGGAGCGGTGTCTTCAGAGAACCCCTATGCAAATCATGACTGTCGCCTTCGCGGCCTCCACTCTTGCTTTTGGGGCTATCGGCTTCGCTGCGGGGGGTCCCTTGCACGACGTATCAGCGGCACCTGCCGCGGTAGTCGCCGACTCCTCGCGCCCGGACTCTGACACCACACATGATGCCGACCGAAAACCGGAGCAAACTCTAGTCTTCATAGGCATCAAACCGGGGGACAAGGTCGCCGACTATGTTGCCGACGCAGGCTATTTCACGTGTCTCTTCGCTAGCATCGTCGGCTCCAAGGGTCACGTTTACGCGGTGGAGCCCACCGCCTTCTTCAAGTTCGAGCATTTCGTTAAGGCAGTCGCCGAGCTGCAGGGCTATGCCATCACCCATCCAAATGTAACGGTGACGACTGCCGCGGCGCTCGAAGGACTAAAGTTCCCCGAGAAGCTCGATCTGTTCTGGATTTCCCGAAACTATCACGACCTGCATGACAAGTTCACGGGGCCGGTTGACACCTACCGGTTTAACGAGGCCGTATACGAAGCGCTCAAGCCCGGTGGCTTTTACGTAGTTCTCGATCATTCCGCCGCTGCGGGCGCTCCCGCCGATGTAACCGAGACTTTGCATCGTATCGAGTCCTCGACCGTGCGCCGAGAGGTCGAAGCCGCGGGGTTCAAGTTCGTCTCTGAGAGTTCGATTCTCGCCAATCCGGCCGACCCGCGCACGGCCCGAGTGTTCGACCAGTCGATTCGCGGACACACCGACCAGTTCATCCTGAAGTTCCGCAGACCTGGAGAGCAGAACCCGTGAGCGAAGCCCCGGAAGAAGGAGGGCAGGGCGAGGCAACGAGCGGGCAGTCTCGGCTTTTCCTCACCACCGTGCACAGTCACTACCGGGCATGCCGTCAATCCGGCATACATCGCTTTTTGAGCAATCGTATCCCCAGGATGTGCGCTGAACTCGAACGAGGCCGTCGATCGGGCGAGGTCAATCGTGCCGCCTGGACAGCAACGCTTTCGCGAGCGTGGTTTCCCAACCTCTTTTTCTTCGCCGGCCGAGCAGAATATGACCTTAAAGCAGTCGATTGACTGGAAAAATGAATGGTTTCCGATCGAAGATGTCACGTACTTGAACTTCGCGGCGCACGCCGTGGTACCCCGCGTCGCGCTCAATGCCGTGCAGGCGTCTGTTGCCGCAAAGATGCGGCCGCATATCGTCGATGACCTGTCCTTTTTCTCCGTTGCCGCGAGTTTGCGTCAGACGTTGGCGACCTTGATTGGCGCGAGCCCGGATGAGATCGCTCTGACGAGCGGAGCGGGGGCGGGCCTCGCGGCGATAGCCTACGCACTTAAATGGTCCGCGGGTGATGAGGTGATCATCGCACGCGGCGAGTTTCCGGTTCAGTACGCAACGTGGAAGCCGATGGAGGCGCGCGAAAACATTAAGGTTAAGATCGTAGTGCCACAAGGTCAGTTTATACAATCGGATGACCTGATCGCCGCAATGACGCCGAGGACCCGAGTTATTTCGGTGAGTCACGTGCGATTCGACGACGGATCGATGCTCGATGTCCCCTCACTTGCCGCGGCGTGCAAAAGGAACGGGACGTTGTTGGTTCTGGACGTGAGTCAATCCTGCGGCGCCATACCTATGAACGTACGCAATCTGGCGGCGGATTTTATCGTCTGCGCGGGTTACAAATATTTGCTCAGTCCCTGGGGGACAGGCTTCCTGTGGACAAAAACGGAAAACTTGGATTCGCTACGACCGGGACCCTACAACTGGCTGTCCCAGGGAGTGGAGAGCTTCGCGCGCCTCAACTATGTGGATCCGGAACCGGCGCCAACTCTGAGCCGTTGGGACTCGGCCGAGGCGGCGACAATATACAACTTCAACCTCACCGTTATGGAAGCGTCGGCTAAATTTGTGTTGAATGCAAGCCCGCTGCTGATCCGTGATCACAATCAAGCCCTGATTAACTACTTCTTCGAGCGACTGCCGGAGGGCTATCGGCTGGCGAGTCCGCGGCAGGCCTCGCAGCGAGGCGTATTTGGTTGCATCGAAGTCGGCAGCCGTGGCGACACGAAATCTCTATATCAAACGCTGCGTGACAAGCGGTTCGTGGTTGCGCTGCGTGAAGGCAAAATTCGCGTCGCTCCACATCTCCTCAATTCGACGCAAGACATCGATCGACTCCTGGTCGTCATGGCAATGGCGTGGAAGGAAAAAAGACATGTCGCCCATTGACGAGCGCTTGAAGTCTCTCAACATCGTTCTACCAGACGTCATGCCCCCAGTCGTCGACGGATATGTGCCGGCGTTCGCGCCGTGCATTCGCTCCGGTGACCACATTTATCTCTCCGGCCGCCTTGGCAAGGAGGGCGGTAAGCTCCTCTGCGGGAAAGTGGGTAAAGAGATTATCTTGGATCAAGCCAAGGTCGCGGCGCGGCAGGTTGCCATTGAATTGCTGGCCGTGCTTAAAGTTGCCGCGGGCGATCTTGGCTGCGTTCGAAGAATCGTGAAGCTCTTAGTCATGGTCAATGGGGCGCCACACTTCACGGAACCTCACCGAGTCGCGGATGGGGCGTCTGAACTCCTTGTCCAAGTTTTTGGCGAGCAGGGCATCCATGCGCGCAGCTCCGTCTGTGTGGCACAGCTGCCGTTTGGCGCATGCGTCGAAATGGACATGATCGTCGAGCTTGAGGCGACACGGTTCATCCAGAGCAAATAATCCAACGCCGCGGGAATCCCGATGATTAGCTCGAGTATCTTCATGTGAGTGGTATCTGTGATCGCTCGAATGCTTGTCGGCGCCCTCCTGCGATATGTCGCACAAAACTATACCTACTGTATTGACGGCCGCCGACGTCCGCGCGGCCGTAGCGATGTGCCGCGCATCAAGACCGACTCAAGCTGGCAAAGCGCTCCGAAAATTTTGCGTTCACGTCGCCTCCTTTAGATCCTTGACTTTGACGGTGTTGGTTGGTCATACCGGTAGCCGCGTAAGCGGCTCGCCACTCTTAGGCTTGCCTCCCTCATGGCAGATATTCATTGGGCAGCGGCGCAGTGGCCGACTCGGCCTGCAACATGATGCCGGTCACTCGCCAGCCGCCGGCTTCCTTTATCGCTTGAATGCTGTTGATGCCGCGCCCGACTTGCTTGCCGTCGCTGTACAGCGCGTAGCTGCTCCATAAGTGTGCAATGTTGCCGTAGCGCTCAAGGTGATATTTCAGCTGCTTCTCTTCCAGCATGGCGTTGCCACGGGCTTTGGTGCGGGCGATCCAATCGTCCAAGGTCTCGAGCCTATAGCTTGGCGCTCCGTCCGCGCCGAGTGACACGAACATCAGGCGCGCTTCGGGTATAAATAAGGCCTTCATGCAGGCTCGATCCTTGTCCGCGGACCCCAGAGATTGCCGCATCGATCGCAGCGGGAATACCCTTGGGTTCCGAAGGCAACGCACAGCCGGCATCCGGCGCCTGCGCCATCGCACTTCCGGCGAGCGCGCCGGCCAGAATCGTCGTTGAAAATAGTGTCCGCAGCATTTTTTCTCCTTCGTGAATGGCGGGCTGATGCCCGCGAGGCGGCCGCTTGCTGTGCCGCTACTTGTAGGTTGCGTTGCTCCGAACATAATCAGGTTGCGGCGTGAAGTTGACCATCATGGAGTCAAACGCCGGCCCGATCAGTGGGTTCTCACTGAGGGCAGCGCCAAGGGTCGCGCGGAACTTGTCCAGGCCCTCGGCGCTCGGTATCAGGAAGGCAAAGAGTATCTGAGGCCGCGAATCGGTGGTGTGGAACATCTCCCGGCCGATCTCGTACTCGACGATCGTGCCGTCGGCGAGCATCTTATCGAACACCGGCACGTAAAAGCGGCTGAGCGTCCGCACGGCATCGTCGGCCTCGGGCGCATCGGGCTTGAGTTTGTAGGTAGCCGTGTACCGGTAGGCGCCCTTCCAGGACCCGGCTTTCCAGTTGTAGAAGCGGCTGAGGAACACCTGATCCCAGTGCTTGGTCGAGCTGACGAGCAGCGGCGAACTCGAGCCGCCGCCCTTGTGGAAGGCCTCGAGCACTTTCATCAATCCCGCGACCGAGTTGGCCTGCCACCAGTTGTCGTGGGTGAACTCTGCAGCGGAGTAGTGCGCCTGATTCTCATCGTCGCCGTAGCCGACGAGGGTGCCGTCGGCGAGCGCAGGTGCGCGGATCTTCTGGTTACCCGCGGCGTTGTCCTTGTCTACCTCACCCCAGTGGGCCCGCGGAAACTCCCAGTACGACTCGTACCTGTACAGCGGCGGCTTTTCCTTCACTTCGTTGGTTTGTGCGCCGGCGGGCGTTGCGGTCATCGCGAGCGGCGCCAAGCCGGCGACGCCCATCATCACTCTACACACTGATCTGTTCATGCTGCCTCCACTGCATCGCCGTGCCGATTGGTTTCACATGTTAGACGTTGATAGGAATTTCATAGTTGGCAAACTACATGTGCAATTAGCCTGTTCTTGGAGCACGCTCACCAAAGGCTTACATCTCTTTGCAGACATCGACCCACCTGGCGCCGGTGAGCTGGGCAAATCGAGTGGGCGCGATTCGGATAGCTGCGTGGGTGGAGCCCCCAGCGGTCACGACTTCCTCGAAGCGCTTTAGTCGAATGTCGAAGAATACGGGCAGTACAGAAGCGAGGAAGAGCGGCGTGATTGCACCCACTGGATGACCTGTAATCCCAGAGGCCTCGAATCCCAGCATCAAATGGCCTTTTCCCCCCAGCTCCTCCTTGACTTTGCGGTTGTCGAGCCGTGAGTCACCGCAGGTCACGACGATGATCGCGTCCACACCGACGCGCAATGTCAGCGTCTTGGCGACCTGAGCGGGTAGGACTTTCCACTCGCGCGAAATGTAATCGGTCGTATGCGCCTCAGTCAGCTCGACGACCTTAAGCTCCGGCGCGTGCGCGGCCAGATATTGGCGCATGATTTCCGGCGTCATGGAAATTCTCCTGACATCGCGGTGCTATTGAACGGCCACGGAATTGCGCAGGCGGCCAACGCCCTCGATCTCGATCGTGTCGCCGTGGGTCACCGCCTGCGTTTTCCCGGGTGTGCCGGTAAAGATCACGTCGCCGGGCAGAAGCGTTATGTATTGAGATACATAGCTCAAGATCTTATTGGGAGAATAGGCCAGCTCCCGCGTCGAGGAATCTTGTCGCAGATCGCCATTGACCCAGATACGTAAGCGCAGGTTGGAATAGTCAAGGCCCGTGACGATCGCCGGGCCCATTGGACCAAAGGTATCCGAGCCCTTGGCGCGAAACCATTGAAGATCGTTCAACAGCCACTCGCGCTCGACAAGATCGTTGCAGATGGACACGCCGAAGACATAGTTTCTGGCGTCCCCTTCGCTCACGCCGGTCGCTTTCTTGCCGACCACAAGCACCAGCTCTCCCTCGAAATGGACGTTGGTTGCGCCTTGTGGAAAGACGATATTCGCGCCGTCGGGAATCAGGCTGGTGGGAAATTTGGCGAAAATGACGGGCTTGGACATATCGAGCGGCTTGCCGCCCGGCGTTGTGAATGCACCTTCGGCGGACGTTACGAATACCTGATGGCTTGCATAATTCAAGCCAACGGCGATCACCTTGGACGGTTCACAGGGGACCAGAAGACGCACCTCCTCGGCGCGAAAACTCGCCCCTGACGGGGAAGCTTCTTCATAGATCGAGCCTTTGAGCTCTTCGATCGTGCCATCCTTCCACAGACCATAGGCAGTACGATCCGCAATGGCGAAGCGGACGTATCTGCGAATCGCGGTCTGTGATGCCATGTTCCCCCCTTTCTCATTGGCACGTAGTTTCGATACAGCCCATACATAGAGGCAGAGCGGAGCGGCGGTCTTGAACGATTGTGAATGGAGCAAGCCACGCCACGGCCGATACGATTGAAACGTCTTGTTCGGCCACTCACGCAACAGCGCGAATGGGTGCGTAAACCCGTGACCCTAAGAGAGGCGAGGATAGTCGCCCGGTCGTTTGAGATCGCTCGTCAAGGGCGGCTAAGAATGATCGGAAGTGCTGGCGAGGGCATGCGCGGGCGCAAAAAAACGCTCATCCTCTCAAGTTGCCCGGCGGTCGCGGAAGGGCACATGAAGAGCGAGCAACACCGGCAGTCGGATATTCCGCAACCACGACCGGTGCAGACTGAAGGCCTGTGCTTTCAGCTGCACCTCCAGCCGCTCGATGCCCTCGCTTCCTCTGCCAGGAATGAGCCGATCAACCGTGTGGCGCAAGTACGCCAAGTTGCACAAACCTTCAAGATCATGGGCTGGATATTGCGCAACAGTGGGGTCCACGTCCCGTAGGGTAACCCTCTCGCGCAGGGCAGGCCAGCCGTGGCGGGAGGGAATGCCGCCCTGAATTCATCCACCACATGACATTATCTGGTTTTAGCATGACATTATCTGGTTTTGACGATCGCGATGGCTTCATTTGGCTGAACGGTTCATGCATCCCGTGGCGACAGGCGCGTGTCCTTGTTCTGAACCATGGCCTGCACTGCTGGACGCAGGTCGGACCGTATGCGTGATGCACCAGAAGGACATGCATCATTCTTGAGCGGTCCTATTGGGCACGCATCTGCAATGTGGCTGCCTTGCGTCATTGCGGTGCCCTTGATCTTCCGGCTGGCTGATTGAGCGCCTTTGAGGCAGACGCACTCGCGCACCGCGCACGACGGCGTTCGGGCACACGCTGCCGATGCCGCTCGAATAGACAATTCTCGAGTTCATAGTCGCCTCATAACAATTATTCAATTCCTCAAGCGAGTAACACTGTGCGCAAACTTCTGATCGTCGCGTTGGCCTTGAGCCTGCCTTGCCTGGCGCTGGTGGACCCATTTACCTACTCAAGTATCTCCGGCGAGAAAAAAGTAGGTCAATTTTTAGAGAGCTCACGATGAGTGCTGCCATCCGACTGATGGCGCTCGCCACCGTGAGCCTTTCCCTGATGCTCGCCGTAGCGGCCGTGACTGAAGCTGCCCCACCGGCCACTCCCGAGCACGAGGTGGTCGAAAACTACCATGGCAAGCAGGTCCAGGACCCCTATCGGTGGCTCGAGCAGGGGGGGGTGCCCGCGGTTGAGCAGTGGATTGATGCGCAGAATGCCTACACCGATGCCGTCATGAGCGGCTTTCAGGATCACGGCGCGATCATCGAGCGTGTCCGTCAGCTCGCCCTGACATCTACCCAGCGCTCCGATCCAGAAATCGTCGCAAACGTACTCTTCTACTTGCGACAAACTCCGCCGCAGCCGCAGGCCGTGCTCGTGGCCGAAGCCTGGCCAAACGGCGAATCCAAAGTCATCGTCGACCCGAATGCCACCAAAGGCGACACGGCCATCACCGATTACTGGCCCTCGCCCGACGGCACGCAAGTGGCGTACGGCACCGCCGAGAGTGGGAGGGAAAGCACCACCATTCGTTTTGTCGAGGTGTCGAGCGGCCGGGTAATGCCAGATGCCCTACCGTATGCCGGCGGCGGCACTACACCGAAGTCACTCGCCTGGGATGCGGATGGAAAGGGTGTCACGTACGTGCGCCTGCCGCTGCCGGGCAGCGTGCCGATCGCCCGTGCGCAATTCAACGCGCAGCTCTATCACCATGCCCTCGGCACGCCCGCCAGCGCCGACACCGCTGAGCTCGGCAAGCCACCCGCGCCGATTGCCGAACACAAGCTGATCAGCTCGGCTCACGGCGGCCACGCGGCTGCATTCATCTATTACGGCGATGGCAATTTCGAGAGCGTGTATCTGAGATCAGGGCACACGTGGCGCAAGGTGCTCGGCATTGACGAGCGGGTGCGCACGGTCGATAGCGAGACCGGAGGGGGCGCCACATGGGAGGGTGATCGTCTGCTGGTCTTGTCCTATCGCGATGCACCCCTCGGGCGGCTCTTGGCGCTCGACAGCGACGGCCACACCAGTGTGGTTTTGCCGCAGCAAGGCTGGGCAATGAACGGCGTGGCGGTGATCAAGGGGGGCTTTTTGCTGGTGGAAATCCGCGGACCGGACTGGCGCGTGCGGCAATTCAACAGAGACGGAGTGCTCGTGCGCACAGTCCCGTTGCCGTCAAGCGGGATCGGCATCAACGCGATCGCCAGCACCGAAGACTCCACCGCCGCTTTGATCGGCTACTCCGGCTGGTCGGTGCCCCCGCGCTGGGTGAAGTACGATGCCGCGAGCGGTACGGTCACGACGGTATTCGAAGTCAAACCGGCAGGCGATTATTCCCAGCTGCACACCTGGCGGCTGGACGCCCTCTCCACTGGTGGTGTGCGTGTGCCGATCACGGTGTTGGCACTCGGGGATCCGCGCCGCGATGGAGAACGCCCAACGATTTTGACCGCATACGGCCACCAGAGCCGCGCGCGGCAGCCGTCTTTCATCGTTCCGGTGCTCGCTTGGCTCGAGCGGGGCGGCGTCTACGCCTATGCCAATATCCGCGGGGGTGGCGAATACGGCGAGGGCTGGCACGCGGACGGTAGCCGCGCAAACGTGCAGCACCGCTTTGATGACCTGCATGCCGCGGCGCGGGCACTGATCGATGCTCGCTGGACCGACGTGGCGCACCTTGGAATCGTCGGTCGCTCGGCTGGGGGGTTGCTCATGGGCGCCGCTCTTACGCAGCACCCGGCGGATTATCGCGCGGTGGTTAGCTTCGTTGGCTTGTATGACATGCTGCGCTTAGAGCTCTGGCCAAACGGGGAGTACGGCAGCCACGAGTTCGGCGTCGTGACGAATGCCGCCGAGTTCGCATGGCTCAACGCCTACTCGCCGCAGCAGCATGTGCGTCCAGGCACCGCCTACCCGGCCGTGCTGCTCATCACCGCCGAGAACGATCCGCGCGTCGCGTCGTGGCAGTCGAGCAAGTTTGCCGCGGCGCTGCAGAAGGCCAACGCATCGCTCCGGCCGATCCTGCTGATCACACGCCGCGGCGAAGGGCACGGCGTTAGCTCTTCGTTCAGTCAGGGCGTGGGCAACATTGCTGCGGAGCTTAGCTTTTTCGCGGAGGAGCTTGGCCTGGCACCAGAGGCTCCGTCGACCTCACCGTTTAACGAGACTCCGCATTGAACTACGTCGTCATCGACCACGCTGCAGCAGTCGGCTCCGGTTTGCGCGACACCAACACACTGCATCGGATCGATGAGGCCTCGGTCAAGTCGGAAGTTGAAGCCGCAGGCCTCAAGCTCGAGCGTGAGAGTGACTTGCTTCGCAATGCTGGCGATCCTCGAACCGCCAACGTGCGCGATTCTACGATTCGCGGCAAGACGGATCAATTCATCCTCGATTTCAGAAAACCTAAGCATTAAATATCATAACAGGAGAACAGAAAATGACTAAGACCATTATCTTATCCGTGTATCTCGCAGCTTCCTCACTGTCGCTTACTGCAAGTGCAGAGGATGAGCGCGCGTACAGTGAGGGCCCGGTCACTAGCGTGACCTATTTACAAGTTGAGTACGGCCATTTTGAAGAGTACGTCGATTGGCTGAATTCAACATGGAAGCCGACCATGGAAGCTACGAAGAAAGCCGGGCTAATCATCGAATACAAGGTCTTCACGGCTGGTAAGTTTGACCCACTGCCACCCATTCCAAGATCACCGGACGGGCCCAATATAATTCTGTGGATCACTTATAAAAACATGGCGGCTTTAGACAAAAGCGTCGAGCTAGAAGCAGTGGCCAAGAAGGTAATTGGTAGCACCGAGGTTCAGAACAAGGCCAGAGTGGGCCGGAGTGAATACAGAAGACCTCTGGGCGGTGAATTGATTCGTGAACTTATTTTAAAATGAAGTTGTTACACGTGCTCAAAGAGCGCGCACCAATATTTATAGAGCTAGGGCCAACGTACTCATGCACACGATGCTGTCGTTGGCGGCCAGTTCGATTCTCGTGCGCACGGGGTACGAAAGCGAGGAGAAGCGGCTGCGCGACATGGCGGCAGCCTGGTTGGGCGAGCGCTTTGTGAAAACCGACCATGAGGTCGCGCATCACCACGCGGGGCCCATTCGCATCCGCAACGTCCGATTGTTCGATCCGATCAATCAGTTCGCACTCGGCTGGGTGATTCAGCCCACCGAGGACACGGGCTCGCTGTTCCGTTTGACCGCCCTGAAGCGCCTGCCCGCCTTGGATCTGCAGAGCCCCAAGGTCCAGCACACCGTCAACATGATGGTGGATCGCAAGATTGCCATCGATCCGACGCTCGGAATTCACGAGCAAGTGACGCTGCGGCGCGACGGCAAGATTCCGCCCGGGGCTGTCGATTATTTCGATCATATGCCGATTGGTTGGCGCCGAGAGAACATGAAAGCGTTGGCGGATACTTCTGCGCCGGGCGATGATCAAACCTATCGTCAAGCCTTGGACAAGCTGGTCGCGGTGGGTGCGCATGCTGCACGAGCGCGGCGTGTTCATCGTCTTCGGCACCGACACGGGTGGTTCCTTTACCTATCATCGCGAATTGGAGCTGCAGCTTGCGGGAATGACCTCCGCGGAAATCTTGAAGCGCGCCACTTTCGATTCGGCTCGCCACGTGAGCCAGGACCAATACATGGGCTCAATCGAAAAAGGCAAGCTCGCCGATTTCTTTCTCATCCCCGGCGATCCAATCAAGAATCTGAAAGCGATCAAAACCATCGGCATGGTCGTCAAGGACGGCACCTTCTACTACCCCAACGAGGTGTATCCGAAATTCGGCATTCAACCGTTCGCGGCGCCGCCCAAGACCACGCCCGGCACGGCTGCGTAAGTGCGGCCCGGCTGCCATTGGCGCGCGCTGCGCAGGCCGTCGGAGAGCATTGATGAAGATACCGTATCTATGCGGATCCTGGAATCGTTTTCAGGCGTTGGGCCGGGCGCGCCCGGCCAAGGCGCACACAAGAGATCTAGATATTGACGCCACCTTGTTAGGCGAGCAGATAGAGCGTAAGCGATAAAGGAACTACGTACTTGACTTGTTGTGCGCAGCTTACATGTCGTATTTAACTGGGGAGATCAGTTGATGGCCAGTGTAAAGAGATTTGCATGAAGCAAGATGATGCGCTCGAGCCGACGCTCGATCCTGCGGACTGGGATGACTTCCGCGCGCTTGCGCGCGAGATGATGGATACCACGGTTGATGACCTGAAGGGTCTAGCAACTCGCCACGCTTGGCGGCCGCTCTCGAAAGAGGACAAGGCACCGTTTGCAACACCGCTTCCGCAGGAGGGGCGAGGACTTCGGGCGGCGTACCAGGATTTCTTGAAATTCGTGAAGCCCTTTCCCTTCGGAATGTCTACACCGCGCTTCTGGGGTTGGGCGGGTGGTACTGGGACGAGTGACGGGGTATTGGCCAGCTTGCTCAATGCCGCCTTTCACTCGCCGACTGTCATCCATCACCACGCCGGGACCTGGGTCGAGCTTCAGGTGCTGGAGTGGCTGCGCGGGGCCTTCGCCTTTCCGAAGACCACCAAAGGCAACCTCACCAGCGGTGGTTCGCTGGCCAATTTCATCGCGCTGGCCGTGGCGCGCCACGTAAAAGGGGGCGCGAGCGTTCGCTCTAAGGGCGTGGGAGGAAAGAAATGGATAGTCTACGGCTCTGCCGCTACACACTACTCGATCCCCAAGGCACTCGACATGCTGGGATTGGGCAGTGATGCGTTCCGCGTCGTTCCGGTCACTGAGCGCTTCGAGATTAATTTGGGGAGTCTGGAGAAAACCATCGCTCGAGATCGAAAGCGCGGGCTGAAGCCTATCGGTATGGTCGGCAACGCGGGTACCGTCGGGACCGGTGCCATCGATCCCTTGGATGCACTGGCGGATTTTGCCAGGAAGGAGAAGCTTTGGTTTCACGTCGACGGCGCCATCGGTGCAGCAGCGGTTTTTTCCGAGAGGCACCGAGCACTCATGAAGGGGATCGAAAGAGCGGATTCGCTCGCCTTCGACCTTCACAAGTGGTTCTCCCAACCCTACGACGTCGGGTGTATCTTGGTGGCAGACGGTCGAGCGCTTGAGGACGCTTTTACCTACCAAACTGCTTACACCAGTCCGGTGCCTGACTCACTCACCGATTCGCCCATCGTTTTTGCTAACCGCGGGCCCGAGCTCTCGCGAGCGTTGCGCGGGCTGCCGTTTTGGATTTCGATGAAAACCCACGGTGCGGCCAGATTCGGCCAAATGGTTGACAAGAACATGGCGCAAGCGCGCTTCCTCGAAGAGCTGGTCGAGGACAGCCCGACCTTGGAACTTCTGGTCTCGGGCCCGCTTCCAATCGTCAATTTCCGCTACCGGGGCTCGCGAAGACTATCGGAGAAAGTCTTGAACCGGCTCAATGAGAGTCTTGTCGGTGAAATCCAAAAGCGAGGCATCGCCATCCCGTCGCACTACGCCATTGGCGGCAAGTCCTGTGTGAGGGTTTGCAACCTGAACCAGCGGAGCCGGCGGTCGGACTTCGAAGCGCTCGTCCAAGCCTGTGAACAAATAGGTGCCGAACTTGAGGCGGGTCACAAAGTCGGGCAGCAAATTAAGATCCGCAGGGCTGCGGCGCGACGACGATGAGGTCGGGCGGATATGAGCTATTGAGCGCTCGATGATTTATTCCAGGGAAGTAGGGTTTCGATGCATTCAGTGCTGGCGGCCATGGGAAGTTCGGCAAAGAGGCGCGAGAGATACGCGTGCGGCTCGATGCTATTGGCGTGCGCTCGCGGGGGCGCCAGCGGTCGTTTGACTGCACAACCAATTCCTTCTTCCGATCACAAAAGGCCGTATTGCGTTCTCCACTCGGTTAGTGTCGAGCGGGATTTGCGGATGTTCGAGAAACGGCAAAAGCTTGCTCCGTCGGCACAGCATGTAGAGCACGGCTTTACCCAGCGCGCTTTGTGGCAGGCCGGCGTCGGCCATCTTATCGAGCCAGATCTTCAGCTCACACACGACCGGGGCGGACTGCGATTGCCGCGCACGGAGCGGTTCTTTGGCCGAGCCACCCTTGATCTCCCGCTCGATGCGATACAACTGGCCACCGCATCGGCACAGCCCCGCCGCGCGAAGGGTCCTAGATCACACACACCTACGGCAATCAGGATTGAGCTTTCTGGCGCAGCGTCAGCCCAAGATAATAAACGATGCCGATCGCGATCCAGTAGGCGCCCATCCTTTTCGCGGCCCAATCCATTTCGTACAGTACGTAGAAGATGATCATCAAACCCACGAGCGGGAAGACAAGATGCCGCAGCCAGTCGGCGCTGCGCTTCCTCAAGAGATAATGATTGATCACGGAAAGATGCAGGATCATGAAGCCGGTGAGCGCGCCGAAATTGACGATTCGGGTGAGATCATCCACCCGTTCGGAAAATAAGAGTCCCACCAGAAGCGACACACCAGCGACCGCGAGCGTGCTGATATAGGGGGTCTTGAAGCGTGGGTGAACCTTCGCGAGGACCGCCGGCAGCTTGCCGTCGCGGGCCATGGCAAAAAGAATGCGCGCCACGGCCGCCTGCGCGGCCATCGCGTTTCCGATGGCAGAGGCGATCACCAGGGCGATGATGGTGACCACCTTGAGCCATTCGCCGCCAGCACGTTGCGTAATATCGTAGAACGCGCTGTCTGGCGACGAAAATTGCATGCCTCGGGCCAAGTCGGTTGCAACCCACGTTTGCAGCATGAACAGAGCTCCGACCAGGAGCAGCGACAGCACGGTCGCCCGGCCGATGGCACCTTCGCTGCCGCGGTTCTCCTCGGAAAGAGTCGAAATTCCATCGAAGCCGAGAAAGGATAGAACGGCGATCGAGGTGGCGCCCGCCACCGTGGACCATGAAAACACCCTTGGATCGTAGATCGGCGTGAGCGTCAGCCGGCCGGCGCCCGCGCCGTGGTACAAGGCAATCACACCGAAAACCAGAAACAATCCCAGCGCTGCCAATTCCATGATCAACATGTAGCGGTTGACGCGGGCCGTGAGTTCGATGCCGATGAGATTAATCATGGCATTGAACGAAATGAATCCGATCAGCCAGACCCATGCAGGCACGCCGGGAAGCAGCGGCCGTAGCGCAACCGCGCTGAACAAATACAGCAGCGAGGGCACCAGGATGTAGTCCAACAGGATGAGCCAACCAGAAAAAAAGCCGGCGATCTCGTGCAATCCTCGCTGCGCATAGGTGTACACGGAACCCGCGAGCGGAAATGCGCGGGACATGGCCGCGTAGCTCAGGGCCGTGAAGATCATCCCGACGAGCCCCAGGAGATAAGCGAGCGGCACCATGCCCTTGGCCTGCTCCCAAACGAACCCATACACCTGGTACGGCGCAATGGGCAACATGAAGATCATTCCGTAGATAACGAGATCTTTGGTGGTGAGTGCCCGGTGCAATTGCTCCCGGTAGCCGAATTGTTCTAGCGACATGAGATCCTTGTTTGATGGCAGCCGCCACCTTAGCCTATTGCAGTACAATGAGCGGTCGCGCGAACTTCGAGAGACCCGCGGTGACGCATCAACATACCATCCAAAAGTACCATCTCAGTTAGGACAACGGTCTGCCCGCTGCGGCGCGCATCGCGCCCGGAGAGTTATTGGAATTTGAGATGGTCGACTCTTCGGGCGCTCAGCTGAGCGCGGCCTCCACCGTCGACGATGTGGGCCGCATCGACTTCACCAAGGTGAACTGTATTCGGGCCTGTGACATCGAGGGCGCGCGGCCGGGCCGCACTTACGGAGCCTTGCCGGGCGAGATCGCTACCGGCGTTGCCGGCGCGAAAACTCGCCCCTGACGGGGAAGCTTCTTCATAGATCGAGCCTTTGAGCTCTTCGATCGTGCCATCCTTCCACAGACCATAGGCAGTACGATCCGCAATGGCGAAGCGGACGTATCTGCGAATCGCGGTCTGTGATGCCATGTTTCCCCCTTTCTCGTTGGCACGTAGTTTTCGATACAGCCCATACATAGAGGCAGAGCGGAGCGGCGGTCTTGAACGATTGTGAATGGAGCAAGCCACGCCATGCAGAGAAGTGCTTGTTTTGTCTTTTGTGACGGGCGGAATGAGCGGAACACTCAGTTCCGCCCATTCCGCTCACATCACGCGGACGGCGGATCTATCTTTCGATGTCGGAGGAGTGATTACATGGACCACGTTGAACTTCCCAAGTTAATTGCGAGCTAGAGATGTTTCTTGATAAGCTGATTCCCTCTGTCTAGAGACGAAAACATGGCGCAGTGGAAATCGGACGAAGAGCTATTTGTCTGGATTCGGAACGAACTTTCAACTCCTCCGATCAGCGACGTGATGGAGCAGCTTGGGTTTCGATATCCAATGCTGCCGGCGCATATTCGCCCTTTACGAAGCGACATGGTGCTGATCGGGCGTGCTATGCCGGTACAAGATGAGCTACCGATCGAATACGGGGAGCCAGTGCGCTTCGATGCGAAGCCGTTCGGTTTGTTGTTCGAATCCATCGAGGCGCTTCGCCCCAACGAGGTATATATCGCTAGCGGTGGGCCAACGCAAGCTGCGAGGTTGGGAGACATGCTAGTGACGCGGGCGCAAAAGTTAGGTTCAGCGGGCGTGGTGATCAATGCACAGCTTCGCGATGGCAATGGCATATTATCTCTGAACTTTCCCGCCTTTGCTCACGGTTGTCACGCCTACGGTTTGCAGCGCCGCCACAATGTAGTGGATTTTCGCTGTTCGATCACAATCGACAAAGTGCGGGTCAGACCGGGCGACCTGATCTTTGGCGACGGCGACGGTGTCTGTGTCATTCCACACGAGGCGGAAAGGGAGATCCTTAACCGGGCGCTTGCCAAGGCTCAATTGGAGAGGAACGTCCGCAGAGATATTGAGTCCGGTCAAAGCGTAGTGGATGCTTTTAGGAAGTACGGGGTGATGTAAGGAGACCATGCGATCCCATGAGAGCTTTCATCTGGATGAACGGAAGAATGCTGCCTTTGGGACCTTGCCTAGGTCCATGTTCTTCCTCATGGGCTGCGTTATGAACCAGTGTGTAAGCCGAGCACCGCCACACTCTTGAGCGCAAGCTGCCGCTTGAGGAAGAAGGTGCGCTTCCTGAAAGATCAGATCTACGGCCGTTTAAGCAAGCATCCGACCGCGGGTAATGCATCTTCTAACCCGGTGAGATGCCCTCACCAGGGAGCTTCTCCGAGGAGCGGCGCACGTTGGCGCAAACAGCTCAGCGGGTAATAACAACACATCCGCAGCAGTTCGCTGTGATTCGTCGGTTCGTCCGAGTGCGTTTTCCTTGGAGCGCGCGCGTTCGCCTGTTCAAGTGCCCGCAGTCGACCCATACTGCCGGGCGCTTGGACGGTACTCAGCAGCAACGCCACGGTCGGAGTACCGCCGGCGTTGACGCGGGTTGCATGGTGGGCGAATAAGCCGTCGCGCCCCATCGCCAGCAACACGCGCGCCGTCGCTAATACGACTGCGTTGATGGTGCCCAGTACCGAGACGATCACGATGACGCGAATTATCGCGTACCTCCTCGCCGAAAAAAATCGGAAAATAGTAGGCATCGTAGGCGAAAATGACGCCCTGCATCGCCAGCGCTAAAGCAGCAACCAACGCAAAGCCGCGGGGCAGACCCGGGGGCGAGGCATAGGCCGTCAGCGGATGCGGCATCAGGAATGCGGCCCCAACGACGGTACCAAGAGCGAGCGTCTTGGCGACGGTAGTCACGACCTGGACGCGGCTACCCTGCGCACGCTGCGCCAGTTCAAAACGGTCAATACGATCAGCGTCGCGAAGCCGACCGGAACGGCATGGCCGGCGAATGCCGGTACCAAGATGTAGGCGTAATCGCCTATCAGCAGGATAAGTGCGGCATTCCCCGCGCAGTCCAAGACCCTTTGTGTATAGCCAACAAAAAAGCCGGCGTACTCGCCGAGTGCGCGTCGAGAGAATGGATAGGGACCGCCACTGAGCGGGATCATCGCGCCGAGTTCGGCAAACACCGTTGCGCCAAGCAACGCACTGATGCCGCCGAACACCCATACCGCCATGTATAGCCAAGCGCTCGGCAACAACGCGGCGATCTTGCCCGGCGCGTAGAAGATCCCGCCGCCCATCGTCGTGCCGATAACGACCGCAAGGGTGAATACCTTGCCCAATACCCTCAAAAGCGGTCCCGGTGCCGCCGGCTTTTCCACAACAGGTATCGCGTTCCTCATGATCAGCCCCTGGCGGGCTCCTTTGCAACTACGCGGAGCAGTTCATTGGTCCTTCGTGAAGCGCACTAATGGCGTCAACGATGCGTCTTTACTACGAGCCCGGAAAATGAATGATGTACGTTCAATCGTTCGCTCCGGATTGACAGTTTTGTTGTCGTGTCACAATCAAGAAGTTCCAGGAACTGCGAACGTGGCGTGGATGAGACAGCAGGCGCGAGCGGGTTTCGGGGCGGTGGTTAACGCGAGATGATCTCGCGAGCTATGCGCGCAGCGGTCAACTCCGGTGTACTGTGGTCTGCGTTGGCGCGCGTGAAGATGTCGCGAAGTCGATTGTAGATTCGCTCTAGGCGGACCTCGACAGATTGATGCACGTGGAGAGTACGGCCAGGAATCGTCGCAATTTCTTCAAGAACCCCGATAACACCGCCGGCGTTAATAACGTAGTCCGGCGCAAACAAGATGCCTCGCTGTCGGAGCTCCTCACCGATCTCCGGTGAGCGTAGTTGGTTATTTGCTGCTCCCGCGATGGCTAGAGCACGAATGGCGCCCACGGTTTCGCGATTGAGGATGCCGCCCAGCGCGCATGGCACAAAAATATCCACTTCCGTACTGTGTATCAGCGCCGGCGCGACGGCTCGTGCTTGGAAACGTTCGCGCGCCTGCTCAATGATATCTGTCCTCACATCCGCGACCGTAAGTTGAGCGCCGGCAGCGTGCAGTAATTCGCAAAGACGCCATCCGACGCTACCCAGTCCCTGAACCGCAAAGTGCACCCCACGGAAGTCTGCGCGGTCAAGGCGCGCTTCCAGTACTGCGCGCAGTCCGTGGAACACCCCGCGTGCCGTATGAACTGATGGATCACCAGCACCGGTGGTGGTGGTCCCGGCGACGAACGGTGTCACCTCCCGCAAGATTTCGCAGTCGGCGACGGAGAAGCCGACATCCTCGCCGGTCGAGAAATAGGCTCCGACGCGATTGAGAAAACGGCCAAATGCGTGCAACAACGACCGGTCTTTTAAGTCTGTGGGGTCGCCTAATATCACCGCTTTGCCACCCCCCAAGCGGAGGTCGGCGAGGGCGCATTTGTACGACATCGCTCGCGATAGGCAGAGCGCGTCATCGAGCGCGTCTGCGTCATGCGCGTAGGCACGAAAACGCGTGCCGCCGACCGCCGGGCCAAGCGCCGTACTGTGTATGGCGATAATCGCTCGCAGGCGCGTTCCGGGCTCCGTGAAAATACACACCTGCTCGTGGTCGTCAAATTCGCGGGACTGCCACGGCAGCACGATTTCACCTCTTAGATTAATTTCCTCCCGCCACGACTGGCCTGCCCAGCGCGGGAGGGTTACCCTACGGGACGTGGACCCCACTGTTGCGCAATATCCAGCCCATGATCTTGAAGGTTTGTGCAACTTGGCGTACTTGCGCCACAGGGTTGATCGGCTCATTCCTGGCAGAGGAAGCGAGGGCATCGAGCGGCTGGAGGTGCAGCTGAAAGCACAGGCCTTCAGTCTGCACCGGCACGACACCTATGCAATTGGTCTCACCCTCGCGGGTGTACAGACCTTCCGCTATCGCGGCGTGCGGCGAAATTCCTTGCCTGGCCAGTGCCACATACTACATCCCGACGAGGCGCACGACGGTGTCCCAGGCACGGAGGGCGGATTCCGGTACCGGATGCTTTATCTCGACCCAGCGTTGGTGCAGCAGGCCTTGGGGGGCAAATCGTTGCCGTTCGTCTCTGAACCTGTCGTGTCCTTCTCTGCGCGGCGCCTGATTCGCTTCGAGCGCCTGTGGGACCTTGACGACGAAATCGATGAACTCGGCAGAACTGAGCTCGTTGTGCTTGCCCTGGAGGCTTTGATGGCCGCCAGCAGGGGGCCCCCCGTCTCTGTCCGGCTATCGATGGAGGGACTTAACCGTGCGCGCGAGCTGATCGCTGCCGATCCCACCGAACGCCACAGTCTCGATACGCTCGAGAAGGTCGCGAATCTGGACCGCTGGACTTTGGCGCGCCAATTTCGCGCCGCGTTTGGCACGAGCCCGAGCCGCTACCGCACGATGCGCCAACTAAATCTCGCACGTCGCCTGATGCTCAGCGGGATACCCCTGGTGGAGGCCTCGCTCCGCGCAGGGTTCGCCGATCAGAGCCACATGACCCGCCAATTCAAGAAAGCCTTCGGGCTGGCGCCAGGCCACTGGGCGACGGCGGCGGGGCGCGCGTGACAGGCATCTTTCGGCGCACCATACTCCCGGGCGCTGGAGCGCAATCTGAAATATGCCTTCATTGTCATGTTGATCGCTGGAGTTGCTGACACGCCCACTCACGAAAACCATGTGCGGCGGTTTTGCCGAAAGTGCTGAACCAGAAGGTTGAACACGGTACGAGCAAGCGTATTATCATCACCAAGAGTCACTGGCAATGGTGGCGTGACTCTCAGCAAAAAGTCTCCGGAGAAACCGGGGCGGTTCAAAATTCACCGATTACATGTCGAATATTGATAACTTCAACTTGAAAGTTGCAACTGGCGGTACACGGTACGTCGTTTGGACTAACCCTAGAGGGTCACGCGAATTTCCTGTGATTATCGGAGGCGACGCCCCTCGACTCTTCGACGTTCAAGATCGTGGAGAAGCACTACGGAAAATAATCCGTAACATGCTCACTGGCTCTTCATGGACCCGTTGTTGCCGATGGGGACTCTCCGCTCTCAGGATGCCAAAATCGCTCGTCCACGGAGAGAGGCGCGATCGGGGCTCAGTATCCAATGCCGCAAAGCCATTCGCGAACGTCGCAAAGGGGTCCCGAGGAGCGGCCGGTGCGATTAACTATTGAACTCTGCCGTGTGACTCGCCGCCAGTGCTACGCGTCAGCGGCACGTTTCCTTCAGCCTTCAGCAGATCGCGCAGCATGCCCACTTCCGCGGTGATCGCCGTGTGCAGCGCCGGATCCACATCGGGTGCAAACAGTGGCGAGTGGTTCGAGGGCAGGTGGGTGCCTGAGGCCTGGGCCAAAGCCAATTTCTGAGAATCTGCGCCGCCCAAGCTAAGATAAAAGCCCGGAATGCCTTGCTCAAAGAAGGCCGAGAAGTCCTCTGACGCGGTGGTACGCCCCGGTCCGCTGCGGAGGATTGCGACGATGCCCGTGCCGCCGATATGCTCCGTAACGTCGTATCCGAGCGCGCGCGGTTGAGCAGCCAGTTTCACCGCCGTTTGAATTTCATGGCCCGAAAGCTCCGGGTGCTGATGCAACTCGAGATAGAGAGCGTGCGCTGAAGGGTACACGGCGTCGACTTCTGGTGAGGCCACCGCCGGCGCCGCAACCAGAGCACACGCAAATCCCAGCAACAACCAGTTTGATTTCACGATCTGGATCTCCCTAAGAGCAGGACTCAGTAATGAAGTCACTTCGATATTGTCTGGCCATAGAGACTCTGGCGCTCGCCGTGCGTTGCATTCGGCGGGGCCTGAACTTGAGCCGGCGGGTTGCACGGTGTCTGCCCCTCTCCAAATTCGCGCGCTTCTCCCGACATTCCCTACCCCGAGATCCCGATTGTGGCAAAGGATGCGCCGCGGGGCTCTGGCACGCATCTCGCTCTTCTTTCCGTTTGTTTCCCCCGGTCTGGATTCTGATTTAGCAATCTGTCGTCGCGCCCGACTGGGGGTTGCCTCAAGATTCGGATCATCACGTACGCCAAGACGTGACAAGCGATTGTTTTCGCTGCCATCGGATGAGGAAGCTATTTCCGGCACTCGTGTGAGACGGCCGGGGAAAAAGTCTCATCATAAAGGGCGAAAGGTCTCACTTTGAAAACGAAACGACACTGCTCCATTCAAGTACTAAGATTCCATCTTTCGCGGCAATGACACTCGAACTTCAAGACCCCCGCTGTCGCGATTTCGCATGCTCAAAGTCCCATGGAGCTGTTGCGTAAGCTGCTTTGCAATTGCCAAGCCCAACCCGGTCCCGCCTGTTTCGCGATTACGCGAGCCTTCGATGCGATAGAAGGGCCGCAGCACATCATTCATTTGATCCTCAGGAATACCAGGGCCCGCATCATGCACGACGATGGCAACGCGCTCTTCGCTTTCCGAGAGAAATACTAGCTCCGGATCTTTGCCGAACTTCAGCGCATTGTCCAGCAGATTGCTGATGATTCGGCGCAGCGTTCGCGGCCGTGTGAGCAGGGGCCTTTCGCAGTAACCGCTCAAGCGTACGGTTTTTCCAGCGTCGCTGTAGTCACAAACGACGCTATCGAGCAACGCGTTCATGTCGGTCACACACGGAGCTTCGGTGACGCCCTGGCCATCGCGCGCGTATGCGATACCCTCCTCCACCAGCAATTGCATGACCTCCAGGTCGCCCAGCAACTTTTCTCGCAACGGCACATCGTCCATCAAGTCTGCACGCAATCGCATCCGCGTAATGGGCGTTTTCAAGTCATGTGATATCGCCGCGAGCAGTTGCATCCGCTCGCTCAGGTAGTCGTTGATCCGACGCTGCATGGCGTTGAACGCGATAGCGGCGCGTGCAACCTCAAGGGGTCCATCCTCAGCCAGAGAAACACCTCTTGCGTCGCGCCCAAGCGCATCAGCCGCTCTAGCCAGCTGCGCGAGCGGCCGCGTGGCTTGGCGAACGGCCAACCAGGAGATAGCAACCAGCGCACCGAATTGAACAGCGAACAACGGCAATAACCACACTGGAAGTGGAGGGGAGGAGAATGATAGATCGACCGCCAACGGCGCGCCGTCGTGAAGATGCAGTTGAAGTATCAGGTGACCTGTCGCCGTGCTAAGCGTTGACGGCCTATAGCCGGGCCCCAACTCATCGACGATCGGGCCGACACGGGCCCGCACCGCGCGAGCATCCAGCGGTACGCCATCAGCAATCGCCTCCAAGCGATATCTGTAGGACCGGCGCGACAACCTGCCCAACCACTGAGGCCGCTCCGCTGCCGGCAGGCGATCCAGTATCGCGACCGAGCTGCCAATATCCAGTGATGCGAAACGCATCATCATGCCGCGCGAAGACTCGGTGCGCTCGTAAAACACCAGCCAGAACGACAGTAGGTGCGCCAGCAGCAGGCCCGCGAGCAGAATCATCATCAACCTGGCGGATAGTGTGCGCGGCGGAAAGCGCAAGTGATTCAGCATTCCTCTACTCCGAAAGTACTCGGACCTTCTGCGCGAGCACGTAACCTTCATTGCGTACCGTTTTAATGTAGCGCGATTCGCGCGCGCCATCCTTCAATCGCTGTCGCAGGCGGCTCACCAAAAGATCGATAGAGCGGTCGAGCGGATCAGTATCGCGACCCTGCGTCAGGTTCAACAGCTGATCGCGGCTTAGCACGCGCTGCGGATGATCTAGGAATACGCGCAGCAGACGGTATTCGCCACCACTCAAGGACACGACAGTACCTTCCGCGTCGAGCAGATGACGGGCGGAGACGCTCAGAACCCATTCGCCAAATCCAATCTTTGGCGCCCCCTCCGCAATGCGCATGTTGGGAGGAAGCATCCGGGTTCGTCGTAGCACCGCCCGAATGCGTGCCATCAGTTCGCGCGCTGCAAACGGTTTAGTCAGGTAGTCGTCCGCTCCCATTTCGAGGCCAACGACCCGATCCGCCTCCTCATTGCGGGCAGTCAGCATCAGGATCGGAACCGATTTCGCCTTGCCGGTTCGCAGGTCGCGGCACAGTGTAAGCCCATCCTCGCCGGGCAGCATTAGGTCGAGGACGATCAGATCGATTGAGTTTGTCTCGATCGCCGCATCCATGCGCCGACCGTTGGCGACCGCAGTGACTTTGAAGCCGTGCTTCTGCAAATACGCATCCAGGAGTTCTCGAATGTCTTTGTCATCATCGACAATGAGTATGTGGTCAGGGCGCTGCATAGGTTCCTTCGACATTCGCCATTGAAGCATTGGGAAAACTATTTGTATCTCAATGTATCAATTCGGCGTCCGGACAAAGAGACACACACAAGTCCACTGTTTCCGAAACATGGCGGATACAAATCGGCGGTCCAATGCCACCTCAGTCCATACCATAGCTCCATACCATGGTAGTGTCGATGCACAGCAAGTCTCCCCTCTCTTCGATGAGTTATCTTACCCTCCTGCTGGTGGCGCTCATTTGGGGGACGACATGGACAGCCATCAAGCTGTCGCTCGAGGGGTATCCGCCGTTTGTTGGCGCGACGCTTCGTTTCGCCATAGCCATTGTAATGCTGGCACTGTATGCGCGCGTGATGCGTGCTCCGCTCGCTCTACCCCGCAGAACGCTGCGATGGGTCATCGTTACGTCCATGTTGCTGTACGTCATCGGCTACGGGTTGATCTACTGGAGCGGGCAATATCTTAACGCCGGTGTGACTGCAATTCTGTTTGCGGTGGTGCCCCTTGCAACGACGTTGGGGTCCGCTTTCGCGTTTAGGACTGAGAGATTTCGCTATCGGCAGCTCGCTGGAATTGTTGTTGGACTTCTCGGCGTCGTCGCCGTGTTCCTCGATCCGCTGGTGGCAACTGGCTTCAGCGTCAAAGTGACTCTGGCCGCTGTTGCGATTGTCGTTGCGGCGATGGCGGCTGCATTCAATATTGTGATCGCGAAGCGGCACCTCATGCTCCTCGGCGCTGTCCCGCTCACTCTTCATCAGATGTTATGGGGAACGCTGAGTTTAGGAATCATTTCCGTGATCACTGGCGAGTGGCGCAACATCCACTACTCACTGGGTGCAACCCTGGCCGTGCTGTATCTTGGACTTGCGGGTTCCGCCGCGGCATTCGTCATGTACTACTCGTTATTAAGGACAATGCGCGCCAGTACGCTCTCGTCGATTGCCTACGTCACACCGTTGGTGGCGGTGTTCAGCGGCTGGACGGTACTCAACGAATCGATCAGCTTGCGAGTCTGCAGTGGCGTGGTGGCGATCTTCGTGGCACTGGCGACTATCGAGTGTGATGGTCTGATGGCGATCTTGCGTCGTACGTCACGATGGCCGCTGCCGAAACTACAGGAATCGAAAGTGCAGACAGAGAGTGGAGCGTACATAAATCCGCATCGGGAGTTCCAATGAGAAGTAACAAAGGCGTGGAGACCAGTACTAATAGGAGTCACACGATCGAAGCTTACGGTCGTGTCTTACCCCAGGTTCTCCGGAGAGTCTTTAGGAATATGAAAGCCATTCACAAGGCTTTGCTGGAGAGCTTGCTACTCAATGCTTACGCCCTGAAGTCTTCAAAACTCATCGATGAGGGACGAAAAATGAAATCGTTGTTTCCGATTGCCGCGGCATTGGTCATTTTCGGATCCGCCACAACTTCGGCACACAATGCCGTTCCGCCCAATATTGCAAATGCGGTCGCGAATCAGGATCGCCCGGATGAGGATCGGCAAAGAGACGACAATCGCAAACCCGCGGAAGTTCTGACGTTCGTTGGCATCAAAAACGGCGAGAAGATTGCCGACTTCATTCCCGGTAAGGGTTATTTCTCCCGCATACTCTCGAGCGCGGTTGGACCGCAGGGTCACGTCTACGCCTTCATTCCGTCGGAATTCGCCAATTTCCTCAAGCAACCGCTACCTGCGAACGGATCGACGCCATATCCACAATTTAAGAACGTTTCGGTCATCGCTGGGCCAGTCAACGACTTCGCAGCACCAGAGCCTTTGGACCTGGTCTGGATTTCGTTGAATTATCATGACCTTCATGATCCGTTCTTCGCCCCGGCCGACCTTGCAAAAATCAACAAGGCTGTCTTTGCAGCATTGAAGCCAGGTGGACGCTACGTCGTCATCGACCACGCTGCGGCAGCCGGCTCCGGATTGCGCGACACCAACACGCTGCATCGGATCGATGAGGCCTCGGTCAAGTCGGAAGTTGAAGCCGCGGGCTTCAGGCTCGATGGCGAGAGTGACTCGCTTCGCAATGCCGGCGATCCTCGAACCGCCAGCGTGCGCGACCCGGCGATTCGCGGCAAGACAGATCAATTCATCTTGATATTCAGAAAGCCTAAGCGGTAAATGTGCATGCTAAGGATCTCCCTCCAGGCACAAACGGCGCTGGATTTCAAAAGTTCCATACACCACAACAGGTGAAGAGCAAATGACCAAGACTATTATCTTATGCATGTGTCTCGCCGCTTCCTCAGTTTCTCTTACTGTACGCGCCCAGGATACACGTGCCCAGGATACCCTTACCCGGAATGCACTTGCCCAGAATGACCGCCAATATACCGACGGCCCGGTCACTGAGGTGAACTACCTACAAGTTGAGTACGGGCATTTCCCCGAGTACATCGATTGGCTAAATTCGACATGGAAACCGACCATGGAAGCCATGAAGAAAGTGGGTCTGCTCATCGACTACAAAGCCTTCCAGGCCAGTCCAAAATCACCGGATCAGCCCAATGTATTTTTGTATCTCACTTTTAAAAACATGGCCGCTTATGGTGGGGACATGGGCGATAAAGGCATCGAGGCAGAATATGTAGCCAGAAAGCTCATCGGTAGCACCGAGTTTCAGAACAAGAAAAGAGTGGAACGGACTGGATACAGAAAAGTGCTGGGACCGAATTGATTCGTGAAATCGTTTTAAAATGAAATTGTTATGCTTGTTCAAAGAGCGCGCGCTAATATTTGCAGATCGATGGCGGTGGGCGCCGTCCTCGGCGCTACCACGTAGTTCGCGTGCGCCATCGGGGGGTCGTCTCTCGGCAAGATCACCATCCAACGCTATTACCGAGAAGTCGTATCGGTCGAGGCTTTTCAGCATGCACGATGCTCGAAATCCCTTGTCAATATTCAGCCCCGATTCGCACCCATCACAATGCTTTCTACTTGTCTGAGATGACTGAATTCCCTGATTCTCGGTCCTCCCTCCGCTGCCTATGGTACGGCGCGTGCACGTTAGCCTAGAAATGAGAATGCCGGGCGCCACGGCTTGGCAGCTTATTGGGTACTTCTGTACCACTAAAGAGGTTATGCTTGAATTGCGGGACGCGTTCGAGGGGCTGAATAGTCCTTACGAGATGATTGGACGCATAAAAAGCCGGATGATCTCTAACTTACTCGCACTCCTAAAAGCAGATGGCTGCGAGGCCCGAATGCAATTTCACACGGATGTCAACGCCGAAGTAAAAGTAGACCACCTTTAAAAGCGTAATCTGCGGACCAGAGTGACTAGTTACTCCTGCGCATTCTCGCCAGCGATGGGCATCCGCCGCAGCAGTACCCTCGGGCGTATCACAATCCCATTTCTCGCGGATGAAACTCTGCGAAATGCTGACGTGCGTGGCATTTGCCGGACCAGTTAAAACTTAAGAGAATGGCTCCAAGGGCACGGAGGAGCCATGAAGAAGACCCGATTTACAGAAGAGCAGATGGTAAAGATCCTGCGCGAGGCGGACAAAGCGCCGGTGGCCGAGGTGGCCAAGAAGCACGGAGTGAGCGAGGTGACGATTTACGCCTGGCGCAAGCGATTTGGCGCCCTGGAGGCGGTGGACGTGAAGCGACTGCGGCAGCTCGAGCTGGAAAATGGCCGGCTGAAGAAATTGGTGGCAGAGCGGGACCTCGACATTGAGATTTTGAAGGAAGTGGCCGCAAAAAAATGGTGAGCGCGCCGGTTCGTCGCCAGCAGGTGGCCTACGTCTGTCAACGTGGGCGATCGATACGACGAGCTTGCGCGCTGTTGGCGGTGTCGCGCTCAACACTGGGCTATGAATCGAAAGTTGCCGTGAAGGATGCGCCGGTGCTCAAAGCGATGCACGAGCTCGCCGCGCAATATCCGCGCTACGGCTACCGGCGCATTCAAGTTTTCCTGGAACGCGAGGGCCAGGTGATGAGCAAAGATGGCGTGCATCGAATCTGGCGAGTTGCGGGGCTCCAAGTGCCTAGAAAGCGCCCTCGGCGACGGGTAGCGAGTGGCCGGCCGCGCCCATTACCGGCTTTTCGAGCCAACCACGTGTGGGCGTACGACTTTGTCTTCGATGCCTGCGCTAATGGTCAACAACTGAAATGTTTAACCGTGATCGATGAGTTTACCCGCGAATGTCTGGCGATTGATGTGGCGGGAAGCATTCGTTCCAACCGTGTCATCGAAGTCTTGAGCAAATTAGTCAGCGTGCACGGGGCGCCTGCGTACCTGAGGTCTGATAACGGCTCAGAATTTGTCTCACGGGCAGTATTGCGCTGGCTCAGCCAATCGAATATCAATACGGCGTGCATCGATCCCGGGAAACCTTGGCAGAATGGATCGAATGAATCTTTCAACGGCAAGATTCGCGATGAATGTCTCTCGATGCAATGGTTTAAGAATCGTATCGATGCGAAGATCCTGATCGAAGAGTTCCGGCGTCAATTCAACGAGGTTCGACCTCACTCGAGTCTTGAGCAACTGACACCGGCGGACTTTAAACGGACGATATCAATAATCAGACCAGCGACAGCCATTTCTTAAGGGAAAAATGGTCCGACGAAACCCGGCACGTCAGTGGGGACCGGAGGGGGTCTAAGGGGGGGGGGGGTACTGGGGGCCAAAAATCGCTGTTTTAGGCGGGTCCTACCGGACACATAGGTAATGTGAAGTCCCAAGACTTAGGTGACATTCTGGCTTAACTTCCCATTGAGGAGGAGAGCCTATGACAAAGACCGAACAGAACCGCGTAATTGCTTGGCGGCTGAAGGTGTTGCGGGAGGCTGGAGCTGCGCCGCGGAACGTAGCCCAGGCCTGCCGTCATTTTGGCCTATCACGCAAGTCCTTCTACAAGTGGAGGGCCCGATACGAAGCCCAAGGAGATGCTGGACTGTGCGATCGGCCACGAGCTCCGCACCATTTCCCGGGAGCGACTCCCGCGTGAGGTCATCTCGAAAATCCTTTATCTGAGGCAGCGCTATCACTTTGGAGCGGGCAGGATCGCTGATTATCTGGAAAAGCCTCCATAACAATCTGATTCGCAAGCGATTATTAAGATAAGATGAGACGAGTTACCCCGAAAAGTTACCCCGCACGAACACAAGAAATTATTCCACGTCGTTGGACGCCCGTGGACGCAACCCACAGAAATTTGAGGAAGCGCTGCATTCCGGGTTTTTCCGTGAACGTGGGTTACATCGCAGCTGAAGACCGCTAATACCGCAATTGGGCGCCCCAACTCGAGCATTGCGATGGATGTCGCCGACTCGTTGAACAATGATCCCGAGGGTGTTACCTTAGTAATACCTATTGTTGGGAGTAACTATGACTAGCCCTGTAGCGACAACACTCAAAATTGCCGCAGACCTCAAACGACGCGTCGTAGCGGCAGCCAAAGCGGCTGATAAATCGCCCCACGCATTTATGCTGGAGGCGATTGAGCATCAGACTCGACTGGACGAACAGCGACGAGCGTTTGTCGCCGATGCGGTGGCAGCACGTTCCGAGGCGCTCACTAGCGGCGAGGGTTACGCCTCAGCGGATGTGCATCGTTATTTGGCTGCTCGTGTTCGCGGCGATCGGGCGAAGCGACCGAAAGTGCGCAAGTGGCGGAAGTAGTCTACTCTCGACACGCGTTTGCCGACCTGGAGCGACTGGCCGATTTTCTCATCAAGGATGCGCCACAGGCGGCTGTCACAGCGGTCGAAGTAATTCGCGACGGAATTGAGATTCTTGAGCGACATCCTTTTGTCGGCCGATCGTGTGAAGAGGGACTGAGGGAACTCTTGATCTCGTATGGCAAGAGTGGCTATGTGGCGCTATATAGCTATGAGCAAAGGCAAGACGTTGTTTTAGTGCTCGCCATTCGTCACCAACGGGAGGCGGGCTATTCGACGTAAAGCAGATCATTATTGGGGGAATTTCCAGAAACTCCGGAAGCGATACCCCAAAAATGTCATTGACTGAAAGGGCCGTCAAAAACGCAAAACCGCGTGAGAAACCCCACGAGCTGAGCAATGAGCCCTGGATGTGCAGGTCAATCCCATGGCTCGAGGAAGCCGTTGGCTTGATGATCGTCTTTCGCCTTTTTGGGAATTGACGTTCGCCGCAGCTCGGCACAATTCGCTATCTACACGCGAGGATCCGCAGCGTCCTTCCAGCCTGCTCTTGATTGACCTATCGCTGTTCATGTTCCTAGCGTTGCGCAACCACGCATTTGCTAGCGCTCAATTTCCGTTTCGGTTGTTAATCGTTGTTGTGCGAGTTCCTCTCGAATGCGATCGCGCAGAGCACGAGCACCCACATAACCAAACACGCCGAGACGCAGGGTGGCGTTTGAGGCGAGCTTCAAAGTTACGGCTTCTAGGACGCTGCCGCGGCTCCGGACCGAGCTCACTTCGACCGCGCGAATTTGCGCCCAGGGAATCACGTTCCATCGAAAGTAGCGCCGGACTCGCAGTTCCCCTGGGGTCATCTGGAGCTTCCATCCCCAAGTACGGCCGACGTCCCACAGGAAGACAATCAAAGCGATTGATGCACAAGCAGCGTACGGCCAAGACTTCTGCAACGGTTGCCTGGAGCTAAACCAGAAGAGCCAAATGCAGAACATCGCCTCGAGTGCTGGCACCACGCGCTCGAACAGCGGCCTGCGCGAAAGATCGGCGGAAGCTCGGCTTTCGGCTTCTTTTGCACGAGTGGCCACTGGATTTCTTGACAGAAGCAGCGTCCCAGCCTCAGTGTCATCTTCGCTTTCGACTGGCGCGAAACCGAACGACTGAAGTTGAGATGATATCTGCCTTGCACGCTCTGGCGTCTTCGCTTGTACGACTAACGTATCCGGTCCCCGCCCAGAGATTTCGATTCCGGCGTTGTGGCAGAACTTGCGCACTTCGGGCAGCCAGTCAGGTTGTGCCTTGCTCATACGCAGGAGTATATCGTGAGCGAACTGACACGTAGCAACAGTCTTTTTATCTTGTTATCGGCCATCGCAGTCAGGCGCCCATGCCGTTTGATTTCGCCGCACAAAATAATTTCGTCAGACTCAAGCAAAGCGTTGACGAAGCCCATCTCACCGCTGTGCTCTGCGATTATTCGAGGCGGGCGTCTTGAAGTCAATCGCGAGCAGTGTGACATGTTTAGGCGATGCTAAGGTTCGTACAGTTCGCGATTCAGCTGGCCGCCGACATGGGTCACAGGGTGGACACTCGCGTTTCGATCGACGCGGTCAATCAATGCTGAGAATCTGTTTCTGCGCCGACAGCTCGCACTCGATATCGAACGCGGTGTGAAGCCGCGGCGAATTGAAGCCGTGCTTCTGCAAATACGCATCCAGGAGTTCTCGAATGTCTTTGTCATCATCGACAATGAGTATGTGGTCAGGGCGCTGCATAGGTTTCTTCGACATTCGCCATTGAAGCCTTGGGCAAACTATTTGTATCTCAATGTATCAATTCGGCGTCCGGACAAAGAGACACACACAAGTCCACTGTTCCCGAAACATCGCGGATACAAATCGGCGGTCCAATGCCACCTCAGTCCATACCATAGCTCCATACCATGGCAGTGTCGATGCACAGCAAGTCTCCCCTCTCTTCGATGAGGTATCTTAACCAGTCGGCCGATATCTACAGGTTTCCTGTTCGATCAACTGCGAATGACGCTGCCTTGAGGTAGCGCGCCAATATTTATAGAAACTCGGGCCCTAGTACTCATGCACGCGATGCTGTCGTTGGCGAATTGTAAACTTTGACAGTAGATGGCTTTGAATGGTTACGATGTCGTTGAGTGGCTCGCGAAACAACCCTACTGCAATGGCAAGATCTCGATGTCGGGCGGCTCTTACGCGGGATACGATCAATGGTTGACGGCACAGGAGTTCTGACCGATCGGTGCTTCAGTCCATGGATACAAGGAGGGGATTGGCATCGCCGACGTAACGCTCGTTGCACGCAGGAAAACCAGTGCCACTGAGGTCTGTACGGGCAGCGGAGTTGCCGAACTCGCAATAGGCGGTGAGTCGGTGTAGCAGCGGTGGCTGACGCGTATTCTCAGGCGGTAAAGTCATATGCGTCGGACCCCGTCCGCGCGAAGGCACGATCGATTTCAAGTGGCGACATCGGTGCCAATGCTAATTGACTCGTGCCGGGCGAGGGCGAGATCGGGTGCAATTTCGACGAGATCAGCAGTACTCGGCAACCCCTCGCCCATTTTTCAGGGATGGGGTCAATCACCCGGACCTCGACGCGTATTGGGATGCCTACAGTCCAACCAATGAGCAGTACGCCAAATTGGACCAGCGCTTCGCGGCCCTTGGAATTTGTGTCGATAACCGGACAAATCGTCTACATGATCGCAGTGGTTGATGACACAGATTCGGTTAGAAAGGCGCTAATTTTGCAATTGCGGCTTTTCGGATACGTCACGCGCGGCTTCGCGTCCGGCGAGGAATTTTTGCAAACCTGGCCGTCACGCGGGCGTCAGTCACCTTCACCGACGTCATGCGATGGGCGCCCGCGCTGTAATCGAAGACGCTGCTGATATTCCTTTTGGTTACTGCGGCACCGACTGCGGCACCGACTCTCGCTCGCGTAGAGTCTTTCATTTCATCAACCTCCCTGTTCCACGTCGAGTATCGTCCTCCTGTGTGCCCACGGCAATCTAGGAGAGCAGGCCAACACTACGAACATGTAGACCCCCACTGCCGGCCAATTTTCTCCGGCGGATCATGCCAACCCTGCATTTGCTATCCCGCACGACGAAAAGGGACAACATTCGCGTTGGCGCGCAGACTATCCAGGTAATCAGCCCATGCCTGCATCATCTTGCGACGCTCGGGAAGGCGTTGAGCCTTGTTGTATGCGGCTCGAACCCGGTTCCTTTCGGCATGAGCAAGCTGTAGTTCAATCAGGTCCGGGTGATAGCCCTGTTCATTGAGGCATGTCGAAGCCAGCGAACGGAATCCGTGGCCGGTCATCTCTTCGTTCGTGTAGCCGAGCCGGCGCAGCGCGGCGTTGACCGTGTTGTCACTCATCGGCCTTGATCGGCTGAGAATGGAAGGGAACAAATAGCGCCCGCTCCCCGTCCGCGGCTGGAGTTCATATAGAAGCGCTAGCGCCTGTTTCGAAAGTGGCACGACGTGTTGCTCGCCCATTTTCATTTTCTCGGCCGGAATTCGCCACTGAGGCTCCTGGCCTTCCGAGTCAAATTCGATCCACTCCGCGTGACGCAACTCACCAGGGCGAACGAATAGCAGGGGTGCCAGCTTCAAGGCAAAGGCGGTGACGAGGTGGCCTGTATAACCGTCGATGGCTCGGAGCAGCTCGCCGATGCGAGCGGGTTCAGTGATGGCAGCGTGATGTTTAGATACGACTGGGGCGAGGGCGCCCCGAAGGTCCGCAGTTACGTCATGTGCAGCACGCTCGGTTTGCACGGCGTATCGGAATACTTGGGAACAACGCTGGCGCGCGCGATGCGCAGTTTCGTGAAATCCTCGCTCTTCGATGCGTTTGAGTACCTTGAGTACGTCACTCGCGCTCAGCTTGGCGATTGGACGCGAGCCGACATAGGGATACAGCAAGGTTTCCAGAGTCCATGCCGCCTTGGCATACGTAGCGGGCGCCAACTTGTTCTCTTGAAGAGAGAGCCATTCCCGACCCACCGCTTCAAAGGTATTCGCCGTAGAGAATTTTTCGGCCTGCCGTTTCGCGCTCGGATTAATCTTGCTGGCAACGGCCTTCTTCGCCTCGTCACGCAGGGCGCGCGCTTGCTGCAACGACACGTGCGGATAGACGCCCAATGACAGAAGCTTTTCGCGACCTTCAAATTGGTACTTAAGACGCCACCAGAATGCGCGCCGTTCGGGTTAACCAGCAGGTACAGACCACCGCCGTCGCCCAATTTGTAGGGTTTCTCGTGCGGTTTGGCGGCACGTAGTACCGGATGAGTCAGTTTGTTAATAGCCATTCGGGGTAACTCATTTTGATAAAGGTGAGTTACCCCGATAGTTACCCCGTTTAGGCAGCTGCTGTCAAGCTGTCTATGCGGACATTATTGGACGTCGAAATTCGCCAAAAACTCGGCAAATTACAGCTTTTACTGCTTGTTTGACCGTCGTTCCTGGATGTTCCCGGAAGGCCTTGGAATGAGGGGTCTGGTGCCGGCTGAGGGATTACTCGGCGCTGCGCGCCTCGCCCCTCCGGGGCCGCCGTCGAAGACGCCGGCGTTCAACTTCGCCTGGCGGCGAAGTTGTCGAACCCATCTTTTTGTCTGTCGGGGGTTCGAATGGAAACCGACAAGCAGTGGGTACCTGGAGAGGTTGCTAGAATTTTTT
>CAWIKK010000002.1:0-218712 GCA_963836805.1 uncultured Gammaproteobacteria bacterium
AAGCATATTTTTAGCCCTGATGGCGATTAGGTGTCGGGCTATTTGGCAGCCAGGTGTCAACTTAGGTGTGAGTTCAACACCCGAATGTCACGTGCGATTTCGGCTGTCCAAAATTCGCACCGCCCCAAAGATTCTCGGAGTGCTCCACTTCGCCCCTCCCCGAACACCGCCCAGAGACGCCGCTGCAGGCGGCGTGAACACGCTACACACGATTCTAAATTGGGTAATCCATGGATAAGACCTGCGAGCTACGCGGTTGCGGAAGACTCAAGCGGCAGGGTGATCTTGCTCCAGCAACGTGCGCAGCGGGCCCACGAAGCTTTCATAATTCCGCCAGCGCTCGACGGATGATTTGTCAATTTTTTGCCGCACCTGCCAACGGCTGCGCGTGGCAACCACACGCTTAGTCTCATTAAATTCGAGACACCGAGGATCCCACGGTAAACCAATGAACTCGAGCATCTTGCGGCTCCACAATTCCTGATTATCGATCAATCCCTCGTACGGCACTTCCAAAATGGCGTGTTTCGGCAGCACAGACATCCAATGCCCCATGAGCCGGGTGTGCTGCGCATAGAAGTGCGTTAAATCTTTCAGGTCATTCGCATACGAATGGCTTACCCCAAAATTCTGAAAATAAATGGACAGGCATGTGTCGACGGGATTGCGGCGCATATAAATGATGCGTGAATTGGGAAATATTGAATGAATAAGCCCCAAAACTAAAAAATTGGCCGGCATCTTGTCAGTGACGCGTTGAGCGTCGCTCGACAAGCCTTCAAGAAGATCAAGGTAACTGCTCGCCAATTCGCGCCGCATGGCCGCGCGTTTATTCGTATCGGCCTCGGATGAATCGTAGGCCGCGGCGGCGATGGTCCAAAAAAGTAGCTCCCCACCGCCGTACACCGAAGGGAGCGAGGCAAGAATTTGCTCCGCCAGAGAGGTGCCCGACCGTGGCATTCCGACGATGAATACCGGGCGCGCTGAAACCTCTGCGCCGGGCCGCGCTTCGGCGATCCGCCGTATTTCATAAAAATCTGCCGTGACTTTAAGTTGTTTTTCCCATTTCAGTGCGTCGTATCGAGGTGTGATTTGCTTCGTCGACTCATTGGCGCGTTGAAAGTTGGCGAAGGCCGCTGGGTAGTCGCGCAGATCATCGAAATATTTTCCGATCGCATAGCGTAGTTGGATTTCCTGGCGCAACGGCAGCCGGGTGCCCACGACTCTCTGGGCCTCTTTCAGCCATGGCGCGTCGTCCGGAGTCATTTTGCGCAATCCGGCCAAACCAGCCCAAGCCTGTGCGCAGTTCGGATCAATGGATGTGGCGCGCTTGTACAACGCGCCTGCCTCGTGGAAGCGCCCCTTATCCGCCTCAAATTCCGCGAGCAAAGCCAGCCCGGAGGTCAGGTCGGGATCTATTTCCAACGCCTTTAGGCAGAAAGCTTCGGCCTCAACCGTTCGGTTTTGCGAGCGCAGAATGACCGCAAGATTGTTGTGCACCTCTGCAGCCTGCGGATTCAGCTCCAGAGCACGGCGAAGGCTGGATTCAGCCTCATTGATCTGTCCGAGTTCCTGCAACGTGGTTGCCAGATTACGGTGCGCCACGGCAAGAGATGGATTGATCGCCAACGCTTGTCGGTGGCTCGCCAATGCATCGTCAGACTGCCCCAGCTCGCGCTGAGCATTACCTAAGTTAGTGTAAGCCGCTGCGAGCTGTGGCTCGATGCGAATACACCGACGATAGCTCGCCGCCGCCTCACTCACACGCCCAAGTTGCTGTAACGCATTGCCAAAGTTCAAATGAGCGAGCGCGAAATTGGGATCGAGAGTCAACGCTCGCTCAAGGCTTGTCGCGGCTTTTTCGGCCTGGCCCAGGACAAGCAAAGCGGCACCAAGATTGCCGTGGGTCTCAGCGAGGAGGGGATCTATGTCGAGAGCTTTTGAATAGCTCTCGACCGCCTGATGCAGTCGCCCTAACTCATGCAAAGCTCCACCCAAGTTGCTATGCGCTGCCGCGCTCCGCGGCACGAAATTCAAGCCGCGGCTATAGCTACGGACGGCCGCTTCGAGGTGGCCCAGCTCCTTCTGAGTAGATCCCAAATGAATGTGCGCAAGCCCGAACTCAGGCCCCAACTCGACCGCGCGCGCGTAGCTAACGCGCGCCTCCTCCAGCCTGCGCTGCCCACGCAGTGCATGTCCGTAATTGAAATGGGCATCGGCATCCTCGGGCAACAATCGCGCCGCCATTTCCAGCGACTCTAAGGCTGCTTTGTCCTGCATCGCAAGAGCAATGCCCAAAAATTTCCAAAGGGTTCCAGACCCAGGATACAGTTGCAGGAGCTCACGTGCCCGCGTCTCCACACTGAGGTGCGCGTGCCTGCCCATCGCTTGTACAAGGTAGTCCAGTTCAGAACCCGGCGGATCCTTAGTCAATGTTTCGCGGGTAGCGCCGCAGCAATTTTTAAATTTCTTGCCGCTACCGCAAGGGCAAGGAGAGTTTCTGCCCGTCTTCATTGCCTTGCCCGATTGTCTGTCACCAAGATGCCTGTATAAGTATACATCCGGGGTTCCCACCGTCGGGTTTAGGATTTTCGGTACTCGCAGGGAGCTTGGCGGGCGGCGAAGCGGATCCTCCACCGGGGTTCGGTCGAATGGCCTTTTTTCCGCGACCCGCAAGGCATCCGCTTTGGTTCTTCATCATATAGCAATCGTCCTATCCAGATGATGAGTCCGGATAATCTCTCGGCACAGTACCGCCATCTTCTCTTCCTCTTTCAACCGAGCTACAAAACGCATCCGCTCGTCCATCTTGGATAACTCCTTCCAAGGCATTTCGCGTCTCCCGCGCCAAAAAGTGTTACCCCTGTGCTCGGAAAAAGTGTTACCTATGTGCCCGGTAGGACATGCAGCAAGAACCGACACGCGGTTTGTATTGATTGATCGTCGGAGGGAATCGATGATGGGGAAACGGCAGCTGGGGTTCGAGCCTGCGGCGCCTGGCATCTTGGCTAACCAGAATCCAATATGAAACTGGCTTCGATGCGCGATTGGTCTGGGCCGATTTTGGGAGCAGCGCTGCTGTTGGGCGGGGCTGCTGGCCTCGCTTACAAGATCATCAGCGGCTATCGGCATGCTTCCCCGGACGCCTTTTTCAGCGTCCAGGATAAAAATAGACCGCCCGCGGCCTCCGCTGCGGACCACCCGATACAGCCAGCGACGGTTCCCGTGAATGCCCCTGCGCTGCAGGAGATCACCGCCAGTGCCGCGCAGACAGCACCCGTGACCGCCGCGTCGCCGCCCAACGCTGCCACATCACCGGCCGCACAAGGAAACTCCAGCAGGAGCGCCTCGAGCGCCGTCGCGGACGCCGATCTTCCCGAAGAAGCGCAGGACAACGTGGAATGCGCCGCAATCAAGTCCGAGCAACACGAGATCCGAGGCGCACTCAACAAACAGTATTCACCGGAGGAAGGCCGCTACCTGCAGCGGCGTCTTCGTGAGCTCGCGGAATTCCAGTTAAAAAAATGCGCTGAGTAGATTACGGAGCCTCGGATTATGGCTCGACGTATCGCCACAGGCCGCTATTCCACATAGCGCCGATAAGAACATTGTTATTGCCATCGTTAACGGTGCTGATTTGCGCAGCACCTTGAGTCAATTCGGCAGGAGTGCCTGGCGCCACCCAATTACCGATGCCCGGTTCGGCTGCAAGTTCAAACGACGAATCGAAGGCGACGCCGGGGCCTGCCGGAAATCCAAACATCGAATAGACATCCTTTGATGTACCAATCACAACGGATTCATTGTTGGTCAAACCCACGTGAATCCATGTTTTTCCGTAGTCAGCGCTTCTTAAAACACCCTGGCCAAGGATCGAATCAGAGCCCGCCATAAACACAACACCGTTGCTATCGGGTTGATAAATTTGCGCAGCACCAGGGGGGTGTTCGTTCATAGCCACTTGAACCCAGGTTGCACCACTATTTGTTGTCCGCCAGGTGCCATTGAGTCCGCCGCTTTGTTCACCGATCCACAGCCAAGTCCCACGCGTGGTGGCGGCATCGCCGGTATTGATGAAGAAGACGAAGCCGGTCCGACCATTTGTTAACATTCCAGCGTCAAGGGGAACGGCGCTCCACTTCCGACCTCCGTTACGGCTCTCAACAATGGAGTCGTGTTCGTGACCAGCCATAATGAGATGGTTTTCGTCATAGGGATCAACGACAGGAGCGTAGTAATCCTGACGAGTCTGATGCCCGGAAGCAACGAAATAGTTAGTCCAAGTCACTCCGCCATCGACAGACTTCCAAAACCCTTCTCCGCTGCCTCCAATGCATCCTTGATACATAGTCGGGCCTCCAGTCGGAGGACCGGGTCCGCCATCGCCACCGGGTCCGCCGCTCGGTGAGACCGTAATTCCTCCAATGCAATCGCTGACCCTAGCGGCATTGCTTCCCGTATTGATGGGCCCAGTCCAGGTGGCGCCATAGTCCGTGGATTTCCAGATTCCCTGGCAGTTAAACTCTGCATAGAGATTCGAGGGATTCGAGGGATCCGCCTGAACAGATTGTGTGCCGCCGTTTCCGCACAAATTATTGGTGAGATCCACGCCCGCAGGCGTCACATTGATCCAAGTCCCGGAAGCTGGGGGAGGAGGATTCGGAACCGCGACGACTTGCGCCGAGTTCGCGCTCTCGCCGGTCGAGTTCGTCGCCGAGACGACGTAATAGTATGTCGTGCCGTTGATGACCGAGGAATCGGTATATCCATTCGAGGTGGGCGCGGCAAGTTGCGTGTACGGACCGCCGCTGGTGGTCGCACGCTTCACGTTATAGCCCGTTGCGCGCGCGCTGGCTGTCCAGCTGAGGCTTACCACAGCGTTGCCAGGCGTCGCCGCGAGATTGGTCGGTGCTGCCGGAGCCACGATCGGTGCGCTAGGCGTTGCGGAGACTTCCGGGGAATTCGCGCTCTCGCCGGTCGAGTTGGTCGCCGAGACGACGTAATAGTATGTCGTGCCGTTGGTGACCGAGGAATCGATATATCCAGTCGAGGCGGCCGCAGAGAGTTGGGCGAGTTGCGTGTACGGACCGCCGCTGGTGGTCGCACGCTTCACGTTATAGCCCGTTGCGCGCGCGCTGGCTGTCCAGCTGAGGCTTACCACAGCGTTGCCGGGCGTCGCCGCGAGATTGGTCGGTGCTGCCGGAGCCACGATCGGTGCGCTAGGCGTTGCGGAGACTTGCGCCGAGTTCGCGCTCTCGCCGGTCGAGTTCGTCGCCGAGACGACGTAATAGTATGTCGTGCCATTGGTGACTGAGGAATCGGTATATCCGTTCGAGGTGGGCGCGGCAAGTTGCGTGTACGGACCGCCGCTGGTGCTCGCACGCTTCACGTTATAGCCCGTTGCGCCCGCGCTGGCTGTCCAGCTAAGGGTTACGACAGCGTTGCCGGCGGTCGCCGTGAGATTGGTCGGTGCTGCGGGGGCCACGCTCGGTGCCCCGGGCGTTGCGGAGACTTCCGGGGAATTCGCGCTCTCGCCGGTCGAGTTCGTCGCCGAGACGACGTAATAGTATGTTGTGCCGTTGGTGACCGAGGAATCGGTATATCCATTCGAGGTGGGCGCGGCAAGTTGCGTGTACGGACCGCCGCTGGTGCTCGCACGCTTCACGTTATAGCCCGTTGCGCCCGCGCTGGCTGTCCAGCTAAGGGTTACGACAGCGTTGCCGGGGGTCGCCGTGAGATTGGTCGGTGCTGCCGGTGACGCGCTCGATGCGCTAGGCGTTGCGGAGACTTCCGGGGAATTCGCACTCTCGCCTGCAGCGGTGAGCGCCGAGACGACGTAATAGTATGTCGCGCCGTTGACGACTGAGGAATCGGTATATCCACTCGAAGTGGGCGCGGCAAGTTGCGTGTACGGACCGCCGCTGGTGGTCGCACGCTTCACGTTATAGCCCGTTGCGCCCGCGCTGGCTGTCCAGGTGAGGGTTACCACAGCGTTGCCGGGCGTCGCCGTGAGATTGGTCGGTGCTGCCGGAGACTCGCTCGGTGCCCCGGGCATTGCAGAGACTTGCGCGGAATTCGCACTCTCGCCTACGGCGGTGAGTGTCGTCACGACGTAGTAGTACGTCGTGCCATTCGTGACAGAGGAATCGGTATATCCAGTCGAGGCGGGCGCAGAGAGCTGGGCGAGTTGCGTGTACGGCCCGCCATCGGTGGTCGCACGCTTCACGTTATAGCCCGTTGCGTCCGTGCTGGCTGTCCAGGTGAGGGTTACCTCAGCGTTGCCGGCGGTCGCCGTAAGATTGGCTGGTATCTCCGGAGCCTCAGGAATTTTGGCGTGCGGTGGCAAGCAGCCGGCAAGCAATGCCAAACACCCCGATATCAGAAGGCCGCGGAACGCGATACTGGTGGGTGGGTGTTCGATCATCTTGCGTGCCCCTCATCGGAGGGTTGGCTGCAGATCCCCCTCTAAAGCCGATGGTACGGCGCAATGCATTTAGTTTGATGACGAGATACAAACCGTCGGGACGTAGGAGTTATCCGACCCCCTGGGTATTCAATTTAGGTGCTGGTCCACTCATCCAACCCTTGGACGCAACATCATGGTTTCATCCCGAGGACGATGATTGTGTTCTCGCCGGTAACCTGGTACGTCGAACTGTTGTCGCCGGCGGCAGCGGCGATGAACTGCTTTCCGTTGACCTCATAGGTGATCAGGCCTCCGTCGAGAGCGCCGGCGTTCAAATTGTCCCGAAACAAGAGCGCACCGGTCTTCGCGTCGAGAATCAGGAGATTCCCAACAATGTCCCCAGTAATGACGACATTTCCGGCCGTCGCGAATAATCCCGCAACCAGCGGCGTCGGCACCCGGTAACTCCACATCAGCCGTCCGTTCCCGGGTTCGAATGCGCTGATCAAGCCGAATGCTTGTTGGATCGGGTCGAGCTTGGCGTAGCCTGACGGAGTCGCCCAACCAAGATAAGGCTTGCCCGGCTGATAGGTCGGTGTTGGTCCCTTGATCGCCGAGCCGCACCAGTCGATACCATTCATGTAGAGAAGACCACTAGCCGGGCTGAACGAGGGACCGTTCCATTGAGCAGCTGCGACGGGGCAAAACCGAAGATACGAGGTGGTCGGAATCGAGGTCGTACCATTCTCGTACCGTGAGACAATCGGTGCCTTGAATCGCAACTCCCCTGTCGCACGGTTAACCACGTGCAAATAGCCATCCTTACCGGCACCCGCCACCAGATGACTACCATCGGCGGTGTCGAAGGCAGCGACCACGGAGGTATCCCAATCGTGAAAATCCGCCCCGACCAGCTGGTGCCACCATTTCAATTGGCCCGTCAGTGCATCGAGCGCCACAATGGAATTGGTGAACAGATTTGTGCCGGGTCGTACCTGGTTGGCGAAGTCCGGTCCCGGATTGCCTACGGGCAAGAGGAGTAAGCCCGCGGCTGCGTCGAGACTATAGCTGGTCCAGGTCGCGCCACCGCCGCGCTCGAAACTCTCCGGACTCTCCCACGTTTCAGATCCGGTCTCACCGGGACCCGGGATCGTATAGAAACGCCAAATTAAGCTCCCGTCGGTGGCGCGAAGCGCCATGACTTCTCCGCGGATGCCCAGCTCGCCGCCCGCCTTACCGATGAATACCATGTCATTCAACACGAGGGGGACGGCAGTCAGGTATTCGCCGACGGCTGCGTTCACTAGCGGGCGGTCCCACAGCAGCGCACCGTTGGCGGCGTCGAGCGCGATCAGATGCCCATCCGGCGTCCCGCGAAACAGTCGACCATTGGCAATCGCGGGGCCCTTGTTGCTGCGCGAGGTCGTGTTCGCGTCGGGAGTGTGCGCGTAGCTCCAGCGCTTTTGGCAGGTAGCTGCGTCGATGGCAAAGACGCCCAATGCTGTAGTCGTGAAAAGCACCCCCTCGTACACCAAGGGTGCCCCCGGAAACGACCGCTTCTCACCAATATCGAACGAGCATATTCGTGTCAAGGAATGCACGTTCTGGTTGTTCAGTTGCGAAAGCGAAGAGTAGCGATAGCCTAGGTAGCCCTTATTTGATGTCAGCCAGTTCGCGGCATCCACATCTGCCTGTTCTAATTCCAACTGAGTCGGTGCTTGAGTGCTCGGCATGACGAGCGGAGCAGGAGTCGCTACCCAAACCCCATTGCTCCACAGCCACCAATTGCGGTGAATGTTCTCCTGATAAACAATTCCTTTAGCGTAGAGAAGCAGGATGACACCGCCCGACGGCGTCAGCTGGCCATTCTCATAAACCTGGCCGCCGGACACTGTCCAGACGTCAAGATGGCTGTCGACAATCAGCGTCGAAGAAGGAATGGTCGTAGGGCTGGCCGAAGGGGTGACGAGAGGATCAGAAGTCGCTACCCAGACCCCATTTCGCCACAGCCACCAATTGTGGTGAATGTTCTCCTGATAAACAATTCCCTTAGCGTAGAGCAGCAGAATGACACCACCCGACGGCGTCAGCTGGCCATTCTCATAAACCTTGCCGCCGGACACTGTCCAGACGTCAAGGTGGCTGTCGACAATCTGCGTCGCTGAAGGGATGCTCGTAGGGCTGTCCGAAGGGGTGGGCGGAGCAGGAGTTGCTACCCAGACCCCATTTCGCCACAGCCACCAATCGTGGTGAATGTTCTCCTGATAGACAACTCCCGCAGCGTAGAGAAGCAGAATGACACCAGCCGAAGGCGTCAGCTGGCCATTCTCATAAACCATGCCCCCGGACACCGTCCAGACGTCAAGATGGCTGTCGACAATCTCCGTTGCAGGAGGGATGGTCGTAGGGCTGGCCGAAGGGGTAACGGCGCCTGCCAAATGCGGCGAAAGCATCAGGGCCCCAAGAAAAAGGCCCTTGCGAAAATCCGCCACGACAGCGACTAACGTAGGCATGAATGCTACTTCCTTGTCGCAGAAGGAAAAGGAAACGCTCCCGCCGCAATATTCACCCTCGACCGTGCCGACCTCGCGATTGACGCGGTGTGCGGGTTCGTAACCAGCACCCGGCGAGACAAGAGGTCATGCGCGCGCAGACCTGTATAGCAAATTACTCCCCCGGGGCGCTGTTAAGACGGCCCGGGGGAGCGATACGCCAAAAGGTTAAGCCCTCAGCGTTGGAACGTAGCGTAACCCGTCGTGTTGAATACATAACACTAGGACCTTAGGCCAATGGCGGCATCGTCACTCGCGTGCCTTGATAATGCCGTTCACTCGAGCCGGCTGCGGCGTAGGGGCGCCGCGGACCGTCTTTGCTGCGGATCACATGCTCGAGTTGCGCCTAGAATATATATGGGCCGTCATTTCAAGCCACACAGAGTGTGGACGCTAAGCCTTGGCAGCAGCTACGGGCTCTGGGAGGCGAATTGCTTACGCCAAGATCGCTCTGAAGCCCGCGGAAAGAAATGCGCTCGATGCCTCGGCCGAGACTGGAGGCATATACCTGGCGGCGATCAGTTTATGGGAGGCGCAGCTTCTGCACTCCAAACAGCGCTTGCAACTTCCACTGCCGTTTTCTGACTGGTTGACCGAGCGACCGCGCTGCCGAGTCAATCGAGGTCGACTGCTAAGCGCTTGAGGTCCGCGAGCCGGCAGAAACTCAACGCCCCTTCATGGGTAGCGCGCAAGACCACGCGCGGCGCGCGCCCCGCTTGCAGCGCTTCCTGCCACCGAGGTGCGCACAGACACCAGCGATCACCCGGCTTCAGTCCCGCAAAGCCAAAGTCCGGGACCGGCGTGGAGAGATCATTGCCGCAGGACTTCGAATACTCAAGAAATCCCGCGGTCATGACGGCGCACACGGTGTGGCTGCCGACGTCCTCGCGGCTGGTGTCGCAGCAGCCGTCGCGAAAGAAGCCCGTCATCGGGCTCAAGGAGCAGACCTCAAGTCGATCGCCGAGCACGTTCTTGGGCTCCTCGCGCCGGCCGCCGCCCTTGCCGGCGTCATCTTTCAACATCGGGATTCTCTGCAATGTCGCTCCTTTCTCGCCATCTCCGCAACGTCGATCCTTTCGTAAAGCACGCCGGATTGCAATCGGCGCTGCCGCCGATCTGACGCGGGTTTCTTCTCGCGGGGGACCCGATACAGCAGCAGCAATGACGGCCGCCGCCTGTTAGCATGCGATTAAAATGTGGTTAGCCCGCGCCCGCGCCGCAAAGACATTAATACAACGACTCGGCTCCGACTTATTGACTTTTTTCAACAAGAGGTTTTATGAAGCGATTCTGTTTAGCGCTCACGTTCTTTCTGGCCGTCTTTTCGGTAACCGCGCTAAAGAATGCCTCCGCGGAAACGGCGCCGCCTGCGCGGACAACCCCCGCGCCGCAGAAACTCGACGACGCGTACACGAAGCTCATCAAGGATTATTTGCAGGACTCACGCATTACCACCGAATTGGTGGATCACATGCCCGCCTCCGATACGGTGCCGTCGCCATTGAAGTTCTTCGGACGAATCCCCGGCACGCCTGGCGAGCTGACTTATTCGAAAGATATCAATCGCTACTACGAAGCGCTCGCTCAAGCGTCGCCGCGCGCTAAGTTTTGGAAGATTGGCAAGTCCGAAGAGGGACGCGACCAGGTCCTACTTGCCATCGCCGATGAAGATACCATTAAGGATCTCGATCACCACAAGAGCATGCTTGCTCAGCTCACCGATCCTAGAAAGATCACCGAGGAACAGGCGCAAGCGCTCATTCACACTGCGAAGCCTATTTACTGGATTACCAGCGGCATCCATTCGCCCGAGACCGGTGGGCCTGAAATGCTGATAGAGCTGGCTTATCGCCTCATGATCGAGGAAACGCCGTTCATTCAGACGATCCGCAATAACGTGATCGTGCTGATCACGCCGGTGGTCGAAACCGACGGCCGCGAGAAGCAGGTCGACTCGTACTATTACGGTAAGAAAACCGGGAAGCAGCGTCCGCCCCTGATGTATTGGGGGAAATACGTCGCCCACGATAACAATCGCGACGGCATGGGCCAACTCCTGAAGCTGACGCAGAACATCACCCGAGAAGTGCTCGACTGGCATCCCACGGTGCTGCACGATTTGCACGAGGCTCAATCTTACCTTTACGTATCTACCGGCACCGGCCCTTACAACAATTCCCTTGATCCGATCGCCGTCAACGAATGGTGGCTGCTCGCCGAAACCGAAGTCATGGAGATGGCGAAGCGCGGTGTTCCTGGCGTCTTCACGTACGGTTTTTACGACGGCTGGGTCCCCAACTATCTTTTCTGGATCGGGATCACCCACAACAGTTTCGGGCGCTTTTATGAAGTCCAGGGCTACGGTCCCGACCTGGTTGCCGACCTGCGCCTTCCCGACAGTACGACGAGTCGGGAATGGTATCGGGCGAATCCACCCCTCTCCAGCATCAAGTGGGGACCGCGCAATAACACCAACATACAGGAATCGGCGCTGCTGTTCGCGCTACACAAAGTCGCCGAGGATCGCAGTCTTTATCTCGAAGACTATTGGATGAAGAATAAGCGGGCGATTGACAAGGGCCGCAGCGAAGCACCGTACGCATGGGTCGTCCCCGCTGGCCAGCGCCGCCGGGCCGATGCGGCCGATATGATCAACGCCCTGCGCGCTCAAGGCCTTGAAGTACAAGTTGCCGGCTCCGCGTTCAAAGCCGGCACCACCGAGGTTGCCGCCGGCGACTACATCATTCGCGCCGACCAGCCGTACCGCACACTCGCCGACATGTATTTCAGCGTGCAGAATTATCCGGTCGCCAATCCGCGTCCCTATGACGACACCGGCTGGACGATGCAATACATGCGCAACATCACGCTGACGCCGGTAAAGGATCGCTCAATCCTGGCTCAGCCGATGACTCTCATCAGCTCCGATGTTCGCGTTCCGCGGCAAATCGACGGAAACGGGGAAGTTCTGATAGTCGATCACACCACCGACAACACGTTGATGTCGTTCCGCTTCAAAAATGCCCGGACCAAGATGCTGGCGGCCGAAGACGACTTTGAGGTTCACGGTCACAAGTTTCGCGCTGGTACGTTCATTATCCCCAGCGGCAATGTGAACGCACTTCGCGAGTCGCTTGAGGATTATGGCCTTTCCGCTTGGGCAGTGGCTTCTGTTCCGGCCGTCAAGACCCACGAGATGGAGATCCCGCGTATCGGCTACGTCCATTCCTGGCAGAACACGCAAGATGAAGGGTGGGTCCGTGCGGCACTGGACCACTATGGAGTGCCCTACACATATTTCGCCGATCAGAAACTTCGCGACGGCAACCTGCGCGCCAAGTACGACGTGATCATTTATCCCGACGTCGCCGGGACGTCGCAATCTCTTTTGAGAGGCATCCCGAAAGTCGGCCCGGATCCCATTCCCTATAAGAAATCCAGCCTGACGCCCAACCTCGGCGCGCTCGATCAAAGCGACGACATTCGTGGCGGGATGGAGGCCGGAGGTCTTGCCGAACTTGCCAAGTTCGTGGAAGCCGGCGGCACGCTGATCACCGAAGGATCAACCTCGGCTTTTGTCGCCGACTACGGCCTGGTAGGAGGCGTCAGCGTCGAGCATCCCGCCCAACTGTTCGCCCGCGGATCGATCCTGCGCGGGCAATTTACGGATCCCAAGAGTCCGATCGCCTACGGCTACGATCAGAAGGATGTCCCGGTCTACTTCAATCAAGACCCGGTCTTCGCCATAGCCGAGGGACGCTCGGGTGGAGGCGGCGGTTCTGGATCCGGTTCGGGTATCGGGCAAAATGTCACGCCGAACGCCGCGCCCATCCACATCTCCCCTTATGATCAACCGGCCGAGCCTGCACCCACTCCGTTCGACGAAGCCGCTTACTTGCGGCAAATGCGGCTCTTGTACGGCGGCGTGAAACCCGATGTACCTCCGCGCATCATCATGCAGTTCCCGAAGGATCCTAACGATATGCTTCTTTCCGGCACTCTGTCAGGCGGGCAGGCGATCTCCGAGCGGCCTCTCGTGCTCGATGCGAACGTCGGCAAGGGCCATGTAGTGATGTTTGCGCTGCGGCCGTTCTGGCGCTGGCAGACGCAGGGCACCTATTTCCTAGGCTTCAACGCCATCCTGAACTGGAATCATCTCGATGCCGGAAAGCCCGCGGCTAAGACCGCCAACGTTGATGGCAGCGCATCCAAGGAGAGCAAATGATCCGCAAATACATCCTTGCAGCGTGCTTGCCCGCGCTCTGCGCAGCTGCAGCCACGGGCGCCACCGTCACGGTACCGGCGAGATCGGGGCCGGAGAGCATTACGATAGCGCCCAACGGCGACTTGATTCTCGGCAGTACCGGCAGCGCGAAGATTTATCGCGCCAAGATTGGCTCCGGCAAGCCCAAAGTGTTCATCGATGCCGGCGCCGAGGGCGCTGTTTACTTCCTCGGCGTACTTGCCGACGCCCCCACCGGCACATTGTGGGCCTGCCAGATTTATCCCACTCCAGAGGGCCAGGAGCGCAGCGCCTTGCGGGGTTTTGATCTCAAAACAGGCGGCGCCAAATTTCGCTGGGAGCTTCCCGGCAGGACAAATCTCTGCAATGACTTCGTCGTTGGACCCGACAAGGCGCTGTACATCAGCGATACTTTTGGCGCGAAGATATGGCGTCTCAAGCCCGGTGCGCCCATCCCGGAGCTGTTCAGCGATGATCGCACGCTGCTCGGCATCGACGGCATCACGTTCGTCGGCGACACGTTGTATGAGAACAATGTCATTTTCAACAAGCTCTATCGCGTGCCGATGGACGCCAGCGGCAAGGCGGGCAAGCCGGTGGACATCTGGCTAAACAAGCCGATCAAGGGGCCGGACGGCATGCGCGCCGCTCAGGGCAAGCTGTTTCTCAGCGAGAATGCGGCCGGCAAGATAGACCAGGTGACGGTCAATGGCGATACCGCGTCGGTCACCGTGCTGAAAGAAGGTCTTGCGGCGCCCACGTCGGTCGAGCCGGTCGGCGGCGCTCTTTGGTATAACGAGTTGGAAGCCGACCGCGCGCTTTCCATTCCGCTGCCTAAATAGCGGTCAGATTCAGGGCAGCGGATCCCCGGGTCCGCGTGCCTTTCCGGCGACATAGCGCCGCTCACCGGTGTTGGGATCAAACAAGACTTCAACCGGCTCCCCGCTCGACGGATCGAAGAATTGCTCATCGGTCCGCTGCCAGTTGCCATTCCGCGGCTCCTGGACGTCACGGTAACGCCGTTCGAACAGCGTGCCGACGAGGACGATCACACCGAAGGCCAGCACCTGCCAGCCGGGCACGTGTACTCCGCTGGCTACGAGGCCGATACCAATGCAGGTGGCGATTGTGCCCACCGCAATCACGACCGTCCGTAACATGATCAGGCCACCGGTTCCAGCACCACTGCCGTACCGTACGCGACGATCTCGCTCATTGTCTGGCCAATCTCGGACGAATCGAATCGCATCATGACAATGGCATTGGCATGCATGAGAGTCGCGTTGCGCACCATTCGGTCGACGGCATGACGTCGCGCTTCCTCGAGCAATTGCGTGTACTCGGTGATTTCGCCGCCGACGATTGAGCGCAAGCCCGCCATGATATTTCCGCCCAACCCGCGGCTTCTGACGACCACGCCGAACACCTGACCCTTGACCTCGCGCACGCGCTGTCCGGGCACATTCTCTGTTGTCACGACTAGCACGGCACCTCCGCAAGGGTTGCAACCGGTCCCAGTAGGCTACCTGAGCCGATCCTGCCTGGCGAGAACCGAGTTCATAGATTCGTCCCGCAAGCAACCCGGCGCCCCGACGAATCAGACGGCGGCCGTCAGCCGTGGCGGACTCCTACCGCGGAGCAGGCGCCGATAATCCGCGGATGCGATAGAAGGCGTACCCGATGAGGTTGGTCAAGAGAATTGTGCCAGTGATCTTGATGGCGAAGTGAAGAGGGTTGGGGACGTCGACAAAGGGATAGACACTGGTGGCGCAGGTAAAAAGGGTGGCACAGAAGCCAATCACACAAAGCACGGCGACCCACGTCGGGATACGCAGCCGAATGAGCTTTGCGCCGGCCAGGGGGATGGCAAACATTGCCAAATAAGCGAGGCCGTAGAGAATATTCGACGCATTGTTGAGGACCGCGAAGGCCTCGGCTGCACGGACGCCGGCGGAGGCGAGAACCAGCAGCGCGGCGACCAGAATTGTGGCGACGAGGATCGAGTTGGTTGGGGTGCGGTAGCGCGGATGAAGATGTGAGAACCAAGGTGGAATGAGGTGGTCCCAGCCCGCGACCATCGGCAGCCGGGTAACGCCGGCGAAGATGAGGCTGGCGGCACCGAGAATGCGGATCTGCAGAAGAAGAATGACAAGTTTGGCGACGAAGTCGGCGAAGCCGGAGCCTCCGAATGCCAGGCGAAGCGTCTGCGGAATGGGCGCGATGTAATTGATCGTCGTGCCGGTAAGCTCGTGAAAGGCAAGCACGGAGGCCGTTCCCAGCGTGAACATCAAAAAGATGATGGGCGACGCAATGACGATGGAGCGGCCGATATCGCGGCTGGGTGCCTTCGCCTCGCCGGCCATGATGGCGATGTATTCAATGCCGGCTGCCGCGAACAGCGTCTGACCGATGAGGGCGAGCGAAGTGGCGTTGGATTCGGGAAGCTTCAGATCAAAAGGTGCGAAATGGATGGGCGCATGATGTCGGAGCGCCCAGAGCGGCGCAAGGATCAGCAACCCGAAAGCAGCGATCATGGCCATGCCGGAGAAGTTATGAATCCATTTGCCGAGGGCGAGGCCCCGAACCGCGGACAGCGCCAGCACGGTGAGAACGGCGGCAAGAAAGCAGGCAACGACGAGGTGATTTTCCGGAATCCAGGCGGCGCGCGGACCGACCATGTAAGCGAACTCGCTGGGGATTTGAAACAGGATCGTGGCGATGGTGGAGAGTGCGTAGGCCCAGATGTTCCAGGCGACCAGAAAGCCGGCTGTATCGCCAAATGCGCGACGCGTCCACACGTAGAGGCCGCCTTCGAGAGGCATCTCGCGATTTAAGTGATAGACCGCAGCGGCCATGGGCAGGTAGAACGTGCCGAACGCCAGCAACCAAACGACGGTTTGCGCATGACCAAGACCCGCGGCGATGCCTACCCAAGCGCTGCCCACGACGGTGAGCACCTGCGACAGTACGAGATCGCGAAGGCTAAGCTGGCGCGGGAGGTGATGAGCGGCGGAGGAACCGGTGGCCATTCGCGTGGGGCAGTTAGCGTGTCGCTGGATCGATCAAAAATTGCTCGAATTTACCTTCCGCCGTTACAAAGGCGGAGAGACTCAGTGGCCGGCCTCCGGCAATGATTCGATAGTTGTAGTATTTCATTCCGCCGCGATCACCGCTCGCGGTTTGAACGAAAAGTGTTGGTGGACCCAGCGGTCCCAATGTCCTCGAGTAGGTGGCTGCGGTTTGGCCGTCCAGATAGGCGTTGAAGTCGGCCGTAAACGCCTCGTGATCAGGGCGATTGTGCTGAAGTCCGTCGAACAACGTGCGTACCTTCGCATCGATTCCTTTGGCCGGCAGGACGATCAAGTCAATGGCGTCGGCGATGTCCGCCGGAACCGTGCCGGAGAAGGTGTTCGTGAGCACCACAACCGCTGTGTTTTCGTCGGGATAGATGCGGTTTTCTGCCAGATACCCGGCTCCCTCACCGCCGTGTTGAAAAACTCGAAGCTCATTGCTGGATTCAACCTTAAATCCGAGCGCATAGCCCGTGTCTTTACCATCATTGGTTTTGGCCGGAGCGAATTCTTCGACATAGCTGTTAGAAGACAGCAGCGTGCGATGCAAAATCGACAGGTCCCATTTAGCCAAGTCTTGGGCTGACAGCGCCAACCACCACGCGCCGAACATCCATCCTCTGGAGGCTGGTGACTGAAGCTCCGGTGATCCGAGCGCGGCACGCCTGTAACCAAGTGCGTCGGGTACTTGGAGCGGCTTTTCGTTTACATCTCTTGCGTCCTTGATTCCGAGTCGCTGGAAGATTCTGTCGTTAATGAATTCGAACAGCGTCTTGCCGGCTGTCATTTCGATAATCCGAGCGGCGATCACGTAACCCGTATTGGAGTACTGCCAGCGATCGCCCGGCTTGAAGGACAGCGCCTTCTTGCCCCAGTCGGCCAGAATCGCGTCAGTATTGGTGGGATGTAACATCCATGGCGGCACGTAGTCTTGCGGCCAAAAGTCCGGGTAGCCGGCGGTGTGCGTCAAGCATTGACGCAGAGTGACCACGTCCGCCCCTTTAAGGTCAGGCAGCCATTTTCCTACCCTGTCATCCAGCGACAGCTTTCCATCCTGCTGCAACAGAAGTGCGGCGGCCGCCACGATTTCCTTGGATAGCGATGCAATCTGATACCGGGTTGCGGTTGTTGCCTGAACCACAGGTGACAAGCGTGCAGAGCCGTACGCATGCACGTAGGCGATCTTGCCGTCCTTGATCACAGCGATGGAGGCCGAAGGTGCCTGCGTCCGGTCAAGAATTGCTAGAACACTGCGATCGATCCTCGCTTTGGAACCATCGTCGAGTCCCTCCGCGTGTCCGGGAGAGGAGGCTATCAAGGCGGCAAGGGCTGCAAGTGCTTTATTCAAGTTCGCTCCTGGCGGAATCTCATTTTCAAATTTGGCTGGGTGTTAAAACTGTACAACACTGCGAACTACGGCGGCACCGATGTTGGTAAGCTTGGCGCGTGGCCGTCGGATCTTAAGGGGACGCTATGCTAATCAGAAAATTCATCGGTGCGGCCGGCTTGTACGCGTTGATCGCACCCATCGCCGATGCCGCAACGGTCTCGGTACCTGAAAAATCGCAGCCTGAGAGCATCACGGTCGCACCCAATGGCGACCTTATCCTCGGCAGTGCTTCGAGTTCCAAAATCTACCGCGCCAAGAAGGGAGCCGACAAGGCTGAGGTTTTCATCGACGTCAGCGCCGACGGCGGCGGTACGTTCCTCGGCGTGCTGGCAGACGGATCGAGTGATACGCTCTGGGCCTGCGAAATCTACACCTCTCCCCCCGGCAGCCCGACCCGCAGCGCATTGCGCGGCTTTGACCTGAAAACAGGCGCCGCCAAGTTTCGCTGGGAGCTTCCTGGCGAGAAAACCCTGTGCAACGACTTCGTAGTCGGGCCGGACAAGGCGCTCTACATCAGCGACACTTTCGGCGGGAAGATTTGGCGACTCAAGCCCGGCGCAGCGGTACCGGACATGTTTAGCGATGATCGAAGCCTCTACGGCATAGACGGCATCACCTTCGTGGGCGACGCGCTTTATGAGAACAACGTGATCTTTAACAAACTCTATCGGGTCCCCATGGATGCCAGCGGCAAGGCCGGCAAACCGGTGGATATCTGGATGGACAAGCCCGTCAAGGGACCGGACGGCATGCGCGCCGCCAACGGCAAGTTGTTTCTCACCGAAAATGGCGCGGGGAAGGTCGATATGGTCACTGTCAGCGGCGATACCGCGACTATCGTGGTGCTTCAGGAAGGCTTGGCCACCCCGACCGCGATCGAACCCACCGCCGATACGCTTTGGTATGGCGAGCGCGCGGGCGATCGGGCGCGCTCGATGCCGCTGCCGAAATAACCTCTAGAATCGTAGCCCGACCCGAATCGGCACGAATTCGGATTTGTTGGTGGACGGCAGAATGCGCTGGTAGCGTGCCTCAATGAAAAACCGCGCCGGATCCGAAAGCGCGAACTCAAATCCCATGCCGGCGTTCCAGGAATTCAGCCATCCCGTCGTGTTCTCTGCGGCAATGGAGCTGGTGCCTATGAACGCCGGAAAGCAATAGTAGTAACAAGCTATTCCCCGCTGATAGGTGACTTGCTCGAAACGAGTGTGCTCGCGATAGCGGCCTACCCCGCCGAAGAAGTACTCCTTCACATGCGATCCCATGTTGAGATCCAGCTCAAGATCAACGTCACCGCCGTAACTGTCCTGACGACCGAAGGCAATGTTGGGATTGTTGTAGATCTGCGCGGCCTGATTCAATGCCTGGGTGGTTGAATCGAATCGACTGTAGCTGCCGTCCACTCGCAATCCCAATGGCACCGACGAACTGGGAAACCAAGTAAACCCGAAACCCGCGTTCCAACCATTATCGAGCGCCTTGCTGGCAGTGTCCTGGGTTATGGTGTAACCGCCCTCAATTTGCAGCAAGAATGGATGGTATCGGAAGCCAGTCGAGTGCGTGACCACGACCGCGACCGGGACCGGTAGAGGCGGTGGCGGCGCCGCCGCCGTCACTGTATAGCCATGAGCCTCAAGGCAGGCCGCCATGGCACGCCGATATTCATCGTGGCGCGCATCGTTGGGAGTCCCCGTGGTGGCGGCGTGCGCGGGGTCGAAGCCGCTCTGGCTCCTCGACCAGGTATCGCAGGCGTACCGGTCCTGCCATTGTTGATCGCGATTCTGACCATTCTTGGGAACAATGTTCAGCCCCTGAACATTCATGGGCGACGATGCCGCGGCGCCGGCTGCAGGCGGCGCCGGCGTTTGCGCGAATGCAGGCGTCGCCAGGGCTAGCAGCAGGAGAGTGCGTGTGTTGCTCATGAGTGTCCTGGACATGGTTGCCTCCTATTCATGCCTTGTGCGATGACTCGATGCCGCTTTAAGGAATGGAGTAACCGCGTCCTTCGAAACAAGCTGCCTGGGCGCGCTCGTAATCCGATTGCTGCCCTGTGCCCTGAGATGCCCCACCACCGCTCGCGTGCATCGGATCAAAGCCGCTCTGGGTGACTGCAAATCGGTAGCACTCGTAACGGTCGCGGGCCTGCACGTCGGGGCTCTGACCGCTCTTGGGGGTGGCCACCATTTTGGCGTTGTGCGAAGCCGCGCTCGGCGATGCTGTGCTCGCAACCGCGGTGCCCGATGTGGCCAGGGGTGCCGGGGCGGAGGTAACCGCGGCGGTGGTGAGGGCTGTTGCCGCGACAGCGGCCGGAACGGCGGAATTGGCCGGCGGCGGTGCGGCGGCCGGCGCGGCAGTCGGTACGCCAGCCGGTGCGACGGTCGGTGCGGCTGCGGCTGGCGCCGCGATCGCAGTCGCCGGTAGCGGCGCAATGACCTCGTCCGGATCGTTGACGACTTCATACCCGCCAAGATCGGGTCTGGCCCGGTAAAAAATATCATTCGCGTACAGATACGTTTCGCCGCCGTTCTCGATCGGCGTCGCAAAGGGGGGCAATGTCATGACTAACGCGCCTACCGCGGGAGTCACCACGATGAATGCTCGCCCTCTTGCCTCCAACCACACGCCATCGCTGACGCTGTAGGTAAACCCCGCGTAGTTGACCGGAATCGCACCCCGCGGCAGTTCGTGAAAAATGGTGCCGCGATCGGGATAAATGTGGTCGTGACCGTGGTGATGATCGCGGTGCTTGTGGGCGGCATCCGCCGCCTCGTCGGGATGGCGCTCGCCCGCGGTTTGCTGCGCGCCCGCGGTTTGCTGCGCGCCTGCGGTTTGCTGCGCGCCTGCGGTTTGCTGCGCGACGGCTCCCGAAACGCTTAGAGCACTGATACAGACACCGACAACCAGGCAGCCGAGCAATCGCATTGCAGCTCTCCTTGCCGCGAGACGCCTGGACGAAACCCACTTCGCGCCTGACGACAGAAACTTCTGGAAATAACGGTTAACGGGATCCGAAAAAAGTTGACACGAGAAATTCAAGATAGTTCCAGGATCTTTTTCATGCTCCGCACCGCGGTTTTTCGCGACCGTGCCGATAGCCGAAAACGCATAGTGGCGATGGGGACGGCGATATTGCGGCGACGCAATATCTGGGGGACTTCCAGTCAATCGACTAGAATGCCGGCGGCGTTGTGGCGTAAATCAAAGCGGGCAAAAAAATGAGTCACGGTCGATTCCTTACCACGCATGTCGGCAGCCTTCCGAGGCCCGCCAATCTCATCGAACTGATGTTCGCTCAAGAGGACGGATTGCCGCTGCGGCGCGACGCGGTCGATGCCGCGGTACGCAAGGCAGTGGGCTATGCCGTCAAGCAACAGCAAGATGCCGGCATCGACATCATCAATGACGGGGAAATGTCCAAGCCGAGCTATGCCACCTATATCAAGGACCGGTTAAATGGATTTGGCGGCACCAGCAACAGCTTTGTGTTTCAGGATATCGAGGACTTTCCGGATACCAAAGCAAGGATCTTCGCGGATCCCGGGCGCAGGCACCGTAAAACCCCGGCCTGCATCGGCCCAATCAGCGTCAAGGACATGGACGCGGTGCATCGAGATGCGGCAACGCTGAACGCCATGCTGGCCGACCGCCCGGACACCCCCCTTTTTATGAACGCCGCGTCGCCCGGAGTGACGGCGCTTTTCTTTCGCAACGACTACTACCCCAATCACGAAGAATATGTCTTCGCAATCGCCGACGGATTGCGCCACGAGTATGAAGCCATCGCCGAGGCCGGCATCACCCTGCAGATTGACTGCCCCGATCTGGCGATGGGCCGCCACACGCAATTCTTGGACAAGGATCTCGCCGGTTTTCGCGACGTCGTGGCGATGCACATCGAGGCGTTGAATCGGGCGGTCAAGAATATTCCCGCGGAGCAATTGCGCATGCACATGTGCTGGGGAAACTATCCAGGCCCGCATCATTGCGATGTGCCCTTCAAAGACATCATCGACCTTGTCTGGCGCGCCAAACCGCGCACGATCCTATTCGAGGCCGCCAATCCGCGTCATGCGCATGAGTATTCTATTTTTGAAAGTATCAAGGTGCCCGAGGGCAAGATACTCGCGCCTGGCGTGATCGAATGCCAATCGCCCTACATCGAACATCCCGAACTCGTAGCGCAACGCATTGGCCGTTACGCTGATTTGGTCGGCCGCGACAATGTGGTCGCGGGTGTCGACTGTGGATTCAGCATCCACGTGGGATCAGGAGGCGTTGATCCCAAGGTTGCATTCGCCAAGCTCCGCTCGCTCGCCGAGGGAGCAGCGCTGGCCTCTGCGAAGTACTGGCGCTGATTCGATAGTAATTACTTTTAATAAGCTTCTTAATCAATTGATTTATATAATTTAATTGCGCTACATCCTGCGGCACCAATTGCTCGCGCGCCGTTTTCCTTCCCGCTCGACCGCGCTGGGCGATTAGGGGACGTTCGTTACTTCTTTCTCGCGGATCGCGAACGTTTCGTTCTCGCGAATCGTATGAATCGTCGGTGCGAATGCGCACGCCTTGGCGCATTCAATACTGATCGACGCTTGCCGACCCAGGTCGCGCGCCGAATGCCAGGCATCATCGTGGCGTGGAGGCCAGCGTGTGAACGACGATCGGCATGAGCGCGGCCCGATGAGGGCCGCCGCAATCGGCATCTCACTTCAAGGCAATGCTGGAGAATCGAAACGGCGCGCGCACCGGACTCGTGGCGGCCCATTCATGACTCAACTCTGGCCGAGGAGACGGGCAACGAAGTCCCAAGCTTCCCTCAGGACGAACAGGCTGCCGATTGCAGAAGTGATCACGATCCAGGCGATGGAGCCGTAGAGTCGAATGGCGGTCGGAATGCCTAAGTCGCTGGGGCGGGCGCCGTCATTGTAGGCACCGTCCAAATCGCCTGATTTGTCCGAGGCTCGCCTGCCGCGCCGCCTTCTGCGATCGGGAATCTCACCGGCATCCGCTTCGCGTACGGGCAAGGACCGCATACATAACCCCCAGATTGATTTTGACATGCTCATTATGCGCGATGAAGATTTGCTAGCCTGTAGGAAAGAGCGACTGTCAAGCGTAGGGTGAGCGCTGATATTCGCTGGTAATTCTAAGGACCCGGAGAAAAACGATGTCTATCTGGTCGAGACGAGAACTCCTAGCAGCCGGCGCCGGCCTCTTGGCCGCCCACACAGTGGGCGCCTCAACATCACCACCCTTTTTCAAGCGTACCGGCATTCCCATCGGCCTGCAGCTGTATACGATTGGCGACGACATGAAGCGCGATTTCAGCGGCACGCTCGCTGCCGTGGCCAAAATCGGCTATCAAGCCGTTGAACCGGCAGGTCTCCTGGACCACAGTCCCGCAGAATGGCGACAGATTCTCGATCGCGTGCAACTTAAGTGTCCTTCAATTCATGTGCCCACGCACGCCGCTGCTGGCGCTGTTGGCTTGAACGATATTGAAACGCTCGCACAGGCCGCGCACACGCTCGGAATCGGAACCATAGTCTGTCCCTCTTTTAACCTGCCGGAGCGCTTCTCCCGGGTACCGCTCGCGGGCGAGAGTTCTGCGGCGATGCTGGCGCGGCTCGGCGCCGCCATGACCGCAGAGGATTGGAAGTGGAACGCGGATTTTCTGAACCAGAAGGGCGCCGCCTTGAAACCCCTGGGGCTGCGTTTCGCCTACCACAACCACAATGTCGAATTCGCGCCCGTGGGCGATAGCAACGGCTTGGCGCTGATGATCCGCGGCACCGATCCCGCCCTCGTCACCTTTGAAATGGACGCAGGTTGGGTGGTTGCGGCCGGTGCCGACCCAGTGGCGCTGCTGAGCGCTCATCCGCGCCGGTTCACCGCCATGCACGTCAAGGATGTCAAAGCCGGCACGCACCCCAACTTCAGCTTGCAGCAAGATCCCTGCGAGGTGGGACAAGGAATCATCGACTGGAAAACCTTGTTGGCGAAAGCCCATGGCGCGAATGTGCGCGAATTCTACGTGGAGCAAGAACCGCCGTTCAGCAGGCCCCGCCTAGAATCCGTGGCCATGAGCTTTGACTATCTCAACGGCTTGATGGCGTAGGCGCCATGGCCAAAGTCAACACCGTAGAGGGCACCATCCGGATCGGCGTCGGCGGCTGGACTTATGAACCTTGGCGCGGCACCTTCTATCCCGAGAATCTTGTGCAAAAGCGCGAACTGGAACACGCCAGCCGCCAACTCACTTCCATCGAGATCAACGGCACCTACTACGGGTCCCAGAAGCCGGCAAGCTACGCGAAGTGGCGCGATGAAACACCGGATAATTTCGTCTTTTCGCTCAAGGCGCCGCGCTACGCGATGAATCGCACTGTGCTCGCCGAGGCCGGCGGCACCATCACACGATTTTTTGCGAGCGGCCTGACGGAATTGAAGCAGAAACTGGGCCCCATCAATTGGCAATTCTTGCCCACCAAGAAGTTCGAGCCCGCCGACTTCGAGGCGTTTCTCAAGCTTTTGCCGCGCGAAGTTGCCGGACAGGCGCTGCGTCACGTCGTCGAAGTGCGCCACCAAAGCTTCCGCGTGCCGGAGTTCGTCGCGCTGGTGCGTAAGTACGGCATCGGCGTGGTCATTGCCGGCGACTCCAAATATCCGCAGATTGCCGACCTCACGGCGCCGTTCGTCTACCTGCGGATCATGGGAACAGAGGCATCGGAGGCCGCCGGCTACTCAGAAGCGGCCCTCAATCGTTGGGCTGCCAGAATCCGCATTTGGGCCGGCGGCGGTGCCCCGGAGGACCTCCAGTACGTCGGGACGCAGGAAGCAGACGGCGCGGCTCGAGATGTCTATTTGTATGTGATCAGCGGCCATAAAGTCCTCAATCCCGCCGCTGCCGTATCCCTCATTCAACGCCTGGACTGACTATTTTCGGATCGGAATGTCGATATAACTATCGCCGTACCATTTTATCTTCATGGGAATTTTGCCGTCGGCGACGGAGTCCTCGCTGACATCGCCGCCGGTGCCGTAGTTGATCTCACGGTCCGGCCGCTTGCTGATGCTCAGCACCATCGCGATCCGGCTGCCGGTCTGCAGCTGGCGGCTCGTCATCCGCTCGCTCTTCAGCGAAAGCTTCTGGCGTTCACCGGCTTTGAGCAGATGCCGATGCCCCCGATCCACTGCATAGCTCGCGCGTATCTCGTAGGTTGGACTGAACAAGCGAATGTAATCGCCGTTCGGCAGCAGTTCATACAAGCTGATGTTCAGATCCATATCCATCTTGTTTACCGCAAAATCAAGATGAGCGGAAAAAAGGCCGTCGAATGACCCGGGTCCGGTCAACGGTTCGCCCACGAAAATCATGCCGTGGCGGGGCGCGAGGCTCTTGCTGATGAGGTCCGTGGGCGCCGTCCAAGCTGCGTCCTTGCGATCCACGAAACTCACGGTCTGCGCAAAGAAAGTCTCGTTACTTTTCTTGCGCTGACTGAGGTGATGATTTACGCCGGGCCCGGATCCCTCCAGGTAATATCTCAGGGACGCGTTTGCCATTGCCTCGATCGACGCTGCGTGCCGCCACTCGTTCGCGCCCATGGCTTCGTAGTTGACGCGGTCCTTCAGGAGCGCGGGTACCGCAGCATTTTTGAATACATGATCGAACCATTGATAGCGCAGTTCACGTAGGTCGATGAGCGCGCTCGAATCGACCTGGTAGCCGCGAAGATTGGCGGGGAGCGCGCCCACCATCATGTCATCGTCATAAGGACCGATGAGCAACTTGTGGTCGGCGTGCGGGTTGAAGCGATGGTGCTGGCTGAAATAGTACAAATCCCCCGGCTCGCTCGCGGCGTAGTACCCCGTCATGGTGAGGACCGGGATGTCGATGTGCGCAAACTGCTCGCGGTACGGGAGGTAATTCTGCCAGTATTTGTCGTAGCTTGGATGATTGAGCCAGCGAATGAAGACTGGATTGTGCTTTCCGAATAGACGCCCCATGTCCCGGTATTTACGGCCGCTGAGATACCACTTTTCATTTAATGCGCGCCATTGTGCCGCACCGTCATCGCCATCGACGCTCTCAGCGGGTTCGGCCGCCCCGCTGTTCTGCAGCGACCAACCGAAGGCCGCGTTTTGGAAGATATTGCCGGCCATCGGAAAATTTATTCCGGGCGCGCTCGAAGCCGAGGTCGCGATGGCCTTGAGCGCCGCCGGCAATTGCTTCGCGGCAGCCCAGGGCGCAAAGGCGCCGGCACCCTCTCCGTACATGCCAACGCGCCCATCGCTCCAGGTTTGTTTGGCGATCCAATCGATCACCTCACGGGCGTCAGCGCCCTGGAATTCAAATGGATCGACCCCCGCCGCGGATTTACGCCTCTCGGCGATGTAGGCAACAACGCCCGCATAGCCGTGGGCTGCGCTCTCTTTGGCCAAGTTCGGTGCGTCCGGCGACGTGAACTCAAACAGGGCGGGAAGCGGCGTGGCCGGGCTCGCGGGACGAATCACCATGATGCTGATGCTCACCCCTGCGGCCGTTTGAATCTGAATGTCATTTTCCACGGCGTAGCGGCGATGATCATTTTCGGCGTTGAGCAAGACCACCAACGCCCCGAAATTCCTGTAGGCGTCATAGGCGACATATTTCCAGATCAGTTCTATAGCGTCCGACTCATCGATGCTGTCGCTGGCGCGGCTCTGATCCAAGGCCTTTTGCAAGGCCTCGCGAAATGTTGCCGGCGCCGCGCCTAGCCATCGCGATAAGGCGAAGGCATCGTGATCGTCCATGCGGCGCATGGTTTCTCGATAAGCCGTGCTAAACGCTTCCGCGAAGGTAATTCGATCCTGGGTCTCGAGCGCCTTGGCGTGTGCGTACATGTCATAGATCACGGCCCGCCCGAGCGGATGGCCAAAATCGGTCTTTCGCCGCCGCTCGCGCAGCGATTGCCGAGAGATGTCAGCGGCCGCGTAATCGCCCACCGCCATCTGCAGCGCGGACAGATTTGCCAGATAGCGCTCCGGATCGGAGTCCTGATAGACCGGTATGAGGCGCGACGCCAGGTCGTTCATCTTCGCGGCTGCAGCGGGGTCCGCGGGCGATGATGGTGCCCGAAAATCAAAAGCCTGCGCGGCCGCCGCAGGCTGTGCGGCGGCCAGCAACAGCGCCAGAATCATCGCTGTGCTCACCCTTCTCACTGGGGGCTTCCGCGCTCGATGCGCGATGCGGCGCGCTCGACATCCCCGCTTGCGGTCTCGGCGCTTGACCGGTTTCGAGGTGCTTTGATGAGATGCAAAATCGCCGAGAACAGATCATGTGCCTCGCCGGGGCCGCCGATATGGATGATCCCCGTGCGTTTGAGCTCCTTGGTGAATATGTCGATGACCAGTTCGAGCACATCATCGTCAAGCGACCCAAAGGTCCCGTCAATGAGCACCCAGGGTGGGTTCTGTATCAGCATGCGCGCAAACACCAGGCATAGTTGCTCGTCCTGGCTGAGTTCTCGATCCCAGCGTCGGGTTTCATCGAGCAGCGGCGCGAGACGTTCAAGCCCAAGGCGGAACAGTGCGCGGCTGCATTCGTTGGCGCTGAAGTTTTCGGCCTTTAGCGGATATGCGAGCACTTCCCGCAGACTGCCGCGCGGCAGGTACGGCGTGCCGCGCGGCAGATAGAATATTTGCTCCCCCGGAGGCCGGGTGATGTGGCCTGAGCCCCACGGCCAAAGCCCCGCCAGGGCGCGAAACAGCTGGGTTTTGCCGGTACCCGGCGCGCCCAGGATGAGCAGGCGGGCGCCCGCCTCCACGACCACCTTCGGTTCCTTCAGCATGTCGGCGTGAGCGGCGGAAATACTGTGGAGATTCTCAATCCGAATCCTGCCCGGATCGCCCTCCGTGTATTCAATGCGGCTCTCAAAGCCGCGCGGCTCGGCGGTGCTGGCCACTGCATGGCTGAAATTCGCGACCCGCAGCAGGGTCGCCCGCCAATCCGCAATCACGCTGAAGTTATCAATGAACCATCGCAGGGACGATTGTGCCTGGGTGAAAGCCGCAGCAGCCATCATCAGACCGCCGAATGACACCTTGCCGGTGAAATACAACGGTGCGGCGACCAGGATTGGCGCGACGATGGTGATCCAGCCGAAGCCTGCGGTGACCCATTCAAGATTGGTGTGACCCCACACGATCCGTCGGGTCGCACGCAGAACATCTATCAGGCGGCGCTCGATGCGGCGCCTCTCATCGCCCTCGCCCTGGGCCAGCGAAATGTCATCGACGTGTTCGTTGACGCGGACCAGCGAAAAACGCAGGTCTGCCTCTCGCGCATAGCGCTCGGCGTTGCGATTGATGAGGCCGCGCCCCACCCAGTAGCTCAACAGCGAGCCTGCGCTCGCGTACAGAATTGCCGCCCAGAGCATGAATCCCGGGATTAGATAATCCCGCTCGTTGAAATGCAGCGTGAAATTGCTCGACAGACCCCAGAGAATGCCGGCAAAGGTCCCGAAGAGTATCGAAGCCTGGAAAAGCCCTATGCCGAGGCTGGCGGAAAGTTCGCACAATTTTCTCGCATCCTCGTGGATGCGCTGATCCGGATTGACCCCCATGCTGCCCGTATTAGCGAGCCAGAAGGCCCGACGGGGCAGCAGCCAATCCCGCAAAAGGCTGCGCACCAAGCCTTCCCGCAACCTGACCTGCAGCGTCTCCGAAAGCCACCGTTGCGTCACATTGAGCGTGAGGATGCATCCGGCAATGATGAAAAAGACGCCCAGTTGAAACAGGAAGTCGCGTAAATCGCGGCGCGACAGCGCGTCGTAGAACGGCTTATTCCAACTGTTGAGACGAATCTGGCCATAGGCCGTCGCCACAACGACAGCCAGGATGCATATCAGCACCACCACGATCTTCTTGCCCACGGGTGAACTAGAGATCGCACGAATCATCATCGACAGCTGCCGCGGGAAACTCAATTGGATGACTTTGGTTTCCGAAGCGGCTCGCATATTTTTTGCTGTGGGATCTGTCACGGCTCGGCGCTCTGCCGTCAACTTTACACGGTTGTGCGCGCTGCCGTCCGCTCCCCCGGCGTGTAATTCCTACATCATGACGTACGTCGCATAACGGCGTCAGCCTCAAGGATCTTACGCAGCAAAGCCAAGCCGCGGCGAATCTCAGGCACGTCGACAGTGCCATAGCCGAACACGAGCCCGGATTTAGTCTGCGGCCCCAGGAAATATCTGCTCAGGGTATGAATCTTGACGTGCTGCCGCGCCAGGGATTCCGCCACGGACTCAAGATCGACGCCATGGCTCGCAGTGGCGCAGATATGCATGCCGTAGAGAGAGGGAATGGGCGTCAACCACTCTGCGAGATGTTCCTGCAGCGAATTCAACAGCAGCTCGCGGCGCTGGGCGTAGATGCCGCGCATTTTTCTCACGTGTCGCGTCAAATGCCCCTCGGCGATAAAACTGGCCACCGCGTTTTGAACCGGCGTCGCGCAATGCCAGTCAAGACAGTTCTTTGCAGCCGTCAAGGTGTTGATCGCCCACCCGGGAGCGACGATGAATCCCAGCCGCAGCGCCGCGAGCATGCATTTTGAAAAAGTGCCGACATAAAACACCACATCGGCGGCTTGCGAGGTGCGCAGAGCCGGCAGCGGACTGCCTGCATAGCGAAATTCTCCGTCGTAATCGTCTTCAATGATGATCGCGCCGCGTTCGCGCGCGAAATTGATCAGCGCTTCGCGCCTGCGCTGCGACATCGTGACCCCAAGAGGAAACTGATGCGATGGCGTTACGCAGATGACGCTCACCTCGCGCGGCAGCTGTTTGATAATCAGCCCCTCCGCATCGACGCCGACCGGAACGAGTCGTGCACCGGCTGCGGCGAATGCCACCCGCATGGGTGGGTAGCCGGGATCCTCGAGGGCGACCACCGTTTCGTTCGGTGTCACCAATGTTCTTGCCAACAAGTCGAATGCTTGTTGCGCTCCGGAGGTAACGAGAATGTCCTCCACCTGACAGGCCACTGCTCTGGTGGTCGCGATGTGCTTCACGATTGCCCTGCGAAGGTGATAGTTGCCCTGGTTTCCCTGCGGACTCTTATAGGTTGCCGGCTTTCGTTCGAGCCCGCGCAGCTGCTGGGCGCTGAGCCGCCTGAAGACGTCCAGTGGAAAGAGCCGCGAGTCGACCATGGCGGGGCGAAAATCGACTGGCGTGCCCTTGCGGGTTGCGACGGCTGATTCAGGCGTGTCGCGCCAAAAGCTCATGGCAGCGGTAACTTCCTCGCGCAGCCAAAACTCGTTCAATCGGCCGGCAAACGACGCACCTGCGGTTCTGCCGGCCGGCGAAGCGGCGGAGACCTTTTCTGCAACATAGGTACCCGCCCCGCGCCGAGTCACGGCGAGGTTTTCTACCACCAGGCTCTCATAGACTTCGGCCGCGGTGTTGCGCGACACGCCGAAGAATATTGCCGCTTTTCGGGTGGGCGGCAGCCTGGCCCCCGCAGCGAGACGGCCCGTGAGGATGGCCTCCCTCAGTTCGGCATGCAGGGCCCGAGATGAATTGCGCAAGCCCGAGGGCTTAAAATCAAGCGTGAGCTCGAACAGCGGTCCGGCTGCCGGCCGCTGCCGTGAACCAGGGTGGCCCAAGTATTTTTCCTCCAAGTGGCCCTTCAGCGAGGTCCGCATGCGTCGCACACTTCCATGCGACAGCTTAGCGCCGTCGCAGCAGCTTCGGCCGTCTTTGGTCTAAATTCTCCTGGAGAAAATAATGATGACGCTCACGAAACGCACCAGTATCTGCATGCTGGTTGCCGGCATCACCGCTTTTGCAGGCAACGCCTGGGCCGCGGACGGCCAACAGGATTTCGACTTCAATATTGGCACCTGGAAGACGCACATCACCAGAATCCCCGACCCGTTCTCCGCTTCGAATAAATCGATCGAACTCAACGGCACGGTAACGGTTAGAAAGCTCTGGGCGGGCCGCGCTCAACTGGAGGAAATTGAGGCCGATGGCCCGAACGGGCACTGGGAAGGCATGACTTTGTTCCTCTACAATCCCCAGGCCCAGCAGTGGAGCCAGTCCTTTGCCGACAGCAGGAGCGGGATTCTCAACCCACCGCTGATCGGCGCATTCCAAAACGGCCGCGGCGAACTGTTCGCTTCCGACACCTTCAAGGACCGCACGATTCTGGTCCGGGCGGTGTGGTCCGACATCAAACCGGATTCGCATCGCTTTGAGGAGTCGTACTCCGATGATGGCGGCAAGACCTGGGCGCCGGCCTTCATCGCAACCCTGACGCGGCTCAAGCCGTGAGGCGGCCCTGTAGGAGGTTGCCGACGCGCGGTCAAGCGCTTCGCTCTTGTCGAGCGAGCGACCATAGGAGGATAAGTCTGTGCAGCCTTTACAACAAATTGGGACCGTACAATGTCGCGAGTACTCATAGCCGATGATCATGCGGTGGTCAGGGCCGGCTACAAGCAATTTCTCGAGGCCGAAGCGGGTATTACTGAGATTGGAGAAACCGCCAGCGGCAACGAGACATTGGACCAATTGCGTCTGCATAACTGGGACTTGCTGTTAATGGATATTCACATGCCCGACCGCAGCGGCTTGGATATCTTGAAGCATGTCACCAGCGGATACCCCAAAGTCCGCGTCTTGATCATGAGCGGTTTACCGGAAGCCCAATACGCACGAAACGTGCTGAGGGCCGGTGCCAGCGGCTATCTATCCAAGGGGGGCTCGCCGGAGGAGCTGATAAAGGCGGTGCGCACCGTGCTCGTTGGGCGTCGCTACGTAAGCGCATCGCTGGCCGAAGCGATGGCCGCGGATCTTGAATCCGCCCACGACCAGAACCAGCCCCTGCATGAGCGGCTATCCGTGAGGGAATTCCAAATCTTCGGCAAATTGGCGGCCGGCGCGGGCGTCGGAGAAATCGCCGAGGAACTGAGCCTCAGCGTGAAGACCGTCAGCACTTACCGGTCGCGAATCCTGGAAAAGATGAATTTCAGCAGCAATGCAGACATGACCGCGTACGCGCTGCGCAACGAACTTATCCTTTAGGGGTTGAGCGCGGTACGATCGGCGCGAGACTGGCGTTCGACACCCACCCCGCGCGGCCTGCGCGCGTTTGAACGAGCGTGAACCCCTCGTACTCCGCCGTGATTTTCACCATTTCGCCCTCCTTCAGCTCAAATAGCGCGTCCCCCATGGGTACCGGCGAGACGCGAACCGGCGTAGAACCTGCAATTGCGATTCCTGAGTGAAGTACCGGCCACACAGCCACGCAGTTGCAGACCGGCAGAGCGATCATGCATGCGCCCGCCACAATGCCGGCCCAGCGCAAGCCGGGATGCTTGGCCGAGAAGCGCGCGAGCGTTACGCATGCGCCGATGAGCGCCAGGCCGATAACCCCGACCCACGCCAAAACAAACGGGCTGGCGACTCTGGCGATGCGATCGAAAATGCCGCGCTCTTCGCTCGGCAAGTGCGCCGAGGTACGAACGAATCGTAAATTGGCGTCGACATCGGGATCAGCCGGTGCCAGCAGATTCGCGCGCTCATAATTCAGAATCGCCATACCCGGCTTGCCGGCGCGCGCATAAGAATTCGCAAGATTGTAGAGCGCCGCCGCCGAATAGCCGGCTGGCTCCGACTCGGCCTGCGCCGGCACTGAACAAAGCAGCAGGGCGAGCGTCAGCGATGCCAGACACGCTCGATTCATGGTTCACTCATGAGGTGCTGGAGGACCACATTCTTCCATTTTGAAAAATCGGTCGCAGTAAGTTCCCGTCCGGAATATTTCGCTTCATCTGCCAGCGCAAACAGTTGCAAAATTTCCGCATCCGCGCCGATTCGATTCTCGACTTCATCCGAGGTGATCCGCTCCGGAGAAAGCCGCCACCGGGCGGCGAACTGCTGCTGTAGTTCGCCTCGTGCGAGCTCGAAAAATTGCGCCGCGTCTCGCGCATGTGCTGCCGCGTCCAACTGGTTCATCGCACGTTTGACCGCCCTTGAGGGCACTCGACCCTGTGCCGACGCACCCTGCACCTGATCCCGGCGCCGTCTGACGCCAATCCATCCAGCGAGCCCCGCCACTAGAAGCGAGGGCACGATCAGAAATCTCGGCTGCAAATACAACGGAATCAACGAAGAATCCTGACGCGCATCCGCACCGTGATCCGGCCGGAGTCCCGCGGCCGATTTGTTCTGAGGGGCGTTGCCGGCGGCAACCTGAGACGCAGTCAAGGTGCTGTCCGCCAAGGCAGGAGAAATGGCGACCTCCAGCGGCGCGGTATGCGCCGTCTCATAGCGCCGCGAATTGGGATCAAAGTAACTGAATGACAACCCCGGTATCTTTTGTGCCCCAGGCTTGGCCGCGATGACCGGCTGCTCAAAGGTTTTCATACCGCTAAAGCCGATCGGATCGCTGGTATTAAAGGATGATTTGGGCGGATACGTCTTCCATTGATCGAGGTGATCGATCATGGTGCTCTCGACGCGGTCAAAATTTCCCGAGCCGGTGATGCGCAATCGCAACGTCAGCGGATCGCCCGCATCGGCTTTGACCGGTGAGACGTCGCTGGCGATGCTGAATGTGCCGATAGCCCCGTGAAAGTCCGGCGGACGAGCCTCCATCGGCAACTCCAAGACCTTAAGTTCCTGCGGCGGACTTGTCACGTCCACATCTTTGGGGACGGAGGCACCGAACAAATTCTGCCAGAAGGGATCGCCGAACCGGTCGTCCAACAACGAATCTCGCTTCGGCCGCGTTCGTATTTTAACGGTGAGCGGCGCCTGCGCAGAAAGAGTAAAGGTGCCGGGTTTCACCACGGCCAGAATGCTGCGCCAAGTCAGCGAGACAAATGGCTCCCCGTTGATCAGCTTCTCGGTGCGCTCGGGTTGATGTGAAAGATTGTTGAGCGCGAAATTGTCTCCGGCGAGCTTTGGCAGGCCGTTCAGAGAGGACACAAAGCCTGATCGCATGCCCACCTCGATCTCAACCGGCACGCTTTCGCCGACGTAGACTTCGCGCTTTGGAACGCTCAGCTTCACATAGGCGGATCCGTCCTCGGTCAGGCGCACCCCCTTGGGCAGAGATCCTGCGGAAAAGATCGGCGGCGGAAGCGGCGCAGGAGGAGCCGTTGCCGACGGGTGACTGGGATTAGGAGCCCCGGCCGATGCGTTCACCTGCAAGACCAGCGGTTGAGATTTCGGAGTCACGCTCGGAATCGTAAAAATGCCGGCTATCTGGGGCGTCACGCGCAGTACGATCGACGATGAGGGGAGCGTCTGGCCGTTGATGATTTGGATTTCGCGGGTCCGTCCGATAATCTCAAATCTCAGTCCGGATACCACCGGCATGGTGATCGGATTGCTGCCATCGCCCAAATTGGTAATTGTCAATTGCGCGGATTCGCCCAGCAATATTTGCCCCGGGTGAATAGTTGCGTATACCAAGGGATCGTCTGCAAAAGCTTGTGCCGCAGCAAGCAGGCTCAGCGCGCCGAGCACGGCGAAGAAGATTCCTTGAATGCGCCTTCTGCTCATCACCAGTTCTTAAAGGGCTTGTCCGGCGGCGGCACGCCGCCGCGCTGGGCCCATGGAATCGGCATGGACTGATGTTCGTCGCCCTTCACCGAGTCCAGTAGCTCACGTGCTTCTTCACGCGTCATTTGGCCCGGAACCCGCTGATTGTCCGCCGAGCGCGCCTCTTCAGGCGAAGGCCGGCGGTCGCCGTCCTTGGGCGCGGCGGGCGATTGTCCGTCTCCTTGCGGAGGTTGACCACCATTTGGCTGCCCGTTCTTCGCCTGCGGCGGCTGGCCTTGCCCCTGGTTGGGATCCTGCTTCGGATCGTTATTTTTGGCTTGAGGATTCGGCGGCTGATCTTGTTGCCCTGAACCCTTATCCGGCGGTTGATCCTTGTTCTGGGGATCTTTCTTCTGGGGATCTTTGTTCTGCGGATCTTTGTTCGGTTGCTGATTTGGGTTTTGCTGATCCTTGTTCTGTTGATCCTGCTGCTGATTCTGATTTTTATTCTGTTGATCTTGATTTTTGTTCTGCTGATTCTTGTTCTGCTGATTTTGGTTCTGTTTCTGCTGCAACTCCTCAATCTTGCGCTTCACCAAGTCGCGGTTGAATTTGCTATCCGCGTCATCGGCACGCAATTGCAATGCAGTTTCATAAGCCTTGACGGCTTCGTTCCACTTTTGCAGCGTCTGCTGCGGCGAACTCTGTTCAGTTTTTTGGCCGGTGCGATACAAAGTATTGCCGAGGTTGTAATAGGCATCCTCTTGAATGGCCAGCCGCTTCGGATCATCCGAGGGTAGCTGGCTGATGGACTGTTGGAACGATTGGGCGGCTTGCGGGTATTGGGCTGCACGGTAAGCCGCCGTGCCCGCATTGTATTGCTGCACCGGCCCCTGCGAATCGAATCCGGAGTCTGCATGGGCTTGGTGAGGCAGGATGGCAATCGCCAACATGACCGCGGGGGCGAGCGCAGCAGGCTTGGCCGCCGCCACACCGCCCCTGCGTCGGGAGCCGACGAGCAGACTGACGAGCAGCATCGCCAGCGAGGCGGCCAAGGACCATTGGTATCGCTCGATATAGATCTTCTGCTGCCGCGATGCCAGGTCGTGCTTGGCGATCGCGCCCAAGACTGTCTGGTAGATCAATTCCAATCCCTCGGCTTGGGCGCCCAGCGGGACATAAAAACCGCCGGTCGCTCCGGCAATGGCCTTGAGCGACTGCTCGTCGAGCCGCGACTTGACGAACGCACCCGTCTCGTCCTTCACAAATCCACCCCCCTGCGCGGATGAAACCGGGATCAGATCCCCGGCCGCGGTGCCGACGCCGACCGTATAGATCTTCAGGGCGTCCGACTTCGCCGTCGCCTGCGCGGTGTCAAATGAGCTGCCCTCCAGATCCTCTCCATCGGTCACCAGAATCAATATTTTATCGCCGCCCGGCCGCCGACGCAGCGCTGCCTGCGCGGCCTGAATTGCGCTCGATATATTTGTGCCGCCGCGCGGGATGGTGTTTGTATCGATTGCATTCAAGGATTCGTGGAAGGCGCCGTAGTCAAGCGTCACGGGGCAGGCTAAGAATGCAGTGCCGGCAAAGGCTACAATGCCGACTGCGTCGCCGTCGAGCTTTTTGGCAAAGTCGTCGATTGCCAGTTTCGCGCGCGTCAGCCGGTTGGGTCTGACGTCCGGCGTCAACATGCTGCGCGAAGTGTCGAGCGCGAAGATGATTTCATTGCCGCGCCGATTCACCAGTTCCCAGCGAAAACCGACTTGCGGCCCCGCCAAGGTAACGAATAGGAACAACACGGCGCCGAGAAACAAGCCGCGCTGTATTCGACGCCGGCCGGGCGATATCGAGCGGGTCAACTGCTGCCGCAGATGTGCGGACACGAACTTTGTCAATGCTGCGTGCTGGCGTGCATCGTAGCGGCGCCACAACCACACGAGTGCAATGCAGGACAGCAATCCAGCCAGCAGCCACCCGGGACCGGCGAATCTCACGGCAACCTCCGCAGCCGCGTTTGCTGCAGCAGGAGGCTCAGCGCCAAAATGCCGAGCGCCGGAATCAGCGCCCAGCGATACAACTCCTCGGTGTGCTCAAATTTCTGTATTGTCTGGGCGGTCTTTTCAAAGCGATTGATCTGTTCGTAGATCTTCTGCAGGGAATCGGTGTCGGTCGCGCGATAGAATTTCCCGCCTGTCTCGTCGGCCACCGCCTGGAGAGTTTTCTCATCGACGTCCACCCGCGCCATTACCATGCGGGTATTTCCGGCCGCGTCCCTTACGGGAATGGGGGCATCGCCTCGCACCCCGACGCCGACGGTATAGATCTTGATGCCCATGGCCTTGGCCGCCTCTGCGGCCGCGATGGGAGAGATTTTTCCGGTATTGTTCACGCCATCGGTGAGCAGGATGATGACCTTGGATTTCGCCTGCGTGAGGCGCAGACGGTTGACGCTGGCCGCAATGGCCGAACCGATGGCCGTGCCGTCATCCGTCCCCCCCACCGTGACTCGCTCCAGGTTCTGCTGCAGCCAATCATGGTCAAGCGTGATGGGACTTACCAGGTAAGGCGCCCCGGCGAACGCAATGATCCCGATGCGATCGTCGGGACGCTCGTCGATGAATTTGGACACCACGGATTTGACCACCTCAATGCGATTCACCCGCTGGTTCTCGATTTGGAAATCCAACGCCTGCATTGATCCGGATACATCCAGCCCCAGGACAATGTCGATGCCATTGCTGGTGATCAGCGTGCGGCCGTGCGCGCGTTGCGGCCGTGCGAGTCCGACTATCATCAGGATGGCGGCCAAAATCGGCAGCAGCCACAGGATCATGCCCAGTCGGCTGCGGCCGCGGCGGGCCACATCCCGCGCCAGGCTGATGTCGGAGTATTCAATGGCCGCGACCGGGCCGCGCCGCCCCCGCCAGAGCAGAACGATCGGCAGCAACGCCAACAGCCAGAACCACTCAGGTTGCAGGAAGCGAGTCACGGGCCTCCTCCGCCGGGCTTGTTTCCTCGGGTTTGGCGGTTGCCAGCACGAACGCGCGCGCACTCTGACGCAGCGATTCCATGTTCGACTGCGTCAGCGACTGGCCGGCAAATTTGACGAAATCGCATTGATAGAGGAAGTCGCCAAGCAGACTTTGGTGGCGGGCGAGCGCGGCGTTGGAACTTTCCAGCAGACCGTGCAGAAATTCCTCCGTGGTCCGGCGGGTGGCCGTGACGTCAAACCTCTGCTCGATATAACGGCGCACAATATCGGAAATGGCGATGGAGAACTCGCGCGCGCTCGCGGGATGCATCAACGTGCGAATGTCATCGAGCTGCTGCAGAGCAATTTCGTACGGCAGCAAAACGCGCGCGGCGCGGCGGCGGCTGCGCCAACGCGACAGCCCGTAAATGCCGACGGCAACAAGCATCGCACCCGCGATGAGCGCGGGCATTAACCAGCCCGGCGCCAGAGACTTGGGACCGCGGATGTCGCGGATGTCCTCTGCAATCGGCGCCGCATCCAGGTAGGCGGCAGCCATCACTGCGCACAGGGCGAAGGCCGAGGCGCGCACGGCGGCACCCGGTGCACTCATACTCGCCTGCGCTCCCGCGTTTTGAAGAAACGCTGCAGGGCCGGCATATAGGGGGCATCCGTCTGCAATTGCAGAGTATCGATGCCCTCGGAGCGAAAATCGCTCACCAGCCGGCGCCCTCGTTCCGCAGACAGTTCCTTGAACCGTCTGCGAACGGCGGCGCTGGCGGTATCCAACTCGATCACTTCGCCGCTTTCCGCATCCTCCAGCGCGACGATTCCCACGTCCGGCAGTTCTTTCTCGCGGGGATCCTCGACATGCACGGCAATCAAGTCGTGGCGCCGATTCGTGCGGCGCATGGAGCGGCGTAATTCGATGCGCGCGGCGGCGGGATCCTGTGACGTCTCAAAGTCCGATATCAGGAATACCACCGCCCGGCGATGCAGAAGTCGGTTCGTGACGTCGAGCGCCTTGACGGTGTCGGTGCCGCTCGCGGCGGGCGTGTGGTAGAGAATGTCTCTGACGACACGCAGTACGTGGCGGCGGCCTTTCTTTGGCGGCAAATACCTCTCCACCTGATCGGTATAGAGCAGCAGACCCACCTTGTCGCTGTTGCGGATGGCGGAAAACGCCAGGACGCTGGCGAGTTCCGCGGCAAGATCGCGCTTGCTCATGGTACCGGATCCGAAATTTCCCGACGCGCTGATGTCGACCAGAAGGAAAATTGTGAGTTCGCGTTCTTCGGTGAATTTTTTGACGAATGGCCGGCCGGCCCGGGCCGTCACATTCCAGTCGATGGTCCGGACCTCATCGCCGGGGCTGTACTCGCGTACTTCATCGAAATCCATGCCGCGGCCTTTGAACACCGAATGATAGGACCCGGCCAGGCTGTCGTTGACCATCCGGCGCGTGCGGATTTCAAGCTGCCGCATGCCGCTCATGATGGCTTTGTTGGATTTAGCGCTATCGGCCGCCACGGTTACGGCACCGGAAGCGCATTGAGAATTTTCTCAATGACATTTTCCGAGGAAATATTTTCGGCTTCCGCCTCATAGGTCACCGAGACGCGATGGCGCAGCACGTCAAGCGCGATCGACTTGACGTCCTGGGGAATGACAAAGTGCCGGCCATTCAAAAACGCCATGGCACGCGCGCCGAGCGTCAGAGCGATGGTGGCGCGCGGCGATGCGCCGGTCTGAATGTAGCCGTTCAAGTTGAACGCCGCCGCGACCGGAGGACGTGTCGCCAGTACCAGGTCGACTATGTAGTCGCGGATCTTGTCATCCACGTAGAGTGTGTTGACCACGTGGCGCGCCTCGACAATCTGCTGCGCGCTCACGACCGCACGGGGAATCAGCATGGCTTCCGTCGTCGCCATCGCATCCAGAATGGCCCGCTCATCGGTTCGGTTGGGGTAGGTAACGATCACTTTCATCATGAACCGGTCGATCTGTGCCTCCGGCAGCGGATAGGTTCCCTCCTGCTCCAGTGGATTCTGCGTTGCCAGCACCAAAAACGGATTGGGCAGCGGGTAAGTCTCATCTCCAATCGTCACCTGCCGTTCCTGCATGGCCTCGAGCAGCGCGCTTTGCACTTTTGCCGGCGCCCGATTGATTTCATCGGCCAGGATGAGATTGCTGAAAATCGGACCATGTTTGGTGCGGAATGCCCCGTCCTGCGGGTTGTAGATCATGGTTCCCACGATGTCCGCGGGCAGCATGTCAGGCGTGAACTGCAGCCTTTTGAAATGCAGGGCGATGCAGCTCGCGAGCGTCTTCAGCGCCAGCGTTTTTGCCAGTCCGGGCACGCCTTCCAGCAGCACATGGCCGTTCGTCAGCAGCGCGATGAGCAACCGATCCAGCAGGTGTCTCTGTCCCACGATGACCCGCGCCATCTCCTGTTGCAGCGGCCGAATCCACGCGGAGCTTGCGGCGACCGTTTCGCGCGCGGCGCGCTGCGCCGAGTCGAGCGCGACAGGCGGCGCAACGTATTCTCGCGGGACTGAGGCCGGCTGATACCTCGCGTGCTGCTCGGCGAACGGCGGGGCTTTCTGATTCATTAGACAAAATCCTTTGTGACAAGACTGCGACTTTCGCGGGGACGCGCGGACCGGCTCGGTACGACCGAATCCGCAACTGAGGCTTTGAACTTGGGCAGGGCTTTGGGGTTCCCTGACAACAACGAAGCGGCACGCAAAACTAGAATTCTCCGTACCCCCGCGCCATGGCCGCTGCCAATATGGGCAAAAATGCAAACAGGCCCAATTCCAGATCGAGCATGACTATCCTTGAGCTTCCGTCAGCGATAGTATGCTCAGTATATCCTTGTTTTGTATGTCTTTTGTCATGTCTCGCCCGCGTCCTGCCTGATGCCGAGCCAAACAATAGTGCGCGTGCGATGGGATTTCAACCAAGCGCCGCAAAGCAGTCGGTGCGAATCGTCATTGTGTCAAAGGAGTCTGCAATGAAACTGCCCGTTTGGATCAGTGTTTTCGCCTGGTGTGTTCTCGCGCCCTGCCGCGTTATGTGCGGCGACCTGACCCCGGGTACCTTGGACGCTCACTGGGACGAGGGTGCACCGACATGCCCGCCGGGCAAGCCGTCAGAGCCTGTTGAAGTGTATCGCTACAATTCTCAAACACTCATCCTGCGCGAAAATTTGTGTTCAACCTGGGAAGCGCCCTTCATGTACTTGCTGATCGGCAGCAAGGAAGCGCTGCTAATCGACACCGGCGATATCGCTGACCCGAGCGTCATGCCGCTGCGGCAGCTGGTGATGAGTCTTCTGCCTGGCGAGGGGGCGGCAAGAATGCCGCTGATTGTGGTGCACAGCCATGGTCATCTGGATCACCGCGCCGGGGACCCGCAATTCGCGCAAGTCTCCGGCGTGCAGGTGGTGCCGTCCGATCTGCCCCACGTACGCCAGTATTTCGCGTTTCAAGACTGGCCGAACGGCAGCGCGCAGATCGATCTGGGCGACCGCGTCGTCGATGTATTGCCGGCTCCCGGGCATCATCCTGCGCAGCTGGTTTACTACGATCGCAACACCGGACTGGTCTTTTCCGGCGATTTTCTCTTGCCGGGTCGCATTCTGGTCGATGATCTGCGCGCATACGAAGCAAGCGCACAACGAGTCGCGGAATTTCTCAAGGACAAGCCCGTGAGCTACGTGCTTGGTGGGCACGTAGAGAAGGGCCGCGGCGGAGAATTGCTGCCGTGGCAGTCCACTTATCATCCTGACGAACACGCCCTTCAGCTCGGCAAATCGGACTTAAATGCGCTCCCCGCCGCCCTGCGCGATTTCAACGGCTTCTACAGCGACACCGGCTCCTTTGTCGTTGAGAACCCAATTCGCAATCTCATCGCTCTCGCCGCGGCGGCGCTTCTCGTGCTCATTATGCTGGGCGTGTTAGTGTACCGGCTTATCCGCAGACGCCGCGCGCTTGTAAAAAATGCACTTGCGCACTGAAGCCGCGCAGACGTCATTGGTACGAGGAAGTGCGGCGCATCATCCCATGGCGGCTCGCGCTGCCTGCCCAATGGGTACAATGCCGCGTAGCATTTAGACTTAGGAGCTCAAATGAGCCCGATCCGGCCAGCTGGTATTCCACAACCCGACGCGACAGCTGAAAGCGCCATCAAGGCGTGGCTGGAAGCGCTGGCAAACGGCAGCTGCGATGCATCCGCGTTTCTGCTGGCAATGCAGGAAAAATTCAAATCCGATCCCGAAGGCAATTGGGAAGTACTGTCGCAGCTGGATCAATACTATCGCCGCGGCCGCATCGAGAGCGAAGCCTTCAAAACCATCAAGACTTCATTGGCTGAATCCGCCCTCGGCATCGCCGATGCGTCGCCGCGCGTCGAAGCGCGCGATTCGCGTTCTATTTCCGAGCCGCGACCCAAACAAGATATTACCTTGACGCGCGACACGGCCGTGGCGCGCGATATCACTTTGACGCGCGATTCGGCCGTGCCACGCGATATTCCCGTGGCGCGCGAGGCCGTGTTCCCCGCTCGCGCGGAACAAACGGATGCGCATCCGCGGCGCGAAGAAGCACCCGTGCCTGATACCTTCAGCGAACCAAGAGCAGGCAGCGTACTGCGGCGCCGTTATCGACTTGAAACCGTGATTGCACAAGGAAGCACGGGCACCGTTTTCCAAGCCCTCGATGAATTCCGCCTGGATACTCCGTCCGGAAGTCAGCGATTGGCGGTCAAAGTGGTGCATTCGGCCGTCGCCCAGCGCGCAGATGTGCTTGCCGAATTGCGCCGAAAGTTTCAAAACCTGCAGCTCTTGTCCCATCCGAACATCGTGCGCGTCTTTGAATTTGACCGCGACGGACCGGTGCTTTTTTTCACCATGGAACTGTTGAATGGCGCGCTGCTCAGCCGCGTGTTGCAAGTGAGAAAACTTGTTTCTTTGGACCGGGCGCAAGCCCTCGCGGTAATCCGCGATATTGGTACTGCTGTCGCGTACGCACATTCGCGCGGCGTCGTGCACGGCGATATTTGTCCGCAAAACATATTCTTTACCGGAGCGGGCGAGCTGCGCGTTCTGGGTTTCGGCGGATCGCTCTATGCACGCGGTAACCCTGCCGCTTCGGATCACGAAATCGCGTTGCCTCTCACAGCCTCCGGCTATGCAAGTTGTCAGGTGCTGAAAGGGGAGCGTGCGGATGTTCGCGATGATGTCTTTGCGGTAGCATGTCTGGCCTACGTCCTTTTGTGCGGCGAGCATCCCTTCGCAAAAAGGACCGCGCTCGAGGCTCGGCAGGCGCGGCTCAATGTGCGGCGCCCCGCCAATCTAAGCAATCAACAGTGGCAGGCGCTTCGCGCCGGACTCCGTTGGGAGCGCGATGGACGCCCGGCGGACCTGCAGATTTGGATCGAGCGTCTACAGCTGGGCGGTGCGGCGAGGCGTGTCGCGCCGCTGAGCGATTTGCTGGAGGCCCCGCCTCGCAAAATATCGAAGTCCAGATTTGCTTCAGCCATCGCAGCCGGTGTCGTACTATTGCTCGCCGCCTACTGGATAAGCAGCGAACACGGCATGCTGCCGAGTGTCGCTCCGGGAGCCACGCCGCCGGCACCCGCCGCGGCCACGCGCCCATCCGCGAGCCCCTCGCCCGCCGTTGAGCGCTTAAATCCACCCGCGGCCGCCTCATTGCCGCCGTCTGCGCCGAACGAGGCGGCCTCGCGCGATACAACGGCGACACGCCTGCCTGCCGCAACGCCGCCTACCACAGCACCGCCTACCGCAGCGCCGCTGACTGCATCACCCCCTAGTGCAGCACCGACCGCAGCGCCTTCCGCGACAGCGGCGAGCCCAGCAGCAGCCAAAGCTGCGCCAATAGCGGCGCCCGCGGCAGTACCCCCGGGGGTGGCTCCGGTCGGCACCTCAAAGGTTGAATTGGCGTCCGATACTGTCGATGTCCCGGCCGGTGCGTCATCAGTTCCGATCACAGTGCGTCGCAGAGGCAGCTTACGCGGCGAGACCAATTTTACGTGGTGGACAGAATCCGGCACTGCAAAGCCAGGGGCGGATTTCTCTGCGGTCGTGCCGCAAGTAGCGTCAATCGGAGAGGGAAAATCCACGGCCACCTTGAACATTCCCTTGAGTAACGCCCCTCATACGCAATCGAAGAGCTTCTACGTGGTGATAGATCATTCGGAAGGCGGCGCGGCACTCAGCGGCCGTACGCTCACCATGGTAACGCTCCTGCCTAGCGACTGATCACTCGTTCGCCATCGCCGTATATCGCCGCAAAGGTCTGGCGCAGTGCATTTTTCTGCACCTTTCCCATGGCATTTCGCGGCAGCTCGTCGATCAACAGAATGCGTTTCGGCACTTTATAGCGCGCCAATCGCGTCTTGATGGCACTTATAAGCGCATCTTCGGCGAGGACCGCGCCGGGCCTTGCCACCACCGCGGCCGTGACGCCTTCGCCAAAATCCGGATGCGGCACTCCGAACACGGCGCTTTCTAGAACGCCGTCCAGGGCATCGATTTCGGCCTCCACCTCTTTAGGATAGACGTTGTAGCCGCCGCTGATGACGAGGTCCTTGGCACGACCGACGATATGCACGTAGCCGTTGCGGTCGATGCGGCCGACATCTCCGGTGTTGAACCAACCATCCGCGGTGAACTCGCTGCGCGTCTTAGCCTCGTCGCGCCAATAACCCGCAAATACGTTGGGCCCTTTGACCTGCAGTAGACCGATCACATCCGGCACGACCTCGACAGCGCCGTTTTCAGCATTCGCCACGCGCATCAAGACCCCGCGCAACGGCGGCCCAACCGAGCCGGCCAGGCGCACGCCCTCATAGGGGTTCGACGTATTCATCATCGTCTCCGACATGCCATAGCGCTCGAGAATGACATGTCCGGTACGCTCCAAGAATTCCCGATGTGTCTCGGCCAGCAACGGAGCGGAGCCGGAAACGAACAGCCGCATTGAGGCTGTATTCTCGGTATTCAGGTTTCCCCGCTGCAACAGGCGCACATAGTGGGTCGGAACTCCCATATAAACTGTGGCGGCAGGCAAATACTCCAGGGTGAGCGCGGGATCGAACTTGGGCAGCAACAGCAGACTCGATCCCGAGGCGAGCACCGTGTTAACGGCGACAAATAATCCGTGAATGTGAAACAGCGGCAGGGTATGCAGCAATACATCGTCGCGGCTGAAGCGCCATGCCTCGGCCAAGGTGGCAGCGTTGGTGGCGAGGTTGGCTCGTGTCAGCATCGCGCCCTTGGAGCGGCCCGTGGTACCCGACGTATAAATGATAGCCGCGATCGCGCCGGGGTCGAGCTTGGCGCGCATTGTGATGCCGGCGGCGGACTCAGCTGCCAGCATGGCGAGTGAACCATCGCCATTGACCCCCAACGATTCGACGCTGCCGACTCCGGCCTGTTGCGCCAGCGGCTCGATCCACACCCGGTCTTGCGGGCGATGGACCAGCACTTTTGGCGCTGAATCGCGCACAAAATATTCGACTTCGCTGGCGGTATTCGCGACGTTTATCGGCACGAATATCGCGCCCAGGCGCAGACAGGCCACGTACAAGATAACTGCTTCCGGAGACTTATCGACTTGTACGGCTACACGGTCGCCCGCTTGCACACCGCGCCGAATCAAGGCCGCGGCAAACCGTCCCGACTGCTCATGGAGCGCCGCATAGCTGAGGTCGCCGCGCTGCGGGACCTTGAGAAAAATTCGCCGCGAATCGCCGGCCGCCTCTTCGACCCATTCAAACGGATCTGCTACGAATGACATCGCGGCATGATGCCATACAGCCTATTCGTTCGTCGTCAATCGCTGCCGGCACGACGGCTGCACAGGCTTGGCTTCGACACCCTGCGAGGATCAGTAATGGGGAGGCCGTTCCTGCGCCAAGGTGCGCGCCTCCGCCTCTTCCGTCGGCGCGCCGGCGAGCCGTTCGCGAACGGCTTTGAGCTGCGCGTCCAGCGCTTGAATTTCCTGACTCTGGCGAAAAACCACATCGCTGAGTTCGAGCATGGCCTGCTCCAGGTAGGCTATTTTGGTCTGGAGCCGCTCCAACGAGTCTTCAGGAAGCAGCGTCAACGCTTCACGCCGTAAAATAAATAGTCGGCCGAGTATTGGGCGCGCAGCTGCTGCCCGGCTTGGTCCTTGCGGCAACCGGCGGCCGGCACGCTCCCTCCCACGGTGTTCAGCCGTTGGATGAATCGCACCGAGGAGAAGAGTCCCTTTCCCGCTGTCGCTTTCGCCCGCAACAGCAGCTGCGGGATTGAGTTTGGAGCAGCGCTGGGGCTGCTGGCCACGACCTCGCCGACCACCGCGCTACCGTCGTTGTACTCCCAGGTCGGGCCGCCATAATGCCTGCCAACCTTCTTGCCGCCTGTGGTCACCAGCGCCGCTTCGGGCCCGCTGAACGACCACTCGAACTGCGCAGGATCGGCTTTCGCCGCCCGACATTCGTAGATCTGCACGCCCGTGGCGTGGAGTTGTTTGATGACCGACGCGCCAGCAGGGACTCGCAGCGGAACCGGCGCGGGCGGCGCAGCCGCGCATCCAGCGATCACCGCGCCCAGGGCCACTGACAGTAAACCGACCAGCGATGGGTATTTCATCGACGCATTATGTCAGCACCTACGCCTGACGAGCCAACCCTAAGTGCGCTATTGTGCGCGGATCATGTTGCGAAAGCCTCAGCGCCGCGTACTCGTCATCGATGTCGGCGGCACGCACGTCAAGACTCGAATCTCGGGCCGCCGCGAAACGCACAAGTTTGAGTCTGGGCCGACCATGACGCCGGCTCAGATGGTCACCCGCGTCCGCCGTCTCGTGGGCGATGCGAAATTCGATGCGGTCTCCATTGGCTACCCTGGCGTAATCGTCCACGGCAAAATTGTCACCGAGCCTTACAACCTCGCGCGCGGCTGGGTCGGATTCGATTTTCGCAAGGCGTTTGGCCGGCCCACCTTGCTGATGAATGATGCTGCCATGCAAGCGATCGGCAGCTACCAGGGGGGCCGGATGTTGTACCTGGGCTTGGGCACGGGACTCGGATCCGCGCTCATTGTCGATGGTACGGTAGCTCCCATGGAACTCGCGCATCTGCCCTACAAGCGAGGCCGCAGCTATGAAGATTACCTGGGCGATCGCGGCCGGCGGAGGCTGGGTCACAAAAAGTGGCGCCGCGCGGTGGCAACGGTTGTCGAGCAGCTGAGCAAAGCATTGGAAGCCGACTACGTGGTGATCGGCGGCGGCAATGCGCGCAAGCTGAAAAAGCTGCCCAAGAACGCGCGCCCGGGGAACAACGATTTCGCCTTCTTGGGCGGCTTCCGGATGTGGCGACCCTCGGCACCGCGCCTTTAAAGATTTCGCATAGGAATCAGGCATGCGCCGGGATATGTCTTGGCATCATGCGCCGGGCCGTATACGCCACGATCAATCCGAACAGAATCATGGCCAGCAGGTTCTCGACAAAGGATGCCATTGTGATATGCCCGCCTCTTGCCCGGGAAAGCGGTACGACCACAAAGGTCATGACGAAGTATACCCCCACCCCGTAGACGATCCCGGAGGCAATCCAGTTGCGCAATAACGCTGGAATCCTGGCCGCAGCAAGCATAAAAATGACCGCAATGATGATCGACATCAGCCACTGCAAGATCATGCCCAGGCAGTAGACCCAGGGTTCGTGCGGAAGGGGTGTCCCCAGCAGGCCGCTGCTGATGAAGCGCAGGATTGGAACGGGGCCTACCTGATTGATGGTGCACGCTGCGCCGATATCGATGGTTCCGGCAATCAGGCCCGCCGCGATCGAGGCTTTAAGTATTGACGCCATCTGCTCCATCCTCCCCCTAGGCGCTGAGTTTACTTCGCCCGCCGTAACTCGAAACCCAGGCGCGGAAAGTGCACCACAACCTTGCCCGCGCGCGGGTCTTCCCGAGCGATCGAGATGCGGGAGTTGGTGGCGCCGTACAAGGCGCCTTCGATCGGGTCGATGCCGGTATCGGTTGCCGCCACAATCACCCGGTCGCCCAGCGCAAGGCCGTGCGTATCGACATTTCCAGCGGACTTTTCCGCCGTAGAATCGTGCGCGATGGTAATGGCCGCGCCGCTGTCCAGTTTATCGTGGGATCCGTGCCCGAAGGCGGCCACCCGCTCCCGCCAGGCAACCAGAGCCGGATGGGCATCGAGAATTTTTATCACCGGACCGCCGCGTGCCACGAACCACAAACAGTGGTAGATCGAAAAGTCGGCGATACTGGGTGCAGCGCCAAAAAAGAAACTTTGCTCTCCGAGAGTTTCTTCGAGCCGCTGCAGATAGAGATCAAAAGCGGCTGCTGCATCCGCTGGCCGCATGCGCGGCATATTGGCGCGAAACACGTTGCGGTCGTCGCCGAATGCCTTGACAGTCTCCGGCGGCGCGCCTGCGAACAAGTGCGCAAGTCCGGCGGGCTGCATGGTATAGGGAATTGCCGTCCAAAACAGAGTCGAATCCGCCCATTGCGCCAAGATGCGCGAGGATCCGGCAATCCCGCTCGGATAGAGCGTCGGACGCGGGGCATGCTCTTCAATGACATCGGCGATCAGCGCGGTGTCGCAATAGATGTCCGCCCCGATCTGCAGCACCGGCGTTTTTCGATAGCCGCCCGTGAGCGCGGTCAGATCGGGCTTCGGCATGATGTTGGGAATCATGACCGAGGACCAGCGCATGCCCTTGAAGCCGAAGATCAGCCGGATTTTCTCGGCGAAAGGCGACATCGGATAGTGATGCAGAATGAGCTGTTTCATGCGCTTCAGTACAGACGAACCAGTTGTTTGCCGAAGTTGTGGCCCTTGAGCATGCCGATAAACGCAGCGGGTGCGGCGGCAAGGCCCGCGGCGACGGACTCCCGGTATTTCAAACGCCCCGCGGCAACGTGTCCCGCCAATGCCGTCAAGCCTTCGGGCCACAGATTCAGATGATCGGAAATGATGAAGCCTTGCATCTTGAATCGGGCCACCAAGAACATGCCGGGATTCATGATGGCGCTCTTCAGCATGTGCCCGGGCGTCGTGTTGTAGTCGGCAATCAGCCCGCAGATGGCGACGCGGGCGAATGGATTGAGCAGCGTCATCACGGCGTTCAGCACGTCTCCGCCGACGTTTTCGAAGTGCGCATCCACGCCTTTGGGGGCGGCCGCAGCAATCAAACCCGCCAGGGCCTTCGCATCCGCGGCGGCCTTGTAGTCAATGCAGGCATCGAACCCCAGTTCTTGCGTGACATAGCGGCACTTGTCCGGGCCACCGGCGATCCCCACGGTGCGAACGCCGGCAATGCGCGCCAACTGCCCCACCACACTTCCGACCGCGCCGGCCGCGGCGCTGACAACCACGGTCTCGCCGGCTTTGGGTTCCAAGATCTTGTTAAGGCCGTACCATGCAGTCATTCCTGGCATGCCGACGACGCCCAGGTAGGCCGGCAACGGAATCAACCGGGCATCGACCTTGGCAATGCCTTCCGGCTTGCTCACGCCATACTCGGCCCAACCCAGCATGCCGCGCACCGTATCGCCCACGGCGAACTGACTGCTGCGCGATTCGACCACCTCGCCCACGGTGGCACCCCCCATGGTCTCATTGAGCATTTGCGGCGTCGCGTACGATTTCGCATCGTTCATCCGTCCGCGCATGTAAGGGTCGAGCGACAGATATTGATTGCGGACCCGCACTTCCCCGTCGGCGAGCGCGCCCAGCGGCGTCTCCTCCAGGCGGAAATTTTCCGGACTGCACCAGCCATGCGGCCGCGAAGCCAGCACTATGCGCCGATAAGATTCAGCCATCTGCGACCACTCCCGGTTTTAAATATTTGAATGTGCCCATCGCCTTCGCGATCAATCGATCGTCGGCATCCCGCGCCTCGCCTTCGCAGAAAGCCATGGTTGTGGAGCGGTGGTACGCGTATCCAGAGACGGTCAGTCGCGACCCCGCTTTGGCCGGCTGCAAAAAGCTGGTCTTCATTTCGACCGTCACGCCGCCGCCGGCACCGGCATTCAGCGAACGTCCCGCGACCGCCATGGCCACATCCAGCAACGTCATGAGGACGCCTCCGTGTGCCACCGACCAGCTATTGAGATGCCACGGCTCAAGATTGAGCGCGACGACGGAGCGCCCGTCCGCAGCGCTGATGAACTCCACGCCGAGTTCCTTGACGAAAGGAACGTTGAGCCGAAATGGCGTGGATTGAGTCACACGAAACCGTACCTTGCGCCGCCCGTACATGTCAAACAATCGATCCGCCGCGCGCGGCGTGTTACTGGCACAATGCCCCGACATGGCAGCCAACGCCGAGAATGTCTTGCGCTTCGCCCTGCTCCTGTTGGCAACACTGTTGGTGGGAATGCCTGCGGCCTGGGCGTCGTTGGCGCTCTGGTACAAGGCCCCGGGCCGGCAACTGAAGGCCGCCTTCCTGATCATTTGGGTGGTGTTCAGCTTAGGTGTCCTGATCGCCCTTTGGAACGGCCGCGCCGGGGCCGCATTCTTGATTTTTGGAACGGCTTTCGCGGCGTTGCTCGCGTGGTGGCAGCACATAGCGCCGAGCAACGATCTCATGTGGGCGGATGATGTAGCCCGGATCACCCACGGTACGATCGACGGCAACCATGTGACGCTGCACAATGTGCGCAATTTCGACTGGCGCAGCAAAGAGGACTATACGCAGCGCTGGGAGACGCGCCCCTACAATCTCGACCTGCTGAATTCCGTCGACATGATCATGTCCTATTGGGATGGCTGGGCGATTGCGCACATGCTGATATCGTTCGGCTTCGAGGACGGTCAATATGTCGCCTTCTCGGTCGAAGTACGCCGCCAGAAGAACCTGGTCTATTCGGAGATCGGCGGTTTCTTCAAGAGAGACGGACTGAGCATCATTGCAGCCGACGAACGCGATGTCATTCGGTTGCGCACCAATATTCGGGGCGAAGACGATTATTTGTATCGCATACGCATGCCGCGCTCCGCCATGCGGTCCCTGTTTCTGGGCTACGTTGAGCAGGCAGACGCACTGGTCGACACCCCGCGCTTCTACAATACCATCACCGTCAATTGCACTACACTGGTGTACCAAATGATGAAGCGCATCGTCGGCTACCTGCCGTGGAGCTACCGCCTGCTGTTCACCGGCTATCTGCCCGCCTATGTTTATCGGGTGGGCGGCCTGGATCAGCGCTACGACTTGGAGCAGCTGCGCGCTTTGGGACGGATCACCGATCGCGCCAGACAATCGGACCGCAGCAATACGTTTTCCGAGGATATCCGCCGCGGCATACCCGCCATCGATGCGTCGAATTTCCCAGAAGCCGGGTTTATTGCAGGGGCTTAAATCCGTAGTGCTGGAATGCCAGGTTGCCTGCAGGCCCGCGTATATAAGCCAGAAACTTCGCGGCAGCCGGAGTGGCGGTCATCGTGAGCGCCGCCGGGTAGATGATGGGCGTGTGGCTGTCAGCGGGAAATACATCGAGCACGCGCACGTTTTTGTCGACAGACGCGTCCGTCGCGTACACGATGCCGAGCACGGCTTCACCGCGATCTACAAACGCCAGCGCCGAGCGCACGCTGTCGGCCCGCACCAAGCGCGCGGCTACCTGGTCCCACACGCCGAGATTGCTCAACGCCTCATGCGCATATCGGCCTACGGGCACGGAATCCGGGTCGCCGGTCGCCAAGCGGCCGCTTCCGATCGCCTCCGCCAACGCAAAATGCGGCGCGATTTTGAGCTTGATTTTGCTGTCGACCGGCGCGATCAACACCAACTGGTTGCCGAGCACGTCATGCCGGGTCGCTGGTTGGATGAGTTTTCGGGCCTGCAAATAGTCCATCCACTCGAGATCCGCGGAAAAGAACAGATCGGCCCGCGAACCGTTCTCGATTTGCCGTGCGAGCGCGGAACTCGCCGCAAACGAGAACCGCAGCGGAATCGATGTGTCTTTGGTGAAGCCATCGCCCAAATCCTGCAGGACGTTGGTCAGCGACGCTGCCGCAAAGACAGTGATCGCCTTATCCGACTCCGCCGCAAAGCATTGCAGTCCAAAAAGTGCGGCACTGAGGATCAGCCACGCACGCAGTGCGCGCTTCATCAGTTATGCGCCAGTACCGGTTGACCGCTGTACAGCTGCGGAAAGGTGCGCCGGAAGTTCTCGATCTTGGGTATGTCGTACATGGCGATGTAGGGCTGTGTTGGATTGTGGATCAAATAATCCTGGTGGTAGTTCTCCGCCGGATAAAATCCTTTCAGCGGATCCACCCGCGTCACGATCGGCCTGGCAAACGCGTGCGATTGATCCAGTTGCGCGATATAGGCCAGCGCGATGCGCTTCTGGTCCTCGTCGGCGTAGAAAATCGCGGAACGATATTGAGTGCCGATATCGGGCCCTTGCCGGTTCAGCTGCGTGGGATCGTGCACCACGGAGAAAGCAATCTGCAGAATCTGTCCGTAAGAGATTTCCGCGGGATCGAAGGTTATTTTCACGGATTCCGCATGACCCGTGGCTCCCGAACTGACCGTCTCGTACTGCGCGGTCGATTTCTCACCCCCCGCGTAGCCGGAGATGACGTTCTTTACGCCTCTGACGTGTTGGTACACGCCCTGCACGCCCCAAAAGCATCCACCTGACAACACCGCGGTCTGGGGCTGTCCGGCCGCCCTGGGATTGTCGACCGCCGGAGGCGCAATCACGACCGGTGCTTCCGCCCCGAAGAGGGGCACACGCCAAAAAGCCACACCGGCAATGGCCGCGCCGCACAGGACCGCGACTTTAAGCGGCGATACAAAATGTCGAATTGCCATGGGTTGTCCTCTCCTATGCGCGCGCCGTGAAATGCAGCGCGACCGAATTCATGCAGTAGCGCAGCCCCGTAGGCTTCGGACCATCGTCGAACACGTGGCCCAAATGCGCGTCGCAGCGGCGGCACGAGATGGCATCCCGCGACATACCGAGGGTGTTATCGCTGCTCTTGACGATATTCAGTGCTGATATCGGCTGCCAGAAGCTGGGCCATCCGGTGCCGGAGTCGAATTTGGTCTTCGAGTCGTACAGCGCCGTGTCGCAGCAAATGCAGTGATAGAGGCCATTAGCGTGATTTTTATCGTAGTCGCCCGTGAATGCGATTTCGGTGCCGGCCTGGCGCGCAACCCGGTAGGCCAGAGGCGAAAGCTGGGTCTGCCATTGCGCCTCGGTCTTGACGATTTTCGCGACTCGCGCGACACCCAAGCTCTTGCCGTCCGGCGAAAAATTTTCAATCGATACCTCGCCGCCCACCATCGGCCCCGACAGCGTGGCCGCCGGAAGTGTGCCAACCCAGGATAGCGCCGAAATGGCGGTCAGCCCCGTCACGAAATAACGACGACTTACTAACTCCTTCATGTCTCGACCCTCACCCGAATGTAAATGAATACGCCTGGACGCCGGGATCCAGGAATTCGATTGAGAACACATGTTCCCCAACGATGCCGGACTGCCGGATCAACTGATATAGGCGTTGCCGATCGATGCCGCCTGCACCGCTTGAGTCCGTGTCGGCGCCATGATTCGCTGCCGGCGCGGCTCCGTCCAGCGTCACGCGGAAGCGGACCGGCTTGCCGTCGCCGCCGGGACCCAGGACCAGGTGCAAGTCGCGCGCATAGAAACGAAATACGATTTTGCCGCCGACTGCGCCCAGCACCGCCTTCTCAGGATCTACATTCCATGACCCGCCCAACGCCCATTGATTCAATTTCAGTGCCGCCGGTACCGTATACCCATGCGCCTGATCCTGAACAAGACCGCCCGGCGAAGCAAAATTCTCGGCACGTCGGTACCCGACGTAGGTCTCCGGCGATTGATCATGGGCCTCGTCAGGCGGCGCCTGCACTCCGACCAGCTTGGCGGCCCCCATCCCGGCAGGCGGAAGGTCATTCTGTCCGGAGTCGGCGAGCAGCTTGCGGATGATCTCTTCCGACTCATCGTAGTTGCCTTCGCCGAAATGATGCGCGCGGATGCGGCCATTGGCATCAATGAAATAGTGTGCAGGCCAGTACTGGTTGTTGAACGCCTGCCAGATGGCATAGTCATTATCCAACGCGACCGGATAGGCAATTTTCAAATCCGCCACCGCGCGCCGCACATTGCCCGTGTCCTTTTCGAAGGCAAATTCGGGCGCGTGGACCCCGATCACAACCAAGCCGCGATCCTTGTACTTCTGGTACCACGACTCGACAAAGGGCAGCGCGCGCAGACAGTTGATGCAGGAATAAGTCCAGAAATCGACGACTACGACTTTTCCGCGCAGCGACTCAGGCGTGAGCGGCGGCGAGTTCAGCCACAGAGTCGCGCCGGCAAAGGAAGGGATCTCGCCCTCGACAGGCAGACCGCCGCCCGGCTTCGCGGCCGACATCATCACACCGTGACCGTCAGCCTTGCCATTGCTCATCGCCATGGTCGAGTTGCTCATCGCCATGTTTGAATTGCTCATCGCCATGGTCATGCTGCCGCCAGGTGCGCCCGCTCTCTGAGGATGGATCTTGTCTATCAAAGATTGCTCGAGATTGTTCGTGCCGTTCAGCGACAAGCGCGTGAGGACCGTGGAATCCCAACCGAACACAATTGCCACGACGGCCAGCAGCACCGCGACACCGAGGCCGCGCCGCACCCATTCCCCGGTGCCGAGCGACTTCTTCAATAACGCGAACACCCGCCCCCCGGCGAGGAGAGCTATCGCCAAGGAGGTCGCTGCACCTGCCGCGTAGGCAAACAACAGCAAGGTGGTGCGGGCGTTCGGACCCGAGATCGCCGCGCCCGTCAGAATGAGTCCCAGAATCGGCCCGGCGCAAGGCGCCCAAAGAAGACCCGTGGCCACGCCGAGCAACAGCGAGTTCAGCAGCGTAAATTTCCGTGTCTCCCCGCTGCCCGGTTGCGCCAGTCGATTGCCCAGAGCGACGAACGGACGCGCAAACCAATCCGCCAAGCGCGACGACAGGAGGGTTGCTGCAAAAACGGTCAACAGCACCAGCGCGAAGATGCGACCGTATTGATTGACCCTCACCGCCCAAGCGCCCCCTACGGCGGCGAGCGTGGCGATCGCCGCAAAGGTGATGGCCATACCGGCCAACATGGGAAGCCCATTGGTCAGGAATTTTTGTTCCGAGCGAACAAATACAAAGGGCAGGACGGGCAGGATGCAAGGGCTCAATATCGTCAGTACGCCGCCCAGAAACACGAGAATTACAACGGTCATGGAATGCAATCTTACTCCTGTCCCTATGAGACCGGCGATGAAGCCATTACATTGCAACCCCCAAAATCAAGTCCCGCAAAAGGTCTGCAGCACGCGCTCGTTTGGCCGGGGTGGACTTCGTAATGCGTCGTAAGCGGTTTGTGGACGATAGGGCGCTGATAGCGCAGTCAAAAGATGTTCGAAGGGCGCGAAGTCGCCGCGCTCGACCGCCGCCGAAATCGCCTGCTCCACCCGATGATTGCGGGGTATATAGGCAGGGTTGGCCTCTCGCATCGACTCCGCGCGTGAACCAGGGCTTGCCGGCTCCCGAGCCAGCCGGGCGCGCCAACGCAGGCTCCACTCATCATAGGCTCCCGCATCGGCAAAACATCCGCGAACTTCCGCGTCGCCGCTCGGATGAAGTGCCGCATCGCAAAGCGCCCGAAAGGTCAGGGTGAAATCCGCGCCATGGCGATGCATGACGTCGAGCAAATCTTCGGCGAGCTGCCGATCGCCCTCTTCGGCGGTTGCCAACCCAAGCTTGCGGCGCATTCCGGACAGCCAGCAATCCGCATAGAGCGCCGCGAATGCCCCGATGACTTCGCTGGCCGCCGCAATCGCGTGTTCGAGCTGTGCATCGATCAGCGGCAGCAGCGTCTCCGCGAAGCGCGCCAGATTCCAAGCCGCGGCGTGCGGCTGGTTGCCGTAAGCGTAGCGGCCGCCCTGATCGATGGAGCTGAATACCGCAGCAGGATCGAAGGCATCCATGAAGGCGCAGGGCCCGAAGTCGATGGTCTCGCCCGATACAGCCATATTGTCGGTGTTCATCACGCCATGAATGAATCCCAGATTCATCCATTGCGCGACCAGCGACGCTTGACGCGACACAACCTGCCTCAGAAGGGCAAGGTATGGAGCGCTGTCCTGCGCGCAGTTCGAATAGTGCCGCTGGATTGCGTAATCCGCGAGGATCCGCATTCCGGCGACATCGCCGCGCGCGGCGAAATACTGAAAAGTGCCCACGCGAATATGACTCGCGGCGACTCGCGTCAGGATTGCGCCGGGCAGCGGCACGTCCCGCTGTACGAGTTGACCGGTTGTGACCGCCGCGAGAGCGCGCGTGGCGGGAACCCCCAAGGCGTGCATCGCCTCGCTCACCACATACTCGCGCAGTACCGGGCCCAACGCCGCGCGCCCATCGCCGTTGCGCGAATAGGGAGTGCGCCCGCTGCCTTTGAGTTGGATATCGCGAAGCATGCCGCCCCGGTCGCGCGTCTCGCCGATCAAAATCGCCCGACCATCGCCCAATTGCGGCACAAAATGGCCGAACTGATGCCCCGCATAGGCCATCGCGATGGGTTCCGAACCTGGCGGTAAAATATTGCCGGAAAACAGCGCTGCTTGGGACTCGGCATCTGCCGCCGGCAGGCTGAGCTGCAAATCAGCCGCCAATGTCTCATTGAACTTGATCAAACGCGGTGACGACACCGGGGTTGGGGCGACACGGGCGAAGAAGCGCTCCGGCAGACTGGCGTAGCTGCTGCGATTCACGCCCGCACCGCAGCCTCACGGCGGGGATCGGCGCGAGTCGCCGTGCCGCCGCGGGTCGCAAGCCACGATCCCAGCAGGATGAGTCCGAGGGCGATAAACCCGCCGATACCAAGATGCTCATTCAGCAGCCACACGCCGAGCAGTGTCGCCACCACCGGATTGATGTAGGTGATGACGGAGGCGCGCGCAGCGCCGGCATGATTCACCAAGGAAAACATCAGCAGCATCGCGGCGGCCGTGCATACGGCGCCCAACACCGCGATCGATAACAACGTTTCCATCGACGGCCATTCGGTCGGAAATTGCCACGCGGCAGGAATCAATAGCACAACGCTCGCGACCAGCAAACTTGCCGCCAGCGGACCGATGGAATCCAGTCCCTGCAAATGCCGCTGAATGATCAGAGGTCCCGTGGCATAGCACAGCGTGGATAGCACCATGCAGCCCACTCCCAGCCACGCGAGCGGCCCCGAGACCGGCCCGGTTCCGAGCAACGCCGCGACGCCGATGAAGCCGATCGCCAGTCCGGCGATGCGCCACATTCCAAGCGCTTCGCGGATGCCAAAAAAGCGCTGAATGAGCGCAATCGACAGCGGCACCATGGCAATCAGGATGCCCGTGACGGAAGAGCTGATCCAACGCTCGCCCAGCGATATCAGCGAAAACGGTATGGCAAACTCGACCACGCCGAACGCAAAGACGGCGCCCTTATGCTGGCTCAAGGAGCGCAGCGCGCCCCGGCGCCAGGCTATCGGAAGCAGTATCAATGCGGCAAGCACTACACGGCTGAACGCCAGGACGAGGGGTGAGACTTCCTGGACCGCCACCTTGATGAAGAAGTAGGGCAATCCCCAGATGACTCCGAGCCCCACAAATGCCGTCCATCCACGCCAGCTCACCAATGCTCCTAGGAGTTCGCAAGCCCTCCATGCTAACAGGGTTCCAAGTCAGCGTTTGCCTACACCACAATCGGCCGTTGAAACGGCAAACTGCGGCGTGCCCGTGAGAGATCGGTGCTGCTTCATCGGCGATAATGGCTGCGAGTTTAAGTTCCGGCCGAGATGACGCGGCCGAGGAGCAAATCGATGGCTTTTTTTCGCGACGATGACTTGTGCATTCATTATCTGGAGCGCGGCCGCGGCGATCCGCTGCTTCTGATTCATGGCTTGGGCTGCAGCGGCGCGGACTGGGCTTTCCAAGTGGCCGCGCTCGAACATCGTTTCCGCATCATCATTCCTGATCTGCCGGGTAGCGGCCATAGCTTGCCGCCGCGCAGCGAATACACCATTGCTGGGTTTGCCGGCGCCCTGTGGAAATTGCTGGATCATCTCAAGATCGAGCGGCCGAACATCGTCGGATTCTCTCTGGGCGGTGCGGTAGCACTTGAAATGGCGACCCTGCGCCCGGCATGCGTCCCGAGACTTGGCCTGATCAACAGTCTGGCCACCTATCAGCCGCGCGACATGCGCAAATGGCTCGAGACGTATGTGTCGGCAACCGTGGTCCGGCTGCTGGGCATGCCGCGGGCCGCCTGTCTGATGGCAGCTCGGCTGTTCCCCGAGCCCTGGCAGCGTGCGATGCGCGAGCATGCAACCCGCGTCATGGGGGCGGTCCCTGCCAATTCCTATCTCAGTACCGGACTGGCATTGGCTCGATGGGCCATACTGGATCGGCTGGACCGCCTGACGAGCAGAGTCTTGCTCATCGCCGCCGAGAATGACTTCACGCCGCTGGAGGAAAAGCGTGAGCTCGCGCAAAAGATCAATGCAGAACTGGTGGTGGTGCGTGGTTCGCGTCACGGGACACCGTTCGACTCGGTTGAAACCACCAATGCCAGTCTGCTGGCGCTGCTCACCGATCAGCCGATGCCTCCACAGACCCGGTGGGAGCGCGACTCGCCGCGGCGCGCGCAAGCACTGTCGCTCGCGGGCAGCATCGCCGAAGAGCATGCGCTCAGCCCGCTGCTGCTGGATTAGCTGACTGCCAAGGCAGATGCTCAAGGTCGAGGTTGCCGCCGCTTAGGATGATTCCGATGTTTGCGCCGGAAGCTGCGATGCTCCCCTCGACAATGGCCGCGTAGCTGACCGCACCCGAAGGCTCGACCAGGAGCTTCATGACCTCCCAGATCTGACGCATCGCTTTTACGATCGATGCCTCGCGCACGGTGACGATGTCGTCGACCAGGCGCAAGATCTCCGCAAATGGCCGCTCGCCCAAGGATGTCCTCAGCCCATCTGCAATGGTGCGCGGCTCGCGCATGGGGATGATGTGTCCGGCCTTCAAGGAGCGCGCGGCATCGTCGGCACCCAAGGGTTCAACGCCGATGACGCGAACGCTCGGCTTGATGTCCTTCGAGGCGACCGCAATTCCGCTGAGCTGACCTCCGCCTCCGACCGGACAGAGGATCACGTCGAGATCGGGCACATCCTCGAGCATCTCGATGGCCGTGGTTCCCTGCCCTGCCATGACCCGTAAATCGTCGAAGGGATGGATGAACACCGCGCCTGTGCGTTCCATTACCTCCCGGGCGGTCGACTCGCGCGCGGCCAAGGTCGGCTCGCACAAAACGATTTCGCCGCCGTAACGGCGCACCGCGGCCTGCTTCGCCTGCGGCGAGTTATCCGGCATGACGATATACGCGCGAATGCCCCGCAGCCGGGCGGCGCGCGCCAGGGCGGCGGCGTGGTTGCCTGAGGAATGTGTAACCACGCCTTTCGCCGCTTCGGCATCGGTGAGCAAGAAAACCGCGTTAGTGGCGCCGCGAGCTTTGAAAGCGCCGACTTTCTGCAGGTTCTCGCATTTAAAGTAAAGATGATTGCCCGCCAATCCGTCCAACACTTCGCTGGTCATCACGGGTGTGCGATGAATCTTGTCGCGGATCCGTGCATGAGCTTCGCGAATGGAATGCATGGTCAGTGCGGGTTCTGTGCTACGTGTGTTCATATGCTCTGTGCTAAAAGTACAAGATGAAGTCCCGCCTCACATGGTTTGTCATCATTGCCATGATCACAGGACCCCTGTTCGGACTGCTGCTGCATGAAGCGCTCGGCCCCGGTCCGGCTGCAGACAGCGCTGCCGCAGGCTTTTCCCTGGTGACTTCGAGCTTTTTGCGGCTCATCAAGATGATCATAGCGCCATTGGTGTTCTCCACGCTCGTTGTCGGCGTCGCTCGCATGGAGGGAGCCGCTGCCATCGCCCGGATCGGCGCCAAGGCGCTCGGTTGGTTTGTCATCGCAACGCTCGTCGCGATGACCATCGGTGTCGCGGCCGTACAACTGTTCAAGCCGGGTCTTGGGCTGGCGGCGTCCGCGACCGCGGCCGCCGCAACGGCTGCGACGCCGCTTCAGTTCAAGGACTTTCTCGAACACGTCATTCCAAGCTCGGTCATCCAGGCGATGGCCAACAACGAAATCCTGCAAATCGTCGTGTTCTCGCTGTTTTTCGGGGCAGCGGCATCCAGCTTGGGCGCGAAGGTCAAAGGCCTGATCGACACCATTGACGAGGTCGCCGCGGTCATCTTAAGAGTGACCCGCTACGTCATGGCGCTGGCGCCGCTGGCGATCTTCGCCGCGCTTGCCGCAACGGTATTGAGCCAGGGGTTGAGCGTAATTCTGGTATACGCAAAATACATCGGCAGCTTCTATCTTGCCTTGGCCGCCTTGTGGCTTTTTTTCGCCGGCGTTCTGTATCTGGGCATCGGACGGCGGATCACGCCCCTTTTGGCCGCGATGCGCTCTCCGCTGCTGCTGGCATTTTCGACCTCCAGCTCCGAGGCTGCCTATCCGCAAACATTGGAACGTCTCGAGGCGTTCGGGGTCAGCACGCGTATCGCGTCCTTCGTGCTGCCGCTGGGATATTCATTCAACCTCTGCGGATCGGCAATGTACTGTTCCTTCGGCGTGCTGTTCATTGCCCAGATCTACCGCATCGATTTGAGCGTTCACGAACAAATCATGATGCTGATGGTCCTCATGGTCACGAGCAAGGGGATTGCCGGCGTGCCGCGCGCCGGCTTGATGGTGATCGCGGCATCATTGAGCTATTTCGGACTGCCGGAGGCGGGCCTGGTATTCGTCATCGCCGTGGACCATGTACTCGACATGGGACGCACCGCCACCAACGTGCTCGGCAATGCGGTAGCCGCGGCGCTGGTGGCCAAGTGGGAAGGGGAACTCAAGGAAAGCGCGGCGTGATCCGCTATGCCGCTATGCCGCTATGCCGCTATGCCGCTAGCCGCGGCCCGCGCTGAATACCGCCAGCATGTCCTCTTCTTCCTCTTTCGGCGGTTCGGCATCGTCGCGCAGCAGTTTTAATATCTCATCGGCCGGCATCGGCCGTGCGAATAGAAACCCCTGCCCGACCGAGCAGCCCAGGCGGCGCAGGATTTCCACCTGCTGATAGGCTTCTATGCCTTCGGCAATGACTTCGATGTGCAAGTGCCGGGCGATGGCAATGATCGCGCTGACGATGGCCAGATCGCTGGAATCCGTGACCAGATCCCGGACGAAGCTGCGGTCGATCTTGAGCACGTCCACGCGCCAGTTTTTCAAATAGCTCAAGCTCGAATAGCCTGTGCCGAAGTCATCGATCGCAATTTTTATGCCGAAATCGCGCAGCCGCGCCATGGTGTCCTGGCGATTCTCGCCCGCCGGCAAACGTGCATCGAATACCGCGCGTTCGGTCATTTCCAGCTGCAGCATTTCCGGCCTGAGATTGTGCGTTTTCAGCAAGGTCGCGATCGTCGATTGCAATTCGCCGCGCTGCAGCTGCGCGGGAGCAACGTTGAGCGACACCGGCACGAGCGGAATTCCAGCCTTGCGCCACGCGCTCATGGTTTGCAGCGTCCGATGCAGGACGAAGTTGCCCATGGGCACGATCAAGCCCGTTTCTTCAGCGACCGGAATGAATTGATCGGCCGGGATCATGCCATGCACCGGATGCGACCAGCGCATCAGCGCCTCGAGCCCGACGATCTTGCGGGTGATCAAATTGACGAACGGTTGGTAATGCACGTCGAGCTGCTTCAGCCGCAGCGCCTCGCGCAGCGACGCCTCCACCGCCACGCGATGCTTGAGTTTGCGGTTCATGGCGTGGCTGAACATCTGCACGTTATTGCGGCCGCGATCCTTTGCCTGGTACATCGCCGTGTCCGAATGCTTGAGCAGCTCAATCATGTCGACGCCGTCGCGCGGATAGAGACTGACTCCGACGCTGCCGGTCGTCTGCAGCGAGTGCCGGTCGATGACGATCGGGCGATGCAAGGTTTCGATGATGCGGCCCGCGCCGAGCGTCACCTCGTCGTAACTCTTGACGTTGCGGAACACGACCACGAACTCATCTCCGCCCATGCGGATGATCACGTCGGATTCACGCACGCAGGTGCGCAGCCGGGCAGCCACCTCCTGCAGCAGCTTGTCCCCGGTTTCATGGCCGCGCGTATCGTTGATATGCTTGAATCGATCCAGGTCCAGAAACACCACGCCCAGCATGGTGTTCGCGGCCTTCGCCTCCTCGATTGCCTGGGGCAGGAAGGCGGTAAGGTAATGCCGGTTCGGCAGCCCGGTCAGCTGATCATGGTGCGCCATTTTATCGAGGCGCTGCTGATTCTCGATGAGCTGTTGCTCGGCTTTTCTGCGCAGTGAAACATCGTGCGTTACGAAGGCGAGCACGTCGCGGCCATCGACGTCCAGCGCATTGCAGCGCACCTCGGTGTCGAAGAACGCGCCGCTTTTGCAGCGCTGCTGCATGTTCATCGCCATCTGCGAATCCGCCTCGACCAGCCGCGACAGCACGCTTTCGGGTGCGGCGCTGCCATCGACGAATATATCTGCCAGCGTCAACGCCAGCGCTTCTTCGTTGGTATAGCCCAAACGGCCGAGGAACGCCGGGTTGGTATAAAGCACTTGGTAGGTGTTGGCATCAACGATGACGATGCCGTCGTTTGCCTGGTCGATGAGCGCCTTGTAGCGCGCATCGACCGAGCGCTGATGGCGCACGTAGCGCCGCAAAGCGATGATAGTGCCCACGGCGAGCGCGGCCAGTACCAGCATCGCGCTCAGCACGTAACCCTTCATTCCGCCGGTCGGTTCCGATTCGGACAAAAGGGATCCGGACGCGTCAGGCGAGCGCGCCAGCCTGACTGCGCGGACCGCTTGGCCGCTTGCATCATGCAGGACCGCCAGTCCTGACGCGCCGTCGCGCGACAATAGAGTGGCGATGCGGCTTGAATCCGCGGCGCCGACGCGGCCGCCCTCGGCCTCCTTGGCCGACTGCACGCTCAGCGCCGCCCCCACCGAATGCGCAAATTGCGCCAGCAGCGCGGGCGACAGCGAGCGGCTGGCGGCCACCCAACCGAGGACCGCCGGCGATGAATGCCCGACAACCGGCCGCGCGGCCATCCATCGATCATCTACGAATGTCGCGAGCGGGGCCGCATGGCTCGCCGGGTCGGGTTGAACAGCTGCAATCAATTCCGCCCAACGCATCAGGGCGGCATCCGGCGGCTGTTCGCTTACATGTCCGTCGCCTATCGTGATGCTGAAGCGAACGGCATGCGGCGCGGAAAGCACGAGCACCGCGTCCACACCTTGCCGGGACAGGTCGGCCAATTCCAGGCGCTCTGCGGAAGGATCAGCCGTATCTTGAAGCAATCGTAAGACTGCATCGGACTCTGCCAATTCGCGGGTCCGTTCGGCCAGTCCCTCGGACTGCGCCGTCAGTTCGCCCGCAAGCTGTGTGAGCTGCAAACCCGTATTCTCGCGTTCCAGCACAGCGGCGCGGTCGCGCCAGTTGCGCTGGCTGGCGGCGAGCAATCCGAAGAGCAGCAACAGCAGCGCGGCACCGCAGGCAAACCAAACCCATGGCTGGCGCAGCGATACCTGGACCCAGGCTGGCTTGGTCATACGAGGTCAGTACCCGACCAACAATTGCGTCGAGTCAACTGGCGGCTATTCGACATAATACTGTACAGATTTAGTTACTTGCGCGCAGTATCTGTCATGAGTCGTTAACTAACCGGTATCGGCCGCACAGTCCTACGTAGGACATGGGCGGGAAAATGCATTCCGCGAGACGGCGTTAACGCGGCGGTTGCTTAAGTTTCGTCCGGCGACGCCGAACTTGAAGGTCTTATGCCAAATGTGACCGCCCCCACGTATCGCAGCGGAGCGCAATCGCTTCCCGCGAGCGACGCCGCCGCCGCGACTCTCGAAGAACGTGCCGGTGCACTGGCGTTCCTGCAAACCTTGGCAACCGAGCTATCTGCGGGCACGGTCGATCTGCCCTGCTTTCCGGATGTGGTGGTGCGGATCAGCCAGGCACTCGCCGATCCGAACACCGATTCAGATCGCGTGGTAATCATTGTCGGTGCCGAACCGCGGCTGGCCGCCCGCGTGACACAAACCGCGAACTCCGCGGCATTCAACAGTTCCGGCAAGCCTCTCACCGACTTGCGCTCCGCCATCACGCGGCTCGGTCAGCAAATGGTCCAGAGCACCGCCATGTCCTACGCCATGCAGCACATGAAGAACGAAGCCTCGCTGCGATCCATTACACGACCGCTGACGGAGTTGTGGAATCGAAGCATCGCCGTCGCCTCGCTGTGCAAACTCGTCGCCGCGCGCACCACGGTCCCGGCCGACGAAGCCTTCCTGACCGGACTGCTTCACGGCATCGGCAAGCTCTATATCATGGCGCGGGCGGCAAGCGGTGCGAACAAAATTGTCAGCGAGCACTCCTGGATCGAATTGATCGGCGGCTGGCAAGCCTCGATCGGCAAGGCCGTGCTGCAAAGCTGGGGCTTTGCCGAGGAAATGTGCGAAGCGGTGGGCGATCAAGACGATGTCGATCGCCGCTGGAAACATCAGGCGAGGCTGGTCGATGTGCTCATTGCCAGCCTCGTTCTGGCCGATGCGCTCAAGGCACCCGAGCCGAGAACATTGAACACAGCGGGGATCAATGCGTTCCTTAGCATTGGCGTAACACCGGCCGAATGCAGCTCTATTCTCAATCAAGCCGAGGAACAAATCCGCCAGATCCATGAGGCGTTGGCGTAGACTATTTCGGATGCAAAGATACTCCGGCTTTCTGATCGCGGTGCTGGCTGCCGCCGCACTCGCGCCTGCGCCGCCCGCAGCAGCCGCACCGGCCGCGGCACCCGTTCAGGATTGGCGCGCGGCCGTACGCGAAGTGGCACTGAGCCATTTCAAGAATCCTGCCTGGGGATATTCGCACTGCCTGCGCGACTATGCATTGGCCCGGGAATTGGCCGCCGCCGATCATGTGGCCGTTGATGATGATGTGCTTTATGCCGCCGCGTATTTGCATGACATGGCCGCATTCCCACCGTGGGAAGACGTCAAAGTCGATCACTCGGATGTCGGCGCCCGTGTGGTCGATTCCGTCTTAAAGGGTAGCGGCTTTCCCATGCAAAAAATCGAGGCGGTTCGCGGGGCCATCCGCACGCACATGTACTATCGGGATCCGGTTGGACCCGAAGCGCTCTACCTGCACGACGCCGATGCCTTGGACTGGCTGGGTGCCGTCGGTGTCGCGCGCATCATGGCGCTGGTCGATCCGCACGGCGGCAGTCCGGATGGGCCGAAGGCCGTGGCCATGCTCACCGACAACCTCGCCAAGGTGCCGGGCCGAGTGCTCTCGCCCGCCGGCCGCGCACGCGTTCCCGAGCGCCAGGCGGAGCTGGAGAAATTTCTCTCCGACTTGAAGCGCGAGACGGACGGCCTGCGCACTCTCTAACGGCCGCGGCGTCAACGCGGCGCGGAATGGATCGGATCGATCCAATAAACCTCTTCGAAGCGTTCGGCGGCGTCGATGTTCAAATTGACAACCACCGATTCGTTATCGCTCCGCACCAACACGCACTCCAGCGGTGCATCGGAGAGCGCGTTGATCTCCTGATGCGGCACGTACGGCGGCACGAAAATGAAATCTCCGGCGTCCGCCTTGGCGGTGAATTCAAGCCGCTCGCCCCAGCGCATCCGAGCCGCACCGCGCACCACATAGATGACGCTCTCCAGAGCGCCATGGTGGTGCGCGCCGGTCCTGGCATTCGGTTGAATGATCACTGTCCCCGCCCATAATTTTTGCGAGCCCACCCGCGCAAAATTTACCGCGGCAGCACGCAGCATTCCCGGCGTCTGCGGCGTGTTGCCGTCCAGCCGGTCGCGCTTGATGACCCGTACGCCTTCATTGCGCCAATCGCGTTCAGACTTCAACTATGTGTCCCGGAAGGTTATAAGTGGGCCGCGGCTATAGGCTGCAAGAATAGCCGAATCTATGACGTCAGACACCCCGACTTCGTCGCGCGGCCGGCTGGCCGGCCTGCCCCTGTGGACCATCATCACCCCGGTGGCCTCCGGGCTGCTTCTGGCTGCCGACGCCAGCTTCGACCTGAGTTCAAATGCACTCTTCGTTGCATTCGTCGGGCTGAGTTTGGCCGGCAGCGTATTCGCGGCCGTGCATCACGCCGAAGTGGTGGCCCATCGCGTCGGCGAGCCCTATGGCACGCTGGTATTGGCAATCGCGGTCACGCTGATCGAAGTGGCGCTCATCGTCTCCTTGATGATCGCGGGCGGCTCGGAGGCCGCGGGATTGGCGCGCGACACGGTTTTTGCAGCCGTTATGATCATCCTCAATGGCATCATCGGTCTGTGCCTGCTGCTCGGCGGATTTAAGCATCGTGAACAAACCTTCAGCCTCGAGGGCGTCGGCGCTGCGCTGATTGCATTGAGCGCCATCGTCGTGCTCACGTTGGTCTTCCCCAACTACACCACCACGACGCCCGGCCCGTCTTATTCTCCCAGCCAACTGACGCTCATTGCCATCGTGTCGCTGGCCATCTATCTGGCTTTCGTTTTTGCACAGACGGTCGGGCACCGCGGAATTTTCCTGGCGGACGAATCGGTGACGGAGCCGGCGCGGCACGCACTGCCCGCGGGCAACGCGGCGACCGCGGTCAGTGCAATACTCTTGGTGGCGTGCCTGACTGCCGTGGTACTGCTGGCAAAACAATTGGCGCCGAGTATCGAAGCCGCCGTTGCCCGCGTGGGGGCTCCCGATGCAGTGGTCGGCGTGATCATTGCGGCCATCGTTCTGATGCCGGAAGGCTTGGCGGCGCTGCGTGCCGCACGCGCCAATCGCCTGCAGACCAGTCTCAATCTCGCGCTCGGCTCCGCGCTCGCCAGCATTGGCTTGACCATTCCTGCGGTCAGCCTGTTGTCCTTGTACACGCACACACCGTTGCTGCTGGGGATCAATACGGAATCCACCGTGTTGTTGACGCTCTCGCTGTTCGTGGCAGCCATAGCGCTGCGAACCGGAAAGACCATCTTTTTGCACGGCATCGTGCTGCTGGTGATATTCGTGGTCTATCTGTTCACTACGGTCGTGCCCTAGATTGATCAGCACTCGGAAGGGGAGCCCGACAGGGTGCCCCTCGTTCTGATTTCGTGCCTACGCCGAGACGGGTTTGAACGCGAAAGCAACCACCACCGCGGCAATCAACAGCACAAACGAAACGGCATAGTTCCAGGCCATCTTTTCCTTGAGATAGATCAGCGCGAACACCAGAAAAACCGTCAGGGTAATTGCTTCCTGGATGATCTTGAGCTGAAAACCGGTGAATGCGCCGAAACCCAAGCGATTGGCGGGGACCGCCATGCAGTACTCAATTAGGGCAATCAACCACGATACGATGATGGCCTTCCACAGAGGCCAATCGTGACCGTATTTCAGATGACCGTACCAAGCGATGGTCATGAATACGTTGGAGCCGAACAGCAGCAGAATTGTCATCGAAAACCCCGGTTACCTGTCTCGGCGTCATTTTCCGCCGGCGCAACTGGAGTGTACAATTACCCATATGCTGAAAATCGCCTTCGCCATTCTGGCCTTGAGTTTTGGCGCCGTGAGCCGCGGCGCGGAGCCGGTGATCGACAACGAACGCGTGATTGTCTGGGACACGACGCAGCCGTTGCCGCCCGCGCAACATGACTTCGTGTCCGTGTCCCTGGCGCACAAGGGCACCGCGCATTTCGGCCATCGAGGCGACACCCCGGGCAAGGCCGGCGCGCGTACCGTCATCGTCGAACTGAAAGACCATGCCGAGCCGCTGCTCGCGAATACATCGGGGTACCCGCTAGCCTTTCCGCGGCCGTATGCCAAAAAGCTGTTCGAAAACGGCAAGGTCGTCGTCTGGGACTACAGTTGGCGGCCGGGCGAACCAAGCCCCATGCATTTCCACGACAAGGACACTCTGGTGGTCTATGAAGCCACCGGGGCCCTGCAGTCGGCCACGCCGGATGGCAAGACCACCATCACCGAGAACAAATTCGGCGACATTCGCTTCAATCGCCGCGACCGCACGCACGCCGAGTTGCTGGTGAGCGGCAGGGGTCATGCGGTCATCACGGAATTGAAATAGCCGCTGCGCGCGCCCTTCAGGAGTAGTTCATGAAAGCTGTGATTGCCGCCTACGCGCGCTCGCCCCAAACCTTTGCACGCAAGGGCCCGCTTGCACAAGTCCGCCCGGACACCCTGGCCGCGCAGGTGGTTGCCGGGCTGCTCGAGCGCACGCGCCTTGACCCGGCGTTGATCGAGGATCTGATCATGGGCTGCGCGTATCCAGAAGGCCCGCAAGGTTCGAACATCGCGCGGATTGTGGTCCTGTTGGCCGGCCTGCCGCTGGAGGTCGGCGGCATGACCGTCAACCGCTTTTGCGGTTCATCGATGTCGGCGATTCAAATTGCCGCGGCGCAGATCGAAGCAGGCATCGGCGATGCCTACCTTTGCGCCGGCGTCGAATCGATGAGCATGGTGCCGCAGGGAGGATTTAATCGATCTCCCAATCCCGAGCTGCTGAGCCGCTTTGCGGACGCCTACATCAGCATGGGCCAGACCGCGGAAAATGTCGCGCAGCGCTACAACATCTCGCGCCACGAACAGGAAGAAATGGCGGTCGATTCGCATCGCAAGGCGGCGCAGGCTCGGGAACAAGGCCGGTTGCGCGAGGAGATCGTACCCATCCGGCTGGAATCCGGGGAATGGGTGTCCGAGGACGGCTGTATTCGTCCCGCCACTTCGCTCGAAGCGTTGGCCGCGCTCAAACCCGCCTTCTCCGAGCACGGCGTAGTGACTGCCGGCACTTCCTCGCCGTTGACGGACGGCGCGGCCGTGGTGCTGTTGACCAGCGAGGCATTTGCGGCCAGCCATGGTCTGAGCCCGCTGGCCCGCGTTCGCGCGGCGGCCACCGTGGGTTGCGATCCGGCGGTAATGGGGATCGGACCGATTCCCGCCACCCGCAAAGCGCTGGCGCGCGCCGGCCTCAACGTGGACGCGCTCGATGTGGTCGAAATCAACGAGGCATTCGCCTCGCAAGCCCTCGCCTGCATCCGGGAGCTCGGGCTGGATACGGCCAAAATAAATCTTGACGGCGGCGGCATGGCGCTCGGCCATCCGTTGGGCGCAACCGGCGCGCGCATCACAGGAAAGGCGGCATCGTTGCTCGCCCGGACCAAGGGACGCTACGCCCTCGCAACGCAGTGTATCGGCGGCGGCCAGGGTATCGCGACGGTCCTGGAATCGCTCTAAAGAACGGTTGGCACGCGCGCTAAAACGCGCAATCGAGCGTAATACTCACCGGGCAGTGATCGCTGCCCGTGACGTCGGCATGAATCTGCGCACTCTTGACGGCCTTGCGCAGGGCAGCCGACACCATCAAATAGTCGATTCTCCACCCGACGTTGCGCGCCCGCGAGTTGGCAAAGTGAGACCACCATGAGTAGTGGCCGTTGCCTTGCGTGAACATGCGGAAAGTATCGACGAAGCCTGCATCGATGAAGGCCTGAAAGCCCGCGCGCTCTTCGTCGGTAAAGCCCTTCTTGCCGCGATTGGGCTTGGGGTTCGCAAGATCGAGTTCGGTGTGCGCGACATTCAAATCGCCGCAAAAGATCACGGGCTTGGTTTTTTCCAGCTGTTTGCAGTAGGCGAGAAAAGCCGGATCCCAATGCTTATGGCGAAGCGCCAGGCGGCTCAAGTCGTCCTTGGCGTTGGGCGTGTATACGGTGACCATGAAGAACTGCGCAAATTCCGCGGTGATGACCCGGCCCTCTTCGCCACTGTCGCGCTTGAGCTCATCGGCGAAGGTGAACTTCTTGGCGAACTCGGCGGGAAAACCGTTGATGATTTTCGCCGGTTCCTGCTTGGAGAATATCGCCGTACCGGAATAGCCTTTTTTGATCGCCGAGTTCCAGTACTCGCGATAGTTGGGCAGCTCAATTTCAATCTGGCCGCGCTCCGCCTTGGTCTCCTGCAGGCACAGGATGTCGGGGTCATGGGCCTCGAGAAACGACAGGAACAATCCCTTCTTGTGGACCGCGCGGATGCCATTCACGTTCCACGAATAGATCTTCACTGCGACGGACTCGCGCGCCAGCCTGCGCCCAAAGCCTTGTATACGGCGATCAGCGACGTCGCGGCGTCGGTGCGGCTTTGTGAAAGCAGCAATTCAGCGCTCAAGGCCGTGCGTTGCGCGTCGAGCACCTCGAGGAAGTCGATGAGACCGCCTTCAAAGCGTTTCTGCGCCAAATCCGCCGCCTTGTCGCTCGCCGCAGCCGCCACTTGCAAGGCATCGCGGCGGGTTTGCGACCGTCCGTAGCTGATCAATGCCCCTTCCGTGTCCTCGAGCGCGCCGAGCACCGCGCCTTCGTAGGCGGCCAGTGCAGCGTCGGTCAACGCCTTGGCCGAGCCGATGCGGGCGCGCACGCGTCCCAGATCGAAGGCAGCCCAGGAAATGCTTGGCCCAAAGGAGAAAAAGCGCGACCCGCCGGAGCCGAGCTCGCCGAAGGTCGGGGCGAAGTAGCCCACCTCGCCGGTCAGGGTCACCTTTGGAAAAAGATCTCCCACAGCCACGCCGACCCGTGCGGTTGCGCCCGCCAAACTGCGCTCCGCGGTGCGCACATCCGGACGTCGGCGCAGCAGCTGCTCCGGGGTGCCGATGGCATTCAGCAGCGGCAGCGCCGGCGGCGGCGCCGGCGGCGCAAGACTCGCGTTCAACGCCGTGGGCTGCCGCCCGGTCAGCACGCTCAAACGATAAGTTGTGGTTGCAGTGGAGGCTTCCAGGCTTGGAATGGACGCCAACGTCGTCTGCCACTGCGCTTCGGCACGCGCGGTATCCAACTGGTTCCCTCTGCCCGCCTCGAGCCGCGTGCGCGTGAGCTTCAGCGTGTTGAATTGACTTTCGGCATTGCGTTGCGTGAGGGCCAACTGATCCTGAAGACCGCGCAGGATGAAATAATCGCGCGCCACTTCTGCGATTACGCTGACGCGGGCGTCCTGCAGCGTGGCGGCACTGACGCCCACGTCGGCGCGCGCGGCTTCGACATTGCGCCTGACTCTGCCGAACAGATCCAGTTCCCAAAGACCATCGAAGCCGGCCTGGGCGACATCGGCCTCGCGGTCATGCTTAGCGACGCCCGGCAGCTGCTCCTGGGCCTCCAAATTGCGAGAGTAGCCGCCGCTGAATGTCACGGTTGGAAATTGATCGAAACCGGTCAGCCTCCTGAGGGCGCGTGCCGAGCGCAAATTTGCCTCCGCGACTGCCAGATCCTTGTTGTGCCCCAGCGCATCCTCGACCAGGTTCGTCAGCGTGGCGTCCGAAAATCCAAGCCAGTAATTTTCAACCGCATCGCCGGCAGCGAGTCCCGGTTCCGCAGAATTCGTAAACTGCGGATCCACCGGCGTTTCCGGACGGTGATAGTCCGGGCCAACGGCACAGCCGCACAGTGGTGCGGCAACAGCAGCGAGCTTAAGCCAATTACGCACGGGGCTGCTCCTGAGGGGAGGACAGCGGCGGGTAGTCCGGGTGTTGCTTGTATCTCGCCAACAATGTCTCGATGGTCACGAAAAATACCGGCGTCAGAAATAAGCCGAAAGAGGTGACGCCGAGCATGCCGGCGAAAACCGCGATGCCGATTGCCTCGCGCATCTCGCTGCCGGCACCGCTCGCCGTCACGAGCGGAATCACGCCCATGATGAAGGCGAACGAGGTCATGAGGATGGGGCGCAGCCTCAAGCGGCAGGCCTCAATCGCCGCATCCACCGGCGCCAATCCGTGCTCGACGCGTTCGCGCGCGAACTCGACGATCAAAATCGCATTTTTGCAGGCAAGCCCCACCAGGACGATGAACCCGATTTGCGTGAGCACGTTGTTGTCCGAGCCCTTGAGCCACACGCCCATCATCGCCGACAGCAGGCACATGGGCACGATGAGAATCACGGCCAACGGCAGCGCCCAACTCTCGTACTGGGCCGACAGGATCAGGAAAACCAGCATGACGCAGATTGGAAATACCAGAAGCGCAGTGTTGCCGGCCGATTTCTGCTGAAAGGTCAGGTCGGTCCACTCGTAGCCGAAGCCGTTGGGCAGCGTTTCCTTCAATACGCGTTCCATCGCCGATGTGGCCTGGGTGGACGACACGCCGGGAGCGCCCTGACCGTTGATGTCCGCGGCCAGATACACATTGTAATGCGAGACCCGGTCCGGTCCCGCCTCGAATCGGATGTCAGCGACTGCGCCCATGGGCACCATGTCGCCTTTCAAGTTGCGCATCTTCAAGTTGGCGATGTCTTCGGGCTGATTGCGGAATTTCGGCTCCGCTTGGGCATAGACGCGGAACGTGCGTCCGAATTGGTTGAAATCATTGATGTACGTGGAACCCAAATAAGTCTGCAAAGTATCGAACACCGACGACAATGCAACGCTTTGGCGTTTGGCTTTCACCCGGTCGACATCCGCAAACAGCTGGGGCACGCTGTTTTGATAGGTCGTGTACGTCGCATACGGGTTCAATTCGCGCTGCTGGCGCGCCTTGTTCAGCACCTCATTGGTGACCCGGGCCAGCTCATCGTAGCCGTGAGCGGCGCGGTCCTGCACGAACAGCTTGAATCCCCCGGTGGTTCCCAGACCCTGCACCGGAGGCGGCGGCACCGCGAATATGGTCGCATCCTGAATGCTCGAGAATTTCTTGTTGAGCGCCTGAGCGATGGCGCCTGCCGACAAATCCTTGCTCTTGCGCTCGTCGAAGGACTTCAGCGGGAAGAACAGCACGGCCGTGTTGCTCAAGTTGACGAACCCCTGCACCGACAGGCCTGAAAATCCGATCACATGATCGACCCCGGGGGTCTCCTTCGCGAGAGTGGACATTTGCCGCACTACTTTTTCGGTGCGATCCAGCGACGCCGCGTCCGGCAGCTGCACGATGCCGATGAGGTACTGTTTGTCCTGCGCGGGAATAAATCCGCCCGGCACCAGCCGGAAGAGCCCCCAGGTGCAGACCAGCAATCCGGCGAATATGAAGAGCACGGCGATGCGAATTCCCGTCAGCCGCCGCACGCCATGGCCGTAGCGCTCGGACGCCCTTTCGAATCCGCGATTGAACCAGCGAAAGCCGCCTCCCAAAACCTTGTTGATGCCGCGCTGGAAAACATCGGGCTGTGCATTGCGCGGCTTGAGCAGCAGCGCGGCCAACGCCGGCGAAAGCGTCAGGGAATTGAATGTCGAGATAATGGTGCTGGCCGCGATAGTCACGCCGAACTGGCGGTAAAACTGGCCGGTCAGCCCTGAGACGAAAGCCACGGGGATAAAGACCGCGCACAGGACCAGGGCAATGGAGATGATCGGCCGCGTGACCTCGCCCATGGCGGCATGCGCCGCGGCATGCGGGTTCAACCCCTGTTCGATCTTGCGCTCAATATTCTCGACCACCACGATGGCATCATCGACCACGATGCCGGTGGCCAGCACCAGACCGAACAACGTCAGCGAGTTGATCGTGAATCCCGCCAGCAGCAACACGGCAAGGGTGCCGATGATGGCCACCGGCACCGCGACCAGCGGTATGACGCTGGCACGCCATGTCTGCAGGAACACGACCACCACCAGAACGACCAAAAGCACCGCTTCAAACAAGGTATGGATGACCGATTCAATGGAGCTGCGTACGAAAACCGTCGGGTCGTAGTCGATCTCGTAGCTCACGCCCTCGGGAAAGTTCTTCTCCAGCTCCTTCATCTTGACGCGCACGGCGTCGGATAATTGCAGCGCGTTCGCGCCGGGAAGCTGAAACACGGGAATGGCGACCGCCGGACCGCCATCCAACATGCTGCGCAGTGCGTAGTTGTCGGGTCCAAGCTCCAGCCGCGCGATGTCGCGCAAATAAGTCGTCTCGCCGTTCGCGCCGCTCTTCACGACGATATTGCCGAATTCCTGTTCGGTCTGCAGACGGCCTTGAGCATTGACGATGTACTGGAATTGCGTTCCGGGCAGCGCCGGCTCGCCGCCGATTTGCCCCGCGGCGACTTGCACGTTCTGTTCCCGTACTGCCGCCAGCACCTCATCGACATCCATACTGCGCGCGGCGATCGCTCCGGGATCCAGCCACAATCGCATGGCGTAGTCGCCGGAGCCGAACACGCGCACGTCGCCCATGCCCGGGATGCGCGCCAACACGTCTTTGATTTGAATGACCGCGTAATTGCGCAAATACAGCGAGTCGTAGCGGCCGTCCCCGGACTTGAGGAACACCACCATGGTCAGGTCGGGCGACTGCTTCTGCGTCACCAACCCGATCTGGCGAACCACTTCCGGCAGCCGGGTTTCGGCCTGCGCCACGCGGTTCTGCGTCTGAACTTGAGCGATATCAAGGTCGGTGCCCAGCTTGAAAGTCACGGTGATGGAGAACGTGCCGTCCGGCGTCGCCGTGGAACTGGTATAGATCGCGCTTTCCACGCCGTTGATCTGTTGCTCCAATGGCGTGATGACGGTCTCGGCGATGGTCTTGGGCGACGCGCCGGGATATTGGCCCCTGACCACCACGGTCGGCGGCACGATCTCCGGGTACTCGCTGATCGGCAAGTTCGGCAGCGCGAGCAGACCGCCAACCGTGATCAATATGGCGAGAACGGTGGCAAAGATCGGCCGCTCGATGAAGAACGAAGAAATGTTCATGCGGACCCTAAGAGCTGGCCGGACCGGCAGCAGCAGGCGGTGCCTCACTGCCCATGTTTACCCGCTGCGGAGTCACGGTGATTCCGGGGTGTGCGCGCTGCGCGCCGTTCACGACGATAACGTCGCCGGCTTTGAGCCCCTCGCGTACCACGCGCAGGCCGTCGATCACGCGCCCGAGCTTGACCTTGCGGTATTCGATCTGATTGTTGGCGCCTAGCAAAAGCACATATTTCTGACTCTGGTCGGTGTTGACGGCGCGATCATCGATCAGAATGGCGGAATATTCGCCGCTGCCCAGCAGCTGCACGCGCGCAAACAAACCCGGCGTAAATTTACCCTCTTTGTTCTGCAGCACCGCGCGCGCGCGGATCGTGCCGGTCTGCGGATTGAGTTGATTATCGAAGAAATCGACCGAACCTGGATGCGGAAATCCTTCCTCATTGGCCAATCCGACGCGCACTGCACTGCCGGACTCGCGCGCACTCGGCGCGCTCGCCGCTGCGGGCCATCTGCGTATAACGCAGGTAGCTCTGCTCGTCGGCGTCAAAATAAATGTAAATCGGGTCCATCGAGACGACGGATGAAAGCAGCGTGCCGCCATTGGTGCCCCCGGTCACCAAATTACCGCGCGTCACCTCCGCTCGGCTCACCCGCCCGTCGATGGGGCTGGTGACCTTGGTAAAGTTTAGATTGAGCGCGGCGGCCTCGAAAGCCGCTTGCGCGCCCGCCACGTTGGCCTCGGCCTGCGCGACAGTACTTTTGCGCTCGTCCAACTCTTCCTGCGACACCGCGCCGCTGTCCTTCAGCCGTTGCACCCGCACCAATTCGATTTGGCCCAATTCCAGAGCGGTCTTGAATCGTTTTACATCCGCGGCGGCGCGGTCGTTTTCAGCTTGATAAGGCCGGGGGTCAATGACGAAGAGCAACGCGCCGCGCTTCACCAGGCCACCCTCCGTGAAAGCGACCTTATCGATATATCCCGAAACGCGTGGGCGTATCTCGACCGTCTCCACCGCCTGCAGGCGGCCGGTAAATTCGTCCCAATCCTTTACCCGTTTCTCAAGTACCTGCGCGACGGTGACCTGCGGCGGCGGCGGCACCTGGGGTGCGCTCCCGGACTTCCCGCAACCCGCGAGAAGGAAAACCGGGCAGAAGGCGAGAATAATAAGGGGTAACCTGTTGATTTGTATCATTCTTGCTCTCTCGGTACGGAATAATCACGCACTGCGGCAAAACGGAGAGGCGGTCATTTCAACACATCGATGGGCCCTTCGACATAATGAATGGTCTCTAGCGTGTTAGCAGTCGGAGATGACAGTTTTGGTATTGACAATCATTCGCATTCGCGTTCACAATACAGCCATGATTATATGCGTATGCAAGGCAGTCTCTGACCGGCACATCCGGTCCGCCGTGAAAGGCGGTGCAAGCAGTTTGCGCGATATTACCCGCGAGCTGGGGGTCGGCACCTGCTGCGGCAAGTGTCTCCCGGAAGCCAAAGCGGCCTTGTCAGCCTCCCTTAATGCCTGCGAATCCGCCAGGCCCGGCTTGTTCCCCGCCACAGAATTCGCCGTCTAATCTGACCGGCTCCTTGCACCTCAGCCAGCCGTTCGCCGATCGCGGCAATTGATTCCTTGAGGCTTGTTTTCGGGCTTACAATCCCCGCACGATTCCAGCCAATCAAGATTCCAGCCAATCAATAAGGGGCCACCCGTGCAAGGCGACTCGAAAGTTTTGGAGTTTCTTAACCAGGCCCTGAAGAACGAACTCACCTCGGTTAACCAATATTTCCTCCACGCACGCATGCTCGACAACTGGGGCATGAAGCGGCTCGGCAAACTCGAGTACGAGGAATCCATTGATGAAATGCGGCACGCGGACCGCCTGATCAAGCGCATTCTCTTTTTGGACGGACTGCCGAATTTGCAGGATCTAGGCAAATTGTTCATCGGCGAGGACGTGCATGAGATCCTGCAGTGCGATCTGCGGCGCGAAATGGAAGCGCACCCGATGTACAAGGCGGCGATCACCCATTGTGAGTCGGTCAAGGACTTCGTCACCCGCGATTTGCTGGTGCACATCCAAAAAAGCGAAGAAGAACATATCGACTTCATTGAGGAACAGCTCGGATTGATTGAGAAAATGGGCTTGCCGAACTATGTGCAAAGCGCCGCGGGCGAATTAGAAGAAAACAGCTCCGGGTAAAGCCGGAATTTTCCAGGGGCAACCATGCTAAAAAAGATTCTCGTCGGCGTGGTGGCCGTGGTGCTGCTGCTTGCGGCCATCGGCTTGGTATTGCCGCGCCATGTGCAGGTGAAGCGCTCGGTCACGATCAACCGGCCCGCCAGCCTGGTTTATGCCACGGTAAATTCCTTCGTCCTGTTTCCCAGGTGGTCCCCCTGGCAGGATTTAGATCCCACTATGAGCCAGACCACCGAGGGACCGCGCGATGGGGTGGGCGCCAAACTGCTGTGGAAGGGCAACGACAAGGTCGGCTCGGGAGCGCAGATCATCACCGCCTCCTCGCCCAATGAGTCGGTCGCCAGCGATTTGGACTTCGGTGAAATGGGCGTCGCAAAATCGCTGGTGACCTTGAGCCCCGACGGCGGCGCCACGCACGCCACCTGGACGGTCGATGTGGACATGGGCGCCAACCCAATCGGTCACTTCGTCGGATTGACGATGGACGGCATGCTGGGCAAGGATTTCGCCGCCGGGTTGGCAAAACTGAAAACCTTGGTCGAGAGCATGCCTAACACCGACATCGCAGGCTTCAGCTCTGAACCGGTGCAGCTCACGTCCATGCCCATCGCAGTGGTCGCGGAAAATGCGGCGCCGGAGCAAATCGCCAAAGCGTATGCCGACGGGTTTACGCAAATAGCGAAATTCATGAGCAAAAACAAGCTCCATCAGGCGGGCGCGCCTCTTGGCATCGACGGCGAGATGAACTCCAGCAATATCAAATTCGACGCCGGCATCCCCGTGGATCGCGGCGACGTCGCGGGCGCGGACAACGTGCGCGTGGTGCAAAGCTACGCCGGCAAGGCGTTGAAGACCACGCATGTCGGCGCCTATGACGGGTTGGCGAGGGCTCACGCGCAGTTGCTCGCCTTCCTGGCGGCGCACGGCTACACGGCGAACGGCGCGACCTTTTCCTGGTACGTCGATGACCCGGGCAACACACCGGTCGAAAAATTGCGCACCGAAATGTACGCACCCATCAAATAATTATTGCCGCGTGCCGAAGAAGCTTGCGCTGCCCAACATATGGCGCGCGACGCCGCTGATCCGCTCCTGCTCCACGGTGGCGGTGAATTTGAAACTCAGGCGCACGGGCTTGGTGATCTTTGCCTGCCAGCTCAACTTGTTGCCGTCAATCCGGCCATCGCTGATCGCGACGCGGTGCTCCTCATCGGAAAGCGAGCCGGTAAGCGTCTTGCCGTCGACCATCAATTCGAGCACCCCTGATCGCTCGCCCATCGGCGTTTTGATCGTAATGTTCCATTTGCCCTGCACCATGCGAGCCGCCGAACGGCTAGGCGCACGCCTGCGGCTGCCGGGGGCAGGCGCCGCTGCGGGGGCAAATGACGCTGGCCTGGGATCCGAGCGCCTCTGCGATCCACGAAATATTCAACACCTGGGAGGCCGCGCGAATTGCGCCGGACGCCGCGGCCGGAATCGTCCCGTCGCCGCCCCCGCGCCGGCACGAATCCGCCACCGAGGCGACGATTTGCTCGCCGTCAAAACCCTGTGCGTCCAGCGCCGGCAACAAATCCACGCCGACCGACAACACGTGCAGTTCGTCCAGCGCGTCGCGCGTCAGCAGCGAGTGACAGCAATACAGCCTTGATCGCTTGCCGTCTTGCATGACCGAGATCTGCGACTTGGGTTTCTGCTCCGAGGGTGTATCCGGCGTCTGCAGCAGCCGGAATACCGCCCAGCGCGGGCATGGATCCGACACCAGACTCATATTTCCCCAGGGGAGCGGAATGCCGTTGCCGCGGTAAACCGCCCGTAGGTAGCCCGGCGGATAGGCATCGAAGAAATGCCAATGCCTGTAGGGCGACACCGCGGTCATGCGCCGCATCACCAGCGCAGGGGTCACGCCGACTTTGCGGCAGGCGCCGACGTTGTGGGATTCGCGGATCAAGAATCGGCGGAATGGAATACGCGGACAGAGCAGCGCCCCGGCAAAAAAACTGCACTCGAAGTCCCGCCATGCGTACAGCACATCCTGCGCGCCCATCCCGGCCGCCGAGCCCGGCGACTCGCCATCGGCCGCTTGCGGCGCGCTGTGCGGGGAAATCATGCCGTCGCCGTTGTGCAGAATCTTGTGCCCGACAAAAAACGCCAACTCGTACTTGAGCCGCTCCTCCTGGCGCCGCAGACGCTTGTTGATGAGCACTGTACCCGGCGCTTCAAAGCGGGAGCGCACCAAAGCGCCGCTGGGTTTGCGGCCGTCGCCATCGAACCACTTGATCTCCAAGCCATGGCGCTTGCAGATCGCCATGACCGCGTCCAGCGTCAAGGGCATCTCCCGATTGCCGCATTCTTCCGCCGCGCGCTCGATGTCGGGAAAATTGTTGTGCCTAGTCTCCTGCCACACCCGGATCAGCAACTGCGCAAATTGGCGGCCGGTGGTGCCGGTTTGCGACAGCAGTTCCGGCAACGCGTTCTGCAGCAATTCATGCGAGAACAGGAATGCCGGCTCCAGCGGCATGGCCTCGAGGCCGCCGCGCTGGCGGGGCAGCGGCGCGACCTCCGCTTCGGTGTTCTCATCCAAGAACCAACGCGCGTCCTTGCTGAAAATCCCGGCAAGCATTTCCAGCATTTCCGAGGACGGCATGCGTTTGCCGGTTTCCACCATGCTCAAGTAAGAGACAGACGGCGCTCCGCCTGCGTCGATCTGGACGCAGCGCGCCGACAGCTCATCCAGGGTCAAGCCGTTGCGTTTGCGCAGCGAGCGCAGTTTTGCCCCGAGGAAATGTCCTTGCCGGATCAAGCCCGCCATTGAGCGTCCTTTGTGAAATTCACACTGTGAAATTTCTAATGTGTAAATCCGCCTTTTAACACTTTAAGCTTGCTTCATCACGATTGGCAAGCTGACCCCGGGAGAAAAGACTTTGAGTACACATGTGAACAACCGCTGGCAGGGGGTGGAACGTCCCTACAGCGAGGCCGACGTCGCGCGCCTGCGCGGTTCCGTAAAAATCGAATACTCCCTGGCGCGCCTGGGTGCCGAGAAGTTCTGGCGGCTGCTGCATAGCGAGCCTGTGGTTGCGGGCTTAGGATGCATGACCGGCAACCAAGCCATCCAAACGGTGCAGGCCGGCCTGAAGGCCATCTACTGCTCCGGCTGGCAGGTTGCTGGCGATGCCAATACGGCCGGCGAAGTGTATCCGGATCAGAGCCTCTATCCGGTCGATTCTGTGCCGAAGATGGTCGATCGCATCAACAACGCGCTGCTGCGGACCGATCAAATTCACCATATGGACGGCAAATCGGACATCGATTGGCTGGCGCCCATCATTGCCGATGCGGAAGCCGGTTTCGGGGGCAACCTCAATGCCTTCGAGCTGACCAAGGCGCTGATTCGCGCCGGCGCAGCCGGCGTGCATTTCGAGGATCAATTATCTTCCGCCAAGAAATGCGGCCACTTGGGCGGCAAAGTGCTGGTCTCGACCGCGGAGGCCATCAACAAGCTGGTCGCCGCGCGTCTCGCGGCCGACGTCATGGGCGTACCCACCGTGATCATCGCGCGTACCGACGCGGACGCGGCGGATTTGCTGCTGACCGATCATGATCCGCGCGATAAAGCATTTCTCACGGGCCAACGTTCGAGCGAAGGGTTTTTCCATGTGAAGGCCGGCATCGAGCAGGCCGTGGCACGCGGGCTGGCCTATGCGCCCTACTGCGATTTGATCTGGTGCGAGACATCGAAGCCCGACTTGAACGAGGCAAGGCGTTTTGCGGCGGCGATTCACAGCCAATTCCCCGGCAAACTACTGGCCTACAATTGCTCGCCCTCCTTCAACTGGGCTGCCAAACTCAACGCGGCGGCCATGAAGAAGTGGCGCGAAGAGCTCGCTGCCCTCGGCTATCGGTTTCAATTCATCACGCTCGCAGGATGGCATGCGCTGAATCTGTCGATGTTTGAACTGGCTTCCGCCTACAGCGCGGATGGCATGCTGGGCTATTCGCAACTGCAGCAGCGCGAGTTCGGACAGGAAGCGTCGGGTTACCGCGCGACCAAGCACCAGGCTTTCGTGGGCACCGGTTATTTCGACGCCGTGCAGACCGCGATCAGCGCCAAGAGCTCCACGGTTGCGATGGCCGGGAGCACCGAGACCGAGCAATTTCACACGGCGGACGTCGCGCAGCGCGTCGTGGCCTGATCAGGAACTAGAAAAATGCGCGCAGACCTCGCCGCCGTCACGGCGGCGCAGATCGCCGAGCACTTTCGTCTCTACAACGAAGAGTTCGGCCGCATTACGCGGCGCGCAGCGGTTAATTTTATCGCGGAGGACTGGCACGCCGCGCAAATCGATTCGGTCGCGCGGATCGAGCTGTATGAATCGAGAGTGGCCCGCTGCGTCTCTGTGGTGGCCGGCCAGCTACAGACGCGCCGCAGCGATGTGCCGTTGTGGGCCGAAATCAAACGTAACTATGAGGAATTGGTCGCGCGTCGTCCCGACAGCGACTTTTATCACACGTTCTTCAACTCGGTGACGCGTGATCTGTTCGGCACGGTGGGCGTCAACAAAGAGGTCGAGTTCTGCGCAACCACCGCCGGACGGGCCTCGGGATCCGTGCCCATCCGGGTGTATCGGGTGGGCGCGTCATTGCCGGCGGCAGTGCGCGAAATTCTGGTCGACCTGCCGTTTTGCGCGGCGATCGGCGCGCTGGATGCAGCCGTTCACCGCATCAGCGCGGAAATCGGCCGTTACTTTGCAACCGGACGGCACAGCGGCGCACCGGAATCCGTCGAATTGATCGAACCGGTGTTCTACCGCGGCATGCAGGCATTCGTGGTGGGCCGCGTGATCGGCGACGGCGCCATCACGCCGCTGGTATTGGCATTTACGATCCTGCAAAAAATCGTGCGGATCGATGCAGTGATGCTGTCGCGCGCCGAAGTGGGATCGCTTTTCGGCTACGCGCGCAGCTACTTTCACGTCGATCTTCCGGTGGTCAGCGCCGCCATCACGCTGTTGCGCTCATTCATGCCGCGCAAATCGGTCGATGAACTGTACACGGTTCTGGGGCGGGCCAAGCAGGGCAAGACGGAGCGCTACTTCGCGTTGCAGAGGCATCTCGACAAGTCCATCGACAGCTTCGTTCATGCACCCGGCGATCGCGGCCTGGTGATGATCGTATTCACGCTTCCTTCGCACGACCTGGTCTTCAAGGTGATACGCGACAAGTTCGGCGCGCCGAAAAACACCACCCGCGCCGAAGTCATCGAGCGTTATGAATTCGTATTCCGTCACGACCGCGCCGGCCGGCTGGTCGACGCCCAGGAATTCAAGCGGCTGCGGCTGCCGCGCGGCCGCTTCATGCCGGAGCTGGCAGAGGAACTGCTGCAAGCGGCAGGAGAAAGTTGCCGCGTGGAAGGCGATGACTTGATCGTCGAGCACTGCTATATCGAGCGGCGCTTGCGGCCGTTGAATTTGTTTCTGCGCGAGGCCGACCCCGCCGCGGCCGAATCGGCAATCATCGACTATGGCAATGCACTGCGCGATTTGGCGGCCAGCAATGTGTTCCCCGGCGACCTGCTGCTCAAGAATTTCGGGGTCACCAGCCATGGTCGCGTCATTTTTTACGACTATGACGAAATAGGCCTGGTGTCCGATTGCGTGTTTCGCGATCTGCCGCGCGCCCGCACCGACGAGGAGGAGTCAAGCGCCGAGCCTTGGTTTCATTGCGGGCCCCGGGATGTGTTTCCAGAGCAATGGCTGCCATTTCTTGCCATTCCGGCCGCCTTGAGCGAAGTGTTCACGCGTGAACATGGCTGCCTGCTGACCGCCGCCTGGTGGCGGGCGCAAGCGGCGCTTGCGCCGGAGGCCGTTGCAGCGACGCAGCTTCAATCATCGAACGCCGCGTAGACCAGATCGCGGAATAAGGTGCGAAAGTAGTCGCGCTGGCCCGGCGCCTGAATCATCATGATCGCAAATAGCTGCTCCGCCGGATCGACCCAGAACGTGGTGCCCGCAAGACCGCCCCAAAAATATTGGCCCACCGAACCGGGGACGTGGGAAATCCCGGGCTGCAATCGCACGGCGAAGCCCAAGCCGAAGCCGTAGCCGGGCAGCAGCAGATCGGGCGCGCCGGTGATGGGGCCCAGGTGATCAGCCGTCATCAGCTCGATGGTCTTGCGGCTCAGGTAGCGCACGCCGTCGAACTTGCCGCGATTCAACAGCATCTGCAAAAAGCGCGCGTAGTCGCCGGCGGTCGAGACCAATCCGCCGCCACCGGATTCAAAATTCGGCGCATCTTTGACATTGACCAATTGCACGCCGGAACCGGTATCCGGGTCCTTGGCAAAACTTTCCGCCAGGCGCGCATGCAGCGCTGCGGGTACATGAAATGCCGTATCGACCATTCCCAAGGGATCGAATAGGTGCCGCCGCAAATATTCTCCGAGCGAAACCCCCGACAGAACTTCGATCAGCCGCCCCACGACGTCCGTGGAGCGGCTGTATTCCCACTTGGTCCCAGGCTGATGCAGCAGCGGCATCTTGGCCAATGCGGCAACCTGATCGGCATTGGTTTGATCGCGGCTGTGGATCCGCGCAGCCATGTACATTTTGTGGACCGGCCCGTTGCCGCGAAATTCATAGGTCAAGCCTGAGGTGTGGCGCAATAAGTCCTGAATGGAGATCGGCCTGTCGGCCGCAATCGGGCCGATGTCCGCTCCCGGCGCCGCCGCGACGCTGACAGCGCCGAGTTCCGGGAGATACTTGGCCGCAGCATCGCTGAGCAGGAACCGCCCCTCCTCCCACAACATCATCGCCGCCACCGAGACGATGGGCTTGGTCATGGAATAGATGCGAAAAATGCTGTCCTTCGCCATCGGCGCGCCGGCCGCGGGATCGCGCCGGCCGAAACTTTCGAAGTAGGCCACCTGGCCGCGCCGTGCAATCAGCGCCACCGCTCCGGGAACGCGTCCACGCTGCACCTCTCCGCTCATAACGCGGCCGAGACGATTGAGGCCCGCGGTCGACAGTCCGACATCTTCGGGCGTGGCTTGCGGCAAAGGCAGTGAATTCATGAGGCATCCTGGATAGTCGTTGGTCTCGCGGCTGCCGTGATTATAATTGAGCATCCCGTCAGTTACTCGCGCGGCGAACCATGAAGCTTTACGACGAACACAACCCGGCGCCCAATCCGCGCCGGGTACGCATATTCCTCGCTGAGAAGGGGCTTTCCATCCCCTTGGTGCATGTACCGCTGCGGCAGCGCGCGCACAAGGATCCAGACTTCATGACCAAGAACTCGCTCGGCCAGGTGCCGGTACTGGAGCTGGACGATGGATCGACCTTGTCCGAGAGCATTGCGATCTGCCGCTACCTAGAAGAGCTGCACCCGGCGCCGGCACTATTCGGCAGCGATCCCTGGCAACGCGCTCAAGTGGAAATGTGGGTGCGCCGCGTTGAATTCGCCTTGATGAGCCGCATCGGCGCAGTGTGGGTGAATACTCACAAGTACACCGCTCATCTGGGACCGCAATTCAAGGATTTCGGAGAAGCCAGCCGCGAAAGATCGCTCAAGGCCATGCACTGGCTCAATGACGAATTGCGAGAACGTGAATTTATTGCCGCAGGGCATTTCTCAATGGCCGACATCGTCGCGCTGACCACCATCGATTTTGCGGCCTTCATCGGCATCGAAACGCCGGCGGAACTGACGCATCTGCGGGAGTGGCATGCACGCGTGTCGGCTCGTCCGAGCGCCGCGGCTTAAGCTGCACCTCGACCGTGACGGTCCCGGTGCTTGAATCGGCGGCCGACGAGATATTGCTGACATGTCCGGAAAACACCTGGCCCGGCCACGCGTCGAATTCGATCCGGGCGACGTCGCCGATATGGCGCGCCTCCTCTTTCGGGATCAACAGCCCGATGGCGCGCAGCGTATTGTCCAGAATTGCCATCCGCAGGCGCGTTATCTGCAGCGCTCGAACCGCCGCGGCCGCGCTTGGCGCACTCTTGCTGGTGCAGCCTACCAATCCGGAAAAAGTGGCGACGGCTGTTGCCATCCAAATGATCACGACATGTTGCGTCATGGCTGACCTTCCGGCGGTTTGGGTTCGGACGGGATTGGTGAGTTCTGCGCAACCAGACGCAGCAGGCCAAAACCGTAATTGCTCAAGTCAGGAATGCCGATTCCAAAGCGAGCCATGTCGGTGCCTTTCGCCATGGCGAATTGAATCAGGCCATGCGTGAAGGACCAAAGCGTCAGGGCCAGCATCAGGGGGTCGCCTATGGTCGGACGGATACTGCCATCCGCTATCCCACACTCGATGCCCTTCACCACTGCGCCAATGGCTTCATCTCCCGCGTCGCGGCAGGCAAGATCGTGGGAACCGGGGTCAGGACCGCCGGAATGCGCGCGAAATCTCGAGCAAAAGTCAAAATAGTGGGGGAATTCCAAGGCATAGGCCATGTACGATCGGCCGATGGCCTCGACTTTCTCCATGCCCAATCTTTCTGCCGCAGCGGCGGCGATGAAGCGATCGCGAAGCAGCTGCATTGCCCGTTCGCCAATGGCGAACAGAATCTCTTCTTTGTCCTTGAAGTACACATACACAAGCGCTCGCGACAAGCGCGCCGTCCGAGCGACTTGATCGACCGTGACCATATCCCACCCTTCCTTGGCGTACAGGGCTTCCGCGGCATCCAAGATTTCGGCGCGCCGGCGCTCTTTTTCCTCGACTCGACGTTGGGCGATGTAGGACATGCGCTGAACGATAGCCAATTTATGACACAGCGTCAATTATAATCATGATGATATGCTGCGGCGCCGCAATCATTTGGCGCCGTCGCTGCGTGTATATTTCGCCGCATGAAAAACCCCCGCCTGCCATTCGCCGCGGTCGTTGCCGCCACCGCACTCAACCTTACGGCCGCCTGCGCCGCCCCCGCCGCAGAAGACCCCTTCTTGTGGCTCGAAGAGGCGCACAGCGAGCGCTCGATGAATTGGGTCAAGGCGCAAAATGCCAAAACCGATGGCGTGCTGGTAGCGGATCCGCGCTTCAAATCGCTGTTCCGCGACGCCAAGCAGATCGTCGAGGCAGGGGACAGGATCCCCGAGCCCTCCATCATCGCCGGTCAAGTTTTCAATTTCTGGCAGGACGCCGACCATGTACACGGGATCTGGCGTCAGACCAGCCGGGCGGACTTCCAAAGGCCGGCGCCGAATTGGCGCACCGTCATCGATCTGGATGCGCTATCCAAGTCGGCAAATGCCAACTGGTTCTGGAAGGGGGCGATCTGCCGCGAACCCGAGGAGCGGCGCTGCATCATCAACCTGTCGGACGGGGGCGAGGACGCGGTGACGCTGCGCGAATTCGACTTAGGGCAGGGAGCATTTGTCGAGGATGGATTCTCGCTGCCGAGCGGCAAGCAGGAGGTCGCCTGGTTGGATGCCGATACATTGCTGCTCGCGCGCGAGTGGCAGCCGGGGGAAATGACGCGCTCTGGATATGCCTTCGTCGTGAAGCGCGTCAAGCGCGGTCAGCCTCTGGCGGCTGCCGTGGAGGTGTATCGCGGATCGGTGGCGGACGTCGGTGTGTCTCCCGTTTCCTTGAGCGACGGATCCGGCCACAGCGCTGTGTTCATTCAGCGCGCGGTTTCGATTTTCGAATTCGAATTCTTTATTCTGGGTTCCAAAGGCCCCGAAAAATTAGCGCTGCCGATGAAGAGCGAACTGCTCGCGCTGCTCGACGGCCGCCTGATCGTGAGCCTGCACGAGGATTGGAAGCGCGCGGGCCAAGCAACGCTGCCCCAAGGATCGTTGGTGTCGCTCGAGCTCAAAGCGGTGTCGGCCGATCCGCAGCATTTACAGCCTGCTTTGCTGTACGCGCGCGCCGCGAGCGAGGCATTCGTCGAGGCGGGCGCCACACGCGGACACTTGCTGGTTCATATTCTCGACAACGTCAATGGCCGCGCCTATTCCTACAGCCCGGAACCGGACAATCGCTGGTCACGGCGTCAACTTGAGCTGCCGGACAATCTTTCGGTCAATCTGATCGACACGGATCTGCACAGCGAGCAGGCTTATTTCCAGGTGACAGGTTTTCTGACGCCGCCGAAGTTGCTGCTTGCCGATCTCGGCAACGCCACCCTGACAACGTCCAAGTCATTGCCCGCAAAGTTCGACGCCTCGCACCATGTGGTCGAGCAGTTTGCAGCGGCGTCGAAAGACGGCACCAAGATTCCTTACTTCATCGTCCGGCCCACCTCCATGAAGAGGGACGGCAGCACGCCGACGATACTCAACGCCTATGGCGGGTTCCTGGATGCGCGCACACCGACGTATTCGGCGGAGTTGGGCAAATTATGGCTGGAACGGGGCGGCGCCTTCGTGCTCGCCAATATCCGCGGCGGCGGCGAATTCGGACCGGCCTGGCACGAAGCAGGATTGAAGACTCATCGCCAGCGCATCTACGATGATTTCGCGGCGGTCGCCGAAGATCTCATTGCGAAAGGGTTCACGAGTTCCGCGCATCTCGGAATCATGGGTGGCTCCAACGGCGGGCTGCTGATGGGCGTGGAATTCATCCAGCATCCGACGTTGTGGCGCGCCGTGGACATCCAAGTCCCGCTGCTTGACATGCTGCGCTACGAACAAATAGCGGCAGGTAGTTCCTGGGTGGCGGAATACGGCAGCGTGTCGGTTCCCGAGGAGCGCGCATTTCTCGCGTCCATCTCGCCCTATAACAATCTGAAAACCGGCGTCAAATATCCGGAGGCGCTCATTTGGTCGACGACCAAAGACGATCGCGTGGGCCCGCAACATGCGCGAAAGTTCGCCGCCAAACTCGCGTCGCTGGGCGTGCCCTATTTATATTTCGAGGTTGTCGAGGGTGGTCATGGCGCGGGGGCCACCCTCGATGAGAAGGCCAAGATGCATTCGCGCGAGTACACCTATTTCTCGCGCCAATTAGGCCTGTGAGCGGCAGTGGGCTGCGAAATCGGCGAGCACCATGCTCACGCACTCCGTGAGCCGCGTCGCGTAATCGATGTGTAAAAATTCGTTGGGTCCGTGCGCATTTGACAGCGGACCCAGTACGCCGGTCACGAAGAACTGAGTTTGCGGGAAGCGCTCCCCCAACATTCTCAAGAAAGGAATCGTTCCGCCTCCGCCCAGACTTACCGCGTCGCGCCCGAACACATGCTGGGATGAACGCTGCATGGATTGTTCAAACCAAGGCGCGAAAGCCGGCGCGTTCCAACCGCCGGAAGAGGATTCCGGATTGAAGCTGACCTGGGCGCCGTAGGGCGGATCACGCTGCAAGACGTCCTGAACCGCCCGGCTCGCGCGCCCAGGGTCGACCGTCGGCGGCAAGCGCAGGGATATCTTCAGCGAGATCTCGGGTAGCAACACATTGCCGGCCGCGCTCAGCGGCGGCAACCCGTCCGCGCCGGTGACCGCCAACGACGGCCGCCAGGTATTATTGATGAGCAACTCCACCGGATCCGCCGATACCGGCTTCACGCCGGGCGCAAAGGGAATCTTGTCGAGGAATTGCGCGCCTAAAACCGCGGCCGCCGCGGCGGTCTGGGCGCGCCGGTCCGCCGGAATGTCGGCGCGCAGCTCATCGAGCTTCATGTCTCCCGTGAGCGGATCCTCAATTCGCGCAATGAGCTGTTCGAGCAGCCGGAAAGGGGTGGGCGCGATGCCGGAGGCGAGGCCCGAATGCGCTCCCTCGGTCAGCACCCGTACTTTGAGCTTGCCGACAAGATTGCCGCGCAGCGAGGTTGTCGTCCAGAGTTGCTCGAAGTTGCCGCATTCCGCATCGAGACAAATCACCAAGGAAGGCTCGCCAATCCGGCTGCCCAGGGCGTCGAGATGCGCCGGCAGATGGACGCTGCCGCTCTCCTCCGTCGCCTCGATCATCAGCACGCAGCGAGGCAGCGACACCGCTTGCGCTTTGAGCGCAGCGATCGACGTCAGTGAACTGAATACGGCATAGCCATCGTCGGCGCCGCCGCGTCCATACAATTTGCCGTCGCGAATCACGGGATCCCAGGGACCCAAGCCGGGCAGCCAACCCGTGAACTCCGGCTGCTTATCGAGATGTCCGTAGAGCAAGACACATTCCGGCAATTCGCCCGGTATATCCACCAGCAACAAAGGCGTGAGGCCGGGCAGGCGGCGCACATCGACCCGCATTCCGGCTACCGGTTGAGCACGGCACCACTCGGCCATCAGCTCGATCGCCTGATCCATGTAGCCGTGGCGTTCCCAATCCGGATCGAATGCCGGGGACTTGTTCGGAATGCGCACGTAGGCTTGCAGCCGCTCAATGATCGACTTCTGCCAGACATTCTCGATGAACTGGCGCAGACCCGGTAAATTCATTCGGCCTCAACCCCCGATATAGATCAGCGTCGTGCGGGGAGGAACGGCATCGCTCGCCCGCTCTCCCTTCGCATCGGACCTCAACGTCAATTTCCACTCGCCGAGCGGCATCGATATTCGCCGCGGCACACCGCCCAGATTGAATATCGCCAGCACGCCATTATGAACGAACGTAAGCCAGTCGGCCGCGGCATCGAATTTGATTTCAGGCTTGGGTGAATCGATCCGGCTTTCTGCGGGCATCTTCACCTGGTCGCGCCTGAGCCGAATGAGCCGCCGGTACCACTCCATGAGTTCGGCATGGCGCGGCTGGCAGAGTTCCGACCAATTTAATTTGGAACGCGCGAAGGTCGTGGGATCCTGGGGGTTCGGGACCTCGCCCTGCCAACCAAATGCACTGAACTCCCGGGTGCGCCCATCGGCAACCATTCGGCCCAATTCATGATCTTGGTGATCCGTGAAATAGAGAAAGGGCGTGCGCGCACCCCACTCCTCCCCTTGAAACAGCAGCGGCACGAACGGCGCAAGCAGCGTGAGCGCCGCGATCGCTTTGAGCTGCGGCACGTCCAACAGCATGCTCAAGCGCTCTCCCTGCGCGCGGTTTCCGATTTGATCATGGTTCTGCGCACTCACCACCAGCTGATGAGCGGCCACGCCGAGCGGCGCCCTGCCATGTCTCCTGCCCCGGTGCACCGAGTATTGTCCTTGATACACATACCCGTCCCGCAACGCGGTTGCCACGTCCCGCAACCCGTGAAAGTCGGCATAGTAGCCATTGCTCTCTCCGGTGAAATACCGGTGGATCGCGTGATGAAAGTCATCGGACCAGTGCGCATCCAGTCCATAGCCGCCGCGCGGCGGCGCATGCACCAGGCGCGGATCATTCAGATCGCTTTCGGCAATGAGCACGAAAGAGCGCCCCAGTTCTTTGCCCAGCGCTTTGACCGCAATCGACAACTCCTCGAGCACGTGCACTGCCTCGAAGCTGAAAATGGCGTGCACGGCGTCCAACCGCAGGCCATCAAATCCGTAGTCCTTAAGCCACATGAGCGCATTGTCGATGACAAAGCGGCGCACTTGATCGCTATGCGCGCCATCGTAATTGATTGCCGCACCCCAGCCGGTCCGGTAACGGTCGCTGAAATACGGACCAAAGTGCGCAAGATAATTGCCGTCCGGCCCCAGGTGGTTGTACACCACGTCGAGCAGCACCGCCAAACCGTGCGCATGACAGGCGCTCACAAACGCAACCAGTTGCGCCGGCGTGCCGTAGGGAGAAAACGGTGCGAACAAATCGACGCCATCGTAGCCCCAGCCGCGCCGGCCCGGGAACGCCGCCAGCGGCATCAATTCAATATGCGTGATCCCGAGGCTGCAAAGATGCGGCAACTTGCTCTGCGCGGCAGCATAGGTCCCATCGGCCGTGAAGGTGCCCACGTGCAGTTCGTAGATGATTGCCTCGGACAGCGGCGCCGCCTGAAAGCCGCGTTGCGCGGACATCCTGGGAGCAGGGCCGCTCTCGAACAGATGCGACGCCCCATGTACGCCCGCCGGTTGCCAGCGCGAGCGTGGATCCGGCAGCGCGGGCGCGCCGTCGATGGAATATCGGTATCCATTCGCGAGGTCGGGCGCCGCGTCGATTTGCCAGTAACCCTCCGTCGCCGGCTGCAGAGCAAAGCGGCGCTCACCCGCCAGCAATTCGACCGTCTTCGCGTGCGGCGCCCAGACCGTGAAAATCATCCGGCGTCCCGGATCAACAGCGCCACAGGAAACGAAGCAAAAAGCGCATCGGGCGCGACTTCGCGCTGAATCATCTCGTCGGTAAGACAGTTGCGCCACAACCCGCCCGGCAACGGCAAGCGTGTGTCGGCCCAGTCTCCGGCGAGGGTCAGCGTAAAACGCGGCACGGCCGCGATCAGATTTTCACCGCGGCGAAACGCCAACAATCGGCCTAAATGGCTTCCTTGCGCGACCAGCGGCTGATACTTGCTGGCGGCGGAAAAATCGTCGCTGCGCTCGTTGCGCGCTTTGAGTACCCGCGCCATCATCCATAGCTTGGGCAAACCCGAATCCCAGTCGGACAGCGCCTCGGCCGCACTCGCAGTTCGCGCGCGCTCCATCAACCCGGCACGCAGCGCGAAGTCCACGGGCCGGCGGTTATCCGGGTCGACCAGACTCAAGTCCCACAATTCGGTGCCTTGATAGAAATCGGGAACACCCGGCGCGACCATTTTGATCAGCGTTTGCGCCAGGCTGTTGATCCGCCCCGGCAGAATCAGCGGTTCGATAAAATCTTCCAGGCTTTCCAGGAACTCCGGTGTCTCGAACACGCCGCCGACAAATCCGCGAATCTTCTCTTCAAAACTGACGTTGGGCTCATGCCAGGAGGTATTGATCTTCGCTTCGCGGCAGGCCTTCAGCATGTAGCCCCAGGCCCGGTCGCGATCGATGGGCCATGCGCCGATCAGCGTTTGGTACAACAGATACTCGGCGTGACGGTCCGGAAGGCGGTTCTGCCACGCATTGGCATTCAACTGCGACCACTCATGCAGCGCTTCCGACCAACGTTCCGGAATCTCCGATAGCAGCGAGATGCGGGCGCGCACGTCCTCGCTGCGTTTGGTGTCGTGAGTCGAGGTCGCGAGCATGTTGTTCGGCCAGCGGTCGCTCAAGTAGTGGCAGAATTCGTGAAACTTATCGGCCGAAATACCCACCAGGGAGGCCTGCGAGCCCACTTCGTTGCACGACACCAACCGGTCGAAGCAATAGAACATCGTATCCTCGACCCCCTTGGCCATGACCGAGGGGGTCAATTGCTGCCACCTGGCCACGAATTGCGCCTCGGCCTCGTTCAGATCCGCCTTGGTGAACAGCGCCGCCAGGAAATCGAACGCCGCCGCATCGATCTCGGGGGCACCAATGCGCGCGCTTTGCAGTGCCCCGAGCAGCACTCGCCGGTCCGAATCGAGTATTGCATTGGCGTCCCGGTAGGTGCGATAGACGGGCAGCGCCGTTATCAATTTCTCGAGCGCCTCGCGCAGCTGCCGTGGACTCAAGTCGCGGGTCTGCCACGAGCTGCGCGCAATGTCGAGCGCGGCGTTTGCAAGCAAGTCTTGCGCCGCGGAAAACGTGCCGGCAAGAATGGCGCGCTTCTTCTCGCGCACCAATTTGCCGAAGTCGATTGAATGTCCGGTGAAATCCGCGTACGTCGCGGTCAAGACGTCGGTGCGTTGATCATCCATCCACAGGCGATTCACCTTCGCCAGAAAGTCATAGCCCACGGTCCCGTCGATGGGCCAGTCCTCGTTGAGGCGTTCATCGTTTTCCAAAATCTTCTCGACGTAGATCCGGCCCGTGGGCAGCAGGCGGCGCAGCCGCCGGAAATATTGCAGCGGCTCGCGCAAACCGTCGGGATGATCGACGCGCACGCCTTCGATGTCGCCGGCGGCAATCATTTGCGCGATGCGCGCGTGCGTGGCATCGGCCACCGCAGGCAACTCCGTACGAATGCCGATCAACGTATCGATGTCGAAAAACCGGCGATAGTTGGCGAGTTCGCCGGCCAGCTTCCAGCCGTGCAATTGGAAGTTCTGCTGGCGCAACACCGAGTCCAGCCGTTCAGGGTCGCGTTGCACCGCCGCCATTGCTTCTTGCAGACCGCCGGCAGCGGCCCCGGCCAACAGCGCTCGCGCCTGCGCGGCATGGCGGCCGTAAGCGCATTGATCTTCCGTCGTGGGCGCCGCGATTCCTCGCAGCCGTTCGAGTTCGCCGAAGCACTGCGAATCCTTTGGGTGCAAAAACTGCGCCCATGAGCCCGGCGCCAGCGGCCAGGTGTTTTCATAGTGCCTGACGCGCGGCTCTTGATCGATGAGTTCCAGACTCAGCTCGCCCGCCTGCAGGGTCTCGCCATAGGGTTTTGCCAGGGAGCACAGGTGCACGCAGAAAGGCTGCAGCGGCGTATTTCTAATATCGAAGAATTGGGCGAATTTGCTGTACGGTCCGTCCCTGAGCACATCGTCAAACCAGCGGTTGTGATGCGAGGCCGACATATGATTCGGCACGATGTCGAGCAAGATTCCCAAACCGCAATCGCGGGCGGCACGCACGAAATCCGACCACGCCGCTTCGCCGCCAAGATCCGCGCTGATTCGGCTGGGATCAACCACATCATAGCCATGCTGACTGCCGGGCACCGCCTGAAGGCAGGGGGACAGATACACGTGGCTGATTCCCAAATCGGCCAGATACTTAAGCACCCGCCGCGCCGCCGGCAAGGGGAAATCGGCATGCAGCTGCAGCCGGTAGGTGGCGATCCAACTACCGTTCATGGCTGAGCAACACCAGGGAGCGGGCCGCGAGGTTCACCAAGCGGTTGCGCTTTACCGATTCCTTGTCGATCTCCAGCTGGGGACGCGCCGTGTCGAATGCCACCTTCCAACCGCCATGATAGAGCTCGTGCGAAATACGAAAATCAACAGGCTCGTGATGCGCGTTGAGGAGCAGCAAGAAATCGGTGTCCTCGGCGCACTGACCTTGCGCGTCGCGAATTTCCGACGCCGTACCGTTCATGAACATGCCGAGCGTACGCATCCAGCCGCCGTCCTCCCAGTCCTTGCTTCCCATGCGTTTGCCGTCCGCCCGGAACCAGACAATGTTCTTGTCCGGATGCTTGGCGTCGGGATCATGGTCGTAGAATGTGCTGCGATGAAGATTGGGATGCTTTTTGCGATAGCGGATCACGCGCTGCGCGAACTCCAGGAACTCGGCCCGCGGCGCATCCAAATCCCAGTGAGTCCAGGACAATTCGCTGTCCTGGCAATAGCCGTTGTTGTTGCCCAACTGCGTGCGGCTGAGTTCGTCGCCGCCGCTGATCATGGGCGAACCCTGCGCGAACATGAGCGAACACCAGAAGTTGCGCTTCTGGCGCTCCCGCAACGCGATGATCTGGGGGTCATCGGTCGGGCCCTCGGCACCGCAATTCCAGGAACTGTTGTCGTCCGCGCCGTCGCGGTTGTCTTCGCCATTCCCTTCGTTGTGTTTATGTTCGTAGCTCACCAGGTCGGCGAGCGTGAAACCATCATGCGCGGTGACAAAATTGACGCTCGCCGAGGGCGGCCGGCGCGTAGTTTCATAAAGATCCGCGCTGCCGGCCAGGCGGGTGGCGATTTCCGAGTGCAAACCCATGTCGCCTTTCCAGAATTTGCGCACCGTATCCCGATACTTGCCGTTCCACTCCATCCACCCCAGCGGAAAGTTGCCGACTTGATAGCCGCCTTCGCCCAAATCCCAGGGTTCGGCGATCATTTTCACCGGGGCCAGGGTCGGATCCTGATAAATCGTGTCGAAGAACGCGCCCAGCTGATCGACGTCTTTCAATTCGCGCGCCAGCGCCGAGGCCAGGTCGAATCTGAAGCCATCGACGTGCATTTCTGTAACCCAGTAGCGCAGACTGTCCATGAGCAGCTGCAGCGAGTGCGGATGCACCATGTTCAAGGTGTTGCCGCAGCCTGTGAAATCCATGTAGTGCCGCGCATCGCCCGGCACCGTGCGGTAGTAGGCCAGGTTGTCGATGCCGCGAAACGACAGGGTCGGACCGGCCTGGTTGCCTTCCGCCGTGTGGTTGTAGACGACATCCAGGATCACTTCGATTCCGGCGTTGTGCAGAATCTTGACCATCCCCTTGAACTCTCTCACCACTTCGTGCGGCGATTGCGGGTCGGACCCATAGCTCATCTCGGGCGCAAAAAATCCCAACGTGTTGTAGCCCCAATAGTTGCGCAATCCTCGCTCGGTCAGGTGCCGATCCTGTACGAAGTAGTGCACGGGCATCAGTTCGAGCGCCGTCACGCCCATGGCCTGAAGATGTTTGATGATGGGTTCGGATGCCATCCCTGCATACGTGCCGCGCAGACGCGCCGGCACCTCCGGGTGCATGCGTGTCATACCGCGCACGTGGGCCTCGTAGATCACCGCTTCGTGCGCCGGATAGGCAGGACGCTGTTCGCCGCTCCAGTCGAAATTCGAATCGATCACCGTGCCCAGGGGCGCGAACGGGGCGCTATCGCGATCGTCGAAGGACAAATCTGCGCTGGGATCGCCGAGCTGATAGGCGAACAGCTCGTCGGCCCAGGTGAGTTCCCGGCCTATTGCCTTGGCATAGGGATCCAGCAGCAATTTGTTCGGATTGAATCGCAGTCCGCTCTCCGGGATGTACGGTCCATAGACCCGGTATCCATACAGCTGTCCGGGCCCGATATCGGGCACATACAGATGCCAGGCGCCGTTGGTGCGTTCGCGGATACGGATGCGCCGCTCATGGGTGCCGTCAGGGTCGAACAGACACAGCTCCACCGACTCGGAAGACTCCGAAAACAGCGAGAAGTTGACCCCTCGCCCATCCCAGTTCGCGCCCCGGGGGAACGGCGATCCCGCGGTCTGTCTTGACCGTTCAATGTTGCTGGAAATTTCGAAGCCCTCGACGCGCGGCTGATGACCGGTGGCATTATTAGTCTTGCAGCCGCCGCGTACGTAGGTGAGTGTCCGTAGGACCTGTCGGTTCGCCGCTATACGCCCTGTAGGACAATCACCGTTGGTCCTTCCAGCGCCAATTTCTGATTTCCGGCATGTCCTCGCCGTTCTTATCGATGTACTGTTTGTGCTCCACCAGCTTGTCCTGCAGCTGCTGCCTAAGATGGTCGGCCCGGCCTCCGATCTGGGGCAGCCTGTTGATCGTGTCCATCACCAGGTGAAAGCGATCCATGTCGTTGAGAACCGCCATGTCGAACGGCGTGGTGATGGTGCCCTCCTCTTTATAGCCGCGCACGTGCAGATTGGCGTGGTTGCGGCGGCGGTAGGTAAGCCGGTGGATCAGCCACGGATAGCCATGGAAGGCGAAAATCACCGGCTTGTCCTTGGTGAACAGCGCGTCGAATTCATCATCGCCCAGGCCGTGCGGATGTTCCGATGAGGGCTGCAGCTTCATGAGATCGACCACGTTGACGACGCGTACTTTCAACTCGGGCATTTCCTGGCGCAAGATCGACACCGCTCCCAGGATTTCGAGCGTCGGCACGTCGCCGGCGCATGCCATCACCACGTCCGGCTCGCTGCGTTGGTCATTGCTGGCCCATTGCCAAATGCCGATGCCCTCGCTGCAATGATTGACGGCCGCATCCATCGACAGCCACTGCGGCGCCGGGTGCTTGCCCGCCACCACGACATTGACGTAGTGGCGGCTGCGCAGGCAATGGTCCATGACCGACAGCAGGCAGTTCGCGTCAGGAGGCAGGTACACCCGCACGATCTCCGCTTTCTTGTTGACCACATGATCCAGAAACCCCGGATCCTGGTGGGTAAACCCGTTGTGATCCTGGCGCCAGACATGGGAACTCAACAAATAATTCAGCGAAGCGATTTTGCGCCGCCACGGCAGTCCGGCGGTTACCTTGAGCCACTTCGCGTGTTGATTGAACATCGAATCGACAATGTGAATGAAGGCTTCGTAGCAATTGAAGAGCCCATGTCTTCCGGTCAACAAGTAGCCTTCCAGCCAACCTTCGCATTGATGCTCGCTGAGCATTTCCATCACCTGGCCGCTCTGCGCCAAATATTCATCGTCGCGCACCGTATCCGCCAGCCACTGCCGATTGGTTACCTCGAACACCGCCTCCAGGCCATTGGAGATTGTTTCGTCCGGACCGAAGATGCGGAAATTTCGCGGCGCACTGTTGAGCTTGGCCACATCCCGGAGGAATTTGGCCAGCACACGGGTATCGCCGATTCCGCCGATCCCCGGCTTGGCAACCTCGATCGCGTAATCCGCGAAGTTCGGCATGCGTAACTCGCGCAGCAACAGTCCGCCATTGGCGTTGGGATTCGCCCCCATGCGCCGATCGCCGCTCGGCGCCAACTGCTGAAGGTCAGGCCGGAGGCGGCCGCGCTCATCGAATAATTCTTCCGGACGATAGCTGCGCAGCCATTGTTCCAATTGCTCGAGATGTTGCGGATTTTTAGCCGGATCCGAGAGCGGCACTTGATGCGATCGGAAGGTGCCCTCGATGCGTTTGCCGTCGATCATCTTGGGCCCTGTCCAGCCCTTGGGCGAAATCAGCACTATCATGGGCCAACGCGGTTGATCGAGGCGGTCCGGGGATATGCGCGCGCCGGCCTGAATCGTGAGTATCGCCTCGGTCGCCGTGTCCAGCGCCGCCGCCATCGCTTCATGCATGGGCATCGGTTCATCGCCTTCGACAAACAACGGCGCCCATCCATAACCGTTGAGCAGTTGCACCAGTTGATCGCGTGGAATTCGCGCCAGCAGCGTTGGGTTGGCGATCTTGTAGCCGTTAAGGTGCAGAATCGGCAACACCGCACCATCGCTTGCCGCGATTTAGGAACTTGTTGGAATGCCAGGAGGTGGCGAGCGGCCCGGTCTCCGCTTCGCCGTCGCCTATCACACAGGCAACGGTGAGACTGGGGTTGTCGAATACGGCGCCGAAAGCATGACTCAGCGAATAGCCCAGTTCGCCGCCCTCATGAATCGAGCCCGGACATTCCGCGGAGGCGTGGCTGGGAATTCCGCCCGGGAAGGAGAACTGGGTAAACAGGCGCTTGAGGCCGGCTTCGTCCCGGCTGATGTTGGAATAGACTTCGCTGTAAGTACCCTCAAGATAGGTACCGCTCACCACGGCCGGGCCGCCGTGCCCCGGTCCGGACATATAAATCATGTTCAAATCGTATTTCTTGATGACACGGTTCAAGTGGGTGTAAATGAAGTTCTGACCCGGCGTGGTTCCCCAGTGGCCCAACAACATGCGCTTGATGTGCCCGATCGCCAGCGGTTCTTTGAGCAACGGATTGCCGCACAGATAAATCTGCCCGACCGACAGAAAATTTGCGGCGCGCCAGTACGCGTCCATCTTGCGCGCCATCTGCGCATCGAGCACGGGGGTCGCTTTGCCTTGCTGCATGTTCATTCCTCCATTGCCATTCCCAGCGCGCGCGCCGTCTGCTCGGCGATCACCGACTCTTCATCGGTGCGTATCACGCGCACCGCAACCTTGCCCGTTGAGATGCGCGCCGCATTGCGCGCGTTCAACGAATCGTCCAGGTCGATCCCGAGATACTCCAATCCCGCACAGATACCCTGGCGCAGCTGCGGGGAGTTTTCGCCGATGCCGCCGGCAAATACCAGCGTGTCCACACCGCCAAGCACGGCGGCAAAAGCGCCGAGCCACTTTTTGGCCTGGTAGCAAAAGATTTCGAGTGCTTCGCGCGCGCGCGCATCGCCGGCGGCGCGTTCGCAGCAAATCGCGCACATCGGCGCTGGTTTCTGAAATGCCGATGAGCCCGGATTCGTGGTTGACCATGGTTTGGAACCGTGCGGCGCTCATCGATTCTGCAAGCGCCAGATAGCTCATGAGTCCGGGATCCAAGTCGCCCGAGCGCGTACCCATCACCAGACCGGCGGCCGGCGTAAAAGCCATGCTGGTATCGATGCAGCGGCCCTCGCGTACCGCGGCCATGCTTGCGCCGTTGCCTAAATGCGCCAAGATCACCCGTCCTTTGGCCGCCGCGCAATCGCCGAGCCGCGCCAGTTCCTGCAGCAGAAAAGTATAGGACAATCCATGAAAACCGTAGCGCCGCACCCCTTTGGCGGCATAGCGGCGCGGGATAGGCAGCGTCGCGGCCACCGCCGGCATGTCTTGATGGAAGGCCGTGTCGAAGCAGGCTACCTGTGGGACCTCTGGAAAGCGGCGCTGCATTTCCTCGATGAGGCCGATCTCACGCGGCAGATGCTCGGGATCGAAAGGCGTAATGCGCCGCAGCTCTGCCAGCAGCGCCGGCGATACGCGCTCGGGGCGGGTATGCAGCATGCCATGCACCACTCGATGACCAATGGCATCGGGACCCGCGCTTAAGATCCGCCCCTGTAGTTCTTGAAGCAAGCGTTGCGCCGTTTCGCCCGCGCCATCGCCGCTGAGCCGTTCGATCTTCCCATCGAGCACGCGGCGCGGCCGCGCTGCGCTCGAGAAGAGCGCGTAGCGGACCGTGGAAGAGCCGGCATTGATGGTGAGAATTTGGGGCATCGTAGGACAAACACCGACATCGCGGGCCAGACGCCGGCGCGCCGGCGGCATAGAATAAGCGGACAGGGTTTAGGAGAGATGACAATGTCACACTATCATGCGGTTGTTTGGATCGATCATCAGAAAGCGACCGCATGGCACTTCAGCCCGTCGGAGCAAGACGAGACCGTGGTGCACGCCAAGGACCAACACCAGCGCGTCCATAGCCGCAAAAGCGTGCACGGCGGACATCGATCCCAGGCCGATCATCACTTCTTCGACGATGTCGCCAAGGCGCTTGCCGGCGCCCATGAAATATTATTGATCGGCCCCGCGCAGACCAAGCAAGAGTTCGCCGCGTACCTGCGCGACAAACACCCGCAGGTGGGCAAGACCATCGTCGCGGTTGAAAATGCCGACCACCCGAGCGACGCGGAAATCCTAGGCTACGCGCGGCGCCATTTTCCGATGCTCGATCGGATGCAGTAGCCGCGCCCAGCACGGCCTATTTTCCCGTGCATTTCAATTGACAGCGCACCCCCATTCATAGTTGTCTATTCCTTCGCTGACTCTGGGGTCGCCGATGGAAGCTTTTTTGGTCTCGATCACCACCATATCGGTTGCCGAGATCGGCGATCGTACGCAGCTCCTGTCGCTGGTGCTGGCGGCGCGTTATCGGCGGCCCTGGCCGATCATCGCGGGAATATTGTGCGCGACGTTGGCCAATCATGCGGCCGCCGGTGTCATCGGCGTTTGGTTTGGCAGCCTGCTCAAGCCGCGCACGCTGGGAGCGGTGGTGGGCATCAGCATGATCGCGATGGCGCTTTGGACGTTGAAACCCGACACGCTAGGATGAAAACACCGGCACCAAGGGCGCCATGGGCGCGTTCCTGGCCACCTTGACCAGCTTTTTTATCGCCGAGATCGGCGACAAAACGCAAATCGCCACGCTGGCGCTTGCGGCTGCATATCCGAATCTTGTGGCCGTCGTGACCGGCACCACGGCCGGCATGATGATCGCCAATGTGCCGGTGGTGTTCCTGGGGAAAGTGTTTGCCGACCGGTTGCCGCTCAAGGCGATCCACTACGGCGCCGCGGTGCTGTTTGCCATACTAGGAGGGCTGTTTCTCGCGCGCGCCTTTTGGCAGCCATGATTTGCGGGCGGGCTGCGATTGGCTTGCTCGGACTGTCGTTGGCCGCGTCGGTGGCGGCGGAGGACCAGTCATTTGCCGTTCACGGACAGTTCACCTACGTTGAACAGGGAACCGGCGGATTCAACGCGCCCTATCACGGCCCGAACAGTCTCACTCCGAACGCCTGGGCCGAGACCAGCGATGCGACCTTATATCTGGGCGCGAAGCTCTGGCCCGGAGCCGAAGGATGGATCAACGGCGAATTCGATCAGGGATTTGGACTCGATGGCACGTTGGGCGTTGCCGGCTTTCCGAGCGGCGAAGCCTACAAGGTGGGCAGCAACCAACCCTACTTTCGATTGCAGCGCGCTTTCGTCCGTCAGACATTCGATTTATCCGGCAATCCGCAAGAGGTGGCGGCCGCCGCCAATCAGTTGCGCACCTCGCATAGCGACAACCGCGTGGTGCTGACGGTCGGCAAATTCAGCGTCGTGGATGTATTCGACACCAATAAATTCGCGCATGACCCGCGCGCTGATTTCCTGAATTGGACCGTGATCGATACCGGCACGTTCGACTACGCCGCCGACGCGTGGGGCTACACAGTGGGCGCGGCGGTTGAATGGTATGTGAATGACTGGACCTTGCGTGCCGGCCTGTTCGACCTGTCGGACGTGCCGAACAGCGTGCACTTGGAGCCGGGATTCCAGGAGCATCAAATCAATTTGGAACTGGAGCATCGCCATCAGTTTTTGGACAGACCGGGCCGAGTCCTGGTCACGGGCTACCAAAGCCGCGGTCAAATGGGGTTGCTCGACGAAGCCGTCGCACTCGCGGAAAGTACCGACACGCCGGTGGACATCGCGGCGGTGCGCCGCTATCGAACTCGCAGCGGCATCAGCTTCAGCGGGGAACAGGAGATTACGGCGAACCTTGGCGCCTTCTTCCGCGCCGGCGCGGCCGGCGGAAATGTCGAGGCGTACGAATTCACCGACATCGACAGGACTTTCGCCGTTGGGCTGTCATCGCGGGGATCGCGCTGGCATCGCGCGGACGACACCATCGCTTTGGCGGCGGTCCACAACGCCATTTCCGACTCACGCAAGAACTATCTTGACGCCGGCGGACTCGGGCTGTTGATTGGCGACGGACAACTGCCGCATCCCGGACCGGAACAGATCATCGAGAGCTATTATTCTGCCGCTGTCCTTGATTTCATCCATGTTGCGCTGGACTATCAATGGATCAGCCACCCGGCCTACAACCGCGATCGTGGGCCCGTCTCGGTGATTGCGGTACGATTGCACGCTGAGTTCTAACATCTTGCAAAATTTACCAGGGAGAATGTCATGGGATTAGCGTCAGAATTCAAAGAATTTGCCATGAAGGGGAACGTGGTTGATTTGGCGGTCGGCGTGATCATCGGTGCGGCGTTCGGCAAAATCGTCTCCTCGATGGTCGGCGACGTGATCATGCCGATACTCGGCAAGGTCGTCGGTGACGTGAACTTTTCGGACCTCGCGATCAGTCTCGGCGCGGATCCCGGCGGTAAAGCCGTGCTGATCAAGTACGGCGCCTTCATTCAAACGATTCTTGACTTTACGATCATCGCGATCGTGCTCTTCGTGTGCATCAAGGGCATCAACAAGCTCAAGAAGCCCACGCCTGCGGCGGCGCCCCCGCCTCCGCCGAGATCGGAAATGCTGCTCGAGGAAATCCGCAACCTGCTGGCGAAACGCGCTTAGGAACTTCCATGGCTACTCACGGCAAATTCGCAATCATGCTCATCGCTCTCGCTGCGACTGTGACCGCGTGGAGCGACGAAGCTCCTCCGCCGCCGCAAGGTGTTTGGATCGGCAAAGGGCAATTCGGACTTCTAAGCTCGCACGGCAACAGCGACGCCGAATCCTTGAACGGCAATGTCGACGTGCTTCGTTACGATGGCGCCTGGAAAAATGAGATTTACGTGGTCGGCTTGTACGGAAAGAACAACGGTATCGTTTCCGCGGAACGATGGGAGGCGCGCGGCCAATCCAACTACAGCCTTTCAAAGGACCTGTTCGCTTTCGGCGGATTGCGCTACGAGCACGATTTATTCGACGGGTTTGAATATCAGGCGAGCGTGACCGCCGGTGTCGGCTACAAGATCATGAATACGGACGATACCAAACTGACCGCGCAGGTCGGTGCCGGCTACCGGCGGCTTCGTCCCGAGATCATCGACAAGGATGCGAGCGGAGCCGTCATTTCTCGCACCCCGCTCGATACCTCCGAAGACGCGATCGCGACCATCGGGGTCGACTTCTCGCACGCCTTCACCAAGACAACCACTTTCACAAATAAATTCCTCATGGAGGCGGGTTCCAGCAACACATTGCTGCACGATGACCTTGCGCTGGTGGTCAAGATGTCGGATAAGTTGGCACTCAGCGTCGGATATGGCATCTCCGACAACACCAAACCGCCGGCCCCGCTCAAGAAGGTCGATACGGTGGCGAGTGTGAATCTGGTCTTCGGCTTTTAGTCAACCGTAAGCGAATATCACGGAGGGTTTATGGGCGTGTTCGACGGCATCTTAGGCGGCGTGGTCGGTGCGGAAATGGCCACGGTGATCAACGGCCTCATTCAAAAGCATGGCGGAGTGCAAGGCATCGTCACGCAGTTGGAACAGCAGGGGCTGGGGGGCACGGTTCGCTCCTGGGTGGGGACCGGTGCCAATCAAGCGATCACGCCCGATCAAATTCATCAGGCTTTTGGCTCCGACACGGTAAAGGAGCTGGCTGCCAAAATCGGCTTGTCGCCCGACGTATTGGCCGCGAAGCTTTCGCAGGCGCTGCCGCAGGCGATTGACAAACTCACTCCTGCCGGCGCGGTAGCGAAAGCCTGAATGGAGACTTCAATGAACAAAACATTGGTAATTTTGCTCGGCGGCCTTCTCGCGGCGGCGGTCCACGCCGCCGATGCAGACCGGACCTTCATTACTCCGCCCGGAGCGGATCCAAAGACTTCGGCGCCGTTCAGCAATGGTGTGATGGTCGGCGGCACTTTCTATGTGGGCGGTCACTTGGGGGTTGATCCTGCCGCCGGGAAAATCCCTGCGGATGCGGAGGCGGAAGCGCGTTTCGTGATGGATTCAGTGAAGCAGTCCTTGGAACGCGGCGGCCTGACGATGGCCGATCTCGTCTCAGTGACTGTTTATTGCACCGATCTCGATCTTTACGACAAGTTCAACGCGGTCTATCGCTCGTATTTTCACGACAACTACCCGGCGCGCGCCTTCGTCGGCACCGCCAAGCTCGTACGCGGCGCACATTTCGAGATCGCAGGAGTAGCGGTCAAGCCGGTTAAGCGTCGATAAGTTTTCTTAAGCGCTCGATTTGCTCAGCGAGCACGCGATCGGCGGCTTTCGCCGCGCCGTCGAAGCCGTCTTTGGCATAGCCGCCGACGCTGTAGCTCACGCTGAGGTCGGTGCCGCCGGCGCCGCTTTTCACGGTCCAGGTCATTGCGCCGTCGACGCCCAAGCCTTGGAAGGGCCCGAGAGCGCCGCGCAAACGCAGCACCTTGCCGGGCGCGACGTAGACCACGTGCAAATGTTCGACGGAGCCGCCCTCCGGCAGGTTCTCGCACCAACAGCCACCGGCGCGCGCTTCCAAAACCAGGTTTGCAGCATTGCCTGAAAAAGTGTGTTCGGGATTCCACCACCGTGCCGGCTGCAGCAGCGCGGCATAAACCTTGTCGGCGGCCGCCGCGACATGGACCGTCTCCTTTACCTCGAAGCCAGTCGCGCCCACGCTTTGCACATCGGCGCGCGCGGCTCCGCTAAACAGCGCCGCCAACAGCCCGCAACACAGCCCTATCCAGTTACGCATACGCTTCTCCCTTAAATTTTCGCCGCGCAGTTTCTAAAAGCCTCCAGAATCGCAGTCCATCCTCCCGGTGCGTCGACCATGCCGCGCACTTGAGCTGCTTTATCGCCCATACGTTGCAGATTGCGATGTTCCAGTTCGACCCGGGTGAGGTTTGCGTCTTCGGCAATAAACCGTACTTCAACTTCGGTAACGAGTTCCCGATCGAATTGCCAATCGCCGCCGAGCTGCCAGGCGAGCACCAGCCGCTGCGGCGGCTGCCATTCAATGACATAACCGGTTTGGCCGGTCGAACCGTCTTCCCCCACGGCGTACCAGCGGCCGCCCACGCGCGGCTCCACCACGTATTGTTTCAGCGGCGATTTGAGTATCGAATGGGTTGCGGGCCACCAACGCGACATCCCTTCGGTGAACAACGCAAAAGCGCGCTCCTGCGTCGCGCTGACGGTCACTTGCTTACGCACCGGCGCGATGTTGATCATTTCCCGGCCTCCCCTCTGTCCAATTCTGCTTTAAATGCCGAAAGCGCACCGTCCCAAAATTGGTCGAGCCACGTTCGGATCGCGGCAAGTCCATGCGGGTCGATGTAATAAACGCGGCGCGTCCCCTCGGCTCGGTCTGCCACGAGCCCCGCCCTTTTGAGTATTCCGAGATGTTGAGATACTGCAGGCCGGCTCACTGGCATCTCGGCGGCGATTTTTCCGACCGACTTAGGGCCTTGGCGCAACTGCTCGAACACGCGGCGTCGGGTCGGATCGGACAGCGCCACAAGGGCATTTTGGTAAGTCATTACTTACCGTAAGCTATTGCTTACGGTAAGTCAATTAGGTCGTGCGAGGCTGGTCGGCGAGCATCTTATAGATCTTAAGCACCCGCGGCACATACGCCATGGTCTCGCTAAAGGGCGGAATTTGCCCCCCGTTGCGAAGCACCGCATCTTCTCCGGCGTTGTATGCCGCCAGCGCCAAACTGACATCGTGTCCGAATCGCTCAATCAGAAATTTCAGGTACCGGGCGCCGCCGTGCACGTTTTGGCGCGCATCGAACGGGTTCGAAACGCCATAGCGGCTTGCCGTCGCCGGCATCAGCTGCATGAGGCCCACCGCGCCGCGTTTGGATACCGCGCGGGAATTGAAGCCCGATTCCACCACGATGACGGCCCGCAAAAGGTTGGGCTCCAAGGCCGCGGAAAGAGCGGCGTGTTCGATGATGGCATCGTATTGCGTTGCTCGCGCCAACAACTGAACGTCATACCGATCGCCGCTGGCGGTCCTGTCCTGCGGCGACAAAACCAACAGCCGATAGCGGTTGTTGTCGGGCACGTCGGTGTAGTGCCGCTGTCCTTGCGCATCCAGATAGGTATAAATCTTCGCATTGGCCGCGGCGCTCGATGCGGTCAGCAAACTTGCGAGGAGAATGGCGAGGCGCAGCATGGGTGGCTATCCTTCGCACAAAGCCTATCCCGGCCGGTGTTTGGCCGATGGGACCTGCATCAAGAAACCATGCTGCTGCAGGGAATATAGTAGCCGCGCACCCGACATATTCTCGATGCTCACGCCGAAGGCAAAAATTCGTGTCCGAAACCGCCGATTGGAAACAAAAGTACCGCGATTCCCTGATTGAAATGGAAGCCGAAGAAGCCCGCTGGCGTCAGGTCGAACAAGTCCTGCGCCGTCTGGTGGGCCGCCTATGCGCTGCGGGAATGGGCGTAAATCCAAGACTGGATGACGAGTTGATTGCGCTCGCCGCCGCGAACCGGCGCAATGCGGCGGCCGAAGAGCTCGGCCGGTTGGCGGAATCGTTGACGACCACTGTCGTGGCGGTCGATGCGACCGCACCGGTCCCTACCATCACCTTCCCCGCGACGGATCTGCAAACTCGGTTGGCGCTGAAAACACTGCTCGAGCGCCTGGCGGCCGACGAGTTGATTGCCGCGTTGGCGACGGCTAAAAATGACTCCGCGCTGGCAGGCGTGGTCACGCGCGCGGCGGATCTGGTGCGCGCGCATGGCGAACAGCTGCAGCGGGAGCGGCTGCAAACCGCCGACGTCCTGGCAGAGGTGACCAAACGGCTGGATGAAATGGCGGGCTATTTGTCCGACACCAATCACGCGAATCGCAGCCATTTCGAGGACACGCAAACGTACAACGACACGGTCATGTCGCAGGTACGAGAACTCAGCAACGAAGTCGGCAGCGCGACGGAATTGGGGGTGTTGCAATCCTTGGTAAATGTGCGCTTGCAGAGGGTCGCCGACCACGTCAGCACCTTCCGCTCCCGCGAAGAATTCCGCCTGATCGAGATCAATGGCCGCGCCGAGCGCATGCGCACCCGCATCGCCGAGCTGGAACGGGAAACCAGCGAACTGCACTCGCGGTTGGACGTCGAAAAACAGGGGGCACGCATCGATCCTCTGACCGGCATCGCGAATCGCAAGTCGTTCGAAGAGCGCTTCGCGCAAGAGATGGCGCAAAAGCCGCGCGCCGGCCTGGGAGTGGTAATGCTGCTGTGGGACCTCGACAACTTCAAGGTCATCAACGACACCTATGGCCACCGCGCCGGCGACCGCGTACTGCAAAGTGTGTCCGCTTGTTTCATGGCGGCCGTGCGGGGCGATGACTTCGTCGCCCGCATCGGCGGCGAGGAATTCGTCATGTTGCTGGGCGGGACCAACATTGCCCAGGCGATGCTCATCGCCAATCAAGTTCGAACCGCCGTGGAAGAGCTGCGCTTTCATTTCCGCGGCGCACCGGTCCGCGTAACGGTGTCTTGCGGCCTGACGGAACTGCAGGAAAATGATGCGCCGGGCACCGCCTTCGACCGCGCGGACTCGGCTTTGTACCGCGCCAAACACAGCGGCAAGAATTCGTGCGCAGCTGCTTCAAAGGCCGCAGTTTCTGGCTAGTTAACAGATATTTAACGCAGTTTCTGGCAATCCAGCACTGAATTCCGGCGCGGCGTCGATAGAATCAGTTCCTAGCCTGGATATTTTCACCACTGCTCTTGCACTGATTGCAGCCTGGCAAAAGGTGATGATAGCCGCGAATTAGTGCAATGCAGCATTCAAGGTGCCATTGACGAAAGATGAGCAGCGTCCCGAAAACAGTCATCAGCGAAACCGCGCTTAGCGAAGCGGCGCTCAGTGAAGCAGTAATCGCCGTTCCCATTGGAACCGCGGGGGCGATCGCTGAGCGGCGCACGGGGCTGCGCGTCCGCGGATGGATGCTCACGCTGGTGCTGTTCCTGGTGCCGCTCATCGCCTTCTGGCCGGCCACGTTCCATGATTACGGCCTGCGCGACGACTATTCCAATCTGCGCGAAGCGCATGAAGAAATCGGGAAGGTGCTGCAATTCTGCGCCTCGCACGCGCGGCCGATATATGGCTGGTTGCTGCAGGCCACCTACGGCCAGACTTCCTCCGTACAGAATCTGCAGTGGCTGCGATTTATCGCCGCCCTGATGCTCGGCGCAATTTCACTGGTGAGCTTTCGCGGATTGCGCTCGCTCGGCTGGACCCATAACACCAGCCTGTGTTTCGCGGTATTGATCAGCTTGGTGCCGTCCGCGCAGGTGATTGCCGGCTGGGCTGTCGGCTGGCCGTATGCGGCCACGGCGCTGCTCGCAGTGGGTGGCTTCTTCACCGCCGAAGGCGCATTGGCGGCCGGCTTGCGCGGGGGCTTGGGACGCGCCATTGCACAATGGTCTGTGGCATTGGGCTTGATGCTGGTAAGCGCATTGATTTATCAGCCGAGCGCCCTGTTTTACCTTGTGCCCCTGGCGGGCGCATTGATCGCACAACGGCAGCGCAGCCTGCTGCAGACGGTGCGCTGGGTCGGAATGCATCTTGGATTTGTCGCAGGTAGCCTGGGACTCGCCTACTGCACGATGTCGCTGCTGTACGCGGCGCATGTTTTCGTCAAGTCCGGGCGCATTGCGTTTGAATCGCATTGGGGTGAAAAAATCGCGTGGTTCCTGCAGGAACCGCTGCCGAACGCTTTGAGCCTGTTTGTTTTGAACGACAACAACCACCGCGACCACGCGCTGTACTTCGCCTGCGCGGCAATCGTCGGCGTCATCCTGCTCGCCGGCGCCTGTCTGGAATGGCGCCGTCATGGGATGGAGCGCGGCATTATCTGGTTGTCGGGGCTGCTCGGGCTGCCGGTGTTTGCCTTCGCGGTCAGCATGCTCGCTTCCGAGCGCTACGCGACTTATCGCACGATTCTCGCGATGAGCGGCGTCCTGCTCTGCTTCCTGGTTGCATCGGTCAGCGCCCTGACGGTGCGCTGGAGTGCGAACGCGCGCCGCCTGACGGCGATGCTTGCCATTTCAACGGCCTTCTTCAGCGCGCAGCATCACGTCTATGCTCTGATTGCCGTGCCGCAGGGCAACGAATGGCAGCTGATTGTTGCGGGCGCCAAGCAGGTCAATCTGGACGGCGCACGGCCGCGCATTTACGCGATTGCCTCGCGGCCCGCGGATATTTCTACGGCCACGATTTACCACGACGAATTCGGCTCGCTTTCCTCGAATTCCGAGTGGGTACCGCGCGAGATGTTCAAGCGCGCCATGCACGACCTGCATCCCAACATGGCCAATCTTGATGCGCGCTACGACTTCGCCACCGGGCCGGTCCTGCCAAAGGGACAGCACTATGATGTTGTCATCGACCTGCACCGCCTCCGCCAGTTCTTCGTCAACCATTAATTGCTGAGCGATCCCCTGCTGTGGGTATTCGCGGCGCTCGGCGCCTTCATGGTGGGCGTCTCAAAAACCGGAATCGCCGGCCTCAGCATCCTCTCAATCGCACTGTTCAATCACGTGTTCTCCAGCAGCAAGCAGGCCAGCGGATTGGTTCTGCCGCTGTTGATATTCGGCGACCTGGTCGCTGTCTTTTCTTACCGTAAGCATACCCAGTGGCGCTTCCTGTGGCGGTTGTTTCCCTGGACCGCCGCCGGCGTCGTGCTGGGATACCTCACGCTCGGACGTATCTCCGATCACACCACGCGGCTCTTAGTCGGTTGGATCATCGTGGCGTTGGTAACTTTAAGCTTTTGGCGCCGCTACGCGGCTCCCGCAAGCGAGACGGAGGCGCCGGCGTTTCACTGGTCCGTCGCGGCGGCCATCGGCATGATTTCGGGTTTCATTACCTTGGTGGCCAATGCTGCCGGGCCGCTGATGGCGATCTATCTGATCGCCATGCGGCTTCCAAAAATGCAATACGTCGGCACCGCAGCGGTATTTTTCATGTTGTTGAATCTATTCAAAGTGCCCTTCATGGTCGACCTCGGCCTGATAACCGCTCAGAGTTTCGGCTTCAATCTGGCGCTGGCGCCGGCGGTTTTTTTGGGTGCGCTGGCCGGGCGCTGGCTGCTCAAACGCGTGAATCAGATCCTGTTCGAGCAATTGGTATTGCTATTGAGTGCAATTGGGGGAATTCTGTTGATCCTGTAGCTTCAGGGGACAATACATGTATCGAGGCGGCCTGTTCGGTCTCATTGTTCTTATTGCCGACGTTTGGGCGATCGTGAACATTTTTCAAAGCAGCGCGGACACCGGAAATAAAGTGCTATGGACCGTGGTCGTCATCGTCATGCCGTTGTTGGGGTTCGTGCTTTGGTACATTTGGGGCCCGAAAACCCGCACAGCGTAGCGCCGGCCGGCGCTAGCGCGGACCGGCGCAGCGCGGGCTACGCGCGGCGGCGCTTCGGCGCCAGCAGCATCGCGGCTTCATAGCAGCTATCGCGCAAAGCGGCATCGCAGGCCGCGAGCATACGATCGAGCGCTCCCGAAGGACTGGCAGCGGGAACTGCGGCGAGGTTGGCCAGTTGCGCGACGGTGATTTCAAGCGCGGATTGCAGAGCATCCGCAGCGCTCGGCGTCGCACCGGCCGCCAGCACCTCTCGATCCAATAGACATAAATCGTTGATGAGCGCGGCGAGCTGACGCTTCGAGCGATCTATTGCCTCAAGGCTGCGCGGGCTGATCGCGCGCTTCAATACCGTCACGTCCTGGCGCGCACTTTTCAAGACACGATCGAGACGATCAAGCCACTCTATCCAGAACAGAGGATTGCGCATGTGACTTTCCTAAGTTGACCGCTGTAGGCGAGGGTGTGCGCCGGCGAGGCGCTTATTATTTCCAGCAAAGACTACCCGGCTTGCAGGCGGCTAGCTACCATTACATTCGCCGCAGTGCGGTTCACCCACGCATTGCCTGTTTGCATATACAGGATTCAAATGCGTTCTAGAGATCACGACCGTCATAAACTGGGAACGGCCGGTTGGCTGCGCGCTTCGGTGCTCGGCGCGAATGACGGCATTGTTTCAACCTCCAGTCTGCTGCTGGGCCTCGCCGCCGCCAATGCCTCGCATCCCGCGTTGTTGTTGAGCGGCACTGCGGCCCTGGTCGCCGGCGCCATGTCCATGGCGGCCGGCGAGTATGTGTCGGTACACTCCCAGGCCGATACGGAAGCTGCGGCTCTGGCACAGGAGCGTGCCGAACTTCGCGATGATTTCGCGGGGGAACGGCGTGAATTGACCGAGATCTACATTCGCCGCGGGATTGAATCCGACCTGGCACGCAAGGTGGCGGATCAACTGATGGCTCACGATGCTTTGGGCTCGCATGCTCGCGACGAATTGGGATTGTCGCCGGCCTCGCGCGCACGGCCGCTGCAGGCCGCGTTCGCGTCGGCCGGCAGCTTTTCAGCCGGCGCCGCGCTGCCGCTGTCGGTGGTTGCCCTGGCTCCGCCGCGGTACTTGATTGCCGCCCTCGTGGTTGCCTGTCTCGCTTGCCTGCTCTTGCTTGGCGGCTGGTCGGCCAAAGTGGGCGGTGCGAATGTGCGAATCGGCGCATTGCGTGTCGCGTTTTGGAGCGCGCTGGCCATGGCGGTCACCACGGCGGTGGGCGCCGCGGCGGGCCGGTTGTGAACCCGCCCGTACTTCGCGTCGCGCAAATGCATGAGGCCGACCGTTTGGCCATTGCGGCAGGCACGCCGGGCGTGTTGCTCATGCAACGGGCCGGCGAAGCCGTCGCGCGCGAAGTTGAGCGTCGATTCCTACGGCGTCCCGTAACCGTGTTATGCGGGCCGGGCAACAATGGCGGCGATGGCTTCGTAACCGCCATCGCTTTGACGCAATCCGGCTGGCCGGTGCGGGTCGCCTTGCTGGGCGAGGTTGCCGACCTGCACGGCGATGCCCGGCATCACGCGCGACGCTGGAGCGGGAACATCGAGCCGCTGACCCCGGCGGCGCTGGAGAATGCGGGTGTGGTGGTCGATGCGTTATTTGGCTCCGGATTGAGCCGCAGCCTGGATCGGCCGGCCGGCGAGGTGCTGGCCTTGGCGGCGCGGCATGGAATACCGATCGTCGCCGTGGATATTCCCAGCGGCATCATGGGAGACAGCGGCGAGAATTTGGGCGCGGCCCGCGCCGTCTGTACGGTCACCTTCGTTTGCAAGAAACCGGGACATTTATTGTTGCCCGGGCGCGAAGCGTGCGGCGACGTCGTGATTGCCGACATCGGCGTGACGGCCGACGTGCTGGCTGCCGTGGCGCCGGATACCTGGGAGAACACGCCGGCGTTATGGCGCGCTCAATTGCCGCAGTCGCAAGCTGCCGGCAACAAGTACAGCCGCGGTCATGCATTGCTTTATGGGGGTTATCCCATGACCGGCGCTGCGCGCATGGCGGGGCGGGCCGCTGCGCGCTGCGGGGCCGGGCTGACCACGATTGCCGCCGACGAACGTGGCTTCGCCATCTATGCCGCCGCACTCACCAGCATCATGGTGCAGGCGTTGTCGCGCGATCAGGAATTCGCCCGGCTGCTTGACGATCCGCGTTATAGCGCGTTTTTGATCGGACCCGGCGCCGGAATCAATGATGCAAGCCGCTCGCGGACGCTCGCCATGCTGGCCACCGGCCGACCGGTGGTCATCGATGCGGACGCCATCAGCGTATTTGCCGCACGAGCGGATGAACTTTTCCAGGCCATCCGCGGACCGTGCGTGCTGACGCCGCACGAGGGAGAATTCAAGCGTCTGTTTGCCGTCTCGGGCGACAAATTGGCGCGCGCCCGCCGCGCCGCCCAACAAAGCGCGGCCGTCATCGTTTTGAAAGGCGCTGACACCGTCATCGCCGCCCCCGATGGCCGCGCCATCATCAACAGCAATGCACCGGCGACGTTGGCAACCGCGGGGTCGGGCGATGTTCTCGGGGGCTTCATCCTAGGGTTGCTCGCCCAGGGCATGGACGCGTTCGCTGCTGCCGCCGCCGCGGTATGGATGCACGGCGCAGCGGCTGCCGACTTTGGAGCCGGCCTTCTCGCCGAAGATTTGCCCGATCTCCTGCCGCCCATCCTGCGCCGCCTTGAGACATCTCAATAGACCATGAACGCTTGGCTGCCGCCAATCAGCATCCATTCGCTGGTCATTGTGGTGAGCGTGCTGGCGTATATCTTGACCACTCGCGCGGAGCGCGAGCGCCGGCCGCCATCGATCGCCATCGCTTGGGTCTTGGGAATGATTGCGCTGCCCTATTTGGTATTGCCCATGTACCTGGCGTTTGGGCGGCGCAAACTGCCGCGCAAGAACATATCGCGCTCAGGCGTCAGATCCTTTGCCGGGCACTGGGCGCAGGACTTGATCGAGAGTTTTGGTTTGCCCGCGGCCTCGCCTGCTCTCATCAGCATGCATCGGGACGGCGGCGAATCGGCCGCGGCCTTGTTTTCGACCATGTCGGGCGCTGTCGCCCGGCTGGATATTTGCACCTACATCTTGGGCAGCGACGCGTTCGGCCGCGAACTCATGCAGCGCATGATTGAACGTGCGCGCAGCGGAGTGGAGGTCAGGCTGCTGCTCGATGGAGTCGGTGCCATTCAGCTGCCCAAAGCAAGTTTGAAATCCTTGCGGCGGGGCGGGGTCGAAACGGCGGTTTTCAGTCCCTTATTCGCGCGTAGGACCCAAGGTCCGCGCAATCTGCGCAATCATCGAAAATTGGTGATCGCCGATGGCGCGCGCTTGTGGGCCGGTGGGCGCAATCTTGCCGCCGAATATTTCTCCGGCCTCCCCGGTGTGCCCCCCTGGCAGGACTTGACCTTTGATTTGCAAGGATCGGTGGCCAGCGCGGCGGCGGCGCAATTCGAATGCGACTGGGTGGCGGCCTGCGCCAGGCCGGCAGTGTCAGCGCTGCCGTGCGCCCGCGCTGCTGAGCCGCGCACCGGCGGCGACGCGCAGTTTCTACCGAGCGGGCCCGATCAGCCGGAAGATACCGTACATGCCTTGTTGATCGATGCTTGTTTTCAAGCCCGCCATCGCATGCTGGCGGTTACACCCTACTTCGTACCCGATGTCAGCCTCGAGACCGCGATGCGTCTGGCGGCACGGCGCGGCGTGCAGATCGACCTTTGCATACCGCGGAGCTCCAATCACAAATTGGCGGACTTCGCACGCAGCCGCGCGCTGCGATCCTTGAGCCAGGCGGGCGTCAAGGTGCATCTGCTGCCTCATATGAGTCATGCGAAAGCAGTGGTATTCGACACCTCTCTTGGCTTGTCGGGTTCGGTGAATCTCGACTCGCGCAGCCTGCTGCTCAACTATGAATGCGCCGTGGTCTTCTACGGCAAAGCAGAAATAGACTGGCTCGCCGAGTGGATAGGTGCGCTGATTCCTGGAAGCCGCCCGTTCGACGCCCGGCCTGCGGGTCTCTTGCGCGATCTTTGCGAAGGGCTGCTGCTCACTGTGGCGTATCAATTGTAGCGTAGGATTGCGCTTACACGGAGTTTGCGGCTCACAACTCTCCGCGCATAGTATTCTTCGAAATCTCATTGCCAGGTGATCGGTGGAATTCAAGGATTATTACAAAGTGATGGGCGTTGCGCGCGACGCGACCGAAGCGCAAATCAAGCAGGCCTATCGCAAACTCGCGCGCAAATACCATCCGGACGTGAGCAAGGAGAAAAACGCCGAGGCACGGTTCAAGGAAGTCGGCGAAGCCTACGAGGTCCTGAAGAGTCCTGAAAAGCGCGCCGCCTACGATCGATTGGGCAAGGACCACCATCCCGGCGAGGACTTCAGGCCGCCGCCCAACTGGGACTCGGGCTTCGAGTTCAGCGGCGCGGGCCCGGGCAACTCGGCGTACAGCGATTTCTTCGATGCGTTGTTCGGCGCCCAGGCACGCTCTGGAGCCGCCAACCGCGGCGGCTTTCGTCCCGAACACGGCGAGGATCATCATGCCAAGGTGCTGCTCGATTTGGAGGCCTCGCTGAGCGGGGGTGCTCGTGCCTTCACGCTGCAAATGCCCGAAATCGATCCCGAAGGCCGGCTCGTGTCCAAGGAACGGACCTTGAACGTGCAAGTGCCAAAGGGAATTCTCGCCGGACAACAAATCCGCCTCGCCGGTCAGGGCGCCCGCGCACACGGCAACGGAAAAGCGGGCGATCTCTATATTGAAGTGGATTTTCAGCCTCATCCGCTGTATCGGATCGAGGGCCGGAACCTGACCTTGGAATTGCCGGTGGCACCGTGGGAGGCAGCCTTGGGCGCGACCGTGAAAACACCCATCCCCGGCGGAATGGTCGATTTGAAAATTCCAGCGGCATCCCACGCCGGGAGCAAATTGCGCTTGAAGGGGCGCGGCATTCCCGCCGACCCGCCGGGTGACTTCTACGTCGTGCTGCAGATAGCCCTGCCGCCCGCGGGCGACGAGAAGGCCAAGGCCGCCTATGCAGCGTTGGCCGCCGCTCTGCCGTTCAATCCTCGCGCGAGCCTTGGAGCTTGAAATGATCCCAGCGGACGACACGCCCTTGCCCGGTACCGTATTCGACGAATCCGTAATGCTCAGCATCGAAGACTTGAGCCGAATGTGCGCCGTCGATGAGCGGCACATCGTGGAGTTTGTCGAGGAAGGAGTCCTCAGCGTCGTTGAAGTCAGCCGCCAATGGCGCTTCAGCGGATCGGCACTGCGCCGTGCCCGTCTGGCTCTGCGCTTGCAACGGGACCTCGAATTGAACCTCGCCGGGGTGGCCCTCGCCGTCGAGTTGATCGAAGAACTGCAACAGCTGCGCCGCGAACTCAAAGCGAGACGTTAAATGAATAGAATCGAGTCGGATGCCTTCGTGTTTTTTGGCGCCACCGGCGATCTTGCCTACAAGAAAATCTTCCCGGCGCTGTACGCCATGGTGCGCCGGGGCGGTTTCCACATACCAATTATCGGCATGGCCCGCGCCGGCTGGGATTTGGAAAAGCTCAAGGAGCGTGCCCGCGACAGCGTGCAGCACAACGGCGACTTCGATGAACAGAGTTTCGCGAAGTTGGCGGCGCTGTTGCGCTATGTCGATGGCGACTACGCCGACCCCGGGACTTTTGCCAAGCTGAAGAGCGCAATTGGACTAGCGAAAAGCCCAATTCACTATCTGGCGATTCCGCCGAGTTTGTTTGCCAGCGTGGTGCAGGGCCTGCAGAAGTGCGGCTGCGCCGCGAATGCCAGAGTCATCGTGGAAAAGCCCTTCGGCCGCGATCTGGCCAGCGCCCAAGCGCTCGATAAGACCCTGCATGAGGTTTTCAGCGAATCCTCCATTTTCCGCATCGATCATTACTTGGGAAAGGAGGCGGTGCAAAATATATTGTACTTCCGTTTCGCCAACACCTTCCTCGAGCCGATATGGAACCGCGAATACATCCGCGACATTCAAATCACCATGGCGGAAAATTTCGGCGTCGAGGGACGCGGCGCCTTCTACGAAGAAGTCGGCACGGTCCGCGACGTGGTGCAAAACCACCTGCTGCAGGTCGTGACATTGCTTGCGATGGATGCGCCGGTCGGTCACGATCCCAAGACCATGCAGGCGGAGAAGCTGCGGATTTTCCGTGCCATGCAACCCTTGGATCCCAAAGAGGTGGTGCGCGGCCAATTCCGCGGCTATCGCGACGAAAGCGGCGTCGCCAAGGACTCGCAGGTCGAGACCTTTGTCGCGTTGCGCATGCACATCGACACCTGGCGCTGGGCGGACGTGCCTTTCTACATCCGTGCAGGCAAGAACCTGCCGATCACGGCGACCGAAGTCAGAGTCACGCTCAAGCGGCCGCCGCTCGCCATCTTTGATCCCAGCGACCGGATGCCGGCAAACTACTTTCGCCTGCGCTTGAGCCCCGAAGTGGTCATCGGCGAAGGCGCGCTCGCGAAGCTCAACGGCGAGGATATGCGCGGCGAGCCGGTCGAACTGATTGCGCGCCACCATACCGAGGAGGAAAAGTCTCCCTATGAGCGATTGCTCGGAGACGCCGTGCGCGGCGATACCTCGTTATTCACTCAGGACGACAGCGTGGAGGCGGCATGGCGCGTGGTGGACCCGGTGTTGACCGGCGGTTTGCCCATCAGCGAATACGAGCCCGGGACCTGGGGCCCCGCGGCCGCGGCAAAGATTGTCGATGGCGGAGAGACCTGGCATGACCCGCAACCGGAGAAATCGGCGCCGTGCTGAGCAAGGACGGCGTCGTATTTCTGCTCGACGTCGATAACACTCTATTGGACAACGACCGCTTCAGCGCCGACCTCGGCGATCGCCTGGAGCTGGCATTCGGCGCGGCCCAACGCGCGCGCTACTGGGAGATCTTCGGTCGGCGACGCGCGACTCTTGAACTCGCCGATTACCTGGGAAGCCTGCAGGAATTCCGCGCAGGACTGGATGACGATCCCAAGCTGCTCGACATGTCGCAGTTTCTGCTCGAGTACCCTTTTGCCAACCGGCTATTCCCCAATTCGTTGCAGGCCGTTGCGCATCTTCGCACGCTGGGATTTCCGGTGGTGCTCTCGGATGGGGATATCGTTTTTCAACCGCGCAAGATCCGCGATTCCGGTATTTGGGAGGCAGTCGAGGGCCGCGTCATGATCTACGTGCACAAGGAAAAAGTGCTGGATCACGTGCAGCGGCGCTATCCCGCGGAGCACTATGTTATGGTCGATGACAAGGCCAATCTGCTGGCCGCCATGAAGTCGGTGCTCGGTACCTCGCTGACCACGGTGTTCGTGCGTCAGGGGCACTATGCGCTGGCGGCGGAGTCCAACCGGGTGGTCCCTGCGCCCGACATGATCATCGAGCGCATCGGTGATCTTCTCAATCACAACCTAACGGATTTCAAGGTGCGCCCATGAGTATGACGAAAAATCTGCACGATCTGGGCCAAAGCCTCTGGCTCGACAACATTACGCGGGAAATTCTCGACAATGGAACCTTGCGGCGATACATCGACCAGTTCTCGATCACGGGTCTTACCTCGAATCCCACGATTTTCGACGAAGCCATCGGCAAGACTGCCGCCTACGACAAGGGCATCCGCCAAAAAGCGGCGGCCGGCATGTCGGGGGAAGATCTGTTCATCGAATTGGCGCTCGAGGATTTGCGGCGCGCCGCGGATCTGTTCCGGCCGGAATTCGATCGCACGCAGGGTATCGATGGTTGGGTGTCGATGGAAGTATCGCCGCTGCTGGCGAATGACACGGCGGCAACCATTGACGCAGCGCGGCGTATTTTCAAACAGGCGAACCGCCCGAATCTATATGTCAAGATTCCGGGAACCCCGGCGGGAGTGCCCGCAATCGAAGAGGCCATATTTGCCGGTGTCCCGATCAATGTGACGCTGTTGTTCTCGCGCGAACAATACCTGAAAGTCGCCGAGGCCTACATGCGCGCGATTGAGCGCCGCATCGCCGCGGGTCTCGACCCCAAAATCAGTTCGGTGGCTTCCGTATTCGTCAGCCGCTGGGATCGCGCCGTCGCCGACAAAGTTCCGCAGGAGTTGAGCAACCGGCTCGGCATCGCCATCATGCAGCGCACTTACCGGGCACATTGCGAATTGACCGGCACAAAGCGCTGGAAGGATCTTCTCGCCAAGGGCGCGCGCAAGCAGCGCATGTTGTGGGCCAGCACCGGAACCAAGGATCCGAAATCCCCGCCGGGGCTGTATGTCGAGGCATTGGCGGCGCCCGAGACCGTCGACACGATGCCCGAGAAGACCCTGCTGGCGTTCGCAGAGAGCGGCAAACTTCGCGGCGTCATGGCCAAAGACGGCGGCGATGCCGAAGAAGTGCTGGCAGCTTTCGCGCGCGCCGGCGTCGATGTCGATGCCCTTGCCGCGCAGCTGCAAGTGGATGGCGCTGCCTCGTTCGTCAAGTCCTGGACTGAACTCATGCAGCGCATCAAGAACAAAAGCGCGGCGTTGGCGACCACATGAGTTCGCGGCTGGACCCCTTGGCCGGCAAGCCGGCCCCCGCCGCCGCGCTGGTGAACGTTCCGCGGCTGATCACCGCGTATTACAGCGAACGTCCGGATCCGGCCGTCCCTTCGCAACGTGTTGCCTTCGGCACCTCGGGACATCGTGGATCATCCTTCGGCATAGGCTTCAACGAAGCCCATGTGCTGGCGATCAGCCAGGCGATCTGCGAATACCGGGTTGGGCAAGGCATTAGCGGGCCATTGTTCATGGGTTTTGACACCCACGCGTTATCGGCGCCGGCCTTTGCCAGTGCACTGGAGGTGCTTGCGGCGAATGGCGTCGAGGTCATGATTGCGGCGGATGACGAATACACGCCGACTCCCGCCATCTCGCATGCCATTCTCACTTACAACGACGGCCGACGGTCCGGCTTGGCCGACGGCATTGTCATCACGCCCTCCCACAATCCTCCCGACAATGGCGGCTTCAAGTACAACCCGACCAACGGCGGTCCGGCGGATTCGGAGATCACCAAGTGGATCGAGAATCGAGCGAATGAGTTGCTGCGGCCGGAAAACGCTGCCGGCATCAAGAGATCGCCTTATGCCGCGGCACGGCGCGCCCCCAGCACGCACTGGCACGACTACATAAAGAACTATGTGGAAGATCTCGGCAATATTTTGGACATGAAAGTCATCCGGGATTCCAAAATCCGCATGGGAGTCGATCCCCTTGGCGGCGCGGGCGTGCATTATTGGCCGCGCATCGCTGAGCACTATGGTCTGGATCTGGATGTCGTCAATGCTGAAGTGGACCCGACCTTCAAATTCATGACGTTGGATTGGGACGGGAAAATTCGCATGGACCCCTCCTCGCCCTACGCCATGCAGCGGCTCATCCACCTCAAGGGCCGCTACGACATCGCCTTTGCCTGCGATACCGACCATGACCGGCACGGCATCGTCACGAACAGCAGCGGACTGATGCCCCCCAACCATTATCTGTCGACGGCAATCGACTATTTATTCGGCCAACGCAGCGGCTGGCGCGCGGACGCTGCCATCGGCAAGACCGTCGTGAGCAGCGCGATGATCGATCGGGTCGGCGCGCGGCTCAAGCGCTCCGTGTACGAAGTGCCGGTCGGCTTCAAGTGGTTCGTGGCGGGTCTGGTGGACGGGAAACTGGGATTCGGCGGCGAGGAGAGCGCCGGAGCCTCGTTCAGCCGGATCGATGGACGGGTGTGGACCACCGACAAGGATGGAATCGTGCCGGCGCTGCTGTCGGCGGAAATGACAGCGCGCACCGGGAAGGATCCCGGCGAGCGTTACCGCGAGCTCACCCAGGAACTCGGCACCTCATTTGCCGATCGCATCGACGCGCCGGCGACCCCCGCGCAAAAGGCCAAGCTTGCCAAGCTCAACCGGGAGCAGGTGCGCATCACGGAACTTGCCGGTGAACGGATCGAACAGGTCTTGACAGAGGCGCCGGGCAACAATGCGCCCATTGGCGGCGTGAAAGTGATCGCCCGCGGCGGCTGGTTCGCAGCGCGCCCGTCCGGAACGGAAGACATCTACAAGATCTACGCAGAAAGCTCTCACGACGATGATCATTTACGCCGATTGATTCGTGAGGCACAGACCATTGTCGATGCGGCGCTTGCGGGCGCTTAACGGCGCGCGCGCTTGGCAAATGCCGACATAGCGCCGACGCCCACCGCCAAGCGGTTGCTGCCATGGTTGGTCGCCGTGGGATTCTTCATGGAATCGCTGGATACCACCATTCTCAATACGGCCGTCCCCGCCATCGCACAAGCTCTCGATGTACCGCCCCTGAGCATGAAGGCGGTACTTGCAAGCTACACCTTGAGCCTTGCCGTCTTCATTCCCATCAGCGGCTGGATGGCCAATCGTTTCGGCACGCGCCGCGTGTTCGCCTCGGCAATCGGGATTTTCACGCTCGGCTCCTTCCTCTGCGGCATATCTCACGATATCCACTTGCTGGTGGCGTGCCGCATCTTGCAGGGCGGAGGCGGCGCCATGATGCTGCCGGTGGGACGCATCACCATGGTGCGCACCTTCGCAAAATCCGAACTCATCAATGCCATGAGCTTCGTTGCCATTCCCGGGCTGGTGGGCCCCATGCTCGGGCCGGTCATCGGCGGGGCGATCATCGGGTACTTTCACTGGAGCGTGATTTTCTTTGTCAACATACCGATCGGGCTGCTCGGTCTCTATATGGTTTACCGGCATCTGCCGAACTACCGCGAGAAGCGCAACTATCGGCTGGATATCATCGGATTGGTGTTATTCGGATCCGGGATAGCCCTCCTGTCCTATGTGCTCGAGGTGTTCGGCGAAACCACCCTGAGCGGCCGTGAAATGTTGGGATTGTTGGGGATTTCCGCCGCGCTGCTGGCGGCATATGGTCTGCACACCAAGCGCACGGCTCACCCGCTGTTGCGGCTGAAGCTGCTCGCAATCCGCACCTTTCGAATCGCCGTCAGCGGCAATCTGTTCACGCGCCTAGGGATAGGCGGAATTCCCTTCTTGCTGCCGCTCCTCTACCAGGTTGGTTTGGGTTTCTCCCCGATTCAATCCGGTCTTTTGATCATGCCGCAAGCCTTCGCGGCGATGAGCCTGAAATTGACCATGCCGCTGATTTTGAAGCGCTTCGGCTACCGCGCCGTGCTGGTCAGCAACACCATTCTATTGGGCGTGATGATCATGCTCTTCGCCACCATCAGCCTGCAAACGCCCGTGTGGCTGATAGTTGCGATGGCATTCACGTACGGCTTCCTCACGTCACTGCAGTACACCAGCATGAATACGCTGGCGTACGCCGATGTCGGCGAACATGAGGCCAGCGGCGCCAGTACCATTGCCAGCACCGTGCAGCAATTGGCGGTCAGCTTCGGTATTGCCACCGCCTCGCTTGCCGCCGCGTTATTCATTCCCGATCGATTGCGCGCCACTGCGCCCCAGCTGCTGCGCGGCATTCATCTGGCGCTGCTCGGCTTGGCCCTATTGACCATCGCCTCCACCCTGGTGTTCGTGCGCTTGCGCGCGCAGGACGGCGCGGCGGTCAGCCGCCACAAACCCCCGGTGCCGTCGCTCTAGGCAGCGGAGGATTCGCGCTTGCGCCTCGCCTCGTAGGCGCGCAGGTGCGCATAGGCCGTTGCGAGCAGCGGCGAGCGCAACGTCTTGGGGGCGCGTCCAAGAAGGTCGCCGACAATGTGATCTGCCTCGATACGCCTGCCTTGCTCTATGTCGCGCAACATCGATGCGGTGAAGCCGGAACCTGGCGCGGTAAGCACCGCCAGCGCTGCATGATTGGCCGCCTCGCGGGGCGCGAAACCCTGTTCGGCGGCGATCGCCGCGCATTCCTGCAGCAACTGCAGCGGAATGTCGCGGGCATCGGCGGCCAGAATGTCGCCGACGCTGGCACGCATAAGACTGGTCGTCGATGCCGCCGCGGCAATGAACACCCACTTTTCCCACATCTCAAGCATGATGTTGCCGCTTAAATGTGCCTCGAATCCCGGCACGCGCAGCCCGTCGGCAATTTCGCCAATATCGCTTCCCGCGCCTCGGGCGCCGAACGCCAGGGCATTGAAGGTGCCCAGCTGATGAATGCCGCCGTCCGCATCCAAAGTAGACGAAATGCGCGCCACGCCGCCCAGTACCCGTTGCGCACCGAAGTGCGCGTCTAACAGATCTAGGTGACGCATGCCGTTCAGCAAGGGCAGTACCCGCGAATCGGGGCCCATGCCGGGTGCAAAGTCCTTGATGGACGCTTCCAGGTCATAGGATTTGCTGCTGACAATGACCAGGCCGAAAACCCCTTTTAGATCCCCGGCTTCGACCAGCGGTGGAGTCGGCAACTGGAGATTGCCCAGCGGACTGCTCACCAGCAAACCGCTGCGGCGCAGTTGATCGGCTCTGCGTGGCCGAACCAGAAAAGTAACATCGCGATCCGCTGCGAGAAGCCGGGATCCGAAATAACCGCCGATCGCGCCGGCGCCGACAACGAGAATTCTCACGCCGGTCTCGATCACTCTTTCTTGATTTCGTGACCACCGAATTGATTGCGCATCGCCGCCAGCAACTTATCGGTGAATGAGTCGTCATCCCGAGAGCGCAACCGCTCGAGCAACGACAGCGTAATAACCGGAGCCGAGACGCCGAGTTCGATGGCGTCGGCAACGGTCCAGCGGCCTTCGCCCGAGTCGGCCACGTACGGGGCGATGCCCGCCAGCGTGGGATTCTTCTCCAGAGCATTGGCGGTGAGATCCAAAAGCCAGGAACGCACCACGCTGCCGTAGCGCCAAATCTCGGCCACTTGCGCCAAATCCAGCTTGAATTCGCTTTTATGCTGCAGGATTGAAAAGCCCTCGGCGTAGGCCTGCATCATTCCGTACTCAATGCCGTTGTGGACCATTTTGGTGTAGTGACCCGAGCCAACCGGACCCACCCGGCCCCAGCCTTTATCCCGTGCCGGCGCCAATGTCTCGAAAATCGGCCGCAGACGTTCCACCACCGCTTCGTCCCCGCCGATCATCAGGCTGTAGCCTTCCGCCAATCCCCAAACACCGCCGCTGGTGCCGGAGTCGACATATTGAATTTTGCGCGAAGCTACCATCGCCGCGCGCCGCTGGGTATCGCGGTAGTTGGAGTTGCCGCCATCGATGATCGTGTCGCCTGCGGCCAGCAGCGGCACGAGTTGGGTGATGGTGCTGTCGGTAATTTCACCGGCCGGGACCATGAGCCAGACCGTTCGCGGCGCCTGCAGTTTTGCGACCATCTGATCGAGCGAAGCCGCCGTCTGCGCACCGTTTTTCTCCAGAAGCGACCGCGCCGCCGGGGCTGGATCGTAGCCCACGACTTTATGGCCGCCCCGCATCAGCCGCTGCGCCATGTTCGCACCCATGCGGCCCAAACCAATCATCGCGATTTCCATACTCTTCAACCGTGTTGGCGCGTATGCATCAGGTCTTGAGTATATCGCGGTTTAGGACCGCTTGAGGATGGTCATGCACGCCGGGCTGCCGACGGCCTCGAATCGGCCCGTGAAAGTGAGCATGCCGGACGCCGGGTTCAGATGAAAGGAAGTAATCGCATCGCCGCGCTGATTGCAGGAGTACAGAAGCGCGCCGTCAGGGTCTATGCACAAACTGCGCGGTGAAGCGGAATGCACCCATGCCTCCGCGATGCTGCGCAATTGGCCGTCGGCGGCCGCCGCAAATATCGACACCGCATCGTGCAGGCGATTCGCGACGTAGAGAAACCGGCCATCGGCGGTCATGATGATTTCAGAGGACAGGTTGCTGCCCGCGAATTTCGGCGGCAAGCTCGATAGAACCTGCTTGAGCTTGAGCCCACCGCGCGACCCATCGTAATCGTAGACTGCGATTTTGCCGTCATGTTCGTACAGGTTGTAGAACACGTGCCCGTTGGGATGAAAGGCAAAATGCCGCGGGGCTGAACCTGCCGGTGCGGCGATGACGGGCACCTCAGCCGGCAGCAGCTTGCCTGCTCCGGCATCGAAGCGCCAAACGAGTGTCAGATCGAGCCCGGCGTCGTTTGCAAGTACGAATTGGCCGCCGGGATCCCACGCGGCCATGTGCACGTGCGGACTATCATGATCGCTGACTGCGAATTGCCCGGGTGGATCGCCTGGGACGCGCGCATGATGCCGTGGCCCTACGCTCGGCCTGATATCGGAGGCTTCGCCGAGCGCCCCATCGGCCCGCACCGGAAACAGCGCAACGCTGCCGCCGCCATAGTTCGCCGCAATCACAAACTTTCCGGAAGGGTGCACGCTGATATGTGCCGGCCCGGTGCCGCCGGAGTTCACCGCCCCCAACCTAGTGATCTGCAAACTGTCGCTATCTATGGCGTACGAAACGATGGCGCCATTGCGGGTGCCCTGGTAATTGTCGATTTCGCTCACCGCATACAGTCGGTTCTGGGCGGCATTGACGGCCAGCCACGTTGGATTGCGAATATCGTCGACAACCTGAAGCTGAGTCAGCGAGGCAGTTGCGCTGTCGATCCGGAAAAGATAAATGCCGCCGCCGTTGGGTGTGTACGTGCCCACGTAGGCGTAATGAAAGGCAGGCGGCGGCAACGCCTCTGCCGCGGCGTGCGCCCGGCGCGAAAAGACCGCCGGCATCGCCATCATCGATGTCGCGCGCAGCAACTCGCGCCGGGTAAGCTTCAGCGGCAAGGGCCTCTCTCCCTAGACGCGCACCCGGGCATTAGTTGTTCAAAAAAAGCGTGATGCTCGACGCCGAAAAAGCCGACGTCGATACCGCAAATTGACCGACCGCGGTCATCCCGGTCGCCAGGGTGGTGCCGTTCAGTTCCGATTGCAATTGAGTGATGAAGGCACCGTATGTATTGAAGTTTTCGACAGTCGATGAGACCTGATGACCGATCGAAAAAAGCGCGGCGGCACCGCTGCTCGGCGAAATCACCGGATCTGCGGCGAGGCCTACGAGGTTGACGATCTGCGATCCGATTTGGATTTGGTGGCGGGGACCGATGCCGGCGTTGGCCACATTCAAATCAATTGAAGTACTGTCGAAACTGGTAAACGGCGCCGCCGTACCGCCGCTCCAATCGATCACGAGTTCCGCTGTAATGGTGGTCGGATCGAGCAAGACGGAGGCAGTGAAGTTGGGCGAAGCCGCTGCAAACTGGTTGACGAACCCGTTGACGATAACCGCCGCTCCCACCGTTGAATTCGTCAGATCCAACCCGCTTGTGGTCACTCCGTACTGGCTCGGATCCGCACCGCTGCCGACAAAATCGAAAGCGCTGATGGCGCGGCCGTCCAGCGTGGACAAATTGAGCGTCAGCGAGTCGCTGCCCTGCGCGGTCACGGTACCCGACGCCGAAACGATATCGAGGCGCACCCGGCCAGCACTGACATCCAGCAGGGTTTGGCCGGCGCTGGTCGTCCCCGCGGTGCCAAAGGCCTCTATGACAGATCCCACGGAAATTTGTTGGGGGCTGATCGTCTCGGTGGCGCCCTCGCCAAAAAAAGTGACCAATGTGTTCGGGCCGACGTTGACTAGGGTCGTGCCCGGAACAAAGGTACCGGTGCCGTTGTTCTGGAGTGTGGCATCTTCGATAGCGAGCGTGTTGCCGCTGCGCGCCGATACAACTCCCGAAATATGATCCAGGCCCAAGCCTTGCACGCTACTGTCGACCAAGACTTGCGATGCCGTGAAGGTCACGCTGGATGTCGCCGTAGAGGCAGCGCTCGCGGGCGCCGTCGGAACAGCGGCCGCGGACGTGGCCGCTGTTGACGCGGTCAGCGTGCCGAACACCGTCGCCAAGGTTTTCGCCGGCAACGCCGCAAACTGTGCCTGTCCCGGGGCCCCGGTGAACACAAACCCATTGATCTCATAAGTGGTCTGATCGGTCGGCGCACCGGACAACTGACCCAAGCCGAGCGTGGCGCTGTCGAATGGCTGCACGCCGGTTGCATAGGAAGTGCTGTTCGCCCCCAACAACGGGCCGCGGATGCGAACCTGCTTGGCATCGATCGGCAATGTGCTCGCCGTAATCATCGGCGTAACGGTGACGGTATTCCGGTTTAGATCGACTGTGTTCGACGCCGCGAGATTGAAGTTCAACGACAGCCGGGCTGCCTGCTTCGCGGCACTGCGGATGGGATCGGCAGGATCGAGGGCCACGGTGACCCTCGCCAGACCCAGCGCTTTTCCATCGATGGCAAGCGGCGTCAGCGCAATGCCGTCAAGACTGCCATCATCGTAGATGATCAACGCGGAACTGTAGTCGAGGGTGATCTCCGCACTGCTGTAAGAGCCCTTGGCCACGGTCGGCGCGCCCAACACTTCGCTAAGATCGAACGTCCTTGTAAAATCTACCGACGTTTCCGCGGGCAAAATCGTCAAGCCGGGCTTGCCGCTGGAAGTCTTGAGCTGAATGGAGGCCAGCCCCACGCGATAAGTGATAAAGGGGTCCGAGGAAGGTGTAGCGGTAATGGTCACGACCGCACTGCCGCTGCATGCTGCAATCGCCAAAAGCGCCAGAACCAGCGGCACCGCCTTGAGCGTCGAAGTTAAGGCCCGCATGCAGGTATTGTTGTGCGATTCCGGCCGCGTGAAAAGCAGCAAACAGGAAAAGATCTGTGAAGTCGCCGTAATGCGCAATCGCCGTCGCCAACGCGCGACAAGGATCTCTATCTACGCTCGCTTGACCGGCGCGGTGTGCCGCGGCTAAGAGGCTGCACATTTGACAACAGCTCAACGAAAGTGCGATCGTCCTTGCGGACTGGAAACGTTACCAGAAAGTTCGTGGAACTCAAAGATAAGAACGGCAGACTCGTACGATCGAGCTGTTACACGGCGATTGCAACGGTGACGAAAACTTTGCCGCCGAAGAAATAGGAGAAGAGGAGCCATGCGTCAGTCGTGGGTCATGAAGCTGAAGCCGGGCTGCGAGGCTGAATACAAAATGAGGCACGACGGGCTCTGGCCGGAAATGGCAGAGGCATTGCGGCGCGGCGGTCTGCGTAACTTCTCAATCTACCGGCACGGACTCACTCTCTTCGCTTATGTGGAAAGCGACTCGCCGGTCGTCAATAACAAGCCGCCCGCCGATTCCATCCAGTGGAAATGGTGGGCAATGATGGCGCCGCTCATGGAAACCAATTCCGACACATCGCCGGTCATGGAGCCGGTCGAAGAGATGTTCTACTTCCCTGGCTGATCGGAGTTCCTGTCATGGCGATATCATTGCAGTCGCGTCGAGTGGGTTCTACCCGCCTGTCGCTGCCCACCTTCGGCTTCGGCAGCGCTCATCTCGGCGGGCTGTACGAGCGCGTGTCCGGCGACGTGGCGAAGCTGACGCTCGACGCGGCCTGGAGCGGCGGTGTCCGGTACTTCGACACTGCCCCTTATTACGGGCGCGGCCTTGCTGAGCACCGAGTCGGCAGTTGCCTGATCGACAAGCCGCGCGATGAATTCGTTCTTACCACGAAAATCGGCAGATATTTCCGACGGCCCGGCGATCCGCGCTCCTTCGAGCGCGCGCCTTGGGGCGGAGGGCTCAATATGGAGATCGTCTGGGACTATTCCTATGACGGCGTGATGCGCTCCTATGAGCAGAGTTTGCTGCGTCTCGGGCTCGATACGGTCGATGGCCTTCTCATTCACGATCCCGAGGCGGAGATCCATGGCGACCGGCACGCGGAGCGCATGCGGGATATGGCCGGCTCCGGCATCAAGGCGCTCGAAGAACTGAAGCGCGCCGGTCAGATCAAGGCGATCGGCATGGGATTGAACGCGACGGATTCTCTCGAGACCATTGCTCCGATGGTGAAGCTCGACTTCGTCATTGTCGCGATGCCCTACACCTTGCTCGATCAGTCAGCTTTGGCGAATGGGATGCAGCGCTGCGTCGAGAACGGCATCTCGATCGTCATCGGCGCACCTTACGCGTCGGGAATCTTGGCAACCGGACCGGGTCCTGCCGCGCATTATCGCTACGGCATCGCAACCGAGGACATTCAGAACAAAGTCCGCGGGATCCAGGAGGTTTGCTCGGCACACGGCGTGAACCTCAAGGCGGCGGCGCTGCAGTTTCCGCTGGCGCATCCCGCGGTCGTTTCCGTCATTCCCGGAGGAGCCCGGCCCGAAGAGGTCACGGAAAACATCGCGATGGCGTCAGCGCCAATTCCGGCCGCGTTCTGGGCGTCTCTCAAGACCGAGGGGCTGATCGACCCAGAGGCACCGGTGCCGGCCTGAGCCGGGTCATCGGGCCTGGGCGCGCCCAAAGGTGTGGGCCGCGATGGAGGCCGGTTTCATCTCTGCGCTGAAGCCGGGTGCGAGCGGTACGCGGTACCGGCCGCGTTGTATTTCAATCGGATGAACGAAGTGCTCGTGCAAATGACCTGCATGCTCGGTCATCGCCTCATCCCATCGCCCGCTTACCGCAATGAAATCGATCATGGACAGATGCTGCGAGTATTCGCACAGACCCACGCCCCCGGCGTGGGGGCAAACCGGCTTTCCAAATTTGGCGGCAAGGAGCAGGACCGCAAGGAACTCGTTTACGCCGCCGAGTCTGCAGGGATCGGGCTGTGCGACGTCGATCGCATCGCCGGCCAACAGCTGTTTGAACATGACGCGGTTCTGCACGTGCTCGCCCGTCGCCACCCGGATGGGCCTTACACCCGCTGCCACGCGGGCGTGACCGGAAATATCGTCCGGGCTTACCGGCTCTTCGATCCACCAGGGATCGAAGCGACGAAGCTCCTGAACCCAGGCAATGGCCTCGTCGACTTCCCATACCTGATTGGCGTCGACCATCATGCGGCGCTGTGGGCCGATCTCCTCGCGGACGATGGCGCAGCGCCGAATATCGTCTGCCAGGTTTCCGCCCACTTTGAGCTTGAAATTATCCCAGCCTTGATCGAGCGCCTGGCGGCACAGTCTGCGCACCTTGTCATCGTCATAGCCAAGCCATCCCACCGAGGTCGTATAGGCAGGGTAGCCCTGGGATTTCAGCCGGGCGACGCGGTCGGCTTTCGTAGCGTGCTGGCGGCGAAGGATCGTCAACGCCTCCTCGCGCGTGAGCGCGTCCTGAATATGGCGGAAGTCGATGAGGGCGACGAATTCCTCCGGTGTCAGATCCGTCACGAGTTGCCAGACGGGCTTGCCGACGGCCTTGGCCCAAAGATCCCATACGGCATTGATCACGGCGGCCAGCGCGAGATGGACAACACCTTTTTCGGGACCGAGCCATCGCAATTGGCTGTCGCCGGCCAATTGCCGCCAAAAGGCTCCCATATTTGCGACGATGTCTTGCAACGACCGTCCTTCGACAAAGGGACGGAAGGCTTCGATTGCCGCGACGCAAACTTCGTTGCCGCGGCCGATCGTGAACGTGAAGCCATGCCCGCTTAAGCCTTTGGGATCGTCGGTCTCAAGAATGACATAGGCTGCGGAGTAGTCCGGGTCCGGATTCATCGCATCCGACCCGTCGAGGAACTTCGAGGTCGGAAACCGAAGATCGAAAGTTTTTTGACTTGTGATGCGGGGCATGATCATAATCCACTGGTAAACCATTGTTTCATTGGTGGATGAGCGAGTCAAGCTTGAAGCATGTGAGGAGCTGACGATGCTGCAGAGTGAACAGCGTGTGCTGGTGACGGCGGCGGCACAGGGAATCGGGCGCGCGATCGCTGAGGCTTTCGTGACGAAGCGTTCAACGGTAATCGCCACCGACATCAACGAGGCCGGACTCGCCGGACTGGTCGGCGCGCAGACGCAACGGCTCGATGTATGCGACGATGCAGCCGTGAAAGCGCTTGTCGAGGCGGAGGGGCCGTTCGATGTACTGGTGAATTGCGCCGGTTTCGTACACAGCGGCACCATCCTTGACGCGACGGAAGAAGAGCTGGATTTCGCCTTCGACCTTAACGTCAAGTCCATGATGCGCACGATCCGCGCCGTGCTGCCCGGAATGTTGGCGCGCAGGGACGGCGCAATTATCAATATTGCTTCAGTGGCAAGCAGCGTCAAGGGCGTGCCGAACCGTTTCGCCTATAGTGTCACCAAGGCCGCCGTGATCGGTCTCACCAAATCAATCGCGGCCGACTTCGTTGCGCGGGGAATTCGCTGCAATGCTATTTGTCCCGGCACGGTGGAGAGCCCTTCGCTTCAGGAGCGTCTGCGCGCCCAGGGCGATTATGAGGCCGCTCGAGCCGCCTTTATCGCCCGCCAGCCGATCGGGCGCATCGGAACGCCACAAGAGATCGCCGAACTCGCCGTCTATCTTGCCGATGCCACCTATACGACCGGACAGGCGCACATCATCGACGGCGGCTGGGCGCTTTGAGTGCGAGCCCGGCAGTTGCTCAAATCAATTCCTTGCTGATGCGCTGAGCTGCCTTCTTCGTCGCGTTCGCTGCTTGAGTCACACTGATTTTGGCAGATCGGCCGCCAATGAAGGGCATCACCAGGGCGCCGATGGCCAGATCGTTCGGCGCGATCGTAATGGGAGCGGCGATATCGGTCACGGCGTCCACGTAGGCGCTTCGCGCCAGAAAGACGCCTTTGTCCAGGATCGCGGAGATTTCGCGCTCCAGTTCCGCCCACCGGATCCGGTTGCCCTTGGACGTCTGCTTCTTGCGCCAGGCCGCGCGTACATTTTCGGTTTGATAGGCATAGAGGACACGGCCGGATGTCGATTGGTTGATGGGACGGCGATATCCGATCCGCACCGAGAATCCCAATGTGTCGGGGCTTTCGATCCGCGCGACCACGACGATGTCCGAACCGCTGGCGACCGTAAGATGACAGCTCTGGAATGTCTCTTGCGATAAGCGCTGCATATGGGGCAGCGCCTTGATGAGCAGGTTCTGCTGCGGCGGCGCCCTCATGCCGAGATCGAACAGCTTTCGCGTCACCGAGAACCGATCCGTATCCGTGCGCCCTAGATAACCGGACCGCTCGAGCACGATCACCATGCGGTAGATTTCGTTTCGCGATCTGCCTAAGGCCCGCGCGAGTTCCGCGACCGCATAAGGCTCCGCTTGGCCGGAAAGAAATTCCAACACTTCCAAGCCCTTCGCCAAAGCGGGCGCCTGATAGGCCTCCTCTGATTTCATGCTCATCCGAATTCCCATGGACCGTCTAGAGCTCCGAGGTAAAGGTATATTCGCCGCTCCCGACTTCGAAGGTGTACGAGTTGATTATTTTTTTCACTCCTGAAACGCTGTTCGATGGGTGACCATCGATCATAACGCTCTTTCCTTTCCCGGCCGGCACAAATACCGTCGCGGTCGTATTGACCGGGACTGAAACCTGGAGAGAAATTTTTTTCCCTTCACGTTTCCACTTGACAGCCACATCCCCATACATTGTGCGGTGGTGGGCGTTGACCCAGTCAAGACCTTCTACCAGATAGGGATGGATGATCGTATTCTTAAAGCCCGGCGCCATGGGATCAGGTTTTATGCCGGCAAGATATTTGTAGAAGTAAGAGCTGACAGATCCCATCATGGGATGGTTGTGCGAATTCATTCCGGGGCCGCCCAGCAACTCCCACCGCTCCCACAGAGTAGTGGCACCCTTGCTCAGCATGAATCCCCAGCTTGGATAGGTGGTCTGCGTCGCAATGCGATAGGCTGATTCAGCCTTCCCGTTCTCCGTCAGGGTCTCCAGCAAGTACTTGGTAGCAAGATTGCCGGTAGTCAGATGCCAATTTTGCTTCTCTACGTCCTTTTCCAGGTTTTCGAGAACACGCGATTCTTGACCCTCGGGAGCGACATGCAGATAGAGCGCGAAAGAATCGGCGGCCTGATTATTGGCGGCGTAACCACCGATGCCGGCATGCCAGTATTTTTGGTTCAATGCAGTCCGCGCTGTCGCGGCCAGCGCCGAGTATTGTTGCGCATCGTCGGTTTTACCGAGAACGGTCGCCATCTTCGACACCAACTGTAGGGCATAGAAGTAGTATCCCTGGGACATAAAAAGAATTGGCGTGTCCTTTGAAACGGGGCTGTCGTCGGATGAGGCGAACGCTGCCGGCGGAGACCAGTCTCCGTAATAGCCATAGTTGAGCAGGTGATTCAGCGTGCGGCTGCCGAGATAATCCACCCAACCTTTGTAGCTAACGTAGTGACGACGCAGTACATCGACATCGCCATAGTTCTGATACAGAAGCCAGCCCATCAATAAGTAGCTCTCATCTACCGGATCGCCGGGATTAGCACCGTATTTCCAGGGTGCGGTGTCCGCAATGGAGCCGGCGGCGCTTTGCTCGTCCTGCACATCGTCAGAGAATTTCGAGAAAAAGAGGGCTCCGTCAAAATTATAAAGCGACTCCTCAAGCCGCACGGTAAGATCGTTCATCCAGCCCACTCGCTCATTGCGCTGCGGGCAGTCGGTCGGTATACCGTATAAATTGCTGGCCTCCGTCCACCAGATCATCTTCTGGATGCGATTCACAACTGCATTGCTTGAATCGAAGGATCCGGCTTCACGTAAAGAGGAACGAACCACGCGAACCGCAATCGTGTCCTTTATGGGCTGGGCAGGAAGTCCTTCCACCTGAATATAGCGAAAACCATGATACGTGAATCGAGGTTCCCATTCCTCGCCTCCATCGCCGCGCGTGATGTATTCATCCGTCGCCGATGCGGTGCGTAGATTCCGTTGGTCCACAGTGCCGTCGCCGTTTAGCAGCTCAGCAAACTTCAGAGTCACCTTTGTGCCTGCAGGACCGTCAACTCTCAACCGAGCCCAGCCCGCGAGATTCTGACCCGTGTCGAAAACGTAGATGCCTGGCTTGGGACTCGAAATTGATTTCGGCTGCAGAGTCTGCATGATTTTGATTTCTTCGACGCGTTGAGACACCAGCTTTCCGCCCGGAGCGGGGACGGGAGCCGCAGGAAACCACCGTTCGGTTCTTTCTTCGGGATCTGACAGCTGTTCGACGGCCTGATCCCAGCCTGGCTTTTCGAGCCGGGCATCATAGACCTCGCCGTCGTACACGCTATTTCGCATAATCGGGCTCGCGGTGACCGACCAAGCCTGATTTCCTGCCGTATAGATAGATTCTGTCGACTGATCGGTATAAGTGATGTTCAGCTGCAACCGCAGCCGAGGATTGCCATACCATCCATTTCCAACCACAACGCCAATTCCATTGAGACCCTCTGTTAGGACACTCGTCACGTCGTAGCTCGAATAGAGCACTCGCTTTTCGTAGTCGGTAAACGCCGGGTCCAGCACGTTTTCGCCGATGCGCTTGCCGTTTATGTGCAATTCGGAATAGCCGATTCCCGCGATATAAGCTCTGGCACACAAGACAGGCTTTTTCAGCGTAAAGCCGCGATGAAAATAAAGCCCGCGACCGATCCAACCTGCAGTAAATCCAATCCATTGACCCTGCCAGTCCGCAGGAGATAGAAGCCCCATCTCCCAAGAATTTGCCGCGCTGAATTCTGTTGGATTCCCGTCCTGATCCCACACGCGGACCTTCCAGTAAAATATTTTTCCTGATTCCAGAGCCCTTCCCTCGTAGGGAACCTGGATGGACTGTTCGGAAGTCACTTTTCCAGTGCTCCAAACGTCGCCGCGATTTGCTGCGAGGTTCTCCTCGCTCGAGGCGACCAGAATCTCGTAGGCGCTCTGCTTCTGAGCGCGCTTGGACGATGTCAGCAACCAACTCAAGCGAGGGTGCTGCGAATCGATGCCAAGCGGATTTGTGCTGTATTCGCATTTCAGCTCAGTGATTGCCAGCGTCGGCACGGGCACGGCCTGTGCCAGACAACTCACCGACAATTCCGCAGCCATGGCCACAACGCCTAACAAAACACCGCACATGATTTTCCACGAGCTCCGTTGGTGCATATTCATGGGTGCCGGGGAGCGCTTAGGCGCGGCCAAAAGATCCCGTAGAGGCTGATCAGGACAAAACATCCCAGCGGCATCAGAAAGGCGATCGACATGTCGTACACGTCCCCAAGGTAGCCCATGAGCTTGGGCATGAGCGCGCCGCCGAGTATGGCCATGACCAGGAATGCCGCAGCTTTCTTCGCTTGCAGCCCGAGCCCGTGTAGCCCCAAGGCGAAGATCGTGGGAAAACCAATGGACATGAAGAAAAAGATCAAGAAGACCGCGGCGACGGACAGCCAGCCCAACTTCATGACCACGAGCGCGCAAAGCCCGATACTGATCAACGAATAGCTTGCCAATAGACGGTGCGCAGGCACGGTGCGCAGCGCGATCGTGCCTGTCAGCCGCCCCAGCAGAAACAAGCCGAAACCCAAGAGCCCTTGCAGACGGGCGGCGCCCTGGTCATTCACGAAATAGGCCCCGGCTCTCGCCTCGGTGCCCGTCATCAGCAGCCAACTCCTGTGCAACGCTTCGGGGACCGCAGGCACTTGAGACACCATGTAATTGATGAAGAAACTGAACATGCCTGCCTGGGCGGCCACGTAGAAAAATTGCGCGGCGACCCCGCCGATGAAATGCGGATGCCCCCAGATCGATCGACGGCCACTCTCGAGCGAGGAATCGTCTAGGTGGTATTCGTCGCTCGTATTCAGATCCGGCACGTTTGCAAGATAGAAAATGCCTGCCAGCACGAGCACGACCACAGCCATTCCGACATAGGGGATGTAGAGCTGCCCGTGCGCGAACTCGACGCCGCGCGCGGAATAGAAGAAGGCGCCTCCGACGATGGGGCCTAACATCCACCCGATGCCATTCACGGTCTGAGCGAGGTTGATGCGCAGCGCAGCGTACGGCCTCGATCCCAGGACGGTCGTGTACGGATTCGCCACCGTTTCGAGTACCGTCAACCCCATCGCGATGACGCTGACGCCGAGCAAGAAGGCCCAGAATGAGGAGATTCGCGTGGCCGCGATGAACCAAAATCCCCCGGCCGCGACGAGCATCAGACCCGAGAGAATACCGCCCTTGTAGCCGATGGCCCGCGTGAGCAGACCCGCCGGCAGCGCCATTAGCGCATAGCCCAGGTAGTGCGCCGTCTGCACCCAGGCCGACTGCGCCTTGGTCAGGTGCAGCCGGTCTTGAAAGTGTTTGTCCATTACATCGATCAGCCCATTGCAAAACCCCCACAGGAGAAACAGGGAGCTGACGAGGCAAAAGATCAGCAGGACATTTCTGCCCTCCTGCGTGACGAAAACTCGTGACGCCGGCGTGCGATTCTCAGGCAGGGTGGGCATGGTCGGCGATTGACGCGCTAGCGCCGTGAGCTCAGATTCGAAACACGCGCTCCGCGTTGCCCGCGAACATCGCCTGTCTGTCAGGCACGTCGAAGCCGGCAATGAGGGTGTCGTAGGCGTTGATGAGGTCGGGATAGGAACTCGCGAGGCGATCTAAGGGCCAGTTCGTCCCGAACATCACGCGGCCGGGGCTGAAAGCCTCGATGCATTCGAGCACCCAGGGCCGGAAGCTTTCCACCGTCCACGCCCGATCGAACATCCCGAGGCCGGAGACTTTTACATGGACGTTCTGCGACTTGGCCAGCTCGCGAACCGCCCGCCGCCAGCTGGCGAAATATTCCTTCGATCGTTCCATCGGAAACGCACAGTGTTCTACGCAGAGCGGATGATCCGCAATCTGATCGGCCAAGTGGCTCACCTTGGGCAGATGCTCATGAGTCGTCGAGACACAGGGCACGAGATTGAAACGGGGCAGCAGCTTGAAGCCGCGAATCCAGGCCGGATCCGTCAACGTTTCAACCGCCACCAGCTCGCGGACGCCGCGCACGTTCGCGAATTCGACGTGGCGGGCGAGCACGGCCTCCGCATCCGGCTGCGCCAGATGACATTCGGCCACGATTCCATGAGGGAAGCCGAAGCGGTCGGCGAAGGCCTGCAGCCATTTGGTCTCCTCGACCGGATCCGTGCTGCCGAGTGCCGCCTGCACGTGAATCGCCTTGGTGACGTTGGAGAATCGTGTTTCTGCGAGGTAATCCTGGACCCAGTAGTGCTGCGCCTTGATCGCGTCGATGTCGCCGAGCGACGGATGGATTGCATCGGCCTCGAGCCACGACCACCGCAGCGTCGGATGTTTCAGATCGTGCAGATGAAAATGCGTATCGATGAAAGGGATGGCTGGCATGACGGATGAACCTCTCGAAACGGGATGTAGGCGCCGATTTACGGTGCCTTCTCGTAACTGCCGGTCGGCAGCAGTGGTACCCAGACTTTTCCGCTGACGGTCACCGGTACAATCGACGGGTTAGGCACATTGGCGCTGCTTGGGGCAACGAACAGGCTCTCCCGGCCATAGACTAGCAGAGCCAGCTTTTCGCCGGCGGCGAGGCGAGCAGCGACTCCCACCAGGTCCACATCGAAAGTGCCGGTACCGCGCAGCGGCAGCACCTGGTTGTTGATCAAGTCCCAGGCGTCGGGCGCGGCGTTGCGCTTCTGGCCCAGGCCGACAAACAGAATCGGCTCGCCCGCGGCATCCGGCGCTGCCTGTACTCTCAGTTGCAGATGCGGAATGCCGGCGACCACCGAACTGCCCTGCGCGCCGGTGATGCCAAGGTCTAGCGCGACCGGCTGGTCCAGTCCGGTGCCGGCGATAACGTGGGTCGCGGGCACGTCGACTGCCGTCGTCCCGCCTGTCTGCAGGGTCATGACTTGGCTGACCAGCACCGCATCGTCCTTCGCGATCGACAGGCAGGGCTTGGTCGGCACTGCGTCTGCTGCGCCGGGCACGCCCTTGAGGTATTGCGCGAAGAATGCCCCAATCGCGGTGGTCAAGTGCAAGCTGCCGCATCGGCCGTCAAAGGCATTTCCCGGCGGCAAGTAAGCCTCGCCGGGATCGGGAACCAAATGCGCCGCGTTGTGGCCGCTCTGATAACTGAGCAGGCGCACATCGCCGCCTTCGCGCCTCAGGCACTCATAGTTGGCATAGCCCTCGCTAAAGTTGAACAGCGTGTCGCGCATGCCCTGGAACAACACCGCGTTGACCTTCGGACCGCGCCGAGGAAGGTGCTCCGGTGCAGTCCCGGGCCCGCCATTGCTGGCAACGCGCCGATCGGCGCAGAAATACTGGTTGCTGTGGTAGTAGAGGTAATCGGCGTAGCCATCCACCATTTTGTTGGCCTGCAAACTCGCGGCCGAGGTTCTGGCGGAATAGGGATCAATTAAAGGGCCTTTCCCCGGCGTCGTGCCCCCCAACATGTAGGCGGCCTTTGCCACACCGCCGGGAAAATTCGAGTACGTCAGATCATTAGGCGCCACCCACGCCACCATCGCATCCAGCCGGTGCTTGGGATCAATGTTGTGGAGCATGTACTGATACATGCCGCCGTAGGAGCCGCCGATCGAACCGAGCACGAGATTGCGCGGATCGCCGCCGCTCGGAGCGTACTGTAACCAGTCGAGCTTGGCTTCCGCCCAATCGAGCACGGCCAGCACATTCTTGCCTTCATAGTCCGGGTCCATGTTGCGGACGGCGCCGCTCGATTCGCCATGGCCGCGATGATCGAAGCTGATGACGCCGTAGCCGGCCTCGATGAGGGGCTTGACGTTGGCGATGCTGGCGGCCGTTTCACGACTGAGACCGAATCCCGACGCTTGCAAGACCAGGGGATAGGTTTTGCCGGCTTCCAGAGTCGCCGGCTCGAACACCGTGAACGCGACCTTGTCGCCGGTGCCGGGCGCCTGGATATAAATGTTATAGGCTGTTCCGGACCGAGACTGACCCATCGCCGGCGAAGCAGGGACGTTATTGGTAACGCCGGGGAAATCAGCGGGCGCCGATGCCTTCTGTGTTGCCGCGCCAGTTGCGCTTGCGCTGGTTGCGCTTGCGCTGGTTGCGCAGCTGCTGACGCCAAGGGAAAACGCAATCACGCTCACCGCCCCTAGCAACTTGTAGCTGTTCACGAACGTTACCCCTCATTCCACCCGATCGCGCCGCAACTCTATTCTTTGGACGGGCGGCCGACCTCGGCAGGCGTGCCGCGGGCTCCAGGGACTTCATGGACGGGCAGCCGCAGCTCTAGATTCGACACTGCGATCGAGAATCCCGCACCATTCGCGGGTCGAAAGAATGGCGCGTCCCGACCGAGCAGCTCAAGCTGCGGGATATGGCCGGCTGCGAAGTGATAGCCGTTTGCCGAAGTCTGGAAAGTTTGCCGGCCGCTTGGCACATTCGGATCGATGCGGTAGATGCCGCGGGAGACAAGCGTTTTCAGATTGGTCGTTGGATCCACGTCGACCAGGCGTGCCGCGATGTACGCGAACTTGCCCGTCACCTGCAGATCGGCTATCACCATGGGTGATCCCATCAATGTATATCCCGAACTGGTGACGGCGGGCAGTCGATAAGTCGCCACGGCCGGACCCTCATCGGCCGCAGATACGGTGGTACAGGAGTGGCCGCCGTAAACCGGATCGAACGCCTTGGACACCGCAGGATCGCCGCCGGTGGAAAGCAGCGTCTTGCTCGGTTGCGAGTTGAATTTGACCACGCCGGGGTGAAGCGCCGCCCATGTGGCGGCAGTGAACGGACCACCCGATGGGGCGCTGGCCGGGCAGGTCTGCGTGAGCGCAGTAACACCCAGCGTGGGCTGAGGCCCGGTACCCTTGACATAGTGATCGAAGAACGCCTGGATACGGGTGCGCATCACCGCCAAGTCCGCCGGCTTGCTGTTCGCCCGCTGGTGACCGATGTCACCAAAAAGCACCTCGATCGGAACGGACGGATACTTGGCGCGCACAAAATTGTAGTAAATGAGTGCCTGATCAGCCCAGAACAAATCGTCCGTGAAGCCCTGTCCGAGAAACAGCGGCGCGGGCGCTCGCTGCGCGGTTCCATAGGTTCCGGCAAGCAGGCCGTAAGAGGAGTGGAATTGTCCTTCGTCCTTGATCATCGACTCGAACTCGGGTCTGTCGTAAGGTTCACCGGCGGTGAGGATTGCGAAGCCCATCATCATGTCGGGTTCCGCGAGCGGGGGCGGAAGATAGGATCCACCTGCGCCGACCATGAACAGTCCCCGACCGACTGACATCTTTTGGACGCCAAACGGCGAGACGAGATTCTCCGCGGTATTCTGGGTATCGAGCCAGTGCCCGTTCGGCGACAACGAGGACCGGTCGCTCCAAAAGGCAAAAGGCGCGGCGGCAGCGAGGTGAAGCGCTATCCCACCTCGACTCGTCCACGGACTCAAGGTTCCATCGGCATTCATCACGCGATCGTTTAAAGTCGCCAACGCCAGCGACGTGCCGCCGCCATAGGATTCGCCTTGGGCGCCAATCCGGTTGCGGTCGGCGATGCCCTCGTCGACCATGAGCCCGGCAACGTATTGGGCATCGCGTATTTCATAGCGCAAATCGGTGCGGCGAACGTAAGCGTTTGCACACCCTTCTGGGTTGAGGAAGCGTGAGTTGAGGTTGCCGCACGAGTTGCCCCAACCACGTGCCGCCAACTGCACCGCCGCGTAACCTAGCTTGGCCCAGTCACGTGCCGTCGGTCCGCCGTACTGCTTATCGTCCGGCCCGCTTGGCGGCGCCCCCCAGCCATGGCTCAGTATCACCAAGGGATAATTGCCGTCGGATCCAGAAGAAGGCGTGGGTGGGAGCGTGATATACACCTCCAGCGGGGTGCCATCGAAGCTCTTCACGCGCAGATCAGCTCCGGTGGGTCCCTTCCCGTCCGCATGGCACACGCGCACACCGTCCGCTTCAGCCACGCATGGAATCGGTTCGCTTTTAATCGTGTATTGCGAGAGCACGGCGCCGCGCGCTGCGGCGGAGGTTGCGTCCGCGGAACTCGCGCTCGAAGCGATGATAGCGCCGGCGACCGCGATCGCTGCCGCTCCGATTGATCCCATCCTCATTTACGCAGTCTCCCCTTGGTTCTCCGACCGTACACTCGTTGAAGGCTCACTAAAATGAAATATCTGCCGCCGAAAGCAGCATCGTCCAGTAAGGCGACTGCCTCACGCTCTCACTGTATCGGCTATTGCACGCAATGTCCACACTCACGGTTGTCAACGCGGCTCGGCCAGCAAGCGTACCGGTCCAAGAAGACCTGAGGAAAGCAGAGGCGGCTGCGCTCCGGTCTTCTTGCGCTTCTCGCAGTCGAGGTCCCACCAGCATGGGAAGGCCGCGGGCAGATTGGGCTCGTACGTCCTCACGTTTGTCCTGGTGAGCCTATCCTTTTTAGGAAGGCGACCATCTCCGATCAACCGGTTGGGCCACAGGTTCACGACCTCAATTTCCAGTCGGTTGCCCTTGGCACGCAGTGCTTTGCCGACGTTGACGCGCCAGGGCGCGGTCCAAACTATCCCGAGATCCTCCCCGTTCAACCGGACGTGCGCGAGATTCTTGACGGCGCCCAGATCCAGATAGGTTGCTCCAGCGTCCGGCGCGTCAAAGGTCTTATGGTAGATGGCCGTTCCGCTGTAGTACTTGATACCTTCTTCCGCACGAGTGATCCAGTCCTCGAGTTCCTGAAATACGACTGTGCCGGGGCCTCCCCATCGGGGATCAAAGCCAACCTCCCATGGGCCCGTCAACTTAGAGATCTCCAGCGTCCGGCGGAAATTCTTGTCGCCCTTCGCGGCTTCGCTGCTGACGGTTTTTTGAAACACGATAAACCAACTCTGCTTGGGGGCAAACTGAAGCGGCACTACCGTTCTACCCTCCTCCCGATGAAACTCAGGCAAGTTGCGCATGTCACCGCTGACCGGGTCCCAAAGCTCCGGGGCCTTGCCTGACACTCGAAATGCTGCCTCGACCTGACCTGATGCCTCGCTCAGGTTCGCGACAAAGTAGATATCCATGCGCTCCGTCTGGCGATGAATCCAATCGAGTTCGATATCGTTCGTGATTTCGCGCAATTCGAGGTCCGGGGGCAACCCATCCGCGGCCAGCACCTGCTCAAGCGGGATGTTCTGAATGACCCGACCTTGTCCTACCCGAAGTGTGTTTTTCTTTTTCTCGTGAACCCCGCCCCAGAGCGATGCGGCCACGCCGGTAAGCTGTGCTTGCGATGCTGGATAGTCGACCAACCCCAATGAACGTTTAGGCCGCTGTCCCACTACCGTGATCCCGCCCTCGATCAGCTCTCGGATCTTGTCCAGAACCTTGGGCGACATCGCTTCAGCGGTTCCCTCAGGTATGACGAGGTAGCGGTAGCTCATGCCGTCTGCAAGCACCAACCGTCCGTTCTGCGCATCTGCGCGGGTCAGCAGCGCATCGGCATTGATTACGTCAAAGTCAAAGCCCTTGATGGGTTTGCGATCCAACAGGACGAAATTCGGAATTGCTTCGCCCGAGAAATACAAAATGTCAGCGACGAAGCGGCCCTGCCGCAACAAATGCTGACATCGCGCCAGATAGGTAAGCCAGGCCTTGCTCTTCGGCCACCAGGTCACGTTGCGATCAAAGTGCGTACCGACATGTTCCCATTGGTATCCGGGTATGTGCGTCAGTGTCGACTGCAGAACGAAGAAGCAAAGGACATTGCGCGTCAGGCCCATGCAAAAGGCACGATCGCCGTACGGCTTCAAAAAATAGGGATCCTCCGACCAATCGTTGTTGAAGTTGGTGAACGCTTCTGCTTGGCTCACCGGTTTGCCGTAAATGTGCGCCGCGCTTACCGCCTGGCGAACGGAAGCACCGAACTGCCCCGGCATGGATTTCGCCGATGCCCGGAAAAACTCGCTGGGAACACCCTGCGAAGTCCCGCGCGGGGCGCCATCGGCGCCTCGAACCGGGCCACGAGAACTCCAGAACTCCGCCATCGGAACATCGCTGATCCCCAAGACCTCGAGGGCATTGATGAACTGATCATAGTACGGGCCGCCGGACTCCGGATGTATGCCCAATCCATGTTTTGCCGAGAGTTCACTGAGGCGTCCGTAGTAATTCTTGGCGATGAGGTCCGCGACCGTTCGTCGGTAGTCCCATGTAAATCGGTCGGCCAGTTCGGGCTTGTCCAGTTTCTTTCCGGCCAGCGCGGGGAGGTACTTGATGAGATCGTACCCTCGGCGTGCGCGAAACTCAGCGATGAAGTTGTTGGTCCAGGTGGGAACCCCAATCTCCCAGCTATCGATGTGCGTATATTTGAGAGTCTTACCGGTTAGCGGCCCCGCATCCTCGATCAGCTTCTCCGCTGTTTCTGAGAAATGCAGATCCATCGCCTCCGAGCTCATTGGATCGATTTCCCACTGCGGTATCGGCCACGAGGTCATCTGTACTTGCCGGTAGCCCTCGTTGGTGACTTCTTGAACGACATACCCCAAGCGCAGGATCGTCCACCGTCCGGCAGGACAGTTCCAATGAAGGCGATCGCCTCGCATGAAACCCGTCACGTCCGTGGCCTGCTCAACTGACCACACGCCGTGCCTCTCACGACACGCGAGCACCGCAATATCCCGATACCAGTCAACGGGATCTTCTTGCACTTTCGCGAAGCCGCTATCGAGATTGCTCGCCGCAGAGGGAGGATCGACCGGAGTTGTCGTGTATCTCGGTATCTCCCGGTCGATTTCCGCTCCGCCGTCGATGATCGTTTCCTTCCAGACAAAGTCCTTGATTGCGAGTTCTCGAGGCACCCAGGGACCACCGGCATTCCATCCGCTGCAAAGATTGACGCTCATTTCCAATCCAAGTCGCGCTGCTTCCTTGACGGCATGGCGAAAGTTGACGCGCCATTCTTCGGACATGAAAAGCGGCCCCTTCGGCGCATCAGGTCCGCCCAGGCCGGCCTCGAACAACAGAACCCCGCTGATTCCCTGCTCTTTCATTGTTTCGAGATCGGCAGTGATTCCTACTGCGCTCGCCGCGCCGTCGAGCCACCACCAGTAAACCCATGCCTTCGCACTGTCCGGTGGACTCAAGAACGCCTGCTCCAACGTGCCCAGTTGAGCCGCTGCGGCGTCGCCGTTACCGGCGAGCAGCGGCGCGCACCGCAAAATCAGTCCAGCCGCGCCGGCGCTTGCCATGAAGGCGCGGCGTGAAATCCGGGGAACTCCAGTCGACTCTCTCATAGCGCTTACCTTTCCGTTTCTGGGCTACATGCTCAACGACGATGGCGAGTGACGCATGAGGCTGCTTGACTTCCCCAGGATAGAGCAAATAGTCTGGAAACGTTACCAGCGTTAATGACCACCGTACAGAAGTTCGCCTTTACCGACGGACGACGGCCCCGCTTTTTATCTTCGATGAGGTATTTCCATGAAAGCGAGCAGCAAGCTCTTCGGCGCGGCGTGCGTCGTGGCAATTTCAATCGCTTCCGCTGCAATAGGCTCCGATCCGCTGGCGCCCGTCGGCGGACCTCCGCAACCACCGCCGCCACCGGTCCGGCCGGTGACTGAAAACCTCTTCGGCACGAACGTCACGGATAACTATCGCTACATGGAGAAGCTCTCGCCCGAAACGTTGCATTGGATGAAGGCGCAAGGGGCTTATACGCGCAGCGCCCTCGACGCCATCGCTCCCCTCGCAGCCTTGAAACAGCGGGTGGCGGCGTTTAGCGGCGGCTTCGGCTTCATTCAGAATTACGTGTCCGGCGGCGGACGCCAGTTCTATGAGGAGCGCACTCCGGGATCCGACAATTTCGATCTGATCGTCAATGATGCGATGGGCAAACGCAAACTCGTGGACCTCGCCGCGATCCGCGCCGCGCATGGGGGAGAACTGTACTCCATCAACTATTTCCTCGCTGCGCCGGATGGATCGAAAGTTGCCGTCGGCATTTCCGAAGGCGGATCGGAAGATGCGCAGCTCTACGTTTACGACGCGGCCACCGGAAAGCAGATCGCCGGCCCGATCGAGCGCGCGGAATACGGCGCCAGCGCGTGGAGCGGCGATTCCAGGCTGCTCTATTTCATCCTGTTGAGAAAGGTGGCGAAGGGCGACGAAGTCAACAAGTACAAGAACGCGAGCGTCCAAGTGTGGGATCTGAAGTCGCCGCCCCGCTCGGTTGCCGGCAACGGCATCGGCCACGGTACCGAATTTGAGCCTGATGAATCCCCCGCGATCAGTATCAGCGGCGACTCCCCGATTGCAGTGCTGGTCTCGCGGAATGGCGTACAGCATGAGCTCAAGCTGTGGACGGCACCGGCCGCGAGCGCGAGCAGCCCCGGCGCGCCGTGGAAGCGGTTTGTCGACCGCAACGACGGTGTCACGAGTCTCGCCATTCGCGGCGACGACGCCTTTCTGGTGTCGCGCAAGAATGCGCCGACCTCCCAGGTCCTGCAGGTGAAAGCCGGTGCGCCGCTCGCGACCGCGACTGTATTGGTTGCCGAGCATGCGGACCGGGTGATAGAGGACGTGCGTGTCGCCTCCGACGCACTGTACGTGCTGGCCCGCCGTGGTGGCTATTCGACGCTGCTGCGCGTACCCACCGGCTCGACCAGGATCGAAGAGATAGCACTGCCGGCCAAAGGCCACATCGCGGAGGCCTTCACCGATCCGAGCAAGCCCGGGATCGACATCAATTTCTCGAGCTGGGTGCTGCCGCCGCAGGAATACGCCTACGATCCGGCAACCGGGAAGTTCACCGACCTCGGGATCGAAGTTCACGGCGACATGAATCCGGCGAAATTCATGGTCAGCGACCGCCAAGCCAAGGCGCACGATGGCACCATGATTCCGCTGACGATCATTCAACCGGTGGGCGCCTCTAAGCCGCAAATTACGCTGGTGGAGGCCTATGGATCCTACGGCTATTCGCTTGTCGCGGAGTTCAGCGCGCCTCGCGTGGCGGTGATGAATGAGGGGATAACCTATGCCATTTGCCATGTGCGCGGCGGCGGCGAGCTCGGCGATGACTGGTGGCTCGCCGGCAAGGACGCCAACAAGCACAACGCCTGGCAAGACGACATCGCGTGCGGTGAGGAACTGATCGCACGCGGAATTACGACGAGGGACAAGCTGTTCATCACCGGCGGCTCAGCCGGCGGCATTACCGTGGGCCGTGCGATGAGCGAGCGACCGGATCTGTTTGCCGGAATCATCGACGTGGTCCCCGCTGCGAACACGCTGCGCATGGAGTTCTCGCCCAACGGTCCGCCCAACACTCCGGAATTCGGCACGGTGAGCAACGAGCAGGGATTCAGGAACCTGTACGCGATGGATTCGGCCCAGCATGTGAAGAAGGGCGTGCACTATCCGGCGGTCATGATCTCGCTCGGCCTGAACGATCCTCGCGTCGAGCCCTGGGGCCCGGCAAAATTTGCAGCGGCGCTGATGGCGTCGGGATCGAACAATCCGGTGCTGCTGCGGGTCGACGCGAACGCCGGTCACGGCGTCGGCTCGAGCAGAACGCAGGGCGATTTGTTGACGGCCGATTGGATCGGCTTTATCAAATGGCGCGCAGGTGTCCCCGGCTGGCGTCCCGAGTTCGGCAAGAAGGGCCCTTAAAAGGGGGCTAATTGCCGGCGAGAAACTTCCGCACCGTCGCGTTGAACTCCATGGGTTTCTGCCACATCGCGAAGTGGCTCGCATCCTTCATGATCACGAGACGCGCCCCCGGGATCAGTTCTGCGATCTCCCGGGTGTGCTCTGGCTTGATCGCTTCATCGTGATCGCCATCGAAAATCATCGTCGGCACGGTGATGGCGCGCAGCTGCTTCTGGGAATACCTCGGCTGCGTCTCCCACATCTTGGAAATCTCCTTGACGAAGGCATCGTATTCGCCGGGCGTCGGCGACAGAGCGACATAGTCTTTCCGGGCGCGCGCCAAGTAGGCGTTGAAGTTCGGATCATCGCCGACGTCCCGGGTGCCCTCCGGCACGGTGTTCGCGGCGAACGCAAACAGCCGACTCAGCCGCTCCGGATGGCGGATCGCGATATCCAGACCGATGATGCCGCCATCGCTCCAGCCGACCAGCGCCACCTTGTCGATCTTCAGAAAATCGAGCAGTGCCAGGTAGTCGTCGGCCATCAGCGCATAGCTGAAGGGCTGCTGCGAACGGGTGCTACGCCCGTGACCGCGGCTGTCGGCGACGATCACCTTGTGGTCCTTGGCCAGCGCTGGAATCTGGAAGCCCCAAATATCGCCGTGGCCAAGACCGCCGTGAATCAACAGCACAGGCGGGCCTTCACCGTACACCGCGTAATACATGCGGATGCCATTGACCGGCGCCATCCCGCTCTCTCGCGGCTGCGGCATGGGAGGCGGCTGCGGCAGTGTCTGCCAGATCTGCGCAGCATGGGCGGTACTTGCAAGCAGCAGCCCCACGGCAACAGCGGGTAGCAGTCTCTTTGTGGGCTTCACGGGTTGTCCCTCCGGAATGAAACCGCGGGAAGGTTCTCGCGGTTATAGACATTACCGTCGGGTGTGTTGCTCCAGGCATACCGCACCGCAGTCGGATGCTCGACGAGCGGGCTTGAGACTATAATGTCTTGTCCATCCAGTCTCGCCTGAGCCCAGTGGTATTTTCCATCGGTACCGGCAATCTCGAAGCCGCGTCCATAGCCGTATTTGTCGCGAATCGTGACGCCCGAACCCACATTGGAAAACCCGATTCGGATCTGCTGATTCTCGATTTTCATGGACTGGTAAGTGGGGCCGGAGTCGACCACGTCCTCGCCATACGCCACCTTGGCGGCGGCCAGCGCAAGGCGGTGACCGACATCCTGCTTGTTGCTTGGATGGACGTCGTGCTCGTTGCCGATATCGATCGTGCTCGCCATTCCGGTCCCCGGAACGGACAGCGTCATGGTTTGCGCTTCTCGAAGTTCAGCCAACGGATAGTCCGAAGGCTCCGGAGTGTTCGGACCAAAAGCTGCGAGTTGCACGAATAGAAAAGGGAAGTCGTAACCCCATTGCTTACGCCAGTCGCCGATGAGTGCGGGAAACAAGGTCCGGTACTGCGCCGGTCGCGCGACGTTGGCTTCGCCTTGGTACCAGATGACCCCCTTGATGCGCATCGGTCGCAGCGGATTTATCATCCCATTGAACAAGGTCGTGGGCGCATTGGGAGAGGGATTCGCAGCGAGGGTCATGGCGTCGGTGCGCGGAAAGTCTTGCAAGTCCGGTCCGGGCATGTAACTCCATGTGCCGTTGAGCGGGATGTTCTTCGTTCCGATGGCGGCCTTCATCTGCCCGTCTGGATCAAACACGCCGGTGCAGGCAAAAGTAGGGTCATTGATGCCTGTGAGACGCACCGCGATACTATTCTCGCCCGCTCTCACATCCTCGGCCGGTACGACGTACTCCCTCAATTTGATAAATGCCCGCGTCGCCCCCACCTGCCGCCCATTGAAGTAGGTCACGTCGTCGAGAGCCATGAATCCCAAGTTGAGGAACAAGGGCTTTCCGAGCTGCTCTGCGGGCACCGTAAGTGTTCGTCGATACCAAATCGTCTCGGCGAATCCATCGAAATCCTTGCCGCAAGCCGAGAAGTCCTGAGGCATGGCGATCGTTTGCCACGCGCTCGAGTCAAACTTTAGGTCTGCCCAGATATTGCGGCCATTCACGCGGCCGCGGTCGTCTTGCCCATGCACTCGATACCAAGCCGTTCTCCGCTGCGCGTAATTTCTGTAAGAAGCCCGCGCCTCTTCGGTGATTCCCGCCATCGCCTTCGTCGACTTCGCAAACTCGGGAAATCGTTGCACCGCAGATTCACTCATCCACGCCTCGGCGACAGTACCGCCCCATGAGGCCTGGATCAGTCCTATGGGCACTTGGTAGCGCTGATGCAGCTCCCGGCCAAAAAAATAGGCGACCGCGGAAAAATTCGCCGCCGTCTCCGGAGTAACGGGGTGCCAGCCTTCAGAAGTAGTATCTGAATCCGGGCGGGGAGCCGTCTTCTGCTGAACTTTCAGCAACCTGATCTGCGGGAAGCTGGCAGCCGCGACCTCGCGATCGGCGTTGTCCACGGTCAGACCGAAAGGTGACTTCAGTTGCAATTCCATGTTCGACTGGCCTGACGCTAACCAGACATCGCCGATTAGAATGTCGCGCAGCTTGAGGGAATTTTTCCCGACTATCGACATCTCATAGGGGCCGCCGGCGGGGTAAGGGCCGAGAGAAACAGACCAATGACCTGAGCGATCGGCTTGGGTCTTGAAGGATTTGCCCAAGAAAGCGACTGCCACCGGCTCACCAGGGTCCGCCCAGCCCCACACACGTAGCTTCGAATCTCGCTGCAGCACCATTGCATCGCCGACGACGGCGGGCAGCCGAACGTCCGCCACCGCCTGGTGCCCGGCGCCTAGCGCAATAAACACCCCGAGGATTCGTGGAATGTATGCACGCATTGGATTGACCCTGTTTCCTTTTCTTGTTCGCTTGTGTCCGCTAAGAAGGCCACTGCGCGTGCTCAGCGTGTCGCATCAAAACTTTGCGACTGCCGGCGTCGAGCGGATTGGGCGAACGCAGTGCATCGCTGCGGATGATCCCGCGCGATTTCAGGATCGCCTTGCTCGATGCGATGAATATGTCGAGCGTTTGCGCCTCAAAGACCAGGAGAGGCTGCAACCGGGCAAAAAGCTGCGCCGCCTCGTCACGGTGTCCGGCGACGAACGCGTTGTAGATACCCACGAACTGCGCCGGCGCTTCGCAGCCCGGGATCATTCCCGCGGCTCCGGCATCGAGGACATCCAGATAGTGCAGTCCGGAGGCGCCTCCGAATACGCGCACCCGCTCGCCCAGCAAAGACACGAGTTCCGCGGTGCGAGCCGCCGCCGGAAAGGCTTCTGACTTGGCGTAGCGAATGTTCGCGCGCCCGGCCGCAAGTTCTGCCACGAACTCCGCGCCCAAGGAGACATCGATGAAGGCCGGCGCATCCTGCACCATCACCTCGATTGAGGGCGCGGCATCGCAGACTGCGAGGTAGTGATGCCGCAATGCCTGCCTGTTCATCGTCGGGATTCGGGGCGGCGCTGCCATGATCGCCGTAGCCCCACGTTGCGCGGCATGGCGCGCGAGCGTGCACGCACTCACCGTGTCGTCCGCGCTGACGCCGATGAGTACCCGCGTGCCGGGTGGCACCGCGCGCAGCACCGTGTCGGCGACCTCGAGTCGCTCCTCGATCGAAAGGCGTGAAGCCTCGCCCCCGAGCCCGAGCGCGGCGATCCCGTGAGCACCGTTCTCGAGTTGATAGGCGATGATCGGTGCAAAGTCATCCCACAGGATCTCTCCGCCGTCGTCGAACGGAGTCGGCAGCATGGGAACGACGCCTGAAAGCGCAGCAGTCGACATTCAGTGCGTGTACGGCCTGTGCAGAGCGATGCTCCGATTGAGCTCCACACCGAAGCCCGGCTGGTCGAGCGCCGAGACTTTCATGCGCCCATTGACGGGTACCGGTTCTCCCAGAAGTTGTGGATGGAACATCGGCACGACCTCGGTTGCGGAGGGATGCATCATCAGGAATTCGGCGAACGGGCTGTTGTGACGCGTGATAACGAAGTGATAGCTGTAGACACTGGAGCCATGCGGGATCAGCAGCACACCGTGCGAATCGGCTAGCGCCGCGATCTTGATCAATTCTGTAATGCCGCCGCACCACCCCACATCCGGCTGGATGATGTCGCAACATTCCATTTCCAGCAGCATGCGAAAACCCCACCGTGTCGCTTCGTGCTCACCCGTCGTCACGAGCATCCCCGGGGGCACCGCTCGCTTGAGCGCGGCAAATCCCCAGTAGTCGTCAGGGCTCAGCGCCTCTTCGATCCACTTCAAGCCGTACTCCCAGGCCAGGTGCGCCAGGCGAGTCGCGTAGTTCAGATCAAGGCTCATCCAGCAATCGAGCATCAGCCAGAAATCATCTCCGGTCTTGGCACGCATGTCGGCCAGCGTCGCGAGATTTTTTTTCAGGCCCTCCTCGCCTTCGGCCGGTCCGTGGTGCAGGGGCAGCTTGCCGCCCACGAACCCTAACGCCTTGGCCACATCCGGACGAGCGCCGGTGGCATAGAACTGAAGTTCATCGCGAACGGCACCGCCCAACAGCTGATACACCGGCTCTTTGCGTAATTTCCCGAGAAGATCCCACAGCGCCAAATCCACGCCCGAGATGGCGTTTACCACCAGCCCCTTTCGGCCGTAGAACTGAGTGGCGAAGTACATCTGGTCCCAGATTCGCTCGACCTCCGCGGGGTCGCGGCCCTCCAGAAACCGCGCCAGGTGCTTTTCCACGATGAAGGCCGCGGGCTCGCCGCCGGTAGTGACGGCAAAACCAATCGTGCCGTCTTGCGCTTCGATCTCGACCACCAGCGTGCCGAGCACATTGGTGCCGGACTCGCGGCGGCTTTGTCGATACTCCGGGTAGCGAGCCATGGGACTCGCGATGTGATCGTCGATCCAATGCTTGCCCGTCTGGTCGTGATAGTCGGCGCCGCCGCCTCTCGTCACTGAGGCTCGCACGTGCTTGATCTTGGAAAGCTTCATCGAACTCCCTCAGCCTTGGGTCTGCTCGTCAGTATGTGGTTCGCCCGCCGGAGGTATCGAAGACGGACGCTGTGGTGAAGCTGCACTCCTCGCTCGCCATGAAGCAGATCATGGCGGCGCTCTCCGCGATTTCTCCCAGGCGTCCCATGGGGATCTTGGAGCGCATGTAGTCCACCTGACTCTGGGGCAACTGTTGCAGAAGCGGGCTTTCGAACGTGGCGGGCGTGATCGCGTTGGCGAGAACGCCGCGCTGAGCGAGCTCTTTGCCGAGGGATTTCGTGAATCCGATGACGGCCGCCTTCGATGCCGAATAAGCCGAGGCATTCGGGTTGCCTTCCTTACCGGCGACCGAAGCCACGTTCACGATTCGGCCGTAGCCGTTCGTCAGCATGTACGGTATGACCTCTCTGCAGGCAAAGAAGACGCCGTTCACGTTAATGGCCAGCGTCCTCAGCCAGCTGTCGATCGGGAAGTCCTGCACGGGAACTGTCGCGCCGGTGATGCCCGCCGAGTTGATCAGAACGTCAATACGGCCGAGCGCGTCGTGTGCTGCTTTCGCAGCGCGTGCGACCGCATCGTGATCTGAGACGTCGACTTCTTCGATGTGCGTAGCCGCGATCTCGGCGCGTACCGCGTTGAGCGCGGTACGGTTCACATCCCACAACGATACGGCACCACCCTCTTGAACAATGCGGTGCGCCACGGCCTTTCCCAATCCTGATGCACCGCCGGTAATCACCGCGGTACGACCGGAAAAACGGCCGATAAATTGACTCATCCGATTGCCTCATCAATGGTCGCGGGCGCGGCTGGAAACGTTTTTTTAACGGTAATTAATTATGAACCTGCGCGATGATCTGTCAAGCTGCATGGCGCGGGCAGTGCCATCGCCAATCAGTCGGTTCGCACTTGCGCGCGCACTTACTGCCAGGCTGTTGCTCACAAAAAAAAGAGGATGCGATCCATGATGATGCTGACGCGCAGAGGGTTTGCTATGGCCGGGGTAGCGCTCACCGGATTGAGCCTCTTGCGACCAGAGAAGCCATTCGCTGCTGAAACCGCCGCGCCGACCCCAGTGATCGATCCTATGGATCTCGTCGATCCAGAACTCAAGCCGATTCTTCAAGCTTCGCTCAAGCAGCCTGCAACGGTGTGGTCGGAACAGACACTGCATGACATACGCCAGCGATCCGCGTCATCGACTCGCCCGCCCTTGGCACAGCCGGCCTACTTCGAGCGAATGATTCCGGGTGCGGCAGGTGCTCCGAACGTGCACGTCGTCGTGATCGGCGTGATGAAAGATGCTCCGCCCCGGCCCGCGGTGCTCCACATTCACGGCGGCGGTTACATCGCGGGCAATGTCGCAGAAGACATTGCCTCGCTGCAGCGGCTCTCCGCCGCACACGGGTGTACGGTTGTTTCGGTCGATTATCGGCTCGCGCCGGAAACCCGGTTCCCCGGATCGCTCGAGGACAATTACGCGGCGCTGCGCTGGCTGCATGCAAACGCGAAGGAGTTGGGCGTCGATCGACATCGGATCGCGTTGCTCGGAATCAGTGCTGGCGGTGGCCACGTTGCCGCTTTGGCTGTGGCAGCGCGCGATCGCGGCGAGGTGCCGGTGTCCATGCAAGTGATGCTCTATCCCATGCTCGACGATCGAACCGGCAGCACCCGTGCAGTGCCACCGCACCTGGGTGTGTACGTGTGGGACGCGGCTGCGAATCGTTTTGGCTGGAGCTCTCTGCTGGGAGTTCCGGCCGGCTCGGATTCAGTTCCGCGTGGCGCCGTACCTGCACGCGTCAAGAATCTGCGTGGCCTGCCGCCGACTTTCATAGGAGTCGGATCGATCGATCTGTTCGTGGAAGAGGACATCGCGTATGCGCAGCGCTTGATTGAGGCCGGCGTGCCGACGGAGCTCTTCATTGCACCGGGCGGCTACCACGGATTCGATATCATCGTGCCCGAAGCCGGGATCTCGAAGCGATTCAAAGCGGCCTGGAATGACGCCCTACACCGTGGCTTGAATACGAACGACGCGGCCTGAGGGCGCGGCGACCGCGTTGAGCCGAGGTATAATAAACGGATGCTGATCGGTATCGACCCCTTGTTAGGACCTGAATTGCTGTGCCACCTGCGCGCAATGGGCCACGGCGATTACTTGGTCATCGCCGATGCAAACTTTCCCGCAGGTTCCGTCGCCAAACGGCTGGTGCGATCCGAGGGGACCACCACGCCGCAGATGCTCGCGGCAGTGTTGTCCGTCCTTCCGCTCGACACATTCACCAATTCTGCGGTCTCTGTCATGGAGGTAGTCGGCAGTGCGGGAGTCTTGGCACCCATTACCGACGAGTTTCGCAAGATCGTCGCCGAGCGGGCCGGCCAGAAGTTTTCAAACATTGGTGGTCTTGAGCGCTTCGCCTTCTATGAGCGTGCACACCAGGCGTATGCGGTAATCGTAACTGGAGAACGCCGCCTTTACGGGAACGTCATCCTGCAAAAGGGTGTCATCGAGCCCTAGCTCGCCAGGCGAGTCACGCTTTCGCTGCGCGCCGCGAGCAAGATTTCTCGTGCGCGCTTGGCGAGCCGGTCTCAACGAGGCCCGTCCTTATCGAATGCTTCCGCAAAAAAATCGATGTAGCCGAAAAGAGCGGCGACGCCTCCGGTATGAATGAACACAACGTTGGAGTCGGGCTTGAACCTTCCCTGGCGAATCAGCTCGAGCAATCCGACCAAGGCCGGGCCCGTGTACGCGGGGTCCACCAGAATCCCCTCGGTTCGCGCGAAGAGACGAATGACATCGGCTACTTCAGGGGTCAGGTGACCGTATTGAATGGGATTAGGGTCCGTCGCAACGACCGCGCTTCGCTTCACGGCTGACGGCTTGCCCAACAGCGTGGCTGCCTCGGTAGCCATTTGAAAAACCATCTCCTCCAGACCCTTCGGTGCCTTTCCTCCGCCGATACCAATCACGGGTATCTGGACATCGTCCACAGCGAAACCCGCCACTAATCCGGCCTGGGTTCCCGCACTGCCGGACCTGTGAACGACTGCATCGATCTTCAATCTCAAGTCCTTCGCCTGCGCGACGATTTCTCGAGCGCACTCGACATACCCTAAGGCGCCGACGGGATTGGAAGCTCCCACAGGGATCGCGTATGGCCGAGCCCCTTGCTCCTTGAGCCGCTCCACGCACTTGTCCACTGCGGAATTGAGGAATACCAACACATCCTCGCCGTTCGGGGTGCCCAGTTCGTGAATCGTTGCATCGTGCAGGTGGTCCAGCAGAATGTTGCCATTCTGCCGATAGTCGCGTTCGCTGAATCCCACCAGATTGGAGAGCATGAGGTGGCACTTCAGGCCGAGCCGCGCCGCCGCCGCCGCCGTCTGCCGGGAATGGTTGGATTGCCACGCGCCCGCAGTTACGACCGTATCGGCCCCTTTTGCCATCGCATCGGCCAGCACGAACTCCAGCTTTCGGACTTTGTTGCCGCCCGTGGACACGCCGGTGCAGTCATCCCGCTTGATCCACAAACGCGGGCCGCCCAAATATTTGGACACGCGGTCCATGGGTTCCAGCGGCGTGGGCAAGTGCGCGAGTCGGACTCGCGGGATTGAAGCGAGATCAGTCATCGAAGTACTACCCCTTTAGAGCGTAAGCGGACATCTCTGCGGTGTGGCCTTCAAAGCCCACTCTCCACCACCGGCTTGAGCTTCGCCGCAGCGGCGCTCCGCTGGCGGCGAATAGTGAACCAAAGGCCATAGGTGAGGACCGGGGCCACGTAGACCGCGAGAAACGCATATGCAAGCGCGCGGTACCCGCGCGCAATCAGCGTGACCAGGCCAAAGCGGGTCGCCACAAAGATCGAAACGAAAAGCATGCCTCCCGCGATCCATAGTCGCATCGCGGTTGAGAGCGCACGTCCGCGAGCATGCAGGACGCCGGCGACTCTCTCATTGATGGCGTGAACCATGCCGGTGCCGCTCTCAAGCAGCGCCGCAAGGATCATCAGTTGGAAGACGAAATGAAATGCCGGAGCATCAAGACGCGTCAACATGTAGTCCGACGGAAGGACTGAGCTGGCGATGTCCGGGTAAAAGGCCGCCATGCACACGAAAAAGAGCACCGCCGGCAGCATTCCGAGCGGGCCGGCGAGCAGTCCAGCGATCAGGGCGTCCTTGTCGCTCGTCAAGTGTCGAAGGACCGGCAGTATGACCACCGCCCCAACAGCGTTGTATGCAGCGTACGTCGCTCCGCCGGTTGCCCAATCCGTCGTCGGGAAATGCGCCGAGAAGTTCGCCTCGATGCGGCCGAACGACTTCACGAAGACCAGGGCGAAGAAAATCGCGTACACGCCATATAGAAAGTACGTGACATACTTGAATAGGCGTTCCACAGAGTCGCTGCCGAAGGCGGCAACCGTCGCGATGCCCGCGACGAGTCCGAGAGTCCCGGCGATTGCCGGCCATCCAAACAGCGCCGTCCCGATCGCGCCCGCTGCCGCGCCGAATACCGACAACCCGACGAGGACCGCGCAAGCATAGATGATGTCGAACAGAAACCACCCCGGCCCCAACAGGTTGCGAAAGAAGGCTCCGTAGTCGTGACTAAGAGTCGATCGCGCAAACAAAAACGTCACCGCACAAATGACGCCCCAGAGCACCATCGCTAGAAGCATGCCGAGCAGGCCGCCCCAGGGACCGCTTGGCAGGAAGTACTCCGCAAGCTCGCGGCCCGTGGCGTAGCCACCTCCGATAACCACTGCCTTAAAGGCAAATCCCGGGAGAAAGAACCGCTTAAAAACCGAAGAACCCCTAGCTTGCAAGCGCGTCTCCCAATTCCAGTTGCTTCAAAGGGACCAAGTCATCTTGAGGCGCTGAAGCATACGCTAAAAAAGCGTCCTTGTGGACGTTGCGTGCAATAGCCGATACAGTAACCAGGGTTATCGCCCACTGGGAATTCTCATTGGTCGAGCATCAGGGTGTGCCGTGGCTCTCATCAATTATTTGACTCAGATCCATTTCGCGTATGACGCCTTGAGCGTGCTTCCCGGTGAATGCGCGAGGCTCGCTATTCGGCGGCCGCTGATCGTGACGGATCCAGGCGTGCGCCAGGCAGGGCTCGTTGACCGCTTGCTTGCCGCGATGAATCAGTCGATCGAACCTATCATTTTTGACCAGACTCCGGCCAATCCTACCGAACAAGCGGTCAGAACCGCTGCGACCCAATTTACGGCGGAAAAGTGTGACGGCATCATCGCTCTCGGGGGCGGATCTTCCATTGATCTAGGCAAGGGCGTGTCGATCGCAGCTACCCACTCAGGGCCTTTGCGGACTTTTGCCGTGATCGAACAGGGAATGAACAAGATCACCGCTTCCGTCAGTCCGTTGATCGCGATACCAACCACGGCGGGTACGGGCAGCGAGGTCGGACGTGGTGCCGTGATCATCCTCGATGACGGCAGAAAAGTGGGACTCATTTCCCCGCATATCATTCCAAAGTCGGCCATTTGCGATCCCGAGTTGACGATCGGCCTTCCAGCGAGGCTTACCGCAGGAAGCGGGATGGATGCCATCGCACACTGCATGGAAACCTTCCTGTCTCCGGCGTTCAATCCGCCCGCCGACGGAATTGCGCTGGATGGCTTGCGTCGAGGCTGGGCGCATATTGAGCGAGCCACGTTTTCCCCGAAGGATCGCGACGCCCGGCTCAACATGATGAGCGCCTCGTTGCAGGGAGCGCTCGCCTTCCAGAAGGGTCTGGGCTGCGTCCACAGCCTCAGCCATTCCCTCGGCGGCATCGACCCGCGGCTGCACCACGGGACGTTGAATGCCCTATTTTTACCTGCAGTGATTGAGTTCAATATGGCGGCTGCATCGGTTGAGAAAGAAGAATGTCTGCCGCGCATGGCTGAAGCGATGAAAATTAACGATCCACGAAGGGTGCCTGACGCCATACGCGAGATGAACATCAAAATTGGTCTGCCGAAGGGGCTCTCCGAACTCGGTGTGGCGCGCACATCTTTTCCGGAGATCATCAACAGGGCGCTGTTGGATCACTGCCACAAGACCAATCCACGTCTGGCCAGCAACGAGGACTATCAAGAAATACTCGAGGCGTCGATGTAAGGGCCTGTCGGCGGCTGCGCAAACGAGCCGCCAAAGCGCTTGACTTTGAATGGGGGGCGTATAACTTTGATTGGCTATTGCGTGCAATAGCCTGTAATTATCAAGTCTGGAGAAAGGTTTATGACGTCGGGTTCAGACCCCCTTATTCGCTTAAGGACTGGCGACACTGTGGCTGTCGCCCGATTTGACATTGCGGCGGATCAGCCCTTGGGCGACGGGTCACTTCGTGCCAATCAAGCCATTCCTCGAGGCCACAAGGTGGCCATGATCGACATTCCGGCTGGCGCGGTAGCCCTAAAGTATGGTCAGCCGATCGGCATCGCTTCATCCGCAATTCGCGCCGGCGATCATGTCCACTTGCACAATTTGGCGATGCGCGATAGCCGCGCGAGCCATGAATTCTGCTCCAACTATCGGCCGTTCTTGGGCGTACCGCCGTCGGAACGCAGGCAATTCCTGGGGTACTCAAGACCCGACGGACGTGCCGGTACGCGCAACTACATCGCGATCATCAGTTCGGTGAATTGCTCGGCTACCGTCTCAAAGAACATCGCCGACTATTTCAACCGCCAGGGTGGATTGAAGCAAAGGCTCAATATCGACGGCGTCATCGCGCTCACACAGGGTGGCGGGTGCGGCATCAACAATCAGGGCGAGGGCTATCGCGTCCTCACCCGAACCTTGCAAGGCTACGCACGCAACCCCAACGTCGGCGGCGTACTGATGATCGGACTGGGCTGCGAGACTAATCAAGTGCAGCAGATAGTGGAAAAATACGGGTTGGCCGAAGGCCCGACCTTGCGAACGATGACCATCCAGAGCGCCGGGGGAACGCGCAAGGCGATTGAAGCAGGGTGCCAAGAGATCGAAGCCATGCTGGATCGGGTCGATGCCTGCCGCCGCGAGCCCCAATCCTTGTCTCACCTGAAGGTGGGCTTACAGTGCGGCGGGTCCGACGGCTATTCCGGAATCTCAGCCAACCCGGCGCTTGGCCGTGCCGTAGATCAGTTGGTTTCGCAGGGAGGCACGGCCGTTTTGAGCGAAACCCCGGAAATCTATGGCGCCGAGCATCTGCTCACGAGTCGTGCCGCCACTCCTCAAATCGCGCAGAGGCTGCTCGATCGAATCGAGTGGTGGCGTTCCTACACTGCAAAAAACGACGCCGAGATGAATAACAATCCTTCACACGGCAACAAGGTAGGTGGACTCACCACCATTCTGGAAAAATCTCTCGGTGCGGTGGCCAAAGGCGGCTCGACCTCCCTGAACGCCGTGTACGAGTATGCTGAGCAAATCGAATCGGCGGGACTCGTGTTCATGGATACGCCCGGCTACGACCCGGTATCCGTGACCGGACAAGTGGCGGGCGGCTGCAACTTGATCTGCTTTACGACGGGCCGCGGCTCCGTCTCGGGATTCAAGCCCGCGCCGTGCATCAAGATCGCGACCAATACCGAGATGTACGAGCACATGCAAGAGGACATGGATTTGGATTGCGGGACCATCATCTCGGGCCGGCAGAACATAGAAGAGTCGGGCCGCGACATATTTGAACGAATGGTGGCGGCGGCGTCAGGGGAAAAAACCAAGAGCGAGATGTGTGACTACGGTGACAACGAGTTTGTCCCCTGGCAAATCGGTGCCGTGACGTGATTCATGCCCGTGGCATACATTGGCACGCCGTAGCCAAGTGCGCACAATATGTTGGCCACTGAACGACGCCGTATCCCCAAGACCGATCTGCTACTGACCGCATTGGGGCTGGGGACGGCCCCTATGGGGGGAATGTATGCCGCAGTGTCGGTGGTGGATGGCGAGGCGACCGTGGCGGCCAGCATCAACCTCGGACTTCGCTACTTTGACACCGCCCCGATGTACGGCCTGGGAAAGGCGGAACATGTGCTCGGCCATACCTTGCTCAAGCGCGCGGAGATCGATCCAAACTTTGAATTCGTCTTGAGCACGAAGGTGGGCCGCCTGCTCGTCACTGATCGTCCCGGCCGTCAACTGCGGGATACGGCGCCTAAGAACGACCTCGATGCCGGCTGGCACGGAGCCCTCCGGTTCCAGGAACATTTTGACTACAGCTACGACGCTGTCATGCGCAGCTTCGATGATAGTCAGCATCGACTGGGGACGCCGAAAATCGATATCCTGCAAGTCCACGATATCGGCCGAGTCACACACGGCATTCGACATGAACGTCACTGGAACGCCCTCACGTCAGGGGGCGGATTTCGCGCCCTGGGCGAGTTGCGCGCGGCGGGCCTGATCAACGCGATTGGTGTGGCAGTCAATGAGTGGGAGGTCGTGCGCGAGGCCCTCGACTGCGTCGATTTGGATTGCTGTCTGCTCGCGGGCCGCTACACGCTGCTGGAGCAAACCGCACTCGCTCCACTCCTGACCGTCTGTGAACGCCGGCGGATCGGCGTCATCATCGGCGGGGCTTTCAACTCTGGAATTCTAGTTGCCCATCTTGGCGGCCACCGCAAGTTCAATTATGGGGACGCTCCGAAAGATGTTGTCGAGAGAGTCGAGCGCCTGCGCCGGGTGTGCGATACGTTCGATGTCGAGATCCCCGCCGCGGCACTCCAGTTTCCCCTCGCCCACCCTGCGGTTGTTTCGGTGGTCGTAGGCAGTCGATCGGCAGCGGAAATCGAGCGAGCCGTTCGCTGGCTCGAACAACCGCTGGCGGAGGGCTTGTGGGACGAATTGAAACGCCAAGGTCTGATGGAGGCCGAGGCCCCAGTCCCTCCAACCTTCCGCGCGCCTGAGTGACATTCCCTGTGCCACCCGTGAAAAGGATCAAACCCGATCAACCCGCCTACGCAGTGATTGCCCAGACACTTCGCACTCGGATCAAGCGAAAGAAGCTCCTGCCGGGCACAGTTTTACTCGAGGGCTCCCTCGCGTCGATTTTCGGCTCGGGCAGCCGATCGCCCGTCAAGCAGGCGCTTCAGCAACTTCAGGAAGAAGGCATTCTGTCTCGATTCGACGGCCGAGGTGTAATCGTTGGGTCAGCGACCGGCCCTATCCTGCGAGTCAAACTCACCCGCGCCCTGCTGGGCCTGGACGAGAACACCCCCGACATCTCTCGGGTGCCCACCTGGCAGAAGATCTATCACCCGATCGAGCGTGAACTCATTTTTCGCTCGGCCTTCGGGCGTTTCCGGATCAACGAGTTGGAACTCTCTCATTATTACCAGATCGGACGAACCGTGGCGCACGAAGCGCTGACCCAGATTCAGTCGACCGGAATATTGATGAAAGGCGGAAAAGCCCAGTGGTTCACGGTTCCGCTGGACGCGAAACGCCTTGATGATCTATACGCGTTGCGGGAGCTGATCGAACCCGTGCTGGTGGCTCGTGCCGCATTGAAGATCCCGCCGGACACGCTCGCTGCCATGAAACAACGGTTGCTGAATGCGGCGAACCACTATCCCAAGGTCGATCCGTCGGATCTGGACGCGCTTGAAAATGACATCCACATCACCTGCCTCGAATACGGCCACAACGTCGAGATGCTCGAAGCATTGAAGCGTACGCGCTGCATTGTAATTTTGGGCAAGCATATATTGGGGAAAGAGATGCCCTATCCGAAGATCGATCCCTTTTTCGAGGAACATCTTCGGATCATCGAGGGGCTGGACAAGCGCGACTCGGAACGTGCTCGGCGTGCAATGTTGACGCACTTGCACGCTTCGAGAAAAAAAGTGGCGAAGCGACTGGTAGCCTTTCGGAAAAGCTTTTCGATGGCGCCAGTTTCGTTCGTCAACGAGGTGTGAGCTCGTTTGCCCACCTCATCCTAAAGACGGACCGCCCATGATCGTCGACGCCCATCACCATCTCTGGAAGGTTTCCCGCGGCGATTATCATTGGATGACGCCCGACATGACCGTGTTGGCGCGCGATTATCTGATCGAGGACTTACAGCAGCATCTACGAAAGTCATCGGTCGCGCGCACGGTGCTCGTTCAGGCCGCCCAGACCGAGGCAGAAACCGACTTTCTGCTCGACCTGGCGTCCCGATCGGACTTCATCGCCGGTGTGACCGGTTGGCTGGACCTCGCCGATCCGGATTTCCCAAAACGCCTCGCGCACTTTCGCCGGCATCCGAAGTTTATCGCCGTTCGTCCCATGCTTCAGGAGCTCAGCGATGACGCTTGGATCCTCCAGCCTGTCGTGCTCGGAAACTTGAGGCAGCTTGCCGAGCTGGGATTTCCGTTCGAGTTCCTCACTTTCCCGCGCCACTTGCCCTACGTGTTGCGAGCTCTGGAGGAAACGCCCGGACTGCATGCGGTGATTGACCATCTGTCCAAGCCGCCCATCGCCTCGGGCGAGATCGAGCCGTGGGCCTCGCTCATCAGCCGGGTCGCGGACTTTCCAGATGTGCACTGCAAGCTCTCCGGGATGGTGACCGAGGCAGATCACGCGCACTGGTCCCCGGATGCCCTGGCGCCCTATGTCCATCATGTCGTCGATGTGTTTGGGGTGGACAGGCTAATGTTCGGCAGCGACTGGCCGGTATGCCGGCTCGCTGCCGAGTACGGGGAGGTTGTGAACGCCCTGCGCACCATCCTCGGCTCACGTCTGGGGCCGCAAGAAATCGAAAAGGTATTCGGCCGCAACGCAGAGCGATTCTACGGTCTGCAGGAGAGCCCATGAGCGCTCACCCGGCGATATAGTCGAAGACCAACCGGCGCGCGTGGCGGCGGTATGACGCGAGCAATTCGGGGGCGGTAAAAAAAGAAGGGCGCCTTTGCAGCGCCCTTCCGATCTTCCAACTTGAACTTAAGCGGCTAGTAGAACTTGTAGTCCACCGCAAGCTGCAGACTGCGACCAAGAATTCCCTGGAAATAGGTCGTTGTCCCGGGTGCGTAATTGCCTTGGACGCCCGCAACCGCCGGGAAAGGCGGTTCCTTGTTGAACACGTTGTTGACGATGAACCGCGCCTCCAGCGCCGGCGTGAATTTCATGCCGACGGTCGAATTGATGAGCCACCAGGCACCCACCCCCAGAATGTTCAGCGAAGTCGGCGTGTTCGTATTGCTGAAATTCGCCGGGCCGATGAACACACCCTGCCAATCCCAGGAGAAGCCCCGATTGATATAGAGAAGGTCAATCGCACCCTTGTTCTTGCTGTAACCGATCTCTCCCGAAATGTCGGTCGGGGCGGCGGTTGCAATCTGCGATTTCAGCCTCTGCGTATCGAGATAGTGAGCGCTGGTTTCCAAGCTTCCCATAGCCCATGGCAGGTCGAAGGTGTAGTCCAATGCCGCTTGAATACCCGTAAACTCAAGGGTTCCCGCGTTCACGTAGCCAGCGTGGAAGCTGGTGATCTGACCGGTCGAATTTCGCGTGAACGAGCTGCAGGACGGATTGTTCGGATAATTCGCGTCGTCATAACAGGCATTGAGATTATCCACCAACGACAATGACTGGATGGCGTCCTTGAGCGCGATATCGATGTAGTCCACGGATATATTGAGTTTCGGCACCCAGCGCGGGCGCAGCACAACACCGAAGGTCTTGGAGAATGCGATTTCGCTCTTCAAACCGGTGTTACCCGACGTGGTGCCGGCAGCGGTTGCGTTGACGACGTTTGAGGCGAAGGTCGCCGGATTGTACCCGGGAATCGCCTTTGCGCAGTTCGCCTCGCGCGTGGCCGGCACCGAGCCTTGATCTACGTAGTTCTTGTCGCAGGGATCGTTGGCAAACGAAAACGTCGACGCCGAGGGCAGGAACAACTCCGTGATTGACGGCGCGCGAATCGACTTGGTCTTGTTGCCGCGGAACTGCACATCCTCAACCGGCGACCACCGCAGGCCGTAGGTGTAGGTCGTGGCATCGCCTGCCAGCGAATTATCGACGCGCCGCGCGGCGCCTTCCAGCTCCAAGCGATGCAGTACCGGTATGTCCTGGGTGGGCGAGAAGATCGGGAATAAGGTCTCCAAATAGGCTTCGTTGGTTATGTACGAGCCCGAAACAGCCGTGACCGCCGCCTGTCCGAGATTTTGAGTATAGAAATCGTCGGGCGTGAAGCTCGCCGCTTCACGGCGATTCTCGAATCCCGCCGAGAACTTCCAATCGCCCGCCCAGACCTTCATGATGTCGCCGCCGATGAAGGCATTGGTGTCGCGTTGCGAGTTGAAGGAATCCACCTCCGCCAAGTGCGTGATGTATTGCTTCGCGGCCAAGCTCGGGGAGCCGTTGCCGAAGATATTCAGCGGGGCGCAGGTGCTCGATGCCGTCGTGGTCGGAGCGTTGACGGGAGTCCCGGCGCAAACGATGTTACCCGAGGCGTCTCGCGTGGAGTTGAGCGCATTGGCCACGTTCTGGAACACATAAGACGCCGTACGTTGGGTGTTATCGGAGGTGCCGTAGCTGACCGACACTTCCCAGTTGAAGTTTCTCGATCCAAGCGCGAAGTCGCCGTTCAAGCCCACTACGCCGCGGGCGACGATCTGCTCGCCGGTGGCGCTGCCGCCATCAAAGTCCAAGCTGGTGCGCGAGACGTAGAATTGACTGGTATTCCAGGGCGCGTATGCCACCGGCTGGCCGGGGCCGACAGCCACACCCTGGTACAGGGGCGCCCCGAAAGGCAGGCTCGCCGCATAGTTATTCAGCGCCGTCTGAATCGTCTGGCGATCGCCGGGGCTCAGGAACGGATTGTTGATGCTGACGACGAAATTGCCGGCAACCGTGCCGCCGGTTCCGAACAGGGCGGTATTGTAGTTATCCTGGGAAATCAAGCTCTTGGCATGTGTTTCGGAAAAGTAGCCTTCGCCGAAAGCATTGACGCGGTCATTGATCTGAAAGTGCATCAACGTGTCGACATTGACGCGCTCGGTGGGAGACAACAGGTTGGTGACCTGCGAGAGCCGCAGACCGTCGCCGCCGCTGTTGAAAATCGGATTTCCAGTGACCGCGCCCGTGTTGTAGGGGACCAATGAACCGCCCGACCCGAATGCGAGCGTCTGACCAGCCGCATTCGTCACACCAACGACGCTTCCCGGCAGGCCCGCGCCCGGCGAAAGAAAAATGTCATCCACTAATGGGACGCCGCCGAAATTCACCGCAGGTACGGAGAGCCCGGGGGTCAGTACAGACTTGTACTTACCGGGCGTCGCGGGCGCCAGGAAGGCATAGTCGGCTGCGATAAGCGGGCGCTCTGGGCCGATCAGACCGTCGGTCTTGGTGAATTCAGCCACGCCGGTGATGTTGGCACGGCCGTCGAACAGGTTTTGGCCGGCCAATATACGGGCACGGTAATTCCATGCATCTCCCTGACCCGTTGCGCCAACCTGCGCATCGACGTCGATACCCTGGTAGTCCTTCTTCAAAATGATGTTGACCACGCCTGCGATTGCGTCGGCACCATAGATGGGCGCACCGCCCACTTTGACGACTTCGACATGATCGATCAGCTTGGTGGGTATGACGTTAAGGTCAACCTGCGTGCCGTTGCCGCCATTGGCGGTGTTGGCATTGGTGTTGTTCAACGTCGCCGAACTCTCGGAGACGAAGCGGCGGCCATTGACCAGTGTCAGGGTGCGCTGCGAACCCAATCCATATAGGTCGACGAAGCTCTGTGCAATGCCGAAGCCGGACTGCTGATTGGCGGCGCTCGACGGCGCCACACCGAATTCGGGCAGCTCGCTGAGCGCCTGACCGACGTCCAAATAACCGCGTTGATCGAATGTTTTCGCATCAACGGTGGTCGTGGGCTCGAGATTGTCGAATTCCGGACGCGCGATGCGCGAACCCGTGACCACCACTTCCTGCAGGGCTGCATCTTCAGGTGCGGCCGCTTTCGGGGTCACTTGCGCATGGGCGCTCATCCCTAAGGCAAGTAATACCGGCAGCGCGAGGGTTTCGCGCGACAAAGGGAATCTAACGAGTCGAGTCGTGGTCATTGCTATTTATCTCCCTGAGCGTTTTTTTTCGCGCGTCCCGAATATGACATATCTCATGGCTGAACCGTGGATTCAGTCATGAAACAAACCATTCCGGTAACGTTTCCAGTTTTGCGCACGGAGCCGCCTTGTGTCAAGCCTCCGACAAGACATTGTCAACATTTGACCGGTAACCACAGCGTCGGGCTGTGTTCGTTGCGTTGGCGCGACTACTTACGCCAATATATCGCGCAACAACAATTCCAGGAGGAAGGAACTTGGCACCAAAAGGAAGGACCTTGGCAAGGAAAAGCAATGACTGCAGCGGAACTCAGGTGCTATCCGGGTACGGCCGGTCATTCGGTCTCGTAGCCATCCGCGAGTGCCGATGAAGGTCAATGGTCGCCCTGATATCCGCGAAGTTGCGAAGGCCGCAGGCGTAGCTGTTTCTTCGGTCTCCCGCGTCATGTCGAATCATCCGGATGTGAGTCCCGCCATGAAAAAGCGGGTGAGGGATGCTGCTCGTACGCTCGGCTACGAACCCGATATCGTCGCGCAGAGCATGCGGAAGGGCTCTACCCGTACGATTGGCTTTCTGGTTTCCGACATATCAAATCCCCTGTTTTCGCAGATCGCTTTGGGGGTGGAGACGGCTCTCAATGGCGAGGGCTATGCGATGCTGATTGCCAACTCACAGGGCAATCCGCATCACGACGCCAAGCGGATTCGGCTGCTTCAGCAGCGACGGGTGGACGGCTTCATCTTGTCGCTTGCCGATGAAGAAAATCCAACCGGCATTGCTCTACTAAAGGCGTTGGATCGTCCATTTGTCCTTTTGGACCGCGAAGTTCGCGGACTGGACGCGCCTGCTGTCATATCAGATCACGCAGCAGGCATGCGCGCTGCGGTTGAACATCTTGTGTATCTCGGACACAAAAGCATTGGCCTGATCTGTACAGGCGGTCCTGTGCGTCCAAGTAAAACCCGCATAGACGAAGTCTCGGCTGCCTGCCGGGAGCACCGTGTAAGCGTCATTGTAGAAGCTGGCTCTTCCACTGCTGCGCATGGCGAGGCTGCAGCGGAAATGTTGCTATCGAGAAGGACTCCCCCGACGGCGATCATTGCAACGTCAAATCAGACCTTGATCGGGGTCCTGCAATCGCTTCGACGGCATGAGATTGACGTGCCACGAGAAATGTCACTGGTAACTTGCGACCCCCTGCCATTGTCGGAATTTCTCGAGCCGTCGCTGGCCACGATTGACCGCGATCACGTTCAGATGGGCAGGACAGCGGCGGAGCTGATCTTGGAGACTTTGCGAGGCAAGGCCACGGCCAAAGTCATCCTGCCGGTAACGTTTGATCCAAATGAAAGCTGCGGCCCGGCACCAGTCAAGTCAATCGCTAGGTCCGTTCGGGGACGTTGAGACCTATCGTCCCTTGCATCGCCGCTTTGTCGCAACGAATCTTTAAACCGCCCTGCCCGCTGAGACTTTCTTACCCGGAGTATCCTAATGCCGAGATTTTCAATCGCATCGCTCGTCGGCCTCGCACTCTTCGCACTTGGCGCGCACGCCGCCGATCGCGGTGGACCGAAGATCTACATTTCGGTCGACATGGAGGGCGTCGCCGGCGTGGTCACGCCGGATCAATTGGCGCCGGGCGGCTTCGAATATGAGCGTTTCCGCCGCTTCATGACCGACGAGACGCTGGCGGCGGTGCGGGCGGCCCAGCACGCCGGCGCCGCCGAGATCGTTGTCAGCGACTCGCATGGCAACGGCGAAAATCTCCTCATCGAGGCGTTTCCGAATGACGTGCGCCTCGTCCGCTCCTGGCCGCGCCACGGGCTGATGGCGGCCGGGCTCGACTCGAGCTTCAATGCGGTATTGCTGATCGGCTATCACGCCTCGACCTCCAGTTCCACGGGCGTGCGCGCCCACACCATTTCGAGCGGGAGTTACGCACGGGTCGCGCTCAACGGTCAGGACGTCTCGGAAGGCGAGTGGGTCGCAGCACAAGCGGGGGCGGTCGGCGTGCCGGTGGTGTTTGCCTCCGGCGACGATGCCGCGATGCGAGAGCTGAAGCAGCGGCTCGGCGACATCGTGACCGTCGAGACCAAGCAGAGTCTGGGATTTCATTCGGCGATGACGCTCACGCCGCAGGAGTCGGTCGCGCGTATCGGCGCAGGGGTGGGTACGGCATTGGCACGCATGGGCAAATTCAAGCCTTACGTGCTCAGTACGCCGATCCGCCTGGAGGTCACTTTCAAGAACTATATGCCGGCCGAACTGCTGAGCTATCTGCGTTCGGTCGAACGCGTGAACTCACACTCGATCCGCTTCGTGGGCCGCGACATGGACGAAGTCACCGATTTCATGGTGGTCGTGGGCAGCTACAAGCCGGACCTCAGCCCTTGACCGACGTGCTGATCATTCGCCGGATTTCACGGGCAACGGTTCGGCCGGGACATCGGGCACGGTCGAGCGGCGCAATTGTTTGGCGTCCTGGCGAGCTTTTCGGGCGGCTTCCTTTTGCTTTTTAGCATGGCGGTAGTTCGGTTTGGCCAAATTAATCTCCTCGAAGTTAAATTAAATCAAATTGTTACGAGTTATTTCGCGAATCGCTCGCTAACGCGTGCAATTGTCGCGATCGCTACTATACTTCGCCGTGGCCGAACAAAAACAAATGTCCTGGCTTGGCTCGGCAACCGCCGGACTCGCCATCCTCTCCTTCATCAACCTATTCAGCTATCTCGACCGCTACGTTGTGTCCGGGGTTCTCGAGAGCCTGAAGCATTCCGATCTCGGACTTTCCGACACGAACCTCGGTTTGCTGATGTCCGGCTTCTTGATCGTCTATACCGTGCTTGCCCCGGTATTCGGCGCGCTCGGCGACCGACGCTCGCGGCCGCGTTTGATTGCCCTGGGCGTCGCATGTTGGAGCTTGGCGACCGCGCTGTCGGGTTTCGCGGTCAACTTCTTCAGCTTATTTTTAGCGCGCGCCGCGGTGGGCGTCGGTGAAGCGGCCTACGTCACCATAGCCCCCAGCCTGTTGTCGGATTACTTCCCCGTGCGTCAGCGCGGCCGGGTCATGGCGATCTTCTTTTGCGCGATACCGGTCGGCTCCGCGTTAGGTTATGTCGTGGGCGGATTGGTCGATAAGCATTACGGTTGGCGCGCGGCATTCTTCGTCGCCGGCGTTCCGGGCCTGTTGCTTGCGGCGTTGTGCCTGCTGTTGCGCGATCCGCCGCGCGGTATTCAAGATCAGGCGGCCGGGCTCGGCAATGCCGCGGCCGGCGCTCCCCGCTCGAGCATGAGCCGAGAGGCGTGGGCAACCTATGCGCGCCTGGTCCACAATAAGCCCTATGCCCTTACGGTGCTGGGATATGCGGCCTATACCTTCGCGATAGGCGGACTGGCGTATTGGATGCCCGCGTTTCTCGAGCGCGCGCGGGGCATTCCTCGCAGTGAAGCCACGGTGAATTTCGGCACGATCGTGGTTGTCACCGGATTCGTCGGCACCTTTGTCGGCGGCTGGATGGGAGATTACTTCGCCAAGCATTCGCGCCAAGCGTATCTATGGTTATCGGCCGTCAGCACGCTCATCGCGGCCCCATTTGTGTGGTTGGCCCTGACCACGACATCGACATCCCTTTACACGGCCTACATGGTCGCCGCCCAGCTTTGCTTGTTCCTATCAACCGGCCCGATCAATGCAGCCATTGTCAATTTGGTCCTCGCCGGTGAACGGGCCACCGCGATCGCCGTGAGCGTCTTCGCCATTCATCTGCTGGGCGATGCCCTGTCGCCCTTGATGGTCGGAGCGCTGTCGGATGCCTTCTCGTTGCAGCAGGCGGTCCAGATCCTGCCGGTTGCCGCGCTCATCGGCGGCATGATTTGGATCTGGGCAGCGCGCGCCCAGGGCGACTCCCACCCGGTCAGACAAGAGGCCGGCGGCGCGCAGAATTGATGTCGGCAAATTGCGCAGCGAAATCGCTGCGCGCGGTAACATCTTCGATGTCTGCCGTCAGCTTGCGCTGCCAATTGGGATACTCGCTGTCGGTTCCCGGCACGTTGACCGGCTCAATCATCCCCAAAAGGTCTTCGATTTGCAGCGCCACCAAAACGGTCGAGGAGCGCGCCAGATATAGGTGCAGTGCATGGCCGAGCCCGGCGGTATACGGCTCCATAGGCGCATTGGGATGCGCCGGAGCAAGGCCTTGTTCGCGCAGCGCGGACAGCAGCATCAAGCGATCCTGGTCGCGCTCACGCACGATGGCATCTTCGACTTCCGCGCTGGGATACAGATTCAAACGCCGGCGAAGTTCGATATCGCGGCCCTCCCAGTAACTTCGCAGCGTCGGCATATCGTGCGTGGTGGCGGTCGCCAGCGCGCGTCGCGTGAATTGGTCGGGACGGCGAAAGCTTCCGGATATTTTCTCAAAGAGCAAAACCTTGTAGTGATAGAGACCGAATTCGGGCATGGCCTGGCGCATCTCGTCAGGGACCACTCCCAAGTCCTCGCCGACGACCAGGCAGGAAGCGCGTTCGCTCTCCAGCGCCAACACGGTGAGCAACTGATGCAAGGGATAGTGCACATAGGCGCCTTCGGTCGCAGGGCAGCCCCCCGGGACCCACCATAGACGGAATAAGGACATCACATGATCCAGGCGCAGCGCGCCGTAGTAGCGCATGTTGTCGCGGATCAGACGCACGAAGCCTTGCAAACGCTGCGCCTGCAGCACGGCAGGATCCGCGGGCGGGATACCCCAGCCCTGTCCCTTGAGCGCCAAGGGATCGGGCGGCGCGCCGATTTCCGCCCCCAGCGAATAGCTGGCCTGATCCGCCCAAGTCTCGGAGCCGGACGGATTGGCGCCCACCGCATAGTCTCCGTACAACCCGATCGGCATGCCCAACTCACGCGTCAACTCCTGCGCGCGTACCAGCTGCTCATGCGCCAGCCACTGCAGGTAGACATAGAACTCTACTTCACCAGGCTGTTCGCGCGCGAAGCGCGCGGCCGCGATGCCGTTCACATCGCGGTATTCTTGCGGCCAATTCTGCCAGCCCGAATGGCAGCCGAGAGCGGTTGCAAAATGGCGATCCAATGCGTCGAATCGCGCATGCAGCTGCAGCGGCAAGCCTCGCTCCCCGACAAACTGGAGAAAGCGGCGGCCGCGATTGCTGCGTGTTGCCAGATGCTGTTCGCAAAACTGCCGATAGAGCAGCGACAGAATCTCGATCTTCAGCTCCGCGACACCACGGTAGTCGACATGCGGGTGCGAGCGCAGTCCAATCAATCGGCTCGCCACGTCCGATTGGCTCATGCGAGCCCGCGCTGCACGGCATTCCTCGAACTCGGGCACGGCTGGAATGGAAATATAGAGGACGTTCAGGAAGTGCCGGCTGGAGGCGCTGTAAGGGCTGGATCGCGCCGGGTCTGCGGGCGCCAGGGCATGCAACGGATTCAGCCCGATGAAGCCTGCACCGTGCTGCGCGGCCCAGCGGATGAGCATTTCCAAATCGCCAAAATCGCCGATGCCCCAATTGGATTGCGAGCGCAGCGTGTACAGCTGCAGCGCAATTCCCCAGAGTTTTTGACCGTCCTGGATGGCCGGGGGCTCGAAGCATTGCGGCGGCGAAACTATCATCAGACAGCGCTCGGCGGCGCCGGCGGCGATATGCCCTTCAAACTCGTGATAGCCGGCCGGGAGGTCGAGCGGCAATACGAAACGACGCCGCGTGATCCGCGCTCCGGCGACTTCGCCCCGCCAAACTTCCGCGCAATCGGCCGTCGAGGTGGCGCCGCTCGATACCGAGCCATTTTCCAAAAGCACCCGCCAGACCAAGGTGCTGTCAAAATCGCGCGCCGGGACGTTGATATTGAACCCGATTCGCTCCCCGCGGGATGTGGCCACGGCCGGCAAGAATTTACGTGACGCCACAGCTTCGGCATTTTCAATTTCCGCCGCCAGCTCGGTATCATCGTCGACGATGCATCCCATGGCGCTCAAAATGCCGGATTTGGTCTGCAGGCTGAAATACTTCAGCTCGCCGCGATAGTTGTGATAGGCCTCGCCGATGCCGCGCAGCTGCGCCAACCTTTCGATCAATGCCTTATCAACCATCAGCACTCCAATAGCGCAACGCTGCGGGCATTGAGCACATAAGTCCTGGCCGCGCCAAGACTGCTCGCCGCCACGCTCGGCACGGCCGTGTCGAACAGGCAAATCCAGGGCCCGGCCGCTGGCGCGGCCGGCAGCTCGAATGGCTGCGCGTCGGCCGCCGCGTTCACCAACAATAAGAGATGCTCGGCCGAACCGGTGTGCTCTCCGAACCAGATGCCCAGTGTGCGCAGATTCGCGTCATGCCACTCATGTTGAGACATCTCGCTGCCGCGAACGTTCAGCCATGTCACATCTTTGACGCCGGTACGCGATGCCGCTCCCTTCAAAAAGGTCTCGCGGCGAAACTCCACATGGCGGCGGCGCAATTGCCCGAGCAAGCGCGCGAATTCCAGCAATTCGGGATTCGCCGCGCGCAGCCGCCAGTCAACCCATGAAATTTCGTTGTCCTGGCAGTAGGCATTGTTGTTGCCGCGTTGGGTGCGGCCGAATTCATCGCCCGCCTGCAACATGGGCACTCCCTGCGATAGCAGCAGGGTTGCCAGGAAATTGCGCATTTGCCTCTTGCGCAAGACGAGGATGCCCGGATCGTCGCTGGGCCCCTCGGCACCGCAGTTCCAACTCAGATCGTTGTTATGGCCGTCGCCATTGTTCTCAAGATTCGCCTCGTTGTGGCGCTCGTTGTAAGACACCAGATCATTCAGCGTCATGCCATCGTGAGCGGTTACAAAATTGATCCCGGCCGTTGGTTTGCGTCCGTTGTGCCTGAAGAGATCGCTGGAGCCGGCGAAGCGTTCCGCAAATTCGCCGACCTTGCCGCTGTCGCCGCGCCAAAACGCGCGCACCGTATCCCGATAACGGTCATTCCATTCAGACCAACCGGCGGGAAAGTGTCCGAGCTGATAGCCGCCCAGTCCGACGTCCCAGGGCTCAGCGATCAGCTTGATGTAGGCAAGTGCCGGTTCGGCGCGCAGCGCCTTGAACAGCGCCGCATGCGCGTTAAAGCCGTTGGCATCGCGAGCCAACACCGTCGCCAGGTCAAAGCGGAAGCCATCGACATGCATCTCTTCGACCCAATATTTGAGGCAATCGACGATGAGCGCACGGACGCGCGGATGTTCGCAGTTGACGGTATTGCCGGTTCCCGTGAGATTTTCATAAAAGCGCGAGTCCCCCGGAACCAGCCGGTAGTACACGGCATTATCGATGCCGCGCCAGGAAAGCAGCGGCCCGGTATCTGCGCCCTCCGCGGTATGATTGAAGACCATGTCCAGGATCACTTCTATTCCGGCGGCATGCAGCGATCTCACCATGGATTTGAATTCAATCACGGCATCGTCCACGGCGTATTCGTTCGCGGGCGCAAACCAGGCGGCGGGGTTATAACCCCAATAGTTGCTCAGTTTGCGATCGAGCAAGAATTGCTCGCTCACAAAAGCCTGACACGGCAGCAGTTCCACCGCGGTCACGCCCAGCGACTTTAGATGTTCGATCACCGGAGCCACCGACAGTCCCAGATACCTGCCGCGCCACTTTTCGGGAACCGCGGGATGCAACTGGGTAAATCCCTTCACATGCAGCTCATAGATGACCGTATCCCGCCAGGGAACCGTCGGCGGCCGGTCGCCTCCCCAATGAAATGAGGGATCGATGACCCGCGATCGCAGCGGCAAGCGCATCGACAACTCGCGTGCGTAAGGGTCGATCAAGGGCATCGTTGCATCGAAGCGCTGGCCGCCCGTGGGATCGTCGGGGCCATGAACGCAAAAAGCATAGTGCGACCCCGGTCCGCAGCGCCGCGGCGATATCAGCCCATGCCATACATCGCCGGTGCGCCCCGGCAGATCGTAGCGTGCAACCTCCGCGCCGCTCGCCGCGTCGAACAAGCACACCTCAACCCGGGTCGCATGGCTCGAGAACAACGCAAAGTTCACCCCTTGCTTGGTCCACGTTGCGCCCAAGGGCCGCGCGGAGCCTGCGCGTAGAATTCTCACCCCTTCAAATCGCCGGTCTCACAGCCCAGATGCGATCCGCGTACTCGCGGACGCTTCGGTCGCTCGAGAAATAGCCCATATTCAAACAATTGATTACCGCCTTGCGGCTCCACTGATCTTCCAACAGATAGAGCGCATCTGCTTGATCCTGCGCCTGCACATAGGCTGCGTAGTCCGCCAGCACCAGGAACGGTTCGCCGGGACTCAGCAGCCGATCGATGACCACTTTCGCATCGTCGGCACGCTGCGGGGAGAAAAATCCAGAGCCGATGAGATCCAGCGTGTCCTTGAGCTCCGGGTTGTTCTCCACTTCGGCGCCCGGTTCATAGCCTGCGGCGCGGCGCGCCGCTACCTCGTCGGCGGTAAGACCGAAAATGAACATGTTTTCAGCACCTACATGATCCCGGATTTCGATATTGGCGCCATCCAAGGTGCCGATGGTCAATGCGCCGTTGAGCGCCAGCTTCATGTTGCCGGTTCCCGACGCCTCCATGCCGGCGGTCGAAATCTGCTGCGACAAGTCCGCCGCGGGCATGATTTTCTGCGCCAAGGAAACATCATAATCGGGCAAAAACACCACTTGCAGCTTGTCGCGCACCAGAATGTCCGACTCTATGGTGCGAGCCACGTTATTGATGAGTTTAATGATGGCCTTGGCCATGGCGTAGCCCGGCGCCGCTTTGCCGGCAAAAATCACGGTTCGCGGCACGATGGGCAGCCGCGGATTGTCACGAATCCGCCGATAGCGGCTTACGACATACAAGAGATTCAGCAATTGCCGTTTATATTCGTGAATCCGCTTCACCTGGACATCGAACAAAGAATCGACGTTGATCGGCACGCCGGTGCGGCGCTTTACTTCATCGGCCAAACGTTGCTTGTTGGTGCGCTTGATGCCGCGGAATTGACGGCGAAACTCCGGATCCTCGGCCGCGCCCGTCAGCCGTCCGAGCTCTTCGAGGTCATTCTCCCACGCGCGCCCGAGATGCTGCGTCAGCAACGCCGACAAACCCGGATTGGATTGTTTGAGCCAACGGCGCACCGCGATTCCGTTGGTCACGTTGATGAATTTCTCGGGATACATCTGCGCAAAATCTCGGAATACGTGCTTGCGCATGATCTCGGAATGCAGCTGCGCAACCCCATTGACCTTGTGGCTGCCGACGATGGCCAGGTGCGCCATGCGAACCCGCCGGTCGCTGCCGTCATCGATGATGGAAAGATCGCGCTGGCGCTGCGCATCGCCGGGGAAACTTAGCTCGACCGCCTGCAAAAAATCCCGGTTGATCAAGTAGATGATTTGCAAATGCCGCGGCAGCAGACGTTCGAACATCGACACCGGCCAGGTCTCCAGCGCCTCAGGAAGCAGGGTGTGATTGGTGTAGGAAAACACGCCCCGCGTAATCTGCCAGCTGTCCTCCCAGGACAAACCATGCTCATCGACCAAGAGCCGCATCAGTTCGGGAATCGCCACGGCCGGATGCGTGTCATTGAGCTGGATGGCAATGGCTTCCGGCATGGATGCGAGCGAGCGACCCTCGCTCAAATGAGTCGCCAATATATCCTGCAGACTGGCGCTGACGAAAAAATATTGCTGCTTGAGACGCAACTCCTTGCCCTGCGGCGTGGAATCGTCCGGGTACAGGACGCGCGATAAATTCTTCGCCCGCAATTGATCTTGAATTGCTGCGGCATAGTCGCCGGCATTGAAGAATTCAATTTTAAAAGGCGTTCGTGCGCGGCCGGACCAGAGCCTCAGGTGATTGACAGTCGGTCCACCGTTTCCCGGAGTCAATTGATCGAAGCCGATGGCGTATAGGTCCTCGGTATCCACCCAACTGTGCACATCGCTTACCGAGGCATCCGGTGCCGCTTCGCTGCGGCCGCCGAACCGCACCGTATAGCGCACACTGCTGATCGGTGCCTCCCATACATTGCGCAGGCGCAGCCAGCTGCTTGCCAGTTCGCGTTGCGCGCCATTCGCGTCGATGACCTGGGTGAAGATGCCGTAGTCGTAGCGAATGCCGTAGCCCACCGCCGGATAGTGCAGAGTTGCCAGCGAGTCCAAGAAGCACGCCGCCAGCCGCCCCAAGCCGCCGTTGCCCAATCCCGGGTCGACCTCCTGCGCGGCGATATCTTCGAGTTCATGGCCCATGCTGCGCAGGGCCGTGCGCGCCTCGTGCACCAGGTCCCCGTCCAGACTGGACAGGGCATTGATCAAGGTGCGGCCGGGCAGGTATTCCACCGAGAAATAGCACACTCGCTTGACATGCGCATTGGCCACGCGCCGCTGCGTTGCCAGCCATCGCAGCGTGAGTTCCTCGCGCACCGCCAGCGACAGTGCATCATAAAGATCGCGCGGCGTCGCCGATTCCGGGTTTTTCCCGAGAGTACGTGTAAGCCGGTCCAGGAGAGCCGCATGCAGCGTGCCGGGCTGCAAAGCCGCATTGCGGCGGGTCGCGAATTGGGTATCAATTGAGTCCATGTTACGGGTTATTATAAGGTCGTTATTCGGCTACGCGGGGCAAACCTCACAATGCGGCGGGCGGATTGAAAAAATCATCCCTGGCCGTCGGCGTGGATGTCGGCGGCTCATCCATTAAATGCGCGCTGATCGATTTGCAAACCGGGACTTTTGCTGGAGAACGCTTCAGCACGCCGACGCCCGCCATGGGTTCCCCTCAAGAATTGCTCGCGGCGCTTGCATCGGTGGTGTCGAGCGTTCCGGGCGACCACGCCGTGGGCCTCACATTTCCCAGCGTCATGCGCAACGGCGTCGTACTCACCGCCGCCAATCTTAACAAGGCCTGGATCGGTCAACCCCTGGCGGATCTTGCCGGCAAGCAATTGCAGCGTCCGGTAATCGCCATCAACGACGCGGATGCAGCCGGGCTCGCGGAACTGAATTATGGCGCGGCGCGCAATGTAGCGGGCACGGTGTTGCTCTTGACGCTGGGCACAGGTATCGGCAGCGCGCTCTTCGTCGACGGCCGGCTGGTGCCGAATACCGAATTCGGCCATTTGCAGGTTGCGGGACGCGAGGCGGAAAAACGCGCCTCCGGGCGCGCGAAAGTCGAAGGCAATCTGAGCTGGGACGCGTGGGCGGGCGAATTAAATTTGGTCATCAATGAATTGCATGCGCTGTTGTGGCCCGATCTCATCGTTTTGTGCGGTGGCATCACCGAAGAGCCTGAACAATTCCTGGCCAAACTGCATTGCGAGGCGCGTTTATGCGTCGGAAACTTGCGTTCGGAGGCCGGCATCGTGGGCGCGGCATTTGCCACGACGATTTCCTCAGCGCGACCGTGAACAAAGCGGCCGCGACGGGCCTGCTGTCGCTGGCTCTCGCCGCGTGCGCGACCAATCGGCACGCAACGCCCGGTCCGGAAATCGCGCCGCCCGCCGCAGCGCGGGCCGCCGCCGCAGCGCAGCGCGGACAAACACCCTCCCCCGCCCAACTCATGATCGACAGCGCAACGTCCATGATCGGCCAGCCCTATCGATTCGGCGGCGCCGCGCCAGGAGGATTCGATTGCAGCGGACTGGTGTCCTATGCCGCCGCCGCCGCCGGAATCCGCGTGCCGCGCACCGCCGCCGAGCAGCTGCAATTCGGGCTGCCCGTGGTGCGCGGGCAGTTACAGCCTGGGGATCTGGTCTTCATGCACCTGTCCGGCAAGGAATTGCATGTTGCGATCGCCCTCGACCGGCAACTTTTTGTGCACGCGCCGTCGAGCGGCGGCCATGTACGAGTTGACTCCTTGCTTGCACCGCCATATGCGAAGGGGTTCATCGCCGCCAGGCGCGTAATATCATCTTCCGCCACTCACTGAAGGATCTCCATGAAACTTTATTACTTTCCCGGCGCGTGCTCGCTGTCGCCGCACATCGTGTTGCTTGAAGCGGGCCTGCCGTTCAGCATGGTCAAGATCGACTCGAAGACCAAGAAAACTGAAACCGGCGCCGACTATTGGGCGGTGAATTCAAAAGGCGCGGTGCCCGCACTGCAATTGGATGATGGGCGGGTGCTGACCGAAGGGCCGGCAGTCGTGCAATACCTGGCTGATTTAAAGCCCGAGTCCGGCCTGGCACCGCGCGCAGGCACCTTCGAGCGCTATCAACTGATGGAAATCCTGAACTACATCACTTCCGAAGTTCATAAGACTTTCTCGCCCTTGTTCAATCCGGCAAGCTCGGCCGACGTAAAAGAAACCGCGGTGGCCAATTTGGGCAAAAGGTTTGACTGGCTGTCGGGATTTCTCGGCAAAAAACCTTTCTTGCTGGGAAATACCTTTACCGTAGCGGACGCCTATCTCTTCACGGTGCTGAACTGGACCGGTCATGTGAAAATTGATCTTGGCAAATGGCCCATCCTGGCGGACTTTAAAGCCCGCATAGCCGGCCGTCCCAAAGTGATCGAAGCGATGAAGGCCGAGGGACTGATCAAGTAGATCCCTTATGGCACTACGGCCTCCACCGCTTCGGGTGAGGCCGCCGCGAACTGCAGCGCCGCGAGCCGCGCGTACAGCGGACTGTGCAGCAACAATTCGGCGTGGGTACCGACCGCGATTTTGTGGCCGTGGTCCATCACCGCAATACGATCGGCTTTCAAGACGGTCGCGAGCCGATGCGCGATGATTATGGTCGTGCGGCCCTGCATGAGCCTCTCCAGTGCCTGCTGCACCAAGCGCTCGGATTCCGCGTCCAGCGAACTGGTTGCCTCGTCCAAGAGCAGGATGGGCGGATCTTTCAGAATTGCGCGCGCCAGCGCAATTCGCTGGCGCTGACCGCCGGATAGACGCGTGCCGCGTTCGCCCAGGAAGGTATCGTACCCCTGGGGCAATTTTCGCAAAAACTCGTCCGCCGCCGCGGCCACCGCTGCCGCCTCAATGTCGGCATCGCTGGCTGCCGGACGCCCGTAGCGGATATTTTCGCGCGCGCTGGCGCCAAACAGCACGGTGTCCTGAGGCACGAGGCCGATCTGCGCGCGGATATCTTCCGGGCGCAGATCCGCCAGCCGTTTATCATCGATCAGCACGCGGCCGGAATCCGGATCGTAAAAGCGCAGCAGCAATTGAAACGTGGTGCTCTTACCGGCACCGGAGGGCCCGACAAAGGCGATCGTTTCGCCCGGCGTTACCTCCAGGCTGAAATTATCGAGCGCCGCCTGTTGCGGGCGCGATGGGTAGTGAAAAGTGACATTGTCGAAGCGAATGCTGCCCTGTACCCGCGCCGGCAGATCGAGCGGCCGCACCGGAGCGCTGATGACGGGGTGCGCCGACAGCAATTCGCTCAAGCGTTCCATCGCGCCGGCAGCGCGCTGAATCTCGCCCCACATCTCGGTCAGCGCCGCGGCCGAGGTGCCGACAAAGGCGGCGTACAGCAGGAACTGGGCGAGTTGGCCGCCGGTCATGGTACCGGACAGCACTTGCCGCGCGCCCAACCACAAGACGAATGTGATCCCGCCGAAAACCAACATGATGCCGATGGCTGTGAGCGCGGCACGCACCTTCGTGCGGCGCACTGCCGTGGCAAAACTGTCCTCCACGGCCTTTCCATAGCGCTGACTTTGCAGCTCCTCCATGGTGAAGGCCTGCACTGTCTGAATCGCGTTCAAAGTTTCGTCCGCCAGGCTGCTGGTGTCGGCGATTCGATCCTGCGAGGCGCGGGACAGGCCGCGAACGCGCCGGCCGGTCAGAATCAAGGGCACGATGACGACAGGAATCATCAGAAGAATCACGCCCATGAGCCGCGCGCTGGTAAGCCCCATGAGCACCAGCGCACCAATCAAGCTCAAAGTGGAGCGCAGGACGATGGACAAATTGACGCCTGCGATGGCCTGCACCAAGGTGGTATCGGCGGTGAGGCGGGACAACACCTCGCCCACTCGGGTGGTCTCGTAGAACATCGGGTCCATGCGCACCACCCGCCGGTAGATCGCGGTTCGTAAATCGGCGACCACTCTTTCGCCCACCCAGGTCACCATGTAGAAGCGTAGCGCGGCAAACACTCCGTAAATCACCGCGGCGGCGATCAAACCGAAGAACCATTTATTGATGACACCGAGGTTTTTTTCCGAAAAAACATGATCGATTAGTTGGCGCAGCGCCACGGGCAATGCCAATTGGGCGGCGGCGGCGATCAGCAGCGCGATAAATCCGCCCAAGATCATGAGACGGTAGGGCCGCAGAAAAGGCAGCAACGACAACAAGGGATTCAGAGACTTGGCGCGGGGTCGATCGGCGGGAGTACTCATCCGGCCATGATCCCACAACTCGAGCATGGGCGGCGGCCTTGGCGGCCTACAGGCCTGGAGGTCGGCAAGCCTTTCAACCGCCGGGCCGATATGTTGCAATGTGTAAACTAAACACCGGGCGCACAGCGCTCGATATGCTTGGGGATGCCACATGCTTGAACTACGAGTTCGTCACACAGTCGCGGTATTCGGCACGTTCGCAACGCTGTGCGCGGCGGCTGCGCTCGCCGCCGAGCCGGCTACCGCTCCCGCCGACGGCACCGGCGGACCCCTTCAGGAAATTACCATCACGGCCACGCGCCACGAGGAAAGCCTGAGCAAGGTGCCCCTCAGCGTCACTGCGCTCACCCAGGACGCCATGGATATCCGTGGCGTCAAGGATTTCCAAGATGTGGCGCGCTTCACGCCCGGGGTAAATATCGATAACGCCGGAACCAATAATATTTCCATTCGCGGCATTGCCTCGAGCGGCGGCGCCGGGACCACCGGAATTTACATCGACGACACACCCATCCAGATCCGGGCGCTGGCCTTCAATCCGGACGATGCACTGCCAAAGACCTTCGATGTCGATCGCGTGGAAGTCCTGCGCGGTCCGCAAGGAACGCTGTTCGGTGCCGGCTCCGAAGGCGGAACCGTGCGTTACCTCACCACGCAACCCAGTCTCACGACCAACAGTTTTTACAGCCGCGAAGAGGTGTCTTACACGGAGGGCGGATCCCCGAGCTACGAAGGCGGCATCGCAGCCGGCGGCCCAATCATCGACGGCACGCTCGGCGCGCGCCTGACCGTTTGGTATCGCCGCGACGGGGGCTACATCGATCGAATCGACCCCACCACGCTCGCCCTTCAGGAAAAGAACGCAAATTTCGATGAGACGGTTCTGTATCGCCTGGCAGCCGTGTGGGCGCCCAACGAGCAATGGACTGTCACGCCGAGCATTTACTACCAAGACCGGTACCGCAACGACGTGCAGAACTATTGGCCGCTCTATTCCAATCCGGACAACAACCAATTTGTCAGCGCCAATCCAACGCAGCGCTCGGATCCTGACCGCTTCTATCTGCCGGCGCTGAAGATCGAAGGAAATTTAGGCTTTGCCAAGCTCATCGCAAATACCTCGTACTACCATCGCAGTGAAGAGACCGGGTACGACGGCACGCTTTACAACCTGGGATTTTACCAGTCGGGAGTTTTCCTCAATGGCGACGGCTCTCCCGCCTCGTCGCCCTACCCCTTGGTCGACGGCACAGGCATTCATCTGCCCGCAGGCGCGACCAATTACCGCTCGCCCGCTTCGATCGACAACGGCCAGGAGAACCTCAGCCAAGAAATCCGCCTGCAATCCAACAACCCGAACTCGGCGCTGTTTTGGACCACGGGCCTGTTTTTCAGCTCGAATCGCCAGACCTATCTGGAGCAGATCCACGATCCGATGCTGAATACGTTGTCGGTTGCTGCAACCGGCGTGACCTTTGACCAATGGTTCGTTGATCCCACCGGCGCACCGGTCGGCTACGACCCGCGATTTCCCAACGATTCCTACTTCCTGCAGACCAGCGCCAAGGATCAGCAATACGCGATTTTCGGCGAGGGTACCTATTCTTTCACCGACCAGTACAAACTGACCCTGGGCGCGCGGTATTCGAAACTGAAGTATTCGTTCAACACCCTGACGGGCGGTCCGCAATTATTTCTCCCGCCGCAAACCGGCAGCGGCGATAAGAACGAAAGTTCGTTCACGCCGAAGGTCAGCTTCTCCTATCAGGAAGATCCCAGAAATCTGTACTACTTCACCTATGCAAAGGGATTCCGGCCGGGCGGCGCCAACAATCCGGTGCCTTACGCTGCCTGCTCGACCGATTTCGCGAATTTCGGAATTCCCGGCTCACCCGCCACATTCAACTCCGACACTGTCAACAGCTTCGAGGTCGGCGCCAAGAACAACTTCGATAACCGCGTGAAAATTGCCAGCAGCATTTACTACATCCGCTGGAACAACATTCAGCAGACGGTGGTACCGCCCATTTGCCAGATCTCATTCATCGCCAACCTGGGCCAGGCGGTCGCCAAAGGCATCGATGTTCAAGCGGAAATCGCTCTGACCGATAACTTCACCGCAGAAGTTGCCGCCGGGTACACCGACGCACGCTACACCCAGGATTCAATTCTGGGAACGCAGGTGCCGGGACAGCCGCCGCAGCAGCCGGTGGTTTCGGCGGGCGACTCCATTGCCGGGCAAAGCGGCCAGCCGGGCGCGCCGATCACGGTGACTGTGGGCCTCGAATACAGATTCAAACTGTTCGACAAGAATGCCTTCGTCCGGTTGGACGACGAGTATCAGAGTCGATCCAAGTGGCTGTCTCCTACGCAAGATCCCACCACGCAGCAGTTCGATGCGGCGAACTACACGCTGTCGTCGACAAATTTTGCCTCAGCCAGGGCGGGAATGAATTTCGGTGGATGGCAAGCTGCACTGTTCGTGGACAACTTGACGGACACTCATACGGTGACAAATTACAATTTCACCATCGATCCGGGCGACGGCAATAGCCGCCTCGAACGCCAGTTTACCTTCAGGCCGAGGACCGTCGGACTGACGATCACCTATCGGAATTGATCCGTCAGCGAAATCGAGCCGCGGTGTGCAGGGTTCGCGCAAGGCATGTAGAAGCTTGCGCCAGCCCGTCGCTGAACCATTTGGTGCCGGAACGCAGCGTATTGACGGCAGCCGGATAAGTTACCGAACACTGAACCGCCGCAACAAATTCGCGCCACTGTCGCTGGTTGCTGAACTTGCGCTTGATGCCTTCGAAGGCGATCGCGGCAGCGGCGGGAAGCTCCACGCCTAAGCGAATGACGTTCAAATCGTCTTCACGCTCGGCGCTGACTTGGCTGACTCGCATCGCAACTCTCCAGCAACTCAACAGTACACCGATATCCTGCCCCAGATCGAAGCGGCCTTACCGTCGGCGGCGCACAATGGCGAGCGTAGGATATAACCCACTGTGTTTAGTTAACCTGGTAGCCCCGGGCCTGCAAACAAGCCGACATCGCGCGGTCATAATTACTGCGGTTCATCGCCGCATCCCCGGGCGCGCCGCCGCCGGGTTGCGTCGGATCGAATCCGGTTTGGCCCCTGGCCCAGCTGTGGCACTCATATTGGTCGGCCGCCTGCTGATCGTTGGACTGTCCGTTCTTAGGATAGATGATCAAATCCTGCTGCACGGCGTCAGGTGGCGCCGAAGGCGAGTCCGCATCGACGGGCGGATCGACCACTGTGTAGCCGTTCTGGTCCGGCTGCCACGAGTAATACACGTTGTTCGCGTAGTAGTAAGGCAGGCCGCCGAACCACACCGTCGAGTAATACGGCGGCAATACTGAAATCACCAGCCCCGCCGGCGGGCTCACCACGACGAATCCCGGTCCCCGCGGCGCGTACCAGATACCGCCGTTGAAGTAGTACCGGCTGCCGCCCCGATAGTAGGGCCGATAGCCCTCGGGCAGCACCGGGCGCACGGCGCCGACGGGCGGATAATAGCGTCCATGATTATAGCGAGGGTCCAATACCTGGCCGTGGCGAGCGTCAATTCCCGTGTGTACCGGCGCCGGCTTGCCCTGCGGCCTATCTTGCTGGACATGCGCGGGTTCGGGCCGGCCGTGTTCATCCGCAGCCGCCGCGATCTGAACGGCACCAGCCGCGCATGTCAGAACGGAAAAAGACAGGAGAGCTATTTTCGAAATTGTGTTCATGGCATATCCGATCGAATGATCAAGTGACCGTGTAACCGCGGCCTTGCAGACATGCGCCAATCGCACGCCTATAAGCATCGGCGCGAGCGCGGCCATCCGCGGCGCTCGCGTTGATTTGCGCCTGCGTCTGCCGCGCCTGCTGCTGTGCATTCGCGTCGGCCGCGGAGCCTACGATGGCTCCAGTCGCGCCGCCGAGCACCAGGCCCGCGCCGGCGTTGCGCGGACCGCCGATGATCGAGCCGATGACGGCACCCACGATCGCACCGCCCACCGCATTGGATCCGGGCGGCGTCGCAGGCTGCACGACGACCCGCTCGTATGGGCCGGCATTCGCGCGGCTCGGGTCTACGCCGGTTTGCTGAACGGCCCAGCTATGGCACTCGTAACGATCACGCTCCGTTTGTTGCGGATTCTGGCCGTTGGCCGGATATACAAATACACGCTGCGGCGGCGGCGCCGGAACCGCATAGGTGCGCGGCGGCGGCGTTACGCACGCGCTCAATAGTCCCAACAACGCGATTGGAATGGTCCTCGCCGCGCTGCGCGTCACCCGTGAATAATGTAAAGCATTCATGCGTTCAAAACCCTCTGGTTCCCTTTGTAATTCAACGTCGAACATGGTTCTTAGTTGACAGGAAAAAAGCCCTAGAGTTCGCTTTTTTGGGGACGCAAGCCCCTCAAGGCCGGGGACAGCCCGGCCTTGGGGTCGTAAGCGATTATTTCTTAGGCTTACGAAATTTTAATATGAATTGATCGGTCTTGCCGCGGATCGACGGGTCGAAGACCATCGCGGTGCGGGTATCGGCGGCATTTGCCAGAATGTCGCTGGCGCCCACATATTCAAATCCGGCCGCGGTGACTTCCTGTTTCACCACATCGGCGTCAATTCGGTGCAGGGTCTTCGTATCCGCAAGCCCGGATCCCGCGGGCGCCGAATGATCCAGCACCACGTACAGGCCGCCCGGTTTCAATGACGCCAAAATAGTTTTGTTGAATGCCACCACATCGATGGGAAAATTGTGCAGGTCGTGATAATTCTGCGCGGTGAATACCACATCGACCGGCGCCGGCGTAACCAGCTTGTTGAGAGGCATGATCACGACGGTCACATTGGTGTAATTCGCATCGGCAGCGATCGCTTTCACCCTGCCGGCGAGATCCGGCATGTCCGCCGGCGCGTTGGCGGGACGCTCCGGCACCAGGGCATAGACGTGGCCCTGAGGGCCGACCGCTTTGCTGAATATGCGCGTGAAATAGCCGCCGCCGGGCAATATTTCGGCAACCTGCTCGCCCGGCTTGATGCCCAAGAATTCCAGGGTTTGAGCTGGTTTGCGATTGGCGTCGCGTTGCTTGTCGGCATCGGGCCGATTGGCATCCGCGACCGCCGTGGCGATGGTTCCGCTGCTTGCTGCGCTTGGTGTGCTGGGCGTGACGCAGGCGGAAAGCAACAACGACGCGGTCAGCGACGCTGCCAGAATCAGTGGATTGCGATTCATAAGAACACTCCCGTTGAATTGTCAGCCGGCCGAACACTTTGTTATGCGGGGAGTTTAGCATTTGCGCTCCGGAGCAGCGGCGTATTATGTGCGGCTCCTGGCCTAACTTACGGTTGTGCGCATGAGCTTGAGCGTCTTCGATATCTTCAAGATCGGCATCGGTCCTTCCAGCTCCCATACCATGGGTCCGATGAACGCGGCGCGCGACTTTGCCGAACTGCTGCGCGCGCGCGGCGTCCTGGCGATCACGGCCCAGGTATCCGCGCAGCTGTATGGCTCGCTCGCGCTCACCGGCCGCGGACATTGCACGGACCGCGCAATCCTATTGGGCCTCGAAGGCATGAGCCCGGACACCATCGATGCCGGCGCCGCAGAATCGGCGCTCGAGCGGATTCGCGGCGCTAAACGCCTGAGCTTGCTCGGCACGCATGCAGTAGATTTCGATGAGCCATTGAACCTCTTGTTTCACACCGATCAGGTGTTGCCCGGCCATTCCAACGGCATGCGCTTCAGCGCGCACGACGCTGCGCAAAAGGTCTTGGCGCGCGAGGAGTATTACAGCATCGGCGGCGGATTCGTGCTTCGCGCCGGCGCGGAGGCCGCGGCGGGCGCCGCGCGCCGCACACCGCCGTTCGAGTTCGATTCGGGCGAGCGGTTGCTCGAACACGGCAAGGCTCAAGGGTTGGAGATCCACGAGCTGATGCTGGCGCGCGAACGCACCTGGGGCAGCGACGCGCAAGTGCAGGCCGGTCTCCTGCGAATCTGGCAGGTCATGCAAGATTGCGTGCGCCGCGGCTTCGAGGCTCAGGGTCTGCTGCCCGGCGTGCTGGGAGTGCGGCGGCGGGCGCCGAAACTCTACCGGCAACTCACCAGCGGCGATCCATTGAGCCCCATGCACGCCTTGGATTGGGTCAATGCCTATGCGCTCGCAGTGAATGAAGAAAATGCCGCCGGCGGACAAGTGGTAACCGCGCCGACCAACGGTGCCGCCGGCATCGTGCCTGCGGTGCTGCATTACTACCGGCGTTTTGAGGCGGGAGCCGACGACAGCGGCGTGATCCGATTTCTACTTTCGGCCGCGGCGATCGCCATGCTGTACAAGCAAAACGCATCCATCTCCGGTGCCGAGATGGGCTGCCAGGGCGAGGTCGGCGTCGCATGCTCGATGGCCGCCGCCGGCCTGGTGTCGGCGCTTCACGGCAGCAACGAGCAAATCGAAAATGCCGCGGAAATCGGCATGGAGCACAACCTAGGCCTTACTTGCGATCCTGTGGCCGGCCTGGTGCAAATTCCCTGCATCGAACGCAACGCCATGGGTTCGGTCAAAGCGATCAATGCGGCGCGCCTGGCATTGCGCGGCGACGGCTCTCACAAGGTGTCGCTCGATCAGGTAATCAACACCATGCGCCAGACCGGTCTGGATATGTCCACGATCTATAAGGAAACCTCGCAAGGCGGACTGGCCGTGAACGTGCCGGAATGCTAGGAGCGCTAGGGCCCTAGCCCGTCGCCTGCAAGCCTTGTGCAATGCCGCTGATGGTCGCGCGCAGCGCAGCAAACAATGCTTCATCCCGGCGCTGCGTTGCACGCCAGCGCCGCAGCAGATCCACTTGCATGAGGTGCATCGGGTCGATGTACGGATTGCGCAATTTAATCGAGCGCTGCAGCGTCGGGTCGCTGTCGAGCAAGCGCGCAGAACCCCGCAGATGCAGCACCAGACTTAAAGTCAGCGCGTATTCTGCGGCCAGCGGCGCTGCCTGGACCCGCAGTCTCTCCGGCGCTAGCGCATCGTAATGGCTGGCGATCTCCAGATCCGTTCGTCCCAGCATGGCCTCCACATCGTCGAGCAGGTAGCTGAAGAATGGCCACTGCGCCGTCATGCGGGCCACAACGTCCTCGCCATGCAGCTGCAACGCGGCCTGCAGGCCGCTGCCGAATCCGAACCATCCCGGCAACATATGCCGGCTCTGAGTCCAAGCGAACACCCAGGGAACCGCTCGCAGCGCCTGCACCCCGTCGCCGATTGCGCGCGCCGCGGGCCGCGATGCGATATGCATGCGTTCGATGACATCGAGCGGCGTGGCGGCGCGGAAGTAATCAAAAAATTCGGCGCTGCCAAACACCAGGCCGCGATACGCCTTGAGGCTATGCGCAGCAATCGTGCGCATGGCCGCGATTTGCTCCGCCGCAATCGGCGCGCTGTCGGCTGCGTGCGCCGTCGCCAGAGCCACCGAGGCGAAAGTCCGTTCTAGCGTGCGCATCGCGATGGGACGCAGCCCATAGCTCTGATTGACCACTTCGCCCTGTTCGGTGAGACGCAGAACGCCGCGCATGGCCCCGTGCGACAGCGACTCGACCAGCTGCTCGGTACGGCCTCCGCCGCGGGCCGGTGTGCCGCCTCGGCCGTGGAATATCAATATGTTTGTTCCCGTGGCGCGCCCGGCCTCTAGCAATTGCACCTGGGCTTCTTGCAGTGCCCAGCGCGAAGCCGCAATGCCGCCCTGCTTGTTGGTGTCCGAATATCCGATCACCACCACTTGCCGGTTGGCGCGGGACTCGAGGTGGCGGCGATATGCAGGTTCAGCATGCAGCGAGCGCAGCAGGCCGCCCGCTGTCTCCAGAGAGTCGATCGACTCGAGCAGCGGCGCGACATCGAGCGGGCACTCCCCGGTACGCTTGTCGGTGATATCCGCCCATCGCGCCAGCAGCAACACGGCGAGGATATCCTCGGGGCCGCGCGCGCCGCTCACGATGTACTCGCCGATGGCGCGGCCGCCGAATTTATGGCGCGCCTGAGCAATGGCTTCGAATACCCACAGGCTGCGGCGGCCCACGGCATCGAACGCCGCCACCGGTCCTTGATCGCGAACCAAGAAGTCGTGCAATTGCCGCAGCCGCTCTTGCGGCGGCAGCCCCGGCCAGGTCTTTTGATCGACGCCCTGGGCAATGACTTCGTCATGGACGCGGGCATGCTGAATGACATCCAGAGTAGCGAGATGAAATCCGAATGTGCGGACCCTGCGCAGGAGCCGGCGCACCAAAAAGTAGCCGGCGTGGCGCCCGCGATTCGCAAGCAGGCTCTCGGCCGCGAGCCTGACATCGGACAATAATTCATCGGGGCTCTGGTACGCATTTGGCCGCCCTTCGTAGGCCGCCTGCAGCCGCTCGCTGATCTGGCCGAAGAACACGCGGTAGGGCATGCGGTCATGGCGCGCCGGCGCCAGCGCCTTCGACCCCGGCAATATGGCCGTGTAGGATTCGATGCGCTCGGCCAGTTGAGCGCTGATGCCGACTCGATTTGCGCTTTGACTCAAGGACTCGGCCAGCTGTCCGCACTCCTTGAAATAAGTCGACACGATGAGCTGCTGGTGACGCTGCAAGGTTTCGCGGATGGTTTTGCCGTGCACATCCGCATTGCCGTCCATATCGCCGCCCACCCACGATCCGAAGCGCAGGATGTTGGGCACATCCAGCGTCTCGACCGGCACCGCATAGGCGTGTGCCAGCGCGGCCTCGATCTCCTCATAGAACAGCGGCACGACCCGGTACAGAATGTCGATCAGATAGAAAAGTACATGCTCGCGCTCATCGACGACCGTCAGGCCCTCGCGCGGGTGCTCTTCCGTCTGCCAGATGCTGGTGATTTGCAGCCGCACCCGCGCCCAGAGCAGGTCCAGCTCCGCGCGTGTCGACCCAGGATTGGTGCGGTCCAGCAGGTCGTGCGCAATGTGCTGCTGCTTGCGCAGTATCGTGCGGCGGGTGGATTCGGTCGGATGCGCGGTAAACACCGGCTCTATGCTCATCTGGCTGATGAGCTGCAGCGCCTGATCGAGAGAAATTCCCGAGCGCTGCAGACGGGCGATGCAATCCGCGATTCCGCCCGGCTGCGCCGTGCTCGAGTCGCTCAAATACTCGCGCCGCCGGCGCACACGGTGCGCCTTTTCCGCGGTGTTCACCGCCATGAACCAAATCGAGAATGCCCGCGTAAGATCGGTCGCTGCCGTCGGCGATCGCCCGGTTGTGCGGCTCTGCAAATCGTCCGCGCCATTTGCGGCGCCTTCGCGGCGCCGGATCGCAGCGACCCGATCGCCCTCGACCAGCTCGAAGAATTCTTCCCCGCCTTGGTCGCGAAGCGTCTCGCCGATCAGGCCGCCCAGCGCGTGCACATCCTCGCGCAGCGCGGCGTCTTTGACCGGAAATTGAATGCTTTGGCGATACATAATGCTAGGCTCTTGAGCACACACGGAGAAATAGTATGAGCTTGTTGGGGCAGATCGCTATATTTCTCGCCTCCGCGGTCATCGCAATCCCGATTTTCCGCCGCTTCAAGCTGGGATCAGTGCTCGGTTACCTCACTGCCGGGATCATAATCGGCCCGGCCAGCCTGGGACTGATCGACAGCGTCGAGGCTACTGAGAATATCGCGCAGTTCGGGATCGTGCTGCTGATGTTTGTCATCGGCCTGGAGCTGCAGCCCTCGCGGCTGTGGGTGCTGCGCAGGTCGATCTTTGGCTTGGGGACAGCCCAGGTTGCGGTCACCACGATCGGCGTGGGCGCCGCCGCCTATTTCTTTTTCCGGCAGAACTGGCAATCCGCCCTGGTCATGGGCTTCGCACTGTCGATGTCATCGACCGCACTCGCATTACAGCTGCTCGCCGAACGCGGGCAGCTCAATTCCCAATTTGGCCGTTCCTCGTTCAGTATCCTGTTATTTCAGGACGTTTCGGTGCTACCGGCGCTGGCGCTGCTGCCGCTGCTGGGGGTGGCCTCGGCCAGAACCGCGGGTCCGGGCGGATGGTTGGTCCTCAAACTGATCGCGGTACTGGGCACCGTCATCATCGGCGGGCGCTATGTGCTGCGCCCCATGCTGCGCATCATCGCAGCCTCGGGCGTGGCGGAAGCCTTCACCGCGGCGGGCCTTCTCATTGTGCTGGGGACGGCATTGCTGGTCAGCCAGGTCGGCCTGTCGCTGTCGTTGGGAGCATTTTTGGCGGGCGTCCTGCTCGCCGACAGCGAGTTTCGCCACGAGCTCGAAGCGGACATTGAACCCTTCAAGGGCCTGCTCCTGGGGCTGTTCTTCATCAGCGTCGGCATGTCGGCCAATTTGGCACTGGCTCGAGAGAACCTTTTTCTAATCATAGGGTTAACAATTGGGCTCATGGTCTTGAAAATCGCCGTGCTATGGACTATCGGCCGCTTGTCCGGCCTCTCCCCGATGGCCAGCCGCGGATTGGCCATCAGCCTGCCCTCCGGCGGCGAATTCGCGTTCGTCCTATTTGGACTGGCCGCCACCCTCGGCATCATGGATAACGAAGCCGCCCAGTTGCTGGTGCTTGTCGTCACTGCGTCGATGATCTTGAGCCCCGTGCTATTGGCGCTGTATGACGTGACTTTCAAGTCCGCCGAGACAGACAGCCGCCCTTTCGACACGCCGGTCGAGATCTACCCCAAGGTCATCATCGCGGGATTCGGCCGCTTCGGCCAGATCGTTGGCCGAATCTTGCGCGCCAAGCAGATTTCCTTCACTGCGCTCGAAGCCAATCAGACGCAAGTCGATTTTTTACGCCGTTTCGGCAATCAAGTTTTCTACGGCGACGCCTCGCGGCTGGAACTGCTGCGCGCGGCCCATGCGGAAAATGCGGAAGTGTTCGTGCTCGCCATCGACGATGTCGAGGCATCGGTAAGAACTGCCGAGCTGATACGCAAGCATTTTCCGCATCTGAAGATCTTCGCGCGCGCACGCAATCGCCAGCACGCATTTCGCCTGATGGATCTCGATGTGCGCTATACGATCCGCGAGACGTTGGTGTCCAGTCTGGAAATGTCGGTGCAGGTGCTGGAATCGCTGGGGCTGTCAAAATCCAGGGCCGTCGAAACAGTGCATCAATTCCGCGTGCACGACGACGCGACGATGGCCAAACAGCATGCCGTAAAAGACGACGAAAAGAAGTTTCTGCAAACCACGCGCGAATCGGCCGAGCAACTGCTGCATCTGTTCGAAACGGACAGCGACCAGCCGGCCGATGCCGAGCCGCGCCGCGCCGCCAGCTCGTAGTACCTCGGCCCGGTGATTTTGACCGTTTGATGTAGCGCTCGTCGGGGAGGATAAGAAGACTCAAGGCCCGAAGACAACAGGGCCTTGAGTCTTCTCACCCTTCCTGACGAGTGCTCGAGCCAGTCAATATCACTACGCCGGTACTACAAGTGAGTGTTGGCGACACCTGACTTTCCGGCACTAGGGGATAGGAAGGCTTCAAGGCACTGCTCTTCCGTGCCTTGAAGCCTTCCTATCTCCCTAGTGCGGGTTCAACAGAACCGTGGTGTCAAAGCTTTCGAAGCTGGTCAGCACGCGCCGATAGGCGTTGTGCATGATTCGCTGTGCATTCTTATCGGCGCGGGCGCCGAGCAGCATGCGGATCACCACATCATCCTGAGGGCGCGCCAGGTCTTCGCCCAATAACTGATACGTAAAGCGTGCCAAGCGTTGCGCCATCTCATTGGCGAATTTGTAGCGCACCGCGTCGCTGCCGTCGCCGTTGCCGACCTTGGCCTCCTCGGCAATCTCGCAAATCAGGCGCGAAATAAAGCGCGCCTTGTCGACCAGCCCTAAGTCGCTGAAGAACTCGATTTCAGATTGAATGTTCATCCTGCTGGGAAGAAGTCTATGGGTTTGGTGGCCGTCAGTGCTGCGACATCCTTCGCATCAAACTTGAACAATCGGATTCGTGCCACGAGTTTGCTTTCGAATTCCGGATCATGCAGTTCCGAGGAAACCACCCGCGCCGCGGTGATGTCGCCCGACGGAGCGATGGTCAGCTCGAGGACGACCTTGCCTTGCAACGCAGGGTTGTCGCGCAGCGCGCGCGCGTACATGGCATCGATCGCTCCCTTGTTCTTGGTGAACACCAGTGCTATTTCGTCGGCGCTGCGCGAAGCCTTGCCGCTGCCGCCTGCGCGGGTCGCGGCCTGCCCGGAGGCGCCAAGGTTCGGATCTTTGACCTGCGTTGTGTAAATGCCGCGCAGCGAGCCTGAACCGGAGGCCAGACCGCTGCTGGTGGGGGCGCTGATGCCCCCGCTGGTGCCGCCCGCCTTGGAACTGATGATGCTGCGCGTCACCTGCGTGACGTCGCCCGGGTCCGTGGTCTTTTGCTGATTCTTTTGAAATTTATCCAGGTCGATCTGGTCGCGCAGAGCAGCCAGATCGTCAAGATTCGCCAATAAGCCGCTCTTGGAGGCCTTGACGCGCGGATCCACCGGCTGCGGCGGAGTCGGGGTTTTCTGCACCGGCACCTTCTCGACCGGCTTCTCCTTCGGCGGAGGCGGAGGCGGCGGGGGCGGCGGGGGCGGCTCCATGACCAATTGCACCACCCGCTCCGGCAGCGAATCGGTGTTGGTGACGCGCTCGGTGCGCGGCAGAAAAGGCAGGATGACCGCGACAATCGCGAACACGATCGCCAGATTGCGCAGAATGACCCTGAAGCGCCGCTCGGTCTCCTCAGACGGCGCCCACGGCAAGTCATAGCGGCGGTAGTAAGGGACCATGCCCGAGGGAATTCGGCTTGCGGGATTCAGGGCGGCCATTTAAGTTGCCGCCCGTTCGCGTTCGACCACGGCAAACGACACTTTGCCGTATTCCGCTTCGCTGCACGTCAACATGATCTTCTTCAACACGCTGTAGGGCGTGCTCTTGTCGCCCATGATCGTGACTTCGCGCTTGGCTATGTCGGTCTGCTGGGCGCTGTGGATGCTGCGGTCGTTTTGCGCCATCAAGGCCGTCTTCAGCGGAGCGAAGAAAGGTCCTTGGTTTGCGACCACATCCTGGAGCGATCCGACCAGAACGCCGTCCACATACAAAGAATCCTTGGTGATCATAACCACCACGGCCGCACTCGGTTTACGCTCCGACAACGACTGAGGAATCGAAATGTTCTTGGTATTCGGCAGAATGTCCACTTCGGCCGTATGCGCCAGCAGAAATACGACAAGAATGGTCATCATGTCGATGAAGGGGATCAGCGCAAAGTGGCTGCCACCATGCTTGCGTTGACGATGTCTCTTGATGCGGTAGGAGGTCATGTCGGCGCATCTCCGATGGCGATGTCCGGGAACAATTCCGCCTTGGCGAACGGCGGCGTCGGAATTTGGTACACCCGCACGGCGTCCATCACCTGCACCAGAGTGTCGTAGGGCACGGCCGGTCCCGGCAATATCGTGGCATCGGTCATCTGCGGAAATTGCGATTTGACCTGGCGCATGAATTCCGACAGATGATCCAAATCCGGACGGCCTGCGATGTTTTCTATGAGTTTCAGCGGTCCCGAATTACGGTCGTTCACGACCAGATCGTTCGGCCGAATGATGACCTCAAGCTTCAAACCTTTCGGCAATTCAACAGGAGCGGTGTTGCTGGCCGGGAGGTTGAGCTGCAGGATGTTGGTCTTGGAAAACACGGCGGTGAATATCAAGAAAAACACCAGGATCACCATCATGTCGATCATCGGCACGATGTTCAAATCATCACGCCCCTGGTGATAGCGGGCGTGATTGCGTCGGACGAGGCGCGCAGCTTTTGACTTCATGAGAGGCGACCTACGATGCTGGTCACTTTGAGCTAGATGCTGCCGCGGGCGGCTGCGGGAGCGCGCACCGCCGGCGCGGGCGCCGCCGTTTCATGCGATTTGTCGCTCTGGCGCTCGGTGATGGAGTTCAAGAACTTCACCGACGCAATCTCCAGGCTGTCGATCAGCGACGTGGTCTTGGATTCCAGGAACATGTGCGACAGCAGCAGGGTAATGGCGACGAACAGGCCGGATGCGGTGTTGTTCATTGCCACCGAGATGGCGGCCGCGAGCAAGCTGGCCTTCTCGGCCGGATTCGCGGTTGCGACCGCGCTGAAAGCGCCGATGAGGCCGGTGATGGTGCCGAGCAAACCGATCAACAGGCCGACATTCGCCAGCGACGACAGATAGTGAGTGCGCTTTTCGATTCGCGGGATGACTTCGAGCAGGCTCTCGTCCATGGCTTTTTCGATGTCATCGCGGCGGCGGGCGCTGGCGACGCGCGCCACGCCATAATTGAGGATGGTCGCGATGGAGGCCTTTGAATTGTGGCACAGGCCGACGACCTGCTTGAAATTTCCGGCGCTCAAAGCCGGCACTAGCGAGTCCCACAGACTGCGGTTGCGAATGGTTTCGCGGGTCAGGTACACGTATCGCTCAATGGCGATGGCGACGCCCACCACGAAGATCAAGGCCAACGGGTACAGGAAAATCCCGCCATCCTTGAAAAAATTGACTGCCGAATTCATGAAATTCATCTGCGCGCTCCTAGATAAACCCTTATCTCTCGAATATGCGATTCAACCAGATTCGGTAAAATCGGCTATGACTTACTTCTCACCCTGGTCCGACGGGTGGGCCGGTGCACCATTTTGGGACGTGTCTGCTTGCACGGCCTTGTAATAAACGACTTCGCGTTTGAAAACGTCCCGGTCGACGGGGGCCAGGATCTCGTCCACCAGGCTATTCATCGGTTTACCCGCCAAATCGCCGATATCGGACTTCTTCCAGGGAACGATGTACATGACCTTCGGCTGCTCACGATCGCCGGTCACGGTGGCAGTGCCCAATTCCAGGCGATCGGAGGCGCCTGGGGCCTTTTGAGCGGTTCCCGGGCCTGATCGAGGAGCGGTTGTTGGCGGCCTAGAGGTGCTGGCACGCGGTTCCCCGGCCTCGGATTGGGCGCTCGCGGGACGCGAGGTATTGGCGCGGGGCTCGCCGGCTTCGGATTGGGCCGTCGCCTTGGGTGGCGCAGGCTTTGCAGAGCTGGCATCGGCAGCCGGCGGGGCCGGCGGCTCGGATTGCTGCGCATTGGCAGGGCTCATGGTCCAACAGAGCGCCGCCAAGCCGAGATAATTGGCTAAATTCTTCACGCGGGCTCCTCCTTCTTGGCGGCGGGTGCCGGGGCACCAACGCGTTTGCGCAGCTCGATCACCCACCCGGCGACCTGTTTGTTCTCGCCGGCGATCTCGATGTAGCGCTCAAACTGCTCAAGCGCTTTTTGCGGCTCCGAGAGGTACAAATCGTAGAGCACTCCCAAATTAAGATGTGCAGGTGCGTAGTTTGGTTCAGCTGTAATTGCACGCAGGTAAGCGGCCTCCGCATCCGCGAACTTGCCCAGCTTACGCTCGACGATTCCGAGTTCATCGCCGGCAATTGCGCTGGCCGGCGTTGCCTGCAGCGCGGCTTTGAAGGCGGCCTCCGCTTCGGGCAGACGGGAATCGTGCAAATACAGTAACCCTAAATTCAGCTGCGGTCCTGCGAATTGCGGATACGCGGCAGTGAGCTGCTGGAACTCCAGTTCCGCATCCGTGGTGCGCCCCGACTTCATCAGCTTGAGCGCCTGATTGTATTGTTCCGCGGCGCGCGGCGGAACCGGCGCATCGGGAGCGGCGCCGCTTGCTGCAACATTTGTAGAATTTACCGATGCCCCCGCGGCGCCGGCCGCGACCGAACCGCCTGCGGCGGATTTCGGCGCGCTCGCCGGCGCGAGCACGGGCTGCTGTGCCGGGGCGCGCGGGAGCGGCGCCGGCGCGCTATGGCAGCCTGCCAGCAAGACAGTCAGGCCCAAGCTAGCGGATCGAATCAACCTGCTGTTCACTAATTTCTACCTTGCCGTAACGGCCTGGATTGAGTTGCGCGAGCGCCGCAAAGCTCTTCTGTACCCACTCGTCGTAGGTGCCGTCTTTGGTGCGCGCCGCGTTGACTTCATGCAACTTGATGGCCTTCTCCTCGAACGGGAAAGCCTGCTCCTCGAGCAGCACGTCGTATTGTTCCAATTCGTCCTTCTTGAGGTTCTTGGGGCGCTCGGAGCTCATCAAATCCTTGCCGAGCTGCCGATACAATTCAGCGCTCTCGTAGGTTGCGGCGGTGGTGACCTCTGCGACCTGGTAGTCGGCCGCGGCCTCGTAGGCCTTGAGCGCGGCCTCCATCGCCTTGCGCTTCTCGGCGAGCGATTTCTTCAGCGGTACCACGAGTTTGATGTTCTTGAATTCTTCGCGCGCCGGCGTCGCGAGCGTCAGAGTCGCCTTGGCCGCCAAAGCACGGCTGCGGTCAGTGCGCGCCGCGCCCGCGGAGCGGTCCGCGGCGATGATGTCCCTGAGCCAGTAATCCCGGCCGCTGTAGTCTCCGGCCTTGGCCGCCATCAGTGTCAGTTTGTTGCGCGCCTCCATCGCGGGATTCAGCGGCTGCGGAAAATGCTTCACGAAAGCCTCGAGCATGGTGCGCGACTTGGCCGAATTGCCGGCCTTGTCATAAAGATCCGCCGCCTGCAAGATTGCTTCGCGCTGAACTTCCGGCGTTTCCTTGGGCGATTGCGCAATCTGTTCGAACTCCACCGCCGCCGCGCCGGGCTTGTTCGAGGCTGAATAGGCCACGGCAAGATTGCGCGTCACATCCGCCTGCAGCGGACTCTGCGGGAAATTGCGGCGGAAACCTTCCAGCACGGGGATGGCTCGGTCCCATTGCTTTTGCGTCACGAGCAGCGCGGCGGCATCGAAATCGGCATTGGCGCGGACTTTCGAACTCGGCGCGAGCGCCGAGACGCGTAAAAAGTCGTCGACCGCGGCGGCGCTGTCGCCGGACTTGCTCTTCTGCTCGCCCTGCTTGTAGATCGATGCCGCCAGACGCTCGACGATCACGGCGCGCTCCGGGTCATTCGGCGGCATGACCGCCTGCGCGTGCGTGTAGGCGGTCTCCGCCTTGTCGAACACGCCCTGGTCGAAGTTGGAGTTGCCGATCACCGTCCACGCAATGCGCTGTTTCGCGATGTCGACCGGCGGCTGCTTGGCGAGCAGGGATTCCGCGGCGGAAACAGCCCGCAGGTAATCCTTCGCCGCATACAATTCAGTGGCGGCCTTGGTCAAAACCTGCGAACTCTCCGGATGCGCCGGAAATGTTTGCGCAAACTTCAGCGAACTGTCGACGGTCTTCAGGTGCAGCGCCGCTTTGGCCTCGCCCGACAAGGTGTCCTCTTGTTTTCCGTAGGCAATGACCGCGGCGTAGCCCGCTGCAGCCGCTTTCTCATGATCGCCGTAATGATACGCGGTGCTCTCGTATTCCTGGGCGGCGTCGAGATATTGCTTGCTCTCGAACAGCGTGTCGGCAAGCAGATAGTTGGTGACCGCGGAGCCCGGCTCATCCGGCCACGATCGTAGATAGCTGCGATACCACTTCGCCGCTTCTTGATAGTCGGCAACATCCTTGGTGCGTTGCGCCTGGGCGTGATAGTACTGCGCGACATCCCTGAGGTTGGTCTTGAGAACCGCCACGACCTTCGGCTCGCCGCTGGGCTGGCGCCCCTGCCAGTACGCAGTGCCGAAACTGTAGTTCTCGACGAACTCCTTTTTGCCCTGCAGGACCAATTGCGGGAAGCCGCCCTTTTGATAGGCCTCGATCGCCTGCATTTCCAGCAACGGCGCCTTTTCGTTGTTGCGCTCCTGCGAAACAAAGGCGCGGTAACTGTCGGCCGCATCGGTGTAGCGCTCTTTCTCCATGTACAAATCGCCGAGGCGCGCGTACAAAAGATAGGAGTAAGGCCGGGGTTTGCGGCGCTTCACGAATTCCTGAATGCTCTTCGGGCCGTCGAGATAGGAGAACGTGATGGACATGACCCTGAAGGTGTCCTCGACCAATTCGCGGTTGGCACGGCTCAAGGTTTCGAGCTCGACCAAGGCATTGGGGTCGCGTTTGGAGATCAGCACCGAATCCAGAACTCCGGCGAACGACTCCAAGCTGCGCTCATTCTCGCCTTGCTTGAACAGCGACCACCCATGCTTGTACAGGCTCTGGTTGTAGAACGCGGAACTGGAACCGCTTTTGATGACCGATTCGTAAGCGGCCTGCGCTTTCGGATAAGCCTTGTCCGAGAATAATAGTTCACCGCGGCGAAACTGCGCTTCGTCGATGAAACGGCTGTTGGGGTATTGCGCCACCAGCTGATCCAGAGAGGCCAACGCCCGTTCAGGCTGCGCGTTCAATTCATAGGCGCGCGCGAGCTGGTAGAGCACCGAGTCGTTGCGCTCATATTTCGGGTAGGTCTTGAGCAGCGCCGTATACAAATGAATTGCTTCCGTGGCGCGCAAGCCCTCATTGGTGACGAGCTCTCGTTCGATGCGTTCGGATTCCGAGCTTTCCAGATTCAAATCGCCCAGGCGGCGCAGCGCCTCGGAACGCAATGCGGCATCGCCGGCATTCAAATCGAGAAAGCGCTTGTAGCTCTCCATGGTCTTGGATGAATCCACGTTCTTCGGCGGATCGGGACTGACGTCGACTTGTTGGTTCTCGAGATCCTTGATGGTCGCCGGCTTCTTGGGCGCAGCCGAGGCCAGCGACGCAGCGACCAGCATGCTCACTATGGCAGCGCCACATGTCAGTTGTGAGACCGGCGCTCTCATGGCTGCCCCTGCGGAGGCGTCGGCGTCTCGGGCGGCGCGGCGGGTGCTGCGTTGTCCGGCGGCTTGGCCGGCGAATTTGCCGGACCGTTCGAAGTGCGGTCGTAGATGGCAGCCAGCTCGTAGCGCGCCTGAACCTGATAGGTCTCGATGCGCTGCTTCTGGCCCTCGAGTTCGCGAATGGCGAGGGACTGCAGAAATTCGTTCTGCCGCTCCGAGATGTCGGCCAGGCGTTCGTGCAGCTGATCGATGCGCGCGCGAACGGCGGCGACACGCGAGGCGTAGCCGCCGGTGGTCAACGGCGTGCCGACACGCGCCTGACGTACCAGCACGGCTCGTCTCTGCGTCTCCTTCAATTCGGCCTCGAGCTCCTTGACCGAGCGACGCTCATTCCACAGCCTCGCCTTGAAACTCTCCGAGAGACGCCAATACATCACGCCCTTCATGAGCCGGTGTTTCTCGCGCATTTCGGTCAGGTCCGGGTCGTTCGGATGAGCCGCGAGGTAATCCTCGATATTCTTCAAGCGCGCCCAGGTTTGCTGCTCTTCCGGAGTTCCCAACGCGGCCACATCATTGGATTTTTCGATCTCATTGATGCGCGATTCGAAATCCACGCGTTTTTGCGTCAGCCCGTCCAAATCCGTCGCTGCGAGCACTGCATCCGCTTTCGGGACACGCCGGTTATAGGCCTCCTGGCGCGTATCAAGCATGTCGTCGTAAGCCGAGACATCATCGCGCCATTCGTCCAAATTGCGGCTCATGAAATTGAGTTCGCGGTAATTCTTAAGACCTTCTTGGAATTCGTTGCTCGCCAGCAGGGCGTACAGATAGCGCGACTCGGGGGCGTTCGGCAGGTTGGTCAGCTGCCAATACCAGGTCAGCGTATCCTTCTTGTCATCATTCAACAGGCGCTCGAGCAGCTTGCCGCTGCGGATGCCTGCAATTGAATCGTCGATTTGCTTCAGTTCGCTGTCGAACGATTGGATTGCCGTATTGTAGTATTCCGCCGCCTGGCCCAGCGCGGCGAGCTGCACGTAAGCATAAGGGACGGTGAGAAAGGATTCTTGTACCGCGGAGTCGAGCATGCTGCGTTTGCGCAGCGCGAGCCACGGACCTAAGGCACGCTTGAATTCGCCCATGCCGGCGTCCGCCCAACCCACCCCGAGCAGCGCCTTGCTCGAAAACGGACCCTCGAGGCGCACCCGCTGCAAAATCGGTTTCGCCTCTGCCGCCCGCTGACCCTGCAGCAGCGCGAAACCCAGCGCGAGATTGGCCTTGTCCTTCAGGGCCAATAATTCCTCGCTGCGAGTCTGCATATTGCCTACCCGATCCAGGTAGGTAATGGCCTCCTGCAGACGGCCCCGGCGCACCAAGGCCACACCCAGATTGAATTGCGCATACGCGGTCCAATCAGGCGCGCCTTTCCAATTGCCGAGCGCGGTGATGGCGTCGTCGTAGCGCCCCTGGCGCATCATGAGCTGCGCCAGCAGCATGTATCTTTCTGCGTTGATGCGCGGATCGATCTTGTCCGAAACCTGGCGCAGTGCGCGCTCCGACTCCTGCAGATAACCGCGCTGATACCAGACCTTGCCGAGATAAAACCAGGCGCGGTTGCGCACGAATTCGGAGGTGTTCTTTTTCAGCAGCGCCTCGAATATCCGCCCCGCCTCGACGTGCTCGCCCAGGGAAAGATATAGGCCGCCGAGCAGCAATTCGGCCTCTTCCGGGGTGTGCGGTACCCGGCCCAGCTGCCGCGCCGCCAACAGGCGGGTGATCGAATCAAAGTAGTCGTCCTGAAAGAAGTAGAACAGCACATCGCCGTAGGCAAGATCCTGGACTTCATGCGGCGCCAGCCCATTGGGATCCGGCTTGACGTTCTTGGCCTGCAGCGGCCAAGGCGCCGCCAGCAGCAATCCGCCGAGCACCAACGGCCGCAGTGTGTGGATCAAGCCTTGCACATCATTCCCAGTCTTTGATCATGAACTCAGGTTGATGCTTGGGAACACGGTCGGTGATCTTAAGTTCCAGATATTTCGCGCCCACGCCCTTGTCGAAATTAATGTTGGCGCCGCGGCGGTAGCCGCGCTCGACCGGGCCTTTGCCGGTGAAAAACGCCACCAACTCATGCTTGCCGACCTTTAGATTGCCCAAATAGATTTGCTGCACGCCGCCCTTGAGCAGCGCGTCGGCTTCGCGCGCCGTATACAGATAATTCTTCACTTCTTTGTTATCAATCTTCACGGTGACCGAATCGAGCGCGAAAAACGTTCCGACATCCATCGATATATAAAGAGCGACCTGCGTGTTGGCCGGAAACAGCAATTCTTCCTGCAGTACGAACAAATCCTTGTTGAGGTCGACCACGTCCTTCTTCAGGCCTTGCACCTCTTGATCCAGCGTCTTCAGTTCGGGCGGCGGAGCATCGGGAGCGGGCGGCGGCGGTGCCTCCGCGGGCGCGGCCGGCGCGGCGGTTGCAGGGGGAGTCTGCGCAGGCGCCGGCGTGTCGCCGAGCGCCATCCACGCGGGAAGCAGCAGGGCGCCGCAGACCAGAAAGGACAACATTCGATGCTTGGGATTCATAACTGACCTATCGTTTTATTCGCGCAGCAATTCGCGGATTTGATCCAGATAAACGAGCTCGTCGCCGCGTTTGTAGCCGACGGCCGCGTAACGCACGACGCCCGAGCGATCCACCAAGATCGTCATGGGCATTTTTTGCAGGAAGTAGTTCTTGCCGATATCGGAACCGGTATCGAACAAGATCGGATATGACACGCTCATCGCCGAGGCAAACTCCTTGGCACGGCGCAGATCGTCGTCCACCGATACGCCGATCACCACCAGGCCGGCCCGCTGATAGGTGATGTTGATGCGATCGAGCGCCGGCATTTGCTGGCGCGAATTGCCGTCCGAGCGCGCCCAAAAATTCACCAGCACAACCTGGCCGCGAAATTCCGACAGGCGCAGATTCCCGCCATCCAAACCCCGCAGTACAAAATCGGGCGCAGGCTTGCCGACGATGCTCGGGGCGGCGGCAGGCGCGGCAACGCTCAGTGCCAGCCCGAGCATCAGGCTCGCGGCATGCACGGCTCTACGCATGCGCTGCAACGCTCAAATAGACGCCGAAGCGCCGCGATTCACAAATCACGCTGGTAACCCCGCTGTCCTAGGAACACCCGTAGACCGGAAGCTTTGCGCCCTCGCCTTTCAGCGAGTTTGCCCTGATCAGACCTTATGCAAAATCGCACAATGCGAGCCGCAGTGTCAACGCAGCGGCTGCGCGTTCACTGGATTTCTATATGACTTAGCGCACATTCGTGCAATCTCATCGAAGAGCAGGTTTGGCGCCGCAAAACTCGCGCAACACATGCCGTGCCGCTGCGTACCTTACAAGCCGAAACACGATGAGGTAATTGTCTCCGGAATGAGACATTGAAACGGAACCGGGGTCCGACGCGCGTCGGACCCCAATGCAACAGTCACTCTCTTAAGTAACTTTTCCGTTCACCAGCCCGGCGAGCGGCTGAAAGGCAATCAAAGGATCGAGCGCCGACCCGCTGCCGAGCGTGTTGTTGAGAGGGTTGATCAAAGGCGCAGACTGCCAGAGCGCCGGCCATACCGCGGCCGCATTCGCACTGTGCAGTGCCATGTAGTTCAGCACCACCATCTGCACCAGATTGAGCACGTTGTTGCCGGCGGGGCTGCCGGTCGAATTTAGCGAGCCGTCGGGATTGAAATTGCCGATCTGCAAGCTCATCTCGGAGTTGGCCTGGGCGGGCACCGGCTTGCCGTTGGGATTGAAGACCAGAAAATAGGTCGCCGCGACACTTTGGTTGTCCGCGGTCCACACACCCTTGCCGCGTCCGCCGACAGAATTGTCGATCATGCCGCTGCTGGCAAGCGAGCCGTCGGTGAATACGTAAATCATGACCGGCTTGTTGACGCGCGAGGCATATTCCAAGCAGGCGCCGATACAATTGCCCAGGTTCAAGTCGCGCGCCTCACCGTCCATGCGATTGCCGCTGTGATAATCGAAGCCGCCCATCTCGATGGTGCCGGCGGCGGCATTGCCGTCGATGACCAGTTTCATGATCGCCGCGGTCTTCTGATAGTCCGAATTCCCCTGGTATTCCGCGGTCGTAAAGATACCGCTCGGGCCCACGATATTGGGATCCACGTCCGGGTTCACCGCCGAGGGGCTGTTGTATTTGTCGACGATGTACGCGGACTTGGTGTATCCGCATGCCTGGATTCCCGCCGGCCCCAGGGCCGCGGTATTCAATGTCGTATCGGTGTACGCGGAGACCTGCGCATACTTGGCGTCGCTGACGCGCTTCATGGATTCAAGCACATTGGTGACGTCGGCAGCGTTGGGCAACAGCGTGCTCAGCTGTCCGGTGCTGACCAGGCCCTTGCTGTCCTGGGAGCTCGAAATCTTTGTGGGCATTGCCGAGGCAATGACCATGGCCGGCGGCGACATCGAGTTGCCGCCGGACTGGGAACTGTTCGAGCCAATCAGATCGAGCAAGCCGCCGCGGGCGCCCGCTTGATAAATGGCATACATCGGATTGTGTGGATTGGTATTCGTGTCGTTGTTCGACATCGCCGGAATCACCGTACCGTTCGTTCCTGCCATGGCTTTGGCGCTGGCGCGCAATTTCATGCCGCGCAAGTGCGCGCTGTCGGAGTGATAGCGCAGTCCGAAGCTCGCGTCCACGAAACTCCCGGCGGCGCTGGCATTCGGCACCATGGAGCCCGGCAGTCCCAGCTTGCTGTAGCCCGCCACGCTGAGAAAATCCAACTGTCCTTTGGGACCGCCGACCAATACGTTGGAGCCCGCGATGTTGCCGCCACCCGCGAGGTCAAAGCAGATGAACGGAATTTTGCCGGCGCCGGTGGTGATATTGCAGTTTGCCACCGCGGTTTGGATATCCGGGGCGAGCGCGGCGCGCGCGGCGCGCGGATAGGCGAGCATGCCTGCCAGCGTCGGTGCGATGACCGTGGCGGCCCCCGTCATGAAGCCCTGCGCGACGAATTCGCGGCGAGTGCGGGGCCGAGAGTGGTCTTGATGACGGAACGGTTCGTTCAGATCCGGCACCTTTGATTTCTTGCTCATAAATTTCAGACCTCTTCCGATGCTTAATTGATCGACATGTTGGCGTTGCCGAACGCCGTCGCGCAGGCTGCGACGGTGACTGCCTGTACGCGGGCCACGTTGTTGCAAGCCGTCGCGCTGCAAAGATTGGTAATGAGTTTGTCGAGCTCGCCCGATGCGCCCGTCATGGTCGATGCCGGCGGTACGCTGTGCTGTCCGCCGCCCAACACGCGGGCTGCCAGCGGTGCGGTCACCTGGTCGATACCCGCCTGCGAGGAGAACTGCGTGGCGCTCAAGGTCACGCCCGGCAGTACCTTGGCAAAGTAGCTCGCGTTATTGACCATGACGTTGCAGTACTGAACCGCCAACTGCGCGATGCCGACCTGATTCGCCGATGAGAAAGCCTCGATCGTCGGAGTCGCCGGCAACTGCTGCTGCACTGCCAAGTACGTCGCGCTGACGCTTGAGTCTGTCGTCGGCACGCCCGTCAGCACCGACAGGGTCGAATTGATCTGGGCAAAGGTCTTGATGCCGATGTCGGCCGCCACCGGGCCCGGCGCGGCCGCCGGCATGACGGGCGACGCTTCGACCACCACGTTGGTGTGATCGCCGAGAACATCGAAGGTCAGGAAGAACTGATCGGTCGCAGGTCCACCCTGCAAGCCGATGACCGTACCGATGCTCGACAATACTTCACCCTGAGACGTGTAGTTCCCCGGGGTGATCGTGGTCTTCAGCGGTATATAGGCCTGGCCTACCTGCGGCACACCGCCGTTGAGGCCGATGCGTATTCCCTGCACCGGGATGCTGGGAAGATTGCTGGACGTCACGGTCGGATCCAGCGAGATGAACGTGGGCTGGTAGAACAGGTACCCATAGCTGTCGTACTGGCTGACGGTGAACATGACGTAGCTCTGCGATACGCCGGTCACCGTCGAAACGTTGAACAGCACGTAGTAGCGCTCGCCCACGCCGGCATTGAAGTTCTGCAGCACCTGCGCCGCACTCATGGAGCGGCTGTGGATGGCCACGAACTTGATGAGTCCCTGCCACGAGCGGTCGCCCGACACTTCGTTGCCGAGCACCAGCGCGAAGGTGCTGTCCCAGTTGGCGATGGTGCCGCCTTTCTGCGGATCAGGCACCGGCACCAGCGCGCCGTTGACGTAGATCTGGCGGCCGTTGACTGCGTCGTAGGTAAGCACGACGTGCTGCAGGGAAGCCTGCAGCGCCATCGCCGCGTTCGGCGTCTGCAATTGCGGCAGACCGGTGAGCGCGGTATTGGAGTTGCGCAGCATGAAGTCATAGTCCTGGTTGGTCTGACCCAGCGTGAAGTTGCGCGTGGTGTCGCCGCCGGAGTAGCTGACCATGTATGACTTGTCGGCTGCCACCAGCGCGGGCGCCACCCAGGCCTCGACCGAGAATTCACCGGTCGCCTGAATGAAGTTGTAAATCTTCTGGCTCGCCTGAGTGGTCGCCTGCGCCTTGCCGCCGGCGCCGACATTGATACCCCAGCCGCCCGCCAGCGTGACGTTGCCCGATATGGTCAAGTCCGCCGAAGGATCGATACCGCTGGTGTCGAAGGTGGTGTTGTTGACCACCGACTGGAACTCATACTTGGCGATGGTATCGGCATCGTAGCGGCTCGCACCGCTTGCAATCGTGCCCTGGGTCAGGGAGACCGATTTGCTGGTCACCAAGGTTGGATCCAGGTTGGAAGGGGTCAGCTGTGCTGCAAACGCCTGAATTGCGGCGAGCATCGTCGCGGAATCCTTCGCGCAGGTGGTCCAACAGTTGTGGTTGTCGGTCAGCAAGCGCTGATAGAGGCGCGAATTGGTGCCGCAGGTGCCGCCGTTGTTGCCGCCTGAGCCCGCGCAGCCCGTGAAGTCGATTTTCGGGATCGCCGCAGGGTAGGCAATCGCGAGCGACGGATCTGCATGATAAGGAGACTGCTCAACGGACGGATCTGCCGTCGTGGAATGGCAGCGCACGCAATTTGTGTGGGTGACGGGCCAAACCGTGGTCGCAAAGGCGCTGGAATCGGCCGGGAAATTCAAGCTCTGTCCGACGGATTGATCCGGCGGGGCCTGCAGCTGCACCGTGGTGGTGGACGCGGCGCCCGAGGCGCCCGCCCAGTTCGAGATCCAGGTGGTCAAGATCTGGCCGCAAGCGCTGCTGTCGGCGAGCCAGCAATTGTGGCCGCCGCTCACCTTGGTAACGATGAGCGAGGTTGAGGGCGTCGCCAGATTCACGACCGTGTTGGCCTGTGCGTAAGCAAGGTTCACATCGTCGCTGCGCGCAAAATTCGGCATCTGCGCCGGCGAGGTTGCGTTGTGGCACTGACCGCAACGATTCTGGACGCGGACGTTGTTCCAGAAATTGACCTGGAACGCAGTCACATCGGCGGTCGCGGCCGGGGGACCCGTGTAGGCATCCGCCTGCACGGTTTGCGAGGGAGCCGGATTGGTTGTCGTCGGAGCGCCGGCGCCACCGCATGCGCTAAGGGCAAACGACGCCGCGAGCGCTGCTAAGCCGGTGATGCGTGTAACGTTCATGCTCAGGTCCCCATGCAGTAGGCGGCGCCTTCAGCGAAGACCTGCCGCAATTTGTAGCCATTCGATTGGAACGAAGAGATCATCGAGTTGACTTGAGTGAAGTCAGCCTGGCTGTTCGGTGCGCGCAGACACACATCCTTGAACACCCGCGTGACTTGGCAGCTGGCAAAGGCCGCGCTGCCCTCTAATTCCAAGCCCAGAGATTTGGCACCGTTGCCGCTGCCGGGAAGAGAAGCACTCCATCCCAATATGGAGTTCGGGCCGGCGCGCCAGTGGTTGTTCCAGGAGTCGTCCATCGTGACGAAGCCTTGCGGAAAGTTGGTATTGTTGATCGAGTACTTCGGCTGCACCTGACCGGCCGTGTACACGACCGTGCCCATGGTGTCCGCCGTGGTCGGATCGATGTTGTTGAAATTGTAGTAGGCGAACGCTCCGGCCATCGGATCGATGCCGGAGTGGCAGCCCACGCAGTTGTTCAAGAACAGCGAGCTCTGGCCGCCGGGGCTGCGGGTCACGTCCTGGCGAATCCGATCCGGCGGCCGGGTGATATCCATGACCAGCTGCATGTCGTTGCACAGGTGGTTCATCATGGTGAAGCGGAACATCGCCCGGTTCGTGCCGTTGATGAAGAACGCGCTGCCTGCACCGCGCGTGGTCATGATTCCCGCGGTGGCGGTCGCGGGAATGCCGGTCAGGGTTGATTGCGTGCTCGACACCAGGTGCGCCTTGAGATCGACGTTGTTGGCGTCCATCGCATCGTACATGGCGTTGTTCGAATAAGAATATGCGGGCACCCCGGAAGCGCTGTCGGCAATGTAAAGCAGGTCGGCGCTGAGCAGAGTGTTGAACGGCACGTCGTCGCGCACCATGCCCACCACGGTGGCGGTGTAGTCGTTAAGAGGTACGAACACCGATTGGTCGCGGTTGGTCCACGGCGCCGCCATATTGCGGATGGTGTTGTTGTAGAAGGCCGGATCCTGGGTCGCTATGAGCGCGGCGCTCACGGCGTCTGTGGCCGTCATTTGCGCCAGCTGCGCGGCGCTGGGCGGCACACCGGCAATACGATTGTAGATGCGCGTGGCTTGGTCCGCGTTGGGGTTCGCTGCCAGCGCGTGTGTACCGAGCAGCGCCAGGGCGCCGGCACAGAAGGTGGCGCGTACCGCGCGCGCAACAAGGTTTGGCGTCGCCGCTGTACCGAGCGCACTCTGCATCATTGGTTTCTCCATCCCGTTCTTCATATGCACATCCACTCGCGTGAGTTGTGGGTTCGACTTGGGGTGCGAATATACGCAGCCAACTTCCCGTCAGTAATGTCTCATCCGGACGACGTCGGTGTTTCGCGACAGTACGAGCACCCATACCAGACCTATATCCTGACCTCGATTCCCGCACGGTCTCGCGCGGCGTGCACAGAGAAACGGATATGGACAAGTTCTTCTGTGAGTGCGTTAACAGTATGCGTATGAGCATCAAACGAAGATGTGCATATGAGACCGATTAAGTTCAATGTCGCCGGTTGCGCGCGTGCCGGTGGATCGCTGAACCGAAACTATGAGTATAGGTAGGCTTTTATGAACAATTTCACACGGCGTGAACGGCGTCACGGTTTGCTGAAGCTGGCGGCAATCGCGCTGCCGCTGCTGATCGTGCTCGGATGCAACAGCGCGTCGAGCGGCCATGCGCCCGGCGTTGCCGGCGGTCAGACGCTGACTCCGGGCATCACCAATTTTCCCCTCGCCTACGTCAAGCGCCCGGTCCTCACCAAGGACATCGATGTCCGCGATCTCATTACTTCCATCACCGGCGGAGATTTGTACATCCGCAGCCAGGCCAATGCGGCCGGCCAGGAAGTAAATGTCACGGGGTCGATCACCAAGGGAATGGGCGACGTGCGCGATCTCGACGTGTCGCCCGACGGGACCAGGATCGTATTTTCGCTGCGGCTTCCCTTGAATCCGAAAAAGCCGAATACCGACGTCACGCAACCGAATTGGCACATCTATACTTACGATGCCACGACGCAGACGGTCACGCAGCTGACCAACGACAGCATCACCGCCGGACACGATGTGGGCGCGCGCTATCTGCCGGACGGCAGAATCGTATTCGCCTCCACGCGCCAGCTGGCAACCCAGTCGATTCTGCTCGATGAGGGCCGTCCGCAGTACGCGGCGCAGACCGACGATCGCAGTCAGTCGATATTCCTGCTGCATGTCATGGATGGCGACGGCACCAGCATGCATCAGATCAGCTTCAACACGAATCACGATTTCGCCCCGTCTGTTTTGGGCAACGGTCAGCTGGTGTTCTCGCGCTGGGAAGCCACCAACGGCGATCAGATCAGCTTGTATCGCGCCAACCCGAACGGCACCGGGCTGGAACTCTTCTATGGAGCGAACAGCCACGCCACGGGCGCCAACATTGCCGGAACCAACGACAATGTCATTCAGTTCCTGAACGCACGCGAACTTGCCAACGGCACGCTGGTCGCCATCGTGCGGCCTTTCCTCGGCACGCAACTCGGCGGCGACATTGTGCAGATCAATGCCGCGGGTTTCGTCGAGATACATCAACCCGCTTCGCCGGCGGGGGCTCCCGGTACGGCGCAAACCAGCATTACCAATCTGGGGGTCACCACCGACGCGAAGATGCCGTCCTTGGGCGGCAGATTTGCATCCGTATTCCCGTTGTATGACGGCACCAATCGCATGCTCGTGAGCTGGTCTCCTTGCCTGGTGCTCGACACCACCGTGACGCCGAATGCCACCAACCTTTGCACGTCGGCAAACACCTCGGGCGCCAACGTGACGCTCGCCCCGCCGCAGTACACGTTATGGATCTATGACCTGGACAAGGGAACCTTGGGCCCGGTGTTGAGCGCCGATGTGGGCACCATGGTCGTGGAACCGGTCATTTTGCAGCCGCGCAAACCCGCGCCGGTCACGTTGGTTGACGCGGCGCCCGCCCCTGGCCAAGCCACGACCATGGCAAACGCCGGCGTCGGGCTGCTCGATATCAGCAGTGTGTACGACGTCGATGGCGTGGACACGGCCACGCCCAATATTGCCGGCGTCTCGGATCCCGGCCAGGCCGGCTTTTATTCGCGCCCGTACCGGTTCATCCGCATCGAAAAAGCGGTCGAGATTCCGGGCAAGACGGTACGCAAGATCAATAACTCCGCATTTGGCCCCGCAGGCATGGGCATGCGCGAGATCCTAGGGTATGCGCCCATCCAACCCGATGGATCGGTTCAAGTGCAAGTGCCCGCCAATGTTCCCTTCACCATCGACATCGTCGACGTGAATGCCAAGCGGATCACGGCGCAGCACACAAGCTGGCTGCAACTCGTGCCGGGAGAGACAAAGACCTGCAACGGCTGCCATACGGCGGCCAACAAGACCTCGCACGGCCGTGCGGGATTGACCAATCCGGTCAATCCGGGTGCGCCGGCCACCGGCTCGCCGTTCCCAAACACCAATCCGGCGATCGCGTTGACCAATGCGGGTGCCACCATGGCGCAAACTCTCGCTCTAAGCACGTGTACCGCGAATGGCCTCACACCGAGCGGCGCCACTACGCCGTGCTCACAGATATTGAGCACGGACGTGATCTACGACGGCATCTGGACGGTGGGCACGACGCCGCCGCAAGCGGATGCACCGTTCGCGTATACCTATGCGGACGCCACGCCGACGGCGCCGACCAACGCGAATTGCGCGACGTGGAGCGCGCAATGCCGCAGCACCATCCACTATGCCGTAACTCTCACCGGCGTCGCGACCACCAATCTGTTCCTGCAATCGATCTGGGAGAAGGCGAGCCGCACCAATACGGTCAACGGCGTGGCGATGACTTCGACAACCTGCTCGGTCTGCCACGACCCCGTCAACGCGATGGCGATGGTGCAAGTGCCCCAGGGTCAGCTGGATTTGAACGCCACGGCATCGAACGTCGACACCACGGTCGTCACCTCGTATGAGCAACTTCTGTTTGCACATAATGCACAGACGCTTAATATGGGCGTGCTGCAGGATCTGTTGGTGCCGGCGCCCGGACCGCCGGACCCGGTGACCGGCCAGCCGACGACCATTATGGTGCCGGTGTCGCTGGCGCCGCCGATGTCGGCGGGCAGCGCTGCGAATTCGACGGCTTTCTTTAGGATGTTTGACGGTAGTTTTCATGACCCTGTACTCGATCACACCGGCTATTTGTCTCCCGCGGAGTTGCGCTTGATCGCCGAATGGCTGGATATCGGCGCGCAGTTCTACAATGATCCGTTTGTTGCGCCCGTAGCGAACTGACCTGATGCGTCGTCTGCTCGCGCTGGTGCTGTTGGTGCAGGCGTTACATGGTGGTCTTGCGAATGCGGCGGCAAAGAATCTGGTGCTGGTCGTCGCCGATCCGTTCATCGAGATGCATTCCGGGCCGGGACGCGGATTTCCCGTGGTCTACGTCATCGGGCGCGACGAGCTGCTCACCGTGCTTTACAGCCGCACCGACTGGTTCAAGGTGCGTGCGCTGCACGGCGATGAAGGCTGGGTGCGGCGCGCGGATCTGGCGCGCACGTTGCTGGAGTCGGGCGAGCCCGCGCCCATACCGCCGTATCCTGAATTTACCTCGCACCGCTGGGAACTCGGCGCCGGGTATGGCGTCTTCAACCGTGAGAACCTGGTCACAACTTACGCAGATTTCAGCCTGACCAACAGCCTCGACGTCGAATTCGCCGTTCAGCAAGCCTTCGGCACGCTCGATAACCGCTATGTTGCGTCGATCGGCCTGCGGCACACCTTCATACCGGAGTGGAAGTGGTTCTCACCGACGGCCGGCCTCGGCACCGCTTATCAATATGTGCAGGACAAGGTTCCGCCTGCGCCGCTGCAAGCGAGCAACGAGATGGCGTACGTCTCCTTGGGCGCACGCGGCTTTATCACCCGGCGATTTTTGTGGCGCGTCGATTGGCGCCACTATGTCGTCTTCAACGACCTGAATGTGTATGAGGATTTGGAAGAATGGAAATTCGGCTTAGCTGTATTCTTCTAGCCGTCGCGTTGCTCTCCGGCTGTAGCTGGTTTCACCGTGGCAACAAGGCTCCGGCGGAAATCATCGTCGATCAGCCGCAGGGCGAGCCGTCCATCGTCGAGCCTCAGGTCACGCGGCGCGTCGTGAAAACGCCGCGCATCAAGGCCAAGGACTTCGAGCTCGGCGCCTATTACGGCGCGCTCAGCATTCAGGATTTCGGCACCAATCCGCTCTATGGGGTGCGCGCGGCGTATCACGTTTCCGAGGACATTTTCCTGGAGGGTTTTCTGGCGCGATCCAAGGCCGGAACCACCAGTCTTGAGGATGTTTTTCCGGACATCACGGTGGTCAGCGACTCTGGGAGACGCTTCACGTATTACGACCTGGACGTAGGCTACAACGTTCTTCCCGGCGAGATCTTTCTCGGACGAGGGCGCGCGTTCAATTCGGCCCTGTACGTCACGGTCGGCATGGGCGATGTGAAATTTGCCGATAAGGATCAGTTCGCGCTGAACTTTGGAGTGGGTGAACGGCTTCTGATAACCGACTGGCTGGCGGTCCACGTGGACGTAAGAGACCACATTTTCGAGACCAACCTGACCGGGCGCACCAAGAATGTCGACAACATCGAAGCCACCCTTGGATTAACCGTTTTCTTTTGATGAGGAGTAAAGATTCATGTTGAGCACTTCATCTTTGTTAAAGCGCTGTGCGATGGCGGCCATTGTCGTCGCCTCGACGGCGTTCGCGGCAGGCGGCGATGCCTCCGGCCCCGCGCCCGCCTTCACGCTGACCACGTTGGCCGGCCAGCCGAGCGGCTTGAGCGCGTATAAGGGCCAGGTTGTCATGGTGAATTTCTGGGCGACTTGGTGCGGGCCCTGTCAGCAGGAAATGCCGTTGCTCGATCAGATGTACAAAAAGTACAAGCCGGCGGGGTTCACGCTCATCGGCGTCAACGTCGACAAGGAGGCGCCACCCGTCAAGCAATTGCTGGAGCGCAAGCCGGTCAGCTTCCCGGTGCTGCTCGATCCTGCGAACCAGGTGAGCAAGGCCTATCACGTCGATGAAATGCCCAGTTCGGTCATCATCGACCGCAAGGGTCAGATTCGCTACATCCACCGCGGCTACAAGCCCGGCGACGAAAACGACTATCAGGATCGAATCCGTCAACTCATCCGGGAGTAGCCATGCGCTGTCGTCAGATCGTGATCTCGGGAACCGTCCTGTGTGCAGTGCTGTTGTCCAGCGCCTGCAGCATTCAACCGTGGGTGAAACCCTATGAGCGCGACCGTTTGGCGGATCCAATCATGGCCTGGGACCGCGACGCGATCTCCAGCGCTTATATGGACCACATTCGCGAATCCCGGGAAGGCTCGCGCGGCGCCACCGGCGGCGCGGGCGGCGGCTGCGGCTGCAATTGACGCTGCGCCCGACGCATAGGCACGCATGACGCACAGGCACAACTTCGCTCGCGCAACAGTGATCGCTGCTCTGCTGCTGGTTCGCAGCACGAGCGCGGATGTGCTGCCTGACAATCGCGCCGACGTATTTTGGAGCAAGTACAGCGGCGGCGGCATGGACATCACCGGCTATTCAGCCACCGCGCGCGCCAAGATCACTGAAAACTTCGCAGTCGAAGCCAACTATTTCATCGACAAGGTGAGCGGTGCGTCGGTCGACGTGTTGAGCCAGGCCAGCGTCATCAAGGATGAACGCAAGCAAAAGAGCGGCACCATCGAGTACTTGCGCGACAAGACCACCTATACCGCATCCTACACATCGAGCGTCGAGCGCGACTATATTTCGGACACCGCGAGCATTTCGCTGAGTCAGGACATGTTCGGCGATTTGACCACGGTGAGTCTGGGCTTCGCGAATACTCAGAACAAGGTCGGCGAAAACAACGGCACCGCCAACGATCCCAACGTTGCATGGCTGGGGCATGCACTGACGCGGGCCTACAGCGGCGGCGTGTCGCAGATCATCACCAAGAATTTCATTGCGGACCTGAATCTTCAGGTGATAACGGATGCGGGATACCTGGCGAATCCATACCGCTCGATCCGCTATCTCGATCCGACCAACCCCAAGGGCTACAGCCTGGCGAGTCAAGTCTATCCGGATACCCACACCAGCACGGCGGTGCAGCTGCAGGGCAAGTACTATCTGCCCTACCGCGCAGCGGTGACGGCCTTGTACCGTTTTTACACCGATACCTGGGGCGTGCGCGGCAATACCTACGAATTGGATTACACCCACCCCGTCAGCAATCGCTGGATATTTGAAGGGCGGCTGCGTTACTACAAGCAGACTGCGGCAACTTTCTACAGCGATTTGTTCCCCTTCGCCGGCTCGCAGAATTTCACGGCGCGCGATCAGAATCTGGCTGCCCTGGACAATTCGACCATCGGCGCAAAGGTCACCTATGCGTTCTGGCCCGAGGGCTGGAAGGTCTTCAAGCGCGGCACGGTGACTTTGGACGCCAGCCGAATACGCTTCAATTATTCGGACTTCCGCAATATCAAGGATTTCGGGGTTCCGCAGTATGCTCCCGGCGAGGAGCCGCTGTATCAATTCAACGCAAACGTATTTCAAATTTTCGTGTCGGTGTATTTCTAGCCGACCAGGAAGGTATTCATGAGCCATCCCAAAGCCACGAGCGTGCCGCTCGGCCGCAGAACGCTGCTGAAGAATTTGCTGGCGGCAACGGCGGCCGCCTCGGTTCTGGCGAGCCGCCGTTCAACGGGCGCCGAAACGCCGCATCTCGACGTTAAAGATCCCGCCGCAGTCAAGCTCGGATATGTGGAGAACGCCAGCCAGGTGGATGCGAAGAAGTATCCGGGCTACGTCAAGGACTCCAATTGCGACAACTGTCTGCTGCTGCAGGGCGCGGCCGGCGCAAATTATCGGCCCTGTAGTTTATTCCCGGGCAAGCTGGTTTCCGTCAAAGGCTGGTGCAGCGGCTGGAGCGCGGAAATATAGGCGTTGCGCACGCGCACGCCGACGGCCGGAAAATCAACGAAGAAGCCGTCGATGCCGAGCCGCAAATAGCGCTCAACCTCCGCTTCGAGATTGCCGTGCACCCCGGGACCGCCGGCCGCTTTAAGATCATCGGGCAAGAACTCGTTCTCCGCGCGAAACGTCCAGACGTGCACTTTCAAATTTGCGGCGTGCGCCGCGCGTATGGCGGGGGCAGTCGCCAACGCCTTGGCGATGCCGATCGCATCGGCATACCGGGCAATCTCGGCAAAATCGCCCAACTCGCGCTCCGACAACTGAACCAGGGGCAATCGGGTCATGGTGCGAAGCTGCCGTAAATTGCCCGCGTCGAAGGATTGAATGAATACGGGTGAACCGGCGGCGGCATAGCGGTAACGCTGCAAGGTATCCAGCAGCGCCAGTTCCAGCGGCAGCCCGATTGCCGCAAAGTGCGCCGGATGCTTGGTTTCCGGATACACGCCTATCTGCCGACCGCCGCCCGCCTGTCGATTGGCCCGCATGATCAGCTGCATGATCTCATCGAACGTCGGCACGTCGAAGCGCCCGTCGTAGCGGCAGTTTTGCGGCCGCAATTCCCCGAGCCGTTCGCGCGCACGAAGCCGCTTGATTTCCGAGAGCGTGAAATCCTCGGTGAACCATCCGCTCATGGTTTCGCCGTCGATCGTCTGAGTGCGGCGGCGCCCGGCAAACTCAGGATGCCGCGCGACATCGGTGGTGCCGCCGATTTCGTTCTCATGGCGTGCAATCAGCACGCCGTCGCGGGTCATGCAAAGATCCGGTTCGATGTAGTCCGCGCCCTCCTCAATCGCGAGACGGTAGGATTCCAGCGTGTGCTCCGGCCGCTCGCCGCTGGCACCGCGGTGCGCGATAACGGCGATATCGGGCGGGGGACTGGGGCTCATTTGCGTGGAGTCTAACGCACGCGCGGCCGGACGAGGCTCTTTGCGGAGCCTCGTCCGGTGAGTCTGTTCCGGCCTATCGTGGCGGAGCTAGCGGTGACGCGAGCGGTTCGTGTGCCGACATCGGGCTGTTCGAGCCCGGTATCCACGGCGAACGCTGCTGAATCAGACCGGGACCCCAGTCAGCACGCAACGACGTGGGTTGCGCTGCAAACGCGGCACCGATCGCAAATACAGCCGCAACTGCCACCGTAATTCTTCGACGATGCATGGCTCGATGTCCTCAGTTAGGCATTTTGCTGCGAAGCGATCGACACCGCGGCGAAATGCGGGGGAATGGTCGGCGGAATGTCGAAAGAGCCGACCAGTCACGATGGCTGCCAAATGCGGGGGAATGGTCGGCGGAATGTCGAAAGAGGCAAAAGCGGAACTGGCGACTGCGCAGGCGGTGATCAAAGCGGCTAGACTGAACTTCATTATGTTTGCTCCGGAGTAGAGTTGGTAACAGGACCGCGACCCATCGGCACGCGTGGCCTATATGGGTAAGCGACAAATTCACGCAATTCCCCTCACAATGCATAACAATGTATGCTTAGGGAAAAGCCCTATCGGCGGGGGAGAGCAAAAATCGTCTATGGTTGCCGATAAATGACGATGGAAGTGCCGGCGAATTTCACGCAGTTGCTGAGCGAATGGCGGACCGGCCAGCCTGAGGCTTTGGATCGCCTAACCCCCCTGGTCTACGACGAATTGCGCCGTTTGGCGCGCAGCCACATGCGCAGTGAGCGCGGCGGCCATACCTTGCAGGCAACTGCGGTGGTACACGAAGCATTCCTGCGTTTGGTGCAGGCCAACGTCGATCTACAGGACCGGCAGCATTTTTTTGCACTGGCATCGCGCCTGATGCGGCGGGTTCTCGTGGATCATGCGAAGTCGCGCTCGCGGGTCAAGCGCGACGCCGGCGTGCGCGAGCATACCGGCGTGGAACTCGGCGAAATATCGCTGCCCATCGATGTCGGCGTGGTGGCGCTCGATGATGCGCTGGAGGGCCTGCTGCAGCTTGAACCGCGGCTGGCGCAGGTCATCGAGCTGCATTATTTCGGCGGCATGACCTACGACGAAATCGCCGCCGCCGTCGGCTCTTCCGCGGCCACCGTGCATCGCGACATCCGGCTCGCAAAGGCGTGGCTGCTCAACGAAATCGGGGCCTGATCGGATGACCCCCCGCGCCCGCTGGCAGCAAATAAAATCCGTGTTCGAGCAGGTCGCGGACATGGATGGCGCCGAACGGCTGGCGCAGCTGGATCACTGTTGCGGCGGCGATTCGGATCTGCGTTCCTCGGTGCAATCGCTGCTGGCACTGGATGGCAGCAAGGAGGATCCGCTGCTGCACGCCGTCGGTGCGGCTGCCGAATCCTTGCTGGAAGATCACCGCGATCGCCTGCTTGGAACGCGCGTCGGTCCCTATCGGGTGGTTTCGATCCTCGGCCACGGCGGCATGAGCGTCGTGTATCGCGGCGAGCGCGACGATTCGCAGTACAACCGGGTGGTCGCAATCAAGGTGCTGCAGCATGCGACAGTCCATCCGCGGCTGCGCAGCCGCCTGCACAGCGAGCGCCATATTCTTGCAACCCTCGATCATGGCTCGATCGCGCGTCTCATCGACAGCGGCGACCTCGAGGACGGCACACCGTACCTGGTCATGGAATATGTCGACGGCGAATCCATCGACAGCTACTGCGACAGCCGCACCCTCTTCATCCGCGAGCGCCTGGAGCTGTTCATCTCGGTTTGCGCCGCGGTTCATTACGCGCATCGCAACCTGGTGGTGCACCGGGACATCAAAGCGTCCAATATCTTCGTAACCGATGAGGGTAATCCCAAGCTGCTCGATTTTGGCATCGCCAAATTGCTCGCGCCGGAAAATTTGTCGCATACTCTGCCGGTCACGCGCCTGCAGGAACGCATACTCACACCGGAAAACGCCGCGCCGGAACAAGTTCTCGGCCGGCCGATCACCACCGCAACAGATGTCTACGCGCTCGGCGTACTGCTCTATCAGCTATTGACTGGCCGCTCGCCCTACCGTCTGCTCAGCTACAGCCAGCTGCAGCTGGAGCGCGCCATCTGCATGGATGATCCGGCACGTCCGAGCCACGCGGTGGTGGCCAAGCTCAAGGGCGAAAGCGACAGCATCCGCAGCCGCATTTCGGACCGGCGCGGGCTTTCGCCGCAGCGCCTGCGCGCGCGCTTGAGCGGCGATTTGGATGCGATCGTCGGCATGGCGATGCGCAAGGAGCCCGACAGGCGCTACACCTCGGTCGAGGCGCTTGCCGACGACCTGCGCAGGCACCTGCTCGGTGAATCGGTGCATGCGCGCCAGGGCGATTGGCGCTACAACGCCGCCAAGTTTTTACGGCGGAATTTGCTCGCCGCAGTCGCAACCGCGGCCGCGTTTGTCGGCCTGGCGCTGATCGCCGGCGTGACGCTCTGGGAAAATCACCGCATCCTGCTGGCGCGCGACGCCACTGCGCTCGAGCGCGACCGGGCGCAGCAGGTCTCCGCTTTTATGGTCGATGTCTTCTCGCAAGCCGACCCGTTCACCGCGCAGGGCCGCGTGCCGACTGCCAAAGACCTGCTGGATCAAGGTGCCGAGAAGATCAAAGGCAACTTGAACCTGCAGCCGGAAGTGCGCGCGCAGCTGCTGGAGAGCATCGGTCTTGCCTATCGCAGACAGGGATCCAACGACCGCGCCATACCGCTGTTCGAGCAGGCGGTGGCTATTCGCCGCGACGCCAGGCCGCTCGACAACGCCCGGCTGGCGGCAGCGCTGGCCAATTTGGCGCAAGCACTGAACGACGCCGGCCGCCTGGCGGGGGCCGAGGCGAATATTAAAGAGGCCGTCGCTCTGTGCAAGGCGGGCGGCGCGCCGCCTTCGGTGGAGACGGCGGACATTTTATTTCAGTACGGCCATTTCTCGCTCAACGCCAAAAGCGACCCGGAGTTGGCGAGGAAGCTGTTTACCGAGGCTTTGTCCATTTATCGTAGCGTCCCGGGCGATCAGCGCCTGGGGATTGCCTCGACCCTGGGCGCCCTTTCGGGCGCGGCGCAATGGTCGGGCAATTTCGCCAATGCCGAACAATTGGCGCGCGATTCGATGAACTTGCTGGGCGCGACCGTCGGCCGCAATCATCCCGACTACGCCGCGGCCATGGCCAATCTTGGCTACCTGCTCATGCAGCAAGGAAAATACAGCGACGCAGAACAGATGCTCAATGAGGCGATGCAAATCGAGCGCGGCGACTTCGGCATCGACAATCAACGCGTGGCCTCCATTGAAGCCAATCTCGGTACGGTTTACGAGCGCGAGGGCGATCCGGTGCGCGCCATGAACATGACCAAAGATGCATTGCGCATCATCTCCGAGCGCCTGGACCCAAATCACTACCAGGTTGGCTACTTCCTGGACGCGGTGGCCAAACTCTATCTGGACAACGGCAACCTGGATATGGCGGAGACTACCGCGCGCCAAGTGCTCGAGATTTACGAGAAGTCGCTGCCCGCCCGACACTTGTATGTAGCCGCTACGCGACACCTGCTCGGTGAAATACTGTTGCGCCGCGGACAATTGACGGAGGCCGAAACCGAACTGCGCGCGGCCTGGGACATTGATTTGGGCTCGGCCGGTCCCGGCGATTGGCGCGCGGCACGCACCGAAGCGAGCTTGGGTTGGCTGTTGATCGCCGAAAATAATGCCGCGGAAGGCGAACCGATGTTGATCTCGGCGCGATCAACACTCTTGAAGACGGTCGGCCCTGTGCATCCTGAAGTCCTGCTCGCCAGCAAACGCCTCGCCGAATATTATCGCAGCCATCATCGTGAAGCCGATGCCGCGCGAGTACTGGCCGAACTGAAGCAGGCCCCCACCTCCGTCTTGCGGTAAACTAGCCGCATTATTGGAGGGTTCCTTGATGCCAAATAGAAAACACCTCGGCGCGGCGTTGCTTGCGGCCCTGTGCGCCGCCGTGATTGTAAACGTCGCAGCGGCCGGAGCACGCGAAGAGGGCCGCTTGCTCACGGCAACCGAAGTTCTCGAAGAGATCAGAGCCATGCCGGACGTGCGGCTGCCGGATACCCTGCTCGCCCATGCCTACGGCATTGCCGTGATACCCGATGTCACCACGGTGGCCTTCATTTTCGGCGGACGCCATGGCAACGGCATTCTGTCAGTGCGCGACAAATTGACTTCGCCGTGGAGCAATCCGGTTTTCATTTCTCTGACCGGCGGAAGCTGGGGATTTCAGGCAGGCGCGCAGTCCTCCGATATCATCCTGGTATTCACTACCAAGACCGGCATTGAGGGCATCGCCGGCGGCAAACTCACCTTGGGCGCCGACGCCTCGGTGGCAGCCGGTCCGGTCGGCCGGCAAGGATCGGCTGCCACGGACATGAGTTTCAACGCAGAAATTTATTCCTACGCACGCACGCGCGGGTTATTCGGCGGCGTTGCGTTGGATGGCAGCGCAATCTCCATCGACCGTTCGGCGAATGCGTCGCTCTATCATAAGAGCGGCGTGACGGCGTCGGAGATAATTTCCGGGGAGGCGCCCGCGCCGCCCTCTGCAGCGCAGCGGTTCCTCGAGCGGCTGGCCCAGGCCACCCGCACGGCGCCGCGTACGTCGCCTGTTGCGCAAGCGGACGCACCCGCTACAGCCGGTCAGCCGCCGGGCGTCGCGCCCACCGCCGAGCCGGCACGCACGTATCCGCTGGAGGAACAGAAGAAGTGAGCCGCAGTCTCGCCTGCCGCGCAGCATCGCGGGCGAGGCTCTGGTGTACTACAACTGCCTGTTGAACGTCGCCGTGCCGCTCAATCAGCGCAATTACGCGGCGCTCCACAAGATCGAATCCGGCTAGGGGTTGGCCGATCGAGATCGCGAAGAACTGAGCGGCACTCCGACGGCGAATCGTTTGGGCAGCCACAAACGGCAATCATCCGATTCCTGCCAACCGCCGGTTACTTGTTGTGTATCATTCATGCGCTCAGAAAATAACAAAGGATGCCCTGCGTTGATATTTCGCTGTAGCGGAAAGAGCGGATTTTCCGCTGAAGTTTTGCGTCATCCCCAGCATGTGGAAGCCAGAAAGCTCGAACGCGAGGTAGAGGTTCGCTTCACCCAGGAAGAGTGCATCGTGCGCACGCCCGAAGGAGCGGTGCACGCGCATCCCGGCGATGCGATCCTAACCGGCAACGGCGGCCACCATTGGCGCGTCTCGTTGGGCAAATTTTCGCACAAATACCGGCCCATCCCACC